>NZ_JAASQT010000013.1 GCF_011761985.1 Brevundimonas terrae | reverse complement strand
CCGGAAGAAAAAGCCCGCGGCATCACGATCAACACCTCGCACGTTGAGTACGAGACGGCTAACCGTCACTACGCACACGTGGACTGCCCGGGTCACGCCGACTACGTGAAGAACATGATCACCGGTGCTGCCCAGATGGACGGCGCGATCCTGGTCTGCTCGGCTGCTGACGGCCCCATGCCGCAAACCCGCGAGCACATCCTGCTGTCGCGTCAGGTTGGCGTTCCGGCTCTGGTCGTGTTCCTGAACAAGGTCGACATGGTCGACGACGAAGAGCTGCTGGAACTGGTCGAGATGGAAGTTCGCGAACTTCTGTCGTCGTACAACTTCCCGGGCGACGACATCCCGGTCATCAAGGGTTCGGCTCTGGCCGCCGTTGAAGACCGTGACGCGCACATCGGTGCAGACCGCGTTCTGGAACTGATGCAAGCTGTTGACGACTACATCCCGCAGCCGGAACGTCCGATCGACCAAGCCTTCCTGATGCCGGTTGAAGACGTATTCTCGATCTCGGGTCGTGGTACGGTTGTGACCGGTCGCGTTGAGCGCGGCATCGTCAAGGTTGGCGAAGAAGTTGAAATCGTCGGCATCCGTCCGGTCCAAAAGTCGACCTGCACGGGCGTTGAAATGTTCCGCAAGCTGCTGGACCAAGGTCAAGCTGGTGACAACGTCGGCGTTCTGCTGCGTGGTCTGAAGCGTGAAGACGTCGAGCGCGGCCAAGTGCTGTGCAAGCCGGGCTCCATCACCCCGCACACCAAGTTCGTTGCTGAGGCCTACATCCTCACCAAGGAAGAGGGTGGCCGTCACACGCCGTTCTTCACCAACTACCGTCCGCAGTTCTACTTCCGCACGACCGACGTAACCGGTATCGTGAACCTGAAGGAAGGCGTGGAAATGATCATGCCGGGCGACAACGCCGAGCTGGACGTCGAGCTGATCACCCCGATCGCCATGGAAGAGAAGCTGCGCTTCGCTATCCGTGAAGGCGGCCGCACCGTCGGTGCTGGCGTCGTTTCGAAGATCGTTGCCTAAGCAACGCTTTGATTTGACCCACACGGGTTAAGCCTAAAAGACGGCCCCCCGGAGCAATCCGGGGGGCCGTTTTG
>NZ_JAASQT010000012.1 GCF_011761985.1 Brevundimonas terrae | reverse complement strand
CGAACAGCAAAAAGCCCCGTGCGTTGAGCGACGGGGCTGTTTGGGAGTGTTTGGGTGCGGGAGTAGGATTTGAACCTACGACCTTCAGGTTATGAGCCTGACGAGCTACCGGGCTGCTCCATCCCGCGGCAAACGGTAGTTGTGATAGGAAGGGGTTCGAGAAACATCTTTATATACTTGGTAGACCCGGCGACGACCTACTCTCCCGCGCCTTGAGACGAAGTACCATCGGCTCTGGAGACCTTAACGACCGAGTTCGGAATGGGATCGGGTGGGGAATCTCCGACAAAGTCACCGGGTCAACCAAGTATATAAGGATGAGAAGAAATCGTATTTTTTAATGCATAGTAGAACTATGGGTTTTGCTGAGAAACGATCAAGCCGATCGGATTATTAGTACCAGTAAGCTTCACACATCGCTGCGCTTCCACACCTGGCCTATCAACGTGGTAGTCTTCCACGATCCTCAGCGAAGCCTTGTTTTGAGGTTAGTTTCCCGCTTAGATGCTTTCAGCGGTTATCTATTCCATACTTAGCTACCCTGCTGCGCGGCTGGCGCCACGACAGGTCCACCAGAGGTATGTCCATCCCGGTCCTCTCGTACTAGGGACAGATCCTCTCAAGCTTCGAACACCCACGGCAGATAGGGACCAAACTGTCTCACGACGTTCTGAACCCAGCTCACGTACCTCTTTAAATGGCGAACAGCCATACCCTTGGGACCTGCTCCAGCCCCAGGATGAGATGAGCCGACATCGAGGTGCCAAACTTTGCCGTCGATATGGACTCTTGGGCAAAATCAGCCTGTTATCCCTAGAGTACCTTTTATCCGTTGAGCGATGGCCCTTCCACGCGGGACCACCGGATCACTATGGCCGACTTTCGTCTCTGCTCGACTTGTCAGTCTCGCAGTCAGGCGGGCTTATGCCATTGCACTCGACGACCGATTTCCGACCGGTCTGAGCCCACCATCGCGCGCCTCCGTTACACTTTAGGAGGCGACCGCCCCAGTCAAACTACCCACCACGCCATGTCCCGGGACCGGATAACGGCCCTCGGTTAGACGTCAACGACAGTAAGGGTGGTATTTCAAGGATGGCTCCACCAGAGCTGGCGCCCCGGCTTCATAGCCTCCCACCTATCCTACACATACGGTCGCTAACGCCAAGGCGAAGCTATAGTAAAGGTTCATAGGGTCTTTCCGTCTGACCGCGGGAACCCCGCATCTTCACGGGGAATTCAATTTCACTGAGCCTGTGCTGGAGACAGTGGGGAAGTCGTTACGCCATTCGTGCAGGTCGGAACTTACCCGACAAGGAATTTCGCTACCTTAGGACCGTTATAGTTACGGCCGCCGTTTACCTGGGCTTCAGTTCGGAGCTTTCACTCCTCCCTTTAACCTTCAGGCACCGGGCAGGCGTCAGACCCTATACGTCGCATTGCTGCTTCGCAGAGCCCTGTGTTTTTGCTAAACAGTCGCTACCCCCTGGCTTGTGCCACTCATTCCTGCTTGCGCAGGGTGAGTCACGCTTATTCCGAAGTTACGCGTGCAATTTGCCGAGTTCCTTCAGCACAGTTCTCTCAAGCGCCTTGGTATGCTCTACCTGACCACCTGTGTCGGTTTCGGGTACGGTCTCTGCTAGAGTTATTTCCAGGGACGACGCCCCTGCACAGACAATCCAATAAGCCTGTACAAGTTATGCCATCCGTCACTTCTAGCTGGTGCAGGAATATTTACCTGCTTCCCATCGACTACGCTTTTCAGCCTCGCCTTAGGGGCCGACTAACCCTACGCAGATTAGCTTTACGTAGGAACCCTTGGTCTTTCGGCGACAGTGTTTCTCACACTGTTTATCGTTACTCATGTCAGCATTCTCACTTCTGATACCTCCAGCCAACCTCACAGTTGACCTTCACCGGCTTACAGAACGCTCCGCTACCGCTTGCAGTAAACTGCAAACCCATATCTTCGGCGCATGGCTTTAGCCCCGTTACATTTTCCGCGCAGGATCGCTTGATCAGTGAGCTGTTACGCTTTCTTTAAAGGATGGCTGCTTCTAAGCCAACCTCCTGATTGTCAAAGCAATCCCACATCGTTTCCCACTTAGCCATGACTTGGGGGCCTTAGATGATGGTTAGGGTTGTTTCCCTTTTCACGACGGACGTTAGCACCCGCCGTGTGTCTGCCCGATATTACTCCTGGGTATTCGGAGTTTGGTTAGTATTGGTACCGCTCGCGCAGCCCGCAACCATCCAGTGCTCTACCCCCCAGGGTATTCGTCGGACGCTCTACCTAAATAGATTTCGCGGAGAACCAGCTATGTCCAGGTTTGATTGGCCTTTCACCCCTATCCACAAGTCATCCCAGAATTTTTCAACATTCACGGGTTCGGACCTCCAGTTAGTGTTACCTAACCTTCATCCTGCTCATGGATAGATCACCTGGTTTCGGGTCGTCATACGTCGAACTTAGCGCCCTATTCAGACTCGCTTTCGCTGCGCCTACACCTAACGGCTTAAGCTTGCTCGACACATGAAGTCGCTGACCCATTATACAAAAGGTACGCCGTCACCACGCTTGGTGGCTCCGACTGCTTGTAGGCTTCCGATTTCAGGTTCTGTTTCACTCCCCTTGTCGGGGTGCTTTTCACCTTTCCCTCACGGTACTTGTTCACTATCGGTCGTAGAGGAGTACTTAGGCTTGGAGGGTGGTCCCCCCATGTTCAGACAGGATTTCACGTGTCCCGCCCTACTCGAGTCTCTTGCTGTTTGATGGCTACGGGGCTTTCACCCACTATGGCCGACTTTTCCAAGTCGTTCGCCTTTATTTCACAAGAGCACTGGCCTGGTCCCGTTTCGCTCGCCACTACTACGGGAGTCTCGGTTGATGTCCTTTCCTCCGGGTACTGAGATGTTTCAGTTCCCCGGGTTCGCTCAATGAAGCCTATGTATTCAGCTCATTGTACCTTTAACAATCGTCCAATCGCTATCCCGAAGGATAGAAGTTGGAAGACTGCAAAGGTGGGTTTCCCCATTCAGAAATAACCGGATCAAAGGGTGCTAGCGCCTCCCCGGTTCTTATCGCAGCTTGCCACGTCTTTCATCGCCTCTCTACGCCAAGGCATCCGTCAGAAGCCCTTTAACGCTTGATCGTTTCTCAGCAAAACCCATGCACTGCTTATCCACGGCCCGGAAAGAGGTGAGCGGTGGACAGTGCCTGGTGTTTTACTATGCCAGACGATTTCTTCTCGAACCTGACCTTAAGCTTATGAACAAGCCGGTCAAATCCTTCCTACACAATGTCAATGCATACGGCCCGAAGGTCATATGCAAACTCGTATTGATTGCGAGATCCCTGATCTCTTTCGTGCGCTACACAGCGCGACTGGAAAGAGAATGGTGGAGCCAGACGGAGTCGAACCGACGACATCCTGCTTGCAAAGCAGGCGCTCTACCAACTGAGCTATGGCCCCAAAACTTGGGATGTAAGCCAGATGATAAATGCGTCGTGCTGGTAGGCCTGGGCAGACTCGAACTGCCGACCTTACGCTTATCAGGCGTACGCTCTAACCACCTGAGCTACAGGCCTCTAGGCAGCGCGACAGCCCGTTATCTCAGGCTCGCAATCACAGTCATCTGTCACAGAGCCACATGCTCTGAAGTCGACGACTGAATGGTTGGAAAGAGAAACGAAGACGGCGGTATCCCGCATCATGTCAGTGTACATAAAGTACCCGACTAAATCGGAGCCTCAATACTATCTCGTGAGAGACAGTGGAGAAGCATCCTTAGAAAGGAGGTGATCCAGCCGCAGGTTCCCCTACGGCTACCTTGTTACGACTTCACCCCAGTCGCTGACCCTACCGTGGTTGGCTGCCTCCATTGCTGGTTAGCGCACCACCTTCGGGTAGAACCAACTCCCATGGTGTGACGGGCGGTGTGTACAAGGCCCGGGAACGTATTCACCGCGGCATGCTGATCCGCGATTACTAGCGATTCCAACTTCATGCCCTCGAGTTGCAGAGGACAATCCGAACTGAGATAACTTTTAAGGATTAACCCTCTGTAGTTACCATTGTAGCACGTGTGTAGCCCACCCTGTAAGGGCCATGAGGACTTGACGTCATCCCCACCTTCCTCCGGCTTAGCACCGGCAGTCCCATTAGAGTTCCCAACTAAATGATGGCAACTAATGGCGAGGGTTGCGCTCGTTGCGGGACTTAACCCAACATCTCACGACACGAGCTGACGACAGCCATGCAGCACCTGTGTCCTAGTCTCCGAAGAGAAAGCCACGTCTCCGTGGCGGTCCAGGCATGTCAAAAGGTGGTAAGGTTCTGCGCGTTGCTTCGAATTAAACCACATGCTCCACCGCTTGTGCGGGCCCCCGTCAATTCCTTTGAGTTTTAATCTTGCGACCGTACTCCCCAGGCGGATTGCTTAATGCGTTAGCTGCGTCACCGAACTGCATGCAGCCCGACAACTAGCAATCATCGTTTACGGCGTGGACTACCAGGGTATCTAATCCTGTTTGCTCCCCACGCTTTCGCGCCTCAGCGTCAGTAATGAGCCAGTATGTCGCCTTCGCCACTGGTGTTCTTCCGAATATCTACGAATTTCACCTCTACACTCGGAGTTCCACATACCTCTCTCATACTCAAGATCGCCAGTATCAAAGGCAGTTCCGAAGTTGAGCTCCGGGATTTCACCTCTGACTTAACGATCCGCCTACGCGCCCTTTACGCCCAGTAATTCCGAGCAACGCTAGCCCCCTTCGTATTACCGCGGCTGCTGGCACGAAGTTAGCCGGGGCTTCTTCTCCGGGTACCGTCATTATCGTCCCCGGTGAAAGAATTTTACAATCCTAAGACCTTCATCATTCACGCGGCATGGCTGCGTCAGGCTTTCGCCCATTGCGCAAGATTCCCCACTGCTGCCTCCCGTAGGAGTTTGGGCCGTGTCTCAGTCCCAATGTGGCTGGTCATCCTCTCAGACCAGCTACTGATCGTCGCCTTGGTAAGCTTTTACCTTACCAACTAGCTAATCAGACGCGGGCCGCTCTAAAGGCGATAAATCTTTCCCCCGAAGGGCACATTCGGCATTACCACCCGTTTCCAGGAGCTATTCCGAACCTAAAGGCACGTTCCCACGTGTTACTCACCCGTCCGCCACTAACCCCGAAGGGTCCGTTCGACTTGCATGTGTTAGGCCTGCCGCCAGCGTTCGCTCTGAGCCAGGATCAAACTCTCAGGTTGAGTTGACCATTGACCTAAGCATTTGCGACCGAAGTCGCTTGGCATTAGTTCTACGTATTTTATTGACGAGATCCCACAAGACCAATCCGAAGATTGATTTCATGGTTGTATCTTTTCAAAAAGACCGCAGTTGTCAGTGTCATCTATAATGAACCCCGTTAAGGGTTCCGCTAGAACACCGCCGCCTGCGTTTCTCTTTCCAGATCAACGATTTCAAAGACCAGACCCGAAGGCCGTCTGAACGTTTAGCGCCCGTTCTCGGCGGAGGCGGCTATCTAAACCACCCGGATTTTCGTGTCAAGCACTTCTTTTTAAAGAAGTTTTCGACCCGGTCACTTTCAAAACCCGAAGGCCTTTCCAGTGATGGAGGCGGGTATCTACCGATCCACCGTCTCCGTGTCAAGCACTTCTTTTTAAAGAAGTTTTCGACAATCTCGCCAGCCGTTCCGAAGAACCTTCCGGCGAAGGAGGCGGCTATCTACCGATCCACCGCTTCCCTGTCAACCCGACCTTTCGATCTTTCTCAGAACCGATCCCGAAGAACCAAACCCCTGAAAATCCAGATACACAGTAGCATCCAGAAGGCT
>NZ_JAASQT010000011.1 GCF_011761985.1 Brevundimonas terrae | reverse complement strand
GCTGATGGAAGCGATCAGGGCATGAGATGATGACACTCTGCGTCTCGATGCCCGATGCGGGTAAAACCAGCTGAGCACGTTTTTACACGGCCTCGGTCGAGAGCCGAACTTCACTTAAAGGGTGAAAAGCGGACCTAGTCACATCTAGGCAGTCTTGATACTTTTTCGTTCATGAAAACTGAGCCATTGAAACGCAGAGTCCGTTTCGTCGTGCTGTCCTTCGTGGTGTTGGTCGGCGCAATCGTAGGGAACGGCTCTTATCAAGCGTCCAATCTATGCTTGGCCGACATGACTTGGAGGCATTCTGATCATTACAAGTTAGTCGGCTCTGCAAGCCGCACGTGACTATGATATTAAGGCATTTCCGCCGCTGCCGCCTGTTGCTACCGACGAAGCGTTACGCGCGTACTTGGCGGACAATCCAGATTGTTGTCTGATCGGGAAGCATGGCTATTCTGAATATGTTCCGCCCTCAAATTGGGATCGGATCAGAGGCCACGCAGCCAAAATTGTGTCTCTGAACTCAGGCCCGATACTTGGCGCTGCAACTCAGATGATCGGATACCACTACATTCGTATGGACAACTGCGGCGCAATCTACCTCCCAGATCGGTAACGTCCGTAACGGGTGGGGAGCGGACATCGTGCCTAAACCTCGCCGTCAGCAGCGTAGCAGTGAATCGTGCCCCATCCAGTCCGTCCCTTGATCGCATATCAATGTCCGCAACGGGTCGATATCAAACATTGGCAGTCTATCTCTCATTCGACCCGTAGATAGATAACTACAATACCGACCAGACGATCAGGCTGACGCCTGTAATCAGCAGGGACAGCCATGTCAGGGTCATGCCCAGGGCGCGCACCATGGACAGGCCGCGCTGGTAGAACATGGCGACGGCGTGGATCAGGCGACCGGCGAACAACAACCCGCCGACCGTGTGGATCAGGGCCGGTGGTGTTCCCAGAATAGCCAGCAGGATCAAGCCGCAAAGCCCAGCCGGAATATATTCCGAGGCATTGCCAAAGGCGCGCATGGCGAGGGCCAGATCGTGCTGGCCGCCGTCACCGATGGCGATGCGGTGATGGCGACGGCGCCCTGCCGCTGCGCCCGAAAGGGCAAACAGCAGCAGGATCAACATGCCGCCCCACAGGGCCGCGGCCTGTATGGTGGAGGCCATCATCAGTTTTCACGCGCGACCGGATACAGCAGGTGGCGCTGATCGTAGAAGGGCGTGCGCTCATAGAACCAGCCGAGGCGCGCATGCGCATTGGCGGCGAAGTCGGGCTCGGCGGCCAGCTTGGCCTCGAACTCGGCCTTGAGCGCCGGATCGGAGGCCATCATCAGATCGGCCAGCGGGGCGATGGCATAGGGTTCAATATATTCGACGCGGCTGAGCACTTCGAGGAACATACCCCATGCGAAATAGCTTTCGCGGGACTGCGGTTCGAGGGCCAGCATGACCAGATCGCCCAGAGGTTGGTCGGTCGAGACGCGCACCGAACCGGGGGCGAAGGTCCAGCGGGTCATCTCTTCTTCGACGCCGTCGATCTTGACCTCGATATGACCCTCATTGGCGCGTTGCGACAGTTTGGGGCCTTTAAGGCGCAGCATGGTGACATCGACAGAGGTCGGGGCATCCACGCGGGTCATCTGCACGCCCGAGGCGGCGAGACGCTCGATAATGTCGGTGCGATAGGCGGGCACCCAATAGGCCGAGGGGCGCGTCAGATGAAGCGACGGCTTGGAGCCGAACCACGGCATTTGCCAGATTTCCGGATCGGCCTCGCCCAGCCAGCGGATTTCCTTGCGGCCCGAGGCGGCGCTTTCATACATCTCGTACTTGATGCCCTTGAAAGGCACGATCTCGGTCGGCTCTTCGACCTGTACGAAATTGGCGGGCAGCGAGGCGGGGCGCAGGGCGCGGTCAGCGGCGATGGCGGCGCGGACAACCGCCACGTTCTGGCTCATGACCTTCAGGGTTTCTTCGATGAACACATAGGTGCCCAGCACGCGTTGGTCGTGCGGTTTCAGGCTGTGGTTCTCGATCAGGATGGTCGGGATGTGGGCCGCATCGCCCCAGCCATTGGAGAAACGCTCGCCAAGGCCGCCATCGTTCAGACCGGCGCGGGGATTATCGTCGTCGAGGCCAAAGACCAGTTCACCCGGGATATGGCCCTGTGCTTCGAGGCCATTATACAGGTGCGGCTTGTAAACACTGTCCAGCCAGCCTGCGATGGCGGGCGAGCGGGTGAAGGTTTCATCCTCGCCGGTAAAACCGAAGGTGACGTCATACTGGTAGTCCATGCCGTCGGTGACGTGGACGTCCAGATAGATGTCGGGATTGTATTTCAGGATCAGGCCGCGCACGGCGCGCATTTCCGGCTGATCCAGCTTTAGATAGTCACGGTTCAGGTTCTGGTTGGTGCCGGTATTGCGCCAGCCCTGCACACGCGGACCACGCTGGTTCGGGCGCGAATAGCGGCCCGAACGCTCATGGCCATCGACGCTGAGGATCGGGATCAGGATCAGGTTGGCTCCGTCCAGAAGATCGCTTTTTCCGTAGAAGGCAATGTCGCGCAGCAGCATCATGCCCGCATCCTTGCCGTCGATCTCGCCGGGGTGGATACCGGCCTGAACGAGGACGACAGGCTTGGCCGGATCAAACTGTGCGCCGTCCTTGGAGGCGATCACGGCATAGATGTCGCGGCCTTCCGGCGAGGTGCCGAAGCTCTCTAGGCGGATAAGGTCGGAGGCGGCATCCAGACGCTCGAACCATGCGCGGGTATTGGCATAGTCGGGGCTGAAATTCAGTTCGGCATCCTGCTCGAAGCCCGAAGCCCACGGGTCACTGGCGGGGCGCAAAAGCGCACGCGAAGCGCCATCCCATTTGGGCGCAGGCGGCAGGAAGGCTTGGTCCCACGGGGCGGCATTGGAAATCGGTGTATCGGACATGGCTGGACCCGTAATGAGGGCGGCGATGAAAACCGCCAGCGTGATCTGTCGCATTAGACCCCTCCAACAGGCGACAACAAGGCGGTTATTTTAGGCTGCTTCGCGCCAAGAACCAGTCATAAGCGCCATAAACATCCAATCCCTTGCCCATGACCGGAGCCGAGCAGGGTGATCCGCGCCATCAGACGACTGCCCCCGCCGCCTTGGGGCAACGGGGGCAGGGCCGGATCAGAATGCGTTCCAGTCATCGTTCGACTGGGCAGGCACAGCCGATAGACCGCGCTCGCCTGTGGTTTTTATCATGGTGACCGTCTTTGGACGGGCTGCCGGCGCAAGGCGGGCAGGTGAAACCGGCGCTATAGCCTGAACAGGCGATGCCTCTGCCGGTTTGGCCTTGGCCGAAATGGCCTCTGCACGGGTGCGGAAACGGCTTATCAGGGTGGACAGGCTGGTGGTCTCGGTGGCCAGAGCATGGGCCGCTGCCGTCGATTGTTCGACCATGGCCGCATTCTGCTGGGTCATCTGGTCCATCTGGTTGACGGCGACATTGATCTCGCCAAGACCCGTAGCTTGTTCCCTTGCCGAGGCGGCAATAGTGGCAACCAGATTGCTGATCTGCGCCACCTCGTCGATGATGCGGTTCAAAGCCTCGCCGGTTGTGTCCACCAGTTTGACGCCCTGATTGACCCGTTCGGTGCTGGACCCGATCAGGGTCTTGATCTCCTTGGCGGCTTCGGCAGACCGCTGGGCCAGAGCGCGGACCTCGGAGGCCACAACGGCAAAACCGCGACCCGCATCGCCCGCCCGCGCGGCCTCGACACCGGCGTTCAAGGCCAGAAGATTGGTCTGGAAGGCGATCTCGTCGATCACGCCGGTAATCTGGGTAATCTGCTGGGCCGAAGCCTCGATCTCGTGCATGGCGGTGACGGTTTGGTCGACAACAGCCCCGCTGCGTTGGGCGTTGAGGCGTGTGGTCTCGACAATATCACGCGCCTGTTCGGCCCCTTCGGAGGACTGGCGCACCGTGGTGGTGATCTCTTCCAGAGCGGCGGCTGTTTCTTCCAGCGAGGCGGCCTGCTGTTCGGTGCGGCGTGACAGGTCTTCGGAGGCCTGGCTGATTTCGCCTGTGGTGGAACTGATGCCTGCGGCACTGCCGATAATGACGGTCATTGCCTCTTCCAGACGCTCCATGGCCAGATTGAAGTCGTCGCGCAGCTTGCGATAGTCCTCGGGGAAACTGTCCTCCAGACGATAGGTCAGGTTGCCGTCCGACAGATGGGACAGGCCCTTTCCGACGGAATCCACGACAAAGCGTTGCTCTTCTTCGGCGGCCTGACGGATGGCGTCATTGCGTTGGCGCTCGGTTTCGGCGGCGATGCGGGTGCGTTCCTGTTCCGCTCTCAGAGTATCGGTTTCGGCCAGTTGGTGGCGGAAACCTTCAAGGGCGCGGGCGATGCCGCCCACCTCGTCAGAGCTTTGCGTACCGCGCACGGGCTCTTCATAGCGACCGGCGTTCAGGGCTTTGATGGCTGCTGTCAGGCGCGAGAGCGGCTGGCGTACGACCTTGTCGGATACCAGCCACAGGCTGCCCAGCACCATAATCAGTATCAGCAAGCCGCCGATCATCATGGCAACAGCCAGACGGTCAGACGGACCATATATGGCAGAGGTGGGGATGTCGGTGACCATGCCCCATGTGGTGTTCAGACCGGTCAGGGGCGCAGGGTTGACGATGCGCTCGATCGGCTCGCCCTTCAGGTTCTTCATACCGCTCAGCAGGGCGGGTTGGCCCTGAGCGAGGACGCCGCGAACGGCTTCGATCTGGCCCTCGGCATAGGGTTTGGTGCGTAAGCTGGCATCGGGGTGCGACACCCAGTTGCCCGCGCTGGACATCAGCATGACCTGACCGGAGCCCAGAGGTTTCATGTCCCCCAGCAGGGTCGAGATATCATCCAGAGACAGATCCAGCCCCGCAACGCCGATGATCTTGCCGCCGGACAGGACCGGATAGGCTACCGAGGTCATCAGCACCGATTTGCCGCTGACTTCATAGGCATAGGGTTCGACAATGACCGGTTTGCCCGAGCTGAAAGCCTGAGTGTAATAGGGTTGTTCGTAGTCTGATCCGGTGTCCAGCGGCTGCATGGTGATGGTGCCGCCATCGTTTACCCAATAGGGCAGGAAGTTGCCCGCCGAGCTGGAACCCAGATCGAGGCGACCGGCCAAGGCGGCATCGCGGCCATCAAAAGCATTCGGTGCAGCGATGAACCAGCTGCCCATGACCAGTGGCGTGGCCGAGGCGGCGGGCTTCATCATGGCCATGACCATGGCGCGATCACGCAGGCCCGATTCATGCGCCTTGCCGATCATCTCGGCCATGTTGCGGGCCGTATACGACGCTTCCGCAAGCTTGCCGCTGACACTGGCAACAGCGCCGTCGCTCAGGGCCTCGGCATAGTCATGTGACAGATCACGCGTAACGTTGCGCGTATTATAGGACACCGCAATGGCCGCCCCCATCAGCAGGACGCCGGTAACCGCACCGCCAGCCATCAGCATCTTGCCAGCGACAGTCAGATTCTTAAAAGCACGCATATTTTTCCCCTCACCCCTCCCGGCATTAGGGTGACAGGATTAAGAAGAGACTATTGAAACGCGGGTTTAGAGAACAAAGTAATCATAAAGTTGCAAAACTTGCGGCGTGCGCTGCGGACAGTCCGTGTACGGCGAAATCTTGGCCCGCATGCAGGCGTCGATTTGACGACCTGTTGCTGAATAAAAAAGGGGAGCGCCGTGCTTGCGCTCCCCTTTTCAGTATTCAGGATTTTTTCCAGATCGGCGTGGCGTCACCGGGAAGGCCGAGGCTGTCCCAGATGTCGTTGACGCGCTCGATGACGTCCTCGTCCATCTGGATAACCTCGCCCCATTCGCGCTTGGTCTCGGGCTCCCACTTGTCGGTGGCATCCAGACCGATCTTGGAGCCAAGACCGCTTTCCGGGGATGCAAAGTCCAGATAGTCGATCGGGGTGCCCTCGATGACGGTGATGTCGCGGGCGGGGTCCATCTTGGTGGAGATGGCCCACATGACATCCTTCCAGTCGCGGGCATTCACGTCGTGGTCCACGACGATGATCCACTTGGTGTACATGAACTGGCGCAGGAACGACCAGCAGCCCATCATCACGCGCTTGGCGTGGCCGGGATAGGCCTTCTTCATCGACACCACCGCAATGCGATAGGAGCAGCCTTCAGGCGGTAGCCAGAAGTCCACGATCTCGGGGAATTGTTGCTGCAGCAGCGGGATGAATACCTCGTTCAGAGCTTCACCCAGCACGGACGGCTCATCGGGCGGGCGGCCCGTAAAGGTGGTCAGATAGATCGGGTCCTTGCGCATGGTGATGGCAGTGACCTGAAACACGGGGAAGGTCTCGACCGAGTTGTAATAGCCGGTGTGGTCGCCATACGGACCCTCTGGATGGTGCTCGTCCAGCAGGACGTGGCCTTCCAGCACGATCTCGGCCTGTGCGGGTACCATCAGCGGCACAGTCTTGCACGGCACCAGTTCGGCCTTTTCGCCGCGCATCAGGCCAGCGAACTGATACTCCGACAGGGTTTCCGGCACCGGCGTCACTGCCGCCAGAATGGTGCCGGGGTCAGCCCCCAGAACCACGGCGCAGGGCAGGGGCTCGCGCTTGCCGGCCTTCTTGTGACGGGCATAGTGTTGCGCGCCGCCACGGTGGGCCAGCCAGCGCATGATGGCCTTGTCCTTGCCCAGCACCTGCATACGGTAGATGCCGAGGTTGAAGTCATCCTCGCGGTCGTCCGATGGCCCCTTGGTGACGACAAGGCCCCATGTAATCAGGGGGGCAGGCTCGCCCGGCCAGCAGGACTGGATCGGCAGTTTGGTGAGGTCGATATCCTCGCCCTTGAGGACGACTTCCTGAACCGGAGCCTTTTTGACGGTCTTGGGACGCATCGACATGACCGTCTTGGCCAGCGGCAGCATCTCCATCGCCTCGCCCAAGCCACGTGGCGGGACGGGGTTTTTCAGGAAGGCCAGCATTTCACCCACTTCGCGCAGTTCCTGCGTGGTGGTGCGTTGCTTGCCGTCCAGCGTGACGCCCATGGCCACGCGCTTGACGGTGCCGAACAGGTTCACAAGACAGGGGATCGGGCTGACCGAACCGTCGGGCATGACGGGCTTTTCAAAGATCACCGCCGGTCCGCCATTACGCAGCAGACGGGTCTGGATCTCGGTCATTTCCAGCACGGTGGAGACGGGTTCGCTGACGCGCACCAGTTCGCCCTGTGCTTCCAGTTGTTCGATGAAATCGCGAAGGGATTTATAGGCCATGGCCGACGTTTAGGTCGACGCGCGCCGTCTGTCACGCTGTCTAAGTGTCCGGCCCAGCAGTTGGTCGATGCCAAACATGATCCAGCCTGTGAGCAGGAAGAAAACCAGCAGGCCTGCAAAATAGGCTGCGGCCTTGCCATAGCCCAGCGTATCGACGTCAACGAACCAGTAGGGCCACCAGTGGCTGAACGCGCCGTGCAGCAGGGTCCAGACACCATAGACCCCGACCACCACCAGCCAGCGGAACGGATCGGAGGCTCGCAAGCGCCCCTTGGGCGAGAACATCAGCCAGTCCAGAACAAAGGCGGCGGGCATGACATAATGCAGCAGGTTATTGGCCAGCAGGGACCAGCCTTGCGGGGCCCATGTGGCGGCCAGAAGGAAGTGATAAACGAGGCCGACTACAGCAATATAAAGCGTGATCGCCGTGCGAATGTCGGGGCGCACCAGCCATTGGCCCGCCTTGCTGTGGGGTGCGAAGGCCGGGACGGCCAGCGCTATGGCGACCATGATATTGGTCTGGATGGTGAAATAGCTGAAGAAGTTGAGCGTCAGTTCGCCCATGCCTTTGCCGGCATTGTCGCCCATCATCAGAGCGTATTGCAGAATGATCGCAAAACATCCGATCCCTGCAAACAGGGCGCGATACAGGCGTGAAAACATCAACAGCTGGGCGTTCCGGTTGTCAGCGCCCAGATGGGCAGATGCAGGGCGCGGGTGGCGGCATCGACCTCGGCCAGATTGAGGTGCCTGCGGCCCGCCTCGACCAGACGCATTTCCGGTCCGGTTAGATGCAGCAAGGCCGCGAGTTGGTCTTGATCCATCCCGCGTTTGTCGCGCCAGCGCTTGATGCGCGCGCCGATGGTGATATCGGCAGGATCACCTGCCGGAAAGCCGTGTACCGAACCCATGCCGTCCCTCCAAGAACGTGTGTCCAAAGGTACGCTGATGGCCGCCTGTATTCAGGTCGGATACTGCGAAAGACAGCATGCCCGTGAAAGGATCGATCGTCCAATCACGGGCATGAGAGCAGTATCAGGCTTCATCCCACTGGAAGGCCGGATCGAGGTGGTCGCCGACGCGGAAGCCGGTGGCCAGTGCGGCAATGCGGGCGATTTCCTCGTCGGTCAGTTCAAAGTCAAAGATGGCGAGGTTTTCGGCGGCGCGGGCTTCGCTGGCAGTTTTGGGGATAGCGATCAGACCCTGTTGGGTGATCCAGCGCAGGGTCACCTGGCCGGTGGTCTTGCCGTATTTGTTGGCGATCTCGACGATGGTGGGCTCATCGAGCACCTTGCCACGGGCCAGCGGGGACCATGCAGTCAGCGATGATCCCAGTTCCTGCGCCTTGGCCTTCAGAGCATTGATGGTCAGGAAGGGGTGATACTCGACCTGATTGGTGACCAGCTTGGCCTCCGACATGGTCTGTGCCGCCTGCCACAGGTCGGATGGATAGTTGGACAGGCCGATGGCGCGGGTCAGGCCGAGAGCCTTGGCTTCGTTCAGAGCGGTGATGGTTTCCATCAGTTCCGGCTCGGGCTTGGGCCAGTGCAACAAAAGAAGATCGGGCGTGGAGCCGAGGCGCTCGGCGCTTTCCTCGGCCTGTTTCAGCAGGGCGTCGCGGGTCAGGTTGGTGACCCAGATTTTCGTTGTCAGGAAGAAGTCGCCACGAGCGATACCGGCATCCTTGATACCTTGGCCAACCTCGGCCTCGTTTTCATAGATGAAGGCGGTGTCGATGTGGCGATAGCCTTGCGACAGGGCCGACCCCACCATGCGGCGGGCATCATCGCCCTTGAGCTGCCATGTGCCGAAACCCAGTTGCGGGATTTCAAAGCCGTCAATGCTGACGGTGGGCTGGGTGCCATAGGTCATGGTGGGGGTCCGTTGCCTGAAAGTGAGGCTACGGATTTAGGGAGTGCGGTCCTGTGTCGAAACCCCTTGATCGAACCATTCGAGGATTTCTTGCCATAACGGCTCCATGCCCTTGCGGACGGCCCCCTCGTGGCCGATGCGCGGGCGGCCATAATCGGCAGGCGTTTTCAGCACGGTCTCATAGTGCGCATTGGGCAGGGTGTTACGGACGGTTTGCGAAGCGCGCGGTGTGGCGATCGGATCGTCGCTAAACAGCCACGATCTGACAGGGCTGGTCACGTCATTATAATGGTGCGGGTCCAGTTTGCCGGATTTGAGGTCCGAGCCGAAGAAGTCGGGTGTCATGCACCAGCGACGCCAGGTCTTGAACACCTTGGGTGGCAGGTGGGTGCCGGTCCACAGCTTGCCCTGCTTGATAAAGCCGTGGCGCATGAGGTGGAGCGGGCCAAAACCGAACCAGAAGAACAGGACGGAAGGTCTGTAGCTACGGTGGTGATGGGGCCAGTAGCCGGAGCCGACCGAGACAAAGGCGTGTTTGGCGATATCGGCATGGTTGGGCATGAAGCCGATAAAGCTGCCGCCTATGCTATGGCCGATGTGGAAAACAGGAAGGTCGGGCGCGGCGGCTTTCAGGGTTTCCAGTGCGGCGGGCATGTCGAGGCGGCCCCAGTCGGGATAGTCGATGGGCGATCCCTTGAGGGTGTCGGGCGCAGACTGTCCGATGCCGCGAAAATCATAGGTCAGAACCGCCGCCCCGTGTTCGGCCATGAAACGGGCGATACGCTCGTAAAAGCCCAGCGGATATCCGGTTCCCGACGACACCAGAACGGCCATGCGCGGGGCAGGGCCAGCGATCAGGCGACCGGCCAGTTCGTAACCGTCTGCGGCCTTAAAGCGGATATCGGTGGCGGTGATGGCGTTCAACGGAGGTGTTTCCCAATGTCCGTTCTGATTCAAAACTTACTTTGATGTAGAGAAAATCAGGCGTCAAGCGGCGCGGCACCAGCGACACAATCTTGGCCGGAAATGCGAATTTGTGATGGCCAGTCGTCCTGTCGGGGCTTGGCAGGAAAACATTGTGGCGACACTGTGTTTTTAACGACGCCCCTTAATTCATACGGGAGAGCCGATGCCCCATGCCGACAGCCTGATCATCACACTGGTAGGCGGATTTGTACTGGCATTCGTGCTGGGCATGATCGCGCACAGGCTGAGGTTGTCGCCACTGGTGGGGTATCTGGTTGCCGGAATTGTCGCGGGGCCGTTTACGCCGGGCTATGTCGCCGATCTGGAACTGGTGCCACAACTGGCCGAGATCGGTGTCATCCTGCTGATGTTCGGCGTCGGGCTGCATTTTTCACCCAAAGACCTGATGAAGGTGCGCACGGTCGCCTTGCCGGGGGCGCTGGTGCAGATAGCGGCAGGCACCCTGATGGGATGGGCACTAGGCGATCTGGTGCTGGGCCTCGGTCATCTTGAAGCTGCGCTGTTGGGCTTTTCGCTGTCGGTCGCTTCGACAGTGGTGCTGCTCAGAGCATTGGAAGAGCGCAAACAGGTCAAGGGCGAGATCGGCAAGATCGCGGTCGGTTGGCTGATTGTCGAAGATCTGGTGATGGTGGTGGCGCTGGTTATGCTGCCGCTATTGGTGATCCCCGAGGGGCAGGCGGTCAGTTTGGCGCTGACGGTGAAGAGCGTCGGCTGGACCGTGCTCAAGGTGGTGGCCTTTGTGCTGCTGATGCTGGTGGTGGGCGGCAAGGTCTTGCCGTGGCTGCTGATCCGTATTGCCCATACCAAGTCGCGCGAACTGTTTACGCTGGGGGTGCTGTCGATTGCTCTGGGGATCGCATGGGTGGCCTATGCGGTGTTCGGAGCGTCGTTCGCGCTGGGGGCTTTTGTGGCGGGACTGGTGCTGAACGGTACGCCGCTGGGGCACAATGCCGCCGAACGCTCCCTGCCTTTGCGCGATGCTTTTGCCGTACTGTTCTTTGTGTCAGTCGGCATGTTGTTCGACCCGATGATTATTGTGCGCGAACCGCTGGCTGTTCTGGGGGTGGTATTCATTGTGGTTGTCGGCAAATCGCTGGCGGCAGTGATGATTACCTCGGCCTTCAAGCTGGATCGGGCCACCAGCCTGACGGTGGCGGCATCACTGGCCCAGATCGGCGAGTTCTCGTTTATTCTGGCCGGTATCGCCATGTATCTGGGGGCGATGTCGCGCGAGACGCACGATCTGGTGCTGGCGACGGCCCTGTTATCGATTTCGTTGAACCCGTTTGTGTTTGCGGCGGTGGACAGGTTGGGAGCCGGAAAACCCCCGCCGGAATTGCCGCCATCGGGTTTAAGCCCCGAAGAAAAGGACGCGGCAGCTCTGGCCAAGGTGATGTAGCGCCACTTTGACTTCGGGCCATCGGGCGCATAGCAACGGGGCGAATGCTGTGGGCCTTTGTCCGCTATTGCCGAACGAGGAGCCGACGATGGAACTGCCAACCGATCATTTGAAATGGCTTAATCAGGCTGTTGATCTGGCCATGGAAAATGTGCGTGCCGGTGGTCGGCCGTTTGGCGCGGTTCTGGTGCGGGACGGCGAATGTATTGCGACAGGCGTCAACCAGATGATGGCCCTGAATGATCCGTCTTCCCATGCCGAGATGGAGGCCCTGCGCCATGCGGGCATGACCCGCGGATCGGTCGATATGTCCGGCACGGTGCTTTATGCCAGCGGCCAGCCCTGTCCCATGTGTCTGGCGGCGGCCTTCATGACCAAGGTCGGTGCTATCGCCTATGTCTATGGCAATGCCGATGCCGAGCCGTTCGGTTTCTCGAGCCAGCCGACCTATGACGCGCTGGGCGTCAAGATCGAGGCCCAGCCTATTCCGGTGTTCAAGGTGGCGATGCCGGAACGTCCGGCTGCGGACCTGTACGGTGCAGAGTAAAGGCCCGCGCCGAAGCGCGGACCTTTATAGGGCTGTCAGAGGACACCGATCATTTCGGCGACCAGCGGGTGACGCACGATGTCGCGATCGGCCAGACGGACCACGCTGACATTATCCAGAGCCTCCAGACGCTCGGAAATATCGGCAAGGCCCGATACGCCCGGCAACAGGTCCGATTGTTGCGGATCGCCTGTCACCACCATGGTTGAATGCCAGCCGAGGCGCGTGAGTAGCATCTTGAGCTGTACATAGGTGCAGTTCTGGGCCTCGTCGACGACCACGAAAGCGTTGTTCAAAGTGCGTCCGCGCATATAGCCGATGGGGGCGATCTCGATCAGGCCCTCGGCCATCAGCGCCTTGACCTGTTTCATCGACAGGCGATCGGACAGGGCGTCGTATAGAGGGCGCAGATACGGGGCCAGCTTGTCTTCCATATCGCCGGGCAGATAGCCGATAGACTCACCGGCCTCGACCGCAGGGCGCGACAGGACGATACGCCCGATCTTGCCTGCTTCGAGGGCCTCGACTGCCTTGGCAATCGCCAGATAGGTCTTGCCCGTTCCCGCCGGACCCAGCGCCATGACCAGATTATAGTGGTCGATGGCCGCCATCAGCTCGGCCTGACCGTCGGACTTGGGCTTGAGGGTTTTCAGATAGGATTGATCGCGCTGGTCGTTGGAAGGGTAGGGGGACCACGCCGAATGGTTGGGCAATTGTCGCCGGCGGCTTTCCTGCGTGAACTCGCGTGTATCCAGAATACCTTCGCGATGCTGGTGCTTCATAGCGGAACGCTTGGACATGGCTGCCTCCGGGCAAGAAAAAAGGCGAACCCGAACGGGATCGCCTTGGTCGTATTCAAAGTAGGGAGGGCAGAGGTGCAAATGACGTGACCATATGGACCGTACATGGGCGGGCCATCGCTTGCGCGGGGCCGTGGCACTGGAACGGGTCGTACAGACGACAAACGCATTCTCCAGTAACTGGCCGGACCGGTCTTGATCCGGCTACCGATCCGAGGCGCATATAACGTCTGCGAATCGCAACTACAGATTGATGGTAACTTGGTTCTTCGAGTCTGAAAGCCAAAGAAATGTAACAAGGGAGTATCGGGATTATGAGCGTATACAGACTGGGTGATATCGCGCCGCGGCTTCCGGCCGAAGGCACATACTGGATTGCCCCCAATGCGACGGTGCTGGGCAATGTGATAATGCACGAAGGGGCCAGCATCTGGTTCAACGTGGTTGTGCGCGGCGATACCGATACGATTACCATCGGGGCCAACAGCAATATTCAGGACGGATCTGTCCTTCATGCCGACGAGGGTATGCCGCTGAGCATCGGGGCGGGCGTCACGGTCGGCCACAAGGTGATGCTGCACGGCTGCGAGATTGGCGATAACAGCCTGATCGGGATCGGCGCGGTGGTGCTGAACGGGGCCAGGATCGGCAAGAACTGTCTGATCGGAGCCAATGCGCTGGTGACCGAGGGCAAGGTGATCCCCGATAATTCCGTGGTGATGGGCCAGCCGGGCAAGATTGTGCGCGAACTGGATGCGGCAGGGATCGAGACGCTGCGCTGGTCGTCGGCCCATTATGTGCAGAACTGGAAACGCTATGCCCAAGGGTTTGCGCCGGTCTAGGCAGGAACGGCTTTGGCCTTGAGTCTGTTTCATTTGGGGACGCAAGGCCGGTTTCAGACCCATCGCGGAACAATTCAGGGCATGCAAAGCCCTGTGATTGCGGCCCGCAGTTTGCAGCAGGCGTCGGGAACCACGATCAGGAGTTCCCGATGCGGGCAAGGATCAAGACATTTCTGGCACCGCTTTCTGCTGTGGCCTTTTGGGCCGTGGCAGGCGGAGCGTTTGCAGGGTGCGTGACAAACTGTTTGCCACCGCCAGCACCGCCCATACCGACACTGCCACCCGGCGGAGGATGTGGCTCGGGCTGTGGGCCGGTGTCACCGCCCTATGGCGGCGGGGGCGGTGGCTCGGTCAATGTGAATGTGAACATCAATAATGCCCACGCCTCGGCCAATGCTAACGCCAGTGCGAATGCCAGCGCCACTGGCGGTGCCGGCGGCGGTATTGATCCGCGCGAGGGTGGCTATATCGGCGGCAATGGCGGTAACGGCGGCAATGGTGGTCGAGGCCGGAACGGCGGAACCACGGTGATCGTCGCCGGTGGTGGCGGTGCCTATTTCAATGTGGACCAGCCCTATCCGATGACGGCGCAGGGTCTGGCGGTCGAGGGCGCGCGTTCGGAACGTGTCAGCGTGCCGTACACCTCGACCCGTTCGTGGGAAAAGCGATACCGCATTCAGGCCGTCTGTCTGGATGACCGTAATGTGCCGCATCCGGCCTCGCAGGTTCGTCCGGGCAAGGATATTTCCGACGGCTACGAGGACGAGTTGTACCGCTGCATGGCGGGCACCAAGATGCAGTGGACCCGCACCGATCTGGATGGCGGCGAAGGCCAGACGGTCACCTGCAACAAGAACGAAGCCCTGTGGTACGGCGGCAAGGTTCTGGAATGCCGTCCACAAAAGCGCGAGCGCGATTGCCACGAGCGTTCCCTGCTGCGCCGCTATGGTGCGGGCGTGAAGGAAGTTGTTCTGCGCGGCGAGGAAACCATCACCGAATACCGTGAGGAGGTTGTGGAGCACAGCTTCTCGTCGTCGGGTTCTATGATGATGGACGGTGGCGTAGGCGGTCGCGTTTTCTAAACGGGACCGCGCGCTAAAAAATAAAGGCTCCGGACGATGTGTCCGGAGCCTTTTTCTTATGGGGTCAGCCCTTCCTTACGGATTGGCCGCGACCACTTCCAGCTTCCATGCCTTGTCGGGGCGCAGATAGGTGTTGGCGGCATTCTGGACTTCTTCGAGGGTGAAGCCTTCCAACATGGCGATGTGGCCATTGATGCGCTGTTCGGTGGCCGGATCCTTGGCCAGATCGGACAGGGCACCCAACCAGTAGGCATTGCCCGCTTGCGAACGGCGCAGACGCTCTACGACCGGCGTGCGGGCACGGGTCAGTTCGTCGGCAGTGATCGGCGTATCGGCAAAGCTGGCGACGATCTTGTCCACGGCGGCGTAGAAGTCTGGCAGTTTGCTGATGTCCACCTCGGCGGCGACAAGGGCATAGCCATAGTCGTCAAAGGTGGTCGAAGCCGACGATGTGGACATCGGGCTATAGCTCAGGGCCTGTTTCTCGCGGATTTCCTCGAGAACGCGCAGGCTCAGAACCTCGCTCATCAGGGAAACCAGGCGTGACTCGCGGCGGTCGCCCATGGCATCGGTGGTCGGCCATGCCACAACGCCAAAGGCCTGTTCGGCCTTGCCGTTGTGGGTGATGCGGACCGGCGTCGCATTTGCGGACGGGAAGGTGCGCTTGTCCGAACCGGCTAGCGGCGCGGGCGTTGCGCTGCGTACCGGCAGGGCGGCCAGAGTGGCGGCCACAGCCTTGGTCGCATCCTCGAGCGTGGTGTCACCGACGATCACAATATCAATCGGGCCATTGGCCAGACCGGCCATCACGCCCGAGCGGATGTCGGTGATGGACATGGCATTGATTTCTTCAGGCGACGGCATGGAGGCACGGCGATCACCGCTGGCCATGAGCGGCGCACCGTCGATGCCGAAGGCCCCCATGGCGGTGGCGCGTTGCTGTTCCAGTACCTGCGGCAGAATGGCCTTGATCTGTTCGAACGGCGCAGGGCGCAGACCCGGATCGGTCAGATAGGCCGTAAGCACCTGAAGTTGCAGGTTCAGGTCTTCTGGACGGGTCGAACCGGACAGACGATAGGCATCATCTGTGAGCGCAAAGCCCGACGAATAGATACGGCCCGTCAGGACGCGGCTGACCTCGTCGGCGGTCAGCTTGCCAAGGCCACCGGCGGTGAAGACGTTACCGGCCATGGCGACAGGGCTGTAGCGGTCGGTCGGCAGGCCAAGCTGGCCATTGCCGGTCGAGACCGAGACAAGGATTTCCTGATCCTTGAAATCGGTTGGCTTGACTGTCAGGCGCACGCCGTTGGGGAAGTTGACGACCGTTGCGCCCAGTGCGGCATAGGCCGTCTGGCCACTGGCGGTGCCCAGCGTGCCAAAGTCGGTATAGGGCCAGACCAGTTCGGCCTGAGCGGCAGGTGCTTCGACCGGCTTGGCGCGGCTGGCTTCGAGAATGCGGGTGACTTCGGCTTCACCGCCCTCGATGGCTTGCGGGGTCGAGACCAGTGCCAGCGGACCTTGACCCTGGAAGGCCTTGGCCAGCTCGGCCTTGACCATGTCCGGCGTCAGGCCTTCGACAGCGGCATTGAAGCGGGCCAGATTGTCGGCGGGCGAGGTGGTGACCTCGTTCTCGTTGACGCCGCCCAGAATGTTCATGGCCAGAGCGGGCGTTTGCTGGGTGGATGCCGCCTGAACCGCATTTTCCATACGCACGCGGATATTGGCGATTTCGCGCTGAAGCTCGGCATCGCTGACACCATACTGGATCAGGCGACGCTGTTCCTGCTCGATGGTTTCCAGTGCGCGGGCAAGGCCGCCCGGATTGAAGCTGGCGCTGATGGTGGCAAAGTCCAGCGACTGGAAGAAGCTGCCTGCGCCGCCGCCTGCACCGATAAAGGGCGGATTGTCCTGACGCGAGATTTCACCCAGACGACGGTTCAGGACCGCCAGACCCAGAGACTGGACGGTGTCTTCGCGACGCAGAGCCACGCTGTCGGGGCGCAGATCGGCAGGGCGGGTCCAGTACAGGTCCACGCTGGACTGCACACCCGGTTCGACGACGATGCGGCTTTCGGCTTCGCGCGGGGCCAGCGTGCCAAGGTCAGGATTTGGGCCGTTCGGGTGGCTGTTGGTCCAGTCGGCGAACTTGGCCTTGATCTTGGCTTCCATTGCATCGACGTCAAAGTCGCCGACTGCGATAAAGGTGGCGCGTTCCGGACGGTAATAGGCGCGATAGAAGTCGATAAAGCGCTGGGTCGGGGCGGTGCGGATAATGTCCAGATCACCGATGGGCAGACGGTCGGCCAGACGCTGGCCGGGGGCCAGAAGTCCGATCTGGGCCTTGAGGGCGCGCAGTTGCGGCGTGTCGCGCATACGCGCCTCGCCCACAATCACATCACGCTCGGCATCAATGGCAGCCGGTTCCATCAGCGCCCGCGAAACCTGTTCGCGCATAATCATCAGAGAGGTGTCGACCGTCTCGTCGTCTGTGCGCGGCAGTTCCAGCATATAGGCGGTCTGGTCAAAGCTGGTGAACGCATTGGTATCGGCACCAAAGGCCAGACCCAGACGCTCGAGGATTCGCAGCATCTCGTTTTCGGGCACATTTTCCGTGCCGTTGAACAGCATATGTTCCGAGAAGTGGGCCAGCCCCTTTTGGTCGTCATCCTCGTTCAGCGAACCGGCATCAATACGCAGACGGAACGAGGCCTGACCCGGAGGGGTGGCATTATGCATCAGGGCATAGCGCATGCCGTTCGGCAGGGTGCCAAAACGGATACGTTCGTCGGCCTTCAGATCACTGGCGTCTTGTGCCCACGGCTTGGAGGGCTGGGCCTGCTGGCCTTGGGTTGCCGCTACGGGCAGGGCCAGCGCTACGGCTGGCAGGGCTGCGCCCGCCATCAGGGCAATCGAGGATACCGCCGGAAGCAGGAGGCGTCGTGACAGGGACATATTTTGCTTATCTCCGCGAAGGCCTTAACCGTCAGGCAAGGCAAAGGGTACGCAGCTCTGTCAGAGCTGCGCTCGCGAAGATGTTGCAGCCCGAGTGCGGGCACACAACTTACCAAAAATTCACAATGAGCCGTTTCAGGCGCAGAAAGTTCGGCTGAGCTTCAGTTTCAGCCGCCCGGACGCGACACATAGAAGTTGGCGCTATTGCCGGTTGCCGTGGTGCCGGTGATGACGGCACGGCCCTGACCGACGATATTGGTCGTGGCTGTGGCCGAGACATTGCCAGTATTCGTCTGGTTGTTGCGGGCATTCATAATGCCGCCGCAGTCGGAACAGGCAAAGCCGGTGACGCTGTTGCCGACGGCATTGGCGCCGGTATAGGCGTCATAGCCATTATAGCCCGTCAACTCGACCTCGACGGCCACACCGCCCGAATTCATCTGGGTATTGTCGATCTCGACCCAGATGTCCTGATTGCCGACATAGACCTGATTGCCTGCACCGTCGGCCATGGCGCGCAGATCGCCAAAATCATAGGCATGGGTGGTGGCGCGGCTGGAAACACCGCCCGTATTGGTCTGGTCGGTCGTAATGACCTGTGAACCGCCCGCATTATTGGCGGTGATACGGTTGGCGGCGGCGCTGGATACCGTGGTGCTGACCCAGGTATTACCGGCGCTGGAAGCGGTTTCGGCGGCGGTCCAGCCCTCGGCCAGCTGGCGCACTTCGACGCGCTGTCCCGACGAACCATTGGACGACAACTGTGCCGTATTGGATGCGGCATCGGCGGCAATATGGGCGTTACCGGGTATATAGTGTGCGGGCACATAGGTTCCGGCGCGGGTGTCGCCGGTGGCACGCTGCTGGATCGTGCCGGACACGAAGGTGTTGGTGCCGCCCGCCAGCACATTATTACTATAGGACGCGCTGGTGGCCTGAATGCCGCCGGTCAGGCGGGCATCTGGGTTTTCCAGCACGGTCTGGCTGACCGTCGAGCCATAGGTGTACTGGCGGCTGTCCAGTTCCAGCGCGGCATTATTGGCGGCGGTACTGGCTTCGTTGGAACGGGCCTGAGTCACAGCGGTCACGCGACCGGACACTTCGTATCCGGTATTGATATTGGTCTGGGCTGCAATCGCACCGTGGCTGGACTGGGTATTACGCAATGTAATGTCCCGCCCTTCGGCACCGCCATTGATCTGGTTGCCCAGAGCGGTGTTGGAGACGGTCACCTGCTGGTTGGCCTCGACCACGTTCAGGCGCTGTCCGGCGAACACATCGCCGAACAACATCTGCTCGTTCAGGACGACAGAGCCGTCCTGTGCGCGAACATCACTGGCCGATACGGCGCACAGCGCTGTCACGGCGATCGTGCCAACGATCAGGGTCTGCGCGTGTCTGGCCATTGTTGGTGTCCGTATTGGTGTTGGTTGCGTAATAGTTGCCGGTGGCACCGACAGTCATGGTGGTCAGCGGGTCATTGGCAGGGTTCAGGCAGACCTCGGGGCCGGGGGCACCGTAGAGGTTGCTCATGAACTCGACTGTGGCGCGTTCCACGAGGGCGCGTACGGCCAGTTGCACCGGCTCCAGACCGCTGGAACCCGCCGAGATGTCGAACACATTGCCGTTCAGGAAGTCGAACACACCGGCAGACACTTCGCGCCCGACGATCTGCTTCTGATAGGAGACGACATCGACAACTTCGAGCGTGGTGGTCTGGACCATACGCAGGTCGATGGCGACGTTCATCACGAAGATGCGGCCATTGATAATGCCCGAGCCGCCATTCTCCTTGACCTGACCGCCGGCCACATCAAATCCGGCCGAGCGGATATTGTAGTTCACCTCGGTAATGCCACCGACAATATAGAAGTCGGAACCGGGCACCTGTCCTGCGATGATACGGCGGTAATTGGCGTCCTGCGGCGTGGCGGCCT
Organism: Brevundimonas terrae; assembly: GCF_011761985.1. Classification (GTDB taxonomy): domain Bacteria; phylum Pseudomonadota; class Alphaproteobacteria; order Caulobacterales; family Caulobacteraceae; genus Brevundimonas; species Brevundimonas terrae. The sequence goes on along the minus strand of NZ_JAASQT010000011.1, from coordinate 2,047 downwards.
CGTCACCGATCAGGCGGTTATTGGCATAGCGCAGCTCCAGCTCCGATACGGAGGTGTCATAGCGTTCAACCAGACGCGCACCGGACTTGGCCAGGGCCGAGTTGGCCATCAGGGATGCGCCCTGCGTGATCTGGCGTCCGCCATCGGCCGAGATCGAGCCGGTATAGTCGCTGATCCGGCCTACAGCCATGCGCGGCGAGGGCAGGTTATAGCGACGCGCATAGTCGGCCAGACAATATAGTGCGTCCGAATACGGGGTCGGGTTGGCCGTCACCGGCGCATTGCCGATAGGGTTGGCATACAGGCCATCCGAGCCGGCGCTGGGGCTTACGCAACCGGCCAACAGGGTCGAAGCTGCGACGACAGATACGGCTGCCTTAAGGGAAAGGGCGGTGACGCGCTTCATGGGAAGACCAGTGTGCCGTTGAGGACCGTTCCGGCGCTGACATTGCCGGTATTGGTCTGGTTGGAGTTGACGATGACGGTGTTGTTCTTGCCCTGAACCACGACATTCAGGCTGTTGCCGATGGCGGTCGAGCCGCCGATGGCTGAGGAGCCTTGTCCGTTCAAGGAACCAACGCGAGAACTGGCCGAGGTAGATACCCCGCCGGAGGACTGGCTGTAGCTGCTGGCACCCGACTGGATGATGCCGTCAACGATCAGGCGGTTGCCATTGGCGTCACGAGTCGAGCCGGTGGTGGCGCGGGCTGTGCCATAGCGCGATCCGCTATAGCCCGACTGTAATTGACCCAAGCTCTGGCTGCCGGCCTGTTGGGCTACGGCAGTTGCCGGAACCGTGCAGGCGACAGAAGCCCCCAACCCGACAGCGACCAGTCCTGCGATTTCCAGTTTGATACGCATTGGTACACGCTCCTTCTCTCGAAAGGGGAAAGAGCAACAGGCATGCCAACACATTGCACCGGTACGGGACGGGGGCGATATGGGCCTGTGAGGCCACACTTATAGGGTGGCCTATACTAATAAGACGATACGGGGATCGGCTTCTTGAGATTGGAGCCTTGGCGGTCCATCTGTTTGCAAATGCATCCTGAAGATAATCGTTCCGAACCCCGTCCCGTCGAACCGGCTCCTCCGAAGTCGTCAGGCTCCGAGCCGATATTCAAGATTCCGTTCGTGCCGCTGGTGGTGGCGGTCGGGCTGGTGGGCCTGTTTATGGCGCAGTCCAGTCTGGGTCAGGGCGGCATGGAGATGGGGTTGCGGCCCGTTGATCTGTCCGCTGGATATGTAGGCGGCCTGTTCACCCACATGCTGGTTCATGGCAGTTGGGCGCATGTCATTATGAATGCCGTGGCCCTTCTGGCGTTCGGCACGCCGGTGGCCCGCGATTTCGACAAGGGCATGGGCCCGATTGGCTGGCTTCTATTCTTTATAGTGTGTGGCGTGCTCGGCGGGCTTGGATATGCGCTTGTGCATTGGGGCAGCTACACACCGATGGTCGGGGCGTCGGGGGCGGTGTTCGGGATGATTGGCGCATCGCTACGGTTGATGGCCGGTCCGGGATTGCTGATTCCGCTCTTCCATCCGGTGGTATTGCGCGGTGCCGCCGCGTGGATGGCGGTCAATCTGGTCACGGGATTGCTGGGTAGCCTGCTTACAGGAGGGGAGGCCGGAATCGCTTGGGAGGCTCATGCCTTCGGATTCTTGGCCGGAATCATCCTGATTGCGCCATTTCACCAGTTCTTCAGCCGCAAAATCCACCGAATGCCCGGTAGCTGATGCGAGCTTCGCCATGTTTCGGGATGTAAGTTGACATAAAGCTTAGGGTTTTTGCCTTAATTGCTTGTTGCAGCAGGAGTTTCATCCCCAGAGGCCCCCGATCTGTGGATGAAATGACAGTTGCGTGAAATTGGCCTTGCCGTTCAAGGGAGCGACGCCTATCTACCCATTCCTCGGCGGCGGGCGGTTCTTCGGAGCGGTTCGGCGGCGGGGTCAGCCTTCTGGATGCTACTGTGTATCTGGATTTTCAGGGGTTTGGTTCTTCGGGATCGGTTCTGAGAAAGATCGAAAGGTCGGGTTGACAGGGAAG
>NZ_JAASQT010000010.1 GCF_011761985.1 Brevundimonas terrae | reverse complement strand
ATCGCAGCCGTCAGCGTGGTCTTGCCATGGTCAACGTGACCGATGGTGCCGATGTTGCAGTGCGGCTTAGTGCGTTCGAACTTTTCCTTGGCCATCTTCTAGCTCCTGGGTGCCCCGAAACGGGGTCCAATTTTAGGGATTGATAGGGGGCGATTTGCTTACAAACCGCCCCGATTTCAAGTGTCAGTCGTCAAAAGACGGCTGATTAGGCGTACTTTTTGATCACTTCGTCGGCGACGTGGCTCGGCACCGGCTCGTAGTGGTCGTATTGCATGGTGAACTGGGCGCGACCTTGCGACATACCGCGCAGGGTGTTCACGTAGCCGAACATGTTGGCCAGCGGCACGAAGGCGTTCACGACAACCGCGTTACCGCGCATGTCTTGGCCTTGGATCATACCGCGACGACCGTTCAGGTCACCGATCACCGAACCCAGGTACTCTTCCGGAGTCACGACCTCTACAGCCATGATCGGCTCGAGCAGCTTCGGAGCACCCTTTTCCTTCAGTTCACGGAAGGCGGCACGCGAAGCGATTTCGAAGGCCAGAACCGAGGAGTCAACGTCGTGGAATGCGCCGTCGATCAGGGTTGCCTTGACGTCGATAACCGGGAAGCCAGCCAGCAGGCCGTTTTCCTTGGCCGACTTCAGGCCCTTTTCAACACCCGGGATGTATTCCTTCGGAACAGCACCGCCGACGATGGCCGACTCGAACACGAAGTCCGAACCCGGTTCGCCCGGTTCGAAGACCAGCTTGACGCGGGCGAACTGGCCCGTACCACCGGTTTGCTTCTTGTGGGTGTAGTCGATTTCGACCTTTTTGCCGATCGATTCACGATAGGCAACCTGCGGAGCACCGATGGTCGCTTCGACCTTGTAGGTACGCTTCAGGATGTCGATCTTGATGTCGAGGTGCAGCTCGCCCATGCCCTTCAGGATCGTCTGGCCCGACTCGTGGTCGGTCGAAACGGTGAAGGACGGGTCTTCCGAAGCCAGCTTGGCCAGAGCCACACCGAGCTTCTCTTGGTCAGCCTTGGTCTTCGGCTCGACTGCGATTTCGATAACCGGAGCCGGGAATTCCATCTTCTCAAGGATAACCGGCGACTTCAGCGGGTCACACAGGGTGTCGCCGGTACGGGTTTCCTTCAGGCCAGCCAGAGCAACAATGTCACCAGCATAGGCAATCTTGATGTCTTCGCGGTTGTTCGAGTGCATTTGCAGCATACGACCAACACGTTCACGCTTGTCGCGCGACGAGTTCAGCAGCGATTGACCGGTTTCCATCGTGCCCGAGTACAGGCGGCAGAACGTGATCGAACCAACGAACGGGTCGTCCATGATCTTGAACGCCAGAACCGACAGCGGCTCTTCGTCCGAAGCCTTGCGGGTTACCGGCTCTTCGGTCTTGAAGTCGATGCCCGGGGTCGGCGGAATGTCGACCGGCGACGGCAGGTAATCGACAACAGCGTCGAGCAGCGGCTGAACGCCCTTGTTCTTGAACGCCGAGCCAGCGAGGATCGGGTAGAAGGCACCGGTCAGAACAGCTTTACGGATGCAGCGCTTCAGCACTTCAACCGACGGCTCTTCGCCACCGAGGTACGATTCCATGGCTTCGTCGTCGATTTCGACGGCGTTATCGACCAGATACTGACGGGCTTCAGCCACAGCATCAGCCATATCAGCCGGAATGTCGACGAATTCAGCCGGAGCACCAACCTGGTCGGTCGACCAGATCATGGCTTTCATTTCGACCAGATCGACAACACCCTTCAGGTTCACTTCCGAACCGATCGGCAGTTGGATCGGCACAGCCTTGGCACCCAGACGGTCGCGGATCGACTGAACCGAAGCGACGAAGTCAGCGCCGATCTTGTCCATCTTGTTGACGAACACGATACGCGGAACGTTGTACTTGTCGGCTTGACGCCAAACGGTCTCGGTTTGCGGCTCAACGCCAGCGTTACCGTCCAGAACCGTCACAGCACCGTCGAGCACGCGCAGCGAGCGTTCAACTTCAATGGTGAAGTCAACGTGGCCCGGGGTGTCGATGATGTTCAGACGCTTTTCTTTCCAGAAAGCGGTCGTCGCGGCCGACGTGATGGTGATGCCGCGTTCTTGTTCCTGGTCCATCCAGTCCATGGTCGAGGCACCATCGTGCGTCTCGCCCATTTTGTGGTTCTTGCCGGTGTAGAACAGGATACGTTCGGTAGTTGTAGTCTTGCCCGCGTCGATGTGGGCCATGATACCGAAGTTACGGTAGTCTTCGATTTTGTGTGTACGGGCCATTGGTCTTGCCTTCCGGGTGGCTCGCGGACGCCGCGAGCGCCCCCGTTGTGTCAGAAATGACGGCGCGGGCAGTTCCAGAAAATGGATGCCCGCACCAAATCGCCTAAAGTGCAACCGTCCCCGTACCGAAGTACGAGGACAGTTTTAAGACGTTTACCAGCGGTAGTGGCTGAATGCGCGGTTGGCTTCGGCCATCTTGTGGGTGTCTTCACGCTTCTTGACCGTGGTGCCACGGTTGTTCGAGGCGTCCAGCAGCTCGGCAGCCAGCTTCTCGGTCATGGTGTTTTCACCACGCTTGCGAGCAGCGTTTACCAGCCAACGGATGGCCAGGGCGCGGCGACGGTCCGGACGGACTTCAACCGGAACCTGGTAGGTAGCACCACCAACGCGACGCGAACGGACTTCAACCGTCGGCGCAACGTTTTCCAGAGCCTGGTGGAAGGTTTCCACGGCGGTCTGGTCTTTTTTCTTTTCAGCCAGAATGTCGAAAGCACCGTAAACGATGTTTTCGGCAACAGCCTTCTTACCTTCGTACATGACGTAGTTCATGAACTTGGTAACGATCAGATCACCAAACTTGGGATCCGGCAGAACTTCACGCTTCTGGGCGCGGTGACGACGGGACATGAGAGTATCCTCTTAAATCTTGTAGTGCGCAGGAACGCGAGTGGCTTACTTCGGACGCTTCGCACCGTAGTGCGAACGGCGCTGCTTACGATCCTTGACGCCTTGGGTATCCAGCACACCGCGCAGGATGTGGTAACGGACACCCGGAAGGTCCTTCACGCGGCCACCGCGGATAAGCACAACCGAGTGCTCTTGCAGGTTGTGGCCTTCACCCGGGATGTAGCAAACGGCTTCAACGCCGTTCTTGGCCAGGCGAACCTTGGCAACCTTACGAAGAGCCGAGTTAGGCTTCTTCGGGGTGGTGGTGTAAACGCGGGTGCAAACACCGCGACGCTGGGGCGAACCCTCCAGAGCCGGAACCTTGTTACGGACCGGCTTCGGCTTACGGGGCTTGCGGATCAGCTGGTTGATCGTGGGCATTCTGTTTCGTCTCTTACGATATGGAAGCGTGTGCCTTTCGGCCGGAGCGCCTCATTGCCTTCTTTTGGACGGTAAAACCGCCCGGGTTTGGACTTCGAACTGAAAGGTGACCTCCAAACGGAAAAACCGGAACGCGCGCTTCGGGCGTTCCGGCGGGCACAGCCCGTCCGATCAATTGTCACTTTCCAGCGGACGGCGAACCGCCCACGTCTCGAAAGTGGGTGGCTTCTACGCGCCGCACAGCGATCCGTCAAGTTCGGGGCTGCAATCCTTTACAGAACCTTAAATGCCTTAATCCTTAAGGTTTGCATGCCTATTCATCCCGAACTTGTCATTTCACGGTTGTCGCCAAACCTGTGTTCATGGGACGGTCGATTCTCAAGGGTGATAAGCAACTGATTGCCCTGATTGAATTGCGTCTGATTGATTTGCATACGGCTTGCGTGTCCCCCTCCACCTAATGGCAGCGGTTCATGGGTTACAGCTTATCGGCCATACCAAGGCCCATTCCCTCGTCGCGGGGACGGCAACGTAGCGCACTTTTGCTGGCCTCGGTGGCCCTGCACGCGGCGATATTGATTCCGGTTGCCCTGAACACCGTCTTCATCCCGACCTTTGACGAAGACAATAGTTTCGAGGTCTGGCTGGATATGCGGCCACCGGAACCCCGACCCGAGCCCCTGACGCCACCCCAGCCAAAGCCGTTGGAGCGGCCACAGGAGCGGACTGAACAGCAGCTTCAGGACATTGTCCCCGAAACACCGCCCGAGCCACCGCTGGAACGTCCTGTTGAACCGCCCGTCGAGCAAAGACTGAACCCTCTACAACAGGCACAGGTGGAGCGCACAGAACGCGCCCTGCCCCAAGTCCAACAGCAAAGGGCGCAAGATACCCAGTCCATGGATGATGCCGCCCCCGGTGCCATCAGCGATCTGGACACGACCGCCCTGCCCAATGTGACCGCCCGCATTACCCGCCCCCATATCGAGGCCATCGACGGGCCTGTGAGCGAGTCTGTCAGCGAGATTCAAAACCGCAGCCTGCCCTCTGTCGTCTCCGGTCAAAGCAACGCCGCCAACCAGACCAGTCAGAACGAAGCTGCCGACCAGAGCCGCGATCAGGCAGGCGCACCGGATGCCCCTATTCCACGCCGCACACGTATAGACGAAGACGCCGAGGCCGCCCTTGCCGCTGCGGCGGCTGGCGGGGCGCTGGATGATGCATGGACCTATCGCCCCGAAAGCGGTGGCGCGTCCGGTGGGGGAGCGCCTGCGGGCGGATCGTCCGGTGCAGGTGGTGTTGCAGGCAATACCGCCACCCAGATGGGCCGCATCTATTACGGGCGCACAACCCCGCTGGACTGCACCCAGCCACAAATGCTCAGCGATGTTCAGCGTTTAAGCTGTGACAGTGCCGATGCCCGCCGAATCCGCGAAGCTATTGAACGGGGTCGTCGCGTCATGGGTACCGGCGATGCGGCGCGCGATGCCCGCAATGCTGCCGAGGGCCAACAACAGCTCAATGACTATGAGCGCCGTCGTGCGCCCCTACGATCCGGTGTCGGTGTGAGCCAAGGCTCTATTCAGGGCGGATCAGGCCAAGGCGAAGCTTTGGACGAGCTGTCCGGCACCAACCGCGAAATACGCAAACTTCAGGACCAGATCGGGGCCAGTAACAGTCCGCGCGCCCCAAATACCGCTCCCGCAACGCCACCCCGTGACTAGCCCATAGATTTGCCACAATGGATGCCAAGTCTCGCAAATAACGCTGGCATTTACGGGGCAATATATGAGGCGGCAGAGCAAGCGCAAACAGCACTGGCTGGGAGGTGCCGCATCGGTGGCCCTCCACCTTGCCGCCATTGCCGCGCTTGCTTTCGGGGCCAAGTCGGTACTTCCCCCCGCCAGACCGCAAGCCCCTACGCTCTATATCGAAATAGAACCACGGCCCCTTATTGACGGTGAAAAACCGCGTGTCGTTGCCCCGCAACCGGACGACATCGCCATTCAGTCCACTGATCGAAACCAACGCCCTACCGCTAGGGATGCCCTCCCCGACCGTCCCCAGCCAAGGCTGGCTCAGGGCGTCAGTCCAGATCAATCGGCTGAAGATACATCGGCATGGCAGGTCGCGCTGCAAAGCACCGATGATGAAACCTCACGTCGTGTCGGACAAAGCCTGCGGACATCGGTGCTAGGCTGTCAGTATCCCGACCGCCTGACCCAGCAAGAGCGGGATGTCTGTGACGATCGTGAAGGTGAGCGCACGGCCCGTGCCCTAGAGCGGCTTCAGCGTATTCCCGGCAGCGGTAATGCCCGCCGCGATGCCCGCTTTGAAGCCGAGGGTCGTCAGCGTCTGCAAGCCTATGAAAGCCGTCGCCGCACGCCTCCCGACAGCGAACGCGGCAATGGCGGCGTCGTTGAAGGTGTCGGCAGCAATTTCGGGATGGGCGTGGCCGGTCGCCATCTTGATCCCACCCATCAGGTCGACAGCGTCGCCCCCATCCAGACCAAGCGCGACGGGCCGGTTGAACACCGCATCCGCCGAACGCCTCACTAGCCACAACACCCAAAAACAAAGGGCGGTGCCAGATGGCACCGCCCTTCATTTTCAGCTCAAGCCTGAAAACCGGATTAGTTCTTGTCCAGTTCCAGAGCCAGATCGGCCGGCAGCGGCTCCACGGCGTCTTCGCGAGCTTGGGTAAGCTGCGCGTCGCGCTCGTTGGCAACCTTTTGCAGGCTGCGCAGGTAAGCGCCCGTACCAGCCGGGATAAGACGGCCGACGATGACGTTTTCCTTCAGGCCTTCCAGCGTGTCCTTCTTGCCGTGGACAGAAGCCTCGGTAAGCACGCGGGTGGTCTCCTGGAACGAAGCTGCCGAGATGAAGCTGCGGGTTTGCAGCGACGCCTTGGTGATGCCCAGCAGGACCGGTTGCGTGATCGCCAGACGGCCACCGCGCTTCTCGACCTTGGCATTTTCCAGCTCGGCTTCTGCCACTTCGACCGTGTCGCCACGGATCAGGGTGGTTTCGCCCGAGTCGATCACTTCGACCTTTTGCAGCATCTGGCGAACGATCACCTCGATGTGCTTGTCGTTAATCGGCACGCCTTGCAGACGGTAGACTTCCTGAACCTCGTTGACGAGGTATTCGGCCAGAGCCTCGACGCCCTGAATACGCAGCAGATCGTGCGGATCGGGGTTGCCGTCGATGATGTAGTCGCCCTTCTGGATCAGATCGCCGTCGTGGACGGAGATATGTTTGCCCTTCGGGATCAGGAATTCCACGGCCTCGGCCTGGTTGCCATCGGCATCCGGCTCCGGCGTGATCTTGATGCGGCGCTTGTTCTTGTAGTCGCGACCGAATTCTACACGGCCATCCATTTCGGCGATGACAGCGCAGTCCTTCGGACGGCGGGCTTCGAACAGTTCGGCAACACGCGGCAGACCGCCGGTGATGTCGCGGGTCTTGGCACCTTCGGTCGGGATACGGGCGATAACTTCACCCGGCTTGACCACGTCACCGCTCGACACCGACAGAATGGCACCAACCGGCAGCAGGTAACGGGCATCCGTACCCGAAGACAGACGGGCATAGCTCTCGCCAGCGATGATGCCCAGGGCCGGACGCAGGTCCGCACCACGCGGGCTTGCACGCCAGTCCGAAACAACGCGCTGTGCGATGCCGGTCGCCTCGTCGGTCTCTTCCTTGACGGACAGACCTTCGACCAGATCCTCAAAGCGGATGCTGCCACCCACTTCGGTGATGATCGGGTTGGTATACGGGTCCCACTCGGCCACGCGAGCGCCCTTGGCAACTTCTGCGCCTTCCTTGACGCGCAGACGTGCACCGTAAGGCACCTTGTGGGTTTCGCGTTCCTTGCCGTCGACCATGATCGAGATGACCACGTTGCGGCTCATCGCCACCAGATCGCCGTGCGGCGCGGTAACGGTCGGACCGGCAATCTTGGCCACACCGGCATTGGTCGCTTCGTAGAACGAAGTGTCCGAAACCTGTGCGGTACCGCCGATGTGGAAGGTACGCATGGTCAGCTGGGTACCCGGCTCACCGATCGACTGTGCCGCGATAACACCGACAGCTTCACCGATGTTCACATTGGTACCGCGGGCCAGATCGCGACCATAGCAGTGGGCGCAGATACCGGCTTCGGCTTCACAGGTCAGGCCCGAACGAACCTTAACCGCAGCGACGCCCATTTCGTCGATGGTCTCGACTTCCTCTTCCTGCAGATAGGTATCTGCGGGGAACAGGACGTTGTCGGTACCCGGCTCCATGATGTTCTCGGCCGCATAGCGACCCAGCACACGTTGGCCCAGCGAAACCAGAACGTCACCGCCTTCGGTCACGGCGCGCAGTGTGATGCCACGGGTCGAACCACAGTTCTCTTCGGTGACGATCGAGTCTTGCGCAACGTCCACCAGACGACGGGTCAGGTAACCCGAGTTGGCGGTCTTCAGTGCGGTATCGGCCAGACCCTTACGGGCACCGTGGGTGGAGTTGAAGTACTCCAGAACGGTCAGGCCTTCTTTAAAGTTCGAGGTAATCGGGGTCTCGATGATCTCGCCGGAAGGCTTGGCCATCAGGCCGCGCATACCGCCAAGCTGCTTCATCTGGGCTTGCGAACCACGCGCACCCGAGTTGGCCATCATGTAAACCGAGTTGATGTCCGGGTTCTGGCCCTTGATCAGTACACGCGGACGGGCGATTTCGGCCATCATGGCGTCCGAAATCTTGTCCGAGGCCTTCGACCAGGCGTCGATGACCTTGTTGTACTTCTCGCCCTTGGTGATGAGGCCGTCAGCATATTGCTGCTCGTACTCTTCAACCTGGGTGCGGGTTTCGTTGACCAGGGTGTACTTGGCGTCCGGAATGACGATGTCGTCCTTACCGACCGAGATGCCTGCCTTGGCGGCTTCACGGAAGCCGAGGCCCATCATCTGGTCCGCAAAGATCACCGTCGCCTTCTGGCCGCAGTGACGATAGACCTGATCGATCAGGTTACCGATTTCCTTCTTGGTCAGGTTCTTGTCGACCAGACGGTAGCCGATGTTCTGGTTGTGCGGCAGAAGCGCACCCAGCTTCATACGGCCCGGCGTCGTGTCGATCACCTTGGTGATCAGCTCGCCTTCCGAATTCATCTCGGTCCAGCGTGCCTTCACCTTGGAGTGCAGGGTCACAACATTGGCGTCCAGCGCCGCGTCGATTTCACCCATATTGGCGAACAGCTTGCCTTCACCGCGTTCGCCATCCTTGACGAGCGACAGGTAGTACAGGCCCAGCACGATATCCTGCGAAGGCACGATGATCGGCTTGCCGTTGGCAGGCGACAGGATGTTGTTCGTCGACATCATCAGGACGCGCGCTTCCAGCTGTGCCTCGAGGCTCAGCGGAACGTGCACGGCCATCTGGTCACCGTCGAAGTCGGCGTTGAACGCGGTACAGACCAGCGGGTGCAGGCGGATAGCCTTACCTTCGATCAGTTTCGGCTCGAACGCCTGGATGCCCAGACGGTGAAGCGTCGGTGCGCGGTTCAGCATGACCGGGTGTTCGCGGATAACCTCGTCGAGGATATCCCAAACGGCCGGTTGTTCACGCTCGACCATACGCTTGGATTGCTTGACGGTACCCGACAGGCCCTTGGCATCCAGACGCGCATAGATGAACGGCTTGAACAGCTCCAGAGCCATCTTCTTGGGCAGACCGCACTCGTGCAGCTTCAGTTCCGGACCCACGGTGATAACCGAACGGCCCGAATAGTCGACGCGCTTGCCCAGAAGGTTCTGGCGGAAGCGGCCCTGCTTGCCCTTCAGCATGTCGGCGAGCGACTTCAGCGGACGCTTGTTGGCACCCGTGATGACGCGGCCACGACGGCCGTTGTCGAACAGGGCATCAACCGATTCCTGCAGCATCCGCTTTTCGTTACGGATGATGATGTCAGGCGCACGAAGTTCCATCAGGCGCTTCAGGCGGTTGTTACGGTTGATGACGCGACGATACAGATCGTTCAGGTCGGAGGTCGCAAAACGACCGCCATCCAGCGGCACCAGCGGACGCAGTTCCGGCGGGATGACCGGCACGATGGTCAGGATCATCCACTCGGGCTTGTTGCCCGACTCGAGGAAGGCTTCCATCAGCTTCAGACGCTTCGAAGCCTTCTTCGCCTTCATTTCCGACGGGCTGTCGGCCAGTTCGGCGCGGTGCTTCTCGGCTTCGGCGTTCAGGTCGATCGCCATCAGCAGGTTGCGGACAGCCTCGGCACCGATTTCGGCGGTGAAGCCGTCATCGCCGAACTCTTCCTGATAGTGGTAGAACTCGTCTTCCGTCAGCAGTTGGTTCTGCTTCAGCGGGGTCAGGCCCGGCTCGGTAACGATGTAGTTCTCGAAGTACAGAACGCGTTCAACGTCCTTCAGCGCCATGTCCAGCATCAGCGAGATGCGCGACGGCAGCGACTTCAGGAACCAGATGTGGGCCACCGGAGCGGCGAGGTCGATGTGACCCATGCGCTCGCGACGAACGCGGGCCAGGGTAACTTCAACACCGCACTTCTCGCAGATGATGCCCTTGTACTTCATGCGCTTGTACTTGCCGCACAGGCATTCGTAGTCCTTGGTCGGGCCAAAGATACGGGCGCAGAACAGGCCGTCACGTTCCGGCTTGAACGTACGATAGTTGATCGTTTCCGGCTTTTTGATCTCACCGAACGACCACGAACGGATCTTCTCGGGTGAGGCCAGAGCGATTTTGATTTGGTCGAAGGTCGGAGTGACCGGGACCGGGTTGAAGATGTTCAGGACGTCCTGGTTCATCTTTTATCCTTCTGCGGCAGGGGCCGCGAAAATCATTCAGAGCAGAGGGGCTGATTAGAGAGAGCCCCTCCCCGCCACTGCGGGGAGGGAAACTTCAAAGGATCAGCTGTTCTCCAGCTCCACGTTCAGACCCAGCGAGCGCATTTCCTTGATGAGAACGTTGAAGCTCTCGGGAATGCCGGCCTCGAAGCTGTCGTCACCACGGACGATGGCCTCATAGACCTTGGTACGACCAGCCACGTCATCCGACTTCACAGTCAGCATTTCCTGCAGGGTGTAGGCGGCACCGTAAGCTTCCAGAGCCCAGACCTCCATTTCCCCGAAGCGCTGACCGCCGAACTGCGCCTTACCACCCAGCGGTTGCTGCGTGACGAGCGAGTACGGGCCGATGGAGCGGGCGTGGATCTTGTCGTCGACCAGGTGGTGCAGCTTGAGCATGTACACATAGCCAACGGTGACCGGACGCTTGAACTGTTCGCCGGTTTGACCGTCGTACAGGATCGACTGGCCCGAACGGTCCAGACCGGCTGCTTCCAGACGGTCTTCGATGTCCGAGATGCGGGCACCGTCGAAGACCGGCGTTGCAAACGGAACGCCCTTGGACAGGTTTTGCGCCAGCTCGATCAGGTCTTCATCGGATTCCGGCAGCGGGGTGTCCTCGCCGTAGATTTCCGTCAGACGCTTCACCAGCTCTTCGCGCTGGCCGCCATCCATCCACTCTTCGAGCAGGATCTTGATCTGCTTGCCGAGGCCAGCAGCTGCCCAACCGAGGTGGGTTTCGAAGATCTGGCCGATGTTCATGCGCGAAGGCACGCCCAGCGGGTTCAGAACGATGTCGACGTGCGTACCGTCTTCAAGGTGCGGCATGTCCTCGATCGGCAGGATCTTGGAGATAACGCCCTTGTTGCCGTGACGGCCGGCCATCTTGTCGCCCGGTTGAAGCTTGCGCTTCACGGCAACAAAGACCTTGACCATCTTCATTACGCCCGGCGGCAGTTCGTCGCCGCGTTGCAGCTTCTCGACCTTGTCTTCGAAACGACGGTCCAGAGCCTTACGCGCGTCTTCGAACTGCTTCTTCATGGCTTCGAGTTCGGCCATGGCCTTCTCGTCGTCCAGAGCGATCTGCCACCACAGGCCCTTGGACACTTCGCCCAGAACGTCGTTGGTGACTTCGCCACGGCCAATGCCCTTCGGACCCGACACAGCGGTCTTGCCCAGCAGCAGCGGCTTCAGACGGCCATAGACGTTGCGCTCGAGGATCTTGAGCTCGTCGTCACGGTCCTTGCCGAGGCGTTCGATTTCAGCGCGTTCAATGGCTTGAGCGCGTTCGTCCTTGTCGACGCCGTGGCGGTTGAATACGCGCACGTCAACGATGGTACCGGCAACGCCCGGCGGCAGGCGCAGCGAGGTGTCGCGTACGTCCGAAGCCTTTTCACCAAAGATGGCGCGCAGCAGTTTTTCTTCCGGCGTCATCGGGCTTTCGCCCTTCGGCGTCACCTTGCCGACCAGAATGTCACCCGGTTGCACTTCGGCACCGATGGCCACGATACCGGCTTCGTCGAGGTTGCGCAGGGCTTCCTCACCGACGTTCGGGATGTCGCGGGTGATTTCTTCTGGGCCAAGCTTGGTGTCGCGGGCCATGACTTCAAACTCCTCGAGGTGGATCGAGGTGAAGATGTCATCGCGCACGATGCGCTCGGAGATCAGGATGGAGTCTTCGAAGTTGTAGCCGTTCCACGGCATGTAGGCGACGAGGACGTTACGGCCCAGAGCCAGATCGCCCAGATCGGTCGAAGGACCGTCGGCGATAACGTCACCGGCCTTCACTTCATCGCCCACACGCACGATCGGGCGCTGGTTGATGCAGGTCGACTGGTTCGAACGCTGGAACTTGGACAGACGATAGATATCCACGCCCGAACGGCCGGCGTCGATTTCCGACGTGGCGCGCAGAACGATACGGGTACCGTCAATCTGTTCAACCACACCGTCACGGCGGGCGACCACAACAGCGCCGGAGTCACGCGCCACGACCGATTCCATACCGGTACCCACCAGCGGGGCGTCGGTTTGAACCAGCGGCACGGCCTGACGTTGCATGTTCGCGCCCATCAGTGCGCGGTTGGCGTCATCGTTTTCAAGGAACGGGATCAGGGCCGCAGCAACCGAAACAACCTGTTTCGGCGACACGTCCATCATGTCCACCGACTCCTTGGTCAGCAGTTGCGATTCACCGTTCACACGACCCGGAACGATGTCCTCTACAATCTCGCCGTCCTTCAGTTCGATGTTCGACTGGGCGATGGTGTAGCGCGACTCTTCCATGGCCGAGATGTAAACCACCTCTTCCTGGGCCATGCCGTCCTTCACGCGACGGTACGGCGATTCAATGAAGCCGTACTTGTTGACGCGTGCGTGGGTGGCCAGCGAGTTGATCAGACCGATGTTCGGGCCTTCCGGCGTTTCAATCGGGCAGATACGGCCATAGTGGGTCGGGTGAACGTCGCGGACTTCAAAGCCTGCACGTTCGCGGGTCAGACCACCTGGGCCAAGCGCCGAAAGGCGACGCTTGTGGGTGATTTCCGACAGCGGGTTGGTTTGGTCCATGAACTGCGACAGCTGCGACGAGCCGAAGAATTCACGAACAGCCGCAGCGGCCGGTTTGGCGTTGATAAGGTCGTGCGGCATGACCGTGTCGATATCGACCGAGGACATACGCTCCTTGATGGCGCGTTCCATACGCAGCAGGCCGACGCGGTACTGGTTTTCCAGCAGCTCGCCCACCGAACGCACACGACGGTTACCGAGGTTGTCGATATCGTCGATTTCGCCGCGACCGTCCTTCAGACCCACGAGGATCTGCAGAACCTTCAGGACGTCGTCCTTGCGCAGGACGCGGATTTCGTCCGAAACCTCGGGGGTTTCCAGACGCATGTTCATCTTCACGCGACCAACGGCCGACAGGTCGTAACGCTCGGGATCGAAGAACAGCGAGCCAAACATGGCTTCGGCAGCTTCCGGCGTGGGCGGCTCGCCCGGACGCATGACGCGATAGATGTCGAACAGGGCGTCTTCACGACCGGTGTTCTTGTCCACACGCAGGGTGTTGCGCATGTAGGCACCGACCGTGACGTGGTCGATGTCCAGCACGTCGATGGTGTTGAAACCATGCGATTCCAGCAGAGCAATGGAGTCGACGTCCAGCTCGTCACCGGCTTCGGCATAGATTTCGCCGGTTTCGTAGTTGACGGCATCGCTCGCCAGATACTTGGTCAGCAGAGCGTCGGCAGCCAGCGACAGCGACTGCAGACCACCGTCTTGCAGCTTCTTGGCGGCACGGGCCGAGATCTTCTGGCCAGCCGGAGCGACCACTTCGCCGGTGTCGGCGTCGATCAGGTCGAATTCCGGCTTCACACCGCGCCAGCGTTCCGGCTTGTACGGGGTGACCCAGTTATCGCCGCGCTTCTCGTAAGGCACGGTTTCGTAGAAGGTCTTGAGGATTTCCTCACCGTCCATACCCAGCGAGTACAGGAAGGTGGTGGCCGGCAGTTTGCGGCGACGGTCGATACGGACGTAGACAACGTCCTTGGCATCGAACTCGAAGTCCAGCCACGAACCGCGGTAAGGGATCACGCGGGCGGCGAACAGCAGCTTGCCCGACGAGTGGGTCTTGCCCTTGTCGTGGTCGAAGAAGACGCCCGGCGAACGGTGCATCTGCGAGACGATCACGCGCTCGGTGCCGTTGACGATGAAGGTGCCCTTGTCCGTCATGAGCGGGATATCGCCCATATAGACGTCCTGCTCCTTGATGTCCTTGACCGAGCGAGCACCTGTCTCTTCTTCGGTTTCAAAGACGATCAGGCGCAGCTTGACCTTCAGCGGCGCGGCATAGGTCATGTCGCGCTGGATGCATTCTTCAACGTCGTATTTCGGGTCTTCGAATTCGTACGAGACGTATTCGAGGACAGCGCGCTCGTTGAAGTCCTTGATCGGGAAGACCGATTTGAAGACAGCTTCGATGCCTTCATCGCGACGCAGACCCGGACGGCTCTCGCGTTGCAGGAATTGTTCGTAGGAAGCGCGCTGAACCTCGATCAGGTTCGGCATCTGCACGGCTTCCGGGATACGCCCGAAGCTGTAGCGAATGCGCTTCTTACCGGTGAAGGAGGTCGCGGCTGCGATCTTGCCCAAGGCGAGACCGTCGGTGGACTTGGCCATTCTGTTTTCCCAATCGCGGGCCCTGCTTTAGGACCCAGCTCTCAATGCAGCAGCCACGGCACGCCTGAAGGCGGTCCGTGACCGTTAAACGTCTTCTTGGCATCCACCCTCGAACCGGCGGGCGGAACAGGATGCCTTAAATATCCCGCTCCCTTGGGAAGGAGCGACGCCTTCGCACCGGTTCGGAGGGCTTCAAACCGGGCCTCGGCGCAAATCGCGCGGATTCATAGAATCTGCTGAACGGGCACATATAGCACTTGACGCGGCAAAATAAAGGCCCTTAGGCGATTTTCAGGCTCTTATCGCGAGTCTGTATTTCCGTGGTATGGAGTTACCATGAAACACACCCTTACCGCACTGGCCTTTGCCGCCTCTGCTGCCCTCGCCTGCCCCGCTGTGGCTTCGGATTACGACACCGCCAAGGCGGCCTATGACGCCGCCATGGTCCAGTACGAATCGACCCAGGCCCAGTACCGTGCCGCCCAGAACGCATGGGATGCCGGTCAACAGGCCCATCTGGCATGGAATGCCGCCCGCAAGGGATGGAACACCACCGAAAGCGGCCTGCAATACCGCCTCGTCGGCAAGGCCAATGCCGATGGTGCCCAGCCTGCGGAAACGGACACCGTCATGGTTCACTATCGCGGCAACCTGATCAACGGCACCGAGTTCGACAGCTCCTATTCGCGCAACGAGCCGACCAGCTTCCCGCTGAACCGCGTCATCAAGGGTTGGACCGAGGGTGTGGCCCTGATGCGCGAGGGCGAAACCTACGAGTTCCTGATTCCGGCCAATCTGGCTTATGGCGAACGTCGCATGGGCGACGATATTCCCGCCAACTCGGCGCTCTATTTCACCGTCGAACTGCTCAAGGTGAACCCGTAAGGGATCAAAGGGCGGCTTTTTCGTGGACTAAGCCGCCCACCTGTCGCCTAAACCCTTGACGGGACAGGCTGCGACGTCTTGCTTTCCCCCACATTATTGCCGCAGTTCGCGGCCCTTCTGGGGGAAACACCTATGTCCCGACGCACCCTTGCGGTTTGCGCCTCCGCTCTTGCCCTTTTGGTTGCCGCGCCAGCACTGGCCCAGACGGGTGCCGCCGCGCCTGCCCTGCCGGTTTCGCTGATCGAGATTCCAGCCGTCTCGGATCAGGTCCTGTCCCAGCCGATTACCCTGTGGGTCGATGCCACCGACATCGAGCGCCGCATTATGAGCGTGCGCCAGTCCATTCCGGTCAAACAGTCC
Organism: Brevundimonas terrae; assembly: GCF_011761985.1. GTDB lineage: Bacteria > Pseudomonadota > Alphaproteobacteria > Caulobacterales > Caulobacteraceae > Brevundimonas > Brevundimonas terrae. Next base: position 21,921 of record NZ_JAASQT010000010.1, on the reverse strand, counting down.
GGCCCGATGGTGCTGTTCTATCCGCAATGGCTGCCCGGTAATCACGGCCCCGTCAGCCCGATCTCCCAGATTGCCAACCTGCAATTCTCGGCCAATGGCCAGCGTATCGAATGGGTGCGTAACACCCTGCACCCTTGGTCCTATCAGGTGAACATCCCCGAGGGTGTCACTTCGCTGGAGGTCAGCTTCCAGTGGCTGACCCCACAGGCCGATGCACAAGGCCGCGTGGTAATGACGCCGGAAATGCTCAACCACCAATGGGAAAAGGCGCTGCTCTATCCCGCCGGTTATGCCAGCCGCAATATCGGCTTTATGCCGCGCCTGAAACTGCCGGAAGGGTGGGACTATGCCGGTGCCCTCAAGGTCGAGGGCACGATTGACGGCTATCTGGAGCTGGAGCCAATCAATCTGGAGCATCTGGCCGACAGCCCCGTCTTTGCGGGCAAGCATTTCAACCGCATCGATCTGGATACAAGCGGCCGCTCGCCGGTCTATCTGAACATTGTGGGCGACAGTGCCGACATGGTGAAGATCAAGGACGAGCACCTGCAACTGCACCGTAATCTGGTGACACAGGCCGACCGCCTGTTCGGTGCGCGCCATTATGACAGCTACAACTTCCTCGTGGCCGCCTCCGACCGTCTGGGCGGGATCGGTCTGGAGCACCAGCGTTCCAGCGAGAACAGCGTCGCCACCAAATACTTCACCGACCCGACCGCCACGCTGGCCGACCGTGACCTGCTGGGCCACGAATACACCCACAGCTGGAATGGCAAATGGCGTCGCCCTGCCGACCAGATGGTCGCCAATTTCAACGAGCCGCTGCAGAACTCTCTTCTGTGGGTCTATGAGGGCCAGACCCAGTATTGGGGCCTGATCCTGACCGCGCGTGCGGGCCTGATGACCAAGGACGAGGCGCTGGGTGTGATGGCCATGGCCGCCGCCCAGTTCGACACCGCCCCCGGTCGCCAGTGGCGCGCCCTGCAAGACACCACCAATGACCCAATCATCCAGCAGCGACGCCCGCAACCGTGGCCCAGCATCCAGCGCTCCGAGGACTATTACCGTGAAGGCTCGCTGATCTGGCTGGATGCCGACACCCTGATCCGCCAGAAAACCAATGGCCGCAAATCGCTGGACGATTTTGCCAAGTCCTTCTTCGGTTCGGATGACGGCCAGTGGGAGGCCGCGCCCTATACGTTCGAAGATGTGGTGAGCCACCTGAACGGCATCGTCGAGCATGACTGGGCCAGCTTCCTGCGCGAGCGTGTCGATGCTGTCGGCCCCGACAGCCACGGCCCGATGAACGGCTTTACGCAGGGCGGCTACCGTCTCGTCTTCAAGCCCGAGCCGACCGGCTATATGGCCGCGCTCTACAAGGAACTGGGCCGCAACGATTTCGTCTATTCGCTGGGCATGATGCTGAACGGCTCCAACCGCATCACCTCGGTGACGTGGGACAGCCCTGCCTTCAAACAGGGCCTGACCCCCGGTTGGGATATTGTCGCCGTCAATGACAAGGCCGCCTCGAGCGATGCCCTGAAGGACGCCATCAAGGCCGCCGCCGAAGGGGGCGCGCCCGTGACCCTGATCGTCAAGCGTGATGACCGTTTCCGCACCGTCACCTTCGACTATACCGGCGGACTGCGTTACCCCCATCTGGAGCGCATCGAGGGTACGCCTGACTATCTGGGCGATATCCTGTCGCCCAAGGCCGCAACCCCGCGCCGCCGCTAAGCCTGCACCGAGTTAAATAGAGTATCCGATGATGAAGTCCCGTCTCGTTCTTGCCACCCTGCTGCTGTGCGGCACGGCAACCGGTGCGCTTGCACACAGCCCGTGGTCCGGCACGATGGCCCCTGTGGCCCCTACGCCCCAGAACACGCCGCTGGCCCTGCCTCGCGCCATCCCGCCCATTCCGGCCCCGACCCAAGCCGCCTATCCGGGCGTCATCCGCTATGAAGTCGATGCCAGCGATGTCGAGCGCAAGATCGTACGCGTGCGCCAGACCATTCCGGTCACGGCGGGCGACCTGACCCTGCTTTATCCCAAATTCCTGCCCGGCAACCATGCCGCCACCGGCCCGATCCAGTTGATCTCGGGCGTAACGGTCACGGGTGCAGGCCAGCGCATCGAATGGCTGCGTGACACTATCGATCCCTACGCCTTCCACGTTGAAGTGCCTGCGGGCGTGTCAGAAATCGTCGTCGAGTTCCAATGGCTGACCCAGCCGGACAACAGCACATGGCGTGTCGTGATGACGCCCGAAATGCTGAACCTACAATGGGAAAAGGCCCTGCTGTATCCGGCGGGCTATCATTCGACCGGCATCACCTTCCAGCCGTCCATCAAGCTGCCAACCGGCTGGAACTATGGCGTGGCGCTGGACACCGACAGCTTTGAAGGCGGCGTGGCCAATTTCAAGCCGGTGGACCTCTACACGCTGATCGACAGCCCGCTTTTCGGCGGTGCCAATTTCAAACGCGTTGATATTGATCCCGACGGTTCCGGCGTTCACCTGAACATTGTTGGCGACAAGCCCGACCAGATCAATCCGACCCCGACCCAGATCGGCTATTACGAGAACCTGATCACTCAAGCCGACCGCCTGTTCGGTGCCCGCCCGTATGACCGCTACGAGTTCCTCGTGGCGACCACCAAGCATCTGGGCGGTATCGGTCTGGAGCATCACCGCTCCAGCGAGAACAGCGTACCGGACGACTTCTTCACCAACTGGGGCAAGAGCCTCGGCTCCATCGGCCTGTTGCCGCACGAATATGTCCACACATGGAACGGCAAGCGCCAGCGCCCTGCCGACGAGCTGACCGCCAACCACAACATCCCCAGCCAGAATACCCTTCTGTGGGTCTATGAAGGCCAGACGGAATATTGGGGCGACGTGCTGACATCGCGCTCGGGTCTGGCACCTGTGGCCGACATCATCACCTCGTTTGCCGAGGTCGCGGCCTTCTATGACAACCAGCCCGGTCGTGAGTGGCGTCCGCTTCAGGACACCAACAACCACAACCTGCTGGGTTACCGCACGTCCAACCCCTATGCCTCGTGGATGCGCGGCACGGGCGACTATTACCGCGAAGCCCTGCTGATCTGGCTGGATGCCGACACCCTGATCCGCGAAGCCACCAACGAGCGCAAATCGCTGGACGATTTCGCCAAGGGCTTCTTCGGCGGTGACAATGGCTCCTACGCCCCGCGCGGCTATGTGTTCGACGATGTGGTCGCGGCCCTGAACGCCGTGCATCCTTACGACTGGGCGACCTTCCTGCGCACCCGTCTGGATGCTGCTGGCCCAGACGCCAAGGCTCCGCTGGATGGTCTGGCCCGCTCTGGCTACCGCCTGACCTATACCGACACGCTCACCGAAGCCGAAAAGAAGATCCAGACCGGCTGGAAAACCGATTTCCAGTACTCGCTGGGCTTCACCCTCAGCGCCACAAACCGCATCAGCGGAATCCGTTGGGGCGGTCTGGCGTTTGAAGCCGACATCGGGCCGGGCTGGGAGGTGATCGCGATCAACGATCTGGCCGCCAATGCCGACCGTCTGCGCGAGGCTGTGAGCGCCAATAAGGATGGCTCCGCCCCTATCAAGCTGCTGCTCAAGCGTGGCGACGCCTTCCGCACCGTCCAGTTCGACTATGCTGGTGGCCTGCGCTATCCGCGCCTTGAACGCATCGAAGGCACCCGCGACCGCCTGACTGAAATCCTCAGCCCGCGCCGTCGCTAAGCTCAGCCTAGACACGACAAAAGGCCCGCCATCACGGCGGGCCTTTTTTGTATCCGGCTGCCAACCGGCAAAGAAAAAGGCCAGAGGTTTCCCTCTGGCCCAATCCTTGAAGGCTCTGGAGTACCAGAGGCCAGATCAGAAATCTTACTTGATTTCGACCTTGGCGCCGGCTTCTTCCAGCTTCTTCTTCAGTTCTTCAGCAGCTTGCTTCGAGACGTTCTCGACAACAGCAGCCGGAGCAGCTTCTACCAGTTCCTTGGCTTCTTTCAGGCCCAGGTCGGTACGAACGCCGCGAACTTCCTTGATCACGTTGATCTTCTTGTCGCCGCCGTCCACCAGCATAACGGTGAACTCGGTTTGCTCTTCAGCAGCTTCAGCCGGGGCAGCGCCACCAGCAACAGCAGCAACGGCGACCGGTGCAGCAGCCGAAACGCCCCACTTGTCTTCCAGCAGCTTCGACAGTTCAGCGGCTTCCAGTACGGTCAGAGCCGACAGTTCTTCAACGATCTTGGCGAGGTCAGCCATTTTGATCTTCCTTCGGTAGGATTGTTATTACAGAGATATGCAGAGATGACGGGTCTTAGGCGGCGTCTTTGGTAGCGTAAGCATTGAAGACGCGAGCCAACTGGCCAGCCGGAGCTTGCAGAACGCCAGCAACCTTGGTTGCCGGGGCTTGCAGCAGGCCGATGAGCTTGCCGCGCAGTTGATCCAGCGACGGCAGCTTGGACAGGGCGTCGATGCCCTTGGCGTCCAGAACGTTGTCGCCCATGAAACCACCAACGATAACGAAACGATCGTTACCCTTGGCGAATTCTGCCGAGACCTTGGCAGCGGTGACCGGGTCAGCAGCGTAGGCAATACCAACCGGACCCTTGAACAGGTCGTGGTATTCGCTGCCGGCTTCGACGCCCAGCGCCTTCAGCGCCAGACGGTTTTTCACCACCTTAAACGCGCCGCCTTCTTTACGAAGGCGACCACGCAGGTCTTCCATCTCCGCAACGGTCAGACCCAGATTGTGGGTCACAACCACGGCGCCCGCGTCGGCGAACACGCTTTTCAGCGATTCGATCGACTCGGCTTTTTGTGCGCGGTCCATTGCGGTCTCCAGAGTAGGAATTCGTCGCCGAGCTTATTCCCGACAACGGATTTGGTTCATGCCCCTTGCGTTGCCGCAAAGGTCACTAGCCGGTAGATTGTCCGAAGGAAGCGTGCCTCATCCCGCCCATAAGGCTGGATCGAGGTCTTTGCATCCCCATCTCCCCACGGCACCGGAAAGGCTATTCCGGCAGTTATGGCATGGGTGACCCCCACGCCCCGAAGTTCTCGGACAGGCCCCGATGCGTCCGAGGACCCATCAGGATGGCGGCTCTATACACTGTCACCCACGAAAAGCAATGGGCGCATGCCTAAAGCCTTTTAATCGATACGACGCTCAGCGTCTGGATGACTTTCCAGTGGTGGCATCACCACCTTTTACATCACCACAATCATTGGCAGCACACATCTGGGCCATGAGGTCGGTCATATAGGCCAGCAACATCGGCTCTTGCAGTTCGCCGGTCTCGATGCCGATCTGCACCTGCTTGGACGCAATGGTGCGACCGATCGGACTTTCATAAAAATCCACCATGGCTTGCAGTTCTGCGGGGGTAAAACGTGTGGCGTACACAGTTTCGATCTGCCCCATGAAAGTGCGGACATGCGTGATCAGAATCGGACCCGCATTCTTTTCCATCCACGCCCCGATCTGTGCATCGGCATCCCGCAGTCCGCTCGCGGCCATGACACTGGCCATATAGTCCAGCAACTGCTTTTCCATATTGGGCGTGGTGATCGCAATCACGCGTGCAGCCAGCGCACGGCTTTGGGCGCTCGGCTCAATAGCTACGCCCGCATCCTGTGACGCAGTTTGCACTGCCATCGCTGGCACAGCCGCCCCCAGCAGCGACAAGGCCGCAAGGCCCGACACCACGACCTGACCCATTTTTCCGCGCATGCGCCATCTCCCGAAAACTTCGTCACAAGCTATGCCATAATCGCGTCGATCACCATGCCCCATCCCTCGGGGGCCTAGGCTACGGCAAGCCGCAGTCCAGCCCGCAACGCATCGCCATTGCCGATCTGGTTTTCGAGCGCGGCATGTTCCTCGATCCAGACCTTCGTCGCTTGCGCCAGCACAGTCCGCCCCGCATCAGTCAAGGCTACACGCCGCCCGCGCCGGTCTTGTTCATCCACGGCCACTGTAATCAGTCCCGCCCGTTCCAGCGGCTTCAGATTGGCGGTCACGGTTGAGCGATCCATCACCAGCAGTTCGGCAACCGCGCCTATCATTGGTGGCTCCGGCCTGTTCAAGCCGTTCAGCAGCGAGAACTGGCCGCTGGTAATCCCGAAAGGGCGAAACGCCTCGTCAAACCGTCGGGACAAGGCCCGCGCCGCGCGCTGGGCATGCAGGCACAGACAATGATCGCGAATATGCAGAGTCTGCGCAAAGACAGCCGGAAGATTTGACATAGAGTCAATTAGGTTGATATCAAATCTACTGTCAATGCACGGCGTCATTGAGGGCGTCCTTACATGTTGAAGGAGCAACCCATGATCGAAGTCACCGCTTTCAAATGGGTCCCCGACTTTGCCCAAGGCTCGGTACGCGACCTGCGCGTCCGCTGGGCATTGGAAGAAGCCGGTCTTGGCTATGACGCGCGACTGATCGGGTTTGAGGACCAAGCAACGCCGGCCTATCGGGCCATGCAACCCTTCGGGCAGGTGCCCGCCTATAGAGATGGCAAGGTGCAGATGTTCGAGAGCGGGGCCATTGTCCTGTGGATCGCGCAAGCCTCGCCTGAACTTATGCCTGCCGACGACGCGGGGCGGGCCATGGTCATGTCATGGCTGTTCGCCGCTATGAACAGCATCGAGCCGTTCGTTGCTGAACTGGCCGGTATAGACTTCTTCAACAATGAAAAGGCTTGGGCATCCCAGCGCCGCCCCGAGATAGAATCCGACCTGCGCAAGCGACTGGGCGAACTTCAGGATGCCTTGGGAGATAAGAACTGGTTCGCCAATAACCGCTTCAGCGCCGCCGATATCCTGATGGTCCATGTGCTGCGCGATCTGCGCCACACACCCATCCTTGCCGACTTCCCTGCACTGGCCGCCTATGTCGAACAGGCCGAGGCCCGCCCCGCTTTCAAGCGCGCGCTAGCCGACCAACTCAAGCCGTTCCGTGAATACGAGGCCAGCCACCCGACCTCGTCCTGACGGATCGAGCCAGATCAGATACGAGTGCCCGTATCGGCAAAGGTGCGGATCAGTGCCGCCAGATCCGGCTCGTCCACGCTGGATGCGGCCTCTTCGGCGCTCATCCATTGGCGCGTGCGTTGATGCAGTTCGGGCCAGCTTCCCAACTGGATCAGAACTTCCAGCGGATACACGTCCACGACGCACGGCACCGAACGTCCGTCCTTGAACCGCTTGTCATAGATATAGGACCCCATGGCGTTCGGGCTGATATCCCCCTGAACCCCGGCTTCCTCATAGGCTTCCTGTGCGGCGGCCAGATGGTCGCTGAGGTCCGCCATCAGGTTGCCCTTGGCGATAACCCACCGCTTCGTCTCGCGCGACGTGACCAGCAACACCTCGACCTGACCGCCACGCAAGCGCCACGGCAGAGCCGCGATCTGGCGAAGGGATATATCGGCATGTGTCTTGTTCATATCGCTTTAGAGGTCCGAACGGCAGTCAGGCCCATGCCGTGACACGAGCTTTTAAATAGCAACAGGGGGTGCAGCGGGCTTTCACCGCCTCGGGCACAAAAGGTCAACCGCGCCCAACGTCTTGGCTTCAATATTCATCCGAATACTGAACAATCCTGTCCTTGTTAAGCCGTGGCGACCCAATCTGCAAACCGGTCCAGAAAACGCTTCTGGAAGCTGGCATCACGTTCACTGGCAAAATCGCCCGCTTCGGTGAACAACCCGTCTTTGACATGCACATAGACTTCGGGTTGCGGCAGGATTTCCAGATTCAGAACAACCGCAATCTGGCGAAAATGCATTTGCGACAGATCGGCCCCGCGCGCGCCCGGTGAAGCGCCACAAACCGCAGCCCGCTTGCCGGCCCACGCATTGCCGCCACTGGCCCGCGAGCACCAGTCCAGCGTGTTCTTCATCAGTGCCGTCACCGAGCGGTTATGCTCTGGCGAGACAAACAACACGCCGTCCGCCGCCTGTATGCGTGCCTTGATGTCACCCAGCACCGTCGGCATGTCTGCCTCGAGGTCCATATTGTACAGCGGCAATTCCCCGACAGGCAGATAGTCGAACACCATCCCCTCGCCTGCCAGTTTTTCAAGGGCCTCGGCATAGGTCTGGTTGATCGAACCCTTGCGGGCGCTGCCGACAACAACGGCAATCTTCAGCCTCAAAGCCATACGATAGTTCCCCGAAACGATATTTCTGTGCGCGCAATAGACCAACCCGCATAGCCCAGAATCGGCACCTACCCTAGCCGTCGTGGTGGCCCCAAAGAAAACGGCCCCGCAGATTGCTCTGCGGGGCCGTATCCTTATGCCTTGCGGCAAACGTCGCTATCAGGCGCCCAGCGAAGCCGGATCAACCTTGATGCCCGGACCCATGGTCGAGGACAGAGCGATACGCTTGACGTAGGTGCCCTTGGCACCCGACGGCTTGGCCTTGCTCAGCGCGTCGACGAAGGCCTTCACGTTCAGCTCCAGGGCGTCCTGGGTGAACGAAGCCTTGCCGATACCGGCGTGAACGATACCGTTCTTTTCGACGCGGAACTCAACTGCGCCGCCCTTGGCGTCTTTAACAGCTTGAGCAACGTTCGGGGTCACGGTGCCGACCTTCGGGTTCGGCATCAGGCCGCGCGGGCCCAGTACCTTACCGAGGCGACCGACCAGAGCCATCATGTCCGGCGACGCGATAACGCGGTCGAATTCCATGAAGCCACCGGCGATCTTTTCGTACAGGTCTTCGGCACCAACGTGTTCAGCGCCAGCCGCGGTTGCTTCAGCAGCCTTGGCATCCTTGGCGAACACGGCGACGCGAACGTCACGGCCGGTACCCGACGGCAGGTTCACAACGCCACGGACCTGTTGGTCGGCGTGACGCGGGTCAACGCCCAGATTGACGGCGATTTCGATCGACTCGTCGAACTTGGCCTTGGCATTGTCCTTAACCAGCTTGATCGCATCAACGTATGCGATCAGGTCTTCGGTTACACCAATGCGTGCTTTTTGAGCTTTGGTTTGCTTAGCCATCTAATTAGCCCTCCACCACTTGGAGGCCCATGGCGCGAGCCGAGCCTTCGATGATCTTGGTCGCAGCGTCCAGATCGTTTGCGTTCAGATCTTTCATCTTGGCTTCTGCGATTTCGCGCAGTTGAGCCACAGTGATCTTGCCAGCCGACTCACGGCCGGTCTTGGCCGAACCCGACTTAATCTTGACGGCTTCCTTCAGGTACCAGGTCGCCGGCGGCGTCTTGGTGACGAAGGTGAACGACTTGTCTTGGTAGACGGTGATGATGGTCGGCAGCGGGGTGCCCTTGGCAACCTTCTCGGTGCGAGCGTTGAACTCCTTACAGAAGCCCATGATGTTCACACCGCGCTGACCGAGAGCCGGACCGATCGGCGGCGACGGGGTCGCCGATGCAGCCGGAACCTGCAGCTTGATGTAGCCGAGAATCTTCTTGGCCATTTGTCTCTCCTAACAATGAACCCGGCATTGCAGCCGGATCGGTGAGCCGTGGTCTGGCATGGCTGCCTCCCACGGGTTTAACGCATCGCGAGTCATACGACTGCAAAGCGAAGGCGGGCCTTTAACAGAGCCACCCCGCAAACGCAAATCGGACAACGCACAATGCGCCTACCGATATAAAACAAGGGCCGCTTCCGGTGTGGAAGCGGCCCCTGAATATTTTGGAAGTCCAGCGAAGCTTATCCGCCGACCTTCTCGACTTGCCTAGGGTTGGCGTTATTCGCCAACCTTTTCGACCTGATTGTATTCCAGATCGACCGGCGTCGCGCGACCGAAGATCGAAACGGTAACACGCAGGCGGGTGTTTTCCTCGTCCACGCTCTCGACCGTACCGTCGAAGCTGGCGAACGGACCGTCGGTGACCTTGATCTTTTCGCCGATGTCGAAATGGATCGTAGGCTTCGGACGCTCGACGCCCTCTTGCACGGCACCGATGATGTTCTGGACTTCACGTTCCGAAACCGGCAGCGGCTTGGTGCCACCAGCGGCACCGAGGAAGCCGGTGACCTTCGGGGTGTTCTTGACCAGGTGATAGGCTTGGTCGGTCATCTCCATCTTCACCAGCACATAGCCAGGGAAGAATTTGCGTTCCGAATTGACCTTACGACCACGGCGGATTTCCACCACGTCTTCGGTTGGAACGAGGATTTCCGAGAAATGTTCTTCCAGACCTTGTTGCTTGGCCTGGTCACGCAGGTACTCGGCGACCTTCTTTTCGAAGTTCGAGTAGGCGTGAACGATATACCACTTGTGGCGGGGATTGGCCGCTACGGGCGCTGCATCCGTCATCTGCGCGTCTCCTGTTATCGGCCGATACCGAGAATAAATTGTGAGCCTAGCGTCAGGCCTGCGTCAACGATCCAGAAGAATGCAGCCGCGATAGCCACCATGATGAACACCATAACCGAAGTGATCCAGGTTTCTTTGCGCGACGGCCAGACGATCTTGCGAGCCTCAGCGCGAACTTCGCTGATGAACTGCGGGATCGAGGTTTTCTTCTTGGGGGAAGGCGTGTCGACGGTGACAGTCGCAGCACCTTGTGCAGCGGCGGTCTGGGTTGCCGGTTTGCGGCGACCGCGTGGAGTCTTCGCCTTAGCCATTATGACGTCTCTTCAATCTCTGGTTCCTGCTGCATCAAATGGGAAGTCCCAAGCGATTACAACAGGGGGAATGGCAGGAGTGGAGGGATTCGAACCCCCGGCCCTCGGTTTTGGAGACCGATGCTCTACCAGCTGAGCTACACTCCTAGTGTCCCGGACAAAGATCTGTTCGCCGTCAAGTTTCCTTTAGCGGCGTGACCCTCGCCAGAGGGGGGCGTATGCCTGACCCCCATTTGTATTTCAAGGGGTATTGGCCACAAGTTGCGCTTAACCCCCGATTTTTTCAGAAAAGACGCGCTACAGCGCTGGGTTCATAGTCCACACCGGCCATTACAGCCTCGACATCGCCGATCTGATAGGACTGCGCGTGGCTGCGACCGTCGATAACGGCCACCGCTTTGATGGTCTCGGGAATCACTTTGACCACCACCGTCTTGCCCTCTCCGGGAGCCCAAGGCGTGTTTTCCGGCGCACGGTCCAGAATCATGGCCGTCACCTGCTCGATCTCGGTCGGGTCTGTCAGCACTCTGGCGTGGGCATCCATGGAAACGCCCACGGCCTCGCCCTCTTCGGCATGGCCCCGTATCGCCACACCGACACGCGGATCAGCCAGAATATTCGACAGTTTCTCGCTGTGCCTTGCCGTCATGAAATACAGGTTCAGGCCATCATTCATATAGCCCAGCGTCGCGGCATGTGGCCTGCCGTCCGGTCGATTGACCGCCAGCGTCATCAGGGTCTGGCTGCCGAGCAGCTTCAGAATCGCCAATACCGCGCGGCCATGAATGGGTTCTGTCGGCTTCGTGGTCATGGTCATGGCTCCGCTCGAGGTTTCTGCTTCAGCACCTTGCCATAACAGCCTTTTTTATAGCTTGATTCAAATCAAGGTCCGGTGTGCGCCATTGGCTCAAATGGTGGCATGCGAGATCTCCCCCCAGACATGAATGCCGCCCCCTGCCCCCGGCCGGGTCTTCTCGTATCGCCCCTGTGTTCGGATGACGAAACCGCAGCCTATGCGCTAGCCCGCTGGGCCAAGCCCGATCTTCCGCCAGAGCGCTGGGAAAACTTCCTGTGCGACTGGCGGGCCGATCCCGATGGTCGCGGTATATTGGTGGCGCGTAACCAGCGCGGCGGCATTCTGGGTTTTGTCTGCTGGTGGCGGCAACCCGATCTCGAACACGGTGAAACCCTTTGGGCCGGACCGTTCTTCGTGCGCGAAATGGGGGTGCGTCCGCTGGTACGCGACGCCCTCGATCAAGAGCTGCAACACCTGTCGCGTTCTATGGGGGCCGCACTCAGGATCACGCCCGACGCGACGGTTCTGGTACCACCCCATTCGACCTTGGTCTAAAAGCTTGTACACCGCGGTTCGTAAAGCGGGCAAAGCGCGACTATAGTACGCCCGCCCTAATACGCCCGTCCTGTCACGCGCTTGGAGATCAGGCATTGAGTACCCCCAGCCTTCTGACGGACCCGCAGAACATCGCGCTTGAGGATGTGCACCCTTGCGCAACCTGTGGAGCCCGCCCGCTGGGCGTTTGTGCCGATCTCAAAGGCCACGAACTGCACAGCATGGCCTGCAACAGCGACGCCATAAATATCGATGCCGGACAGGCCCTGTTTCACGAAGGCGACCCGAATCCCTATGTCTACAATGTCGTCGAAGGCGCGGTGAAACTGTACCGCCTGCTGCCCGATGGCCGTCGCCAGATCACAGGCTTTCTGTTTCAGGGCGATTTTCTGGGTCTGGGTGGACGCGGTGTGGCGAACTTTACCGCCGAGGCGCTCACCCCGCTTCAGACCTGCCGCTTCAAGCGCAATAATTTCGATCAGTTGCTGAACGCGCTACCTGCGCTCGAACACCGTCTGGTCGCGCTGGCCGGTGACGAGCTTATGGCGGCACAAGAGCAGATCGTGCTTCTGGGCCGCAAGACCGCCAAGGAGCGTCTGGCCAGCTTCCTCGTGCGCCTGTCAGAGCGACAGCGGCAACTGGGCGGGCCGGAGCATCAGGTTCACCTGCCAATGACCCGTCTGGATATTGCCGACTATCTGGGCCTGACCATCGAAACCGTCAGCCGTGTCATGACCCAGCTTAAAACGTCCGGCTTGATCCGCCTGTTACCCGGCAATGATATTGCCTTGGTCAATGCCGAAGCCCTCAAGGCACTGGGCAACGGCGAGGCTTGAACACCTCAATGATCAGGGCGCATTCTGGCTACAGGATGCGCCCTTTTCATATGCGCCTAGAACTTGCGCCCGACGCCCAGTGACACGACCCACGGGTCAAGGCTGACATTGGTTTTCAGCGTGCCGCCATTGATGCTGGCATCGGTATCGAACCAGACCTTTTTGGCATCCAAATTCAGCGTCCACGGACCCGACAGATTGATGTCGGCACCCGCTTGCAGGGCGACGCCAAAACCGTCGTCGATATCGACCGTGAAACCGTTCTTATCCTTGCCCTCGAAGAAGGCCATGTAGCTGACACCGGCCCCCACATAAGGGCTGATACGGTTGTTCGGCGTCGGTCGGTATTGGGCGGTCACGATAGGCGGCAACACCCATGTCTCGTGAACTGCCACATCGGTCCCTGCCCCCTTGGCCTTCACCTCGTGCTGGGTCGCCCCCAGAATCCCTTCGATGGCCCAGTGGTCCGAGACAAAATAGGTAAAGCCCAGCGTCGGCATCCAGTCATCGGACACATCCACATTCAGACCGCTGGCCGCACCGCTTGCATCGACAATGGCGTCATCTGCCGAGGTCAGAACGCCGGTCATGCGCGCGGTCACAATCAAGGTGCCCTTGCCGACCGGATCGGAAGGTTGAGCTTGCGCCGACGCAGCGCCCGCCATGCACAGAACCGACGCAGCGGCCAGCAGAGCAACGGAGGTTTTCATTTAAGTCTTCCTCGATACATGGCCCAAGAAAAGGATGGGCCTCAATGTCGGGATCGACTGTGCTCTTCTGGATTTATCATGGCTTTGATCTGCCTCAACTATTTGAAATACAATAAATAAAAAACCCTCTTCGGCTTTACCGAAGAGGGCTTCTTATTCAGGTCATGTCCGAAGGTCAGGGTTCGGAATGGCCCTCATCACCTTCGTCAAACAGACGGAACTCGTGCCACAGGCCGTTCAGAACGCCGAACGCGACGGCCAGACCGAGGCCCAAAATCCAGGCGAAATACCACATCAGAGTTTCTCCTTAAGCCTCAGTACAGGTCAGGGTTGGTTTTCAGTTCTGCCTCGGTCGAACGCCCCCACAGCACCTTGTAGACCCAGGCGGTGTAGAGAAGGACGAAGGGCAGGAAGACCACGACCACGATCAACATGATGAACAGGGTCAGGTGGCTGGACGATGCGTTCCAGACCGTCAGGCTGGACTGGGCATTGATCGAGCTGGGCAGGATGAACGGGAACATCGACAGACCGACGGTCGAGATAATCCCGACAGCCGAAGCCGAGGAGCCACCAAAGGCCAGTGCCGCCGACTTGCGCCACATTCCCAACAGGCCGATTGCCGCGCCTGCAAAACCGAGAACCGGCGCGATGATCATCCACGGATAGCGACCATAATTGTCCATCCATGCACCCGGTGCAGCTTCGACAGCGGTGCGCAGCGGGTTCGATGCGCCAGCCGTGTCCACAACGCCAGTGATACGGAAGCCCATATCGCCAAAGGCCACCATGGCCCCGCCAATCGCGAACAGAACGAGGCTGGCCACTGCGGCAACCGTACCGATCGCGCGGGCGCGTTTCAGCACCACACCTTCTTCGCCCTTGACCGACAGCCATGCCGCGCCATGCAGAACCAGCATGGACACCGACAACAGACCGCAGATCAGGGTGAACGGCGTGAACAGACCCAGCAGGCTGCCTTCATAGAAGCTGCGTAGGTCGCTGGTCAGGCGGAAAGGTGCGCCCATCAGGACGTTACCGACCGCAACCCCGAACACCAGTGCCGGAACGAAGCTGCCGACAAACAGGCCCCAGTCCCACATCGAGCGCCAGCGGGCCTCGGGGCGTTTGGAGCGATATTTGAACGATACCGGACGCAGGATCAGCGCGGACAGCACGAGGAACATCGCCAGATAGAAGCCCGAGAAGCTGACGGCATAGACCTGTGGCCATGCGGCAAAGATCGCCGCGCCGCCGACAATGAACCAGACCTGATTGCCTTCCCATGTCGCGCCGATGGTGTTGATGACCATGCGGCGCTCTTCGTCCGTCTTGGCGACGAAGGGCAACAAGGCCCCGACGCCCATATCGAACCCGTCGGTCAGGGCAAAGCCGATCAACAGCACGCCCAGCAATCCCCACCAGATCAGGCGGAGGGTGGTGTAGTCGAGAAGAAGTTCCATCTCTCTTTTCCTTCAACGACCGGAGGTCAGACGACCGCCGGTTCGCCTTCCGTGCTGGCTTCGGCTTCGCGGGCTTCCTGTTCGGCGAACGGACCCTTCTTGATCGTGCGCAGGATCAGACCGACCTCGACCACGGCAAGCACGCCATACAGCAGGGTGAAGCAGACAATCGTGGTCCATAGTTGCGCAACCGTCAGGCTGGATGCGCCCAGGAAGGTCGGCAGAACGCCTTCAACGGCCCAGGGCTGACGTCCGACCTCGGCCAGAATCCAGCCGGCCTCGATGGCAATCCACGGCAGAGGAATGGCCGCAACCGCCAGCATCAGGAACCATTTGGTATCGTGCTTGCGCAGGGTGCACAGCACAAAGGCGGTTCCGAACAGACCGATCATCAGAACCCCGATACCCGCCATGAAGCGGAAGGCCCAGAACATCACCGGCACGTTCGGTACGGTGAACCATGCCGCTTCCTTGATCTGCTCTGGCGTAGCCAGACGCGGATCCTCGACATAGCGTTTCAGCAGCAGGCCATAGCCCAGATCATTGCGCACGGTTTCAAACTGGCCACGCGCTTCCATGTCCTGGGGATTGGCCTTGATACGTTCCAGCGCATCATAGGCCACCACACCGCGTTCAATGCGGTCTTCGGCCACGGCAACCAGAGACAGGATACCTTCCACCGGACGGTCCACGCTACGCGTTGCGATCAGGCCCAGAACATAAGGGATTTTGATTTCTGCGTGGGTCTTGCGGTCTTCAAGGCTGGGGAAACCGATCAAGGTCAGTCCCGCCGGAGCCTCTTCGGTGTGCCACATGGCCTCCAGAGCGGCCAGTTTCATCTTCTGGTTATCGGTCAGGGCATAGCCCGACTCATCGCCCAGAACGACAACCGACAGCGACGACAACAGACCAAATGCAGCAGCCACAGTCATCGAGCGTTTGGCAAAGCCCCTGTGTTTGCCTTTCAGCAGGTAGAAGGCCGAAATACCCAGCACGACAACCGCAGCACAGACATAGCCCGCCGACACGGTGTGAACGAACTTGGCTTGGGCCACAGGGTTGAAGATCACCGCCATAAAGTCGGTGACTTCCATACGCATGGTGTCAGGATTGAACGCCGCGCCCACAGGGTTTTGCATCCAGCCGTTGGCCACCAGAATCCACAGGGCCGACAGGTTGGTGCCCAGTGCCACTAGGAAGGTAACAAACAGGTGGGCATGCGGTTTCAGCTTGTCCCAGCCAAAGAACATCAGGCCGACAAAGGTCGCTTCCATGAAGAAGGCCATCAGGCCCTCAATGGCCAGCGGAGCCCCGAAGATGTCCCCGACATAGTGGGAATAGTAGGACCAGTTCATCCCGAACTGGAATTCCATCGTCAGGCCGGTAGCGACACCCAGCACGAAGTTGATGCCGAAGATTGTGCCCCAGAAACGGGTGATCGTCCGCCAGATCGGCCGACGGGTCATCACATAGATCGACTCCATGATGACCAGCATGAAGGACAGCCCCAATGTGAGGGGCACGAATAGAAAGTGGTACAGCGCCGTCAGTGCAAACTGAAGGCGCGATAGGTCCACGACCGCTAGGTCGACCATGACAAAAGGCTCCTGACCGCCAGTGTAAAAACCGGCATTGTGTGTCGCTTAATCTCACAACAAACAGATGGCCTTGATCCTGATCAAAGCCTACGCACTGATCCGTCACTAAGTCGTCTTTGGCCCATTGGACTTTTGGTCCTTGGACATAACGCCTACCAAATCTGTCGTTTGCTTCTTTGGCAAGTCCTTCAGACGCATTTAGAACAGACATCATGACGGCCACCGACATTCAATCACCCGACCCCGCCTCCAAAGAAGCCAGCCGCGCGGCAGCAAACTGGCTGTCGGCCGCGACCGCGCCATGGAAGAAACGCGCGACACTGTCCGCCGCTCTGGTGATTGCCGATGTGGTGCCCGCCATCGGTTTTGCCGCCGGTCTGGGTCTGGCATTGGGGGCCATTGTGCCCGCTCTGGCCGATCCCGGCGCAGCATCGGTTCTGAAGGCCGTCACTCCGGGGGCGGCATTGGCCGTCGGCAGCCTGTTATTGCGCGGTGTGCTGGGACAGGCCGCAACCCTCAGCGCCTCGCATCTGAGTCAGTCGATCAAATCCGCTCTGCGTGGCCGCCTGATGTCGGGTGTCTTCAGCGGCAAGCTGTCTGATTCCGAGGCCATGGCCGCCGCCGTCGAAGGCGTGGATGCTCTGGACGGTTTCATCACCCGCTTTCGCCCGATTAAGACAGCCGCCGTTGTCTCGCCGCTGGTTCTGATCGCCGCCGCCGCTGTCGTCAGTCCGTTCACGGCAGGGATACTGGTTTTCACCCTCTTGCCCTTCGTCATCGGCATGGCCCTGACAGGTATGGCTGCCGCTGCCGAAAGCCGTCGCCAGTTTGTCGCCATGGAGCGCCTGTCGGGCCTGTTTCTGGACCGTATCCGCGCCCTGCCCGCCATCCTCGCCTTCCAGTCCGAAACCCAGCAAAGCCGCCAGATCGCCCGCGCCTCCGACGAACTGGCGCGCCGGACCTCCAAGGTTTTGAAGGTCGCCTTCCTGTCCTCGGCCATTCTTGAATTCTTCTCGGCACTGGCAGTGGCACTGGTGGCCGTCTATTGCGGCTTTAACCTGCTGCGTCTTTTGCCGTTTCCGGCCCCCGATGTCCTGACACTGGGGCAGGCCTTCTTCCTGCTGGCCCTCGCCCCCGAGGTCTATCAGCCGATGCGCCGTCTGGCCGCCGCCTATCACGACCGTCAGGCCGCTGATTCTGCCGTGCCGCACCTGCAAGCACTGGAACAGGCCGCGCCTGCCGCTGTGACCCGCAGCATCAACCTGCATCACGCCCCCGCCCTGACCTTTGACAAGGTCACGATTACCTATGGCGATGCCGCGCCGGTCATCAGCGATTTCAGCCTGACCGTACCCACCGGACGCACCATCGCCCTGATCGGCGCCAGCGGTACGGGCAAGTCCAGCCTGATCCATCTGCTGCTGGGCCTGTCGCCCCTGTCGGGCGGCCAAATCCTGATCGACGGCGAGCCGTTGGCGTCGGGCGAAGACCTGTCTGCATCCATCGCCTATGCGGGTCAGGCCCCCATGGTGATCCCCGGTACGCTGGAGGACAATATCCGCATCGCCCTGCCGCAAGCCTCGACCCGCCAGATCATGGAAGCCGCCGCCAAGGCCGGTCTTCGTGGCGATCTGGCCAGAAACATCGACGAGCGTGGTGGTGGCCTGTCGGGTGGAGAACGCCGCCGTCTCGGCCTCGCCCGCGCCTTCCTCAAGCCCGCCCCGATCCTGCTACTGGACGAACCCACGGCCCATCTGGATGCCGCATCCGAACAGGCTCTGCTGGCCATCATCAAACAGGCCAGCGAGGGCCGCACCACCCTGATCGCCACCCATTCCGACGCCGTGGCCGCGCTGGCCGATACCGTGGTGGAGCTGTCGTGAAGGCGCGCCTGATGAATCAACGCTCCGGCATTCGCCAGCTTGTTGCCGCACAGGAAAAGGCACAGGCGGGCCGTCTCGTCGCTGCCAGCATCTGCGCCATGATTGTCTCGGCTGCCGCGGTTGTGCTGCTGGGCATTTCGGCATGGTTCCTGACGTCATCGGCCATTGCGGGACTTGCCGGTTCGGTCGTGGCCATGACCTTCAACTACATGGTCCCCAGCGCCATGATCCGCATGTTGGCCATCCTGCGTACAGGTGGCCGCTATGGCGAGCGCGTCATCGGCCACGATGCCGCCCTGCATGCGCTGGCCAAGCTGCGCCCGCAACTGTTCGACAATATCACCCGCGCCGATCCGGCCATCAGCCTTGGCCTGTCGTCAGGCGAGACCTCGACCCGTCTGCTTCAGGATGTGGACGCCATCCAGGACCGCTTTGTGCGGCTGTCCGCGCCTTGGGGTGCCGGTGCCGCCCTGCTGGCGGGCATTATACTGTGTGCCTTTGCCAGCCCCGTCACGGCCCTGACTGTCGCGGCAATCGGCGGGGTCTATATTCTTGTCGCCATCACACTGGCCAAGTTCGCCACCGACAAACCAGGCCGCGACACCCGCATTGCGGCGGGCGCGTTCAAGCATGAACTGACCACCCTGATGGCCGCTGCCCCCGAGCTTCGCGCCTATGGCATGACCCAACAGGCCAGAGACCAGATCCTCGCCAGCGCAAACCTCTATGAAACTGCCCAGCGCCGCCTTTCGATCGGCAGCGGCTGGCAGAGCCTGTGCCAGACCCTCGCCATGGCCATCGCGGTTGTCGCCGTGTTTGTCACAGCCGCCAGCCAGCCCGCCGCCCTGATCGCACTGGCCCTGCTCGGCAGTATTGCCGTGCTGGACGCGGCAGGCACCCTGATCGGCACCCTGTCGCACAAGGGGTCTATTGATGCCGCCATGGAACGGCTGGAGCCGCTGGTTGCTGCCCCCAAAGACAACACCGACGCACCTGTCCAACCGCGCATAGACATCTATGGCCAATATGTTCTGGATACGCGTGGCCGTCTGGGCATCGGCGGTCCATCCGGTTCGGGCAAGACCACGCTGGTTGAACAGTTGATGTATCTTCGCCCTGTAGTGTCCGGCACCATCCGTCTCGACGGCCATGACCTTGGCGACGTCAGCCCGCAACAGGCACGTGCCCTGTTCTCCTACGCCCCGCAACAGGCCCAGTTCATCACGGGGACGGTGGCGCAAAACCTGCGTCTGGCCGCCCCCAAGTCCAGCGATGAAGAATTGTGGGCGGCACTTGAGGATGCCTGTCTTGCCCAACGCCTGCGCCTGTCCTCGCAAGGGCTGGACATGCCGCTGGGCGAGAATGCCCGCTATCTGTCGGGTGGCGAACGGCGCCGTCTGGGGCTGGCCCGTGCCTATCTGCGCAACGCGCCCTTCCTCGTTCTCGACGAACCGACCGAAGGTCTGGATGGCGCCACCGAGGCCCGCATTATCGAACGTCTGGACACCCGCCTCAAGCGGACCGGACAGGGCCTGATCCTGATCAGCCACCGCCCTGCGCCGCTTAAACTCTGCAACGAGATCGGCATTGTCAGCGGCCGTGATGCCTTGGGACGCGTCGAAATTCATGTGCCGGCCCAAGCTGAAAACCGCTCACAAACTCGCGTTGTTTGATCTATCGCAACGCTTGTAAGCGGCGGGTTTCATAGGGTGCGTCAAAAGGAGATTTCACATGTCCCTCGTCGCCACCCTGACCGTTTCCGCCATGGCCGGAGCCTTTATCATCTTCATGCTGGTACTGGGTTTCGTGTCCGTATGGAGCAATCTTCCGGCGCGCAAATAACCGGCCAAAAACGACTATAGAAAAAGGCCCGCCAGTGATTGGCGGGCCTTTCTTTATGCACAGTATCGGACGGTGCCGTCCTAGATGTGGCTATCGTCTGACGTCGGCTTTTTCACCAGCGTACGGAACAGCAACTTGTCGATACGGCGGTCATCCATATCGATGACCTCGACCTCGAAGCGGCCCAGTTGCAATATCTCGCCCTCGTCGGGCAGGCGCGACAGGTGGTGCAGGACCAGACCGGCAACCGTGTGGAAGCTGTCATGCTCACCGAACTCTTCACCCAGAGCCTCGGCCAGCTCTTCCAGATCGGTCTGGCCATCCACGGCCCAGCTACCGTCTTCGCGCAGACGAATACCGGTATCGACCTCGTCATGGCCTTCATTGAAGTCGCCAGCAATCATTTCCAGCAGATCGGTCGCGGTCACAACGCCATCGAAATTACCATACTCATCCACCACAAAAGCCATGTGGATGCGCGAAGTCTTGAGGATTTCCAGTGCCTTCAGAACCGATGTGGACTGCGGGATAAAGGCCGGTTCGTTAATCAAACCGGCGATCTCGATCGCCCCCTTGTCCAGCAGTGTATCCAGAACGTCCTTCTTGTGAACAACACCAAGCGGGCTGTCCATGTCGCTGTCGCGGGTCACAACCATGCGCGAATACGGACATTCACGAATGTCCTTGCGCAGCGTCTCCTCGTCATCGCCCAGCGAAATCCAGTAAACATCGTGGCGCGGCGTCATGGCCACGCGGATCGGACGGTCGCCCAGGGTCAGGATCTCTTCGATCATCTCCTGCTCTTCCGGCTCGATCAGGCCCGCCGAAGTACCTTCGGCAAGGATGTTTTCCACCTCTTCCTGAGTCACGTCAGAACCGTCGCGATCCTTGACCCCCATCAGTTTCAGGATGCCCGATGTCGACGCTGTCAGCAGCAGAACAAACGGCTTCATCACAATGGCCAGCGATGAAATCGGACCGGCCATTTTCGACGCGACCGCTTCGGGGAAGATCAGGGCAATACGTTTGGGAACCAGTTCACCCACGATCAACGAGATATAGGTGATGAACACAACCACCACAGCGGTGGCGATGACCTGCGAATAAGGGGCCAGTGCCGGAATACCGGCCTCGAGCATCTTGTCCAGCTCACCCGCAATGCTGGCCTGACCATAGGCACCGGCCAGAATACCGATCAGCGTGATGCCGACCTGAACAGCGGACAGAAACTGGGTGGGCTCCTCGGCCAGTTTAAGCGCTGTCCGCGCACCGCGATCCCCGCGCTCGGCGCGCGCCTGCAATTTGGATTTTCTGGACGAAACGACCGCAAGCTCGGTCATGGCGAAAATGCCGTTCAGAACCACAAGAAGCAGCACAACGACGATAGCGATGGTCAACATCGAAAGGGGTAGAGCCCAAAACGCGGCGCAACATTCGGCGTCCGCCCCGTTATCTTAAGGCCCAAATACGTCCAATACCAGTGCGCTGCTTGGCCCCAGCGGGGCATAAGTTGCGATTAAACAGCAAAACGGCCCCCCGGATTGCTCCGGGGGGCCGTCTTTTAGGCTTAACCCGTGTGGGTCAAATCAAAGCGTTGCTTAGGCAACGATCTTCGAAAC
>NZ_JAASQT010000009.1 GCF_011761985.1 Brevundimonas terrae | reverse complement strand
GTCGCTACACGCTATGATCGCTGCCCCAACGTCTTCCTGTCCACCATCGCTCTCGCGGCTACTGTGCTCTTCTGGCTATGAGTCCTGAGCCTAGGCTGTTCCTGTCGTAGTCCCGGCGACTCGCCCGCAACAAGCGGTCTAGGCCCGTAGTGCGAAAACACTGATCCAAGCAGTCGGCGTGCCAAACGCTGCGGACGCTTGCTGGGTCCCTATTTCAACCTCGGTCCAGAGGCCTGAACCCGAGAATAGCGCTTGAAGCCGACGCTCATCCATATCGGTGTATAGCCTCCCGAACTCGTCGCACCGCTCGCCATCTCCAACCTTGAAGTTAGCGAACAGACATCCTCCTGACTTGAGGGTCCTCGCCAGCCTTGCCAAAACATCGGGCAAATCCGGCTCGCGGACGTGAAGCAACGAAGCAAATGCCCAGATTCCGTCGTAGCGTGCTTGAGGGCCGACATAGGTCTCGAAGCGAGCGACCTGCGTCTTACGACCTGTGAGCGTCGAGCTCAGGCGCGCGAGCTCCTGCGATGCATCGAAGGCTTCAACCTCGAATCCATGACCGAGAAAAGCGAGAGTGTCCCTCCCCGAGCCGCTACCGGCATCCAAGATGACCCCTCTCTCAGGCAAACGCCCAACAAAAGCGTTGCACAGATCGACGGGGTCACGTTTGAGGGTATCATCCGAATAAGCGGCCGCCGAACGATCGTACCACGCGATCGTATCTTCAGAGTCCCCCAGCGACAGCTTTAGCGCTCGAACGGTCATTTTCGGCCCAGCTTCGGTAGAAGAACGTATCCTACGATCATGCACACGACGGTTACGATGAGCCCCAATGCGTACCAACACCACGGATAGTTTGTTTGGGGCCAAAAAATGATGATCGCCGCAATGAAGGACAGCAAGGCGCCAACTAGGATCAAAGTACAATACATGGCTATCATAGAATAATCGCCAAGTAGCGGAACGCGGCCACGCGTTGTGTCAGGCCATGCGGTCCCGGCATAGGTTTTGAGCGATGCCTCGTAGGCTCGCATGACATCGCGCACTCGAATAGCGATCAAAACAAGCATGACGTTGCAGAGGCCGGCGAATGTCATAACAAGGCAACGAGCCAGACTCTCCAGCTCATCAGTCAACGACCCGTATGAGGCGACGACGACGGCGATGTACCAAAAGCCGCCTGTCAGCGTGACAGCAAACGGGGGGATGCGGTTCAGCTGCTCATTGAGCATTCGGTATTGCGTGAAATGCTGCTCAAAGACGGCCTTCGCCTTATCGGCATCGAGAGTGTTCGTCATTGGAACCTGCTGAGTCGAGAGCTCTCCGATATCAGAGATTCGCACATCCACTAGGAAACGACCAGACTATGTCTCAGACGAAAAGATCGCACGTGACCCTACCTTCCACTTAATCGATCCTCACAAATGTTGCCCTAGCCTAGATTTCACCTTAGCCAGCCTTTAAAGCGCCTTCGGCCTCGCCAGTCCGGAATGCGAAGCAATCAGGGCTGCATCCAAACGGGTTCCTGCATGAATGGCGACGTTAGGATCGAGTGAACTGAGCAAGCTCTGGTGCATCTAGTTGGGGATGCAAAGTGCCTGTTTCTAGTGGCGCGGACGAGTTCAGCTCTACTGCGGCAATGTTTTTGTGAACGGGGTCAGCGTAACGCTGCCTGGATTGCTTCAAGAGCTTGAGCGACCTGATCCTCATCTGAAAAACGTCCCAAAGAAAACCTTATGCAACTCGCAGCCTCGTCATCAGAAAGCCCCATAGCGGAGAGGACATGTGACGGCCCTATCACTCCGGAAGTGCAGGCAGATCCCAAGGAAGCAGCCACAGCAGGTTGAAGTCGGATAAGCAAGTCAGCAGCGTCAACGCCGGAAAGCGTCATATGCGCATTACCAGGATGTCTCTGCGCATGGGCGGCCGTCAATTTGAACCTGGAACCAAGGCGTTGAATTCCTGCTACGAAATCATCCCTCAATTGAGCGACGTGAGTGCGTTCAACCTCCCCACCTTGCCTCAAGATATCGACCGCTTTTGCGAAGCCTACACAGAGCGGCGTAGGTAGAGTCCCCGGCCGAATTCCCTCCTCCTGTCCACCACCAAATATCAATGGCCGTGGCGTCCACGGGCGCTGCGACGACAAATAAAGCGCACCTACACCTTTAGGCCCATAAAGCTTGTGGCTCGAAAAACTCGCCGCATCGACACCCCAAGTAATAAGATCAACATCACCGGCAAGCGGTGCCTGAGTCGCATCACAGTGGGAGAGAGCCCCAACCTGAGCCGCAAGCTCCGCCACCTGCTGGATAGGCTGCACAACTCCCGTCTCATTGTTGACCGCCATCACTGACACCACAGCAACCGTCTCGTCGAGACTACGCCGCAAGGCCGCAAGTTCTACAATCCCGTCAGCTCCCACTGGAATAATCTCTACAGCAAACCCAATCCGTTCGGCGGCATAAGCAGCTTCAAGGACCGCCTTGTGCTCAATCGCACTGACAACAAGGCGACGGCGCGTGCTCGGTGCCCCAAGCGCTCCTCCGAGCACCGCAATGTTGTTCGCCTCAGTGGCTCCACTCGTGAAGATGATTTCATCGGGCCCCGCCCCCCATGCGTCCGCAATTGTCGTCCGGGAAAGCTCTATGCTGCGCCGGGCTCGCCAACCCAAACTATGGTCATCTGAGCTAGGATTAGCGAAATCCACCGTCATTAAGATCGCCATCTCTTCAGCCACACGAGGATCGACAGGCGTTGCAGCTTGATAATCAAGGTACACAGTTCCATCGATGAGCATGCTTGCTATCCTTCGTCCTGGTGATCTCATCCAGGAAGTTGACATAGCGGAGAATACCAGCTGTCATCAACTGGAAGAACTCTCCAGGATAAAAATGACCCGCAGTCTCCTAGACCACACCGATTACCGTCTTCAATTTGCCGGTCACGAGACCTTTCCACTGCGTTATGGATGGCTAAAGAAAGCATACGACGCTGTTAAAGAAAACACTGGAAAAGATGCTGAAAGCGGTGCCGCTGTTTTTTTAGACGAAACTGCGATCGCGCGCTTTGGTGTTGGAAAAAACATGGTTCTTTCTATGCGCCACTGGGCACTTGCGACTCAAGTACTGCAAACTTATGAGAAAGAAGGCGCGCGGGTGAGTCCCATTACTTGTGGCCCGATCGGAGACCTTCTTTTTGGTGAGTCGGCTGATCCCTATCTCGAGCATCCCGGAACGCTTTGGCTGATCCACTGGCTGCTCGCGTCTAAACCCGACCGTACTAGCGCCTGGCACTGGGTTTTCAATGAATTTCATGAGCCCATCTTTGATCGCAATCTCATGGCGCGCCGACTATCGCGGCGCTGTGAAGACCTGAAGGATGCAGGGCGCTTTAATCGAGATCGCCCTGTGGCCGAGATCACGATCAAGCGTGACGTGGACTGCATTTTGCGTACCTACCATTCCGCTCCCGCCGTCGGTCGTCGTGCGCCGGAGGACAGAATCGAGTCGCCTCTCGCCGAGCTCGGGCTCATTCAAAAGGCCGGCGTCGGGGAGCAATACCGCCTTCGCCGAGGCCCTAAACCGACTCTACCGGACGAGATCTTCCTCTACGCCCTCGTCGATTTTTGGAATGGCCTTTTCGACAGTCGGAGATCCTTCTCCGTCGATTTCCTCACATTCGAGCGCGGCTCTCCAGGGCAGGTCTTCTTGATGGATGAGGAGGCGGTCGCCGAACGATTGGTTCGCCTAGACGAGCTGACTGAGGGGGCGTTGCGCTGGGATGAATCTTCAGGGATGCGCCAACTCTATGCGCCAGGGCTCGCTAGCCTCCACAAGAATGAGATCCTGAAATCCTTCTACGCCCGCGACAAGGAGAATTTGGCAGCATGAGTAAGCGCCTCTCTTCCATAGTCAAAGTCGCTCGTCGCTTCAGCCGTGCAGTCCGCGTCGACGCAGATCTGATCGACCCCCGCGCGCTTGACGGTTACGTCTGCTCCCAATCAGCCATCGAAGCCCTGCTGTTGGTGGGGAGACACCATAAGGCCTCAGGTCATGGTGCCTTCACTTGGACCGGCCCTTATGGCAGCGGAAAGTCCAGCCTCGCCATTGCGCTAGCAGCGCTCGCTGCAGGTCCTGCGGAGAGCCGCAAGCGCCTGCTTGCCGACATCAATGCTGCAGACCGGAACGAACTCATCGAAGCCTTCCGTCCGACTGAGCTGGCTTGGCGGGTTGTCGCAGCGGTTGGTCGTCGCGATGCGCCAGAAGCTGCGATCGCCGAATCTATTGCGGCCACCATTCAGGATCAGCCGAAGCTCGCCCGTGGAGAGAGCGAGACGCTAGCGGCCTGGGCCCTGCGGATCGCTGCGGACAAGTCACATGCTGGCCTCATCCTGCTCGTCGACGAAATGGGCAAGTTGCTTGAACACGCCGCGCGCGCTGATGGAGATGTCCACCTCTTCCAAGATCTTGCCGAAACCGCCTCTCGCTCCGAGGGCCGGCTTCTGGTGGTGGGAATTCTCCACCAGGCCTTCGACGAATACGCCCATCGTCTCGCACGCGAAGCGCGCGACGAATGGATCAAGATCCAGGGCCGTTACCTCGACGTGCCGATCAATCTGGCTGCCGAAGAACAGCTCGACTTGATTGGACGCGCCATCGAGGCTAGTCGCCCCGGACAGGTAAAGAGCGCAGCGACGAGCGCCGTGGCTAAGAGCCTGAGCAGTCAACGCTTCGGCAACGCCTCAATGCTGGAAACGCGCCTCGAGGCCTGCTGGCCGCTACACCCCTTGGTTGCGGCCCTGCTCGGCCCCATTTCGCGACGCCGGTTTGGCCAGAACCAACGCAGCCTCTTCGGCTTCCTAAACTCAGTAGAGCCCTACGGCTTCCAATCCTTCCTTGAGGAAACGGAGATCGAAGGAGCGAGCACCTATCATGTGGGACGTCTGTGGGACTACCTCCACGCCAACCTCGAACCCGCCATCCTCGCCTCTCCCGATGGTCACCGTTGGTCGACCGCTCTTGAAGCTCTCGCCCGCCTCGAGAGTCGTGAAGCCAGCCCCGAGCACTTCGAGCTCCTCAAGGCGATCGCCCTCATCGACCTGTTCAAGGATCGATCCGGCTTGCAAGCTTCGCCGGACCTGCTCAGTGAGGTCGTCGCCGGCTTGAGCGCCAAGCGCTTCAAAGCCGTGCTAGAAGACCTCGCAACCTGGTCGGTCGTTATCTTCCGCAAGCACTCCGGAAGCTATGCCATCTTTGCAGGCAGCGATTTCGACATCGACGCTGCGGTCGATCAAGCGCGTGAAGCCGGCGTCTCGATGGATTTGCGCCAGCTCTCGCGGTATGCGGCGCTGCAGCCAATCCTGGCCAAGCGCCACTATGAAACGACCGGTGCTTTGCGTTGGTTCGAAATCGAGCTCTGCGCCGTCGCCGACGCTGAAGAGCGTATCCGTACCTATCAACCTGCCCCCGGCGCAGCAGGTCTTTTCCTCCTTACTGTCAGTGGCGAAGAAGAAAGCGCCTCTGAAGCCCAGTCATTTTTGAAGCGGGCCAAGGCCCAAGCAGGAGATCGCCTGGTTGTCCCGGGCTGGACGCCCGAGAGCTTCATGATCCGCGAAATGGCCTTTGACTTGGCCGCGCTAGAGCATGTTCGGGCCTACCGAGCTGAGCTGGCGGGGGACGCGGTCGCAAGACGGGAAGTGGATGCCCGCATCACGCGCCTGAGCGCCGAACTTGAAGACCGTATGGCAAGCGCCATTCATAGGGTCAAATGGGAGCGTCCCGACGGCATGAAGGCGGACATATCCCTGCGCCATAGCGGTCCCGCAGGCTTGAGCATCCTGGCGTCGCGCCTAGCAGACTGGCGCTACCCCAAGGCACCTCACCTGCCGAACGAGCTGGTGAACCGCAGCCGCCCCTCGTCGAACGCCGCAGGGGCGGTGCGCACGCTGCTTCGGGCCATGATCGACCGCAAATCGCAAGAGCGGCTCGGAATCTCTGGTTTCCCGCCGGAAGCAGGGCTCTACGTCAGCTTGCTGGAGACCACAGGCCTTCATCGCTACGACAGGTCGACTGAAGCCTGGGGCTTCAGCGCTCCTCCCGCTAACGACCCTCACCACCTTCACGGCCTTTGGCAAGCTGCCGATGATCTCCTTAAGAGCAGCAATGACGGTGCCTCCATGGCCGACGTATTCAAGACCTGGCAAGATCCTGAATACGGGCTACGCAACGGTCTGTGCAACATCCTAGGCACCGCCTATTTGCTGACGCGCGTCGAGACCTGCGCTTTCTATCTCGACGGAGTTTTTCGTCCTTCGCTCGACACTTTCTTGATCGATCGCATGGTCCAGGAGCCTGGCTCGGTCTCCATCCGTGCAGTCCAGTTGTCGGATGTCGACTTCGCCTTCATTTCGACGTTGAGAGATCGCCTTTCTACGGAAGAGGTCCCCGTTCCTCCGACTACATTCGACGTCGCTCGCGCTATTATTGGCCTCATTCGCGGCTTGCCGATGTGGAGTCAGCGTACCGGCAGATTAAACGCCATTACGATAGCCTTCCGAGATCGCGCAAAAGCAGTGGATGATCCGAACCGCTTCTTAACAGTCGACACGCCCAAAGCTTTCGGCTGGAGTAGCGACTTCTCTGGACCTGCACTCTCCCGACAAGTCACCGAAGCTTTGGACGAGCTTCGCAACGCTTATGATCTAATGCTGACCACGATCGGCCAAAACCTCTTGCGAGAGCTCCGCGTGAAGAGCGACGATCTCGGTGTCCTTCGCCGTCGGGCCGAAAGCGTGAAGGGCGTGACAGGCAATTTCCGCCTCGACGCTCTAGCGACTAGGCTATCGACCTACGAGGGAACACTTGAAGAACTCGAAGGCATTTCTAGCCTTGCAGCGAACAAGCCTCCGCGAGACTGGGTTGACCGCGATATCGATGCGGCCTCAGTTGAACTCGCAGCGCTTGCCCAACAATTCCTCAAGGCAGAAATCTTCCAGCGTCTCAAAGGGCGAGAAGGCGGCCGTGTGGCTATTGCGGTCTATATCAGTGACCCCGATCACCCAGAGCCTAAGGCCCACGAGATCACGGTCTCCGCTTCAGAGCGCTCGGAAGCAAGCGTGTTGGCCCAACGACTTCGCGAACTAGTCGAAGCTAAGGGCGCTAGCCCAGAAGTGGCACTGGCGGCCCTTGCCGATCTCGGCTGGACCTTGACCCAAGAGTCGGCTCCCGAGAAGACGAGGAAGATAGCTTTGGAGATCCAGCATGACTGAGCGTCACGTTCTCGGGATATCAGGCGGGCGAGATAGCGCTGCCCTAGCCGTATATATGGCCCAGCACTACCCTGAGCTGGATATCGAGTACTTCTACACTGACACCGGCAAGGAGCTGCCGGAGGTCTATGAATTTCTCGGCCGGCTAGAGGGGTTTCTAGGCAAACCTATCGAGCGCCTCAATCCGGACCGTGACTTCGACTACTGGCTACGGGAGTATAAGAACTTTCTTCCCTCACCCCAGACACGCTGGTGCACACGGCAGCTTAAAATCAAGCCCTTCGAGGAATGGGTCTACCCATCGGTCGCTCAGGGCATTACCGTTCACAGCTATGTCGCAATCCGCGCCGACGAGGATTATCGGGAAGGCTATGTCTCAGGAAAAGAGACACTGAAAACCCATCTGCCGTTCCGCGAAGCCGGTATCGATAAGGCTGGCGTTATCGACATTCTGGAAGCCGCCGGCGTGGGGCTTCCAGAATATTATCGCTGGCGCTCGCGCAGCGGTTGCACCTTCTGCTTCTATCAGCAGAAGATCGAATGGGTTCGCCTCATGGAAGAACATCCCGAAGCCTTCGAAGAAGCCAAGGGCTATGAGAAGAACGCCTTGGAACACGGTTCGCCCTTTACCTGGAGCCAAGGAGAGTCCCTAGACGATCTTTCGCGCCCGGAACGGATCGCTAAAATTCGTGAGGACCACGAACTCCGTGTGGCACGCATTCATGCCAAGCGTCGCATCAACCCGCTGCACGACACTCATATCGAGTTCGACGAGATCTATGGCTCCGCGGCCAAGCTGTGCCTCACCTGTCATAAGTGAATGTAGGGACCGGCTTTCCACGAAACCGGTCCAATTCTTCAGTTATTGTCCAAAATAATAGCGTCGACAGCGCGCTCTATATCGTCGTCGGATAGATAAGGGCCCTGAGCATAGACGAGGTTGGGCTCTCCGCTCAGCCTCGCGGCTAAGTGGCCTAGGCCGAGAAGTTGCTCGGCACCCTTCGCGCCTAGTGCGATCTCGGAAGTTCCGACGCTTGCCACCTTTAGGATGAGGCGGTTGCCTAGGTTGTCGCGGAGCTGCATCGGCATGACGGTAGCGTCCGGACGCTGGGCCGCAAAGATTAGATGGATACCGGCAGCGCGGGCCTTAACACCCAATCGCGAGACGTTTGCGGACACCGCTTCCTTATAGTCGTCTGAAAGCATCCATTCCGCGAACTCGTCGTGAATCAGAAATATCATCGGCAGACGTTCGCCCGATGAGACGCTGGTGTTGTACGTCTTAAGATCGCGCGCCTTCGCCGCCCGAAACAAGGTGTACCGGCGCTCCATCTCGGCGACCGTCTCCTCCATGACTTCCATCGCGCGGGTCTGATCCACGACCACACCGTCTTGCACGTGAGGCAGACGTTCCAGCGCCCCGTAATCGACGCCCATCTTGGGATCGATAAGATGGATGCGAGCTAGGCGGCTAGAGTTGGTCGCCGCGATGTCCAGAACCATGGCCTGAATCAAGACCGACTTGCCACTGCCGGTCGCGCCCGCGACGAGGGTATGGGGCTCGTGCTGGGTACCACCGGCAAATGGTCCGCCCAGGTTCAGGTAGAGGATTTCGCCATCCAACTCACGCAGCCCTAAGACAAACGACGTGTTCAGACCGGCGGCATTACGATTGAAGTCTCGTCTCGCCCAGACGTCCCACAGCGAGACGGTTTGGCGCTGAGGGCGAGCGACCCCGACGACGATTTCCCCCGGCGACCCGGACACGGATATCAGCCGGAGAGCATGCGTCGTCAGAAGCGCGGATTGCTTGCTCTCGATATCCTCAACCCGAAGTCGGTCGGTGCCTTGAAAACGGATCAAAGCGGCGTTCGGCGTCAAGCGTGTTCCGAGAATTTTGGCCTGCAGCTGATAGCCCAAAAGAGCTGTGCGTAGCTTTTGGGCAGTCGCTTCCAGCCAAGATTGATCCTCAATCGACGGTGCCCCCCCCGGTGCCGCTCGGTTCTCGACAAGAGCCTGAAACGCGCCAATCTGAGATGGCGGGTCGAATGCAGCGGGCGCGGAGTATGCTGTCTGGACATCGGCATCCGCAGTTGGCGCATCCCCCGTCGCAAAATCTGAGAGTGCCTCGGCTTCCGTTTGGGACACACCATTCGAATGCACAGGAGTCGACGGGCTAGCTTGAGGTGTATCTTCGACGTCCACTATTGACGTCAACATGGGTGTCTCGGTCGTCCCGCCGGTGGGCGATGTCGGCATAGAGCTTGTCGGCGGCGTCGGAGTCGGTGGCGGCGAAATCGATGCATCATGAGGAGCTTGTGGTGACGACGTAATATCTTGGGCTCCAGTCCAGCGCACGCGCGGTGCAGGATCTCGGTAACCTTCATGACTCCATAGCATCAGTTCTCCTAAGCTTTCGCGGATTGGCGCCAAAAGGTCCCCTACCTCATAGGCAAGAAGAAGCCGCCGGACGCTGTCGCGATGATAAACCTCCTGAAGCCCAAGGTGGACGTCACTAATCAGATCCTGCTCTCCTACGGTCGGCGTCGCAGAACTCGAAGTCGATAGGAATACATGGGAGTAGCCGCGCAGATCGATAGACGCCTCGCCTTTGCGCAAGGCGTCGCGAACACGCTCCAGCTTAGCCGTGCTGCCGACCGCCGTCGTGCCATCAAGAAGCAGATCCGCGATTCTAGAAAGCCACAGATCGCGGTCAAGGCGACCAGGATCTCCGAAGAGCGCTTCGTCCATGCGCTTGACTGTATGTTGCAACTGTTGGCGACTCTTGCGAATAGCCTCCGCCGCGCCCTCTTCCGAGGTGTACTTGGCCTCGCTGACAAGAGCACGAAGTTGCAGACCGCCGTCGGCGTCCTCCTCCACGCTCAGCGCTAGGAGGTCCGCCAATCCTTCTTCCTTCTGGCCGAGCCACTGGGCGTAGTCATCCAGCAGGAACCAGGCAACGGTAGAACCCGTCGTGATCTCCTCAGCGATCAGGGCCCGGCTCAGAACCAACCCGATGAGCTCGCCAGCGGAAACGCCCCTCTTGGCCGCTCGTAGGACGATGTCGCCGCTAATCGCGTTCGCATCGACAATCAGCTTCTGCGCAAGCGTATCCAGGCGTGCCGGATCCAACCCAAGGCTCAACTCGCTGAGCCTGCGCCGAACCAGAACATGCAGTACGCGAAGCTCCGACGTAGACGAAACGACCATGTTGCGGCCGTGGGTTCTTTGACGTCGATACCGGATGACGTTGACGCCGAACGCGGCGAGCTGACGCTTATCCAACAGGTCATCATAAGTCGCCACCCATTCCGCTAGGGTGTGCGCCTCGTCAAACGCCGCCTTCAAGGCTTGAGTCTGAAACGAAATTTGCCTGGCCGGCAGCAAATGTTGCCCGGGTTCAGGGGCCTGTTTGCGAACGATCGCGGAAACAGCGTCAACGTAGGCCCACCCCGCCTTGGGCTGACGTGGACAGGTCAAAAATGCCGTCGCTTTCAACTCGTCTTCAGCCGTAACACGTCGATAGGACCATCGCGGAGGCACATGCTCCAAAAGGCCTGGTTCAGCGCTTTCGATTGAAACCGGAATCCAGGTTTCCTGAGCTTGGCGCGACACCAAATCGTGCAGGAAAGCGATATCGACGGAACGTTTAACGTCAGCCGCCGGTGACGTCGCGCCTTCCAGCGAAACGCCAATACGCAACTTGGACATGAAGGTGCGAGAGGTTTCCGACACCACGACGGCATCTGCGTCAGCGTTGGATTGCTCCAAGAGGTCGGAGTAGACGCGCTCCAACCGCTTCCGATCGCGGTGCCGGACCAGCACGTTGCAGTGGATTTCGCCCTCGTCCTGCACCGACGACAAGGCGTTCACCGCCGCCAACGGAAGCCCCGCAGCGTCGCAGTTATAGAGCATGATCGAGAGGTTAGATCGCTCGTGAGGTTGAAGATCTAGGTAGCGATCAACAAGCTGCCGGATCTGCCTGGCCGCATCGGCGGGATCGACATCGGTCGCCGCTTCGGTTGGGCCGCGGACAGGACGCTCCATCAGACTGTAGTCGTTGACGGTACTCGTTTCGACGAGAAGTACAGCCTCGGCTCCGGAGTAGCCGACCGCCACTTCCGGATAGAAAGGATGTGACAACTCATCTCGGATATCAGCGAAGAAGAGCCGACTGTCGCCAAAATTGACCTGCTCGGCTAGAAGTAGATGGCGTATCAGACCGGCGAAAGCTCGCAGCTTGACTGCGGTTCCGGCGAGCCGCATCGGGTGCCATGGCGTGACGAGCGCCGACGGGCTCCCGCCAGTGACCGCAACGCAGCCGACCGCAAGAACAGGCTCCAAAAGAGCCTGTCGATTGAGATCGCCCTTCGCTTGGCGCGTCAGCCGATCGAGCAATTCGCTGTAAGCATCGGCCTGAGCGAGGATAGTTTCGTCAGCTGCCCCGCGGCCATTCCACGCTTCGAGAGCTGCCCGATATCCAGTCGTCCAGGCCGTCCACGCCTCTCCGATCTCAATGCCTGCGGGAGCCGCAAGCCGCCCCTCTTCGACCGCAACCTTGAGCGCTCTCGGAAAGGACTTGAATAGATCCTCGCCGAGCGTGGCCCGGGGAACGAGAGATCCAGAATCCTGAGCAAAGGCGGGCTGCATGGTGCTCACATCGGTCAGCGAAACATGCTGAAGTGCGCCCTTTCGGCTTACGGACTGGCGCGCAACGGTTGCTCGAACGAAGGGCCTCTGGCGTAAGCGCTCCAGATCGTCAGGAAGCTCGAGCCCAATAGCAGACGGTGTCGCCGTCCAAATCAGTTGGACCGTCGCAGGAGCAGAAATGCCTCCACTTAGGGTCAGGTCGAATTTCAGCTGCCGATTGGCCCGCGCACTGGAGTCGTTGCGCCGATATTTCTTGTCTCTTCGCGCCTTTTCCAGCACCTCACGATACTCAAGAAGATAAGGCGCATCCCAACTGATCTGATCGCCCAGGATAGCGGGCAGGCCTCGATAGCGCGCGGCGAAGGCAAGACCCACGTCGGCATTGAGATCCAGTAGAGACTTTCGTGTTCGGCGCGCGCATCTGATCGTCAAACGTCGCGGCCCAATAAGGTCCGGTGCCTGAGCGAAGAGGCGCTCGATCGTGGAGATCAAACCATCAACGAAGTCGGTGCACTCTAGCGGCCGCCCGAAGATAAACCGTTCCCACTTGGCACGAAGCGTGCGGTCGATATCTTCCCTATGAGCTTCGAAGAACTCCCGGTCATCGTCCCGCACATCGCGTAGCGAACGAGATCCAAGCTGATCGAGATAGCCACGCTCCGTATCGTTAAGCGCGTTCGGTTTCTCATAGTCGAAGAAGCGAATCGTCTCCTGAGCTAAACTCGACTTCTTTGTCTTCAGGCCTGAGAAAAGCAGGGAGACGTTTTCGCTTTCCCACTCGAAGATCGAAAGATCCTGCGCAGCCTCGTTCCACCCGGTCGGGGCGGCGATAAAGGCGAGCATCGCGGCTTGAACTTCGACGCTCAGGTCGGACTTCACTGCATCGAACTGAGCTCTCAGTTCCTCTGCCTCAATGAGTTGACGGTTGGACCGCTGCTTGGCCATCAAGGGCTTGCGGTCGCTGATCAGCTTGTCGAATAGGCGGCGCCACCGCGCCGCTTGGTCCTGATCCTTGGGTTTCAACCCCAAGAAGGCGCCGGTGTCCCGCGGCAGCTGAATAGCAGGCAAGGCCCAACCCAATGCTTGGGGGATCGTATGCCCATGCTCCACGAGGCCAGCGCGCGTTGTCGCGACGAATCGCGCGACATGGCTCAGAGGCCAATCTTCCGACTGCATTAAACCTTTGAGGGCTGCGTTCCAGGCGGCGATCTGATCTTCGGGTAGTCCCAGACCGCGAGACGCCGGCTCGACCCAGAAATCCGGCGACTCTGTCAACTGCTTCGCCCCGATCAACGTGAGATGGAGCAGGGATTCACCTTGGTCGTCATCGCCGTTTGCCAAGAGCAACGCCGGACGGTCATGATTGACGTTGCGCATCCGCGTTGTGCGTTCTTCTGTGATGACCTCCTCCGGCAGGTCGAAGCCCTCGACGAGCGAGCGAGGCACCAGGACGCGGATTTGGCTTCCGATGGGATCCGCCAACACCGCCTCGACAACAGCGGCCACCTGTTCGCCCGTCAACCTATCGAGAAGGAACCGAGCAATGCCATCTTCTAATACATGGCCGGCCAGGCGATGCTTCAATAGTGCGACGCCCGCCGCGCCAATCAATTCGAGCGCATTCATGCCTGGTCTCGCGTGAAGGGGTTTTCGACATAGGCGCAAGAATCCGACAGGCGACGGACGAGCCCAAGACTGGCGAGACGCTCCTCGAGTCGCCTTGCGTTGTTCGAGAAATCTTCTTGATCGGCGTTGCCCGCGTCGATGATATCGCGCGCTTGATGATCTCCGATGATGAAACCGTATCGCTCATAGAGCAGCTTTAAGAACAGTTTGAACTCCATGCGATCGTCGACACAGCAGACGACTAGACTCTTGAGCAGCCGGTCAGTGGGGGCATATCGGACCCTGCGGCTTGAACGCCGCGATGCCAGACCGATAGCCCGTGCCCACGCGCCATGGATCTTACCGACGTGTTGATTGTGGCGGACATGCGCCTTTGCGATAAGCTGCTCGATTAGACTGTCCGGCGATTGTTGACGAACCTCACTGTCGTCAGGATCTGGCCAGTCGAACTGGCGTAGCATAACTTCCGCACAGGCGAGCCCAGGTTCGTCAGATTTCGCAGCAGCCACCCATTCGGCCGTCTCTGCGATCGCACGAATGTAGCGGTCAATCGCTTGTTTCGGCAAGCTGGCGTTATTCTGGAACGAGTCTGCAGACAGGTCGCGCACAACGGACTTCCGTGGAGATACGATCTCGCAGATGAACGTCGGCCTCCCTCCCCCTGTGACCTCGCGAGCCCGCTCCAGCTGGTAAAGTAGCAGGTTCAATCCTGTCAGCGTGACAAGATGCGGCAAGGCGTCGGAGATCGGCATAGGGCGGCTGAGGACAGCCAGCCAGTCGCTCGCGAGCCGATCGAAAGCCGTGTGTTGAGAGCAGGGAAGATAGGCGCCGGAGCGATCCCCCTTGGTGTGCTGGACCTCCGACTGCAGAGCCGCCAGGACACGATCATAGGGCGAATCGGCGTTGAGAAACTGAGCGATGAGATCCTCTTGCAGACGGTCGCGATGAGTGCTTCGTGCGAGCATCAGGTACAAAAGTTCGCCTGTCCGAGCGAAGAAGCGACGATCGTTCGTAACCCCACCGCTTGTGCTCACCGATACGTCTTCGAAGAGGGCCGATGGACCGAACGGGAACAGAAACTTGCTGCTCCATCGCTTGTTCGTGTCGCCCTCAACGGACGATTTTTGGAGGAAGCGTATGACCGACGCGAAATCATCGAAACTATCGAAGCGTTTGCGAAGGTAGCCGAAGTCTGCAGTCTCTAGCCCGCCGGCGCTCGCTGACATATCCTTCAGCCAAGCTTCCCACGCGGCATTGTCGCCAAGGCTATGTTCGGTTAGCCGCGCTAAGTGGGGATTGTTAAAAACAAGATTGCGCAGCCGCATCTGGGTCTGCGGCCGGTAGGATAGGGTATTGAGACCTTCCTCATGTAGGGCGCGACCTGCTGCATGCTCCGCTTGAAGGACGCATAGGAATTCCAGTACCGTGAGCCACGGGGTTTGTTCGTCGTGAAGGCGGTGCCCCCAGATCGCTTCATCAACCCAGATCGCAGGGCCGTTGCGATCCTCGTGGCCGACCGGCCTAGGCAGAATTTCCATGCTCACAGTCTCACGCTGACACGTCGGGAATTGGCGCGCCCATCATCTGTCACATCCAAGAAGCAAAGTTCGAACGCGTCGCCGTGGGCAGGTCCATCCAAGGCTTGCCTACACTTCGCCGCGCTGAGAAGCCGCGCCTTAAGCGCCAAGAAGTCTTCGAAGCACTCCAACGAAAAGCTCGTAGGCAGGGCCCCGTCCGCGACACGGCAGAGAAACTCGAAGCGGGTCGGCGTGAGCGTGAGGGTGACGGGGGGCGGATCGTCATCGCGAGCGAAGCTCACCTTAAGATCGATCTGCGCGTCGTTTCCCGCCACTATCGCGACCTCCTCGCCGCTCTTACGTGGCACGGACAGGAACTCCTCGACGAGGCTGCTGATCTTCGTCTCCGAATGGGTTCCGGATGTCGCCAAGACCAACTGATCCGCAGTCTGGATCAGCATACCTGAAAACACTCGATTCAAGCCGCGCACAATCCGGGTCAACGTCTCGCGCGCGGGCGGTCGGGTCTGAGCTTCGGCCGCCGCGAGGTATTCACCTGCATGCTTGAAGATTGTCAGATCCCAAACGCTGCCCGTTATCGGATCTGAATCTGGCAATGTGAAGAATAGCCGCTGACGTTGACCTCGGAGAAGATTGAGGAACGTCGCCTGCGCACTGCTCTCTGCGCCCTCGAGATAGTCCAGCTGGGCGCGGGCAAATGCAGTGGTCGCCCCGTAGTGGACGTCCGCACGCATTAAAGAATCATACCGCACCTGGAGATGGGGGTCATCGGCTCCGTATACCAGCAGACTGTCTACGGCATTACTTGTCTCCTGCCCTACACCGAACAAGGCAAGTTTGGCGAAGGGGTCCGTCCGTTCCGCCACGCTGGGTTTGAGGTTCTCGCCAAAGACGTTCCGATAGAGGCTAGCCCCGTCGCTCCGCCCCTGGTGCGCCAGCTGTACGGCTTCGGGACAGGTCATCAAACCATGGCGAGCTTCAGGATGGCCCAAAATCATGTTGGTGACGAGCACCAACAGTTGGCGGATCGGGAAATGGTGACCGTTCAACTCACTGATGCGGACCAAATTCTGCAGTCGCAACTTAAGCCGCTCGCCGCTCTCATCCTCCAAGAGACGTTCGCGGTTGATGAGGATGGGGCATTGGCCCGCGGCACCGCAGTCCTGGCACCCATCCCAGCCGTCGTGTGTCACGATCTCGCGGATCACATGCATCAAGTGGTCCGCTGCAGGCCATCGGCTCAGATCGAAAAGCTGGATATGAGTGCCTTGGGGGGGCGCTCGCCCCGTGACCATCAAGGCCTCGACAGCATTTGTAAGGCCATCAACTTGCTTGCTATCGGCCACGGCTTTCAGCCGCTCAAGCAGCTGACCATGGTTGGCCGCGATGAGGTAGAGCGTCATGCGCTGCGGATCGACGATGTCGGTGCCGAGTTGACGGATCAACTCGTCGCTCTCAAGCTCGCCGAGTTCGCTGAGATCCTTAACAATGACGAGCTTTCTATCACCGATAAACAGGCTCTGGACTTTATTGCCCTCATCCCAGTCCTGATCGCTACCTCCAAGCGCCAACCATACGGCTCGGCAATGGTAAGTTTTCCCATCACCTGCGGTGCCGGTGAGGATAACGCTGTCCGGCATCGTAGCCCTGAAGTTTTCTAGCAGCGCATCGATACATTGCGCCGGCAGCGTCAGAGGCTTCAGCTTGGTCCGCCGTAGTGCACGCCGAATGCTTTCGTCGTACATATTGTCGTTACTCGGAATAGGCCCATAGCTTCTCAGAAAGCGAACCCAAGCCGACGTATTAATCGTCATCCAACCCCTCCCGAACGTCGACAGCTCTCTTTTCAAGTGTAGTCGACGCCCCCCCTCAAGCATCATCTGCATACTTAGACGACTTTGCGTGTCGGCGCACTAGGTTGAGTAAGATCATTTCGTCGATGTGCTGTCATCTGCGAACATACCCTGCACTGCAAGGGTGAAGATGGTAGGAAGTAACGATGTGCTGCTGCCGTTCACGTCGTCGAATTGGCAGATAAGAATTCCCAACGCGGTTATTGTCTCGCAGTCGACCGGGACGATGAAGATGCCTCAGTTCCAACTGATCAAGCGCCGCACCGTAAGATGCCAGCCCATCTGTTGTGATGGTTTCCAGCTTGACAGGCTTGATTGCGCAAAAAACGCTTAAGCAGCCTCAATACCGCCTATGTATCCCGTCGCCGTTTGACCACGACGTCTAAAACCTCGCCTTCATCATTAACCGCGCACCACAGATACATACGCCGGCCGCCACAGATAAATTCGGCGTCCACGGTTTCTGACAACCACTTGATGGTTCTCATCCGGCGCGGCATCCATAAGCTCGAAAGTTTATTGGTTAAAATGGCGGGAGTGGACGTGAGCAACAAGAATCGCAGTGGGGCGGAATTTGCGCATTGGGACAGCTATTCACGGTTCGTGAAGAAAGTTCGTTATACCAACCGCTACATTCTAGAGGACGAAGAACGCCGCTTTCTAGATGCGGTACTCGCCACGATCCGTGATCGCGATGAGGACCTTAAGGTGGACCATATCCTTTATCGGGCACAACGCGGCATCGACATCGTCGACCGAACTGATGAGGACGGCAATTGGATCGGTGAGGACGTTTGGGGTTACGGTTCCTCGCGCATGAAACCTCTCGCTGATCGCGCGCGCGAAGGGCGCGCGAATCCCATGGGCATTCCGGTCCTTTACGTCGCCAGCACGATCGAGACGGCGGTTTCTGAAGTCAGGCCATGGGTCGGATCCGAGCTTTCCGTCGCCAAGTGCCGGGTAGTTCGTCCGCTTCGAACGCTCGATCTGTCAGTTGGTCATGGCCAGTCGCCATTTGCGGGCGCAATTTTTCGATACTTACTGAATGAGGATCAATTGAATGCAGAAGAGAAAAAGAAGGCTGTCTGGACCCAAATTGACAATGCTTTCTCGGAGCCGGTGACGGCATCCGATGAACGCGCTGATTACGCGCCGACCCAGATATTGGCGGAGCTTTTTCGCAGCGCTGGTTATGACGCGATTGCCTATAAGAGCCACTTTGGCGATCAGGAGAATATCAAGGGATACAATATCGCGATCTTCGATCCTTCCACTGTCGAGATTGTCAGTTGCACACCTTACCGCGTGAATTCGATCAAGGTGGCAGCTGAACCCATTGGAAATCCCTGGTTCAAATCCCATCCCGGTCACTGAGATCAGAGGGGGCTGTCAGGTTAATTGAACCCAGTCAAAAGCCCCCTTCCCGGCTCAATATCATACGGTAGCGGCTGCCCAAGCAGCATCCGCATCGACGCGAAAGCGACGAAGTGTGGATCGGCTGATCAGATGACGCTGGATGTTGAAAGTGTTGTAGACCGCCGCGTGGGTGGTGAGAAATCTCTGCGCTGAGGCTTGGGATTTGAACCGCTGCATCTGCCGTTCGCGTCGCCGGATCGGCAGATGTGAGTTCTCAACGCGGTTATTGTCTCGTAGCCGACCAGGACGATGGAGATGTCGCAGCTCCAACTGATCAAGCGCCGCGCCGTACGATGCCAGCCCGTCCGTTGTGATGCTTTCTGGCTCAACCGGTTGATTGTGAAGAAGGCGCTTGATCAACTTCAAAGCCGCCTCTGTATCACGCCGACGCTGGACGATGACGTCCAAAATCTCACCTTCGTCATCCACCGCACGCCACAGATACATACGTCGGCCACCGATTTTGCAAACCATCTCATCTAAATGCCAACGGCCCGTCGGCGGCTGCCTTTGCTTCTTCAGACGCCGTGCAATCAGAGGACCGAACTTGATCGTCCAACACCGTATCGTCTCGTAGCTGACATCGACTCCGCGTTGGGCCATCAGCTCCTCTACATCGCGGAAGCTAAGATTAAACCGAAAGTACAACCACACGGCATGACGGATCACTTCGGCCGGAAAGCGATGACGTTTAAACGATAGCGGCTTCATAAAACGCCTACTCCACCAATGGCTTGAAGCCGTCAAAGTGGAGCACCTTTAGCGTTAGACTGACAGCACCTCTTCCAGTCAGTCAATAAATCTCTAGTGATTTCAAACACATTAGAGACTTTTTAGATCCTTGCCTAAAACTACCTCAGTCGGGCCGTCAGACGTCGCTCGTTCCGTACACGACCCGGTTCTGTTCTGACCAACTGAGTGGAACAGCTTTTAGCGCGTTTAACTTTGCGAGAACTTCGGCACTCAAGCGTCCATTCAGAATGGCGGCTTGTATTTTGGGTGACAGGAACACCCAATCCAACCGATGCAATCTGATGTTGGCAGGCCGATCTGCTTTCGGCTCCGATAGTGCCTTCCGCATAGGCGCGTATGCAGCATGCGCGGCTCGAAGCTTCTTTACCGCCGCAAGCTTGATGGCGTTTGCAGGACTATCTGGCAGTGCCTGAGCATCTTCGACCCAGGTGCGACCACCATGCATTTTCAGGCGAGCCAATATGGAAAGCCGTACAAGATCGAACCGAGAGGGCTCGGGTAATAATCGATCGCCGACCCAAAGCTTCTTCTCTAAGTCCTGAACCGTTGCGCCATGTGAATTGAAATCATTGAGCGCTTTGAGGTTGATGACCACCTGAACCGATGCGCTATGAATCTCAACGCGAACCACCAGATCACGCAACACCTCGGTCGTGATCTCTTCCTTCCCTACGCCTGCAAGTTCAACAACCCTCCTTTGGACAAGGTCGTCCAAAGCTTTGCAGGGCACTCGACCCAAGCCATCTGGATTACTCAGTCCCGGAGCCAGTCTCGGCGCAACATAGTACCCATAGGTTCGTCGCTTTCCGGGGATGAATTGCGGCACCATTTTCTGCCCGAACTCATCAAATATTCGGCCATGCAGCTTCGCTCGTTCGAGATTGGGCGCGCGACGTTTCCAAACGTCCGCGCGGTGGCTGAGAAGCGTTTGAACAGTATCGAACAGACGTTGATCAATCAGAGCTTCGTGACGCCCTGCGTACACCGCTCCCTTATGGCAAATGAGCCCAAGGTAGGTCTTGTTTTGAAGCAGGTATCGTAAAGCTCCACGACTGAACGGAGCCCCTGCCCTTATGGTCCCGTTTTGACCTTTATGTGCCTTGGTACGAATACCATTATCCATCAAATGCTGTTGAAGATCGCACAGAGAGCGACACACGGTGAAGCGTTCAAAGATAAACCGGACGACTGCGGCCCCTTCCTCATTGACCCTGAGCCTACGGTCTCCAGAAGCATCGGGCGGATCATAACCGAGAGGCACGGTTCCGCCCATCCACATACCTTTGACCTTTGAGGCTAAAACCTTGTCGCGGATCCGTTCACCGGTGACCTCACGTTCGAACTGCGCAAATGATAGGAGTATATTGAGCGTAAGCCTGCCCATAGAACTGTTCGTATTAAAGGCTTGGGTAACGCTCACAAAGGCCGCGCTGTGTTTGTCCAAGCACTCGAGAATTCGGGCGAAATCAGCCAGTGAGCGGGTCAGCCGATCAACCTTATAGACCACGACAACATCGATCCGTTTAGCCTCAACATCATGCAAGAGATGCTGAAGCCCGGGTCGCCCCATGCTCGCACCTGAAAAGCCGCCATCGTCGTATCGTGTACGAACAACC
This sequence comes from Brevundimonas terrae, assembly GCF_011761985.1. Lineage (GTDB taxonomy): Bacteria > Pseudomonadota > Alphaproteobacteria > Caulobacterales > Caulobacteraceae > Brevundimonas > Brevundimonas terrae. The sequence continues at coordinate 30,915 of NZ_JAASQT010000009.1, read as the reverse complement.
GTCCAACCTTCCCCGCCCTGCGATTGGACATACGCCTCGCAATACTCTCTTTGCGCATGCAGAGAGTTGAAGACCTGATCCAGTCCTTCTTCGGTGCTTTTGCGCGTGTAGATCGCGCACCTGAGACGCTCACGATGCTCCATGCCCGCCTCCCGGCCGAAGCCCGAAGAAACGTGGTCCGTTCCAACGCACGCCCGTGATCTCACGCGCTATTGCGGACAAGCTACGGTATGTACGATCTCGGTATCGAAATCCTCGGGCTTCTGCGACGACCTCATGGACTATACCCTGATACTCGCGCGCGACACGGCTACCTTCTAGTAGGGTCTGAATTACCGGCGTAGCTGTTGATTTTAGATGCCTGCGATCCACGGCACTCAGATCGCCGTAAAGTTCAGTCTGAAGACGCCAGGCCAAAAGATACCGCAGTAGCCTTACAGAGCGTAAAGTTGGAGGCGTGCCCCAACGTTTGCGCCACTCGTCTTGCACTGATGAAAGCGAGCAGCGTTCCAAGCTGGCAAGAAAGACTTCTAACTCGTCATCGACAGCGGGCATGCGTCCCTCTCCCGAAAGAAAATCCGCCCCGCTGCGTCAGTTAAATATCACAAATACACTCAAATATAAACGATCAAATACAATCGCTTATAGCCCGATCAGTGGAGACTATTTACGGACTGTATAGGTCTACCGACCAAACAATGCAAAACAGACTGTGTAGGTCCACCCTCCAGATTATTTGTAGAATGTATAATTTCAATTAAGAAAGAAGGCCGGACAAATTAATGACCGGCCTTAGTGTGTAAAGAAAATATGGGAAGTATATCGCCAGAAAACTACAAGCAACAAAGTCGAGACGTCTTTGACAGACGCCCCGACTTCGTCACGAGTTAGTTCATACGGAACTCACCGACAGTGGGAGCTACAGGGGTAATAGAAAGAGTTCCACCTACATAACAGGGAGTTGGTGCCCCGCCCGCCAAACCAGGCACGGATCCAGTCGTAGACTCAATGCGGTTAGGCCCCTTTGAACCCCAGTAGAGGGTGAGCGGCGACAGGCTGCCGATGCAGGTTCCGCTGCCAGCCTGAACCTGAACATCCAACCTGATCTCTCCCTCATCAACGCCTTTTGAGATCTTATGAATACGCCAAGTCGTGGTTATCGGGTTAATTAAGGACCCACAAAGAGCGGTAGTTCCAGGAGCAAATGCTACATTTGTAAAGTTTGCATCACCAGATGAATTAACTTCAATTACTGATGTGACTCTACAGCTAACACCAGCGATTGTTTGATAAAGAACCAGATCTCCAACAGCATTATATTTACCAGGAGCTGTTAGAAAATCTCCAGCACTAGCTGACGCAGCACCAAACAAGGACATGACAGCAACTGATGACGCGGCAATAAGCAACTTCTTCATGATCAATAATCCTTTATATGTTTTATATCAAACTAGAAAATTAATTTTCCTAGTAAAACTATTATTACGGTAATTTTTCAAACGTCAACCAATATACTAAAAAACTTTAGTGATGTTAAAGCCAATTACTCTAGGATCTAATGTAAAAACGTTTGTTGTAAGCATTGTGTCATCGCTATTGGTGAATGCATCCACTACAGGAGTATCATTTATTACATTTTTGGCATAAATGCTTACACTAATACCGTTATTTGGCATCTCAACATTTACGGATACATTGAGATTTCCCCACCCTTTCAATTTATCGTATTCAGTGTTGTATACTCTAAAATAGCTTTCCGCCTGCCTATAGTAATCACCCCTAAGAACAATATCAGAGCTTCCAAGGTTCCACACATACTCAGCACCTATGCTGACCGTCCAACGAGGCGCATTTGGTAGCTCATTCCCACCAATATCGGCCAAGAAACCACGCCCGTTATTAGGCGCATCGATCAAAGGATTGTAGGTAATACCGTACAATGCCCAGAATGGAGTCCCTCCAGAGAATGTAGGATCAAAGGATCCGTAGTTCTTCGAGCCACCACACAACACCTGCAAGGAAAGCTGCTTCAGGTTTTCCGCATAAGCTGAACTGAGAATTTTTTCGACGATGCTAGTGGGTGCCACGCAATTCGAAGGCACCTGGACCCAAGGGCGCAAAACCATCCAGTCTTTATTGCCTTGAGTGCGGTCCATAACATCAATGGACCCGGAACCGTCAGCCAAGCGTGTTTTTAGATAGCCAAAATTACCATCAACCCTGAATTTCGAGTTCACTTGATATGAAACTTCCAGTTCAAGCCCCATACTTTCAGCATCAAAGTTTTCATTTAAAGAGATACGATCTACGATCTGCGAAACCTGATAATCGCTATAGTCATAATAGAATGCAGTAGCATTAATCCGCATACGCCCGTCGAGCGCATTAGACTTCACGCCAACTTCGAAAGCATTAACAAACTCAGGATCAAAAGTTGAAGATTGCGGGAGATACTGCACGACAGCTGGATTTATACCAGCACGCGGCGGATTAGTTCCCCCACCTTTGTAACCCCGCGCATAGGACGCGTAGGCCATCAGATCGCTAGACGGCTTCCAGTCCAAAACCAACCGCCCTGTCGTTGCGGACCAGTTTTGCTCGATATCTGGCAGCGCTTCAAACCCCCGCGCAAGGGAACCACCCGTTAGATTACCATACCCGAGGCTATCTCGCGTCCCTAGCAGCAACTGAGTCGGATAAGGCGTCGTCGTCTTGCTATCATCAGTGTATCTGAGACCCGCAGTCAAACGAAACGTATCAGAAATTTTAAAATAAGCCTCGCCGAACAAACCGTAAGATTCGATAGTTACTTCATTTTTACTTCTAAAATAATTATGGCCATCGCCTTCAATATTATCAATTTTAGATCTATCTACATATACGCACTCATTCTTACTTCCATCTACACATTGTATAGCCACAGGACTACCAAACAATCCTCCAGGACCGAGGACTTTATTGTACCATTGCTCAGCTATAAGTGTGAATACGTTGTTAAAAACATAATAATCATCTTTCGTATCAAATTTCAGATAATTAGCACCAAAATTAAAGTCAAACGGACCATCAAAATTTGACTGTAACCTAAATTCTTGGAAAAATTGTTCATTTTCTGATTTGCTAAGATCAACCGCTAACATCCGGCGAGATGGTCCGAGCTGCGGATCCGTATACACGCCGCCTGGAGCGGCATTGTATATGCTTGGATCAATTACAAGAGGCTGACCAAAGGCATTGTAATAATCATTATAATCACTGCGATTAAATATCTCGTTAGATACGTAACGCATATAATCTTGCGTAGACCAGAAATAATCCTTTGCATAGCTAGTCTGAGATACAAACGTTACATTCGGTGAGAAATCATATTCTACGTTCAGCTGGTAAACATCATTGTCAGCTCGGAACTTCGGGTCATAGCTAGTTGCGATCTCACGGAGGTTTCTGGACTGAACAACACCAGCATAGGGATTGGTGCCAGCTGTAATCGCAGAAACCACTCCCGCACTGCGGCTCGTGCCATAGTTGGCGTTAGCTGCAGCCCAGATTTGCGCCATCCCAATCCCGTTCGGCGTACCGTAAGCTGCATCGTCAAACAGACTGCCAGGCTGACAGCCCTGACTTAGAATACCCCGAAGGTAGGTACTTGTAAGAGTATAATTACCAACTTGGGTAGGCCCTGGATCGGTCGTACAAAGCTGCTTGCCTGTACGGGAGCGGTTGTCGTCTTCGCCAAAACTTTCCCAAATCAGGTTAGCGCGAAAATTGTCATTTGGCTCCCAAGCTGCTGACAATCGCACGGAGTGCAAATCGCGGCCGTTCACATGGGTTTCATTAAAGGTATTGTAGTCGAAGCCATCCCGCTTGGTCATTCCGGCTGCAGCCCGAACCCAAAAACTATCGGTTAGAGGAATGTTTAGCATCATCTGACTACGGATTGAGCCGTAGTTGCCGACCTCAGCCTTCAGCATGGCTTCAAAATCAGGTCCCGGCAGATTAGGGAACATATTGACCACACCGGCGGTGGCATTGCGACCATAGAGGGTCCCCTGTGGTCCCCGCAACACCTCGACACGGTTCACGTCGAGATATTCCTGCTCAAACAGACGGTTACGAATAAGGGGGGTATTGTTGAAGCTGACCGCCACAGCAGGGTCTGACGATGCTGAAACCGCCTTTGTGCCAATCCCTCGGATAGAGAAGTTGTACATGCTGAAGTTGCCCTTGGAGAAGGTCACGTTCGGCACGGCGCGGAAAAGTTCGGACCCGCCCTCAATTTTCATAGCGTCCAGGCTCTCAGTCGAAAATGCTGAGACAGCGATTGGCACGTCCTGGATAGATTCCCTACGCTTCTGGGCTGTTACGACGATATCGGCGACGGTTGTCGGTTCCTGAATGCTTAGGTCCTGCCCGAAATGCTGGTCGTTTCCCCCCGCGTCCCCCTGCCCAATACGAACAAGACGCACAGCATTTGGACCAGAGAACTCGGCACTGAGGTCAGTACCGGCCAGAAGTTGGCTTAGCGCTTCTTCGATTGGCATGTCGCCCGAAACGGCGCGCCCCCTTAAGCCTGAGGTGAGGGACTGATCGGCAGCGATGGAAATACGAGCTTGGCGTCCGAATTCCAACAGACTCTGCGATAAGGGGGCCGGGCGAATATTGAACGACGCAACTGCCGACTGGGCCGAGGCCACGAATGGCACTGCCGCAATCATCATGGCGGCGCATCCAGCCCCCGCCAGCATACGCAGACGTGAAAAACGGACACACGAAGACCGCAGCACCATAAGCCCCTCCCATTCAAAATATCGTTGTTTTGTAGGAGTAGACGATTCAGGAGGCTGTACACCCTACCTCCCCTCGCGTTTTTTTTTCAAACAACCACGAGCCAGAGCTCAAACGAAAGGCTTGAGCCGGTCCTCATAGCTGTCTGGGTGAATATCTGCGTTCAGTAAGGAAGCCAGACGCTTTACCGTATCGGTGCGATCATCAATCACCAACCTGAGCGTAACGCGGCGCTGCCCCAGAGTCGGATCGACAGTAACCGGGCGTTCATAGAAGCGATTGACGTCCCTCATTATCTGATCAACCGGCGCATCCTCATAAGTCAGGACGCGCTGACGCCATTCATCGACCGCACCTACAGAAATCTGAGAGATCTTTATCGGGACCCGCGTGGGGTAGGCTGTATCCCGGACCTGAAGAAGTTGCCCTGCCCGAAGGAGCACTGGTTTACCATCGCCATTCAGGCGCCGAACTTCCACCACGCCTTCCTTGACCGCGACATCTAAGCTGTGATCGCGTTTGCGTACGTTGAACGCCGTACCCACAGCACGAACCTCATACCCAGCAGCCTGCACAAGGAAAGGCCGTTCAGGATCCTTGTGGACGACAAAAGTCGCCTCCCCCTCATTCAAAAGTACCCGGCGTTCGCGGCTGCTTATGTCGTAGCGCACCCGAGTTACAACATTCAGGGCGACGATACTCCCGTCAGGCAGCTCTTGGCTCCGCTGCTCCCCAATGCCTGTCACAGCCAGTGGTCCGTGAAACTTCCATACAGCGCTTGCAGCCACCACCCCTGTTAAGCCGATCACTAACGCTGCGGCGACAATAGCGCGGTGATGACGCTTAGGTATTTGATGTCGCACAGGTGGAACCACATCACCTACAGAGGCCAGCTCTCCCCAAACCTCATGCACGTGATTCAGTGCAGCTTGATGAACTGGATCTGCTCGCCACGCATCGAAGGCCTGCCGTTCTTCCAGTGCCATAGGCCCTCGCCTCTGGACCGCGAACCATTGAGCCGCTTCTTGCTGAATGTTGTCGTCTAATACCATGAGCCAGTGCGTTGTTGGCTGGGGAAGCCCAAGTTTACCCTTAATAGACGAACGAACAGCACTATTCCCTACTTCTCGAACTCATCATTCGGCATTTTTCTTATCAGTTCAAGCATAGCCGCCGAGATATGTTTCTCAACCGCCTTGATGCTCACACCCATCTCTCGAGCGATCTCGAGATAGGTAAATCCATCGATGCGGTGCATCAAAAATGCCTCACGACGGCGGCTCGGCATATCTTCAATCACCATCAATGCGCGCCGAAGGCGTTCATTCACTAGCAATGCGCGCTCAGGATCTGCCGCAAGACAGGTATGCTGCTCATCTATTGCTTCAGCTCGAAACAACCGAGTGGTCAGAGCGCGTGAACGCAGGCGATCGATCACCAAGTTTCTCGCCAGACGATATAATAAATGGGTAGGCGCTGCGATGGGTTCACGGTTTGCAGTTTCGACAAGCTTGAGGCAGGCGTCCTGGGCTAGGTCTGCCTCATCTTCTTCAACACGACTAGTGATAGCGCGTAAGCCCCGAGCGCTTGATCGAAACGCTACTTCCAAATCCTCATGAGTCAGCACACGTAAAGGTGGCTTCATCACAACCCTCCCCAACCGCCGTTCTCTCTAAGCCTCTACTCTGGTCCCAACGTCAAGGCCGCGTCAACCCAAGCGCGATCTAGAAGCGGCGCTGTAGCGTCAACCGGACAGTTCGCCCGAGGGGGTCCTGTACATCACGCCCGTATCCTGGAGCCGCCGTTCCATCACCTAAATAGGCCGTACGCCGATTATCAAACAGATTTACTATGTCGAAATTGATCTGCAGTCGGCCGCCGCCTCGGCGTTGTGAGATGCCACTCTCATCTCCACGAGGACCACTTGATGCTAGCTGAAGACTAAACTTCAAGTCGATTGTCGTGAAAGGAGCGATAAGCAAATCGCCCAACCCATCCCGACCACTGACTTGACGGGTCCGATACTCGTCTTGCCATTGGATGGATGCATTCATGCCCCACCGCCCTCGCCTTGCGTCGATCATCAATTGGGCACTCTGCCGCGAAAGACCACCACCGTCACCCTCAAGGCGGTCCAGCTCCGGCAAACCAGCACGGAGTCGAACGATATTGGAAAGGTGGAAGCTATGGTTGAGTGCAACCCGCAATACGGTTGAATCCTGCCCACTAACGCCTACAGGGCGTGGGAGGTTGAAGTTAAGGCTGGTGTTTACGCTCTCGGACTTGGACGAGCTGAGATTCAGTGGACGATAGTCAATGCTAATTAGCCGTCCGTTGGAATCGCGACGTATCCTATCCGGGAATGCCGCCTCAATATCCTCCGACAGGCCCGGAAGCCCCCCTATGCCATCCGAAGACTCTGCGCGCACGTAGATCAAATTACCAAAAACAGCCCAGGACGTGAACGGCCCCAACGAACTGGTCAAGGAAAACCGATCAGATTGAGGAGGACGGAGGCCCGGATTCCCCCCTCGAAGAGGCAAGATTTCCACCATTTCGGCGGCGCGGAAATCATAGACCACCGTAGGCGAGCCGTAATATTCGGGCTCAGTCTTCAGTGCGCCCGGCACACTCTCGTTTGAAGATGCCCACTCACCATTCAGACGCACTTGGCGGTACGGCGACCACGACAATCCGAGACGAAGCTCTTCGCCCCGCGCGCCGTCGTTTTGGCGCATGCCCGCGCCGAGAGTCGCAGCAAGGTCTCCTATCACACCACCTAGCAGTGCAGGCTCCCCCTTTTTCGAAAGAGGGATCGCAAAAGTACTTTGCAAATCCTGCGAGCTGAAACCTCTGCTAAACTCATACTCATTTCGATCTATGAATGTGCGGCTCATGGTCAAGTTGGTATTCAGATTCGCAGTCAGAGGGCCCGCAGGAAGCTCAAAAACCGTACGCCGCATGCCCCCGGAAAGAGTGGCAGACTGGATTTCACTTTTTAGGTCCTGAAGGCCACTTTCCTGATTCACAGCAGCGCTTCCATTAAGATTGGCTTGTAAAAACCACCCCGCAACTTGACCGCTGAATCCTGCAGAAGTCGTCAACGAGTCGGACGAGCGATGCGTCTCGACCACATCTCCATCATATCGAACTCTTCCGTGGCTATCTTGTAACTGCGCGTTCATCGTCAAGCTACCCGTCCAACCGCCGACAGCTCGCGTCACGCTGAAGTTAGCAGACGCCGTGTCTGAATGAGGCCGCACTGTCACGTCAGCTTCGCCCGCCAAGTCACCTGTAAGGTAGCCGTGACGTTCTCCAGCCCTCAGCGCCGTATCGCGCGAAAGGCGTAGCCCTATTTGCTGCGTAGCAGGACCGACGATAGAGGAACGACGCAAATCCCCCGACGTCGAAGATGTCCCGCCTTGGATCGGCCGCGCCCCAACAAGTCGTGCATCGTAGCTGGAGAAGCGAGTCTGCAGCACCAAGTTGATAACCCGCTGCCCCGAAGCCGCGCCGTAAACTCCAGAGGCTTCTACGGGCAAAACCTCCACGCGAGCCAGCGCGTCAGGCGGGAACCCAGTATAAGCAGAGGTGTTAGGTGTCGGTTGACCGTTGATAAGGACAATAGGCTGTTCGCCAAGCCTATGCGTCTCTTTCATTCTCTGCAGAACTTCCTCGATGCTCCACACATGCAGAGCGTCGATATCCGCGCCATCCAGTTCGATTTCTGGCGCGATGAGGGCGCTCCCCCTTCGGGCGAACACTTCAACGTCGTCCACCTGAACAACCACATCAAGATTTTGTGCTACGGCTCGCCCTAACGACACTTCCTGGAGTGGCTCAATCGACGCGCTGCCGGGCTCAATGGCGTAGGCAGCGAATAGCAACAACCACGCCATACCTTGCCTCCCGACACGCCCCCTCGACCGCTCTTAGCGCTTCTAAATGAGACTTCAAATCACATCTAGCCTAAATATTTATTTTTATAACGCGCCGCACTAACATTCGTTAGAAATATTCTAGGAATTTCAAACAAAATTCGAACATAACTAAGTAATAATCTCGTAAAAAAAATCAAAGCATCAGAAATCAATGGAGTCGGCGCTATCACCTGCGGACGCCCTCCTACACTGCAAGGGTGAGTCTGGTTTGAAGTGACGATCTGGGTGGTGCGGTCACCTGTCCGGCCTGTTGGCCCGGCGTCGATGGCCGCTAGCCCTGATGGAGTCCGTTGGACCAGGCCCCAATCAGGTTATCTAGCTAAAGGCTCCGACAGGGTGCTGTCAGGATGAAAGCGTCAGGTTAACTGAGCGCATTTCAAAAGCCCCTACCCTGACAATTTTCAGGTGACAGCCGCCGCCCAAGCAGCATCCGCATCGCCACGAAAGCGACGAAGTGTGGTTCTGCTGATCAGATGGCGCTGGAGGTTGAAGGTGTTGTAGATCGCTGCATGAGTTGTGAGAAATCGCTGGGCTGAGGCTTGGGATTTGAACCTCTGCTGCTGACGTTCACGTCGTCGAATGGGCAGATGAGAATTCTCAACGCGGTTATTGTCTCGCAGTGGATCTGGACGATGAAGATGCCTCAGTTCCAACTGATCGAGCGCAGCCCCGTACGAAGCAAGCCCGTCCGTCGTGATGCTTTCGGGCTCGACGGGCTGGTTGCACAAAAGCCGTCTGAGCAGTTTCAAAGCCGCCTCTGTATCTCGTCGACGCTGAACGATTACGTCTAAAATCTCGCCTTCATCATCGACAGCGCGCCACAGATACATACGTCGGCCGCCGATCTTGCAAACCATTTCATCCAAATGTCAGCGGCCTGTGGGTGGCAATCTTCGCTTCTTTAAACGCCTAGCGATCAAAGGCCCGAGTTTGATCGCCCCGCGTCTGATCGTTTCGTAACTGACATCGATTCCGCGTTGCGCCATCAGTTCCTCGACATCGCGAAAGCTGAGATTAAAGCGAAAGTGCAACCACACGGCATGGCGGATCACTTCGGCTGGAAACCGGTGACGCTTAAACGATAAGGGCTTCATAAAAACGCCTACTCCACCAATAACTTGAAGCCATCAAAGTGGAGCACCTTTAGCGTTAGACTGACAGCACTCACGCACCTTGCCCCTCCCCGCCGCTGCATTCGGGCCGTGGAAGGAACGTACTCGTGGCTAGTGGGGTTTAAGGCAATGGATAGGTGACAACTCTCGGTCTCTAACGTCGAGGCCGCACTTGTCTGGTATCACCTGATACCTATGCGTGGAGATCAATATGCCCAAGTATGCTCTTCAACAGGCTAGGGCTGAAGGTATCGCCATGGGGCAAAGCCTTGCTCTCGATCTAACTCTTCACTCCGGCTCAAAGCTGAAGGCCTAACGCATGGAGCAAGAAACTTCTCCCCCCTCGCCTTCTGCAACAGCCGAACGTGATCTCCGAACGGGACATCCGCTGTGGGCGGATTCAAACGCTCTGGGCGTAGCAACTAAGGCCCTATCAACCAGCACGGCGGTTGATATTGCGATAATAGGTGCCGGCGTGACCGGAGCCTTTATGGCTCACGCCCTCGCATCCTCCGCTGACAATCTGAAAGAGGCTTTCAGAAGATCGCCCCAAATCCTTGTCCTAGACCGACGCCCACCTCTTCAAGGTTCCACGCTGGCTTCCACGGCGATGCTGCAATGGGAAATCGACCTTCCTCTTGTCGAGTTGACCAAGAAGATAGGGCTTGAGAAGGCGTCCCGGGCGTACAGGCGTTGCTATCGTGCGCTCGAAGACCTGACCGAACTCGTCAGATCCGAGCATATCCGTTGCGCATTCGAGGAACGCGCAACGCTATATCTCGCGGGCGATCAATATGGTTCGCGTGCCTTGGCGACAGAGGTTGAGGCAAGAACCGATCTGGGCCTTCCCAGCCAGTACCTCTCGGCCTCCGACCTCCGTGAGCGATTTGGAATAGATCGCACCGGTGCAATCCTCAGTCAGGGCTCGGCATCCGCTAATCCTGGCCAGCTCGCAGCTGCTCTACTGCGCCGCTCCATCGATCTGGGCACAAGGGTTATCTCGCCAGCAGAGGTTCTTGACGTTCTGGCTGACCCCGAAGGTGTAAGCTTGAAACTCGCGCATGGCGTGGTGGTACGGGCCAGAAAGGTTGTGTTTTGCACCGGCTACGAACTGCCCGAAATGGTCCGCATACCTAAAGCGGATATCCTTTCGACCTGGGCCATTGCATCGGATCGATCGGCCATAATGCCCGACTGGCTAAAGTCCATGATGGTTTGGGAAGCTTCCGATCCCTACCTCTATTTTCGCTCTACACCTGACGGCCGGATCATTCTGGGAGGCGAGGATGAAGAAGATCCAGAACGCCATACCATCAGCCGGCTTCTCGACACCAAGGCGGCAATCCTGAAAAAGAAGCTGGAACAGCTTGTTCCCGATATCTCGCTTGAGCCCCAATATAAATGGGCGGGCGCATTCGGCAGCAGCACTACAGGCTTGCCATTTATCGCTCCGGCCAAAGACATGAATAATGTCTGGGTGGTGGCTGGTCTGGGTGGCAACGGCATTACCTATTCGGTCATCGCCAGTCAGATCATCACAGCCGCTTTTAGTGGATCAAACGATAAAGACAGCGATCTGTACCTTTGATCTGACACGCACCAAAAAGGCCCGCTCATTGGAGCGGGCCTCTTCATGGTGTCAGGACTGGTTTTTGTACCAATCATCCACCTGACGTTTCGCAGTCTCCTGGTCGGTTGCGTACAGTTCCTGAATACGTCCTTCCAGCTGCTGGCGATTGCCCTTGATCTGGGCCAGATCGTCGTCAGTGAGTTTAGCCCACTGCTCTTTCACCTTGCCGGAAAGTTGGTTCCAGTTGCCTTCGACACGGTTTTTCCAGTCGGCCATCATGGTTCTCCCTAGTACCCGCCCAGCCAAATTGTAAACGGCTTGTGCAGGTCTGTGTTCCCGTTTGGAGCGATCACAAAGCCACCCAACCGCTTGACGACAATCTGAAACCGGCTTCAGGTCATGACTCACAACCAAGCTCATGAATTTCTTATCGCGCTCAAAAATGTAGTAAAATATTTCAATAAATAAAATTATTGAGAATTTATATTTTACCAATTATCCAATCACTCCTTGAAATTGTAAAAATCATACCCATTTCAGTTTGATCAAAAGGAGAACGAAAATGACCAACAACCCGCAAAATCAAAACCAAAATCAGAACATCAAGTCGGCCAAGAGCGAAAACGAAGGCAAACAGCCTGACGTCCTCGTAACGCCGAAGTCTGACGACCGTAATGCGACTACGGCGCAAAAGGGCAAGGATCCTCACGAGGATTCCGCTACACGCGCTTAACAGCGTTGGGTGACGAATAGGGAAGGTCCCAGCCCTCCGCAGGACTGACCCTGTAAGTCGCCTTTACCGCGTGTGTGCCGTGCCTTTGATGATCCCTTTCAGGAAAAATCGCTATGTCACGACACACACTTGTAAACGAACCCCGGCACGCAGCGTTGAAAGCAGCCAAAGCAAAAGCCGAGCTGTATGCGCCACGCCCTACCGGGGGCTACTTCATATCGGGGCTGTGCGGCGCAACCGTCGGGCTATTAGTCACCCATATCGCTTCGCTCTTTTACAGCTTGCCCCAGACCGCGGCTTTAGGTGCGGGCGTCGTTTCTACGACCTCAGGCACGCTTGCCGGCCTCTACATCTATCGACGTGCCCGGTATCGCAACCGCAAGGCAATCGCGCGGGAAATGGCCCGAAATCGACACATCTCGGAAAGCAAGTGATATTCACCATGCCCCTTCCAGACACACGTTTCCTAAAGCCCTTCAACAGACAGATCCTGTACAGACCCGCACCGCTGCACGTGATTGTGAATGCCATATCGAAATGGCGTAAAGTCACGCAAACTCGGCTGTTTCTAGATGGCCACACGCCGTGCGGTCACAAAGACACGTCCAAGGATCGCTGGGAGAACGAAGGCGGCAGCTTTCATCAAACCTGAATGTGGCCCGGACGGCTAAACCGGCACGATCATAGAATGCGGCACTGCTCTTTGCAGCATTGCCGCCGCTGGCCATGGTGCGCTCAGCCAAGTCTCATATTCTTGCATCGTCGTCAGAATAGCGGGTATGGCGCTCGGGGCTTCCTGAACGGATTGACTTGGGTCAGTCGTTAGGATCGCAAACAGATTCAGTACCTGCCGTCCGGATTTACGATCACGTACACCTTCCCACCCCTTCATATGAATACCGGCGAAAAACCCGATCTTCTCCTGCCCGTCGCTCGCCAGACGTAGCCAGGCATCGATATATTTCCCGCCCGTCTCTCTCACCGGCTTGCAGAAGGCTGTAAACGGCACCAGGCACCGATGCTCGGGCCCCAGCCATTTTTCCCAATTCTGCGCCATGGTGTTCTGGATAGTCATAACGCCACGATCAGGCTCACACCGCCTGATTTCGGCAAAACTCAATGACCTGTGAGTGACCCGCTGTTTGTCCAGTCGCCGAGACGCGGCATGAAACATCGCGTTGGAAGAGGACGGCATCCCCCACTGTGCAATAGACAGTACGCGTGATCCCGCTTCTGTAAGGACAATCATAGCGGATCCATCCCGCCCGATTTCACCCGTCCCCAGCCTGCCCGCCAGATTGCTCGTGGCGTTGCATAACTTCATGATCGTCTGGGCATCCGATGTCTGGCGATACAGATTGACCATACCCAAAGCATAACACAGATATCTCACTGTGCGATTTCACGTTTCCGGTGTTCGCTTCCGAAACCTCACCTTCGTCTTCAACCACACGCCACAGATACATGCGTCGGCCGCCGATCTTGCAAACCATTTCATCGAGAAGCCCACGGCCTATGGGTGATGATCTTTGCTTTTCAAATGCCTTGCAATCATTGGCCCGAACTTGATCGTCCAGCACCGGATCGTTTCGTAACTGATTTCAATTCCACGTTTCGCCATCAGTTCCTCGACATCGCGGAAACTGAGATTAAAGCGAAAGTACAGCCATACGGCATGACGGATCACTTCGGGTGGAAACCGGTGACGCTTGAACGATAGAGACTTCATAAAATCGCCTTCTATACCAATGGCTTGCAGTTATAAAAGTGGAGCACCTTAAGCGTTAGACTGACAGCACCGTTGCAAGCTATCGAGACTTACAATACACAATTCATCGAACGTAATTACCCTTCAAGCGCGAATTTGAAATGCAATAGCCAAGCTGGAAACAGCGGTTCAACAACGCGGATAGGTAAATGGGCAGAGCTATTCATCATGCAGGATTTCGCTGCGGCCTCAGCCTGCTTGTCGCCACCATAGGCTTTATTGCTTTAGCCCCAACAAGCATTGCTCAGGATGCGACTCCACTCTCCTTTGAAGCCGCCACGGCACGGTTAGACGCGACGTCCAGCATCCGGCGCGCCTCCAGCGCCGATGTGACCGCAGCCGAGGAACAGGCGGCAGCGGCGCGCACGCTGAACCGCCCGACCATCGCCGTCGACGCCCAGATTCTGCATTATCAGAAGACCTTCGACATTTCCCTGTCAGACGCCTTTGGCCAAGCCGAATCCGTCGCCAACCAATTGCTGCCGGGGATCATCGGCGACCTGCCCGGTGTTCCCGGTGACATTCTGCAAGCCATCAATGACCGGCTGGAAACCGCCCTGCCCGAGTTCTTCGCCAGCTTGCCCGGCAGTGTACGGTTAAAGACCGCCGACACCAGTTTTCGTCCCGTCGTAACCGCCGTCATGCCGATCTATACCGGCGGGGCCATCCCTGCCCTGCGCGACGCGGCGGGGGCCAATGTCGACATGGCCCGCGCCCGTCAGGCCGAGGCGGGCAATCTGGAAAGCGTCAATCTGGTGAGAGTCTATTTCGGCCAAATCCTGACGCAAGAGGCCCTGACCATCGCCCGCGATACCCGCGACGGCTTTGACCTGCACCTGCGCAACGCCCAGGCCATGGAGCGCGAGGGCTTCCTCAGCGCCGCCCAGAGGCTACAGGTCCAAGTGGCGCGCGACACCGCCCAGCGCCAACTGGATCGCGCTGAACTGGAACACGACACGGCGGTACAAAGTCTGGCTCGCATGCTGGATATGAACACTAGCGTTGCCCCGATCAGCCCCCTGTTCGTCAACACGTCTCCCCCCGGTCCTGTTGACGCCTTCATCGAGGACGGGTTCGTCAACCACCCCCGCATAGCTCTGGCCGGTGCCGGACGCGATCTGTCCGAGGCGGGCGTTGATCTGGCCCGTTCGCGCCTGCGCCCTTCGGTCTATGCCTTCGGTGCCTATAACCTGAACCGCGAGGACGCTCTGCCAACCGAACCAGACTGGGCCATCGGCATCGGTGCCCGCTATACACTGATGTCATCTCTGGATCGCGGAAGAATGATTAGTGCTGCCCGCGCCCGATCTCAGGTCGCCGAGCAATTACAGCGTCAGGTCCGCGACGAGGTCCGCATCCTGATCATCCGCACCTATAATCTGGTCGAGTTGTCCCGTCGCCAGTTCCTGTCGCTGGACTCCAGCCTTGAGGCCGCCACCGAGAACCTGCGGGTTCAGGACCTGTCCTTCCGCGAGGGCGAGGCCCCCGCCTCCGCCGTCATTGATGCCCGCAATCTGTTGGGCGCGGCCCGGTTACAGCGCGCAGCGGCGGCCTATGAGTATGAACTGACCTTGGCCGCTCTACTGGCCGCCAGTGGCCGCAGCGACGAATTCATCAGCTATATGCAACGCGCCGACCGGGTGATCGCACCATGACACAAACTGCACCCGCCGTTGATCCCGCCACTGATCCGGCCCCGCTGCCCTTGCATCAACGCAAGGGGCCGCCGGTCCGCACGCTGCTGATCGCCGTGGCAGCTTTGGCTGTGCTGGCCTTCGTCATTATCGGCCTATTCCTCGCCGCCCGTCCCGCCCCGCCGCAGGTACAGGGCATGGTAGAGGCCGAGACCTTCACCGTCGCCACCAAGGCCCCCGCCCGCGTCGAGAAGATGCTGGCCTCGGCGGGCGATCGCGTTGTTCTGGGGCAGGTTCTGGCCATCCTTTCCAGCCCCGAAATCATCGCCGGCGACCAACAGGCCGCCGCCGCCCTGCAAGGCGCACAGGCCGTTCAGGAACTCAGCCGCGTCGGTGCACGGCCCGAGGACATCCGCTCGCTGGAATCCATCTGGCGCGGGGCGCAGGCCGCCGCCCAACTGGCCGCCCAGACCGCACGGCGGTCAGAAAACCTCTTCGCCGAGGGCGTCATCTCGGCCCAGCGCCGTGACGAGGCCGTCGCTGCCCGCGCCGCCACCGCCGCCCAGTCCGAGGCCGCCCGCCAGCAGTATCTGAAAGCCGTCGCCGGTCCTCGCAGTGAAGAGAAAACCATCGCCGACGCACAGGTCGCCGCCGCCCGCGCCGGGGTCGGCCAGATGGCGGCACTGCAAGCCGAAACCCGCCTGATCGCACCCGCAGCGGGCGAGATCGCCGAACGCTTCTCCAACCCCGGCGAGTTGGTGCTGATAGGCGTGCCCGTCTTCACCGTGGTCGATATGGATCACGTTTGGGTCGCCTTCAATCTACGCGAGGATCAGTTCAACGGCCTAAAAATCGGCCATACTGTGCGTGGCGACATCCCCGCCCTGAACCGCAAGAGTGTGGCTTTCCGCGTCAGCTTCATCAGCCCCCAGGGCGATTTCGCCACCTGGCGCGCCACGAGGCAATCGCGTGGCTATGACGTGCGCAGTTTCGAGATTCACGCCAAACCCGTCGCTCCTGTCGAGGGCCTGCGTCCCGGTATGAGCGTTCTGTTCGACTGGCCCGCCCGATGACGACAGCAACGGGCAGCGTCTTCGGCCGCGCCCTGCGCGTCGAGATCGCGCATCTGGGCCGTAGCCGCTGGGACCTGATACTGCTGATCGTCATGCCTGTCGTGCTGATGCTCGTCGTCGGGGCCATGCTGTTTCAAGGCGTGGTGCGCGACGTGCCGGTCGCCGTGGTCGATCAGGACCATTCCGCCTTCAGCCGCGCCGCCATCCGCAACATGGAGGCCAGCCCCGGTATACGCATCGTGGCCCAACCGACCGATCTGGAGGCCGCCTGGCCCCTCATGCGATCCGGCAAGATCTACAGCCTCGCCTACATCCCGCAGGGTGCCGGAAAGAACGCCTTTCGTCAGCCGGACGCAGTAATCGTCTATTACAACGGGGCCTTCCAGACCGTCGGCTCGCTGGCCGCCTCGGCCCAGACCACCGCTTTGACCAACGCGGCTGCCCCCCTGATCGTGGACCGCGCTCGCGCCTTGGGTGTCCCTGCCGCCCGCCTGAAAGCGCCCGCCGTGCAGGTAACCATCCTCGGCAACCCCCAACTCAGTTTCGAGCTCTTCCTCGGCGGGCTGATCATGCCCGGCGTCCTGCACCTGCTGATGGCCTGCGCCGCCGTCATGGGCGTGGGCCGCGAGTTACGCGGCGGGTCGTTGCAGCACTGGTCGGCGCGGATGGACGGGCGGCTGGCGGCGGCGTTGGCGGGGAAGCTGACGCCCTATGTCCTCGTCTTCACCCTGTGGGGCGCGGTCTGGATCGCCTGGCTGTGCGGCTGGCGCGGATGGGGCGTGGAAGGCAGTGTGCTGATGCTGATGGCGGGCCTATTCGCCCTGATGGCAGCCACCGCTGGCATCTCGGCCCTACTGGTCACGCTGACCGGCGACATGGACACCAGCTTCTCGGCCACGGCGGTCTATGCCGGATCGGCCATCGCCTTTTCCGACGGTACCCTGCCCCTGCTGCACGGCCCGGCCTTTGCTCAGGTATGGAGCGCCATCCTGCCTTTCACCCACTACCTACGGATGCAGAACGAACAGATGGTTCTGGGCTCGGACGTTTCCACCTCGATGGGACCTCTGCTGATCCTGCTGGCCGTCGCCGCCGGAACTTTCGCCCTATCAATCCCGCTGGCCCACCGTCGCGCAAAGCGCGCGCCCAAGCCCGAAGACCTCAGCCTGTCCTTGCCCACGCGCAGCTTCGCCGGTGCCTTCGTCGGGACCTTTACGGGCATCTTCAAGCACCGCCCCCTCTCCAGCACCATCCTGCTGGCCGTGGTCGCCTACGCCTTCTACTACCCCATGGCCTATGTCGGTCAGACGCCGGTCAAGCTGCCGGTCGCCGTCGTGGATCAGGACCAATCGCCTCTCAGCCGCCGACTGGTGCAGGAAATGAACGCCACCCGCGCTCTGGACGCCTCGGTCATCACCGCCTCGCCTTCCGAGGCCGAACGGATGCTACGCAACGGCGAGGTCGACGCCGTCATGCACATCCCCGAACGGTTCCAGTCCTCGCTGATCCACGGCGACGCCAAGGGGGTCGGTCTCTATCTGAACGGGGCCTATCTGGTCCGCGCCACCGCCATGGGCAAGGCGCTGGGCGGGGCTGCAGCGGCCGCCGCAGAACAGGTCCTGACGCCCGTGGTCGAGGCCACCCGTCTGCTGGAGCGCGCCCCAAGCGTGGTGCAGCGCCCGCTCTACAACACCACCGACGGCTACGGCAGCTATGCCGTCCCCGCGGTCAGCGCCATCATCTTGCAACAGACCCTGCTACTGGGCGCTGCCCTGTTCGCCGGTCTGCGCCGAGAGACGGGTGCACAGCCACTTTCGACCCGCAGTTTCCTCGGCCTGTGGGCCGCACTGACCCTGATCGGCAGCGTCTCCAGCCTCTTCTATTTCGGCTTCGTCTTCTGGTTTCAGGACTATCCGCGCATGGGCGATCTGTTGGGCGTCATCATCGCCGTTCCCGTCTTCGCCGCCAGCGTCTCGGCCCTCGGCCTGGCTATCGGCAGTCTGTTCGACCGGCACGAACGCGCCATGCAGATCCTAGTCGGAACCTCGGTGCCGCTGTTCTTCCTTGGCGGCGCGGCCTGGCCTCTGTTCCTGATGCCCGAGCCTCTGGCATGGATCGCCCGCCTGTCGCCCTCAACCTCTGCCATCCAGGCCTTCGTCAAGCTAAACGCCGCGGGCGCAACGGTGGGCGAAGTAGCACCGGAACTACTAACCCTAACTGTCCTGGCGCTCCTGTTTGGCTCAACCGCTTGGTACAGGTTAAAAGGTGCTTTCAGGATTACTGAGCACAGCCAAAAGCTCCCTACCCCGCTGACTTTCAGACAGTAGCCGCGGCCCAAGCAGCATCCGCATCGCCACGAAAGCGACGAAGTGTGGGTCTGCTGATCAGAAGACGTTGGGTATTGAAGGTGTTGTAGATCGTTGCGTGTGTGCTGAGGCTTGGGATTTGAACCTCTGCTGCTGCCGTTCACGTCGTAGAATTGGCAGATGAGAATTCTCAACGCGGTTATTGTCTCGCAGCCGACCGGCACGACGAAGATGCCTCAGTTCCAACTGATCAAACGCCGCTCCGTAGGACGCCAACCCATCTGTTGTGATGCTTTCGACCTCGACAGGTTGATTGCGCAAAAGACGTCTGAGCAACTTCAAAGCCGCCCCTGTATCCCGCCGACGCTGGACAACGACGTCTAAAACCTCGCCTATGTCATCGACCGCGCGCCATAGATACATGCGCCGACCGCCGATTTTGCAGACCATTTCATCGAGATGTCAACGGCCTGTCGGCGGCACTCTTATCTTCTTCAAACGTCTGGCAATCAGAGGCCAAAATTTGATCGTCCAGCACCGTATGGTTTCGTAACTAACCTCGATTCCGCGTTGCGCCATCAGCTCTTCGACACGGATCTCCGCTACGGGAAAGAGATGACGTTTAAACGATAGCGGCTTCATAAAACGCCTACTCCACCAATGGCTTGAAGCCATCAAAGTGGAGCGCCTTTAGCGTTAAACTGACAGCATCCTCGGCGGGCATAGCAGCACCGCCGAGTTCTAAACCAATACCTTTATCAGAAACGGAAAGTCAGGAACGTGCCCAGATAAGACTGGTTTTCTGCCGTGCCTGTTTCCTGCAGGAAGTCGCCAGCCTTGGTATAGTTGGCCACACCCATCACCGACACATAGGGATTGATCGCATAACGCGCGAACAGACCCGTGCGCCAGCCGACATAGGACGACTGTCCTTCATCGGCACCGCGCAGAACCATGCCCGACAGGGCATAGACCCCGTCATCCTTGCTGGTGCGCCACAGGCCTGCGGTATTGGCCCCCAGCGTCAGCTTCGGCGTCGGGCGAATGGTCACTTCCGGCTGGAACAGCACCATGTTGGTAAAGCCCAGATCGGTACGCAGCGCCGCCGGTTGCGGGAACAGCGGGTTGAAGCTGTTCAGCTTACCATCGTTCGGATCCTTATCACCCGAGGCAACATCCAGACGAACCGCCACACGGGGCGACCATTTCACATCCGCGAACGAACGCCCTACGACGCCCGAGAAGAACCAGGCATCGATATCCAGATCATTGAACGAGCCGAACTGTTTAACCGCTTCGACGTCATAATCCCACGGAGCCACCTTGCCCGACAGGCGCACCGAAACCGTATCGCGATCATCACGACCCGCAACCTGACCGTAGAAAGGCGTGTTCAGGCGGTCGGTGTTGACATACATCAGTTCCAGACGCGGCGCGGTTGCACCCTGCCCCAGCGTCTTGGCTGCCGTGGCACCGAACAGACGGTGGTCGAAATTGGTGGCATCATCGAACGAGGCCTTGCCCTCACGCAGGGCATAGCCACCGAACACGCCGCCGCTCCAGCCCGTCGGGCTGTCATACATGACGCGAACCATATCCAGCGCGACGCGGGCATTGGCCCCTTCGCGCATGTCAAACAGACGGAAAGCCCCCTGACCGAACTCCTGACGACCGGCACGAACGCGCAGCGTGCCATCTGCCAGACCGGTCTTGGCCTCAATGAAGGCTTGGTGCAGGTCGGTGCGGTTCTCTTCGATCACCGGCTCGCCGCTATCGAGACCCGAAGTACGGGCGTCCTGAATATCGACGAAAGCGCGCACCGAAGTGCCGAGGTTCAGTTCACCCCACAGGCGGGCGCGGGTCTGGAAATTGCCACCGTGGTCCTGTGCACCGCGACCAAAACGCTCATTGTCACGATGTTCGGCGCGGAAGCGCAGTTCACCGCCAAAGCTGGCCCAGACAGGGCTGCCCTCGCCGCCCAGCGGCACATATTTGAACTGCGACCAGGTCGAGGTGCGCTTGGCCGGATCCGCCAGATACGCATAGTTTTCGTCGTGGTTGATCAGTTTGAACGGCGGCGGTGCAACCGGAGCGGCAGCAGGCGCAGCGACAACTGCAGCGACAGAGGCCGGTGTAGTTTGGATCGGCGCATCAGCTTCAGCGACGGCTTCTACAGGGGCGTGCGAAAGCACAGCGGCAACAGCCGCCAAAGCGAAACTCATAGGAGATCCTCCCGAAAAGGTGCGGGTTGGGGCCCGCACTCTGTATTCTGTGGGTTGGTTATTCGGCGTCTGGTTGAGCCGACGGCACAGCTCTCTTGAACGCGTTCAGTTCGAGGCAAGCCGCCTCGATGGCCTGAATGCGCGGCCAGCGCAGCTCAACACCGAAACGACGGGCATTGCCCAGTTGCGGAACGATGCAAATGTCGGCCAGCGTCGGCGTGTCGCCAAAGGCAAACCGGCCGGATTGGTCGGCAATCAGTTGTTCGACAGCGTCCAGACCTTCTTCGATGGTCTTGGCCACCCATTCCTGAACCTGATCCTCGCTGTGACCCAGATCACGCAGACGCTGCAACACCTTCAGGTTCTGGACCGGATGGATGTCGCAGGCCACGATCTGGGCCACAGCGCGGACCTTAGCCTTCTGGACCGGATCGGTCGGCAGAAGAGCCGGCTCGGGGAAGAGTTCGTCGAGATATTCGATGATGGCCAGAGACTGGGTCAGCACCTGACCGTCATCGACTTCCAGCGCCGGAAGAAGCCCTTGCGGGTTCAGCGCCAGGAAGGCGGGCGAGCGATGCTCGCCCTTGCGCAGGTGGTGGGAGACCTGCACGGCCTCCTGTCCCTTGAGGCCCAAGGCAATACGAACGCGCCAGGAGGCTGTAGAGCGGAAATAACCGTGCAGGATCATAAGATTAAACTCCGGCGCGACGGCGCACGCCACCAAGAACAAAGACAGCCAGCGAAGCGACTACAGCCGGGATGACGGCCAGCAGGATCAGGCTTTGCGGGGTCCAGCCAGCGGCCAGCAGCACACCACCGACCAGCGGGCCAACGATGGCACCGATACGACCAACACCCAGTGCCCAACCCACACCCGTCGCGCGGATTGCGGTCGGATAGACCGCTGCGGTCAGGGCATTACAGCCGATCTGTGCGCCGACGACACCGAAGCCAGACAGGGCCGCGCCAATCAGCAACACGGTCAGGTTGGTGCCGCCAAAGGCCAGCAACGCAATAAAGGCTGCCGAAGCGGCATAGGCGGTGCCCAGCACCAGATAGGGGCTGATCTTGTCAATCATCCGGCCCAGTACAATCGCGCCAACAACGCCACCCAGATTCAGGATCGAGGTCGACAGAATGGCCATCGACAGCGGCAGACCCGCCCCCTTCAGCAGGGTCGGCAGCCAGTTGACGAGGAAGTACATGACCAGCAGGTTCATGAAGAAGGCGACCCACAGAAGCAGGGTCACCGGCGTGCGGCCTTCACGGAACAGCTGGAAGACCGAGAAGCCCTTGGTCGCCAAAGACTGTTCGTCCTTCAGACCGCTGATGAACTCGGACACCGAAGCATTGGCGTCGATCTTTTTGACGATCGGCGCGATCTTCGCTTCCGGCGCGCCCTTGGCGACAAGGAAGCGCACGGATTCCGGCAGCATGAAATACAGCACCGGCAGCAGCAAAAGCGGCAGAACGCCACCGACCACAAACACCGAATGCCAATCCCACGTGGCAATCAGCCATGTCGAAACCAGACCACCAATAGTCGAGCCCAGTGGGAAGCCACAGAACATTACGGTCACCAGCGTGGCACGCAGACGCGCCGGACCATATTCACTGGTCAGGGCGATGATGTTGGGCATGGCGGCACCAAGGCCGATACCGGTGATGAAACGGTAGATCAGCAGTTCGTTCATCGAACCGGCAAACGCCGTCAAAAGCGCGAACAGACCAAAGATAAAGGTCGAGATCAGAATGATGGTCTTGCGACCGAACTTGTCGGCAGCGGGGCTGAGGGTAAAGGCACCGACAGTCAGGCCCAGCAGGCCAACCGCAAAGATCGGACCGAACGACGACGGGGCCAGACCCCAGTCCTCGGCGATCTTGGGTGCAACAAAGGCAATCGACTGGGTGTCGAAACCGTCGAGCATAGCGATAATAAAGCACAGCGCCGTAACGCCGAACTGCAGTGGACCGAATTTGGCCCGGTCGATGACGGCATTACCGCCGCCCTCCCCCATAGCTGCCATTTTTAACTCCTCCTCGGAGGGCGCATCTTATGTGCGCCTCTCCGGCTTGCTGATGATGTTGTTATCAGACGGCTTTGGGGCCGACCTTGATGTTGAGCGATGACAGGCCATCGATGGTCACAACCATCTCGTCACCTACGACGACGGCTCCGACACCAGCGGGGGTGCCGGTATAGATCAGGTCGCCCGGATGGATTTCCCAAAGGGTCGACAGGTAGGCGATGATGTCGTCCACCGGCCAGATCAGTTCGGCCAGATCGGCGTCCTGCTTTACCTCGCCATTTACGGTCAGCTTGATCGCACCATTGTTCGGATCGAAATCGCCTTCGTCTACTTTGTGGATCAGGCCCAGCGGCGAGGACTGCTCGACATTCTTGCCAGTATCCCACGGGCGGCCCTGCGCGCGGGCTTCCAGTTGCAGATCGCGACGCGTCATATCCAGACCTGTGGCATAACCCCACACATGGTCCTTGGCGTTTTCGACGGCGATGTTGCGGCCGCCCTTGCCAATAGCGATGACTAGCTCGGCTTCGTAATGGAAGTTTTCCGTCATCGTCGGATAGGCGATGGTTGTGCCATCCGGCACCACCGTCTCGGCCCATGCGGTGAAGAAGAACGGAGGCTCGCGGTCGGGATCACGACCCATTTCACGAGCATGGGCGGCATAGTTGCGGCCGACACAGAAGATGCGACGGACCGGAAACTCATCGCCAGTCGAGGTTTTGGCCAGAACCGGCGCTTGCGGTTGGAACAGCAGGCTCACGCGTTTTCTTCCTTGTAGAGATTCAGTTTTTCCTGACAGGCCTTGTCCGAGTAACCGAACAAAACCAGTTGGCTTTCGGACTTGAAGACGGCCTGTTTCCATGACGGGACGACAACGATGTCGCGCGGGTTGAGAGCGATGGTTTCACCTTCGATCACGGCCTCGCCGGTACCTTCAACCACGACAAAAATCGTACCGTCGGTCGATCGACGCGGCAGGGTTTCGAAACCGGCCGGCATCAGGCGCACATGGGCCGAGATAGTTGCCATGATCGAACCACCATTAACGGGGTTCAGGAACTCCAGCGCATGACCCAGATGCGGATCTATCTGAGCCCCAGATGAAGCCATGGCATCCAGCGTCGGGCGCCATTCCGCATAGGGATAGTGGAACAGAGGCTGATGTGACGGACGTCGATCTGCCGTGTGCCCCTTCAGCGGACGCATATTGCGACCATAGCGGGTCAGACTGTCACCGGCGGGGGCCTGTTCGGGGAACTGGTCCTCGGGATAGTGCTCGGCAAAGCTGGCGTCGAAGTGGCGCACGGTCGGGATATCCAGACCATCCAGCCAGATCATCGGCTTGTCGGTCGGGTTACAGTGATCGTGCCACTGGCCGCCCGGTGTCAGCACCAGATCGAACGGACGCATGATCGCCTTTTCGCCGTCCACGGCGGTGTAGGCGTCCTCGCCTTCCATAACGAAACGCAAAGCGCACTGGCTGTGGCGGTGGGCGGGTGCCACCTCGTTCGGCAGGATCAGTTGCAGACCGGCATACAGGCTGGGCGTGATGCTGGAACTACCACCGAGGCCCGGATTTTCAAGGATCAGCACGCGGCGCTCGGCCTGTTTAGCGCTGATCAGATCGCCTGCCCGCATCAGGTATTCGCGGGCATTGTCATAGGACCATTTGTGGACCTTGGCTGGCGATTGCGGTTGAGGCAGTACCAGAGCGGCCAGCTTTTCCCACAGCGGATAAAGGCCTTCCGGCTCCATCTGCTCGTACAGGTTTTCAAGCTGGGCCTGATTATCGTTGGTCAGTTGTGTCATGCGATCAGCCCTCCCAACCCACATGCAGCACGCCGTCTTGCAACTTCACCGGGAAGGTACGCACAGCCACCGAACAGGGAGCGTCAACCGCCTCGCCTGTCTTTACGTTGAACGTGCCCTGATGTAGCGGGCACTCGATCAGGTCACCATCCAGATAACCGTCGGCAAGGCTGGCCTTACCGTGGGTGCACAGATCGGCGGTGGCGAAATACTCGCCATCGACCGCATACAGGGCGACGCTGATGCCATTGACGCTGGCCTTAGCCACGCCGTGTTCTTCAAGTGCCGAGGGCGGCAGAGTGGCCACCCACGACAGAGCTAATGTGTCGGTCATGCCGGGTACACCAGAGAGTTCGGGATCATTTCGGAATCGAACACGACCACGCGTTCAACAAAGCGGAGGGTGTCGCCATCGCGCACGATCTTGTCGTGGCAGACAGCCGACAGGACGATGTCCGAGTGTTTGTCGATCAGGGTCTGCACCACCAGAAGGTTGTGGCGCACCGAGATCACGCCATTCTCCTCGCCCAGAAAACGCGGAGCTGTGGGGAAACGGCGGTAATAACGCGGGGCATACATCTGGGTACGGGTTAGGCCCGTCACGCGATCTTTCAACATGCCGCGGCTTTCGGCCTGCATGGTGCAGAGCGTGTAGCCAGCCTCGAAATTCTCGCGAGGGATCACGCGATACACGCATTCCTCGGTAAAGAACTCCGGCCACGCATGCAGGTCCACATCGTCCAGCGCACCGTAATAGGCATCATAAAGGTCGCGGACCTCGTCTCGGGTGATGTTCGTCATGTTCAAAGCCCCATCACCTTGCGCCAGTAGCGCCACATGCCGCGCACGGCTGTTTCGGTGACCTGATGCTCGGTCGGCTCGATCTCGCGGCCGCCCATGAGCAGGATCATGTTCTTGTCCGGCGAACCGGCGGCACCCTGCTGGGTCATTTCCAGCACTTCGCCATCATCAGCCGATACAAATCCGGCCGGACCGAACAGGTTGGCCTGACGGGTACGACGCAGCTTCATTTCAGCGGTGTCGTCGGCATAGCACCAGTGGGTCCAGTGGAAATCGAACCCGTTCGGCCCCTTGGGCACGATCTGGCGCGTCGTCAGGCTGTTGACCTGCTGTTGCAGGATGACACTGGGGAAGATGGTGATCATGCCGACCGTTTCTTCGCCCGGGAATTCCTGCACCACGTCCATGACGCGCGGATCTTCCAGAACCAGATCGCCCTGGAAGTTGCGCACGTCGGCCAGGTCTTCCGAGGCCTTTTGTTCGCCCTTGCGCGAGATCAGGATGCCGTGGCGGCCATGGTCGTCGATATCGACCGCAGACTTCTGGTCGGCACGGAACAGGCCGAAGGTGGCGAAGAACACATGCAGCAGGCCCGCATGATACGGGTCCTTGATGTTCTCCTGCATCTGTTTCCAGTTGGACGGGATATGCTGGCGGTTATAGCCCAGCACCTCAAGCTTACGACCGTCATAGACACGGGTGTAATGCTTCCAGAACTTCTCGCCGAGATATTCGCGGAAGGTCGGCGTCTCGTCAGAGAAAGTCGCCCAGACCACACCGTTTACAACCTCGACATGCAGCTTGTTCAGCCCGTTATCTTTCAGGTCGAAATCGGCTGGCATACCGCCCTGACGCTTGACGCCGCGACGGAAAGGCACGCCCTGCAAGTCGCCGTTCAGCGCATAGGACCATTGGTGGTACGGGCAGATCAGCTCTTTGGAATGACCAAAGCGCGACTGGCAGAATTTCACGCCCTTGTGGGCACAGCGGTTCTCGACCACCGAGATTTCATCTTCGCCCGAACGCACCATGACGCACGGCTTTTCACCCAGCGTCGTGGTCTTCCAGTCCCCGACCTCGGGGATTTCGCATTCCAGACCGGCATACAGCCAGTGCGGGCCGTACCAGATCTTGTGCAGTTCCTCTGCATAGACCTGCGGGTCCGTATAGACCCAGTACGGCACGGCAGCGTCGACATCAGCCGGCCAGACGCGCGCAGATTTTCCCTCGGGTAGGGGCATAGCGGTGGTCACAGAAAAAGCTCCCGAACTAAAAATTCGAAGCGGCGATCTCATGTCGCCGTTGACCGCATTCGTGTCGTGGTTTTTGATCTATGTCAAACGCATTGCATTTGATGCAAAGAAATAGAGAGATCACAAATGCCTGAACGGATCGTCGTCATCGGGGCCGGCCACGCTGGTGGATTGGCCGCCATCACATTGAGAGAGCTAGGCTTTTCCGGGTCATTGATGCTCATAGGAGAGGAAGAACACGCCCCCTACGAACGTCCAAACCTGTCAAAAGGATTTCTTTGCGGTGAAGAGGCCGAACCGGTCTGGCTGACCTCTAAAGAGCGCTGGAAAGCGTTGGAAATCGTCTTCCAAACTGCAAACCCAGCCGTCGCCATCGACCGTGCAAAAGGCGAAGTGCAACTTTCTGATGGCTCGGTCGCGCCTTTTGACGCCCTGATTCTGGCCACAGGCGGACGGGTGCGGCCGCTCCCCCTGCCCCACCATCCTGCCGTACATTATCTTCGCACCACCGATGACGCCCGCGCCATTGCGGCCAAGGCCAAGACCGGTGCACGCGCATTGGTTGTCGGTGGTGGGGTGATCGGTCTGGAAGCGGCTTCGACCCTCAAGGGCATGGGTCTGTCTGCGGTCGTGATCGAAACCAATGACCGCCTTCTGGGCCGCAACATTCCCGCCGAAGCCGCGCAATGGCTGGCCGATGCCCATGCCCGTATCGGCGTCGAGGTTCGCCTTGGCCGTGCACTGGTCGGCCTGAGCGATGCCAATGACGGCGCAGTAACGGCCAGCTTCGACGACGGAATCACTCAGGAGTTCGATCTGGTGATCGCCGGCATCGGTATCATCCCCAACACCGGTCTCGCCGAGGGCGCGGGGCTGTCGGTCGATGGCGGGATTGTTGTCTCTGACGATTACCGGTCACCTGACGATGCACGTATTTTCGCGATCGGAGACGTCGCCGCCCGCCTAACTGAGGGCAGTGCGCGGCGCATGGAAACCTGGGCTCATGCCCAGTCGTCGGCCCGCAAAGCGGCGCTGGCCATCCTCGAACAGCCCGCCGAGGTCGAACCTACGCCATGGTTCTGGACTGACCAGTGCGGCCACAGTCTGCAAATCCTCGGTGACCCTGCCAGCGCCGACAGCGTCATCGCCCGCGGCGACGGCGTCCGCCTATATGTACGCGAAGGCGCTCTGGTCGGCGCTGTCTGCCTGGACATGCCACGCGACTTTGCCGCGGCGCGTCGTCTGGTCGGCAAGGTTCTGAACCCCGAACTGGCTGCTGACCCGGCAATAGATCTGCGCAAATCAGCCTGATACCAACGGCTCAGACGGTCGGGCGAACCCCGCCCGTCTGGGCCGTGATCTGGTCGCAGACCTCGATCAACCGCAGGCGCGCCGCCTCGTCGTGTTCCGATTTAAAGACATCGGTTGCCAGCACCGTTGCCGAAAACACCACCTCGCCCTGAAGATCGAAGATCGGCACAGCCGTCGCACGAAGACCGGGGATCAAATCGCCCTGAACCGCCGAATAGCCCAGCTTGCGAACACGCTGGCGCATCCCTTCGACATCAATCGACTGGAACTGCGGCGTTGTCTCCCGTGTCACCATCTCGACAGTATGGCTGGGGGGACGGAAGGCAAGAAACACATGGCCCGTCGCCGAACTTAGCAACGGGAGGCGCGCACCAACCGTCAGAGATGTCGAGATCGGCGGCGTTCCCATAATCCAGCGCACAACGATGGGACCATCAGGACCTAGCGCCGCCATCTGGATGGTTCGACCTGTCTCGCGCACATAATCGGTCAGAGCGACAGCAGCTTCGCGGAAGGAATCCATCCGCCCCAAGGCCGCAAGACCCAGTCTCAGCGCCCCTGCACCCAGTTCATAACGTCCCGTTATCGAGTCCTGCCGTGCCATGCCCGCTGCAATCAAGCTGACAAGATAACGGTGAGCCTGCGAGGCCGACAGATCGGATGCCTGCGCAATAACGCCCAGAGCCGCCGCCCCGTCAAGGGACGCAAGCACATCCAATACCCGCAGTCCGATCCCAACCGATTGGATACCTTGGCGACGATCACTGCTGTCAGTCATAAGGATTGGATCCAGTTAAAAAATTACATTAGCATAATCGCAATT
Organism: Brevundimonas terrae; assembly: GCF_011761985.1. GTDB lineage: Bacteria > Pseudomonadota > Alphaproteobacteria > Caulobacterales > Caulobacteraceae > Brevundimonas > Brevundimonas terrae. The sequence goes on along the minus strand of NZ_JAASQT010000009.1, from coordinate 1,744 downwards.
CAAGCATTCACTTCTAGCCCAAGTTTGACTGAAGCATCGCTAAATAACTCGGCACCGGCAGGTTAACTGAGCACCGTTAAAAAAGCCCCCTCCGCGCTCGCAATCTGACGGTAGCAGCCGCCCACGCGGTATCTGCTGCGACACGAAAGCGACGAAGTATAGGTCTGCTGATCAGAAGGCGCTGGATGTTAAAGGTATAGTAGATCGCTGCGTGGCTTGTAAAAAATCTTTGGGCTGAAGCTTGGGATCGAACAAATGCCCGAAGTGCTCGGCCCATTATCATGACCATCCGTGGAAGCTCCCCGAGGAGCTTCAGCCGTCCCCAAAAATAGACTCCTGATCCACCCATTCCCCTAGCATCAGGCATAGTTCAGGTGTTGTGGGCTAGAAGGTTATACCTTCTGAAGCTCCGTGGCGTGTCAGACGGTCGTAGTGGGCAGATGCAGCAGTGACTTCATCCATACCGGCTTGGGCGGTCGCTTGCCTGTCTTCACAGGTGCTGGTGGCGCGCATCGCTGTTTTGATGCGCTTAGCCCCCTCCTCAACTATCAGTGCGTGGTTGACCTCGTAGCTTAACAAAGCAGCGAAATATCGATCCCAGTCCGCTCTATCTCTTCGACTGAGTTGATCTCGGGTTTCCAAGTCCGGCAGCGTTATCGTGATGCTGTAAAGAATGTCAGCGCTCTCGGGGATAAACTCTCCGTTTTGTCGCATGAATGTCGGCTGGAAGTTCCAAGCGGTGTAGGCATCGTGTCGAGTGCCTGAACGAGAAGTCGGACGGGCAGCGTTCATCGCGGCTCGCACAGCTCTGCGATTTCGCGCCGTCACCGAGTATCCAATCAGTTTCGTGTTCGGCAAGCTGGCAGCCGCAGGGGTGGCTTCGGCCAAACGGGCACTATGGAGTAGCACTCTCGTCTGCCACCAAGACAAACCAGATGGCGGAAAGCAACAACCCTTTGATCATGAAACGTCCCCTTGAAGACGCCAAGAGCTTAACAGGATTCATGGAAGAGGGAAGTCGAACTAACCATGAGCCGCAGCTCAGAACGTGATCAGGGAAAAGAAAAAGGCCCGCCGTTTCAGGTGGGCCTCAGCATTACCTGGGCTTTTTCGAGCCATTGGCAGGGACCTTGTCGATCAAATTTTTCACGCTCGGGTTAGATGCATTCATCTTCGGTTGGACCTTTTTGGCCTTACCCTTAGATTCTTTCATGGCTTGGTGCCTTTCATGTGTCCTGTCAGGATAACAGCCTGAGGCTCGGCAAATGAGGCCGAACTGTCCCTATTCGGAATAAGTCCTGAAAAGGCCATCCAAAATGCCCGCCCGAGTGCGACGAACCTTGGCTGGTTGACTGCCAAACGCCACTCTGAAACGCTTTCTACCTCACCGTCACTAGGGGGGAGTAATTTCATGTTGAAGAAACTGTTTGCACTGGCTTCTTTGATGGGAGCAGCTCTCTTGCCAACGGCAAATGCTACCCCACAATTCGATCCAAACTACCCGCCCCAGGAACCTTCGGTGTCTACAGTTGGTATACAAGATTCGACCACATGGAAGAGGTCGGCACCCGCATCGTTCTATGCGATGACACCATCCAAGGCCCCTATGGAACGAAGACGCTCCATCAGACCTTCCAGCCCTTCACCTGCTAGGCTCAGGACCCATTGATTTGGTGCATGCGATCTGATTCAGGCTCCTAAGGAGTCTGGATCATGAGTGACCTGTATTGGCTGACGGACGAGC
>NZ_JAASQT010000008.1 GCF_011761985.1 Brevundimonas terrae | reverse complement strand
AATCCTACTCCCGCACCCAAACACTCCCAAACAGCCCCGTCGCTCAACGCACGGGGCTTTTTGCTGTTCGCACCACAACCTCAAAACGCCCAAAAACCCTCCCACCACAGCCTCGCACAGCGTCAACTTGCATGCGGCCGGACCATCGACCTGCAAATAGCGCCTTACCGCTCAGCGAGCCTCTCAGGGGCCGCTATGCCGAGCGCGATGAAATGCCGGAACGGCTGCGCGTAAACACAAAAAACCCGCTGCCGATAACCATCGACAGCGGGTTTTGACTTACTGGCTGTTCGCCTTGGCCAACGTCTCTGCCACGTACCGGTCCATGTGTTCTTCCAGTGTCGTGAGGGGAACGGCTCCGATACCCAATATGGTGTCGTGGAACGGGCGCGGGTCGAAGGCTTCGCCCAGAGCGGCCTCGGCTTCGCCGCGCAGGCGACGGATGGTCAGCTCGCCCAGCTTGTAGGACAGAGCCTGAGCGGGCCAGCTGATATAGCGGTCAACCTCGGTGACGACTTCGTGCTGGGACAGGGCCGTGTGGCCGGCCAGATAGTCGATGGCTTCCTGACGCGACCAGCCTTTCAGGTGGACGCCGGTGTCGATCACCAGACGTGCGGCGCGCCACATCTCGTAGCTGAGACGGCCGAAATGCTCGTAGGGCGTGCGATAGATGCCCATCTCGACGCCGAGATGCTCGGTATAAAGCCCCCAACCTTCGCCATAACCCGAGAAATAGGTATAGCGGCGGAAGGCCGGACCATCGGCCTGCTCTTCGGCAAGGGCGGCCTGGAAGCTGTGACCGGGGGCGCATTCGTGAAGGGTCAGGGCCGGAATATTATACAGCGGACGACTGGGCAGGTTGTAGGTGTTCATCTGGCATGAACCCAGCCCGCCACGTCCTGCGGTATAGAAGGGGGCCAGCGCTTGCGGCACCGGAATAATGGTGTAGGGGCGGCGCGGCAGCTTGCCGATCAGCTTGCCGATCTGGCCGTCTGCGCGCTTGGCCACCCATGCCGATACCATCAGAAGCTCGTCAGGCGTCTTGGCATAGAATTGCGGGTCGGTACGCAGGAAGGTCAGGAACTCTTCGAATGTGCCGTTAAAACCTGCGTCCTGCATGGTTTGGCGCATCTCGGCCTGAATACGGGCAACCTCGGACAGGCCGATCTGGTGGATCTGCTCGCCGGTCAGTTCCAGCGTCGTATATTTGCGGACCTGCCCTTCATAGAAGGCCAGACCGTCAGGTATGTCGCGCGCGGCCAGGCTGGTACGGGCCTTGGGTTGGTACTCGTCCAGATAGAAGGCCAGCAGGGAACGATAGGCCGGAATGACAGCTTCATTGATGGCCGCGACCGCTTCGGCACGCAACTGGGCCTGTTCCGCCGCCGAGATGTTGGACGGCATGCGTTCAAAGGCGCGATAGAAGCTGTTGGCCTCGGCCGTATCGGTGATGAAGTTGCTGATCGAGCTTTCGCGGCCTTCGAGTGTGACCTGCGGGACGCTGAACCCACGGGCCAGACCGGTACGCATATTGTCCATGTTCTGACCGAAATAGCGCGGGATATCGCGCATGCGGGCAATATAGGCGCGGTAATCTTCGGGGCTTCGCATGTCCGAAGCGCGGTCCAGATAGGTCCAGAAATTACTGTCGCTGTTGAATGGCATTTCCCATTGGCGGGCTTGGCCGTCGATCAGGGCGTGCTCCAGATTGGTGCGGAACACGGCCGCATTGATGCGCTCTTCATCGGACAGTTCGGCGACGGGGATCGTATCCAGTTGCGCCAACAAACCCTGCGCATGCTCGATGCGTGCCTGTTGCGAGGCCGGATCGATCATGCCGAGGCTGGTACGCGGGGTGCTGGTGCCATCGGCCAGTTTACGGATGCCGTAACGGGCCTGATTATAATCCCAGTCGGCATCATACAGGGCCTTGAGGCGCGCATTGGCATCGTTTTGTGCGACCGCCGCCGCAGGTGCCTGCTGGGCCATAGCCGGTGCAGATACCCCCAGAACAGCCGAAACGGCGCAGGCCGTCAAAAGCAGTGACTTCATTCCTCGTCCCCTTTGAATGTCCATTGATGAATATCAGCTAGCTCGCGCATGGCCATAGAAACCAAGGGTGAGGGATGCGGATTTAGAGGGCGAAAACCGGATTAAATTCAATCGTCATGACCAAGTAGAAGTACGTAACTCAGTCTTCATGGCGAAATAAGACAGGCCCACCATTCTGTCGGTTCTTGCAGTTCCCCCCTTGGCAAGGATCAAAAATGTCTGACAGCATCGCGCTCCAAGAGCGTCTGGCCTTTATGCGTCTAGATACACAAACCCGTCAGAGACTGGCCAAAGCCCAGCCTGTTATCGACGCGACAGTGTCCGATAGTCTGGATGCGTTCTACGCACAGGTTCGTGCCTATCCCGCCGTTTCGCGCTTCTTTGGCAACGAGCAGATGATTTCGAGCGCAAAGGGTGGTCAGTCGCGTCACTGGTCCCAGATTGCCTCGGCCAAGTACGACCAGACCTATACCGATAGCGTGCAACGCATTGGTGCGACCCATGCGCGTATCGGGCTGGAGCCACGCTGGTATATTGGCGGCTATGCGCTGGTACTGGACGGTCTGCTCAAGGCTGTCGTCAAGGATCACGAAAAGAAGCGTTCGTGGTTTTCCAGATCAGATGGCGGCAAAGAATTGGGCGAGACAGTGGGGGCCGTGGTCAAGGCTGCGCTGCTGGATATGGATTTCGTGATTTCCATCTATCTGGAAGCGGCGGAAACGGCCCGTAGAGAAGCCGAAGCGATCCGTGCCGAGGCCGAGGCGATCCAGAAAAGCGTGGTGGAAACCACGGCGCAGTCGCTGGCCCGTCTGGCCGATGGGGATCTGACGACGCGCATTGTCGAGGACTTCCCCGGCGATTATGCCCAGCTCAAAACCGACTTCAACGCGGCCATGGCCCGTCTCGAAGAGGCCATGCAGGAAGTGTCGGAAAACGTCGGCATGATGCGGGCAGGGGCTAACGAAATCAGCGGCGCGTCCGATGATCTTTCCAGCCGTACCGAGCGTCAGGCTGCCTCCTTGCAGCAAACGGCGGCGGCGCTGGACGAGATTACGGTGACGGTGAAACGCACCGCCGAAGGCTCGCAAAAGGCCAGCCATGTCGTGGACGCAGCCAAACAGGATGCAACCCGCAGCAGCGAGGTGGTGTCCGATGCGGTCACGGCGATGGGCGAGATCGAGTCCTCGTCCGACCAGATCAGCCGCATCATCGGTGTGATCGACGAAATCGCATTCCAGACCAATCTTCTGGCTTTGAATGCCGGTGTCGAGGCGGCGAGGGCGGGCGATGCCGGTCGTGGTTTTGCCGTGGTGGCATCGGAGGTCCGCGCCCTGGCCCAGAGGTCGGCCGATGCGGCAAAGGAGATCAAAACCCTGATCTCGTCCTCGAGCCATCAGGTCAAGAATGGTGTGAAGCTGGTCGGCCAGACGGGCGAGGTGCTGACGGCTATTGTTGGCCGCGTGACCGAGATTGCCGATCTGATGAACGAGATCAGCGCCTCGGCCAAAGAACAGGCGACCACGCTGGCCGAGGTCAATGACTCGGTGAACCAGATGGACCAGACGACCCAGCAGAATGCTGCCATGGTCGAGCAATCGACCGCAGCCTGTCACCACCTGACAAACGAGGCGGAAAAGCTGACGACGCTGGTACGCAAATTCAAGGTGACACAGGCCACCGCTGCCGTGCGTCCCCCTCAGCCCCGGTTGCAGTCTCAGGTGAAAGCTCTGGCCCCTAACGTCACAGCAGAAGGGCCGATCCGCACGCGCCATAATGCCGATGTAGAGGCGACTCTGGCGGCACGACGCGCGCCTGCGCCCAAGGCTAATCTGACCCTTGCGGCCAGTCAGGACTGGGAAGAGTTTTAAGGCTGGCGGCCACAGACATGGAATAGGGGCGAGAGGTATCGTCCTTATTCCATGAAAATCTCGCAACATGGTTGTCGCTGAAATCGCGAAGCAATTCGCGCATTCCACGCTCCGTAAGGTTGTCTGAGGGTGATTTTCATCATGCAGAATTGGACACGGGGCCTAATGGAACATATCATGAACAAATGGCGCGTTTAGATTTACGAAGAAAGCTGTCCATCCTGGCCGATGCGGCCAAATATGATGCATCCTGTGCTTCATCGGGGGCGCAAAAGCGCAATTCCAGCAATGGCAAGGGCGTCGGTTCGACAGAGGGTATGGGCATTTGTCACGCCTATACGCCCGATGGCCGCTGCGTCAGTTTGCTGAAAATATTGCTGACGAATTTCTGCATCTTCGACTGCGCCTATTGCATCAACCGCTCGTCCTCGAACGTCGAGCGGGCGCGGTTCGACGTGGACGAGGTCGTTGACCTGACGCTGGCCTTTTACAAGCGTAACTATATCGAAGGCCTGTTCCTGTCCTCGGGCATTATCCGCTCGTCGGACTATACGATGGAACAGATGGTCGAGGTGGCACGCCGCCTTCGCGAGGATCACGATTTTCGCGGTTATATCCATCTGAAACTGATCCCCGAGGCGGACCCGAAACTGATCGAGTTGGCGGGACTTTATGCGGATCGTCTGTCGGCCAATATCGAACTGCCCCGCGACGAGGCCTTGGGGGTTCTGGCCCCTGAAAAAGATGCGCGCGTGATCCGCAAGGCCATGGGGCAGGTGCGTTTGAGAATGGAAGCGGCCAAACCCGAAAAGCGTGACCGGATCAAGCCGCCACGCTTTGCACCGGGGGGCCAGTCCACCCAGTTGATTGTGGGGGCCGATGGTGCGCCCGACACCGAGATTATGGATCGTTCTGCATCGCTCTATGGCGGCTATGGCCTGCGGCGCGTTTATTATTCGGCCTTCAGCCCGATCCCAGACAGTTCGGCCATCCTGCCGGTTTCACGTCCGCCGTTGATGCGCGAGCACCGTCTGTATCAGGCCGACTGGCTGATGCGCTTTTACGGGTTTTCCGCCCCTGAAATCGCCGAGGGCAGTGTAGGCGGGATGCTGGATCTGGATATTGATCCCAAGCTGGCCTGGGCGCTGCAAAAGCGGGCCAGCTTTCCGGTTGATGTGAATACGGGGGATCGCGAAACCTTGCTGCGTGTGCCGGGGCTGGGGGTAAAGGCCGTGGACCGGATCATCTCGGTGCGTCGCTATCGAACCCTGCGGCTTGAGGATGTAGGGCAGTTGACCCGCTCGATCGACAAGGTTCGTCCGTGGATTGTGGCGCTGGACTGGACACCGGGCGGGCTGACCGATGCGGTGGACCTGCGGGCCCGTATCGCACCCCATAAACGCCCCGAGCAGTTGAGCCTGTTCTGATGCGTACCGTCCAACTGGCGGGGGAAACAGATTTTGACGGATGGCGCGATGCGGCGCGGCGCTTGCGGGTCGAGGGCGTAGAGCCAGCCCATGTGCGATTTGTTACCGGCGAAGGGCAGGGCGGGCTGTTTGGCGAAACCCCTATGCCGGATGCCACAAATGCGCGGCCGTTCAAGGTGTCCAAGGCTTTTCTGGGTTTGGCGCAGGATGTGATCCTGCATCGCGACGGCGACCGTTTTGATCTGCTGTACCGCCTGTTGTGGCGATTACAGGAGACGCCGGAGCTGTTGAAAATCACATCGGATCGCGATGTGCGCGCGGCCTTGGAAAAAGCAAAAAACGTCAGCCGTGCATCCCATAAGATGAAGGCCTTTGTCCGCTTTCGCCAGACGGGCGAGGGGGTGGATGAGCGCTGGATCGCGTGGTTTGAACCGGCGCATCGCGTGCTTGAAAAGACGGCCCCCTTCTTTGCGCGCCGCTATGCCAATATGAACTGGTCGATCCTGACACCCGAGGGTACGGCCCACTGGGATGGCACGGGCCTGACCTTCGGGCCGCCCGCCCGTAAAGAAGATGCGCCAGATGAAGATGCCGTCGAGGACTTCTGGAAGACCTATTACGCCTCGACCTTTAACCCGTCGCGTCTACGCACCAAGGCCATGCAGTCGGAAATGCCCAAACGCTATTGGGCCAATCTTCCCGAAGCCGAACTGATTGCCGAGATGATTGCTGGGGCGACAGGGCGCACCGACCAGATGGTCAATGCGACTGCGCCTGAACCCAATCGCCGCTTTGAACAGGTTAAGGCGCAGAGCGTGGACCGCACCGTCACCAGTGATCTGGTGCCGCAATCCTTGCAGGCCCTGAATGCGGCATTGGCAGGGTGTCGTCGTTGTCCGCTGTGGCGTGATGCAACACAGCCGGTTTGCGGGGTTGGGCCAAAGGCGGCTCCTTTGATGATCGTCGGCGAGCAACCGGGCGATCACGAGGACCTGAGCGGACAACCCTTTATGGGTCCGGCCGGACAGGTTCTGGACGAGGCCTTACAGGCGGCAGGCATAGATCGCGGGGCGGTTTATCTGACCAATGCGGTCAAACATTTCAAACACGAGGTGAAGGAGAGGCGTCGCCTGCACCGCACACCGTCCGTATCGGAAATCGAGCTGTGCCGCTGGTGGCTGGATTACGAACGCGCCTTTGTGAAACCCGAACTGGTGGTGGCCATGGGGGCCAGTGCGGCACGCAGTGTTCTGGGCCATGCCGTCAATGTTTCGGACACACGCGGCCAGTTGATGAAGGGCCCTGAAGGCAGCGTTCTGGTGACCTATCACCCCGCCTATATTTTACGACACCCAGATCCTCGGGAACGGGTCAGGGCCAAAGCGGAGTTTATGGCTGATCTGGCGCGGGCAGGGGCATGGTCAGGATTGGGGACAGGATTGGGGATGCCCAATGACTGAACGGCACCCAGCGCCTGAACATACATATTTCGGGAATAAAATATCGCGCACCACCATGGGTGGAACGAAGTTCGATGAAAGGCCCGATTTCCGGCATAGCGGGTGCAGTTAGCCATAAATATTAAGGTCTGGGTAAGGTTTGACTTGATACGTATCGAACTGGAAAAAACGTAAAACGCAGTAAAGGTCGTCGCGCCGCATGTTCGGTTTGTCGCGACTTGGTGGTCATTGCACCTCGCGTTTGTAATCCAGTCAGGTGTGCATCTTGGGGGCTTACTCGGCCGATCTTAAAGCGACAGATGACCGTGCCCCAATAGCGCGTTCGGTTTTCGACACGTCCTTGCTGCCCGTAAATTCCCGTATCGGCATCTGGCGCGAAATCGCCGCTTCGGTATGGCAGATTTCGTCGATTACAGATTCCAGCTTCTTTGCGACCGTTGATGCCTATCATGCGGGCGAACTGATGTTCGGCAGTGTGACGACCTGCGCCCAGAAGACCGAGCGCACCTCGGCCCTGATCGCGGGGGACAGCCTCGACTATTATATGATGCAGTTCTACGTCTCCGGCAGCCGCGTCGCGCGGTCGCGGCGCGGCGAGCAGGTGTTTGCCAATGGCGACATGTTGATGGTGGACATGACCCATGCCATCGAGACGGAATCTACGGCCTATACGTCTTTTGATCTGGTTTTGCCGCGACGGGTTCTGGAGCCATTGCTGATTGATCCGGATGCACTGGCGGGCCAGAGACTGGCGGGCCAGCATCCGTTGACGGCCCTGTTCCGCAGCCATCTGATGGCGCTTTATCACGCGGCCCCTACCATGACGGCGGCTCAGGCCATGGCCATGCAGGGGCCGACACTGGCCATGGCGTCGGCGGCGTTGAACGGAAATATTGATCCCGAGGTTGCGTCTTCGGTACGGATGGCCGCGTGGCTGCCGGTGCGGCGCTATATCGAAGAGCATCTGCATGATCTGCATCTGTCGGTTGATCAGACGGCGCTGGAGTTCGGCGTTTCGAGGGCCACCCTTTACCGGATGATGGTCCGCTATGGCGGCTTTGCCAGCTATCTGCGCCAACGTCGCCTGCACCGTAGCCGCGACGATCTGCTCGACCCGTCCAAGGTTCACCTGACGATTGCCGAAATCGCTGAACGCTGGGGGTTTGCCAATGCCGCCAACTACAGCACGGCCTTCAAGGACCTATTCGACATGACGCCGCGTGACTTCAGGCACATGACGCGCAGCCGTGGCCACCGCATGAATGAGTTGGGGTCTGAAAGCGACTGGAGCCGGTGGCTGGCTTCCATGCGCTGACACGCAGACCGAGTTTCAAAACAAGACAGTTGAGACGTCAGCAAAACTTACTGAGACGGTCTCAAAAGTACTGAAAATAAAGATTTAAATTCATATCGCGTCCTGTTGTTCGCCGGCGCGCGTGGATTTAGCAGTCAGGCTGAAATTTTACCCGCCCTTTGGGGCGGCTGTGTTGCGTGTCGTAAAAGGTGTTCCCTCAAACACCCTTTGCGCGCGGGCTGGGGACTAGAAAAATGAAAATGACTTCGCGCGAAATGCAACGGATTGCGGGCCTGATTGACCGTGTGGTCGGTGATCTGGATGTTCGGGCAACCGATCCTGCGCTGCGTCTGGTCGTTCGCACCGAAGCGGCAGATGTTCTGGGCGGCATCGGCAACCGTGATACGCAAGGTTCGCGCCGTCTGAAGGCCAGTCTGGAACGGCTGGTGGCGCTGATGGAAGCGCCGATGGCAGGCGCGGCGGTAACGGACAGTTCCCCCGAACGTCACCGCCTGTCGCTCAAGACCCTGTTCAAGGCTTTTGCCGCTTTGACGGGCGGGGCGCTTCTGGCCCTGCCGGCCGGTATGGCACTGGCCAGCGACGTTGGCGACGTGGTCCGCCATCCTGACAGCAATATCGAACTGACCGTTACTGAAACCGCTTCCATGGGTGTGGTGGCGATCGACCGCACGACGGGCACGGAATATTTCATTTTCGACATGCCCGCCTATGGATCAGAGATCGTGGATCCCAGCGGTACACCTGATGCCGATGGCAATGTGTCAGAGCGCACCAAGATTCTGGGTTACGAACTGGCGGACGGTTCGCGCGTCACCAGCTATGTGATGAACAGCAATGGTGTGCCGGTATATAGCGTATCGGGGCAACCGGATCAGGTCATTAAGAACATTGTGTACGGCACGCCGTCTTCGGGCGTTGCCGGCGAGGCCGACTATGTTCCCGAGGTCGTGGGCGGCGGATTGCCGCTGGTCCAGTCTCTATCGGATGGTGTGGCCAATCCCACGACGCCGGGCGAAACGGCGGTAGGCGGTGGGGGGCAAAATCGTTACGTGGACGTCCGACGCGGCGCCAAGGGCAAGAACGGTCGTACCGGCGTGTTCTTTGTTCCGGCATCTTCGGGCAAGGCGGGCGAATCCGGTCCCGATTTCGTCGGGTACCGAGTTTTAACTGACAATATTACGGCGTCGGGCGGGCCTGGCGTCATTATCGCCAGTATAGGCGGTAATGGCGGCAATGGCGGTGGTTCTTATGTGAACCTTGCCGGTGGGGGCAAGCCGGGCGGCCAGGGCGGTTCGGGCGGCGATATCAATGTCGGCATTGGCGGTGGCGTCTCGGTCACCACCCGTGGCACCGAGGCGCACGGTATCGTTGTGCAAAGCCGTGCCGGTCGTGGCGGCAATGGCGGCGATAGCTGGGGTACGACCGGCAGCGCAGGCAATGGCGGCTCGGCCAATTCGGGTGGTGACGTTACTGTTCGCAACGACGTGAAGGTGACAACAACCGGCGACCGCTCACACGGCGTATTGGTCCAGTCACTGGGCGGGGGGGCCGGTGATAGTGGCTCTTCCTATGGTCTGTTCGGTGCCGGTGGCGAGGCAGGCTGGGGCGGCCACGGTGGCGATGTCAATCTGACCCAAAATGCCAACATCACAACGCAGGGGACCGGATCATACGGTATTTTGGCCCAGTCCATCGGCGGTCAGGGCGGTGACAGCGGCAATGTGGGCGGTCTGGTGGCTCTGGGCGGCAATGCCGGCTCGGGCGGTAATGGTGGTAGGGTCACCGTTACGACCGGACAGAACAGCACCATTTCTACCCGTGGCCAAAGCGCACATGCCATCGTGGCCCAGTCGATCGGCGGCGGTGGTGGCACGGGCGGTGTTGCGGGCGGGCTTGTGGCCATCGGCGCCGAAGGCGGCACAGGCGGCAAAGGCAATACGGTAACCGTCAATCATAATGGCGATGCGATCACGACGGGACAGGGAGCCTATGGCATTCTGGCCCAGTCGATTGGTGGCGGTGGCGGTTCGGCGGGTAGCACGGGCGGTCTGGTGGCCCTTGGTGTCGGCGGCAAGATCGGCGGCACTTCCGACAAGGTAACTGTAACGGTCGGTAGCGAAGGTTCGATCACCACAACAGGTGATGCCTCCAGCGGGATCGTGGCCCAGTCGATTGGCGGCGGCGGCGGCGACGGCAGCAATACCGGCGGTCTGGTGGCGCTCGGGGGTTCGGGTGGTGCGGCCGGTCACGGAGCCGCGGCCTCGGTGAACAGTGCGGGCACGATTACGACCCTTGGTGACGGCTCCGATGCCATTGTCGTCCAGTCGATTGGCGGCGGCGGTGGTCGCGGGGGCAGCTCCGGCGGATTTGTGGCGCTGGGTGGCTCGGGTAATGCGGGGGGCAATGCCTCCAGCGCCACGGGTATCAACAGCGGCAAAATCACCACAACTGGCGATCTGTCGCGCGGTATGCTGATCCAGTCGATTGGCGGCGGCGGCGGCTCGGCTGGTTCGGGCGGCGGCGTGTTCTCGAGCGGCGGCTCGGGCGGTGCAGGCGGTAATGCCAGCGTCCAGATCGGCGGCAGCTCCAGCGTGGCCTCCAATGCCGCTGAGGTGCGTGGCGAGAACCACGGCTCCATCACCACAGCGGGCAATATGTCCAGCGCTATTCAGGCCCAGTCGATTGGCGGTGGCGGCGGCGATGGTGCCAATGCCAACGGTGCCTTTATGGCGCTGGGGGGAAATGGCGGTGCCGGTGGTGCCGGTGGCGCGGTCGATATCGTCAATGCAGGTTCGCTGACGACGGGCGGCAATGACTCGCACGGCATCTTTGCCCAGTCGATTGGCGGCGGCGGCGGTAATGGCGGCGACACAACCGCGACCGGTATTCTGACGGCTGTGGCCATTGGCGGCAAAGGTTCTGGGGGCGGCCATGGTGGCAATGTCACCATCAACCAGTCCTCCAACATCGCCTCACCGGGCAAGATCAGCACACAGGGCGACCGTTCCCACGGTGTCTTTGCCCAGTCGGTTGGCGGCGGCGGCGGTAATGGCGGCTTTGGCATCGCCAATTCCGTCGGTCTCGGTGCCAGTGTCAGTCTGGCCATCGGTGGTGAGGGTGCTGGCGGCGGCAATGGCGGCAGCGTCAACTATAGCGGCTATGCCGATATCGACACCGGCACCTATGACCCGACAACCGAGGCCAGAGGTGGCAACAACTCCAACGGTATCCTGCTGCAATCCATCGGCGGTGGCGGCGGTAATGGCGGCTTTACCATTGCCAACAGCGTCACAGGTCTGGTTGGCGTCGCCGTTTCGGTCGGGATCGGCGGCAATGGCGGTGCAGGCGGCACGGGCGGCGATATTACGGCCACCAATGCAGGCGGCGATATCGTCACGCGCGGTGACTTCTCGTCGGGTCTGGTTGTCCAGACCATTGGCGGCGGCGGCGGCAATGGCGGCTTCAGCATCGGTGCCGGTGTTATGGGCGGTATCGGTGCGGCGGTAACCGCAACCATTGGCGGCGAGGGCGCCAATGGTGGTCAGGGCGGCAAGATCAATGTCGACTATACGGGCGATATTGCGACGCTCGGTCTCGGCTCGACCGGCGTGCTGCTGCAATCCATTTCCGGCGGTGGCGGCAATGGCGGCTTCAGTGTCGCGGCCAGCGTCGGCGGCATTGCGGCTCCGGCCATCAGCGTCGGCATTGGCGGCAATGGCGGCAAGGGCGAAGCGGGCAACGATGTCGTCGGTGATATTCGCGGCAATATCGAAACCTATGGCGATATTGCCAGCGGCTTTGTCGCCCAGTCGGTCGGCGGTGGCGGCGGTAATGGCGGCTACAGCGTGGCCGGTTCGGTGTCCGGCGGCATTGGCGGTCTTGGCGTCTCGATCGGTATCGGCGGTAATGGCGGCGGCGGTGGTGCCGGTGGTCTGGTCGATGCCGGTGTCCACGGCACCATCTATACCGAAGGCAATCTCTCGACGGGCTTTGTCGCCCAGTCGGTCGGTGGCGGCGGCGGTAACGGCGGCTTCAACGTCAGCGGCGCAGTCGCCGGTGGCATCGGCGCAGGGGCCATCTCGGTCGGTCTTGGCGGTAATGGCGGCGCGGGCGGTACCGGTGGCCGTGTTGATGCCTATGCAGGCGACACGATCGAAACCAAGGGCATCATGTCTGGTGGTTTTGTCGCCCAGTCGATTGGCGGCGGCGGCGGTAATGGCGGCTTCAACGTCTCGGGCAGTATTGCCGGTGGCATTGGCGCGGGCGCGATCAGCGTCGGCCTTGGTGGCACAGGTGACCACGGCGGCAATGGCGGCAGCGTCAATGCGACGGCCCATGACATCCTGACCCACGGGCTTGGCTCGACGGGCTTCCTGGCCCAGTCGGTCGGTGGCTCTGGCGGTGCGGGCGGCTTTAATGTCTCGGCAGGCATTGGCGGCGGTATTGGCGCAGGCACCATCAATGTCGGTCTTGGCGGTAATGGTGCCGGTGGAGGTGATGGCGGTTCAGTCACCGGAAACATCACAGGCACGGTCCAGACCAAGGGCGATCTGGCATCGGCTATCGTGGCTCAATCGCTGGGCGGGGGTGGCGGCTCGGGCGGCTATAATGTCACGGCGGGAATTGCCGGCGGCATTGGTGGCGGCACGGTCGGCGTCGGCCTTGGCGGTAATGGTGCTGGCGGCGGTAATGGCGGCCTTGTCGACTTTACCCAGATTGGCAATGCCCTGACCGAAGGTCTGGCTTCCAAGGCTGTGGTTCTACAGTCGATTGGCGGCGGCGGCGGTGACGGTGGTTTCAACGTCACGGGCGGTATTGCGGGCGGTGTCGGTTCCGGCACGGTCGGCGTAGGTCTTGGCGGCTCCGGTAGCGGCGGCGGCGATGGCGGCGATGTCATCGGCGACCTCACCGGACATGTCCAAACCGAAGGTAATCTTTCGACGGGTGTTCTGGCCCAGTCGGTCGGCGGCGGTGGCGGCTCGGGCGGTTTCAACGTCTCGGGCGGCATTGCGGGCGGTATCGGCTCTGGCACCATCAATGTGGGCCTTGGCGGTTCGGGGGCCGGTGGCGGCGATGGTGGCAACATCACCTTCGACATGGTCGGCAACACCCTGACGACCGGCGACATGGCCAGCGCCATTGTCCTGCAATCGCTGGGCGGCGGCGGCGGTGACGGCGGCTTTAGTGTTGCAGGCGGCATCGGCGGCGGCCTTGGCACTGGCTCGATCAATGTCAGCCTCGGCGGCAATGCCGGTACCGGTGGTAATGGTGCCAGTGTCACGGGCGACATTCTGGGCACGATTGCCACGACGGGTGACATGTCCTCGGGTCTGGTGGCACAGTCCATCGGCGGCGGCGGCGGTACGGGCGGTTTCAGTATTGCAGCGGGTATTGCCGGTGGCTTGGGTGCAGGCACGATCAATGTTGGTCTTGGCGGCGGCGGTGGCGGCGGCGGCGATGGCGGTCTTGTAGATGTCACGCAGGTCGGCAATGTCCTGACCGAGGGTCTGGCCTCCAAGGCTGTGGTTCTACAGTCGATTGGCGGCGGCGGCGGTGACGGTGGCTTCAACGTCACGGGCGGCATTGCGGGCGGTATGGGTGCCGGTGCCATCGGCGTGGGCCTTGGCGGCTCGGGCGGTGGCGGTGGCCACGGCGGCAATGTGATCGGTGACATCACCGGCCACGTTCAAACTAAAAAAGATCTCTCGACGGGCGTTCTGGCCCAGTCGGTCGGCGGCGGTGGCGGCTCGGGCGGTTTCAACGTCACGGGCGGCATTGCGGGCGGTATGGGCTCGGGCACTATCAATGTGGGCCTTGGCGGCTCGGGTGCTGGCGGCGGCGATGGTGGCAACATCACCTTCGACATGGTCGGCAACACCCTGACCACCGGCGACATGGCCAGCGCTATTGTGCTGCAATCGCTGGGCGGTGGCGGCGGTGACGGCGGCTTTAGCGTGGCTGGCGGCATCGGCGGCGGTCTGGGTACCGGCTCGATCAATGTCAGCCTCGGCGGCAGTGCCGGTATCGGTGGCACTGGTGGCGACGTCACAAGCGACATTCTGGGCACGATTGCCACGACGGGTGACATGTCCTCGGGTCTGGTGGCGCAGTCCATCGGCGGCGGCGGCGGTACGGGCGGTTTCAGTGTCGCAGGCGGCATTGCAGGCGCAGCTTTTGGTGCGGGCGCAATCAATGTGGGCCTCGGCGGTTCGGGCGGCGGCGGCGGCAATGCCGGTGTCGTGGATCTGGACCTGACCTTCTCGCAGATCATTGACGGCCTCGAGGTCGCCATCCTGACCGAGGGCATGATGTCCAACGGTCTGGTGGCCCAGTCGATTGGCGGCGGCGGTGGTGCCGGTGGCTTTAACGTCGTCGGCGGTATTGCCGGTGCCGGTTATGGCTCGGGCACCATCAATGTCGGCATCGGTGGTTCGGGTGGTGCAGGCGGTGACGCCGACACGGTCGATGTCGATGTGACGGGCGCGGTCATCACCAAGGGTGACGGCTCGACCGGTATCACGGCCCAGTCGGTCGGTGGCGGTGGTGGCGCGGGCGGCTTTAACGTCGTCGGAGGTATCTCGGCATCCGGGCAGGGTTCCGGCAGCGTCGGCGTGGCGCTGGGTGGTACAGGCGATCATGGCGGTGACGCCGGAAACGTCTTCCTGAACCAGACGGCCGGTGCCAATGCCAACGGCATCTCGCTGGCGGTTCTGACCGAAGGCCGCGATGCGACGGGTATTCTGGCCCAGTCGATTGGCGGCGGCGGCGGCTCGGGGGGCTTTAACGTCAACGGCAATGTCGGCGCAGCAGGCCAAGGGGCCGGTGCGGTCGGCGTCGGCCTTGGCGGCGGCGGCGGCGAAGGCGGCGAGGCCGGAATGGTCACGGCGGACATCTCCGGTCTGGTCAAGACCGTGGGCGACAACTCGCGTGGCGTCGTGGCGCAATCCATCGGCGGTGGTGGCGGTGACGGCGGTATGAATATCGCCGGAAGCGTCGGTGCAGCCGGCAAGGGCGCAGGGGCCGTTACCGTCGGCATCGGCGGCTATGGCGCAGGCGGCGGTGACGCAAAGGCCGTGATCCTGAAGGCGCTTGGCGGTCTTGATGCCGAGGGCAATATGTTTGCTGCCCTGACACAGGGCGACAATTCGACGGCCTTTACGGCGCAGTCGATTGGCGGCGGCGGCGGTACGGGGGGCATGAACATCTCCGGTTCCGTCAGCGGCGCAGGCAAGGGTGCCGGTTCGGTGACGGTCGGCCTTGGCGGCTCGGGCGGCACTGGCGGCAATGCAGGCACGGTTCAGGCCGATGTCAGCGGCTATATCGGCACCGAAGGCGACTATTCGGGCGGCGTGCTGGCCCAGTCGGTCGGTGGCGGCGGCGGCGCGGGCGGGATGAACATCTCGGCCGGTGTCAGCGCCTCGGGCGAAGGCTCGGGCAATGTCGTGGTCGGTATCGGCGGTGCCGGTGGTGCAGGTGGCGACTCTTCGGCAGTGAAGGGCACCGTGCGTTCGGACATCTATACCCAGGGCGATAACAGCTTCGGCCTGACCTATCAGTCGATTGGCGGCGGCGGCGGCGCGGGCGGGATGAATATCTCGGCCGGTGTGTCTGTGGCCAAGACCGGCACGGGCAATGCTGTCTTCGGTATGGGCGGTCTGGGCGGCGACGGTGGCGAAGCCGGAACGGTTGATCTTGACCATGTGGGTTCGATCTTCACCTCGGGTGATTATGCGCACGGCATTCTGGCGCAGTCGGTCGGCGGCGGTGGCGGTTCGGGCGGCCTGAACGTCTCGGGCGGCATGGCGCTGACCAAGGAAAATGCAGGCAATCTGGTCGTCGGTATCGGCGGCATGGGCGGCGGCGGCGGTAATGCTGCCGATGTCACAGGCACGCTGGCGGGCAACATCACCACGCAAGGCGATAATGCATTCGGCAGTCTGTTGCAGTCGCTGGGCGGCGGCGGTGGTGCCGGTGGTATGAACATCTCGGGCGGTGTTGCGGCCTCTGCGGGCAACGGCATGGCCGGAAGCATCGTCTTCGGCATGGGTGGCCTTGGCGGCCTCGGTGGCGACGGTGCCAATGTGACCGGCACGGTGACGGGTAACTATCTGACCGAAGGGGCCAATTCGTTTGGCGTCGGTGCCCAGTCACTGGGCGGCGGCGGCGGTACGGGCGGCATGAATGTGTCCGGCTCGATTGCTGTGTCCCAAGGCAATGCAGCTTCGGTTGCGCTGGGCGTGGGCGGCTTTGGCGGCGGCGGCGGCGATGCCGGTGATGTCAGCCTGACCCGTATCGGCGACACCCAGACCGAAGGTGCCGATTCCGATGGTGTCCTGATCCAGTCGCTGGGCGGCGGAGGCGGCGCGGGTGGCATGAATGTCAGTGGCGCGCTGTCCTTTACGTCCAAGAATACGGCGACCTCTGTATCGCTGGGTCTGGGCGGCTTTGGCGGCCTTGGCGGCGATGGCGGCAATGTGACCGGCGTGGTTCAGGGCAATGTCTGGGCCAAGGGAGAGCTGAACGATTTTACCGATGTCCTGACCAATGAGGATGGCAGCACCCATTCCATGCGTCGTCGTGATGGCGGCTCGAACGGTATTGTGGCGCAATCGATTGGCGGCGGCGGCGGGACCGGTGGTCTCAATGTGTCTGCGGGTATTGCAGCCGCACCACCGCAAAAGGGCGATACACGCGCCCTGACTGCCGGTGTTGGCGGCTTTGGCGGCGGCGGCGGTAATGCCGGTAATGTGGACCTGACGGTTAATTCGGCAACGGGCTACCGTATTCAGGTTCAGGCCAATGGCGACAACCGTTCGGCGGTTATGGCGCAGTCGATTGGCGGCGGCGGCGGTAATGGCGGCCTGAATGTTTCGGGCAGCCTTACGCTGGATGGCCAGCTTACAGCAGGTATTGGCGGCTTTGGCGGTAAAGGCGGCTATAGCTCGACCGTAGATGTCAGTGTCGATGCCGACCTTTATGCCGCCGGTAATCTGTCGCGGGGTCTGTTGGCGCAGTCGATTGGCGGCGGCGGCGGTGCCGGTGCCATCAATATTTCCGGTGGTATCCAGATCGACAGCTATACCAAGGAAGCCTCGGTGGTCTTTGGTCTTGGTGGTTTCGGCGGTGCCGGTGGCCATTCGGATGATGTCACGGCGGCCTTGAACGGCAATGTGCTGGTCGAGGGCGTGGATTCTGTCGGTGCTCTGGTCCAGTCGATTGCCGGTGGCGGCGGTTCGGGCGGCCTGAATGTGTCGGTTGGCGCATCCATTGGCGACAAGAAGTCGTTTGCTCTGTCGGCCGGTGTTGGCGGTTCGGGCGGCGCAGGCGACGATGCCGGTGATGTATCCTTTACCAGCACGGGTAATGTGCTGGTCGGCGGTTCCATTGTCACCAATGCCGAGGGTGTGGCCGAGTTTGTTGCTGCCGAACATACGGGCGGCGGCGGCGGCGTTATCGCCCAGTCGATTGGCGGTGGCGGCGGTACCGGTGGTATCAATGTGACCGGCGCGTTGAGCTATAAGGGCTCGCCGATTGCCTTGGGCGTCGGTGGTTCGGGCGGTTCGGGCGGTCACGGCGGCGCGGTTTCGGTTGTACGCGGCTGGAACGGTACGGATGCGGCACCGGGTGTGATCCAGACCTATGGCAATCAAACCCACGGTCTGGTGGCGCAATCCATCGGCGGTGGCGGCGGTACAGCCGGTCATAACCTTGTGCTGGGCCTCAAGCTTTCGGGCGAGGCCGAGAAGGGCAAAGAGATCGGCATGCTGATGGCTGTCGGTGGCTCGGGGGCCGGTGCAGGCTCGGGCGATACTGTGGATGTCCGTCACAAGGGCACCATTATCACCGACGGCAATATGTCGGACGGCCTGATCGCCCAGTCGATTGGCGGCGGCGGCGGCAACGCCTCGTTCAATATCGGTCTGGCCGTGTTCAACAAGGCCAATACCGCCATCAACATGGCGGTTGGCGGCGATACAGGCGCAGCCGGTTCGGGTGGGGCTGTCGATGTCGAACATCGCGGTGATATCTTCACCAAGGGCGACCTGTCGCGCGGTATTCTGGCGCAATCCATCGGTGGTGGCGGCGGTAATGTCGGCACCGACATGGCCATCGGTATTTTTGCCAATACATCGATCAGCGCCACTCTGGGTCGCAAGGGCGGCACCGGTGGTGAAGGCGGCAAGGTCACTGTGGATGTGGACGGTCGCATCATCACCCAGGGTAACAATTCCGACGCGATCATTGCCCAGTCGATTGGCGGCGGTGGCGGCACTTCGGGTGTGATTGCCGCAAGCGTCAGCACCAAGGAGAATGGTGACAAGCAGTCCAAGGGGGGCGGTGTCTCGATTGGTATCGAAGGCGGCGTGGCAGCGACATCTGACGATGTGACCGTGACCGCTGACGGCATCATCTATACTGGCGGCGATGACGCGCGCGGCATTGTGGCCCAGTCGATTGGCGGCGGCGGCGGTATTGGCGGTTCGGCCAGTGCCACCCTGGTATTCGCAGGCACGGGTGCATGGATGTCGGTAGGGGCCAATGGGGGCGAAGGCGCAGAATCCGGCGATGTCTTTGTCACCAGTAAGGGCCTGATTGAAACCGCAGGCGCGGGTTCGGATGGTATTCTTGCCCAAGCCATTGGCGGTGGCGGCGGTTTGGGTGGCTCGACCCGTACCATCGGTCTGCAGATCACGGGCGGTAAGGGCGAGTCTCAGAACACCATGACCTTTGCGATTGGTGGGACCGGTGGCGAAGGCGCTCTGGGTGGTCAGGTCTTTGTCGATAACAGCGGCAAGATCCTGACGGCCGGTGAAAAAGCCTTTGGTATCCGCGCCCAGTCGATCGGCGGCGGCGGCGGTATCGGCGGCTCGTCTGTGGCTGCGACGCTTCAGGGCTTTGACGAAAATAATGCCGTAGAGATCAATATCGGTGGCAGCGGTGGTGAAGGCGGTGCCGCTGATCTGGTCGATGTGACCAATACCGGACTGATCTACACCAAGGGCGCAGGCGCGGCTGGCATCAGTGCCAACAGCATCGGCGGCGGTGGTGGTGACGGTGGCATGGTCATGTCACTGACAATCCTTGCTTCGCCGAAGAAAGAGTCCAAGCGCTTCGTCACCAATATTGGTGGTTCGGGCGGTACAGGCGGCACCGGTGGCAATGTCATCGTGCGCAACCTTGCCGTGGCCGGTGAAGAGTTCAGCGGCACCATCCTGACCGAAGGCGATGCGGCCCACGGTATCGTGGCCCAGTCCATCGGTGGCGGCGGCGGTAACGGCTCGTCCGTGCTCAGCCTGCAAACCGGCGTGGTGACCAAGGACAGCATAATCGCCTCCTTCAATCTCGGCGGTATGGGCGGTAGCGGCAACAAGGCCGGTCGCGTCGATGTCGAGAACACCGGCGTGATCTACACCCAAGGCGCGGATGCCTATGGCATTCTGGCCCAGTCGGTCGGCGGCGGCGGCGGCAATGGCGGTCTGTCGATTGCAGCCAATGCCATTGTGAACCCGAAAGCCGGTTCGGCCATGGGCAGCGTCGGCGGTTTTGGTGGCTCGGGCGGTGACGGCGGCCGTGTCTATGTCAACAACAGCGGCACCATCCTGACCGAAGGTGCCAATGCCCACGGTATCGTGGCGCAGTCCATCGGCGGTGGTGGCGGTAACGCCAATTTCGGCCTTGGCCTGTCCACGACAGCTTCGGGTCTGGCCTCTACGGCCCTGTCGAATACGGCGGCGTTTGCGCTGGGTAATCTGGGCGGTGGCTCGGGCGGTATTGGCGGCGAGGTGGTGGTTGACCACTCCGGCGACATTACGGTGCTGGGTGATGGTGCCGTGGCGATCAAGGCCGAAAGCATCAATGGCGGCGGCGGTTCGCTGGTGATGGATCTGGCCGGTGTCATCGGCATGCCGGGCGTGCCCTATGTCGACAAGATCGGCATCAAGCCGACGGAAGATCCGGTGATCGCTGTGCGTGTCGGGGCGATAAAAGCCACCAGCATGAATGCAGGCAAGGTGACGGTAAACACGACCGGCACCTTCCAGACGGCAGGCGACCACGCGGTTGTCGACTTTGCTCAATCGCTGTCCGGCGGTGGCGGTACCTTGTCGATGAATGTCGATCTGGCCTCCATCGAGAACGAGATCGGTGCTTTGGCGACCGGCTTCCATGTGGTGCTGGGCGGTATGGACGGTAACGACAACCGTGCAGCCGATATTGCCAATACCCATACGGGCGCACTGGCGGCATTCGGCGATCTTTCGACGGGTGTTCTGACTCAGGCTATCGGCGGCGGCGGCGGTCGCGGGGTGATGACTGTCACGGCCGCAGACGGCGCGGCCATGGATACGGTCCGCCTCGAACTGGGCGCAGCCAACAGCCAGAACGAAACCGGCGGCGCGATCAACCGCACGCAGGACGGCGCAGTCGTCACGCGTGGCGATCTCAGCTTCGGCTCGGTGCTGCAATCGATTGGTGGCGGCGGCGGCTCTATGGTCGTGCAACTGCCTTCGATCAATACGGGCCTTGTGGCCAGCCTTGGCGCACAGGGTGGCAGCGGTGCCGATGCGGCGGGCATTACGGGCAACTATAGCGGTGGCACCCAGACGTTTGGCGACAACGCGCTTGGCTTGCTGTTGCAATCCATCGGTGCAGGCGGTGGTGAAATCCGTCTGTCGGGCGTGAACGGTGCAGACCTGACGCTGGGCGGCAGCCAAGGGGTGTGGGGTGATGGCGGTGCGATCAACCTGACCCACAATGGCGGCATCTTCACCAGCGGCAACATGGCCCACGGCCTGATGCTGCAATCCATTGGCGGTGGCGGCGGTGCCGTGTTCGGTGCCTCCGACGGTGCGCTGAACCTGTCGGGCGACAACAGCGGCAACGGCGGAGCGATCCGCTTCGTCCAGTCCGATGCGGTCGTGGTGACGGGCGATAACAGCTATGGCGTCGTGGCCCAGTCTCTGGGCGGCGGCGGCGGCTGGGTCGATGGTCGCTTTGCCGGCTCGGCAGGCGGTGCCGGTGCTGGCGGGTCCATCAATCTGGACTTTGCCGGTATCATCTATGCTGCCGGTCTTAACTCGGTCGGCGTGCTGGCCCAGAGCGAGGGTCTGTATGGCGCGGACGACATTACGATCAATCTGGCCGATGTCGTACGCGGTGGTTCGGGCACAGGTGTCGGCATCCAGTTGCTGGGTGGCGCGGACAACCTTGTCACGACCAACACCTCGCTGTCGGCTGTCAGCGGCATGGCCATTCAGGGCGGGGTGGGCAATGACCGCATCGTCAACAACGGTCTGGTGTTCGGCAATATCGACCTGTCGGGTGGCGATAACCGCTTCCTGAACAGTGCAGGTGCGACCTTCCTGACCTTTGACCGCATCATCCTGCGCGACAGCCCGCTGACGCGTATGGCAACGGGTGCGGTGTCTGGTCAGGCTGTGCCTGCAGCGGGTGGCGAGGCGACCTTCACCAATGACGGTCTGCTGCGTCTGGGTCTGGAAGGCACGGATTGGCCGCTGGATCTGGCGGCAGGGGAAACCTTCGGCGATCTGGACGGCTTGGTCGAGGCCAAGAACAACGTCTATTACGGTGCCCGTGTCATCTCGACCGTGGAACTGGACGGCCACTTCGTCCAGACCGCCAGCGGCAAGTCGCTGTTTGATGTGGCCTTCGGTCCTTATGGCTCGGATCGCCTCAACATCACCGGCAATGCATCGGTTTCCGGCGAGATCGGCGTGAACCTGCTGTGGCTGGAAAATGCCGGCCCGCTGACCCTGTTTGCGACGGGTGGTGAAGGTTCGGTCGGCGATTACAACATCGCCTCGACCCTGGCCCTGAACTATAGCCTCAAGGGCGATAGCGAAGGCGTGCACCTGATCGTGGACAGCGATTTCGGCCTTGCCCAGATGCGCCCGAACGAGCGCCGCCTGGGCGGCCATATGGACTCGGCCCTGCAAGAGGGCGGTGCCAATGGCATTGGTCGTCTGATGGCGGCGCTGGGTAATATGGTGTCCGGTCAGGAAGACCTCTACCAGTCGATCTTCAACGAGCTGAACCCCGAGGGCCATGTGGCGTCGATGCAGACGCAATACTTCGGTGCCACCGCCTTTGCGGACCAGATGTTCGGCTGTGGCCTGACCCGCGAGACGGCGCTGGATCGCTGCCTGTGGGGCGTAGGTTCGACCTCCACCATCGATCAGGAAGCCACCGGTGAATACTTCGGTGCCACCAGCCGCGTGTTCAATGCCCGCGTCGGCATGGAGCAACGTCTGAACGCCGATTGGACCCTGTCTGTATCGGGTGGCTATAACAGCCTCGCGCGTCAGACGGTCGATCGTGGTCGTATGAATACCCAGGGCGACGGCTTCGATCTGGGCATCGGTGCGCACCGTTCGTGGGCACAGGGCACGGACCTGCGCCTGACGGCGACGGGTGGCTGGCAGTGGCTGGAAAGCCAGCGCTATGGCTATGTGTTCGACACCATGCACGCCAAGTCCAAGGGCGAAAACGGCTATGCCCAACTGGGCGCAGAACTGGGCCACACCATCCGTTCGGGCCACTTCTACATGCGTCCGGCGGTTCAGGTTCTGGGCACGGCGCTGCGTAGCGGTGCGTTCGAGGAAAATGGCTGGCAGGGGCTGGGCGCGCGCGTCCTGTCCGACACCCAGTATATCGGCTCGATCGAACCCAAGGTGACGACGGGTGTGAGCTTCGATCCGGCTGAAGGCGTGAACGCTTCGTTCGCCCTGACGGCGGGCCGCGTTCACCGCTCGGAAGACGGCATCTATCTGCCGATCCAGTTCATCGGTGCTGCCGAAAGCTCCGATCCGGCTCAGATCACGACTCCGCTGGACCGCGCCGCATGGAACCTCGGTTTCGACGCCCGCGTCCAGACCGATGCCGGTGTCACCTTCGAGGCGGGCTATGAAGGCCAGCTGGGCAAGGTGACCGATATCCACTCGGCCAAGGTCAGCGTCCGCTGGACCTTCTGATCCGGTAGCGAATAACAAAAAGAAGGGGCGGGGACTTTCAAAGTCTCCGCCCTTTTTCTTTAGACAAACGCCGGTGCGAGCAGGGCGTGGATATCGGCCACGCTGTCGGCCTGTTCGGGCGATGCGCCAATCAGGCCCAGCATGCGCTGGAAATCATAGCCGGCAATGCTGACCGCTTGGGTGCCTTCGATCTGTAGCGATAAGGGCGCGGTGGTAACCCCCAGCCCTGCCGCCACCATGCGGATACACAGGTCGTCATTGTCGCTACGCAGGGCAAAGCGCGGGCGCACGCCATTGCGGGTAAAGAACCGGCTGGTGTCCTGAAGCCGTTCGCAGGAACGGCGGGCAATCATCACATCGGCCCCGAAGGCATCGGGCGGCACGTCGGTCTGTCCGGCCAGCGCATGTCCGGCGGGCACCAGCATCACATAGGGCTCGCTGAGCAAGGGCAGAGCGCCCATCTCGATATCCTCGGGGCGCAACAGGGTCAGAGCCACATCAATGCGTCCCGAGGCCAGCATGGTGCGCAGTTCGTGGTTCGGGCCTTCGACCAGTTCTGGCTCATAGTCGGGGCAAAGCGCCTGCATGACCTTTTGCGCCATGGCACCGGCAACCGATTGCAAAAGGCCCAACCGGATTTGTGGCCAATGGTTTTCGGTGCTGTCGCTTAAGGATTCTGCGGCCCGAAACCCCTGTTCCAGTTGGCGCGCGATAGGCAATAGCCGCGCACCCGCCTCGGTAATACGCACATGTTTGCGGTCACGAATGAACAGTCTGGCTCCGACCTCTTTTTCCAGTTCGGCAATCCCGACCGACAGGGTGGGCTGGGTGATCCGCACCCGTGCGGCGGCCTGTGTAAAGCTGCCGCTATCGACGACAGCGAGGAAATGGCGGATGTGAGCGCGCTTCAACATAGAAAAAACCTATCTGAAACTTCACGAAGTTTCCATTTATCCGAAGCGATCCGGCGCGTTAGCAT
The DNA here is from genome assembly GCF_011761985.1 of Brevundimonas terrae. Taxonomy (GTDB): domain Bacteria; phylum Pseudomonadota; class Alphaproteobacteria; order Caulobacterales; family Caulobacteraceae; genus Brevundimonas; species Brevundimonas terrae. Next base: position 78,167 of record NZ_JAASQT010000008.1, on the reverse strand, counting down.
CCACTCTTAGGAAACGCTCAACGAGAACAAGGACACAGTCCCATGCGCGCCACGCCCGATTTTGATTTCGGTCTGACCGAAAGTGCCATGATGATCCGTGAAACCACGGCCCGCTTTGCCGACGAGGTGATTGCACCTCTGGCGGCCAAGGTGGATGCGGAGGACTGGTTCCCGCGTGATCTGTGGCCGACCATGGGCGAACTGGGTCTGCACGGTGTGACCGTGGCCGAGGAGTGGGGCGGTCTGGGTCTGGGCTATCTGGACCATGTGATCGCGGTTGAAGAAGTCTCGCGCGCTTCGGCGTCTGTGGGTCTGTCGTATGGCGCGCACTCCAACCTGTGCGTGAACCAGATCCACCGTTGGGGCACGCAGGAACAAAAAGACAAATACCTGCCCAAGCTGGTGTCTGGCGAGCATGTCGGCTCGCTGGCCATGTCGGAAGTGAATGCCGGTTCGGACGTCGTCAGCATGAAGCTGCGCGCCGATAAGGTGGACGGCGGCTATCGCCTGAATGGCACCAAGTTCTGGATCACCAACTCGGCCTATGCCGATACGCTGGTGGTCTATGCCAAGACCGACATGGAAGCGGGCAGCCGTGGCATCACCGCCTTCCTGATCGAGAAGGACTTTGCCGGTTTCTCGATCGGTCAGAAGATCGACAAGATGGGTATGCGCGGCTCGCCGACGGCCGAACTGGTTTTCGAAGACTGCTTCGTGCCGGAAGAGAACATTATGGGCCCGCTGAATGGCGGCGTCGGTGTTCTGATGTCGGGTCTGGACTATGAGCGCGTGGTGCTGTCGGGCATCCAACTGGGCATCATGCAGGCCTGCCTCGACACGGTGATCCCCTATGTTCGCGAGCGTCAGCAGTTCGGCAAGGCGCTGGGCACCTTCCAGCTGATGCAGGCCAAGGTGGCGGACATGTATGTGGCCCTGCAATCGGCCCGTGCCTATTCCTATGCCGTGGCGCGCGCCTGTGATGCGGGCCAGACCACCCGTTATGACGCCGCCGGTTGTGTGCTGCTGGCCTCGGAAAACGCCTTCCGTACCGCCGCCGAAGCCGTTCAGGCGCTGGGCGGTGCTGGTTACACCAAGGACTGGCCGGTCGAGCGTTATCTGCGTGATGCCAAGCTGATGGATATCGGCGCTGGCACCAATGAAATCCGTCGCATGCTGATCGGCCGCGAGCTGATCGGCGCACGCTGAGGATAGAGCAATGACGGCACCCGTCCTGACCAGTTCGGTCAATATCGACAGTGCAGAGGCCAAGGCGAGGGCGGCTTTCAACCGCGCCCTTGCCGACACCCTGCGCGAAAAAGTGGCACAGGCTGCACTGGGCGGGGACGAGAAGTCCCGCCAGCGCCATGTGGCCCGCGAAAAGCTGTTGCCGCGTGAACGGGTCGAGCGCCTGCTGGATGCAGGCTCGCCCTTCCTCGAGATCGGCCAATTGGTCGCCAATGGCCAGTATGACGATCAGGTGCCGGGCGCGGGCATGATCTGCGGCATCGGTCGCGTGTCGGGCCGTCAGGTCATGATCGTGTGCAACGATGCCACGGTCAAAGGCGGCACCTACTTCCCGATGACGGTGAAGAAGCACCTTCGCGCGCAGGAGATCGCGCTCGAGAACCATCTGCCGTGCGTCTATCTGGTCGATAGCGGTGGTGCGAACCTGCCTAACCAAGCCGAGGTCTTCCCCGACCGCGACCACTTTGGCCGTATCTTCTTCAATCAGGCCCAGATGTCCGCCAAGGGCATTGCCCAGATCGCCTGTGTGATGGGTAGCTGCACCGCCGGTGGTGCATACGTTCCGGCCATGTCGGACGAGACGGTCATCGTGCGGGGCAAGGGCACCATCTTCCTGGCTGGCCCGCCTCTGGTTCAGGCGGCAACGGGCGAGGTCATCAGTGCCGAAGACCTTGGCGGGGCCGAGGTTCACGGTCGTAAGTCGGGCGTGGTCGATCACGTCGCCGACAATGACGAACACGCCCTGACCATCGTGCGCGACATCGTCTCGACCTTGCCGCCGCCAGTCTATGCGCGGGTCAATCTGGCCGAGGCTGTAGAGCCGAAATTCGCCCCCGAAGATCTCTACGCCGTCATCCCCGAAGATGTTCGCGCCCCCTATGATGTGCGCGAGGTCATCGCCCGCATCGTGGATGCGTCCGAGTTCCACGAGTTCAAATCGCTTTATGGCAATACACTGGTGTGCGGATTTGCCCATATCCACGGCATGCCGGTGGCCATTCTGGCCAATAATGGCGTGCTGTTCAGCGAGAGCGCGCAAAAGGGCGCGCACTTCATCGAACTGGCCTGCCAGCGCAAAATTCCGCTGCTGTTCCTGCAGAACATTTCCGGCTTCATGGTTGGCGGCAAGTACGAGTCCGAGGGCATCGCCAAACACGGGGCCAAGCTGGTGACGGCGGTGGCCACGGCCAATGTGCCCAAGATCACCGTCCTGATCGGTGGCAGCTTCGGAGCGGGCAACTATGGCATGTGCGGTCGCGCCTACAGCCCGCGCTTCCTGTTCACATGGCCCAATAGCCGCATCAGTGTGATGGGCGGCGAACAGGCCGCCAGCGTTCTGGCCACTGTCCACCGTGACGCCGCTAACTGGACACCGGAACAGGTCGAAGAGTTCAAGGCTCCGGTACGTCAAAAATACGAGGACGAGGGCAATCCCTATTACGCCACCTCGCGCCTGTGGGATGACGGGGTGATCGACCCCGCGCAAACCCGCGATGTGCTGGGTCTGGCGCTGGAAGCCTGCCTACAGGCCCCGATTGCCGAGCGTCCTTCCTTTGGCGTGTTCAGGATGTAATGCGATGATGAAATCTCTTCTGATCGCCAACCGTGGCGAGATTGCCTGCCGCGTTATCAAGACCGCCCGTCGCATGGGTATCCGTACCGTCGCCGTCTATTCGGACGCCGATGCCGATGCGCTTCATGTGCGTATGGCCGACGAGGCTGTACATATTGGTGCGGCCCCGACGCGTGAATCCTATCTGGTCGGTGACAAGATCATTGCCGCTGCCAAACAGACCGGAGCCGAGGCCATCCACCCCGGTTACGGCTTCCTGTCCGAGAATGCCGAGTTCGCGCAGGCTGTTATGGATGCGGGCCTGATCTGGGTCGGGCCGCTGCCGAAATCCATCACGGCCATGGGTCTGAAAGATGCCGCCAAGAAGCTGATGGATGATGCGGGTGTTCCGGTCACGCCCGGCTATATGGGCGAAAATCAGAACCCCAATCATCTGAAGCTGGAGGCCGACAAGATCGGCTATCCGGTCCTCATCAAGGCTGTGGCCGGTGGCGGCGGCAAGGGGATGCGTCTGGTCGAACAGGCCGATGAGTTCCTCGACGCCCTGACCTCGTGCAAGCGCGAGGCGTCGGCCTCGTTCGGCAATGACCATGTGCTGATCGAGAAATACATCCTGTCGCCGCGCCACATCGAGGTGCAGGTGTTTGGCGACAGCCACGGCAATGTCGTCCACCTGTTCGAGCGCGACTGCTCGCTGCAACGCCGTCACCAGAAGGTGGTCGAGGAGGCTCCGGCCCCCGGTATGGACGAGGCCACACGTCTTGAGCTGTGCGCCGCTGCTGTCCGTGCCGCCAAAGCCGTGGACTATCGCGGGGCAGGCACGATCGAGTTCATTGCCGATGGTTCGGAAGGGCTACGCGCCGACCGCATCTGGTTCATGGAAATGAACACCCGTCTTCAGGTCGAACACCCTGTGACCGAAGAGATTACGGGTGTTGATCTGGTGGAATGGCAACTGCGTGTGGCCTCTGGCGAGCCGCTGCCGAAACGTCAGGATGAACTGTCGATCAATGGCTGGGCCATGGAGGTTCGCCTCTATGCCGAGGACCCAAGCAAGGGCTTCCTGCCGTCGATCGGCAAGCTGGACGTGTTCGACTATTCCGACCCGATGGTGCGCGTGGATACGGGCGTGGAAGAGGGGGCTGAAATCAGCCCCCACTATGACCCGATGATCGCCAAGCTGATCGTGCATGGCGATACGCGCGAGGAGGCGATTGCCGATCTGCGCTATGCACTGGATGCCGGTGAATGCGGGCCGCTGATTACCAATGCGGGCTTCCTGTTCCGCGTACTGGGCGATGAAGAATTCGCGTCAGGCACGATGGATACGGGCCTGATCGGTCGCAAACTGGAAGAGCTGACCGCCCGTCCCGAGCCTTCGCTGGAAGGTTTGCAGACGGCAGTTGGTGAGTTGCTGGGACGTGGCGGCAATGGTCCGTGGGGCTTGGCCGGTGGCCTTCGCCTGAATGCTGCGCCCCGTCGCCAGATGCGCGTCACAGACCAGCATGGCCGCGATTTCGACGTTGCACTGGCCGGTGTTTCGGACGAACAACCCAAGCGCGTGGCTGTCATCAATGAAGGCGGCGAGCGTTTTGTAATCAAGCCGTGGCGCGCCCACGGCGGTGCCGATGGCGGCGTCGGTTCAGGCTCGATCCTCGCCCCCATGCCGGGGCGTGTGATCGCCGTGGAGGTGACGGCGGGCCAAACCGTCACCAAGGGCCAAAAGCTGTTGACGCTCGAAGCCATGAAGATGGAACACACCCTGACCGCCCCGTTCGACGGTGTGGTCGAGGCTGTGAACTGTGCCGCCGGTGATCAGGTTCAGGTCGATGTCTTATTAATCCGATTAGAAAACTTAGAGTAAGCGAAAGGGCGGCTCCAATATTGGACCCGCCCTTTTTTCTTAGATGCATTCGGCGTTAAAGCCCGCAAGGATGCTGTTCCTATTGCCGCTGGGTTTGATGTTGTTGCCATGGTTCGAGTTTCAGAAGCATAATTGACTGAGTGGAAAGTCGTTCGCGACACGGGATCGGCAAGTCCAAGAATCGCATTTCAACAACTCGGTGAAGCAACTAAAGAACGATGTTACATAGTTAACACAACTAGTAGTTGTATAATTTGTTGCGGCGCATATAACTAAATCGTTGTTATATATAATTAAATTAACTTGTTGACTAAGGTGTAGATTGTGGAATCATTTTCAAGCCTCATCTAGAGGTAGAAAAAATAGGGAAGGAACAACCCATGAAACGCATCATCGCTTCGCTTGCCGCTATCGCCATGATGGCCGGTGCCGCCCCAGCTTTTGCTGGCACGTCTGTTACACCTGCTCCTAGCTCTTTCACCCTTAGTGGTAGCGTTACGGTCTCCCAGAGCGTGAACTTGACCTGTAACCTGTCACTGAATGTCTCGGTTGACTCTGCTGGTAATGCCAAGATTACCGGTGGTTCGCTGTCGGCTGGTAATGCGCTTTGTCCGTCGGTCGTACTGACCAACTTCGATTGGCCTATCTCGGCTACGGCACCGAGTTCGCCGGGGGCAGCGACCCAACTGGCCATTGCCAACTTCAAGGCAAACACCCTGACGGGGAATTGTGCTGGTACTCTGACTGTGGCTTGGAATAATTCTACCAAGCAGGCCACTGTCGCCAGCACTGTCTCGGGTACCAGCCTCGGTATGTCCAAGCCCTGCACTATCAATGGGGTTCTGAGTTCGAGCAACTCCTCCGTATCGATTAACGTCACCTGATATGGATGACAGACCGGTGGTCTGCTAGCATCGGTGGACACTGAGCTTGTAATGATTCAGTTGACTGACATCACACATGGCTATGGTCCGGCCCGGTCCAGAACGCAGGTTCTGGACCGGGTTAGTCTTGTTATGCCGACCTCGCAAATGTGGGCTCTGACGGGGGCGTCGGGCTCGGGCAAAAGTACTTTGCTCAATCTGGTGGGGCTGCTGGACAGGCCGCACTCTGGCGAGATCAAACTGGCAGGGCAGAATGTCTCGGGTTTGAGTGCCCATGAGGCGGCCAAGGTGCGCAACCGACTCATTGGTTTTGTTTTCCAGTCTTTTCATCTGATGCCGCGTTTAAGTGCGTGGGAAAATGTCGCCCTGCCTTTGGTTCATCGGGCCGTTGGTCGTACCGCGCGTCGGCATGCGGCCATGGAGCAACTGGAGCGGGTCGGTCTGGATGATCGCCTGTATCATCGGCCAGAGGAAATGTCGGGTGGTCAGCGCCAGCGCGTCGCCATTGCCCGTGCCCTTGTCACGCAACCGCGCCTAATCTTGGCTGACGAACCGACCGGCAATCTGGACAGTGAAAGCGGGGCGATGATTATGGCTCTGTTGAGCCGGATCAATCGCGAAATGGGCGTGTCTATCCTTATGGTCACGCATGACGAGGCTTTGGCCCGTAGTTGTGACGGGCAGGTGGTCATGCAGGATGGGCGCATCATTCAGACTGTAACGGGGTAGATATCCATGGAGCGCTTGATCGGAAGCGTATGGATCGAACTGACGGGAGAAGCTCTAGCCAGTTTGCGCACGCAAGGGCGCAGGTCACTGTTAGCCTTACTGGGAGTGATGATCGGCTCGGCCTCGGTTGTGGCCCTGATGAGTTTTTCCCACATCGCCAAGACCGAGGTCATGGAACGTTTTCAAGAAGTGGGGGTCAATACGGTTCAAATCGAAGCCGATTTTACGGCGTCTCAGGGATTGGACGCTTTAAGACTAGATACAACGTTGCGTGATGACCCGCAGGTCGATGCGATGGGCAATATGGCGATTGGTCAAGGCTATGTACGGGTTGGCAATGAAAGCCTGTCGGCTGCTATTGCAGCTGTATCGCCCGACATCCTCGACATGCTGCACCTTGCGACCGTACAAGGACGCAATCTGACACGGCTGGACGGCTGTAACGGGGCCGTAGTTCTAGGTGCCAAACTGGCCAAGGATGCGCGGGCGGGCACGGGCGATACTGCCTATATCGAAGGCTATGGTTTTCAGATTGTCGGGGTTTTTCCGTTTACGGAGCAGCAGGCTCTCAATCCGGTAAATCCGGATCAAACGGCCTTTATAGGGTTGGAGTGTTCGCGCCGTGTAGTGAGAAAGCTGGGCATCACCCACGCCCTGGTGCGGGTGGGCGAGGGGCGTGATCCTTCCGAGTGGGCCGAAAACGCGCGGAATGACCTGATGCAGCAGGGACAGACGGTCGCAGTCCGCACTTCCAAGGACATGATTGCGGCGATGAACAGCCAGATGAACCTGATGTCCGCCATTCTGGTGGCCATCGGGTCAGTCTCTTTGCTGGTGGGCGGTGTGGGCGTGATGAATGTCATGCTGATGTCGGTGATGGAGCGCCGCAAGGAGATCGGTCTGCGGGCCGCCATCGGCGCGACGCCAAACGAGATCGTGTTCATCTTCATCGTCGAGGCCGTGGCCTTGTCGGTGGGCGGAGGCCTGATCGGGGCTTTGGTCGGGGTAGGGCTGACGGCGTTAGGCTGTGTGTTCCTGCCGATCAGTTTTGTGTTCGATCCGATGGTTTTGGTGTGGGGAACCGCGATTGCGGCGTCGGTGGGCTTGGTGTTCGGCATCCATCCGGCGGTGTCCGCCTCGCGTATTTTACCCGTGGAGGCCTTGCGTGCGGACTAGGTTGTTTAGTGCGGTATTGGTGGCTTTTGTTGTGTTCGGTACCCATGCCGACGCGCTTGCGATTGCGGATTCCGCTGTCGAGGTCGGGGTACAAGCGAATACTCTGACACTGGAAGAGGCGGTGGCGCTCGCCTTGCGGGACAACCGCGACCTGCGCTCTTTGCGGATGTACCGGGTGCTGGATCGTTTTGATCTGTTTCTGGCGCACCGTTCCTATTGGCCAACGGGGGGGGTGGCGGTGTCGGCCCTACGACGTAAGGCCGATAATGGTGCCACCAGCGAGGATTTGACCGTGTCTCCATCGGTGTCGTGGCATAGCCCGATCGGCACCTCGGCCTCTGTGAACTGGTCCCGCTATGAGCGATTGGATGGCGCAGGCGGCGGCAATGATGGGTTTTCCGCCAGTATCCGCCAGCCGCTTTTGCGAGGCGCAGGCTGGGATGTGAACATGGCCCCCTTACGTCAAGCCAAGATCAGTGCCGAACTGGCCTATATGAACGAGGAAGAGGCGGTGGCCGGCCTGATCGATCAGGTGACCTTTTCCTATCGCAATCTAATCGGGGCACAGGAACGGCTCACGCTGTCGCAAATGGCGCTGGAGCGCAGCCGACAGTTATTGGAAACTAATCAGGCCCTTATCGATGCAGGTCGTATGGCCGCCGCCGATATCGTGCAGACCCAGTCCGAAGTGGCCAGTCAGGAGGTGGCGTTACTGGAGACAGAACGCAGCCTGACCACGGCACGCACCCAGTTGCTGAACCTGTTGGCGCTGGATCCCTCCATGCCGATACAAGCGCAAGATCAGGTCGAGGCCGAGGCCGTGGAACTGGATGCCGATCAGGCGGTGGCTTTTGCCCTGTCCAACCGGCGCGATCTGAAGGCGCGGCGGTTGAGTTTCGAACAACTGGAACTGGCCGAGAAACTGGCCCGCAACAGTCGTCTTTGGGACGTCTCGGTGGTGGCAGGCTATGACCGTTTTAACCCTGTGGGCGGCGGACCGGACCTGTCATCCCATTCGGTCGGATTGCAACTGAATATACCCATTGCCGACTTTTCGGGGCGGCGCAATGTGATGGGGGCGCAAACCGCTCTGCATACGGCGCAACTGGCCTATGAGGGCCAACTGGACCGCGTAGAGGGGCAGGTGCGCGAGGCGGTGGCCGATGTGCAATCGCGCTGGCGACAACTTGAGGCGGCCAACCGCGCCAAGGCGCTGGCCCTGCGCAGTGTGGAAATCCAGCAGGAAAGACTACGGGCAGGGCGGGCCAGCAATTTCGAGGTGCTGTCGCTGCAAAACAATTTGAGAAGCGCCGATTCACAGGCCCTGTCGGCTCGCATTGCCTATCTGAACGCTCTGACATCACTGGATCAGCAACTAGGGAGGACGCTGGAAACATGGCAAATTTCCTTGGAGCCATAAGGCGGCCTCCGAGCCGGAAGGCGAAACTGGTATTGGGCGCAGGCGCGGTTCTGTTGGCGGGGTTACTGCTGGTAGCCTTTACGCGCGGAGGCGACAGCGAGGTCGAAGCTCCGCCTATGACCTATACGGTCAGCCAGGGGCCATTCGAAATCAAGCAGTCCTTCTCGGGCCGTATTGTGCCGGGTGAGCAGGTTGAAATCATTGCCGAAACGGACGCTACGGTAATGGATATCGCCTTCCGCTTTGGTGATCGGGTAGAAGAGGGACAGATTCTGTATCGCCTGAGTGCTGCCGATGTTTGGCGAAAAACCGCCGAGGCGCGGATCGGATATCTACAGGCGGCTGATACGGCCTCTCAGATGGACAACTGGGCTTCCGGCCCTGAAATGAACGCGGCCAAACGAGGTCTGGAAAGTGCTCGCATCCAGTTCGAGGAGATACGCCGCCGCCACGAGGAGGGCCAACGTCTGTTCGAGCGCGGCCTGATTGCCCGCACTGAGATGGAGGGTCTGCAAAGCAGTTTGCGCCAGAGCGAACAGGCGGTAACCACAGCCGAGGAAGACCTTGCCCGCACCGAGGCCCGCGGCAGAGGTGTCGAGCGTCAGGTGGCGGGACTACAACGCGGCCTTGCCTCGACGAAATTACAAGAGGCGGTATCGGGCAGCGAGGCTGTCATCCGTGCGCCGCGTGCCGGTGTCATGGTGCGCCCGCGCAGTGGCACGAACGGATCGGACAATAGCGGTGCCAAGGTGGGCGGCAAGGTCGGCCTTGGCCAGTCACTGGGTGTGATTGCGGCACTGGATGGACTGGATGTGGTGTTTCGCGTGGACGAGGCGGACCTGATCCTTCTGGAAACCGGTATGGTGGCCGCTGTTACTGGCCCGGGGCTGGGCGGGCAAACGCTGCAAGGGCGACTTCTGGCGGTTTCGGGCGAGGCGGATGCCGGATCGTCGAGCGAAAAGACCCAGTTCGAGGCGCGGGTGCGGCTGGATCCTTTGTCCGAGGATGTGGCCAAGATTATGCGGGTGGGGATGACGGCGCAGGTGTCGCTGGTGCTGTACGAAACGGAACAGGCGATAACGGTGCCGGTATCGGCTCTGAATAATGGTGCGCCATTGGTTCAGGTCAAAAAGGCGGACGGCACGCTGGAAATACGTCCTGTGACCCTTGGCCGGATCGGGCCGGACAGGGTGGAAATCCTGTCGGGCCTGAAGGTCGGTGATGTGGTGGTCTGGAAGCCCTAGGCCGCCGTCAGGCTAGGCCCTTCCACGTCTTGTCTGCGCTGCCGTCATAGGCGGTGGCTTCATAGACGCCGCGGGCAATGGCGCGGGCCAGAACATCGGCGGCGATATTGCCAAGGCGGCTGACGGCGATGTTGCGGGCAGGGCCGTCCTCAAGCTTGATCTTGCCGGTGGACAGGACAAAGACCGTATCGCCATCGAACGGCGCATGGGCGGGGCGTACGGCGCGCGACAGGCCGTCCTGCGCCATGATGGCCATGCGCTGACATTCCACGCGGCTAAGCGCGACATCGGTGGCGACCACGGCAATGGTGGTATTTTCGCGCGGGCGCGGGGCGAATTTGGCACGGCCCCAGTCTTCGTGCGCGGCGGAAAGTTGGTCGGTGCCAAGACCGCCGAACTCACTGCCGATTTCGAAGGGTGCGGCCCAGAACTGGCGGCTGTCGGGGGCGGTGACCGAACCGACACTGTTGACGGCGGCAATGGCGCCTACGGTCCAGCCGTCGTCTGTCACAGCCGATGCGGAGCCGGTGCCGCCCTTCAGGCTTCCGGCCTGTGCGCCGAAACCAGCGCCTGCGGTGCCAAGGACAAAGGCGTCGGACGCGCTTTCCAGAGCCTCGACGGCCAGACGGCGATAGGGCGTGTCCATACCCCATTGTTTGTCGCCGCCATTGGCCAGATCGTAAAGACAGGCCGACGGCACGATGGGCGAAGGCGGAACGCCAGCCCCGCCGCCCATACCATAGCCGCGACCGCGCATGCCCATCCACGCGGCAATGCCGTCAGCGGCGGCCAAGCCATAGACCGAGCCGCCGGACAGGACGATGGCGTCCACTTCCTGCACCAGATTTTCGGCCTTCAACACATCGGTTTCGCGCCCCGCAGGGCCGCCGCCCCGCACATCGACCGCCGCGACAGCGGGGGTTTCGGCAAGGATGACGGTGACGCCTGTGCGGGCATTTGCATCGTGGGCCTGACCGATACGGATACCGGCCACATCGGTAATCAGGTTGCGCGGGCCGGTCCGGCCTTTGGCTTTGGGCATGTGGGCCTCTTTGGCGGTGGCAGAACCGGATGCGGCAGCGGCGGTCGCGCCCAGAATGGCTCCGCTTAGAACAGTGCGGCGGTTCATGCTTTTGGCTCCGTCTCGGGGTTCAGGCGCGGCGTTGCCGCCACCAGTCTTTGTGTGGCCGGATGCTGCGGGCTGGCAAGAACTGTTTCGGTGGTGCCTTGCTCGACAATGCGTCCAGCTTCCATCACCAGCACTTGGTCGGTCAGGCGACGGATGACCTCAAGATCATGGCTGACGAACAAAAGCGCGATACCGTGATCGCGGCAAAGCCCCGACAAAAGATCAAGGATGCGGGCGCGCACGGACACATCCAGCGCCGAAACAGCCTCGTCCAGAACGATCAGGTCCGGCTTGGTAATCAGGGCGCGGGCAAGGGCCACGCGCTGGCGCTGTCCGCCCGACATCTGGTGCGGCAGGCGATTGGCAAAATGCGCGTCCAGCCCGACCTGTTGCAAAGTCACGGCAATCAGGGCGTCAGGATTTTCAGGTCGCTTGTCCAGCAGGGCCAGCGGTTCCGACAGCGAACGGGCAATGGTCCAGCGGGGATCAAGGCTGGCCCCCGGATCCTGAAACACCGGCTGGATACGGCGGCGAAGGGCGCGTTGCTCCCCTACACTGGCCTTGGCCCAGTCCTGACCCTTGACAAGAACCTGACCGCCCTGAACCGGCTCAAGGCCGCAAAGGGCGCGTAGTAGTGTGGACTTACCACAGCCGCTCTCGCCGATCAGGCCGATGCTGGTTCCGCGCTGAACAGACAGGTTGACGTTGTCCACGGCGCGGATGGGCGGTCCCTTGCCCCATAACTTACGCGATCCGGCATAGAGACGGGTGACATTACGCGTCTCGGCAACGACTGGGGCATTGTTCGCCACAGTCGGGCGCGGCGGCGGCCAGTGGCCAGCATCGGCAATGAGGGCTTTGCCGTAGTCACTGCTCAGGCCATTTGCCAGCGCCGCAGCGGGCGCAGTTTCCATCACGCAACCCTGACGGATCAGCACCACGCGGTCTGCCCGTTCACGCGCCACAGCCAGATCATGCACGATCAGCAACAGACCCGCCTTGTTGTGGCGGGCGGTGCCGCACAGAAGGTCCAGAACCTTGGCCTGATTGACCGGATCAAGGGCGCTGGTGGCCTCGTCGGCAATCAGCAGACGCGGTTCCAGCACATTGGCCATGGCAATCGCCACGCGCTGGCGCTGGCCACCCGAAAGCTGGTGCGGATAGAGGTCCAGACCAAAGCGCGGCGCAGGCAGTTCGGCCTTGTCCAGCGCAAGTCGTGCGGCCGCCAATGCGTCTTTGCGTGAACAGCCTTGGTGGTGGCGCACGACCTCGGCGACCTGATCGCCAATGGTCATGACGGGGTTCAGGGCGCTCAAGGGTTCCTGAAACACCATGCCGATATCACGGCCACGAACGGCCTGCATGGCGCGGTCATCAAGCGTGTGCAGTGCGCGCCCTTCAAGCACAATCTCGCCGGAAATACGGGCATGGTCGGGCGTAAGGCCAAGGATCGACAGGGCGGTCAGCGACTTGCCCGATCCGCTTTCGCCGACAAGGGCGACGATCTCGCCCTCGGCAATAGACAGGTTGATGTCCGACAGTAGCGGCGAAGAACCAAGCGTGAGCGACAGGTTGCGGATATCCAGAAGGTTCATGCTCAAACCTCCCGTTTCAGGCGCGGATCAAGACGGTCACGCAGACCATCACCCGTCAGGCTGAGGGCCAGAACCGTGGCGAAAATGGCAAGGCCGGGGAAGATGGCCAGCCACGGTGCGGTGCCGATCAGGGTCTGGCTTTCGGCCAGCATCCGGCCCCAGCTCGGGGCAGGCGGCTGGGCACCCAGACCGAGATAGGACAGGCCCGCCTCGGCGGCGACACCGACGGCGAACTGAACCGCGGCCTGAACCACCACAAGCCCCAGCACATGGGGCAGAATGTGCCGGATCGAAATACTGCGGGTCGATTGTCCGGCAGCGCGCGCGGCGGTGACGAAATCGCGGCTCCACAGACCGCGTCCGGCACCCCGCACCACCCGCATAAAGACGGGAATATTGAACACGCCCAGAGCAAGGGCGGCGTTAAAGGCGCTCGGCCCCGTAGCGGCGGCCAGCATCACGGCAGTCAACAGAGACGGGAAGGCGAAGACCAGATCACCGCCGCGCATGACCACATCATCGCGCCAGCCGGAACGGGCCGCCGCCCACAGGCCCAGCGGCACACCGATGGCAAGCCCGAAGATGACGGCACTGCCCGCTACCGCCACGCTGTTGGCGGCCCCTGCCATTACCAGAGACAGCACATCGCGGCCGAGCGCATCTGTGCCGAACAGGTGCTGGCTGTCGGGAGCCATCAGGCGGGCATCGGGGTTCTGGAACAGCGGATCAAATGGCGTCCAGACGAGTGCGAGCAGCGTCACCAGAATGATGAAGACGGACAGGCCGAGGCCGATTTTCAAACTGCGCGGCCCGATGGCCCGCATGCGCTTGGGGGCAGCGAAGGTCATTTGCGGCCTCCGTTCAGGGCGGCATCGCGCTGGCGTGGATCGGCGACGGCATAGGCGATGTCGATCACCAAACTGACCAGCACCACGGCGGCGACCAGAACCATCACCACGCCCTGAACCACGATCAGGTCGCGCTGGCTGACGGCTTGGAACGCCAGACGGCCAAGGCCGGGCAGCGAAAACACGTTCTCGATCACGACACTGCCCGCCAGCAGGAAGGGGGCTTGCAGGCCTAGTACCGTCAGCACCGGTATCCAGGCATTGGGCAGGGCGTGGCGGATCAGGGCGGCATTCTTCGACAGACCCTTGGCGCGGGCCGTGCGGACATAGTCATCGCCTAGCGTATCCAGCAAGGAGGTTCGCAGCACACGCGCAAGGATGGCGGCTTGCGGCGCGGCCAGTGCAAGGGCGGGCAGAAGCAGCGAGGTCCAGCCGCTGTAACCGCCTGCCGGAAACCAGCCGAGACCCACCGAGAACAGCAGGATCAGCAACAGGCCCAGCCAGAAGTTCGGTATGGCGATCCCTGCCTGCATCAGACCGATCAGGCCGGTATCCAGTGTCTTTCCACGATATCGGGCGGCCAGTACCCCGACAGGCAGGGCGATCAGAACCGACGCGATCAGGGCGGAAATCGCCAGCGGCAGCGATACGGACAGGCGCTCGAAGATCAGGCCCGCCACAGGGGTTTGATAGGTGTAGCTGGTGCCGAAATCACCGCTGAACAGACCACCAACCCATGACAGGTAGCGGGCGATAATCGGCCCATCCAGACCCATCTGCTGTCTGAGGGTAGCAACCGCTTCGGGGCTGGCATTCAGGCCCATCATATAGGCGGCAGGATCACCGGGCAGGACCTGTAACAGGGCAAAGATGACAACCGATGCGGCCAAAAGTGTTGCCGTATGGCCCGCCACTTTTTTGGCTGTCCATGCCGCGCCGAGACGATGCGCGCTGAAGGCCAGAAGGGCGGCCAGCAGACCAAAACCGATCCAGTGCCACGGCAGGGTTTTGGTATTGGGTGCATTAGCTGTGCCTCGCGCAATGCCCGATTGCGTCACGCCCGTCATGTCGTTGGCGGCGATGGGGGCATTGATCCAGATGCCGTTTATGCCCGCCTTATGCACACCGATACGAGCGGACTGGAACAGGAAAACATTGACCGCATCATCGGCAATCTTGCGTTGCAGATCGCCCAGCAGCGACAAGCGCGTCGCCTCGTCAGGCGCGGTGTTTACAGCGGCCAAAAGGGCGTCGAAGGCGGGGTTGTTATAGCCGAAATAATAGTCCGTGCGGCCATAGATGTCGTAATCCATCGGCTCGACATGCTCGACAATGGTCAGGTCGAACTGTTTGCGACCAAAGACCTGATCCAGCCACTGCGCCCATTCCAGAGTCTCGACCTTTACGCGCACATTGGCGGCGGCCAGTTGGTTCACCAGCACCTCGGCGCTGCGACGGGCATAGGGGCGCGGCGGGATGCGAAGGGTGGCGTCCAGGCCGTTCGGATAGCCCGCATCCGTCAGTAATCGCCGCGCCTTGGCGACATCGTGCGGGTAGCGGCCCGTCAGATCGACATAGCCCTCGGCCTGACGCGAATAATGGCTGCCGATCGGTTGGCCGAAACCGAACATGGCCCCGTCAATGACGGCCTGACGGTCGATGGCATAGGACAGGGCGCGGCGCACGCGAATGTCGTTGAACGGGGCGCGGGCATTGTTCATCGCCATGATGACCTTGCCCTCGGACAGGCCTTGCGTGACCACCAATGCCGGATCGCGTTTTAGCTCACCAATGGTTTCAGGGGCCGGATAGTTGGGAAAGGCATCCACATCGCCCGCCCGCACCGCAGCAAAGGCGGCGGCGGGATCACCTATAAAGCGGAAGGTCAGGCGCTGGGTTTGCGGCGCGCGACCCCAATAATCTTCGCGGCGTACCAGTTCCAACTCGCCCCCGCGCTGCCAGCGCGACAGGGTATAGAGGCCGGTCCCCACAGGGCGCGTGCCATTGGTGGCGGCGCTTTGGGGCGACACCATCGCCGCATCGCCCCACGCCAACAGATAGGGCAGGTTGGCAACAGGCCGCGACAGATGGATCACCACGGTTGCGGGATCGATCACCTGAACATCGCGGACGGGCGCAAACAACGCCTTCTGGGCATTGGTCGAGCCAGCGGCAACGATCCGCATTAGAGAGAACCGCACGGTTTCTGCATTAAAGGCCGTACCGTCGTTGAAGGTTACGCCATGCTTCAGGCGAAACGTCCACGACAGGCCATCGGGCGACGCGCTCCAGCTTTCAGCCAGCGACGGGGCCACCGTGCCATTGGGCGTCAGTCGCGTCAGACCCTCGAACACATTGGCATAGACCACTTCGTCAATCGCCGCCGCCGCTCCCGATGTCGGGTCCAGATGCGGCGGCTCCAACGGCACACCGATCACAAGGCGGCTTTGCGGAACCTCGGCCCATGCAGGCGCGGCCAGCACCAGTAGTGCCGACGCCACAAGCGCATGTACCCAGCGCACAAAACCTGATTTTGATTTGGAAAAGGCCAAACGCACCGACCGGAAGTTCACAACACGGATGCCCCGAACGGAAGCGGGCAGCGCAAACTAGAGGGTGTGGGGTGCGCGCGCCATAGAGAGTTGCAAGCTGTGTTAATCCTTGCGCCTTAGTTCATGACAGGCAGAGCGATGATCCAGCGTTGTTTCTTTAGGCCATAGTATGCACAGCAATAAGTCTCGACGAAAATGACGCCATCAATGTCTTTGGAGACTTTCAGGTTTCCAAGATCACCCAAGCGGGGGAAGGCTGACATCTTTATCTTTGGCGAAGTGGAAGCCGCTGAATATGCGGCGCGTGCATAGCGGGTGTGGCCGACGGCGACCCAACCATTGCGGACTGGCGTCAGGGTGTTGAAAGCCCAAGTTCGATTAGGTCCGGAAGTTAGCTTGTCCAGCGTCCACAGTTCTCGCGAAAAGACCGGCGCAAGAGTTTGGCCGCAAACCTTTACAACGACACCATCATACATGCCTAAATGAGACTGGTTGGTGCCTGCAAGGATGCAATCCGGTTGTTGTGGATCAGACATGATCCTGACCACAGGGTCGCAACCGGTGTTCATAAGCCCCTGGCATGATTGCAGGGTTTGACGTGAGTCAGGCGTATCTTCGATGATCGAGACCTGTCCGTTGTTCAAATTAATCTGACGCAAGCCACCACCGAATTCGCCATGGTCATAACCGACGTAGAGCACTTTGTCTGATGGGCTGAATGCTGTGGCTCCCTCAAAAATCGTTTCGCTCAGAGGAAGGGGAGACCAACCGTCTGGTGCAGGCAACAGAACTTTATTCGAAGTGAGTACAGCCGGCCCTGCCGAAGTCGAGAACAGCACAATGGGTGCTGTGTCTCGAGAGACAGAAATGGCTGGCTCATTCGGATTGCGAAGATCGGTAACTTGCCACGAACCTTCGGCGGTTTTTGATAAGGCCCATAAACGTTGGCCATCGGCCACTATGTCTATGGTGCCTTTAGACAGGAGGCTACGTTCGCCCGATCTGCGGTTTATCCTGACGACCTGTCCACTGGAACCCAAGATCCAAAGAGCATCCGAGGTCGCAATTCCTTCGATCAACGAACCGAGTTGAGGGTCAGTGCGATCCTCAAAACGAGAGTATTGAAGGCTAATTTGCCAGCCCACAAAAATGCAGAAAAAAGCGACAACTGTGACTAAGGCTATAGCTGCCACTTTCAGTAATTTGCGCAAATTTGGATGCTCTCAAATGAATGGGGGCGGCTCGAACTTCATGTCAGTCATGTTAATATCAACGGTATTTGAATGACAAGGCTTGAGCCTACACCGCAACCGCGCCCGCTTTGCCGTTTTCCACTACCCATGATTTCAGCGTGGAAAGCTTAGTCTGGTGTTGGCGCACGTCGTCTATGACCTGATAGCGGGTGTTGATGGTGTCGGGGGTGATGTCGAGGGCCATGTAGCCGCGCTGGCGGCTGTCGAAGAAGCGGATGTGCGGGTTGTTGGGCATGACCGCCATCAGTCCGTCATGGCTGGGGCCGGTCGAGGTGATGGAGGTGCCGACAAACTCGGTGGCGAGGATGGGGGATGCCGGATTGCGGGCATCGGCCTTGATGTCGGTGGTCCAGAAGGAATGGTAGTCACCGCCCAGCACCACAGGGTTGGATGGCTTGATCTCGGCAAGGGCGGTGGTCAGGCGCTCGCGGGCGGCGGGGAAGCCATCCCATGTGTCGGTCCAGAAGCGAGCCTCGTCGGCGTCGGAACGGGCCAGTGTCAGGCCGCCCATGACAAGGTTCTGGCCTAGAATGTTCCAGCGGGCATCGCTGCGGCCAAGATTGTCATACAGCCAGCGTTCCTGATCGAAACCGAGGAAGGTGCGTGACGGATCCAGACGGTCGGTACAGGTCGCGTCGGTGACGATCTGGCCCTTGCCGCCATTGGGGCCGTCACTGCACGGTTGGCGCGAGCGGTATTGTCGGCCGTCCAGCATGAAGAACTGGGCCAGATTGCCATAGCGGACCTGCCGATAAAGGCGGTTGGCGATGGTGGAGCGGCGCACCGGCATGGCCTCGAAGAAGGCCTGATAGGCGGCTTGTTTACGCGCGGCGAAATCGGCAACGGGCGTGCCGCTGATCTTGGACCAGATGCCGGAATAGTCGTCCTGAAGCTCGTGGTCATCCCACACGGCAAGGGCGGGCGCGACGGCATGCAGGCGCTGCAGGTCGGCATCCAGACGGTGAAGCGCATAACGATTGCGATAGCCCGCCAGCGTGGTGGCTTCTTCCAGATTATAGGGGCGCACCACTTGGTCGGCGCGGTCGGCACCGAGGCTGTATTCGTAGATGTAGTCGCCAAGGAACAGGGTCAGGTCGGGCGCTTCGTCGGCCATGTGGCCATAGGCGCTGAAATAGCCGCGCTCATAGTGCGAGCAGGAGGCGACCGCGATCCGCAGACGATCCGCCATCTGGTCGGTGGCGGGGGTGGTCAGGCTGCGTCCCACAGGGCTTTGCTGGCCCATGGCGGTAAAGCGATACCAGTAGGGACGACCGGACGGCAGGCCGCTGATCTCGATGTTCAGCGTGTGGGCATGGGGGCTTTGCGCCACGGCATTACCGGCCATGACGATGCGGCCAAAGCCTTCGTCGGCGGCGATTTCCCAGCGCACAGGAACGGCGGCGTCCATACCGCCCAGCCCGTCTGCGGCCAGTGGATTTTTCGCAAGGCGCGTCCAGATGACAAAGCCGTCGTGCGACGGGTCGCCACTGGCCACACCAAACGGGAAGATGTCCTGTCCGCCAAAGGCACTGCGACCGAAGGACAGCACGGCAGGCGCGGCAACAAGGCCTTGGATAAGGCCGCGGCGATGGGGCTGGAACACAGGGATCACCCGTAAGCGTGACAGTGGTGACTAAAGAACATGAAAAGGGCGGCCCCGTTAAGAGCCGCCCTCAAAGATGTGGATCAGAAATCCATCATCAGGCGCACACCGACGGTGCGGCCCTGACCCGGCGAAGTGGTCGGACGCGCCGAGCCGTTAAAGCCGTTGCGGGTCTCTTCGTAATAGGTGTTGAACAGGTTGCGCGCCCACAGGCCAACGCGCCAGTTGGCGTCTAGCGGACCCATGCTGAGATTGGCGTTCCACAGCCAGTAACCCGGCAGGACCGAGGCCGAGGCGGCGCTATAGATATCGTCGCGCTGGTTATAGTTGGTCTCGGCGCGCATGGCCCAACCGCCCATGTCCCAATCATAGGCGACCGAGCCGCCATAGTTGAATTTCGGGAACTGGAGCGGTTCGCCCGAACGGTCATTGGTGATGATGATATCCCACGGACCGTCGACCGGATTGGCGGCGTCGGTGGCGGCACCGTCAATGGCGAAATACTCGGTGTATTTGCCTTTCTTGTAGCCGAAATTCTGGCTGATGGTCAGGCCGTCGATCGGCATCCAGACCAGTTCGATTTCACCGCCATAGATTTCGGACTTGGGCACATTGGTGATCTTGCCCAGACGGCCTGTCTCGCGGTCATATTCCAGACCCTGAACCTGCTGGTTTTCATAGTCATAGAAGAAGACCGCGCCATTGGCCCGCAGGCGACCGTCGAACAGGTCCGACTTGATGCCGGCCTCATAGGCGATGACGATCTCGGGCTTGAACGGGGTAGCCGAGGTGGCGTTATAGGTGGTGAAACCGCCCGATTTTACGCCGCGTGCAATGCTGGCATAGAACATGGCGTCCTGTGTCAGATCATATTCCAGACCGACACGACCAGTCACCTCGGACAGGTCGGTATCATAGGTCACAGACGGGCCAACCGGCAGGTTGATGCGGCGGGTGCCGGTGGTGGTCAGGGTGCGGGTTTCATTCTCGTAGCGCAGACCTGCGATCAGGTTCAGGCGCTCGGTCAACTGATAGCTGTTATGCGTGAACAGTCCAAAGGCCTCGACGGTCTGTTCATACGGCGTGTTGATCAAGGTGCGGTCGGCACCACGGAACTGGGTGTAGAAACCGCCGTCGATGTTTTCGTCGGCATAATAGGCACCGACCATCCAGTTCAGGCGCTCTCCGGCATTCGAGGACAGGCGCAGTTCCTGCGACAGGGCGTCGATGTCGTTATAGAAATAGACGTCCGATTCATTGAAACGGGTGCCGTCCCAGTCGTTGTATTCCGAGCGTTCAAACGACTGATAGGCGGTGATTGAGTTCAGTTGCGCCCAGCCCAGATCAGCATGGATGCGGGCATTCAGGTCCAGACCTTCATTGTCGCGGCCCGGCTTGGAGCCCAGCGCACGACCAGACACAGCGGCCATTTCCGGCGACAACTCCCAGCCGGTGATGCGCCATGCGGTGTCGGTGTCATAGGTGACGCTGCCGTCAAAGACCTTGTAGGGTGCGCGCAGGCGGAACCCCAGACCATCGGACTTGTCGATCTGGTAGGTGGCGGCCAGATCGACCGTGACCGTTTCGCTGGCGTCCCATGTCAGGCGACCGCGAATGGCGGTCTTGTTCTTGTCGCCCAGCTTCTCGGCGGTATCGCGGTGGTATTGCCATGCGCCGCCCTGTTCGGTGACGGCGGCCAGACGGCCCAGCAGGTTCGGAGCCAGTTGGCCCGACACATAGCCCTCGACCTTATAGGCGTCATAGCTGCCATATTCGGCGGTGAAACCGGCCTGACGTTCAACCGTCGGGGCATTGGTGATGATGTTGACGGCACCGCCGGTGGTGTTGCGGCCATACAGGGTGCCTTGTGGGCCGCGCAGCACTTCGAGGCGGGCAATGTCGAACATCGCGCCCTGTGTGGTGATCGTATAGGGATGCGCCACTTCATCGACATAGATGCCGACGGTCGAGGCATTGTTGGACGAATATTCGCGCGCACCGATGCCACGGATGCGGAACTGGGGCTGGCCACTGCCGAACTGGCTGTCGACCTCCATGTTCGGCACGACATTCTCGATGTCATTGATGACGGTGACGCCCTTTTCGTTCAGGGCCTCGCCACCAATGACCGACAGCGAGACACCGACATCCTGTGCGGACTGTTCACGGCGCTGGGCCGTGACGACGATATCGGTCACGCGGGCGGTCTGCGGCGCATCGGCGGCGACAGTTTCAGCGTTTGCGATACCGGCTGCGAACAGGGTGAGCAGGCTGGCGCTGGAGGCGAGGAAGGCCTTGGTCATTGGGGTCTCTTGAGCCGAACAGGAACAATACAGATGGCCGGACAGCCACGCTGGGCGCTCTAGGGGCGGGGCGTGACGCAGGCGTGATCTTTGGGCGTCAGGCTTTTGACGCCTTGGTGAGGATGATTTGACGAATGATCGGAGAACGGACGGATGGTTTGCGCCTCAAACCATCGCTGACATCTTGTCATTATTTGCACTGCACAACTGTACATTGCAGTGCAAAAACGCGCGGCGTCAATCCAGAAAATTCACCGTCGCGTGGAGCCGCCTAAGCGACGAAAGGCCAAGCTCAGCCTAGGGCGTAGGGGATAACGTCGCGTTCATTTTGCGGGACGCGCAATGTGCGGTCGATGGGCGGGAAGGCCCGCTGTTTGCAGTCGAGCCGTTCGCAGATGCGGCATGACACACCCATGCGAATGGGCGGACCATTCAAATCCAGCCCTGCGGTATAGACCAGTTGGTCCGCATATTCGATTTCACAGCCCAGACCCAGCGCATAGCGACGGTCGGGTTCTAGATAGGAACCGCCTGCCTTGGCCACGGATTTGGCGATGCAGATATAGCGCGACCCGTCCGGCATTTCCGACAGGTTGACCAGTATCCGGTCTGGCGCACTAAAGGCTTCGTGCACATTCCATAACGGACAGGCCCCGCCGAAACGGGCGAATTGGAAACGGGTGGCGCTGTGGCGCTTGGTGATATTGCCGGCCATGTCCACGCGGGCAAAATAGAACGGCACGCCTCGCCAGCCGGGGCGTTGCAGCGTGGACAGGCGGTGGCAGACCTGCTCGAAACTGGCATTAAAGCGTTTGCGCATCTGGTCCACGTCGTGACGCAGTTCACGCGCGGTCTCCAGGAAGCGGCGATAGGGCATCAGGATGGCCCCCGCCGCATAGTTGGCCAGACCGATCCGGCAGACATCGGTAGCCGCAGTCAGCTCGAAATCGGCCCGCGCCAGTTCTTCCTCGATCAGGTCGGCAAAGCAGATCAGCGCCAACTGGTGCGCCATCTGGAAACAGCGTGTCACCACCGGCAAGGATGGCTGGATATAGAGGATACGCGCGGCGGCATCATAGCGCCGCATAGGCCCGTCCTGATAGGCAACACGCACACCGCACAGATCGCCCAAGGCCTTTTCAAGCGTCCGTTCGGGATGACTGGTCCCGTTGATGTCTATGCTCTCGGCCAGCTTTTCTGCGGCCAGATCAAGCGCGTCGATATAGTTGTCGCGATAGTGGAAGAAGTCGCGCACCGCCTCATAGGGCAGGGCAGGGGCCGACAACTGTTTCTCGTCGCGGCCCAGTGTCTCGTTCAGGGTCTTTAGGCGATCATCCAGACGGCGATAGTCCTGATGAAGTTGCAGGAACAGGCGGGCCATGCGCGGGCTGTTATTGACCGCTTGTTTCAACTCGGCGGGGGATGGCGGCTCGGCGGTTGCGGCCACATCGGTGACGGCTTCGCGCAGGTCGGCGATCAGGCGGGCATCGCCCTCCAGATCGAACAGGCTGGCATCCACGTCAAAGGCGCGGGTGAGGGAAATCAGGACACGCGCGGTGGCCGGTCTCTGATTGGTTTCAATCTGTGAAAGATAGGACGGCGACAGGGCCAGACGCGACGCGCACTGGTCCAGAGTCCAGCCTTTAGCCTCGCGTAATTTACGAACTTTCGCGCCTAGAAAAAGCTTCTCGCCCATTTTTGCAACTTTGCAAATTGCCCTCAAACCCTTGGCAAGCTTCCACACTTCCGCACGTTTTGCAAAGTTGCGATTGCCTTTTTGCGATGACGGGGGTTTGTGGCGATTAACAAAACGTGAGGGAGTCGCTTTTCCATGACCCAGGCCATCCTCGAGGAACTCGAGCGTCGCCGCGCTGCTGCCCGTCTGGGCGGTGGTGAGGCGCGTATCGCGTCCCAGCATGCCAAAGGTAAACTGACGGCGCGCGAGCGCATCGACGTGCTTTTGGACGAAGGCAGCTTTGAAGAAACCGATATGTTCGTGGAGCATCGCAGCCACGACTTCGGTATGGAAAAGCAGCGCATTCCGGGTGACGGCGTCGTCACCGGTCGCGGCACCATCAATGGCCGTCTGATCTATGTCTTCTCCAAGGACTTCACCGTCTTTGGCGGCTCGCTGTCGGGCGCGCATGCGGCCAAGATCGTCAAGCTGCAGAAAATGGCCCTGACGTCCGGTGCGCCGATCATCGGCCTGTTCGATGCGGGCGGTGCGCGTATTCAGGAAGGCGTTGAATCGCTGGCCGGTTATGCCGACATCTTCCTGCAGAACACGCTGGCCTCGGGTGTGATCCCGCAGATCTCGGTCATTATGGGCCCGTGCGCGGGCGGCGATGTTTACTCGCCTGCCATCACCGACTTCATCTTCATGGTGAAGGACACGTCCTATATGTACGTGACCGGCCCCGACGTGGTGAAGACCGTCACCAACGAAGTCGTCACCCATGAAGACCTCGGCGGCGCGCGCGTTCACGCGGGCAAGTCGGGCGTGGCAGACGGTGCGTTTGAAAACGACCTTGAGGCCCTGTCCGAGGTTCGCCGCCTGATCGGCTTCCTGCCGCTGTCGAACCGCGAGAAGCCGCCGGTGCGCGAGTCGTATGACGAAGCCGACCGTGACGAAGCTTCGCTGGATACGCTGGTGCCGACCAATCCGAACCAGCCCTATGACATGAAGGAACTGATCCTGAAGGTCGTCGACGAGGCGGACTTCTTCGAGATCGGTGCCGACTTTGCCAAGAACATCATCTGCGGCTTTGGCCGTCTGGATGGCGCAACCGTCGGCATCGTCGGCAACCAGCCGCAAACGCTTGCCGGTGTTCTGGATATCGACTCCAGCCGCAAGGCCGCGCGTTTCGTGCGTTTCTGCGACGCCTTCAACATCCCGCTGGTGACCTTCGTGGACGTGCCGGGCTTCATGCCGGGCACCAAGCAGGAATATGGCGCACTGATCAAACACGGCGCCAAACTGCTGTTCGCCTATGCCGAGGCGACCGTGCCCAAGCTGACCGTCATCACGCGTAAAGCCTATGGCGGTGCCTATGACGTTATGTCGTCCAAGCACCTGCGCGGCGACGTCAACTATGCATGGCCGACTGCTGAAATCGCCGTCATGGGTGCCAAGGGTGCCGTGGAAATCATCTTCCGCAAGGAAGCGGGCGACCCCGAAGCTCTGGCCGCGCGTGAAGCCGAATACAAAGAACGCTTCGCCAACCCGTTCGTGGCGGCTGGCCTCGGCTATATCGATGACGTCATCATGCCGCACGGCACGCGACGCCGCCTGATCAAGGCCCTCGGCACGCTGAAGAACAAGGTCCAGGAAAACCCCTGGAAGAAGCACGATAACATCCCGCTGTAAGGCCCAGAAACATGTTTGATAAAATTCTGATCGCCAACCGCGGCGAGATTGCTGTTCGCATTATCAAGACCTGCCGCAAGATGGGCATCAAGACGGTGGTGGTTTATTCCGACGCCGATGCCGGTTCGCTGGCGGTCGAGATGGCGGATGAAACCGTTCACATCGGTCCGTCGCCGGCGGCCCAGTCCTATCTGATCCAGGACAAGATCGTGGATGCCGTGAAGCAGACGGGCGCACAGGCTGTGCATCCGGGCTTTGGCTTCCTGTCGGAAAACGCCAGCTTTGCGCGTCGTCTGAAGGCCGAGGGTATAGCCTTCATTGGTCCGAACCCCGAGGCGATCGACGCCATGGGCGACAAGATCACCTCCAAGAAGTTCGCCGCCGAAGCCGGTGTTTCGACCGTTCCGGGCCATATGGGCCTGATCGAAACCACCGAGGAAGCGGTCAAGATTGCCCGCGAAATCGGCTATCCGGTGATGATCAAGGCGTCGGCTGGCGGCGGCGGTAAGGGCATTCGTGTGGCCCATTCCGACGACGATATGGCCGAGGGCTTTGCCGCTGTTAAGGCCGAGGCGCTGAACGCGTTTGGTGACGACCGCGTCTTCCTTGAAAAGTTCATCATCGACCCGCGCCACATCGAGATTCAGGTGCTGGGCGACAAGCACGGCAACGTCATCCATCTGTTCGAGCGTGAATGCTCGATCCAGCGTCGTAACCAGAAGGTCATCGAAGAAGCGCCGTCCGCCCTGCTGGACGAAGCGACCCGTGCGGCCATGGGCGCGCAGGCCGTGGCTCTGGCCAAGGCTGTGAACTATGACAGTGCTGGCACGGTCGAGTTCGTGGCTGGGCAGGACAAGTCGTTCTTCTTCCTTGAAATGAATACCCGCCTGCAGGTCGAGCATCCGGTGACGGAGCTGATCACTGGCGTTGATCTGGTCGAGCAGATGATCCGCTCGGCATGGGGCGAACAACTGGCGATCAAGCAGGAAGACCTGAAGATCAACGGCTGGGCCATCGAGAGCCGCATCTATGCCGAAGACCCGTATCGCGGCTTCCTGCCGTCGATTGGCCGTCTGGTGCGTTACGAACAGCCCGCTGAAGGCCAGCAAGACGGTTACATCGTGCGTAATGACTCGGGCGTCCGCGAGGGCGACGAGATCAGCATGTTCTATGACCCGATGATCGCCAAGCTGTGTGCATGGGGCGAAACCCGCGCCGATGCCATCCGTGGCATGGCCCGCGCTCTGGAAGACACCCACCTGTCGGGACTGGGCCACAACGTGCCGTTCCTTGCGGCGGTTATGGATCAGGAACGCTTCCAGTCCGGCAATATCGCCACCAGCTATATCAAGGACGAGTTCCCCGACGGCTTTAATGGTCTGGAGCCGAACGCGCTTCAGGTGAAGCAGTTGATCGCGTCGGCCATTGCGATGAACGAAGTCATTGCCGAGCAGGATGGTGATCCGTCCGAGCGTGGCGAGTGGACCGTTCTGGTCAATAAGGCGGCCTATGAGGTCGAGGTCGGTTATGACGAGGCCGAAGACCTGACCGTCATCATCGATGACGAGGAAGTCACCCTGTCGGAAATCGACTGGCGTCCGGGTCTGTCGCTGTTCCGCGCCGTGCTGGACGAAGAAGCCTTTACGGTCGAAGTGAAGCGCGCCGCAGACGGTTTCGACATCCGCTCGCGTGCCACCAAGGCGCGTGTGCGTATCCTGCGCCCCGAGATTGCCAGCCTGTACAGCATGCTGCCCGAAAAACAGGCCGCCGACACCTCCAAGCTGGTATTGTCGCCGATGCCGGGTCTGGTGGTCGATATTCCGGTCGTCGAAGGTCAAGAGGTCAAGCAGGGCGAAACCGTCGCCATCATCGAAGCCATGAAGATGCAAAACATCCTCAAGGCCGAGCGTGATGGTAAGGTCAAAGCCGTGAAGTCCAAGGCTGGCGACCCCGTCGCTGCCGACGATGTACTGGTGGAGTTCGAGTAAACCATGAGCCAATTCCCCGCTCCGACGCCTCTTGAGTGGCGTGATGCCGCGATCAAGGCGCTCAAGGATCGCCCGCTGGAAAGCCTTATCCATCTGGATGCGGACCAGTTGGCGACCCGTCCTCTTTACGGAACCGCCAATGCCACGGGGGCGGTGTTTGCACCGCGCCCGTCGGACAGCGAAGGCCGTAGCTGGGATTTGCGCGCGATCGTTGAGGGCGGGGATGCCGCAGAACTGAACACATCCATCCTGACCGATCTGGAAAACGGGGCAGCTTCGGTGCTGGTTTCGGGATCCGTAACGACGGATGCGGCGAAGTTGACGCGTGCTCTTGAAGGCGTGGCGCTGGAGCTGGCTCCGGTTGCGCTGGATGCGGGGTTTGATGGCGTAAAGGCGGGCGAGGCTCTGGATGCTGTCGCCAAGGCTTCGCCGCGTGCCAAATTGTCGTTCCATCTTGATCCGGTGTCGGCCTATGCCCGCGCCGGTGGTGCGCCATCCGATTTTGCGGCGATCCTGAAAGATGCCGCAAGCAAGGCTGCGGGTTGGGCCTCGACCTATCCCGAGGCCAGGCTGTTCCTCGCCTCCGGTCAGGTGGCGCATGAGGCGGGTGCATCGATTGCACAGGAACTGGCCTTCGCGCTGTCATCGGCTGTGGCCTATGTGAAGGCTCTGGTAGAGGCCGGTGTTTCGACGGAAAAAGCCCTGTCGCCGCTGACGCTGGGCGTGGCTGTGGACCAGCAATATTTTGACAGTCTGGCCAAGGTTCGCGCCCTGCGTATCCTGTGGTCGAATGTCTCCAAGGCTTTCGGTCATGAGGTTCAGGCCCAGATCGAAGCGCGCTCTTCACGCCGTATGCTGTCGGCGCGCGATCCGTGGCCGAACATGCTGCGTCTGACGGCTGCCGGTTTTGCAGGCAGTGTCGGCGGGGCCGATGTGGTGGTGCTGGATGCCTTTACCCGGGCTGCCGGTCTGCCGGATGATTTTGCGCGTCGTCAGGCCCGCAATACCCAGCTGATCCTGATGGAAGAATCCAATCTGGGCCGTGTCGATGATCCGGCCTCGGGTAGCTGGTATCTGGATGCCCGAACGCGTGAACTGGCCGAGGCGGCTTGGACCGAGTTTCAAGCTATCGAGTCCGAGGGCGGTATTGTTGCGGCGCTGGAAGGCCATGTCATCCAGCCGCGCATCGCCCGTGCCCGCGAATTCATTGAAAAAGCCTATCAGAACGGCAGCGCCCAGATTATCGGCGTGACCAAGTTTGTGGACCCTGACGTGCGTGCCGTTTCGGTGACCGAGGACGTGTCCGAGGCTGTGTCCTATGATGCCTTCGAGGCCTTGAAGCCTGTCCGTATTGCCGCCGCGTTCGAGGAGGCTGGCCAATGAGCTTTCCTGATTTCTCCAAACTGAATCTGGACCTTGGCGAAACGGGCAAGGGTCCGTCGCGCGAGGCATGGACCACGCCCGAAGGTGTAACCGTCGAGCCGACCTATGGGCCGGATGCCATCGAGGGTCTGGACTTTATCGAAGGTCTGCCGGGCTTTGCACCGTTCGTGCGTGGCCCGTATCCGACCATGTATGCCGGTGCGCCGTGGACGATCCGCCAATATGCGGGCTTCTCGACCGCCGAGGCTTCCAACGCGTTTTACCGTCGTAACCTTGCGGCGGGCCAAAAGGGTCTGTCTGTCGCGTTCGATCTGGCCACCCACCGTGGCTATGACAGCGACCATCCGCGCGTAAAGGGCGATGTCGGCATGGCCGGTGTGGCCATCGACTCCATTCTGGACATGCGCACCCTGTTCGACGGCATCCCGCTGGACAAGATGTCGGTGTCGATGACCATGAATGGCGCGGTTCTGCCGATCCTCGCCCTTTATGTCGTGGCGGGCGAAGAGCAGGGCGTGGAGCATGCCCAACTGACCGGAACCATTCAGAACGATATTCTGAAAGAGTTCATGGTCCGCAACACCTATATCTATCCGCCGTCGCCCTCGATGCGGATCATTGCCGACATCTTTGAGTGGACGGCGAAGGAAACGCCCAAGTTCAACTCGATCTCGATTTCCGGCTATCACATGCAGGAAGCGGGCGCGTCGGCCGATATCGAACTGGCCTATACGCTGGCGGACGGCATTGAATATCTGCGCGCCGGTAAGGCCGCAGGCATGGCCGTGGACAAGTTTGCGCCGCGCCTGAGCTTCTTCTGGGCCATCGGCATGAACTACTTCATGGAAGTGGCCAAGATGCGCGCCGGTCGCCTGTTGTGGGCCGAGGCCGTGGCGAAAGAGGGCGGGGTTAATCCTAAGTCCCTGTCGCTGCGTACCCACTGCCAGACCTCGGGCTGGTCGCTGGCGGCGCAGGACGTGTTCAACAACGTGCCGCGCACCATGATCGAGTGCATGGCTGCCGCCGGTGGTCAGACCCAGTCCTTGCACACCAATGCGCTGGACGAAGCTCTGGCCCTGCCGACCGACTTCTCGGCCCGCATTGCGCGTAACACGCAAATTCTGGCCCAAGAAGAAACGGGCCTGACCCGCGTGATCGACCCGTGGGGCGGCTCGCACTATGTCGAGCGCCTGACGCAGGAACTGGCCACCAAGGCACGCGCCCTGATGGCCGAGGTCGAGGAATATGGCGGCATGGCCAAGGCCATCGAGGCCGGTATTCCGAAGCTGCGTATCGAGGAATCAGCGGCGAAAACGCAGGCCCGTATCGATACCGGCCAGCAGACGCTGGTGGGGGTGAACAAGTATATCAACCCGCTGACCGACGATATTCCGATGCTGAAGGTCGATAATGCCGAGGTACGCGCCCGCCAGATCGAGAAGCTGGAACGCCTGAAGGCCGAGCGTAATGACGCCGAGGTCGAGGCCGCTCTGAACGCCCTGACCGAAGGCGCGCGCGGTAATGAAAACCTGATGGAGCTGTCGGTTCGCGCTGCCCGCGCCAAGGCCACGGTGGGTGAAATCTCGGATGCGCTGGAGGCCGCCTTTGGCCGCCACATCGCCACCGTGAAAACCGTTTCGGGCGTCTATGCCAAGGAAGCAGGCAATGATCCCAAGCTTGCCCGCGCCCGTGAAATGGTCGCCGCCTTCATCGAAAACGATGGCGGTGCGCCGCGCATCCTGATCGCCAAGCTGGGTCAGGACGGTCACGACCGTGGCCAGAAGGTTGTGGCGACCGGCTATGGCGATATCGGCTTTGACGTGACGGCCGGTTCGCTGTTCCAGACGCCTGCCGAAGCGGCCCGCGATGCCGTTGAAAAGAACGTCCATGCAGTTGGTGCGTCGTCGCTGGCGGCAGGTCACCTGACGCTGGTGCCGGAACTGAAGGCCGAACTGGCCAAGCTGGGCCGCGAGGACATTACGATTGTGGTCGGTGGCGTTATCCCGCCGTCGGACGTGCAACCGCTGCTGGATATGGGGGCGGCGGCTGTCTATCCGCCGGGTTCGGTGATTGCCGAAACCGCTGTGGACCTGATCGAGAAACTGAACGAGCGTCTGGGCTATGCCCAACCTAAAGCGGACAAGAAATAATGATCGGCAATCTGAACCATGTTGGCGTGGCCACGCCTTCGATCGCAGACTCGATCAAGCTGTATCGCGATATCCTTGGTGCGACCAAGATCGGCGAGCCGTTCGATCTTCCGGCGCAGGGGGTTAAGGTCTGCTTTGTCGACACGCCGACCGCCCAGATCGAACTGATCGAACCCTATGACGAGAACAGTCCGATTGTCGGCTTCCTCGCCAAAAACCCCAAGGGCGGCCAGCACCATGTGTGCTTCGAGGTTGAGGACATCCACGCCGCTGTCGCCGAGATGCGCGCCAAGGGCGTGACCATTCTCGGCACGGGCGAACCGCGCATCGGTGCCCACGGCACGCCCGTCGTCTTCCTGCATCCGAAGGAAATGGGCGGGGTTCTGATCGAGCTGATGGAACGCCCCAAAGGCGATCACTAGGTCGCCCTACAGGACAAAGAAAAAGGCCCGCTGTTTCCAGCGGGCCTTTCGTTTTTAGAAGATGATCTTGCGGAAATTGATCCGGAAGGTCCGGCCCATCGGGTCTAGATAATGGGGCTGATAGGCATTGGGCGTATTGCCTTGGGCGTCGGTGACGCTGAGGCGTTCATCGAACAGGTTCTCGATACCCACCGAAACGCGCGAGCCGGTCAGCCACGGGAATTTCTCGACCCACTTGGTGCGTTGGCCGAGGTCGGCAAACATGTGCAGGTTCACGGTCGCCAGATCCGAGAAGTTCAGATCGCCGGACGTGCCGCCAGAAACGCGTGTGCCTTCGGCCCAGTTGGCGTTCATGAAGGCACCCATGCCGCTCTTGAACACACCGGCCTGGAGTTGCAGCTCGTTCTGTGACTGGCCACCGCGCGAACCGGTCGCGCCGCCATCCAGCAGGTCAATGACCGGCAGGCCCTGACGGATCGTGATCTCGTCGGTCATGCGATAGGTGTGATACAGGCTGACATTTAAGCGGCCCTGACCGGGCTGCATCTGGCCACCGCGTCCGCCACGGCCGCCGCCGCCGTGCATGGCCATACGCGGACCGCCGCCGCCACCGCCAGCACGCGGGCCACCACCTGAAGGCGGACCACCGGCGGGACCACCTTGACCCCGCGCACGCTGCATTGCGGCCGGATCAGGTTTGCCAAAGGCGGTCGAGAAGTTCAGGCCCCAGCGGATTTCTTCCTTGAGGCTGTTCTCGTAGTTCAGAGGACGGGCATCGATAGAGATCAGATTGCCCGCACCATCGCGCTCGAACCGCTCCGGCAGCGCCGCTTCCAGCGCAGGCGTAATCGTCGGGAAGCCCGAAATCACGCCATCGGTATCGGTGCGGGTATAGTTGGCCGTAAAGCGCAGGTCTTTGTTTTCGAACGGGGTGAAGTTCATGCCCAGACGCAGGACCGACTTGTCCTCGGCCGACAGGGCGGTATTGCCGCCTTCGATACGGTTGATGATGACGCTCTGACCCGTCGCAAAGTCATAGACCGGCACATTGGGCGTGGTCAGAGTCGGGTCGTTCAGTTGCGACATGGAGGGCGCGGCCTGTTCCTGCGCGAAGCTGGCCGTCAGGCTCAGCGGCGACCAGGGCGACCAGTTCATGCCCAGCGTCCATGAGTTCAGACCGCCAAAGTCCGACAGGTCCTGAAGCTGTACGTTCAGGTTGGCCGACAGGTCGCCCAGCTTGCCAAAGGTGCCGATATCACGTGCGGCCAGCGGCAGGTTGAAATTGCCCGAGGCATTGAAACGGTCACGCGACAGGCTGCGCTCGGTAAAGACGCTGGCATTGTCCGCCGCCGAGAAGCGCAGGTTTTCAGCTTCCTGTTTCTGGGTATCGAAACCGGCCTTGAAGGTGGCTTGCAGTGCGCCCGTCGGAGCGTCCCACAAGGTGCCGTTCAGCACGCCCTCGACATTGGCCGAGGTGTTGATCGACTTGGCCTCGTCATTCGGATTGAACGGAACACTGCCCAGATCGCCGAAGGGATTGATCGTGCCTGCAACAACGCCCGCCTTGAGGGCATCGGTGTTCAGGCCGCGTCCCGTCGTGGTTTCGGTTTCATTGCGTTTGATGCCGCCGCTGACGGTCCAGCGCCATTCGCCCATATAGCCATCGGCAAGGGCGTTGATATTGGCGCTCAGCGCATCGCTTTCACGCGACAGGGCCGAGGGCGCATCGAAGAAACGATGCACCTGCACGTCATTGGCATAGTCCGAGAACGGGCTGGAGGAGGGCAGGTCCATCACCACACCCGGCAGACCCAGATAGGTCATGCGGTTGGTCTGCTCGATATTGCCACTGACGGTCAGGCCGATGCCGCTTTCGAGATCGCGCTTGTACGAACCGGTGACTTCATAGCCGCGACGGCGCGGATTCAGGGTCTGGTAGGTGGTCAGCGGCGTATCGTCGCCGCGAAGCGTTCCCGCAGGGGCTTCCAGCTCGCGGTTGATGTCACGCTCGCTTTCATACAGCGGGCTGTCGGCCTCATATTCGATATCGAAGGTCCAGCGCTGGGTACCACCGATGCGGACGATATTGGTTTCCAGCTCGGACTGGGTGCGACCACCCAGATCGGGACGTTTGATCTGGCCTTGAACGGCCACCGAGCGGAAGTCCTGCTTGAGGACGAAATTCACCACGCGCTGGTCGGCGGTATAGCCGTAGGACAGGGCGGTTTCTTCAGGCAGGATTTCGGTGCGCTCGATAGCTTCGGGCGGGATGCCGCGAATTTCCTGGAAGCCCGAGATGCGGCGACCATTGACCAGAAACACAGGCGAGCCCCCGCGTGCCGAGCGCGTCAGAGGCTCCAGCATCGTCATCAGTTCTTCGATCGTGCCTGCGCCATAGGCTTTCAACTGTTCGGAATCCAGAACCGCTTCCGGTTCGTAGCCACCCAGCGCCGCACCACGACGCGATGTGGTGACGGCATTCAAAGTGCCCAGATCATAGGCTTCGTCTTCGGACTGCTCGGGCGTCTGGACGGGCGCATGGGCCTGTTCGGGCTGTTGCTGGACGGGCGTATTGACCGGAGCGTCGGTTGCCATCGACGCCAGGGCGAGCATGAGTGTAACAGGCGACATATCGGCTCATCTAAAACGTGTGGGCGGCACAGGCCGCGCGGGGGAGGTTCGAGCAAGGACTAGGGCCGCTTGGGTGAACCGCGCCTGAACCTGCTCGATATAAAAAACCGGGTTCCGCGTTTCGGGCAGGGCGGCGGAACTCATAGTGGCTGTAAACGCGAGCGGGGGCGGAATCCGTCGATCCCGCCCCCGCCTTATTTTTTAAAGCACAGTGTGTGACTTTAGAAACGCACCCGCACGCCGGTGCTGATGCCGCGCCCGCGCAAGGGCGCGCGCTCGCCAAGGAAGGAGGCGTGGCTCCATGCTCTTTCGTCCAGCAGATTGGTACCGCGAACAAAGATTTCCGCATCGGCCATATCGCCGACCGTAAAGCCGTAGGCGACGCTGGCGCTCAGCAGATTATAGCCGGGGGTCTTGGTCTCGTAATCGGCAATGTCCGACTGTTCGAACACGCGGGTATAGTCGACTTCACCTGACCACGGGCCGTTAAAGGCCGACAAACGTCCGCCGAGGCGACCGGCGGGAATACGCGGCAGGTTGCCGCCCTTATCCAGCTTGGCACGGACATAATCGCCATAGACGGTGGCGCTCAGCCACGGGGTCAGTTCGGCGGTCACTTCACCTTCGAGGCCAGTAAAGCGGGCATCGGCCTGTTCGTAACGGATCAGGCGGAAGTCCTCGTGCTGGTCCAGTGTATTGGCGAAGATATAATCCGAATAGTCATAGTGGTAGGCGCTGAGCGTGCCGGTGATACGGCCCTCGCGTTTGCGAAGGGTCAGCTCGGCCGAGTGAACCGTTTCCAGATCCAGCGTTTCAGTGCCGATCTCGTAGGTATTGGTGGCGAGGTGAACACCGTCGGCAAACAGTTCCTGAGCCGAGGGGGCACGCTGCGAGCGGGCCAGCGACAGGCCGATGGTCCATTCGGGCACAAAGTGCCAGACGGCTGCCGCCGAGACGGACAGCGGGTCATTATCGACGCTGTCTGCGCCCTTGATGGCGGTTTCGGTCCAGTCCTTGCGGATGGCCCCTTCGAGGTGCCACAGGCCGATCTCGTATTCTTCCATCAGGAACAGGCCGGTGGCCTTGGTTTCGGTCGGGCGCAGATAGGATTCCAGACCGACAGCGCCGAACTCGTTTTCGCTGAGCTGTAGGCCGACGACACCGCGCAGGCCGTTCCATTCGGTGTGCTGGACTTCGAGGCGTGCGTCATAGCCCTTATTGGTGAAGGTGGTCAGAACCTCGCCTTCCTCGACCTCGTCATGGCGATAGTCGGTGTGGCCGGCACGCAGGCGAATACGCTCGATGCCCGGCATGACGTCTTTCAGTTCGCCGCGAATATCGACACGCTGGCTTTTCAGGCGAACCTGGGGCGCGGCATGATCGTGCTCGCCTTCGTGGTCATGGTCGTGACCGTCATCATGGTCATCGTCGTGCCCGTGTCCATGATCGTCGCCATCGCAATGCAGGTGGGTGCCGTGCGGGTGGCAGGAGGCGAACTCGTGGCTGTGGCCAGCCAAGCCATAAGTGCTTTTCTGCTGGGTATAGGCGGCACCCAGATAGCCTTTTTCACCGATCCACGACGCGCCGATCGTGCCGGTAAAGGTGTTGTTATAGGAGCCTTCCAGACGGTCATGTTTGTCATCGGGGATGCGGTAATCGTCGCTGCGGCGGCCCACGGCCTCGAGGCGCAGGGCGAACTGGCCTGCACCGACGGTGACACCGGCCACGCCGGTATTCTCGTCATCGACGCTGCCATAGCGGTATTCCAGAACGCCTTCGCCGCCATTGGCCGGAATGCGGGTGGGGATCTTCTTGTCCAGCAGGTTGACCGCGCCACCGATAGCACCGCCGCCAAACAGCAGGGCCGACGGGCCGCGCAGGATTTCAACACCTTCCAGCAGCATCGGCTCGCCCGAAACCGCGTGGTCGGGTGAAACCTCCGAAGCGTCGATCAGGGCGGCCCCTTCGCTGAGTA
Organism: Brevundimonas terrae; assembly: GCF_011761985.1. Taxonomy (GTDB): domain Bacteria; phylum Pseudomonadota; class Alphaproteobacteria; order Caulobacterales; family Caulobacteraceae; genus Brevundimonas; species Brevundimonas terrae. The sequence goes on along the minus strand of NZ_JAASQT010000008.1, from coordinate 42,833 downwards.
CCTTCACGCGGGGACTGGCCTGACCACGGATAACCGGACGGCTGGCCCCGCCACCAAAGGCATCGGAGTTCACACCGGGCAGGCTGGTCAGGGTGTCGCCAAGGGTGGAACTGCGACGGTGGACCAGATCCTCGCCGCTCAGCAGCGCCACATGGCTGGCCACATCATTGCCTGCACGGCCCAGCGGCAGGGCGCGGACAACGACTTCCTCGACCTCGGTGACATGATCGTGCGGGTCGGCTGTTTGAGAGGTGGTTTGCGCATGGGCCGCCCCGGCGCAGAGGGCCAGAAGGGACACGGAAAGCAGAAGGGTTTTGGACGTCATGGGCACCACCAACAGGAACTGATAAGTTTTGGTATGTTATAATGTATCATTCCGCAAGCGCCGTATTTGGAAATATCGGGAGCTTTGCCTCTGGCTGTTGCGTTAAGCGCACAATGCTCTGCGTATGAGCGGGGCGAGGGGTGGAGGAAACACGATGCGAGCGCTGAAATATCTGATGCTGTTACCGGTCCTGTCGGCCTGCCAGCAGCCCGCACCTGAGGAGACAGGCGGACAGTTGAAGATGCCGTCTGCCGCCGCCAGCACACCTGTCCGCTATACATGTGGTACGGGCGGGGATGTCGTGGTGGCCTATGACGAGGGCGGTGTGGCGCATCTGACGCTGGACGGGCAGACGATGAACCTGATGGCGACCGCCAGCCCGCGCGGTAGCGCCTACACTGACGGCAAGGCGAGGTGGGAAGTGGTGCAAGAGGAGGGGCAGGAGGTTGCCCGCCTGACCTTGGCCGATGGCACGGTGCACCAGTGTGTGCGGCCATCTCCCACGGCAGCCCCCGCGCCCAGCCTGACTGCCTGTCGGGCCGACCAGCTACAGCTTGAAACCGGCGAGGCCGACGCGGCGATGGGCCATCGCCAGCAGGAAATGCGGCTGTCTCTGAAGGGAGAGCGCGCTTGCATCCTGCCCCAGTGGCCTGAACTGGAACTGGTGACGCAAAAGGCGGCTGTACCGGTGAAAATCGAGCGCACCTCCGACAGCTATTTTGCCGCGCCCCAAGGTCAGAACCGTATCGAACTGAAGCCACATCAGACGGTCAGTTTCTATCTGGGCTGGGGTGTGATCCCGCACGAAGGCGAGGGCGAGACGAAATGTCCCGAGGTTTCAGGCTGGACCCTGAAGGCCCCCGGCGGCGGGCAATTGGCCAGCGTTCCGGCCTCGATAACGGCCTGCGGTGGCAAGGTCACGGTATCGGCATTTGCCACGAATGCGGGCGCTCGGGATGGTGCGCCCTAACGCTGTAATAAAAGGGGTTTAATACTGCCGAAATTCAGCGTAGCGGAGCAAACATGACCCAATCAGCAAATCCCGCCTTCTACGAACGTGTGTCTGCCGAACTGGCGGACATTGATGCTCAGGGCCTGACCAAGCCCGAGCGTGTTATTGCCTCGCGCCAAGGTCCGGTCATCTCGGTCAATGGCCGTGATGTGCTGAACTTCTGCGCCAACAACTATCTGGGCCTTGCCGGTGACGAGCGCGTCGCGCAGGCTGGTATCAAGGCTCAGGAAAAGTGGGGCGCAGGCACGGCCTCGGTCCGATTTATCTGTGGCACGCTGGAAATCCACAAAGAGCTGGAACGCGCCATTGCCGACTATCTCGGCTTTGAGGACACCATCCTGTTCGCCGCGGCGTTCGACGCCAATGGCGGCATCTTCGAGCCGCTGTTCGGTGCCGAAGATGCGATTGTTTCCGACAGCCTGAACCACGCCTCGATCATCGACGGTGTACGCCTGTCCAAGGCCAAGCGTTACCGCTTTGCCAACTCCGACATGGCCGACCTCGAAGCGCAACTGAAACAGGCCCGCGCCGACGGTGCCCGCGATATCATCATCGCCACCGATGGTGCCTTCTCGATGGACGGCTATATCGGCAAGATCGACGAGATCCGTAAACTGGCCGACCAGTACAACGCCCTGATCATGGTCGATGACTGCCACGCCACCGGCTTCCTTGGCGACAAGGGCCGTGGCTCGTTCGCCCATTGCGGCGTGAAGGTCGATTTCGTCACCGGTACGTTCGGCAAGGCGCTAGGCGGGGCGATGGGCGGCTTTATCTGTGCCAATGCCAATGTGGTGGCCCTGCTGAAGCAGCGTGCGCGTCCGTACCTGTTCTCGAACGCACTGGCCCCTTCGATTTGCGGCTCGTCGATCGAAGCCATCCGTATCGCAGCGGGCGACGAGGGCGATGCGCTGCGCAAGCAGTTGTTTGCCAATGCCGAGCGTTTCCGCTCCGCCATGGCCGCAGCCGGTTTCGACCTGCTGCCGGGCCAGCATCCGATCATTCCGGTGATGCTGGGCGATGCCAAGTTGGCGCAGGACATGGCCGCACGCCTTCTGGAACTGGGCGTCTATGTGATCGGTTTCTCGTTCCCCGTCGTGCCGCGCGGTCAGGCCCGCATCCGCACCCAGATGTCGGCAGCCCATACTTTTGAACAGATCGACCAAGCGGTCGCCGCCTTTACGCAGGCGGGCAAGGAACTCGGAGTCATCAAATGACCAGCTACCCCACTGGCGACATGCAGGCACTGGCCAAGACCCAGCCTGCCGAAGGTCTGGAACAGATTACGGCTCCGATCCCTGAAATGGGTCCGGAAGACGTGCTGATCCGCGTGCGTCGCACCGCCGTTTGCGGCACCGACATCCACATCTGGAACTGGGACGAGTGGTCGCAAAAGAACGTGCCGGTGCCGATGATTACCGGTCACGAATTTGCCGGTGACATCGTCGCTATCGGTGCCGATGTTGATCGTCCGCTCAAGGTTGGCCAGCGCGTTTCGGCCGAAGGTCACGTCATCGACCTGAACTCCGAAGCTGCCCGCGCCGGTCACTTCCACCTCGACCCGCACACGCGCGGTATCGGCGTGAACCGTCAGGGCTGCTTTGCAGAATACGTTGTGGCTCCGGCCTTCAACGTGATCGAACTGCCGGATGATGTGCCCTATGAAATCGGTGCCATCCTCGACCCGTTCGGTAATGCCGTTCACACCGCACAGCAGTTCGACCTGCTGGGCGAGGACGTGCTGGTCACGGGCGCAGGTCCGATTGGCGTCATGGCTGCGGCTGTGGCCCGTCACGCCGGTGCGCGTACTGTGGTGCTGACCGACATCAACGACTTCCGTCTGGAACTGGCGCAAAAGGTCGTGCCGGGTGTTCGCACCGTGAACACGACCAAGGAAGACCTGCACGACGTGATGAAGGAACTGGGCCTCAAGGTCGGTTTCGACGTGGCGCTGGAAATGTCCGGCTCGCCGATTGCCTTCAAGCAATGCGTGGACACCCTGATCATGGGTGGCGGTCTGGCCCTGCTGGGTATTCCGGCCAAGCCGACCGAGACCGACTGGGGCCAGATCATCCTGAAAGCCATCAACATCAAGGGCGTCTATGGCCGCGAGATGTTCACCACATGGCGCAAGATGCTGGGCCTGCTGAAAGCCGGTCTGGACCTGCAACCGCTGATCACCCACCAACTGCACTACTCGCAGTACCGCGAAGGGTTCGAGGCGATGAAGTCCGGCCAGTCCGGCAAGGTCATCCTGAACTGGGACTAAGACAAACAAAACCCCGCCGGAAACGGCGGGGTTTTTCTTTAGATACCGAAATCTTTCAAGCGCTCCCGCAATGGCTTCACCCATTCATGAGCCGCATCGCCGCCCCACAGGTGCCATGCGATATAGCCCGCCGATGGTTTGGTCGGATGTCCCCAGAACTTGCCGCGCTTATCAACGGCGTGACGGGCGAACCATGCGTTCATCACCTTGATGTCGCGGTCACTGACCTTTTCGCCGCGACTGAGCCGCAGGGCGCGTTCCAGACCGACCTCGGTGCCGCCGCGTTCATGCTGGCGGCGCAATGAGAGGCCATAATTGGCCGCCTCGATCACGGCGTCGGGCACGGTGCGTTCTTCGTCGCTGATAGCGGGATGGTCCAGAAGCATGGAGCAACTCTGTAAGCGGCCTGCCTCTTGACGCAAGGGCCGCAAGGGGGGACGGAGGCGAATGAATTATCGTCACAGCTTCCACGCCGGAAATTTCGCCGACCTTGTCAAACATGCGCTTGTGCTTTGGCTGATCCGCCAGAGGGCTGAGCAAGGGCCACTGACGGTGCTGGATACCCATGCGGGGGCGGGTCTGTATGACCTGTCGGGCGACGGTATGCGTTCCAAGGAAGCCGAGGCCGGTGTGGCGCGTCTGATGACCGCCGATAACCGTCCGCCGCTCATCGAGGCGCTGGCCAAGGAAGTTGCGTCGTTCAATCCGCAGGGCGGGGTGCGGTTCTATCCCGGCTCGCCGGTGTTGATCGCCCGCGCCTTGGGCAATGGCGGTACCTATAAGGGTTTCGAGCTGAACCCGCCGGTGAAGGTTCTGTTGGACGAGGCGCTGAAAGATTATCCGAACGCGCAAGGCTTCGAGGGCGACGGCTATGACCTGACCGAGGCGGCAGCGCTGAAGGTGCAAGGCCCGCTGGTGCTGATCGATCCCCCGTTCGAGCGTGGCGACGACTATATCCGCTCGGCCGAAACCGCAGCCCGCATCGTCAAGCGCGATCCCAAGGCGGTGGTGGCGATCTGGACCCCGCTGAAGGACATGGAAACCTTTGACGGCTTTGTGCGCCGTCTTGAGGAAGCCAAGGCCCCGCGTGTGCTGGTGGCCGAGGCGCGTCTGCGCCCGCTGAACAATCCGATGAAGATGAACGGCTGCACCATGACGGTGGTCAATGCCCCGTCCGGCACCGATGCGGCGGCGGCTGAAATCTGTGGCTGGGTGGCGCAGACCCTTGGCGATGAAAAGGCGCGGGCGGAAATCTGGCGGGCCAGCTAGGCTTAGTTTTTCTGGTGCTTGCCTCAAAGAAGCTAAGGGCCGCTGCCATTGCCTCGGCGGCTCGGGCGCTCCAGTGTAGGGCGCTGAGTATCGATTGAAGCAGACCTATGAAGCCGATTGCCATTCTCGAGACAGGGTATCCGCCCGAAGCCCTGCGCGACAGTTTTGACGACTATCCGGCCCGTTTCCGCGCCCTGCTGGGCGAGGGGGCCAAGACGGTGCGCTATGATGTGCAGAACGGCCATCTGCCGGAAGATCCGTCGCGCTATGCGGGGTGCATCGTCACCGGATCGTCGGCAGGGGTCTATGAGGACCACCACTGGATACCGTTGCTGACCGACTGGCTGCGGGCGGCACGTGGCAAGACGCGCCTGTTGGGTATCTGCTTTGGTCACCAGATCATGGCCCATGCCTTTGGCGGGCGGGTGGAAAAATCCGGCAAGGGCTGGGGTGTGGGCCTGCATAGTTATCAGGTGATGACGCGCGAAAGCTGGATGCACCCGCGTGCCGACAGCATCGCCATTGCCGTCTCCCATCAGGATCAGGTGGTGGCCGTTCCCGCCGATGCGCGTGTGATCGCTCAGTGCGAGTTTACGCCCTATGCGGGTCTGGCCTATGGCGATGATGCCATGACCTTCCAGTGCCATCCCGAATTCCAGCCTGCCTATGCCGCGGCCCTGACCGAACTGCGCCGAGGCAGCCGAATTGCCGATGAACTGGTGGACGAGGCAATCGAGAGCCTGAAGCGCCCCAATGATCGGGCTGTGCTGACGGCATGGGTGCGGGCGTTTCTGCTGCTGACCCCGCCACCCGTCGAGGGGGACGGCTCGGGGATTTGATCTGTGCTAAGGGTTGGGAAACCCCGGTATGTTAGCGATCGTCTTTCGAGGGCTGTAAGCGGTCAGTAGGGGGGCGTGTGCGCGTTGCGGTTTTGAGGGCGGTCACAGTTGTCTGTCGCATGCGGCGTCCTGCCCGTAAGGGTTTGGTGAGGACGGTAGGGGCTTGGGCGCGACCACTGGTTCTGGCGGGCCTGCTGGGCTTGCCCGCGACGATGGCGCTGGCCTTGCCCTATCTGCAAGGCGAACGGCCCGCCCGTCTGCTACAGCAGGTCGAGACGCGTGCCGCGCAAACAAGTTTTGCCGATCTTGACCGCTTTGGCACCGAGGCCGAGCGTCTGCGGACCACAGAGGGTCTGCGCAGGCTGCACCATGTGGTCAGCCTGTATATCAACCAGAACGAAGGCCCCAAGGCCAGGGCGTGGAATGCACGTCTGATGGCGCGGGCTACGGCGCTGGATAACGAGCGCTTTCGTGCAATTGCCGGATTGAATAACGCCATCCTTGCCTATGAAGGCGGCGATGGCGGGGCGGCGGACCGCATCCACGCCACCATGAACGGCACATCTGACTGGTATGTCCGTGCCGTAGCGACACGCTATTATGCGATTACCCGTTTCGACAAGGATCAGGTGGGCGAGGGGCTTCGCCTGCTGACCGCGGTTCAGGCGCAAATCCCCAATGAGGGACCGGATGCCGATATCGCCCATAGCGGTATCTGGGAGATAATGGGTCTGGGCCTGATGGCCCTGAACGATGTGCAAGGCGCCACAGACGCTTTCGCGCGCTACGAACTGGATTACAGCCCGAATGACTGGCCGCGCCCGGATTTCGACAGCATCTATAATCTGGGCAGTATGGCTATTCAGGTTGGCGATGCTGCCAATGCCGAACGCTTTTTTGCGGCTCATGACCGTTTGGCGCGCAGGTCAAACCTGCATGGGCTGAAAGCCTATAATGCCATGATGTGTGCCCGCGTGGCTTCGATGCGCGATGACATGCCAAGGGTGCTGTCCTGTATGGAAGCGGGCCAGCCCGAACTGTCACGCAATGACTATCTGAAGGTGTGGATCCTGCCGTTGGAAGTAATCGCGCTGGCGCGTACAGGGCGCGTGGCCGAGGCCGAGCGCGTTATGGCGGACTGGGATGCCGTTGCCGATAGTGAAACAGGCAGGCTGGCTAGCGATTTGGGGGTGCGCGCGCGTGCGGAGCTTCTGCATGCCCAGGGCCAGTATGACGAGGCCATCGCTCTGATGCGCCGCTATCAGCAGCAGAGCTATGTCAGTCAGGCGCGTGCCTATAGCGATGGTATTCACCAGATCACGCAGGACATGCAGGAGCAGTTGTCCCAACGTCGTCGCCAGTTGGAAGTCGAACAGGCCAATGCGCGGTTACAGTCGGCGATGATCCGCGCACAGGCATGGGTGATGGGCATCAGCCTGTTCTTCTTTGTGTGTGGTTTCGCAACAGCAGCGTGGCTGTGGATCCAGTCACGTGCCCTGCGTCGCGCCCGCCGCCGCGCCGAGCAGGCCAATATGGCTAAGACCCAGTTTCTGGCCAATATGAGCCATGAAATCCGCACGCCGCTTAACGGAGTGGTGGCGATGGCGGATGTACTTCACCGCAGCGACCTTCAGCCCAAGGATCGCGATCTGGTGGATATCATCCGCAGCTCGGCAGGGACGCTGGAGCGTCTGTTGAACGACATTCTGGACAGTGCCCGCATTGAATCGGGGAGGCTGCGTCTGGAATCTGCACCGTTCAATGTCTGCGAAATACTGGAGGGGGTACAGCAGTTGTGGAGCGCCAGTGCCGAGGACAAGGGCATAAAACTGGAACTGCTTGGCTGTCCGGAACTGGACCGTACCGTGACGGGCGATGCGGAGCGTTTACGGCAGGTGCTGAACAACCTTGTCTCCAATGCCGTCAAATTCACCGAGGCCGGGACCGTCACCATCAAGGCAGAACCGCTGGATGGCGATCGTATCCGTTTTAGTGTCACCGATACGGGGGTGGGCTTTGAAGAGGGTTTCCGCCAGCGCCTGTTTGGCCGATTCCAGCAAGCCGATGAATCGATCACACGCCGCTATGGAGGCTCCGGTCTGGGGCTGAACATCTCGCAAAACCTGATCGCCCTGATGGGGGGCGACATGAATTGCGAGAGCCAGTTGGGCAAGGGGTCGCGTTTCTGGTTCGATATTGCGTTGACGCCGGTCGGCAAGGTCGCAACCGAGACGGGTAACGCGCGCAAAAGCACCATGCCGGACCATGAGGCATGCGTCACCAAAGGCTCGGGTCTGAAGGTGCTTTTGGCCGATGACCATGCGCCTAACCGCAAGGTGGTCGAGGTCTTGCTGGGACCGCTGGATGTGGAACTGACGGCGGTGGTGGATGGCCAGCAGGCCGTAGAGGCCTTCGAGAAGGGTTGTTTCGATCTGGTTCTGATGGATATGCAGATGCCCGTCATGGACGGCCTAACGGCAACACAGCGTCTGCGCCAGATCGAGCGGCGTGACGGGCGGGTTCATACGCCGATCATTATGCTGACCGCCAATGCCATGAGCGAACATGTCGAGGCCACTATGGCGGCGGGCGCGGATAGGCACCTGACCAAACCGCTGACCGCGCAATCGCTCATAGGCTGCATCGCATCGGTTCTGGAAGATACGGCCTGATCCGTTGCAATAAAAAAGCCCGCGACCTCATCGGCAGCGGGCTTTTTCATGTTCAGGAAGGACTTAGGGCCACTTCACCATGGGCGGCATGGACGACAGGATAGCGTCCACATTGCCTCCGGTCTTGAGACCGAAAGTGGTGCCGCGATCATAGAGCAGGTTGAACTCGACATAGCGGCCGCGCCGGACCAGTTGCTCTTCGCGCTGGGCCTCGGTCCACGGCTCGTGCATGCGGCCGGCGACGATGTCTGAATAGACCTTGAGGAAGGCCTTACCGACGTCCTGCGTGAACGAGAAGTCCTTCTCGAAGTCACCGGTATTGTGGTGGTCATAGAAGATACCGCCGGTGCCGCGCGGCTCGTTGCGGTGCGGCAGATAGAAATACTCGTCGCACCATTTCTTGTATTTCGGATACCAGTCGGCGTCATAACCATCACACGCGCCCTTCATGGCGGCGTGGAAGGCCAGCGTATCGGGATGGTCGTCACGGCGGTCTGCATCCAGAACCGGCGTCAGGTCACCGCCGCCACCGAACCAGGTCTGGGTCGTGGCGATCAGGCGGGTATTCATGTGAACCGCCGGAACATTCGGGTTCACCGGATGGCAGATCAGGCTGATACCCGTTGCAAAGAAGCGCGGGTCTTCGGCAGCCCCCGGAACATTCTTGGCATAGTCGGCGGGAAACTCGCCGAATACGGTCGAGCAGTGGACGCCGACCTTTTCAAACAGGCGGCCTGTCATCATGCCCATGACGCCACCGCCACCGGCGGCGCGGTCCCACGGGGTGCGCACAAAGCGACCCGCCTCGCCTTCATACAGGTCGGCGGGGGCGGCATCTTCCAGCGCTTCGAAACCGGCGTGAATCTGGTCGCGCAGGGTTTCGAACCAGATGCGGGCGCGTTCGCGCTGCTCGGTCATCAGGTCGGGATTCTTATCGGTCATAGGGGCTTCAACCACGATGCAGGCTCGGTGAACAGTCCGAGTATGGTCGCTATGTGAAGCTTTGGCGAAGTTTCGGCCTTGATCTGGATCAGACCCTGTTTTCACAGGCCGTTCGCTGTGCCAGCCTGCGGACCAGTGTTTTGATCCGGGTATGATCCGGGTTTTGATTTTGGGGGGACGCGATGATCCGTAAAGTTTTGATGGCCGCTGTGGCGGTGTCTACCTTGATGGCGGCGACGCCTTCGCTAGCACAGGCCCGCGATGCTGCGGCTGCCGAGGCCCATGCGCGCCAGATTTTGCGCCGCACGCCGCTGATCGACGGACACAACGACCTGCCATGGGCGATCCGTCAGGGCTTTGCCAATGATGTGCACGGGGTGGACCTGACCAGCGACCTGTCGATGGCCACACGTCTGCACACCGATATTCCGCGTCTGCGCGAAGGCGGGGTAGGGGGCCAGTTCTGGTCGGTCTATGTGCCGGCCAGCATGACCCAGCTTGAGGCCGCCAAGGCGACCTTCGAACAGATCGATACGGTCAAGCGCATCATCGGCGGCTATCCGCAAACCTTCGAGCTGGCCACCACAGCCGACGACATTGTCCGCATCCACCGTCAGGGCAAGATTGCCAGCATGATCGGTATGGAAGGCGGCTATTCGATCGACGATTCCCTTGGTCTGCTGCGCGAGTTCCGCCGTGCGGGCGCGCTCTATATGACGCTGACCCACTCCAAATCGACCAACTGGGCCGATAGCGGCACCGACGCGCCGAAATGGGGCGGGCTGAATCCATTCGGCGAGGAAGTCGTCAAGGAGATGAACCGCATCGGCATGATGGTGGACCTCAGCCACGTCTCGGCGGAAACCATGAAGGATGCCTTGCGCGTCTCGACGGCACCGGTGATCTTCTCGCACTCGTCGGCACTGGGCGTGACAGGCCACCCGCGCAATGTGCCCGATGATGTGCTGGCAATGATGAAGGACAATGGCGGTATCGTCATGGTCACCTTCGTACCGGGCTTTATCAACGAGCAGGTGCGTTCGTGGAGCGCCAACCGTTCTGCCGAACAGGCCCGTTTGAACAGCCTGCATCCGGGCGATCCCGAGCGTGTGCGCAACGAGATGACCCAGTGGACCTCGGCGCACCCGATCCCGCGCGCGACGCTGGATGACGTGGTGGCCCATATCCAGCATGTGCGCGATGTGGCCGGTATCGACCATATCGGTCTGGGCGGCGACTTTGACGGCGTGGATGCCCTGCCGGTCGATGTCGAGGCTGTGGATGCCTATCCGCGTATTCTGGCTCGCCTGATCCAGAACGGCTGGAGCGATGCCGATATTCGCAAACTGGCGGGTGAAAACATGCTGCGTGTCATGCGCAGGGTAGAGGCTGTGGCGGCTGCCAAACAGGCCGAGCGTCCGAACCTGTCGCGTCTTCCGGCGGCTTAAGGAGAAAGGGGAATGCGTAAGCCCGCAGTCTTTTTACTGTGCTTGAGCTTTGCTGGTCTGGCGGGAGCGTGTGCAACCGTGCCTTCGCGCATTCCCGCCTATGCGGTCGTCGAGTGCGCTCACTCCGGTGGCAAGCCAAACGATTGTCGCGTGACAGAAGAAAGTCACGCGAATTTGGGTCTGGGGGATCAGGCTGTCGCGATCATTTCAAGAGGGCAGCTAACACAAAGAACAGTATCCAACTCTCCTGATGGTGCACGCTTTAGGACACGCATTCAGTTTGAACTGGATGCCAAAGACATCGAATCTGGTGAACGGCCCGATAGTTGATAGGGCTGAGCTATTTCCGGTTAGGCGAGACGTGTTCGCTAAATTTGGATTTTTTTGTTCACAATAAAATCAAAGGAAAAGGGAGCGTGTTTTCACGCTCCCTTTTCTATTATCCGAGATTGAAATCGTGGGTTTGGCGAAGGCCTTCCCAGAGCGCGATACCGGCGGTGACCGAGAGGTTCAGCGAGCGGGCTTCGGGCCTGAGTGGCACAACGACACGGGCATCAGCGGCATCGTGCACAAAGTCCGGTGCGCCCTTACTTTCCTTACCAAACAATAGGATATCGTCTTTTTGGAACTGGAAATCGGGCAAGGGAGTGGCTCCCTTGGTGGTTAAAAGTACCAGCCTTCCCGACGGCCTGTCGCGCAGGAAATCGTCCCAGCTGGCATGACGTGTCATGTGGGAAAGGGGGCCATAATCGAGGGCTGCGCGCTTCATGGCGCGGTCGTCGAAATTGAAGCCGGTCGGCTCGATCACGTGCAATTCGACGCCGAAACAGGCGCTGAGACGGATACAAGCCCCGACATTCTGCGGGATATCAGGTTGAAAAAGGGCGAGACGCATTCTAAGGCCCACTCTACGCGCGGGATGGGGCCTTGTCGTGTCTTTTGTTGCGATTGCTTCTCAAGTTGTGTCTACGGCTTGTCATGGGGTGGTCTAAACGATGGCAGGATGGCAAAGGTTTTGCTTCCGCTAGTTAAGGTTCATGCCGACGGGACATCCCAGCTTGCTGCGGAGGGGGCCGATCGGATTACAGAGGTGATACGCGTGGCCGAACCGGTCGTGAATCCTGATGGGCCTATGGGCCAAAACGAGGGTGGCGACGCTACCCGTCGTGATTTCATTCATATTGCTGCAGGGGCTGCCGCCGCTGGCGCTGGCGTGATGGTGGCCTGGCCGCTCATCAACCAGATGAGCCCTGCAGCCGACACCCTGGCACTGGCTTCGATCGAATTCGATATGTCGAAGGTCCAGGAAGGCCAGCAGGTCGTCATCAAATGGCAGGGCAAGCCGGTGTTCGTGCGTTATCGCACCCCCGCTGAACTGCAAAAGGTCGAGGCAGAAGGTGCGGTCGGTTCTCCGGCCCAGACCGATGCCGAGCGTACCAAGGCAGGCCACGAGAAATATCTCGTTGTCATCGGTTCGTGCACCCATCTGGGTTGCGTGCCGACCTTCAACGCCGGTGAGTACGGCGGCTGGTTCTGCCCGTGCCACGGTTCGCACTATGACGCATCGGGACGTATCCGTAAGGGTCCGGCACCGTTGAACCTCATTGTGCCAGCCTACGAATATCTGTCCGACACTCGCGTCAAGATCGGCTGAGGACGTAACGAGGACCCATGAGCAATCACGAATCCACCTACGTCCCTAAAACCGCTGTTGAGCGGTGGCTGGACACCCGCCTGCCGATCGTTCGTTTCGGTATGGACTACGCAAATCTGCCGACCCCCCGTAACCTGAACTACTGGTGGACCTTCGGCGGCATTCTGGCGATCTGCCTGATGACGCAGATCATCACCGGCATCGTGCTGGCAATGCACTACACGCCGCATATCGATATGGCTTTCGCCTCGGTCGAGCGCATCATGCGCGACGTTCCGGGTGGCTGGCTGATCCGCTATGTGCACGCCAACGGCGCGTCGATGTTCTTCATCGCCGTTTACCTGCACATGCTGCGCGGCCTGTATTACGGCTCGTATAAAGCACCGCGCGAAATGATCTGGATCGTCGGCTGCGTGATCTTCTTCCTGATGATCGCCACCGCCTTCCTCGGCTATGTTCTGCCGTGGGGCCAGATGTCGTTCTGGGGTGCTGAAGTCATCACCAACCTGATCGGTGCGATCCCTGTTGTGGGCGAGCCGATTCTGGTGTGGCTGCGCGGTGGCCCTGCCATCGACAATGCGACCCTGAACCGCTTCTTCTCGCTGCACTACCTGCTGCCGTTCGTGATCCTTGGCTGCGTTGTCCTGCACCTGTGGGCGCTGCACGCTGCCGGTCAGAACAACCCGGTCGGTATCCTGATCCCGAAGGACCGCGAAAAGAAAGACACCCTGCCGTTCCACCCGTACTTCACGGTCAAGGACGGTTTTGCGATCATCTTGTTCTTCATCATGTTCGCCGTGTTCGTGTTCTATAATCCGAACGCTCTGGGTCACGCCGACAACTACATTCCGGCTAACCCGCTGGTGACACCGGCGCACATCGTGCCCGAGTGGTACATGCTGCCCTTCTACGCCATCCTGCGTGCTGTTCCGGACAAGTTCGGCGGCGTGGTTGCGATGTTCGCGGCGATCGGCGTGCTGTTCGTCCTGCCGTGGCTGGATACGTCCAAGGTGCGCTCGATGCGCTACCGCCCGACGATGAAGACCTTCTTCATCATCTTCCTGTTCGTGTGCTTCGGCCTCGGCTGGTGCGGTGCACAGCTTCCGGACGCTCCGGTTGTTCCGGGTATGCCGAGCTTCAACCTGATCGACGGTCAGCTGAACTCCTACCTGTGGCTGACCCGTTTCCTGACGATCTACTACTTCGTGTTCTTCATCGTCCTGATGCCGCTGGTCGGCCTCAAGGAGAAGCCGCTGCTGATCCCGGCAACGATTTCGGAGCCTGTCCTCCCGACGACCGAAGCCGAAAAGGTCTGATCGCGATGAACAACGAGAAAAAGATGTCCTTCCGCAAGATCATCGCCTGTGCCGTTGCTGCGGCCGGTATCGTGGCAGTTGCATCGCCGGCCCTCGCGGCCGGTGGTGCAAAGCACCCGCGTGATGGTGGCTTCAGCTTCAACGGTCCGTTCGGCACCTTCGATCAGGGCCAGCTGCAACGCGGCTACAAGGTCTATCGTGAAGTTTGCTCGTCCTGCCACGGCATGGACCATGTCCACTTCCGTAACCTTGGCGACAAGCACGGCCCGTTCTGGAATCCGGCCTATCCGAACCCGAACGACAACCCTGTCGTGAAGGCTCTGGCCAAGGAAATCCAGGTTGCCGATATCGACTCGGAAACCGGTGAATCGCTGATGCGTGACGCCACCACGGCCGACAAGTTCCCGAACCCGTATCCGAACGCTACGGCGGCGGCTGCCGGTAACGGTGGGGCGGCTCCGCCCGACCTGTCGGTAATGGCCAAGGCCCGTCACGACGGTGCCAACTACATCTACTCGCTGCTGTCGGGTTATGTGGCTCCGCCCAAGGGTCTGAAGATCGCTCCGGGTCAGAACTACAACCCGTACATGTCCGGCGATCTGACCCCGTTCTGGGAAGGCAAGGGTCCGGCTCCGAAGGGTGGTTTCATCGCCATGCCGCCGCAGCTGACCAACGGCCAAGTCACCTATGACGATGGCACCGAGGCCACTGTCGACCAGATGGCCAAGGACGTTGCGGCCTTCATCATGTGGACTTCCGAGCCCAAGATGGTGGAACGCAAGCAGGCCGGTTTCGGCGTGCTGATCTTCCTGCTGATGTTCGCAGGCATCACCTATGCCTCGTACCGCAAGATCTGGAAGGGCGTGGCCCACTAGGCCATCCTTTCAGTTCAAGGATTTAACCCTGTCGACCTTTGGGTCGGCGGGGTTTTTCTTTGTGCCGGATGAGGCGGAAAACTCGACACCGGAGAAACCGGACTCTACGGTCACGCGACTATTGTTTGGAGGGATGGCCCTATGCGCCTGTTTACGACCGTTGCGGCTCTGGCCCTGACTTCTGCTCTGGTGGCGGGTGCCGCCAATGCCCAGAGCGGTTTTGATGCTGCCCGTATTTCTGAGGAAATCCGTCTGCTGTCCGATGACAGTTTCGAAGGTCGCGGCATTGCCACGCCGGCCGAGCAAAAGGTCATCGACTTTGTCAGCCAGCGCTTTGCCGAGGCCGGTTTTGCACCGGGCGGCGAGAATGGCGGCTGGACGCAGGCCGTCACCCTGAACCGCATCGCCTCGTCGAACATCAGCGCCTCGCTGACACAGGCCGGTGCCGCCACGCCTCTGACACAAGGTCAGGAAATCACGATCAGCTCGCGCCTGCCGGGCAGCAAGGTTGATCTGAAGGACGTGCCGCTGGTCTTCGTCGGCTATGGCGTGAACGCTCCCGAGCGCAACTGGAACGACTTCAAGACCGATGTGCGCGGCAAGATCATCGTCGTGCTGGTCAATGATCCCGACTTTGAAGAGCCGGAACTGAACACCTTCGGCGGCAAGGCCATGACCTATTATGGTCGCTGGACCTACAAGTATGAAGAAGCGGCCCGTCAGGGCGCAGCGGGCGTTCTGATTGTCCACGAGACGGCCCCTGCAGCCTATGGCTGGCCGACCGTCGTCAACTCGTGGAGCGTGCCTCAGTTCGACATTCTGCGCGAAAACGCCGCCGCAGAGCGTGTGCCCGTAGAGGCATGGGTACAGCGCGATGTGGCCGAGAAGCTGTTCGCCGCTGCCGGTGTCGATTTCGAAGAACAAAAGCGTCTGGCCCGCAGCGCCGACTTCCAGCCTGTGGACCTGAAGGCCACGATGGATGTCAGCTTTGACGTCGCCTCCGAACAGATCGTCACCCACAACATCGTGGCCCGTCTGGAAGGCAGCAAGCGCCCGAACGAGACCGTGCTGTACGGTGCGCACTGGGACCATATCGGCGTTGATGCGGGCGAAGGCGTGAACGGCGACCGTATCTTTAACGGTGCCGTGGACAATGCCTCGGGTACGGTGGCGATTGTCGAGATCGCCCGTCGCTTTGGCCAAGGCCCGCGTCCGGAACGCTCGATTGTGATGGTCGCCTTTACGGGCGAGGAATCCGGTCTGCTGGGTTCGGAATATTATGCCGCCAACCCGCTCTATCCGCTGGAAACCACGGTGGCCGGTTTCAATATCGATGCCGCCAATGTCTATGGTCGCAAGGACAAGCTGAACATTACCGGCTTTGGCCATTCCGATCTGGACGACCGTCTGAGCGCGGTCGCCACCACACAAGGTCGCGGCATTGTGCCGGATGCGGGTGCAGCTGCCGGTATCTATTTCCGTTCCGACCACTTCCCGCTGGTGAAGCGCGGTGTGCCGATGTCCTATATCAACTCGGCGGGTGATTTCCTCGATGCCCCCATCGAGCCGCGCTTGGCCGCACAGGCCGAGTATGGCCGTATCGGCTACCATCAGGTGGCGGACGAATGGAGCGCCGACTGGGATCTGGCCGGCATGATCGAGGATATGGAAGTCAGCTATCAGGCGGGTGCCGCACTGGCCAACTCGACCGACTGGCCGCAGTGGAAACCGACCTCGGAATTCTCGACGGTACGGGCGGTTTCGCAAAGCCAGCGCGACTAAGAACCAACCATTACAAAACGGTAAGGGCAACTCCGGCGGGGTTGCCCTTATTGGTATGCGATAACAAAATCGGGTGGGAGACCCTGTATGTCCAAGCGCTCGTTTCGCGGTGTAGCCTTTGCGGCTCTTGTATTTGCCGCTGCACCGTCCTTCGCGCAGGAGTTTGCGACGGATGTGTTGTCGCAAAAGGTGCGCTTCATCAGCGCTGATGATTTTCAGGGTCGCTATCCCGGAACGGTCGGCGAGGAAAAAACCCTCGCATGGCTGCAATCCGAATATGAGGCCATGGGCCTGAAACCGGGTGGACCGGATGGCCAGTGGCTGCAACCTGTCGATCTGGTCAGCCTGATGCCGCGCGATGCGTCGGTGACGCTGAAAGCGGCTGATGGCACCATCAGCACGCCTGCGAATGCAGATGGCCTGATTGTACGCGCCCTGAACAATGACGGGCATGGCCATGTGACCGATGCCGGACTGGTATTTGCGGGCTATGGCATTACCGCGCCCGAGCGTGATTGGGACGATTACGGCGATCTGGACGTGACCGGAAAGGTCGTCGTGCTGATGGGCGGTTCGCCTGAGTTCAACAGCCCCTATCGCCGTTATTACGCGCAGGATGGCTACAAGGTTGATGAAGCCTATCGTCGGGGTGCGGTGGGCGTCATTATGATTTCCAGCAATGACTGGGGGCGCACGGTGACGATGCGCGCGCGCTCGTCGCGTCTGGCACCGGGTTCGGCACCGCTACAGTTCCGTGGCTGGGCCTCGCCTGAAATGGTGGCGGGCTGGGGTGTCGATGCGGCGCAACTGGAAGCGGCCAAACTGGAAAGCTTCTCGGCCGTGGCCTTGCCGCAGACCGTGTCGGTGACGGCGAACGAAGACAAGACCACAGTGACCAGCCACAACCTGCTGGCAATCCTGCCGGGGACGGAGCGCCCTGACCAAACGGTCGTGTTCAGCGCCCACTGGGACCATGTGGGCACCCGCGATCCGGCCAATGGCGAAGACCATATCTTCAACGGCGCGTGGGATAATGCCTCGGGCACTGTCGGTGTAGTTGAAATGGCCCGCCAGTTCGCAGCCGATGGCCCTGCCAAGCGCAGCCTTGTTTTCCTGCATGTGACCGCCGAGGAAATGGGTCTGCTGGGGGCCTATGCCTATGCGGCTGATCCGGTTTATCCGCTGGAAACCACGGTCGCCAATATCAATATCGACATGCTGCCTTTGTCGGGACCGACGCGTGATGTGCCGATCTTTGGCAAGGGGCAGAACAGTCTGGAAGACATGCTGGACACTCTGGCCAAGGCAGAGGGCCGCTATGTGTCGGATGATGGCCAGCCGGAGCAGGGCTTCTATTACCGCTCGGACCACTTTGCCTTTGCGCGCGCGGGGGTTCCGGCGCTGATGCCGTGGCACGGCGTTGATTTTGTCGAAGGCGGCACCGAGGTTGGCAAGGCTGCATGGCAGGAGCGTTTCGGCCGCGTCTATCACAAGCCGAGCGATGAATGGTCGGCGGATCTCGACTTTACGTCGGCGTCGGAAAATCTGACCCTGCTGTATCGTCTGGGCCGCCAGTTGGCCGATGGCGATATGTGGCCGACATGGAAGCCTGACTCCGAGTTCGGTCAGGTCCGCGCTCGCACAGAAACGGCTCGCCACACGCACTAAGCGCAATCGCAGGCGCGAGGCAGAATGCTTGCGCGCCTGACGCTCTCACGCAGAACGCCGAGCCGCAAAAAATAGGGCACTCAACGCTCTCAAGCAGTGAGCCTCCGCGAGGCGAACGATAGAGCACTCAACGCTCTCAAGCAGTGAGCCTCCGCGAGGCGAACGATAGAGCCAAAAAAAAGATACCCCTCTGTTTGCTGCAAAAACAGAGGGGCATAGCCTGACGGGACGAGGGGATGCACATCCCGTCAGAACAGTTGGGAGGTCAGTCCTTGGTCGTGGCCAGCGCGATGATGGCGCGACCTTCGGTCAGGGCGGCTTCGGTTGTGATCTCGCCGTCCTGAATTTTCTGGGCTAGTTCCATCAACGGAATGCCGGTGACGACGCCTGTCTCGGGCGCTTCCTCGACATGGACGCCGCCGTCACGCGTGATGACAGCATCCCATGCGTCGCGGATACCGGCCCAATAGGCCTGGGTTGCGGCCCAGTAGTCATCGCCGGGCTTGGGCGTGTAGGAGGTAGAGGTGTCATAGGTGTTGATGACGTCCTCCTGCACGATCGCGACGGGCGTGCTGCCGTTGCGGCCATCCATCTTCATATTGTCCTGAATATGGACCCAGCCGTTTGGCTTGAGGATGTGGCGGTTGGTGCCGAGATAGCGGTCATAGACCGGATTACGCACCGCATCGCGACGGGCCAGCGGACGCCATGTGGGGTTCGAGGTCCATGCCGACAGACCGTTCTCATAGGTCCAGTGGCCGACACCGCCATAACGGGGGGAATCGTCGGTCTGCCATACGGTCTGTGACCATGCACCGGCACGCTCGATCTCGGGCACTGGGGTCAGGCTCCACTGGTTGGGACCGGTATAGGTCAGTACGGTTTGCGGCTGATACACCCAGTCCTGACGCCAGTGCTTGATGACGACGGTCTGGTCGCCATGGGCCATGACGAGGATGTGTTGCAGGCTGATGCGGTCGCCATGGTCATAGACCACGCGCACGATCTCGCTGCCGCCCGACAGTTTTTCCTCCATCGGATCATAGTCGGCATGGAAGCTGACATTCTCGCGCATGTCGAAATGGACGCGGTACTGGCCCGCCTGCGCCAGAATGGCCTGACGGTCACGCTCGAAGGCGGTAGCCGGAGCCTGCGTAGAAACCGTAGCCGCCACGGGGGCTTGTGCATTGGCTGCTGCGACAGGCGCACCGATCAAAAGGGCCGCCGCAATGATGACGGCGCGTTTGGACATTTTGGTTTGTTTGGTCATGGTCTGGCCGTTCGGATCAGTAGCGAAGGTTCACGGACACGCCGAAATTGCGGCCCGGTTGGGTAAAGGCGGGAAGGGTGGCTGGTTCTGTCGGGGCGGTAACCGTGCCGCCACGCGACAGGCCGCGAACATCGCTCCACCACGCATAGGTTTCGTCAAAGACGTTGAACACGCCGGCGCGGACCGTGGCCTTTTCGGTGACGTTCCAGAAGGCGGTCAGGTCCATGATGGCGAACTCTTCGCCTGCCCAGCAGTTGCCGCCGCCGCAACCGGCTTGGTCTTTCTTGCCGGACCATGTGACGGTGGCCGAACCACCCCAGACGCCTGATGGCGCGGCATAGTTGAGGCCGCTGACGACCTTGACCGGATCAATGGAGGTCAGCTTGCCGCGTGCGCCGTCGGTTTCCTGATCGCCATCGGCGAACGAGACAGCGACGATGGCCGACAGGCCGTTATCCCAGCGAATGTCGCCACGCGCTTCCAGACCCCAGATGTCCACCTCGGTCAGGTTGACGTACTGGTAGATCAGAGGATCGACACCCGGAACGCCGGTGCCGCGCACCACGATCTGGTTGATGAAGTCGTCATAGTGGGTTTTGAACGCCGTGGCCGACAGCGACAGGTTGCCGCCAAAGGCTTCCAGATTGCGGAAGCGCATACCGGCTTCGAGGCTTTCGCTGGTTTCCGGCTTCAGGTCGGGGTTCGGAATGGATTCATAGCCGAACACCGGATTGGCGAAGAAGTTGTTCACCTGCATCGGCGACGGGGCTTTGAAACCCTGCGCATAGTTGGCGAACAGGCCGAAATGGTCGTCGGCCCAGAACATCACACCGATCTTGGGCGACAGATGGCTGTCGCTCTGGCCCTCGGCGGGCGCAGGGAACAGGGCGTCGGCCTTGGGCGTCAGTTCGTACCAGTCATAGCGCACGGCCGGAATGATGCTGAGGCGTCCGTCTAGCAGCGAGATTTCGTCCTGAACGAACAGGCCCGCCAGATCATATTCGGTCTTGGGGAAGGGGCGGGCGGGGAAGGGTTCGCCCATCGGCGGGACGGTGCCGTTACGGATGCCTTCCTGCGTGGTGCGCGACCAGTCGGCACCGACGGTTACACGGTGCTGGACCGACTGGGTGCCGAAGCTTTTGCTGCCCTGTGCGGCCAGACCCCAGATGCTGTTGTCAAAGGTCACATCGCGGGTGCGGTCCACGGCCGGGGTGCGGTCTTCATAGGTGAACTGGCGGGTGGTGGCGTCCTGCCAGAAGGCGGACACCGAGCCTGAGTCCAGACCAAGGAAGTTGTCGAAACGCCAGTCCATACTGATGCGGTCGCGTACGGCTTCATCTTGTGCCGTGAGGCCGATAACCGTGGCCGAATAGGAGCTAAGGGCCTCGCCCTCCATGTCCTGATCGAAATGGTCATAGGTCAGGCGCAGAGCGTGGTTTTCGTTGATGTCCCACAGCAGTTTGGCCAGCACCGCATTGGAGGCGAATTCTTGCGGGTTCGGCTGGGTACGGGCCGAGCCAGTGCCGCCAGTCTCGGCCATATTCTCGGTTTCATGGGCATCGCGGCGCGTATAGGCGATCAGGCCCGACAGATTGCCGTGTCGGCCCGCCAGCGCCAGGCTCTCGCTCCAGCCATCATCGGCAGAGTTATAACCGACGCGGGCGCGGGCACCGAAATTGCGGCCTGCATCAATGAAATCGGCAGGGTCTTTGGACGTAAAGCTGACGGCACCGGCAATGCCGTCCGAACCGTAAAGCGCAGACGCCGGACCGCGCAGGATCTCGACGGACTTGACCATGTCCAGATCGTTATAGCCGCCACGACCGACAGCCTGAGCACCGAAGGCAAAGCCGTCGGGCACGCGCACGCCATCCTGAATAATCAGGACTCGGTTTCCACCCATACCGCGAATGGTAAAGCCCGAATTGCCGTCACGGCCAGCGCCCGAAAGGGCCGCCGAGAAACGGGCGGGGCTGGTGGGGACGCTGACACCCGGCTCGAAGCGGATCAGGTCCTTGATGTCGGTGACGAGATTGTTCTCGATGGTTTCGGCGGTAATGACGCTGACGCTGGCGGGAACGGTGTCTACGGCGCGCTCGGTGCGGGTGCCCACCACGCTGATGGGAGACAGCGCGACCGGTTCTTCCAGATCGATCAGGTCGGACGATAATGCAGGGGACGCGACGGCTGAGAGGGCGAGACCCGCCACCGACAGCAGGAGTTTGGAGCGCATCGAATGTGCCTTGGTTTTGAATGACGGGATGCAATTACTGAGAATGATTATCAGAATCAATCTTAATTTATAAATCTATGAAACAGATGGATTTTTGGCATCGGAAATTGAAAAGGCCCCGTCGCGCAGAACGCGGCGGGGCCTTGGAGATACGAAAAGGGATTCGGCGTTATACGGCGGCCAGCGCCTGCTCCAGATCACCGATCAGGTCGTCGATATGCTCGATGCCAACCGACAGGCGGACAGTGTCTTCGGTCACGCCGGCCTTCTTCAGTTCGTCCGGCGACAACTGGCGGTGGGTGGTCGAGGCGGGATGGCAGACCAGTGACTTGGCGTCGCCGATATTGACCAGTCGCGTGAAGATTTTGACGGCATCCTGGAAACGGGCACCCGCATCACGGCCGCCCTTAACGCCGAAGGTCAGAAGACCCGAAGCCTTGCCGCCGAAATATTTCTGGATCAGCGCGTGGTCGTTATGTTCGGGAAGGCCCGCATAGTTGACCCACTCTACCTTGGGGTGGGCCTTCAGCCATTTGGCGATGGCGGTGGCGTTCTCGACATGGCGATCCATGCGCAGGGCCAATGTTTCCAGCCCTTGCAGGATCAGGAAGCTGTTAAACGGAGAAATCGCCGCGCCGGTATTACGCAGCAATACGGTCCGCACCCGTCCGATAAAGGCTGCCGGTCCAAAGGCCTCGGTATAGACGACGCCGTGATAGCTGACCTCTGGCTCGTTCAGACGACGGAAGCGCTCTTTGTGCTTGGCCCACGGGAAGGTGCCGCCGTCGATCACAGCCCCGCCAATAGAGTTGCCGTGGCCGCCGATATATTTGGTCAGGGCATGCACGACGATGTCGGCCCCATGCTCGATCGGGCGCGTCAGATAGGGGGTCGGCACGGTGTTGTCGACGATCAGCGGTAACCCTTGCGCGTGGGCGGCGTCTGCCAGTGCAGCAAAGTCCACCACATTGCCCAGCGGATTGCCGATCGACTCGCAGAAGACCGCCTTGGTGCGTTCATCGGTATTGGCCGCGACCGCCGCGATATCGTCGGCATCGATAAAGCGCACCTCGATGCCGTACTGGGGCAGGGTGTGGGCGAACAGGTTGTAGGTGCCGCCATAGAGGGCACCCGTGGCGATGATGTTGTCGCCTGCCTCGGCCAGCGTCAGGATGGCATAGGTGATGGCCGACATGCCGGATGCGACCGTCAGGGCCGCAACCCCGCCTTCCAGCGCCGCCAGACGTTGCTCCAGCACGTCGCTGGTCGGGTTCATGATGCGGGTATAGATGTTGCCCGCGACCTTCAGGTCGAACAGGTCTGCACCGTGTTGGGTGTCATCAAACGCATAGCTGGTGGTTTGATAGATCGGCACAGCCACCGATTTGGTGGTCGGATCAGGCGTATAGCCCGCATGCAGAGCAAGAGTGTCGAACTTCATGGCGTCCCCGAAGAGTGTACAGCTTGGATGACGCTGTTCATCTAGGGGAATAGCAATGTCCGCAAGGGAATTAGATTTCAGATAATTTGAAAGGGCGGTTAGATTTTCTAACCGCCCTGCATTTTGGCTTAGTTATTGAACAGGAAGTGCATCACATCGCCGTCCTTGACGATGTAGCTCTTACCTTCGGCGCGCATCTTGCCCGCTTCCTTGGCACCGGCTTCGCCTTTGAGGGCGATGTAGTCGTCATAGGCGATGGTTTCGCCGCGGATGAAGCCCTTTTCGAAGTCGGTGTGGATGACACCGGCGGCTTGCGGGGCGGTGGCACCGACTGGAATGGTCCATGCGCGTGCTTCCTTCGGACCCACGGTGAAGTAGGTCTGCAGGCCCAGCAGCTTGTAGGCTTCGCGGATCAGGCGGTTCAGGCCCGGCTCTTCGAGGCCGAGGGTTTCAAGGAACTCTGCCGATTCCTCGTCGTCCAGCACGGCGATTTCGGATTCGATCTGCGCCGAGATGACAACCGAGTTGGCATTGTCGGCAGCCGCGCGCTTGGCGACCAGATCCGAAAGCTCGTTACCCTTGTCAGCCGAGGCTTCTTCCACGTTGGCAACATAGAGGGCCGGAAGGGCCGTCAGCAGTTGCAGCATGTCCCAGGCTTTTT
Organism: Brevundimonas terrae; assembly: GCF_011761985.1. Taxonomy (GTDB): domain Bacteria; phylum Pseudomonadota; class Alphaproteobacteria; order Caulobacterales; family Caulobacteraceae; genus Brevundimonas; species Brevundimonas terrae. The sequence continues at coordinate 19,157 of NZ_JAASQT010000008.1, read as the reverse complement.
TGTCTTCCTTGGACACTTCGGCCAGACGTGCAGGCTTGCCTTCGCGCAGTTGTTCTAGCGCAAGGTCGATCATCTTCAGCGTCAGCTGGGATTCCTTGTCGCCACCCTTGGCGCGCTTCTCGACCTGAACGCGGCGGCGCTCGAGGCTTTCAAGGTCGGCCAGCATCAGTTCGGTCTCGATGATTTCGAGGTCCGAGATCGGGTCGATACGGTTTTCGACGTGGGTGATGTCGTCATCGACGAAGCAGCGGGCGACGAAGGCCACGGCGTCACAGTCGCGGATATTGGCGAGGAACTGGTTGCCCAGACCTTCACCCTTGGATGCGCCGCGCACCAGACCGGCCACGTCCACAAAGGTGATGCGGGCAGGAATGATTTCCTTGGAACCGGCGATTTCAGCCAGTTTGTTCAGGCGCGGTTCCGGCACAGCCACGTCGCCAGTGTTCGGCTCGATGGTGCAGAACGGATAGTTTGCAGCTTGCGCCGCTGCCGTCTTGGTCAGGGCGTTGAACAGGGTGGACTTGCCGACATTGGGCAGGCCGACGATCGCGACTTTAAGGGCCATGGTATTCCTCGTGAGCGCGTGCCTTTAGCCGTTCCGAGCCGATTTGTCAGTCTCGCGCAGTTATGGCCGTCTCTATAGGCGGAAAAGGGCGGCCTTTCGACCGCCCTTTTAAGGATTATTGCTCGCCGCCGACCATGGGCGGGGTGCGGATGTCAAAATCAACGGTTGCAGGGGCGGCATTGGCGAAGTTCAGGGTGATCTTGGCAGTCTGGCCACTGACCAGCGGAGCCTTCAGACCCATCAGCATGATGTGGTTGCCGTGGGGCTTCAACTCGGTGCGCTGGTTGGCCGGAAGGGGCAGACCCTTGTCGAGATGGGCCATCTTCATGACGCCGTCTTCCATCTTCATTTCGTGCACCTGTGCCATCTCGGCTTGGTCGGTGGACACGCCTGTCAGGGTGTCGTCCGCCGACGAGGTCAGGATGACATAGCAGCCACCGGCCTTGGCACCGTTCGGCGACGGGCGGCACCATGCGTCTTCGATGGTGACATTGCCCGCCACCACGGTCGGGGTGGTTTCGGCAGGGACCGATTCAGGAGCAGGAGCCTCGGCGGACGCTGCGGGGGCGTCAGTTTGCGAACCGCACGCGGCCAAGGCCAGCGTCGCCACGGTCATGGACAGGGTCAGAGCGTATTTCATTATCGGGCACCTTTCATAAGGGCGCATGGGAGATACGGGTCAATGTTCGCGCATTGGGTCCGCGCATTGGCACCCGCGCCGTGCCTAAACGAAGACGTTTGTTATGGGAATGGCACAATCTGACCTATCTCGACAGCGCAAGGCGGGTGTGTCAGCGTCGGATAATCTGAACGGAGGCGTGCCCCTATGAGCCGACTAACTGCTTCTTTGAACCTGCTGGCAACGACAGCTTTGTGTGCTGTGGCGCTGGGAGGACCGGCTGTGGCCCAGCAGGTGGATCAGGGAGGTGGTGGACCGGACCGGCTGGCCCTGACCATCTACAACCAGAATATTGCGCTGGTTGAGGATGTGCGCAGCCTCAACATCGCGGCGGGCCGCGCACGACAGGAGTTTCCGGGTGTATCGGCCTCGATCCGCCCCGAGACGGTGACCCTGTCGGGCAATGGCCTGTCAGTGGTCGAGCAGAATTTCGACTATGACCTGCTGACACCGTCCAAGCTGATGCAGGGCGCTGTCGGGCGCGAGGTCGGGATTGTTCGCACCAATCCGGGCAATGGCGCGCAAACCAGCGAGCGCGCCCGCGTGCTGGCTGCCAACGAAGGTGTGGTTCTCCAGATCGGCAACCGTGTCGAGGTGTTGCGCGATGACGGCGCACCGACGCGTGTGGTGTTCGATGGTGTGCCGCCGAATCTTCGCCCGCGCCCGACCTTGAGTGTGACGCTTGATGCGACGGGCAATCCGCGCCGCGATGTGACGCTGAACTATCTGACCGGCGGTCTGGAATGGAAGGCAGACTATGTGGCCCGCTTTGACGAGAAGGGCGGCAAGCTGGACCTGACGGGGTGGGTGACCATCACCAATAATTCCGGCTCGACCTTTGATAATGCCGTCACGCGCGTCGTGGCTGGAACGGTCAATGTCGCGGGCGGTGGGCGCAATCAGTATAATGGCGGTCGTGGTAATGGCATGAGCGCGGGCAGCAATGCTGCCGAGGGCGATGCCCATGTCTATCTGTTGCCGGAACGGGTGACGGTGGCCAACAATCAGACCAAACAGGTCGGTTTGCTGGATGCGGCCAATGTTCCGGCCAGCAAGCGTTATGTCTATCAGGCCTATGGCTTCTCGACGCAGGAACAGGCGCAGGCCGCCGATGTGGGCATTGTGTTCCGCAGCGAACCGGCCCTGCCTGCGGGCGTGATGCGCGTCTATGTGGCGGGCGCTGACGGCGAGCCGCGCTTTATCGGCGAAGACCAGTTGAACCATTCGCCTGCAGGATCCGATCTGGTGATCTCTACGGGTAAGGCTTTTGACGTGACCGTACAGTCGCGCGTGGTGGCCTCCGAGCGTGTGGGGTCGTATGGCGCGAACCGCTATCGCACCCGCTACCAGATGGAATATCGCGTGCGTAACGCGACGGGCGAGGCCAAGACGGTCGAGGTCCGCCAGCGTGCGGGCGGGCGTGATACCGAGCTTTCCAATGAGAGCCTGAAGGGCGAAATGGCCGATGCCTATACCGCCGTGTGGAAGGTGCCGGTTGCGGCCAATGGCGAGACGGTCCTGACGGCCACGATCACGACGGGCGGCTGATATGCGCCTGCTGTGTGCAGTGCTGGCGGCCACGGTCGCGATGGGGCCGATGGTGGCTGTCGCCCAACCGGTGGCAGCACCTGTTGTCGCCAGTCATGAAAGCGTGTCCGAGGGCCCCGAGGCCGTCGAGGTCGTGGTCTATCGCGGTCAGGCGGTGGATACGTCCGATCTGATCCAGCGTTCGCGCTATTCGTGGTCACGGCTGGACCGCGAGGGTCTGGCCCTGATTGTCGAAAAGCGCACGATCGATGTGCCTGCGGGCGAAGGCGTGATCCGCTTCAAGGGGCTGGGCACAGGCATCGTGCCGCATAGCGCGGTCATAGAGGGCCTGCCTGCCGATCTGGTCGAGCAGAATGCCGATTATGAACTGATTACGCCCTTTAACCTGCTGGATCGGGCTGTGGGCCAGACGGTCAGCGTGGTGCGGACCAATGCCACCACCGGACTTGAGGAAACGCATCAGGCGACCATCCGGGCAGGGCAGCGCGGGACGGTTCTGGAAATCGACGGCCAGTTCGAGGCGCTGGACTGTTCGGGCCTGACCGAACGGATTGTTTTTAACGAGGTGCCGCAAGGCCTTGGCGCAACACCGACCCTGTCGGTCCGCACGCGGGCGACGCAGGCGGGGCGCTATACGGTGACGCTGGCTTATCTGGCGACGGGCTTGCAGTGGTCTGCGGACTATGTGGCGCATCTGAATGCCGATGGCCGCTCACTGGACCTTCAGGGCTGGATCACGCTGGCCAATTTTGGTGGCACCAGCTTTGCCGATGCGCCGGTGACCGTGGTGGCGGGTGACCTTTCGATGACAGGTGATTCCGTGCCCGTAGAGATCAGGCGTACCGCCAGCGCCACCCAGTGCTGGCCGCAGGGGCGCACGCATGAGGGGCTGGCGGTTTTGTTGCCGCCGCCTCCGCCACCGGCTCCTCCAGCGCCTGCACCACCGGCGATGGCAATGCGGGCTGAGAGTATGGCCGTTAATGACGTTGTCGTCACAGGCTCCCGTATCAAGGCGAAGATGGAGGAACTGGGCGACTACAAGGCCTATGTCCTGCCAGTGCCGACAACAGTCGCCGCCAACCAGATGAAACAGGTGCTGTTCTTTGCGCAGGACAACATCCTGACCGAGCGGGTGATGGTTGTGCCATTCCAGCCATCGGATGCGGATCAGCCATCCTATCCAGCTTCACTTGAACTGCGCGTTCAAAACAACGAGGCGTCAGGGCTTGGCCTGCCTGTTCCCGAGGGCAAGGTGGCCTTCTATGTCGCGGAAGAGAATAGCCCCAAGGCCTATGCAGGATCAGATTCGGTCTCGGACACGCCCGTGGGACAGCCGATCCGTCTGAGCCTTCGCAGTGTTCCCGAGGTCAGCGGCAAGGTCGTGATGACCGAGGATGCTTTACGCGGGAGAGGGGCGCGCCGCCGTCAGGTAGAGAGCTATCGTATAACCCTGAACAATGGCTCGTCTCAGGCTGTGGATGTAGAAATGCCTGCCGACTGGATGGCCGAAGAGCGCGGTTTCCGTATGGAGCGTGAAGGTATCCGCAGCCAGATTGATCGCGATACGGGCAAGCGCGTCTGGCGTGTGAGATTGGCCGCAGGAGCCGAGCAGACATTCGATGTCCGCTGGTCCTACGACAGTCCTGAATAGGTCTTAGCCGCCGTTGGCGTGCTTTCCCGTCTAGCCGCCATTGGCGGCTTGGCGCGGGCTGAATTTCGGGGCGGGGGCCAGACGCATGACCTCGCCCTGATAGCGCTCGTCATCGCCCTTGATGGCAAAGGGCAGGGCGTCAGCACAGGCGTTCAGCATGGCTTCCAGCCACGGCTGGTCAGCCTTGGCGAAGTCACCCAGCACATGGGCGTGTACCAGCTTGGGATCGCCCGGATGGCCGACACCCATGCGGCCGCGGCGGAAGTCTGCGCCCAGATGGGCAATGGCCGAACGGATACCGTTTTGACCGGCAGCACCGCCGCCCTTTTTCATGCGGAAACGGCCGGGTGCCAGATCGATCTCGTCGTGGAAGATGATGATGTTATCCACCGGCACCTTGTAGAAACGGGCCGCCTCGCCAATCGCGCGGCCGCTCTCGTTCATGAAGGTCTGCGGTTTCATCAACAGGACTTTCTCGCCCTCGATCTCGCCGTCCTGAATCTTGGACTGGAACTTGGCCTTCTCGGGGCCAAAGCGCCAGCGACGTGCGATCTCGTCAGCGGCCATGAAGCCGATGTTGTGGCGGTTCTTTTCGTACTTTGCGCCGGGGTTACCCAGACCTGCGATGATAAACATGGGTGTCTTCTGCCTTGAGTGGAGGGCAAAGAAAAGCCCCGCAGCGAAACCGCTACGGGGCTTTGATCTTTCGGGAAGATCAGAAGGGGATTAGCCCTCTGCGCCTTCTTCGGCTTCTTCCTTGACGCCGCCGCCCGGAGCCTTGACGGTCGCGATCATGAAGTCGCGGTCGGCAATAACCGGGGTTGCGCCTTCCGGCAGGTTGGCAATGTCCGAGAAGCGGATAGCCGCACCGACTTCAGCCTTGGCCAGATCGACGATCAGGGTTTGCGGCATACGGTCGGCAAGAACCAGGATTTCGACTTCGTGACGGACGATTTCCAGCGTGCCACCTTGACGGACGAACGGAGCTTCGTCGCCGTTGATGAACTGGACGGTCAGGTCAACCTTCACCGGAACCGATGCATCAACGCGCATCAGGTCGAAGTGCAGCGGACGATCCGAAACCGGATCGAAGTCGATTGCCTTGGCAATAACCGGCTGGGTTTCTTTACCGTACTTCAGGGTGACCAGCTGGCCACGCAGGTTGCCGGTGTACAGCGACTTGCGGAATTCGCGCTCGCTTACGGAAATGGCAACCGGGGCTTTATCGCCACCGTACAGGATGCCAGGCACGGCGCCGGCGCGACGCACGGCACGGGCGCTTCCGGTGCCCACGCCTTCGCGGACGTCAACGTTCAGAATGATCTCGGCCATAGGGCTCGCCTTCATACAAATAAACGCCAGCGCTGAGCTGATGTCAGCGCGGCGGGGTCATGAACCCTTCGAATTCAAGAGCGCGGGCTATTACACGGATCATAGGCAGGACGCAACTGCTCCTGCCTATATTGCCCGCGAAAACTCGCCTTATCCGGTCGGTTGTGTACCGGAATTTGGATCAGACACAACAGTTACTGTCGGAACAGCGGTTGGTCGGGGTCCCGCAAACTGCGAGGTGCACTGTGCCAGATCGCGCACGATGTGGCGTCCGGTGCAGAAAATGTCCTCATAGTTCGGCTTGGCGGCGGCCAGGCACTGATAGAGCATCAGCTTGGACATCGTCAGGCAGAACTCGTTATTGGATTCCGTCGTCAGGGCGTCGGTATTGGCCCGTGCGTCTTCACCCGCTGCACCAAGCGCAGCAAGGGCGGCAATGGCCAGAGCGTTCACCGTAGCGGGCGTATAGGGGGCACCACGCTGGGCGCGCTCCGATACCAGTCCCGAGCCGCTATGGGCCGCGGCCAGCAGGCGGGCGCTTTCCTCGGCGGAGGGCATACGCGGCACCGACAGGTCCTTGGCGGTTTGCAGGCGACCATTGCGGTCGGCCACGGCCTGTGTGGCCCAGCGACGGCGCGGATCGTTACGCTCCTGAATCGTATAGGCGTCGGCTTCGACACCGTCGGCAATCATGGTCAGGGCATCGATATCGCGAATCAGGGTTTGCACCATCAGGCCGACAGCCGCATCGGCACCGGGCAGGGTGGCGGCATAGGCCGGATCGGCGATGATTCGGCGGACCATTTCCTGACGCTGGACCGGATCGCTGCCAAATTGGCGCACACCGGCCAGATATTCGGGCGATTGCAGGGCCAGGATGGCACCATAGGCAATCATGCCGCGCGACATCTGGGCGGCGTCATAGGACGCGCCTTTACGCAGTTCGGCTTGAATCTCTTCGGCACTCTGGAAACCGCCCGCCTTGATGGTGTTCAGGTCGCGGACAAAGGCGACATAGACCGAGGCTGCCTCGGCCACGCTCTGGTTCAGGGCAATGGCCGGCGGCGGTGCAGGCGGCGGGGGCGGGGGAGCTTCCGGCTCGGGTGTCGAGCAACTGGCCAGAAGAACGGCGGCGGCCAAGCTTGCGACCGAAAGACCACGACGGGACATTATGGCGCGCATCGGGGCCGGACACGTCTTGAACTGTGGCATCGGCGGGCTTCCCTTTACTATATTCACGTGAAGGGGCCGCGCCGCTCAGCGCAGCCCCTTATGGGGGCTTTGAAGCCGTCCAATACGCTCGAATATGGTTAGCCGAACCTTAATCGAAGAGCTTGGACACGGATTCTTCATTGGCGATGCGACGGATGGCTTCCCCAATCAGGGGGGCAACGCTGACGCGGCGGATTTTGTTGCAATCCATAACCGCAGCCGGCTGTTCGATCGAATCGGTGATGACCAGTTCGCTCAGCGGGCCGTTATTGACGCGCTCTACAGCCGGACCGGACAGGACGCCGTGGCTGATATAGGCCGATACCTCGGTGGCACCTTGCTTGATCAGGGCCTCGGCAGCATTGACCAGAGTGCCGCCCGAATCGACGATATCGTCGAACAGGATGCAGCTGCGACCCGCCACGTCACCGATGATGTTCATCACTTCGGACTTGCCCGGTTCGGGGCGGCGCTTGTCGACAATGGCCAGATCGCAGTCGAGGCGGTTGGCCAGAGAGCGGGCGCGGACCACGCCGCCGACGTCCGGCGAGACGATGACGAGCGAATCACGCGGTTTGGTGTCCCGGATGTCTCGGGCCAGCACCGGCATGGCGACCAGATTATCGGTCGGAATATCGAAGAAGCCCTGAATCTGTCCGGCGTGCAGGTCCATGGTCAGAACACGGTCGGCACCCGAGCGTTCAATGATGTTGGCTACCAGCTTGGCCGAGATCGGCGTGCGGCCACCGGTTTTACGGTCCTGACGGGCATAGCCGAAATACGGCATGACACAGGTCACGCGACGGGCCGAGGCGCGGCGGAGCGCATCGACCATGATCAGCATTTCCATCAGGTTATCGTTGGCGGGGAAGCTGGTGGACTGGATGATAAAGACATCCTCGCCACGCACATTCTCCTCGATAACGGCGAAGACCTCGTTATCGGCGAAACGCTTGACGTCCGCCTTTGTGAGAGGTGCATCGAGGTGGTTTGCAATGGCCTGAGCCAAAGTCCGGTTCGAATTGCCTGCCAGCAGCTTCATGACCGGTCATCCTTTCGCCGTGATAGGACCTGCACATTTGCGGTCCCTGAATATGTTGCGCGCTCTCTAGGCCGCGAAATGACTCGCATCAACCCGCGTTTCCGTGATTTCCGCGCATTGGCATCGCGTTGTGCGCTGTTATAGAGAACACCAAGGACATGTGATGCAGAGGGTGCATCGCCTGTTTGGCAAAATTACGAGGTCGCTCTTGCCCGCTCACAAGTCTCGCTCCGGTTCTTTCCGCTCTGGCATGATGCTGATGGGTGTTGCCGCCTTGGCACTCACGCTTTCGGCCTGCTCGGGAACCAAGCCACGCCAGAAGCTCGCCTATGAAGAACGTCCGGTCGAGGCCCTGTATAATACGGGCTATCAACGTCTTCAGTCCAAGCGCTGGAACGATGCGATCGACTACTTCCAGGAAGTCGAACGCCAGCACCCCTATTCGGAATGGGCGCGCCGCGCGATTCTGATGCAGGTCTATGCCTATTACCAAAACAGCAGCTACAACGAGGCGATTGCCGCAGCGGACCGCTTTATCGCGCTGTTCCCGGGTAATCCGTCGGCCTCGTATGCCTTCTATATGAAGGCGGTCTGCAATTTCGAACGCATCGTCGATGTGGGCCGTGACCAAGGCTATGCCGAGGCGGCTCTGGCGGGTCTGCGCGATGTCGAGCGCCGCTATCCGAATACGGCGTTTGCCACCGATGCCCGCGTGAAGATCGACATGGTCAATGACCAGCTGGCCGGTAAGGAAATGGCTGTGGGTCGTTTCTACCAGCGTAACAGCCAGCCGATCGGTGCCCTGAACCGCTATAAGGCTGTGATCGAAAATCCGGCCTTCCAACGCACCTCGCATACGCCAGAGGCTCTGTATCGTCTGGTTGAGCTGAACATGCAGCTGGGTCTTCGCGACGAGGCCGTGCGTAATGCTGCGGTGCTGGGCCACAACTTCCCGGGCAGCCAGTGGTACACGGATGCCTTTGCTCTGCTGACCGACGGTGCGCAGGGTGCCGAGAGCATGCAGGCCCCTGAAGCCAAGAAGTCTTGGATCAGCCGTCTCAATCCATTCGACCGCGACTGATTTCGGAAATTTATGGAACACAGAGGTGTAAAACCTCTGTGTTCTTGTTCTGTTTCCGTTAGAGTGGTCTGGAATAACGCGAATCAAACCGATCCATGCTCACCACTCTTTCGATCCGTGATGTGGTCCTCGTCGATACGCTCGACCTGGAAGTCGAGAACGGACTGACCGTTCTGACCGGTGAAACCGGCGCGGGTAAATCTATTATACTGGATGCTCTGGGTCTGGCGCTGGGCGCGCGGGGCGATGCAGGGCTGGTTCGGCACGGCGCAAAACAGGCCGTGGCGACGGCGGTATTTTCTACGCCCGACGATGCCGAACTGATCGCCGCTATTGTGGAAAAGGGCTTTGATGTCCGTGCGGGCGACGAGCTGATCCTGCGCCGTATTCTGTCGGCGGACGGCCGTTCCAAAGCCTATATCAATGATCAACCTGTCGGCGTGACGGCTCTGCGCGAGATCGGATCGCGTCTGGTCGAAGTGCATGGCCAGCACGAGACGGTCGGCCTTCTGGACTGGAAGACCCATCGGGCCTCGCTGGATGCCTATGGTGGTTTGCAGCCCCAGTTGTCGGCGGTGGCCGATACGGCGCGAAAACTGAAAGACGCTTTGAGCCGTCTGGCGGAACTTCAGGCCGAAGCCGCCGATGCGGCCAGTCGCGCTGAAGAAATATCGAATAATCTGGCCGAACTGGATGCACTCGATCCGCGCGAGAACGAGGAAACCGAGTTGGCGGGCGATCGCGCCGTGCTGGGCGCTGCGGAAAAGGCGCTGGCTGATCTGGCCGATGCCCGCACCCAGTTGGGCGGCGACAAGCTGTCGCAAAAGCTCAACGCGGCCCTTCGTGCGGTCGAACATGCCCGCACTCGCGCGGGACAGGCCGGTATCGAGGGCGATCATCCGGTCGTCAAAAGCCTGTCCGATGCGGTTGATGCCATTGACCGCACCATGGTCGAGGCCATGGAGGCGATTGCGGCAGTGGATGCCGCCGCCGATGCCTTTGATTTCGAGCCGGGGGCCTTGGACAAGACCGAAGAGCGCCTGTTTGCCCTGAGGGCCACGGCGCGCAAACTGCATACGACCGTCGATGCCCTGCCGTCCTTGCGGGTGCGCCTGCGCGAGCAACTGCGCCGCATCGAGAATAGCGAAGAAGCCCTGACCAATGCCCGCCGCGAAGCGGCGGCGGCGGCGCAAGACTATGATGCGGCGGCAGAGGTTCTGACCGTGGCGCGGCAGGGGGCGGCCGAGCGGCTGACCGAAGCTGTCATGGCTGAACTGGGCCCGCTCAAGCTGGAACGGGCGCGTTTCCGCGTGGCGATGGAGCCGATCGAGGGGCGTCGTGGCCCCGAAGGTCGTGAGACGATTCGTTTTCAGGTTTCTACCAATACCGGCACAGCATTCGGTCCGCTGGACAGTGTGGCCTCGGGGGGCGAACTGGCCCGCTTTGCTCTGGCGATGAAGGCGGCTCTGGCCAGCCGCGAGGACATTATCCAGCCGGTGATGATCTTTGACGAGGTCGATCAGGGCGTGGGCGGTGCCGTGGCCGAGGCTGTGGGCGGTCGCCTGAAGCGTCTGGCGCATGGCGCACAGGTTCTGGTGGTCACACACAGCCCGCAGGTGGCGGCGTGCGGTCATACGCACTGGAAGATCCGTAAGGCCGACAAGGGCGGCAAGACCACATCGACGGTCGAGCCTCTGGACGAGGTTCACCGCCTTGAGGAAATCGCCCGCATGTTGTCGGGGGCCGAGGTCACCGACGAGGCCCGCGCCGCCGCGAACCGGCTGATAGCCTAAGGGCGGCCTTTACCCCGCCTCAGTCAAAGATTATCTGCCGACCTATGCCGCTACACATGATCAAACTCGCCGTAGGCGTGCCAGACGTCGAATGGCTGGAAGAGCGCGCCTCACAGGGCGTGCCACTGGTCGTTCACACGCGCATGACACCCAAGCGTGCGCCGGAAATGGAAGACGGCGGATCGCTCTACTGGGTGGTCAAGGGTTCGATCATGGCCCGCCAGCCGATTGTGGACATCACCACATTGGGCGAGGGGCGTGACAGCCGCTGTGAAATCACACTGGCTCCGCAGGTGATCCGCACCTCTCCGACGATACGCCGCGCCTTTCAGGGCTGGCGCTATCTGGAGCCTAAGGATGCGCCCGTCGATCTGGATGTGATCGATACCGGCGAAACCCCGCCGGAACTGGCCTCGATGTTACGCGAACTGGGTGCGTGGTAGGCAAGCAGTCGTTTGCTGTTTTGCCCTTCGTACCTGTTATCCACGCTCTGGCTAAAATGCCTTTGCGACCATTCTAGTTTTTCCTTTGGAACCCCGCTTTGTTCAGCCAAGCCCACCGCACAACTTTGAAAGACCTGATGGTCCTCGCCTGGCCTGTGGTGCTGGCGCGTATCGGCATCATGACCATGGGTCTGACCGATGCCATCGTGGTGGGGCATCACTCGTCCAAGGAACTGGCCTATCACTCGCTGGCATGGGCACCGTCTTCGGTGATCCTGACCACGGCGGTTGGCCTGATGATGGGTGTGCAGGTCATGACCGCCCGTATGCGCGGCGAAGGTCGCCATGCCGAGGTCGGCGCGGTCTTGCGTCGGGGTCTGATCTATTCGCTACAGATCGGTGTGGCGGCCATGATCCTGCTGTCGCTGGTCGGGCCGTTCCTGTTGCCGCGTCTGGGCTTTGAAGACGGACTGGGCGAGGGCGCGGCACTGCCGCTGACCATCTTCGCCCTGTCCATGCCCGCCTATCTGATTTCGGTGGCGGCGCAGTTCTTCCTTGAGGGACTGGGCAAACCCAAGCCCGGCATGTGGGCGATGTGGGTCGCCAACATCATCAATATCGGTCTGAACCTGTTGCTGGTGCCGGACCTGCTGGGTCTTGGCATCCATGGAGCGGCGGCATCGGCATGGGCGACCTTTGGTGCGCGTACGGCGCTGGCCGTGTTCCTGATCATCTATATTCTGCGTATGCCGGAAGTTAAGGCGTGGGGACTGTTCAAAAAGCCTGCGCGCGATCGCGTCGCCGAGCGCGAACAGATTACGGTCGGCATGGGGGCCGGTGCATCCAACTTTATCGAGGTCGGTGCGTTTTCGGCCATGACCGTGGCTGCGGGTCTGCTGGGTGCGAACCAGACGGCGGGTTGGGCTATTGTCATCAACACCTCGGCCATTGTCTTCATGCTGCCGATGGGGCTGTCCTCGGCGACGGCGGTACTGGTGGGCAAGGCCTATGGCGCAGGCGACCATGAAGGCGTCAAACGCGCGGGCTGGATCGGTATGGGCGTGGTGGCGGTTCTGGCCACTATTGTCGGGCTGGTGATCTGGCCTGCTGCCGGACTGATTACGGGCGCGTACACGAATGATATGGCGGTGCTGGCGATTGCGGCTCCGGCTCTGGCTCTGGCGACCCTGTTCTTTGTGGCCGATGCCATTCAGGTGGTCGCGGCACAGGCCATTCGTGCGGCGGGCGATGTGTTCATGCCCACGGTCATGCACTTTATTTCGTACGGCGTGGTGATGATCCCGCTGGGCTTCCTGTTGGCCCCTTCGCTGGGCGTCAACGGTCTGGTCTGGGCGGTGATTGTGGCCAGCCTGATCTCGGGCCTGCTGCTGGGCTTGCGTTTTTACCGCGTTGCCAAGCGTGCCACTCTCACTTCCCATCAAGCCACAGGGTGACGAAGGGGCAAAGCCTCTCTATATCCCCAGCATTACTCTAACCTAGTGGAACATTATGACCCGTATCCTCATCACCTCGGCGCTGCCCTACATCAATGGCATCAAGCACCTTGGGAATCTGGCCGGGTCGATGTTGCCCGCCGATGTGTGGGCGCGTTTCAAGCGCGCCGAAGGCCATGATGTGCTCTACATCTGCGCCACGGACGAGCATGGCACGCCTGCTGAACTGGCCGCTGCGGCGGCAGGTCAGGACGTCCAGACCTATTGCGATGAACAGCATCAGGTCCAGAAACAGATCGCCGATGCCTTCGGCCTCAGCTTTGACTGGTTTGGCCGTTCGTCCGGCCCGCAGAACCGTGCCCTGACCCAGCATTTCGCAAAGGTTCTCGAAGACAACGGCCTGATCGAAGAGCGCGTGGATCGCATGATCTATTCGATCGACGATGGCCGCTTCCTGCCGGACCGTTATGTCGAAGGCACCTGCCCGCATTGTGGTTTTGAAAAAGCGCGTGGTGACCAGTGCGACGGCTGTGGACGCCTGCTGGACCCGACGGACCTGATCAATCCCTATTCGGCTGTTTCGGGCAGCCGCAATCTGGAAGTGCGCGACACGCGCCACCTGTACCTGTTGCAGACCAAGATCGAGGACAAGATTCGCGGCTGGATCGATGGCAAACAAGGCTGGCAGCCGCTGGCCAAGTCCATCGCCAACAAGCACTTGGATGAGGGTCTGATCGACCGTGGCATCACCCGCGACCTGAAATGGGGCGTGCCGGTGATTGGTCCCGATGGCGGTTCGCGTCCGGGCATGGAAGGCAAGGTCTTCTATGTGTGGTTCGACGCACCCATCGAATATATCGGTGCGACGCAGGAATGGGCCGAGGCCAACGGCAAGACGTGGAAAGACTGGTGGCGTCTGGACGAAGGTGCCGAGGACGTCCGCTATGTGCAGTTCATGGGCAAGGACAACGTCGCCTTCCACACGGTCAGCTTCCCCGCCACCATCATCGGCTCGGGCGAACCGTGGAAGACCGTGGACCAGCTCAAGGCCTTTAACTGGCTGAACTGGTACGGCGGCAAGTTCTCGACCTCGATGAAGCGCGGCGTCTTTATGGATCAGGCGCTGGAGCTGCTGCCCGCCGATTTCTGGCGCTGGTACCTGACCGCCTATGGTCCGGAACATTCGGACGCGGCCTTTACGTGGGAACAGTTCCAGAGCGCGGTCAATAAGGACCTGGCCGACGTTCTGGGCAATTTCGTCAACCGCATCGTCAAGTTCACGGAATCCAAGTTCGACGGTGTGGTGCCTGAAGGCGGCGTTGCCGGTGAGGTCGAGGCCAAGCTGGAAGCCGATCTGCGCGCAGTCATTGCCGAGGCGACCGAGCATTTCGAGGCTATGGAATTCCGCAAGGCCGCTGCCGCCGTGCGTGGTGCATGGGCACTGGGCAACGAATACCTACAGTTCGCTGCGCCGTGGACGGCACTGAAGACCGACCGCGATCAGGCGGCTGTGGGTGTTCGCACGGGTCTGAATCTTGTGGCCCTGTTTGCCCGTCTGGCCGCGCCGATCCTGACGACTTCGGCCCCGAAGATCGCTGAATCGGTTGGCTCGACCGACCTGTCATGGCCCAAGGCGGACGAGGACTTCCTGAATGTCCTGCCGCTGGGCCAAAAGGTCGAGGCGCAAGGCGTTCTGTTCAACAAGATCGACGACACCATGGTCGCCGAATGGTCCGAACGCTTCGGCGGTGCCGAAAGCTGACATTGAGGAACGGAGGCCGCGCGTCGGTCTCCGACCTCGGGGGAGGGACGGATGGAACTGTTAATCGGACCTCACGACGCACAGAAGCGGGCAGATGTCCGCTCGCGTCTGGCCTTAACCGGTCGCACCCAGATTGATGGATTTCTGAACGAAGCTTCGGCGCACGCACTCCATCAGGTCGCATACAGCGAAACCTATAATGTCGTCAGCCGACGCACGACGGGCCATATGGATATGTCGCAGCAATGGCTGGACATGCTGACCCCGCCGCAGAAACAGGGGCTGGCGCAGGCCATCCAGCAAGCTGCGACTTCGGACTTCCAGTACCTGTACGACAACTACCCTATTTATGATGCGGTTCAGGACGGAAGCGTGCCGCCGGTATGGAAGACGGTATGTGATTTTCTGAACGGCGAGACTTTCTTGGCGCTGATGCGTGACGTGACCGGCGAGGCGCGGATTGCCATGGCTGATGCCCAGTTGACCCGTTTTCGTCGCGGACATTTCTTGACCGAGCATAGCGATGCCGCGGAAGGCAAGAATCGCTATTATGCCTATGTCCTGAACCTGACGCCGATCTGGCGGATCGACTGGGGTGGCTTGCTGGCCTTTCACGGCGAGGACGGCAATGTGTCCGAGGCTTTTACGCCCCGTTTCAACACCTTGAACCTGTTAAAGGTGCCGTCTCCCCATTCGGTGACACAGGTTGCGCTGTCAGCGGGCGGCGAGCGGATATCTATTACCGGCTGGTTGCGCGGCATCTGACACGCACAATAAAAAAAGCCCCCGCAGAGGATGCTCTGCGAGGGCTTTTTGTTTGTCGGGATCAGCCTTGGATGATCGGGTATCCGGCCTCGGCCCAGGCGAGGATGCCGCCGGCCAGATTGACGACGGGTTGGCCGTCCTTGGCGGAGGGGCCGACGAATTCGCAGACGCGGCCGCTGCGACCGCCCGACTTGCACTGGACGATCACGGTCTTGCCTTGCGGCAGGTCCAGAGCGTCCCATGCCTGTGGCATCTGGCTGAGGGGCGCAAAGATGGTGCCGCCGATACGGGCGGCATCCCATTCATCCTGCTCGCGCACATCGATCATGATGGCTTCATCGGCATCCAGCAGGGCCTTGGCGTCTTGAACGGTAATTGCAGAAACAGTCACGAGGCAGGCTCCACTTGAAGATCGGTCGCCGCAGCCTGTGCCGGTAGGTTTACCGGCGGCGGGGCATTTGCGGCATGTCGGCTGTGTTTTGCCACCTCGGCGGGGCTGATGTCCATGAAGTCCGGCACACGCATATTGAACGTCTCGGTATTGCCGGTACGGACAACGACCTGACGGCCACCGTCCCAGATCATGTGCAGGGCCACATAAAGCACGACGACCAGACCGATATAGCCGATCCAGCTATAACGATGCAGAATTTTGGCAATATAGGTTGCGGCCACACCCATCAGGGCGATGGACAGAACAAGGCCGAACACCATGATCCACGGATGTTCATGCGCCGCACCGGCGACGGCCAGCACATTGTCCAGCGACATGGCGACATCGGCGATGATGATCTGGGTAAGGGCGGCACCAAAGGTCTTGCGCTTCAGGCCGAGGGCTTCTGGCGAGGGGCCGGTGCCGTGTTCGATGCTCTGGGCCAGTTCCAGTTCGTGCTGGGCTTCGGCCTGATCGTGGGTCGATTGTTCGCGCAGTTCGCGCCACATCTTCCAGCACACCCACAGAAGCAGGAAGCCCCCCGCCATCAGCAGGCCGATAATGGCCAGAAGCTGAATGGTAATCAGGGCAAAGCCGATACGCAGGATGACCGCAAAGCCGAGGCCAATCAAAATGGCCCGGCGGCGTTGTTCCTGCGGCAGGGCGGCGGCGGCAAGACCCACTGCGACCGCATTATCGCCAGCCAGCACAAGGTCCATCAGCATGACCTGCCCAAGGGCGATCAACTGACTCATAAATTCGGGAGAGGAGAGGAAGTCCATACGGACAGCCTAAACCTGACCGGCGGCTGCGCCAAGTTGCCGCAGTAAAACCGGCTAATTCAACGAAGTGGTTTGGCTATGCGGGCAGGTCGAGCCTCAGGGCGCGGGCGGCGATATCCAGCGGGATGGTGCCAAGCGGGCTGTCGTCTTCCATGAACCAGGCGGCGGAAAGGCCCGCGCCAGCAATGATCCAGTCACGCAGCGAGCGGGCGGGCAGATTTGAGGCCTCGCTGATTTGCATAAAGCGTCGCTCGAACGCGCCAACGGCGACAGGGTGATCGGGTGCGGCCAGATCGGGATTGGTGAACATCACCGCATATTCAAAGGCCCGATCACCCAGCAGTCCCTTGGGGTCAATGGCCAGCCAGCCGCGTGATCCGAAGTCGAGCACATTGCCATGATGGAGATCGCCATGCAGGGGCACAGGCTGACCGCTTTGATCGAATAGCCGTTTGGCGGCTTGGGCGCAGGTGGCCAATAGCCCCGTATGGTTGGGGCTAATCAGCGAACGAAACCACTGCTCCAGAGGTATGAGCGAAGAAGGCGGTGCGATTGTGTGTGCGTGCAGGCGAGCAGCGGTGTCGCATAATATCTGTGTTGCTGCCGCGTCGTTGCCGCTTTGGGCCATGTCGATCAGGCTGTCTGTGCCGACCGCGCTTTCGATCAGCAAGGCATGGCCTTTGCGCGCATAGACCTGTGCGGCTGCGTGTCCGTTCCATGCTTGCAATAGATCTGCGCCACTGGTGGTGCAGTCTTCATCATCGGCGACGGCGGTCGCGAGGCGCAACATCGCGTCCCGACCGTCAGGGCATATTACGGGTTGCAGGATGGCTGTGGGTGTCGCGATAGCTGTGCCAGCGGCCTTGAGGCGCCACATGCGAAAATATGGTGCGAGGGCGGTGTCGGACATTGGCGCGACCTTCTGTGGTTCAGCCAAATCTGGGGCACGACTTTGATAATATATAAGGGCCGATCTGGCTGAACCCGATGGGGTGCCAGATCGGCCCTTATATTAAGCCAGAGATTAGGCT
Source organism: Brevundimonas terrae (assembly GCF_011761985.1). GTDB lineage: Bacteria > Pseudomonadota > Alphaproteobacteria > Caulobacterales > Caulobacteraceae > Brevundimonas > Brevundimonas terrae. Next base: position 1,584 of record NZ_JAASQT010000008.1, on the reverse strand, counting down.
TTGCGCTTTTGGGCGCGTGACGCTTCGTAAAGGGCAATCGCTGCGGCGTTGGAGACGTTCAGCGATTCAAAACCACCCGGCATCGGGATTTTGGCGATGGCCTCGCAGTGCTCGGTCACCAGACGACGCACGCCGTCGCCTTCGGAGCCCATGACGATGACGGTAGGACGTTCGTCCAGCGCCTGTTCCAGCGTCAGTTCGGCAGCACCGTCCATAGCGATGGCACGCCATCCCATATCGTTCAGCTTTTCAAGTGCGCGGGACAGGTTGGTGACGCGGGCATGCGGCAGACGCTCGGTCGCGCCGACCGAAGCCTTGGCCAATGGACCGGCAAGGGCAGGGGCGTGGCGATCCTGCACAATTATACCGCGCGCACCAAAGGCGAGGGCCGAGCGGAAGATGGCACCGACGTTTTGCGTATCGGTCAACTGGTCCAGCATGACCAGAATCCCTTCAGCCGGTTCGGCCAAATCCTCGAGAGAGACGCCTTCGAGAGGCTGACATTTGAAGACGAAGCCCTGATGGACGGCGCCTGGGGGGAGAATTCGATTCAATTCATGGGAATCAACGACTTCGATTCTGTGCCCGTGGGACAGATTCTGCGACTCAATTTCCTCTGCACGGTCGGCTGTGACGATGAGTCGACCCGTTCCACGGCGTGCCGGATTGGCCAAAGCGGCTAAAACCGGGTGACGGCCCCAAAGAAAATTGTCTGCGTTGATCGCCTGTTTGGGCGATTTTCTACCCTCAGACTGGAATTTAGGTGCTTGATTGTGCGAGGAATTACCCCGCGAGGCACCCTTTTCGTCGCGTCTTTGGAAAGATTGTTTTTTCACGGTTTTCGGTCGTTGCGTTCTGAAAAAGGGGACACTATAAGACGGCCTCCGACGAGGCCATGGGCTTTCGGTGAAGGCGCTCTCCTAATACAGGCGTCGCCCGACAGCGAAGGCTTTTGTTGTTATCTGGTTGAATAACCGGCTTTCAGCAAATCCTGGTCGGCACATTGTTAAGCGCGCTGGGGGAATGTCCCGAGTGGCAAAGGGGGGGGACTGTAAATCCCCTGCGAAAGCTTCGAAGGTTCGAGTCCTTCTTCCCCCACCACGCGCTAACAATGGCCGAGCCACAGGACCGGAAGCTTCAACGGAAATCGGGTGCGGAAACGCCAGCCACCAAGGTTGGGGCAACGCATTCTTCGCGCGGGTATAGCACAATGGTAGTGCAGCAGCCTTCCAAGCTGAATACGCGGGTTCGATTCCCGCTACCCGCTCCAGGTTTTATGAACTGAGCAGAGCGCCCCTCCGCATTGGACCCGGGCCACAGGAGTTTGGCCATGGCCAAGGAAAAGTTCGAACGCACTAAGCCGCACTGCAACATCGGCACCATCGGTCACGTTGACCATGGCAAGACCACGCTGACGGCTGCGATCACCATCACGCTGGCCAAGGCCGGTGGCGCCACCGCCAAGGCCTATGCCGACATCGACGCTGCACCGGAAGAAAAAGCCCGCGGCATCACGATCAACACCTCGCACGTTGAGTACGAGACGGCTAACCGTCACTACGCACACGTGGACTGCCCGGGTCA
>NZ_JAASQT010000007.1 GCF_011761985.1 Brevundimonas terrae | reverse complement strand
CCCTGAACGAAGCGGCTCATACCCACCTCCTGAAGACCTCAGCAGGCTAACCTAATTCGCTCGAACGGAAGCTGTTTTCACACAGCCTCAGTCATCAGCGGACGTTCGGGGCATTCTTTCTGGCGTTGTTTTTACCGCCCGTTTTATCCCGCCCGTGACTAGCGAACACACGCAGCCCGTGTAAAGTTACAGTGCCAGCATGGAGCCAAGCGTGAACATTTTGCCATTCACTCTGATGATAGCGTCTATCGCCGGATATCTACTCTTGAGCAAGAACCGGCCGATCATCGAAGCGCGGCCCATGGGCGCCGCCCTCTATCGCGGTTTGCAGACCGCGTCGGTGCTGGCGTGCATAGCGCTGTTTAGCTGGCAGGTATTTGCTATGGGGTTCGAAATGGGCGGTGACGTGGCCCGTCGCGACGCGCGCGCCGAGGCGCGGACCTTGGCCTCCTAGCAACGATACGCTGGACGATTGGCGCTTGACGCAAGTCCAATGTCCGCTTTCCACCCTTGAGTGAAATTCGGTTCTCGACCCATAGCGGACGCTTGTCGGGACATCTTCAATCGGCGGACTCTGTGCAAACGCGCCAATCCATGACTTGGTGAAATGCGGCGAAGCAGGGAACACATACCCATTCGTAGTCAGCGCCACGCACGAAGGTTGACGTGGTCGCGTAGCCTTCATGAACGATGTCATCGCCTATTATGTCAGGCTCGGCCAGCTTGATGCCGCAAGCCGCGCAATGATCGTGGTCCCATCCTTCTCGATACGCGCGATAGGATTTGCGAACAAATGCGACCCCTCGAAGGAAGGGCAGATCGTCCAAGTTTTCGAGCCGCCAGTCCTTGGCCATTCCCGCATCTTGGCGAACCTTAGGACAGCTTTCCACCCATAGCTGCCATTTTCTAAGCCCGCTATCGGCCCCTTCCCCGTGCTAACCCTCTTGAAGTGTTGCGGATAGCGGGCAGGTCGGCCATATCCGACACATGTCCGCATCGACGCCCTCCTCCGCATCGCCCGATCCTTCCATGCTGCACGATCTAGTGGCCGCTGCCCTCAAGGCCGGTGCCGACGCCGCAGAGGCCGCCACGGCCCGACGCGCCTCGCTGTCGGTCGGGGTTCGCAATGCGGCGCTCGAAGATGTCGAGCGCGAGGAATCCACCGATCTGGGCCTGCGGGTCTTTATCGGCAAGCGTCAGGCGACCGTGTCGTCCTCGGACCTGTCGGATGCCACCCGTGGCCGTCTGGTGGAACGTGCCATCGCCATGGCCAAACTGGCTCCCGAAGACCCTTATGCGTCCTTGGCCCCGAAGGATTTGCTGGCCCCCGCGCCGCATGCCGATCTTGATCTGTATGATCCGTCCGAACGTTCGGCCGAACAACTCGAAGCCGCCGCCATCGCCGTCGAGGTTGCGGCCATGGCTGTTGACGGCGTCTCGCGTTCCGAAGGCGGCGACGCCTCGTGGTCGTCCAGCGAATGGCAGATGGTCACATCGGACGGCTTTGTCGGCCAGCATCGCGGCAGCGTCTTCTCCATGGGCGCAGGCGTGATTGCCGAAAAAGACGGCCAGATGGAACGCGGTGGCGAACACCGCGCCCTGCGCCATCTCGAAGACCTGCCGTCCGCCGAGGAAATCGGCAAAACCGCGGGCGAGCGCGCCGTCGCCCGTGTCGGGGCTCGCAAGATTGCCTCCACCACCGCTCCTGTCATTTTCGACAACCGCATGGCGACACAGGTTCTGTCGCCGCTGCTGGGTGCGATTTCCGGCACCGCCATCGCGCGTGGTTCGTCCTTCCTGAAGGACAAGCTGAACAAGCTAGTTCTGCCTGCGGACGTGGACCTGATCGACGATCCGCTGCGCCCGCGCGGCCACGGCTCGACTCCGTTCGACGACGAGGGCGTGCGCGTTGAAAAACGCGCCATTGTCGAGGACGGCATCCTGAACACATGGCTGCTGAACACCGCATCGGCGGCACAACTGGGCATGACCACCACCGGCCACGCCTCGCGCGGTTTGGTCGGCCCGTCGGGTGTCTCGGCGCATAATGTGCATCTGTCGGCGGGCGAAGGCACGCTGGACGACCTGATGGCCCAAGCTGGAACCGGCCTTCTGATTACCTCCATGTTTGGCCCGTCCCTGAACGGCAATACCGGCGACTGGTCTGCCGGTGTCTCGGGCTTCTGGTTCGAAAACGGGGAACGCGCCTATCCGGTCAGCGAAGTCACCGTAGCCGGAAACCTGATCGAACTTTATGCCCGTCTGCAACGCGCAGGCGACCTTCAGTTCCGTCATGCGTTCAACAGCCCGTCCCTGCTGTTCGACAAGGTGGCTATCGCCGGTAAATGACCTCTCTGGATCAAGACCTCGCCCTCATTCGTCAGGCCGCCTTCGATGCCGGCCAGATGGCGCTCGACTATCGCGAGGCAGGGCTAAAGGTCTGGTCCAAGGAAAATGCATCCCCCGTCACCGATGCCGATCTGGCGGTGGATGCTTTCCTGAAAGAGCGGCTGTTATCGGCGCGTCCTGACTATGGCTGGCTGTCCGAGGAAACCGCCGACAGCACCGACCGCCTGTCGAAAAAGCGCATCTTTGTGGTCGATCCCATCGACGGCACCAGCGCCTTTATGCGTAACAAACCGTGGTGGTGTACCCCCATCGCCGTGGTCGAGGATGGCGAGCCGGTCGCGGCGGCCATCTATGCCCCCATGCTGGGAGAAATGTTCGAGGCCACGCTGGGAGGCGGTGCCCGTCTTCAGGGCCGGCCCATTACCGCATCGGACACTTCGCAGCTGGAAGAGGCCGAGCTTTTGGCCGATGCCCGTCTGATGGAGGCCCGCGAATGGGACGAGCCGTGGCCCCCTATGAACTTTTCCAAGCGCAATGCACTGGCCTACCGGATGGCGCTGGTGGCCGCTGGTGCCTTTGATGCCGCCATCGCCATCAGCCCAAAGTGGGACTGGGATGTTTGCGCCGGATCGCTTATCGCACAGGAAGCGGGTGCTCTGGTCAGCGACCATACCGGCCAGAAGTGGCGATTTAATCGCCACGATCCGCGACAAACTAGCATGATTTGTGCTGCGCCTGCGCTGCACCCGTTGATAATCCGCCGCACAGCGCCTATCCCGCTGACCTTCTGACCCCTCATCCGCAAGTGGACCATCTCTCCATGGCCGACAACCATAATCCCCAACTTCTGCACCTCGTCATCGGTGGCGAAATGCGTCACCCGTCCGAGCCGACCTTCCGCGACCTGTCGGAAGTCGAGTTCGTTGGTGCCTATGGTTCGTATGACGAAGCCAAGGCTGCTTGGAAGGCTCGCGCCCAGGCCACGGTTGATAACGCCCACATGCGTTTCTTCATCCTGCACGCCCACAAGCTGATCGATCCGCGCGGCGACGCCTGATCCTGTCAGGACTGTGATCCGTTCAAAGGGCGGCTGAGGCTAGGGCTTCAGCCGCCCTTGACGTATAATGGTTCGCTCAACCGCCGAAAGGCGCTGCCTTCGAGGCTCCCGAATGTCCGATCTGTCCGGTGAAATGCTGTTTGGCATCATATCGATGGCGCTGGCTCTGGTGCTGTGGGTGCGCGTGCTGATGAACAAGCGCCACTCCGATGACTGGCTTGAAGACCGCCTGTTAGAGCGTCAGGAACGGCTCGACAGCCAAGGCCGTATGGCCAATCGGCCCACAGCCACCAAACCCGACGAGCCATCCCCGACCGGCACCAAAAAGGGCCCGTGGGGTTAAGCCCTATTCGCGTCTCAGAATACGCTCGACCAGCAAATCGCCCCACCAGCGCGAACGGAAATCGCGGGTCATGGCCTCGGAATCATATTCGCCGCTTTGGACCCACTGCGCCAGATCCACGCCCTTGGGCTCGATCTCGCGGGTATAGGTCTCCAGAAACATATCCAGCACGCCGGTCTTGCCCTCGCGGTTATGCAGCGTGCGACGGCCCAGCTCGTTTCTGGCCTCGGCCATAGGCTGGCCCAGATGGAAATAGCGGTATAGCGCCCCCATCAGCCCCGCGCGATCCGCACCCGACTTGCAATGCAGCAGGGCCGGATATTCGATGGTTTCGAACATTTCGCGGGCCTTAAGAATACGCTCGACCAGCGGCGCATCACGCGAATCCAGCGGCGCATCCACCAGCGTCAGACCCAAACGCGCACAGGCGTCTTTTTCCAGCCAGTAAAACGGCTCCTCGCGCGGCCCGCGCAGATTGATAATGGTCTTGATGCCCTGCTTCTTCCACCATGCCAGTTGGCGCGGCGAAGGCTGGTTGGTGCGTACCAATTTGGCATCTATCCAGTGCGCATTGGTGAAGCTGAAGCGGATAAAGGCATGGTCGCCCCAGAAATACGACCACTGGACCTTGAAACGCGCGTATGGCGACGACAGATCGGGGGATGACATAAGCGCCGGATAACCTTTGGAAACGCCAGAGTCATCCCTTTCACAACCCTGCCGATAAGCCAAGGCTTGACTTGCAGGCCCAGCCGTTCGACCGAAGCGTATGACCACACCCGCCGCGCCAACAGACTCCAAGCAAAAGCAGCCGCTAAGCCCGCTCGCAAGACGGATCTGGCGCGATTACCTGTCGCATCACAAGACGGCCTTCTTCAGCTGTCTGGCTCTGGCGGCCTTTGCAGGGGGTCTGACGGCGGCCCTGTTGCGTTTTCTGGAACCCTCGATCGACCTTTTGTTCACCCAGCATGTCGGTCCGGTGCCGTTTCTGGGTCTGTTCAAGGTCCAGCCCAACCTGCTGATCCTTCTGGTTCCGGCTGTTATTGTCGCCCTGTCGATCATGCGTTCTCTGGCCATGGCCGGTCAGGCGGCTTTGGTGAACCGTCTGGGCCACGGCATTGTCGGCGACATCCAGAAACAGCTGTTCTCGCGCATGATCCATGCGGACCTGTCGCGTCTGCGTAACCAGCATTCCGGCAGCTTTGTTTCTTCGGTGTTGTACGACGCCAATCTGGTGCGCGAAGCCTTCACCAACGGCATCGTCAACTATTCGCAAAATGCGCTGATACTCGTTGGTGTCATGGTGGCGATGGGCTTTATCGACCTGACCCTGACCATGATCGTTCTGCTGGGCGTCCCCGCCGTCAGCCTGATTATGCGCAAGTTCGGCAAGAAATCGCGCAAGGCCGCCAAGGGTGCGATGACCGAAACCGAGAACCTGTCCTCGGCGCTGATGGAAAATCTGGATGGTGTGCGCGTCATCAAGATGGAGAACCGCGAACTGGCCGAGGTCGCCAACGTCTCGACCGTTATCGACCGTCGCCAGCGCCACGTCATCAAGGGTGCCGACAGCCGCGCCTTTGCGGGGCCAGCCTCGGACATCATCGCCTATTCCATCGTCGCCGCTGTGATCGGCTATGCGGGGTGGAGCGCCAGCAAGGGTGAAATGTCGGTTGGCTCGTTTGCCGCCTTTATTGCCATGCTGATGCTGGCCGGTCAGTCCCTGCGCCAGTTGACCAATCTGTCTACCGTCCTGTCCGAAGGCATGACTGCCGCACGCCGCCTGTTCGAGGCGCTGGATATCCAGCCGGAAATCCGCGAACAGACGCACCCGCAAGACCTGCCCCACGGCCCTGTGACACTCGAATTCGAGGATGTGCATTTCGTCTACAGCACCCCCAGCGGGCCTGTACCGACCCTGAACGGCATTAACCTGCATGTGGCCCCCGGCGAAACCATCGCCCTTGTCGGACCATCGGGCGGCGGCAAGTCCACTATCCTCAGCCTGCTTCCGCGCTTTTATGATGTGACGGGCGGGCGCATCACGGCCAATGGCCACGACCTGCGCGACCTGTCCCTGCACTCCCTGCGCGCCCAGATCGCACTGGTGACGCAGGAGCCCTTCCTGTTCGACGACACGATTGCCGCCAATATTGCCTATGGCCGCACCAATCCGAGCGAGGAAGCGATCATCGAGGCCGCCCGCGCCGCCGCCGCCCATGATTTTATCATGGCCCTGCCGCACGGCTATCAGACCCGCGTCGGCGAGGCCGGTGCCCGCCTGTCGGGTGGCCAGCGCCAGCGCATCGCCATTGCCCGCGCCTTCCTGAAGGATGCCCCCATTCTGTTGCTGGACGAGGCCACCAGTGCGCTGGACACCGAGAGCGAGGCTCTGGTCCAGCAGGCGCTGGAGCGTCTGATGGCCGGTCGCGCCACGCTGATGATCGCCCACCGTCTGTCCACCGTCCGCAATGCCGACCGCATCTATGTGATCGACGATGGCCGTGTGGCCGAGGTCGGCACCCATGACGCACTGGTCGCCAAGGGCGGTCTCTATGCCCGTCTGGCCCGCCAGCAATCGCTGGACGGCCCCGTTTTCCCCCTTGATGCTCTTCCTGACGAGACCGGTGCATGAGACCCCTTCGTAATCCGGCCATCCAGAAGGCTGTGTCCTTCATCCTCTCGCAGTGGATGCGCTTCTGCTACAAGACCACGCGCTGGGAACATGAAAACCTGCCTCTGGCCGAAGAGGTCTGGGATCAGGGCGGCGGTGTGCTGGTCGCGTTCTGGCACTCGCGTCTGGGCCTTGCCGTCGCCGCATGGCCGATGGACCGTGCTCAGAAAATGCGCGGCCTGATCTCGCTGTCGGCAGATGGCGAGTTTCTGGTCAAGGCCATGGCGCGTCTCGGCATTGACGCTGTGCGCGGCTCATCCAGCAACAAGGACAAGAAACAGGCTTCCAAGGGCGGCACACAGGCCCTGCGTGATGGTCTGCGCCAATTGAAAGTCGGCGGTCTGGCCGTCACGCCCGATGGTCCGCGTGGCCCGGCCGGCGTCATGGCCGAAGGTCTGCCGGTCATGGCCCGCATGTCGGGAGCCCCCGTCCTGTTCCTCGGCATTTCGGCCAAACCAGCTATCCAGCTCAACAGTTGGGACAAGGCTGTACTGCCCCTGCCCTTCGCCAAGGGCGCGGTGGTGTGGGATCGCGCCACCTATCCCGAAGGTGCCGAGCTTGCCGATGTCGTCAGCGAATGGACCGCCCGCATGAATGCGGTCGAGGCCCGCGCCGACGCCATTACCGGCTTCAAGAGCCGCTGAGCATGGCCTTCAGTCCCGCCCTTTTCGCCTATCGCCTCGCGACCCGCGCACTGGAACCACTGGCCCCGCGCCTGTTGGACGGTCGTGTCAGCAAGGGCAAGGAAGACCCCGTTCGCGTTGATGAACGTCTGGGTCTAGCCTCGATCGCCCGCCCGAAGGGGCCTCTGGTCTGGATCCACGGCGTCAGCGTCGGCGAGGCCCTGTCTATCCTTCCGCTGGCCGAACGTATCCGCAAGGACCGCCCCGATGTGACGGTTCTGGTGACCACCGGCACCCTGACCTCTGCCGAGGTACTGGCCCCGCGCCTGCCGCAAGGCGTGATCCACCAATTTGCTCCCGTCGACGGGCCCCAAGCGGTCGCCGCCTTCCTCGATCACTGGCAGCCGCAACTGGGCGTGTTTGTCGAAAGCGAGCTGTGGCCCAATCTGATTTGCGCTGCCCGCCAACGGAATATTCCGCTGGCCCTCGTCAGCGCCCGCATCACCACCAAGACCTATGAGGGCTGGCAAAAGGCCCCCGGCATGGCCCGCAGCCTGATGTCGGCCTTCTCCCATGTCTGGCCGCAAGATGCCGAGGGTGCCCAGCGCCTGTCGCACATGGGGGCCCGCGTCGAAGGTCAGGTAAACCTGAAACTGTCCGGCGAGCCTCTGCCCTATGACCGCGCCGAGTTCTCGCGCCTGTCCGGATTGATTGCCGACCGCCCCGTGATCGTGCTGGCCTCGACACACGAACACGAGGAACAGGCCTTGGCCGCCGCCTTGCGTGGTCTGGCTCCGCAGCTCTTGCTGATTGTCGTGCCACGCCATCCCGAGCGCGCGCCTGATATCGTCCAGTCCCTGCAACAGGACGGATGGAAGATGACCCGCCGCAGCGTCGGTGGCGATATCGACCATAATGTCGATCTGTATCTTGCAGATACGCTGGGCGAACTGGGCCTGTTCATGCGTCTGGCCGATGTGGTGGTGATGGGCGGATCGTTTGCGCCTGCCCTTGGTGGCGGTACGGTCGGTGGCCACAATCCGCTTGAGCCAGCGCGCCTTGGCAAACCTGCCTTCTGCGGTCCCGATGCCGCCAACTGGCAACAGGTCAACCGGCTGTTGAAACAGGCCGGGGGCCTCGTCAGCGTTCTGGCCCCCGACCAGTTGCGCGATCAAATCCAGACCCTGCTGGATAATCCCGATGCGGCCCGCGCCATGGGCGACAAGGCCCGCCGTGCCGCCAATGAGGCCGCTGCCGGTCTGGACCGCCTGTGGGCAGCCCTGCAAACGCACCTGCCCCCGCCACCCAAGCCCGAACGGAGGCAGCCGCGATGAAACTGAACACCCCGCGCTGGTGGTATAGCCGCGACACCCGCCACGCCCCCGTCACGCGTGCCGTCCTGAAGCCCCTGTCATGGGTCTGGGCCGGTGTAACAGCCCGCAAGATCGCCCGCACCGAGGGTTTCAGCCTCGATATTCCGGTGATCTCGGTGGGCAATCTGACCATGGGTGGATCGGGTAAAACCCCCGTCGCCCGCGAGATACTGCGCCTGCTCCGCGAACAGGGTCACACCCCCAGTGCCCTGTCACGCGGTTATGGCGGTACGCTGCAAGGCCCCGTACTTGTCGATCCGCAACAGCACTCCGCCCAGGACGTCGGCGACGAGCCCCTCATGCTGGCGCAGGACGGCATGGCCGTCATCAGCCGCGACCGTATCGAGGGAGCCAAGGCGGCCCGACAGGCCGGAGCCAGCCATCTGGTACTGGATGACGGCCACCAGAATCCCAGCCTGAAGAAAGACCTCGCCCTCATCGTCGTCGATGGCGAAACCCGCAATGACGAATGGCCGTTCGGGGATGGCTCGGTGTTTCCGTCCGGCCCGATGCGCGAGCCTTTAAAAGCCGGTTTGGCGCGGGCCGATGGCGTCATCGTGTTGTTGCCAACCGATATGACCGAGGCCGATCCGGAACTTCTGGCCCTTTTCGTCCCGCTTCCGGTGTTTACGGCCCGTCTTGTGGCCCCCCATGCACCACCCGCAGGCCCGCAGGTCGGCTTTGCCGGTATCGCCAAGCCGTGGAAGGTCGAACGCTCGCTGATTGCGGCCGGATGCGACCTGAAAGACTTCGTCCCCTATCCCGATCATGCCAATCTATCGGACAGCGATATCGATTTTCTCAAACAACGGGCCGAACTGTTCAATGCGGGTCTGGTCACCACAGAAAAAGACTGGATTCGCCTGTCGGATACTCAACGTAACTCTATTCGATCCTGGCCCGTACACGCACGGTTCGACGATGAAGGGTATTTTACGCAGTGGTTAGGCGAAGCACTTGGGCGTTGCTAAACTAAATTTACAATTTACGTTGTTTGTTAGAGTGTAAAAATCGCTTGATGGGATAGTATTTACAATCTTTCCCCCAATCGCCCTGTGAGTAGCTCGAAAATGAAAATCGCGGTCCTCGACGACGATCAGGTCCAGTTGCAGGCGATTTCTCAAGTCATTGAGAATGCAGGCTACCGCCCTTCCTCGTTCTCGCGGGGCCATGCGCTGATCTCGGCCCTGCGCCGTGATACATTCGATCTGCTGATCCTCGACTGGAATCTGCCCGACCGATCCGGCATCGAGATTGTCGGCTGGGTGCGCGCCAATCTGACACCGCCGCCGCCCATGCTGCTGGTCACCAGCCGCGTCGAGGACGAAGATGTTGTCGAGGCCCTGAATGCCGGTGCCGACGATTATCTGGGCAAACCGCTGTCCCCGAGCGTTCTGGAGGCCCGCGTCCGCGCCCTGCTGCGCCGCGCCTATGAACACACCGGCACCCAGTCCGATCAGGAAGTCTACGACGACATCACCTTCAATATCAGCACAACAACCGTGCTGCGCGATGGTGAAACGGTTGCCATGACGCCCAAGGAGTTCGCTCTGGCGCGTCTGCTGTTCCGCAACACCCACCGTGCCCTGTCGCGGACCTATCTGCTGGAAACCATCTGGGGCAACGAGCCGCATCTGAACAGCCGCTCGCTGGACATGCATATTTCGCGCGTTCGCTCGAAACTGAATCTTCGTCCGCAAAACGGCTATCGCCTGACGCCTGTTTACAGTTACGGATACCGTCTGGAGCGCACCGGCACGACAGAGGCCGACGCGCCTGCTACTGACGCCACAGATAATCCGACCACAGAATAAAGCTTTTCGCCGTGATCCAGCACATAACCAACCGCAACTTCGTCCGCTCTTCGGCAAATGTGCGTCTGGTCAATATGTGTCTGGCTGCGGGAATGGGGCTGGCGCTGCTGCCCTCGGGCGCGACGGCACAAACGGCCCCGCCTACCACAACGCCGCCTGCCACAACGCCAATGGCCGAAGCCCCGCTCCAGTATCTGATGAAGCGTGGTGACACGCTGATCGATCTGGCCCGCACCTATCTGCGTCAGAGCAGCGATTATCGCCAACTCCAGCGCGACAATAGTATCGCCAATCCGCGCCGTATCCCGACGGGCCGTACGATCGACATTGATCCGGCCCTGTTGCGCACCCGCAGTGATCCGGCCCGTCTGGAAAGCTTCCGTGGCGATGTCCGCATCCTGAGGGCCAGTCAGTCGGTGTCGCTGGAACAGGGCATGCCCCTGCTGGAAGGCGATGTCGTCGCCACCGGTGCCGGTGCCTTTGCCCGCCTGAATTTTTCCGATGGCAGCCACACCGTGGTCCCGTCCAACAGCCGCCTGCGACTGGATCGTCTGCGCCGCTATGTCATCAATGATGCCGCCGACCACCGTCTGGTGATCGATCAGGGGCGCGCCGAAAGCCGCGTTTCGCCCCGCCAGCGCCCCGGCACATTCCGCGTTACGACGCCCACGGCCATCTCGGCTGTGCGCGGCACCGATTTCCGCGTCGCCTATGATGCCACATCGGGTATCAGCTCTACCGGCGTTCTGGGCGGCAGTGTCGCCGTGGCCGGCACCGGCAATGACAGCGGCTATCTGTTCGAGCCGGGTCGTGGTGCTGTCATCCGTCAGGGGCAGGATGGCGTCACTGCTGTCACCCTTTTGTCGGCCCCCGTCATGGGTGATGCCAGTGTCCTGCAAACCGCCAAGACCCTGCGCTTTGATGTCTCTGCGCCGGATGGCACCGCCATCACACGCGGCTGGATCGGGGCCGATGCGGGTCTGCTGGACCCCGTCACTGAAATCGAAGCCCCTGCCGGTCAGCCTCTGAACCTGACGGACCTGCCCGAAGGACAGTGGTTCCTGCGCCTCAGCGCGGTCTCCGGCGATAGCATGGAAGGCCGCGCCCGCACCTTCAACTTCATCCGCGCCCTCAACACGGTCGAGGGTCTGGAACAGTCGATGGACGTGCTGGATCAGGTCCGCACCTATCGCTTTGCATGGCGTGCCGAAGGCGAAGGCGAGGCCAGCTTCCGCTTCCAGCTATCCCGCTCGGATGGCGAGGGCGTCACCGAAGGCCAGCCCCTGATCGATACGCCGGGTCTGGGCGACAGCCACTTTACGCTGACCGACCTGCCCGCCGGTACCTATAGCTGGCGCGTCGAAGGCACACGTTATCGCTTCGGTCATCGCCTGACCGTATGGTCACAGCCGGAAATCCTCACCATTTCCCGCTAACGGGCCAACGGTTTGCAATCACTGACCCACAAAGCCGGACACCGCGCCGCACTGGCGCCCCTCGGGACCCGCGTCCTGATGGAGTGGGTCATCACAGCCGTTGTCTCCATCCTGCTGGTGCTGTGGCTCAGCCTCGGTCAGGTCATCCAGCGCGGCGACAACCTGTTTTACGACACGGTCAGCCAGCTGACCGCCGCCAAGCCCAACCCCGATATCGTGATTGTCACCATCGACGACCGCAGCCTGCAAGCCATCGGTGCATGGCCGTGGCCGCGCAGCCAGCATGCCGCCCTGATCGACCGTCTGGCCGCCGCCCAAGTCAGGTCCGTCGGCTATGATGTCCTGTTCATCGAACCCACCGCCGAAGATGACCAGCTGGCGCAGGCCATGGCCAAGGCCGGTAATGTCTATCTGCCCGCCGCCATCGACACACCGGGCATGAATGGCAAGCTGTCATCGGTCAGCCTGCCCGCCCCTGTCATCCGCGAGGCCGCCGCCGGTGTGGGCCATGGTCTTCTGACGCCCGATAGTGACGGCACGATCCGCAGCCTGCCCCTGTGGGTCAGTGCCGACGGACAGATCCTGCCGCATCTGGCCTTGCTAGTGGCCCGCGACCGCGATGATGCCTCCGTCAGTCCATCGACCATCTTCGATGCGCATGATGACGGCAACAGCGCATTGGACACCTCGCAACCGCGCCTCATCCACTATCCGGACGGCATTGCGCCCTATCCCAGCGTCTCGTTCGCAGATGTGCTGCACGGCGAAGTGCCCGCCGATTTTCTGCGCGGCAAACGGGTCTTTGTCGGCGCGACAGCTCAAGGCATGGGCGACCGCTATTCCACCCCCACGACCAAGCACGGCACCCTGCTGCCGGGGGTGAATATTGTCGCCTCTCTGGCGCAGGATATTCTCGACAACAAACCGATCACGCGGGCCGAGGGCTGGCTGGCCGCGCTAGCATCCATCGTGCCGCTGGCTGTGATGCTGGTCGGTTTTCTGACGTTGCGACCAATGGCCAATACTGTGCTGGGATTTGGCCTGATCGCAACGACCCTGCTCGTGTCGGCACTGGGCCTGAAACTGGGTATCTGGTGGCCGCCACTGGCCGCCTGTGCGGGTGTCATTCTGGTCTGGCCACTGTGGAGCTGGCGTCGTCTGGCGGCGACCTACACCTATATGCGCTCGGCCCTGAACGATCTTCGCAGTGACGATGCTGCGCGTCCGCTGTCGGCCCTGTCGCCGGTTCACGACTGGAAGAGCGGTGACGAAATCTCGCGTCAGGTCTTGTCCTTCAGTTCGGCCCTGAAACAGTTCCGCGACTTCAACCGCTATATCACCCAGTCGGTCCACAGCCTGCCCGATGCCGCCCTGATGACCGATCTGGACGGCGTGGTCCTGATTGCCAACCGGCGCGCCCATAATCTGTTTCCGGCTCAGACACTGGAAGGCGCACATCTGGACGGGCTGTTCAACAGTATCGGTCTGCGCGAATGGCGCTCATTGATCGACGCCGCCAATAGTGAGCGTGACGAAGTCCTGCTGGCGGACGGGCGTTCGATCCAGATCGCGATTGCCGCCCTGACCGACACCCTCCAGCAATCAACTGGCCTGATTGTGCGTCTGGCCGATGTCAGCCATCTGCGCGCCGCCGAGCGCGAGCGCCAGCGCACCTTGCAACTGCTGGGGCATGACATGCGCGCGCCGCAGGTGTCGATCCTGACCCTGTTGGACAGCGCCAATCGCCCTGCCAATACCGAAGACCAAATCCGCCGCAATGCCCGCCAGACCCTGAATCTGGCCGAGGGCTATGTGCAGTTGTCCCGCGCCGAAAACCAGATGCTGAGCTTCGATCTGGCTAATCTGGCCGATCTGGTCACCGAAGCCGCCGATACCCTGTGGCCGCAGTCCGCCGCCAAGGGGGTGGATCTGTTGGTGCCCGATGACGGCGAGGAATATCTGGTCGAGGCCGATACCGCTCTGATGCGGCGCGTCATTATCAACCTGCTGGACAATGCGATACGCCACACATCCACAGGCGGCTTCATAGCCTGCGCTCTGTCACGCCATGAGGGCAAAATACTGCTGATGATCTGCGATCAGGGGCCGGGCTTGAGCGAGGATATGAAGGAGCGCCTGTTCCAGCCCTTTGCCGGTGGCAATGTCTCCGGCGCAGGCATGGGGCTGGCCTTTGTGCATACGGTGATCCAGCGCCACGGTGGCCAGATCGGCATCACGCCGCCACAAGGCGTGACACCACCCTATAGCGGCGCCTGTTTCTATATCACCCTGCCCATCGCCGCAGACGAATAGCCGCTACGGGTTCTGGCCGCCCTCGACCAGCACCTTGGCCGCGGCATCGGCCAGTAACTGCACCAGATCATCGGGCGTCGCATCCAGCGGACCACGGGCCGAAACCCGCGCCACACGGTTGGTGCTGCCGTCCTTGGAAGTGGCAACCACGGTCAGAACATGCAGACCCGGTCCGCGACGTGCGCCGACAATGCGCGGTGTCTCTGTCCACGCCCCGTCACGCCCGTCCGGATCACTGAAAGTGCCGACCCCGACCGGACGCAGGGCCAAGGTCGCCACCAGCATCCAGTCATCACCCGACCCGACGCCATGCTGTTCTTGTAAAACACGCGTCACGGCCATGGCGGCGCGGGCATCGGTATCGGCTTCCAGAACCGACAGATTGTTGAAAACGACCGCCTGCTGCGGTGCCTGTTCGATCCGAAGTTCCGGCCCTGCGCTACAGGCCGACAACACGGCCACGGCAAACGCTGCCACAACGGCATATCCCGCGCGTTGATATTTCATCGCCAAAGCCAGTCCCGACATCACAACTCCGCACTCTGAATACATCTTAAGCTAAGCACATTTCGAAAACGGTTCCACTATCACGCGAAAGTTATAATCGTCCGTGATGTGGCCATATTTTGCGCCCCATTTCGCATCCCCGTTCGGTAGCCTGACACCATCACCCTGCTATGTCAGGCTTTGCCGCACACAAAAATCTACGGCTCCGTTCACAGTCCGGCCCCGATTGCCGCCGCCCGGCCATATGGACCCCGCACTAAAACAACAGTGCCGCTTGTATTGTTTGGATTCCAAAGGTTTTTATGGCGTCGCGTATTGCTGAAGGGCTGCACAGCCTGATCGCGCACACTGCCACGAGGGATACCAGTATGCATGTTTCGAGACGGGGTTTGATTTTTGGCGGCTCAATGGCCTTGGCCGGATGTGCAACCGCTTCTTCGATACCACCGGCTCCGCTGGCCATGGCCCCACCTCCGCAACCGGCCATGCCGCCGCGCCCGACCGTAGCAGTGGCGCAGCAAAGCATCATCGACCCGCATGGCCTGATCCGCCCCGACCTGCTGCAACGCGCACGCGCAGCCCTCGATACCCACGGCCACCGCGTTTCTTTGCGTGACCGTATGTATGTGGTCGATTTCCAGAAGTTCTCCGGCACTGACCGCCTTTATGAAATCGACCTGCATGGCGGCTGGGTGACGGCCTATCGTACCACCCACGGACGCGGCTCGGACCCGCGCCACAATGGCTATGCGGAACGGTTCTCCAATGAGCCCGACAGCCATATGTCGTCACTCGGAGCCTATGTGACCGCCGGCGCATCATGGGGCCCGCAACAGGGGCCGAACGTGCTTCTGGACGGTCTGGAATATTCCAACAATCTGGCCCGCCCGCGCGCCATTATCGTGCACGGGGCCGACTATGCCGATCCGGCCTTCCTCGCCCGCGAGGGCAAGCTGGGCCGCTCCTATGGCTGTTTCTCGTGCAGCCATGCCGACCTCGCCGCCCTGCGCGAACGCATGGGCGATGGCCGTCTTCTGTTCGCGATGAACTAGGCACAAAGAAAAAGGGGAAGGCCGAAACCTTCCCCCCAATAATCTTAGCGACCGATGGCCCGCCAGCCGATGTCGGTACGGTTAAAACCGCCCGGCCAGTCGATCTTGGCCACAGCCTCATAGGCCCGCTCGCGGGCTTCGTTGATATCCGCGCCATAGGCACAGACATTCAGCACACGACCGCCCGCCGCCACCAGCGCGCCGTCATCACGACGCTTGGTACCGGCATGGAAGACCTGCACATGCGGGCCGAAATCCTGTTCCGCGCCACGGATGATCGAGCCTTCCAGAGGGCTGTCGGGATAGCCCTTGGCCGCCATCACCACCGTGATGACCACACCCGGCTTGAAGCTCGGCGCAGGCACCTGTGACAGGTCGCCCTTGGCACAGGCCAGCAGCAGCGGAACGATGTCGCCATCAAGGCGCATCATCAGCACCTGACATTCCGGATCACCGAAACGGGCATTGAACTCGACGACCTTGGGGCCTTCGCTGGTCGCCATCAGACCCGCATACAGCACGCCGCGATAGGGCGTGCCTTCCTCGGCCATCTTCTGGATCGTCGGCTGGACCACCAGATCATTGGCTGCCTTGACGAATTCGGGCGTAAAGACCGGCGCGGGCGAATAGGCACCCATGCCGCCTGTATTGGGGCCGCTGTCGCCGTCAAAGGCCCGCTTGTGATCCTGAGCGCCACCGAACAGCACGGCACGTTTACCGTCGGACAGGGCAAACAGGCTACCTTCTTCGCCGTCCATGAATTCTTCGATCACGACGCGCGAACCGGCGCTGCCGAAACGGCCGCCCAGCATGCGTTCGATCTCGGCCTCGGCATCCTGACGATCGGGGCTGATGGCCACGCCCTTGCCCGCTGCCAGACCGTCGGCCTTGATGACATAGGGGGCGCTGTATTCGCCAAGGGCTGCCTTGGCCTCGGCCACATCCTCATAGGCACCATAGCGAGCGGTCGGGATATTGTGACGGGCCAGAAACGCCTTGGAAAACGCCTTGGAGGTTTCCAACTGCGCCGCCTTGGCCGAGGGGCCAAAGCACGGAATGTTCAGGCGGGCCAACTGATCGGCCAGACCTTCGGCCAGTGCGGCCTCGGGACCGACCACGACCAGATCGGCCTGAATACGGGTGGCCAGTTCCACGATCCCTGCCACGTCGGTGGCCTTGATATCGGGGAAAAGCTCGCCGTGCTGCGCCATGCCTGGATTACCGGGCGCAATGACAAGCCGCGAAACGCGGGGCGATTGGGCGATTTTCCAGGCGAGAGCGTGCTCGCGCCCCCCGGATCCGACGAGCAGAATTTTCATGTCTGCCGAATGACCCCGTTAGGCCCCCATCGTCAAGCGCCTAACAGGGTTAAAGGCCGCGCTTTAGGCTGCTGGAACGTATTTTGGCAGGGCCTTCAACTGATCCAGTGTCAGATCGGTTGAAAGATCCTTGCCCTTGCCGTCAGGGTTGTCGAACAGCACCACATTGCCCACCGGCATCACCACCTTCAGATCATCGGTATTGTCCAACTCGATAACCAATCCGGTTACATTGCCCGTACCGTCAAACACCAGTGTTTCCACATCGCCCAGATCGACACCGGCAAAGGTAACCAGATCGGCATCTTCAAGCTGTTTGCGGTTCAGCCCCAGCAGAACCGGCGCATCGCCCATCGGCGCATTGGCGGCCATGCCGGACGTGATCGCGGGGTCCGCAGGGGCCGCCGGTTTCTCGCCCGTATTATTATTGCAGGCCGCAAGGGCCAGAACAGCCGCACTCAGTGCCACAGATGTCATTATACGCATGTCGGGTGTCTTCCCTTCAGGGGTTGATCTCATCTGGTCACAACGAAACCGCAACCACACCGTTCCCGTATCGCCCGCATCAGGCTAGGCTAGGCCCATGAGCGATGATGACTACGCCTTCGAAGGGGCGCCCCCTGCCGAACAGGCAGAGGCCCGTGACAACAATCCGGCCCTGTCCATTTCGGAACTGAGCTTTGCGCTGAAACGCACGCTCGAGGACCGTTTTGGTCATGTGCGGATTCGCGGCGAAATCTCCAAGGTCACGCGCCATTCGTCCGGTCACGTCTATCTGACCTTGAAAGACGACAAGGCCGCCATTGATGGTGTGGTCTGGAAGGGCGTGGTTCGCTCGCTGGGGGCCCAGCCGGAAACCGGCCTCGAAGTCATCGTCACCGGCAAGATCACATCCTATCCTGCGCGCTCGTCCTACCAGATTGTCATCGAGAGCATGGAGCCGGCGGGGGCCGGTGCTCTTCTGGCGCAACTGGAGCGCGTCAAGGCCCGCCTGCGCGAAGAGGGCCTGTTCGAGCCGTCGCGCAAAAAAGCCCTGCCTGCCTTCCCCGCCGCGATCGGTGTCATCACCAGTCCGACCGGCGCGGTAATCCGCGACATCCTGCACCGCATCAGCGACCGCTGGCCGTGCCGCGTCATTGTCTGGCCCGTCGTCGTGCAAGGCGATGCCGCCGCCAAACAGGTGGCCAATGCCGTGCGCGGCTTTGATGGCATGACGCCGGATGGACCGATCCCGCGCCCCGACCTGCTGATCGTCGCGCGGGGCGGTGGCTCGGTCGAAGACCTGTGGGGCTTTAACGACGAAGACCTTGCCCGCACCGTGGCCGAGGCCCGTATCCCGATCATTTCGGCGGTCGGGCACGAGACCGACACCACCCTGATCGACTTTGTCTCCGACCGCCGCGCGCCCACGCCGACGGGTGCCGCCGAAATGGCGACGCCGGTTCTGGCCGAGCTTCAATGGGGCCTGTCAGACCTTGAAACGCGCCTGCGCCGTTCGGGTGCGCGTCTGCTGGAAGACCGCCGTACCCGCCTGATGGCCGTGGCGCGGGGTCTGCCCTCGCGGCCCGACGACCTGCTGGCCCTGCCGCAACAGCGTCTTGATCTGGCCTCTTCGCGTCTGGGCGCCGCCCTGCACCGCAATGCCAGCGTTCACGAACAGCGCCTGACCCGCATTTCGGCGCGACTGAACCCGACCCTGCTGAACCGCCCCATCGAGCGTCGTGCAGATCGTCTTTCGGCTTTGGATGCCCGCTTCAAGCCCGCCGTGGATCGTCGCCTGATGCGCGATAGCGACCGTCTGGCCGCCCTGTCGCGCGCTCTTGCCTCGCTTGATCCGTCACGGCCCAAGCCGGGCTTTGCGCGCGTCGAAGACACAAACGGCCAGTGGATCACCTCCGCGCACAAACTGGTTGAGGGACAACAGGTGTCTCTGGTGTTCGGTGACGGCCAACGTCCTGCGGTCATTGGCGAAGGCGGCACAACAACGCCGCCGCCGGTTTCCGCGCCAGCCACGCCAAAACCTGCCGCCAAGCCCAAGGCACCGTCTGCCGATCAGGGCAGTCTGTTCTAGGGACGGACACTTAAGGGTCGGGCGCGGTCCAGAATGGTCCGCACCCGTTCCACATCCAGTGCCTCGATCACGACCTCGCGGCCATTGACGACAGACCGCGTCGTCGTGGCCTTGAACATCGAGTTGAGGATGGCTTCCTCGCTCGCCTCGGCCACCGCCACGAACAGCGGCGACATGCGATCATTGGGCCAGTCCTCGATCATGGCCGGTGCCTCGCGGCGGGCCACAGTGCGGCGCACACCCTCATGGGTCGAAAACGCAATGGCATAGTCGC
The DNA here is from genome assembly GCF_011761985.1 of Brevundimonas terrae. Classification (GTDB taxonomy): domain Bacteria; phylum Pseudomonadota; class Alphaproteobacteria; order Caulobacterales; family Caulobacteraceae; genus Brevundimonas; species Brevundimonas terrae. The sequence goes on along the minus strand of NZ_JAASQT010000007.1, from coordinate 110,685 downwards.
CCGAGCCGTTGGAATAGGCCGCGCCCGTACGGGCCAATCCGGCAAAAGCCCGCTCGGCCAGACGCTCCAGATTACGGTCCGACAACGGCGCATCGGTCGCCACCACAATCATGATCGAGCCGTCCGGCTTTTCGGCCTCGACGGCATCTTTCAGATAATAGCGCCCGATCTCGGCCCCCACCGGCACACCGTCAATCGTCAGCAACCCGCCATAGTTGGACTGCACCAGCACCCCGACGGTAAAGCCGCCAAGACTTTGTGGCAGTTGGCGTGACGCGGTGCCGATCCCGCCCTTGAAACCAAAGGCGATGGTGCCGGTCCCTGCGCCCACCGCCCCCTCGGCAACGGGGCCGGTCGTCGCGCTTTCAATCGCTGCGATCACATGTTCGGGCCGCACATGAAGCCCGCGAATATCGTTCAGCCCGCCATCATTGGTCTCGCCCACCACCGCATTGACCGAGCGGATATCCTCATGGCCGGCTTGTTGCAGCGTCCAGCGCACCACGCCTTCCATCGCCGCCCCGACCGACAGCGTATTGGTCAGCACAATCGGACTTTCGATCTCGCCCAGCTCGACAATCTGTGTCGCGCCCGCCAGCTTGCCATATCCGTTGGCGACCTTGAGGCCCGCCGGAACCTTGTCGCGGAACAGATCGCCGCCATGCGGCAGGATGGCCGTCACACCGGTCCGCACACTGTCACCGTGATTTAAGGTCACCTGCCCCACGCGCACACCCGCCACATCGGTGATCGCATTCAGTGGCCCGCTCGGCAGCACACCGGGCGCGCGGCCCATGTCGCGGATACTGGCGCTTTGATCCGAAGGCTCACCCCTGTCCGCCACGGCCTCACCCCCTGTCATGGCCAGCAAGCTTGCCAAAATAATCGACACCCCAAGCGCCATCTTCACAGCCCCCGTTTCAAGCGACACAGTGAGATCAATGTGCAACTGATTCGCGCGTCTGCACAGTTTTGCAAAGCCCCCGCCTCCATGACCCACACAGCCTCCGATCCCTCCATCGCTATGCTGCACTATGGTGACGGCGAGTTTATCGTACTGAAAGGCGGCAGCCATGTCCGCTGTGCAGTCACCAGCCAGCCCATAGCCCTGCCCGCCCTGCGTTACTGGTCGGTCGAGCGGCAAGAAGCCTATGCGGGGCCGCTGGAATATATGAAGGCGCATGACGCCTGATGTCCGGTCTGGGAACGCTGCATATCCTGCTGGTCGATGACAATGCCAATATGCGCTCCATCATGGCTGCCATGCTCAAATCGGTCGGAGTTGGCCGGATCAGCGAGGCCGAGAACCGCAATCAGGCGCTCGAACTGGTCCAGACCCATGCCATCGATATTGCCATTGTCGATTTTCGCATGGAGCCGGTGGACGGTGTCGCCCTGACCCGCACGCTGCGCGACGAGGCGATCTGCTCCAATCCCTATCTGCCCATCATCATGATGACCGGCCATTCGGAACGCTCGCGCGTGACCGAGGCCAGAGATGCCGGTGTGACCGAGTTCGTGACCAAACCCGTCATCATCAATGACCTGATGAAAAAGATAGACGCGGTGATCTTCAAACCCCGCGCCTTTGTGCGGACAGAAACCTTTTTCGGTCCCGACCGCAGACGCACTGCCATGCTCGACTATGACGGCCCGTTCCGGCGCGAAAGCGACCGTCAGCCCTCGTTGGCCACCTTCAACCTGTCATAGACTTTTTGCGGCCAACGCTTGTGGACCCAGAACCAGTCCACCGGATTTTCGCGCACGCGATCCTCGACAAAGCGGTTGGCAGCCTGAATACCGGCCAGCACATCGGCGGCCTTGTCGCCCGTATCGGGAATGGCAATCGGCTCGTGGGCGGTCACGCGGAACCGCGCGCCCTTCAGGCGCACCACCGATAGCGGCAACATCACTGTATCGAACTTCTTGGCCAGACGCGCTGCGCCGGGCGAGGCATTGACCGGCTGGCCAAAGAACTCGACCTCCGGCCCCTCATTATATTTTTGGTCCACCAGCAGGGCGATGGAATCGCCGCGCTTCAAACCGGCCACCAGTTCACGCGTGCCGTCACCCTTGGGCGCAAACAGGCGGATACCGTAACGGGCGCGGGCCTCGCGGATTTGCTTGTCCACATAGGGGTTGTTGGCCGCACGATAGGTGACCTGACACGGCACACCCGCATGCATGATAACCGCCGCCATCACCTCGAAATTGGCGATGTGGCCGGAAATCAGAACCACCGGCTTGCCGCTGTCACGCACTGCATGCAGCCGCTCCAGACCGACAATCTCGATCCGGCCGCTTTCCGGTGTCAGGCGATCCATCACCGCCAGTTCGGCAAAGGTGCGGCCCGTCATTTCCCACTGGTCGCGGGCCAACTGCTGTCGCCAGCTTTCAGGCTTTTCAGGGAAGGCAATCTGCAGGTTACGCAACACCGTCTTGTGCGTGCCCGTCCGGGGTCCGAGGGCGCGCAACAGCCCGCCCCCGAAACTTGACGCCGCATCCACACCAATCAGACGCAAAGCCCCGAACAGGCCCGAAAACGCAACGGATTGCAGCCGCCACGTCAGGTCCTGTCCAAAGGACACCTTATGCTTGTTCTCACCAGGCAATCGTCAATCCGCCATCCACCACGAGCGTCTGGCCGGTTACATAGGCCGACGCAGGGCTGCACAGATAGACTGCTGTGCCGGCAATTTCATCCGGCAATCCGATCCTTTTCAAAGGTGCCGGTTCGGTGACCGATTTCAGGGTCTGCGGATCTTCCCAAAGATAGCGGGCAAAATCGGTCTTGATCAGACCCGGCGCGATACAGTTCACCCGCACATTTTGTGGTCCGTACTCGACCGCCAGATTGCGCGCCAACTGCATGTCTGCGGCCTTGGAGATGTTGTACGCCCCGATCAGGGCATTGCCGCGCAGCCCGCCAATCGAGGAAATAATCAGGATCGACCCGTCATTTCTCTCCAGCATTTCGGGCGCAACCATCTGGATCAGCCAGTGGTTGGACACGACATTGTTCTGGAGGATTTTGCCGAACTGGTCGTCCGAAATCCCCGCCATCGGTCCGGCATAGGGGTTGGTGGCCGCATTACAGACCAGAATATCGATCTTGCCGAAAACGGCGCGGGTGTCGTCCACCAGACGCTGCAGGTCGTCTTTCGAGGCAATATTGGCAGGGATGGCAATGGCACGGCCCTCACCGTGTTTTTCATTGATCGCCTGCGCCACCGCCTCGCACGGCTCGGCCTTGCGCGAGGAAATCACCACCTTGGCCCCGTGCTCGGCCAGTCGTTCCGCAATCGCCTTGCCGATCCCCTTGGACGAGCCGGTAATGATGGCGACCTTGCCACTTAAATCGAACAATTCCATTTGATCCCTCTCCCCTAAGGCTTGGCTTAATTGTTCACTATGATGGTAAATGTTAAGCCCAGTTCTTGGTTACCTTGTTAGAGTGCCAAATCCACTAGGAAAGTTACCGCGCCCTTCATGCAGAAAATCACCGGCGGATTGCTTTTTTTCGGCTGTCTCTTTCTGTCCCTCGCTGTCGGGGCCACCCTTTGGCGTGCCGGATGGGGCGTCGGGGCAGGCGTCGCGGGCGCGATAGGTTCGCTGGGCTTGCTGGGATCGGCCTGTGCGCTGGCGGCGGTGACGAATGAACGCCGCGCCCTGCAACGTGATCTTTCCAAGCTGAAAGAAGCGCACCGTCTTTTGGCCGATGCCATGGAATCAACCCAGGGCGCGATGACGCAACTGGCCTATGCCATCGAGAACGGCCCTGTGTCGCGTACCGACGCGCTGACCGGCGAAGTGCGCGTTCTTGAGGACATGCTCCAGCAGATGAGCGCCTCGATCGAGGAACGTCTCGCCCAGCCTGCGGTCGTGGAAACCCGCCAGCACGTTAACGGCAACGGTCTGTTGCGAACCGTGCATGATGCCTTGGCCGAAGGGCGCGTGGACCTTTATCTGCAACCCGTCGTCACCCTGCCCCAGCGCCGCACCGTCTACTACGAAAGCTTCACACGCCTGCGCGATGCGAACGGTCGCCTGATGCTGCCCAGCGAATATCTGTCACTGGCCGAGAGCGAGGGTCTGGTTCCGGCCATCGACAACCTTTTGCTGTTCCGCTGTGCCCAGATCGTGCGCCGACTGGCCCGTCAGGACCGCAAGGTCGGCGTGTTCTGCAATATCTCGCTGTCGTCGCTGGGCGATGAAACCTTCTTCCCGCAGTTTCTCGACTTCCTGAGCCAGAACCGCGACCTGAAAGAATCCCTGATCTTCGAACTGGGTCAGGCCGTTTTCGAGGCGCGCGGCGCTGCTGAAGCCCGCAACATGGCCAAGCTGGCCGATCTGGGCTTCCGTTTCTCTATCGACAAGGTGCAGACGCTGGATCTGGATTTTGCCGACCTGCAACGCTCGGATGTGCGCTTTATCAAGATCGCTGCCGACCTGATGATCGAGCAGTTGCTGGATATGGACGGCACGGCACCGCTGGCCTCGCAACCCGACATTCAGGCCGCCGATTTTGCCCCTCTGGTGCGCCGCTACGGCCTTGAGCTGATTGCGGAAAAGGTCGAAAACGAAAAACAGGTCGTCGATATTCTCGATCTCGATGTACCGATGGGTCAGGGCCACCTGTTTGGTGAACCGCGCGCCATCAAGGAAGCGGTTCTGGCCGAAACCGATCCGCCCTCGGAGTTTGTTCGCTCGACCCTGCAATCGGTGGAACGCCGCGTCCGTCATTAAAAGCCATACCCTGTGTGCGGGCTTTGAACGCTCGCAATCTGGTGCGGGGATTGCTACATGGCCCCAATGAATCTCCCCGTCGCCCTGCCCCGACTGTCGGCTGTTGCCGATGATTATGATGTTCTGCTCTGCGATGTGTGGGGTGTCATCCACAATGGTCGCGAAAGCTGGGCCGAGGCCTGCGACGCCCTGACCCGCTTTAATGAGCGCGGTGGTCATGTGGTGCTGATCTCCAACTCCCCGCGTCCGGCCAGCGATGTCATCGCGCAACTGGATGCCCTGAATGTCCCGCGTTCCAGCTGGAAAGCCTTTGTCACATCGGGCGACGCCACCCGTGCCGAGCTGGCCAAACGCGCGCCCGGCCCTGCCATGGCCATTGGCCCTGCACGCGACGCCACCACCTATGAAGGCACCGGCCTGACACTGGTGGACAATACGGCCGACGCTGCCTTCCTGTCGGTGACGGGTCTGGTCGATGACGCCACCGAAACCCCCGAAGATTATCGCGAGCGCCTGTTGCCTGCCGCCGAGCGCGGTCTGGACCTGATTTGCGCCAACCCCGACCGCATCGTCCAGAAGGGCGACCAGATCATCTATTGTGCCGGTGCCATTGCCGACCTTTACGAAGAGATGGGCGGCAAGGTCATCATGGCGGGCAAGCCCTTTGCCCCCATCTATGATCTGGCCCTGATCGAGGCTGAAAAAATGCTGGGCGGCACTGTGGATCGCAAGCGCGTCCTGTGCATCGGCGACGGCACGATCACCGATGTTCTGGGCGCACAAAACCAGCAACTGGATTGTCTGTTTATCGCGCAGGGCATTCACGGCGATGCCGCCAAAAATGATGACGGCACACTTGATCCGGCGCGAGCAGCCAAACTTCTGGACGCCGAAAACACCACCTCGCGCTATGCCGCCCTTGCCCTGACGTGGTAAGGCCGCGCCCCCTATCGCCAAACAAGTTCACCTGACGTAAAGCAGCGCTATGAGCAATCTCGTCCAAGGCCACCCGTCGGGTGGCTACATCCTCGAAGAACTTTACGTCGGCATGGCCGCCGAGAAGATGATTCCGGTCACCGAAGAACGCATCCAGCTGTTTGCCGATGCTTCCGACGACTATAATCCGGTCCATCTGGACGAGGCCTTTGCCTCCAAGACCGCCTATCGCGGCCGTATTGCCCATGGTCTGCTGAGCGCCTCGTTCGGTTCGGCTGTGGTGGGTACCGTTTTGCCCGGTGCAGGCTCGATCTACATCTCGCAATCGCTGGCCTTCCATTATCCGGTTCGCATCGGTGATACCGTCCGTATCCAGATTTCGGTCATTTCGGTGGATGCTGAATCGGCCCGTGTCGAACTGAACTGTGAAGGTTTTGTCGGTGACAAGCTGATCATGGACGGTATCGCCACTGTGCGCGTCCCGCGCCGTCGCAAGCCTTCGGCGCGTTAAGAGACAACCGGCGTGGCGATCGAAGTCATTCGCGACTGGCGCGGTCTTTCGGCCTCCCAAAAGGGAGCCGCTGTGGCCGTGGGCGCTTTTGACGGTGTGCATCGGGGCCATCAGGCCGTGATCGCCTCGGCCCGCGAGGCCGCCCGACGTCTGGGCGTGCCGCTGGGCGTGGTCAGCTTCTATCCGCATCCGCGCCGCCTGTTCCAACCGGACGCCGCACCGTTTGCCCTGATGACGCCGGACCAGATGGCCCGCGCGCTGGAAGACCTCGGTGTGGATCGCCTGTATCTGCTGCCGTTCGAGCGCGAAATGGCCAGCCTGAGCGACGAGGCCTTTGCCCGCGAAGTGCTGTCCGAAGGACTCGGTATTGTGCATGCCGCCGTTGGTTTCGACTTCACCTTCGGCAAGGGCCGCTCGGGTTCGCCCGACCTTCTGACCCAGTACGGCGAAAAACTGGGCTTCAGTGTCTCGTTGACCCCGCGCAAGGATGATGCGGACGGTCTGAAACTGTCATCGTCTGCCGTGCGCGAGGCGCTCAAGGCCGGTGATATGGACCGTGCCACGGCTATTCTGGGTCGCCCCTTTGCCATTGAAGGCAAGGTGATCCACGGCGACAAGCGCGGCCGCACCATTGGCATTCCCACCGCCAATATCGCCATGCCCGACTATATGCGTCCGGCCTATGGCGTCTATGCCACCCGCACCCGTCTGCCGGACGGACGTGTGTTTGGCGGTGTCGCCAATCTGGGCATCCGCCCGATGTATGTGATCGAAGACCCGCTGCTCGAAGTCTGGCTGTTCGACTTCAACGAGAGCCTTTACGACCTGACGGTAGAAACCGAGCTGGTCGCCTTCCTGCGTCCCGAGATGAAGTTCGACGGTCTGGACGCGCTCAAGGTCCAGATCGAGGAAGACACCCGCAGGGCCAAAGAGGTCTTGGCCGCTTAGGCTTTCGCCAGTAGCGCCGCCTCGCGGATACGGCCCACCATCGAATTCAGGCCATTGGCCCGCTGGCGCGTCAGGGCCGAGGGCAGACCCAGACGATCCAGAGCCGCCTTGGCATCAAAGTCCAGAATCTCGTCCGCCTTGCGTCCCGAATAGAGACGCAGCAACAGGGCGATATTGCCCTTGGACAGGGCGCTGTCGGAATCGGCATCAAAGAACAGGACATCGCCTTCGCGGCGGCTGTTCAGCCAGACCTGCGCGGCACAACCCGGCACCTTGTTGGCGTCGATACGCGCCTCTTCCGGCAGGGGTTTCAAGTCCTTGCCCAGATCGATCACATATTCGATCCGGCCTTCCCAATCGCCCAGCAGGTCGAACTCCTCGATCAGTTCATCAAGGACGGCTTGGATGGAGGCAGAAGCAGTATCGGTCATGACAGGTTCCATACTCTGCCTGCCGACAGCTTCACAACGCCCCATTTGTCCAATCATCCCCCACATCGCCATCATACGTCTCGTCATAGACGAGAGGAGAGTTGGGAACCGCCATCCAGACGGGTATTCTAGCGGCTTGATTCTTGCTTTGGCCGACACAACTCCCTTGTGAGCGCCACCGGACCTGTACCCTCTTTTGAACGCCTCGCTTAAACCACCAGTCAACGCCCAAACCCTGAACCGGACCGATCCGGCTCAGCCCCACCGGCGTGCCTTGTGGCATCTGTTATGGGGCTTTGCCCTGCTGGCCCTGTGCGCGGCGGCCCTGTTCACGCGCGCCAGCCTCTACAGCCTTATCGGTCTGTTTGTGGCCGCTCTTCCGGCGCTGGCCGTGTTCGGTCTGCAAACCCTTCCCGCGCCGCGCACGCCGTGGCCGCAACCGGTCCCGCCCTCGCCCTTATGGACTGTGATCCTGTGGTGCCTGTGCCCAGCCGTCGCCTTCGCCCTGACAGGGGGACTGAACGGCCCTCTCGTTGCGCTGGCCTTTGCGCCGGTTGCGGGTGGACTGGCCCTTAGAACAGCGGGCAGCGAGCGTTCGCTGGTCTATGGTTTGGGTAGTGCCCTGCTGGGCCTGTTCATCGGCAGCGTGACCCACCCCCTGTTGCCACCGGCCTCGCTCTCGCCCGTCCTCGGCAACCTTCTGGGCATACTGGTTCTGGTCTTCGCCGTGGTGGCGGCGCTGAATACGCGCAGCACCGGCCCCGTCGTGCCCTTGGCCATGGCGCGGATGGAATCGGCACTGACCGACCAACCGGGCCTGACACTGGTGCTATCGCCAACCGGCAAGGCACTGGCCGCCTATGGTGCCGCCCCGCCCGCCATTGATATCGACGGCCTGTTTAATGAAACCGATGGCGAGGGCGGTCTGATCGAAGCCGTCCACCCGCCCGACCGCGCCACCGTGCGTGCCGCCCTGTCCCGCGCACAGGCCGGACAACCGGCTCAGGTCCGCTTTACGCCGCGTGCCGCACTGGACCGCCGCGTACTGTTGGTGGTGCGCCGTATGCAGGGTGACAGCCGCCGCATCGCCGCCCTGATGCTGGACGCCACCCTACAACATGCGCGTGAAAGCGAACTGGACGCCGCCCGCATCGAGGCCGAGGCCCAAGCACTGGCCCGTTCGCGCTTTATCGCTCATCTCAGCCACGAATTGCGCACCCCGCTGAATGCCGTGCTGGGCTTCTCGGACATGATGAAGCACCAGTTGGTCGGCCCTCTGTCGGATCGCTATACCGACTATGCGTCTTCGATCCACACAGCGGGCAGCCACCTTCTGGATGTCATCGGCAATGTGCTGGACGTGTCGCGTATTGATGCCGACCGTTACGAGCTGGACTGCGAAGATACCGACGCCCGCGAACTGGCCGACGCCGCGCTGGCACTGGTGCGGGTTCAGGCCGAGGAAAAGGCCATCGACCTGTCGGCAGACCTGCCCGACCACGCCCTGATGGTGAATGTGGATCGCCGCGCGGTGAAACAGATACTGGTCAACCTGCTGGGCAATGCGGTGAAGTTCACGCCCGCCAATGGCAAGATCACTCTGTCGGCCACACTGGACGACGAGGGTCTGCTTATGAAGATCAGCGACAACGGTGTCGGCATTGCCCCGCAAGACCTTGCCCGTCTGGGCCGTCCGTTCGAACAGGCTGGCGATGCCCGCCAGAAGGCTCAAGGCACGGGCCTTGGCCTGTCTCTGGCACGCTCGCTGGCCGAACTGCACGGCGGTACGCTGACACTGGAAAGCAAGCTGGGCGAAGGCACCGTGGCCAGCCTTCGCCTCCCCGCCCTTTAAGTCGACTTAAGCTCTGGCGACCTGAAAACCGGCAAAGGACTGGCTGACCGGCATCAGTTCCAGCGTATTGATGTTCAGATGCGCCGGCAGGCTGGCCACCCAGTACAGCGTCTCGGCAATGTCCTCGGCCGTCATCGGGTTTGCACCCTGATACAGGCTATCCGAAGCGCCTTGATCGCCGCCGGTACGCACCAGTGTAAACTCGGTTTCGGCCATGCCCGGCTCGATCGAGGTCACGCGCACACCCGTACCATGCAGGTCCGAGCGCAGGCCGAGGCTGAACTGGCGCACAAAGGCCTTGGTGCCGCCATAGGCATTGCCGCCACGGTACGGATAGTTGGCCGCCACCGAGGAAATATTGATGATCGCGCCCGCCCGCTCGATCAGACGCGGCAACATGCGGTGGGTGATGGTCATCAGGCCGGTGATATTGGTGTCGACCATCTGCTGCCACTGGCCAAGATCGGCTTCCTGCGCAGGGCCGGTGCCCAGCGCCAGACCGGCATTGTTAATCAGCAGATCAATAGAGCCAAACGCTTCGGGCAGGTCCGCCAGCGCCGCATCAATCGCCGCCGCATCACGGATATCGAACACCAGCGGATGCACGACATCCGCGCCCAGTTCTTCAACCAGTGCCGCCAGACGCTCGGAGCGGCGCCCCGTGGCGATGACCTTCCAGCCCTCGGCGGCAAAGCGACGGGCCGCGGCCAGACCGAAACCTGCGGTGGCTCCGGTAATAAGAACGGTCTTGCTCATGCTGTTGGTTCCGGTTTGGCAGATGTTTCCTGCTTGGCAGCAGCGGCTGCGCGCGCGTGTTCGCGCTCTTCGGCGGCACGGATGCGGGCCTGTTCGGCAGCAATCTTGGCATCGGTGCCGATGTGGGCAATGCCGCGTTCCTTGGCCAGTTCGATCTGGCGCTGGCGTTCGGCATAGGCGGCGCGGCGTTCTTCGCCCCGCTCGTCCCAGCAGCGGTCGCACGATACACCTTCGACAAAGCGAGCAGACTTCATGCCCTCGGCACTGACCGGCATACGGCAGGCGCGGCACAGGGTGTGTTCACCCAGTTTCAGGCCATGGCCCACCGAAACGCGCTCGTCGAACACAAAGCACTCGCCATCCCACAGGCTGGCAGGCTCGGGGATTTCTTCGAGATATTTCAGGATACCGCCTTCGAGGTGATGCACCTCGGCAATACCTTCGGATTTCAGATAGGCGGTCGATTTCTCGCAGCGGATACCGCCCGTGCAGAACATGGCCACCTTGGTCGGCTTGTCGCGCGTGACCAGCGCACGGCCTTCCTTTTCAAACCATTCAGCGAATTCGCGGAAGGTCTTGGTATTGGGCTGGATGGCGTTCTTGAACGTGCCGATCTCGAACTCGTAATCGTTACGCGTGTCGATGATGACCGTATCGGGATCGGCAATCAGCGCGTTCCAGTCTTGCGGCTTCACATAGGTGCCGACGCCATTGACCGGATCGAGATTGGGCAGGCCCATGGTCACGATCTCTTTCTTGATCCGCACCTTCATGCGGTAGAAAGGCATTTCGTTCGCGCCGGAATATTTCAATTCCAGACGATCAAAACCCGGCTCGGCATAGATACCGTCCACCACGCGCTTGATCGCATCATGCGGTCCGGCAATCGTGCCATTGATGCCTTCGTGCGCCACCAGAAGGGTGCCGCGCACCTCTTCGCCGCACAGGGCAATCAGGCGCTCGCTCAGCGCCGACGTGTCTGCCACCGGCGCAAAGCGGTATAGGGCAGCAACCAGAACGGGATATTCTAAGAAGGTCGTATCAGTCACGCGGCCTCTATAAGGCTTTTGTGCCGGAAAACCCATCCAGAACGACACCAAGGCTTGCCTTAAACCTTGGGCCGGTGTGCAGTAGGGGCATGATGCCTTTGGTCCGTATCCGTCTCGAAGCTCTCATTGCGTGGTCCTGCTGATGGCGTCGCCGAACTCCACCCTTGCGCCATTACGCCATCCGCTGTTCCGGGCCATCTGGATCACCAGCCTGATGACCAATTTCGGGGGACTGATCCAGTCGGTCGGTGCCTCGTGGATCATGACCTCGATCGGCACCACCCAGACCACGGCTCTGGTTCAAGCCTCGATCACCCTGCCCATCATGCTGTTATCGCTGACGGCGGGGGCGCTGGCCGACACTATGGACCGGCGCAAAATCATGCTGGCCGCCCAGACCTTCATGCTGCTGGTCTCGGTGGGGCTGGCCTTTATGACCTATCAGGGCTGGCTGACGCCCTGGGTGCTGCTCAGCTTTACCTTCCTGATCGGTTGCGGCGTCGCCTTTAACGGTCCCGCATGGCAGGCCAGTGTCGGTGACATGGTCCCGCGCGAAGACCTGCCCTCGGCCATTACCCTCAACTCGATGGGCTTTAATCTGGCCCGTTCGGTCGGTCCCGCCATCGGTGGTGCCGTCGTCGCCTTTGCAGGGGCCGCCTCGGCCTTCCTGATCAATGCCGTCTCCTATATCGGCATTCTGGTGGTGCTGTTCCGCTGGAAGCCCCAGGTGCCGCTGGCGACCTTGCCGCGTGAGGGACTGCTGGCGGCTATGGAGGGCGGCGTGCGCTATGCCATGCTGTCACCCCGTATTGTCGCGGTCCTGCTGCGCGCGCTGCTGTTCGGCATTGGTGCCAGTGCCCTGCAAGCCCTGATGCCGGTCATTGCCCGTCACGAGGTTGGCGGCGGGCCCCTGATCTATGGTGTGCTGCTGGGGGCTTTCGGTGTCGGGGCGGTCGGCGGCGCGCTATGCGTCACCCCGCTGCGTATCCGCTTCAAATCCGAAACCCTGGTGCGCTTCTGGATCGGAGCCTTTGCGGTGGCCGCACTGGGTGTCGCCACAAGCCCGTTCCTGCCTTTGACGATCGTGTCTCTGCTACTGGGCGGCGCGGCATGGGTGATCGTGCTGTCCACATTCAACGTCACCGTACAAATGTCCGCCCCGCGCTGGGTCGTGGCCCGCGCATTGGCGCTTTATCAAATGTGCGCCTTTGGCGGCATGGCTGCAGGCGCGTGGCTGTGGGGTTCGCTGGCCCAGAACTACAGCACTTCTCTGGCCCTGATGATCTCGGCGGCTGTGCTGTCTGTGTGTCTGCTGCTGGGGCTCAGAATGCCGCTGGCCAATAGCGAGGCCCTGAACCTTGCCCCGCTGGACCGCTGGAGAGAGCCGGACACCGAACTGCATATCGAACCGCGCAGTGGCCCGATCATCGTCTCCATCGCCTACACAATCGACGACGAAGACGTGCCCGAATTCCTGAAGCTGATGGAAGAACGCCGCCGCATCCGTCGCCGCGACGGTGCGCACCAGTGGCGTCTGATGCGCGATCTGGCCAATCCGAATATCTGGGTGGAGAAATACCAGACCGCGACATGGCTGGACTATATTCGCCACAACCAGCGCATGACCCATGACGATGCCCGTATCACCGGCGCGATCCGCGAACTGCATCGCGGCGAGGAGCGCCCCGTGGTCAATCGTATGATCCAGCGCATTACCGGCAGCGTGTCACCGCATCTGCATACCGAGCGCAACTATGGCGAGCCGATGACGGATCCGACCCGCGCCTCTTAAGACAGGACCAAACGACCTATGGCGCGAAGGGCCTATGCCTTTCGCGCCGCTGTCGGAATGGCCCGTCAGATCAGACTATGGCGTGGAAAATCAAATGCACGCTGAGTGCGACACCCAGCAAAACAGCAAAGCCGCACAACAGGCCTACAGCCGGATGCATTTCTTTGCGGACATTCTCATTGCGCGAAAAAGACGTTCCGCGCGACCTACCCGGATGAACCAGAGCCATGACGTTTCCTTCCCTTTTACGGCGATGACCATCGTGGGGCACCGTCTCGTTAGGAAACCGTCCCCTAAAGACCCCTCATTGGCTAGGGGCATTCACAGCATCGTGAACGGTGACTTTTGGGGCTGATTGCTCTAACCCCCGCGGTCAGAGGATTTTTTATGTCGAAACTGACCATTGCAGACGAAGCGCACCGCCGCCGGACCTTCGCCATCATCGCGCACCCCGATGCCGGTAAAACCACGCTGACAGAACATATCCTGTTGGCCGGTGGCGCTGTGCGTGCCGCAGGGGCCGTCAAGGCGCGTGGTGATAACCGCCGCGCCCGTTCCGACTGGATGAAGATCGAAAAAGAACGCGGCATCTCGGTCACCGCCTCGGTGATGACGTTCGAGCATGACGGCAAGATGTTCAACCTGCTGGACACGCCGGGCCACGAAGACTTTTCGGAAGATACCTATCGTACCCTGACCGCCGCCGACTGCGCCATCATGGTGCTGGACGCCGCCAAGGGTATCGAGCCGCAGACGCTGAAGCTGTTCGAGGTTTGCCGCCTTCGCAACATCCCGATCATCACCTTCATCAACAAGCTAGACCGCGAAGCGCAGGACCCGATGGCCCTGCTGGACGAGGTCGCCAGCCGCCTGCAATTGGACCCCGCCCCGATCTGGTGGCCTGCCGGTAGCGGTACCCGCCTGCGCGGACTGGTCGAGGTCGGCACCGGCCGCTTCCAGCCCTATGCCAAGAAGATTGCCGGTTCGACCGATGATGCCGAGCATCCGGCCGCACTGCCGCTGACCGATGCCGCCCAGTATTTCGAACAGGGCGAACAGGACGAAGTGGCAGAGGCTGTGGAACTGGTCGAAGCCGGTTATCCGGCATTTGACCGCCAGTCCTTCCTTGAAGGCCACCTTACGCCTGTGCTGTGGGGCTCGGCCCTGCGCCACTTCGGCATCGAGGACCTGCTGCGCGCCATTGGCGAATGGGCCCCCGCGCCCAAGGTCATGCCTGCCCGCAAGGAAGCCCCGCCGGAAACCCGCAACGCCCCCGCCCCCGAGGCCATCGAGGTCGATCCGGGCCAAAACGAAGTCACCGGTTTTGTGTTCAAGGTTCAGGCCAATATGGACCCGAACCACCGCGACCGTATCGCCATGTTCCGCATGGCCTCCGGCTCGTTCAAGCGCGGCATGAAGCTGAAGGTGCAGAACACCGGCAAACAGTTGTCGGTCAACGCGCCGATCATGTTCTTCGCCTCGGACCGTGAACTGGCCGAAGAAGCCTATGCGGGCGATGTGATCGGCATTCCCAACCACGGCGTGCTGCGCGTGGGTGACAGCCTGTCCGAAAGCGGCCTTGTCCGCTTTGCCGGCCTGCCGAACTTTGCGCCGGAAATCCTGCAACGCGTCCGTGTGAAAGACCCGCTGAAGGCCAAGCACCTGAAGAAGGCGCTGGAAGGTCTGGCCGAAGAAGGCGTGACCCAGCTGTTCCGTCCCGAAATCGGTGCCGACTTCATCGTCGGTGCCGTCGGCCAGCTTCAGTTCGAAGTTATGGCCGACCGTCTGGGCGAGGAATACGGTCTGGATGTCCTCTTCGAGCCATCCCCCTATGCCGAGGCCCGCTGGGTCGGCGGAGACAAGGCCGACCTTGAGGACTTTGCCGGCAAATACCGCCCGCAAATGGCCTTCGATATCGACCAGAACCCTGTCTTCCTGGCCAAGTCCTCGTGGGAAACCGGCTATGTCGGCGAACGCTTCCCCAAGGTGACCTTCTCCAAGACGCTGGAACGCGGTTAAGTTTTCAAAGGGGAGGCTCCGGTCTCCCCTTTTTCGTGGCCGGAACAATAGACGCCCGAAAACCGGCGGCAGGGTTCACCAGATCGGTTATGATCGAACCATGCTGTTTGACCTGCCCTCGCCCGATATTCTGTACGACGCCCTCGTTGCGCGTGATGACCGCTATGACGGGCAGGCCTTTGTTTGTGTGCATTCGACCGGCATTTTTTGTCGCCTGACCTGTCCGGCACGAAAGCCCCTGCGCGAGAACTGCACGTTCAGAGCCACGGTCGGCGAATGTATCGAGGCGGGTTTTCGGGCCTGCAAACGCTGTCACCCGCTACAGGCCGCAGCCCAGAACGATCCGGTCATCACCGACCTGCTGGCGCGTCTGGAGGATCGTCCCGACCACCGCTGGTCCGAACCGGACATCGCAAGACTGGGCTATGACCTGTCCACGGTGCGCCGCGCCTTCAAGCGCCATTTCGGCATGACGTTTCTGGAAATGGCGCGTCAGCGCCGCCTGCGCGAAGGCTTTGAAACCCTTGCTCTCGGAGGATCGGTTATGACCGCCCAACTGGATGCCAGTTTTGAATCACCCAGTGCCTTCCGCACGGCATTTGCCAAGCTGCTTGGCTGTGCGCCATCGGACCTGAAGTCTGACGGGGCCATGCGGGCCACATGGATACCCACGACCTTGGGCGACATGATTGCCATCAGCAGCTCCAGCCATCTGCACCTGCTGGAATTTGTCGATCGCAAGGGCCTGCCTGCCGAACTGCAAAAGATGCAGGCCCATACACCGGGCGGTCTTGGCATCGGGCGCTTTGCCCCCGCCGAACAGGCTGCCAGCGAACTGGATGACTATTTCGCCGCTCGCTCGGGCCGTTTTGAAACGCCTCTAGCCATGCACGGCACCGATTTTTACAAGCGCGTCTGGCACGCCCTGCAAACCATTCCCGCAGGCGAAACCCGATCCTATGGCGACATTGCCCGCCAGATCGGCCAGCCGACGGCTGTGCGCGCTGTCGCCCGCGCCAATGGCTCCAACCAGATCGCCCTGATGATCCCCTGCCACCGCGTTATCGGGGCCGACGGTTCACTGACCGGCTATGCGGGCGGCCTGTGGCGCAAGCAAAGGCTGATCGAGATCGAGCGCGACCTGAAAGCCACCCAAGCCGCAGAGCGCCGCTCTATTCCGGCCTAGGCTGAAAACGGTTCTGGAACCACGGCAGGAAGAACTGCACCAGCGGCCCGATACACAGGGCAAAGGCCACCGTCCCCACGCCCGCAACGCCGCCCAGCAACCAGCCGATCGCCAGAACGACCACTTCGACCAGCATTCTGGACACACGGATCGACCAGCCGAGCCTGCGGTTCAGGCCCACCATCAATCCGTCACGCGGTCCCGTACCCATGCCTGCGCCAATATAGGCCGCCGAGCCAAAACCTGTCAGGACGACCCCGAAGGCTAGCGCGCCGATGCGCAACGGCCAGCCCTGAAACTCGGGCAGCACCCACAAGAAGAAGTCCAGCGACAAACCGATCATCAGGATGTTCGCAATCGTGCCGATACCGGGCATCTGGCGCAGCGGTATCCACAACAACATCACCACCACACCTGACAGGATGCTGAGCACGCCGAGGCTAAGCCCCGTCAGTCCCGACAGGCCCTGATGGAAGACATTCCACGGATCCAGCCCCAGATTCGAGCGCACCATCAGGGCCGCCCCCAACCCGAACACACACAGACCAGCCAGCAGCTGGATAAATCTTAATCCCCACATAGCTCCGTCATGCCCGATCCCGCGCCACGATACGAGAGGCAATCCGCCCTTTCGCCTCCAGTCCCAGCGTCAGGGCAAACATGACCACACACACAGCCGAGGTCAGGCCCAAGGCAAACCCCGCCGAACGATCCAGCGCCAGACCGAAACTGAGCGGCGCTATGGCCTGTACGAACCGCGCGGGCAGCAGAACCGCCACCTGTCTCTGACCATAGTTTTCCTTGCCAAAGACATGCAGCGGCAAGACCCCCGAGGCCACCGACAACAACCCGTTCCCCGCCCCCTGCCCTATGGCCACCGCCACCGAGGCGGCCTTGCCTCCGGACATCGCCACCAAGACGCCGACAGGATGCAACAGGGTCGCCAAACGTACAGTATGCAGGGGCGAGGCCTTGGGCGGAGCCAGCAGAGCCAGCACCCGCATTCCCAAGGCAGACAAGGCCATTGCGCTGCCCGCCATGGCCGCACCCGCCGGTGACAGGCCCAGCGCCTGCATCAGTCGTGGCAGTTGCGCGGCACAGGCGGTCGCAACCCACCACGCCCCGGCAAACAACAGCGCCATCTGCACCATGCGCCGGTCCCAGCGCACAGGGCTTGCCCCTTCGTTTGGCGCGACAGCCACGATGCCCCTCGGCAAACAGAACTGGTACAGCGGAATACACACCAGCACATGCGCCAGCGCCCACACCCCGCACGCGCCGCGCCACCCCAGCCATTCGACCAGAGCAAGGGTCAGGGGCCAGCCGATGGCCCCTCCGCACGCCCCCATCAGGGAAACCGCCGTGATCGGTTTTCGCGCCTGCGCACCATAAACACTGACCAGCAGCGCATTGGCAGGCGCGTAAAATCCAACCCCCATGCCAAAGCCCAGTGCCAGCACCCCCGCCAACGCCATGACTGCCGTTTGCGCCAGCGCCAACAGGGTCAGGGCCAAGGCCAGCATAAGCGCTGCCGCCACCAGCACCTCGCGCCCGCCTCTACGGTCGATCCATTTGCCCGACACCATGCTGGAACAGGCGGCTATAAAAAAAGCCCCCGAAAGGGCTGCGAACAACTGGTGGGTGGTGGTGCCTGTCGCCGCAGCGACCGGCTCGGCCATGACCCCCAGCAGATAATAGCTGGAAGCGAACGAGACGATCATGCCTGTTCCCAGCGGCAGGATCAGTGAAACTGTGTTTTCAGATTTATACATGGGCCCGCCATGCCCGCGATTGTGTCGCCAGCGTTAGCGATCTATCGGTCAGTGCATGTTCCAAAACCTCACAGGCTCGACATCACAAATCTCGCTGACCGCGCTGCGGGCCTTCGAGGCCATGGCGCGGACCGGCAGCGCCACCGCCGCCGCGGCCGAGCTGCATGTGACCCACAGCGCCATCAGCCGACAGGTAAAGTCACTGGAAAAACAGTTGGAGCTTCGCCTGTTCGATGGGCCCAGACATGCGCTGCGGCTGACCGAAAAAGGCGCGGCACTGGCCGCCGAACTACACCCTGCGTTTGATCGCATATCGGCAGCCGTCACCCATGCCCGTGGACAAAGCGACGAACTGTCGGTGGCGGTCCATGCCAGCCTGTCGGTCAAGTGGCTGATCCCGCGACTGGCCCGCTTTCACGAACAGTATCCGCATATCCACATCCATCTGATCGAACTGTCGCCGCATGCCGAAACGCATAGAGGTGCCGATGCCGTCATTCGCCTGATGGGACCGTCGGCTCTGAATGCAGCGGGCGTGGAATATATCGCCCCCAATGCCATCGGCCCCGTCATCTCGACCCAACGCGCCGGAACGGATGCGCGTATGGCACTGGCGCAGGCACCGCGCCTGATCTCGCGCACCCAGACCTCAAGCTGGTCCGACTGGACGCAACTCAGTGGCGTTCAGCTACCTGCACCACCAAGTGCACCGCGCAGTCTGGCCCATCTACATTTTGTACTGGATGCGGTGCTGGCCGACTGGGGCGCGGCCGTCCTGCCATGGATATTGTGCGCCGATGCCATTGCACAGGGAAAGCTCGTTGCCCCTTACGGCTTTGCACCGGATGAAGGCGGTATTGGTGTCAGCTTGACCGGAGCCGAACCTTCACGCGCCCAGCGCAGTTTTCTGCGTTGGCTCCGTCAGGAGGCCCTGCCATCCGATTGCCATCTGCATCCCCCAGAATACCTTTGATGCGGGGGTTTCTTCCGTCTGCCAGACGTGATTTGCTGATGTCAGGTTCGGGTTTTTCCGGTCCGGAGAAGATATGTTGAGTTTCCCCCTGGCATTGGCGACGATGGTTGCGACCCTGCAGGCCGCCTCCACGCCTGCGACACCGCTTGTTGTGTCATACGGGGATGCAGTCCTGTGCGCCGGTGTCACTCAGGCTGGCTCGGAACTGGAAGGCAATGAAACCGCGCGCGGGCGCCGCCTGTTTGACGCGGCTCTCTACTGGTCCCTGACCACGATTCAGCTGGGTCAGGCCTCGGGCCGCCCCCCGATCCAGACCGAGCGGGACATGACAAATGCCCGCATTCGCTCCGTACGCGATCTAAGCCAGCGGGAATCGCGCATGTCCGAACGTCTTGAATCCTGCATGAAATCAGCGCCTTCCCTCAACTAAATAATAACAACGTTATTTCGTCGAGAACCTTCATCTTGGCGCTGCGTTTGCTTGGACAGTGACGGGATCGATCCATGATCCCAATCCGGGACAGCGGACCTATGTTCGAGTTTGGAAGAGATTTGAGACGCCTTTTCGAAAAGGCCCGCGACAGCCATGATCTTGGCTGGCTGGAGCTTGTCGGCCTGAATCTGGTCGAGTCCGAAGCGCGTAACCAGTCCACCGATGCGGGACGCATATCGTGCCCGCGCCCCTATGAGGGATGGATGCGGGCCGCCGCCCTGTGGCGCGAACATGCCCGTCGTTCGGGCAGTCCCGAAAGCTTGCAACGCGCCGAACAGGCCGGTCGCGATGCCGCCCGCTCGGCCCTGAACGATGACCAGACCATCCGTGCGGCCCTCGATGTCGGCCACACCTCCATGCTGGCCTTTGACCTCTATGGTGCCCCGCACCGGCTCTCGGGCCTGCTGGACAGTCTTGGCCATCTGCCCGATGCACGCCGGACCGAAACCCGCGCCGAAATCGAAGCTCTGAAGGTCCGTCTGCATGCCCGTCAGGCCCGTTTGGCCTGTGATGCCGAACGCATGGCCGAAACGGCCAACCGGCTGGCCGAGGTGATGCAGCTTCTGAAACCCGACGACACTTCTATCGGCGAAGACCTGCAACTGGATCGTGCGGCCCTGTCGCTGGAAGCCGGTCTGCTGACCCGCAATGCCAGCCTGCTGGACCGTGCCGGTCGCGAACTGCGTCAACTGGTGGAAAACGCCACACCGGACGAGCGCCCTGTCAGTCGGGCACGGGCGCTGGCCCTGTGCGGCACCGGCATGGCGGCCCTCGCCGCTATTGCCAGTGATAATGACGCCCACCAACAGGCCAACAGCCTGTTCGAAGCCGCCGCCGACCAGTTCACCCCTGACCACAGCCCTCTGGACTGGGCCACGATCCAGCTTCTCAAGGCCGAACGCGGCCAAACCGATACCCGCCTGCTGGATCAGGCCCAGAAGCTGACCGACCAGACCGGACTGATACTGGGGGCGCAGATTCGCGAACGCGCCATGGCTCATGCCCTCGACGATGCCCAGACCGCCAATGACATGCTGGCCCTGACCAAGATGGAAATGACGCTGCGTCGTCGCCTGACACGTTCAATGGACGAAACCACGGCCATTGACTGGGCCAGCGACCAGATTTCCATGGCCAGACTGTCGCTGGTGCTGGCGGGACACCTGTCCTATCCGACACAGGATCTGGGTATGGCCCTTTACGAAGCCGCCGATGCCGCCACGCTGGCCGGTGCGCCGTCTCTGGCGGCACGGGCCCGCACCCTGATGATGTCCGTCAAAACGGTCTGATCGGCAGTTATTCGGGCCCCTCACCTTGACCCCGCCACATTGGGTGCCTAGCTGACTCTCAAGTCTTACTAGGTGCCTGAAGTGACCGAACAAACTGCTGATCCCGTCAACGCTTTCCTCGATTCCGCCGTCAAGGATCATGATGTCGTCCTGTTTATGAAGGGCACACCGGATTCTCCGCGTTGCGGCTTCTCGGGTCTTGCCGTCCAGATTCTGGACCATATCGGTGTGGCCTTTGTGGGCGTCGATGTGCTGCAATCCGAAGCCTTGCGCGAAGGCATCAAGAACTATTCCGACTGGCCGACCATCCCGCAGCTCTACGTCAAGGGCGAGTTCGTGGGCGGTTCGGACATCATGCGCGAAATGTTCAATGCCGGTGAACTTCAAGCTCTGATGGCCGAAAAAGGCATCGGTCCGGCCGAGGACTAAGACCTTGGCCCGTCCCGTTCTCGAACCCCGCACCGACCGCGAGGTCTTCGTTGTGCCTCTGGACATCCGTCCAGAGCACATCGACGAGAACGAGCACGTCAATAATGTCGTCTATGTGGGCTGGTTGCAGGATGTCGGCACAGCCCACTGGAACGCCCGTTTCGACGACGAGACCCGCACCAAATGGTCATGGGTCGCCCTGCGTCACGAGATCGACTATCTGCGCCCGATCCAGCCGGATGCCGCCGGCATTGTCGCGCGTACATGGGTCGGTGATCCGCAAGGGCCGCGCTTTGCACGCTATGTGCGGATCGAGGATGCCGAGGGTCGCGTCTGCGCCCAGGGCATCTCCGAATGGTGTCTGGTTGATGCCAGAACCCTGCGACCACACCGCATTCCGGCGGATATGATCGCCCCGTTTTCTCGCTAGAGCTTAAAGAACGATCTGGTTCTTCAAGACGATGCGTTCGCCTGCATTCAGGCCCAGAACATCATAGGTCCAGCTCAGCGACAATTCGCGCCCCTCGCCTTGGCATTGCGCCTCGGCTCTCTGGCGAATGGTCAGGCTGTGGCTGTGTGTCTGGTCCACCAGTGCCACATCAAAATCACCGCTGGACGCACAGGTCGTCCACACCTTGGCCTGAACCTGACGGCCATCGGCACTAAAGCTACGCAGAGGAGCATAGTCCGACGCCGCCTTGGCCTGCTCCACCGTCATGATGCGCGTGGTTTCGGACTCATCGTTTGCCAGAATAACGCACCCCGACAGGGCCAGTGATGCCGCGCCCAGTACGGTAACTGCCAGCGCGCGCATATCAGTTCTTATCGGCCGAAGAGGCCGGTGCGCTGGAATGGATGACGCGGGTGGTCGGCTTGTCGGTGGCAATGATGATGCAGCCCGACAGCAGGGGTGCCGTGATGGCCAGAGTAACAAACCCGATAACAAGACGGCGCATGCAGCTTCTCCGATGAGGCAGTAAAACAATAAAGGTGCAGCTTTATCGTCGTATCGCCTTCACGGATCACGTGAATTTTTGGTCAGACTTATGCGGTGCGCAACGCGGCTCTATTGGCCGGTTTCGGAATCGTCGTCGCGGTTCGGGAACGGATTACTGACGCTCACCAGAGTTCCGGCGGGGACGCCCAGTTCCTCGAAGGTCCAGTAAAGCTCCAGACCTTCTTCGCTCGGGGTTTGGCAATCATCATTGCCCACACGGCGCACGGTCATCACCGTGACACCACCGGCGCGGGCCAGATACGGGTGCAGGTCGGCCTTGGTGGTGCAGCCATTGCTGGACACACGCACAACCGCCACATCGCCCGCGACAGCCGCCGCATAGATAGGCTCAAGCACACCCGGTTGCTCGGACGTCAGCATGGGCGGCGCAGAGGTATGGGACACACAAGCCCCCGCCAGCAACATTACGCCGGACAGCAGCAGCCCCGTCATGCCTTTATTCAGGCGGGCATCAAGATTGTTCATTTTACCCCTCCTGACATCAAAGCCGTTCCCCGTTCGAAACATGCCGCGTTTCGCACGAAATAGAAACATTGTTCTTTAAAATAAAAGAGGCCCCGTCGAGACGAGGCCTCTTTCGATCCGATGATTGTCCGCAGAACGGACAATACCGACCTTACGACGAGTAGTATTCGACGATCAGGTTCGGTTCCATCTTAACCGGGTACGGAACGTCGGCCAGTTCCGGCACGCGCACGTAGCGTACCGAGAAACCGCGATCAGCTTGTTCCAGGTAATCCGGAACGTCGCGTTCACCCGACTGCAGTGCTTCAAGCACCAGAGCCATGTTGCGCGACTTTTCTTTGATCTCGACAACGTCGCCGGTCTTCACGCGGTAAGAAGCGATATCGACCTTCTTGCCGTTGACGGTGACGTGGCCGTGCGAGACGAACTGACGGGCAGCCCAAACGGTCGGCACGAACTTGGCGCGGTAGACGATAGCGTCCAGACGCGATTCCAGCAGACCAATGAGGTTTTCCGAGGTGTTGCCCTTGCGGCGGTCTGCTTCGGCGTAGGTCGCTGCGAATTGCTTCTCAGTGATGTTGCCGTAGTAGCCCTTGAGCTTTTGCTTGGCCTTCAGTTGCAGACCGAAGTCCGAAACCTTCGACTTACGACGCTGGCCGTGCTGGCCCGGGCCGTACGAACGCTTGTTGACCGGCGACTTGGCGCGGCCCCACAGGTTTTCACCCATGGCACGATCGAGTTTGTACTTGGCGCTATGACGCTTGGACATAGTCTACTCTCTTATATGACGCGGCCCGGTCCCTCCCCTATTGGAAAGACTATCTCAACGGCGGTTCACGCATCGTCCGTGTATAAACCCACCTCGGGCGCAAACCCGAGATGTGAAGGGCGCGCTTATCGCGCCCCTGCCCTCCAGAGTCAATCTTTACGGTCGTTCGCGGCGTTTTCACCGAGCAACCGCAGGGCATATTGCCGGACATCTGCGGGCCAGGCCTGCATGTGCCGGTCCAGTGCCGCCCTATCCGATGCAAACAGCGCCCGCACCGCTTCTTCGTAATCGGGCAGATCTCCGGCCAGCGCGGTCACGAAGCGATAGGTTCGCTCCTGCGCCGCCTTGGCCTGCGTGCGTCCGCCGTCCGCCTTGCGGGCCTCGTCCACCAATCGGCGGAGCGTTTGCGAGGCCCCGCCCTGCTGGCTGGCCAGCCATTCCCAGTGCCTTGGCAGCAAGGTGATCTCGCGCGGGACGACGCCCAATTTGGGCCGCCCGCGTCCTTTTGGAGCCTCTTGTGGCGTGACCTCTTGCGGTTGGGTCGCCTCTGCATAGCGCTGCGCCACGTCCTCGCGCGTGCCGCGTAGATCCAGATCGACCACACGGCCGGTCTCATCGCTGAAGACCAGTACGGGGCAATCTGTGGCCGCCTGCGCGTGAACATGCAGCGCAACATGCGCCAGCGGCCCCGCTGCAATCAGGTTCGATCCGGCAAATGCCGCGACATGGGAGGGTGTGTTTTCCTGTGACATGGCATTTATATACGGGTATAATTAAAGCCTGTAAATCATCCGGATAAAATTAAAGTGCCGGACAAAAAAAGAGGCCGGATAACCGGCCCCTCTTCGGCCTAACTGGCCTTGGCAATCTCTACGCTTTCCTGCGACAGGGGCAGCGCCCTGCGGTTCGGCCGCCCCAGCAGATAGCCCTGAACCTCGTCACACCCCTGCTCCCTCAAGAAGTTGAGCTGGTCTACGGTTTCCACACCTTCGGCCAGAACCGGAATGCTCAGACTTTCGCCCAGAGACAACACGGCGCGGATAATCGCCCGTGACTGGGTGTTATCTGCCAGTTCGCCCATAAACGCCCGATCCAGCTTGATCTTGTCGAACGGGAAGGCCCGCAAGGTCGACAGGGACGAATAGCCGGTACCGAAATCATCCATGGCAATCGACACGCCCAGCGCTTTCAACTGGCGCAGGATAAAGGTCGATCGGGCCATGTCGGTAATCATGGCCGTTTCGGTGATTTCCAGCTCCAGTCGCGCGGGCGCAAAGCCTGTATCGATCAGGATCTGATGGACCAGACGCGGCAGGTCCGTATGGCCCAGCTGTACCGGCGAAAGGTTCACAGCCAGACGCAGCGGCTTGTCCCAGTGCTTGGCCTCTTCACAGGCGCGGCGCAGCACCCATTCCCCGATCGGCAGGATCAGGCCGGTATCCTCGGCCACCGGAATAAACTCTGCGGGCGAGATAAAGCTGCCGTCCTTCTGGCGCCAACGCAGCAAGGCCTCATAGCCGGTGATCTCGTTATTCCCGACAGAAACCTGCGGCTGGTAGTACAGCTCGAACTCTTCGTTTTCGAGCGCATCGCGCAGGCCCTGTGTGACGCGGCGGCGCTGGCGCACAGCCTCGTCCATGGTCTTCTCGTAAAAACAGATATCCTCGCTTAGAGAACCCTTGGCCCGATACATGGCCAGATCGGCATTATTGATCAGGATGGATGTCTCGTCGGCATCCTGCGGCCACAGGGCGACACCGACAGACGCGCCACAGCTCATTTCCGTGTGCTCGCCCATCATCGGTACGACCATGGCATCGCGCAGCCGCACCGCTGCGGCAACCGCTTCCTCCCGCAGTTTCGAAGCATCGTTCAAAGGCAGGATGGCCACAAACTCGTCGCCGCCCAACCGCGCCACAAACTCGCCGTTGCGGATCGCCGCTTTCATCTGGCCGGCAATATGGACCAGCAACTGGTCGCCGACCCCGTGACCATACAGGTCATTGACCTCCTTGAAGCGGTCCAGATCAATCGCCAGCAGGGCAAAACCGGGCGCTTGCGGGTGCAGTTGCGCCATCCGTTCCAGCTTTTCGAGGAAGGAGGCGCGGTTCGGCAAGCCTGTCAGGCTGTCATTGCGGGCGAGGAAGGATATGCGGCGTTCCTGTTCCAGACGACGACGCAGATCGCGCACCGAGAACAGGCGCAGGTCTTCGCCCGCATCGCCATGATCGGTCCGTACGGCGACTTCGACAGGGATCATCTCGCCATCATCAGCCCGCATCTGGCTTTGCACCACGGTCTGGTCCGACATGGACTGGGCGTCTTCGATCCAGCGGCTGATACTGGAATGGCGCAGCGTCTCGGCGGCCACACCACTGAGTTCGGCAAAGGCCTGATTGAACATCATGATGCCGTTGGGGCCTTCCACCACCATGCCATCGACACTGCTCTCCAGCAGCGACTTCAGGCGACGGCGTTCACGGCCCTGTGCCTGTTCCTGCAACACATAAGAGGCCAGCGCCGAGCCCAGCAGCAACAGGGCCACACCGGCTACGCCAAACGCCATCAGGGTATCATTGACGCCCTCATAGTTCGGGACGCCACCGATCGGCACGACCACAACAGCCGCCATGCCGGTAAAGTGCAGGCTGACAATGGCCAGTACCATCACAATACTGGACCACAGCATCCGGCGGCGCAGGCCCGTATTGGCCGCCAGAATATAGGCCCCCATGCCCAGAACCGCCGCCAGCAGGATCGAGACAACGACATAGATGGAGTCAAAGTGCAGGACGGCATGGGTCCGCAGCCCCATCATGCCCGTATAGTGCATGGCCGAAACACTGATGCCGAAGATCGTTCCGCCCAGTAATGGCGCGGTTTCGTATTTGGCCGCCCCCACCATCATGGCGATGGCACATCCCACAATCGCAACGCCCAGAGATGTCGCGGTCAAAACCGGCTCATAGGTGCTGATGACTTCGGGGCGCCAGGCCAGCATGGCGATAAAGTGCGTGCACCAGATCGAGGCACCACCGGCCGCGCCGCCCATGAACAGCCATGTCACATGGCTCACACCCCGGCTCGAACGCATCTTTTTGAACAGGTTCATGGTGATGACCGACCCGATCACACACACAGCCGCAGCCAACCCCACGAGCAGAAGACTGTGGTCTTCCACCAAACACGTTACAACGCGCATTCTACGCCTCAGGTTACAATCACGCCCCCCTCGTAGGGGTCGCTTCTAACCGTCCGGCAAATGCGTATGGTTAAAAAAACATTTTAAATTAAAAAAGGGCCGGAGAAACCCCCGACCCTTTTACTACTCATTGTGCTCCCAACAGGATCACAAACCTATATTCAGGCCTTGGCGGCTGCATACAGTTCGTTGACCTTGTTCCAATTCACGATGGTCCAGAAGGCCTTCAGGAACTCGGCGCGACGGTTCTGGTATTGCAGGTAATAGGCATGCTCCCAGACGTCGGCGACCAGCAGAGGTGCGCCCTTGTCTTCGGCGATGTCCATCAGCGGGTTGTCCTGGTTCGGCGTCGAGACGATCTTGAGCTTGCCGTCCTGTACGATCAGCCATGCCCAGCCCGAACCGAAACGGCCCAGACCTGCATTGTTGAAGGCTTCCTTGAAGGCTTCCATACCGCCGAGGTCGGCGTCGATAGCCGCAGCCAGTTCAGCCGACGGCTCGCCGCCCTGACCGACCGGAGCCATGCCGTTCCAGAAGAAGGTGTGGTTCCAGACGCCGCCCGAATTGTTGCGGATCGCAACCGGCAGGGTCGACATCTTGGCGAACAGTTCTTCATAGGACTGACCGGCAACACCTGCGGCTTCGACGGCCTTGTTCAGGTTATCGACATAGGTCTGGTGGTGCTTGTCGTAGTGGAACGACATCGTGTTGGCGTCGATGACCGGCTCGAGACCGTTATGGGCATACGGCAGCGGCGGAAGAGTGAAGGCCATGAGAAAGCTCCTTGCAGCGTGAGTTCTGATTCCTGACCTCTATCTAAGGCCGCAAATCCTGAACCCAAGCCCGTTTCTTGAATTAGCGCTTATTTCGTCGATTTTTCCGCACAGGGGAACGCCTGCACGGAAAACCGCGTTGATTTCTATCGGGCCGATCAGGCCTCTGCGTGCAGTTCCTGCTTCACGCGCTCGGCCAGGGTTTTGATGTCCAGCGGCTTGGGCAGGAAGCTCACCCCGATCTCGTCCTGTAGCAGGTCCGAGAAATCGCTCTCGGCATAGCCCGAGATAAACAGCACCGGCACATCGCCAATATACTGGCGCGCCTTACGTAGCAGCGACGGCCCGTCCAGCCCCGGCATGATGACGTCGGAAATCAGCATATCGATCTGGCCCGCCCATTCCTCGGCCAGAACCAGAGCCTCCTCGCCGTCGGCGGCCTCGATCACCTCGTAACCGCGCTGGCGCAACAGACGCGCAGCAATACCGCGCACCGCCGCCTCGTCTTCCACGAACAGGATACGCCCTGCACCCGAAAGGTCGCGCGGGGCCTTGACCACTTTCTCCACCACCGGAACCTCGACCAGTTCCTCGGCCGAGGCAGCGGGCAGGAAGATGCGGAAGGCCGCACCCGCGCCTTCGATATTGGCGACATTGATATGGCCGCCCGCCTGCTGGACGATGCCGTAAACGGTCGCCAGCCCCATGCCGGTGCCTTCGTTGACGGCCTTGGTCGTAAAGAAGGGCTCGAAAATCTTGTCCAGCAGTTCAACCGGCACACCCGGACCGCTATCGGCCACCTCGATCAGGGCAACGCTGTCGGGGGCATCGCGCCAGCCCAGTTCGCGGGCGAGGGTACGGGTCAGGTGGCGCGTGCGGATCGTCACCACCCCTGCTCCCGGCTCGACCACGCCGCGCATAGCATCACGCGCATTGACGGCAAGGTTCATCACCGCCGTCTCCAACTGGCTCTTGTCGGCCAGCACCAGAGGCAGGTCGCGCCCGTAATCGGTTTCCAGCCGCACATCCTCGCGCAGCAGACGACGCAGCAGGACGGCGAACTCGCCCACCAGTTCGCCAAGGTCCAGACGCTCGCGGCGAACCGTGGACTTGCGCGAGAAGGCCAGAAGCTTGCGTACCAGATCGGCCGCACGAATGGCCGTCTGGCGGATTTCGTTCAGTCCCTCATAGGATGGATCACCGACCGAATGGCGCTCCAGAAGGCCCGAAAGTTGAAGCTGGATCGCCGTCAGCAGGTTGTTGAAGTCGTGTGCCACACCGCCCGCAAGCTGGCCGACCGCCTGCATTTTCTGGGCTTGCGACAGTTGCAGCTCCATCGACTTCTGGCCGGTCACATCGAACAGCCAGACACGGCGGGCATCGCCTTCGGGCGCAACATAAAGGTGCAGACTGCGGTCGGGATGGGCTCGGGCCACCAGTTCAATGGGGCCAGACGAACCCGCTTCCAGCTTGGCACGCGCCTCGACCAGACCGCCAACATCAAACAAATGACCAAAGGCCGCATCGCCCGATGCCGCAGGGCCGGTCAAAAGCGACAGGGCCGCATTGGCATCTGTCACGCGACCGGCAAACAGATCATCGCCCGCAATCATACCCGAGCCGAACGGCGCACCCGCCGCCATGGCCCGCGCTTCACCGGATGCGGTTGCCACCGGCGAATTCTGACGTGGCTCGGGTGAAATCGGCAGCACAGCATCCGGTGCCGCCCGCACCAGAAAACGTCCCTGTCCGGCCAGACCGATCAGAACTTCTTTTTCGCGCTCGCCAATCTGGACGATAGCGCGGCCCTGATCGCCCTCGCGCGCCTGCGCAAAGGCCATATACAGCGCCCGCCCCGACTTGCCGCGCGGCAGGTGGATCAGGTCGCCATTTTCTTCGGCCCATGCCGCATTATAGGCCAGCACCTGACCGGATTCCCAAACCAGAGCCGCCGGTTCGGCCATGGCATCCAGCATGTCCACTGCGGTATCGCCCAGAGGGCGGCGCGCCTCGCCCCGCCCGAACACCAGCAGCCCCATTGTCGCAATAACCCCCGCCGTCAGCACCAATATCAAGCTGGGCGCACCCCACGCATTGATACGGAAGGCCGGGAAGGCAATGGCCGCCACAACCAGAGCAAATCCCACCGCCATCAATAACAACAGCGGGTCCAGACGCGACGTGCGAACGCCCTTGTTTCGGAGCCGGTCCTGAGGTGTGGAAACAGTCATCTCGCGTCGCCTTCAGCGAATCATTCGAGGTCAGTCTAAAGAACGAAACTTAACTCTATCCTGTCCCGTTGCAGGACGCAGCCCATCTGCGATCGCCATCACTGGCAGCTGAAAAGCATGAACCAGTTGCCCATCAAACCATAGGATTCATTCGCCACAGGAGCGCCTGTATTCTCTTTGGCGCAATGTTTTGCAGCCGCCGATTTCATGCGCGCTTCCGCACGGGACGGATCATTGGAGAAATGCTTGGTTGTGGCCAGATATTGCACCTGACCAAGCGCTTCACTCTCTACAGGCGCTGGCGAGATCGATACCGAGGCGCAGCCGGTCAAAAACAGGCCGCTCGCCAGAACCCCTGTCAACTTGGTCACACGCATAAATGCATCCTCACGATTAGCGGCGCTTCTTCTGCATCACAAAGCCGATTACCTTGGCTGCGGCTTCAAAATGTTCGCGCGGAATGATCTCGTCCACCTCGACCACCGCATAAAGAGCGCGCGCCAGCGGCACATTCTCGACAATAGCCACATCGTGTTCCTTCGCCACCTCGCGGATACGCAGGGCGACGGCATCCACGCCCTTGGCCACGCAGACGGGCGCAGGATCACCATCATCGGGATTATAGCGCAGAGCCACCGAATAGTGGGTCGGGTTGGTGACGATCACGGTCGCTGTCGGCACGGCCTGCATCATACGCTGGCGGCTGCGCTGCATCCGAAGCTGGCGCAGCTTGGCTTTAACGTGCGGGTCGCCTTCGGACTGTTTGAAGTCGTCCTTGGATTCCTGCTTGGTCATCCGCATGCGTTTGGCAAAGCGGATACGCTGCCAGATATAGTCGGCCCCTGCGGTGAAGCTGAGGAAGACCAGTGCCGCGATAAACAGGCGGATACAGATATCCATCGCAAACGGCAGGATGGCCATCGGGCTCATCGCCGCAAGGTTTTCCAGCTCGCGCACATGCGGCTTCAGCACCATCCAGCAGACGACGCCGATAATCACCAGCTTGATAAAGGTCTTGAGGAACTGGACCAGACCATCCGGCCCGAAAATGCGCTTGAAACCGCTGAGGGGGCTGAGCGTGGATAGCTTGGGCTTCAGCTTCTCGGTCGTCAGGATAAAGCCCTGAGACTGGGCCACATTACCGAACACACTGCCGACAATCACCGCCAACATCAGGGCCATCAGGAACGGAGCCGCCGTGGTCAGGGCATGTACGCCGATCTCGACACCGGCCCCTGCCTCCAGTCCGCCCAGCATCGAATGCGGGCGGGCAATATAGGGCAGCAGGTCCGCCGCCATCTGCTGGCTGAAATAGGCACCGCCCAGCAGCAGTACCGCCGCAGCCCCCGCCAGAGACATCGTGGTGGCAACATCGGGAGAACGCGCAAAGTCACCCTTCTTGCGCGCATCCATAAGTTTTCGGGGGCTGGCCTCTTCTGTTTTAGAGTCCTGGTCGGCGTCTTCAGCCAAGCGCGCCCCCCATGAACACGCGGATCAGGGCACGATAACGGTCGATGAAGACCGTCCCCAATACGCCAAGGCTCAAAGCAAAAACCGACAGGCCCAAAAGCACACTGAGCGGCGCGGCAGCAAAATAGACCTGAAACGACGGCATCACCCGCGCCACCAGACCCGAGGCCAGATTGAACACCAGCGCGAACACCAGAACCGGCGCGGCCAACTGGACCCCCAACAGGAAGCTCTGGCTCATGGTACGCACCGCCAGTTCCGAAAAATCGGCGGCCACCAAAGGCTTGGCGGGGGCAATCATTTCATAGGAGCCCACCATGGCCCCGATAAACAGGTGATGGGTGTCCGTTGCAAAGATCAGCGTCACCCCCAACAGCACCAAGAATGCCGACAGGGTCGATCCGGGGGCCGCCTGCATCGGGTTGGCCGTCTGCGAAAAGCCCAGCGTCGTCTGCATCGAGACGATCTCGCCCGCCGTCATCAAGGCCGAGGTGAACAGGCGCAGGATGGCCCCGATGGCCAGCCCCGTCGCCACTTCGCGCAAGATCCAGCCCACCATCCCGCCCGTGGTCGGCGGCAGGGCCGGAAGCGTGTGACCCACCACCGGATAAAGCGCCATAGCCAGCAACAAGGCCAGCGCCAGCCTGATCCGCGCCGGAACATAGGCCTCGCCGATCCCCGGCAGCAGCATGATAATGGCCCCGAGGCGGGCAAACAAAAGCCCGCCGGCCCAGACCTGATCGACGGTGGCGTAAGGCTCCATGCCGGACCTAGATGCCCGCGATCCGCGCCGCGATGTCGCGCATGAACGCCCCCAGCAGCGCGCCCATCAAGGGCAGGAACAGCAGAAGCGAGATAAAAATGGCAATAATTTTAGGCGCATACACCAGTGTCTGTTCCTGAATCTGGGTCAGGGCCTGAAACAGACCGATCGCCACACCCACGA
Source organism: Brevundimonas terrae (assembly GCF_011761985.1). Classification (GTDB taxonomy): domain Bacteria; phylum Pseudomonadota; class Alphaproteobacteria; order Caulobacterales; family Caulobacteraceae; genus Brevundimonas; species Brevundimonas terrae. Next base: position 78,629 of record NZ_JAASQT010000007.1, on the reverse strand, counting down.
CCAGAGCCACCACCAGCGCAGGCAGGCAAAGCTGGATCGTCAGCCAAAGGGCATCGCGTCCAATATCCAGAACTTCTGCGCCGCTCATCAACCGCTCCGCTTCACTGGGCAGAAAATGCCGACACTATGGTTAACGACTTGATAACCTCGCAGATCAAAACCTGATTTGGCCCGCAAGACCACTACAGAAACGGTCCTGTGACGAATGGAGGTCTATCGCCTCTCCCCAAATGCGATTGCCTGTCCTACAAGGCCAGTTATGTGTGACCATGATCATTCCCAAGGCGTCTCTCAGGAAGAGGCCGAAGCCGCCGTCCGCACCCTGATCCGCTGGGCGGGCGATAATCCCGACCGCGAAGGCCTGCTGGACACGCCCAAACGCGTGACCAAATCCTATCGCGAACTGTTCGAGGGCTATCATACCGACCCGCGCGAATATCTGGAGCGCACCTTTGAAGAGGTCGGCGGTTATGACGAACTGGTGGTCCTGAAGGACATCCGTTTCGTCTCGCACTGCGAACACCATATGCTGCCGGTCATTGGCCGCGCCCATGTGGCCTATCTGCCGACCAACCGCGTCGTCGGCATTTCCAAGCTGGCCCGCGTGGTTCAGGGCTTTGGCCGTCGCCTGCAGATTCAGGAAAAAATGACGGCGGAAATCGCCAACACCATCATGGACGTGCTGCAACCGCACGGCGTGGGTGTGGTGATCGAGGCCGAACATTCGTGCATGACCATGCGCGGTGTGAACCTGCCCAACTCCACCCTCATCACCTCGTGTCTGCTCGGCACCGTGCGCGAAGACCCGCGTACCCGTGAGGAATTCCTGCGCCTCGTCCGCAACTGATCTTTTCAGATCCACCACGAACAAGGGCGGCTCCATCGGGAGCCGCCCTTTTCTAATTCTGTCTGTGTTGGCCTGCCGTTAGATCGGCATGGCCATGATTTCCTTATAGGCCGAAATCACTTGATCGCGGACCGCCAGAACGGTTTCCAGCGAGGCCTCGGCGGCGCTGATGGATGTCACCACATCGATCAGATTGCCTTGGCCCTGAACATTCTGGGCCATCTGCATCTCGGCACCGCGCGTCTGTTCGGCGGTCTGGCTGACCACCGATTTCAGCATGTCTGCAAAGCCCGGACCTTCGGCGGCGGGATTGGCCTGCGGCGTCGGCGAGGACGGCATGGAACCGCCCTGAACGCTGGAATAGAGGCGAGCCGCCATCATCGGATTCATGGACTAGTCCCCGCCCTAGCGTTTGATGATGTCGAGCGTGCGCGATTCCATCGCACGCGCTGTCTCGATGACATTGAGGTTGGCCTCGTAGGCGCGCTGCGCCTCGCGCATGTCCATGGCCTCGACGAGGGTGTCCACGTTCGGGCGCTGCACATAGCCTTCGGCATTGGCGGCCGGATGCGACGGATCATAGTCCAGCTTGAAAGCGCTCTGGTCGGTACGCACATCGGCCAGAACAACGCCCGTCGCGCCATTCAGGTCACGCGCCTGAAACACCGGCATCTGGCGACGATAGGGATCACCACCGGCCACCGGCGCGGTCGAGTTGGCATTGGCGATGTTCTCGGCAATCACCCGCATACGCGACTGTTGCGCGCGCAGGGCGCTTGCCGCCACGCCCATGGCCGGATTGCGCGCGGTCGCGGGGCGACCATTAATCGGATCAGCCATGATTCATTCCTCGCAATCAGCCAGCACCCGGCTTGCGCGCAGCAAGGCGGATCATTTGCATGGATTTTTGATAAAAGCCGATGGCCGCATCATAGGCGGCGCGGCTTTCGGCCATTTTCAGCATCTGTTCTTCGACCACCACCGAGTTGCCATCCAGCGTGGTTTCGCTGTCGGGGGCGCGGTTCACATCAAAGCGGACCGGCTGTCCTGCCGGTGCGATATGGGCCGCATGGGTGGTCATTACCCGCACACTGCGATCTTTGTTCATCGCCGCGGCAAAATCGGTCGGGACCGTCAGGTCACGCGCGCCATAGCCGGGGGTGTCAGAGTTGGCGACGTTCTGGGCGATCACGCGCTGGCGATCATCCAGCCAGCCAAGGCGACCCTTGATCTGGTTCAGAAGCGACAGGTCGGTTACGGACATGGCCCCTCCCAAAAGCGGCATCGGAAACGAGATCGGCAGAATTTGCCGCCTATAGGGTTAATAGCTTCTATATCTTAAAGCGGTGTTAACCACGTTGTCGGAAACCTTCGCTTTAACCAGGGCGCGATCATGCGATGCGCCCGTACGGCGCAAGCTGTGGCCCACGCACATTCGAAGAACTGGCGATGAACTGGATTGACCTGCTGAGGGCCGTTTTTGGCCTCGCCATTACGCTGGGCCTGATCGGTCTGGCCGCCTATGCGGTCCGCCGTTATGCGCCCGAACTGATGGCCCGCCTGCAAACCCATGGCGAGCGCAGGGAGCGGCGCCTGAAGGTCATCGAAACCCTGATTCTCGATCCCTCGCGCCGTCTGGTTCTGGTCCGCGTCGATCAGGAAGAACGCCTGATCCTTCTGGGCGAGGGCCGCGAACTGATCGAGCCGCGTGGTCCGGTCGCACCGGTTCAAACCGACCGCGACAACCTGCAACGGGAGAGCGGCCATGACCTCTTCTAAGCGTGCTGCCATTTTCGGCATGCCGAGCAAGGCCGATCTGAAACGCGCCGCCCTGTTGTCGCTGCTGGCCACGCTGGCCTGTGTGGCATGGCCCGTCGCCGCCTTGGCCCAGTCGGCCATCAATATTGATCTGGGGACGGGTGCCGGCCTGTCCGAACGGGTGGTGCAGCTTGTTGCCCTGATGACGGTGCTGTCTCTGGCCCCGTCCATTGTCATCATGACCACCAGCTTTGTGCGCATTGTCGTGGTGCTGTCTCTGCTGCGGACAGCGCTGGGCCTCCAGCAGTCCCCGCCCAATGCTGTTCTGGTCTCACTGGCGCTGTTTTTGTCGGCCATCGTCATGGCTCCGACATGGCAGGACGCCTATGATTCGGGGGTCCGCCCCCTCATGGATCAGCAGATGGAACTGCCTCAGGCCTTCGATGCAGCCTCCGAACCGGTAAAAACCTTCATGCTGGCTCAGGTAGACCGCAGCGACCTCGCCCTGTTCACACGACTGTCGAAAATAGAGCCCCCGACCGACGTGCAGGAACTGCCCCTTCGGGTGGTCACTCCGGCCTTCATGATCAGTGAGCTCAAGAAGGCCTTCGAAATCGGATTTCTCCTTTTCGTTCCGTTCCTTGTGATCGATTTGGTGGTCGCCAGCGTGCTCATGTCGATGGGTATGATGATGCTTCCCCCTGTGGTTGTATCCCTACCCTTCAAGCTGATCTTTTTCGTGCTGGTTGATGGCTGGCGTTTGGTCGCCGGAAGCCTCGTCGAGAGCTTCCAAAGAGCAGCTGGCGGGGGATAAATCCCCACTGTCATTGATTTTGCGGCTTGTCGGGGCTTGCCAAATCGCCCCAAACCGTCGTTGATCCATCATCTCCGCCCTATGTTCACGGGCGACCACTCTGGGAAACAACCCTTATGACCACTCAAGCCGAACTGATCGCCGCCGTCGCCAAGGACGCAGGTGTTTCGCAGGCAGACGCCGGCAAGGTGCTGACCGCGATCGTCGAGAACATCCACAAGTCGCTCAAGGCTGGTGGTGACGTGCGCATCTCGAACCTGGGCGTGTTCGACACTGCCGAGCGTGCAGAGCGCGAAGGCCGCAACCCGGCCACCGGCGCTACGATCAAGATCCCGGCCTCGAAGGCTGTGCGCTTCCGCGTGTCGAAGCCGCTCAAGGACGCTGTGAACAGCTAATCCTGATCTGGAAACGGCGGCTCCCTGCGGAGCCGCCGTTTTTCATTCCGGTCACGCGCAATGCGGGCCGATGCCACAGCCCCAGCCATTAGCCCCAAGCTATTGCACCGCTGTGAAGAGGCCCCAAGGGCCACCCACCCGACTATATTAAAATCTATCGCTTGGTCGCAGCAGGCGCGGCGGCCGGTGCCGCAGCAGGTGCTGCCGCAGGTTCGGCACGCGCAGGAACCGGCGGACTGGCTGGCGCAGCTTGCGACGCCGTCTGTTCGCGGAACTTGGCCTTGGTCTGGGAAATCCAGCCCGCATAGGCATCGGCCTGTGCCGTCAGGTTCGAGAAGTTCTCGACCCCGCCACTGCCCTGCCCGTCCAGTCCTGCCAGAGCAATCCGCATCGCCCCCGGTGAACGCGCCCCTTGGGCAAAGCCGCCATAGCGTTGCGACAGACGCGTTACCGCAGCCGCATTATTGGCCAGCGAATAGCCGACGCCCGCACGGATCACCTGCGTTTCTTCGCTGGCGGTCAGCGGAATAGCCGTATCGCGCCAACGCTCGCCCAGTGCCTGTTCATACAGGGCAGCGGCACCGCCCCATTGTTCCTGCTTCCACAAAATCTCGGCACGCACCTGTCGGGCCGAGGCACCGTTATCGCGCCCCAGAATCTCGAGTGCGTGGTCATAGCGACCCAGTTCCATCAAGGCGCGCGCCTCCAGTGCCCGACGCTCTGTGGCCACCGCGACCGGCAACAGGGTACTGCGCGACGTCCACAAGGCCTGTAGCGCCGGTTCCGGCTGACGGTTCATCAGCAAGACCGCCGCCAGATTGGCCGAGACCTGAGCCTTGGCCACACCGTCCAGACGGTTCTCGGCCTGATATTTCAGCAGCTCTGCAGCCTGATCCAGCAGGTCGACATCGATCAGACGGCGCGCCAGTCGACGCACCATCTCGTCACCATCGGCCCCGACAGGCGTCAGTTCACGGAAATCAAAGAACAGGGCCAGCGCCTGAACCGGCTGAAGCCCATCGGCTGCGCCTTCAAGGAACAGGGCACGGAAGGCACGGTCCAGATCGGCCTGAAGCTTGGTGCCACCCGGCAGGTTGGCAATACTGGCCCCCGGTGTCTTCAGCGTCGTCAAAGCTTCGCGATAACGCCCCTGCGACAGATAAAGCTCGCCCAGCGACTGGATGACCGCCAGTTCAACCCCGTCACCACGCCAGCGCCATTTCAACTGCTCCAGTTCGCGAGCGGCTTGATCGGCATTCATCGCGCCCTTGGCCAGCGACAGACGCACAGCGCCCAGCTTGGCCGTGGTGGCAATATTCTGAAGCCCTGCCCGCGATGCGGCCTTGTAGATGGCCAGTGCGCGATCCTTTTGGCCTTCCAGTTCCAGCAGCTTGGCCTGTACCAGACGCGCGGCCAGACGATCCGGGGCCGGAACCGCCGGAAGGGCGAACACATAGTCCAGAAGCTCTTTTGCACCCTGCCTGTCGCCGGTCTCCATCGCCGCCAGCGCATGGGCCGTGGCAAAACGGGCGCGCCATTCGGCGGGGAAGGTATCGACCGCGCTGGCTCCCGCCGAGAACATACGCCGCGCCGTGGCCCAGTCGCTCTGCTGGGCGGCAATATAGCCCTGCCAGATGCGCGTGGCCGGATCGCCCGCCAGCGCCCCCGACGTAAAATCGGTTTCCGCCTCGGCCAGTCGTCCGATCGAGGCCCGCGCCGCGCCGCGCAGACCGCGCACCTCGGCCACGCCCAGCATACCGGGGGTCTGTTCGATCAGGGCATTCAGCAGGCCAATCGCCTCGTAATGCAGACCCGAGCCGACCAGAAAACGCGCATAGGCCATGCGCGCATGGGTGCCGGTTTTAGGATCCTCGGTGGCGCGCGCCATTTCTTCGGTGGCGGCGGTCTGTAGCTCGCGGTGGCGGGCGGCAAAGCCCGCCGTGCCCGTCTCGCCCCATTGTGTCTGGATCAGCGCAGGATATCGGGCAGCCTTGGGCGCGTCGATCATCGGCATCGCCGCTGCCGACAATGCCACATCCGGCGAAGACAGTTTCAGTCCGCCACGACGGCTGACAACCACGCGATCCGCCGAGGTTTCCACCGTCACATCATCTGCAAAGGCTTCGACCGCCACGCCCTGTGCCGTCGGCATAATATGGGCATCGACCGAGCGGCGGCCGCTTTGAACGCCTTTGACCGGACCCAGTGCAGGCACCACTGCCATACGGTCCCCGCTCATCGGGTCTGTCAGCCAGATGGTGCGTCGCGCACCGGCCATTTGCGCAGCCAGACTGGCCTTGATCTCGTCATCGCGGACAATCTCGACGGCCTCGCCCGCTGTGCCGGAGCCGAGCGCCACAATCCAGTTCGAGCCTTCGGAGCGGGCTGAAATCGCTTGTCCCGCAGGGGCGTCGATCCGCACCACGGTATAGTCCGGTCCCGAGGCCCAGCGCACGCCATTGCCCTCGCCGGTCTTGATCTCCATCCGGCCTTTGGCGTCGAACACGGCCCACACCGCATTGCCACGACGGAACACGGCCGCTGCGACCGGAGAAGACCATGCGAAATTCAGGGTGGTGCGGCCATTCTCGCGACTGATCGCAACCGGCACGCGGGTATTGATGGCCCGTTGCGTGCTGCTGGCCGGTGCGCCTTGCGGGCGGATATTCAGCCACACCGCGCCATCGGCTGTACCGGTTCCGGCCTCTGCCCCTGCACTCAGGGTCAGTATAATCTCCGTACCGCCGGTGACGGCACGGGTTTCCACCTTGTCCACGCCCTTGGGCGGATCAACGCGAAGGCGGCTGATATCGGGGGCTGCGGTCGAGGCCAGTCGCACAACGACCTGCTGTCCGTCCTGTCGCACCCGCGCACGACGCCCGATGACACCGGCGAACTCGATGCGCGTAAAGGCCGCATTGGCCCCGATGCGAATATCGATCGGCTCGGCACCGCGCCGCGCACCCGTTGCTCCCGTTTGGGCAAAGGCCGACGAGGTTTCAAGCGGCGTATCCAGCGGCACAAACACCAATATCCCCGCAGCGGCGACCGCTACAGAGGATTTCAACACACGCTTGGTGACATTGGCCCCGGACATATTCCGCTCTTATCGCCCCAAACCGCTTTCCTCGTCGTTAACGCCGGTTAAGCTTGGTTGGACAAAACGACCGCTTGAAACCCGATACGGAAAATCCGACATAGACCTTCGGTCTTTCAAGGTGCCATTCGGGTGTCGTTCAAGGAGACGCTAGTGTCAGAAGATGCCTATCCCCCGCTCAGCCCCGTTATGACGGGTATCCGTTGCCGTTGCCCGCGCTGCGGTAAGGGACCGCTGCTGAAAGGCTATCTGACCATCGCCGAAAAATGCACCGCTTGCGGTCTGGATTACAGCTTTGCCGATACGGCAGACGGTCCGGCATTTTTCGTCATGTCGATTGTCGGCACCCTGGGCATGGCAGGCTTCATGGTCTTCCAATTCACCGTCGAGCCGCCCTTCTGGGTCCATCTGGTGCTGACCTTCCCGATCATCATCGCCGCCTGCATGTGGATGCTGCGTCCGGTCAAGGGCTGGATGGCTGCGGCCCAGTACCGCCACAAGGCCAAAGAAGCCCGCTTCTGATCGAAGCGGGCCTTCCGTCTATATATCTACGAATGTGTCAGGCGCGACCGCCCATCGGCCCATAGGCCCTTGGCGCGAAGCTGTGGCTGACACGTGATTCCGGCACACCGTCACGGCGGTGTTCGCCGCCGGCGCGGGTCAGCGCATCCAGACCCTCCGTGCGTCCGTTCTGGAACGCATCCAGAATAGACAATATCCGCTCTGCCTCCTCAAGAGTGTGCGGATCCTGCGCCAGAAGCCACGCTTCCAGACCGTCAAACTGTACGGCAAGACCATCCTTGCGCGTGGCCTCGTCCACGCGCTGTCTCGCCCACGAGCGCAGCACGTTGCGTGCCGCCTCCAGCCCCCACGACTGAACCATAGCAGACCCTCTCCATCCACCGCGAACGGTGCATCCTCTGACCCTACGCTAACGCTCTGCCGGCCTGTTGCGATCCACTTTTTCGTGAATAACACTGTAATTTAAAGAGTTTATCTAAATTTCAGCAGATTCATTTGTGGCAAAAATGTGGAAAGTGTCTGATCGGCAAAGCATTTCCAAAACCAGTAGATCACAGTTACGGGAAGGCTTTACCAGCAGAAAACTCTGCGTTTCTGTGTGCATAGAATGAACATTCGTTCGGAAAACAATAAAACGAGAATATTGGCACCATTACTGGCGAATACTTTTAACGCAAAGCCAGCTCGCCCCACTGCCAACTTGCCGTCCCCAAGGCCAGACGCGGGGCCCCCGCATCATCGCCCAGTGACAGCACGACCAGTCCGTTCACCCTCTGCTGGCGACACTCGCGCGGGGCAAAGGCCACCTCGACCGCAATAGCCTGACGCACACCCGCCAGACCGCGCCCTTCCTGACCCTGACTTTGCACCCAGTCTCCGTCCCATATCTGCATGGCACGCCGTCCGGCCGACAAGGTGGCCTGCACGCGGCGGACCTCGGACTGGATACGGCTGTCGCGCCGCACAAGGGCCTGAAGCCGTCCGGCCATGTCACAACGACCACTTGCGCCGGAACCGCTGCCACCTTCACCGCCCCCACCCGATCCGCCTTCGCCCGCTCCGCCGCCAGCCCCAGCCCCCGCAACCAGAGCGCCTGCCAGCTCGCCTTCACCCAACAGACGCAGGTCCAGTGCGGGGGGAGCCGATGACACCTGCACCACCTCGGTCGGCAAAACCGGAGGCGGTGTGCGATGGACGGGCGGTGGCGGTGCCGTTTGCGGTTTCGGCACCACTGTCGGGGCCTTGGCAGCCTCTTCGGTCTGGGCCGATTGTGATGGGGTTGGCGTTTCTGCCGGAGGTCCAGCCATGGCCGGTTCCTGAATTTCTTCAGGTAACGGAGTTTCTGGAGGAACCATATCCACCATCACGACATTCTGGCTTGGCACATTCGGTAGGCTGTCAGGCTTCATGCCCCAAACAACAACACCGATACCTGCATGAACAGCCAAGCTTAGAAGCACTGCCAATGAAATATTCTTGGTTGCTTTTCGTGTAACTGCTCGAGCCATGGGCACTGATTTGTAAAACTCTAGACAATTTATCAAGTTACAGATCAGACATCGATAACCATAAATTTCAAGAGATTCTTGGAACTTTGTTGCCAAAATGCGCATTATATTGCGGTCAAGTTGACAATATCTTGCCAAAATCAGGTCTTAAGCCCGACAACTGCGTCACGATTATTTCATCTTGCCCAACTGACGGTTACAATTTCCGTCGTGAATTTAGAGAGCTAACTATATGACCTTCACGTCCCGCAAAGCCCTTGCCATCGGTGCCGTCATGGCTATCGGCGTCGTTGCCAGCGGCTGTGCCAGCCACAAGTTCGTTCGCGAGAATGTGGCTGTGGTCGACGAGCGCGTCGCTGCCGTCGATAACCGCCTTACTGGCGTGGAAAGCACCGCCAACCAGGCTCTCGACCGTGCCAATGCCGCGCACAAACTGGCCGAGGGCAAGTTCCTGTATGAAGTTGTTCTGTCGGACGACTCGGTGAAATTCCCGGTCAACGCCAACAACCTCTCGCCGGAAGCCGAGCAGCGTCTGGCCGAACTGGCCCAGCGCCTGAAAGCCGAGAACCGCAGCGTCTATCTGGAAATCCAGGGCCACACCGATTCTTCGGGCTCGGAAGCCACCAATGAACGCATGGGCATGGCCCGCGCCGAAGCCGTGCGCCGCTATATGAGCACGCAAGGCATCGCGCTGAACCGCATGTCGACCATCTCGTATGGCGAGGCCCATCCGGTTGCGCCGAACAACACCCGCGAAGGCCGCGCACAAAACCGTCGCGTTGCCATCGTCGTTCTGTCCTAGGACCGAACGCCTCACGGCAAAGAAAAAGGCCCGGACAGCAATGTCCGGGCCTTTTATCTATGGGGTGCTAAAGCAGCTTACGCGGCTTCGGCCTCTTCTTCAGCTTCAGCCTCGGCTGCTGCTGCCGCCGCTGCGGTCACAACCGGCTTCTTGGCGGCCAGCGACTTGGACAGCAGGGCAATCGCCGCATCCTTGTCGATGCCGTTGGCGGCCGCCACTTCGCGGGCCATACGGTCCAGAGCCGATTCATACAGCTGGCGTTCCGAATAGGATTGTTCCGGCTGGGTGTCGGCACGGAACAGGTCACGCACAACCTCGGCGATCGAGATCAGGTCACCCGAATTGATCTTGGCTTCGTATTCCTGCGCACGGCGCGACCACATGGTGCGCTTGATGCGGGCACGGCCCTTGAGGGTCGTCAGAGCCTTGGTCACGGTGTCATCGGCAGCGAGCGTACGCAGACCAGCCGTTGCGGCCTTCTTGGTCGGGACGCGCAGGGTCATTTTCTCGTGGTCGAAGGTCACGACATAGACCTCCAGCGACATACCAGCGACTTCCTGAGTTTCAATCGCTGCGACCTTGCCAACGCCGTGGGCCGGATAGACCACTGCATCACCAACCTTGAATTCCAGACCGGACTTGCTCGTCATGACATTCCTTTCCCAGCACAGAATGCCGATGAAACAGTTTATCCAATAGCAAAACGTCCCCGCGGCGGACTTTGCGTGCCCGTCGGGAGAATGTTTAAACAGCTATTAGACGCTATACCGGATCACCGAACCTCTGGCCGCCCCCGTCAATCAAGCGGAGGTCTGTCGTAAACTCGAATAGCACGCGCGAATGCGTAACCATCCGTTTTGAATGGGAGGAACCTACCACAAAATTGATCAATCTCAAAATATCCGCAGCGAGTTGCGGCTAAGACGACCAATTGTGTTCAGATAAAGGCCAGTTTATCAGGAGCCTTTGCCGGGTTTCGGGCTGAAATACTTTTCGTATTTGCCCGTCTCGCGCTCGAAGTCTTCGCGATCGGCGGGCGGCGTGCCCTTGACCGTAATGTTGGGCCAGACCTTGGCGTACTCGGCATTGACCTGCAGCCACTTGCCGTCCGGCTCGTCCTCGGTATCGGGCACAATAGCGTCCACCGGACATTCCGGTTCACACACACCACAGTCGATACATTCGTCCGGCGCGATGACGAGGAAGTTCTCGCCCTCGTAGAAGCAGTCCACCGGACACACTTCAACACAGTCCATGAACTTACATTTCACGCAGGCGTCGGTGACGATGTAGGTCATTGCGGCAAACGGATCCGAATAAAGGCTAGGCCAACTGGCAACAGGATCGCGGGCAAATGCCCCTTGGTCAGGCCAGTGTCAACCAATGACGCCTTGTCATTAGGTCGAAGGCATCGAATTTTCTGTTCCCGCATTGGGTGATACAGTCGCCCCTGATATAATCAGGGTTCTTAGATTTACGGCTTTCACACCATCCCCTTCGGAGGTTTCACCGTGCATCAATCCTACAAGACCGTCCTTTGCATTGCCGCCATCACAGCCCTCGGGGTCAGCGGTACGGTTGTGGCCAAGAACAATTTCACCCTCAATCCCGCCGAGGTCCATGCCGGTGACTACAAGCTGGATTCCAGCCATGGCCGCATCACCTGGGAAATCGACCATGCCGGATTTTCCAAATATGTCGGCCAGTTCGTCAATGTTCAGGCTGAACTGAAACTGGATCCGGCCAATCCTGCCAACTCAACCCTTACCGCGACCATTCCGATTGCCGACATCGCCCCCAATGACGCGGCGCTGAAACGCCATCTGCTGAATGCGGACTTCTTCGATGCGGAAAATCATCCGACCGCAACCTTCCGCTCGACGCGCATTGTTGTGGATTCGGACGACGCCAAAGAAGCCGATGTCTATGGCGACCTGACCATCCGTGGCATCACCCGCCCGATCAAGATGGAGGTCGAGTTCAACAAGGCCGGCACGATGATGGGACAATACCGCGCCGGTTTTGACGGCGAGGCCACGATCAAACGCTCGGACTTCGGTATCAATTATGGCCTGCCGCTGATCGGCGACGAGGTCGAACTGCACATCGAGGGCGAGTTCACCAGATAGGCGGTTCACCACCCTGATCGGGTGGTGAAAGATCATCATAAAGGGCGCGGGCCTCGACAGCGGGTCCGCGCCGCTCGCCCATCTGCACAACGCGCACGCGGGTGATCCGGCCACCGATGGTGAACATCACCTCGTCACCGACATGCACAGAGCGGCTGGGCTTATCCAGCCGCACCTGCCGCCCCTGATGGGTCAGGCGTATCTTCTTTTTCGACACCATCTGGGCGGCAAGCGCCCGCGTCTTGAAGAAGCGGGCGTGCCACAGCCAGATATCGACACGCGCGGACGTCGCATCGACCTGATCGTCTGGATCAGGCCTCGCCATCACCCACCGCTACGGGCGCCGCAGGTGCGGTCGGGGCAGTCTCGGGGGCAGATTCGACCGCCGCCTCGGCAGCGGATTCATTGCCCGATTCCGTGTTCGCTGCCGGTTTGCGTTTACGCGGACGGCGACGACGCTTGGCCTTGGCTTCGCCCTCAAGGGCCTCGCCTTCGACAGGCTCTGCCCCCGCTTCGGTCGCGACACCTTCAGAGCCTTCAACGGCTTCTGGCGTTTGGCCGTCAGACGTTGCGGCACCCGTGCTTGGCTTGCGACCACGACGGCGGCGGCGTTTCTTCTTGGGCGCAGCCTCGCCATCCGTGGCGATTTCGCCTTCAACAACTTCACCAGCCTTGGCATCGGAAGCATCAGCAGCGGCTTCAGCCTCGCCCTCGACGCCCTCGGCCACTGCCACGCGCTCGCCCTTGGGCTTGCGACGGCGGCGACGCTTCTTCTTCAGAACCTCGCCATCTGCCGCGACTTCCGGCGTGGGCTCAGCCCCCTCAGCAGCCCCGGAAGGTGCGTCTGTACCCGCCTCAACAGCCGCCTCGGCTCCACCCTTGCCACGGCGGCGGCGGCGCTTCTTCTTCGGTGCAACTTCACCTTTGTCAGTCTCGGCTTCAATGCCTTCGACGGCTTGCGCCACGTCAGCCTTGGGTTTTTTCGGGCGGCGCGGCTTGGCCGGTTTGGCAGGTGGCGATGCCACCTCGGCCTTCAGCGCCATTAAGGCGGCAAAAGGCGAATCCTCGTCTATAGCCACAGGTCCGCTGGCGGCACCTTCCTCACGGCGCGGCGGACGCAGGGCCGAGCGTACAGCCCGCGCCTGCCCCTCGTTCCATCCCAGTGTTTCAAGCGCTTCCTTGGACAGTTCGCCCCGTCCGGCCTTGCGGCTCAGGTCGGCATAGGTTTCCAGCAACTCCACCGGCACGGTAAAGCGACCCACAATCTGGCGACCAAATGCGGCCAGCGCCTGAGGCGTCGGCTTGTCACCGCGCAGTTCCAGCAAGCCCTCGCCCTTGAGCGCACGGCCAGCGCCCCGACCGACATAGGCCTGCATAAAGGCTTGCGCCCGTGGCTTCAGCATAGACGGCAACCACACTGCATGGGTGCCGATGCGAATAGCAAACTTGCCCAGAGACTTGCGATCTTCCGGCGACAGCACGGCCAGATCGGCCTGCACCTCAGAACGCGGCACCACGCCACCTGCCTCGACAATGCGCCAGGCGATACCGCGCACCAGTCCCGACAGCACCCCTTGGTCAACAGCCCGCTTCAGGCGTTTCAGATCACGCAAGGCACGGCCTGCTTCTTCCAGCAGCCATGTCTCGACGCGTTTTTGCGCCGCATCGCGTGCCGCAGCGTCGCCAAGGTCGCCCACCAGCGACACCTGCGGATGGAACACGTCCTCGTTGGTAATGCGGGCCGCAGCCTCGCCTTGCCAGCGAACCGTTCCGTCCGCGTCCAGCGCAAATCCTGCGTCTTGCTCTTTGGCCAATATCTTTAGTCTCCGTCCAATCTCCGGGGCCACAGCCCGCAACGCTGCCTGACGCAGCGCACGATCCGCAAGGGCCGAACCACCGGCATCCGGCGTGAACTTCACGCCATCCAGTCGTCCGACCGTTTCACCCTCTACAGTCACTTCGCCATCGTCAGCCACACCGGCCACGACTTCGGCAGTATCATTCAGCACCCGCATCAGGGCCGCTGTTCGCCGGTCCACAAATCGGGCCGTCAATCTCTCGTGCAGCACATCGCTGAGCCGCTCTTCCAGAACCTTTGTCCGTTCGGCCCAATCTTTGGCATTGTGCAGCCAATCGGGGCGGTTGGCGATATAGGCCAAGGTTCGCACGCCCGACAACCGTGCCGAGACCTGATCGATCTGGCCATCATCGCGATCCAGATCATTAAAGCGCGGCGCGATCCAGTCATCCTGAAGGCGTCCGTGCCCCGTGGTCAGGGCGCTGAAAATCTCTTTGGACAGACGCGAATGTTCGTCCAGCGTCGTCTTCTGGAAGTCCGGCAACTGACAGGCTTCCCACAGGCGCATCAAGGCCCCGCGCGAACGGGCCACCTTCTTGATGTCCTCGTCCTGCGACAAACGGCGCAACAGGGTTTCATCCAGCGCCGGCAGCGTCAGACGCAAGCCCGCCCGATCCGGTGTCGCTTCCAGCGAGCGCAATAGGTCCGGCAAGGTATCAAAATCCAGCCGCGCATTGCGCCATTCGGCAGCTTCCAGCGGATCAAAGCGATGCTCGGAAATCTGTTCGACCAGATCTTCGTCCAGCTCCTCGGCCTCGGCGGTCACGCCAAACGTGCCATTGCGCATATGGCGACCGGCACGACCGGCAATCTGGGCAATCTCGTGGGCGTAAAGGTGACGCGTGCGGCGTCCGTCAAACTTCCTCAGGCCCGCAAAGGCCACATGGTCGACATCCATGTTCAGGCCCATGCCGATCGCATCCGTCGCGACTAGAAAATCCACCTCGCCCGACTGGAACAGCTCGACCTGCGCATTGCGGGTGCGAGGGCTAAGGCTGCCCATCACCACCGCCGCCCCGCCCCTTTGGCGGCGCAACAGTTCGGCAATGGCGTAAACCCGCTCGGTCGAAAACGCGACCACCGCCGAACGACGCGGCAGGCGGGTGATCTTCTTGGAGCCCTCATAGGTCAGGACCGACAGGCGCTCGCGCGTGACGATCTCGGCATCGGGCACCAGCCGCCGCATCAGCGGTGCCATCGTGCCCGCACCAAGGAACATCGTCTCGAAGCGCCCGCGTGCGTGCAGCAGACGCTGGGTAAACACATGCCCGCGCTCGGGATCGGCTACCAACTGGATTTCATCAACCGCCAGAAAATCCACCTGCCGCTCCAGCGGCATAGCCTCGACGGTACAGACGAAATAGGCCGGGCGCGGCGGGACGATCTTTTCCTCGCCGGTAATCAACGCCACCGACGACGCGCCACGCAGCTTGACGATACGCTCGTAAATCTCGCGCGCCAAAAGGCGCAGCGGCAGGCCGATCATGCCCGACGCATGACCCAGCATCCGCTCGACCGTCAGATGGGTCTTGCCCGTATTGGTCGGGCCGAGGATGGCCGTAATGCGCGAGGGCGCAAGGCCAGTGGAACGATCACTCATGACCGCCCTGCCCTAGCACATGCAGCCCGCCGGACCACAACCCCAAACCCGACAAAGCGCGACCTTTGCCACAGAGACACGCCTAAAACACCGATTTCGGGAGGTTCGTGAACGAAACATTACCGCACCGCGAAACGCGGCACGAACGAATCATGACCGAATCAGCGACACCGCTCGATTCGATGTTTGTTCTATACCACATATAGTAGATTAACGCAGCTTAACCACAAAGGTTAACTCTGACACAACCGCCCCAACCGCGCGCCACACAAGAAACCTCGATCCTGAACGCAGAGAGGGCTTCCATCCCCGCCCCACCTCCACTACTCAGACCCCGTGGCCCTGTAGCTCAGCTGCATAGAGCAAGGCTTTCCTAAAGCCGAGGTCCCAGGTTGGAGTCCTGGCAGGGTCGCCATTTGTTGTCGGGACCACTTAGAACTGGCTCAAAACCAGTTAAGAGTAGCTACATATAACCTAGCCTGCTGCCGGTTTGTTGAGGACCGAGATAAGATATTTTCATCTAGCGGGTACTCCAAGAAGCAGTTCCCGAAAGGAGCTGCTCAAGCTTGGGCCCTGCACGCTAAGCACTAGCATGGGCCATCAAGGCAGCTTCATAGCGTCTCCAAAAACGCGACCAGTGCCTCGCGCTCCTCGAGCGTCAGGTTCAGTGGTGCGAGCAGCGGATCGGTTTGCGGGAAATAGGGATCGTCCTTTTGGTCATCGCGCGGGCGCGGGCGTGCACCGCCTGCATTATAGAAGGTTACCACTCCCCTCAGCTCCGGCATGATCCCATTGTGCATATAGGGGGCTGTACGGCGGATGTTGCGCAGGCTGGCCGTGCGGAACTTGCCGATATCGGACGGATCGCGCGTAACCTCGTACCGGCCGAGGTCCTGTAACTCGCGACCATAATAACTCAGCCCGATATTGTGGTATTTCTGGTCACTCAGCAGCGACCCGTTGTGGCAGTTGGCACATCCCGCCTTGGTGCGGAACAGGTTAAGCCCCTGAAGTTCCTCGTCGGTCAGTTGGGCACGACCATCCATGAACCGGTCGAATTTCGACACACGTGGACGCAGCGAACGCTGGAACGACGCCAACGCATAAGAGATGCGTTCAATCGAAATCTCGCGGTCTCCGAAGGCCTCCTCGAACATACGTCCATAGACGTCGTCATTTTTAATGCTGGTCACAATACGCTCGTGGCTAGTGGCCATTTCGACCGGATCCACGAACGGGTGCAGGGCCTGATCTTCCAAAGTCGGCGAACGACCGTCCCAGAACAGTTCCTTCCACCACGCCGCCGTCAGCAGGGATTGCGAATTACGCACGCCGCGCATGCGATTATGTCCGAACGAGGTGCGTAGCCCGTCCGAGAAGGACAGGTCGCTTTCGTGGCACGACGCGCAGGCAATCTGCCCCGAGCCCGAAAGCATCGGGTCGTCAAACAGGGCGCGCCCCAGCGCCACCTTCTGCGGCGTCGTCGGATTGTAGTCCGGTGACGGCGCAGGCGGCAGCTTGGCGAACTCTGTGAACTCGGCCCCTTCTTTCAGCCACGGGCGCGGCCATGTGTCAGGTGCCCCGCTATAGGCCAGGCGCAGTTCGGACACACTGACCGGTTCCTCGACCTGAGAAACGGCGAGGCCGCCGATGCCGAAAACAGCACCGACGACCATAACCACCCCGGCGATATCGCGCAGGTTGATCAATAACGTACCCTCAGACCCACCCAGGCATTGCGACCCATCTGCCACGGATCGGACGTACTGGTCGCATTGGCTACAGGGATGGTGTTGAACAGGTTATTGAGCCGCACATCCAGTTCAGCCGTGCCAAAGCGGGTACGTGCGATCTCGGCTGTGATCGACAGATTGGCATCCATGCTGCTGTCGTATTTGACAACATCATAGACATCATAACGGGTGCCGTTGACGGTCTGGTTGATACCCGTGTCCTCGACGCGTTCGAACGAGCCGTTCCAGTGGATGTTTAGATTGGTCTTCACGCGCCCATCGAACCAGTTGGACGACAGGTCGGCATTGAGCGTCCACGGGGTGGCAAAGTCCTGGATCTGGTTGTCTGCCAGCGCCTGCAGGGCCGAGACGATCTCGCCACGATACAGGACCAGGTCGCCCTGGTAGTCCGTCTCGTCGGTCACGTCGAAATAGCCGATGTTGGAGGCCTTGGTCTTGGACCAGTTGGCCGTCAGGGACAGGGCGTGGTTGTCGGCCAGACGGCGTATATATTCCATCGACAGGCCGCGATACTCGCGCGAGCCGTCATTGTTGATGGTGAAACGCTGGCGGGTCGCATTGCCGCCCGTCTCCTTGTCATAGACTTCGCTTGTGCTTTCAGAACGCGAGAACTGGTCTTCGGAATCGCGGGCCACGCCCTTGAAGCGGTATTCACCACCAATGAATGGCACCGGCCCCGTCACGGCAAAGCTCAACTCGTCAACATAGGGTGTTGCAAGGTCAGCATTCGAATAACCCGCCGTTTCCGTATGCGAGTACAGGGTCCAATTATCGCCAAAGACCTTCTGGCCATTCACCATGGTTGGCGTGCGGCGCCAGATATAGTTGCCCGGATAGTCCTCGCGCAGGGCATAGCCGAGGAAGCTGCGACCGTAATAACGGTTGGCAGCAACCGTCACGCTATGGCCTTCCCACGGCAGGGCGTGACTGGCCGACAGACGCGGTGCAAAGTTGTGGTTCTCCAGCAGGGTTTCGTAGTCGTAACGCAGGCCAGCGCGCACATCGAAGCCGCCAAGATCAAAGCGGTACTCGCCCCACAGGGTGTAGGTCTCCAACTGGCGCTCGGTATCAAAGGCACGGGTTTCGTTGAACTGGCCCAGCGCCCAACGGCCCGGTACACAGGTCAGGGCTGCCGCTTCCGCCGGATCGGCACAGGCGATGTTCGCGCTCACTTCCGACGCGGCACTGGCCCCATGGCGATAGGAGCGGCTGTAAGGCTGGGCCTTGCGACCTGTCACCTGCGCAATCTCGAAGCCAAGCCGTAGGTCGCCATTCGTCAGGGGCTGTTTCCACAGACCTTTAAGTGTCAGGTCCTTCTGGCGTTGGATCAGATTGCCCGGCCCGCCCACAGCGCATGAAGAATTGCTTGAGCACCAGTCGACGCCAGTGCCGACGGTCGACACACTGATCGTGCCCGGATTTTCAGACGTACGGTCCGTATCCGACGAGACGTAGGACAGATCCAGTTCCCAATCGGCATCGCCGCGGCGACCTTCAAGACCGAGCTTGGTGGTCAAACCCCCGCCATTCAGGAAGGTCAGGTTGTCATAACCGTTCTGGTGAGCGAACTCGGTCTCGTACGGGCTGTAGGTCACCTGTCCGGTCAACAAAAGATCATCGGCCAGATCGTACTCGCCCTTCAGCAGATAGGTTTCCTTCAGGCTGGACTGACCATAGGTACCGTACTGACGCCAGTTGGCACCGCGATCCTTCACGATAGATGACTCGTTGCGGGTATAGGAGGTCAGCGCGCGAAGGCGCTCCGACACCGGCAGGTCGACGATCAGGCTGAAACGCTCTTTCTCGTATTCAGGTTCGTCGGGATACTCGCCTTTAAAGCTGTCGCGTACGCGATCCGACATGCGAAATTGTGCAAGGCCCGGTCGGGTGACCCCGTAATAGGTCGATACGCCGAAAACCGGCGAAGGGCGGCGCGTTTCCATTTCGACCACACCACCGGTGAACTGGCCGAACTGGGCCGAAATATTGGAGTCATAGACAGCCACGCTGTCGATCAGGTCTGCATCCACCCAGACGCTCTGCGCCGAGGCTGCGGCATTGCCTTCGATATAGTGGTTGGCATTGGTCGAGGACACATCGAGACGGGAGTTCACACCCACCCCGTCCAGACGGATCATGTTCTCATAGATGTTGCCGCCCGAAATCGAGATGTCCGCAGGGCGAAGGTCCAGCAGTTCTTTCTCGGTCGCAAGTCCTTCCGAACGGCTGAACTGTACCCCCGGCATGGCTTTTAGAACCTGCAGGACGTCGCCCGAACCCGGCTTGCGACGTTCTACGCCGTCGCGGGTCACGCGACTGACGCCCGAGTCGCCGCCGTTACCAAAGCTATAGGCCGTCGGTGGCGGTGCCTCTTCCTGAATGACGATGGAAGGCGTCACATCCTGCGCCACGGCCGCTCCGGCAAAGCCAAGAGCGATAAGGCTGACTGCAGATAGATATTGGATACGCAATGAACACTAACCCCGCTGAAAACTGGGGAATGCATTAGCTCCGTGATTTGCGTTTGCAAACCATTATCATTATCAATTCGTCAGAAACCTGCGTATATCGCTCCCCGTTCGTATCCATTTTTAGCCTGTTACATGCCTGCCGCATTGACCTCTACACCCTTCAAGCTCGGGGCTTTCACCGCCGTGTCTTCGGTATTTGGTGCAGGTCTGGCAGCCATCGCCCTGACCTATCCCGTGCCGGAGGATCCGTTTGGCGGAGCGCCCGTTTTCGAGGTCGAGCTTTTCCAAGATGCGGGCATGAGTGCCCCCGCCAGCCTTAAGGGCAGCACCACCCTGTTCGCGCCGCCTGCCCAAAAACGATCTCGGGATCCAGTGCGCCAAAACCAATCCACAGCCGAAACCGCCTCCCCCACCGAGGTCTTGCCCCGCGAACCCGCCTTTTCTGCGCGCGCGACGCTTTCAGAAGTCTCGACGAAAACCGGTACGGCCAACCCGGCCAGCACGACGGGTATCCAACCTCCTGCACGCCATCACGTGGCAGGCGCTCAGGTCACGGGTGACGACCGGCGCGGCGCGTCTACACAAGGAGCTCAAGGCGGACGGCACACGGATACCTATGAGGCGCAGGTTATCCGATGGCTGGATGCGCACAAACAACATCCCGGACGTCTCGAAGGTATGGTTACACTCAAGTTCGAAGTGGATCGGCGGGGCCGTGTCCGCGACTGCATTGTAACCCAAACCAGTGGCGATGAGCGTCTGGACCGCATAGCGCAGCAACAACTGCGTCAGGCTGCACCACTGCCGCGCCCACCCCACGATGTGACATGGCAGACCCGCCAGATCACGGTCAGCCTGGATTACCGTCGCCACGCCTGATCAAGCCATTGAGGCACGCTAATAAATAGGCAGGAGGAACGGCCCGAGCCAGCCTCCCGCCTATTTCCAATGGCAACCTGATTTACCCAAAAGGTCTTCAGGTCTCGATCCGTCGATGCCCCTTGCTGACATGGGCGCGATGGCGGTTCGCGACGGTCTGGTCCCTTTGCTTGGTGGTATTTAAGAATATCCACTCGCATTCGACGCGCTGTGGTTTTACGTCGAGCATCATATAGCCGCGTCCGTGGGTCTGCGCCCAAACCAACTCGGGATTGGCTTCGACAAAGCCGCGCGCGACATTGGCGTGATCTATTCCCATCTGGCGCTCCATGCCGTTCGAGGTCACAGCCTGTCCAGCGAACTCTACGCCCGCCGGACGCCTGTCCTCTGCCAGAGAATAGGCCCATGCATTGTGACTATCGCCGGACAATACCACGAGGTCTGCATCGGCCTCTTGCGCCGCTTTCAGGAAACGGGAGCGCGCTTGCGGATATCCATCCCATCGGTCCATCCACATCGGCAGCCCCACCGCGCCAGCACGCGCGGCGTTGCTATAGCTGTTGCGCGCACCTTCGCTGATATCGGAACGCAACCAGTTGACCGCATCCTGTGGCATGACCGTACGGCCCATGATGCAGGCCATGCCGACCAGTTGCCACGCCGAGGTGCGGGCATTGCGGCGGAACTCGCGTTCGATCCACGCTTCCTGTGTAGACCCCAGCATTGAGGCTGTCGGATCCATCCACTCACCGTCACGGAAGTTCGACAGAGCGACCGATGTCCCCGCCCGATAGGCCGCACCGATATCGGCCTGACGGGTCCGGCCGATCAGGCGTGATTCTGTTCGGTACAGTGTGGCGAGTTCACCGATATGGTATGCCTTCCAAGGCTCCTCGGAGATGGGCATCCATTCGAGATAGGCTTGGGCCGCGGCAGCGCGCCGCGTGGCCCAGTCGCCTTCGTTGGCCTGATGGTTCTGGGCTCCGCCTTCCCAACTGTCATTGGCCGATTCATGGTCGTCCCATAGGCAGATCATCGGGGCCGACGCGTGAAGGGCCTGAAGGTCGGGATCAGCGCGGTAACAGGCATAACGCAGGCGATAATCGGCAAGCGCTACCATTTCATGATCGTGTGCCGGCAGCACGACACGCTCGGCGATACGGTCAGCCTCCGCATAGGAAGCGATCCCGTATTCGTAGATATAGTCGCCAACGTGCAGCCACAGATCCACGTCCTCGCGTCTGGCCGCATGCGCATAGGCATTGAACCAGCCCATCGGCAGGTTGGAGCATGAGAATACCCCCATGCGGAAATGCTCGGCCTTGCCTTCCGGCAGGGTGAAGATGCGACCGGCCATCGAGCGCGTACCGTCGGGTGCAACAAAACGGAACCAGTAGGTCGAGCCAGCCGTCAGGCCGTCCACAGTCACCTTGACCGTCCAGTCGCGATAACCGCCCGTACGCACAGTTTCACGATGCAGGATGCGGTTGAAATCACGATCTGCCGACACCTCCACATCAAGGGTCACTTCACTGCCCTGCCCCTGTGGCACATAGCGTGTCCACAACAGCATGCTGTCAGAGGCGGGCTCCCCACTGGCGACACCGTGTGTAAAGCCGCTGGCCGTCAGCAACTGTTGGGCCAGAGCCGTGCCACCGGGGAAACCGAGCGCCATCAAGCCCAGACTTCCCCCCATCACCAAACGGCGACGGTCAAGCTGAAGAGTCATTTTACAGTCCAAAAATAGAGGTCGGGCGATCTACAGAATTCGCCCCGATTGGCACTGTGGCCGCGCGAGGGTTTCGCGCGGCCACAGTCGTTTCAGAGATTGGAAGCGATCAGAAAACGCCCTTGATGCCGATGTTCCACATCGACCCGTAGACGGTGTACTGCTGCACACGGTCACGCTCGTTGGAATAGATGATGTCCGGCGAGTTGAAGATGTTGCGACCGGCCAGCATCAGATCGAAGTGGTCGTTGATCTTGTAGTTGACGCTGACGTTCCACAGTTCACGGGCGGTATGATACAGGATGCCGTTGTTCGGGGTCGTCGGCGTATTGTTCAGACCGCTGACACGGTATTTCGACTGCCAGTTGCCGTTCAGATTAAAGTCGAAACGACCGATCTGGTAACGCACACCCCAGTTGGCCGACTGTTTTGGCGTGCCCTGACGTTCGCCGTCCGGATCCAGATAGGTGATGGACGCATTCACACCCAGCCCCTTCCACGCCCCCGGCAGGAAGTTCAGTTGCTGGTTATACTCAGCCACATAGCCACGATTGGTGCTGGTCCCCGGCAAGTTCTGTGCGCTGCGGAAAGTATAGCCCGCATACTCGTTCGGATCGAAACCGACATCTTCGGGGTTCACCGTCATGCCGGTAACCTGCATGTCGTCCATGTCGAGCTGGTAGGCCGAAAGACCGATCAGACCCGAGGCCGGCAGATAGTATTGCAGGCTCAGATAATATTTGGTCGAGCGTTCCGGTCGCAGTTCCGGATTCGGAACATTGACGATCATCGTGTCATCATTGACCGAAACCACGCCGCCAAGATTGCCGTAGTCCGGTCGCAGGATCGACTGGCTGAACGAGGCCTGCCCCACCAGACGGTCGGTGAAGTCGAACTTCGCACCACCGCTCCAGAACCAGTCGTCATACTGGCCTTTGCGGTCCTGATAGGTGCCGTTGTTGTACTGGTACATCAGCCCCTCGACAGTGCTGACCGACAGCCCTGCGTCCGTCACTTCCTTGACAGGGCGGATAACGGCGACGCGCGCGGCTGTCTCGGTATTCTCGTAGCGCAGGCCCAGATTGAAACGGGCACGACCGGCGTCGGCATTGGCCTCGAGGTAAGCCGAGGTGATGTCTTCCTGAACGCGTTTGTTATTGTCCAGACGACGCTTCAGATTACCGACTTCATCGGCAACGAAATACTCCGGATGCTCGGCATAGATATCGTACATTCCGTAGTTGCTGTCGGCGCGCCAGCCTTGGGTATTCATGTTGCCCGCATCGAAACCGATGATTTCAAAGCGGTACTTCTGGGTCGCAAGTATACCGGCCTCAGGCGACATCTGGGTGAGGTCACCATTGGGGCCAACATACTGGAACTGCTGCCACGAGCCCTCATTGGTGCTCCAGTCGTTGGAGCGCCCGCCAAGACCTGCCATCAGGGTATATTGGACATTGCCCAGATTGAGACGCTTCTTCACATCGAAGTTCAGCGACATCATCTCGTTGACCGCGTCCGATTCTGCGGTGCGGATATTGTTGCCAATATCCATATCGCGATTGAAGCTGGAAGGGTCGCCCCACGGACGGCCGGCGGTCTGGGTCAGATACCATGCGTTGGAACGGGTGCTGTCACGCTCCATCAGGAAGCCGATACCCGTCAACTGCGTGTCGGTGCGCTGGAAGAAGCCCTTGCTGGTGTCGCGGAAGTTGAACTCTGCACCGGAAAGGCTGGCGCGCAGAACAGCCTCCCACGTCTCGCCCTTATATTCCAATTTCGGCGCGATCAGATAGGTCGGCGTACCGGCATAACGGTGTGAATAGCCGGTATAAAGACGGGTGTTTTTGCCGTCCGGATTCACTTCGATGCGCGTACCGGTCGATTCCGGCGTGGCATAAGAGCGGTTCGCCGTGCCGAAGTTCAGATAGGTGTACTGGTTGAAATACTCGACTTCATAAAACGAGTAGTTGCTGCGCAAAGAGAACACCAACTCGTCGGTGAACTGGTAATCGAGCGCCAGATTGGCCGCCGTGCGCGACGTCAGCTTCGGCCCCGGACGCCACATCACCTGATAGGGGATGACGCGGCCATCGGGCAGATAGGACCAGTCGGTCTGGATACGGTCCTGCTGCACATAGTTGGCGTTGTGGCTGGCGCTGAAAGCCAAACCCAGACGCCCGTCCAGATAGGTGTCGGCATAGCTGAACTGCGCTGAGGGGAAGAGGCTGGAGTGCTTCTTGTCGTCCGGCATGTAGTGGCGCGAAAGCGAAGAATCCGAGGTGGCCACTCCACCCAGTTGGAAGCGAATCTGGCGCTCCGGCAACTGGAAGGCATAGCGGCTGCGAAGGTTGATACTGCCGCCCGGCGAATCCGCATCCATGCTGGCCAGCAGGGTGTGGTTGAGCTCGATCATGTCGATGCCGGTGATCGACATCTGTTCGAACGAGTTTTGACGACCGGAATTGTTGTTGGAGGTCGCCGTCGCCATGCGCGCGCCATCCATGGTGAAGGTCGAGTATTTCGGCGGCAGGCCACCGATACGAACCGCCGTGGCGTCCACCTCGGTATAGTCCAGCGACAGGCCCGGCATGGACTTCATAAACTCGCCGACATCGCCCATGGTCAGGGCACCAAAATTGTCGGCAGGCACCACGTTCTTGGCGTTCATGGCCACGCGGCGCTCCATCAGCGCCTTGGCTTGCCCCCCGCGCGCCGCCGTCACCACAACCTCGTCGACCGACGCGACACCCTCTGCGCCTGCAAACGGCAGGGCGGTGAGTTGGATGTCCGCAGTGGCGGTTTGACCGGCCACAACCGTCACGTCTGCGCGAGCGTCCTGAAGACCGGCATAACGCACGATCAGGGTCGTAGAACCCTCGGGCACGCCGCCGAGGCGGAACAGGCCGCTGTCCTCGGTATAGGCGACGATATTGGTACCGACGACACGCACTTCGGCGTTACGGATGTATTCACCCGACACCGTGTCGAACACACGACCACGCACGGCACCGGTGCCGACCGGCGACTGCGCCACCACGGTATCGGCGACGGCCACCTGAGGCAGGACCACAGCACACGCTGCCGTGACAGCAGGAAGCATGGCCAGCGTACGAAGGCTAACGCCAGCCAGTTGGAAAGAACGCGCTTTCATTGAAATACTCGAAGGCTTGGGGAGGTAAGAAAGAAAAGCGGAGCCCCTGATGGGCGGCCTCAACGGGAGGTGGATGCCATCACAGGCACGAAGGGCTGGTCAGCCTTTCCGGTCCAGCGCATCAGGATGATATTGGCCGTCTGTGACCCGCGTGTTCCGGAGTTGACGGCAAGATAGAACAGGCCGTCGCCAACCGGCTCCAGACCAACATCGGACTTCTGGTTCCAGCCGCGAATGCCCGTAGCTGGATCATGCAGGCCGTCCTCGGCCAGCGGCAACAGCAGGCCTTGTTCCCATCCGTTCCCGTCTGCGGCGGGTACCCCCACCAGATCGCCAAGGGTCGGTCGGGCGTCCGCGTCGAAAGCAAACATCAGATAGTTGGGATAGTGTGACTTGCGTCCGTCATAGACGCCCATGAACCAGCGGTTGCTATCGGCATCATAGGCCAGGTTCTGGATTCCATAGGTGGTGTTGCCGGTCCGCACGAAATACTTGCCGTCCGTATGCTCCGGACCGCTTCTGTGCGGGGCGCTTTCGACAAGCGGGCGGGCAAGATCATCCCATTCGCTCACGTCATACTGGAGCAAGACCTGATGGTCGTTATCGGAGCGGCCCGTATGGCTGTAGATGCCATACCCGACGGTCAGCCGTTGCGGGCCATCATGCGATCCAAAGCGGGGGCCGAACGCCACGCCATCGATTCCTGAAGCGCCATAGCGATGGTCCAGTGTCTCGGCAATATTGCCGTCGAAACGGCCATTACCATCCATATCGGCGGCATAGTCGCGACCGACTTCGGCCAGATGGACAGTCTGAAACAGGGGTGAAGTGGCAGCGGACATACCGATCCGGTCAACACCCGCCACGTCGATGACAGCGATATAGAAGGCTTCATCAGCCTTGTATTCGAGTGAACCGTAGAGCTTTCCGTTGGCAGGATTGAGCGCCAGATCGCCCAGATGGCCGGTCCAGCCGACAAGTGTTCCGACGAGGTTGCCCTCAAAGTCGTATTTGGCCAGCAGGTCGGTGAAAGAATAGTAGATGAAGCCATTGACGCGATCGACGGCAATACCCTGAACATGGCCTGCATCCCATGTGCCACCATTCTGCGTCAAAGGCAGGTCAGCCAGACCTGCGGCCTCACGCGCCTCGGCTCCCGAAAACCCAACGCCCCCCAGGGTCATGCCGAACAACATAACTACCGGCACGATTGCTCTGTTTTTACTACGCGACAGCATTAACGCCCCTCTTTACCAAGGTGGCGCTTAGCGTCCGTTCACGAAGCTAAAGGCAAAGCTGAAAGATATCCGCGCGACAATCCCGCAATAAAACCGTGTCTCTTCATCCGTTCCGGGACGGTACAATTTCAGCTTCCGGAAATCTGGATCACCAAATCTGCAGGATGCGCAGGTCTTAAGTGGTATATGCCGTGACGTTTAAAGTCGGCGAGCAGGTCTTAATTGATTTCGGCCCGATTTGAGCAGCTCTTAAGTGGTCTGCTTAAGTGGTCAAATTCTAAAGCCCAACGATTGAGGGCTCCAAGTGAGCAGCTCTTAACGGGTCCCGACATTTTTGTCGAAATCACTTAAGCCTGCGTAAGCCCACTGCGTTTGCAGTCTCTGGAACCGCTTAGAGCAAGCGGTACCCTACTCCCGGTTCGGTCAGGATGAAGCCGGGTTGCGTCGGGTCTTTTTCCAGCTTCTGGCGGAGTTGCCCTACGACTACCCGCAGATATTGGGTGTCGTCAGCGTGGGCCTTGCCCCAGACGGCGGTGAGCAGGTCTTTGTGGCCGACCACCTTGCCTGCATTACGGGCCAGATAGGCGAGGACGTCATATTCCTTGGGCGTCACGCGCACGGGGATGCCGCCGCGTGTGATCCGGCGATGATCCAGATCGATAACCACATCGCCTATCGTCATCGGGCCGACGGGTTCGGTGCGTTGTGAAAACTGGCGCAAGTTGGCGCGAAGGCGGGCCAGTAATTCTCCGACACCGAAAGGCTTTTCGACATAGTCATTGGCCCCAAGATCAAGCGCGGCGATCTTCTCGGCCTCCTTGTCTCGTGCGGACAGGATGATGATCGGGCCTGCATAGAATTCACGCGCGCGCGACAGCACATCCTTGCCGTCCATGTCCGGCAAGCCGAGGTCCAACACCACCGCGTCGGGATTCCACAGGGCAATGGCCCGTAAACCTTCCTGACCGCTATCGGCACGGCGCGGCTCATAGCCCACAGCATCCAGCGCCGGAGACAAAAAGCGGTGGATTTGCGGTTCGTCGTCGATAACCAGAATCTGGGGGCGCACAGCGGACATGGCGATAATCTAGAGCAGGTTCGGATGGGTGGCGATGGCCTTGGGCAGACGGATCAGGATGCGTGTGCCCTTGCCGTCCATGATCGGGCTAGCCGCTGCAATCCGTCCGTTCATGGCCTCGATAAAGCCCTTGGATATCGCCAAGCCCAGCCCTGCCCCCTTGGTGCGGTCAGACGGTACTTCCATACGCCGGAACTTGTCGAAAACCCGTTCCAGTTCGCTGGTCGGGATACCCTTGCCCTCGTCCTCGATCGAAATCACCACCGCGCCTCGATCTTCATAGGCCGCCAGTTCGATATTGGAGCCATCGGGGCTATAGGTGATCGCGTTTTCCAGAATATTGACCAGCGCCTGTTCCAGCAGTCCCTGATCAACCATCACCAGACTGAGACGGTCCGGAAAATCACGGACCAGTTTACGATCACCCAACCGGCGTGAAACCCGCTTGGCCGCCGCGTTCAGAACATCGCGCACATCGATCCAGTCGCTACGGATATTCAGACCACCGCCTTCCAGACGGCTCATATCCAGCAGGTCGCCCACATAGCGGCTCAGGCGCTCCGCCTCTTCGCGGATGGACAGTAAAAGATCGGCGCGGACCGCAGGCTTCAGCTTGTCACCCAGATCGATCAGGGTGGTCGACGCCCCCAGAACCGTGGACAGAGGCGTGCGCAGGTCATGGCTGACCGAGTTCATCAGCGCATCCCTGAAACGGTCGGTACGCAGCAGGGTTTCGGTCTCGAGCGCCTGTTCGGCCAGATCGGCACGTTCCAGCGCCACGGCCCCTTGATCCAGCAGAGCCAGAGCCAGTTTTTCCTCGTCCGATCCCGACGCCAAAGCCGTCGCCACAATGCCGGCCACCCCGACACGGGCGCGCACCCCTTGCAACGGGTGGAAGGTCCAGCGCACCTGCGGCAGGGTTCCCGTACCGAAACCCGCCGGTTCGCCCTTTTCCCACGCCCAGCGGGCCGCAGCCATGGCTTCTGCATCCAGATCGGGTTTATGCGGCGTCCCCGCCACCACAGCCAGTTCGCCCTCATGCGGTAACAACACAGCCGCGCCGCTGCCTGCCGCTGCCGAGGTCTGTTCGGCCAGAATACGGGCCGCTTCACTACGGTCGCCAATGCCGCTCAGGCTTTGGCTGGCGGCCAGAAGGGCCGAAACCGCAGACGCCCGTCTCTGGGCCGCGCGGGCCTGTTCGCGCACACGCCCCGCCAGCGCCCCTGTGGTCAGGGCCACCCCCAAGAACACCAACAGCGTCAGCACATCTGTTGGCGAGCCGATGGCAAAACTGAACTGTGGCTGCAGGAACAGAAAATTATAGGTCAGGAAGGCCACGATGGCCGCCGCCAATGCAGGGCGCAGACCATAGATTGCCCCCGCCGCCAGCACGGCTGTCAGGTAAATAACCCCGAGGTCCACCCGCTCGAATGTGCGGTCCAACAACAGGGCAAGAGCCGTCGCCGCCACCACACAGGCCACGCCCACCGCATAGCCGCGCCAGCCGTCGCGGCTTCTGGGCGCGGGCACATGCCGCGGCTCCGTCTGTGGGTCCTGACCGTCGGTAATAATGTGGATCGCGATCCCGTGCGCCTGCCTTAACAACTCTGCGGCCAACGAGCGCCCCAGCCATTCGGACAGGCGGCTGTCGCGCCCCTTGGACAGCACAATCTGGGTCACATGGTTGCTATGGGCATAGTCGAGAACGGCCCGCACTACGTCGTCGCCGCTCAAGACCGCAGTGCGTGCGCCCAGTTGTTCCGCCAGCTTCAGGGCATCCGACAGCTTGCCCGTCGATCCCACACCATGATGCGAGGCCGAGGGACGGTCCACATGGGCCACCGTCCACTGGGCATCCATCATCATGTCCGAAAGACGCCGCCCGGTTCGTACCAGTGGGGCCGCCATGGTGTCGCCGGTTACCAGAACCATAATCCGCTCGCCCGCCGCCCACGGTCCCGATGCGCCTTGTTCCCTGAGGCGGGCGGTCAACTGATCGTCCACCGTCTGGGCGGCACGCCTCAGCGCTAGTTCGCGCAACGCCGTCAGGTTTTCCAGCTTGAAGAAGTTGTCCGATGCCAGCCGCGCCGTCTCCGGCACATAGACCTTGCCCTCGGCCAACCGCTTGCGCAGTTCCTCGGGCGTAATGTCCACCAGTTCGATGTCGTCGGCACGTGACAGGGCGCTGTCGGGCACGCTCTCTCTTTGGCGCACGCCGGTAATGCGCAGCACCACATCCGACAGGCTTTCAAGGTGCTGGACGTTTAAGGTGGTCCAGACCTCGATGCCCGCATCCAGTATTTCCTCGACATCCTGCCAGCGTTTGGGGTGGCGTGAACCGGGCGCATTGGAATGGGCGTATTCGTCAACCAGCAACAGGTCCGGACGGCGGGCAATGGCCGCATCAATATCGAATTCGAGCAGGGTCCGCTCGCGATAGGTCATGGGCTTTCTGGCCATGACCTCCAGACCGCGCAACAGGCTGGAAGTCTCCTTGCGGCCATGGGTTTCCACCACACCGACCACCACGTCCGCCCCCTCGACCTTGCGGCGGCGTGCGGCGCGCAGCATCTCGTAGGTCTTGCCCACACCCGGTGACATGCCGAGAAAAACCTTCAGCCGCCCACGCTTTCGCGGGGCGGCCAAAGTGCCTTCTTTGGGAAGGACGGGGGAGATCATTCGCTTGAGGCGTCCGGTCGGCCAAGGCGCGCATCCAGCGCCCTGTTGGTCAGCAGAACATTGACGCGCGGTTGTCCCAGCACGCCAAATGTACGGCCTTCGATATGGTTTTCGATGACCTCGCGCACCTGTGCCTCCTTGACGCCCCGCGCCTTCGCAATTCGCGAAATCTGGAACGCAGCGTATTGCGGCGACACATGCGGGTCTAGGCCCGATGCAGAGGCCGTCACCGCATCGGCAGGGATAGCGCCTGTCGGGTTTTCAGCCTTCAGTCTGGCCGTATCGTCTTTGACGCGCGCTGTCAGATCAGCATTCAACGGGCCCATATTGGTGCCCGAGGATGCGGAGGCATCATAACCGTTACCGGCTGCCGACGGGCGCGGATGCAGATAGGCCGGTTGGACAAAAGCCTGTCCCACCAGAGCCGAGCCGACAACCTTTCCACCTGTATCCTTTACCAGACTGCCATTGGCTTGTGAGGGAAAGGCCGCTTGCGCCACCCCCGTCACGGCCAGCGGATAGGCAACCCCCAGCAGGCCAGTGAACAGAACGACCATCACAAGCGCCGGACGAATATGGTTCAGCATCACAGCACCGCCTTCAGGCTGAGGATGACCCGACTGTCATAGGTCTGGCCAAGATCGTGCCCGTCGGTGTCATGATAGCGCAGGTCCAGCACCAGATGATCCGTCGCCTGCCATGCTGCGCCCAGATTCCACGTCATATAGTCAAGGTCGGACGACACCCATTGCTGGCCAACCGCACCCGAGACCGTCACCCGTTCATGCGCGGGGTAACTGGCATTGATCTCGGCATAGGTGGCCTCGTCCTCGGATGCTCCGAAGAAGTCGGGCGAGTAATAAACGGCGGCACCGAGGGTGGCGGGCCCCACATTTCGCGACGCAGCGGCCTTTAACTCGGCATAGTTATAGTCGGCCCCGTCAGGCTGTCCGGTATAGAGATAACCGACCACGCCGAGGTCCCAGTTAAGGCCAGCGAACTGGGGACGGACACCGGCATAAAGGTCCACCTCGGCATCGGTTTCACCGTCACCGAAATCAACATTCGAGGCCCATACTCCGGTATAGAAAATACCGTGGGTGACATCGACACCTGCCTGAACTGCTGGGTCTTCCATAGTCTGGCTGACACCGCGAAACGCATAGTCTGAGGTGATAGCCGCGTTAAAGCTGATTTTGGGATTGGCGGCCTCCTCGGCTTGGGCTTCGCCAAACAGACCCACCCCGATCAGGGCTGCGGCACAACCGATGCCAAAGATTGCATTGTTGATACCCACAACGGGGGCATGGATTTTCTTACGCATGTTCGGATTCCAAAGATGAAACTGCCGCCGTTTGGCCGGTCGGCTCGGACATCGTGCTGGCGCGCTGCAAAAGCGTCCCGATGAGCACGACAAGAGAAAAAGCGATCACCAGTCGCACAAGGAAACGGTGGAACGGACGCATCAGGCCAGACCCAGCGCTGTGATGGCCATGTCGATGAGCTTGATGCCGATAAACGGCGCGACCAGACCGCCCAGACCATAAATGAGCAGGTTCCGGCCCAGCAGCTTGCATGCCCCGATGGCACGGTATTTCACACCACGCAGGGCCAGCGGGATCAGGGCCACGATCACCAGCGCATTGAAGATAACCGCGGACAGGATGGCGCTTTGCGGGCTGGACAGATGCATCACGTTCAGCGCCGCCAGTGACGGCAGGCCGACCACAAACATTGCAGGGATGATGGCAAAATACTTGGCCACATCATTGGCGATGGAGAAGGTGGTCAGGGCACCACGCGTGATCAGCAACTGTTTGCCGACCTCGACAATCTCGATGACCTTGGTGGGATCACTGTCCAGATCGACCATGTTGCCAGCCTCGCGGGCGGCCTGTGCGCCGGTCTGCATGGCCACACCGACATCGGCCTGAGCCAGAGCCGGTGCATCGTTTGCCCCGTCCCCGCACATGGCCACCATCCGCCCCTTGGCCTGCTCAGCCTTGATCAGGCGCATCTTGTCCTCGGGCGTGGCTTCGGACAGGAAGTCGTCAACACCGGCCTCGGAGGCAATGGCCGCCGCTGTTACCGGATTATCGCCGGTAATCATCACGGTACGCAGGCCCATGCGACGCAGGTCGGCAAAGCGGGCCTTGACCCCTGGCTTCACCACATCCTTCAGATGGATGACGCCGATCAGGGTATCGTTTTCTACCACCGCCAGAGGCGTGCCGCCCGAACGGGCAATACGGTCCACAGCCGCGCGGAACTCGCTCGGGGCATCCTGCTCGACCAGCCCCAGAGACTTCAGCACCGCATCCACCGCACCCTTGCGCCACGAACGGCCATCGGCTTCCAGCCCCGACTGGCGGGTCACGGCGGTAAAGGGAATGGTCTTGGCTCCGATGGGCATGTCACCCGTGACACCTGCATTGCGGCCCAGCTCGACGATGGAACGGCCTTCGGGCGTCTCGTCGGCCAGCGAGGCCATGATGGCAGCGCGCATGGCCACTTCGGGCCTCACCCCCGGTACGGGGATGACCTCTGTGGCCATACGGTTGCCAAAGGTGATGGTGCCGGTCTTGTCGAGCAGCAGGGTGTCAACGTCGCCTGCCGCCTCTACGGCACGGCCAGAGGTCGCCAGCACATTGACCTTCAGCAGACGGTCCATGCCTGCAATACCGACCGCCGACAAAAGCCCGCCAATGGTCGTCGGGATCAGGGTGATAAACAGCGCACCCAGCACAATCGGGTCCAGCTTGATGCCCGAATAGGCGCCCAGCCCCAGCAGGGCCGCCACCGCGATCAGGAAGATCAGGGTCAGGCCTGCCAGCAGGACCGACAGGGCCAGTTCGTTTGGCGTTTTACGACGGTCCGCGCCTTCGACCATGGCGATCATCCGGTCAAGGAAGGTCGCACCGGGAGCCGAGGTGATACGCACCTTGATCCAGTCCGAAACCACCGTGGTCCCGCCGGTAACGGCCGAACGGTCGCCACCGCTTTCGCGGATAACCGGCGCACTCTCGCCGGTGATGGCGGCCTCGTTGACCGAGGCCACGCCCTCGACGATCTCGCCGTCGGAGGGAACGACATCGCCCGCCTCGACCAGTACCAGAGCGCCCACTTCCAGCTGGTGCGCCGGTGTCGGCACCACAGTGCCCGTGGTCGTGTCGATAATCAGCTTGGCCTTGGTGGTAACGCGGGCAGCGCGCAGGCTGTCGGCTGCGGCCTTGCCCCGCCCCTCGGCGATGCTCTCGGCAAAGTTAGCGAACAGCACGGTGGCCCACAGCCAAAGCGCCAGTTGCACCGCAAAGCCCGCCGCCTGCCCCGACGTGGCCGCCACCACCGCCGAAACCGTCGCCAGAAGGGCCACGATCCAGGTGGAGAAGATCACCGGATTTTTCACCAGTTTGACAGGATTCAGCTTGGCGAAGGCATCCGCAAGCGCCCGCTTGAACATGGCCGCATCCAGTCCACCCCCGACAGAGGAGGATGAAGGCTGGTCAGCCGGATTGAGTGTGACATGTGTCATGGAAATATCCGCTGGGGATCAGAAGCGGGCCACGACCTGAAGCATGTCGAAATGCTCCACGATCGGACCCAGCGAAAGGGCGGGGAAGAACTGCAGGCCGCCAAGGATCAGGATCACCCCGATCACAAGACCGATAAACAGCGAGCCATGGGTCGGCAGTGTGCCCGTGGACGGTGCCAGTCGAGGCTTGGCCACCAGAGCACCCGCCACAGCCAGAACGGCCATCGCCGGCACAAAGCGCCCCAGCAGCATGGCCAGCCCCAGAGTGGTGTTCCACCACGGCGCGTTGGCCGTCAGACCCGCAAAGGCCGAGCCGTTATTCCCCGTCGCCGATGTATAGGCATAGAGGATTTCCGACAGGCCGTGCGGCCCCTTGTTCAGAAGACCCGCCAAGGCTTGTGGCAGGACCGCAGCAATGGCCGAAAAGCCCAGCACCGACAAAGGCACCACCAGCACGGCCAGCATGGCAAACTGGATTTCGCGGGCCTCGATCTTCTTGCCCAGATATTCAGGTGTGCGCCCGACCATCAGGCCCGCCACAAACACCGACAGCATGGCCATCAGCACCATCACGGCAATGCCCGACCCGATCCCTCCGGGCAGTATCTCGCCCAGTTGCATCAGGAACATGGTCACCGCGCCACCCAGCGGCATATAGCTGGCATGCATGGAGTTGACCGAGCCGTTGGAAGCCCCTGTGGTCTGCATCGCCCAAGCGACGGAAGACGGCACGCCAAAGCGGACCTCCTTGCCTTCCATATTGCCCATCGATGTCTCAACGCTGGCGGCAACCAGCGCCGGAGCAGGCTGGCTTTCGATGATATAAAGCGCAGCACCGGCCGTCCCCAGCAGAAGCACTGCCGCCATGACCAGCGCCCGCACATCCTTTTGCGCCATGACACTGCGGCCAAAGGCAAAGAAGGCCGCCCAGCCCATCACATTGATACAGATCGCCGTAATCAGGTTCGTCAGCGGTGTCGGGTTTTCCAGCGGGTGCGCCGAGTTGACGTTGAACACGCCACCGCCGTTGATGCCCAACTGCTTGATCGCCAGCTGGCTGGCGGTCGGGAACAGGCTGATCGTCTGTTGGCCACCTTCAACCGTAGTCGCCTGCACCGAGGCCGCCAGCGACTGAACCACGCCCAGACCAGCCAGAACCACAGCCACCACAAAGGCCAGCGGCAGCAGTACATAGAGCGTGGTACGGGTCAGATCGGCCCAGAAATTACCGACGCCCGTGCCACGATTGGCCAAGAACGCACGGGCCAGTGCCGCCGCAATGGTCGCGCCGGTGGCTGCCGAAACGAAATTCTGCACCGTCAGACCGACCATCTGGCTAAAGGTCGAGACGGTCGTTTCACCGCCATAGCTCTGCCAGTTGGTATTGGTGACAAAGCTGACCGCCGTATTGAAGGCCAGATGCGGGCTAAGGCCATCAAACCCTTGCGGGTTCATCGGCAGCACGCCCTGAAGGCGTAACAGTCCGTACAACACCACAAAGCCTACGAGATTGAACGCCAGCAGAGCACCCGCATAACCGAACCAGCCCTGGCTGCGTGTCGGGTCCACCCCTGCGGCACGATAAAACAGGCCCTCGACCGGCTTCATCAACGGATCAAGCCACGTCCGCTCGCCATTCCAGACGCGCGACATATAGATCCCCAGCGGCCAGGCCAGTGCGACAGCCAAACCGAGGGTCAGGGCGATCTCCGCCCATCCTTGAATATTCATGAACTAACGGCCCCGCTCAGAACCGCTCGGGGCGCAAAAGTGCCGCCACCATATAGACTGCAATCACGAGGGCACCGGCCCCCCAGAGGATGTTCAGCCACATGCTCACATCCTCTTCAATGCAGCGGCAAGCGCGGCAAAGGCCAGAAAAGCCCCACCGCCGATCGCCAGAAAAATCACATCGGCCATGCCGATACCTCCAGTTCGACTGAGAACCGGAGAAGACGCCTCAAGGCCGTAAGCGGACCATACGGATTGGCCGTCACCGACATAAGGAAAGTATAAAGACCGCTTTAGGCCGCGCTTATGCAAACAGCGCCGAACACTATCGCCCGCTTATCCCCATACGGGCTGTGATGACCGCGAAAGGAGATCGCCATGAGCCGATCCGGTCTATTGCAACACTCGCTGACATCCCCCTCCAAACCATCCCCACAACCAAATATATGGTCGATGGTCATGATACGGGTCAGAGCAGCCTTTGGCGCATCTGCCCCTATTCGCAAGGCGCATCGGCAATGATGTCCGGCTATGATGGGAGCCTTCAAAGATGCGGGAAACGCATCCGCAGCCCCCGTATTTATCGCGTCGTCGTCAAGGCCGGTGGCTGGTCTATCGCTCTGGGCGAGGCCTGCACCTTTCCCTTTAAAGACCTCGACCAAGCGCGACGCATAGCTCGAAATCTACAGCAGCAAGCCGACGCCTTGTCGAACCAGACCCCGCGCAGAACAATACGCACACGTTCCGATTGAGCTGACAGCGCGTTCGGCGCTTAGCTGATGACGCGTGCGAAATTGGCGGCACCGGCGGCTCTGTTGGCGGTCGGGCCAGTGGGCGATGATGCAGGCGGGATGGGGAACGTCATCGCGGCGCTTTGGGGCTGGCAGAAGGTCATCCAGAGCATTGCGAGAATGCCCTGCGTGCGTTCGTCGGCGATGGAATAATAGATGGAGCGCGACTGTCGGCGCGTTTTAACGAGTCCGGCCTGACGCAGTTCGGCCAGTTGCTGGGACAGGCCCGGCTGTTTGATGCCGAGCTCGTGTTCCAGTTCGCCGACAGAGCATTCCTGACCGGCGATATGGCACAGCAAAAGCAGCCGGTTAGGGTTCGACAACTGGCGCAGCAGTTCGGCGGCTTCGGGCACCACCTGTTTAAGCTGTTCCAGATTTTTCGGTTCGGATGTCACCCCTTGCTCTCCTGATAATACCAGGGGGACTGACCTTCACGCGCCAAGGCCTCGTCCAGCGTCAGGGGCGAAACGGACAACATCGCCTCGCCCGGTTGCCAGCCCGCAGGGGTCAGGGCCTGCGCCCGATCCGCCTCTTGCAAGGCCTGCACAAGTCGCAGGAGCTCGTCGACCGAGCGACCGACATTCATCGGATACCAGCTGATGGCCCGCACAATACCTTGCGGATCGATGACGTATGTGGCCCGCACAGTGGCGCTGTCTGGAGACGCCGGATCCAGCATTCCATAGGCCTGGGCAATCGCCATGGACGGGTCTTCGATGACCGGAAACGGCACCTTGACCCCGAAACGGCGATCAATATCCGCCAGCCACGCCAGATGCGAGAACAGGCTGTCAACCGACAGGCCCAGCAGCACGCAATCTATGGCGGCGAAGTCTCCGGCACGGCGGGACAGGGCCACAAACTCGCTGGTGCAGACCGGTGTGAAATCCGCCGGATGCGAAAACAGCACCAGCCACTGCCCCCGATACTGGGACAGGCGGACTTCGCCCGACGTGGTGCGAGCGACAAAGTCGGGGGCCGGATCGTTGATGCGCAAGGCGCGCCCCGAGACGGTGTTCTGAGCGGGAGTGCCGCTTTCATTCATGTCCATTGCCCTCCTTCATACCTTAGGCGGTCGCGAAAATGGATTGCAAATATACATAGTAACTTGCGTTAAATATGTAAGTTACTAAATGTGTTTGTCCAGCAAGGAGTGAACCATGTCCCATCCCGCCACCGACCCCGCCCGTGACTATGCGCGTGATGTGATCGCCGCCGCTCTTGCCGATGCCCAAGAACGCCCGATCGTTAAGTCTTTCTTTGATCCGGCGACCTTCACGATCAGCCACGTTGTGCGTGATCCGTCTTCGAACGCCGCAGCGATAATCGACAGCGTTCTGGACTATGACGCCGCCGCTGGCCGGACCAGCAGCGCCTCGGCAGATGCCCTGATTGATTACGTGAAATCCGAAGGTTTGGAGATTCAGTGGCTGCTGGAAACCCATGCCCATGCCGACCACCTGTCTGCTGCGCCCTATCTTCAGGAGAAGCTCGGCGGGCAACTGGCCATTGGACGCGAGATCGTCACCGTGCAGGAGGTCTTCGGCAAGATCTTCAACGAGGGGACGCAGTTCCGTCGTGACGGCAGCCAGTTTGATCTGCTCTTCAATGATGGCGACCGCTTCCGCATCGGCAATCTGGAAGCCACCGTCCTTCACGTTCCCGGCCACACGCCCGCCTGTCTGGCCTATGTGATTGGCGACGCCATCTTCCCCGGCGATACCATGTTCATGCCGGACTATGGCACCGCCCGCTGCGACTTCCCCGGTGGAGATGCCCGCACGCTGTATCGCTCGATCAAGCGCCTGACCTCGCTTCAGGACGAGACACGCGTCTTCCTGTGCCACGATTACAAGGCCCCGCCTGCACGCACGGAATTCGTCTGGGAGACCACGATCGGTGCCCAGCGCACCTCGAACATCCATGTCCGTGACGGCGTGAGCGAGGATGCGTTTGTGCAAATGCGCACCCAGCGCGATGCCACCTTGTCCATGCCCAAGCTCATCCTGCCCTCGGTGCAGGTGAATATGAATGGCGGACGGATGCCTGCCCCCGAAGACAACGGCGTCAGCTACCTCAAGGTACCGCTGAACCAATTGTAGTGGCCGATGGCGGGCCATCTGGTCCGCCGCCCGTCCGCACACCCTCCGTCAGTCCGCACCAAGACGGACACGGATCACCTAGCTCAGGAAGAAGTGAGAACACCCATGGATATGCGCCCCCTCGACGAGCGTCTATCGACCTCGCCGCAAATCTCGCCCGAAGACATGCCCGCCATCGTCGCGGCGGGCTATCGCTCGGTTATCTCGAACCGCCCCGATGGCGAGGTCGAGGGACAGCCCCTGACCGCCGATATCAAGGCGGCTGCTGAAAAAGCCGGTCTGGCCTTTGCCCATGTGCCGGTTGTCGGTGGACAGATCAGCGATGACGACATCGCCCTGTTCCGCTCGACCATCGACCAGCTTCCGGCCCCTGTGTTCGGCTTTTGCCGCACCGGCACCCGCACCACGTTTCTCTGGGCGCTGGCCCACGCCAAGGACCAGAACGCCACGACGCTGATCGAGACCGCAGCCAA
The DNA here is from genome assembly GCF_011761985.1 of Brevundimonas terrae. GTDB lineage: Bacteria > Pseudomonadota > Alphaproteobacteria > Caulobacterales > Caulobacteraceae > Brevundimonas > Brevundimonas terrae. The sequence continues at coordinate 39,688 of NZ_JAASQT010000007.1, read as the reverse complement.
GGCCGGTTACGACCTGAACGGCCTGCGTGCCCGTCTCGAAACAGGTGCCGCATGAGCGCAACCTATGACGTCGTCGTGATTGGTGGCGGTGCCGGTGGCCTTGCCACCGCCGCCAGCCTGCTGAAGCGCCGCCCCACCCTGTCTATCGCCATCGTCGAGCCGTCGGACACCCACTATTACCAGCCCGGCTGGACCATGGTCGGCGGCGGCATCTTCGCGCCATCCAAGACCCACCGCCCGCAGGTCTCGCTGATCCCTGCCGGTGCGACATGGATCAAGGCCGCCGCCACCGCATTCGACACCGCCGTCAACTGCGTGCGCCTGTCGAACGGTGACAGTGTCGGCTATCGCGCCATGGTGGTTTCACCGGGCCTCAAACTGGACTGGGACGCCATTCCCGGCCTCAAGGAAAGCCTTGGTCGCAACGGCGTCACCTCGAACTATGGCTATGACACCGCGCCCTATACGTGGGAGTTGGTACAGGCCATGCGCTCGGGCCGCGCCCTGTTCACCCAGCCGCCCATGCCGATCAAGTGCGCCGGTGCCCCGCAAAAGGCCATGTACCTGTCGGCTGACCACTGGCGTCGTCAGGACCGTTTGCAGGATATCGAGATCGAGTTCCACAATGCCGGTCCCGTCCTGTTCGGCGTCGCCGCCTATGTTCCGGCCCTGATGGAATATGTGAAAGCCTATGGCGTTGACCTGAAGTTCGGATCGCGTCTGGTGGGCGTCGATGGTCAGGCCAAGCAAGCCCGCTTCGTCGTCACGGATGCCGATGGCACCACGCGTGAAGAGGTCCGCGAATACGACTTCCTGCACGCCTGCCCGCCGCAAACCGCACTGGACGTCGTGCGTGACAGCGCTCTGGCAAACGAGGCGGGCTGGATCGATGTTGACGACACCACCTTGCGTCACAAGCGCATCGAGAACGTCTTCGGTCTGGGTGACGGCACCTCCACATCCAATGCCAAGACCGCAGCGGCCGCCCGCAAACAGGCACCGGTCGTGGCCGAAAACCTGCTGGCCCTGCTGGACGGCAAGGACATGGTCGCCGCCTATGACGGCTATGGCTCCTGCCCTCTGACGGTAGAGCGCGGCAAGATCGTGCTGGCCGAGTTCGGCTATGGCGGCAAGCTGCTGCCCAGCTTCCCCAAATGGGTGCTGGACGGCCAGAAGCCGACCCGTCTCGCGTGGCTGCTCAAGTCCGAAGCCCTGCCGGAAATCTACTGGCAAGGCATGTTGAAGGGCCGCGAATGGCTGGCCGCCCCCCAGTCGCTTTCCAACACCGACAAGGCTGCCTGATATGGACACTGCCGCCACGACGCTCAGCGTCCTGCAATATGTACTGGGTGCCGGTGCCGGTTCTCTGGTCGGCTTCACGCTGGGCCTCGTCGGCGGCGGCGGCTCCATTCTGGCTGTGCCGCTGATGGTCTATCTGGTGGGGGTCAAAGACCCGCATCTGGCCATCGGCACCAGCGCCTTTGCGGTCGCGGCCAATGCCTTCACCAATGTGCTGAACCATGCCCGCCACGGCAATGTAAAGTGGAAGATCGCCGGTGTGTTCGCACTGGCGGGCGTGATCGGCGCAACCCTCGGCTCGACTCTAGGCAAGGCCGTTGATGGCCAAAAGCTGCTGGCCCTGTTCGCGGTCCTTATGGTAATTGTCGGCTTCCTGATGCTGCGCGGACGCAAGGCAGGCGGAAATCCAGACGTCGAACTGACCAAGGGCAATGCGCCCAAGCTGATCGCCACCGGCACCGCGACGGGCATCATGTCCGGCTTCTTCGGTATTGGCGGCGGTTTCCTGATCGTTCCCAGCCTTATGTATTCGACGGGTATGTCGATCTTCACCGCCGTCGGCTCTTCGCTGGTCGGGGTAACCGCCTTCGGCCTGACAACCGCGATCAACTATGCCCTCGATGGCTGGGTAGACTGGATTTTGGCGGCTGTATTCATTGCCGGTGGCGTACTGGGCGGTATGGTCGGGGCGCGCCTCGCCAAGACCCTGTCCGCCAGCAAAGGGCGCCTGAACACCGTCTTTGCGGGCCTGATCTTCGTGGTCGCCTTCTATATGCTCTACAAGAGTGCAGGCGTGCTGATACCGGCTATGGCGTCCTAACCGCCATAGCTGCGGCCGCCGCCAAACCCGCCGCGCGATACTGCCCGCGAGCCGCGACGCTCCGAAGCCTTGTCGGCCTGTTCGGGCGCGCGGTTCAGGCTGCGGCCCAGATATCCGGCCCCCGCGCCTGTACGCAAGCCTCCGTCACGGCATGAGCCATCCGGATTACGGGTGCGACATTCACGATAAAGCGGCTGGGCGGCGGCATTCTGGCCCCCGCTCATCATGCGCGCCATCATGAAACCGGCCAGCATCGGCATGAAGAAAGAGCCGCCGCCGTTGGTATTGGTGCCCTGCTGGCACTGTCCTGCACCCCATGACGCCTCGCACTCTTCCTGCGAAGTAAAGCGTGGGGCATTTTCAGCCGCCTGCTTGGCAGCCGTGTCAAAGGCAGCCTGACATTCAGTGGCCGGTTCACCCGACGAGACACAGGCCTCGACCGAGCTATAGGCCACCTGTGTCGGCGCATCCCATTCGCCCTCGGGCGCAGACGGTGCCGTCGGGGCAGGTTGGCCACAGGCCGCCAGCGTAAAGCCCGCCGTCGCCATCAGACTGCTGACATGCAGCACGCGCGAACGCTTCAGGCGACGCATCGAAAGCGGAGTCTTCTGTGCGCTCATCGGATCAGGCCGTCATACAGGCAGCGTTCAACAGGCCGATACAGATCGACACCGACGCCATATAGAAGGCCGCCGCCATCTCGCCATTCTCGACGCGCTGGACAAAGCCTTTGAAGGCAAGGCGGCTGACAATAACAAAGGCCAGAATCTGCATCACACCGGCCAGCAATGCCCATGCCGCAAATTCTTGCAGCGAATAGGTCTGTGACAGGGCCGAGGCCAGCGGCAATACATAGCCGATCAGCGCCCCGCCCAGCGTTACAGCCGCTGCGCTATTGCCCTGACGGATCAGGTCACGTTCGTGATAGGGCGTGATCCACTGGTAAACCAGTTTGAACACCAGCGTAAAACCGGCAGCCATGGTAAAGGCAATCAGGAAGGCCAGCGCCCCCGAGCCAAAAGCGGCGATATCGAACATCTAACCTACCCCCTGACCGCTGCGGCGCTGTGACTTGCGGCAATGCGGCTGTCGAATCTTGCAAACCCGTCTATCACCGAAACCGGACAAGTCGCACGATTTTAGTGCTTTAAGGGTCGAGATCATGGAACGGCTATATTTCACCCCGCGCCCCGACTGGGACCAGAAGGCCGAAGACGTCGGCTTCAGCTGGCGGCACGATAATGGCCTGCCCTATTGGGACGAAACCGCCGCCTATGCCTTTTCCCTGCAAGAGGTCGAGGACGGGATCGAAGCCCCGACCGAAGAGCTGCACGCCATGTGTCTGGATCTGGTGGCCGAGGTGGTCGCCTCCGAAGAGCTGATGGAACAGGTCGATATCCCCGCGCCTCTTCGAGACTATGTGGCCGACACCTGGCATCAAAAAATGCCGTCCCTCTATGGCCGTTTCGACTTTGCCTATGACGGTACGGCTCCGGCCAAACTGTATGAATACAATGCCGACACCCCCACCAGTGTCTATGAAACGGCCGTGTTCCAGTGGCTGTGGCTGGAAGACAAGATCGCCACGCGCGAGCTTCCCGATCATGCCGACCAGTTCAACAGTCTGTATGAAAAACTGCTGGCGCGTTTTGCCGCCCTGTTTGCCAATGGCACCATCCTGCACTTCGCCTCGGATGCGACCTTTACCGAAGATCGCCAGACGGTCCGCTTCCTCGAGGACATCGCCCAGCAGGCGGGCATGAAACCGCGCTTTGTGGCGCTGGAAGATATCGGCCTTGATAGTGACGGGCGTTTTCTGGACCACGAAGACTGGTTCATCGAGGCCATGTTCAAGCTTTATCCGTGGGAGCAGATGCTGCGCGACGAATGGGCCTTGAACCTAAGCCAAAGCGGTATCCGCATGTTGGAACCGGCATGGAAGTCCATCCTGTCCAACAAAGCCATCCTGCCGCTTTTGTGGGCGCGCCACCCCAACCACCCCAACCTGCTGGAAGCCTATTTCGAGGACGATCCCGCCCGCGCCAATCTCGGCTCCAGCTATGCACGAAAACCCTTCTTCTCGCGCGAGGGAGCCAATATCGAACTTCTGGATCACGGCATCAGCAGCGGCGTCGATGATGGTGGTTACGGTCAGGGCCGTCACATCCTTCAGGCCCTGCACAACCCGCCCCGCTTCCACGGCCAGCACGCCATTATCGGCTCATGGATCGTCGGCGATGAAGCCGCCGGCATGAGCATCCGCGAAGACACAGGTGCCATCACCCGCAACACCTCGCGCTTCCTGCCCCATTTCATCCGCTAAAGGTGGCTGGTCAGGTATCGATCGTCAAAAGCTGCTTGCCCTGATTGGCTCCGGTGAACAGGCGAAGGAAGGTGGCGGGGATGGCGTCGAAACCGTGCTGGATATCGGTGCGGTAACGGATTTGCCCTGCAGACAGCCAGTTGCGTAGTTCGGCGCTGGCCTGCGGGACCTGATCCAGATGGTCCAGCAGGATGAAGCCCTGCATCTGCAATCTGTAGGAGATCATGCGCGACAGGTTGCGTGGTCCCGGCGCGGGCTGTTCATCATTATAGCTGGATATGGAGCCGCACAGAACGATGCGGCCATGGAGGGCCATATGGGCAATGGCCGCTTCGAGGATATCGCCGCCGACATTGTCGAAGAACAGGTCGATGCCTTCGGGGGCCAGTTCGGCCAGACGCGCCGATACATTTTCGGTGCGGTAATCAATGGCGGCATCGGTTCCGTAATCCTGCGTCAGCCATCGGCATTTTTTGGCACCACCCGCTATGCCGATCACCCGCGCACCGTTCAGGCGGGCGATCTGCACCACCATACTGCCGACCGCGCCCCCCGCCCCTGACACCAGAACACAGTCGCCGCTTTTGACGCGGCCCACCGTCTTGATACCCGCCCACGCCGTCAGGCTGGCCGCGCCAAGAACCCCCAGCGCCTCTTCGGGCTGGACGCCTTCCGGCACGGAGATCGGCGCGGTTTCGCCTGCCTTGGCCACCACCGCATAGTCCTGCCAGCCGAACAGGCCGCGTACGAAACTGCCAACGGGATAGGCCGGATTTTGCGAGGCGATCACCTCGGCGCAGGCACTGCCGCGCACAGGTTCGCCCAGTGCCATCGGGGCCATATAGCCTGCGCCCTGATCCATCCAGCCGCGCTGGGCAGGATCAAAACCCAGTATGCGGTTGCGGACCAGAATTTCACCCTTCAATAGATCGGGGACCGGTATTTCGGCATCGGTGCGGGCGAAATCACCCAGTCCCACCTGCCCCACAGGACGGCGCGCCAGCACCCATTGGCGGTTCATTGTCATTGGCGGCCTCCCGATAATCTGCCCACTATCGAATGGCTACACGCGCGCGACCAGACGGCCCTGTTCAACACAGCGTTTCCGTCAGGACGGCTAATCTGTGCCGTTAAATGTCGGATGCTAGGCGACCAGATTCAGGAGTTGCCATGTCCGACACCGAAGCCCGCCTTGCCCGTCTGGAGCAGCAGTTCCAGTCCCTTCAGGACTATGTGGACGTCTGCCAGATCATCGCCCGCTATGGGCCACAGGCCGATACTGCCGACACCTTTGAACGCGGCCAGAAGGTCGGTGATCTGTGGGCGGAGGATGGTGTTTACGAACTGGGCAATGGCTGGGCCGGAAAGGGCCGCGACGGCATTGCAGGACTGCTCGACAATGACGTCCACCGTGCCCTTGTGCGCGAAGGGGCCGCCCACATTCCCAGCATGCCGCATGTGACAGTTGATGGCGACCGTGCCACCGCCGTAAACTATTCGCGGGTCTATAAGCACGAGAACGGGGCGTTCAATGTCTGGCGCGTCTCGGTGAATGTGTGGGAGCTGACCCGCACGGACGGGCGCTGGAAAATCACATGGCGCACCAATCGTCTGCTGGACGGATCGGATGATGCCCGCGCCATCCTGCGCACCATAGATCAGGCAGGGGCCGTTTAATGACCGATACGCTTTTGGAGCCGGCAACAGAAACCGCGATGGCCGATCCTCTGTTCACGCCGATCACTATTCGCGATCTGACCCTTCGCAACCGCATCTCCATGTCGCCCATGACCCGCTATTTCTCGCCGGACGGTGTGCCGGGCGATGATGTAGCGGGCTATTACCGCCGACGGGCCGAGGCGGGCATCGGGCTGATCGTCACCGAGGGCGTGGGCATAGATCACATCACATCCGTCGATGATCCGGCCATTCCGCATATGTATGGCAAGGCGGCACTGGAGGGATGGAAACGTGTCACCGAGGGGGTTCATGCTGCGGGCGGGCGCATCTTTCCGCAGCTCTGGCATCAGGGGCCGCTGCGTGATCCTGCCCGCTCCAACCGGCCCGATCTGATCGGGTCACGGCCGTCGGGCTTTTGGGGCAAGGCGGGTCATACCTCGTATGGGGATGACTATGTCGATGCCATGCGCGCACCGACGCAACCCATGGGCGCAGGCGAAATCGCCGACATTATCGCCGCCTTTGCCGATGCCGCCCGCAATGCCATGGAGGCCGGATTTGACGGCGTGGCCCTGCATGGCGGCCACGGCTATCTGATCGACAGCTTCCTGTGGGATCAGACAAACCACCGCGACGACCGGTATGGCGGCGATCCCGCCCGTCGTGCCGCCTTTGCTGCCGAGATCGTAGCGGCGGTTCGGGCCGAGATCGGCAATGCACCGATCATGTTCCGCTTTTCCCAGCACAAACAGCAGGACTATGGCGCGCAACTTGGCACCATGCCCGAACAACTGGGCGCACTGCTGGTACCGTTGGCGCAGGCCGGTGTGGATCTGTTCGATGCCAGCGGACGGGTGTTCGACCGTCCGGCGTTTGAAGGCTCGAACCTGTCTCTGGCCGGATGGGCGCGCAAGCTGACCGGCAAGCCGTCCGTGGCCATTGGCGGGATCGGTCTTGGCAATGGTCTGGGTGAAACCCTGAGCGGCAGCAGCGAGACCAAACCGCTGGATAATCTTCAGGCCGCACGCGACGGCATTGCCCGTCAGGAGTTCGATATGGCCGGTGTAGGCCGCGCCATTTTGAATGATCCGCAATGGGTCGAGCGCGTCCGCAAGGGACAGCCCTTTATCGAATTTGACCGCGCCAATTTGCGCCGTCTAGCCTAGGTAAAAACAAGGGCCGCTTCATCCGAAGCGGCCCTTTCCAGTTGGGACGGCTAGTCTGTTATGCAGGCGTGTGGCCCAGCGTCGCCTTCACTTCGAGGAACTCGCCAAAGGCGTGGTCGCCCCATTCGCGGCCATTGCCCGACTGCTTGAAGCCGCCGAACGGAGCCATCAGATCAGGACCAGGTCCGTTGATCGCCACCTGACCGGCACGAAGCTGGCGGGCGATCTTGCGGGCATTGTCGATGTCACCGGACTGCACATAGGCCGCCAGTCCATAGACGGTGTCATTGGCGATCCTGACGGCATCTTCCACCGTGTCATAAGGAATGATCGACAGCACCGGCCCGAAGATTTCCTCGCGGGCAATGGTCATGTCGGGATCGACATCGGCAAAGATGGTGGGGCGGACATAATAGCCGACATCCAGACCGTCGGGACGCCCTGCCCCGCCCGTGACCAGAGTGGCCCCTTCGTCGATACCCTTTGAAATCAGGCCCTGAATCTTGTTCCATTGAGCCTCGGACACCACCGGTCCCATACGGGCATCGCCTTGCGGGTCGCCCACAGTGATAGCTTCGGCAGCAGCACGGGCGGCGGTCTTGACCTCGTCCATGCGATCACGCGGCACCAGCATACGCGTGGGCGCATTACAGGACTGGCCGCTATTGTTCATGATGTGGTCCACGCCTGCCGTGACAGCCTTGGCGATATCGGCATCGGGCAAAACAATATTGGCCGACTTGCCGCCCAGTTCCTGATGCACGCGCTTGATCGTCGGGGCGGCATTTCTGGCCACCTCGATGCCCGCACGTGTCGAGCCGGTGAAGCTGACCATATCCACCTCGGGGTGGCTGCTGAGGGCCGCCCCCACGCCCGGACCATCACCATTGACCATGTTGAACACGCCCGCCGGAACACCCGCTGCATGCATGATCTCGGTCCAGATAATGCCCGACAGCGGGGCCACTTCGGACGGCTTCAGCACCATGGTGCAGCCGGTCGCCAGCGCCGGAGCCACCTTGCAACCGATCTGGTTGGACGGCCAGTTCCACGGGGTAATGAAGGCGCAGACGCCGATCGGCTCGCGGCTGATCAGGGTCGAGCCACGGGCTTCCTCGAATTCATAGTTTTTCAGCACCTCGATGGCGGTCGAAAGGTGCGCCGTGCCCATAAAGGCCTGTGCGTTGCGCGACAGGGTGCTTGGTGCGCCCATTTCTGCAGTGATGGCCTTGGCCATGTCCTCGCGGCGGCGCTCATACTCGGCCAGCACCGCTTCAAGCAGTTCGATCCGTTCCTGACGCGAGGTGCTGGCAAAGCTGTCAAAGGCGCGGCGAGCAGCCATGACGGCGCGATCCGCATCCTCGGCACCGCCCAGACTGATGCGGGCCACAGACTGTTCCGTCGCCGGATTGATGACATCCAGAGTGCGCGGAGCCACCGGATCAACCCAAGCGCCGTCGATATAGAATTTCAGATGATCGGACATGGTTTCTCCACCAGAGATGAAAAAGAAAGAGCCGCCAGTTTAGTCACACGGCAGCCCTGAAATTCAAATAGTTACGCGTTGAGGGTGACCTGATGGCCACCCCCGTCCGTTGTATCAGAACTTCACATTGGCCTGAACGCCGAAGCTGCGTGGATCACCCCACTGGCGCGTGGTGAACAGGCTCAGATTGATACCCGAGACCCAGTACTCCTCGTCCAGCAGGTTCTTGCCCCACAAGGCGATTTCCATCAAACGGCCATCGCCGATGTCGATATCGCTAAGCGAGATACGACCGTCCAACAGACCATAGGCCTTGCGGACCGAGAATGGATCGCCGGTGATGTTGCCTTCCTGCTCGTCGCGCCAGTTGTAGTTCAGATTGGCCACGACATCCCCGCCCGCTACACCAACCCAACGGTAATCGACGCCCAGCGTATAGCTATGCTTGGGGATCAGCGGGAAGACATAGGTGTCGGTGACATCCTGACCGGATGGCAGGATGAACTCGTCATACTCGGCCTTGGTATAGCCATAGCCGAAGTTGATGCGCAGGTTATCGATCGGGCGCACAATACCTTCCACCTCGAAACCGGACATATTGGCCTGACCGGCATTGATAATGGTGGTGGTCACCAGAGCCGGTACGAACACACCCGCCTGGAAGTCTTCGTAGTCGCTGTAATAGACTGCGGCCGACAGGCTGAGGCGCTTGTCGAACCACTGGCCCTTGGTACCGATCTCGTACGAGGTCAGTTTTTCAGGGTCATACGGCGTCATGAAGCCGGCATTATTAGCCGCCACGTCGTTATTGCCGCCGCTCTTGAAGCCGGTGGCGTAACGCGCATAGACGTTCCAGTCCTCGCTCAACTTGTAGGCGATGTTGAACTCGGGCGTGAACTCCGACCACGAACCATCCGCCGTCAGCGGGATCAGATCGGACGGGCCGATATTACCTGGTCCCGGAAGCGCCCCCAGAGCCGGACCACCGCTGCGGGTCACCGGATTGCCATTGGCATCGCGCTCGAACACACCCGAAGCCGGATTGGCCGGATTGGCCAAATAGGTCGAGTAGCTCAGGCTCATAGACGTCGCCTGCTTCTCGTCCTTGCTGATGCGACCGCCGAGCGTCAGGCTAAGGCGCTTGTCAAAGGCATTCGGGGTCCAGGTCAGCTGGCCATAGGCCGCATAGGACTTGTTGTCCGCCGAGCGTTCCTGAACGTCGTACTTGTTGCCACCGAACTGGAAGTTCCAGCGCGGATTGAACACGTCATACTCTTCTTTGAAGCCGAACAGGCCGAAGGTGTAGTGGACCTGACCGTTCGAGCCGATCAACTGCAGTTCCTGCGAGGTCTGCTGGTAATCGTTGTTGAGCGTGAAGTGCATCAGATCGACGCCAACGCCATCAAAGTCGGTCTGGCTCCACGACTGCATGGTGCGATGGGCAGTGATCGACTTCAGGGTCACGTCGCCAAAGAACGGCACGCCATCCTTGTTGTACTCGATCGTCAGACCATGGCCGCTGACCGCGAAATCACTGCGGTTGGAATAGTCATTGGCAATGCCCTTGGGTCGCGACGTATGGATCGCGTCCTTGATATAGGGATACAGCGCCTCATAGGCACCGCCCGGGCCAATGGCCCCTGATGCGCTGATCGCCAGCATAGACGGCGACGACTTGCTGGACGTATCGTCATAGCTATAGGCAAACGACAGGTCCTCGATCGGACGCCAGACAATGTCGATGCGGCCTGCCTGCTGGTCCTGCGCGCCGAAGGTGTCAAAGCGGGCATTGGGGTGGGTGTTCTCGAAGAAGCCGTCACGCTCGCGGCCCGAATAGGCCACCTTGATGTCAAAGGCACCGATGCCTTCGCCAATCGTACCAAAGCGCGGCAGATCCAGCGACAGACGCTGTTCGAACAGGCTTTCGCTGCCGACACCCAGCATGAATTTACCACCGAACACGCCGGTGGGCTTACGGGTCACAAGGTTGACGGCACCACCGATGGTGTTCTTGCCATACAGGGTGCCTTGCGGGCCGCGCAGGACCTCGACACGTTCCAGATCGACCGTATCAAACGCAGCGCCCGTCGATTTTGCGATAGGCACGCCGTCAATATACAGGCCGACCGGCTGGTCACGACCCAGGCTGGTATCGCCCGACGGGGCCAGACCGCGCATGGAGATCAGAGGACCGAATGCGCCGCCAACCGTCTGGTTGATCTGGACGTTGGGAACATAGCCGCCAATGGCCGAAACATCGGCAATACCGGCGCGTTGCAGTTGCTCGCCGCCCAGCGACGATACCGACAACGGCACATCGATCAGGCGCTCTTCGCGGCGCTGTGCCGTAACGACGATGTCGTCGATACGGGTTGCATCCTGAGCCTCGTTAGTCGCGGCTTCCTGTGCCACAGCCATTACAGGCATCATTCCTGCCAAGGCGGTGCCTGCGAGCAGGACAGTCGCAATGCGATTCATGCGTCGTGTCATCTAACCCTCCCTATCAGCCTTGATCTTTTGCGATCTAACCGGCTGTTTTGTTTTTATTTTTCGAACGCCACTCCGGATTGACGACGGGAAGAGCCTCCATTCCCCTCCCGCCGCCTATCTGTTTCTTGCCTAGCCGCCCAGCCCCACAGGAGCGCTGCGGGCCAGAATACTGTCGGTACGACGACGGATATTGCCGTCCGAACGCTCGCTTTGCGGCAGCAGCCAGAACTTGCCGGCCGCAATGCCATCGAGCGCAAAGTTGGCAACTTCTTCCGGTTCGGTGACCGGAACGCCGCCATTCTGCTCGGCCAGTTCGGCCATCGACTTGCCTGCCGGTTGCGGGCTGTTCGGATCAACGAAAGCCGCCGGACGGGCCGAACGCATCAGGTTGGTGTTGACCAGATGCGGACCGGGGAACAGCAGGGCCGCCTTGACCTTGCTGTCCTGCGCCGCGAGTTGATGGTGCAGAACCTCGGTCAGGCTGGTGACAGCCGCCTTGGACGAGGCATAGACCGGCGTGCGCGCCGAAGGGACCAGACCGCCATTGGTGGAGGTGGTGTTGATGACATAGCCATCCTCTCCCCCGTCAATCATGCGCGGCACAAAGGCACGGATACCGTGGACCACACCCATGACGTGGATGTTGAAACCCCAGTCCCAGTCCTTCAGCGCCAAGGTCCAGATCGGTTCACGGAAGTCACCAAGGCCGACGCCGGCATTGTTGAACAACAGATGCACCTTGCCGTGGCGTTTAAAGACCTGATCGGCCAGAGCATCGACCGAGTCCTGGTCCATCACGTCGGCCACGATGCCCGTGACATCACCGCCAGCGGCCCGCATTTCCGATGCCGTGGCTTCCAGAGCCTCGGCATTGATGTCGCTGAGAACCACCTTGGCTCCGCGCTCGACAAGGGCTTCGCCCAGAGCGCGGCCTACGCCACTGGCACCGCCAGTGACGACGGCAACCTTGCCTTTAAGATCACGCATTCTCGAGCGCAGCCTCGGAGGCCAGAGCGATCTCGATACCGCCGGTCGGGTTCTCGTCATAGCGACCGAACCAGAACGGTTGCAGCCATTCGCCGGGAACTTTTTCGAGGATTTCGCCGCCGGTCACGCTGCGACCTTCGGAATATTCCATCTTGAGCAGCTTGCGCACGGGCACATCGACCAGCGGGTCGGCAGCGGATTCACGCAGGGTGATTTTGCCGCCCTCGACGACGTGGTGCATATCCCAGTCGCGATCCCAGTTCAGCTGGGTCAGGAAGACATCGCCATCAAAGCCGAAGCCGTTGGCGATACCCGGCATGCCCTTGTAGCAGAACAGGTTTTCAGTGAATTTCTTGGCACCGAGGCTTTCGGCAATATTGCCTTCCAGCTCGACAAAGGCCACGCCGTTGCGGGTGCAGGTGACGTGGACGTGGTCGCCCTTCTTGGTGAACTGGACATCGGCCAGTTTCTTGGGCTCGCCAAAGCGTTCACGACCACCGATGACGACAAACTCGCCGCCCATCGGCATGGCCAGAACATACCAGCCGACCTTGCCCTTATAGGTGGACTCAACGCCCACAGTCATGGCCGCCGAAACGACCAGCTTGTCCGGCGTCGGGCGCATCTCGACATAGGAAAACTGGATCAGGATCTTGGACGCTGCGGTCGGTTGCAGTGGCTTGGGCAGCAGGGCCGCCACGATTTCCGGATCGGTTTCATAGAATGCGCGCAGGGTTTGCACGGTGTTCTGAAGACCACCGGAAGAGGCGCGCGCCTCCATGGTCGCTTTCAGTTTTTCGACATCCTGGACATAGCGGAGCTTAGCCATGGTCGTTCCTCCCATTCGTTCTTGTTTTATGAAGTAGCGGGGGGAGCGGCCGCCCCTAACGGCCGCTCCGTCGCGGTCAGGCCGCCTTGGCGAAACCGGATTTTTTCGGGCCGATACGGGCAGCGATCTTGTTCATCGCTTCCAGATCAAGGTCGTAAACATCGAGGGCATTGCCACCCAGCATCTTGGCAATGTGCTCATCCGGCAGGCCGCCGAGGCTGGCGATCATCTTCGGATGGGTCTGCGGCCAGGTGCCTTCGGGGTGCGGATAGTCCGTGCCCCACAGAACGCGGTCGATGCCGATATTGTAGTAGGACGCGGTGGTTTCCTCGTCCGGCAGGGCCGAGCAGCCGACCCAGATATTGCGCTGGAAATACTCGCTCGGCTTCATCGACAGGTTCGAGCGGTGATCGCCCAACTTGCCGCTGGTGTGTTTGACCGAGGCGCGGATATCCATCAGTTCCAGCATCCACGGGAACCAGAACTCGCCGCCCGCCTCGGTGAAGGTCACCTTCAGGTTCGGGAACAGCTCGAACACGCCGCCGAAGATCATCGTCGACATCGGACGCGTCAGATAGAAGGCGTATTCCGACAGATAGACACCGATCCAGCCCGGCTGGGCCGTGTCATAGGCAGGTGCAGCACCCGAGTGGAAGTTCACCGGCATGTTGAACTCTTGCAACATGGCCCACATGCGGTGGTATTTCGGGTGGTTGTAGAAGTCCCAACCTTCCATGAGCGTCGGCAGAACCACGCCCTTCAGACCGTTTTCCTTGGCCCAGAGGATTTCCTTCAGGTTCTCTTCCATGTCGTAGAAGGCCGGAATGATGGCCAGACCGATACGACGCACCGGATCCAGCTTGCAGAAATCGGCCATCCAGCGGTTGTGGGCGCGGGCACCGGCCCATTGCAGATGGGCTTCGGCAGCATTCGGACGCAGGCCGATATCGGCACCGAAAGGCGGCGCGTTACGCTCGGTAATGCCGTCCGGATAGAGAACCTCGGCGACAACGCCGTCCTCGTCCAGAACGCGGCTGCGGATATCGGAATCCCATGCGCCTTCAAGGCCATCGCCTACCGAAGCGCGCCAATTATTGTTGAAGTCATCAAGAAGAAAATTCTTCTCGTGCTGCTCGCGGGCGGCGATTTCTTTCGCGACGCGCTCGTCAAAAAGTTCGCGATACTGGGGATCAAGGTATTCGCGATATTTTTCCGGCGGCAGACCCGCATGACCATCAGAAGAAATGACCAGATAACGATCCATTGGAGGCTCCCACGTCTTGTACTCGGCCTCGGCGCATCAGGGCGCAGGCCGATTTTTAGATTTTGATGAAACGATTATTGACCAACGCCCGTCGACAACAAGCGCGTGGTTGCAGACGGTTTATCCGCATCAGGAAACAATCGAAGTGGCTGTGCGTGACAGCTCGGGACGCCACAGCGAGGCGTTCTTCCAGGCAAAAATCATCAGCCCGCCCATAACCACGCAGTTCAGGATGAACGGTGACGGCGTCGCCATTTCATAAAGCAGCACGCCGATGACGGGCGTGATGACAATGGACCCGCCCGACAGGCTGGACACCATTCCGGCGACAATACCCTGCTGGTCCGGTCGCGCCGCCAGCGAGGCACCGGCGGTAAAACCGGGACGACAGAACGAGAAGCCCAGCGTCAGCACCACATAGCCCAGCGACAACATCCAGATGTCATGGGCAAACACCGTCAACAGATTGCCCGCCAGCGCCAGCAGGCCACCGGACCAGATCAGGGCCCGCGGCGACATTTTCAGCCACGGGATCAGCACCCACTGGCCGAAAAGTCCCGCCCCTGCGCCTGCCGCCATGGCCATACCTATATAGCGCTGGGCCTCGGTCGCCGGCAGAGCCACCACATCCATGACCACAAAGCCGAGTGTGTAGACATTGATGGCCTGCACGCAGCACGACAGGAATCCGAAGATCAGCCAGGGTCCGATATCGCGGTCCAGCCAGATGCCAAAGCCACGCTCCTTGCGCGCCGCCGCCGTGTGCGCATTGGCGAACTTGTCGGGATAAAGCTTTGCGGGCGGGATATCGCGCGGAATAATCAGCATCACCATCAGCAGAACCACGCCTGCGCCGAGCGCAAAAATGGTCATCGGTCCTGCCAGCCCCAGGAAGCCGAACACCAGCAAGGGTGACAGGGCGGGGCCAATAATCGTGCCCATACCCAGTGCGCCTGCCAATGCAGACAGGGCCGATGTGCGCTCCTTGGCCGAGGTGCGGTCCGCCACATAGGCCTGACTGGACGAGGCGGTGGCCGATCCCAGAATACCGAAAATACCGCGGATCAGCAGGAAGGTGACGAACACCACCACCGGAGCCAGCAGGGCCTGCAGCCCTGCCCACACCACCAGCGCGCACCCCAGCATCGAAAAGACAAAGCCGCCCAGACCCAGCATCATCATCGGCTTGCGGCCGCGCACATCCGAAACCCGCGCCCAGTGAGGCGCACTGATGGCCCACAACAAAGCCGACAGCGAGAAGATGGCGGCCACCAGATGATCGGACATGCCAATGGCCCGCCCGATCGCAGGCATGACAGAAATCAGGCCCGTATTGCCGATGGCCATGACCATCGAGACAATAAAGATCAGGACAAATATCCCGCGCGGGAGATTCATATCGTCTCGCGTCTTCAGCATATCCGTCCGGTCTTCGGTTATTTTACGAAGCACATCCGGCCTCCCCGCCTTGTTCACGGGTGCCCCCGTCGTTGGCAGAAATAGAACCCAGTGCGCGCGCAGCGATAAGTCGCCGCAGACGGCCAGAGTGTTTCGTCAGGCTCACCTATCGGCTGGCACCTACAGGCCGGATTCACTGCCCTTTGCGGCATTGTCTCCGGACGCAAACAATCCGTTCGTTCCGGCGCCCTTCACCCGCTGATAGCCGTCTCATAGCGTCGTAGCAGGAACCAATCCCTGCTTTTAACGGAGTGATGCGGCGTGCTGGACAAACGGCTGGATCTGGATGGCTTTGTCGCCAGCCTGAAAGACGGAATGACGATCGGTATCGGTGGCTGGGCGACCCGTCGTAAACCGATGGCTCTGGTGCGCGCTATTGCCCGCTCGAACCTGAAAGACCTGACCATCGTGGCCTATGGCGGCCCCGATGTCGGCACACTGGTGGCGGCAGGCAAGGTCAAGAAGCTGATCTTCGGCTTTGTCTCGCTGGACCATTTCCCGCTGGACCCGCATTTCCGCGCGGCACGTCAGACCGGTACGCTGGAAGTCATGGAACTGGACGAGGGCCTACTGCACTGGGGCCTGCGGGCCGCCGCCATGCACCTGCCCTTCCTGCCCGCCCAGTTCGGCATGGCCACCGATATTCCGGCGCAAGGCATCAAGACGATCAAGTCGCCCTATGAGGACGGTCAGACCCTTTTGGCCATGCCCGCTATCAAGCTGGATGCGGCCATCATGCACGTCCACCGTGCGGACAAGGCGGGCAATACGCTGATCTTCAGCCCCGACCCCTTCTTTGACGACCTGATGGCGCGGGCCGCCGACAAGGTGTTTGTCTCTACCGAGCAATTGGTGGAAACCGAAGGCTTGGACCTGCCTGCCAATTCGCGCTTCCACCCGTTCGAGCGCAGCGTCGTGACCGGCGTGATCGAGGCTCCGCTGGGTGCCCACCCGACCGCCGCCAATCCCGACTACGGCATCGATATGGCCCACCTGAAAACCTATGTCGCCTCCAGCGGCGAAGGCTGGGGCGAGTATCGCGACCGCTTCGTCGATGTTGAACCCGACACCTATGTCGCGGCTGTCGGCGGTGCCGACCACATCCGCGCCCTTCCCGCAGCGATCTATTGAGGGGCATGACATGACCCAGACCACCGACACCTATAGCCTGATCGAACTGTGCATTGCCGCCGGTTCCGAGGCCTGGACCCATGATGGCGAGGTGCTGGCCACCGGCATTACCCTGATGCCGCGCCTTGCCGCCGGCCTTGCCAAGCTAACATGCAATCCGGCCCTGATGCTGACCGATGGCGAAAACCATTTCGTCGCCGAGCCGGTGCCCGCCGGTCCGCGCAATGGCTATCAGCCCAAGATCGAGGGCTGGATGCCGTTTGCCCGCACCTTTGACAATCTGTGGGGTGGCAAGCGTCACGCCATGGTGGTGCCGACCCAGATCGACCGTTTCGGCCAGACCAATATCTCGGTCATCGGCGACCACGCCAAACCCAAGGCGGCCTTGTTGGGCGCGCGTGGCTATCCGGGTAACTCGATCAGCCACCCGAACAGCTATTTCGTGCCAACCCACAACACCCGCGCCTTTGTGGCGGGTGAGGTCGATTATGTGTGCGGCGTTGGTTACAACCCTGCCCGCTGGCCGGATGGCAAAAAGCCGCGCGGACTGGACCTGCGACGGGTCATCACCGATCTGGCCGTGCTGGACTTCGGCGGCAAGGACAACGCCATGCGCGTGCGCTCCTTGCACCCCGGCGTGACCTTCGAAGAGGTTCAGGAAAACACCGGCTTTGCGCTGGAACGCCCTGACCACATTCCTGAAACCAAGGCCCCGAGCGCCGAACAGCTCAAACTGATCCGCGAGCGTCTGGACCCGCACAATCTGCGGGCCACCCTGATCAAGGGCAATCCGGTCGGCGATCGCCGCCTCGCCAAGACCGAGGCTGCCTGAGCATGAGCGATCTGGTCCCTCCCAAATCCGTGGATATTGTCTACGAAACCGACACCCCCGTTGACTATGCGGTGGAGGGGCCGGTCGCATGGATAACCATGCAGCGCACGGCGTTTCACAACGCCCAGAACTCGCAGATGACCTATGCGCTGGACGATGCCTTTCGCCGTGCTGTCGATGACGATGCGGTCAAGGTCATTGTCCTGCGCGGGGCCGGAAAGCATTTCTCGGCCGGTCACGACATCGGCACGCCGGGCCGTGATCTGCACAAGACATTTGATCGCAAACATCTGGTGGCCGATCACACCAATAAGCCGGGGGCCGAGCTGCTCTATACCCGCGAGCACGAGGTCTATCTGGGCATGTGCCGCCGCTGGCGCGAAATCCAGAAGCCAACCATCGCCATGGTTCAAGGGGCCTGTATTGCGGGCGGCCTAATGCTGGCCTGGGTGTGCGATCTGATCGTGGCCTCGGACGATGCCTATTTTCAGGATCCGGTCGTGTACATGGGTATTCCGGGCGTCGAATATTTCGCCCACGCTTTTGAAATGCACCCGCGTATCGCCAAGGAATTCCTGTTCCTCGGGGATCGTATGCCAGCACAGCGCGCCTATGAGTTGGGCATGGTCAACCGCGTGGTGGCCCGCGACGATCTGGAAGCCCAGACCCGCGCCCTCGCCGAAAAGATTGCCCAGATGCCGCGCCTTGGTCTGTCCCTGACCAAACAGGCCGTCAACCATGTCGAAGACCTGCGCGGCAAGCGTACGGCCATGGATGCCGTCTTCCACATGCACCATTTCGCCCATGCCCAGAACGATCTGGTCAGCGGTCACAGCCTCGGCGGGCTGGATGGCAAGAGCATGGCGCAGGTTAACAAGGAAACGGGCAATAAGGAAAAGGGCGACGCATGACCGATGTCCTTGAAACCGAACTGACCCGCAAACTGGGTTGCCGCTATCCGGTGATCCAGACGGCGATGGGCTGGATTGCCACCCCGCCTCTGGTTGCGGCCACTTCCAATGCCGGAGCCTTCGGTTTTCTGGGGGCCGCCGTCATGCGCCCCGACGAACTGAGGGCAGCGATTGCGCAGGTTAAATCCCTAACCCCGCATCCGTTCGGCGTGAACTTCCACATGTTCCAGCCGGGTGCCGCCGAGATCGTCGAGATCATCCTGTCGGAACGCGACCATATCCGCGCCGTCAGTTTTGGACGCGGTCCCGACAAGGCCATCATCAAACGCTTCCGCGATGCGGGCATTGTCTGCATCCCGACGGTCGGGGCGCTGAAACACGCGAAGAAAATGGTCGAACTGGGCTGTGACATGATCACGGTTCAAGGCGGCGAAGGCGGCGGCCATACCGGCTCGGTCGCCACCACCGTCCTGTTGCCTCAGGTGCTGGACACAGTAGATGTGCCGGTTGTGGCGGCGGGCGGTTTTGGCGACGGGCGCGGTCTGGCGGCAGCTTTAGCCTATGGCGCAGCGGGCATGGCCATGGGCACCCGTTTTCTGATGACGGCGGAAAGCCCCATCCCCGCCATCACCAAGGACCGTTACCTGAAGGCCGGTCCCGACGACATTCTGGTCTCCACCAAGGTGGACGGCCTGCCCCAGCGCATGATCCGCAATCCACGCCTGAACCGGATCGAGAAATCCGGCCCCGTCTCCATGTGGGTCAGGGCGCTGGAAAGCGCGTGGATGATGAAACGCGCAACCGGCGCATCCAATGCCGAGCTGCTGAAAGCTGCCCGCGCCATGACCGGCCACGGCGGACTGACGCTGGCACAGGCCATGATGGCCGCCAGCGCCCCGATGTTGATCCAGCGGGCTGTCGTCGAAGGCAGCCCAGATGATGGCCTGATGGCCACCGGACAGGTCGCGGGTCGTCTGGGCGATCTGCCCACCTGCGAGGCCCTGATTACTGAAATCACCACCCAAGCCCGCGCGCGGCTGGAGGCCCTGTGCGGCCCCGCCCGCATCGCGGCCTGACGGAAGACCGACATGCCTATCCGCACCGAAATCAATGACCGCATCGGCGAGATCATTCTGGATCATCCGCCGGTCAATGCGCTGGACTCCACCCTGTGGAATGCCCTGCCCGACATCATTACCGAGGTTGGATCGCGCGAGGATGTGCGCTGTGTGCTGATCCGTGCCGAAGGTCGCGGATTCTGCGGCGGCGTCGACATCAAGGAGATGCAGGCCCACCCCGAACGCATTGTTGAACTGAACCGCGGCAACTACCGCACCTTCAAGGCCGTGCGTGACTGTCCTGTGCCGGTCGTCGTGGCCGCCCATGGTTTCGTGATCGGTGGCGGCATCGGCATTTGCGGTGCGTCGGATACGGTGATCGCGTCCGATGACTGCTTCTTCTCCCTGCCGGAAATCGACCGTGGCGCGATGGGCGGGGCATCGCACCTGTCGCGTATGTTGCCTCTGCACGCCGTGCGCGCCGCCTTCTTCACGGGTGGCAAGATCAGCGCTCAGGACGCATGGCGTCTGGGCGGTGTGCACAAGGTCGTCAGCCGCGATGACCTGCTGACCGAGGCCCGTGCCTTTGCCGCTGTGATTGCGGGCAAGAGCCGCACCGCGCTGGTTCTGGCCAAACAGGCGCTCAACGGCCTTGAGGCCCGCGATGTCGATCACGGCTATCGCTTCGAACAGGGCTTTACGTTGGAAATGTATATGCACGCCGACAGTCAGGCCTCGCGCGATGCCTTTGTCGATGGCGGCAAGCAGGCCAAGTTCTGATGCAGCTATCCTTTACGCCCGAACAAGACGCCTTTCGTCTGGAAGTCCGCCAGTGGCTGCAAAACCATGTGCCGCAAACCCGACTGCCCTCCTTTGATACCGAGGCCGGATTTGCACTGCACCGCGAGTGGGAGCGCACACTGGCCAAGGGCAATTTCGGCATGGTCACATGGCCGAAAGACTACGGCGGTCGCGGCCTGAACCTGATCGAATGGCTGATCTTCGAGGAAGAATATTATCGCGCGGGTGCCCCGGGTCGGGTGAACCAGAACGGTATCTTCCTGCTGGGCCCGACCCTGATGGAATTCGGCACGGACGCGCAAAAGGCCCGCTTCCTGCCCGCCATGGCTTCTGGCGATGAAATCTGGGCGCAGGCATGGTCGGAACCGCAAGCCGGATCGGACCTTGCTGCGGTTGCCACCACCGCCGTGCGCGATGGCGATCACTATGTGCTGAACGGCCACAAAATCTGGTCGTCACGCGCCGTCTTTGCCGACTGGGCCTTTGTGCTGGTCCGCACCGAAGCCGGATCACAGCGCCATAAGGGCCTGTCACTGGTGCTGATGGACCTGAAAATCGAGGGCGTCACGGTCAATCCCATTCCCCAGATCGACGGCGAAGCGGGCTTTGCCGAAATCTTTCTGGAAAATGCCCGCGTGCCGGTCGCCAACCGTCTGGGCGACGAAGGTCAGGGCTGGCACGTCTGCATGGCCACAGCCGGTTTCGAGCGCGGCCTGATGCTGAGATCGCCTGCCCGTTATCAGGAAGCGGCCCGCAAGCTGTCGGCGCTATATCTGGAACATCAGGATCGCCTTGATCCCGCTATTGGCCGCGATGTGGCGCAGGCTTGGATGAATGCACAGGCCTATGCCCTGTCCATCTATTCTACCGCCTGTCGCCTTCAGGCCGGTGGCAGCATCGGGGCCGAGGCCAGTTGCAACAAAATCTTCTGGTCGGAGATGGACATCGCCCTGCACCAGACCGCGCTGGCCATCCTCGGTCCCTATGCCGAACTAGCCGAACCGATGGCCAATAATCACGACTGGCTGGGCGGTTATCTCTTCTCGCTGGCGGGGCCGATCTATGCCGGTTCCAACGAAATCCAGCGCAACATTATCGCCGAGCGTGTGCTTGGCATGCCGAGGGGCTGATCATGGATTTTGCCTTCGCAGAAGAACAACGGGCCATTGCCGAGGTCGTCTCGTCCCTGCTGACCGACCAGTGTACAGGGGCCGATCTGCGCCGCCTGATGGATAGCGGCCAGACCCATGATGCCGCCCGCTGGAATGCTCTGATGGAGCTTGGCCTGTCCGGTATTCTGGTGCCCGAGGACAAGGGTGGTCTTGGACTGTCCGAGACCGATTTCGTATTGGTTGCCCGCGCCTGTGGTCACGCCGCCCTGCCCGAACCTCTAGTCGAACAAGCCGGTGTCGTGATCCCGCTCTTGGCCGCGCTGGATCATCCCCGCGCAGAGGAATGGCTACAAAAAGCTCTGGCGGGCGAGGCCGTCATCGCCCTCGCTCATCCGGTCAATCCGTTCGTTTGCGGAGCCGAAAATGCCGATGCCCTGTTGCTGGTTCAGGATGGCCAGCTTCATCTGGTTGCCCGCAATCAGGTGCAGATGGACACCCACGCCTCGATTGATCCTTTCCGTCGTCTGTCCACGGTAACGGCCACCCTCACGGCCGAAACCGTGGTCGCCGAGGCCAGCGTCTGCGCCCCCCTGCTGGCGCAGACGCTGGAACGGGCCACGGTATTTGCCGCTGCCCAATGCCTCGGCCTTGCCGAACGCAGCGTCGAGCTGGCCGTCGCCTATGCCAATGAGCGCACCCAGTTCGGCAAGCCCATCGGCACCTATCAAGCGGTCAAACATCTGCTGGCCACAGCACAGGTCAAGATCGAGTTTGCCCGCCCCGTCATCTATGCCGCCGCGGCCGAGATCGGGGCCAATAACGCCCTGTCCCGCGCCCGCGCCTCGCACGCCAAACTGGCCGCAGTCGAAGCCGCCAGCCTTGCCGCCCGCACATCCATTCAGGTGCACGGGGCCATGGGTTATTCGTGGGAGGTGGATGTCCACTTCCTGCTGAAGCGCGGCCTCGCCCTTGGCGGAAGCTGGGGCGACGAAACCTTCCATCGCGCACGGGTGCTGGCCTGCGCCCTCTCCTCGCCCGCAGCCGATAGCGGCTTTGCGTTTACGGCTTCCAAGGACACCCTCGCCCATGCCGCATGAGGCCTATATTATCGATGCCGTCCGCACCCCCATAGGTCGCAAAAAAGGCGGCCTCGCCCATGTGCATCCGGCGGACCTTGGCGGCCATGTCTTGTCGGCCCTGATGGGGCGCACCGGCATTGATCCCGCCGCCGTCGAGGATGTGGTGTTCGGCTGCTGTGACACCATCGGCCCGCAGGCCGGCGACATTGCCCGTTCGTGCTGGCTGGCCGCCGGTCTGCCCCAGCATGTGCCCGGCGTGACCATCGACCGCCAGTGCGGCTCATCGCAACAGGCCGTCCATTTTGCCGCCCAAGGCGTGATGAGTGGCACGCAGGATCTGGTGGTCGCAGGCGGCGTTCAGAACATGAATGCCATCCCCATCTCGGCGGCCATGCTGGCGGGTCAGACCTATGGTTTTGACGATCCGTTCCGTGGCTCGACAGGCTGGCAGAACCGCTTTGGCGATCAGGAAGTCAGCCAGTTCAACTCGGCAGAAATGATCGCCGACAAATGGAATATCAGCCGCGAGGCCATGGAGGCCTTTGCGCTGGAAAGTCACCGCCGCGCCATCAATGCCCGCGCACAGGGCCTGTTCGATAACGAGATCAGCCCGCTGGCCGGTGTCACCCACGACGAGACGCCGCGCGAGACCTCTCTGGAGAAAATGGCCAGCCTGCAACCGCTGATGGAGAATGGCCGCATCACCGCCGCTATCGCCAGTCAGACCGCAGACGGAGCCGCCGCCATCCTTATGGCCTCGCCCAAGGCGGTGAAGGATCACAACCTTAAGCCACGCGCACGCATCCATCATCTCTCGGTGCGCGCCGATGATCCGGTGTGGATGCTGACCGCGCCCATTCCGGCCACCCGCTATGCGCTGGAAAAGACCGGCCTGAAGATTTCCGACATCGACCTGTTCGAATGCAACGAGGCCTTTGCCTCGGTCGCCTTGGCGTGGATGCAGGAACTGGAAATCCCGCATGACAGGGTCAATGTGAACGGCGGGGCTATTGCGCTGGGCCATCCCCTCGGGGCCACCGGCGCACGCATCATGACCACCATGCTCAACACACTGGAACGCACGGGCGGACGCTATGCCCTGCAAACCATGTGTGAAGGCGGCGGTCAGGCCAATGTCACCATTATCGAGCGTCTGTAAGGGGGAGCGTCCATGTCGGGTATCTGTGAAGGACGGGTTGTCATCGTCACCGGCGCGGGCGGCGGCTTGGGCCGCGCCTATGCACTGGCTCTGGCGGCAGAGGGGGCCAGTGTCGTCGTCAACGATCTGGGCGTCGGCACCCATGGCGAAAGCGGCCAGACGGTCGGTGCCGCACAAAAGGTCGTCGATGAAATCATCGCCAAGGGTGGCAAGGCCGTTGCCAATACCGACGATGTTACCGAGGTCGAGGGCGGCCAGCGCATGGTGCAGACGGCTCTCGATGCCTTCGGGGACCTGCACGCTGTGGTGAACAATGCCGGTTTCGTGCGTGACCGCATGTTTGTGTCCTGCACACCCGACGAATGGGATGCGGTATTGCGCGTCCATCTGCGCGGCCATTTCTGTGTCAGCCGCGCCGCCGTCGATTATTGGCGCGCCAAGCAAAAACAGGGGCAGAACCCCGATGCCCGTATCATCAACACATCGTCCGGTGCCGGTCTGCAAGGCTCGATCGGCCAGAGCGCCTATTCCGCGGCCAAGGGCGGGATTGCCAGCCTGACACTGGTTCAGGCCGCGGAACTGGGCCGTTATGGCATCACCGCCAATGCGCTGGCCCCCGCCGCCCGCACCCGCATGACCGAAACCGCCTTTGCCGACGCCATGAAGGCCCCCGATGACGGCTTTGACTTTAACGATCCGGCCAATGTCGCCCCCACCGTCGTTTGGCTGGCCAGCGCACAATCCGTGGGCGTGACGGGTCAGGTCTTCGAGCTTCAGGGCGGCAAGATCATGCTGTCCGAAGGCTGGCGCAACGGCCCCGTCGTCGATGCGGGTCGTCGCTGGAGCCCGTCGGAGGTTGGCGATGTGGTCGGTGATCTGTTGGCGCGGCGCACGCCCGCCCAAGCCGTCTATGGCGCGGGATAAAGGACCGGACGCATGAACATCACCCTCAGCGATGAACAACTGGCCATTGCCGAAAGCGCCCGTGATTTCCTGAATGAACACGGCACCTCGGCACGTCTGCGGACCGCGATGGAATCCGAAGACGGCTGGGACCGCGAACAATGGCAGGCCATGGCCGTCGAAATGGGCTGGCTGGGTGTGGCCGCCCCCGAGCGTTTTGGCGGCAGTGATCTTGGCCTGATCGAACTGGCTTTGCTGCATGAAGAAACAGGTCGCACGCTGACGGCGGCCCCGCTGTTCTCGACACTGGGTCTGGCCCTACCGGCCCTGATGGGGGCCGGTTGCGAGGCCATCCAGTCGCGCTTCCTGCCGCGTCTCGTCGAGGGCGATATCCGCGCCGCCGTCTGCCTGACCGGAAAATCCGGTGCGCCCCTGCCCGCCGACGCCCCCTGCACCATCCGCCGCGAGGGCACGGGTTGGGCGCTGAACGGACAGGCCGACTATGTGCTGATGGGCCACGCCGCCAATCTTCTGGTCGTGGTCGCCCGCAGCGAAGATACATCCGGCTGGGATGGCCTCAGCCTCGTGGCTCTGGACGCCAACACGGCAGGGATCGCCGTCGAGCGCGTCACCAGCCTCGACCCCACCCGCCCCTTCAGCCGCATTCGTTTTGACAATGTAATCATCGACGATGCCGCCATTGTCGGACCTGTCGGCAAGGCCGAACCGGCTATCCGCCGCATGCTGGCCGTCGGCACCGTCATGCTGGCCGCCGAGCAGTTGGGCGGGGCCGAACGGGTGTTGGAAATGAGCACCGAATACGCCAAACAGCGCGTGCAGTTCGGGCGCGTCATCGGCTCGTTCCAGGCCATCAAGCACAAGCTGGCCGATATGATGATGGCCGTGGAATCCGCCCGTTCCGCCCTCTCCTACGCCGTACGACTGCTGGATGTGCCGGACGCCATGGAAGAGGTCGCCGCCATTGCCGGTGCCAGTTGCTCCGAAGCCTTCATGCAATGCGCCGCCGACACCATCCAGATTCACGGCGGCATCGGCTTTACGTGGGAACACGACGCCCACCTCTATTTCAAACGCGCCCGCACCAGCGCCACCGTACTGGGAACGCCCTCGCACCACTATGATGTGGTCGCGCGCGAAATGGGCCTCACCGATATTGCGGACACCCAAGCATGAGTTTTGTAAACACACCCCCCGCATACCCTGCGGCCCGTGGTTTGCTGAAAGGCAAGACGGCGGTGATTACGGCGGCTGCCGGCACCGGCATCGGCTTCTCGGCGGCCAAGCGTGCGGCCGAAGAAGGCGCGACGCTGGTCATCAGTGACTTTCACGAGCGTCGTCTGGGCGAAGCTGCTGACGCTATCGAGGCGGCGGTTGGTGTGCGTCCGCATACGGTTGTGTGTGATGTCACCAACCAAGCCGATGTGGATCGTCTGCGCGATGAGTCCCTCAAGCTGCTGGGCCGTATCGACATCCTGATCAACAATGCCGGGCTGGGCGGCGAGGTCGATGTCGTGGACATGACCGACGAGCAGTGGGACCGCGTTCTAGACGTGACCCTCACCTCTGTCTTCCGCATGAGCCGCGCCTTCCTGCCGGTGATGTATGCCGCCAAGTCCGGCGTCATTGTGAACAATGCCTCGGTACTGGGCTGGCGCGCGCAAAAGGGTCAGGCCCACTATGCCGCCGCCAAGGCGGGTGTGATGGCCTTCACCCGCTGCTCGGCCGTTGAAGCCGCCGATCACGGCGTGCGCATCAATGCGGTGTCGCCGTCCTTGGCCATGCACCCGTTCCTTGCCAAGGTCACGACTGACGAGATGCTGGCCGAACTGTCCAAGCGCGAAGCCTTTGGCCGTCCGGCAGAAGTTTGGGAAATCGCCAACATCATGGTGTTCCTCGCCAGCGACCTGTCATCCTATCTGACCGGCGAGGTCATCTCGGCCTCCAGCCAGAGGGCGTAAGATGGGCGTTGTCTTTGATACGCCCGAAGCCCTGCTGGGTGCCGAGGGTCGCGATCTAGGCCACACCGACTGGCTGTCGGTCGAGCAGGACCGTGTCACCCGCTTTGGCGAGACGACGGGCGATATGCAGTGGATCCACGTCGATCCTGCCCGCGCCAAGGACGGCCCGTTCGGCGGCACCATCGCCCACGGCTATCTGACCTTGGCTCTGGTCAATGCCTTCATGCCCGATCTGATCACCGTCAACGGTGTGTCATCGGGCCTGAACATCGGTCTGGACAAGGTGCGGTTTCTGGCCCCCGTCAAGGTCGGCTCGCGCATTCGCGGTGCCGGCGTGATCAGCAAGATCGAACAGAAAGGCACCGGCGTTCAGGTGACGGTCGATGTGACCGTCGAGATCGAAGGCCACGACAAGCCTGCCTGCATCGCCTCCACCATCAGCCGTTATCTGCCGGAGCAGGATGCATGAGTGATCCGGTTCACATGACCTCTGTGGTTCAGGCCTATATAGACGGCTTTGCCCGCGCCGATGCGGCCTCTATCGCCGTCCTCTATGCCGACGACGCCACCGTGCGCGATCCGGCCAATAGCCCACCTATCACAGGGCGCGAGGCGATCCACGCCTTCTATGCGCGGGCGATGGACAAGGACATACGCCTGACCCTGAACGGGCCGGTACGTATTGCCGGAAACGTCGCCGCCTTTGCCTTTCGCATCGACATGAAGCGTGACGGCAAGCCCGCCACGATCGATGCCATCGACACCTTCGAATTCGCCCCTGATGGCCTGATTACTGCCATGCACGCCTATTGGGGCCCCACCAATCTACAGTTCATTCAGGAGCCAAAATAATGCGCGAAGCTGCCATTATCTCCACAGCCCGCACCGGCGTCGGCAAGGCCTATCGCGGAGCCTTGAACAATACCGAAGCCCCTGTCCTGTCGGCCCATGTCATCGATGCCGCGCTGGAACGCTCTGGCGTTGATCCGGCCCGTATCGACGATGTTTACCTCGGCGTCGGCAACCACTGGGGTACCCAGAGCTACAACCTCGGCCGTCTCAGCGTGCATGCGTCCAAGCTGCCGGATGAAACCGTTGCGGGCTTTACGCTGGACCGCAAATGCTCGTCGGGCCTGAACGTCATTGCGCTGGCGGCACGCGGCATCATGACCGACGAGATCGACGCGGCGGTCGCAGGCGGGATGGAAAGCATCTCGCTGACGCTGAACAAGCACATGCCGACCTATCGCAACCGTTCCCAACGGGTGCTGGAGCATGATCCGCACGCCTATATGGCTATGATCGAAACCGCCGAACTGGTCGCCGACCGTTATGGCGTCAGCCGCGAAGACCAGGACCACTTCGCCGCCCAGAGCCAGCAGCGGGCTGCCGCAGCTCAGGCCGCCGGTCTGTTCAATGACGAGATCGTCCCGCTGACCACCTCCAAGACCCTGTTCGCCAAGACCGGCGAAGAGATCGGCGAGGAAGAAGTCACCCTGTCATCCGACGAAGGCATCCGTGCCGGCACCACCTATGAGGCACTGGCCGGTCTGAAGCCCGTGTTCAAAGACGGTCTGGTCATCAAGGAAGGCCGTCACGTCACCGCCGGTAATGCCAGCCAGTTGTCTGATGGCGCGTCTGCTCAGGTCATCATGGACCTGAAGACGGCCCAGTCCGAGAACCTGCCGGTTCTGGGTATCTATCGCGGCTTCCAGGTCGCCGCCTGCAAGGCCGAGGAGATGGGCATCGGCCCCGTCTTCGCCATCCCCAAACTGCTGAAGCGTGCGGGCCTGAAGATGAGCGATATCGGCCTGTTCGAGATCAACGAGGCCTTTGCCTCGCAGGCGCTCTATTGCCAGCGCCACCTCGACATTGATCCCGCCATCCTCAACGTCAATGGCGGCGGCATCGCCATCGGCCACCCGTTCGGCATGACCGGCTCGCGCCTCGTCGGCCACGCCCTCATCGAGGGCAAGCGTCGCGGCGTGAAGTATGTCATCGTTTCCATGTGTGTTGCCGGTGGCATGGGTGCCGCCGGGCTGTTCGAGGTCGCTTGATGCCCCAGATTTTTGTAACCCAGCAAGACGGCCAGACCCTGACGCTGGACGTCGCAGCGGGGGCCCGCCTGATGGAAGCCCTGCGCGATGGTGGCACCACCGTCGAGGGCACCTGTGGCGGGGCCTGTTCGTGCGGTAGCTGTCACGTCTATGTCGATGCGCAATGGCTGTCCAAACTGGACGCCGCAGCGGACGACGAAAGCGAAATGATCGAGGCCATCGGTGATGTGGTCGAGGTGCGCCCGTCCTCGCGTCTGGCCTGCCAGATCCATATGAGCGATGCGCTGGACGGCCTGTCGCTGACCATTGCCGAAGCCATCTAGGAGGCAGTTATGAGCCGCGATTTCGCGCCCGAACTGGCAGGCTTCCGGCAGGAAGTCGCCCAATGGCTGGACGAACAACTGTCCGGCCCGTTTGCCCATCTGCGCGGCCTGAACAACCACGTCGATCTCATCCCCGAGCGCCGTGAATGGGAAGCGGCGCTGGGCAAGGCCCGCTGGGGCTGTATCGGCTGGCCCGAGCAATGGGGCGGCCGTGGGGCCAGTATCGAGGAACAGGTGATCTTTGCCGAGGAATATGCCCGCGCCAAGGCTCCCTCGCGCATCGGCCACATCGGCATCGAGCTGGCTGGCCCGACCATCCTGCTGCACGGCACCGAAAAACAGAAGAAACAGTTCCTGCCCGGTATCGCATCGGGTCAGGACATCTGGTGTCAGGGCTATTCCGAGCCGAATGCCGGTTCCGACCTGTCCAATGTCCGCACCACCGCATGGCTGAAGGACAGGCGCTGGATCATCAACGGCCAGAAGGTCTGGACCTCGATGGCCCAGTTTTCCGACTGGGTATTTGTCATCTGTCGCGCCGATTCAGGCACGCGCGGTGCCAGCGGTCTGGCCTATCTTTTGGTGCCCATGAACCAGAAGGGCGTCACCGTGCGCCCGATCCGCCAGATGACCGGCGAGGCCGAGTTCAACGAGGTCTTCTTCGACAATGCGGAAACCGCCGCCGAGAATATTGTCGGCCAGCCGGGTGAAGGCTGGAAGGTCGCCATGTCCACCCTCGCCTTCGAGCGTGGGGTATCGACACTGGGCCAACAGATGCAGTTCCGAAACGAGCTGGAAGAACTGGTGGCGGTGGCCAAGGCCAATGGCGCGGTCCAGTCGCCGATGATCCGCCAGCGACTGGCCAAGGCCCATGTGGGCTTAACCGTCATGCGGGCCAGTGCGCTTCGTATGCTGGCCAATGATGATCCCGAGAAAACACCCGCCGGTGCCTATACCTACAAGCTGTACTGGGCCCTGTGGCACCGTGCGCTGGGCGAGTTGGCGATGGATGTGCAGGGCTTGTCAGGACAGGTCGGCACGGGCGAGGCCGATTTCGGAGCCCTGACGCATATGCATCTGATGTCGCGCTCGGAAACCATCTATGCGGGCACCAACCAGATCCAGCGCAATATCATTGCTGAGCGGGCGCTGGGCCTTCCGCGAGAGGCCCGCGGTGCTCAGCACGCCTGAGCACCGCAAAATCCTAAGTATCTTGGGGCTCAGCACGCCTAACTAACCTTCCCCGAGCCTAAAAAAAGGGCCTCTCCGTTCTGGAGAGGCCCTAGTGGTTTGCATCGGGGAAAGATCAAACCAGATCGAGGAAGGACGGACGCTCGCCGCCGCCGTCAACCGACAGGCGCGCGCCGCTGACATAGGAAGCCAGTGGCGAGGAGAGGTAGAGAACTGTGTTAGCGATATCGCGCCCCTGCCCCATGCGCTTGAGCGGCAAGGCATTGGCGATGGCTTCGTGGCCCGAACGATAATGATCGGCCGAACCCTCGGTCTCGATCAGGCCCACAATGATAGCGTTGACGCGGATTTTTGGGCCCCACTCCATCGCCAGCGACTGGGTTAGGTTCAGCAACCCGGCCTTGGCCGCGCCATAGATGGCCGTGCCAGGCGACGGACGGATGCCCGAAACACTGCAAATATTGACGATGGAGCCACCATTCGGCTGTGCCTGCATATATTTATGGGCCGCCTGCGACACATGCAGCGGGGCCATCAGGTTCAGCGCCACAATGGCATCGCTAAAGCGCGGCGAAGCCGTGGACGCATCGGCCAGTGGCGATCCGCCCGCATTATTGACGACAATATCCAGACGACCAAAACGGGCGGCGATCGCGTCCACCATGGCCACAACCTGATCGGGTGCCCGCACATCACAGGCCATGAAGACGGCCTCACAGCCTCCACCGGACGGCAGGCTTTCGGGTGCATTGCGACCACAGACCACGACCTGACAGCCCGCTTCCAGCAGCGTTTCGGCAATAGAGCGGCCAATGCCCTTGGCCCCGCCGGTGACCAGTGCCACCTGCCCGCTCAGGTCGATATGGACACCCTCAACCGGCATTACGCATGTCTTCGTGTGCGGAGGTCAGCAGGAATTTTTGCACCTTGCCCGCAGGGTTTAGCGGCAGAGCGTCCAAAATCTCGATCGCGCGCGGGACCTTATAATTGGCCATGTTCGCACGGCTCCACTGGCGGATTTCCTCGGCATTGGCCGAAGCCCCCGCCCGAAGAACCACAAAGGCCTTGCCGATCTCGCCCATACGCTCGTCGGGGATACCGACAACCGCCACCTGTGCAATGGCCGGATGGGCCATCAGGATACGTTCGATCTCGGCCGGATAGCAATTGAAACCGCCGGTGATGAACATGTCCTTCATCCGGTCGGTCACGCGCAGATAGCCGTCTTCGTCGAAACAGCCGATATCGCCCGTGTGCAGCCAGCCCTCGGCATCGACGGCTTCGTTGGTGGCAGCATCGTCCTCGAAATAGCCGGCCATGACGTTAAAGCCGCGCACCCAGATTTCGCCCTGACGCCCCGTCGGCACCGTGGCCCCCAGCCGATCAACGCATTTGACCTCGACGCCGGGGATCGGCTTGCCGCAGGTATTGGCGATACGTTCAACGCCATCGTCCATCTGGGTCATGGTGACCATGCCCGAACTTTCGGTCAGGCCATAGGCGGTCAGGACGTTTCGGATGCCCAGTTCGTCCTGCATCCGCATGACAAGCGATGGCGCGACCGAGGCCGCCCCCGTCACAGCCACACGCAGCGAGGACAGCTTGGTGCCGCTCTCGGCTGTGGTGGCCAGCAGTTGCTGGAAGATGGTCGGCGGTCCGGGCAGGATGGTGATGGCCTCCGACGCTATCAGATCAACCACCTGTGCCGGATCGAATGTCGCCACAGGATAGGCCGTCGCGCCCTTCAGCAAACAGGCCAGCCAGCCTGCCTTATAGCCAAAGGTGTGGAAGAACGGATTGACGATCAGATAGCGGTCACCTGCCTGAAGCCCCGCACAATCGGCCCACGCGGCAAAGGCCTGCACGCTCTGGGCATGGCGGCTGACCACGCCCTTGGGGTGGCCGGTCGTGCCGGAGGTGAACAGGATGTCGGACGCAGCATCGCCGGACACCGCCGCCATAACCTTACGGGCACGATCCAGATCCTCACCGCCCGCAACAAAGTCGTCCCATTCACCGTCCAGTGTGACGGTGCGTTCCAGATGCGGCAGGTCCAACCCTGCCAGAAGCGTGCGGTAATCCTGATCCAGAAAATCGCCGACCGTCAAAAGGAAACGGGCGCGGGTCTTGTTAAGAATATACTGCGCCTCGAGGCCCTTGAGACGGGTATTCATCGTCACGACCACCCCACCCGCCGACTGGACCGACAGGCACGAAACAATCCATTCGGCACTGTTGGGGGCCCAGATAGCCACGCGGTCGCCGGATGCCAGCCCCGCCTCGATCATGGCGGCGGCACCTTGCACAACCCGTTGTTCAAGCTGGGCAAAGGTCAGCGTATCGCCGCATACGATCGCAGGCGTGTCCGCGTGATTGAGGGCAGCGGAGATCACCGCCTGAGGCAAGGTCCGGATCGTCATGGTTACTTCTTCTCGTTCCACTCGCCCATTTCGATCATCGCATTGCGATAGGGCTTGCGGGCCAGCACGAACATCAGCGCCACCAGCGGGCCGACAATGGCCGGCAGGATCGCCAGCGAGTACCGTAGTGCGCCATCATCATGGAAGATGAACTGCGTTACAGCCGCAATGACGCTCGACCCCAGTGCCATGCCCAAGGTGGTCACGCACATCAGCATCAGAGCCGTCATCTGGCCGCGCAGGCGGCTGGGCGTGATGTCCTGAAGCGAAGCCAGCGCCACACTATTGGTGCCTTGGCCGATAAAGGTCGCGATACCCATCAGGACCAGTGCACCGGTGGCCGTCGGCATCAGGGGGCCGATCACCAGAGGCGCGACCTTGATCAGCGTCACCCACGTCATAATGTGCAGATTGGCCCCCGGATGGCCGCGGCGCATGAAGAAGCCCGAGAACCAGCCGCCGGTCAGATTGCCCAGACCGCCGCAGACAATCATCAGAATACCGAAGGAATAGCCTGCCTCGGTCGCCGTCATGCCATAGGTGCGGATCAGGAAGGTCGGGTACCAGATGGCCGTACCGATCGCCAGCATACCCAGCAGCGATACTGAACCAATCAGGGCCGAATAGACTTTCCAGCGCTGGACCAGAAACGCCACAGTCTGGCGCAGGGTCAGACGCTCTACGCCGATCACCGCTGTCGGGGCGGCATGGCGCTTAGGCTCGCGGATCATGGCTACGAACAGGGCCAGGATCAGACCCGGCAGACCGACAATAAAGAAGGTCATCTGCCACGGCTGGACCAGACCAATCACCGGCAGGATGGCGGGCCCGTATTCCTTGGCCGCCTTCAACACATAGGCACCGATCACCAGCGCCAGTCCGCCCCCTACAGGATAACCCAGCGCGAAAACGCTGATGGCAAAGGCACGGCGCTTGGGCTCGAAATAGTCGCTGATCAGCGAGTAGGCCGTTGGTCCAAGCGTGGATTCACCAATGCCGACACCCACACGCGCCAAGAACAGATGGCCGAAGGTGCGCGACAGGCCGCTGGCCGCTGTGGCCAGACACCACAGGACGATACCGCCCGCCAAGAGCTTGCTGCGGTTTCGGCCATTATCGACGATCCGGCCAATCGGCACGGCCGCCACCGCCACCAGAACCACGGTGGCAAATCCCTGCAGCAGGCTGATCTGGAAATCGTCCAGCTTCATGTCCTGCCGGATGTCCGCCACCATCAGGGTCATCACGCGGGCGTCGATGGCCGAGATTGTGTAGCAGGCAAATAACAGGATCACGACCGCCCATGCATAGAACACGGATGGCTGCTTTTCGGTCTTGGCTACAGCCTGTTCGACAGGCGGAAGCTCGGACACCTGGGTATCATCAAGGACAGTCATCTATGACCTTTCGCAAGGACGGTTTCAGAGACAGAAATAATTTTCTGACCAACTATTATTCAGGGGTGCCACGGGGATAAGGGCGCAGTGACGGCGGCTTTGTTTCCCGAGGCGAACATTCAGATCATCGTTCGATCTGGCCCAGATTGGCATGTAGCACCGCCCCGTTCAGGGCCGGATTCTCGGCACAGACCATCACCAGCCGCCCGATTTCATCCGGCTCGACCAAGCGCCCTGCGGCCACCATGGACGTGATTGCATCCACGGCATCGCCCACATGCGCGCGCAGCATTTCGGTGTCGGTAAAGCCCGGACAGATGCAGGCCGTATGGATGCCGCGTCCCGCCATATCCTGACAGGTGACGCGCATCAGGCCGATCATGCCGTGCTTGCTGGCGACATAGGATGCCGCCCCCGCCACCGCTTTTTCCGCCAGTGTCGAGCCGATATAGAGGATGGACGATCCCGCCCCCATCACCGGCACCAATGCATGGTTCAAAGCCTGTGGTGCCGCCAGATTGGCCGTCAGCACCTGTAGAAATCCGGCCGCATCCAGATCGGCCACAGTATCGTGGCGATGCAGGGCAGCATTATGCACCAGCACAATCTGGTCCCAGTCGGTCGCCCGCTGGGCCAAAGCCCGCCCCGCCGCCTCGACAGAGGCCAGATCGATGATGTCGGTCGCGATATGGCCGATCCCCGTGTCAGGAGGGACCGAGCGCGACAGGCTGATGACCTCATAGCCCCCCGCCGCAAACAGGCGCGCCGTGGCCAGACCTATGCCGCGACTGCCCCCCGTCAGAACCGCCGCGCGTCTCATGCGCCGATGCTCTTCCAGCGACACTGCGCCGACTGACCGGGACCGGAGGAAACCTCCAGCGCGATTTCGCTGACACCCCATCGGGCCGACCATGCCTCCATCTCGACCAGACGGCCCAGCAGATAGATGGCCAGTTCCTCGACCGTGGTGTTACGGATCGGCAAAAGCTTTACATCGTCGGCGGGGAGACGGAACTCGTCCTCGCCATAACGAATGACGACACTGCGTCCGGCATGGCTGATAGCCAGTGCCTCGGCCCGTTCGGGGATCAGGACATATTCGTCCAGTTCCTCGCACAGACTGCGCATAGCCCGCTTGATGATATTATAGTCGAACGCCATCCCGTGACTGGTGATGCGCGTTGCGATAACTGCCGAAACCTTGAAATTATGGCCGTGCAGTCTCTCGCGCGCGCCATCGGCAAACAGGGTAAAATGTCCGGCGGAGAATTTGATATCCTCCTTGTCGATCCGGATCGAGCATTGCTGGACCGGTGCAGGCACCAGTTCAAACTGGTGCCTTTCCGATCCCATCACCATTCCCATCAGAACGCTGCCTACTGTCGGTGTCGGATAAGGATGGTTCAGGTCTATTCGGCCGCGACGCGTGCTGCCGGACCGCCTTCAAAGTCATAGAACTGCGCGAAATATTCGCGGAAGCGCATGACCGGACCATCGCCGTCACACAATAGCGGACGCACGCGGTGGATCTTGGTGTGCCAGATGGGAATATCGCCCTCGACACCCGACTGGCCGATAATGCCCGCGATCGAACGGCGGATCATTTCCATTTCCGGCGCGTCGGCGGCCATCTTCTTGTGACGGAATTCAAAGCGCAGCTCGACCTTGTCATGCTCGACCGGCGTGGCGATCACTTGCAGCAGAAGATCGGCCATACCCTTGAAACGGGTGGACTTTTGGCCTGCGCCCGTCTGCAGGGTTCTGACCTCGGTATCAAGGGTACGAACCGTGCCGTCCGGCAGTTCCATCGTGCGCTGACCTGCGGCCAGACTGCGGCGGACATGGCCGTCATAGTGGGTCTCGCCCTCCGGCACCGCGTCCATCTTGTGCACATATTTGAAGTGGGCCAGATCGACGCCGTTCTCGGCGATTTCCTGCGGATTGCTGTCGAAGACCCACTCGTAGCGGATCGGATCGGCCCAGTCCGGCGAAGTCACCTCGTCCAGTACCTCGACCTCGAACATCGGGGCGATATTTTGCGGGTGATACCACGCCCAGACCACGCCATTGGTTTCGGTGATCGGATAGGTTTTCAGGCAACCAGGCTTGCGGGCTGCGGGCGGAATGATCTTGGCATAGGGAATGTCCTTGCACGCCCCCGTCGTATCAAAAGCCCACGAGTGGAACGGGCAGCGGATCATCTCGCCGTCAACCGTACCGCCGTGTCCCAGATGCGCGCCAAGGTGCGGGCAATAGGCCTCGGCCAGTCCGGCCACACCGCTCTCGGTGCGATAGATCACCAGATCTTCGCCGAAATAGTGGACGGGCTTAACCTCTCCGACCGCCAGCTCGCTGGAATAGGAGACAAAGAACCAACCGAACGGAATCGGCATGGGGAAGCGTTCAACCATGGATAATCCTCCCAAAAGCGCCGGTTGGTCCGACGTCTAAAGTTCAATAATTATGATGCCCTCCCTCGATAACCGGAGAAGGCTGAGCCAACACGTTATCAAGATCGGGAGGCGCGATAAGGCATCATGCTTGGATGGAGCGTTCACCCGCAGGAACAATCCATCCAAGCCTTGTCAGAAGGCTTTAGCCCTCCGCCACGAACTCTATCTGCGAGTCTCCGGCCAGAAACACGTCCAGCTCGGTTAGCGAGGTCTGCATCCACGGGCGCAACTGGGCCCGCGTAAAACGCTTGGACAGGAAGTCCAGCAGCAGACGCAGGTTGGCTGGAACCGGCGTGCCGGGGGCAAAAATGGCCCAGGCCTCGCGGTCGTAATAGCTCCACTCGTCGTCCACCGACACCAGAGTGCCCGCCGCAAGCTCGCTGCGCACAAAGGCAATCGGCAATTGCGCCATACCCAGTCCGCGCATGGCTGCGACCTTCAGGGCCGTGCCCTTATTGCTTTTCCAGCGCCCGTTTACCCGAACCTTTTCAGCACCTTCGGTCGAGTTAAACCACCAGTGGCTGTTCAGGTCCGACACACAGGTATGGTTTTTCAGATCGGCGATTCCCTTGGGCGCGCCATGCTCGGCCAGATAGGCCGGAGACGCGCACAGACAGAAGGACAGATAGCCGATCCGTGCCGCCCGCAGGCTGGAATCCGTCAAATCGCCATAACGGATGGCGACATCAAAATCCTCGCCGATCAGGTCCACATCGCGCGATCCGGCATGCACTTCGAGGGCCACACCCGGATACTGGCAGGCAAAATCGGCAATCACCGCCGAGATAAAGGTCACGTCATAGGTATCGTTCAGCGACACCTTCAACTTGCCCGTCGGGGTCTTTTGCATCTGGGCCGCTTCATGGCTGGCCGCAGCCAGCGAACGGCGCATATCGCGGCACGCCGCATAGAATCGCTCGCCAATCGCCGTCATCGACACCTGACGTGTCGTGCGTTTCAGAAGCTGCACCCCCAAGCGGGTTTCAAGCTCGCTGACGCGCTTGCTGACAAAGGATTTGGATGCCCCCAACTGATCGGCGGCGGCAGTGAAACTCCCCGTTTCAACGACCGATATATATTCTTCGATACCGTCCCAGATCGAAATCAAAGCATCCCCCAACGCATTACTCGACCCACCACTTACGGCTGCCACTCGCAGAACAACAGTCTTCCTACCCTACATATTCGGCCTGTTCTGACAATTGTTCGTGTGACGAAACTATCGTAAAATCTTCCGTCAGCGTCCTATTTGCCGGTAAATCGGGGCGTTCGGCGTTCCATAAAGGCCAGCGGACCCTCGCGAGCATCGGCGCTGGCCATCACCACATCCTGACAGGCCTGCTCGATCGCAAAGGCGGCCTCCAGATCGCGCCCGCTACCACCAAGGACGGCCTCCTTGGCCTTGGTCAGGGCCAAGGGTGCGCCCTCGGCAATCCGTAACGCCATCTCCTGCGCCATCGGTAAAACATCTGCAGCGGACACGACCCTGTTCACCAACCCCATCGACAAGGCCCGCGCCGCGTCAATGCGCTCGGCGGCCAGTATCATCTCCATGGCATTGGCCCAGCCGATCTGTCGCGGCAAACGGGCCAGCGAACCGCCGCTGGGGATCAGGCCCCTTTTGACCTCTGTGAGCTGGAAAAAAGCCTGATCGGACGCGATGCGGATATCGCTGCCCAACATCAGTTCAAACCCCGCCGCCACGGCCAAACCATTCACCGCCGCCACGATCGGCTTGGTAAAACCGGTGCCGCGCAACAGGGCCGCATCAACGATCGCCTGATGCTCGTTAACCCAGCGATGCTCGGCAGGCGTTTGCGGCAAGGCTGCCCCCGTCGCCAACGGAGCCAGCGAACCAAGATCCGCCCCCGAAGAAAAAGCCCGCTCGCCTTCGCCTGTCAAAAGCACCACGCGCACAGCCGGATCATGGGCCAATTGCCCCCACAGATCGGCCAGCCCCACCATCATCTCGGCATTCAAAGCATTCAGTTTCTCGGGCCGCGCCAAAGTGACCTGCGCCACACCGGCATCCGTCCGAACCCGTAAAAACGCCATCGGTTTCCCCTCACCCCGCCAACCCTATGAGTTAACAGCCAAAACTACAAAACGGGCAACAAGGGTGCGTGAAAGACCCAGCATAGAAATGGACTGTTTACGCACGCGCCACTTTCCCTGGGTCATCTACTACCAGACCCGACTTGACCACATTCGCGTCCGCTCCGAAGCTGGAAACGAACAAGGAAATATCGTCATGCCACACATCGTCACCGTTATTACGGGAGCCTCCGGTATCCTCGGTCAGGCTCTGGTCGAAGCTGCGCTGGCGCGTGGTGATCGCGTGGCTGGTATCGACTTCGGCGCGATCCAGCGCCCCGACAGCGAGCATTTTCTGGGCCTTTCCGGTGTTGATCTCACCGCGCCCGATGCCGCCCAAGCCGCCATCGACAAGGTCGCGCACCATTTCGGTCGGATCGACAATCTGCTGAACGCCGTGGGCGGCTTTGTCTGGCAGATGACCGACGGCCCGCTGGAAAGCTGGGACCGGATGCACCGGATGAACCTTGTGACTGTGCTGAATGCCTGCCGCGCCGCCCTGCCCCATCTACAGGCGCAAGAGCGCGGCCATATCGTCAATGTCGGTGCGCTGGGCGCCCTGACTGCAGGGGCCGGCCTCGGTGCCTATGCCGCCTCAAAAGCCGGTGTCCACAAACTGACCGAAGCTCTGGCCGAAGAAACCAAGACGCAAGGCCTTTGCGTCAACGCCGTCCTGCCCTCGATCATCGACACCCCTACCAACCGCGCCGACATGCCTGACGCCGATTTCACCACATGGGTCCAACCCGCCCAACTGGCCACCATCATGCTATTCCTTGCCAGCCATGACGCATCCAGCATCACAGGCGCCCTCCTGCCCGTTCGTGGCAGAGTCTAAACTCTCGGCGGAAGGATTTTGTTCGGTGTTTTGGGCGTTTTGAGGTTGTGGTGCGAACAGCAAAAAGCCCCGTGCGTTGAGCGACGGGGCTGTTTGGGAGTGTTTGGGTGCGGGAGTAGGATTTGAACCTACGACCTTCAGGTTATGA
>NZ_JAASQT010000006.1 GCF_011761985.1 Brevundimonas terrae | reverse complement strand
TCATAACCTGAAGGTCGTAGGTTCAAATCCTACTCCCGCACCCAAACACTCCCAAACAGCCCCGTCGCTCAACGCACGGGGCTTTTTGCTGTTCGTGCCACAACCTCAAAACGCGCAAAACAACGCACAAAAAACCTCCCGCCACAGCCTCGCACACCGCCAAAACGCAAGCAGCCGGACCATCGACCTGCGAATGGCCCCTTGCCGCTCTACGAGCCTCTCAGGGGCCGCTATGCGCAGCGCGATGAAATGCCGGAATGACTGCGCGCAAACACAAAAAAACCCGCTGCCGATAATCATCGACAGCGGGTTTTGACTTACTGGCTGTTCGCCTTGGCCAACGTCGCTGCGACGTACCGGTCCATGTGTTCTTCCCCCGCTGTTATGCGCTGAAAGCGTGATACGGCCAGGCGGTATTCGTCTTCCAGGCGATCAACGATTGTGGCCACAGGCTCAACGGCTTGAATAGATTGCAAACCCTGACCTGCGGCCCAGATATCTTTCCAGCGTTTATGGGCACCGTCGCCGGAATAGTCGCGTGTAACCGGACCACCCAGATTGTCGGGATCAAGGTCTGCAGCGTTCAAGCTGGGTTTAAGCCATGAGGCGGGGGTGCCTGTAATGGCGGACGAGACGACCAGATCGTCGGGGCCGCAATCGACGATCATGGCCTTGTAGTCGTCCTGTGCGCGGCTCTCGGACGCGGCCAGAAAACGAGTGCCCATATAGACCATGTCGGCACCCGCCGCGATGGCACCGGCTATAGCCGAGCCATCGGCAATGCCGCCGCCGACCGCGATATAGCCGTCAAAGAATTCGCGCACCGCAGAGATGAAGGACAACGGAGAAAGATGGCCGGTATGTCCGCCTGCCCCTGCGCTGATGCAGGCCATGCCGTCGACACCGGCAGCAGCGGCCTTGCGGGCCAGATTGATGTTCACGACATCGGCAAAAACCAGACCGCCATAGGCTTTGACCGTCTCGATCACCGGCTTGGGCGAGCCAAGGGCCGTGATGACGATTGGCGGCTTGTACTCGGCCACCAGTGCCAGATCTTCGGCAAGGCGGTTGTTGGACGAGTGGGTGATCATATTGGCCACCCACGGACCGTCATCGGGGGACAGGGCGTCGGTGATCTGGCCCATCCAACTGTCCAGTTCGGAAGGGGTACGACAGTTGGGGGTCGGAAACGCCCCGCCAATGCCAGCCTTACAGGCGGCTATCACCAGTTCCGGACCGGACACCAGAAACATTGGTGCTGAAATTACCGGCAGACGCATGGGAAACGAAAGCGCCTTACGGGTCATACCTGTGGCCCCATGCGTTCGACGATCATGGCCGCGCCGATGCCCTGCGCGCCGGTGACGACCACCAGACCATAACGTCCCTCGATGGCGTCCAGTGCGTCCAGTAAGGATGAGAGCAGGATGGCCCCTGTCGCGCCCATCGGGTGCCCCTTGGCCAGATGCCCGCCACCCACATTGACGCATTCGGGATCGACATCATAGTCGCGCAGGAATTTGGCGATGACGACGGCAAAGGCCTCCATGAACTCGATGCGGTCCATGTCTGCCAGCGTTAAGCCAGCCTTGGCCAATACGCGCTCCATGGCTGCAAAGCCTGCGGTGAGGGAGGCATAGGGATCGCCGCCGATCTCGACCGAGGCCACAATACGCGCACGCGCGCCCTTCGGATCGGCCGAAACAAGCGCCAGTCCCGCACCATCGGTCATGGGCGGGGCATGGGCGAGGGTGTGGCTGTACGCGATTTCGCGCCCGTTCAGAGCGCCGGCATAATGCGGTGCCATGGCACCGAATGCGGTTGGCATGGCGGCTAGAGTTTCAGTGCGGGTCGAGGCACGGGGGGCTTCATCTTTTGCCAGTGCGTTGACGGCGATCCGCGAGGCCACAAGGGGGCTGCCCTCGGCGGCGGCGGTGCGTTGTTGCGAAGTCAGGGTGACGGCATCCAGTGCCTCTCGCGCAATGCCGCAATCTTCGGCCAGACGGTCCGCAGCCAGTGCCACCAGCAGGAAACGTGCGCGCGGTTCCAGTTCGTCATTGGTGTAGTAATCGGCCTTGTCGGCCATGAAGGGCACATGCGACATCATCTCGACGCCACCTGCCAGAACGCTACTGACGGCCCCGCCTGTAACCATCTGCGCCGCCTGCGCAATCGCCGTCAGGCCCGAGACGCAATAGTTATTCAGCGTATAGGCAAAGGCGGTATCATCCAATCCGGCATGGAGCTTGGACACAAGGGCGATATTGCCGCCTTGCGCGCCCACCTGTCCGACACAGCCCAGCAACAGGCCCTCGGCCTTGCGCGGCGCATGGCCGCGTTGTTCCAGCGCATCGATCAGTCCGCTCACAAGGTGCTGGGGCTTCATAGCGGCCAGTCCGCCATTGGGACGCGCCTTGCCGCGCGGTGTGCGAATGGCGTCGTGAATATAGGCGCTCATTGATCTTGCCCCTTTAGCATCTGCTGGCCACGCTCCGATGAACCGCTCAAACTGGCGGCGGATAATGACTTTTATAAAGAGACTATGTGTCTAGGCGCTTGTGAGCGCAAGTCGCTTTAGTGCCAAGGGCATCGCTCTGTTGACGTGCCGTTCCAGAAGGTCGAGAGGCTGGATTAGAGGTCTGGCGTATCCAGATTGTCGGGATAGTGGCCCATGAAGCTGAGAACCCTGTTGTCGTCATGCGAAACCCGCCGGCCTCTGGTCATGGGCGTGTTGAATGTGACCCCCGACAGTTTTTCCGACGGTGGCCGACATGATGGATTACAGGCAGCGCTGACCCATGCCCGCAGGCTGATTTCGGACGGGGCCGATGTGCTGGATATCGGCGGCGAAAGCACACGCCCTGGCTCGGATCCCGTTAGCGCCGAGGTCGAGATTGCCCGCGTGGTGCCGGTGATCGAGGTGTTGGCTCGCGAATGGGATGGCGTCATCAGCATCGACACCATGAAGCCCGAAGTGGCCCGCGCGGCGGTTCGGGCAGGGGCGCATGTGTGGAACGATGTCTCGGCCTTGACCCATAGTCCCGACAGTGTGGCGACGGCGGCAGAGTTGGGGTGCGAGCTGATCCTCATGCATATGCGCGGTGATCCCAAGACCATGCAGGATGCGCCGCACTATACGGATGTGGTGGCCGAGGTCTGTCAGCACCTGTCCGCACAAGCCAATGCGGCCATGGCGGCAGGGGTAAAACGCGAGCATATCTGGCTGGACCCCGGCATCGGCTTTGCCAAAAATCTGGCGCATAATCTGGCTCTGAGCTCTAATCTGCGGACACTGTGCGACTTGGGCTATCCTGTTCTTTATGCCGCCAGCCGCAAGCGCATGATCGCCGAGATTGATCCGGTGGCGACCGATGCGGGCGACCGGTTGGGCGGCACCATTGCCTTGCATCTGGAAGGCGCGCGACAAGGCGCAGCCATGGTACGTGTGCATGATGTGCGCGAGATGGTGCAGGCCCTGAAGGTACAGGCCGCGCTGGACGGGGCCAGACAGTGAATATCGGCGTATCGCCCTATACTGCGCCGGTCATCCTGCTGGCGATCTCCAATGTCTTTATGACCTATGCCTGGTACGGGCATTTGAAGGGCGATCCCAAGCCTCTGTGGATTGCGGTTATGCTGAGCTGGGGCATCGCATTTTTTGAATACTGGCTGGCGGTTCCGGCCAACAGGATCGGCCATACCGTCTATTCCGCAGCCGAGCTGAAAACGATGCAGGAGGTCATAACCCTTGCTGTTTTTGCCGGATTCTCGGTGCTGTATCTTGGCGAGAAGCTGACGATCAACCACTTGATCGGCTTTGCCTTTATCGCACTGGGGGCATGGTTCATTTTCCGTGGCCCGATCGGTACCTAGGGACACGTCGGGTTTCAGCGGGCACCGGCATCTTGCTCTTGGGGCAAGATTCGCCCATCACGCGCCTATGAACTGGTTGCTCTCTCTCAATCCGTGGCTCGTCCTGATCGTGGCGGGTATGTTCGAAATCATGTGGGCCTCCGGCGTGAAATATGTCGGGGTGCAAAGACCGCTGATTTCGCTGGGTGTTGCTGTGGCTCTGGCTGCCAGCATGGTCGGGTTGTGGGCGGCCACGCAAAGACTGCCGGTCGGTACGGCCTATGCGGTCTGGACCGGCATTGGTGCCGTGGGTGCG
Source organism: Brevundimonas terrae (assembly GCF_011761985.1). GTDB lineage: Bacteria > Pseudomonadota > Alphaproteobacteria > Caulobacterales > Caulobacteraceae > Brevundimonas > Brevundimonas terrae. Next base: position 139,161 of record NZ_JAASQT010000006.1, on the reverse strand, counting down.
GCCGTCGTCGGCATCGTGATCTATCAGGAACCGGCAACGGCGATCCGCGCCGTGTGTATCCTGCTGATCGTCTGTGGCATTGTTGGCCTGAAACTGTTTTCGGGTGCGGGCGCATGACCCAGATAGATCAATCCGCTCAAGTAGCGAGTGACCGCGTCACGAGCGATAGCGCAAAAAACAAAGCCCGTGTGTTGGTGATCGCCGGATCGGATTCCGGCGGTGGCGCAGGCATTCAGGCTGATATTAAAGCTATCACCATGCTGGGCGGGTTTGCCGCGACGGCGGTGACGGCCATCACAGTGCAGAACACTCTGGGCGTACATGGCGTTTATCCCGTGCCGCTGGACGTGATCGCGGCACAGGCGCGTTGCGTGCTGGAAGACATCGGCGCAGATGCGGTGAAAACCGGCATGCTGGGCAGTGTCGAGGTCGTGGAAATCGTCGCGACCCTGCTAGACGAAGCCAAGGCTCCGGCTGTGGTGGATCCGGTGATGATCGCCAAGGGCGGCCATCCTCTGCTGCCCGATCTGGCGGTTGAAGCGGTGAAGTCGCTGATGGTGCCGCGCGCAGCGCTGCTGACACCCAATGCGCCCGAGGCCGAGGCCCTGACAGGGATCACCGTTGCCGATCTTGACGGCCAGCGCCGCGCAGGCGAGGCCTTACTGCGCATGGGGGCCAAGGCGGTCCTGATGAAGGGTGGCCACGTCGCGGGCGATACGGTCATCGACCTGTTGATGACACCGGATGGCGAGACGGTTCTGGAAACCGAACGCATCCATTCGATGCATACCCACGGCACGGGCTGTACGCTGGCCAGCGCCTGTGCGGCAGGTATCGCCAAGGGCCTGCCGCTGTCGGTAGCCGTGGCCGAGGGCTGGGCCTATGTGGCCGAGGCTATTCGCCGCGCGCCGGGTCTGGGCGGAGGTCATGGCCCGCTGGACCACGCATGGCCGGTGCGTGAATTTACCCGCCGATGAGCGAGGCGATGCTGGAGCAAAAGCTCAAGGCCATCCTGCACAGCGACCCTGTGATGATGCAGGTGCTTCAAGGCACGCGTGATCTGCAACTGCCCGACTGGCGGGTGTTCTCGGGCGCGGTCTATCAGCGTGTCTGGAACCACCAGACGGGACGCGCGGTCGATTACGGCATCAAGGATTATGACATCGGCTATTTCGATCCCGATACTTCGTGGGATGCCGAAGATGTCTGGATCAAACGCTTTGCCGCACATTTCGAAGGGCCGCTGTCCGAACAGGTCGAGGTGCGCAATCAGGCCCGCGTGCACCTGTGGTTCCCTGAGAAATACGGCCAACCCTATACGCCTCTGACCCATACAGACGAGGCGATGGCGCGCTTTGTTGCCCCCTGTTTTGCGGTCGGCGTGCGTCTGGAAAACGATGGCGAGATCAGCGTGGCCGCGCCCTTCGGGCTTGAGGACATGTTCAACCTGACCATCCGCCCGACGCCAGAACGTCCCGTCGCCAAGGACTGGGACAAGATCATCACCAAGCTTCAGGCCCGCTGGCCCGAACTGAAGGTTATGAATCCCTAGCAAAAAGGCGCGATTCTGTGAGAATCGCGCCCCTTGCTCGGCACCGGTGACAGGGTGAAAAAAGTGCCGCTCAAGCCTGTGCGGTACCGGCCCTAGTGGCGGCGGCCATTGTTGTAGTCGCTGCGGTGTTCCTGACGCAGCTTGCGCTCCAGACGTTGCTCGACACGGTCATATTGACGGCCCAGTGTCTGGATTTCGCGACGGTCCAGACCGCCGCGCATCATGCTGCGTTCCATGCGGATGACGCCGTCCAGTTCGCGTTTCAGGCTGATTGCATCGTCGCGGTCCAGACGGCGATTGTCGCGGGCGCGGTCGATGCGGCGATCCAGCTCGATCTTGCGATAGGTCACTTCGCGGCGGTCATGGTGGCGCTCATAGGACGGCGCGTGACGGCCATAGGACTGGGCCGAGGCGACAGCCGGAACGGCGCTGGCAAAGGCGGCGATGGCCAGGGCGGGGATCATAAAAGATTTCATCTTGCGCATGTGGCGCTCCTTTCCGAACTGTGTCGCAGGGGGAGGGAAGCGGGTCCCTGCGGCGTTGATGTCAGAAAAGCAGATCGCGGCTGAGCCGTATCTGAACGAAGCGCGTCAGAAACGGTTCATCTGTATGAAAACCTTGTCAGTTTTGCCGTTTCAAGCCGTAGCGCACATTATATTGGCACAAACAATGTCTGGTCCGTCGCGACGGGATAGGCTTTAATCTGCGTGTGAGTATTATGCAGCCAAGCTTGTGTCAGGCTTCGTAATGATAAATTCCGCGTTCAGCCTATGTTCAGAGGCGGGAGCCTAAACCGGCAGACATGATGTCCATTCGAGCCCTTTTGATTGCCGCCTTGATCGCTGTCGTTCCCGCAACGGACGCAGTGGCCCAGTCGCGTGACCAGTCGCGCGAGCGGGACCGTTATGAACAACGCGACAACCGCGGCAATGACCGTGGGAACCAGCGCGATAATCGCGACAACCGTGGCCAGCGCGCCAATCCGGGCCAGGTCGCCCGCGAGGTCCAGAATGGCCGTCCGGGCCGTATGCTGGGCATGCGCGAGCGCGGCGACGACTATACGGTGCGTTGGGAATATCCGGGTGGCCGAGTGTCCGACATCGAGGTCGATGGCCGTTCGGGGCGCCCCCGTCGGGACGACTAAAAACTAAAAGGTAACTGATCCATGCGTGTTCTTCTGGTCGAAGACGATGTTGACCTGTCGCGGCAATTGAAGACGGCGCTGGCCGATGCGGGCTATGCGGTGGATCACGCCCCCGATGGCGAAGAGGCATGGTTCCTCGGCGATACCGAACCCTATGATGTGGTGGTGCTGGATCTGGGCCTGCCCAAGATTGACGGCGTCTCGGTGCTGGAACGCTGGCGCCGCGAGGGCAAGACCACGCCGGTTCTGATCCTGACGGCGCGCGCCGCATGGTCGGACAAGGTGGCGGGCTTTGATGCCGGTGCCGACGACTATCTGACCAAGCCCTTCCATACCGAAGAACTGCTGGCGCGCCTTCGTGCTTTGCTGCGCCGCTCAGCGGGCCATGCCACCTCGACCCTGTCGTGCGGTGGCTTGCGCCTTGATCCGCGTGCGGCGCGGGCGACCGTCAATGGCGAACCCCTGCGCCTGACCTCGCTGGAATACCGCCTGTTGCACTATCTAATGATGCATCAGGGCCGCGTGATCAGCCGCACCGAACTGGTGGAACACCTCTACGATCAGGACTTCGACCGCGATTCCAACACCATCGAGGTGTTCGTGGGCCGTCTGCGTAAAAAGATCGGCTCGGACCGTATCGAGACGGTGCGTGGTCTGGGTTATCGCCTGTCGCCGCTGGCCGGCGAAAGCGACGCAGGCTGAGTTCCGAATTGAGCGGAGCTGTCGCGCCGGACGATACGGCCTCCACAACGGCGGCGGTTGTAAAGGCAGGGTGGGGGCGACTGCGCCCCGGCCGTTCGCTGACACGCCGCTTGATCTGGCTGGCGGCCGCGTGGATTTTTGTGGCCCTGATCCTGACGGGTGGGGTGCTGACATCGCTGTTTCAGGAATCGGCCTTGCGCCGTCTGGGCAGTACGCTGGGCGATACGATCGACGAGGTGGTCGTGGCCGCCAGTATCACCCCCGAAGGCCAGCTCTATATCGGTGAAATCCGCGAGGCGCGGACCGAGCGCCTGTTGTCGGGCAAGTACTGGATGGTGGCCGAGCCCGATGCGGACGGCAAACTGGACGTGGTGGCGGGCTCGGAATCGCTGGGCGGCTTGACGCTGGCCTATGCGCCCGACCTGCTGGAGCGTCTGCACAATGCCTTTGGCCGGACCGTCAGCTATAGCGCCGAGGACGGGCCAAAGGGCGAGCCTTTACGGATTGCCGCCAGCATGAAGACCCTACCGGGGCGAAGCGAGCCGGTTGTGTTTTTTGCCGCCATCGACCGGACCGATGTCGATGCCGATACGCGCCAGTTTGCCACCGTGACATGGGTGGCACTGTTGCTGCTTGGGCTGGGCCTAGTGGCGGCTGTGTTTGTGCAGGTGCGGGTGGGCTTGCGCCCGCTCTATGATCTGGACCACGCCATTGCCGAGGTTCACCGTGGACGCGCCAACCGTGTGGGCGGGGCCTATCCGCGTGAAATCCAGCCTCTGGCCGATCAGGTCAATCTGTTGCTGGACCACTCGCAGGAGACGGTCGAGCGCCAGCGTACCCATGTCGGCAATCTGGCCCATGCGCTGAAGACGCCGCTGGCGGTCATGCTGGCCGAGGCGGGAACACAGGACGGGCAACTGCCTGATCTGGTCCGCCGTCAGGCACAGGTAATGCGCGATCAGGTTGAGCACCATTTACGCCGTGCGCGTGCGGCCGCCCGTGCCGCCCACGGTTTGGGCGAAAGCACCCCCGTCGAGGATGTGCTGGACGAACTGGCGGTGATGATCGAGCGGGTATTCGCGGATAAAGGCGTCGAGATCGACTGGCGCGCGCCGGAGGGTCTGGCCTTCCGTGGCGAGCGTCAGGACTTGCAGGAAATCTTCGGTAATCTGATCGAAAATGCCGGTAAATGGTGCAAGCGCCGCGTGCGGGTGCTGGCAGGGCCGTCCGTGCCCGGACAGATGGTGGTGGTCGTCGAAGATGACGGCCCCGGCATTCCCGAAGACCAGCGTGATACGGCGCTAAAACGCGGCACCCGCATGGACGAGGCCACCCCCGGTACGGGTCTTGGCCTGTCGATCGTGGACGAACTGGTGCGGGCCTATGGCGGACGTATAACGATGGGGCACAGCGATATGGGCGGCCTGAAAGTGGTCGTGGAACTGCCCTCCGCCGAGGGCTGATTTCGCGCGCTTTAAAACTGAAAGCACCAGACGAACACGCCGTTAACCGACACTATTGCATGATCGGCCTTGGAGTTTGAGCCGATTGGAGCCGACCGGAACCTGTTTATGGCGGAACTGACACCCGCACATAGGGTCGCCTTGGGCGAGGTCATCATGCGCAGTCCGGATCATGTCCTGTCCCTGCTGGAAGCAGCCGTGGCGGACATGGCTGGCGCGCGTGCCGAAGCCGTGCGCCTGATGATGGCCGAGGAAATCAGGGACCGTCTGCGCCGCGATCAGGTGATGCGTCCGTTATTGCCGCTGTTCCGCGATCGCGTGGACGGCATGCAGGGCTTTGTCTTGCCGGTGCGTCTGCGTGACGATCTGTGGCGGGCGGCCAAGCGCAACGAGCCGGAGCTGCTGCCCAAGCTGGACTATGATGACGATCTGGCGCGGATGATTGCCGACCGTCTGTGCCAGACGGCGGCGTCCGCCCTGCGCGACCACGGCGGCAAAATCTGGCCGGGTGGCACGCCCGAGGCCCGCCAAAGACTGGCGCGGATACTGGATGTGGCGGGCATTGCCCGTACATCGGTCAAGCGCTTGCCGGACTGGCAGGGCCGTATAGGTGCCGAAGAAGCCGCCGAGCTGAAACTGGCGCTGCGACAGGCACAGGCCGTGGGTGATGACGGCACCGAAGCGCTGATGGAAATCTATTATGCCCACCTGCGCGAAGGGTTGCAGGTCCTGCGTCTGGCCGAACATGCGGCGGTTCTGGCCAGCCCGTCATCCAGCCTGTCACAAGGCAGTTTTACCGGCTTTGTCGATCGGGTGATGGGCGCATTGGTTGACAAGGCCGATTTCATCGTCGGGTTTGATCTGTCCGAGGGGCCGCAAGGGGTACTGGCCTTGCGGGACCGGCTGCACTGGCTGGCATCGGCCCTCAAGGAGTTCGAGGTGGTGGTCGTGCCGCGTGCCGACAGTGTCTGGGCGCGGACCCTGCGCCATCAGAAACTGCGTCTGTCTATGTCGCTGGTCGAGCGCTTCAAACAGGCCGACGAGGCAGTGGATGTCTTGCTGCCACAGGAAAAAACCACGCTGGCGGGGCGTATGACGCGGGCTGTGCCGCATCTGGCGGCGCCGCTGGATGACGAACAGGTTGAGCAAGCCCGTTTATTGGTGGGTATTTTGTCCACCACCCACGGCCCTGCGGCGGCCATGGGATGCGAGAGCGAGCGCCGCCAGACGGTCGAGGGAATTGTCGGGCGTATCTCCAACTGGTCGGGCGAAGCCTTGGATTTGCTACATAAAACCGAAGTGGTTGACGGTGGTCGTCTGGCCCGTCGCCGCCTGCAGGTGATGGTCGATCTGCTGCAATTGGCAGGGGCCAAGGATGCGGCCCGCACGGTCCGCCGGCGTCTGGCCAGTCTGGGTGCGGCACCGGGGACTGTGCCCACCTACTCGCATCGTCTGGCCTGATCCGCTACAGCGAACATTATGACGATCTTTTGGATCCTGACCGCGATACTGACGGCGCTTGCCGGACTGTTGATTTTGACGGGCGCACGAAGAGGTGCCGCGCGTCTGGCTGCGCCGGACGATGCCGAAACCGACCGCCTTTCGGGCGCGCGCGAACTGGCCGAACTGGACCGGATGAAGGCGCGTGGCCTGCTGGACGAGGCCGCATGGACAACCGCCCGTGCCGAGGCCGGACGTCGCCTTCTGGCCGCCCGTCGTGCCGAGGGGCAACTGGCTGTCGGCCCGCGCGACGGTCTGTGGGTTCTGGGGGGCGTGGGCGTCACCGCGGCGCTGGCTCTGGGGCTCTATATGGTGTTTGGCGCGGCCGGTTACGGCGATCAGCCCTATCAGAAACGCGTGGCCGAATGGGCCGCCAATCCGCAAGGGCTGGACCCTTCACAGGTGGCGGCAGTTCTGACCGAGGTGGTCCGCAAGGAACCGGATGATGCGCTGGCCCTGTCCATGCTGGGCGCGGCCCGTTTCGAGGCAGGCGATACGGTGGGTGCGGCCTCGGCCTTCCGCCGTTCCCTGACGCTGAAACCCGACAATGCCCAGAACTGGGCGCGTCTGGGGGAAAGTCTGGTTCGTGCCAATGAGGGCCGTATCGGTCCCGATGCCGAGGCGGCCTTTGTTGAAGCCGTCAAGCTGGACCCGAACCAGTTGGGCGCGCGCTACTTCCTCGGCGAGGCGGCGTTGGCGCGTGGCGAACTGGCCCGGGGCGAGGCAATGTGGGCCCCGATCCTGGCGGTTCTGGCCCCCAATGATCCCCGCCGTCCCGAGCTTGAAAAACTGCTGGCCGACGCCCGCGCCAAGGCCCAGAAATGACGTTTAGGACCATGAACTGGCTTCCCAAATCTCCCAAAGCCCGTCGCCGCCTGTGGGTGGTGGCTGCGGCGGCACCCGTTCTCGCGCTGGCCGTGGGCCTGTCCCTATGGGCGATGAAGGACAATGTGACCTTCTTCTATTCGCCGTCCGAAGTGACGGTGGAAAAGGTGCCGACCGGCCAGATGATCCGTCTGGGTGGTCTGGTGGTAGAAGGCAGTGTGGTCAAGAACACCGATGGTTCGGTGCGCTTTACCATCACCGATAACGAGGCCACGGCCCCCGTACATTTCAAGGGTGACCTGCCCGACCTGTTCCGTGAAGGGCAGGGGATCGTCGCCCAAGGCCGCTATGGCCCCGACCGCACCTTCGAGGCCACGCAGGTTCTGGCCAAGCACGACGAAACCTATATGCCGCGCGAAGTGGCCGACCGCCTGAAGGAAACAGGCGAGTGGCGTCCCGAATCCGGCTCATATCAACCGGCGGGGAAATAGGCGCGTGATTGTCGAGTTTGGCAGCTATGCCCTGATCCTGTCCTTTGCGCTCAGCGTGTTCGCCATGGGGATGGCGACATGGGGGCGCATCCGTCGCAATCCGGTGCTGGCGGGTGCCGCATCTGCGGGGCTTCTGGCTTCGGCACTGGCCATTGTGGTGGCCTTCGGCAGTTTGATTTTTGCCTATGTGACGTCCGACTTCTCGGTCGCGAACGTGGCGCTGAACAGCCATACCGACAAGCCGCTGCTCTATAAGGTGGCGGGCGCGTGGGGTAACCACGAGGGCTCGCTGCTGCTGTGGTGTCTGGTGATGACGGCCTTTGGCGCTGTGCTGGGTCTGTCGCGCGGTCTGCCGTTCGGGCTCAAGACCTCGGCGGTGGCGGTGCAGGGCGCGCTGTCGTCGCTGTTCCTGGCGTTTGCCGCCTTTACCTCCAATCCGTTTGTGCGGCTGGACGATATTCCGGTTCAGGGCAACTCGCTGAACCCCTTGCTGCAAGACCCGGCCTTGGCCATCCACCCGCCGCTGCTCTATGCGGGCTATGTCGGGTTTTCGGTCTGTTTCTCGCTGGCGGTCGCGGCCCTGATCGAAAAGCGTGTCGATCCGGCATGGGGGCGCTGGGTGCGGCCTTGGGCGCTGGCTTCGTGGGCGTTTCTGACGGTCGGCATCGCGCTGGGCAGTTTCTGGGCCTATTACGAACTGGGCTGGGGCGGCTGGTGGTTCTGGGACCCCGTTGAAAACGCCTCCTTCTTGCCATGGCTGGCGGGTGCGGCCCTGTTGCACAGTGCCATTGTCACCGAGCGTCGCGGGGCGCTGGCGGGCTGGACGGTGTTCCTGTCCATTCTGGCCTACAGCTTCTCGATGCTGGGCGCGTTTCTGGTGCGCTCGGGCGTTCTGACGTCCGTGCATGCGTTCGCGGTCGATCCCGAACGCGGCATGATGCTGCTGGCTATTCTGGGACTGGCCGCTGGCGCAGCCCTGATCCTGTTTGCCATTCGCGCCCCCGCGATCCGTTCGATGGCGACCTTTGCACCCGTCAGCCGCGAAGGCATGTTGGTGCTCAACAACCTGTTCCTGACAGCGGCAGCGGCCACAGTCCTGCTGGGCACGCTTTATCCGCTGCTGCTGGAAGCCACGACGGGCGCGACCATTTCGGTTGGCCCACCCTATTTCAACGCCGTGTTCACGCCGCTGATGGCGGTGGCCTGCATCCTTTTGCCTGCCGGACCCTTGCTGGCGTGGAAGCGCGGCGATGCCAAGGGAGCTGTTCAGCGCCTGCGTCTGGCTCTGGTGCTGGCGGTTGCGGGGGCGGGTCTGGCCTTCCTGCTGTTTGATCCGAAAAAGGCATTGGCGGCGTCCGGTGTCGGCCTTGGCCTGTGGCTGGTGTTCGGCGCGATTGCCGAGGTGGCCGAGCGCACCAAGCTGGCCCGCGCTCCGTTTGCGGAAACCCTGCGCCGTGCGCGCAATCTGCCCTTGGGGGCATGGGGTATGGCGCTGGCCCATGCGGGCGTCGGTATCTTTATTCTGGGGGCGGTGGTCGAGACGACCTTCAAGGTCGAGAGCGCCCGCGCCCTGCCGATCGGTGGCGAGATATCTGCCGGTCCGTGGAAGGTGCAGCTTAAAGACGTGAAGATCATCGAAGGCCCGAACTATCTGGCCGAGCAGGGCCGTCTGGCCGTGGTCGATGTCGCGGGTCAAAAGCGCGAACGCGAAACAACGTCCGAGCGCCGCTTCTTCCCCGCCGGTGGTCAGACGACGACCGAGGTGGGCCTCGATTTTCGTGGCCTCGATGACGTCTATGTGGTGATGGGCGAGCGCACCGCGACCGATGCCGGAGAACCGGCATGGGTCGTGCGGCTCTACTGGAATCCGTGGGCGCGTCTGATCTTTATCGGTCCCGCCTTGATGGCGCTGGGGGGCTTGGTGTCGCTGCTGGATCGCCGTTTGCGCGTGGGGGCAGGACCGGGGACGCGCCGCCGCAAGGAGGCCAAGGCATGAAGCGTCTTTTCGCAGCCTCGTTCATGGCGCTTTTGCTGGCGGGCACGGCCATGGCCGAACCGGCGGCTGGACCCGATGTGGCTCTGGCTGATCCGGTGGCCGAAAGCCGCGCGCGCGACCTGTTTGTCGATATCCGCTGTGTGGTTTGTCAGCATGAATCGATTGCCGACAGCCCTGCGGCCATTGCGGCGGACATGCGCGCTCTGGTGCGCGAGCAGATACGCGACGGCAAGACCGATGCCGAAATCCGTCAGGATCTGGTGCGCCGCTATGGTGACTATGTGCTGTTCACGCCGCCTTTTCGGTGGGGGACGCTGATCCTGTGGCTGGGACCCTTATTGTTGGTGGTGGGCAGCGGGCTGGTCTTCTGGGGGCGCAGCCGTCGCCAGAAAACCGCGACCGCACCGCTGGATTCCCGCGAAGAAGCGGCACTGGCTGAATGGATATCGCCGGAACCGTCCGCAGAGTCTGACAAACAAGACATCTAGGGTCGCCGTTTGGCCATGGTTGAGCCTTGGCTTTACCGTGGTCGGGGGCAAACGATTTCAGCGCCTCATTCGCGTGTCAGCCATTGGCATCTGCGATGACGCCCTATATCCGTTATGCGGGGAATCCCGTGTATTCCCGATCTTAGACTACAAGGACGACGATGCTGAAACGCAAGGAGTTCATTCTGGGGGCCGCCGTGGGCCTGACCTTCGCCGCAGCGGCGACGGCGGGTGGCGTCATCCAGTGGCCGGGAGCCGAGGCGGCTCCTGCATCGGCTTCGCGCCTGATCCCCTCGGCAGGGGCTGCAGGTCTGGCCTTTGCGCCGCCACAGGGCGCGCCGCTCAGCTTTGCCGACATCTTCCAGCAGGTTGCACCGGCCGTGGTGCAGATCGATGTGAAGACGCGCGTACAGCGTCCGCGCACCATGCAGATGCCGGGCTTCCCGTTCCCGTTCCTGGTCCCCCCGCAAGAGGGCGACTCCAAGGTCGAGCCGGAAACCCAACTGGCTCCGGGCAGTGGCTCGGGCTTCTTTATTTCGGCTGACGGTACCATCGTCACCAATAACCACGTCGTGGCCAATGCCGAGGAAATCAGCGTCAAGCTCAGCGACGGTCGTACCTTCAAGGCCCGCCTGATCGGTCGTGACGAAGCCTCCGACTTGGCCGTCATCAAGATTGAAGGCGATTCCTTCCCGTTCGTGTCGTTCGAAGAAGCGTCCGAACCGCGCGTCGGTGACTGGGTCATCGCGGTCGGCAACCCGTTCGGTCTGGGCGGCACCGCCACGGCGGGTATCGTCTCGGCCAAGTCGCGCGATATCGGCGGTGGCGTGGCCAATGACTTCCTGCAGATCGACGCGGCCATCAACCGTGGCAATTCGGGTGGCCCGACCTTTGACATCTATGGTCGCGTGATCGGTGTGAACACGGCGATCTTCTCGCCATCGGGCGGCAGTGTCGGCATCGGCTTTGCCATTCCGGCCAAGACGGCCAAGGAAATCACCGATCGCCTGATCAAGGGCGAAACCATCGAGCGCGGCTATCTGGGCGTGCAGATCAGCGATCTGCAACCGGAAGTGAAAGAAGCGCTCGGTCTGGATGCCAATACCAAGGGCGCGTTCGTGGCCCAGGTGACGGCAGGCTCTCCGGCAGCTGAAGGCGGCTTGCAGGAAGAAGACATCGTTACCTCGATCAATGGCGAGGCGGTCGATGGGGCTTCCAGCCTGACCCGCCGCGTGGCCAATGCCAAGCCGGGTGATCGTCTGCGTCTGGAAGTGCTGCGTGAAGGCCGTCGCCAGACCGTGGACATCCGTGCGGGCCGTCGTCCGTCCGAAGAAAGCCTGAACCAGCAGCTTGAAGGTGAAGACACACCGGAAGCCGCACCGAATGCAACGGTCGGCACCGAGGTCGAGGGCGTGACCGTCACGGCCCTGACTGCAGCCCTGCGCCAGCGCCACAACATCCCTGACGATGTGAACGGCGTGGTTGTCACGGCGGTCGATGCATCGTCCGAAGCGGGCAAGTTGGGCATTCCGGCCGGTCTGGTGATCTTCCGCGCCAATAACCGCGCCGTGACCACACCCGCCGAGTTCCGCACGGCGGTCGAGGCGGCCCGCACGTCGGGGCGGCCCAGCGTGCTGCTGATGGTCCTCTATCAGGGCAATAACCGCTCGCTGGTGCTGCCGCTGGCCAAGAAGGACTAAACCGGTGAAGTCGGATGGAAATCTGACGAAGCCTTAACTGTGGATTTCGGCGGCAATCGGTTATGTTTGCCGCCGATTTCTTTTCTGGAGGGGACAATGCGTATTCTGGTTGTCGAAGATGACGCCGAGGCCGCAACCGCTATGGTTCGCGGACTAACCGAAGCCGGACACGAGGCTACCCATGCGGTTGACGGCGCGTTCGGCCTGCTGGAAGCGCAAAAGGGCGGCTATGACGTCTATGTCGTGGACCGCATGATGCCGCGCCTTGACGGTATCGGCATGGTGGAAACCCTGCGTAAGGGCGGCGACCAGACACCGGTGCTGTTCCTGTCGGCGCTGGGCGAGGTCGAGGACCGCGTGGTCGGTCTGAAAGCCGGTGCCGATGACTATCTGGTCAAGCCCTATGCCTTTGCCGAACTGATCGCCCGCGTCGAGGCTCTGGCCCGTCGCCGCGAGACAGGCGGCGTGCAGACCGTGCTCAAGGTCGGTGATCTGGAAATGAACCTGATCGCGCGCACCGTGCACCGCTCGGGTCAGGATATCGACCTGCAACCGCGTGAGTTCCAGCTTCTGGAATATCTGATGCGAAATGCGGGCCAGTCGGTGACGCGCACCATGCTGCTGGAGAAGGTGTGGGAATACCATTTCGACCCCCAGACCAATGTCATCGACGTGCATATCAGCCGCCTGCGTTCCAAGATCGACAAGGGCTTTGACCACGCCATGCTGCAAACCGTGCGCGGCGCGGGGTACCGGCTGGAGGCCTAAGCCCTCACATGCATCTGCCATCCCTCTTTAGACGGACCCCGTTTCGTCTGACGCTGCTGTTCCTGGCCCTGTTCGTGGCCACGGCCAGCGCGGTGATGGCCTATGTCTATATGGCCTCGGCGTCCGAGGCGCGGGCGCGGGCCGAGGCCAGTGTGCGCGCCGAGGTGGAAACCCTCGTGGCCATCTATCGCACGCGTGGCGGCAATGCGCTCAATCAGGCGCTGGTGGATCGCACTTTGCGCGGGGATAAATATCTGTACCGCCTGCGCGATGCGGACGGCAAAGTCGTCACGGCCAATATTTCCGACATTCCCGACGGCGTGGACAGCGGCGAGTGGGAAGCCTTCCGCCTGACCGATACCGATGCCGAGGGGCGCGTGCAAAAACGCCAGTCCATCGGCATCGACACCGCGCTGTCGGGGGGCGAGCATCTGTTCGTCGGCGAGGATGTCGGCGATATCGAAGCCTATCTGTCGCGGCTGACCCAGGCCCTATGGCTGGCCATGTTCTTTGTGCTGGTGCTGGGCATTGGCGGTGGTTTGCTGGTCAGCCGCCGCGTGGAAGTGGCGATGGGGCGACTGAACCGCGTGGTCGGTGCCGTACAGGAAGGCAATCTGAAGGTTCGTGTCCCCGTCAAACATTCGGGCGACGAACTGGACGAGCTTTCCATCGGCCTGAACACCATGCTGGACAGGCTCGAAGGCTCGATGGCCTCTATCCGCCATGCGGGTGATGCCATTGCCCATGATCTGCGCTCTCCGCTGACCCGTATGCGGGCCAAGCTGGAGGTGGCGCTGATCGATGCCGAGGCGGGCAAGGTGTCCGGTGTCGATGCACTGGAACTGGCCTTGGGCGAGGCCGACAGCCTGCTCAAGACCTTTAACACCGTGCTGGCCATTGCCCGACTGCAAGCCGGTGGTGCGCCCGATCCCAAGGTGTTCGATGCCGCCATTCTGGGCCGCGACATGGCCGAGCTTTACGAATATGCGGGCGAAGAAAAAGACATCGAGTTCGCCTCGAAAATCGAAGAGGGCCTGTTCGTCGAGGGTAACCATCCCTTCCTCGCACAGGCACTGGCCAATCTGATCGATAACGCCATCAAATATACCCCTGCGGGCGGGGCGGTGATGTTCCGTGCGCGTCGCAAGGCCAATGGCGAGATCGAATATTCGGTCACCGATAATGGCCCCGGCATCCCCGAAGAAGACCGCGAACGGGTGCTGCAACGCTTTGTGCGTCTGGACAGCAGCCGTACCGAGCCCGGCTCGGGTCTGGGCCTGTCGCTGGTGACGGCTGTGGCCGAGGCCCATTGCGGGCGTATCGAATTGGCCGAGGGGCCGGGCGCTTATGATGGACGCGGGCCCGGTCTTCGTGTTGCACTGGTCCTGCCGCCTGCCGAGGCACCCGATCAAACCGCCTGACGAAACAGTATGACCCTAGACACCCAGTCCCTGATCGCCCGTATCAGCCCGTGCGGCCCTGTCAGCGATCCGGACGCCGCCGCCCGCCTTTATGAGCGGCTGCACGAGACGGCGCAGGAACAGGGCTGGCAGGGTGATCTGGAACTGGCATGGCCGTCTCTGGCACCTGTGTTTGCAGCCTCGTCCTATCTGGGCGGCATCGCCCGTCGCTGGCCAGCAATGCTGCACGAGGTTCTGACGGGCGATCCGGACCAGAGGGTGGAACGCCTGCTGGAAAAGACGCTGTCGCTTGAAGGCCCGCCGGACGAGACGAAATCGCCGCTGCGTCTGTTCAAGGCCGAACTGCATTTGATGACGGCGCTGGCCGATCTGGGCGGGGCATGGTCGCTGGATCAGGTCACCTCGGCCATTGCCCGTTTTGCCGATGCGGCGGCCCAGACGGCCTTGCGTTCAGCAGCCTCCGACTGGCGCAGGCGCGGCAAGCTGTTATCGCATGCCGATGATCCACGCGGCCCTGTGCCCGGCCTGTTTGCGCTGGCCATGGGCAAGGGCGGGGCGTTCGAGCTGAACTATTCGTCCGATATCGATCTCAGCCTGTTTTATGATCCCGATGTGCTGTCGGCGGTTCTGGATGACAGCGTGGAGGTGCAGAACTTCTGCAACCGTCTGGCACAGGGCATGGCGACCCTGCTGACCGAGCGCACGGGCGAGGGCTATGTGTTCCGTGTGGACCTGCGTCTGCGTCCCGATCCGTCATCGACCCCGCCGGTGGTGTCGGCCCCGATGGCGCTGGCCTATTATGAGAGCGTCGGCCAGAACTGGGAGCGGGCCGCCTTTATCAAGGCCCGCGTCTGCGCCGGTGATATGGCGGCGGGCGAGGTGTTTCTGGACCATCTCCAACCCTTTATCTGGCGCCGCAGCCTCGATTATCAGGCCGTGCTGGACATCCAGTCGATCAAGAAACAGATCCACACCTACAAGACCGGCGAAGGGTTGGACGCCGCAGGGGCCAATCTGAAACTGGGGCGCGGCGGTATCCGCGAGATCGAGTTCTTCGTCCAGACCCAGCAACTGATCCTTGGCGGACGCAATCCGGCCCTCAGAAGCCCGCGTACCTTGGATGCGCTGGCGGCTCTGACCGAGGCGGGCCATGTCACACCACAGACCTGCGAGCAGTTGAATGCCGCCTATCGCGTACTGCGCGATCTGGAACACCGCGTGCAGATGCTGGAGGACGAACAGGCCCACGCCCTGCCGGTCGATGATGATCGCCGCGCCAAGGTGGCGGCCCTTTACGGACAGGACGATCTGGCCGAGTTTGACCGCCATATCGGAGAGCTGCTGGTCAGTGTGAACCACATCTATGGCCAGTTGTTCGAGGGCGGCGAGCAGTTGTCCTCCGAATATGGCAGTCTGGTTTTTACCGGCGTTGAAAACGACCCCGGCACATTGGAAACCCTGCGTCGTATGGGCTTTGTCGAGGCGTCCAGCGTTTCGGACACCATCCGTAGCTGGCACCATGGCCGTATTCAGGCCACGCGTACGGCACGGGGGCGTGAACTGTTCACCCGCCTTGCGCCGCGCCTGTTGGAAGCTGCCGCCGCGACCGGCGCGCCCGATGTGGCTTTTACCCGTTTTGCCACCTTCTTTTCCGGCCTGAAAACCGGCGTGCAGGTGCAGGCCCTGTTCCTGAACCAGCCGCGTTTGTTCGACATGGTGGTGGGGATCATGGCCTTTGCCCCGCGTCTGGCGCGGGTATTGGGCCGTCAGCCACAGGCGCTGGACGGCGTACTGGATGCCCGCTTTCTGACGCCCTTGGGCGAGGATACGGGCGTTGCTGCCCAACTGGTCGAGGAAGCCGCCGAGGCGGGCGATTTCGAAAGCACGATGAATGTGGTGCGCCAGCATCACCGCGAGCAGGCTTTCCGCATCGGCATGAACATCATTACGGGCCGCGTTTCGGCCTGTCAGGCGGGCTGGACCACCACGTCGCTGGCCGATGCCTGTATTCAGGCCCTGTCGGTGGCGGCCTTGGCCGAGGCCACACGCATGGGCGGTGCGCTTGGCGGGGGCGAGGTGGCGGTGGTGGCGCTGGGCAAGGCCGGCTCGCGCGAGATGTCGCTGGGGTCGGATCTTGATCTGATGACCCTCTATAATGCCCCGAACGATGCCGTGACCGAGGGCAAGGGCTGGGGTGCGGAAACCTTTTATGGCCGCTTTACCCAGAGGCTGATTGCGGCCCTGTCGGCGCACACAGCCGAGGGCGGGCTTTACGAAGTGGACATGCGCCTGCGCCCGACGGGTTCTAAAGGGCCGGTATCGGTGCGCCTTGGCAGCATGATCGACTATTATGCCGATGAAGCCGACACATGGGAGTTTATGGCCCTGACCCGCGCGCGGGTGGTGTGGGCGACCAGTCCCGAGTTTGCGGTACAGGTTCAGCAGACGCTGGAGGATGTGCTGCGTCGTCCGCGTCCCGGTGTCGATGTGGCCGCCGATGTCCGCAAGATGCGCGACCTGATGGAGCGCGAGCGTCGGCCACGCGGCTTCTGGGATTTAAAACTCAGCGCAGGTGCACAGGTCGATGCCGAATTTGTCGGCCAGTACCGCCAGTTGATGCAGGCGGCCTCGGGCGGGCCTTTGACCAATTCGACGCTGGAAGCCTTGGCCGATGATCCGGTCATGGCCCGCACATGGATGCTGCACCAGCATGTCGGACAGGTGATGACCTGCGCCTTTGGCGAGCGGGTCGATCTGGATCAGGAACCGGCGGGCTTCCAGAAAAAGCTGGCCGAGGTGGTGGGCGAGCCGGATTTCGAGGCGCTAAAGGTCAGTATTTCCGACATCCGCAAACAGGCGCGGGCGCATCTGGACCATGTACTGCCGTCGGCTGTCTCTACCGACAATGAGGAAAGCGCGACGGAAAACTGATTCGTATGCGTTCAATCTCTCTGACGGGGACAACATCGGGCTGAAGATGCCCAATGGAGACCATGAGAGATGAAACAATTACTGAGCAGTTTGGCGGTGTTTTCGCTGGTGGCCGTGGCGGTACCTGCTGTGGCGCAAGAGGCTATGCCGCGCATGGAACGCGCACAGGCCAGCATCAGCGAGGCTGACTTTGTCGCCCGCCGCACACAGGCCTTGCGTGCCGCCGATGCCAATGGCGATGGTCAGGTATCCGCCGAGGAACGCCTTGCCCAGCGCCAGAAGATGCGTACCGAGCGCATGGAGGCGCGCTTTACCCGTCTGGACACCAATGCCGACGGCCAGATCAGCCGCGAAGAGTTTACGGCGGACCACGCACAGATGGGCCATATGTCGCGCACCCGCGGCGAGGGTGCCCGTCATAATGCGCGTCGCATGGCAGGGCATGGGAGCCATCAACGGGGCGAGGGGCGTATGCAGGCTATGGCGGACCGCACGGTCGATATTGCCAGCGTCGAGCAAAAGGCCCGCGAAAGCTTCGCCCAGATGGATGCCAACCGCGACGGTCAGCTGAGCGCCGAGGAACGCCGCGCCGCCCGTCAGACGATGCGTGAATCACGACGCGGCGAACGAACCGCGCGTCAGCCGTCGCCTTCGATGCCGGTTTCGGAGTAGGGTCGTGACGGGGAAGGCGGCGCGGTCGTCCGCCCGACAGTTTAACTATGTGCGAGGCAGGCTTGGCGCCATCCGCCGATCCCGACGAAGAACTTTTGCGCCGTGTGGCCGTGGGCGATCCCGCGGCCATTCAGGCCATGGTGGCCCGCAAGCTGCCGCGTCTTCTGTCGCTGGCCACGCGCATGTTGGGCGATCCCGTAGAGGCCGAGGATGTGGCGCAGGAAGCCATGTTGCGGGTCTGGAAACAGGCCCCAAAATGGCGACCGGGACAGGCCCGCTTCGATACATGGCTACATCGGGTGGGGCTGAATCTGTGCTACGACCGCTTGCGCCGCAAGCGCGAGACGCCAATCGATCGCATCCCCGAAATGGTGGACGATTCACCGGCACCGGATCGGGGGCTGTTGGCCGCCGAGACCGGAGCCCGGGTCCAGTCGGTTTTGTTGAAACTGCCGGAACGACAACGCGAGGCTATCGTTCTGTGTCACTATCAGGAACTGGGCAATATCGAAGCGGCGCATTTGATGGGGGTCAGCGTCGAGGCACTGGAAAGCCTTTTATCGCGGGCGAGGCGCAGTTTGCGGCTTTCGCTGGCCGATATGGCACCGAGACAGACAAGGCGGGGGGCATGAGACGATGATGACTGAAGACCGATTTATACATCTTCTGGATGCCTATGGCGCACGCTGGACCTGCTGGCCGCAGGACGAGGTCGCACAGGCGCGTCTGGCACTGGCCGACAATCCGCACCTGCAAACGCTTTGGTCCGGTGCCGAGGCTCTGGATGATCTGTTGAGCCTGCCTGCGGTGACGGCCAGCGCCGACCTGCGCGAACGGGTTCTGGCCTCGGCGGTCGGGGCGGGGCTGAAGGCTCGTCGTCGCCCGCAAGGCCTGTGGTCCGCATGGACCCTGTGGTCGGGGGCGGGGGTTATGGCGACGGCTGTGGCCGGTGCCTTGCTCGGCGTAGGTCTGGCCCAGCATCTCGCCGCGCCGATGCAGGCCGAAACCGTCTTCTATCAAGCCAGTCTGCAAGGTGCCGATGATACCGAGGTGCTGGGGCTGGAAATGGCGTCTTTGGAGGTGCCTCGCTAATGGCTTCGCGCAAGATCAAGCTGGCACTGGTCGCATCGGTGGCGCTCAATGTGTTTCTGGTTGCAGGTGGTACAGCGGTCTGGCTGACGGCGCGCGAAACCCGCGAGGCCGAGCGCATGACCCGCACGACCCGCACAGATTCGCTGATGGAGGTCGTCAGCACCCGATCACCGGAGGTGGCCGGGGCTATAGAGGTGCGTCTGCGTCAGGTGGCCATGGCGGCGCGTCCCGACTTTCAAGAAGCGCGGGAGGCTCGCCGTCAGGCTATTGCCATCACCGCTTCGGATGATTTCGATGCTGTGATGGTGGCAGGACTGCTGGAGCAGTCGCGGGCGTCCGAAATGCGCGGGCGTGCGCGTCTGGAATCCGGCGCCGTGGAAATCCTGAACGACCAGAAGGCCGAGGATCGCAAGGCCTTGGCGCGTATCCTGTCGCGCCATCGCCCGCACAGCCATTCCAAGACGTCGCCGACCGAAAAGCCACCAGAAAAACGCTAGTAGAAACCGCTAGGGGAATTAGCGGCCACCCGCACTAGGCGGCGGATACCATCGCATCGTCTGCATGCGGATCCGGCAGGGTGTCCGGCCCCGTATTGGCCCTGACCGGCAGGTCGAACCAGACTGTCGTGCCTATGCTCGGCTCGCTTTCGATCACCATGCTGGCCCCGTGCATCTCGATGAGGGACTTGGTCAGGGCCAGCCCCAGACCGGTGCCCTGCGTGGTCTTGGCGTGCTGGTTCTCGACCTGCACAAAGGGCTGGGCCAGCCGTTTGATATCGTCGGCGGCAATGCCGATGCCGGTATCCTTGATGGCCACCCGAATATAGCCCGGACGCTCGATCAGTGGCGTCAGCATCAGCATCACACGCCCTGCGCGCGGAGTGAATTTGATGGCGTTGGAAACAAGGTTCAGGAACACCTGTTTCATGCCGCGCAAATCGACCTCGGCTTCGAGCATGCCGGTTGAATCCAGCGCCAGTGCCAGTCCCGCCTCTTCGGCCCGCCCGCGCATCAGACGCACCACCTCGCGCCCCAGTGCCGCCAGATCGGTACGCTCGTAATGCAGGTTATGCTTGCCCGCCTCGATCTTGGCCATGTCGAGAATGTCGTTGATCAGGCTGAGCAGGTGCTTGCCCGAATTATGGATGTCGAGCGCATAGCCCTTGTAGCGACGATCCCCCAGCGGGCCGAACATCTCGCCCGCCATGATTTCGGAAAACCCGTTAATGGCGTTAAGCGGTGTACGCAGTTCATGGCTCATATTGGCCAGAAACTCTGACTTGGACTGGCTGGCGGCCTCGGCGCGGGTCATGGCCGCTTCGTATTCGGTGGCCAGTGTGGACAGGCGCGAACGGCTGGCGCGCAGTTCGGTGACCGTACGTTGCAGTTCTTCGGCGGCGCGACGGCGGTCATGTTCCTGCTGGCGGATCAGGGTCACATCGGCGGCGATCACTACGGTACCGCCATCGCCGGTATAGCGTTCGGTCATCTGTAGCCACCGCCCGTCCTTCAGGGCGACTTCACGGACCCCTGCACGGCGCGGCTCGGGGCGGTTCTCGGTACGGATGGCCTGCGCGGCGATACGGTTCAGATCGTTTTTGAGTGCCCCGCGATAAAGGGCGTCCGCCGGAAAATCGAAGGCATCCTGAAACGCCTGGTTCCACATGACCAGATGACCCTGACGGTCGAACAGGACAAAGGCATCCGAGACGCTCTGGATGCCATCCACCAGCCGCTCCTCGGCGGCCTTGGCGCGGGCCTTGGCGCGGCGCGCCTCGGTGATATCCAGCGCGATACCCATAATCTGGCGGTGCGGCCTACCCGCCCGTTGTCCGCGCGAGCGCCCGCGCGCATCGATCCAGCGCAGGCTGCCGTCGTTCAGGGTGACGGGGAAGGCCAGATCGAAATGGCCGCTCTCGCGGGCCTGCCCAAGAGCCGAGGCAAAGCTGTCGCGAAAACGCGGGTGGATACGCTGGACCAGTGCATCGGTCGTCAGGCTGGTTCCGGCGGGCAGGTCCAGCAGCGCGGCCATATAGTCCGATAATTGCAACTGGCCCTTTTCAATATCCCAGTCCCACACCCCGCACTGGGCCGCCTCGACGGCAATGCGGAAGCGGCGCTCGGTATCGGCCCACTGGCGCGACGTCCGATCCTGCCGGAAGGTTTGCAGGGCCAGAAACAACAACAGGGCCACGCCGAGCGCCAAGGGGATCACCAGCAGGCTGGCATCATCGCGCCAGCGGTCGAGCAAGGATCGGGCAGGGCGGTCGGCCACCACGGCCAGCCCGCTGTCTCCGATCCTGACTGCGGTATTCACGCGATCCTTGCCTTGCGGGTCGGGCAGTACCACCCCCGTCGGGCTGCTGAACAGTTCGGGTGGCAGTTGCGCGACGGGCCTCAGCTCCAGACGGACATCCTGACCTGTAGGCGCGATGCCGTGTGCCTTGATACCGGCATTCAGGCGCTGGCCATTGGCAAGGGTACGGCCAAGGTTCAAATATCCGTCGGTAAGGGTGGCCCCTTGGGCATTATTATAGCTCTGGGCAGGCTTTTGTCCCACGGCCACCAGTGGCGTGCCCTGTGCTGTAGACAAAAGGATTCCGCTGTCCGGTAGACTGGCGACAGCCGTTTCCAGCGCTTGCAGAGGCTGGAGGGGTGTCTGGGTCAGTTGGGTTTGTGCCTGATCCAGCAACCGGTCCAGACCGGTCAGTTGCTGTGCGGTGCTCTGGGCATAAAGTCTGGCATCCAGAACCAGCGTATCGTGGTTGAGAACATCCAGTTCGCGTTCCGGCCGGGACTGGTCCCTTGCGACCAGCAACAGGGCCATGGACAGGATCAGCAGAGCCGCCAGAAACAGGGCGCGTTCATAGGGACGACCCCATAGACCCGGATGGTCTGTGGTTCGTCTTCCCCGTCCATCGCTGCGGCGCTCTATTCCCCGCACAACGAAGGCTCCCTATCCGTGTTCGAATAAGGGAAACCTAGGCTGTTTTGCCGAGCTGTGTCGAGAGCCGCCTGTCGCGACGAAGAGGAAGACCTTAGGCGAGCGTCTCGTCGCTATTGGCGATGGGGGTTGCTTCCGGTTTTCCGGCGGGGGCCGTTTTGCGTGGCGGCAGGGGCTGGGTCTGGATACGGCGCAGGACGGACTTGGCGGCATCGGCCAGACGGCGCGTCTCGGGCGGCGCATCGTCAGGGGCCTCGTCCACGCTCTCGACCAGTTGGTTGAGGAGGTTGAGCATTTGCGGCGCACAGGCAATGATGCGGGCCTGTTGCTCGATTTTCTCGGGCAGACGGTCATATTCGGCACCCGGCACGCGCCAGCCGCCCCAGTCGGCATCGTCGGTGACGACGACCGGATAGCTGCCGGGGAAGGGGTGGTGGGCGCAGTCATTCTGGTCCTGCCACTTGTTGCGCGCGCGCAAGACGCGCCAAGTGCCCAGATTGCTGCTCAGCGCCTCGCTTTCGGGCGATTGCAGTTCGTGGTTCTGGAATTCGCGCCCCAGACCCAGTTCGTAGGTGACACGCACAGGCTCTTCAAAGCCTTTGGCCCAGACAGGGATGACCCGCTCGATTTCGGCCCACAGGCCGACGCTCTCGACCCAGACCTTCTGACCTTTTTGGAATTGTGCGCGTGCCATCAAGCCTACCCCGTACCTTCAGGTCGGTAACCTTAGCCGATAGCGGTTATCGACCTCTTGGGAGAGATGGTTACCGAGCCTGAACGGGGTTGGCTATGAATAACGTCGTGATTCAGTGGTTTATGGCTGGGATATGCTTTCCAGAGCCTCTCCGGCATAGCGTTCCTTAACCTTTACGGACAGGTCGCCAAGCGACACGACGCCGACCAGTCGCGCATTTTTGTCTATGACAGGCAGGCGGCGGATACGCGCACGGCTCATCAGGTCCAGCGCGATTTTCAGCTCGTCCGTATCCAGAACCGTAATGGCATCGCGCGACAGGAATTCCGATACCGCCTGTTCGGGTCCGGCCCCCGTGGCGACGGCCCGCACGGCGATATCGCGGTCGGTAACGGTGCCGATCAGGCGTTCGCCCTCCACCACAGGCATGAAGCCGAAATCACCATCGGCCATACGGCGAGCCACATGCTGAAGGCTGTCTTCGGGGCGGGCGACATGGATATCACGGCTCATAAGGTCACGGATTTTCATAACGGCTCCTTGGGGGACGACGACAGGTATGCTGTTCAAAGGCATGGAACAGGCTGGCGGTTCCCCCGAGCGTGCAGCGGGCGATCAGCGCTTTACGCAGGCGGTTTACACGCGCCGTTCTGCATAGGACTGTGCGGGAACGACCCAACAGGCTGTTCGTTAAGCGGATTGGGCAAGGGCAGGGCAGATCGCATTCATTGCGATGCTGTGGCCGTCATTCAAGCGAGGGTGGCCATGGCCGCAGAAACTGCCGGCATGGGTTTGGGCCATGTCGCCGCACTCTTGGGTGCAGGCGTGGTCGGGGTGGCGGTGTTCCGCAAGATCGGTCTGGGTTCGGTGCTGGGCTATCTGGTGGCAGGTTTGGCGCTTGGCCCGTTCGGACTGGCTCTGGTCAAGGAACCGCAGACCATCCTGCATGTGGCCGAGTTCGGCGTGGTCATCTTCCTGTTCATCATCGGACTGGAGATGCGGCCCAGCCGTCTTTGGGCGATGAAGGGCGAGATATTCGGCCTTGGCACGGCGCAGGTCGGATTGTCCTGTCTGGCCCTGACCCTGATTGCCATGGCGGCGGGGGTGTCTGCGCCCGTGGCCTTTGTCGGGGCGATGGGTTTTGTCATGTCCTCGACCGCGGTCATCATGCAGATGCTGGAGGAACGCGGCCAGTTGGCCAGCGAGGCCGGACGTCGGGCCGTTTCGGTGCTTTTGTTTGAAGACCTCGCCATCGTGCCGCTGCTGGCCATTGTTGCGGTTATGGGCGCGCAGATGGCCCCCGTCGCCGACACAGGAACGGGCGAGCCTCTGTGGCAGGTCATCGTCTTTGCGGTTGCGGCCGTGGCGGGCGTGCTGGCCTTCGGGCGCTATCTGATCAATCCGGTGTTCGGCTTTCTGGCCCGAAATGGCGGCCGCGAGGTGATGACGGCCTCGGCCCTGCTGGTGGTGGCCGGTACGGCGTGGCTGCTGGATACGGTCGGGCTGTCGATGGCCATGGGGGCCTTCCTTGCAGGCGTTCTGTTGTCGGATTCTACCTTCCGGCATCAGTTAGAGGCCGATGTAGAGCCGTTCCGCGCCATCCTTTTGGGGCTGTTCTTCCTGTCGGTCGGCATGGCGCTGGACCTGTCGGTGGTGGCCAATGACTGGAAGGTGGTGCTGGCAGGGCTGGCCGCCTTCATGCTGGCCAAGGCGCTGGTGATCTATGTCGTGGCCCGCGTCTTCAAGGCCTCCAACCGCGAGGCGATCGAGCGGGCGGCCCTGTTCGCGCAAGGGGGCGAGTTCGCCTTTGTCCTCTATAGCGCGGCGGCCACAGCCGGTGTGATCGGCGCACAGGCCAGCGCGGCCCTGACGGCCATTGTCATCCTTTCGATGGCGTTGACGCCGCTGACGACACTGGCCCTGTCGCGTCTGATGCCGCCGGAAAAAGAACGCGGCATTGATGATGTCGATGATGTGGATGCGGCCAGTGAACTGGAAGGGCGCGTGCTGATTATCGGCTTTGGCCGTTTCTCGCAGGTGGTGTCACAGCCGCTGCTGGCGCGCGGTGTCGATGTCAGCATCATCGAAAAAGACATCGATATGATTCAGGCTGCCGCCACCTTCGGCTTCAAGGTTTATTATGGCGACGGAACGCGTCTGGACACCTTGCGCGCTTCGGGTGTGACCAAGGCCGAGGCGGTGCTGGTCTGCATCGATAATGCCGAGGCCACCGACCATATCGTGCAGTTGCTCAAGCACGAATTCCCCAATGTCAAAGTCTATGCGCGGGCCTTTGATCGCGGGGCGTCGATACGGCTTATTCAGGCGGGCGTCGATTTTGAAATCCGCGAGACGTTTGAATCGGCTCTGGCCTTCGGGGCGCAGGTGCTGCGTGAACTGGATGTGCCGGATGTCGAGATCGAAGAAACCATCGAGGAGGTCCGCCATCGCGACCGCGAGCGGCTGACCTTGCAACTGGCGGGCGGCATGACGGCGGGGCGTTCTTTGATGCGCGGGAACATGACAACACCCACACCTGCGCCGTATATCAAACCGGAGAAGGAAGGACGCGTCATCACGACCGGCGACGCGCCGCCCGCACCGGAGAGCCTCTAATCCATGCCCAGTGTTGATCTGGCCAAACGTGCCTATGACCATAGTTGGCGACTGGACCCGATTGTCCGCAGCTTGCTGGATACGGACTTCTACAAGCTGTTGATGCTGCAACTGATCTGGCGTCGCTTCCGCGATGTGCCGGTGACGTTCAGCGTTATCAACCGCTCGACCTCGGTGAAGCTGGCGGCGGAAATCGACGAGGCCGAACTGCGGGCGCAACTGGATCATGCCCGCACCTTGCGGTTCACCAATCGCGAGTTGATCTGGTTGGGCGGCAATACGTTTTACGGTGTGAAGCAGATTTTCACGCCCGATTTTCTGGCCTGGCTTTCGACCTATCAACTGCCCGAATACGAACTGGCGAGAACCGAAGATGGCCAGTATCGCCTGACCTTTAGCGGGTCATGGGCCGATGTGACCTTGTGGGAAATCCCCGCCCTGTCGATCATTAACGAGCTTCGGGCGCGGGGCGCTCTGGCTCGTCTGGGGCGGTTCGAACTGGATATTCTCTATTCGCGCGCCAAGACCAAGCTGTGGGAAAAGATCGAGCGCCTCCGTAAGCTGGAAAACCTGTCGATCTCGGATTTCGGCACCCGCCGCCGTCACGGTTTCCTGTGG
Organism: Brevundimonas terrae; assembly: GCF_011761985.1. GTDB lineage: Bacteria > Pseudomonadota > Alphaproteobacteria > Caulobacterales > Caulobacteraceae > Brevundimonas > Brevundimonas terrae. The sequence continues at coordinate 113,545 of NZ_JAASQT010000006.1, read as the reverse complement.
CAGGGATGGTGTGTCGAGGCGATGAAAGCGGGGCTGGGCGATGCCTTTATCGGCACGTCCAATGTGCTGTTGGCCATGAATAACGACATGGAGGCCGTCGGCACCAATGGCCACGAACTGCCGATGGTGGTGGCAGCCTTGGCGGGCGATGACGATAACGCCCTGCGCGATGCGCCCTATCGGGTGCTGGAAGAATGGCGCCAGACCTATCACGGCAATCTGCTGGTGGTGCTGCCCGATGCGTTTGGCACAGAGGCGTTTTTGGCCGATGCGCCCTCATGGCTGGCCGAGTGGAAGGGCTTTAGGCCCGACAGCGCCCCGCCCATCGAGGGCGGCGAGATCATTATGGACTGGTGGAAGTCCAAGGGCGTGGACCCCAAGGACAAGTTGCTGGTTCTGGCCGATGGTCTGGATGTCGATACGATTGAAACCGCCCATGCCCATTTCAAAGGCCGTGTGCGGACCAGCTTTGGCTGGGGCACCAATCTGACCAACGACTTCCGAGACTGTGCGCCGGTTGAAACGCCGGAACTGTCGCCGATTTCGCTGGTGTGCAAGGTCACGCAGGCGGCGGGGCGTCCGGTGGTCAAGCTGTCGGACAACCGTGCCAAGGCCACCGGCGATGCCGCCGAAATCGAACGCTATCAGCGGGTGTTTGGCGAGGCGGGCCGCGACCGTCGCGAGGTGCGCGTCTAGATTGTCATAGCGCGGGTTTTCGGAACGGCTTGGGTGTGCAGGCATTGATAGGCTGCATATCCATTTCAACCGGAGCCCGCTTATGACTGCGATCAAGGTCGGTATTATTATCGGCAGCCTCGCCAAGGCGTCCATCAACCGTAAACTGGCCGGTGCGCTGGAAAAGCTTGCCCCCGAGGGGGTGAGTTTCAGCGAGATCGCGATCGGTAATCTGCCGCTCTATTCCTATGACTATGATGCGGACTATCCGGCCGAGGGACGTGCCCTGAAGACCGCGATTGAAGCGGCAGATGCCATTTTGATCGTGACGCCGGAATATAACCGCTCCATCCCCGGCGGTCTGAAAAATGCCCTCGACTGGGCCAGCCGTCCGTGGGGCACCAACAGTTTCGCGGGCAAGCCGGTGGCGGTCATCGGCACCTCGCCGGGAGCTATCGGTACGGCGGTGGCGCAGGCGGCGCTGCGTCCTGTGCTGGGCTTTCTGAATGTGATCCAGATGAACCAGACAGAAGTCTATCTGCAGTTCAAGCCGGACCTCATTGGCGAGGATGGGGCCATTGCCAATGCGGATACCGCCAAATTCCTCGGCGATTATCTGAAGGCGTTCCACGATTTTGCGATCAAGCACAAAGGCTGAGGCCCCCACGGCCCATGGCGCATGAAAAAAGGCCCGCCTGTGAAGGCGGGCCTTTTGACATACCGGAGAACCGGATCAGTCGTTGCTGTTGCTGGCGGCCAGTGTGCGATTCCACCACAGAACCAGCAGGGTCACAACGGCACCCGACAGCAGGTAAAGACCACCCGCACCGACACCGAAGGTCGAGGACAGCCACAGCGCAGCCAGCGGCGCGAAACCGGCACCGAACAGCCAGGCAAAGTCCGAGGTCAGGGCCGAGGCGGTGTAACGGTTACGCGGGTTGAAGCTGTTGGCGATGACGCCCGAAGCCTGACCAAAGGCCAGACCCAGAAGGATAAAGCCGACGATCATATAGGTCAGCTCGCCAGCCACACCGCCGTCCAGCAGTTGCGGCGCAAAGCCCGAGAAGGCAGCGATCGCCGCAGCCGAGCCACCCACCAGCTTGCGACGGCCATAACGGTCGGCCAACCAGCCCGAGGCCACGATAGCGGCCACACCGAAACAGGCACCGATTAGTTCGATCATCAGGAAGCGGGCCGGATTTTCCTCGGTATAGAGGTAAACCCACGACAGCGGATACACCGTCACCATGTGGAACATGGCAAAGGTGGCCAGCGGTGCAAAAATACCGATCAGCATCTTGGTGTGCTCTTCGCGCACGGTCGAGATGATGGGGGTCGGCTTCAACTCGGTGGAGAGGAAGGCGGCCTGGAAGGTCGGGGTCACCACGATACGCAGGCGGGCAAACAGGGCCACCACGTTGATGGCGAAGGCCACGAAGAACGGATAGCGCCAGCCCCAGCTATAGAAGTCTTGCGGTGCCAGCTTGGCCACCAGATAGGCGAACAGGGCGCTGGCCACGATCAGGCCCAGCGGTGCGCCCAGTTGCGGCACCATGGCGTACCAGCCCTTTTTGTTGGCCGGCGCCGACACAGCCAGCAGCGACGGCATGCCGTCCCATGTGCCGCCCAGAGCCACGCCCTGACCGATACGCAGTACGATCAGCATGACCGCGGCCCAGTGACCGGCGGTCTGGAAGCTGGGCAGGAAGCCGAGGCAGACCGTCGACGCGCCCAGAAGCAGCAGGGCGATGGTCAGCTTGGTGCCGCGACCGAATTTGCGGTCAATGGCAATAAACAGGGCCGAGCCGAGCGGGCGGGCCAAAAAGGCCACCGCGAAGACGGCGAAGGACAGCAAGGTGCCGCCCAGCGGACCCGCATAGGGGAAGATCAGGGCCGGAAAAACGACGACCGAGGCGATGGCATAGACGAAAAAGTCGAAAAACTCGGAAGTTCGACCCAAAATTACGCCGACTGCAATTTCGCCTGCGTCGATTTTGCCATGCCGCGCGTTGATCTGGCTGGCGTCCCGTTCAAGGGACTCGGAAGAAGGCGCGCCCGAAGCGTTCATGACAAATGCCGTTCTCTGAGACGGGGCGTCTAAGCGCCCATACTGTTAGAATGAATGAACCGCTCCTTTGCTCCGACAAAAGGAATGAGGGGATAGGGCGGATTGTCCAATGTCGCGCATTAGGCAGTGGAGCTACGGGGCGGGTGCAATGACCGAAACTGTGCCCGATCACCCCGTTAGTCTGGCCCGGCGCGTGATGACATCACGCCGCCTTAGGCCGCTCGCCCTTGCGCCAATCATGGCGGCCCTCGCTGGCTGTGAAGCCGTCGTGCTGGCCCCTGCCGGTGACATCGCCATCCAGCAACGCGACCTTCTGGTCTTCTCGGTGCTGTTGATGCTGATCGTCATCGTGCCTGTTATGGTGCTGACCGTCTGGTTCGCGTGGAAATACCGCGCCTCGAACAAGGCCGTTGAAAAAGAACATGATCCGGACTGGGATCACTCGACCCACCTCGAACTGGTGATCTGGGCGGTTCCGCTGCTGATCATCATTTGTCTGGGCGCTGTGACCTGGACGGGGACCCACCTTCTGGACCCCTATCGTCCGCTGGACCGGATCGATGAAAATCAGGCCGTGACCGAAGACCACAAGACCCTGCAGGTCGAAGTGGTGGCGATGGACTGGAAATGGCTGTTCATCTATCCGGAATACGGCATTGCCACGGTCAATGAGCTGGTTGCGCCGGTCGATCGTCCGATCCGCTTCCACATCACCGCTACGGGCGTGATGAACTCGTTCTATATTCCGGCCATGGCGGGCCAGATCTATGCCATGCCGGGCATGGAGACCAAGCTGCACGCGGTCATCAACCGTCCGGGCGACTATGTCGGCTTCTCGGCCAACTATTCGGGCGACGGCTTCTCGAACATGCGCTTTGCCGCGCGTGGCGTGGATGATGCCGGTTTTGACCAGTGGGTCGCCAAGGTACGCGCCGCCGGTCAGGCTCTGGATCGCGACACCTATCTGGAACTGGAAAAGCCGTCCGAGAAGGTTCCGGTCACCTATTATAACAGTGTCGATGCGATGCTGTTCAACGCCGTGGTCAATATGTGCGTCACGCCGGGCAAGATGTGCATGGGCGAGATGATGGATATCGACCGCAAGGGCGGTCTGGGTCTGGCGGCTGTCAGCAATACCTGGCCGCTGGTCTATGACAAGTTCGCCCGTCGCGGCGATGCCGTGTTCGGTAGCGGCGAAAGCTATGTGATGCAGGTCTGCACCCCGCTGGAGGCCGAACGCGCCGCCATCGAGGCCAATCTGCGCCGCCAGCAAAATGCGCGGACCCTGGAGCGCGCCGACCCGTTCAATCGCCTCACCGGCGCTGCGCTTGCGGCCCCGGGCAAGGTTCCTGAAGCGGTTGCGGTCAATGCCGCACAGGCCGGTCCGCAAACCCTTCCTGCCGTGGCAGCGTCGCTGACGCCTGCCTCGCAATCCTGAGTCCCGTCATGGCTTCTGAAGCAATCGTAGAAACTACGCCCTTGTTGGGGCGTCTGAGCTGGGCAGCCATCCCTGCCGACCCGATCGTCCACGTCACCTTTGCCGTGGTTGTTCTGGGCGGTCTGGCCGTGCTGGCCCTGCTGACCAAATACAAGATGTGGGGCTATCTCTGGAAAGAGTGGTTCACGACCGTCGATCACAAGAAGATCGGCATCATGTACATGATCCTTGGTTTGATCATGTTCCTGCGCGGCTTTGCCGATGCCCTGATGATGCGCCTGCAACAGGCCATGGCCTTTGGCGGGTCCGAGGGCTATCTGAACGCACACCACTATGACCAGATCTTCACCGCCCACGGCGTGATCATGATCTTCTTTGTGGCCATGCCGATGATTACGGGCCTGATGAACTATCTGGTCCCGCTACAGATCGGCGCGCGTGACGTTTCCTTCCCGTTCCTAAACAATTTCTCGTTCTGGATGACAACGGTGGGCGGCGTCATGGTGATGGCTTCGCTGTTTGTGGGCGAATTCGCCCGCACCGGCTGGCTGGCCTATCCGCCGCTGTCGGGCATTGGTTACAGCCCCGGCGTCGGCATGGACTATTATATCTGGTCGCTGCAGATCGCCGGTGTCGGCACCACCTTGTCGGGGATCAACCTGATCGCCACCATCGTGAAGATGCGCGCGCCGGGTATGGGTATCATGAAGATGCCGGTCTTCACCTGGACCTCGCTGTGCGCCAACGTCCTGATCGTGGCATCCTTCCCGATCCTGACCGCCACGCTGGCCCTGCTGTCGGCTGACCGTTACATCGGCACCAACTTCTTCACGAACGACTTCGGCGGCAACCCGATGATGTACGTGAACCTGATCTGGATCTGGGGTCACCCCGAGGTCTACATCCTGATCCTGCCGCTGTTCGGCGTGTTCTCGGAAGTCGCCTCGACCTTCTCCAGCAAGCGCCTGTTCGGCTATACCTCGATGGTTTACGCCACCGTGTGTATCACTGTGCTGTCCTATCTGGTGTGGCTGCACCACTTCTTCACCATGGGCTCGGGCGCGTCGGTGAACTCGTTCTTCGGCATCACCACGATGATTATCTCCATCCCGACAGGGGCGAAGATATTCAACTGGTTGTTCACCATGTATCGCGGCCGCATCCGTTTCGAGCTGCCGATGATGTGGCTGATCGCCTTCATGCTGACCTTCGTTCTGGGCGGTATGACGGGTGTCATGCTGGCGGTTCCGCCGGCTGACTTCGTGCTGCACAACTCGCTGTTCCTGATCGCCCACTTCCACAACGTCATCATCGGTGGCGTGCTGTTCGGCCTGTTTGCGGCCATCAACTACTGGTGGCCCAAGGCCTTCGGCTTCAAGCTGGACCGCAAATGGGGTCTGGTCAGCTTCTGGTGCTGGGTTGTCGGCTTCTGGGTCGCCTTTGCCCCGCTCTATGTGCTGGGCTTTATGGGCGTAACCCGCCGCATGCGCGTGTTCGATGATCCGGCCTACCATATCTGGTTCGTTATCGCCGCTGTCGGTGTCGTCATCATCGCGGTCGGTATTCTGGCCATGCTGATCCAGTTCGCTGTCTCGATCATCAACCGCGACAAGCTGCGTGACGAGACGGGTGACCCGTGGGATGGCCGTACGCTGGAATGGGCGACCTCTTCGCCGCCGCCAGCCTACAATTTCGCCAAGACCCCGATCATCCACGACACGGATTCTTGGGCCGACATGAAGAAGCGTGGCTATGAGCGTCCGACCAAGGGCTTCGAAGCCATCCACATGCCGTCCAATACGGGTGCTGGCCTGATCATTTCGGTTCTGGCCGGTATCTGCGGCATGGCGCTGATCTGGTACATCTGGTGGTTGGCGGCTGCCAGCTTCGTGGCTGTCATTGCCGTGGCGATCGCCCATACATTCAACTACCGCCGCGATTACTACATCCCGGTGGAAGAGGTTGTGGCGACCGAGGATGCTCGCACCCACGCCCTTGCCCAACTGAAAGCGGAGGGCTGATCCGATGAGCGCTGCACACGCCCCCATCAACCCTGACTATGTGGATGCACAGGGTAAGCCCCTGTGGCATCCGGTCCATGAACCGCACCTTCCCGAAGGCCACAGCACCTCGCTAGGCTTCTGGATGTATCTGATGAGCGACTGCCTCATCTTTGCGATTCTGTTTGCGGTCTATGCCGTGATCGGTGGCAACTATGCCGCCGGTCCGGCACCTAAGGATCTGTTCGATCTGAACCTGATCGCTGTGAATACGGCCATGCTGCTGTTCTCGTCGATCACCTATGGCTTTGCGATGCTGGCCATGATGAAGGGCAAGATCGGACAGACCCTGAGCTGGCTGGCTGTGACCGGCCTGTTCGGTCTGGCCTTCCTCGGGATCGAGCTCTACGAGTTCGCGCACCTGATCCATCTGGACGCGACGCCGCAACGCAGCGGCTTCCTGTCGGCCTTCTTCTTCCTGGTCGGCACCCACGGTCTTCACGTCACCTTTGGCGTCATCTGGCTGGTGACGCTGATGGTACAGGTGAAGATGAAGGGTCTGATCCCGGCCAACCGCCGACGCCTGATGTGCCTGTCGATGTTCTGGCACTTCCTTGACGTGATCTGGATCGGCGTCTTCACCTTTGTCTATCTGATGGGGATGCTGCGATGAGCGGACACAACACCCACGACGCCCACCTTGATGACCACCATGATGACAGCGGTTATCATGGTTCCTATCGGGACTATCTGATCGGCTTCATCGCCTCGGTTGTGCTGACGGCTATTCCGTTTGCACTGGTGATGACGGGCGTTCTGCCGGTTCAGGCCACGGCCATCATCATTGTGGCCTTTGCGGCCATCCAGATGGTGGTCCACATGGTCTACTTCCTGCACATGAACTCCAAGTCGGAAGGCGGCTGGAACATGCTGGCCCTGATCTTCACGCTGATTATCGTGGTGATCGCGGTGGCTGGTTCGATCTGGGTCATGTGGCACCTGAACACCAATATGATGCCGGTCCACACCATGCAGGGTATGGGCTGAGGATCATGACATGACGGAAGGGCCAAACATCCCGTCCGCGCAAGTTGAAGGCGGTCATCCGAAAGGTGGCCGCCTTTGGCGCATTATGGTGGTGACGGTTTTCCTGTTCCTGTTTGCCGGCTTTATGGGGCTGGGCATCTGGCAGGTGCAGAGACTGGCGTGGAAAACCGCGCTGATCGAACGGGTGGATAACCGTATCCATGCGGCCCCCGTCGATGCGCCCGCACCCGATGTCACCATCACCCGTAATGACCACGAATACCTGCGCGTAAAGGCCACGGGCCGGTTCCGGCACGATCTGGAAACCCCCGTAAAGGCCGTCACTGATCTGGGGCCGGGCTGGTGGATCATGACGCCGCTGGAAACCGATCGAGGCTTTACGGTGCTGGTCAATCGCGGTTTTGTGCCCGCGGAAATGAAGTTACCGGAGAGCCGCCCCGCCGCGCCGGAACAGGCAGCGGTTACGGGCCTGTTGCGTCTTGACGAAGGCCATAGCGGTTTCATGCGCGACAATGATCCGGCGGCTAACAACTGGTATGCCCGCGAGGTCAAAGCCATTCTGGATGCACGCGGCGTGACGGGTGAAACCGCGTCCTATTTCATTGACGCCCAGCCAACAGCGGACACCCCCGCCGACAGCTATCCGAGAGCGGGCCTGACGGTTGTACGCTTTGCCAACAGCCATCTGGTATATGCGTTGACGTGGTTTGGCCTTGCAGGTGGCAGCCTGTTCGGCATGGTGCTTGTGCTGCGCGAGCGCCGTCGCCACCGACAGAACGTGTAAGAAGGCTGACCGTAGGAATGAGTTCAGGATCGCTGTTTGACCTGCTGACGGGGCAGGCCGACGAAAACACCCTTGCCCCCGGTGCGGCAGGGCGGCGCAATATGCTGCTGCTCATCCAGTTGCGCTGGCTGGCTGTGGTGGGGCAGGCCCTGACCATTGCCATTATCCACTGGGGGTTCGGCATCGCGCTGCCGCTGGGCTGGCTGTTGCTGGCCCCGCTGGCGCTGGTGATCCTCAATCTTATCAGCCTGCCTCTGGTGCTGCGTCGTCGCTCGGTAACGGACGGCGAGATCTTCATCTCGCTGTGCAGCGATGCGGCGGCTCTGGCGTGGCTGCTATATTTCAGCGGCGGGGCAACCAATCCGTTCTCGGCCCTGTTCGTCATGCAGATCGTGCTGGCCGCTGTTCTACTCAAGCGCCGCTATGTGTGGGCTTTTGTGTTGGGGACCAGCGCCGTTCTGGCCTTGCTGACCCTGTTCCATCGCCCGCTCCCCTTGCCCGAAGAGGCCGATGCCCGCCTCGGCCTACTGGCGCAGGGTTCGCTGATTAATTTCGTGCTGATCGCGGTGCTGCTGGCCGCGTTTGTCAGCCGCACGATCCGCAACGTGCAGGCGCGCGATGCGTGGCTGGCCGACAGCCGCCAGCAAGCCGCCGAGCACGAGCATATTGTCCGCATGGGGCTTTTGGCCTCGGGGGCGGCGCACGAATTGGGCACGCCGCTAGCCTCGCTCAGCGTCATTCTGGGCGACTGGAAGCGTGATAAAACCATCAGTGCCGATAGCGATCTTGTCGAAGATGTCGAGCAGATGCAGGCCGAGGTCGAGCGCTGTAAAACCATCGTCACCAACATCCTGATGGCAGCCGGTGCGGCGCGCGGCGAGTCGCCTGTGATCCGTCGTCTGTCCGACTTCCTGCACGAGGTGGTGGACGAATGGCGTGAACGTGTGGGCCATGATTTCAGCATCCATTTGCACGGCCCGTCGCCGCTGAACCCGTCCATCATTGCCGATCCAGCCCTGAAACAGGTGCTGAGCGCCCTGATGGACAATGCTGCCGAGGCGGGCGCGACCGAGGTGGTGCTGGACGCTGTGGCCGATCAGGAGGTGCTGATCCTGACCTGCACCGATAACGGGCCGGGTATGCCCGAGGACATTCTGAAACATCTGGGCCAGCCCTATCAGTCCACCAAGGGCAAGGCCGGATCGGGTCTCGGACTTTTTCTGCTGGTCAATGTAATGCGGACCCTCGGCGGCGAGGTTCAGGCCCAGAACCTGAAACAGGGCGGCACACAGATACGTTTACGCTTGCCGAGAGAGGCTTTGGCACCGAAATGACAGATATGGTCGAAGCTTCCCCCACGCTGCTGATAGTCGAGGATGACGAATCCTTTGCCCGCACCCTACGCCGGTCGTTCGAGCGACGCGGCTATCAGGTTCTGTCGGCGCGCTCCCCTGAAGACATGGCCTTGGTGCTGGAGCATCACCGTCCGCAATATGCGGTGGTGGATTTGAAACTGGGCACGTCCTCGGGCCTGACCTGCGTTCAGGCTCTGCACGCTTTTGATGCCGATATGGTCATTGTGGTGCTGACCGGATTTGCCAGCATCGCCACGGCGGTCGAGGCGATCAAGCTGGGCGCGCGGCACTATCTGGCCAAGCCCGCAGGCACCGACGAAATCGAGGCCGCCTTCCACAAAGGTGACGGCGATCCCGATGCACCCCTGTCGGCGCGTCCGACCTCGATCAAGACGCTGGAGTGGGAACGTATCCACGAGACGCTGGCCGAAACCGACTTCAACATCTCCGAAGCGGCGCGACGCCTCGGCATGCACAGGCGCACACTGGCCCGCAAACTGGAAAAGCGCCGCGTCACCTGATCAGGCAACCATCGGTTGACAAAGGGCGCGGCCCATCCCAAGACCAAGGTCTCACCAGGGGGGTCCCGCAAGGGGCTGAGATTCTGCTAGGCCGCAAGCCAGCGCAGTGACCCTATGAACCTGATCCAGTTCACACTGGCGTAGGGACGGTGCGGTTGCCTTTGCGCGTCACCCTTGCGGGTGGACTCCGTCTGGCCACCATTCCCCTTACCCTTCGTGCTGGGTCTCCAACGCCTTCGGGCAAGGAGCCTGTCATGTCTGCGACTCCCAAACTCACCGTCACCACGGGGCCGCTTCCGGCGTCCGAAAAAGTGTTCAAGGCGGGGGTGATCCACCCGCATATCCGCGTGCCGATGCGTGAAATCTCGGTCCACCCCACCGCCAACGAGCCGCCTGTCACGGTCTATGACGCCTCCGGTCCCTATTCTGACCCGAGCGTGGATATCTCCATCGAGCGTGGCCTGCCGCGTCTTCGTGAAGGCTGGGTTGAGGCCCGTGGCGATACCGAACTGTATAAAGGCCGCGAGGTTCAGCCCGCCGATAACGGTTTCGTCTCGCCCGCTAAAATGACGCCGGAGTTTCCGGTCAAGAACACCCCGCGCCGCGCCATCGGCGGCAAGGCCGTCAGCCAACTGGCTTATGCCCGCGCCGGTATCATCACGCCGGAAATGGAGTTCGTGGCCATCCGTGAAAACCTGGGTCGCCAGCAGGCGCACGAGGCACTGGTGCGTGATGGTGAAAGCTTTGGGGCTTCGGTGCCAGACTATGTGACGCCTGAGTTTGTGCGCGATGAAGTCGCCCGTGGCCGCGCCATTATTCCGGCCAACATCAACCACCCCGAACTGGAGCCGATGGCCATCGGCCGTAACTTCCTCGTCAAGATCAACGCCAATATCGGCAACTCGGCGGTCACCTCGACCATGGCCGAAGAGGTCGAGAAACTGGTCTGGTCCACACGCTGGGGTGCGGACACGGTGATGGACCTGTCCACGGGCCGTAACATCCACAATATCCGCGAATGGATCATCCGCAACGCGGCGGTGCCGATTGGAACGGTGCCGCTTTATCAGGCGCTGGAAAAGGTCAACGGCATTGCCGAGGACCTGACGTGGGAGGTGTTCCGCGACACCCTGATCGAACAGGCCGAACAGGGCGTGGACTATTTCACCATCCATGCGGGCGTGCGCCTGAAGCACATCCACCTGACCGCCAATCGCGTCACGGGCATTGTTTCGCGCGGCGGCTCCATCATGGCCAAGTGGTGCCTGCACCATCACCGCGAGAGCTTCCTCTATGAGCATTTCGAGGAAATCTGCGAGATCATGCGCGCCTATGATGTGTCCTTCTCGCTGGGAGACGGCCTGCGCCCCGGCTCGATTGCCGATGCCAATGACGCGGCCCAATTTGCCGAGCTGGAAACGCTGGGCGAGCTGACGCAAATCGCGTGGAAGCACGACTGTCAGGTGATGATCGAAGGGCCGGGCCATGTGCCCATGCACAAGATCAAGGAGAACATGGACAAGCAGTTGGAGGTTTGCGGCGAAGCCCCCTTCTATACGCTTGGCCCACTGACGACCGATATCGCGCCGGGCTATGACCACATCACCTCGGGGATCGGCGCGGCCATGATCGGCTGGTTTGGCACGGCCATGCTTTGCTATGTCACGCCCAAGGAACACCTCGGTCTGCCGGACCGTGACGACGTGAAGGTCGGTGTCATCACCTACAAGATCGCCGCCCACGCCGCTGACCTTGCCAAGGGGCACCCAGCGGCCAAGGTGCGCGACGATGCCTTGTCGCGTGCCCGCTTCGAGTTCCGTTGGGAGGACCAGTTCAACCTGTCGCTGGACCCTGAAACGGCGCGTTCCTATCACGACCAGACCCTGCCCAAGGAGGCGCACAAGGTGGCGCATTTCTGCTCGATGTGCGGGCCGAAATTCTGCTCGATGAAGATCAGCCACGACATCCGCGACGCCGCCAAGGCCAAGGACGGTATGGCCGAAATGTCGGCCAAATATCGTGATGGCGGTGATCTCTATGTGCCGGTGAAAGCCCCCGCCCCCACTGTGGGCTAAGGGCCTACTAGGCTATGGCGGCCCTGTCGCGTATAGGGTCGCCGTAACCTTTTGCTTTTGCCCGAGCCTGATGAAACATCCCCGTCACAGACTGTCCGTTGCCCCGATGATGGACTGGACCGACCGACACTGCCGTGCGTTTCACCGCACCCTGTCGCGCCGGACATTGCTGTACACCGAGATGGTGACGGCTCCGGCTGTGCTGCATGGCGATCAGGACTATCTGCTCGGCTTTTCGGATGTCGAGCATCCGATCTCGTTGCAACTGGGCGGCTCTGATCCCGAACAATTGGCGCAGGCCGCCAAGGTTGGCGAACGCTATGGCTATGACGAGATCAACCTGAATGTCGGTTGCCCGTCGGACCGCGTCCAGTCGGGCCGTTTCGGGGCCTGTCTGATGAAGGAGCCGGAACTGGTGGCCGAATGTATGGCCGCCATCAAGGAAGCCGTCTCGGTACCCGCCACCGTCAAATGCCGCATCGGTGTGGATGACCAAGACCCCGAGATCAGCCTGTTTGCCACGGTCGATGCCTGTGCCGCCGTGGGCATTACCGACTTTACCGTCCATGCCCGCAAGGCGTGGCTGAAGGGCCTTTCGCCCAAGGAAAACCGCGACATTCCTCCGCTGGACTATGATCTGGTCAAGCGGCTGAAAAAGGAACGTCCGCACCTGACCATCGGCATTAATGGCGGCATCGCCTCGCTGGAACAGGCGCTGGAGCTGCTGCAGCCCTATGACGGTGTGGCGCTGGATGGCGTGATGATCGGCCGTGCCGCCTATCACGAGCCATCGCTGCTGGGTCAGGCCGACCGCCTGATCTATGAGGACGACACAGCCGACACCGACATCTTCGACGCGCTGGAGGCCTATAAGCCGTATATCGCCGGTCAGTTGGAGCGCGGTATCAATCTGGCCGGTATCACCCGCCATCTGCTCGGCTCCATGCATGGTCGCCCGGGCGCGCGGGCCTTCCGCCGTATCCTGACAGTCGAGGGTGTGAAGTCGGGCGCGGGTCTGGATGTGCTGGATCGCGCCATGGATGCCGTGCGAGAGGCCGAGGCCCGCCATCAGCAGGACGCCGATCACAACGTGGACGCGGCGTGAGCGGATTGCCTGTTGCCGAACTGGTGATGATGCTGGTGGCCCTTATCGGGGCCGGAGCCATTGCCGGTTTGATCGGCGGCCTGTTCGGCGTGGGCGGCGGCACGGTTCTGGTGCCCGCCCTGTTCTATGCGTTTTCCGTGCTGGGCGTCGGCGGCGAGAGCAATCTGCACGTCGCCATCGGGACCAGTCTTCTGACCATTGTTGCGACTTCGCTGCGCTCATTGGCGACCCATCGCAAACATGGCGCTGTCGACGAGGTGGTGCTGAAAACATGGACGCCGTGGGTCGCCTTTGGCGGTCTGGTCGGGGCGTTCATCGCCGGTGGTTCGCCCATGTCGGCGCTGGCGATTGTTTACGGTGTCTGCCTTTTGTTGATCGCCGCCCAGATGGGGCTGTTGCCCGAACGGGTGACGATCCGCAAAGACCTGCCGACCGGATGGGGCAGGCGGATCACCGCCAGCATCATCGGTACGCTCAGTGCCATGATGGGCGTCGGCGGCGGCAGTTTTGGCGGCATGACCATGACCCTGTGCGGGCGTCCCATCCATCAGGCGGTGGCCACATCGTCGGGCTTTGGGCTGGCCATCGGGGCGGCGGCCTCGCTGGGCTATGTTGTGTTCGGGTTGGGCAAGACAGGCGTGCCGCCACTGACGCTCGGCTATGTCAATGTTCCGGCGGCCATCATCATGGGCTTGCTGACGGCGTGGACCGCCCCCTATGGCGCGCGTTTGGCGCACAGGCTGGATCGTAAAATGCTGCGCCGCGCCTTTGCCGTTTATTTGCTGCTGACGGCGGTGCTGGTGGTCGTGAAAGCACTGGTTTAAGGGCGTTTTGCGTAGAATTACGCAGCGCGTAGCTAAGCTTTGTAAACCCTTGCAGCGGTAAAAGCGGGCCATCGTGTTTAGGCTTGCCGAGTTCCCCCAGTGCTTCAAAATTTGTCTGTTCCCAAGAAACTGTTTTTGTCTTTTGCGGCCATCATAGCCGCCTGTGGTTCGGCAACCCTGCTGGTCTTGGTTTCCGTTTTGGCCATTCAGCGGGCAGATCACCAGGAAGCGACGACACAGGGACTGGTCGCGGCCTTGGCCGAGGTCGAATCCGCGATCCTGAACCAGCAACTCAGCTTGCGCGGTTATGTGGCTTCGCTGAATCCCGAGTTCAAACAGAGCTTTGACGAGCATGCCACGGCCTATACGGCGGCATTGACCAATCTGGCCGCTGCTGACGTCGATGCCGCCTTCCTTGAAGAGCAAAAAGGCTTTGCCCAGGCTGGTGAAGCTTTCACCACCGAAGCGCGCCAGATGATGGCCGATGCCGAAAACCCCGCGCTGAATGCCGAGGTGGTCGCCAGCGTTGCCGAAAAGGGCCGCATCAGCGCTGTTCGTCGGGTGGGCGAGCCCATGACGCAACGTCTGGACGCCATGCACACGATCAGTGTGAATGAGCGCGCCAAGGCGTTCCGTAATGTTTATATTGCTTTCGTAACGGGTGGCCTTGTGGCTCTGGCCATCGCCATGACGGCGGCGCTGTGGCTGATCGGCGCATTGTCCAAGCCGGTTGTGGCCATGACGCGCGCCATGGACCGTTTGGCGAATGGTGATCTGGACGTGGCGGTGCCTGCTATCGGTCGTGGTGACGAGATCGGGGCGATGGCCGATGCGGTCGTGACCTTCCGCGAGCAGGGCATCGCGAACAAGCGTCTGGCCGAAGAAGCGGCCACGACCCGCCGTCTGGCCGATGAGGAACGCGCCCGTAACGAGGCACAAAAAGCCAAGGCCGCCGCAGAGGATGCCGTGGCGATCGGTGCTCTGGCCGAGGGTCTGTCGGCCTTGGCCAATGGTAATCTGACGCACCGGATCACCGCAGAGTTCAGCGCGGAAGCGCAGCGCCTAAAGCATGATTTCAACCTTGCTGCCGACAAGCTGGAAACGGCTGTGGGCGTGATTATGGATCGCACTGCGGCTATCGGCGCAGCGGCCCAGCAGATCAGCGAAGCCTCGGATGATCTGTCGCGTCGCACCGAACAACAGGCCGCTTCGCTGGAAGAAACCGCAGCTGCCGTCGAGGAAATCACGGCAACCGTTGCCCGTTCGGCTGAAGGTGCCCATGAAGCGGGCTCGATGGTGCGCCTGTCGCACGATCAGGCCACCGATGGCCAAGAGGTCGTGAACCGTGCCGTCGCCGCGATGGACCAGATCGAGGCCTCGTCCAAGAAGATCGGCGATATCATCGGTGTGATCGATGAAATCGCGTTCCAGACCAACCTTCTGGCCCTGAACGCTGGTGTTGAAGCCGCGCGTGCGGGCGATGCGGGTCGCGGCTTTGCCGTGGTGGCGTCCGAGGTGCGTGCGCTGGCCCAGCGTTCGGCCGATGCGGCCAAGGAAATCAAGACGCTGATCCATACCTCCAGCCAGCAGGTGGGGCAGGGTGTCAGTCTGGTCAACCAGACCGGCTCGGCCTTGCAACGCATTGCCGACCAGATCGGCCGCCTGACCCATATTGTGGTCGAGATCGAAGCCTCGTCCAAGGAACAGGCCACAGGTCTGGCCGAGGTCAATATGGCCGTCAGCCAGATGGATCAGGTCACCCAGCAGAACGCGGCCATGGTCGAGGAATCGACCGCAGCCAGCCATTCGCTGGCGCAGGATGCTGCCGAGCTGGATCGCTTGACGCACCAGTTCGAGATCAACCAGCATCGCTTACATAATGTAGCCGCTGCGGCCTGACCGGATCGTAACCTATATAAAAAGCCCCCGTCCTTGCGGATCGGGGGCTTTTCTTATGGTTGATCTATGTCTCAGGCGGCCTGACTGACCAGAAGCGCATCCAGTGCCGGAACCAGATCGGCAATGATGTCGTCCTCGTGTTCCAGTCCGACCGAGATACGCAAAAGGCCATCGGTAATGCCTGCGGTGACGCGGGCATCCGGCGTCATGGCGGCATGGGTCATGGTGGCCGGATGCGCGATCAGGCTTTCGACCCCGCCCAGCGATTCCGCCAGCGTGAATATCTCGACATTGTTGATGATGGTGCAGACGGCATCGGTGCCACCCACCACTTCAAAGCTGAGCATGGCCCCGAAGCCGCGTTGCTGGCGGGCGGCAAGCGCATGACCGGCATGGGATTTCAGACCCGGATAGTGGACAGCCTTGACGGCGGGGTGGGCTTCCAGAATGGCGGCCAGCTTGGTGGCCGTGGCCTGCTGGCGCTCGATACGGGCAAACAGGGTCCGTAGGCCGCGCAGTGTCTGATAGGCATCGAACGGCGAGCCGGTAATGCCAAGGCAGTTGGCCCACCATGCCAGTTCCTGATGCACCTCGGCATCGGCGGCAATCACCGCGCCACCGACAACGTCCGAATGGCCGTTGATATATTTGGTGGTCGAGTGGACGACGATGTCGGCCCCCATAGCCAACGGGTTTTGCAGGGCGGGCGACAGGAAGGTGTTGTCGGCTACCACCTTGGCTCCGACCGCATGGGCGCGGCGGCTGATATCGGCAATGTCGCTGACACGAAGCAGCGGGTTGGACGGGGTTTCCACCAGTACCAGCTTGGCCCCGTCGGCAAGGGCGGCATCAAGGGCGGCACCATCGTTCTGGTCGACGAACGCCACGCGGAAATGGCCTTTGCGGGCGCGGGCGCTCAACAGGCGGTGCGTGCCTCCATAACAGTCGTGCGGGGCAATCAGCAGATCGTCGGGCGACAACAGGCTGAGGGGCAGATCCACCGCTGCCATGCCGGTGGCGGTGATAACGGCCCCTGCGCCGCCTTCCAGTTCGGCAAGGGTTTCGGCCAGCACGTCGCGGGTCGGGTTGCCCGAGCGCGAATAGTCATACTGGCGCTTCTGGTCAAAGCCCGCGAACGAGTAGTTGGAGGACAGATAGAGCGGCGGCATGACCGAGCCGTGCGCCGTGTCCGTATCGACGCCGTGGCGGGCGGCGATGGTGCGGGGATCAGCAGAGCGGGCGCGGGTCATTGTTCAACGTCCTTGAGAACCGAGGTCAGGATATCGCCCACGAACTTGTCTTCCTTCAGGAAGGCGTCGTGGCCGTAAAGGGAATCGGCTTGTACGAACCGCCAAAGGTTCGGCAGGCGCGCGGCCAGCTCCTTCATGTCCTCGATGGGACACAGGCGGTCGCTGGTGAAACCGATCAGGGTGACGGGGGCGGTGATCGCCTCCGGCTCGACGCGGTGGCGGTCGATAGAATCGGACAGGGTCAGCCAGCGTTGCGGTGTCGTGCGGTCGCGATATGCCTTGCCGCGCGACTTCAGATAGTCGCAGACCGGATAGGCCTGACCCGCATGACTGGGGGCTTCGTTGTCGAAGCGGGCATCGAATTCTTCGGGGGTGCGATATGTGGTCATGGCCAGTTCGCGGGCCAGGCCGATGGCCTGATCCACACGTCCGGTTTCCAGTCCCAGCTCCAGAATGCGGCGCTGGATACCGCGCCATGCTGTCGCTAGCGGGTGCGGGCGGTGGGCGGCGGAAACCACCACCAGTTGCTCGGCCCAGTTGGGATAGATCTCGCCAAAGGCCAGCGCGATCATGCCGCCATAGGAACAGCCGATAAAGGCGGCGACCTTCTCGACACCCAGATGGTCCAGCAACAGCGCCAGAAGGCGGGCATGGTCCTGGGTGGTGATGGTCAGAGGGGATTGGGGTTGCGGAATGCCTTCGCCAAATTCCGGAGCAAAATCAAAGGCTAAAACACGATAGCGGGTCAGATCGATCGGTGCGCGAACACCCACGGCCCCCGACCACCAGCCCAGACCCTTGGTCTCGGTGCGGTGGACATAACGGTCGGCGGAGATGCCGCCCGCCACCACAACCAGCGGGGCATTGGGCTTGCCATGCAGGCGGCCAACAACCTGTTTCTGGGTCAGTTTTCCGCCGAAATCGAGTTCGAAATCATCGGGGATGGGCACGAAAACATCATGGGCCCCTTCACGCTGTAGCAGAGCGGACGGACGACGCGCGGCACCGGTCCGACAGGACGGGTCGTTTGCAGTTTCGCCGGTAGGGATCAAAGCCAGGGTCATGGGTCTCGTCACACAATCAAAAGTTCCGGCTCATTTCCGAAACTCGTGCAGTGACAGACCTGTGGCGCGCCGCCTTATCGACGCTCCACCCATCTCTCGCGGTCCCTTTCGGAACCCCGCAGGAGTTGGCACCGTTTCGGGAGGAACCCGATGGTTGCCCCAGCGTCAAAGGGCCTAATCCCTCGGCTGGTCTTGATGAGTGAAACCAAACTGATGTTTGCAAGAGCGCGGGTCAAGTGGAAAATTTCACCTCATTTGAAAGCTTACCGATCCAGTGGCGATGAATATGATCCCTGAAAACGTCTTTTTGAAAAATTATTCGAACAGGGGGTTGACGCGGTGCAGCATCGTCGCTCACCCTAGGGACAACGTAATCAAACCTTGGACGGACGCCGTGATGCAACGCATCGACAGCACTGAACTGATCCTCGTCGCCGCAATGGCGATGGGCTTCGGCGCGTCCATGACCACCATTATCACTACCGGTACCACCACCATGCCCATCAGGGCGGGGACAGGTTGACGCGCGCCTTAACAGGCGAAAAGCAAAAAACCCGATCACCCGCCCCGGACATCCGAGGCGGGTTTTTTCATGTCCCGATCCTAGCTCCCATCCTCACCACGCACTCCCCGACCACAGGAAAATCCCATGTCTGCCTCTCTTGCCCTCGTCGCTGAAAACCAGAAACCGCAAGCCCAGTTCGATGCCGAGGTTGTGGTGTTGAAATTCGGTTCTTCGGTGCTGAAAAGCCCTGCCGATGCACCGGCTGTCGCCAGCGAAATCTACAGCCATGTGCGCCGTGGCCGTAAGGTCGTGGCGGTGGTGTCGGCCCTGGCGGGCGAGACGGACAAACTGCTGTCGGAGGCCCGCGCACTGGGGCTGGATCACGACAACGAACTGCTCCCTGCCTATGTGGTTCTGGGCGAGGAACGTGCGGCAGCTCTGGTGGCGATTGCCTGTGATCGCGTGGGTCTGGATGCTGTGGGTCTGTCGGTTCAGCAACTGGGAATTTCCGCCGAGGGGCCGTCGCAGCATGCCCGTCCTGTGGCTTTGAAAAACAACAAGTTACGTGAAGCTCTGGCGCATCACGAAGTGGTGGTGGTGCCGGGGTTCGGGGCTGTGCGTGACTGTGGTCGTGTGGCCCTGCTGGGGCGTGGTGGTTCGGACCTGTCGGCGGTGGTGCTGGCGGCAGAACTGGGTCTGGACAAGGTGCGTCTGGTGAAGGACGTGGACGGTCTTTATGACCGTGATCCGGCCTCGGCATCGGGCAATCCGCAGCGTTATCGCCGTGCCAGCTGGGAGACGGCCCGCCAGCTCGGCGGCGCTCTGGTCCAGCACGATGCCATCGATCTGGCCGAGGCGAGCAATGTCTGTATCGAGGTGGCCGCTCTGGGCCGCGCCGAGGGCACGGTCGTGGGCCATCACAATGCCCCTCCGGGACCGGTCGGTGCCGAGGCTCCGCTGAAAGTGGTGGTCGCCGGTTGCGGTGTGGTGGGCGGTGGCCTGCTCAGCCGCCTGCTGTGGGAAGACGGTTTCGAGGTGGTCGGCGTTCTGGTGCGTGATCCGTTCAAGCGCCGCGATGTCGATGCGCCGGCCGAACTGTTCAGCAATGATGTCGATGCCCTTTTGGCCAAGAAGCCCGATCTGGTGATCGAAGCCCTGTCCGAAGGCGAGGCCGGTCATGACCTGATCCGCCGCGCATTGGCACAGGGTGTGGATGTGGTCAGCGCCAATAAACAGGCGGTCGCGCTTGATCCGGCGGGTCTTCAGAAACTGGCATCGGAAAATGGTGCGCGTGTCGCATGGTCGGCCTCGGTCGGTGGCGGTTCGCCCATGATCGAGACGCTGCGTGCCGCCCGTGCCGCAGGTCCCGTGGCCGGTTTCGAGGCGGTTCTAAACGGCACGGTCAACTTCATGCTGCAACGTCTGGGCGAGGGTGCGGACTTTGCCGATGCTCTGGCCGATGCCCGCGCCGCTGGCTTTGCCGAGGAAGATCCGTCGTCCGATCTGGAAGGCCGCGATGCTGCCGCCAAGGTCAAGCTTCTGTCCTATGAAGCCTTTGGCAAGGTGCCGAACGAGGTGCCGTGCGATGCACTGTCGGCGCAAACCAAGGTCGGTGCCTCGCCGGTACGCCAGATCGGGGCCTGTTTCGACAAGGCCGGTCATCTGGATGCGTCGGTCAGCCTGAACGACGCGCTGGAAGACGCCCTGTTCCAGTCCTTGAACGGCGAGCGTAATGCGCTCAAAGTCTTTGGTGCTGACGGTCGTGTCTGGGCCTGCAAAGGCCGTGGTGCCGGACGCTGGGCCACGACGGAAAGCGTTCTGGCCGATGTCGCCGACATCGTGCGGGCACGACGCGCAGCGGTTGAACTGGTTTAAGACTTAAATGGCTGTTTTTACGCCCGTATTGGAGGTCGAGGCCAAGGCTTTTCTTAAAGCCTGGCCTCTGTCGGAAGTGGTTGAGTTCACGCCGATTGCAGAAGGTGTGCAGAACACGAACTATCGTGTTCGCACACGTGATGCGGCCTATGTCCTGACCCTTTTCGAAGGGGCGGAAGAGCAGAAGGGTTTGCCCTTCTGTCTGGGCCTGATGCAGCATCTTGGTGCCAAGGGGTTTGCCACGCCATCGCCTGTGGCCGATCTGGACGGGCGACTGTCGGGCGCGCTGAAAGGCCGTCCGGCGGCGCTGGTGGAATGGGCGGCGGGTGCATGGCGCAGAAACCCGACACTGGCCGACCAGCATCTGGCGGGTCGCACCTTGGCCGAACTTCATCTGGCCGGACAGGACTATGCGGCGCGGCGTGATAATCCGGTGGGGCCGTCGCACTGGCGTGCCCTTGCCGAGCGCAGCGCCACGCGGGCCGAGGGTTCGGATCGCAAAATGCTGGACGAGATCGA
Source organism: Brevundimonas terrae (assembly GCF_011761985.1). Lineage (GTDB taxonomy): Bacteria > Pseudomonadota > Alphaproteobacteria > Caulobacterales > Caulobacteraceae > Brevundimonas > Brevundimonas terrae. Next base: position 92,541 of record NZ_JAASQT010000006.1, on the reverse strand, counting down.
GCGTTTAATGCCCGATCTGGTGCGTCTTTTTGATCCGTCGCTTCTGCCGCAAGGGGCGATCCACGCCGACTACTTCCCCGACAATGTGCTGTTTGACGGCGACCGTATCGGCGGGGTGATCGACTTCTATTACGGATGCAACGGGGCGCTGGTTTACGATCTGGCCATTGCCCTGTCGGCATGGGGTTTCGATGCCGAAGGGCGAGCCGATCCCGAGGCGATCAAGACCTTCCGCCAAGGTTATGAATCGGTGCGTCCGTTGACGGCATCGGAAGCGAGCCTGCTGCCGCAAATGGGTATGGCAGCGGCAGTGCGCTTTACGCTGACACGCTTGCATGATCGCCTGTTCCACGATCCGGCCCATTTCGTCACGCCGAAAGATCCGGTTCCGTTCTGGCGTCGCACGGCGTGGTGGAACGCACCGGCCCTAGTCTAGGGATTGGCACTCTAGAGTAACTTACAAACCCTGCCGGTTCCCGAGGTGAACCGACAGGGTTTTTTGTCATTCAGGCGCTGAAACCGCTGACGGTTTCCAGCAGCGAGGCATAGTCGTTCTCGACCACAGTGAGCCGCTCGGGCTGATCACCGAGAGCGGCAATCACGGGCGCGGGTTCGGGCGCAACGCCCAGAACGCTTTCGACATAACCGCCGAACTTGGACGGGTGGGCCGTGGACAGGGCCACGACTGGTGCGCCGTTGCGGTCCATCTTGCGCGCGGCATGAAGGGCGACGGCGGTGTGCGGGCACACGATACGACCCCAGGCCTTATAGGCGTGGCGGATTTCTTCGGCGGTGGTGGCTTCGTCCACCGACACCGCCGAGGTTTCCTTGCGCAGCGAAGCCAAAAGGCTGTCGGGCAGGGTGACCGTGCCATTCTTGGCAAAGTCCTCGAACAGTTGGCGGGTCAGGTCGGCATCACGACCCGAGGCCTCGAACACCAGACGCTCGAAGTTCGACGGGGCCTGAACATCCATAGAGACGCTGGCGCTCTCGATGGCGGTGCGGCGGTCATAGACGCCTTCATTGATGGCGCGGGCGAGGGCATCGTTCTGGTTGACGGCGGCGGTCATACCGGCAACCGGCAGGCCCATCTTCTTGGCGGCAATACCGGCAAAGGCATCACCGAAGTTTCCGGTCGGCACTACAAAATGCGCGGCCTGACCCAGTTGGGCCGTGGCCGAAACATAATAGGGAATCTGGCCCGCCAGACGGCCCCAGTTGATCGAGTTGACCGAGGACAGGCGGCCTTTTTCGCGCAAGGATTCATCGCCCAACAGCATCTTCACCAGACGCTGGCAGTCATCGAAATCACCGCGCACAGCAAGGTTCAGCACATTATCGGCCTGAACCGTGGTCATCTGTTTGCGCTGGATCGGCGAGACGCGGTCCAGCGGGTGCAGCACGATCAGCTTGATCCGCTTGGCACCGGCAAAGGCACGCACGGCAGCGGCACCTGTATCGCCGCTGGTGGCGGTCAGCAGGGTCAGGGTTTCGCCCGATGCGGCCAGTGCCTCGTCGGACAAGGCGGCGACCAATTGCATGGCAAGGTCTTTGAACGCAGCCGTCGGGCCACGGAAAAGCTCCAGCACAAACAGGCCCGCTTCCAGCTCAACCAGAGGTGTCACCAGCGGATGGTCAAAACCCTCAACCAGACGTTTCAGGGCGCGTTCCACGGCACCGGCAGGCAGGGCGCTGCCGATATAGGGTGTCAGGACATCGCGGCCGATCTCGGCATAGGTGCGGCCTTTTTGGGTAATGTCCGCGGGCATGGTGGCCCATGCGGCGGGCATGTAGAGGCCACCATCGGGGGCAATGCCGCGCAGCAGGGCGTCGGCGAAGTTTTCATCGGCGGCGTGGCCGCGGGTCGAAACGTATCGGTCGGCGGATGCAGTCATAATGCTGCATTCCTAGACTTCGGAACGGGTCACGTCATGGAAAATGTTGCGCCGCAGAATGAAATATTCTCCATTTGGCGCAAGAAGATGCCCATTGCGGGCAAGGTGTGGATTTCGGGTCGCGAAACGTTCATGTGTGAGGGATGCGTCGTCGCTCGTTTCTTTTAAATGCTGCCGGTCTGGCGGCGGTGGTCACCGGTGGTTTGTGGCTGAAGGACAATGTCCTGTGGCGCAGGCCGCAACCGGTTTTCGACGCGCAAAGCCCGTGGATCGCGCTGGAACAACCGGCCCTGTCCCTGCCGGTTATTCGCGTTAGGGTGGCGGGGCAGCCGGTGCTGGCCCTGATCGACAGCGGCGCGCAGTATTCGGTGATCGACAAGGCGCTGGCCGAGCGACTGACCACGGCGGGCCATATCGGCAAGACCTTTGACATGCCCATGCTGGCCTATGGTGTGGGCGGTCAGGCGCAGGTCGGGCGCGGCACCACGCTGTCGCTGGAAATGGCGGGGCTTAAGGTGCCTGCCTTGCGAATAGCCATTCTGGACCTTGGCCCTCTGGCCCGCGATGCGGACGGGCCGGGTGTCGAGCTGATTATCGGTCGTGATCTTTTGCGCGAGGCGGTGGTCGAGATGGATCTGCCACGTCGTCGCGTGCGCTTTCTGGACCCGCAAATCTGGCAGGCCGAACCGGATATGCGCGCGGTCGCCACCAAACCTGTCGGTGATGCACTGGGCGTCGAGGTCAGTGTCGAGGGCGCTGTGGTGACGGCGGTTCTGGATACAGGGGCGTCATCGCTTCTGTCGCTGAGCGATGCGGTCGCCACCGAGGCCGGTATTCTGGATGGTCGCCCCGAAGAGGCCGGTCAAAGTCTGGTGCTGGGCGGTGTGGCCAAGGCCCGCTGGGTCGAGGTTGCAACCCTGACTTATGGTGACGAGATGCGCCGCAATGAGCGGGTGGCTGTGTTCGGAGATTCCCCCTTGCCCAACTACCCCGACGCCTTGTTGGGCATCGGGGCATTCAGGGGACGAAAGCTGGCGCTTGATCTGGGGCGCAAGGCCCTGTTTGTCGAAGGCCAGCTGGACCTGACGATCGGCTAGAGCCTACAGGCCCGCAAAGGTGTTGCAGGTATTGGGATCACCCGACTGATAGCCGCGTTGCAGCCACTGCATGCGCTGTTCGGACGAGCCATGGGTAAAGCTTTCGGGCGAGACGCGGCCACCGCCACGGCTTTGCAGCGCATCGTCACCGATGGCGGCGGCGGTCTTCATGCCTTCCATCAGGTCGGTGTCGGTGACGCTTACCTCGCCACCGGAAACGAGGGCGGCATTATGCGCCCAGACACCCGCATAGCAGTCGGCCTGTAGTTCAAGCGCGACCGAATAGCGGTTGCCGTCGGCGCGGCTGCGGGCGTTTTGCTGGGCGCGTTGCACCTGATCGGTGGCACCTGTCAGACGCTGGACGTGGTGGCCATATTCGTGGGCAATCACATAGGCCTTGGCGAAATCGGCACCCGAACCGCCCAGATTTTGCAGGTCACGCCAGAAGCCGAGGTCCAGATAGACCTTCTGGTCGGCGGGGCAATAGAACGGCCCCATAGCCGACTGGCCCATGCCGCACGCGGTCTGGGTGCCTTGTTCGTAAAGCACCGTCACGGGCGGGGTATAGCCCTGAAGTTTCTGCGTCCAGACGTCGTTGATATTGGCCCCGATCACATCGACGAACAGGCCCGCATCGTCGGCAGGTGTGCCGGGGCGGCCCTCGGTCTGGCCCGCATTGCCCAACTGTCCGCCAAGCTGGCCCGCAATCTGCTGGCTGGTTTGCGGATCAACGCCAAAGACGAAGTATAGAATGCCCGCGATCACCAGACCGCCGATACCGACACCGCCAGCAGCGGCCCCGCCGCCCATGCCGCGACGATCCTCGATACCGCCGCCACGACGTCCACCTTGCCACTTCATCAGCCGAGCCTTCCGGTTTGTTCAGCGATCCGGACTATTCCACATTACGACCGAAGCCAAAAGAGACGAGCTGTAAACGGACGTAAGCGTGGCCTTAATCCAGTGCCCAGACCCGCGAGCGTTTGACCTCGTTGTCTTCCAGTTCGCGCGTGGTCGGCACAGTGTATTCGGCCAAAAAGGTCAGGCCCGATTTCGGAAAGTGGTTGCGTCCCGGATCGCCGACCAGAACCCGCGTGCCATTGGCGCGCGCCGCCTTCAGCCAGCCCAACACCGCCGCAGCCATATCGCGGTCATAGAAGACATCACCGGCACAGATCAGGTCCACCTGTGGTGGCGGGCTGTCCAGCAGGTTCACATCGGTGAAGTCCAGCGACACCTTATTGGCCTTGGCATTTACGCGGACCGCGGCCTCGCAGAACGGGTCGATATCGGCGGCCAGTACGGACTTTGCGCCTGTGAGCGCGGCGGCAATGCCGACAAGGCCGGACCCTGTGGCCAGATCGACCACGCGTTTGCCGTTGGATTCCTCTGGATTGTCCAGCAGCCAGCGGGCCAGTGCCTGACCGCCCGCCCAGGCAAAGGCCCAGAAGGGCGGCGGCAGACCCATCTCGCCCAGTTCTTCCTCGGTCAACCGCCATATGGGGGTGATCTCGTCTGCTAGGTACAGCGAGATTTCCGGCGTGTGGGACACGGTTTGAAGACGGGTATTGTCGAGGATGAAAGCCTCGGGATCGTCGATGCGCGGCACTTATTCCAACTCTCGTGCGCCCTCGATGACAGCCTGATAGACCAAGGCGCGATCCGGCCCCTGTATCACATGCAGCAGCACCCATGTGGCCCCTTTTTTGGCCACGCGCACACGCATCTGGTCATTGAAAACGCCATCGGCAAAACCGGCGGGGGCGACATTTCCGTCGTTCAATATCAGCGAGCCCATGCGCGTACCGCAGGCAGTAATGCCGGCACAGCGAAACACGGTTTCATAGCCCGCATCGCGCAGGACGTTTTCGTAATGGCGGTCCACATCGGCGGCGGGGGCCAGAGGGCGGATCACATAGTCGGTGTGGGTGATGGCCCCCTGCAACTGTATGATGTTTTGGCCTTCGTCCGTGCGCGTATTGATGGCGGCAACGGGGACGACGATCTCGGCATTGTCGCGCGCCTGATAGGCACGGATGTGGGCATTTTGGAAACGCGGTAAATCCCTGAAGTCGCGCGATCCGGCAATGTCGGAAACATAGGATGCGGCCGTCGCGGCCCACAGGGGCGCGGGGGCGGCAAGACAGGCAGCAAAAACCAGAGACATACAGGACAGGCGACGGGATTTCATAAGCGTCACCTTGCCATGGATTGCCGTAATGGCAAGCCGGATCAAAGGCTTAAATATGTAATATGATCCTGACATTTTGTAAGGTTGACATTACACATCGCGGATGTCAGGTTTGCCTTACATTACAGGAGGAACAGCCATGAGTGCGACCGAGATTTTACCCGATGCCCGCTATCGTCGCGGCACCTTCATCGCCATGGCCGGTTATGTGGTGACGCTGATGGCGGCTGTCTTTCTCACCGATCGCCAAATGGTTTCGGGGCCGCTGCTGTATCTGCTCGCGGCCTTGCCGGGGGTGGCAATCATAGGCCAGCTCTGGGTGACGTTGCGCTATCTGCGTGATGCCGACGAGTTCGTGCGGGCGCTGCTGGCCAAGCGCCTGATCGTGGCCTGTCTGGCGACCTTCGGCATCATGACGGTTTGGGGATTCCTCGAAACCTTTGCCGGTGTTCCACATCTGGCCGCGTGGTGGGGATACTGCCTGATGTGGTTCCTGCTGGGTGTTTCCAGCCTGTTTATCAGGGACAGCAAATGAAGAACCGGCTGAAACTGCTGCGGACGGAGCGTGGCTGGACGCAGGAACAACTGGGCCAGCAACTGGGCGTATCGCGCCAGGCCGTGATCGCTATCGAGAGCGACAAACACGATCCGTCGCTGGATCTGGCCTACCGCATTGCCGCCCTGTTCGCGCGGCCCGTCGAAGAGGTCTTCGACAATCCGCATAGCTGAGTAATGACCCTTTGATCGCAAGGAGGCGGCCATGAAGCCCGCTCATACTATTCGACAGTTTGCGTTGCGTTTTATGGCTGTACTGGCCCTGTCTGTTGGGGCGGCGGGTTTGGTGACTCCTGCCCTTGCAAGCCCTGCCATGCAGGATGCGCCCTTTGCCTCGGACCGTCTGTCGGTCGAGGTGATAGGGCAGGGACCGGATGTGATCTTCGTGCCGGGTTATACCTCGTCGCGTGAGGTGTGGCGCGAGGCGGCCGTGCGACTTTCGACGACGCATCGTGTGCATCTGGTGCAGTTCTCGGGTTTTGCAGGTCAGCCGTGGAGCCACGCCGATGGCCCCTTCTTGGCACCCGCTCTGGACGAACTAGCCCGCTATGTCGGAACGCTGGATCGGCCTGCCCTGATCGGTCATTCCATGGGCGGTTTTGCGGGCCTGCGTCTGGCTCAGCAGCACCCCGACCTATTGTCCAAGGTCATGAGCGTGGACAGCCTGCCCTTCTTTGGCGTGTTGATGGGGCCGCAAGCGACGCCGGAAACTCTGGCTCCGATTGCCGCCCAGACCAAGGCCATGTTGTTGGCCGTATCGCCGGAAATGTTCAGCGCCCAACAGGCACAGACGGCGGTGGGCATGACGCTGACCGAAGCCAAGCGTCCTGCCATCATCGAGGACTCGATGAAGTCCGACCCCCAAGCCCGCGCCACGGCGATTGCCGAACTGATGGTGGCCGATGCCCGCCCTGATCTTGATAAGGTCAAGGTGCCGTTCTGGGCGGTCTATGCCGTGGACACTTCGGGCGGACAGGGGGCAATGGCTCCGGCGCTGTGGACGCGCGAATATGCCGCCTTGCCGGACGTGAAAATGTCGGCCGTCGAGAACAGCCGCCACTTCATTATGTATGACCAACCCGAGCGCCTGAACGCCCTGATCGATGCGTTTTTGGCGACCGACTAGCCGCGCTTATTGCGGGCGCAGGGTTTGGGTGACGTCACCCTTTGGCCCTGTGCCTGCGAACTCGCTGGCATAGGTGGGGTTGATGGCCTTACCCAGAACCTCGAATGGGATGGTCAGATAATAGGCACCCTCGACATAGGGACCGACATCATAGGCGTTGAGCAGGAAGGTGATGCCCGACGCCTTGCCCGCCGTATCGGACGGGGCCAGCAGGATGGCGACCTTGGATGCATCCGGACAGGTCCACATGCCGGTCTTGGTCAGGCTGACCGAGCCTTGGCGGCCCTTCTTGGCTTCGTTCACAGCATCGCAAAGGATGCGATCCAGCGCGGCCTTGTCGGCATCGGTGGCGAACAGGTCGGCGGCGGCCAGTGGCTTGTTCGTGGTGCGGTCCCACAACAGGCCGGTGGCGACGGTGTTGGGGTGCGCCCCGCCCGAATAGTCAAAATCCGAACGCAGCATGCTGAACAGACGGCCCGTCTCGACAGGCTGGCTGTAGAGGATGGTCTTTTCATAGGGCGGCAGATCAGAGCTGCCGAACTCGCTGCGGTCCGATTGCGCGCCCTCGGAATAATCTTTCAGCTTGCCGACTTCGGTATCGTAAAGCTGTTTGTAGAGGTCCGGATAACCCTTGATGGCTTCGGGCAGGGTCAGGCTGACCTTGGCGTAGGGGGTGGTAGATTCATAGCTCAGCGGTCCGTCAACGGCGGCAATCGCGGCGGGCTTTTCAGCATCCTTGCCCTTGTCGCGATCGCAGGCGGCCACACTCAGGGCCACGACGCTGCCCAGCAGCAGATAACGGAAAGTGCGCGATATTTTCATGTGGTCATCCACCCGAAATGAAATCAGAAACTGATCTGGCTTAACGCTATAGCGGCCAGAAGGATCAATCCGGCCTCGCGATTGGATTTGAAGAGTTTGAGGGCCAGCACCGGATTTTCAGGCCGCAGTTTCGCAATCTGCCAGACAAAATGCAGACCATAGAAACCGAGGAAAACCCAGAACAGCGGCCCTGCCTTGGCCAGCCAACCGGATATACCGGCCAGCACAAAGGCCAGCGCATAGAAAACGGCGACACCCTCGCGCACCTTGGAGCCCAGACGGCGCGCCGAGGATTTCACCCCTGCCATCACATCGTCCTCGATATCCTGAAGCGCATAGATGGTGTCATAGCCCAGCGTCCAGAACAGGCCTCCGGCATAAAGCACCAGAGCTGCAGGGCTGACAAAACCGGTCATGGCCAGCGGCGCGGCCACACTGGCCCCCGCAAAGCCCAGCACAGCGCCCCAGTTAAAGGTCAGGCCCAGCCACGCCTGCGGCCACCATGTGATGCGCTTCATAAACGGATAGGCCGCGACCAAAAACAGGCTGAGGAAGCCCAGCAGAACCGCCATCAGGTTCATGGTCAGAAGGATGGACAGGCTGACCAGACAGATGCCGATCACAAAGGCGGCGGCCTGTTTGGGGCTGATCTGGCCGGACGGAATGGGGCGGCTGGCCGTGCGGGCAACCTGTGCGTCGAAGTCGCGGTCCACGATGTCGTTTACGGCACAGCCCGCGCCGCGCATCAGGGCGGCGCCGAGCGCAAAGCCGAACACCAGCCACGCTTCGTACCAGCCAAAGCCGCGTCCGGTTTCCAAAAGCGCCAGCATGATGCCCTGCCAACCGGGCAGCAGCAAAAGCCATGTACCGATCGGGCGGTCGAACCGTCCCAGCTTCAGCCAAGGCTTCAGCTTTTGCGGGGCGTATCGGTCAACCCAGTTGTCATGGGTGGCATCGGGCAGGGGGGCAGTGGTCATGCCCTGTCTTTAACCACTCCCGCCCGATGCGACCAGATGTTCAAACCTGTGCAGTTTCGCCGCTGATCTGGCGCAGGGCATTTTCAAACACCGAAGCGGGTTGTCCTCCGGAGATCAGATACTGGTCGTTGATGACCACTGCCGGAACCGAGGTGATGCCGCGCGACTGCCACAACTGTTCGCTGGCGCGTACCTCAGTGACATAACGGCTGGAGGCCAGAACCTCGGCGGCTTCGGCGCGGTCAAAGCCGACACTTTGCGCAACCTCGGTCAGGATACCGGCATCGGAAATGTTGCGACCAAGGGTGAAGTGGGCCGTGAACAGCGCCATTTTCAGCGCCAGTTGGCGCTCGGGCGCGGTTTCGTGCGCCCAGTGCAGCAGGCGGTGGGCGTCAAACGTGTTCCACATGCGCGAATGCTCGGACATCTGCATGTCAAAGCCGACCTCTGCGGCCCGCTCGCGGATCATGGCGCGGTTGGCGGCCGACTGTTCGGGCGTCGAGCCGTATTTGCGCTGGATATGCTCGCCGAGGTTTTCGCCCTCAATGGCGATCTGCGGGTTCAGTTCGAAGGGCTGACAGGTGATGTCGGCGGAAATCCCTTCGGCCTTCAGCTTGTCCAAGGCCTGGTTAAGACCGCCCAGCCCGATCACGCACCACGGGCACATAACGTCGGATACAAAGTCGATCTTCAGGGGGGCTTTGTCGGTCATGGCGTGCGCTTCTGAAACAGATGATGTTGCAAACCATATGGACGCCCGCCTTGCCTGCGCAAGGGTCTGTGACGACAAAAAATCGTGCCACGCGCGGTTATGTAGAAAGGGGGAGGGGGCGGCCCGGTTTCTCAGTCGGGGGGCGTGTCGACCGGGCCGCCAGGAACCGACCGGATTGGGGGGTGGGGGAAAATCCGGTGGGTTCTATCTTGTAAACTGGCGTTCTTTGTTAAGGTTCCTTGGGGATGCATTGAAATATGTGTTTTTACTTAAACCTGTTCAGAGGCTCCAAAAACCTGCCCCGACATGGCTTGCCTTGTGTCGCACCAGAGGCCAGTGAAGGGGTGTGAAAACGACCCTGATAATTGATTGCGACCCGGGGGTGGATGACGCCACCGGACTATTGATGGCCTTTGCGGCCTCGAATATCGACCTGCTGGCGATTACCACGGTGGGTGGCAATGTCCCCGCCGAACGAACGGCGCGTAATGCCTGTATTCTGCGCCAGATCGCCGAACGCGAGGATGTGCCGGTCTTTGCCGGTGCGGCGCGTCCGCTGGTGCGCGAACCGGCGGGAGCGGGCGAGTTCCATGGCGAGGAAGGGCTGGGGGATATGGCCCCGTTCGTGCCCGCCAAGGGTGCCGAAGATGAGCACGCCGTCGATGCCATTATCCGTCTGGTGATGTCGCGCCCGAACGGCACGGTGGATCTGGTGGCGATGGGGCCGATGACCAATCTGGCGCTGGCCCTGCGTCGCGAGCCGCTATTGGCCGAGCGCCTGAAACAGGTCGTGGCCATGGGCGGTGCCCGCAGCGAGGGCGGCAATATTACCGCCAGCGCCGAGTTCAATATCTGGGCCGACCCCGATGCCGCGCACGAGGTGATGCAAAGCCCTGTGCCGGTGGTGATGATCGGGCTGGACGCGACCCATCAGGTGCGCGCCACCGAAGAACGTATCCGCACCATCGAGGCCATAGGCAATGCGTCGTCGAAGGCGGTCGCGGGGATGTTGCGTTTCTCGCAACGTGTCGAGCGGACCATTGTCGGCTGGGATGCGGCACCGCTGCATGACCCCTGCACGGTGGCCTATGTGATGGCCCCCGAACTGTTCCGCTTGCGCCCTGCCGAAATCCGTATCGAGGCGCAAAGCGATCTGACACGTGGCCATACGGCGGTGGAGATGCGCGGCGATGTATTGGAAGCCCGCCACCTGTGGGCTGTGAAAGCCGATGCCGAGGGCATATTCGATCTGATCGGCGAAACCCTTGCGAACGCGGGAGTAAAGGCATGAGGATCACGGTCGTAGGCTCGATCAATCTCGACTATGTGGCCACCTGTGCCAGCCTGCCGCGTGCGGGCGAGACGGTGACGGGCGCGACACTGGCCCGTCATCCGGGTGGCAAGGGTGCCAACCAAGCCTTGGCGGCGCGCAAGCTGGGGGCCGATGTCTGCATGATCGGTCGCGTGGGCGATGACGAGATGGCCCTGCCTGCAACGGCCCTGCTGGAAGCCTATGGCGTAGAGCTGGGCGGGGTGGTCACCGATGCCGATGCCCCGACCGGTGTGGCCCTTATCTCGGTCGATGCCCATGGCGAGAACCAGATCACCGTGGCCGCCGGTGCCAACCACAATGTCATGCCCGAACAGCTTCCGGCGCGGATCGAGACGCCGCTGATCGTGCAGTTGGAGCTGCCCATCGAAACCGTCGAGGCGGCGGTGGGACGGGCGACCGAGTTTGTCTGCGTGAATCTGGCCCCTGCGGCGCCGGTATCAGATGCCATGCTGCGCCGCGCCGATCTGATCGTGGTCAACGAGACCGAGGCGGCGTTTTACGGCGATGCGCTGCATCATGGCGGCGGGCGCGTTGTCGTGACCAAGGGCGCACGCGGAGCGGCCATGTATCTGCGCGGTGTCGAAATGGCGTGGGCGACCCCGCCACAGATCAGCGCGGTGGATGCGGTTGGCGCGGGCGATGCCTTTGTCGGGGCCATCACTGTGGCCCTACTGGAAGGGATGGAGCCGCAGGACGCACTGGAGTTTGCCTGTGCGGCGGGTGCTGTGGCCTGCACGCGGGCAGGGGCGCAGTCGTCGCTGGCGAGCCGTGACGAGGTCGAGGCCTTGCTGGACGCTTAAAGATGCACAATCTGGCGCACGGCCATGCCGTCTGCCAGTGCATCAAACGCCCCGTTGATCTGGTCCAGTGTCAGTGTACCTGACATCAACCGGTCAACGGGCAGGCGTCCGTCTTTGAACAGGCCGATAAAGCGCGGAATATCACGGCTGGGAACACAGGTACCGATATAGGCCCCTTTGAGCGTGCGTTCCTCGGCGACCAGACTGACAATATTGACCGCAAGGACCGCATCGGGTGGCGGCAGACCAGCTGTGACCGTGGTGCCGCCACGCCGCGTCATCTTCCATGCGGCATCAAGTGCGCGCGCCGAACCGGCCATCTCGAAGGCAAAATCGGCCCCGCCGCGTGTCAGGGCGCGAACCTGATCCACGGCATCGGGATCGGCGGCATTGACCGTGTGAACTGCGCCAAGCGTCGCCGCCAGTGCCAGCTTGTCAGGGTTGAGATCAACGGCCACCACAGGGCTGGCCCCCGCTGCCAATGCTCCCAGAACGGCCGCTAGTCCCACACCGCCAAGGCCGATAACCACAGCGGACTGACCTGCCCTGAGCTGCGCCGTGTTCACGACGGCCCCGACGCCTGTCAGCACCGCACAGCCAAACAGGGCGGCGTGCTCGAACGACAAGTCCTTGTCGATCTTCACCAGTGAGCGGCGCGAGACAACGGCATGGGTGGCAAAGGCCGAACAGCCGAGATGGTGGTTCAGTTGTGGTCCGTCCTCGCACACAAAGGCGCGTCGGCCCGACAAGAGCCGCCCCTCGAGATTGGCCGCCGCGCCTGCCTCGCACAGGGCGGGGCGTCCCTCGGCACAGGGACCACAGTGTCCGCAGGACGGCATGAACACCATCACCACATGGTCGCCAACCGTCAGATCATCGATGTCGGGACCAACCGCCTCGACAATGCCCGCCGCCTCGTGACCCAGAGCCATGGGCAGGGGGCGGGGACGGTCGCCATTGATGACCGACAGGTCCGAATGGCACAGGCCCGCGGCCTTGATGCGCACACGGACCTCGCCCGCCCCGGGATCATCCAGTGTGACCTCGCGGATTTTCAGCGGCTGGCTGTCGGCATAGGGCGTGGCATGGCCCGTCTGTTCCAGAATGGCGGCGCGGGCAGTAACGGGCATGTAGCAAGCTCCGGCTAATTTCTTGGCAAGGTCAGCATTACAGGTCTCCTCCACTGTGGCGCGAAGACCCGCGTTCAACCAAGTAAAAATCGACCGCTCGATCGCGTCCCCTGAGAGCGCCCGACCCATGCCTTTCGTTGGTGGGGCAAGCGCGGCGTGTTACGAGAAGAAATGACCCGTTCGAGACCCTACCGACCAGAGGATATGGCTGGCTGTCTGGCCCTGTTCGACAGCAACACGCCGCGCTTTTTCGACGTGAGCGAGCGCGAGAGCTTTGTCGGCTTTTTGCAGGATCAGGCGCTGCGCTGGCCCTATCAGGTGATCGAGCGAGAGGGGCAGGTTGTCGGCTGCGGCGGCCATGCGGTCGAGGCGGACGGGGTCAGCGTCGCCCTGTGCTGGGGCATGGTCGATAATGACCTGCATGGTCACGGGTTGGGTCGGATGCTGACCGAGGCGCGGATCGCGGCGGCGCAGGCGACGCCGGAGATACGCCGTATCATCTTGAACACCAGCCAGCATACGCAGGGCTTCTATGCGCGGTTTGGTTTTAAGCCGGAGAAGATCACGCCCGATGGCTTTGCGCCCGGCATAGATCGCTGGGATATGGTGCTGGCGCTGGGTTGAGAGATAGTCGAGCAAGGGGGGAATCGGGCCTATGCCATCACATCAGCGTGCCACACGGGCCGATTACAGCCGCTTTGTCACCCTGACGACGCGCTGGGCCGATAATGACGTTTATGGCCACATCAACAATGTCGCCTATTACGGCTTTATCGACACGGCGGTGAACCAACTTCTGATCGAGGCGGGGTTGTTGGAGCTCGGGGCGTCTGACCAGATCGGGATCGTGGCCGAATCAGGCTGTCGCTATCACGCACCCGCCCACTATCCGGATGTGATCCATGCAGGCGTGCGGGTCGGCAAGCTGGGAAACAGCAGTGTGCGCTATGAGGTCGGCCTGTTCCGAAATACGGAAACCGAAGCCGTGGCCGAAGGATTTTTTGTGCATGTGATGGTCGGGCGCGAGGATCGCAGGCCACAACCGTTCAGACCCGATTTGCGGGTCTTTCTGGAAAGCCTGATCCGGTAAATCCAGCCGGATCAGGTTTCGCAAATATCGGGCGCGGACCCTAGTAGTCGCGGCGCGGACGCAGCAGGGCCATGACGCCGACAGTGGTCAGAACGCCGAGCGCAAAGGCACCGATGACCGAGCCGGTGGCTGTGGCGGTCGAAACGGTCACAGGGCGTCGGGCATAACGCTCCACGATCTCGGTGGCATTCGGATCGCGCAGGCCTTCGTCGTAGGCGTCGTCCAGATAGGTGTCGTCAACAGCGACCATGATTGTCCTCCAAGCTCTCTAACGCACAATCCGTACCGTATTGGGCAGTTCCCTGAGGTGACAGGGATTGCGCCATCCGGTAAAGGGCGCGCCTTAGCATACTCAACATTTGGGGAGCGACACCATGGCCGGCCACTCAAAATTCAAAAATATCATGCACCGCAAGGGTCGCGCGGATAAGCTGCGCGCCAAGCTGTTCTCGCGTCTGTCGCGCGAAATCACGGTTGCGGCCAAGTCGGGCATGCCCGATCCGTCGATGAACCCGCGCCTGCGTCTGGCTGTGAACAACGCCAAGGCCGAGTCGATGCCGAAAGAAAACATCGAACGCGCCATCAAGAAGGCTGCGGGCGGTGAAGTCGATGCGATGGAAGAAATCCGCTATGAGGGCCGTGGCCCCGGCGGTGTCCAGATCGTTGTCGATGTTCTGACCGACAACCGTAACCGTGCGGCCTCGAACATCCGTACGGCCTTCTCCAAGAATGGCGGCGCACTGGGCGAAGCCGGTTCGGTCACCTTCATGTGGGACCGTGTCGGCCAGATCACCTATCCGGCCGAGGCAGGCACCGAAGATGCGGTGATGGAAGCGGCGATCGAAGCGGGCGCCAGCGACGTCGAGAGCGATCTGGTCAAGCCGGACATCTACGAGGATGCACCGGGCCACACCATCTGGACCGCCTTTGAAGATCTGAACGATGTGGCCGAGGCCATGTCCAAGGTTCTGGGCGATCCGAAGTCGACGGCTATTGTCTGGAAGCCACAGTCCGAGATCGAACTGACCGGCGAGAGCGTCGGAACGCTGTTTAAGCTGCTGGATGCACTGGACGCCGAGGACGATGTCCAGCAAGTGTATTCAAACGAAGACATCTCGGATGAAGACGCGGCCAAGTACGCGGGCTGAGTTCGAGTTGGGGCTGGAAAAGGGCGGCGCTGTTGTGGCGACGCCCTTTTTCTATGCCCGCAATCCTAGTTGCACTCGGTCCAGCCGCTATCATCGGCCCGCAAGCTTGCCAGCGTCATGGTCTTGCCGTCCAGCGGCGTGCTGGCCGAATAGGACGACAGTGCGGTCCCCGACGGGCCGATGCGGCTATAGGTCACCAGATCGAACGGTTCGCTATCGGTGCCGGTGACATGCCATGCCTGACCCGTCTCGCCGGCAGAAGAGCTGTTGCAAGCAATCTGCTTTAGCTGTGCGCCTTCCAGCAGCAGGGCATAGGCGACATTGACCGGAACCTCGCCCGCCGGACCTGACCAGTTAAAGGCCAGATGATGCTGGTTGTTGCGGCGGGTAATCACAGCGTCGAACGGCTCCACACGGCCACTGGCCAGCGTCGAGCCGCCGGCCTGTTCGTTGGTCCAGTTGATCTGTGGCAGGCGGGCCTTCACCTGTTCCAGCGAGGTGGCCGAGACGGCACCGTCACGGGCATGGGCCTGTATCAGGATGCGCGCGGCCTCCAGAGCCTGCAGGGCCTTTGGATAGGCCACGCCGCAGCTATCCGAAGTGGCGGGTTCGCCGCTTTCGGTCGAGACAGCGTTTTTCCGGCAGCGGGCGATGAAGGCATCGTGCCGATCATTTTGCAGGGTCATGACTTGAGCCGCCGTGGCATCGGGCGTGGTGCCTGTCGGCTCTTCGGACGTTTTGGACGAGGTTTCAGGAGAACATGCCGCCAGCACCATTGCGGCTACCGTTGCGAAAACCAGGCGCGGTGCGAAATGGCGGGATGGCATGGGCGGCTCCTTGATAGGCGGGGGACGTAACGTGAAGGATTATCGCTGCAAAGAATGAAGAAACTCAGGTGCAAAAAGCGATAGCCTGCTCCAACCAGATGGCCAGCCCCTGACGCTGCCACAAGGCCAGACCGGCCAGTGACAGCACAATAGCCCCGCCAAACAACAGGGCAGGGACCAGACGTTCTGGTTTCTGGCCTTTAGGGTCGGGGTCTTTGGGGTGTTCGCTCATGGTGTTTGCGGGGCGGTCTGGGGTGGGCTTTGACGGATAGGCAGGTTGGCCACAGCCGCCGTAAAGGCCAATCCGATACTGATATACCAGACCATATTATACGATCCGGTGACATCGAATACGAGCCCGCCCAGCCATGCGCCGAGGAAGGCCCCGATCTGGTGGCCGAAGAAGACAATCCCCGTCAGGGCGGTCAGGTTTCTAAGGCCATACATCTGGGCCACCAGTCCGTTGGTCAGCGGCACGGTGCCGAGCCACAGGAAGCCGAAACTGGCCGCAAAGGCGAGGGCGCTGAAGCTGGACAGCGGGGTCAGAAGGAAGATGATAATGGCCACGCCGCGCAGGGCATAGAGAATGGCCAGCAGGTGCTTCTTGGAGTGTTTGCCACCCCATGCGCCCCACATCCACGACCCCAGAATGTTGAACAGGCCGATCAGGGCCAGACCTGTCGCGCCGATCGAACTGGGCAGGCCCTGATCGGTGATATAGGTCGGGAAGTGGATACCCACGAAGGTGACGTGGAAACCGCAGACGAAATAGCCGCTGCACAACAGCCACCAGCTCTTGTCGGCAAAGGCCTGTTTCAGCGCCAGATTGAGCGGCAGGCCTGTGTGCGGAGCCGCAGCGGCTGCCCCGCGCTTGCTCATCAGGCCAAAGGCCAGCGGCGCGATCAGGACCAGCATGGCCGCCAGCATATAAAGGCTGTTGCGCCAGCCTGCTGCATCGATCAGGGCCTGCGCCATGGGCACGACAAAGAACTGGCCCAGCGATCCGCCCGCCGTGATGATGCCAAAAGCCAGCGTGCGCTTTTCCGGCGCGACGATCTTGCCGACGGCCCCCATGGTGACGACAAAAGTCACGCCCGACATGGCCATACCGACCAGCGCGCCAAACCCGATGCCCAGACCCCATACGCCCGAGGCTGTTGCCGTCAGAGCCATGCCCGCCACATAGACCACGGCCCCGATCATCAGCACGCGCACGGGACCATGCTTGTCGGCATAGGCCCCGACGAAGGGCTGGACGGCCCCGAACAACAGGTTCTGCAAGGCCAGCACCAGCCCGAAGGTCTGGCGGTCGATGCCCAGCTCCAGTGTCATCGGCGTCAGGTAAAGACCGAAGGACTGGCGCACCCCCATGGCGAGGGTCACGATGGCGGCGCTGGCCGCGATCATAATCCAGACTCGACGGGACAGGTGGACAGGGGGAGACGCGGACATGCACTGGTCTTTCTGCGGTGATACCGCAACGGGAACTGTTCCTGTAAGAACACAGACCGTGGTTCGTCGCAATCTATGGTTCGATGATGGTTCGCATGATGGCGCCGTGAAAAGGCTGCTCCGGTCATTGTCTGCTAACCTTCTTTGGGGCATGACGTGAACGGATGGCGAACGAAACGATCAGAATCGTCGGGATAGACCCCGGCCTGCGCAAGACCGGATGGGGTGTAATCGCCTCCGAAGGGTCACGCCTGCGCTGGATCGCGCACGGGGTGATTGCACCATCGGATACCCTGCCGTTCTCGGAACGCTTGCTGTTTCTGATGAAGGGCATTCAGGCCGTGTGCCACGACTATCAGGCCGACGAGGCTGCGGTCGAAGAAGTGTTCGTCAACGTCAATCCGGCCTCGACCCTGAAACTGGGACAGGCGCGCGGTGCTGTTATTCTGGGCGCGGCGTCGTCCGGCCTCAGTGTCGGCGAATATTCGGCCAACCTGATTAAAAAGGCGGTGGTGGGCGCAGGTCACGCCGACAAGTCCCAAGTCGCCTTTATGGTGGCGCGGTTGCTGCCCCAGTCGAATGGCGTAAAGGCCGATGCCGCCGATGCGCTGGCCGTGGCCATTACCCATGCCCAGCTTCGCAAACGGGCGCTGCTGGAAACATTGAACAAAGGTGCTGCGTGATCGGTCGTCTTAGAGGTGTGCTGGCCGAGGTCGATCTGGACCACTGTGTCATCGACTGTGCGGGTGTGGGCTATATGGCCACCTGCGGTTCGCGCACCCTGTCGCGTCTTCCGGCCATCGGTAGCGAGGCCATTCTTTACGTCCATTCCCAGTGGTCGGCAGAGCAGGGGCCGCGCCTTTACGGTTTCCTCGACCGCGACGAGCGCAAGGCGTTCAATGTGCTGGTGACCATTCAGGGGGTGGGGCCCAAAGCGGCGCTGTCGGTGCTGGATGTCCTGCCGCCCGCCGAGCTGGCCGCAGCGGTGGCCCGCGAGGACAAGGCCGCCGTGGCGCGTGCCAATGGGGTGGGCCCGAAACTGGCCCTGCGCATCGTCACCGAGCTGAAGGGCAAGCCTCTGACCGAAGGGACGTTCAGCCCTGTGGCAGTTGGCGTCCATTCCGAGGCGGTCGTTTCTGCGCCTGTGCCTTCTATTGCGGGTGAGGCCGTGGCGGCGCTGTTGGGGCTTGGTATTGCCGAGATGAATGCCCGCCGCGCCGTTGAACAGGCACTGTCCGATAAGGGCGAGGAGGCCGGTCTGTCAGCCATTATCCGCGCGGCCCTTCAGGAACTGGGCAAATGACGGACCATCAGGATTTGAACCGCCTGTTGTCCGCAGAGGCTGCGGCGGGCGAGGCCTTTGACCGCGCCCTTCGTCCGCAGACCTTTTCGGAGTTCGTCGGTCAGCCCAAGGTCAAAGACAATCTGTCGATCTTTATCGAGGCGGCCCGCAAGCGGCAGGAGGCTCTGGACCATGTGCTGTTGTTCGGCCCTCCGGGGCTGGGCAAGACGACGCTGGCCCAGATCGTGGCGCGTGAACTGGGCGTCGGTTTTCGGGCCACCTCGGGTCCTATTTTGGCCAAGGCCGGTGATCTGGCCGCCATCCTGACCAATCTCGAACCGCGCGATGTGCTGTTCATCGACGAAATCCACCGCATGTCGCCGCAGGTCGAGGAAATCCTTTATCCGGCCATGGAAGACCATGTGCTGGACCTGATTATCGGCGAAGGCCCGTCGGCCCGCAGCGTGCGGATCGACCTTGCGCCCTTTACGCTGGTGGGGGCCACGACGCGGGCAGGGCTTTTGGCCACGCCCCTGCGCGACCGTTTCGGTATTCCGCTGCGGCTGGAATTCTATACGCCCGAAGAACTGACCATGGTGGTGCGCGGCACGGCCCGTAAAATGGGCGCTGAAATCGACGCCGAGGGGGCTTATGAAATCGCCGCCCGCTCGCGGGGGACGCCGCGTATTGCGGGGCGTCTGCTGCGCCGCGTGCGCGATTTTGCCGATGCGCTGGGCGAGCCGGTCATCAACCGTCTGGTGGCCGCGCAATCTCTGGCCCGTCTGGAAGTGGACGAGGCTGGTCTGGACAGCAATGACCGCCGCTTCCTGAAAGCCCTGATCGAAAACTATGGCGGTGGTCCCGTCGGCATGGACACCCTTGCCGCCGCCATTGCCGAGGCCCGCGATGCCGTCGAGGACGTGATCGAGCCCTATCTGCTGCAACAGGGCTTTATCCAGCGCACCCCGCGTGGCCGCATGGCCTGCGCCCGTGCCTATGAACACCTCGGCCTGTCCGCTCCGCCACCCGTGCCCACTGCCGCGCCCGACCTGTTCGGCAAATAACTTCTCCTCCCCTACAAAGCGGGGGAGGCTTCAAACGCGCGCCCAACCGGACTAGCCTTGTCCGGCTTTCTCCCCAAGCCGAGGCGATGACATGGCCGATACACCCACAGCGGGCCGTTTTGACGATAAGGACCACCTGCTGCCGATCCGCGTCTATTACGAGGACACGGATTTTACCGGTGTGGTCTATCACGCCAACTATGTGCGCTATTTCGAGCGGGGGCGTTCGGACTTCCTGCGGGCGGCGGGGATCGGCCATACCGATTTGCTGGAAAGCGAAGACCCGCTGGCCTTTGTCGTCAGTGAACTGAACATCAAATATGTGCGCCCTGCCAAGATCGACGACGCCCTGATTGTTCGCACCCGTTACGAGGTGGTGAAGGGCGTGCGGATGATCATCAAACAGACCATCGAGCGCGATGGCGAGGTGATCTGTCGCGCCGATGTTGTCGCCGCCTGTATCCACATGGATGGACGCCCGCGCAGGCCGTCGAAGCTGTTAATGCACAAGGTCGAGCCGTGGCTGTCGGGACCGGCTGAAAACTGAAATCCGTCAAAAAACGATCCGATAACGCTTATGTCAGCCCGAGACGGGGTGACGGGGGCAATCAGGACCGTTAGACGCCGGTTCTTGCCTTGAATTCGCCATCGGATGGCGCTCTCAAGGACGTGAATATTCAAAACGATCAAGGATCATTGAATGGCTGCCCCTGTCGACGCCTCGTTGTTGAACCCTATCGAGCTGTTCCTCGCTGCCGACTGGGTGGTGAAGGCCGTGATGATCGGCCTGGCTGTGGCGTCGATCTGGTCGTGGACGGTCATTATCGACAAGGCCGTGCGTTTCAGCCGCATGTTCCGTCGCGCCAATGAATTCGAGCAACTGCTGGAAAGCGGTCGCTCTCTGGAAGAGGCTGCCGCTGCTGCAGGCCCCAATCCGGTCGAGCCGCTGCCGCGCATGCTGCAACTGACCCTGCATGACTGGAAAGAAGCCCGCCAGCGCGGACAGATGACCGATGCACAAGGTCAGGCCCTGCTCAACCGCGTGGACCGCGCGATGGATTCGGTGATCTCGCGCGAAAGCCAGAAGATCGAAAACGGTCTGGGCGTGTTGTCGGTGGTGGCGACCGCTTCGCCGTTCATCGGCCTGTTCGGCACGGTGTGGGGCATCATGAATGCCTTTGACCGCATCGCAGCGGCCGGTAACACCAACCTGACCACGGTTGCGCCCGCCATTGCAGAGGCTCTGTTTGCCACTGCCATTGGTCTGGCTGCGGCCATTCCGGCCTATATGGCGTTTAACGCTTTCTCCGTGACGGCGGGCAAGTTCACAGGTCGTCTGGAAGCATTTGCCGACGATCTTCAGGCCGCTCTGGCACGACGTCTGGCCGGTCCTTCTGCACCGCCGCCGCCTCCGCCGCCTTCGGACAATCTGAACCTGCGCCGGGGTAACTAAGCATGGGCATGGGTGCAGGTGGCGCATCGGGGGGCGGTCGTGGCCGTCGCCGTGCGCGCAAACGTCCCCTCAGTGAGATCAACGTCACACCGCTGGTCGATGTGATGTTGGTGCTGCTGATTATCTTCATGATTTCGGCCCCGTTGATTACGGTGGGCGTTCCGGTGGAACTGCCCAAGACCGAGGCCAGTGCGGTCGAGGTCAAGGAAAAGCCGGTGGCTGTTTCCATCAAGGCAGACGGTAGCATCTATGTGGGCGAGGCCGAGGTCAGCTGGGAGCAACTGCCCCTGCGCGTGGCGGAAGAAGGCGGCGAGAACGCCACGGAAAAATCTGTATTCATCCGTGCCGATGGCCGCGCCCCCTATCAGGCTGTGGCGCGTGTAATGGCGCGTCTGTCGTCGTCGGGTTTCAGCAAGCTGAACCTGATTACCGACACCGCCGAGGCGGCAGGAGCCTAAGGCCGTATGCGTAAACCGTCCCCCGCTCTGGCTGGTTCGGTCGCGTTACACGTCGGTGTGGCGTTGTTCGCCCTTGTCACCCTGACAGGGCGCAAGGCCGAACCTGTGCCCATGGTCAATTCGGTGCCGGTCACCATTGTCTCGGACATGATTGTCGAGGCTGGCCCTGCCGATAATCCGCAACCGGAAGACAGCCCCGAAGACGGATCTTCTGCGCCGCTGATCTCGCCGCCAGAGCCGGAACCCGAGCCGACCCCCGCGCCGCCGACACCGACGCCGCCTGCGCCCAAGCCGCCGACCCCGACGCCTCCTGCTCCGCGCCCGACGCCAACACCGACACCGACACCGCGTCCGACCCCGACCCCGACACCGCCCAAGAAGGCCGAGCCGCCGCCGCGTCCCAATCCTGCGCCCGCGCGCCCGAACCCGACACCGCCACGCACCAATCCTGCGCCCGCGCGACCGAACCCGGCACCGGCGCGTGACGAAGGCGTCAATCTGGCCGATCTGGTCAATGGCCCGCGTCGCGTTACCGGCAATACTGGACGCCCCGCCGCAGGCCAGCAGGGCCGTGGTACGGCTTCGCAGGCGATTGGCCGTCCGGCTCTTCAGGCTCTGGGCGCACAGGTTCGGCCACAGTTGAACTGTGATCTGGTCGATGCGGGCGATGTTGTGCGCGTCATTGTGCGTCTGGATACGCGCGGACGTCTGGTGCGCGCGCCACAGGTGCAAGGCCGCAGTACACCGGCCTCGGCACGGGTGGTCAGCGCCATCAACGCGGCTGTACCGTTCGACATGCCCGCAGGTTACGAGGAACAGGACCTGCCTTTCGCGTTTAATACATCTGACTTCTGCTGATGCCGTCGTTTACGAACGGGCATCAAAATACGGATAAACAGGGGGCGGGTGACCGTTCCTGACAGACTTGGAGATCAAAGGTGCGCAACAAAACTTGGCTAGGCTTGGCGGTTCTTGCGGCAATGGCACCGGCTGTGGCGACAGCGCAGGTTTCCAACCGGAACCAGACCGAAGACATCATCATCAGTCAGGCTGACCTGACGCCGCTGCAGATTGCCGTGGTGCCGTTTACAGGTGCCAACGGGCCGCAGATTTCCGATGTCATCAGTGGCAACCTGAAACGCTCGGGTTTCTTCTCGCCGCTCAATCCGGCCAGTTTTGTCGAAACCGGCCTGACGCTGGCCAACTCGCCCAACTATCCGCAATGGACCTCGATCGGCGCACAGGCTGTGCTGTATGGTGGCGTGACCCAGCGGGCCGATGGCCGCGTGGATGTGGGTTTCCGTCTGTATGACCCGTACCGCCAGTGCCAGCTGGTCAGCTATCAGTTCACTGCCACCGCCGAGCAATGGCGCCGTATGGCCCATAAGATTTCGGATGTGGTCTATCAGCGTCTGACGGGCGAGCAGGGCTATTTCGACAGCCGTGTTCTGTTCGTGGCCGAGAGCGGCAGCCAGACCAACCGTCGCAGTCGTCTGACCATTGTGGATCAGGATGGCTACAATCCCGTCTTCCTGACGCAGGGCGACGAGGTGATCATGTCGCCGCGCTTCTCGACCCATAATCCCGACGAAGTCACCTATGTGGCGCTCGGCAAGGATTACAGCCGTATCTATCTGTACAATCTGGCCACCGGTCGCCGCGAGAGCCTCGGTGATTTCGACGGTCAGGTTCTGGCCCCGCGCTTCTCGCATGACGGCTCCAAGATGGCCTTCTCCATCATCCGTAACGGCAATACCGACGTCTATGTCATCAATCTGCGCACGCGCCAGTTGTCGCGCCTGACCAGTGACCCCGGCATCGACACTTCGCCGTCCTTCAGCCCCGATGGCTCGCAGATCGTGTTCACCTCCGACCGTTCGGGTTCGGCGCGCCTGTACACCATGCGCGTGGATGGCTCGGGCCAGCGTCCGATCAGCCGCAGCGGTGGCCTCTATACCGCGCCCGCATGGTCGCCGCGTGGTGATCTGATCGCCTTCACCAAGCAGTCGGGTGGCCGTTTCCATACGGGTGTGATGAACACCGACGGCACCGGCGAACGCATCCTGTCGTCCTCCTATCTGGAAGAGGGCGCATCATGGGCACCGAACGGTCGCTATGTGATGTTTGCCCGCCAAAGTCCGGGTGGTGATACCCGTCTGTGGACGGTGGATCTGTCGGGTCGTGTGGTCGCGCAGGCCGGTTATACCGAGCGCGGTTCCAGTCCGGCATGGTCGGGTCTTCTGGATGCGCCTCCGGCCAATCTGGGTGTCAATCAAGGACCGGATTCGTGTGCAACCTCATAGGTTTGTAACGATCAGGATCAATAGCTTCACTCCTGCGTTATCGTGAGGGTCTACCGCTGGTACGCAGGCGTGAGGCGATGTAGCTAAAATCCACTTTTTAAAGCTCAGCTTGGATCGCGCATGGCGATCCTTTCTTTCGGAGTCGATCATGACCAAGGTTTCGATCATCAAGGTGGCGACCATCGGCGCAATCGCTGCTGCCATGGCTGCCTGTACACCAAAACCGCCGGTAGAAACGGCGACCCCGACCCCGCCGCCGGCGGTGACCAATCCGAGCTATCCGACCGCGCCGACAGGTCCGGTTGACGGCAGCAACACCGGCCCGATGGCGGGTTCGGAACAGGATTTTGTCATCAATGTCGGTGACCGCATCTATTTCGACCTCGATTCGTATGAAGTGAATGCTGAGGCCGGTATGCGTCTGGGCGCTCAGGCCCAGTGGCTGCAGCGCTATCCGTCGGTCACCATCCGTATCGAAGGCAATGCCGACGAACGTGGCACCAGCGAGTACAACCTGGCTCTGGGCGCGCGTCGTGCAGAATCGGTTCGCAACTTCCTGATCTCGCGCGGCATTCCGGCCAACCGCATCGACACCATCTCGTTCGGCAAGGAGCGTCCGATCGCAGAAGGTTCGAACGAATCGGCATGGGCGCAAAACCGTAACGCCCGCACCGCGATTGCCTCGGGCGCACCGCGCTAAGCGGCCCCAAGGCTCTACAAAGTATCAGGGTGTCGTCTGTTAAGGGCGGCACCCTTTTCTTTTGGCTTTTCAAGACGGGCGCGCTGTTTCAAACAGGGGCGGATTTTCGGGGGGAGTTCGAATGACCAAGGGCGCAGCGGCAACAGCACAGCCTGACAGCCATGACGGTGACGCGCACAGGGTTTGCCCCGATTGCGGGTCTGCCGCGCTGGGCAGGTTCTGTGTCGATTGCGGTCAGGAAATTCACGTCCACCGCACCCTGTTCCATCTGGCGCATGAACTTCTGCACGGGGTCATGCATTTCGATGGCCGCTTCTGGCGAACCCTGCCGCTGCTGGTCGTTAATCCGGGCAAGCTGACGCGCGAATGGATCATGGGAAAGCGCACACGCTATGTGTCGCCGCTGGCCATGTTCTTGTGCACCTTGTTCGTCATGTTCATGGCGCTGAGTTTTGCGCCGCCGCCCAGCAATGTGGTGGTGAACCTGCCGGACCAGATTGCGATCGAGAAGGCCAGGCTGGCAGAGGCTGAAAACGCTGTTGCCGAGGCGCAGGCCACGATTGATGCGGCCACGGACGGTGCAGAGGCTGGAATAGCGGCCGGACAGATGGCAGCCGCCCAACAGCGTGTGCTTCGCGGCGAGGAACGCCTCGCCTATCTGGAAACCGAAGCGCGCGAGGGCCGCAAGGATGGCCTGAAACCCGGTAGCTGGCAGGCGCAACTGGCGGACCTGAAATTCGATGATGCCGACAAGCCGCACAGTCTGAGCGGGACGGTTTCCAAGAAGCTCAAAAACCCCGATCTGGCGGTCTATAAGCTTCAGCAAACGACCTATAAATTCGCCTTCCTGCTGGTGCCTCTATCCATTCCTTTCATGGCGCTGATCTTTTTGTGGCGTCGCCAGTACACCCTGTATGATCACGGGGTGTTTGTCCTTTATTCGCTGACCTT
Organism: Brevundimonas terrae; assembly: GCF_011761985.1. Classification (GTDB taxonomy): domain Bacteria; phylum Pseudomonadota; class Alphaproteobacteria; order Caulobacterales; family Caulobacteraceae; genus Brevundimonas; species Brevundimonas terrae. The sequence continues at coordinate 67,175 of NZ_JAASQT010000006.1, read as the reverse complement.
TATGGCCCTGTTGCTGATGGTCGGTATGATATTGGGCAGTGTGTTTTCAAGCGCAGCCAGCGTGGTTGCGGGCCTGTGTATGGCGCTGGCCCCTGTCCATATCTTTGCCCAATTGAAGGGCACATATAGTCTGGGTGTCTGGGGCGCATTGTGGCGAACCATGGTGCTGGGCGTGTTCTGCACCATGGTGATAAGCTTCTTTATCATCGCCATCATCTATCTAGGCCTTGGACACTGATAGAGTGGGGACACTCATGGTTGACTTGCAGGCTCGCGCAAACGGTGGAACGAACAACGACATGAACAACAAGCCTTTTCGCCTCAAACGCTCTGCGGTCGCGACCGCTGTCGGCCTGTGCCTGATTGGCGGAGGTTTCGCCATGGCCCAGCAACAACCGCTGGAACCGGTACAGTGGGACAAGCGCCGTCTGGACCAGTTGGACCGCAATGTGCGCCGTCTTGAACGCGCCCTGACCCAGCGCAATGCCGCCGGTCAGCCTGTGCTGGTCGAGCCGGACCCCGAGGTGGTCGTCCTGCAAGGTCAGGTCGAGATTTTCGAGCGCCGTCTGGGCGATCTGGAAGCGACCTTCCGCCGTGTGAACGCCGAGAGCGAGCGCCTGACCTTTGATCTGGACGAGGCCAATCGCAATAATCGCGAACTGTCCTCGCGTGTGGGCACGCTGGAAAACCGTCTGAAGCAGATGGAAGAAGAAGCCGAACTGAACGCGCCGATTGAGGCCAATTCGCCAACCGGCAATGCGGCGGGTGATCTTCAGGCCGCCATGCGTCTCAGCGGTGACGATGCCCGTCGCGGTATGCGCGCACTGGAAACGGTGACGGTGACATGGCCCGACACGCCGCAAGCGCGTGAAGCCTTCAGCCGTCTGGGCGATATGTATGTGGCCTCGCGCGATAATGCGGGCGCTGTCAGCTTCTACGCACAGGCACTGAACGGTTGGCCGCGCACGCCTTGGGCGGCAGAAACCACGCTGAAACTGGCCGAAGCGCTGCGGGTGACCGACCGCAAGACGCAGGCCTGTGCCACCCTGACCGACTTTACCCGCCGCTATGGCGAGGCGGCGACGGCCCAGCAGAAAACCCGCGCGACCCAGATGCGTAGCCGCGCGGAGTGCAGCTGATCTCAGCATCCGAAACGGACGGGCTGAAGGCGCGGGTGTTCCGTCAGCTTTCGGCCTGTCTGGATCACGGGAGTCCTGCGCCTGTCGCCGTCGGCCTGTCGGGCGGTGGTGACAGCCACGCGCTGCTGGCGCTGGTGTGCGACTGGGCCAAGGGGGCAGGGCGTCCTGTTCTGGCCCTGACGGTCGATCACCACCTCAATCCACAAAGTACCGACTGGACGGCCAAGGCCGGTGAAATGGCCCGCGCCTTGGGGGCGGACTGGCAGGCTCTTCACTGGAACGAGGCCAAGGGCGGCAGTGGCATTCAGGCCCGCGCCCGACAGGCCCGCCATGCCCTATTGGCCGACGCAGCCCGCGAGGCAGGGGCAAGTATCCTGATCCTTGGTCATACCGCAGATGATGCGGCCGAAAATGACTGGATGCGGGCGCAAGGAACCTCTGTCGGGCGGTTGCGCGTCTGGTCGCCCTCACCCGTCTGGCCGCAGGGACGGGGCGTCAGCCTGCTGCGGCCTCTGCTGTTTGAACGGCGTCAGGCCTTACGTGATTATCTGCAACATCGCGGATTGGACTGGATTGATGATCCGGCCAATCAGGACGCGCGATATAGCCGCATACGCGCTAGAGCGGCCCTCAACGGGGAACTGCCCGCGATTACGCCGCAGGTTTGGAAACCTTTCGCTTGGCAGGCCGGACCGGAAGCCCATGCGGGCGTGTTGCGGTTTTCGCGGCGGGCCATGCTGGAAGCCCCCGACCGCATACTGGCCATGGCGCTGTTGTGCGTCTCGGGCGGGGATGTGCCGCCAAGGGGCGAGAAGCTGGACCAGTTGAAGGCGCGTCTGGTCGAAACCGGCGATGGCGTGGCGGTCTTGTCCGGTACGCGTATCGAAATGCAGGGCGATGAACTGACCCTGATGCGCGAGGCCGGAGAGCAGATGCGTGGCGGTCTGGAGCCACAAATCTTGCAGCCAAATACGCCTGTGGTTTGGGACGGACGTTTCACTGTGCGTGTGAACGCGCCGGACTGGCAGATTTTACCGGCAAAAGGACGATTAAATCGTCTCCATGAAAAACATCGCCGAGGGCTGTCCATCCTGCCGCCTGCGGCACGCGCCAGCTTGCCGGCTTTGTATAATTCCAAGCTAGATCAATATGTTCCGGCTTGGTCTGAGGCCGAAATCTGTTGTTTGGTCGCACCGCGATTTCGCGTGAACAGTCTTGTCGGTGCGGACGAAACGCCGCAGGAGGTCGCACTGATTGACCTGTGGCATGGCGAAACCGTTCCGACTGCCCTATTTTCCTAAGTGAATGACTGCTGTCCGGCATGGCCCTGTGGCTGTGTCGGGGAACCGAGGACCGCATGAACCTGCGAAATATTGCCATCGGCGCCGGGATCCTACTGATCATGGCCGTGGTGTACTCAACCATGACCCAGAACGGGGGGCTGGCTTCCAAGGCCACCGCACCTGGCGCTGCGGGTCGTCCGGCCGAGATCAACTATTCCCAGCTGATCACCGCCATTGAAGCCCAAGAGATCAAAGAGGTCACTGTACGCGGCGAAGCCCTCAGTGGTGTCTATAAGAACGACAGCAAGTTTACGACTGTGCTGCCTTTCCCCAATCCCGAGCTGATCGACAAGATGAATGCCGCGGGCATTGCTGTGGACGGCAAGTCTACCAAGGCACCGTGGTGGTCGGGCGTTCTGGGCCTGTTGCTGCCGGTCGTGCTGATTATTGCCTTCTGGCTGTTCATCATGAACCGCATGCAAGGTGGCTCCAAGGGCGCGATGGGCTTTGGCAAATCCAAGGCCAAGCTGCTGACCGAGCATAAGGGTCGCAAGACCTTTGCCGATGTTGCGGGCGTGGACGAAGCCAAGGAAGAACTGCAAGAAGTCGTCGACTTCCTGAAGGATCCGTCGAAATTCCAGCGTCTGGGCGGCAAGATCCCCAAGGGTGCGCTGCTGGTGGGCCCTCCGGGTACCGGTAAGACCCTGCTGGCCCGTGCTGTGGCCGGTGAGGCGGGCGTGCCCTTCTTCTCGATCTCGGGTTCGGACTTTGTGGAAATGTTCGTCGGTGTGGGTGCGTCGCGCGTCCGCGACATGTTCGAACAGGCCAAGAAGAATGCCCCGTGCATCATCTTCATCGACGAAATCGACGCCGTGGGCCGTCACCGTGGCGCAGGCCTCGGCGGTGGCAATGACGAGCGCGAGCAGACGCTGAACCAGCTTCTGGTCGAGATGGACGGCTTTGAAGCTTCTGAAAACATCATCCTGATCGCCGCGACCAACCGTCCGGACGTTCTGGACCCGGCTCTGCTGCGCCCCGGTCGTTTCGACCGTCAGGTCACGGTGCCGAACCCCGACGTGATCGGCCGTGAACATATCCTGCGCGTCCACATGAAGGATGTGCCGCTGTCGGCCGATGTGAATGTGAAGACCATCGCACGCGGCACGCCGGGCTTCTCGGGTGCCGACCTTGCCAACCTCGTTAACGAAGCGGCCCTGACCGCGGCCCGCAAGGACCGCAAGATGGTCACGCAGCGCGACTTCGAGGACGCCAAGGACAAGGTGATGATGGGCTCGGAACGCAAGTCCATGGCCATGAACGAGGAAGAAAAGCGTCTGACCGCCTATCACGAGGCCGGTCACGCCATCGTAGCCCTGAACGTCAAGATGACGGACCCTGTCCACAAGGCGACCATTGTCCCGCGCGGTCGTGCGCTGGGCATGGTGATGCAGCTTCCCGAAGGCGATCGCTATTCGATGAAGTACCAGCAGATGGTGGACCGTATCGCCATTCTGGCCGGTGGCCGTGTGGCCGAAGAGCTGATCTTCGGTAAGGAAAGCATCACCTCGGGCGCGTCGTCGGACATCGAGCAGGCGACCAAGTTGGCCCGTGCCATGGTCACGCGCTGGGGCTATTCGGACAAGCTGGGCACGGTGGCCTATGGCGAGAACCAGGAAGAAGTCTTCCTCGGCCACTCGGTATCACGCACCCAGAACATCTCGGAAAAAACCGCCCAGATCATCGACGAGGAAGTGCGTCGTCTGGTCACCGGCGGTTGGGACGAGGCACGCCGTATTCTGACGGAGAAGGCGGCGGACCACGAGGCCCTGTCGCAAGCCCTGCTGGAATACGAAACCCTGTCGGGTGAAGAGATCAACCAGCTTCTCAAGGACGGCACTCCGCCGAACCGCGAGGATGTAGGCGAGCCGATCTCGGGTCCGTCTTCATCGGTGCCGATCACGCCCGAAGAAAGTGCCACGCCCTCCAAGGATGTGACGCCGGAAGAACAGGTTGCCGCCGATATCGCCGCAGCTACCGGTGTTCCTGTCTCGGACCCGCAAGAGAACAAGCCCTCGGCCTGACAGGTCTAGGGTAAAATAAAAGGGGCGGCACCCTCAGGTGCCGCCCCTTCTTTTTGTCCGAAGACGATGGATCAGTCGCGATAGTTCAGCGCCGGAGCGCGGTCACCCAGCAGGGCGCGATACTGGAAGTTCGGGCCACGACGACGCTCGAACTCTGCGGTCGCTTCGGCGATGACGTCCGGCGACTGGAACAGTTCGGCGGTGGTCAGGGCCAGGGTCTTGGTGGCAAGGTGCGCCCCTTTCAGACCGATGGTCGAACCGGCGGCCACCACGTTCTGCCAGCTATGACCGGCCGAGCCGGGCACGAAGGTGGCGGTGGACAGGCCCACGGTCGGCGTTACCCACGATACGTCCGATACATCGGTCGAGCCGCCGAAATCGCCGCCGATGACGGCATCTTCGATTTGGCCGACACTGGCCAGATCGGGCTGTGTGGTCAGGGTTTTCTGGATTTCGGTCGCCAGAGCGATTTCCTCGGCCGTCCATTCGATGCCGCCGACCGAGCGCAGATTGCGGTCCATGACGTGCATCAGGGTTTCGTTCGGCAACATTGAATAGACACCGCCAATGGCCTCGAACTCGACGCGGGTGCCGGTGCCCAGCGCTGCGCCGTCAGCCGCCAGTTTCACGCGTTCGAGGACGTCACGGACAATCTCGGGATTGTTGTGGCGCACATAGTAATAGGCCTCGGCATAGGCGGGCACCACGTTCGGAGCCTTGCCGCCATCGGTGATGGCATAGTGGATGCGGGTGCGATCCGGCACATGCTCGCGCATCAGGTTGACCATGGCGTTCATGGCCTCGATGCCGTCCAGCGCCGAACGTCCCTTATCGGGTGCTGCCGCTGCGTGGGACGAGGTGCCATAGAAGCGGAACTTGCCCGAGACATTGGACATGGTGTCGCCCTGACGGGCGGTGTTCGCATTGCCGGGGTGCCAGTGCAGGCTGATGTCCACATCGTCGAACAGGCCGTCACGGACCATATAGACCTTGCCCGAACCGCCTTCTTCGGCGGGCGTGCCATAGACGCGCAGCTCGCCCTTGATGTTGTTGGCCTGCATCCATGCCTTCACGGCAATGGCGGAATGGACCGAGGCCGCACCGAACAGGTTGTGACCGCAGCCGTGACCGGCAAGGCCACCGGCATTTTCCTGAACAGGGTTCATTGTCTGCGACAGACCGGGCAGGGCATCATATTCGGCCAGAACGGCGATGACAGGACCGTCGCCGTTCTTGAAGCTGGCCATAAACGCGGTCGGCTCGTTGGCGATACCGGTTTCGACGTTGAAGCCTGCATCGCGCAACTGCTGCGCCAGCAGGGCTGCGCTCTGGTGTTCCTGATAGCCCAGCTCGGCGAACTTCCACAGTTCGAGCGCGGCGTGGTCGATGGCGGCCTGATTGCTCTCGACGGTCGAGATGATGGCGCTCTGGTGCTCGGGGCTGAGCGGACCGGCAGCAGCGGGCGAGGAAAGGGTGAGGGCCGCGATGCCGAAAGCGGCAGCGGTGATAGCCCGCATGGAGGACTGGCGAAGTGAGGCCTTGATCATGGTCTGCTCCGTTACTCTGGATAGGGATACTGGCAAGCGATAGAAAATTGGCAAGAAAAAGGGGCGGAAAGCGATGATCGCCTTCCGCCCCGTCGTCTCAAGTCAGCTTAGAAGGCCTTGCGGACGCTGGCGTACCAATAGCGGCCATAGGGCTGGTACACCGTGCCGACATAACCATCGGCGGACAGCGGCGGCTGCTCGTCGGTGATGTTGCGGACGCCGACACGGACCGCGGTGTCGGACAGCATGCCGCCGAACTTGTCGGCACCGAACTCGTATTCGGCATACAGGTTGGCGGTGATGGTGGAGTCCACCGTCCAGTAGTCGCCCGCCGAGTTGGTCAGGCTGTCATCATACAGGTCCGAGATGTACTGGGTGAAGGCACCGACAGTCCAGGCGTCCTTGCTCCAGGTGGCCGACAGCGACCACTTCCATTCCGGACGACCCAGATCGGCGATCATGTCGCCCATCGAGCCGGAAACCCAGATGTTCGGGTCCAATTCGCCCGAACCGATGGCGTCCGCCAGCATCTGCGTATCCGGTGCCATCTCCAGATAGTATTTCAGCAGGTGCGAGACATTCAGATTGGCACTGAAATCACCATACTGGGTGCCGCGCAGACGCCACATTACGCCCAGGTCCAAGCCTTCAACGGTTTGCGGTTGCTGGTTGGTATAGGCGTCGGTGATGTAGAGAATCTCGCCGACAGCCTCCAGACCGGTACCGGCAAAGATGCGGTCGTCGGCGGTGGTGGTCTCTCCACGCACGACGTTCGGGTTGTACGAGCCGTTCTTGCGCAGCAGATAGTCCAGAGTCACCGCGTTTTGGCCACGGAACAGGCCAACCATGCCGGTCTGTTCGACCTGCCACCAGTCGGCGGTGATGGTGAAGTCACCCAGTTCTGCCGGTATGAAGCGCGGCTGGATAACCAAGCCGACCGAGAAGGTTTCCGACTCTTCCGGTTGCAGGTCCGGATTACCGGAACGGCGCTCTTGCGTCGATTTATAGGCGTGGTTTTGATTAAAATCGTTACGCCAGTTGGAGCCTACCCTGTCCAGCATGGACGAACCGCAATCACGCAGGCCATTGGTCAGAGCACCCTGGCGGTTCAGAGCCTCGCAGTAGGTCCAGTCCGTGTTCGGGTTTGAACGGTTAATAACGGTGGCGTTGATCTGTTCGAGGTTCGGGGCGCGGAAGCCTTGAGCCCACGAGGCACGGATACGGAAGCCGTCAACAATATCCCATGCACCGGCAATCTTCGGCTTCGCGACCGAGCCAAAGTCCGAATATTCCTCGAAGCGGCCAGCCAGCTGGACTTCGAGGTTGTGGACCAGAGGAATACCCATGTCCGGCGAGATCAGCGGAGCGGCGATTTCCAGATAGGCCGAGAAGACGTCACGCTCGCCATAGGTGTCCGGATTTTCCGACTGGTTGATCAGGTCCGAAGACGTGACGCCGGCCAGATTGGTATAACGGATGGTGCCGTCAACGCGGTCGTCGCGGTCATCAAGCTGGGTTTCGGTGCGCAGTTCGATACCGGCAGCGATACCGACGGGACCGGCCGGAAGCTGATAGATGTCAGGACGCGAGATCTTGAAGTCCCACAGGCCCAGTTCGGTCTTGGTACGACGTACCATGTCCACGCGGATGGCATCGATTGCAGCCTGATCCGACGGGGTGCCGTCACCGACCTGCACATTGCCGATCGTGCCGCCGTTGAAGAAGTTGTAGGCGTCCGGCGTGGTCTTGGCGGCCCATTCCTGAAGCTTGGTCGCCGAGATGTTGTCCGAAACGTCCTTGGCGCTGGCTTCCGACCACATCAGGGCCGATTCCCAGTTCCAGCCATTCCACTCACCGCGCAGACCGCCCAGCAAACGGAATTGTTTGTTCGTCACCTCGACGCTGATCGGACCAACGTCCGAGAAGCGGTAGCCGGTCAGGGTGATGTCGGGATCACCGGCAATCGGGTTGTAGTGGTTCGAACCCGGGATGATGAAGCTGACGCCCGCAGCGGTTGCGATCGGCTCTTGGTAGGCCTGCGACTTGGCATGATAGAAGCCGATTTCACCAAAGGCTTCGACGGCGTCATTGATTTCGTAGCGACCGGTGGTGAACAGGTTGAAGCGGTCTACTTCCGGCATGACCGACAGACCCATGCGTGCCGTGTCGGCCGTCAGATCCACTGGCAGGCTTGCGTTCTTGGTAAGGCAGACGCCGCCTTGGGTCGGCGTGACGCAGTTTGTGTGACCCTCGGGGACAACCGCAAAAGCTTGGCCTCGGGTGCCGTCCGCATTTCGAACGGTGAAGCGACCCCACGGGGCCAATTGTGAGGTGCCAAGTAGACTGCTGTCACCTTCGAAACCGGTGCCGGCGAACAGGCCGCGCTTGTCATTGCTGGACGTATAGTCCTGATCCAGCGTGTTCAGCTCGCTGCGGTGGTCATAGTTGAAGAACAGGGACAGGTTGGCGCGACCGTCCAGCAGGTCCTTGCCGCCATACACCGACAGGTTGGTTTCGCGCATGCCGGTGCCCTCGGCACCGCCGTGCTGGGCCGACATCGTCCAGCTGTTCATGTCATCGCGCAGGACGGTGTTGACCACACCGGCCACAGCATCGGCACCATAGATGGCGGCCGCGCCATCACGCAGCACTTCAAGGCGCTTCAGGCCCGAAACCGGAATGGCGTTGGTGTTGTAGGTCAGAACCGGAACAAGGTGTTCGTTGGCCTGCGAGGTCGGGTGGCCGACGACGCGGCGACCGTTCAGCAGGACCAGAGTATTGCCGATGCCGAGGCTGCGCAGGTTGACCGAACCGGTATCGCCACGCGCCGAGTTCGAGGTGTTCGGCTGATAGGCCGAGTTAAATGTCACATCGCCCATCTGCGGGATGGAGCGGAACAGGTCATCGCCCGAAACCGGAGCGGCGGCGATGATGTCTTCTTCGGACAGAACCGTGACCGGCAGGGCGGCTGTGACCTTGGCACCGCGAATTTGCGAACCGACGACGACGATCTCGTCAACCATGGTCGGCTCTTCTTGCTGTGCCGACTGGGCAGTGGCCGAGGTCGCGGCGACAACGCCGAGCAGGGCGCTGGAGGCCAGCATGGCTGCGCGCAGAGAGTGGCGGCCCGAACGGGTGGCCGGTTTGCGTTGAGACATCTTGAAGAGTTCCCCTCTTGTATTTTTCTTATCTGGCGACCGGCTGTCCGAAGCGCCCCCAGCCTATGCGGAAACAAAAACCGGAAGGGTCGTATTGCCAGAAGCTGTACTGCGCGCAGTTGTTGCAGCACCAAGACAACTAGGCAACCACATAGAGGCGTAATATTGTTTGAATAGCGGCGATACTTGAGATCGATTTCTAAAAAATGCTTGTTCTAAAGGATTTTTTGGAATGGTATCGCTTTGATGGCCTCGACATTTTCGAGGCTCCGTTGCGCAATAGTGACGGTTTATATGCTTTAAAGTGGCCGTACTGTGGCGCTGGCGAGAAGGCGGGGGATGACGATGCATCGTCGAATGAATTTGTGGGCGGCCGTTTCGGTGGCGGCACTGGTCGGCTTTGGCCCGATGGTGGCACCGGCCTTGGCGCAGGAAGCGGCAGTCCGTCCGGCGGCGGGCAGTGGCGGCGATATCGTCAGCTATGGCCAGATCCACAATCCGGTTGTCGGACGTGACGGCATGGTGGTGTCGCAGTCCGATCTGGCCACCCGCGTCGGTGTCGAGATTCTGGCCAAGGGCGGCAATGCGGTGGATGCGGCTCTGGCCGTCGGCTTTGCCGAGGCTGTGACCCTGCCGCGTGCGGGCAATATCGGTGGCTCGGGCTATATGGTGATCCATATGGCGGCGACCGCCGATCGTCCGGCGCAGGACATCGCCATCAACTATTACGGTACGGCCCCTGCGGCCCTGACCGGCCAGACCCTGTTGGGCGCAGACGGCAAGTTTGACCGCTCGCACCCGTCCGATATGCGCAATGTGGCGGTGCCCGGCACGGTCATGGGCTTCCACGAGGCCTTTACGCGTTTTGCCTCCATGTCGTGGTCGGACCTGATCCAGCCCGCCATCAAACTGGCCGAGGACGGCTATGTGCTGAGCGACGGCGAGGCTGATGCCACGGGTGGACGGGCGCGGTTCCTCGCCCTCGATCCAGGGGCAGCCGAGGCCTATCTGAAAGCTGACGGTACGCCCTATCGTGCGGGCGAAGTCTTCAAGCAGCCGCTTCTCGGCCAAAGCCTGCGCGAGCTGGCCGTCGGTGGTGCTGACAGCTTCTATAAGGGCGATCTGGCCAAAAAGATCGTCGACGGTGTTCAGGCCCGCGGCGGCATCATGACCATGGAAGACATGGCTAGCTATCGTGCCATTGTGTCCGAGCCGATCTGGGGGTCATACCGTGGCCACCGCATCGCCTATATGCCGCCGACGGCCTCGGGCGTCAGCGTGGCTCAGGCTATGAACATGCTGGAGCATTTTGATCTAGCCAAGATGGGCTGGGGCAGTGTCGACAGCCTGCATCTGATTTCGGAAGTCATGAAGGTGGTCAATGCGGACCGCCGTCTGATCGGTGGCGATCCGCAATGGGCGACGCCGGCCAATGGTCTGGCCAGCAAGGGCTTTGCCGAGGAACGGGTGAAGCTGGTGTCGTTGGAGCGTTCGCTGGACGGCGCCAACCTGCCGGACGGCAATCCCTATCCGTATGAAAGTCAGGACACGACCCACTATTCGGTGGCGGACAAGTTCGGCAATGCGGCCTCGGTCACCTATACCCTGTCCAACTCCTATGGCGCACACGTCGCGCCGGTGGGTACGGGCATCCTGCTGAACAACCACGTCGACAACTTCTCGTGGGGCACAGAGGGCGAGCCGAATTCTCCGGCTCCGGGCAAGCGTCTGGGTTCGACCATCACGCCGATGATCGTGTTCAAGGACGACAAACCGTGGCTGGTCACCGGCACACCGGGCGGCGGCTATATCATCGCCACCATGGTGCAACTGGTTTCCAACGTCATCGATCACCGCCTGAATGTGGCCGAGGCGGCTATGCGTCCGCGCATCAATCAGGGCTGGGGCGGGGCGCCTCTGGAACTGGAAGGCGGTTTCTCGCCGGACGTGGAGCGCCTGTTGCGCGAGCGCGGTCACCGGACCCGTGGCTCCAACACCATGGGCTCGACCCAGTCGATCATGATCGAGGGGGACCGCTTCTATGGCGCGGCCGATACGCGCCGTCCCGATGCCTCGGCTGTGGGTGTGCGCTGACTAAGAACAGAATGGAAAGGCCCGACCCTTGCGTCGGGCCTTTTCTTGTTGGACGACTGGTTCGGGAACTTCGTCTGAGGGGGCGGGGCGAATGGTGAGGGGCTTTTGATGCGTAAGATGATGATGGCGGGGGCTGCGGCTCTGGTTCTGGCAACGGGCATGGCCCCGATGGCGATGGCGCAAACGCCGCCTGCGGCCACGGCGGCATGGCAGGATGGCCTGTTTGCGGTGCGCACCGATGCGGCACGCGGCAAGGTCAGCGCCCGCTTTGGTGCGCCGGATGCGACGGGCGTTGTCGGGCGCTATCTCTATCAGCCGGGGATTTCGGCAGGTATCGGCATGGACGGCACCGGCCTTGACCGTTCGGCGCTGGGACAGGCGCAGGTCGTGGCCTTCACAGTTGTCGGCAACAAGGTCTTCGCCCGCTTCGAGAACAACCGCTATCGCGCCGAAGGGGCCAGCGACGACGAACAAAATGCCGTCGCCGCCAGCTTTGCCACCTCGATCATCTGGTCGGGTGATGTCACCGAGCGCCATGCCGATGGCAGCATCAGTGTGGACCTGTCGGGTTTCCTTGAACGCGATGCCGTCAACATCGTCTCGCGCCTGAAACGGGCGGGGCAGGGCAGCTATAAACCGGCCCCCGGCCTGTCCTATCTGGAAGCGGGCGAGACGCTGGTCTTCCCTGACAATGTCGAGTTCCAGACCGTCCAGACCTATACGTCCGACGAGCCTGCCGGATCGATTGGCCGCGTGGCCCCTGATGGCCGCTCACTATCGCTGGCCATTCGCCACAGCTTTATCCGCCTGCCGGATGACGGCTTTACCCGCGTACCGCACGATCCGCGCTCGGGCACCTCGGCGCAGATCACCGTGACCGATTTTGCTACCGATCTGGATACGCCGGTGGTCAGCCGTCTGGCCCGCCGTTTCCGTCTGGAAAAGACCGATCCGTCGGCGGCTCGCTCGCCTGTGAAAAAGCCGATCGTCTTTTATGTCGATCGTGCAGCCCCTCTGGCCATCCGTCAGGCCCTGATCGAGGGCGGCATGTGGTGGGCCGAAGCGTTCGACAAGGCGGGCTATATCAACGCCTTCCGCGTCGAGGTTTTGCCCGAAGGGGCGCATCCGATGGATGCCCGTTACAACATCATCGCCTGGGTCCACCGCGAGACGCGCGGCTGGTCCACCGGCACCAGCGTCAATGATCCGCGCACCGGCGAGATTGTGCGCGGCGTGGTGCAGTTGGGGTCCTTGCGTGACCGTCAGGACAAGATGATTTTCGAAGGCCTGCTGGGTGCCGATAAGTCCGGCACCGGCCTTGCCGATGATCCCGACCAGTTGGCCTATCACCGCCTACGCCACCTGTCGGCGCACGAGATCGGCCATGCGCTGGGCATCTCGCATAATTTTGCTGCCTCGCGTTATGAGGGCCGCGCTTCGGTCATGGACTATCCAGCCCCGTGGGTGATCGCGCGCGATGGTGAACTGGACGTGTCGGGGTCCTATACGACGGGCGTCGGGGCGTGGGACCAGTTCACGGTCGACTGGCTATATGGCGACAAGCCAGGCACCGACCCTGTGGCGCGTCGCGCGGCTTTGGCCGCCGAGGCACAAGCCAAGGGCTATCGCTTTGTGTCGGACGGCGACACGCGCCCGCTGGGCTCGCTGCAACCTTACGGTGCCATGTGGGACAACGGCTCCGATCCGGTGGCGGAACTGGCCAATGTGATGGAGGTGCGCCGTATCGCTCTGTCACGCTTTGGTTTGAATAATCTGCCGGATGGTGCGCCCATGGCGGACCTGCGGCGCGTGATCGTGCCGATCTATTTGTATCACCGCTATCAGACCACGGCAGTGGCCCGCCAGATTGCAGGGCTGGACTATGGCTATGCTGTCAAGGGCGACGGCCATGAGCGGGCGGTGTCGGTGGATGCGGCTACGCAACGTGCATCGCTGGAGGCCCTGATGGGCGTTATTGCACCGGTGCAATTGGATATCCGCGACGACCTGCTGGACCTTCTGTCATCGGAACAGTCGGGCAATAATGAGCGCCAGTTCGGCATCGAACTGTTCGAGGGGCGTGTGGGCGGAGTGTTCGATCCGGCCTCGGCGGCTTCGGCCTCTTCCGAGGTGGTGTTTGAAACCTTGCTGGCACCCGAGCGTCTGAACCAATTGGTGGAACAGAGCCGCCGTGATGCGGGGCAGTTGTCTCTGACCGAGGTGCTGGACCGCCTGCAAACCGAACTGGCGGGTAGCGCCGGTCTGTCGCCACGTCAGGCCGAACTGCGCCGTGTGGTCCGCAGCCGCTATGCCTCGTATCTGGCGACACTGGCCGAGGGGCACGCCCTGAACCCGACCGCCAAGGCGACGGTTCTGGATGCCGCCAAACGCTTTGGCGAGGCCTTGAAGCGCAATCGCGGGGATCGTCTGGAAGTGGCCCACGCCACCTATCTGGGCAACATCCTGACGGGGCCGGTTGAAGGCTGGGCTGTGCTGAAGGTCGCGCAGGCGGTACCGCCCGGAGCCCCGATCTAATCGGGGCGACCAATAGGGAAGCTGCCCCGATTTAATCGGAGCGACCAACGAAGGAGTAGCGCCGATTTAATGGAGGCGACTATCTAAATCCCTTCGTCATCCTCCGGCTTGACCGGAGGACCCAGCGGCGCGCGATAGCGCGAAAACAGCAGGCACCGTGGGTGAAACCAAGATCACCTCCGGTGCCGCTGGGTCCCCCGATCTGCGCCGCATACGCGGCTTGTCGGATGATGGCGGCGCTTAGAGGGGATTTAACCGAGGCCCCTGATCTTCGCACAGCGCCCTGATCCAGCGCGTCACCGTGCGGATGCGGGCTGTGTCGGCCAGATCGCGGTGGATGCTCAGCCAGAAACGGCGTTGCAGCAGCACCTGCGGCAATATCCGCACCAGCCCGTCGGCCATGAAACAGGGCAGCACCCCGATGGCCCCGCCAGAGCCGATAATCTCTTGTTGGGCGCGGATCGAAGACGAAGCCAGCCGTGCATGAAGACCGGCGGATACCTCGCCCAGATAGTTCAACTCCGGCGCATAGATCAGGTCCTCGACATAGCCGGTCATCACATGCTGGCCCAGTGCCGCAATACTCTCGGGGGTGCCGTGTGCGGCCAGATAGTCGGGGTGGGCATACAGGGCCAGTTGATAGTCGGTCAGCGGCGTCGTCACGAGGCGGGCGGCATCGGGCTGGCTGAGGGTGATGGCCAGATCGACCTCGCGGCTGGACGGTGACAGAAAGCCCGAGTTTGCCGCCAGTTCGATACGGATACCGCGCCCTTCGCGCAAAAGGCGCGGCAGGGCGGGGGCCAGAATGGCGGTGCCGAACCCCTCGGAGGTAGAAATCCTGACCGTGCCGCTGACGGTATCGGGCCGCACAGCCTGCTCACCTTCGTGCAGCGCGTGTTCGGCGGCCTCGATGGATTTCAGGAACTGTGCCCCCGCCGCCGTCAGGCGCAATCCCGAGCGGTCGCGTACCACCAGTGTGGCTTTCAGCGCCGTCTCCAGTCTGGCGACGCGGCGCCCGACCGTGGCGGCATCCATGCCCAGCCTGTCACTGGCACGGCCCAGCGTTCCCGAGCGGGCCGCCTCGGCAAAGACACGTGCATCATCCCAGTCGAACATTTGCTGTCCTGCATATTTGCATCATAGGTATTGCGTTATTGCATTATGGCAAGTCGGGCAGGATTGATAGGACATGAGGTAACGAGCCGGAAAAGTCCGGTCACCTCTGGAAACATCAGGAAGGGCGGGACGCTATGCGCGACATCAACCACTTCATCAACGGCAGCAGCTTCACGGGCGCTTCGGGCAAGTTCGGCGACGTGTTCGATCCGAACACCGGCGAGGTTCAGGCCCGCGTGCAACTGGCCACCGTGTCGGAAATGGACAAGGCCGTTCAGGCCGCGCAGGCCGCTTTCGAGGGCTGGTCCAACACCAATCCGCAACGCCGCGCCCGCGTGATGTTCGAGTTCAAGCGTCTGGTCGAAGCCAATATCGACGAGCTGGCCGCCCTGCTGTCCAAAGAACACGGCAAGGTCATCGCTGACTCCAAGGGCGACATCCAGCGCGGTCTGGAAGTGATCGAGTTCGCCTGTGGCATCCCGCACGCCCAGAAGGGTGAATACACCTTTGGCGCCGGTCCGGGCATCGATGTCTATTCCATGCGCCAGCCGCTGGGCGTGGTGGCGGGTATCACCCCGTTCAACTTCCCGGCCATGATCCCGATGTGGATGTTCGGCGTGGCGATTGCCGCCGGTAACACCTTTATCCTCAAGCCGTCCGAGCGTGATCCGTCCCTGCCGGTGCGACTGGGCGAACTGATGATGGAAGCCGGTGCCCCTGCCGGTGTGCTGAACGTGGTGCATGGTGACAAGGTCGCCGTGGACGCCATCCTCGAGCATCCGCTGGTTCACGCCGTCAGCTTCGTCGGGTCGTCCGACATCGCCCACTATGTCTATCAAAAGGGTGCCCAGAACCATAAGCGCGTTCAGGCCATGGGCGGTGCCAAGAACCACGGCATCATCCTGCCGGACGCCGACATGGATCAGGTCATCAAGGACCTGACCGGCGCAGCCTTCGGCTCGGCTGGCGAGCGCTGCATGGCGCTGCCGGTTGTTGTTCCGGTCGGCCAGCGCACCGCAGACGAACTGCGCGAGCGTCTGGTCTCGGAAATCCCGAACCTGCGCGTTGGCGTGTCCACCGACAATGACGCCCACTATGGTCCGGTGGTCACCCAAGCGCACAAAGAGCGCGTGATCGGCTGGATCAATAAGGGCGTCGAAGAAGGTGCAGAACTGGTCGTCGATGGCCGCGAGTTCAGCCTGCAAGGTCACGAGAAGGGCTTCTTCATCGGCCCGTCGCTGTTCGACCATGTGAAGCCGGAAATGTCGGCCTATAAGGAAGAAATCTTCGGTCCGGTGCTGCAAATCGTGCGTGCCGCAAGCTTCGAAGAAGCCCTCAGCCTGCCGTCGAACCACCAGTACGGCAACGGTGTTGCCATCTTCACCCAGAACGGTCGTGCAGCGCGTGATTTCGCGGCGCGTGTGAACGTGGGCATGGTCGGCATCAACGTGCCGATTCCGGTGCCGGTCGCCTATCACACCTTCGGTGGCTGGAAGCGCTCGGCGTTTGGCGACATCAACCAGCACGGCATGGAAGGCGTCCGTTTCTGGACCAAGACCAAGACCGTGACCGCCCGCTGGCCCGACAGCGAACTGGAACACACGGACTCGTCCTTCGTCATCCCGACCATGGGTTAAGGGTGACGGCATGGACTTCCAACTGAACGAAGACCAGCGGGCCATCGAAGAGGCGGCCCGCGCCTTTGCCGAGGCCGAACTGCTGCCGCACTCGGCCAAGTGGGATGAAGAAAAACACTTCCCGCGCGAGCAGCTGAAGCTCGCTGCCGAAATGGGCTTTGCCGGTATCTATGTCGGCGAAGAACACGGCGGCATGGGTCTTGGTCGTATGGAAGCGGCGGTGATTTTTGAAGAGCTGTCGCGCGGTGACGTGGCGACAGCGGCCTTCATCTCGATCCACAACATGGCCTCGTGGATGATCGACAAGTTCGGATCGTCCGAGCTTCGCGCCCGCATGGTGCCGTCGCTGGTCTCGATGGACAAGATCGCCAGCTATTGCCTGACCGAGCCGGGTTCCGGCTCGGACGCGGCGGCGCTGCGCACCACGGCGGTGCGTGATGGCGACCACTATGTGCTGAACGGCTCCAAGGCCTTTATCTCGGGCGCAGGCGCATCGGACGTTTACGTCGTGATGGTCCGCACCGGTGGTGAGGGTGCCAAGGGTATCTCGGCTATTGTCGTTGAAAACGGCACGCAGGGTCTGTCCTTCGGCGGCAATGAAAAGAAGATGGGTTGGAACGCCCAGCCGACCGCCGAGGTCGTCTTCGACAACTGCCGCGTGCCGGTCGCGAACCTGATCGGCACCGAGGGCGACGGTTTCAAATATGCCATGGCGGGTCTGGATGGCGGCCGTCTGAACATCGCCGCCTGTTCGCTGGGCGGGGCGCGTCTGGCGCTCGAAACGGCGCAGGAATACGTCGCCGGCCGCAAACAGTTCGGCAAGGCTATCGGCGAGTTCCAGAACACCCAGTTCAAACTGGCCGATATGGCCACCGATCTGGATGCTGCCCGCCTGATGGTGCGTCGCGGCGCATGGGCCATTGATACGGCGCATCCCGAAAAGACCAAATGGTGCGCCATGGCCAAGCGCTTTGCCACCGATGCGGGCTTTGCGATTGCCGATGATGCCCTGCAACTGCACGGCGGCTATGGCTATCTGAAGGACTATCCGCTGGAACGCATCGTGCGTGATCTGCGCGTTCATCGTATCCTTGAAGGCACCAACGAGATCATGCGCGTGATCGTGTCCAGAGAGATGTCCAAATGAGCGAAGCTGAAGTCATCACCCGTATCGAGAATGGCGTTGGCCGGATCACGCTGAACCGACCCAAGGCCATCCACGCGCTGAACCGCGCCATGTGCGAGGCGATGATCGAGGCTTTGCAGGCGTGGAAGGCGGATGATGCCGTCTCTTCGGTCCTGATCGACCATGCGGGAGAGCGCGGTTTTTGTGCGGGTGGCGACATCCGCATGATTGCCGAAAGCGGCGCGGGCGATGCTTCCGAGGCCAAGGCCTTCTTCCATACCGAATATCAGTTGAACCATCTGATGTTCGAATACCCTAAGCCGATTACCGCCATTGTGGACGGGATCGTCATGGGTGGCGGCGTCGGTATTTCCGAGCCTGCCGATGTGCGTATCGCCACGGAACGCACCACCTATGCCATGCCGGAAACGGGTATCGGCCTGTTCCCCGATGTGGGCGGTGGCTGGTTCTTGCCGCGCCTTGCGGGCCAGACGGGAGTTTGGCTGGCACTGACGGGTGCGCGCTTGAAGGCTGCCGATACGGTGGCTCTGGGCATTCACACCCACTATGTCGCGTCGGATGCTGTCGAGGCGCTGAAGGCCGATCTGATGGCAAATCCATCAGACCCGAAATCGGTCGCTGATCGTGTGTCGGGCGATGCAGGGGATGCGCCTCTGAACGCTCATCGCGAAGCCATCGACCGTCTGTTCGGGTTTGACCGCGTCGAGGAGATCTTCGCCGCGCTCGAAGCGGACGGTTCAGAATGGGCGCTGAAACAGTTGTCGATCCTGAAAACCAAGTCGCCGCAATCGCTGAAGGTTTCGCTCCGCCAAATCCGTCTGGGCGCGGGCATGAAGTCCTTCGCCGACAACATGGCGATGGAATATGCGCTGGGGGGCCGTGTGGTCTCGACCCACGATTTCCAGGAGGGCGTCCGCGCTGTCATCATCGACAAGGACAATGCGCCGAACTGGCAGCCCGCAGACATTTCGGGCGTTAGTGATGCAAGTGTGGAGGCGCTGTTTGCGCCCCTGCCACAAGACCAATCTTGGACGCCGCTGGCTTAATCAAGCGACGCCAAATTTAGGGAAGAAACCATGAGCAAGATCGCATTTATCGGCCTTGGCAATATGGGCGGCGGCATGGCTGCCAATCAGGCCAAGGCGGGCCATCAGGTGATGGCGTTCGACCTTTCCGCCGATGCCCTGAAGCGCGCCGAAGCCGCGGGCTGTACGCCGGTGGCGTCTGTGGCTGAAGCCGTGGCAGGGGCCGATGTGGTCATCACCATGCTGCCCGCTGGCCCGCATGTGATGTCGGTCTATTCCGAACAGGTTCTGCCGAACGCGCCGAAGTCGGCACTGCTGCTGGACTGCTCGACCATCGACGTGGACACCGCCCGCAAGGTGGCCACGTTGGCGACCGAGGCTGGTTTCACCTTTGCCGACGCCCCCGTTTCGGGCGGCACGGCGGCGGCGGATGCAGGCACGCTGGCCTTCATGGTCGGCTGTGACGAAGGCGTCTTTGCCAAGGTCGAAGCGGCGCTGGAGCCGATGAGCCGCATCACCATCCGTGCGGGCGACCATGGCGCGGGCCAAGCCGCCAAGATTTGCAACAACATGCTGCTGGGCATTTCGATGATCGGCACCTGCGAAGCCATTGCCCTTGCCGAAAAGCTGGGCCTCGACCCCGAGCGCTTCTTCGAAATCGCGTCCAAGTCGTCCGGCCAGTGCTGGAGCGTGAGCAACTATTACCCGTGGCCCGGCCCCGTGCCGACCGCCCCGTCCAACCGCAACTATGAAGGCGGCTTTGCCACCGCCATGATGCTCAAGGACCTGAAGCTGGCCCAGGACGCCGCCGCCAAGGCCGGTGCCTCCACCCCGCTCGCGGCCCAAGCCGAGGCCCTCTACGCCCTGTTCAACAACCTCGGCAACGGCCAGAAAGACTTCTCGGCCATGTTGCAGATGCTGCGCGGCAAACAGGGCTGATCCAGCTGCGAAGATGCGAATAAGAAGGCTCCGGGCGAAAGCTCGGAGCCTTTGTTTTAAAGGGATGTGACGACAGACCCAAGGGGCGCTAAAAGCCCCTCATGACCCTTATCGTTTTTAACAAGCCGTTTGATGTGTTGAGCCAGTTTACCGACAAGGGGACGGAAGGCTCGGAGCGTCGGACATTGTCCGATTTCATCGATGTGCCGAACGTCTATCCGGCGGGAAGGCTGGATCGTGACAGCGAGGGGCTGATGCTGCTGACCGACGACGGGCGGTTGCAGGCGCGGATTTCGGATCCGAAATACAAGACCAAGAAAACCTATCTGGCCCACGTCGAGGGCATCGCCACCGAAGAGCAGATGGAACAGCTGCGCCGTGGCGTGATGCTGAAGGACGGCATGACGCGTCCCGCCGAGGCCGAACTGATTGATGATCCGCAGTTGTGGGAGCGCGTGCCGCCGATCCGCGTGCGCAAATCTGTGCCAGATAGCTGGGTCAAGGTGACGATTGCCGAGGGCCGCAACCGCCAGGTGCGCCGTATGTGCGCGGCGGTGAACCTGCCCTGCCTGCGTCTGGTGCGCTGGAGCGTGGGCCGCTGGACGCTGGACGGCCTTGCGCCAGGCGAATGGATGGAAGTCGAGCGCTAAGAAGAAAAAGCCCCGAACCGGTTGGCGATCCGGTTCGGGGCTTCTCGTTCATCCTGAACTTGTGAGGGGACAGGATGGTGGGGGAGCTTAGGCGGCCTTGGCGGCGGCGCGGTTCTTGACCAGATCGTCCACGACGGAAGGATCGGCGAGGGTGGAGGTGTCGCCCAGAGCGCCGATCTCGTTTTCGGCAATCTTGCGCAGGATGCGGCGCATGATCTTGCCGGATCGGGTCTTGGGCAGGGCGGGGGCCCACTGGATGACGTCGGGTGCGGCGATGGGGCCGATCTCGTTGCGGACCTGTGCAATCAGGGCGCGGCGCAGTTCTTCCGATGGCATCACATCGGCGTTCAGCGTGACATAGGCATAGATGCCCTGACCCTTGATATCGTGAGGGAAGCCGACCACGGCGGCCTCGGCTACATCGTGATGCAGCACAAGCGCGCTTTCGACCTCGGCGGTGCCCATGCGGTGGCCCGACACGTTGATCACATCATCGACGCGGCCGGTGATCCAGTAATAGCCGTCCTCGTCACGGCGGCAGCCGTCACCGGTGAAATACTTGCCCTTATAGGTCGAGAAATAGGTCTCGAAGAAGCGGGCATCATCGCCGTAAACGGTACGCATCTGGCCCGGCCAACTGTCGGTGATACACAGATTGCCTTCGGTCACGCCTTCCAGAACCTGACCGTCGGCATCGACAATCTCCAGCTCGATCCCCGGTAATGGCTTGGTGGCCGAACCCGGTTTCAGGTCGGTGGCCCCCGGCAGAGGCGAGATCAGGATGCCGCCCGTTTCGGTCTGCCACCATGTATCGACGATGGGCAGTTTTCCGTTGCCGACGACCTCGTGATACCAGCGCCAAGCCTCGGGATTGATCGGCTCGCCGACCGTGCCCAGCAGACGAAGCGAGGCGCGGCTGGAGGACTTCACCGGATCATCGCCGTCCTTCATCAGGGCGCGGATGGCGGTGGGGGCGGTGTAGAAGATGTTGACCTTGTGCTTGTCCACCACATCCCAGAAGCGCGACACGGTCGGATAGTTGGGGATGCCCTCGAAGAACAGGGTGGTGGCGGCATTGGCCAGAGGCCCGTAAACCGCATAGGAGTGGCCCGTCACCCAGCCCACATCGGCGGTGCACCAGAAGACTTCACCCGCGCGATAGTCGAACACATGCTCGTGCGTCCACGATGCCCACAGCAGATAGCCGCCTGTGGTGTGCAAAACGCCCTTGGGCTTGCCGGTTGATCCCGACGTATAGAGGATGAAGAGCGGGTCTTCGGCCCCCATCGGCTCGGGCGGGCAGTCAGGGCTGGCGGCATCCACGGCCGTTTGCCAGTCAATGTCGCGGCCCTCGGCCATCGGGGTAGCGGTATCGGTGTGGCGCAGTACCAGCACCTTTTCGACCGAGACCTTTTCCAGCGCCTTGTCGACATTGGCTTTCAGCGGAACCCGCTTGCCCCCGCGACAGCCTTCATTGGCGGTGATGACAAAGGTGGACTGACAGTCCTCGATGCGGCCCGCGATGCTGTCGGGCGAGAAGCCGCCAAAGATCACCGAATGGACGGCCCCGATACGGGCGCAGGCCAGCATGGCATAGGCGGCCTCGGGGATCATCGGCATATAGATGGTGACGCGGTCGCCCTTCTTGACGCCGCTCGACTTCAGCACATTGGACAGGCGCGAGACGCGGTCATGAAGCTGGCCATAGGTGACGTGTTCGCTGTCGGTCGGCTCGTCGCCTTCCCAGATGATGGCGACCTCGTCCTTGCGGGCGGGCAGGTGGCGGTCGATGCAGTTGGCCGAGACGTTCAGCACCCCGTCCTCGAACCATTTGATGCGGAAGTCGGCCTTGTTGAACGAGACGTCCTTGATCTTGGTCGGGAAGGTCATCCAGTCGAGACGTTTGGCGGCGTTCGACCAATAGGCATCGGGGGTTTCGCGTGCTGCCTTTCTGGCGGCTTCGTAACCGGCGGCATCCATGTGGGCCTTGGCGGCAAGGTCTTTGGGGACCGGATAGATTTCAATCTCTGACACGCGTTTTCTCCCGATGACTTTTACTTTTATTGCGGCTTAAAAGCCGTATTTGGCGAACAGGCTGAGACGGTTCATGTCACCGCTTTGACCGCTCTGGAGTTCCCGTTTTCCGAACATCAGTTCGGCACCGACATCGACGCCCGTCAATGGTGTCCAGATCAGGTTTGCGCGAGCGCTTGAGGCTGAACGGTTGACGGACAGTCCCGTCAGGGCTTCGGGATTGTCGATTTCCTGATGGGACAGGATGAAGCTGGAGCGCCAGTTCGGCTGCCACACATGGCGATAGGCGGCATAACCGGCCAAGACCCCGATGGCCTCGATATCGCCGGACGCATCCAGCACTCCGTCATTGGCCAGATTCAGGCCGACATAACGGCCAATGCCTTCGCCGCCGGTCAGCATCAGACGGATATCGTCGGATGCGCCCAGCTTGAACTTGGCCGAGGCCGACAGACCCCAGCTATAGGTCGAGCTATCGATGGCACTGGCAGGGTTTTCATATTTGAGCTGTCGGACCAGACCGGCCAACTGCACCTCGCCCCACGGACGCACATGTGCATAGCGGGCGGTGATGTCGGGCAGGGCATTGTCGTCGGCAATGATGCGTGCGCCACCGCCAAACGGCGTCAGGGTGGTTTCGGGGTTTTCGACCGAAACCGACAGCGGGCCGCGCGTATAGCGGACCTGAACCTGGCGCGACAGGATCATGCCCTCGCTCGCGCCGAGATAGTCGGCGGTTTCGGGCAGGACGTTGAGGTTCTGGAAGTTCGACCATTCCTGACCGATCAGCCAGTTGTCGATGGTGACAAAGGCACGGCGAAGCGCGGGTGATGAGGCATTGGTGGTGCGGTGGTCGCCGCTGCCCGGCAAGGCCTGAAAATCCATCTCGATACGGGCACCGACCTTGTGGCCGCCGACCTCGCCATCGGAGGTCAGCCAGAAACGGGTCTGGCGGGCGTTGAAATCGGTGGCGGCGCCTTCGGATGTTCCGCCAACCGGAATGGAGGACGGCAGATAGAAGTCACGGCCCAGATCGCCAGAGGGAATATCGCCATCGCTGTAGCGCGAGATGTTGACGTCGGCCTTGATGAAGCCGCCGAGCTTGATCGTATGGTCCCCGATACGGAAACCGTCAGCAGGACGGGGGGCCTCGGCCAGCGCCACCGGCTGGGGCCGTTGTTCGATGCGGATGATGGTGTCGTTCAGGGCGCGATTCTGGACCTGTTGCTCGCTACGGGCAGAACGAATCTCGGATTTCAGGCTGTTCAACTCGGCTTCGAGCAGGGCGATGCGGGCTTCGAGCGCCGCAGTGGTGTCCTGGGCTTGCACATGCGGAGCATAGGCTACAGACGCGCCAAGGAGCGCGAACGCGGCCACCCCGCCCAAAAGGCGGTGTTTATCCATAGGTTTCCTCCCGGGCCTGAACTTTTGCAGGTCTCCGATTGTCACCTTTTCGCGTTGCAACGGTTTGCGACATCTAGCCATTGGTCTAATCTCGACCAAAGTCGGTGCATGTCATTCTGTCGCCATGACAGTCGGGCAAGCCTCGGTATCATTTGATGGAAGGACATCCATGGACAGAATCGTCGTCGCGGACGATCACCCTCTCTTCCGTGAGGCGCTGGTCTCGGCTGTGCGAAAAGCACGACCGGATGCCAGTGTGGTGGAATGTTCCAGCTTTGCCGAGGCCGAGGCCGCCCTGAATGCAGGGACGGTGGACCTGATGCTGCTGGATCTCAAACTGTCGGATGTCGAAGGGATGACGGGCCTGAATCTGGTCCGTGCCAACCATCCTGCCGTGCCTGTAGTCGTGGTGTCGGCCAGCGAGGAGCCGCATACGGTGCGTCATGCGCTGGCGGTCGGGGCGTCGGGCTTTATTCCCAAGTCCGCATCGCTGGAAACAATGGTCGAGGCGATTGGCCAGATCATGGAAGGCGAGACATGGGCACCGGACGTCGGCGAGGCCGAGGGCGAGGAAGCCGATCTGCAAAGCCGGATCGCCAGCCTGACCCCGTCACAACTGCGTATTCTGGAAGGCCTGAAGGCGGGCCGTCTGAACAAGCAGATCGCCTATGACCTCGGCGTGACCGAAGCCACCATCAAGGCCCACCTGACCAGCGTATTCCGCAAACTGGGCGTCCAGAACCGCACGCAGGCGGTCATCCTGTCCCAGCAGATTGATCTGGGCTGAGTAGCGCCGAACCTTCACAGATCGCGCCAAAACGCGGTCTGTGAAGGTTATGGATAATGCCCTCAAGCAGCGAGCCTCCGCGAGGCGAGCGTAAGGCGCGATCGCCCACGCGATCCTAAATCAAGAAAGCCCTCAAGCAGCGAGCCGCCGCGCGGCGAGCGATAGGGCGTGACCGCGCGAGCGGTCACCCACTCAAGAATGCCTTCAGGCTGGCCGGTTTGACGGGTTTGGCCATCAGGGTGGCACCGGCATCAGAGGCTTGCTCGGCCAGTTTTTCCTGCGAGGAAGCGGTCATCAGGGCGATGCGCTTGACGCCGCGTTGGCGCAACATCCTGACCACACTCAGTCCGTCAGGTTGGCCGATATCCAGATGCAGATCGACAATCGCCGCATCGAACGGACCATCCATCGCCTCGACCTCGGCGGCAGAGCTGGCCAGCACAGGTACGGCCCCCCAGCGTTTCAGCAAGCTTCCCATCGCCTCGATAATGGCCGGCTCGTTATCCACGCACAGCACCCGCTTGCCGGACAAGGGGGTATGCGAGGCCGGAGCGGCATCGGCGGGAGTTGTGACGGCGGTGGTGCGCGGGGTGGAGATACGAAACACCGATCCGCGCCCGATAACCGATTTCAGCGATACCGGATGCCCCAGAAGCTCTGACAGGCGTCTGACAATGGCCAGACCCAGACCCACACCCGGTTCATCGACCGGCGCACCGGGCAGGCGGACAAACTCGCCGAAAATACGCGCCCGCGCCTCTTCGGGAATCCCGCGTCCGGTATCGGCGACGATGATATCGATCCGGTCCTCATGGCGGCGGGCACCGACCAGAACCGCGCCCTTGTCCGTATAACGGATGGCATTGGCGACAAGGTTTTGCAGCATGGAACGCAGCAAGTCCTTGTCGGTCATAATCCACACGCGAGTCGGATGGACACGCAGTTCGAGCCCCTTGGCCTCGGCCATAGGGGTGAACTCGCGGGCGATGTCGTTGAACAACTGGTTCAGGGCCATGGGCGCGACACTGGGGTCAACGCCACCGGCTTCCAGCTTGGACAGGTTCAAAAGGGCCGTCAGAAGACGGTGGGCGCTCTCGATCGAGCGGTCGGCATTGATGGCGAGGGTTTGCGACTGGCTGTTGGCGACAGCCTCGTCCTCGCGCAGGGCGGCAATGAACAGACGCGCGGCGTGTAGGGGTTGCAACAGATCATGGCTGGCGGCGGCCAGAAAACGGGTCTTGGAGGCGGTCGCCTGCTCGGCCATGTCCAGAGCGGCTTTAAGCTGGGTGGTGCGCTCGGCGACACGGCCTTCCAGTCGCTCATTGGCCTCTTTCAGTTCGCGGGCGGCGCGGCGCAGGTCGGTAATGTCGGTATAGGAGGTGACATAGGCCCCGCCCGGTAATGGCTCGCCGACCGCTTGCAGAATACGGCCGTCCGACATTTCGCGCTCATGGAAGTGGCGCTGGCGACGGTGCAGGGCCTCTAGTCGGCGCTCGATCCAGTTCTCGACATCGCCATCGACCAGATCACGTTCGCCATGCTCGGCATTGTAGCGATAGACCGAGGCAATCGGCATGCCCACATGCAGGAAACCGGCGGGCAGGTTGAACATCTCGATATAGGGATGGTTCCACGCCACCAGACGCAGATCGTCATCCACCACCACCACGCCCTGATCGATATTGTCGAGCGTGGTCAGCAAGAGCTGGCGGTTGAACTGTACGGCCTGCGAGGCTTCGTCCAGCATCCGCACCACGTCTTCGGGGGCACGGCCTCCGCCCGACAGGGCCGCGCCGATCACACGTCGTGCAGCCACGGCCCCCACGGCCCCCGCCAACATGCGCTCGGCGGCGCGGGCCAGACCGGCACCGGCGGGGTCGCTGTTTTTCAAAGGCACGCCGACTTCGTCCGCCCACGCCTGAAATGCGTTGTCGGCGCGTTCCTGACCGATGAAGCGCGCTACCAGAACCTTCAGGTCCTGAACCGAAGCGCCCGACAAATGGCCGCGCCCCTCCAGCCACTCGGCCTCTTTGTGATCGACAAAGGCGCGGGCCTGTACACGGTCGATCAGGCGGGGCGCAGAGCGGCGCGAGACGACAACATAGACGCCCAGATTCAAGCCCAGAGACAGGAAAACGCCTGCGGCAAACGGGTCTTCCAGTCCAAAGATGTGATGCATATTGAAGAGCAGGTCGGGTGCCAGTTGCGGCACGGCCAGCATGAAGAACCAGACGAGCATGCCGATGCCGAGGCCCGCTATGGCACCACGGCTTTGTCCACCGCGCCATAGAACGGCACCGAACAGGGCCGGTGCCAGTTGTGCCAGCGCGGCAAAGGACACCAGCCCCATATCGGCCAACCCCGATGACGGGTCCATGGCCAGATAATACAGCCAGCCCAGAAACAGGATGGCGATAATGGCCATGCGACGGACGTTCAGAATCTTGCTGGCCATCGCGCCCACCGGGATGGACTGGCGGTTATCTGACCGGCCGCGACGGGCGCTGAGGAGCGGCAGGACAAGGTTGTTGGACACCATGGCCGACAGGGCCACGGTTTCGATAATCACCATGGCGGTTGCGGCCGAAAACCCGCCTACAAACACTATGGCGGTCAGCAGGCTTTGCTGGTGGGTATAGGGCAGGGCCAGAACCAGAAGATCGGGATTGGTATCTGTCAGTGTCAGGCTGCCTGCCGCGACCAGAGGCAAAACGGCCAGCGATGTCAGGCACAGATAAAGCGGGAAAATCCAGCGGGCGCGGCGCATCTCGTCGGGCGCACCGCCTTCGACAAAGCCGACGTGGAATTGGCGCGGCAGGCAGAAGATGGCCAGTGTCGCCACAAGGGTAATGGCCCAGAAGCGGGCATCGGTCTGGGGCCAGCGGGACAGGTCATCCAGACCCGATACGAAGGCGTCGAGCGGCTGTGGGGCCTTGGTCAAAAGCAGGACCGCGAATACCGCTACCGCCAGAAGCGCACCCAGCTTGACGATGGATTCCACGCCGATGGCTTGGATCAGGCCACGGTTATGCTCGGTCAGGTCCGTGCGGCGGGCACCGAACAGGATGGTGAACCCCGCCAGAACCGCCGCCAGAATAAGCACGGTCAGGTTTTCCGAACCGGCCACAGGGCTGTTCACGTTCAGCATCTCTCCGGCCATGGAGAGCGAGCGCAGTTGCAGGGCGATATAGGGCAGTGAACCCAGAATGGCGACGAGCGTGACCGCCGCCCCCAGAACCGGACTTTTGCCATAGCGCGCAGAGATGAAGTCGGCGATGGAGCCGACATTGGCGCGTCTGGCCGCAGACGCTATGCGCCGCCACAGCGGAAAGAGCAGGGTCAGCCCGATGGCGGGGCCGATATAGATGGGCAGATAGTCCCAGCCATCACGCGAGGCCGTACCGACCGCCCCGTAATAGGTCCATGATGTGCAATAGATGGCCAGCGACAGCGCATAGAGGCTTGGCCCCATAAGGCCTGCGCCCTTGGCCTTGATGGCGGGGCGTTCGTACCACCAGGCGATGGCGAACAGCGCGGCCATATAGGCCACGGTCATGGCCAGTGTTGCAAAGCTGAACATCATGGCATCTGGGCCTTCTATGGCGGGCACGACAAGGGAAAAGAGGGTGGCTACGACCATAAGGCCCAAAAAGGGCGGGCCGATTACCGGCCCGCCCCCAAGGTTTGGAATGTGTTCCGCCTAGTCGTGGATGTTCACATTCTTGCCTTCCTTGACGAAGATCACGCCGATGATGAAGGTCAGCACCGCAATCACGATCGGATACCACAGGCCGTAATAGATATTGCCGGTGGCCGCGACCATGGCGAAGGCGGTGGTGGGCAGGAAGCCGCCGAACCAGCCATTACCGATGTGATAGGGCAATGACATGGAGGTGTAGCGCACATTGGTCGGGAACATCTCGACCAGAGCCGCTGCAATCGGCCCGTAAACCATGGTCACATACAGGACGAGGATGAACAGGATGGCGATCACCACCGGCTTGTTCACCTGTGCACTGTCGGCCTTGGCCGGATAGCCCGCCTCGGTCAGGCTGGCGGTCAGGGCCGCATCCCAGCTTTTCTTCTGGGCGTCGAAATCGGCCTTGGATAGTTTGGTACCGTCAAATGATTGCACCGTCACAGCACCGATCTGGACATGGGCCAGCGTGCCTGCCGGAGCAGCGACGTTTTCATAGTTGATGCCTGCCCGTGCCAGATGGGTTTTGACGACATCGCACGAGGTGTTGAACACGGTCCCGCCGATAGGGTCGAACTGCAGGTTACAGTTGGCCGGATCGGCCACAACCGTGATCGGGGACGAGGCCACAGCGGCAGCCAGTTGCGGATTGGCGGCCTTGGTCAGACCATGGAACAGCGGGAAATAGGTCAGGGCGGCCAGCAGGCAACCCAGCAGAATGATGGGTTTGCGGCCGATCTTGTCCGACAGCCAGCCGAAGATGATGAAGAAGGGCGTGGCCAGAGCCAGTGCTGTGGCGATCATGATGTTCGACAGCGACGGATCCACCTTGAGCGTTTTTTCAAGGAAGAACAGGGCGTAGAACTGGCCCGTGTACCAGACCACAGCCTGACCCGCGGCCAGACCGAACAGGGCGATCAGGACCAGTTTCAGGTTCGGCCATTTCATAAAGCTGTCTTTGAGCGGGCTGGTTGAACCCTTGCCCTCGGCCTTCATCTTTGCGAATGCCGGGCTTTCGGACAGTTTCAGACGGATCCACAGCGACACACCCAGAAGCAGGATGGAAACGAGGAACGGAATGCGCCAGCCCCATTCGCGGAAGGCGTCCTCGCCGATGGCGCTACGGACACCCAAGATGACCATCAGGCTTAGCAACAGTCCGACCGTTGCCGTGATCTGGATGAACGAGGTGTAGAAGCCGCGCTTACCGTGCGGCGCATGTTCGGCGACATAGGTGGCCGCACCGCCATATTCGCCGCCGAGGGCGAGGCCCTGGATCAGGCGCATCAGTACCAGAATGATCGGGGCGGCAATGCCGATGGCGGCATAGGAGGGCAGAAGGCCGACCACAAAGGTCGACAGGCCCATCAGAAGCATGGTGACGAGGAAGGTGTTTTTACGTCCCCAAAGGTCGCCCATCCGTCCAAAGACGATGGCCCCGAACGGACGCACCGCAAAACCTGCGGCAAAGGCCATCAGCGCGAAGATAAAGCCGGTGGTCTCGTTAACGCCGGAAAAGAACTGGGACGAAATAATCGCGGCCAGCGAGCCGTAGAGGTAAAAATCATACCATTCGATGACGGTACCGACAGACGAGGCCGCAATCACCAGCCGGTCATTCTTTTTGACCGTGCGATCACCCCCGTCCGCCCCATTTAGGGTGCGGTCGGTCATAGGTGTTATCCCTTCCTGTAAGGCCACCCCCTCAGGCGGCCATGTTTCCCTGATGCGTTCCGTCTTGTTGCGGAGCGTCATCAGGGAGACTGACAGGAAGAAAATCGATTTGCAGAGATCGACGTTCGTCTAAATAACGACGATCGTGTTTAGATGCCCATGCACAGGTATTTGATTTCCATAAAGTCTTCGAGACCGTGGCGGCTGCCTTCGCGGCCCAGACCCGACTGTTTTATGCCGCCAAAGGGGGCGACTTCGGTGGAAAGGATGCCGGTATTGATGCCGACCATGCCGGTTTCCATCGCCTCGGCCACGCGCCAGATGCGGCTGATGTCGCGGCTGTAGAAATAGCCGGCCAGACCAAAGATGGTGTCATTGGCCAAGGCAATGGCTTCTTCTTCGGTTTCGAACTTCACCACACCGGCCAGCGGGCCAAAGGTTTCCTCGCGGCACATCTGCATCTCTTGCGTGACATCGGCCACGACGGTCGCCTCGAAGAAGGTCTGGCCCAGCGCATGACGGTTGCCGCCCGTCAGCACGCGCGCGCCCTTGGACAGGGCATCCGACAGATGCTGCTCGACCTTCTCGACGGCTTTCTCGTCGATCAGCGGCCCCATCTGCACGCCGTCTTCTAGGCCGTTGCCGATCTTGAGAGCTTGGGCCGCCGCACACAGTTTTTCGACAAAGGCGTCATAGACGCCCGCCTGCACATAGAAGCGGTTGGTACAGACGCAGGTCTGGCCCGAATTGCGGAATTTGGAGATGGTGGCACCGGCGACGGCGGCATCGATATCGGCATCGTCAAACACGATGAAGGGGGCATTGCCGCCCAGTTCCAGCGACATTTTTTTGATGCTGGATGCGGACTGCGCCATCAGGGTGCGGCCCACCTCGGTCGAGCCGGTAAAGCTGATCTTGCGCACAATCTCGTTGGAGGTCATCTCTCCGCCAATGGCCGAGGCCTTGCCAGTCAGGACGTTGAACAGACCGGCAGGAAGGCCCGCTTCCTCGGCCAGAACGGCCAGCGCATAGGCGCTATAGGGCGTCTGGGCGGCGGGTTTCAGAACCACAGCGCAACCGGCGGCAAGGGCCGGACCGATCTTGCGGGTAATCATCGAGGACGGGAAGTTCCACGGCGTGATCGCGCCCACCACCCCGACGGGCTGTCGCAGGGTGACAATACGTTTGCCGTTGTCATTGGTGGGGATCACCTCGCCATAGGCGCGCTTACCCTCTTCGGCGAACCATTCCAGATAGGCCGCGCCATAGGCGATCTCGCCCTTGGCCTCGGTCAGGCTCTTGCCCTGCTCCAAGGTCAGAAGGCGGGCCAGCTCGTCCTGATTTTCCATCATCAGTTCGAACCAGCGGCGCAGGATTTTGGCGCGATCACCGGCTGTGCGGGCGGCCCACGGCTTCATGGCCTTTTGGGCGGCTTCGATGGCGCGGCGCGTCTCGGTGGCCCCCATATCGGGAACCGTACCCAGCACTTCGCCGGTCGCCGGATTGGTGACGCTCAGGGTTTCGCCGCTGTCCGCATCGACCCATTGGCCGTTGATGAAGCCCTGCTGACGCAAAAAGCGATTCTGACTCATAACGCACTCCCTCTTGTTGGGAGTGAATAAGGGATATCGCCGTTAAGGGATCAAGAGCTTATGCCATCATCGTTACGCAAAAGCAGGCCGGTTTTAATCAGGTCCGACAGGCTTTCGGCCTCGATCTTTTGCATGACCTTGGCGCGGAAAACCTCGACGGTGCGCGGGCTGATGTCCAGGGTCTGGGCGATGGCCTTGTTGGACAGGCCTTCGATCAGGGCATTGAAGACCTGAGCCTCGCGCGGGGTCAGGCGGTCGTACTTTTCGCGTGCGGACTGGGTCAGGCGTTGTTGCTCGCCCACCTGTGTCAGGCGTGACAGGCAGCCACGGACGCTTTCGATCAGACGCTGCGGATCGAACGGCTTTTCGATGAAGTCCACCACGCCCTGTTTCATCAGGCTGACGGCGACGGACACATCGGCATGGGCGGTAATGACCAGAATAGGCCATGCCGCGCCGCGTTCCTCGTTGATCCGCCGGACCAGCTCGGCTCCGTCCACCTCGGGCATACGAAGATCGGTGACCACACAGGCGGTTTCGTCCTGTGGCATGGAGCGGAAGAAATCTGCCCCGCCGGCAAAGGCGCGACAACGTATGCCCTGACTCCGCAGCAGGGCTACCAGCGAGTCACGCATGCCGGCGTCGTCATCAATGATGAAGACAGAAGGGGTCATTCTTGCTCGTCCTGATTGGCAATGGCGAGTGTAAACGAAAAACGGGCTCCGCCCCAGCGCGAAGCGCCGACGCGCAGATTTCCGCCGTGGCTTTCGACAATGGTTCGGGTCACAGACAGGCCCAGTCCCATACCGCCCGACTTGGTGGACATCATGGGCTGGAAAACGCGGTCGATCTGGTCGGAGGGGATACCGATGCCACTGTCCTCGACGGCGACCTCGAAGGTGTGGTCTGAGACGGCATGGCCCGTCACCAGTACCCGCGAGCCGTTGGGACTGGCCTCTACGGCATTGCGGACCAGATTGACCAAGGCCTGCTGAATCTGGATGCTGTCCATACGCACCAGATCGGGCATGGAGATGTCTGTCTCGATGCGGATATTCCGGTCCTGACCGGTCAGGGTCAGAATGGGCAGAACATCGTCCACGACCACACTGAGCTGCTCCTTGGACAGGGTTCGCATTTCCATGGTCAGGAGCTCGCGCATGCGGCGGATAATCTGTCCGCCCCGCAGCATCTGGGCCTTGGCCAGTTCGGTTGTGCGAAGGGCGCTTTCCCCTAGAGGGCCAGCGGTCTTCATGTCCTCTTGTGCCGCATGCAGATAGGCGGCGGCGGCACCCAAGGGCTGGTTCAGTTCATGGGCCAGCGTGGCGGCCATCTCGCCCAGTGAGTTCAGACGCCAGACCTTGTTGAGCTGGGAATGCAGTTCGCGCGCCTGTTCGTCGGCCGTCTGGCGCGGGGTCAGATCCACCAGCCGGATCAGCGGGCCATCGGGGGTATGGTCCAGCCACAGCTCGACCGGAATGTGTGACAGGTCGGGCCGCATGGCCAGCCAGTTGTTTCCGGCCGGTTTGATAAGGTCTGTACCTGCATCGACGGACGCATGGAGGCGGTGGTCAAAGCCCGGAACAAGTTCGCTAAAGGGCAGGCCCAAGAGCTGCTCTTCGGCAAGCCGGAAGATGTCGAGGCTGGCCGGACTGGCGCGTTTGATGCGGCCTTGCTGATCCAGAAGGACAACCGGTGTCGCGGCCAGAAGGGCGCGCAAAACCTCGTTTTCGGTGGGTTGGTGCAGGCCGTAAATGCCGAGCAGGGGACGGTTGCTGCGACCGGCCAACAGGGCGATCAATGCTGCAACAAACCCCGTTATTGAGGCGTCGGCAAATGTAATATGGCCGGTCAGGCCAAGCACAGCCAGACCTGCCCATAACAAGCCCACACAGACGACGGTCAGACGCCACCCTGTCAGGCGGGCGATGATGGCCAAGGCGATGACGGGCAGGAACAAGGACAGCTTGCCAGACGGATCAAACCGCAATCCGGCCAGCGATGCCACGACCAGACCCGCGCATAACAATGTCCGCACGACTTTGTGCGAAGGGGGGCCTGTGAACCGGTGCGGGCCGGATTGTGCAAAAGTTTCGCCGGAAGATGCGGACATTCGGGTTTGGTAGGCTTTTGAAACTTAGCTGATAATTTGCCGGTTTCCCTTCTGGGGTGAACCGGCCACGGGGATCAAGCCTCACTTATGGCGAATGTAACATTGCGAATAACAACGATATCACAAAAACCACCAAGCGGGGCAATAAAATCCCAAACAACTACAGTTCGGTAAGATATCTGACTTAACCCTATAGGGGATTGCCCGTACCTGCAGGTTTACAGAAACCTACGTTTGTATGTGCAGATAGTCGAAAATCTTTGTCGAGGTTGGGATGGTCCCCGTGCTGATGCTGTGTGCGCTTCAGAAAGAATCGCAGATTGCTAAAGACGTCGCGTCTGCTGTGCAGACCGCGCGGGCACCCCGTCCTGCCTTGGCACTTGCCGGTGCTTTCAGGGGCTATGACCCCCGCTCCGGCGAGTACACCGGGGAAAATGTGTAATGATGGCCTTCCTGAACAATCTGAAGATTCAGCAGAAGCTGACCTTCGCCTTTGGCGGCATCATCGCCGCGATCCTGGCCATGAGCCTGTGCGTGTATCTGGGCGTCAGTGGCGTGCAGAATATCCGCCGCGATATGGAACGGGTGACGGCGGCCCAGCAGGCTGCGGTAAACGCCCAGTTGCAAATGTCGCGTCAGGACGCCGCCTTGCGCGCCTATGTGATGTCGCGTGTGCCATCTGCCATTGATCTGGTGAGCGAGCACCGCTCCAGCTTCAATGCCGCGCTGGATGAATACAAGCGCATGGACCCGACCTCGGACGCGCAGGTCGAACAGGCACGCGCCGGTGTTGAGAGCTGGTTTGAAGCTGTGGCCGTGCGCGGTGTCGGCCTTGATAATCTGGCCACCTATGACAGTTCGGGCCTGTTGGCACCGGTCGATAAAATCTTGCAGACCCTTGTCGACGAGCGCGGCAACGAAGCCGAGCTGCTGGCCCAGCGTCAGGTGGCTCTGGCCAATATGATGCGTCTGGTCATGGGCATCGGCACCGTGTTTGCGCTGGTCATGGCTGTGGCATGCGGTGTGTGGCTGACCATGGGTGTCGCCAAGCCTCTGCGCGCTGTGGCATCGGCCACGCGCAAGCTGGTGGGCGGCAATACCGAGGTGATGATTCCCGCCTTGGGCCGCACGGACGAGGTGGGTCTGATGGCCTCGGCGGTCGAGCATTTCAAACAGGCCACAGTCGAGCAAAACGCCCTGAAGGCACGCAATGACCTGATGCAGAAAGAGGCCGAGGCGGCCCGTCTGCGTCGCGAGGCCGAAATCGAGCAGGGCCGTCGCAATGATACGATTGTCGTGGATGCTCTGGCCGAAGGTCTGGAAAAGCTGGCCAATGGCAATCTGACATGGCGCATCACCACAGATTTCCCGCAGTCGGCTGAAACGCTGAAGGTCGATTTCAACGCGGCGATCGAAAGCCTTGAAAAGGCTGTCTCGCTGGTGAACGCCAATGTGTCGGTCATCAATATGGGGGCCGAAGAAATCAGCGCCGCCTCCAATGATCTGTCGCACCGGACCGAACAACAGGCGGCGACACTGGAACAGACCGCAGCGGCTCTGGACCAGATCACGGCCACGGTTGGCCGCACCGCCGATGGTGCCAAGGAAGCGGCGCAGGTTGTCATGGGCGCGCGAGACGATGCCCAGCGCAGCGGCGTGGTTGTCGGTAATGCGGTCGAAGCCATGACGGCCATCGAGAACTCTTCGAAACGTATCGGCGACATCATCGGTGTGATCGACGAGATCGCCTTCCAGACCAACCTTCTGGCCCTGAATGCGGGCGTCGAAGCGGCCCGTGCGGGCGATGCCGGTCGCGGCTTTGCCGTGGTGGCCTCCGAGGTGCGTGCGCTGGCCCAGCGTTCCGCCGCCGCCGCCAAGGAGATCAAGACCCTGATCTCGGCCTCCGGCACCCAGGTCAGTCAGGGTGTGAATTTGGTGGGACAGACGGGGGATGCGCTGGGGCGTATCGTGGACCGTGTGGCCCAGATCGACAGTCTGGTGCGTGAAATCGCGGCATCGGCACAGGAGCAGGCCACGGGTCTGGCTCAGGTGAACGCCGCTGTGAACCAGATGGATCAGGTGACCCAGCAAAATGCGGCCATGGTCGAGGAATCGACGGCGGCCTGTCATGCTCTGGCGTCCGAAGCCGCCGACCTGTCGGCATCCGTCGCCCGCTTCGAGGTGTCCCAGAAACTGGCCACCAAGCCGCCGGTCTATAAGGCTCCGGTGGTAGCGTCCGCGCCTGCGATCAGCGCTCCCAAGCCTGTTTTCCAGCCTGCACCGCAGCCCGCCTTTAGCGCACAACCCGCAGAGGCTCCGGCTCAACATGTAGTGGCTCGTCCGGCCAAGCCTGTGCGTCCGGCCAATGAATATGTGCCCGAACCCGCACCGGAACAGATGGTGGCCAACGCTAAGGCCAGTGCCAACACCGGTGTCGGGGCCGAACGCCCGCGCTCGGTGACAGAAACCATATCGGCATTGCGCGCCAAAGGTATTGGCGGTGCCGCACTGCAATCACAGCCGGCAGAAGACGGCTGGGAGGAGTTTTAATGACTGAAGACCTGAACCCTGTGATCACACTGCCGGCGATACTGGATATCCGCGCGGCTGAACCGCTCAAGAGCGAGCTGATGCAGCGTCGCGGTCATGCGGTCACGCTCGATGCTTCCGGCGTCGAGCGTCTGGGTGGCCTGTGCCTGCAGGTTCTGCTCTCAGCCATCAAAACCTGGAAGGCCGATGGCCAAGCTTTGATCTTTCTCAATGTTTCCCAAGCCCTGACCGAGCAATGGACAGGCTTTGGAGCTTCCCCCGATGAATTCGTAGCGCAGGACGCCGCCTGATGACCAAAACCGTTCTGACCGTAGATGACTCGCGCACCATGCGTGACATGCTGATGCTGGCCCTCAAGGATGCGGGCTATAATGTTGTGCAGGCCGTAGATGGCGTGCACGGCCTCGAAGTGCTGGCCGAGGAACGCCCCGATATCGTGATTACCGATATCAACATGCCGCGCATGGATGGCTTCGGCTTTATCGAAGGCATGCGCGCCGACCCTGCCTATAGCGGCGTGCCGGTGCTGGTTCTGACCACTGAAAGCGATGCGGCCAAGAAGCAGCGCGCGCGCGATGCCGGTGCGACGGGCTGGATCGTCAAACCGTTCGACCCTGTTCGTCTGGTGGATGCCGTCCGCCGCGTCGCGGCCTAAGGCCCGGTATTGTTCAAGGACTTCCCCCCGCATGAGTGACGATCCGTTCGAGGCCATCAAGGCCACCTTCTTCCAGGAATGCGAGGAGCTTCTCGGCGACCTCGAAACCAATCTGATTGCGCTGGAATCGGGTGATACCGATATCGAGACGATCAATGCCTGTTTCCGCGCCGTTCACTCGGTAAAGGGCGGGGCGGGGGCATTCGGTCTGGATGATCTGGTCCGCTTTGCCCACGTTTTCGAGACCCTGATGGACGAGCTGCGCTCGGGCCGCAAAGCGGTGGACGAGGATGTGGTGCAAAGTCTTTTGCGGGCATCGGATGTCCTGAACGACCATGTGACCGCCGCACGCGGTGCAGGCCCCGCTGTTGATCCGGACCGTTCGCAAGCCCTGATTGCGGAGCTGGAAACCCTGACGCACGGGGCACCGGTTTCGGGAACGGACGCCGATGCAGCCGGTGATATGGACGACGATTTCGGCTTTACGCCGGTCGCACTGAGCCTTGACGATTTTGGTGCCGGCGAGGCCATGCCATTGATGGACCTGCCTGCGCTTGATCTACCGCCGCTTGACCTGCCGTCGCTGGATGCGCCGGTGGTTACGGGTGGGGAACAGACAGGCTGGAAGATTATCTTCCGTCCGCATCCGCGCCTTTATGCCAATGCCAATGAAACGGCGCTTCTGCTGCGTGAACTGGGCCGTCTGGGACCGATCTCGGTGGAGATGGACGACAGCGGTCTGCCGTCGCTTGAAGCGCTGGAGCCGCTGGATTCGCATCTGGTCTGGACCATCCATCTGGATGCGCCGGTGGCCGAGCTTGATGTGCGCGATGTGTTTGATTTCGTCGAAACCGATTGCGATCTCAGCATCATGTCGGTGATGGCCGAAGGGGCGGGCGCATCTGTTGTGTCCGACAGCCTGCCTGATCTGGATGATGGTCTGCCGTCGCTGGATACGGGTGCTGCGGCCGAGTTCGATATTGCGGCACTGGTGGCTATGGCACAGGCCGATACGGCATCGCGTCTGGGCGGTGGTGGCGAGACTGCGCCGGTTGCTGAAACCCCAAAATCCACGGCCGCTCCGGCACCCGCAGCTCCTCCGGTGGCGGCCAATAACGCAACGGCGGCTGCGCCAGCCGCTGCATCGGCTGCTACGGCTCCGGTCACGATCCGCGTCGAGCTGGATCGCGTTGACCGCCTGATCAATGCGGTTGGCGAACTGGTAATCCAGCAGGCCATGCTGGCCCAGCGTGTCTATGAGAGCGGGCTGGCCCGTTCGTCGGACATCTCGCTGGGTCTGGAAGACCTTGAACTGCTGACCCGCGAGATTCAGGACAGCGTGATGGCGATCCGCGCCCAGCCGGTGAAGTCGGTGTTCCAGCGCATGCCGCGTCTGGTCCGCGAAGTCGCCGCTATGACGGGCAAGAAAGTGAAGCTGGTCACGGCGGGCGAGGACACCGAGGTGGACAAGACCGTGGTGGAACGCCTGTCAGAGCCGATCACCCACATGCTGCGCAATGCCATCGACCACGGGCTGGAAAGCCCCGAGGAGCGCGAGGCAGCGGGCAAACCGGTTGAAGGCACGGTCAAACTGGCCGCGCTGCACCGCTCGGGTCGTATTGTCATCGAGATTTCGGACGACGGTAAAGGCATCAACCGCCAGCGCGTTCGCTCCATTGCCGAGGAACGCGGTCTGGTAACACCGGACCAGATCCTCAGCGACGACGAGGTCGATAACCTGATCTTCCTGCCCGGTTTCTCGACGGCACAGGAAGTTACGGACGTGTCCGGTCGCGGCGTGGGTATGGATGTGGTGCGCCGCTCCATCCAGTCGCTGGGCGGGCGGATTTCGATTTCCTCCAACCCCGGCAAGGGGTCGATCTTCACCATGTCCCTACCGCTGACACTGGCGGTGCTGGACGGCATGGTGGTGGGCGCGGCAGACCAGACACTGGTGGCCCCGCTGGCCGCCATTGTCGAAAGCCTGACGCCCAAGGCCGAGGATATCCATCTGGTCGGCGGCGTCGATCCGGTGCTGATGTTCCGCGACGAATTCGTGCCGCTGGTCGATGTGGGCCAGACGATGGAATTCCGTAACGAGCCGACCGAGCTGAAGGGCGGGGTGGTGATGATCGTCGAAACCGAGGGCGGCCAGCGTGCCGGTCTTCTGGTGGATGCGATCCACGGCCAGCGTCAGGTCGTTATCAAAAGCCTCGAAACCAATTACCGCCATGTCGAAGGCGTGGCGGCTGCAACCATTCTGGGTGACGGGCGCGTTGCCCTGATCCTTGATATCGACGTTCTGGTGAACACCGGACGTCGGCGTACGACCTCTCTTGCTGAACTGAAGATGGCGAGCTGACCCATGACCCAAGTCACCCCTAATGTTGCCGGTTCCGACCGCGAACTGATTGCGTTCCGCATCGGCGAACAAGAGTTCTGCGTCGATATTATGAGTGTGCGTGAAATCCGTGGCTGGACCCCTGCCACGCCGCTGCCGCGCTCGCCCGCCTATATGAAGGGCGTTATCAACCTGCGCGGCACGGTATTGCCGATCATCGATCTGGGCGCACGCTTTGGTCTACAGACCGGCGAGCCGACCGAACGCCACGTCATCATGGTGGCCCATGTGGGCAGCCGTCTGGTGGGCCTTCTGGTCGATGCGGTGTCCGACATCGTGCAACTGACCGACGCGGCCATCCAGCCGACGCCGGATGTGGCCTCCGAAAGCGTGAAGGCTTTTGTAAAGGGCATCTTCGCGGTTGAAGGCGGTCGCATGATCAGCCTGATCGATCTCGAACACGTCCTGCCAGCCGAGGCGGAAGCCGAAGCCGCATGACTATGACCGCCGGACGGGAAACACTGGTGGACGGGGAATTTCCGTTCACACAGGCCGACTTCCGTCACATTGCCAGTGCCCTGCACAGCCATGCCGGTATTGCCCTGCACGAGGGCAAGGCCGCGCTGGTTTATTCGCGTCTGGCCAAGCGTCTGCGGACGCTGGGTCTGAGTAATTTTGCCGAATATATTGCCCTTGTGGAATCTCCGCAGGGCAAGGACGAGCGTCAGGCCATGACCGCGGCCCTGACGACCAATGTCACGCGCTTCTATCGCGAGCCGCACCATTTCGACCATCTGCGCGATGTGGTGATGCCGAAACTGGCCGCCACCGCGCGTGCCGGTGGTCGGGTACGTCTGTGGTCGGCGGCCTGTTCCAATGGACAGGAGCCGTATTCCATGGCCCTGACGGTGCTGGAGAAGCTGCCGGAAGCCAATGATCTGGACGTGCGTATTCTGGCCACCGACATCGACCCGAACATGGTCGCAGAGGGCAGGTTGGGCATCTATTCGGATGATCTTCTGGCTCCTGTTCCCGCCTCGGGACGTCGCCACTTTAGTCCGGTTAACGGACGCCCCGGCTATTCTCAGGCCAGCGAGGCCCTGCGCCGGATGGTGGTATTCAACGAGCTGAACCTGATCGGCAAATGGCCGATGAAGGGGATGTTCGATGTAATCTTCTGCCGCAATGTGGTGATCTATTTCGATGACGCCACGCAGGAAATGATCTGGAGCCGTTTTGCCCCGATCCTAAGTCCGGGCGGCGCGCTTTATATCGGTCACTCCGAGCGGGTATCAGGCCCGTCGGCAGGGGCGTTCAAGACCTGTGGCCTGACCACCTATCAGCGCACTGAAGGTGCCGCATGAGCCGGGTAAAGGTCCTCGTTGTCGATGACAGCGCCACGATGCGCAGCCTGATCTCGGCTGTCCTGCGTCGTGATCCGGAAATCGAGGTTGTCGG
Source organism: Brevundimonas terrae (assembly GCF_011761985.1). Lineage (GTDB taxonomy): Bacteria > Pseudomonadota > Alphaproteobacteria > Caulobacterales > Caulobacteraceae > Brevundimonas > Brevundimonas terrae. Next base: position 26,519 of record NZ_JAASQT010000006.1, on the reverse strand, counting down.
TACTGCCGAAGACCCGCTGGATGCCCGCACCAAGATCAAGGCGCTGAATCCCGACGTCCTGACGCTGGACGTTGAAATGCCCAATATGAACGGGCTGGAATTCCTCGAAAAGATCATGCGTCTGCGCCCCATGCCGGTGGTGATGGTGTCGACCCTGACCCAGGCGGGGACGGATGTGACGCTGGCGGCGCTGGAAATCGGTGCCGTGGATGCCGTGGCCAAGCCGGCGGTCGGCCATCCGGCCTCCGAAGCCTTTGCGGACCTTGCCGACAAGGTGAAGTCGGCGGCCCGCGCCCGCGTGCGTCCGCTGGAGCCGCGCACGGTACAGGCCCATCAGGGCGTCTATCATGCCGACCCGAACCACATCCTTGCCATGGGGTCGTCCACGGGCGGCGTCGAGGCGCTTCTGACGATCCTGTCGGCCTTCCCCGCGGATTGTCCGGCAACCGTTATCACCCAGCACATGCCTGCCAGCTTCACCCGCAGTTTTGCAGCGCGGCTGGACCGCATGTCGGCGGCAAACGTATCCGAAGCGGTGGACGGGGCCATTTTGCAAACGGGCCATGTCTATCTGGCACCGGGGGGGGCATTCCACCTGACTGTTGTCGGCGGACGTTGCCGTCTGGTGGCATCCGATCCGGTAAACGGCCACCGTCCGTCGGTGGATGTACTGTTTGAGTCCGTGGCCCGTCTGGGGCGCCCGATGACGGGTGTGATCCTGACGGGTATGGGGCGCGATGGTGCGCGGGGACTGAAGACCATGCGCGATCTCGGTGCGCGCACCTTCGGTCAGGATGAAGCGTCCTGCGTGGTCTATGGCATGCCCAAGGCAGCCTTCGAGGCCGGAGCCGTAGAACGCCAGATGCCATTGAGCCGGCTTGCACCCGCTATTCTTGAATCATGCGCCGCCAAAGGCGCCAAAACGACTGTCGCGTAAGGACTATACATGCCAGCAGCCTCTGCCATTCGTACTCTGATCGTAGATGACCAGTTGACGATGCGCGCCTTGATCCGCACCAGTCTGCAACAGATCGGTGTGCGCGATATCGAAGAAGCCCCCGATGGTGAGGCCGCGCTGCGTGCTGTCATTACCAAGCCGGTGCATCTGGTCATTTCCGATTTCAACATGCCCAATCTTGACGGACTGGGCCTGCTGCGCGGTATCCGTGCCCACCCGCCGATCGCCAAGACGGCCTTTATCATGCTGACGGGGCGTGCCGACCGCGAACTGGTCCAGCGCGCGGTCCAGTATGGCGTGAACAACTATCTGGTGAAGCCTTTCACCACCCAGCAGCTCAAAGAAAAGATGGAATCCGTCTTTGGTCCTCTGACCTAATGAACACCTCCGGCATGTCGGCAACGGAAAAGCGCGTCCATGTGGTGCAGGGGGACCATTGTGTCTCCTCGGACCCTGATGTCGTGCTGACCACGGTATTGGGCAGTTGTGTCGCCCTGTGCCTGACCGATCGTGTGGCCGGTGTCGGGGGGATGAACCATTTCCTGCTGCCCGATGGCGAAGTGGACGGTACTGCCGCCAGTCGCCGTTACGGGGCCTATGCGATGGAAGTGCTGATCAATGATGTTCTCAAGGCCGGTGGGCGTCGTGAACGTCTGGAGGCCAAGCTGTTTGGCGGCGGTCGCATGTTTGACAGCCTCAGCGATGTTGGCGCGGCCAATGCGGCCTTTGCCGAGCGTTTTATGGCCGATGAAGGTATTCCGGTGCTCGGCGGTAGTTTAGGTGGCTTTGGCGGTCGCAGACTGCATTATTGGCCTGTTAGTGGCCGCGCACGACAAAGGGCGGTGATGGATGTGGCAGCGGTTCCGCTGCCCAAGATCACCCTGCCGCCTGTCGCTGCGGGCGATTTGGAGTTGTTCTGACCATGTCTCACGATACGCAGGCCTTGCTGCAAGCCGTCTCGGCTGAACTGGGTGATATCGCGACGGGCGTGAAATCGGCGGGCGATCTGATGGGCGAGGTGATGTCGCATCTCTCGGCCCAGAACCGCCTGTCCTATATGGCGCGTATTCAAAGCTTTGATGTTCTGGTTCAGCGTCTGGAAGCCCTGTCGGGCCTGTCGGGCGCATTGGCGAGCGAGCAGCCGCTGGACACAGCCTTGGCGGCCCTGCCTCTGGCCGAAATGGCCGAGCGTCTTCAGGAAGCCGCCCATCGCGGCCGTCCAACCGCGCCATCGGCGGCCGCGCCCGACACGACACAAGCCTCCGGCGAGCTTCATCTGTTTGACTGATGAACAAGGACGAACAGGTCAATCTTGAGCATTCCACGGTCCTGCTGATCGATAATAACCAGCAGGCTCTGGATATGCTCGGCTCGGTGATCCAGGGTTTCGGCGTGCGCGAGCAGATCAAGCTTGGCTCGGCCACGGCGGCCGTCAAACTGCTGCAAGAACGGCCTGTGGATCTGATTATTATCGACTGTGCCGATCCTGAAATGGATTCCTATGCCTTTACGCGCTGGTTGCGGCGCGAGACTTCGGCACCGTTGAAATACACGCCCGTGATTTTGGTCACCGGCCACGCCTCTCAGGCCAAGGTGCAGGAGGGCCGCGACTGTGGTGTCAGCTTTGTGGTGGTCAAGCCCATCACACCGGCGGTTTTGCTGAAGCGGGTTATGTGGCTGGCGCTGGACGAGCGCGAATTTATCGAATGTCCGACCTATGTCGGGCCGGATCGTCGTGTCCGTAACTACGGCCCGCCGATGGGCGAGAAGGGGCGCCGCAAAGGCGACCTGTCGGCCCATATCGGTATCGCCAAGGAAGCCAATATGGACCAGTCGGATATCGACGCCCTGCTGAAACCCCAAAAGGTACAACTGTGAAGGCTCCGGTCAAAACAACGATCTCGTCCGGCACCGCAGTTGGCGAGGGCGAAGGCGCGACAGCGGTCAAGGTTGTCTCCAGCCTGTCCAAGAAAATGGCCGAGCCGGGTGGCTTGACGGTGGCCGCTATCGAGCGTCGCTCGCACGAGCGTTTGCTAAGCCACAAGCATGACGCCATGCAGTCGGTCGAGCGGGCTGTCAGCGAACTGGAGCAGCGCACAGCGGGGGCGCTGGCCGAACCGGACCCTGAACTGTACCGGATCACCAGCCAGATGCTGGATCTGGCGGGCTTTTTCGATACGGGCCCGCTGTATGATGCCGGTTACAGCCTGTGCGACCTGCTGGATGTCATGCAGAGCAAGGGGCGATGGAGCCCCGATGCCGTGCGCGTGCATGTGCGCGCCTTGCGGATGATCCTCGGCGATAATTTCCAGATGACGCCCCACAGCACCTCCCTGCTGGAAGGCTTGCGGGCTGTTCTGGAACACGCCCGCAAAGCCTAGGCCACATAGTCGCTGATGCTCTAGTCGGTAGCGGGAGGAGGGGTTTGCGGGTCGCCTTCCTCGGCCTCTTCTTCGGCTTTGCGGCGCAGGGCTTCTTCCTCTGCGGCGATATCGGCTTCGGTCAGGCCCTTTGCGCGTAACAGCAAGGCCTTGGCTGCAGGATTTTCACCATGCGGATTGTTCACCAGCGGCTCGATGACGGCGATGGCTTCGGCATTGCGGTCATGGTGTAGAAGGGCCGCAGCATAGGTCAGGCGAATCTGGCCCAGTTGAGGGGCCAACGTATAGGCTATCGCCAGTATTTCGAGATCATTTTCGGTCGGATAGGACGGCTCGCCAGTACGGTTTAAAGCCATCAGCAGCATGGTGGCATAGTTTGCATCGTCTGCCGCATAGGCTGTACGCAGTGCACTTTGTGCATCATTGCGGTGACCGACAGCCACCGAATATTCGTCGGCTTCAAACGCTTTGTCGGCCAGATCCATCTTGGCGCGGGCCATATATTGCAGGGCCTCGACGTGATCTGGTTCCATGAGCAGCAAACGCTCCAGAATGTCGACGGCCTTGGCAGGATCGCGACCATTATGAAGCTCTGCATGGGCAAGGACCAGCAGGGCCAGAGTGTCCTCGGGGTATCGGGCCGCCTTACGACGGATTTCCTCAAGGGTGGACTGGCGATTCTCTTCGGTGGTGCCGCTCTTTAGCCTTTGTCCCAGCAGCAATAGATCGTCCGCAGAGTCAGGCAAGGCGGTGATCTGGATTTGAAATTCGGGGAATTCGGTTCGTAAAATCGAGTAGGGGACACGCCCGCCCATATAACGGCGCAGGGTGCGGCGAAGGTCGGTTGGTGTCAGGCCGGTCGCATTTTGGAAGGCCGTGACAGAGTCAGTGCCCGAGCCAATATCGTGTAGATAGGTGACCATCTGCTGGCGTCGGGTGGCATCGCCCAGGAACCAGTGGGTTAGCAACCAGGCGAGCGGGTAATAACTGTCCGCGTTTCGTGCCTTGGCCATGGGGCGGTTGGACAGCAACTCGCTCATGGACATCCAGCTCAGATAGTTGAGCGCTGCTGCGCGATTTGCATCGGGAATGCCGATGCGGGTTTCGCTCGTTTTGAATTCGGTCGCACCGTAATACTCGGCAAACCCTTCGATGAACCAGCCGGGATAGGGATAGGCAAAGTCGGCCAGCATGAAATGGTGGGCATATTCATGCTTGAGAGTGTGGTTGTTGTCGCCGCGCGTAGCGACAGCGAAAATATCCTCGTCCGATGACGTGTAAAATCCGGCAATTCTGTCCTCTACATCGGGCCAAATGGTCCCCAGTCCAGAATCGGTCACCAGGTATATGGGCAGCTTACGATGTGGGACTTCAGTAACGTCCTGTCCCATAAACAGGCGCAGGACATAGTCGAACTTTTCCAACTCGATCAGCATGTCACGCGCTTCGCGGTCGGTACCGGCGCTATACAGTTCGAAGCGCGGACTTTCGTGTTTCTTCCAGTCCGCAAATGCAGGCGAAGCACACAAAACGAGCGCTGAAGCTGAGCATAACGATGTTATAAAGCGGCAAGATGCTGATTTAAATTTAGCGACTTGTGCCAAGTTGCTCTCCCCCCGAAGTGCGAGGGGAAATTGTGCACTTGATATGTTGTTATGGCAAGACCGTACCGCTATCAGGCGGCGTGAAGACCCCAGATGGCGCGGTCTGTCGTGCGGGCGGTCAGTTTGCCGGCATCGGCGCGTTTGACGAGTTGCTGCATCATTAGATCGGGCAGGGCGCAAAAGCGTGGCTCGACCAGTTCGGGGGCGCAGTCCTTTTGCGGGGCCGTGAAAAGCGCGGCGTTGAGCCCGTTCGATTTGCGGGACAGCAGCCATGCAATACGGCGGGCCCGCTCGGGGTGGGTGTGTTGCAGGTCGGGGTGTTCGGCGAACAGTTCGCAGGCCAGTTCGATGGCGGCATCCAGATCCAGCGGATCAAAGCGCCGCTCGTCCCGCAGGGGTGCGGGGCATGGCGGATCAAGCGTGAACACCACATCATTGAGCAGGAACAGCATGGCTTTTGCCTTCAAACACCCTTTGGGGTGATGACAGGTCTTAAGCCAGCAGGCTTGAGGACGGGTTGACGAACGGGGTGAACGCGATGTTCACCATGACGGCGGGATTTCAGGAGTCTGATTTTTCGCCTTCGACCTTGTCCGGTATGAAATGGCGGCCGTGACGGTCTTCGATTTCGACAACCCACAAGTCGGGATCATAGCCGCGGCGACGTTCCAGATAGGCATCCAGTTCGGATTCCATCTCGCTGGTAACAGGCTGAATCCATAGGGGTTGCCCGTTCATGTCTACGCTTTGGCTATAGAGGCGGGCAGTGCGTTCAGAGGTGTTATAGGCCTTGATGATGACATCACCGGCGCGGGCATCGCCCTTGCGGACCACGGTGGCAAAAGCCCCTTCCAGTTCGGCGTGACGGATCAGGGCAGAGACCCAGACATCTGTTGAAAGAAGCAATTGCTAACCTTGATTGCACACCTCCGGTCAAACCGGATGGGCTAGAGACGGGTGATGACTATACCGGTTTCACCTCAGCGCGTCAGTTCCGTTACCAAGTCCGCACGCCGGATTCAGGGTGCAATGGCGCTATTCTGTGCCTTTGCGCTTGCGTGTGGTCCGGCGCAGGCACTGGATGCGACGGCGCAGGCCTATCACGAGCGCAGCTTTATTCTGGCGGCCAATGCCAAATGCGGTCTGTTTGACGCATCGGTGGAACAGGCTTTGGGGGCAGCAGCCCTGCAAACGCGCGGTGTGCTGTTGCGGGCGGGCCATGAAACGGCGCAGGTGGGGGCGGTGGCCAGTCGCGCGATGGGACAGGGCCGTGCCGTGTCCTGTGGTGATCCGGTCTTGCAGGAAACATCGGGCCGTATCCTTCATGCCTTCTCGCGCTGGAGCCGTGCGGCGCGGCTGGAGTTTCCGGCCAGCAATATGTCGTGGCGGGTAGATCGATTTTCCGGATCGAAAACCGGTTGGCGCATGGTGCAAGATAGCGGCGTCGGTACGGCATCGGTCCGTTTCGGACTGGCAGGGGTATCGCCCGAGGAAACCCGTCCGACCGTTGTGGTGTCGTTCCGTGGCAAGTCACGCCCCTATGCGGCGCGGCTCGTAATGCGTGATGTCGATCTGTTGCCGCGCCCGCATGCCGTGAATGCCGGTCAAGCACAGATGCCACCTTTCTCGGGCCGGAAAGCTATTTTTGCGGCCCGCCAGATGGATGCACCCGAAACCCTGCTGGGTGAGGGCAAGCGTCGGGGGGAGGCGTGGGAGTTTCCGCAAGAGGCCATGATGCGCCTGACGCAGCTTGATCCGCGCGAACCGTTCTGGATCGAGTTCCTGTTCCGTGACGACTCGGTGGCCCGTGTACCGTTCGAGGCAGGCGATGCCGGTGCGGCCAAGGCCTTTCTGGGGTTAGGGGCGGTCTAGACGACCAGCCACGCCACGGCAAAACCGATGGCCAGATAGGTGCCAAAGGGAATCTTGCTGTGCATGTCCAGATTGCGGCCTGCCAGCTTAAGCCCGATGACGACGGCCAAGCCCGATAGCGAGGCGACCAGCAGGACAATGCTCAGGTCCATCGCGCCGACCCATGCCGCGCCCATGCCGAACAGGATGGGATCACCGCCGCCAAGGCCGCTGCGACCGCGCAGCTTGCGGTAAAGGAAGGCCAGCAGCCACAGGGCGCTAAATCCGAATAGGGCCGACAGCAGGGCCATCATCCACCCCTGTCCCAGCGGATAGGGCAGTACGGTGGCGGCGATAATGCCACTAATGCCCAGCGGCACCGTCAGCACATCGGGGAGCCAGAAGTTTTCGGCATCCACCACAGCCAGCACCAAAAGCTGCCAGCCGAGAAGGGCGGTAAAGACGGCGGTCCATGGCGAGGGCAGGCCCTGCCATTGTGCCCACACGGCCGAGACCATGCCGATCAAAGCCCCAGCAACAGGCATGATCAGATAACGGCGCGGCCTTGGCCCTAGTGCCAGCGGCGGCAGGTGGTGGCTGACATAGGCGGCCAGCCATCCGGCAGCGAGGCCCGACAGGGTCAGCGCGATACCTGTCGCTAGTTCGGGGGACATAGGTGTCGTCTCGCAAGCCAATCGGTTCGTGCATGATCTATATCAATGCCCTGCATTCCGATTAACGCGATGAACAATCTTCTCCCCTCGCTCTTGCTGATGAAGTTGTTCGGGCAGGTGAACCCGACTTGGCCGGAAGTCCCGCAAGGGCTTCCGGCCTTTTTGTGCGCCCAAGAAAAAGGGCGCCCGGATGAGCGCCCTTTTAGGGGACAGGTTGGCAGGGGAGAAATGAACCTGTCCGGTTCGTCAGCCTATTCTACGGGCTTTATGTTGTTGCTCGCATCGCGATCGATCCAGCGGGTGAACGGGTCGATGACGGCAAACTTCGGCTTGGAGTTAGCCACAAGGCGCAGGGTTTGCGGGCCGCTGCGGATATTGTGGCGTTCCAGAAGCACGATGTCCTTGGGCGCAATGACGCCCATGCCCGGCTCGCTCATCAGAAGGCCGATCTCCATCTGCTCGTCGAGCGGCGCGGTCTTCTCGTTGCCCTTGTCGTCGGCATAGAGTTTACGCGCCTCGATTTGCAGAACAACGTCCCACTTGCCGTCGGCACGACGGGTGGCGCGGGTCGAGGTGACTTTCAGATCATAGAGGGTGATCTTTTCCATCAGGTCGGTGATCAGGGCGTGCTTTTCAGCCGGAGCCTCGGCCTTGAGCGCGGCGATCAGGTCCACCGAGCGCGGATAGGGCGCAGAGCCGAACTTGTGCGCGGCCAGCAGTTTGGACAGGGCGCGGTTGACCACGTCCTCGCCAAGCTGGTCACGCAGCAGGTAAAGCACATGGCCGCCCTTGCGATAGTGGATATAGCCCTGACCGGCCTCGACACGTTCCAGCGGGAACTCGCCCAGACGCTCCGAACCGCGCGCCGACAGATAGTTGTCGAGATCGTATTTCAGGAAGCGACGGATCTGTTCCTGACCATACATCTTCTCCATCACCATCAGGGCCGAATATTCGGCAAGGGTTTCGGACAGGGTTGTCGCGCCTTGCACATTGGCACCGACGATCTGGTGCGCCCACCACTGGTGCGCCAGCTCGTGCGCGGTGACGAAGGTCACATAGTCGATGGCATCGGGTTTACGCAGATCGGCATTGAAGCCGATGCTCTCGGAGTACGGCATCGTGTTCGCAAAGGCTTGCGCGAAGGAGCTATAGCCGGGGAACTCGATGATGCGGGCCTGACGGAACTGGTAGGGGCCAAAGGCCGACTGATAATAGTCGAGGCTCTTTTCCAGTGCGGTCAGCATGCGCGGCGCATGAACACCATGCGTCGGGTGGTGATAGACCTCCAGCGAGATACCGTTGTGGGTCTTCTTGGCGACTTCATAGGCGGCCGACTGCACCGAGAAGAAGTGCAGGATCGGGGCTTCGGAGACAAAGCGCGCGGTGCGGCGGCCATTGGCCGTCGTGTCGGACATCTTGTAGCCCGGCGCGATCGGCGTCTGGTCGGCCACGGTGGAGACGGTGATGTCCGAATTGACCCAGTCGGCACCGATATAGTTATGCAGCAGACCTTGCGGGTCGTTCAGGTCACGCATGCGCAACTCGTCCGGCAGACCGAATTTGCGGCGCTTGGTGCGGTCGCTCAGCAGGCCGCCACGATCCATACCGATCGAGGGGGCAAAGGCACCGTTGTTCACAAAGGTGCCGTTGTCCACGATGCTGGTCATCAGATAGCCGACGCCGAAACCGCGCTGGCCATACCGGCTGTCGAACGTGATGGTGCGTTTCTCGCCCGGTTGCAGCGGGGTGTCGAAGCGGTAGATGCGGTACTGGTGCTGCTTCCACTCGCGATCCAGCTTGGCACCCTCGACCTCGATCTTCATCTCGGTATCGCGCGGCCAGCCCAGATGTACGGCAGGGATGGGCTTGTCGGTGGTGTTCTCGACCACATAGCTGCCGGTCGTGGTCATATAGCGGTCATGCGGGAACAGCTTGATGTCCAGCTTGACGTCTTTGACGGTCGGCTGGGGCGTGTTCTCGAAGGCTAGAAGCTGCTTTTCGCGGTCGGCCATGCGGGCCTCGGCGGCATTCTTGTGCTCGTAGGTGTTCCAGACATTGGTATTCACATAGACCAGCACGCCAAGGCCGATGAAGGCCGCCAGAGACGCTCCGCCGATGATACCGGCACTGCCCAGCAGGCGACGCGGCGCACGCTGGAAGCGTGGCTTGAAGCGTGTCTCGGCACCACGACGCCACAGGGCGAAGGTCGCCACCAGCAGCATGATGCTGAACGCTGCCCAGTAAAGGACGGCAGGTAATGTGATGGTGTGGAAACCGGCGGTGCCGTTCAGGTCCGACAGCGGGACCGAAGGCCACGACGCGAAGTTGTACAGATAGTGGTCCCAGCCAAAGCCCGAGGCGACAATGGTGAAGATGATATAGACCACCATAATGGCCCAGCCGACAAAGCGGTTCGGCGACAGCGACTGTACGAAGATCGACAGGACCGCCATCATGATCAGGCCGATGCTGTCAGGCAGGACATACCAGAACAGGTATTTGCCCAGCTCGAACTGGTACCAGCCGCGCACGATCTGGGCGATCAGACCGGCAAACACCGACAGGGCCAGTGTCGAGATCAGTACCAGAGCCAGACCCATCACCTTGGGCACCATGAAGGTCCAGTCGGCAGCGGGGGTGGAGTCGACGATCTCGTGGATTTTGCGGTCCTGATCACGCCAGACCAGCTCGCCCGAATAGTAGATGGCGATCACAATCGTCACCAGCGAGAAGGAGCCTTGCAGCATCTGGATGACGTCGCGCGTGGCGGGGAAGGTCTTCACCCCGTACATCTCGCCCCCGAACAACAGGGTGGTGATGGCCATCAGGAAGCCGAACAGCATCAGCACCAGATAGGCAGGGCTCTTGAAGATCAGGCCCATTTCAAAGCGCGTGCGGGCGATGAACTGGGTGACGGACTGGGCAAAGCCATAACGGCCACTGGCCAGCGGGCGGGCCTGCGGAGCGTGGGCGATGGCCTTTTTCTCGGCCTTTTGCAGTTTGGCCTGTTTCTTTTCCGAGTTACCGCGCGTGGCACGGCTGTAGAAGGCGACGGCGGCACCAAGGAAGGCCATGCCGACACCGGTCCACAACAGACGGTTGCCCAAGAGGACGCCGGTCAGTTCGGGAAGCTGGGTGTTCTTTTGGGCGGGCGTCCAATAGCGGGTGATTTCGGCAAAAGCCCCGATACCCAGAGGCTCCAGCCAGCTGCCCAGTTCGCGCATTTCCGGCTTGGACAACAGGGTCGAGGTGACGACGAAATAGAGGATGATCAGGCCGACAGCGCCGACATAGCTGGCCATCATCGAGCGGGTCAGGGTGGCGAGGCTGAAGACCACAGCCGAGGTGAAGAACACACCGGGCAAGCCAAAGACCAGATAGGCATAGGCATAGTCGCCAAGGCGCAGGGCCTGCACAGTTTCGGGATCGATCCACGGCATGAAGGAGCCGAAGATCAGGCCGATACTGATGCTGGAATAGGCGAGGGCAGCGGCAAGGAACGAGCCTGCAAAACGGCCCAGAACATAGTCGAAGCGCGTGATGGGCGTGGCATTGATCAGCGGGCCATAGCCGGTGGTGGTGTCACGCGACACAGCATTGGCCACCAGCCCGACGGCCCCCAGCAGGAAGAACAGATTCAGGATGCTATGGACGGTAATGATGGCCGAGGCGGCATTGATATAGACATTGCCGCCCGTGCCACCGACGCGGATATTGTCGCTGGCGGCCATGACGCCGAAGCTGAGCAGGCCGAACAGGATGGTGACAACCCAGAAGGTGGGCTGTCGCAATTGATAGCGGAATTCAAAGGCCGCGATTTTGAAGAGCATGATGGTTTGCTCCCGATCAGGCGGCGGCAGGGACGCGGCGCGAGGCGCTGAGCGTCGAGAAGTAAACGTCTTCGAGATTGCCGCTGACCGGCTCGAATGCCGCACCCGGCGAGGTGTCGGACAGGACGTGGATCAAGGTGCGACCGGCAAACAGGCGCGTCGAGATGACCTCATAGCGCTGGCGGTAATCTTCCAGTTCGGCCTTCTCGATGGCGGTGCGCCAGACGCGGCCCTTCAGGCTGCCGATCAGGTCTTGAGGCGCGCCTTCAAGCTGGATGCGGCCACCGGCCAGAACGGCCATGCGCGGGCACAGGTCGGCGACATCTTCGACGATGTGGGTGGACAGGATGATGACCACATTCTCGCCGATCTCGGCCAGCAGGTTCAGGAAGCGGTTGCGCTCTTCGGGGTCCAGACCGGCGGTGGGTTCATCGACGATGATCAGTTGCGGATTGCCGATCAGGGCCTGCGCAATGCCGAAACGCTGGCGCATACCGCCCGAGAAACCGGCAATGGCCTTCTTGCGGACATTCCACAGATTGACCTGGTTGAGCAGGGTCTCGACCGTGTCCTTGCGCTCCTTGCCCGAGCTGATGCCCTTGAGGATGGCCATGTGGTCCAGCATGTCATAGGCCGAAACGCGCGGATAAACGCCGAAATCCTGCGGCAGATAGCCAAGGGTCCGGCGCAGCATTTCCGGTTCTTTGATGACGTCGAGTTCGCCGAACTTGATGCTGCCCGAGGAGGGCGATTGCAGGGTGGCAATGGTCCGCATCAGGGTGGACTTGCCCGCCCCGTTCGGACCCAGCAGGCCGAACATGCCGCGTGGAATCTCTAGGGACACATCGTCCAATGCGCGTGTGCCATTGGCATAGATGTGGGTGAGATTGGTGATCGACAGCATAAGGCCCCCTGCGCGTAGTTTGGGGCGCACTCAAACAGATGTGCTTGAGGGTGCAAGTGAACCTTCGGTAAGGAAAGGCCACCGCGTAATAAAAAGGCCGGAAGTACTGGCTTCCGGCCTTTTGGATTTGATTACATGTCGTCCTTGGGGACGCCTTCGCGGCCCTCGACACGGTCCCTGTAGATGGAGGCGCGGGCCAGCAGGGTCATGGTGACGGGCGTGGTCACCGTCAGGAAGATCGCGATCAGCAGAGGCTTGAGCGTCAGACGCCCTTCGGCAAAGCTGAAATAGATAATCATGGCCGCAACGATGGTGGCCATGGCCAGTGTCGAGGCCATCGTCGGCGCGTGCAGTCGCTCATACATGGTTTTGAGCGTCTTGAGGCCGATGCTTCCCACCAAGGCCAGTAGCGCGCCAAAAATACAAAGGGCGGTGACGGCAATAGCGGCCCACATGGGCAGGTCGGGCATGTGTGCGGGAGCGGTCAGCATTATTCGATCACCTCGCCGCGCATCAGGAATTTGGCCAGTGCGACTGTGGACGTAAAGCCGATGATGGCCAGAATCAGGGCGGCCTCGAAATAGGCGGTCAGCGACATGCGAATGCAGTGGACGAGGATCAGCAGCATGGCATTCAGGTACAGCGTATCCAGACCCAGCACCCTGTCCTGAGCGCGCGGCCCGATCAGGATGCGCCACGCGCTTACCAGCATGGACAGGGCCAGCACCACCTGTGCGAAGCCGGTGCCCCAATAGACAATAGCCGCAGGTGTCATGGGAAGATCTCCATCAGCAGGCTCTCGTAGCGGTCATGGAGGATCGCCTTCCAGTCATCCTCGTCGCGCAGGTCCAGAACGTGCAGCAACAGGACGCGCGAATAGCGGTCATACTGGACCCATGTGGTGCCCGGCGTGCTGGTGACGATGATGGCCAGACAGGCCAGCGCATAGCGGTTGCTGCATTCCAGCTGGATGTTGACGAAGCCGGCCTTGCGTGTCCGCTTGCGATACCCGAGGACGATTCTGGCCGTGTTCCAGTTGGAGGCGAGAACGTCGAGGAACAGTCGCCAGAGCAAACGTATGATGGCCAGCGGACTGCGGACCCTGACCCTGTCCGGTTCCAGCGCCCGCATGACCTGCGGCACCAGAAGCGCGACAATCAGGGCGATGGTGGCGTGGCCGGTTCCGGCGGGCGAGGACATCAACATCCAGACCATGAACAGCGCCACCGACAGGATGGGGTGCGGCAGGATCTGCTGGAAAACCCTTTGCGAAATTCTGGCGATCATCACAGGCGCCCTTTCAGCACGGCAGCGACATAGTCGCCGGGGCGGGTCAGCCAGTCACCGGTATGTTCGGTATAGGACAGGGCCGCGCCGCCCGCGATGGTCAACCACACGCAGCAGGCTATCAGCCCGCCAATCGCCACGAATTCGGGGCTTCGCACGGCGAGGGCATGGCTCTCGTCACGCTTCCAGAAGCCTTCGATGCCAAAGCGGACAAGGGCCAGCAGGGTGGCGAAGCTGGAGAAGGTCAGGATGCCGATCACCCACCAACTGGCGGGCAGGCTGGCCCCCTCGCCTTCGAGAAGGCCGATAAAGATGCCCAGCTTGCCGATAAATCCGGCCAGAGGCGGCATGGACGCAACCACCAGAGCCGCCAGCGCAAAGAAGGCACCCAGCAGGGCCAGCGAGCGGGGCATGACACGTCCCACCTCTTCGACATCGTCGGCCTCGAACGGGTCGGTATATTCGTCATCGAAAAAGGCATCACTGCCGATCGCGGCACGGTCTTCGCCGCGCACCAGAATCTCGGCGATCAGGAACAGGGCGGCCGAAGCCAGTGTCGAGGCCGTCATATAGAAGAGCGCGCCACCAAGGGCATTGGCCTGACCCAGACCGACAATGGCCAGCACGGTGCCGGACGAGGCCATGACGGCATAGCCGATGACCCGTTCCAGACGCTGGGCGGCAATGACGCCCGCGCCGCCAAAGATCACCGTGGCCAGACCCAGTACCAGAAGCACCGACTGGCCCAGACCCGCACTGTCACCGCTGTCGGGGTGGAACATCAGCATCGACAGGCGCAGCAGCACATAGACCCCGACCTTGGACAGCAGGGTAAAGACGGCGGCGACCGGCGCACTGGCGGCGGAATAGGCGCCCGGCAACCACAGACCCAAAGGCCATGCTGCGGCCTTGATGAGGAAGGCGATACCGAGAATGGCGCAACCGGCTTCGAAAAGAGCGCGGTCTTCGGCGGCGATATAGGGCACACGCGCCGCAAGGTCGGCCATGTTCAGCGCACCGACCGTGCCATAGACTAGGGCCACCCCGATCAGGAAGAATAGCGAGGCGGTCAGGTTGATGGCGACATAGCCCAGTCCGGCCCGCACGCGCTTTTCGCCCGAGCCATGCAGCAACAGCCCGTAGGAGGCGGCTAGCATGACTTCGAAGAAGACGAACAGGTTGAACAGGTCGCCGGTCAGAACCGCGCCATTCACCCCCATTATCAGCAACAGATAAAGGGCGTGGAAACGCGGCCCTGCACGGTCCCAGCGGGCCAGTGCAAAGATCAGACCCGCCGCACCGACGACGGCAATCAGGGCCAGCATCAGGGTGGACAGGCGGTCGGCCACCAGAACGATACCGAACGGTGCGGCCCAGTTACCCAGACTATAGACGCGGGCCGTATCGCTGCCGCCCGATCCGCCGACACTGGCTTCCTGAAGCAGCAACAGGGCCGTGCCGAGAATGGCGGCACAGACGGCCAGACTGAGGGTCGCCTTGGTCTTGTAGCGCTGCTCCTTGAGCAGCAGCATGATGGCCGCTGCCATCAGGGGCAGGATAATGGGCAGGATGGTGAGGTGTTCGAGGAGTGACGGCGTCATTCGGCTTCATGCCCGTCAACATGGTCGGTGCCGGTGATGCCGCGGGCAGTCAGGAGCACAACCAGATAAAGGGCGGTCAGGGCAAAGGAGATGACGATGGCCGTCAGCACCAGTGCCTGTGGAACGGGATCGGCATAGGCCGAGGTGTCTACCTTGCCCGGATGCACCAGTGGCGGCGCACCGGCCTTGAGGCGGCCCATGGCAAAGATGAACAGGTTGACGGCATAGCCCAGCAGGCCAAGGCCGATAATGACCTGAAAGGTTCGCGGGCGCAGCAGCAGCCAGACGCCCGAAGCGGTCAGGATGCCAATGCCGATGGCCAGAATGATTTCCATCAGACGCCCTCCTCTGGCGCTTTGACCGGCTCGATTTCACGGGCGGTACGCAAGGATTGGTGGGCGATAGCGGTCAGCATCAGCACGGTGGCTCCAACCACCAGCAGGGCAACGCCCAGATCGAAGATGACGGCGGTGGCCAGTGGCACCTTCTCGACCCATGGCAGGCTGCCATACTGGAAATAGGTGGTCAGGAACGGATAGTTGAACAACCACGAGGCCATGCCGGTCAGGGTGGTGATCAACAGACCGCCGCCAATCCAGTAGAGCGGGCGGATACGCAGGCGTTCCTCAACCCAGCGGGCACCCTCGGCCATGTATTGCAGGATAAAGGCCACGGACATGGCGACGCCGGCCGCAAAGCCACCGCCCGGCAGGTCGTGACCGCGCAGGAACAGATGCAGGGCCAAAAGGATGATGAAGGGGAAGGTCCACTTCATCACGACCGACGGGATCAGCATGGTCTCGCGCAGGGTATCGCCCGACTGGCGCTGTTCGTGCTGCTTGTCGTGACGGTCCTGAACGCGGCGCTGTTCGGTAATGCCACGGCTTTCTTCGGCAGGACGGAAGCGACGCAGCAAGGCCCAGATGGTCAGGGCCACAATGCCCAGAACCGTGATCTCGCCCAGCGTGTCAAAGGCGCGGAAGTCGACCAGCAGCACGTTGACGACATTGCGCCCGCCGCCGCGCGGATAGGATTCTTCCAGCAGGAAGCTGGACAGGTGGCTGCCACCGGGGCGGGTCATAACGGCAAAGGCCATGACCGCCATACCCAGACCGGCCAGCGTGGCAATGGCAATGTCCATGGCACGGCGACGGCGCGAAGCGAAGTCGGTCTTGGACGGTGCCATGGCGACCGAGCGTTTCGGCAGCCAGCGCAGGCCAAGCAGTAGAAGAACGCCGGTGACGATTTCCACCAGTATCTGGGTCACGGCCAGATCGGGGGCCGAGAACCACACAAAGGTCAGGGCGCTGACCACACCGCATCCGGCCATCAGGATGACGGCGGCGAGACGATGGTATTTTGCCTGCCATGCGGCGGCCAGCGCGCAAACACTGGCGACGATCCAGATCAGGGTAAAGCCGATGCCGGGGCGCTGGATGGTGATGCCCGCTTCCTTCATGCCCAGACCGCCAAAGCCTGCGGCGACAAGTCCGGCAAGGATGGCGGCAATGACCAGCACACGAATACGCCACTGCTGCTTTTTGGAGCCGAGTTGCAGCACCATCCATTCGGCGCTGATGTTCAGCCAGCGCATGGCGCGTTCAAAGGCGCGTGCGCCGCTGAAACGACCGACAATCCATGCCTTGTCGGCACGGTTGATACGCTTGCCAAACAGCACATAGGCCGTAGTGCCGCCGATCAGGGCGATGAAGCTCATCAGCAGCGGCAGGTTGAAACCATGCCAGATCGACAGGCTGTAATAGGGGGTGGCGTCACCCAGTACCGACTTGACCGCAAAGCCGAGCACCGGCGCAATCGTCAGGGCCGGAATGGTGCCGACAACCACGCAGATCAGAACCAGAAGCTCGATCGGGAAGCGCATCCAGCGCGGCGGCTCATGCGGGGACTTGGGCAGGTCTGTCGCGGGCGGGCCAAAGAAGACCTGATGGATGAAACGCACCGAGTACAGAACCGACAGCGCGCTGGCCACGGTCGCAAGGATGGGCACCATCAGCGAGAAGTCGCGGCCCTCGGGAGCCTGCAGGGCTTCGGCAAGGAACATTTCCTTGGACAGGAAGCCGTTCAGCAAAGGCACGCCGGCCATGGCGGCGGCGGCGACAATGGCCAGTGCCGCCGTATAGGGCATGGTTTTACGAAGGCCCGACAGTTTACGCAGGTCGCGCGTGCCGGTCTCGTGGTCGATCACACCGGCGGCCATGAACAGCGAGGCCTTGAAGGTGGCGTGGTTGACGATGTGGAAGATGGCGGCCACCAGAGCCAGCGGCGTGCCCATGCCCAGCAGCAGGGTAATCAGGCCCAGATGGCTGATGGTGGAATAGGCCAGAAGACCCTTCAGGTCGTTCTGGAACACGGCGGTCCATGCGCCGAACAGCAGGGTGAACATACCCGCCCCGCCGACGATGTAGCCCCATTCCGGGGTGCCAGCGAGAACAGGCCAGAAACGCACCAGCAGGAAGACACCTGCCTTCACCATGGTGGCCGAGTGCAGATAGGCACTGACGGGGGTGGGGGCGGCCATGGCGCGGGGCAGCCAGAAATGGAACGGGAACTGGGCGCTCTTGGTCAGGGCCCCCATCAGGATCAGGCACAGGGCCGGAAGATAGAGCGGACTGTTCTTGACGAGATCAGCCGAGGCCAGCACGACATCCATGTCGAAACTGCCGACGATACGCCCCAGCACCACGACACCGGCCAGCAGGCACAGCCCGCCCAGAGCCGTGACCGTCAGCGCCATGCGTGCGCCGTTCTGGGCCGATTCCGAGTGGTTCCAGTAGCCGATCAGCAGGAAGGAGAAGAAGCTGGTCAGTTCCCAGAACAGGACCAGCTGGATCATGTCGCCGGACATGACCACGCCCGTCATGGCCCCCATAAAGGCCATCAGGAACGAGAAGAAACGCGGGACCGGATCTTCGGGCGACATATAGTATCGGGCATACAGCACGACCAATGCGCCGATGGCCTGAACAATCAGGGCAAACAGCCACGCAAAACCGTCAAGGCGCAGGCGGAAAGCGATATCCAGAGTGGGCAGCCACTCGACGGCGAAGCGCGCGACCTGACCCGATGCAATGACCGGATAGAGGCAAAGTAGCGCGATGACGCCGATCAGGGATGCGGCAGAGGCCAGTGTCGCGGCGGCATTTCGGGCCTTGGTCGGCAAGAAACTTGCCGCAATTGCTGCAATAAACGGGGTGGCAAAGGGTATCAGCAGCAAGAGAGCCTGATTCATCCGCGGGCGCGTCTCCGAAATTTAGGATGCAGGGGAAGCCCTGCGACAGGAAGAAAATATGGGTATGGATACGGTCTGGTGCGGCGTATCCGAAATGTGGGGCAGTGTCCGTGGTTTAAGGAAACCACGGTTGCCTTTGTTTTCTAACAAAGAGGACCGCCCCTGTCCGATCACTAAATCGCCAGAGTACGAAAAAAAAGGACGCTTCAGCCTGTAAAGGTGAGGCGAATTGACGCCTTGGGCGTCAGTTTCAGGATGAAACGCTGTTTTTGGCTAAAAAGCCGGGAAGAAGTTGGGCCACGACGTTGCGGCTGGCATCCTCGTCCTGATCCAGCATATCGCGCAGGGGCGGACCGATCAGGGCTTCGCCAAAGGCGGTCAGGGCGATGAACAGTACTGCCGCGCCGATGGCCTTGGGCGGCAGGCGGTCGCCATTGCCGATCTTGGTATCGATGGCCTTGACCAGATCCTGAACGGCAATACGCACAGGCTCTAGATGGGACAGGTCCCCCGACAGGACGATCCATGCCGCCAGTCGTCCGGCTCCGCCAGCCGAGAAGGCCTCGAACACGGCATTGACGACTTCGAGCGGTGCACCATCGTCGGTACGCAGGCGTTCCACCGCATCTTGAATGGCGCTGGCCAGATCGTGAACCATCGAGCCCATCAGCGCCGATTGCAGGCCGCCGGCAGAGCCGAAATGGTGGATCAGGTTGGCGTGTGTCACGCCGATACGGCCCGCCACGGCCGACAGGGTCACGGCATCCGGCCCGCCGCTGAGCAGCAGGGTGCGAGCTTCGGTCAAGGCTTCACGACGCGCTTCTGCGGGCGTGCGACGACGACGACGCGGGCGGGCTTGTGCTTCAATTGACATTGGTGTAAATGACATCCCTGTAGATAATGTGTCTTAAGCCCCAAACAGGAGGGACTTCAAGTGGCGACACTCACGGCTCAAGTTTCCGTAGCGGAAATTTTGCATGATACGGGCACCCCTTCACGCCCTGCGTCCGCCCATATCCGCAAGACAATGCAGCCTTTGCGCGCCCTGAAGGCTGTCCGCAGGCTGATCGCGGACAAGGATGATACCGAGCAGGTATTTGAAATCATGAATGCTTTGGTGGGCCGTTCGACCCAGTGGGGGTATCGCCGCATGTTGGCGTCACCCGTAGGGGGTGTGGCGGCCTATCAGCGTACAGAACTGGCCGATGTCTTTCAGGATCACAATTACTTGCGCAGCCTGCCGCAGGGCAGTTTGGGCCGCGCCTATCTGGATTTTATCGAGGCGCAGAACTTTTCGGCCTACGGCTTGGTGGATGAAAGCCGCAAGGTCGTCGACAGCGAGATCGAGGCGGCCCACCCCCATGCCTGGTATGCTCGCCGTCTGCGCGACGTGCATGATGTCTGGCATGTGCTGACCGGATACGGGGCCAATGCGCTGGGCGAAGGCTGTCTGGTGGCGTTTTCGCTGCCGCAAACCCGCAGCAAGGGTTTTGGTGTCATCGCCTTTGCCGTGGGGATGCAGTTTGCCCGCGCCCGCACCGGTTATCCGTGTGCGCGGGCCGTGTGGCAGGCATGGCGTGATGGTCGCAAGGCGGCGTGGTTGCCTGAACAGGACTATGCCGCCCTGATGGCTATGCCGCTGGATGAAGCAAGGCGCGCTCTCAGGATCCCCGAACCGTATCTTTATAATCGGGTACCGGCAGAATTGCGCAATGCCTATGCGGGGGCCAAGGCAGCCTGAGAACGCTGCGCACTGACTATATATAAAGTGAAGGCCGATAGCGCATGGCTATCGGCCTTCATGCTTTCAGGAGGCTGGTCCGCGCCGTGTCAGGACGACACCGAAGGCAGCGGCCAGCGGGAACATCATCACCCCGTATATGGCGGCGGGCAGGCTCATCTCGGGGCTGCGCAGGACCGACTGGGCGATGACAATGGCCAAGGTGGCATTGTGCAGTCCCACCTCGAAGGCACTGGCGACGGCCTGCTTATGGGGGATTTTCAGCAAACGTGGCACGAAGAAGCCAAGCGACAGGCTGAGCAGGCAGAACAGAACCACAATCCCGACCAGACTGCCCAGATGCTGCATCAGGGCTTCACGACCGGACAGGGCGGCACCCAGAATGACCACGGTTAGGATCAGGATCGAACCCAGCCGTACCGGCTTGTCCATGGCGCGGGCAAAGCGGGGATAGAAACGACGCACTGTCATGCCGATAGCAACGGGCACCAGCACAATCAGAAAGACTTCGAGCGTCTTTTTGAACTGCAGACCGACCTGCATGTCGCCGGGCTGGAAATAGGCTACGGCCAGATTGACGATGATCGGCAGGGTGACGACGGCAATCACCGAGTTGATCGCGGTCAGGCTGATATTCAGGGCGACATCGCCACGGAACAGGTGGCTATAGAGGTTAGCCGTGGTGCCTCCCGGCGATGCCGCCAGCAACATCATGCCCACGGCCATCAGGGGTGGCAGGCCAAAAGCGATACACAGCCCGAAACAAACCAAAGGCAGCAACAGAAGCTGACAGCCCAGAGCGACGACGGCGGCCTTGGGCCTTTGGGCGACACGTACAAAATCTGCGGGCGTCAAATCCAGTCCGAGGCCGAACATGATAATGCCCAGCGCAACCGGAAGCCCGATCAGTACAATGGATGAATCCATAAACGTCTGCCTCCCCGCAGCCGTATGGAGCCGGACGTATGATCCGGCGCGGTTGATTTATAGGTGCCGCCTAGTGCGGCCGTAATCAGAGCGTCCCGTTCAGGTCGCGTCCGGCGTTCAGGCCGGAAAAGATACAGCCCCCGAGGAAGGTCCCCTCCAGAGCATTGTATCCATGCACACCTCCGCCGCCGAAACCAGCGGCTTCGCCCGCGGCGTACAGGCCCTCGAACACAGTTCCGTCAGGACGAAGGACGCGCGATGACAGATCGGTCTGTAATCCGCCCAGAGATTTGCGCGTCAATGTATGCAGTTTGATGCCGATCAGCGGGCCGTGTTTCGGGTCCAACAGTTTGTGCGGCTTGGTGGTGCGGGCCAGTCGGTCGCCTAGATAGCGACGGCTGTTATGGATGCCCTGTATCTGCACATCCTTGGCATAGGGGTTGTCCACCTGCGCGTCGCGGTCCTCGATCTGACGACGGATCAGGGCGGCATCCAGCAGCGGAGCGTCGGTCAGGCCGTTCATCTTGGCCACCAGCTCTTCCAGCGTTTCGGCGGTGACAAAGTCCTCGCCCTTCTGGCGGAAGGCCTCGACCTCGACGGGCGGTTGTGACGACAGGCGCGACTTGAAAACGGCCAGTTTCTTGCGGTCGGTGATGTCGCGGTTTTGCTCCGACCCCGACAGGGCGAACTCCTTGGCCATGATATCGCGGGTGACGATGAACCAGCTATGGTCGTGTTCGGCGATATCGGGCGTGGTGCGCAGATATTTCAGCGTCGCCACGGTGTCGTAACCGGGCAGGGCGGGGAAGGGCAGACGCCGCCCCAGCGCATCCAGCCATAGGGGCGACGGTCCGGGCAGGATGCGGATGGCATGCTTTGGCCAGACGGGATCCCAGTTTTTGACGCCTTCGACATAGTGCCACATGCGATCGCGGTTCACGATGCGGCCACCGGCCTGTTCGGCAATGTCCAGCATCCGGCCATCCACATGGGCGGGAACGCCGGTGATCATCTGCCGTGGCGGTTTGCCAAGGCGGGCGGGCCAGTATTTGCGGACCAGTTCGTGATTGCCGCCAATGCCGCCCGTCGCAAGCACAACCGCAGGGGCGCGTAGAGTAAAGCTGCCGACCGCTGTCCGGTTAGAAGGCATGGCCCGTGCGGCATTGTCGGGGGCCAGTGCCGTGCCGGTCACGCCGGTTACCCGACCGGCCTCGACAATCAGATCATCGACCTGATGACGGTGGTAGAAGGTAAGGGTTCCGGCCTCTGCGGCCTCGCGGGCGCTTTGTGCGAAAGGCTCGGAAACACCGGTGCCGGTGCCCCATGCGACGTGAAAACGCGGCACCGAATTGCCGTGACCATCGGCGCGACCCGATCCGCGCTCGGCCCACCCCACCATGGGGGTCAGGCTGATGCCATTGTCCCTGAGCCAGTGGCGCTTTTCGCCCGCGGCAAACTCGACATAGGCGCGGCCCCATTGCTTGGCCCAATAGTCTTCGTCTTGCGGGCCTTCCAGCCGGTCCCATCCGGCACTGCCACGCCAGTCCCGCCATGCCAGATCGAGGCTGTCGCGCACGCCGAGGCGTCTTTGCTCGGGGCTGTCGACCAGAAACAGGCCGCCGAAGGACCAGAAGGCCTGACCGCCCAGATTATTGGCGTTCTCCTGATCGACCAGAGCCACACGGCGTCCCTTGCGGCGCAGTTCGTGCGCGGCCACCAGTCCGGCCAAGCCTGCGCCTACTATAATGACATCGGCATCCATGACGGCTTCCTCGCGGCTGTGAGTGGCGAAATCGGTGGGGGCCGAGAACAGATTTTATGAAACAGACTAAGCGATAAAAAAACCGTTCGTCAATATTGACATCACAGTAAGCAATGTCATTTTCAGCAGGCTTCGTTTTCTCCGAACCGGGGCGTGGTGGAACGGTATCGGCATCCTCGCCGTCCCATCAATCCTGCTAGTGCGTCAGACTCCGGCGCTATCCTGGGCCGTCCTTCGGGGCGGCCCCTTTTTTGTCTGTGCCCTGTCCGTCTCACCACGCAAATCCTATTAGACAACGATGTAAACAGGTATTGACAGTTGAGTGAGTAGATGGATTGATAAACCGCAGGTATGTGGCTGATCCGTCCGGTCGCGTCCCAGAAATCAGACGGAGACAAGGAGGCAACGCAACTGCGTCTGCGTCCACAAGGGGAGGTTTAAATCGCATGGCGCAAATCAAGCGCGCTCACACCAAGTGGGTAGTTACGGCTTCTGTGCTCGCTCTGACGAGCGGATATTCCCAGCTCGCAAATGCACAAGATGCAGGACCGACGGTCGTCGATGAAATCATCGTCACAGCCCAGAAACGTGAGCAGTCGATTCGCGACGTGCCGATTGCGGTTTCGGCCTTCAGTGCTGAAAATCTGGATGCCATGAAGATTGAAGGCGGTTCGGAGCTCCTGAGGGCTGTTCCGAACGTGACCTTCTCGAAATCCAACTTCTCTATGTATAATTTTGCCATTCGCGGTATCGGCACAAAGGCGCTCTCTGCAGCTTCCGACCCTGCTGTGGCGGTCAGCTTCAACAACACGCCCTTGCTGCGTAACCGCCTGTTCGAATCGGAATATCTGGATGTGAGCCGCGTCGAGGTTCTGCGCGGTCCGCAAGGCACGCTGTACGGCCGTAACGCGACGGCAGGCGTGGTGAACATGCTCCCCAACCTGCCGGGGCCGGACTTCGAGGCGTTGGCCAAGGCCGAGGTAGGAAATTATGGCACCCTGCGCGGTCAGGCCATGATCAACATCCCGCTGACCGACACCTTCTGGGTGCGCGCAGCAGGCAGCATCACGTCGCGCGACGGCTTCGATCACAATACCTTTAAAGACGAGGATGTGAACGGGCGCGAATTATGGTCAACGCGCCTGTCTGCGGCGTGGGAACCAACGGACCGTTTCCGCGCCAATCTGCTCTGGGAGCATTTTGAGGAAGACGATGATCGTCTTCGTACGGGTAAACAGCTTTGTACGCGTGCGCCCAGTATGACGCGGATCGGATCGACCGATATTCCAGCTGAAACCCAGGGCCGTTTCAGTCAGGGCTGTCTGCCGGGCTCATTGTATGACGACGCTGCCTATAGTGCACCAAATGGTGCCGGCATGGCCCAGATGTTTATGCTGAATAGTATTGGCCTGGGTAGCAAGCCACCTGCGCCAGGAGAGTTTTTTGGTGAATCCGTTGGTGCAGTCGGTAGTGCGCTTGATCCCTATGCAGGGGTTACACAGTCGAAAAACCTGCGTGAAATCGCGACCGCCTATGATCCGCGCTATGTGGCAACTAACGATGTTGTCCAATTGAACCTGGAATTGTATATCAACGAGAAACTGCGTCTTTATTCGCAAACAGCGTATTCAAAGGACGAGTTCTGGGCGACGCAGGACTATGCCCGATACATGTCGAACGAGATTTTCAACAGCAGTGATGGTCTTCAGGATGTATTTGGGAATCCTATGATCGGTGGACCTGCGCCAGATGGTTACTATACTGACCCTCAATTGGGGGCTTCCCGCCGCATGGAGTCAGTTGATTTAAGCCGATCGGATAATAGACAGTGGTATCAGGAGTTCCGTATACAATCTGATCTTGATGGAGGTTTCAATTTTATACTTGGTGCGAACTATCTAGATTTTAAAACTCAAGATGATTATTTTGTATTCAATAATACATTTAATTATCTTGCCGAATATTTTTATGGGCGCGTTATTCCTGGGCAACTCAACAAAATTGAAACCAGAAAATGCACAGATGGGTCTGTAGATGAATGTATCTATGTAGATTATTCGTCGATCGACAATCTTGCTGGCGATGGCCATAACTATTTCAGAAGCAAAAATGAAGTTCATACCCAATCTTGGGCTGTGTTCGGTGAGGGCTATTGGGACATTGGCGATAACAAGCGTTTGACTATTGGTCTGCGCTATACCGATGATACCAAAACGACGACGCCATACCCCAGCCAGTTGCTTCTAGGTTCATTGGATTCTCTGGGCTTCGGTCCTCTTTCGGGGGGCTCGTCTGTACGGGGCTATCCGGCAGATCCCGAAGTGAAACAGAGCTGGGAAGCGCTTACCGGGCGAGCTGTCTTTGACTGGAAACCGGTTGATGGTCTGATGCTCTACGCATCCTATAGCCGTGGCTATAAGGGGGGCGGTACGAACCCGCCTCGGGCGGGGATCAATCCGCTGGTTGTTCAATATCAGCCATTGGCTGAAACCTTTGAGCCTGAATATGTGAATGCCTTCGAGGTTGGCTCCAAATTCCTGAACTCGACGGGCAGTTTCGGTCTGAACGTCACGGCTTTCTATTATGACTATACGGACTATCAGGTTTCGCAGATCGTTGACCGTATCTCGCTGAACGAGAATTTTGACGCTACCTCGGCGGGGGTAGAGTTCGAAGCCATCTGGCGGCCGACACCAAACTTCCGCATGGATGCCAATGTGGGCTTCCTGAAAACCCGGATTGGTGATGGCGAAGGTTCGATTGATGTAATGAACCGTACGCAGGGGAATGAGGATTGGTTGGTTGTCCGTCCGTGGGTGCAGGTGCCATCTAACTGCATCGCGCCTAAGCACATGGTAGAGGCTATCTATGCCCACCCCATTACAAACTCGCTACAATCATATGCCTTGTCCGCGCTGTGCGGTGGATCGAAACGCATTGGATCTTTCAGCCCGGACTTCCCGGCGGATTCGATTGTCTATCAATATGATTTCTGGACGGGGCTGGAATATAATCCTCTGACCGATGCGCCGAATGGTGGTCGCGGCTTCGAGGCGGATATTTCGGGTAACGAGCTTCCCAATGCGCCTCGGTGGACTGTGAACATCGGTGCTCAGTACACTTGGCACTTCTCCGGTTCGGAATTGACTCTGCGCGGGGATTATTACCGTCAAGCGGATAGCTATTTCCGTGTCTACAACACCGAGTATGATGAAATTCGGGGGTGGGACAATGTGAACCTGTCGGCAACCTGGGAACTCCCAGAGCGCAATCTCGCTGTTCAGGCGTATGTCAAAAACCTGTTCGATGACGCACCTATCGTAGATGCCTTCACCAACAGCGACGATTCCATGCTGACCACCAATGTGTTCACGCTGGATCCCCGTCTGTGGGGTGTGTCTCTGACCAAGCGCTTCTAGGCGCGCGGTGCTCTAAGGATGTAGGGGAGGGGCGCGAGCGAGAGCTGGCGTCCCTCTCTCTCTCTATATATAAAGCACACCATATGTATGGGATATATGGGTGAGGCTTACGGACTCAGGTCCAGCGATTCATGGTTCGTGAGAAAGTTCGGAATCGACGAAGGAATCGGTTGTGGACTCGAAACCACCCGCCTATACCGCCGTCTCGCTCAACGACGCGCTGCCCCACGGGGCGGTTCGGCGGCGGGGTCAGCCTTCTGGATGCTACTGTGTATCTGGATTTTCAGGGGTTTGGTTCTTCGGGATCGGTTCTGAGAAAGATCGAAA
>NZ_JAASQT010000005.1 GCF_011761985.1 Brevundimonas terrae | reverse complement strand
CTTCCCTGTCAACCCGACCTTTCGATCTTTCTCAGAACCGATCCCGAAGAACCAAACCCCTGAAAATCCAGATACACAGTAGCATCCAGAAGGCTAACCCCGCCGCCGAACCGCTCCGAAGAACCGCCCGCCGCCGAGGAAGCGGTGTATAGGTCCGCCCCCTTCCGAGGGCAACCATTATTTCAAAAAAGTGCCATTTATCCGACAGATCAGCGATCACTCAGCCGGATTGCCGCTCCATCTGCAATGCTTTGAGCGCACAGCACTGCACCTCTACATATATAGGGGCGCATATTTACACCCCATGACAGCCAGTCGACCATCATGAATGGCCCTCTTTTCTCGCAAAATGGCGCATGTTTGCATCTTTTTTGCACAAGTGCGCAGATGCACGGTTGCAATGCAGCACGGCGTTCGGCATAAACCCGTTCACCAACTAACGAGGTAGCCCCTGTGAGCACGGCTTCACACATCGCGATGACTGCAACGACCGCCACGGAATCGACCGTGCGCTCGTTCGTTCGCGTGCTCCTCGTATCGGTACTTATTACCCCGCTCCGACGAGCGGCGTGGATGCCTGTAACCTGACATAAGAAAACCCGTCAGAACTGCACCACCCCGCTCTCCATCTGGAAGCGGGGTTTTTTCATGCTCGTTTCCAATCCCGCCTCTCCTCGCAAGCGACCAGAACCCACAAAACACAATGTCCGACCGCCCCGATCCGAAAAATCCCGCCAATGCCCGCAGTGCCCATGTCACTGAAGGGTCAAGCCGTGCCGCCGCCCGCTCCTATCTGCGGGCCGCCGGTATGCAGGATGCCGATTTCAAAAAGCCGATGATCGGGATCGTGAACACCTGGTCCACGGTTACGCCGTGCAACATGCATCTGGACCGTCTGGCCAAGGATGTTCGTGCAGGTGTTACAGCTGCCGGTGGCTGGCCGGTCGATTTCAACACCATCGTCGTCACCGACGGTATCTCGATGGGCACAGCGGGCATGAAGGCTTCGCTGATCAGCCGTGAAGTGGTCGCCGATTCCATCGAACTGGCCATCGAGGGGCACCAGTTGGATGGCGTCATCTGCATTGTTGGCTGCGACAAGACCATCCCCGCTGCGGCAATGGCTCTGGCCCGTCTGGATATCCCTGGACTGGTCTATTACGGCGGCACCATCATGCCTGGCCGTATCGACGGTCAGGAAGTCTCGGTTCAGGAGGTCTTCGAGGCCATCGGTGCCCACGGTGCCGGAACGCTGGATGATGCGGGCCTGAAAAAAGTCGAGAGCGCCGTCTGTCCGGGGGCCGGTGCCTGTGGTGGCCAGTTCACTGCCAACACCATGGCCATGGCCCTGTCGATGATGGGCATCTCGCCCATGGGGGCCAATGACGTTCCCGCCGTCGATCCGGACAAGGCCGCCGAAGGTTTCCGCTGTGGCCAGTTGGCGGTCGAGCGCGTCTTTGCCGGTGACAACGCCCGCAAATACATCACCCGTGCCAGCTTGAAGAATGCCGCCATTGCCTGTTCGGCCTCCGGTGGCTCGACCAATGCCGTCATGCACCTGACCGCCATTGCCGCCGAGGCCGGTATCGATTTCGGTATCGAGGACTGCCATCAGGCCTGTGTCGAGGCTCCGGTCATCTGTGACCTGAAACCGGGTGGACGTTTTCTGGCCTCGCACCTGTATGTCGCCGGTGGCACGCGTTTGGTGGCCAAGCGTCTGGCCGAAGCGGGCAAGATCGTGAACACCCCGACCGTTTCGGGGGAGAGCCTGTTTGCAGAAGCCGCCAAGGCCGAGGAAGCCCCCGGCCAACAGGTCGTCACCACCGTCGATGCGCCTGTCATGGCGCGCGGCTCCTATGCAGTCATCTATGGCAATGTCGCCCCCGAGGGCGCGATCATCAAGCTGACCGGCCACAAGGTCGATCGCTTTACCGGTCCGGCCAAGGTCTATGACTGCGAGGAAGACGCCTTTGCCGCCGTCCAGTCGGGCGAGGCGGGCGAAGGCGATGTCATCATCATCCGCTACGAAGGCCCCAAGGGTGGTCCCGGTATGCGCGAGATGCTGCAGATCACCGCCGCCCTGAAGGGTCGCAAGGTCGAGAATGTCGCCCTGTTGACCGATGGTCGTTTCTCGGGGGCGTCCTATGGCTTTGTGGCCGGACACGTTTCGCCCGAGGCCGCTGTCGGTGGCCCCATCGCTCTGGTCGAGACCGGCGACACCATCACCATCGACGTTCCCAATCGCCGCATCGACACCGATGCCGATCTGACCGCGCGCCGCGCCGCCTTCACTCTGCGTGAACTGCGCGAGGCCCGTGGCGTCTTTGCCAAATACCGCGCCAGCGTCGCTTCGGCTTCGCAGGGTGCCGTGACCATCCCGAACCCGCCTCCGGCCCAGACGCCGGATCGCTATCAAACCACTGCCGCTACCCAGCCCGTTTCCGAGGACGCCTGAACCATGGCCATCACCATCTACACCAACGAAGACATCAAGCCGGGCGCTATCGCCGGCGAGAAGATCGCCATCATCGGCTATGGCTCGCAAGGTCGCGCCCATGCCCAGAACCTGAAAGACTCCGGCCATGACGTGATTGTCGGTGTTCGCCACGGCGGCACCGGCTGGAAGCACGCCACCGAAGACGGTCTGGCGACTGCCGAACCCGCCGACGCCGTCAAGGATGCGGACATCATCGCCATCCTGACGCCCGACATGGTTCAGGCCGAGGTCTATAAAGACATCATCGAACCGAACGCCAAGAAGGGCTCGGCCCTGCTGTTCGCGCACGGCTTCTCGATCATCTATGGGCGCATCACCCCGCGTGACGACATGGATGTCATTCTGGTTGCGCCCAAGGGTCCGGGTGATCTGGTCCGCCGCGAGTTCCAGCGCGGTCGCGGTGTGCCGTCACTGTTCGCCATCGAAAAAGACGTCACCGGCAAGGCCCGTGACCGTGCCATGGGCTATGCCAAGGGCAATGGCGGTGCGACCGGCGGCCTCTTGGAAACCACCTTCCGCGAAGAAACCGAAACCGATCTGTTCGGTGAACAGGCCGTCCTGTGCGGCGGGGCCAAGGAACTGGTTATCCGTGGCTTCAACACTCTGGTTGATGCGGGCTACCAGCCCGAGATCGCCTATTTCGAATGCCTGCACGAGCTGAAGCTGATCGTGGACCTGTTCTACGAGGGCGGCATTTCCAAGATGCACCACTTCATCTCCGAGACCGCCAAATGGGGCGCTCTGGTATCCGGTCCGCGCGTCGTCAATGACGAGACGGCCGATCGCATGAAGGACGTTCTGAACGACATCCAGTCGGGCGAGTTTGCCCGTCGCTGGATCGAAGAGAACGAGCAGGGCAAGCCCGAATACGAAGCCCTGATGCAGAAAGACCGCGACACCCAGATCGAAGAGGTCGGTGCCCGTCTGCGTGATCGTATGGCCTGGTTGCAGGCTTCCAAACCCAAAGCTGCCTAAGCGCTTCCCCCACGGACCCCGCCCAGATGACCGTTTCCACCATTCAAATGCCCGCCCACGAGACCACCGCCCAAACCGGTGCCAGCCTCGTCGTCTCCACTCTGGAGCGGATGGGCGTGGATGTGGTGTTCGGCTATCCGGGCGGGGCCATCATGCCGATCTATGATGCCATCGCCGGATCGGGCGTGCGTCACTATCTGTGCCGCCACGAGCAGGGCGCTGCCTTTGCCGCCGATGCCTATGCCCGTACATCGGGCAAGGTCGGCGTCTGCATGGCCACGTCCGGCCCGGGGGCCACCAATCTGGTCACCGGCATTGCCAATGCCATGCTGGATTCGGTTCCCATGGTCTGCATCACCGGCAATGTCGCCCAAGGCGTCATGGGCACCGATGCCTTTCAGGAAGTCGACATCATGGGCGTGACCATGCCTCTGGTGAAGCACTCCTATTTGGTGCGCGATGCCGCCGACATTCCGGCCATCATCGAGGAAGCCTTCCATATTGCGCGCTCGGGTCGTCCGGGGCCGGTCCTGATCGACCTGCCCAAGGACATCCAGTTCCAGACGACGGCTGAAACCCGCGCCTTCCATCTGCCGAACGACAATGCCATCGCCGACAGCGCCTCGATCAGGGCCGCTGCCGATGCCATCCGTTCGGCCAAGCGCCCCATTATATATATAGGGGGCGGTGCCAAGATCTCGGGCGCGGTCGAAACCGTGCGCGAATTCGCGGCCATGACCGGCATTCCGCAGGTCTCGACCCTGAACGCCTTGGGCACCATCCCGACGGGGCAGGATAATTATCTGGGCATGCTGGGTATGCACGGCACGCGTGCCGCCAATGATGCGGTTCAGGCGTCCGACCTGCTGATCGTTGTCGGCGCCCGTTTCGATGACCGCGCCACCGGCAAGCTGGCCGAGTTCGCACCCAATGCCGGTGTGATCCATTTCGATGTCGATGCATCTGAAATCGGCAAGCTGCGTGCGGTGGCTGTTCCGGTCGTTGGTGACCTGAAACCCAATCTGGAAGCCCTGAACCGCGAACTGGCGGCAGGTGACACTATTAATGTGCGCGACTGGTCCGACCAGTGCCGCGCCCAGATGGCGCAGTGTGCGGTTGATTATAATGCACCGGGTGACGGCGTTTTCGCCCCCGCCCTGCTGTACCAACTGTCCGAAATGGCAGGACCATCCTTCATCGCCGCCTGCGATGTCGGTCAGCACCAGATGTGGGTCGCCCAGCATTGCGCGTTCTCGCGCCCGCAAGCCCACATCACCTCGGGTGGTCTGGGGGCGATGGGCTTTGGCCTGCCTGCCGGTATCGGGGCCAAGCTGGCCGATCCCGATGCCTGCGTTGTCACCATCACCGGCGACGGCGGGGTGATGATGAACATTCAGGAACTGGCCACGGTCAACCGCTTCAAGATTCCGCTGAAGATCGTGCTGTTGGACAATTCGCGTCTGGGCATGGTGCGCCAGTGGCAGGAGTTCTTCTTCGAGCGGAACTTCTCTGAGATCGACCTGTCCGACAATCCCGACTTCGTAAAGGTGGCCGAGGCCTTCGGCATCGAAGCCTTCCGTATCGACCACAAGGATCAGGTCACGGACGGCCTGAAACGCCTGCTGGAAACCGACGGCCCCATTCTGGCGCACGTCATTATCAACCCCGAGGACAATGTCTGGCCGCTGGTGCCGCCGGGCAAGAACAACTCTGAAATGATGGAGGGCTCGCGATGAGCAACATGATCCACATCCAGATCGACCGTGCCGACGGTTCGCTTCAGCGCCTGATCGGTCTGGTGGAGCGTCGCGGGTTTGAAATCCACGGCATGAGCATGACGGATTTCCACACCGGCATGGGCGGCGACTGGCGCACCCTGACCCTCAATGTGGCCAGCCGCGACGGCACCCGCTGCGTCGACAATCTGGGCCGCCAGATCGACCGCCTTTTCGGGGTTCGTCGCGTCGAGGACACCGCTTCGGCCAACGCCGCCTAAGTCCCAATATCGAGCCCTCTATATAATTATAAAGTATGCCGGATGCGTCCGGCCCTTAAACACGCGGCCCCGCCGCAGACTGGACTGACGAAACAATGAAGCCGCTGGCCCAAAAAATCTGGTTCAATGGACACCTGACAGCATGGGAAAACTGCACCGTCCACGTGATGAGCCACGCGCTTCACTACGGCACCTCGGTGTTCGAGGGCATCCGCGTCTATGACACCCCGAACGGCCCATGCGGTTTTCGCCTGACCGACCATGTGCGCCGTCTGCATGACAGCGCCCGCATCTACCACTTCCCCATGCCCTATTCGGTCGAGGAACTGGTTCAGGCGTGCCGCGACACCGTCGCTTCCGAGGGGCTGAAGTCGGCCTATATCCGCCCGCTGGCCTTTTTGGGCGCATGCGGCATGGGCGTGACCCCGTCGCCGGATGCCATCAAGACCGACATCATGATCGCCGCCTTCCCGTGGGGGGCCTATCTGGGCGAGGAAGCTCTGGAAAAAGGCGTCGATGCCTGTGTCTCCAGCTGGAACCGCGTTGCGCCCAACACCATCCCCAGCGGAGCCAAGGCGGGCGGCAACTATCTGTCCGGCTATCTGATCGGTCGCGAGGCCCGCACGGGCGGCTATGGCGAAGGCATCGCTCTGGGCGCGGACGGCCTGTTGTCCGAAGGCGCGGGCGAGAACCTGTTCGTCGTGCGTGACCATGTGCTGATGACCCCGCCGTCCTCGTCCTCGATCCTGCAAGGCATCACCCGCGACAGCGTCATCAAGCTGGCGCGCGGGCTGGGCTATGAGGTGCGCGAACAGTCGATGACCCGCGAAAGCCTGTATGTCGCCGACGAGGTCTTCATGACCGGCACCGCCGCCGAAATCACCCCCGTCCGCTCGGTTGACGGCATCCCCACCCGCGCCGCTGGCCCCGGTCCGGTGACCAAGGCCGTCAACA
This sequence comes from Brevundimonas terrae, assembly GCF_011761985.1. GTDB lineage: Bacteria > Pseudomonadota > Alphaproteobacteria > Caulobacterales > Caulobacteraceae > Brevundimonas > Brevundimonas terrae. Next base: position 169,226 of record NZ_JAASQT010000005.1, on the reverse strand, counting down.
AGGCTTTCCGCGGATTGTTCGATGGCAGCACGCCGGATCGTTACGGTTGGCTTGAACCGATTCATCAATCGGTTAATGCATTAGATAACGCGCAGTTTGAGCCAGCCTGAGATCATGTCGAATACCCAGCCCCAAACCCTGTATGAAAAAGTCTGGCAACGTCACGTCGTCGTGGCCGAGACGCAATCCACCCCCGGTGTGATGTATGTGGACCTGCATCTGGTTCACGAGGTCACCTCGCCGCAGGCCTTTGCAGAACTGGATGCTCGCGGCCTGAAGGTGCGCCGCCCTGATCGCACCTTTGCCACGCTGGACCATTCCACCCCGACCCTGCCCTCCGGTCCTGACGGCAAGCTGCCCTATGTCACCGAGCAGGCTCGCAAACAGGTCGAGACTCTGGAAGCCAATACCAAGCGCCACGGCATCGAACTGGCAGGCTGGGACAGTGACCAGCGCGGCGTGGTCCACGTCATGGGCCCCGAACTGGGCCTGACCCAGCCGGGTATGACGGTTGTTTGCGGTGACAGCCATACCGCCACCCACGGCGCCTTCGGCGCTCTGGCCTTTGGTATCGGCACATCAGAGGTTGGCTATACTCTGGCCACCCAGTGCCTGATCCAGCGCAAGGCCAAGACCCTGCGCGTGACGGTGAACGGTCAACTGCAAAACGGCGTGTCGGGCAAGGATGTGGCTCTGGCCATCATCGCCACCATCGGCTTTGGCGGTGGCACCGGCTATGTCATCGAATATGCGGGCGAGGCCATCCGTTCGCTGGACATGGAAGGGCGCATGACCCTGTGCAACATGTCCATCGAAGCGGGGGCGCGGGCGGGTATGATCGCGCCCGACGAAAAGACCATCGAGTGGCTGCGCGGTCGCCGCTTTGCACCCGCCGACTATGAGGCCGCCGCCAGGGATTGGCTGTCACTGGCCTCCGACGAAGGCGCGGTCTTCGACAAGGAAGTGACGCTGGACGGCGCTCAAATCCGCCCTATGGCGACATGGGGCACCACGCCCGACGCCGCCATTCCGGTTGGCGAGGCCGCCCCCCAGCCTCAATCCGAATCCGATGCCAAGGCGCTGGCCTATATGGGCTTTACCGCCGGACAGGCCACGACCAGCGAAAAGGTCGATGTGGTCTTTGTCGGCTCGTGCACCAATGGCCGCCTGTCGGACATGCGCATCACAGCCTCGGTCCTGAAGGGCCGCAAGGTCGCCGATGGCGTGCGGATGCTGGTCGTCCCCGGCTCCGAAGCCGTCCGCAAACAGGCCGAAGCCGAGGGCCTGCACACCATCGTCACCGCCGCCGGTGCCGAATGGCGCATCCCCGGCTGTTCCATGTGCATCGCCATGAACGGCGATGTCGTGGGCGAGGGCCAGCTATGCGTCTCGACCTCCAACCGCAATTTCGAAGGCCGTCAGGGCAAGGGTGCCCGCACCATTCTGGCCAGCCCCGCCACCGCCGCCGCCAGTGCCATTGCCGGCCATCTGGCCACCGCCGAGGAGATCGCCTGATGGAACCGTTTGCCAAACTGACATCCAAGGTCGTCGTCCTGTCGCAGGCCAATATCGACACCGACCAGATCATCCCGGCCCGTTTCCTGACCACCACCACGCGTGAGGGTCTGGGCGATCTGGCCTTTTATGACTGGCGCTATGAGGACGACGGTTCGGCCAAGCCCGAGGCCATCCTGAACCGCATCGACCCGAGCGAGCACCGCATCCTGCTGGGTGGCCCGAACTTCGCCTGTGGCTCGTCGCGCGAACACGCGCCGTGGGCGCTGCTAGACTATGGCTTCCGTGCGATCATCTCGACCGAGATTGCCGACATCTTCACGTCCAATGCCCTGAAGAACGGCCTTCTGCCCATCGTCGTATCTCAGGACGTCTGGGACGATCTGGCGCAAAATCAGGACCAGCCCGTCAGCATCGATCTGGAAAACAACCAGATCCAGCGCGGCAATGCCGCCCCTGTCGGCTTCAAGGTCGAGGCCTTTGCCCGCCAGTGCATGCTCGACGGCGTCGATACGCTTGGCTGGCTTCTGGCCAAGGACACCCAGATCGCCGCGTTTGAAACCACCCGCAACGACACCGCCCCCCAAAGGACAGCACCATGAGCGAGAAACGTAATTTCAACATCGTCGTCCTGCCGGGTGACGGCGTCGGCCCCGAAGTGACCAAGGCCGCCCAGCGCGTCCTGACCTGTCTGGGCGACATCTATGGCCACACCTTCAGCTTCACCGAACACCTGATCGGCGGCGCGGCCATTGATGCGACAGGCACACCCCTGCCCAAGGAAACCGAAGCGGCCTGCGTGGCCGCAGACGCTGTGCTGCTGGGCGCGGTCGGTGATCCGAAATATGACGGCAAGCCGGTTCGCCCAGAGCAGGGCCTGCTGACGATCCGCAAATCTATGGGCCTGTTTGCCAATCTGCGCCCGTTGCAGGTGTCTCCGGCCCTGTCGCACCGCTCGCCCCTGAAGCGCGAAATCGTCGAGGGTACCGACCTGCTGGTGTTCCGCGAACTGACCGGCGGCGTCTATTTCGGCGAACGCACCCGCACCGATACCTCGGCCTCGGACCTGTGCACCTATACGGTTGAAGAAATCGAGCGCGTCACCCGCGCCGCCTTCAAGGCTGCCGAGCAACGCCGTGGCAAGGTCACCTCGGTGGACAAGGCCAATGTGATGGAAACCTCGCGCCTGTGGCGTGAAACCGTCACCCGCATCCATGCCGAGGAATTCCCCAATGTGACGCTGGAACATGCCTTGGTGGATTCGGCCGCCATGCACCTGATCCTGCGTCCGCGCGACTATGATGTGATCCTGACCGAGAACATGTTCGGCGATATCCTGTCGGATGAAATCTCGGTTCTGGGTGGTTCGATCGGCCTGTTGCCGTCGGCGTCGCTGGGTTCGGACGGCCCCGGCCTGTTCGAGCCGATCCACGGCTCGGCCCCCGATATCGCAGGACAGGACAAGGCCAATCCCATCGGCACCATCCTGTCGGCAGCCATGATGCTGCGCCACAGCTTCCAACTGGAAGACGAGGCGGATTCCATCGAGGCGGCTGTGGCGGCGGTTCAGGCCTCCAATCAGGTCACCCGTGATCTGGGCGGCGAACTGGGCACCGAGGCCGCCACCCGCGCCATCATCGATGCCATCCGTGCCATCCACTGGGCCGCAGCCCGCCATGTGCCGATGCACTGGGCTTAAAAACTCTGGGCCTAATCCAGCTCTCTGGATTGCAGACAAAAAGAAAGGCGGATCATGCGATCCGCCTTTTTCTTTACGTCCCCCGACTATGCCCTAGCCCGCATCGACCTCGGCTTGAAGAATGGCTGCAAAACGCTGGACCATGGTTTCGCGTTCAACGCCGGCCACTTCGGAATAGCCCGCCGACATTTCGCGGCTGATGGCAACGCCCATAATCATTCCAGCCAACAGACGCGCCCTGCCCGCAGCATGCTTGCCGCCCAGCCATTCTGTCAGCGGCTGGAAGAAGTTCGCATCCGATGTCCGCTGGACAATATCCATGGCCTTGGACGACCCGATCGAGCGCAGCAGCACCAGCAAGCCCGTAAAGCCGTTATCGTCCTCGTCCTCTGGACCTTCGATGATCTGGCGCGCCACCCGCAGACCGAACTCAGTACGATCGCCGTCAATCAGGCTGCGCTTGTTCTTGCAGCTGTCCAGAACGTCGAGGAACAGTTCTTCCTTGCCACCAAAATAGCGTGACACCAAAGCCGCATCCACACCGACATCGCGCGCCACATCACGCATACCGACGTCATCATAGGAATGTGCCATAAAACGCGTACGTGCCGCGTCCAGTATGGCTTGCCGCGTTGCAACCGCATTGCGCGAACGGTGTTTTGCTTCTGGTACCAACGATTAAGCTCATCTGTCGTAAGTGTCACAGTATGAGCTTGTCATCAGCTGTTGACAAGACTTGTATCTCTACGCTTTAAGTCCACGCTTGTTGACTGGCGCCTCCTCCTCTTTTCGCGCGTTTGGTCGGATAACGAGTTCATACCCCAGGAGATTGTGCCAATGCGCACGGTTAAGATCGCGGTGGCGACTGTCTTAGCGACAGCAGCCCTTTACGGCTGTTCAAAAGGTCAGGAAGCCCCGGCCCAAGGCGCGCCACCCGTGACAGTCGCCACGGCGCTGTCCCAACAGGTTGTTGACTGGGACGAGTTCACCGGCCGTTTTGAAGCCACCCGCAATGTTGATGTACGCGCCCGTGTTGGCGGCTATATCCAGCAGGTTCACTTCAAGGACGGTGACTTTGTCCGTCAGGGCCAGCTGCTGTTTACTCTGGACCCGCGCCCTGCCCAGGCTGCTCTGGCCAGCGCCCGCGCCCAGTTGGCACAGGCCGAAGCCCAGTCTGCTCTGGCCAAGGCCGACCTCGCTCGCGCCGAGACCCTGCTGGCTTCGCAAGCTGTCTCGCAAGCCGAGTTCGATGCCAAGAAGGCCGCTGTGCAAACCGCAGATGCCGCACTGGCTGCTGCCAATGCCGCAATCCGCGCCCGCACTCTGGACCTGGAATTCACCCGCGTCACCGCCCCGATCTCGGGCCGCGTGTCCGACCGTCGCGTCGATCCGGGCAACCTGATCGGTGGCGGCTCCTCGGCCGGTGACATCCTGACGACCATCGTTTCGAGTTCGCCGATCTATTTCGTCTTTGACGGTTCCGAAGCGACCGCCCTGAAATATCAGCGCGAATCCGCCAAGGGTGCTGTGCCGATCAAGGTCCGCCTGCAGGACGAAACCGAGTTCACCCACGCCGGTACGCTTGATTTCACCGACAACGCCATTGATCCGGCCTCGGGCACGATCCGCCTGCGCGCAGTCATCCCCAATGCCAACGGCTTCCTGAAGCCGGGCATGTATGGTCACGCCCAACTGGCCGGTGCGGCTTCGTATCAGGCCATGCTGGTTCCGGATTCGGCTGTGATTGCCGATGGTCCCCGTCGTCTGGTCTACATCGTTGCCAAGGACGGCACTGTCGGTGCCAAGCCGGTCCAACTGGGTCCGGTTGTCAACGGTCTGCGTGTCGTGCGTAGCGGCCTGACGCCTGATGACCGTGTCATCATCAACGGTCAGCAACGCGCGCGTCCGGGTCAGAAGGTCACGGCCCAGAACGGCGAGATCAAACCTTCGGATGCGGCTGCAAACCCGGCCCCGACGACTGCTGCGTCGACGGCCTCCTCAGCCACCTTCGTCAACGCAGGTTGAGGAAAGAGGGCTTAAGGCCGGAAACTAGATTATGAATTTCTCCCGCTTTTTCATCGATAGGCCGATCTTCGCGATCGTTATCGCCACCTTCATCACTCTGGTGGGGGCGTTTGCCTATCCAAGCCTTCCGCTGGCGCAGTATCCCGATATCGCGCCACCGACCATCACCATCAACACCTCCTATCCGGGGGCCTCGGCCGAGACTCTGGCCGAGACCGTAGCCGCGCCCATCGAGCAAGAAGTCAACGGCGTTGAAGGCATGCTCTATATGTCGTCGTCCTCGACGGCAGATGGTGCCGTGGCCGTGACGGTCACCTTCGAGCCGGGCACAGACCTGGATACCGCACAGGTTCTGGTCCAGAACCGCGTGGCTCTGGCCGAGATGCGCCTGCCCGAAGAAGTGCGTCGCTCCGGCGTGATGGTCAACAAGGCCTCCAGCGGCTTCCTGATGCTGGCGGCGCTTGTTTCCGACGATCCTGCCATCGACACCACCTATCTGGGTAACCTTGCCAACTCGACCGTGCGCGACCGCCTGTTGCGTATCGAGGGCGTCGGCTCGGTTCAGGTGTTCGGCAGCGGCAACTATGCCATGCGTATCTGGATTGACCCGACCAAGGCTGCCGCGCGCAACCTCTCGGCTCAGGACATTGTGGGCGCTCTGCAAGCCCAGAACATCCAGGCCGCCGGTGGCTCGCTGGGTCAGGCTCCGTATCCGGAAAATCCGGCCCAGTTCCAGACTCCGATCGATCTGCAAGGCCGTCTGAAGACCCCCGAGGAATTCGGTCAGGTCGTCATCCGTAGCGATGCACAAGGTCGCGTGACGCGTCTGTCCGATGTGGCCCGTATCGAAATCGGCCCGCAGGACTATGGCGTGAATGCCAGCTTCGACGGCAAGCCGGGCGTCGGCATGGGTATCATCCAGCAACCGGGTGCCAACTCGCTGTCCGCAGCGAAACTGGTTCAAGCCGAGCTGGATGCCATCGCCAAGGACTTCCCTCCGGGCGTCACCTATACCGTCCCCTATAACCCGACCGAGTTCGTTCAGGCCTCGGTAGACTCGGTTATCGGTGCCGTGTTTGAAGCCGTCATTCTGGTGGCGATCGTGGTGCTGGTCTTCCTGCAGACCTGGCGTGCGGCCATCATTCCGGTGGCGGCTATTCCGGTGGCACTGGTGGGTACCTTCGCGGTACTGCTGGGCCTCGGCTACTCGATCAACTCGCTATCTCTGTTCGCGCTTGTTCTGGCCGTGGGTATCGTCGTCGATGACGCCATCATCGTGGTCGAGAACGTCGAACGCTATATCCGTGAAGGCCTGACCCCGCGTGAGGCTGCCTATCGCTCGATGGCCGAGGTTTCGGGCGCGCTGGTCGCCATCTCGCTGGTGCTGACCGCCGTGTTTGTACCGACCGCCTTCATGCCGGGCATTCCGGGTATCTTCTATCGCCAGTTCGCGGTGACCATTGCTACGGCCACCCTGATCTCGCTGCTGTTGTCGCTGACTTTGTCGCCGGCCATGGCTGCCCTGCTGCTCAAGCCGCACAAGGTCCACGACGATCACGCCGCTCGCAAGAAGGGCATCTTCGGTACGATCAGCTATTACATCGGTTGGGCCGGTAACAAGTTCAATACCGGTTTTGACTGGCTGTCCGAGCGCTTTGGTGCCCTGACCGCCCGTCTGGTCCGCATGGTATTTGTGGTTCTGATTGTCTATGTCGGCCTTCTGGCTGTCACCGGCTGGCGTCTGGTTGATACGCCCTCGGGCTTCATTCCCGAGCAGGACCAAGGCGTGCTGATCGGCGTCATCCAGCTTCCGGCAGGGGCCTCGCTCGAGCGTACCTCGGATGTGCTGAACCGTACGCTGAGCATCATCAACGCCAACGAGAACGTGCAGGAAGTTGCTGCTCTGGCCGGTCTTGACGGCTCCAGCTTCTCGATGAGCTCTAACTCGGCCACCATGTTCATCAAGCTGAAGGACTGGGACGACCGTCCGAACAAGGATCAGGCCGCTGCCGCTCTGGCCGGTGCCCTGACGGGTGCTGCCGCACAGATTCAGGATGCGCAAATCTTCATGCTGTCGCCCCCGCCTGTTCAAGGCATGGGTAATGGCGGCTTCAAGATGATGATCCAGGATCGTTCGGGTGCCGGTTACAAAGCCCTCGAAGGCGCAACCTTCGCGATGATGGGCGCTGCTGCCCAAAATCCGAACGACGTCCAGCAGGTCTTCTCGATGTTCAACACCGGATCGCCGCGTATCAGCGCCGATGTTGATCGTAACAAGGCCCTGATGATGGGCGTCCAGCCCTCGCAGGTGTTCGGTACGCTGGGCATCTATCTGGGCTCAAGCTACGTCAACGACTTCAACTATCTGGGCCGCACCTTCCGTGTGACGGCACAGGCAGAGCCGTCGTACCGCGATGACATCTCCGACATCGCCAACCTGAAGGTTCGTTCCAGCTCGGGTGCCATGGTGCCGGTCGGTGCTGTTGCCAACCTGTACGAAGCCTCCGGCCCGTCGCGCGTGGTGCGTTACAACCTGTTCCCCGCCACCGAGCTTCAGGGTCAGGCCGCACCGGGCATTTCCTCGGGTCAGGCCCTGACCTTCATGGAAGGTCTGGCGGAACAAACCCTGCCGAGCGGTTTCGGTTACGAGTGGACCGAAATGGCCTTCCAGGAGAAGGCAGCCGGATCGTCGGCTGTGATGATCTTCGTGCTGGCCGTGGTGTTCGTCTTCCTTGTGCTGGCCGCCCAGTACGAAGCCTTCACCCTGCCTCTGGCGGTTATCCTGATCGTGCCGATGTGTATTCTGGCCGCACTGATCGGGGTCAACCTGACGGGTCTGGACAACAACATCCTTGTTCAGGTGGGTCTGGTGGTTCTGGTCGGCCTTGCCGCGAAGAACGCCATCCTGATCGTCGAGTTCGCCAAACAGGCCGAGGACGAGCAAGGGCTCAACCGCTTCGATGCTGCCGTTCAGGCCGCTCGCCAGCGTCTGCGTCCGATCCTGATGACCTCGTTCGCCTTCATCTTCGGTGTTCTGCCGCTGGCTGTGTCCACCGGTCCGGGTGCCGAGATGCGTCAATCGCTGGGTATCTCTGTGGTATCGGGCATGATTGGTGTGACGGTCTTTGGTCTGCTCTTCACGCCGGTCTTCTATGTCGTGTGTCGCTGGCTCGCGGGCAAACTGCCCCAGGGTCCGCAAAAGGAACGTCAGTTGCCGACCACCTACGGCTCGACCCCGCACGATCCTTTTGACCCCAATGATACGGATCCGGCTCCGGCTGCTCCGCGTCAGGGAGATGCTTGATGTCTGCTAAAATCCGCAACCTGATGATGGCCGCCGGTTCGGCAGCCCTGCTGGCAGCCTGTGCTGTCGGTCCCAAGCCTGTGGTCCCCACCACGCCGGTTTCGTCGCAAGGCGATTTCATCGGTTCCCAGTCTGCTGCGGTTTCGACCGCAGCAGTACAGGGCGACTGGTGGCGTCTGTATAACGACCCGACACTGGACGGCCTGATCGAACAGGCTCTGGCCGAGAACAACCAGCTTGAAGCGGCTACCGCCAATCTGCGCGCTGTCCGTGCCTCGCTGTCGGAAGCCCGCTCGAACCGTCTGCCGTCCACAACGGTGACGGGTGCGGCCAACCGCGCCCAGTCCTCGACCATCACCAACCCAGCAGCCGGCGGTGCCGAACTGCCGGAGGTCGACACCTATGATGTCGGTCTGGACATGTCCTACGAGATCGACCTGTTCGGCCGCGTAGAGTCCACCATCCGTGCGGCCCGTGCCGACCACCGTGCTGCCGAGGCCGCACTGGAGGTTGTGCGTGTGACCGTGGTGGCCGAAACCGCCCGCGCCTATGTCGATACCTGCGCCCTCAACGCACAGGTGGCGGTGGCCGAGCGCACCATCGGTCTGCAGGGCCAAACCGCCGACCTGACCCAGAACCTGCTCAATGCCGGTTCGGGCAATGGTCTGGATGTGGCCCGCGCCCGTGCCGCGCTGGAGCAAACCCGCGCCACCCTGCCGCCTTTGCGCGCAGCCCGTGATGCGGCGCTGTTCCGCCTCGCCACCCTGACGGGCCGCACGCCCGCCGAGGCCAGCGAAGCGGCCAAGGCCTGCAACACCACACCGCAACTGTCGCAGCCGATTCCGGTCGGTGACGGTTCGGCCCTTCTGGCCCGCCGCCCCGACATCCGTCAGGCCGAGGCCAAGCTGGCCGCCGCCGGTGCGCGTGTGAATGTGGCCACGGCCGGTATGTTCCCGTCCGTCCGCCTCGGCGGTTCGCTGGGTTCGACCGCTCTGGACTCGTCGGATCTGGGCAATGACGAGAATTTCCGGTTCTCGGTTGGTCCGCTGATCTCGTGGTCCTTCCCGAACGTGTTCGCGGCGCGGGCCCGTATCAAACAGGCCGATGCCCTCGCCGATGCCGCTTTGGCCGATTATGACCAGACGGTTCTGACCGCGCTTCAGGAAACCGAAACCGCCCTGTCGGCCTATGCCAACGAGCTGGATCGTCAACGTGCCCTGCGCACCGCCCGCGATCAGGCCAAGCGCGCGGCTGAACTGTCGCGCATGCGTTTCGACGCCGGTGTCGACAACTTCCTCAGCGTGCTGGATGCCGAACGGACCCTTGCGGGTACTGACGCGGCTCTGGCCGGTTCGGAACAGTCCGTTGCCAATGCACAGGTCACCCTGTTCAAGGCTCTGGGCGGCAGCTGGACCCAAGACAACTAGGCTTTCACAAGCTTCAAAACTTCAACGCCCGACAAATCTTCTTTGTCGGGCGTTTTTTATGGCCCCTATCTGAAAAATTATCACCACAGAGGTGATGACGTGAAGATGCTTCGGCATTAGTCATGATGGCGTGACACTGACCGCTGATATCCGCTCTGACCTGCCCTCCGCTCCCGCCTCGGGCGCGACGTCGCCACAGGCTGGCTTCGATCAGGCCCGCAAGATCGTGCTCAAGATCGGCTCGTCCCTGCTGTTCGATGCCCGCCGCAAGGAGGCCAACCGTGCATGGCTGGCCGCCTTGGCCGAGGACATTGCCGACCTCCGACACGAAGGCCGCGAGATCATTATCGTCTCGTCCGGTGCCGTGGCCCTTGGCCGTGCCCGCATCCAGACCGACCCGCGCAAGCTGGCCGACAAACAGGCCGCCGCCGCCGTCGGCCAGAGCTTGCTGATGAAGGCATGGGAAGAGGCACTGGCCCCGCATGACCTGATGGCCGGACAAATCCTTTTGACGCGCGACGACACCGAACGCCGCCGTCGCTGGCTGAATGCACGCGCCACCGCACAGGCGCTGTTGGCCCATGGCATCATCCCTGTGGTCAACGAGAACGACACCGTCACCACCGAGGAAATCCGTTACGGCGACAATGACCGTCTGGCCGCCCGCACTGCGCAACTGGTTCAAGCCGATCTGCTGGTCCTGCTCAGCGATGTGGACGGGCTCTATACCGCCGACCCGCGCCGCGATCCTGACGCCAAGCATCTTTCGGTCGTGGAGCGCCTGACCCCCGAGATTCTGGCCATGGGGACAGGGGCCAATAGCGATGCAGGTGTCGGCACAGGCGGCATGGCCACCAAGCTGGCCGCTGTGCAGATCGCAGGCTCTGCCGGATGCGCCACCCTGATTGCCTCGGGCCTCAGTCGCCACCCCATCAAGGCCGTACGCGACGGGGCTAGGTCCACCCTGTTCCACGCCTCGTCCACACCACTGGCCGCATGGAAACAGTGGATCGCCGGAAGTGTCGATCCTGCCGGAAGCCTGACGCTGGATGACGGTGCCGTGCGGGCCTTGCGCGCCGGAAAGAGCCTGTTGCCATCCGGCGTGGTCAAACTGTCAGGCCGGTTTGAAAAGGGCGACAGTGTGCGACTGGTTGATCTCAATGGCTCGCGCTTGGGCGTCGGCCTGATCAACTATCCGCATGACGATGTGGCCCGCATCAAGGGCCAGCATTCGGACGATATCGAAAAGCTGATCGGCTATCGCGGCCCGTCGGTCGTCGTCCACCGCAACGATCTAGTTCTGGAACCGTAATGAGCGACCTGACCACCGCCATGCTGGCGCGGGGCCAGCGCGCCCGTAATGCCGCCCGTCTATTACGCGAAGCCTCAAGCGAGACCCGCACCAAGGCGCTGCGCCTGCTGGCGAACAAGCTGCGCCACAATGCCGATGCCATCCTTGAGGCCAATCAAGTCGATCTGGATCAGGGCCGCGCCAATGGCATGAGCGAGGCTCTGCTGGACAGGCTCGCGCTCAATCCTGCCCGTATCGAAGGCATTGCTGCGGCGGTTGATATTATTGCCGACGTCAAAGACCCTCTGGGTGTGGAAACCGACCGCTGGACCGCCCCCGTCAACGGGCTGGACATTGCCCGCGTTCGCACCCCCATCGGGGTTTTGGGCATCATCTATGAAAGCCGCCCCAATGTGACCGCCGATGCCGCCGCCCTGTGCATCCGCTCGGGCAATGCAGCCATCCTGCGCTGTGGCTCGGACTGTCTTCAATCGTCACTGGCCATTGCCAGACTAATTGGTGAAGCCCTGTCCGAAGCGGGCCTTCCTGCCGATTGCGTGCAACTGGTCGATACGCCCGATCGTGCGGCAGTGGGTCTTATGCTGTCGGGCCTGAATGGCACGATTGACCTGATTGTCCCGCGCGGCGGCAAGAGCCTTGTTGGTCGCGTTCAGGCCGAGGCCCGCGTGGCCGTGCTGTCGCATCTGGAAGGCATGAACCACACCTATGTCCATTCAGGTGCCGATGCCGATATGGCCCGCGCCGTCGTGGTCAATGCCAAGATGCGGCGAGTTTCAGTCTGCGGTGCCACCGAGACCCTGCTAATCGACAAGGCCATTGCGCCCGACCTTCTTCCCCTGATTGCCGCCGATCTGCGCGCCAAGGGCTGTGAGCTACGCGGAGACAGCGCCAGTCGCGCTATTGTGCCGGATATGGTCGCGGCCACACTTGAGGACTGGTCCACCGAATATCTGGCCCCCGTCCTGACGGTGGCTGTGGTCGATAATATCGACGCCGCCATCGCTCATATCGAGCAGTATGGCTCGGGCCATACCGAGGCCATCGTCACCCATGATGCCGAAGCCGCCGCCACCTTCCTGAACCGCGTGGACAGCGCCATCGTGGTCCATAATGCCTCGACCCAATATGCCGATGGCGGCGAGTTCGGCTTTGGCGGTGAGATCGGTATTGCCACCGGTCGTATGCATGCCCGTGGGCCTGTGGGGGCCGAGCAACTGACCACCTACAAATACATGGTGCGCGGACAGGGCCAGACCCGCCCCTAAACATACTCGCAACAGAAAAGGCCGGAGCAAAACTCCGGCCTTTCCATTTTAAGCACTCACGGCCTCAAGTAGCCGAAGGCGGTAGGCGAAAGATTATGCCCCTCAACTAGCCCGATAGGGCGATAGGGGCACTCAAAGAATGAGCTTATGCTCAGCCGCGCTGCGGCAGAGCATAAGCAATCACCTGATCCCCTCGCGGGGTTTCCATGAAGTGATGGCCACCGGTCATGATGACCAGATACTGGCGTCCATTCTGCTCATAGACCATCGGGTTGGCCTGACCGCCTGCGGGCAGGACATCGGACCAGACCGTCTTGCCGGTTTCGATGTCGATGGCGCGGATCAGATCATCGGTTGCCGCAGCAATGAAGATCAAACCGCCCGCCGTTACCACCGAGCCGCCATTGTTTGGCGTGCCGATTTCAACCGGCAGCATGGACGGAATACCGAACGGTCCATTCTTGCGGGCCGTACCGAACGGACGATCCCACAAGGTGCGTCCCGTCCTCAGGTCAATGGTGCGGATGCCGCCATACGGAGGCTGTTTGCACAACAGGCCGGTGAACTTCACGCGCCAGCCGGCATTGACGTTGATGGCATAGGGCACACCCGTTTGCGGATCGCCTGCGCCCTCGGCCTTGGACTTGGAAAGATTGCCACCACGATTGGCTGCTTCTTTTTCGCGCTCGATATAGCGGGGGTCATCACGCGGGAACCAGCCACGCTTGTCGGCCTCGGCACGCGGCACCAGAATATTGTGGTTAGGCATGTCGTTATAGTTGGCCACGATCACTCCGCGTACCGGATCAACCGCCACGCCACCCCAGTCCGAACCCCCATTATAGCCCGGATACTGGATCCAGTGGCGGTCTGCTGTCGGCGGGGTGAAGAAGCCCTCATAGGCCGCCTGACGGAACTGGATGCGACAGAACATCTGGTCAATCGGCGACATGCCCCACATATCGCGCTCGGTCAGATCGGCCTTGCGCAGGGTGTGGAATTTCGAGGTCGGCTGGGTCGGCGTACGCTGTTCCGGTTCAACACCGCCCTGCGGCACCTTGATATTTTCAACCTCGTGCAGCGGCTGGCCAGTCCGGCGGTCCAGCACATAGATGTCGCCCTGTTTGGACGGCAGGATCACAGCCGGAACCATGGTGCCGTTCATCGGCATATCGACCAGCGTCGCCTGCGAGCCAAGATCATAGTCCCACACATCCTTATGGACGGTCTGGTAGTGCCAGCGCGGCTTGCCCGTGGTCACATCCAGCGCCACCAGCGAGGTCGAATATTCGTTCTCGGCCGGACGACGGGTGCCGGAATAATAGTCTGCCGAAGAATTGCCCATCGGCAGGAAGACTAGCCCCAAGGCTTCGTCCGCTGTGGCCGTGGTCCACATATTGGGCGTACCCGGCGTATAGGTCTGGCCTTCCGGTGGCAGGGTCGTGGTTTCAGGACGCATCATGTCCCATGCAAAACGCACAGCCCCCGTCACGGCATCAAAGCCCTGAATAACACCCGAAGCATTCCAGCGGCGCTGGCCATCCAGAACCTGATGGCCCGTCACCACAATGCCGCGCACAATCACAGGGGCCGAGGTAATCGACACCATACCCGGATAGGGATCACCCATACCGTGCTTGATGCTGACAGCGCCGTTCTGTCCAAAGTCCTGACAGGGCTGGCCGTTGCGGGCATCGACCGCGATCAGGCGACCATCCAGCGTGCCTTCGATAATGCGCGAGGCACAGGGCTGGGCCGCATCGACATTGGGCACCTGATAATGGGCCACACCGCGACAGGCCGCCGTATAGGGAATCTGCTCGTCGGAGACCTTGGGATCATAGGTCCATTTTTGCTCGCCGGTTGTAGCATCAATGGCAAACAGGCGATTGCGAGCCGAACAAAGATAAAGGGTATCGCCGATCTTGAGCGGTGTGGTCTCCGCCCCCCAGCGTTCTTCAGGCAGATCGCCTGTACGGAACATCCAGGCCCGTTCCAGCTTGCCCACATTGTCGCGGGTGATCTGGGTCAACGGCGAATAGCGCTGCGCACTGTCAGAGCCACCCCATGCGGGCCAGTCACTATTGACCTTCAGCACAGCGGGATCGCCGATCAGGTCCTGACCGGCTGCCGGTACGGGGTGGGTAATGCTTGCCCGATTGGCAAAGCCGACAATCACACCGCCAAGGATACAAACCACGGCGAGGGCTCCAAAACCGCCCAGCACAGCCATACCGCCGCGCTCGCGTTTCAGTCCCCCCAGCGAAAGAATGACCGGCACAAGTAATACCAGCGGCGCGATCACACGGGGCACCAGCGCCCAGCCGTTCAGGCCGACCTCCCAGATCGCCCAGGCCACGGTGCCGATCACAATCAGCACATAGAGCCACGCGCCCCAGAGCCTTTGCAGGAACAACAGGACACCGCTGACCACCATTAAGGCACCGGTCAACAGGTAGTAATAAGACCCGCCCAGTATCGCCAACTGGATACCGCCAATCACCAGCGTCAGCCCGATAATGGCAATCACGACGCCCAGAATTCGTATCAGGATGCTTCCTACACCCGCACCGCGTTCAACCCTCGCCATGACAGCTCCTCCCTGAGTTGCATGGGAGATTGAACCCCGTCGAGAGAACTCCGTTCCCCCTGCGGCTGCCTACAGCCTAGCTATGTGATACACACAACTGCGAAACACTCTCAAACACTACGAATATTTATATCGCGGCGCAGCATTTTACCCGCACAGAAAATGCAAATTACTTACACGCTCAGCAATAAAATATATCCTTTAGATATTTTATATCGCCATTTAGAAAAATATTTGCACACAAGCGCCATGAGAGTCACATTGTGCAGATGCAAAAAGGTGGACGCTCAAACCCTGGTGGTTTTCTGATCGAAGCGCGGCGACTGGATAAGTCGCCTGCGCCGTCGCGTGTGCTCTCGTTCGAGGAGATCACGCTCAAACCGACACCCGAGAGCGGCCAGAAACAGGCGTCGCGCTGCACCGATTGCGGCGTGCCGTTCTGCCAGAATGCCTGTCCCTTGCAGAACAATATTCCCGACTGGCTGGCCCTGTCGGCAGACGGCGATCTGCGCGAAGCGTGGAAGACCGCCAGCCTGACCTCCACCATGCCGGAAATCTGCGGCCGCATCTGCCCGCAGGACCGTCTGTGCGAAGGCGCATGTACGCTTCAGCAATCGGGCTGGGACGGCGTGACCATCGGCTCGGTCGAGGCATGGATTGCCGACAAGGCGTTTGAAAACGGCTGGGTCGAACCGATCCGCCCGCTGGCGGAACGCGGGCAATCCGTTGCCATTGTGGGGGCTGGCCCCGCGGGTCTGGCCGCCGCCGACCGTCTGCGTAGCGAAGGCTACAGCGTCACCCTCTATGACCGGCATGACCGCGCGGGCGGCCTGTTGATGTACGGCATCCCCGGCTTCAAACTTGAGAAACACATCGTCCAGCGCCGGATCGACCGCTTGGTCGAGGGCGGGGTCCAGTTTGTGCTCAATACCTCGGTCGGCACCGATATCAGCATGGACGCCTTGCGCACCAAGCATGATGCCGTGCTGCTGGCCATGGGCGTCTATCAAGCCCGCCGTCTCAGCATTCCCGGCTGTGGCCCCGATGATGCCCTGCCCGCGCTTGATTACCTGATCGCCCAAAACAAGCGTGATCTGGGCGATGAGGTACAAGCCGATACCGCCAAGGGCAAAAACGTCGTGGTCGTCGGTGGCGGCGACACCGCCATGGACTGCGTCCGCACAGCCATCCGTCAGGGCGCAACGCGCGTCACCTGCCTCTATCGCCGTGACCGCGCCAACATGCCGGGCAGTGCCCGCGAGGTGCAGAACGCCGAGGAAGAAGGCGTCATCTTTGAATGGCTGGCCGCCCCCAAGGCCCTCATGTCCAAGGGCGAGACCGTCAATGCGGTCCGCGCCCAGCGCATGGCCTTGAGCGATGCGGGTGCCGGTGGCCGTCGCGAGATCGTGCCTGTCGCCGACAGCGATTTCGATGTCGCTGCCGATCTGGTCATCGAGGCGCTCGGTTTCGAGCCTGAAAACTTCGCCGAGCAGATGGACGCCTCGCTGGAAATGTCCCGCTGGAACACCGTGCAGGTGGCGCGCGGCGGCTTCAAAACCAGCCTTGAAGGCGTGTTTGCCGCAGGGGACGCCGTGCGCGGTGCCTCACTCGTCGTCTGGGCCGTGCGCGACGGTCAGGATGCCGCTGCCGAAATCGACCGCTACCTGCGCGCACGTACCGAGGAAGCCGCAGCATGACCGAGCAAAACTGGCTGGAACAATACGGAGCCGCCCGCGCGCAACTGGTCGCCGCCGGTTCCTACGATCCGAACTCCGAGCGCGATGCCTGCGGTGTCGGCCTCGTCTGCGCCATCGACGGCAAGCCGCGCCGCGAGGTTGTGGACATGGCCATCCAGTCGCTGAAGGCCGTGGCCCACCGTGGCGCGGTCGATGCCGACGGCCTGTCCGGCGACGGGGCCGGCATCATGATCGAAATCCCGCAGGACTTCTTTGCCGCACAGGTCAAAGCCGTCGGCCAGACCCTGCGCGATGGTCCCATTGTTGTCGGGCAGATCTTTCTGCCGCGTACCGATCTGGGTGCCCAGGACCGCGCCCGCGCCATTGTCGAGGCCGAGGCTATCCGCTCGGGCTTCTATATCTATGGCTGGCGTCAGGCGCCGCTAGACCTGTCGGTCGTCGGCACCCGCGCCGAACAAACCCGCCCCGAGATCGAACAGATCATGCTGGCGGCACCGGAAGCCTTGTGGAAGGCCGACGCCAATGGCGAGACGCTGGAGCGCGAACTTTATCTGTGTCGCCGCCGCATCGAAGCTGCTGTCACCAAGTCGGGTCTGGGTGGCTTCTATGTCTGCTCGCTGTCGGCCCGCTCGATTGTCTATAAGGGCATGGTCCGCGCCGAACTGCTGGGCCAGCTCTATATCGACCTGAACGACCCGACGGTCGCCTCTGGTTATGCCCTGTTCCACCAGCGCTATTCGACCAACACCTTCCCCGAATGGAAGCTGGCACAGCCGTTCCGCACCCTCGCCCATAATGGCGAGATCAACACCCTGCACGGCAACCTCAACTGGATGAAGTCGCACGAGATCCGCATGGCCGCCTCGGCCTTCGGCGATCGCGACAACGAGGTAAAACCTGTGGTTCAGGCGGGCGGTTCGGACTCGGCGGCGCTGGACAATGTGTTCGAGCTTCTGGTTCGCGCCGGTCGTCCTGCGCCCATGGCCAAGGCCCTTTTGGTGCCCGAAGCCTGGTCGTCCGACGACATGATGATGAAGGCCGAACACCGCGCCCTCTATGCCTATTGCAATGCCGTCATCGAGCCATGGGACGGTCCCGCCGCCCTGTGCGCCGTCGATGGACGCTGGGTCGTGGCCGGTAAGGACCGCAATGGTTTGCGACCCTTGCGTGCCGTTGAAACCGTCGACGGCCTGCTGCTGGCAGGGTCCGAGGCCGGTCTGGTGCCTCTGCCGGAAGGCCGCGTTAAGCGCCGCCTGCACATCGGCCCCGGCAAGCTGATCGCCGTCGATCTGAAGACGGGCCGTGTCTATGACGAGCACGAAGCCGTCGATGCTCTGGCCGCCGCCCATCCGTATAAGGACTGGCTCGGCAACATGGTCGATCTGGAGCCGCTGATCGGCCCCGGTCCCGAGCCGCGTGCCGCCACGGGCGACGCCCTGATCCGCCGCCAGATCGCCGCCGGTTTCAGCCGCGAGGACTGTGACCTGTTGCTGGATGCGCTGGTGCGTGACGGCAAGGAAGCGCTGGGTTCTATGGGCGACGATGCGCCGCCCGCCGTGCTGTCTTCGCTGCCGCGTCCACTGGCGCATTATTTCCGCCAGAACTTCTCTCAGGTCACCAACCCGCCCATCGATCCGTTGCGCGAAGCGGGGGCCATGAGCCTGAAAACCCGCTTCAAGAACCTCGGCAATATTCTGGCCCATGACGAGGCCCAGACCGATGTGTTCATCCTCGACAGTCCGGTCCTGACCACCGGCATGTATGATCGCCTGCTGGGCGTTGTCGCCGATGGCTCGACCACGGTCATCGACTGCACCTATCCGGTACCAAACGCCACGGACGAAGCCGGTTCTGGCCTGAGGGCCGCGCTTAACTGCATCCGTGACGAGGCGGAAGCGGCCGCCCGTGCCGGTTCGACCTTGATCGTCCTGACCGACGAACGGGGTGCCGAAGATCGTCTTAGCGTGCCGATGATCCTGGCAACCTCGGGCGTTCACCTGCGCCTGATCGAAGCGGAACTGCGCACCTATTGCTCCATCGTCGTCCGCTCTGCCGAGACACTGGACCCGCACGCCTTTGCCGTTCTGGTGGGGGTTGGTGCCACAGCGGTCAATCCTTGGCTGGCACAGGAGCTATTCCAGGACCGTCTGGAGCGCGGCATCTATGGCGGCCTGACGCTGAAAGATGCCTGCCTCAACTATAAGAAGGGCATCGAGGCGGGCCTGCTCAAGGTGCTGGCCCGCAAGGGTATCTCGATCATCTCGGCCTATCGCGGCGGTTGTGAATTCGAGGTGCTGGGCCTGTCACGCGCTTTGGCTGCCGAGTTCTTCCCCAATGCACCGTCGCGTATTTCGGGCATCGGCTTGGCCGGTCTGGAACGTGCCGCCCTGCAACGTCACACGGCGGCATTCGGCAATGATGCCGTGCCGTCGCCGTCCATGGGTGGCTTCTTCCGCATCCGTGCAGGCGGCGAGGCCCATGGCCATGACGCCAAGACCATCCACCTGTTGCAGGATGCGACGAACCGCGGCGACTATAAGCGCTTCAAGCAATATAGCGCCGCTGTCGCAGAACAGGCGGACCTGTCGCTTCGTGACCTGCTCGACTTCAAGGAAGGTCTACAGCCCGTCCAGTTGCACGAGGTCGAAAGCGTTTCGGACATCCGCAAGCGCTTCCTGTCGCAGGCCATGTCGCTGGGTGCTCTCAGCCCCGAAGCGCACGAAACGCTGAACATCGCCATGAACCGGATGGGTGCACGCGCCGTATCCGGTGAAGGCGGCGAAGACCCCGCCCGCTATGTGCCGCGCCCGAATGGCGACAATGCCAACTCGGCCGTCAAACAGGTGGCGTCTGGTCGTTTCGGCGTCACCGCCGAATATCTGAACCAGTGCCGCGAGATCGAGATCAAGGTCGCGCAAGGTGCCAAGCCCGGCGAAGGCGGCCAGTTGCCCGGTTTCAAGGTCACCGAGTTCATCGGCAAGATGCGCCATGCGGTCCCCGGCACCACCCTGATCTCGCCGCCGCCGCACCACGACATCTATTCCATCGAGGATCTGGCCCAGCTCATCTATGATCTGAAGGCCATCAACCCCGATGCCAAGGTTACGGTCAAACTGGTGTCCGCCACCGGTATTGGCGCGATTGCGTCGGGCGTGGCTAAGGCCAAGGCCGATGCCATCCTCATCGCCGGTCACAACGGCGGCACGGGGGCGTCTCCGCAGACCTCGATCAAACATGCGGGTATGCCGTGGGAAATCGGTCTGGCCGAGGCGCACCAAGTGCTCAGCCTCAACCATCTGCGTTCGTCGGTTTCGCTTCGCACCGATGGCGGCATCCGAACAGGACGCGATGTGGTGATCGCCGCCCTGCTGGGGGCCGAAGAGTTCGGCATCGGCACGGCGGGCCTGATCGCCATGGGCTGTCTGATTGTGCGCCAGTGCCATTCCAATACCTGCCCTGTCGGCATCTGTTCGCAGGACGAGCGCCTGCGGGCCAAGTTCACCGGCACGCCGGAAAAGGTGGTCAACCTGTTCACCTTCATCGCCGAGGAAGTGCGCGAAATCCTTGCCTCTCTGGGCGCGCGCACCATTGACGAGATTGTCGGCCGTACCGACCTGCTGCGACAGGTTCGCCGTGGTGGCTCGCATCTGGATGATCTCGATCTCAACCCGCTGCTTATGAAGGTCGATGTCGATAAGCCCGGTCGTCTGGCCGACAAGCACCGCAAGGAAATCGACGAGAGCCT
This sequence comes from Brevundimonas terrae, assembly GCF_011761985.1. Taxonomy (GTDB): domain Bacteria; phylum Pseudomonadota; class Alphaproteobacteria; order Caulobacterales; family Caulobacteraceae; genus Brevundimonas; species Brevundimonas terrae. Next base: position 148,647 of record NZ_JAASQT010000005.1, on the reverse strand, counting down.
CGATGCGCAGGTCCTGAAAGACGCCCAGTCCTTCCTGCAATCCGGTCAAACGCTGGAACTGTCCTATCCGCTGAAGAACACCCAGCGCACAGTCGGTGCCGGTCTGTCCTCCGCCATCGTGCGCAAATATGGCCCGCAAGGTCCGCAGGGGCGTCTGACGCTGAAACTGGAAGGCATTGCCGGTCAAAGCTTCGGGGCCTTTGCCACCAAGGGGCTCGTGCTCGATGTGGTCGGCGAGGTGAACGACTATGTCGGCAAGGGCCTGTCGGGCGCGGAAATCCGCGTACGTCCCTATGAATGGCGCGAAGGCCAGCAGGTCTGCGGCAACACAACCATGTATGGCGCAACCTCGGGCCGTCTGTTTGTGGCGGGCGCGGCGGGCGAACGCTTCGCCGTTCGTAACTCGGGGGCCGAGGCCGTTGTCGAAGGCTTGGGTGCCCACGGATGCGAATACATGACCGGTGGCCGTGTCGTGGTTCTGGGCCAGACCGGCTGGAACCTTGCGGCCGGCATGAGCGGCGGCGAACTGTTCGTGCTGGACCCCGATGGTCAGGCAACCCAAGCGCTGAATGGCGATCTGGCAACGCTTGGCACCTTGAACACCGAGGCCGCCACCCGCCTGAAAGAACTGGTCGAGGCCCATCTGGCCGCTACCCGTTCACCCTTGGCCCAGCGCCTGCTGGCGGACTGGGGCAACAGCCTCAAAGCCTTTATCCGCATTGTGCCGCAAACCGTGCGCGATGCCGAACAGGCCGACAAGACAACAGAACAGCGGGCCACCGCCTAGGCCCGTTATGGGGTCCGCTATACTGAGCGACTGGTCATCGGATGCAAATCGCGTAACATCGTCCGATGACCAACACCCCTCGCATTGTGCGGCTGCATGTGGCCCTGTGGCTGGGACTGGCCATCATGGCGATTGTGCTGGCCGTTGAACCGACCAGCTGGAATTGGCCGACGCGACTGGCCGTGGCGTGGAATAGCGGTATCGCCGCCTTTTTACTGCTGACCGTGTTTCGCATGGCGCGTAACCGCACCATTGACGACATCCGCAACCGCGCCGCCGAAATGGATCAGGCAGGCGCCGCCGTCCTGCCGCTCAGCCTGCTGGCAGCAGCCGCCAGCATCTTTGTGATCGTCTATATCGCCGCCTCCAGCGGCAAGCCCACCGCCTTCGATGCCATTCTGACCATAGGCACAATCGCCCTGTCATGGTTGTTCGTGCAGGTGATCTTTACCCTGCACTACACCCATGAATACTACGCCCCCGACAGTCAGGGCCCGCAGACAGACCGGCAGGGACTGATCTTCCCCGGCGAGGCGGATGCGGACTATCTGGATTTTCTGCATTTTTCACTGATTATCGGCGTCGCCAACCAGACCGCCGATGTGCAGATTTCCAGCCAGCGCGTGCGCCGCATCGCCACCGTGCACAGCATCATCTCATGGCTGTTCAACACGGTTATTCTGGCTCTGGCCGTCAATCTGGCGATCAATCTGCTCTAGGCCGTTTTCAGCCCAGACTTGACTTTTGACCGCCAGAGGCCCATTTGCCCGCTACCGCACAGTGCGGTTTCCGTCGTGCTCCAGCGCGTGTGGGCCTTTCTTTCTCAAGAAAACGCCTGTCTGTTGAGCCGTCGGTTCCTCAAGATCATACGTCGTCCGGACACGCGGGGCGGCGCCCGTTACCTGCCCGTACGATACGGGCGGACGACGCGCGCTGCTTGGCCTGACGGCTGTTAGCGTTCGTCGTTATTCGTGAAAGAACGACGTGAGCGACATTACTTTTGAATCCTTGGGCCTGAATCCCGGCCTGATGTCTGCCCTGAAGGCAGCCGGCTATGACAAGCCGACCCCGATCCAGTCCAAGTCCATCCCGCATGTGATGAAGGGTGCCGACCTGCTGGGTATCGCCCAGACCGGCACCGGCAAGACCGCAGCTTTCGCGCTGCCCATCCTGCACCGTCTGGCTGAAAACCGCGTTGCGCCCAAGCCGCGCACCACGCGCTGCCTCGTCCTGTCGCCGACCCGCGAACTGGCCACCCAGATCGCTGACAGCTTCAAACAATACGGCCAACACCTCGGCTTCCGCGTTGCGGTTGTCTTTGGTGGCGTCAAGTATGGCGGCCAAGAGCGCGCCATGCAGCAAGGCCTCGACATTCTGGTCGCCGCACCGGGCCGTCTGCTGGACCATATCCAGCAAAAGACGCTGGACCTGTCCTCGACCGAAATCTTCGTCCTCGACGAAGCGGACCAGATGCTGGATCTCGGCTTCATCAAGCCGATCCGCCAAGTGGTCAGCCGCCTTCCGGCCCGTCGCCAGAACCTGTTCTTCTCGGCCACCATGCCGAACGAGATCGGTAAACTGGCTGGCGAACTGCTGAAGGAGCCGATCAAGGTTCAGGTCACCCCGCAAGCCACGACCGTCGAGCGCATCAAGCAATCGGTGATCTGGGTTGAACAAGGCCGCAAACGCGCCCTGCTGACCGAACTGTTCTCGGACCCGTCCTATACGCGCTGCCTGGTCTTCACCAAGACCAAGCACGGTGCCGACAAGGTTGCCGCCTATCTGGAAGCCGGTGGCGTTGAAGCCGGTGCCATCCACGGCAACAAGAGCCAGCCGCAACGCGAACGCGCCCTTGAGGCCTTCAAGAACGGCAAGCTGCGCGTTCTGGTCGCCACCGACATCGCGGCGCGCGGTATCGACGTGGACAAGGTCACGCACGTTGTGAACTTCGAGCTGCCTTTCGTACCGGAATCCTATGTTCACCGCATTGGCCGTACGGCCCGCGCCGGTGAAAAGGGCACCGCCATCAGCTTCGTAGCCGGCGACGAGATGAAGCTTCTGAAGGACATCGAAAAGGTGACCCGCCAGAAGATCCCGATGACCGACCGTCGCAACGACAAGGGCCTGCAAGCTCTGGACGCCTCGATTCTGGCGGCCGGTGTTTCGGCCAAGGCGACCCTGCCCGAGCGTGAACCGCGCCGTGGCGAGGGTGAAGGCAATCCGCGCAGCCGCAACCGTCGCCGCAACGAGCAGCGTCCATCGGGTGGCGGTCAGCCGCACCGCATCCGCAAGGGTGGCCGCACCGGCGAGGTCGTTGAAGCGCCCAAGCGCGAATATGATCCGATGGCTGCCGAGCGTCCCAAGACCCCGCGCGAGCCCAAGGTGCGCGAGCCGGCTCCGGTCGGTGAAATGAAGCGCCGCCCGCGCAGCCGCCCGAACGGTGGCGGCAATGGCGCAAAAAGCTTCAACCGCGCCTAAGCCTGTAAGATAAAAACGGGCCGCCTTTCTTCGGAAGGGCGGCCTATTTTTTTGCCTGACACCCAAACAAAAACGGCGGCCCCGTCAGGAGCCGCCGTTTCATATTCCAGTCCTCTAAAGGATTAGAACTTGATGGTGGTGCCCATCGAGAACACCAGACCCGAACCTTCGATGTCGCCGCGCAGGTGCGAGGTGACCAGACCGTTATAGAAGTTGCGGTCGTCGTGTATCTTCGACTCGTTCATGGCGATATAGGTCACTGCCGCATCAAAGCCGACGCCTTCGGTGACTTCGGTATTCAGGCCAACCGAGAACAGGGTACGGTCCGCATCGGGGATACGGGCGGTACGCAGTTGATCCGTGGTCGGGGTCGGGTCATAGGCCACGCCAGCGCGCAGGGTGGTCTTGGCGCTATAGGCATAGTCCAGACCGATCGCGCCGGTCGTGACGTCTTCATAGTTCTGGTGGATGGTGTCGCCACCGCCCTTATACGACACGCGGATGGCGTCGAATTCCGACCAGCCGATACGGTTGATCTGGGCGTTCAGGGTCAGCTTGTCGGTGGCGGCATAGCGCACCGAGGCCGAGGCGAACCATGGCGTGTTGATTTCGGCGCTACCGGCAGAATCGACGCTGTTCGGTGCCAGCGGGCCAGTCAGGGTCGTGACGATATCGCCTTCCAGCTCGTGCTCGATGGCCGAACGATAGGACAGACCCAGATCCCACTTGCCGGTGTGGACTTGTGCGCCGACGTTCCAGCCATAGGCAAAGCCGTCGCCTTCCAGCGAGGACGAACCGTCAGCAAAGGTCGGGGCAAAGCCCGGCATGGCCGAGGTCAGCTTGGCCTTGACGTATTCCACGTTCACGCCAGCGCCAACGTCCAGCCAGTCATTGACCTGATAGGCAGCTGTCAGGCCCAGATCGGCCGAGCGCAGCTCCGAGGTCGTGGCATCATAACGGGCGAACGAGTTGTCCGAATATTTGGTCGTGAAGTTGTACGGTGCGGCCACGGCCACGCCGACAGCCAGACGCTCGGTCAACGGCATGGCGATGGCAAAGTTCGGCACCAAACCGTTTTCCAGCGGCTTTTCGGTCTGGCGGGCATCCAGTACCGGCACGTCGTAACGGGTACCCGTCTTCGGGTCGGTATAGGTGACATAGGAGCCATTATTGGTGGCTTCGGCATCCAGACGGATGGCGTGCAGCGACATGGTCACTTCGCGGCCCGAACGTGCGATCGAGGCGGCGTTCCACCACATGGACTCGACGCCCTTGTCGGCGGTTTCGCCCGAATTGGCGCGACCCAGACCGCGTGCCGATTGTTCTTGCAGATAGAAGGAGCCTGCGAAGGCCGGAGCGGCCACCGAAGTCATAAGGATCGCCAAGGCACCCGCGCGGGCCATGTTCCTGGAAGTCATACGTTTCACCTATATTTATCGATCCATCATTACAGATGCGATGGACCTTTGCTCGGGGAGAGAAGCAATGGCTTATCAGCCACAATATTCTTGTCATCGCCCCAGCCTGTCACAGCATCGTCACACGGCGAGAATGCAGTAACGGCGTGACGCATAAGTCGCACTTTTTCAACGCAAACTTACGCTAGGGAAGAATAAATACCCAAGAATAACGTCGTTACTTAAATTGTCATGCTGACTTAAGGTAAAGCTTGGCATTTACTGACCTCATCCTTTCCGGCGCGGCATGTCGGTCGAAAGCTGACGCGATTGCGCTATTGTGCTAGAAACACCATCTGAAGTTAGAAGTTGCCGCCTCCCCGCGCGGCATCCGGAAATAGTTTGCCAGACCCGACAGCCATCAAGGGCTTACGAGCGCGGCAAAATGCTGAAAGTCTGTCATGTACGAAACGCCCGAACTGGAAACCGACGTCCTGGTCCGCAGCCACGAAATCCGCATTCACACGCCGGAAGATTTCGAAGGCATGCGCAAGGCCGGCCGTCTGGTCGCAGAGGCGCTGGACATGATTACCGAGCACGTCAAACCGGGCGTCACCACCGGCTATCTGGACGATCTGGTGCGCCAGTTCACGCTCGACAACAATGCGATCCCTGCCTGCCTTGGCTATAAGGGCTACGAGAAGACCATCTGCACCTCGATCAACCATGTCGTCTGCCACGGCATTCCGGGTGACAAGGTTCTGAAGGAAGGCGATATCGTCAATATCGACCACACCGTCATCGTTGACGGCTGGCACGGCGATTCCAGCCGCATGTATCCGGTCGGCGAGATCAATGCCCGCGCCAAGAAGCTGATCGATGTCACCTATGACTCGCTGGAACTGGGTCTGGCCCAGGTCAAGCCGGGCAACACCTTTGGCGATATCGGTTATGCCATCCAGAAATTCGTCGAGGCCCAGCGCATGAGCGTGGTGCGTGACTTCTGCGGCCACGGTATCGGCCGCGTGTTCCACGACAACCCGAACGTGCTGCACTATGGCCGTCGTGGCGAGGGTGCTGTCCTCAAGCCGGGCATGTTCTTCACCGTCGAGCCGATGGTGAACCTTGGCAAGCCGGCCGTGAAGGTGCTGTCGGATGGCTGGACCGCCGTGACCCGTGACAAGTCGCTGTCCTCGCAGTGCGAGCACACGATCGGTGTCACCGAAGACGGCATCGAAATCTTCTCGGCCTCGCCGAAGAACATGTTCCGCCCCACTTTCTGACGAACGCAGTTACGTCTAGTCTCCTCTTTCGGGGGGAGACGATGACGGACAGCATACCCATAGCGGCCAAGCCCAAGGCCCATCATCTGGGCCACCGCGAACGCCTGCGCGAGCGGGCGATCGAAGGCGGTCTGGCCAATCTTCCCGACTATGAGCTGCTGGAACTTTTCCTGTTCCGCAGCCAGCCGCAGGGCGATGTCAAACCTCTGGCCAAGGCCCTGCTGGACCGTTTCGGCTCTATGTCAGGGGTGATGGCCGCCTCGCTCGAAGACATGCTGACCGTGCGGGCCACCGATATCAAAGGCCAGATGCGCGGGGTTGGCAAACAGACCGCACTCGATCTTTGCGCCCTTCAGGAAGTGGCACGTCGCGCCGCACTGGATGAGGTGGCCAAGCGTCCGGTGATCGCATCATGGACAGCCCTGCTGGCCTATGTGCGGCTGGCCCTGCAACACGAACCGCGCGAGCAGTTCCGCATCCTGTACCTCGACAACAAAAACCAGCTGATCCGCGACGAGATTCAAAATCGCGGCACGGTCGACCATGCGCCCGTCTATCCGCGCGAGGTTGTGCGCCGCGCCCTTGAACTCAGCGCCAAGGCCATGGTTATTGTCCATAATCATCCCTCGGGCGACCCGACCCCCAGCCGCGCCGATATCGACATGACCAAACAGGTTATCGAAGCGGCCCGCGCGCTGGACATCCAGATTCACGACCACCTGATCGCCGGACGGCACGGCGTAACCAGCTTCAAACAACTAGGCCTGATGTGACCATTCTTCGTACCCAGCGCCTGACGCTGACCCCCGTATCCGACACCGATTTCAACGACCTGACACAGATGTGGTCCGAGGAGGGCGTCACCCGCTATATCTCCGGCCAGCCCATGTGCGCCGAAGATGTCTGGCTGCGCCTGTTACGCGATATCGGCCACTGGCAGATTCTGGGCTATGGCAACTGGGTGCTGCGGGACCATGAGGGAACACTGGTGGGCAGTGTCGGTCTGTTCGACTATCGCCGCGACCTGACACCGCCTTTTACCGCCCCCGAAATCGGCTGGGCCATGACTTCGCCCTTCCACGGCAAGGGTCTGGGCCGCGAAGCGGTGACGGCGGTGCTGGACTATGCCGATACCGTTCTGGGTTTCGAGCGTACCGTCTGCATGATCTCCGATCCCAACACCCAGTCGATCAAACTGGCCGAAACGGTCGGATTTAGACACTATGGGCAGGGTCTACACAAAGGCTCAACCCTTGGCCTTTATGAACGACACAGGCCCACGACCAAGAGCACAGGCTGACAATCGGCTCGGAGACGCTTATTGGCTACAGGTCTGTACTGCTTACTGAAACGAGTTTCGCCCATGCCCATGTCTGCCGACGAACTGCGCGCGCACCTGACCGACGCCTTTCCGGACGCTGTCATTGACCTGCGTGACACCGCAGGCGACGAGGACCACTGGGTGGCACTGGTCGTCTCCAGCGCCTTTGAAGGTATGAGTCGCGTCAACCGTGGCCGCGCCTGTAATGCCGCCCTCAAGGGCAAGCTGGGCACTGTGGTCCACTCGGTCAGCTTTGACGCCAAAACCCCCGCAGAGGTTATCTGATATGCGCTATCGTCCTCTCGGAGAGGTCGGCTCGGCAGTTTCAGCAATAACATTGACACTGGATGCGGCGGTGGCCGCGTCCGGTGCCAACGGCATACGCAATCTTATCGACACGGCCGTGGAGGAAGGGGTCAACAGCTTCTTCATCGACAGCCTTGATCCTACCCTGATCCGCACGGCGGGCGAGGCGCTGCGTCAGGTTGACCGCGACCTTTTGCATATCTCCCTGACCGTTGGCCCCCTGCCCAATGGCAAGCGCAATTTCACGCCCGAAGGCCTGAGCGCGGTGATCGGGGCCGTCCTCAAGGCTTCGGGCCTTGTCTATCTCGACACGGTTATTCTGGATGACCCGTCAGAGAGCGAACTGCCGTCACAGTCCCTGAAGTCCCTGCGCGAGGACACCCGCGTCAAGCGACTGGGCCTGCGCGGTAATTCGGAGGTGATGGAGGTCTATATCCATAGCGGGCGTTTCGATGTCCTCTATACGCCCAGCCATATCCAGATGGATGCCCGCCAGCGGTCCTGCCTGCGTTCGGCCCGCGAACAGCAGATGATCGTGTTCTCAACGGACTATTTCCCCAAATCCCTGCTGACTGCCCCCAAACGCGCCGCCGCGCCGGAACCGCAAAAGGGTCTGTTCGGTCTGGGCCGCAAAAAGCCGGTCGCCGAGGAAGCGTCCAACCCGTTTGCCTTCCTGTATTCCACCCCCGGCTGGGAAGCCGAGGACCTGTGTCTGGCGCACGCCCTGCTGGACCCGTCACTGGCCGGTGTTGTGGTTCATGCCCCCAATGTCGAGCGCCTGAAACGTCTGGCCAAGGCGTGCGAGCGCGACATGCCGGTCAGCCTGCCCGCGCAACTGGAAATGGCCCGCGTCACGTCTTCACGCGCCGCCTGACCGTTTAGCCACCCAGCGCCACAAAAGCCCCGTTGGCGAAATCCGGCTTGCCATACATCAAGCCCTGGCCGTCCGGCGTAATGATGCGGCCACCTGCGGCTTGCAGCACAGCGTGACCGGCGGCGATATCCCACTCCGAAGTCGGGCCGGTGCGCGGATAGGCATCAAAACGCCCCTCGGCAATCAGGCACAGCTTGAGCGATGAATCCAGCGCCTGCCATTGCGTACAGCCATGGCGGCGGATCAGGCGCTCGGCCTCCTCGTCGCTCAGGCTGTGGCTGACCAGAGCCACCGGATCGTTCGGGCGCTCGCGCACATGGATGGGGTGCCAGTTCTCATCATTCTGACGACGGAAAGCGCCGCCCCCCAGCGGACCGCTGCGCCACGAGGTGTGCGTCGCCGGTGCCACCACCGCTCCCGCCACCACATAATGGTCGCGCACAAGGGCGATATTGACGCTGAACGCCTCGCGGCCCTGCACAAAGCCGCGCGTGCCGTCCAACGGATCGATCAGCCAGAACCAGCCGTCACATCCGGCAGGCAGGCCGCTATCGCTGGACTGTTCCTCGGCCACGGTCTGTACCCCCGGCCATTCGGAGGCCAGACGTTGCAGGATCACGCGCTCGGCGGCACGGTCGGCCTCGGTGACAGGGCTGTCATCCGCCTTGCGCTCGGCCACCACGCCCCGGTGCCAGAAACCGCGAATGACCTCGGCGGCCTCTTCGGCAATATCGGCAATGATCTCGGCCAGACGGCCCGAGACAAGATCGGCTTCGAGGCGTTCAAGCGTTTCCGGCGAGGCAGGGGACATGGGGGATTTCGGCGTGCTGGACATGGTTTTGTGCAGATACTCCAATCCAGCGGTTTAACGAACCGGCAAATCAGGTCAGGGATTGATTAACCTTCATTAACTACGTTTTTGGATCCTCGTTTTCAGGATCGGGATACGCATGTCATTTCTGACCGATACCGCACCTCGCGCCTCTTTCGATGTTGCCGACGAGCAACCAACCCTGCCGCAGGGTGCCGAACTGGCCTCTATGGTCGCGGCCAAGCTGTGCCATGACTTCATCAGCCCCTCGGGCGCAGTGATGTCGGGACTTGATCTGCTGGATGACCCGACGGCACAGGATATGCGCGACGACGCCATGGACTTGATCCGCCAAAGCGCCCGTAAAATGATCTCGCTGGTCAGCTTTTCGCGCGTAGCCTTCGGCAGCTCCTCCAGCGCCGAACGCTTTTCCAGCACCGAGATACACAACCTGCTGTCCGGACTGACCGATGGCAGTCGCGCCCAGATCGACTGGCGCATTCCGGAAATGTCTCTGGCCAAGCCCCATGCGCGAGCCTTGCTGAATCTGGCCTATCTGACCCACGGCGCTCTGGCACTGGGTGGCACAGCCATCATTACCGCGCGTCAGGAAGACAATGGCCTGACCCTCGTGGGACAGGCCGAAGGTAACCGTGTCCGCCTCAAGCCCGAAGCCCTGATGGGTCTGCGGGGCCAATCCCTGTCCGAGGGCCTGAACGGGCAATGGATCCAGCCCTACTGGCTGTGGCTGACAATCTCGGAAATCGGTGGAAGACTCGACACTATTGTCGAAGAACAATGTATATCATTGTTAGCGCGCCTACCAAATCTCGTTGAAATTTGACATAAGCAGAGCCAATACGTCCATTGTGAAGCTTTCACGCGCGGAAGTTGATGGAGTGAAGTTCTCTGCCCAAGCCTCTTTGCCTCATTGTCGATGACAGCCGGATTATCCGCAAAGTCGCCCGTCGCATCGTCGAGGGACTAGGCTTTGACGTGTCCGAAGCCTGTGACGGCATTGAAGGTCTGGAGCAATGCTTGCAGGCCATGCCGGATCTTGTGCTGCTGGACTGGCGTATGCCGACCATGGATGGCATGGATTTTCTGGCCCGCCTCAAAGAGATCAGCGCCGATCGCATGCCCAAGGTGCTGTTCTGCAGCATGGAAAGCGATCCGCGCCGCATTGCCGAGGCACTGGCCGCCGGTGCCGACGACTATGTGATGAAACCGTTTGACGGCGATATTCTGGAATCCAAGATCGACGAGGTCGGAGCATTGAAGGCGCGGGTCGCATGACACCCGAGGACTTTGATCGCCTGCAAGCCCTGATGGCCAGCCGCGCCGGTTTCGCCCTGTCGCCCGACCGTATGCAACTGGCCGAACACCGCCTCGGCCCCATTGCCCGCCGCGAAGGCTTTCACAATGTCGAAGCCCTGCTGAACACGCTTTGGGCGCGCCCCATCGGTTCACTGGGCTGGAGCGTGATCGAAACCCTGCTGAACACAGAAACTTGGTTCCGGCGCGACCGCCATGTGTTTGACCTGTATGCGAGCGAACTGCTACCTGCACTGGCACAGGCCCGCAGCGGACGTCCTGTCCGTATCTGGGTGGCCGGTGGCGGCTCGGGACAAGAAGCCTTCAGCCTTGCCATGGCGGCCCTCGAACAGGGTGTGAGCGTCGATATCCTCAGCACCGACCTGTCGCGCCGCAGTCTGGAAAAGGCCGGACGCGCCATCTATTCCGGTTTTGAAATCCAGCGCGGCCTGTCGGCCCGCGCCATGCTGCGCTATTTCGATCCGGTCGAGGACCAGTGGCAGGCCCGCCCCGCCCTGCGCCAGATCGTACAGTTCGAACGCGCCAATCTGATCGATCCGCTGCCCCATGATCTGGCCAACAACGGTCCGTTCGATCTGGTCTTCTGCCGCTATGTTCTGGGCGACATGTTGCCCGATGCCCGCAACAAGGTTCTGGAACATCTACACGGCCCGCTGGTCGATAATGGCTGTCTGATCCTCGGGGTCGATGACAAGATCGACAGCAAGAGTTTCCGTCAGGTGGCCGGCCGCGCAGGTCTGTTCGTCAAGGGATCAGGCCGTCACCAGCGCGCGGCCTGAAACCCGAAACGTCCCTCGAACCTATCCGAGCAGGGCTTTACGGGCGACGGCCTTTACCCCGTCCGTCGGCACATCGACAAAGACCAGATCTGTGGTGCCGAAATATTTGGACTGGTTACGCGCGCACCAGTCCGTGGTCACCAGTTTAAGGCGTGATCCAGCCCGAACCCCGCCCGTGCGCTCGGCGGCATAAACAAAGTCACCGGTCATTTCGCTGATCGGCATGGGGCGGTCCTGATTGCAGATCTTCAGGATATCCACCATGCGCGAGGCCTCGATCTCGGCAACCTGAAGCTTTCCGTCAAAGCGTACCACCTCGTCAAAGTGGAACTGGTCCACCGCCCCGCCTTTCAGGCCGGTGCCCAGCGTGGTGTGGCCAATAAAGCCCCAGTCGGCATCCACTGCATCGGCAAAACCGGCACTGACCGCACGACCCGTTTCGCCCAGAGACTGGGCCTTGGGATTATGGCCCAGCACCACGCGCTCCACCGGCGTCAGATGGGCCGCCAGAGTGGTTGCAATCAGGTTCGCCATCACAGGATCGCCCTGCGCCGTGCCGGAGACCTCGCGGATGGCCGTCGTCACCACACCGTCGGCCCCGTATTCGCCCACGGCATAGGTTTCGCCCCAGCGCCCGCAATGGACATAGCCGGTCGCGCCTTCCTGATGGGTGAACAGCAAATGGTTGTGTCCGCCGATCATCAGCGCGCCTTGCGGCAACAGCGGAAGATATTGGCGCTCGTCCACCACGCCCACATGGCTGAGCACCAGCTTCAGGCCATCGCCCGCCAGCATGGACGGGAAGTTGGCACCGGCCCACGCCACCGGATCGGGAATGGTCAGCCAGTCACGGCTTTCGGCCGGATAGGAGTTCAGCGACGGCGTGCCAAGGCCGACGATCGTGAGTGATTGCCCGCCCAGCACCATCTGCGCCGTCGAAGGCGCATAGGGTTGGCCCGTGCGCTTGTCGATCAGGTTGCTGACCACCGTCAGACCCAGAGCACGCATACGCGCCACCACCGGATGCAGGTCATGCACCAGATCGTTGTCGTGATTGCCAAGGTTGAAAACGGTCGGCGCGATCTTGGGCAGTTCGGCCATAAAGGCCCAGTCGATAGCCCCCTCTGAGCGCACCGAAACCACATTGCCCTTTTCGAAACTGTCGCCATTGACCACGATCAGGTGCGGGGCATGGCTGGACGTCACCTCGGCGCGGAACGCGGCCAGAAGCTGGGCGATGCGGCCATAGGACGAATGCAGGTCCGAAATCGCCAGCACCCGCAGCTTGGGACCCGACTGTGCAACCGGACTATGCGCGCACCCTGCCACAGCGCCCGCCAAAGGCAGGCAAGCGGCCCACTGGAGAAGGTGGCGGCGCGAAAGAAAAGACTGTGACATGTTAAGTCGACCCTGATGACAACCATCTGCCCTTAACATGTGCAGGACGCAGGCTTCGCAAAGGGCTGATGTAAAAAGGCACATAATGTGTTGGAACTGCGGCAATCGGGCGCATCAACGGCGATATCCACCTGTAGGGCTCAGGTTTTGCGCGACTGTGGCCATGTCATAAAAGGTTCACCGCTCGACGGTCTTTCGAGCTTGGCTTGAGCCGCGTCCACCCTCTAGACCCCCGCCCATCATTCCTAGGGGATATAGAAATGAAGCGTATTGCCGCCCTCGCCGTTTCGGCCAGCACCCTCGCCCTGCTGGTTGCCGCTCCGGCCTTTGCTCAAACTGCTGAAGACACCGCCTCGGTCGGCGATATCGTCGTCACCGCCCAGCGCCGCAGCGAAAGCATCCGTGACGTGCCGTTCGCCGTCACCGCCATGAACACCGAGACGCTGGCGGCTGTGAATGCCGGCGGTGCCGACATTCTGGCTCTGGCCGGTCGCGTGCCCAGCCTGAACGTCGAAAGCTCGAACGGCCGCTATGCGCCGCGCTTCTATATCCGTGGCTTCGGCAACGTCGATTTCGACTTCACCGCCTCGCAGCCGGTTTCGGTCGTGATGGACGAAGTGGTTCTGGAAAGCGTGTACCTGAAGGGTTTCCCGCTGTTCGACGTCAAGCAGATGGAAGTTCTGCGTGGCCCGCAAGGCACCCTGTTCGGCCGCAACACCCCTGCCGGTGTGGTCAAGGTTGATACCACCAAGCCGGGCGACATGTTCGAAGGCTTTGGCACCCTGTCGATGGGCAATTACGGTTCGGTCCGCGCCGAGAGCGGCGTGACCCTGCCGCTGAACGACACCCTGTCGCTGCGCGTCGCCGGTCTGTGGAACCACCGCGATGACTGGGTCAACAACGCCTATGACGCCGAGTTCGCCAACCCGAACGGCAAGGAACTGGGCAATTTCGAAGACCGCGCCATCCGTGGCCACCTGTCGTGGACCCCGACCGAGCGTCTGTCGGTTCTGGCCACCCTGCAGGCTCGCGACTATGCCGGTACCGGCACGCTGAACCGCGCCAATGCCCTGACCAAGGGCTCGAACAAGCTGAACGAAAACTACGACCGCGACACCGTCTATTATGATGGCGGCCGTAACAATTTCCAGAAGCAGGACACCACCTCGCAGTCGCTGCAAGTGGCCTATGACTTCGGCAACATGACCCTGACGGGTGTTGTCGGTGCCTATCAAGGCTCGTCGCTGGGCAATGGCGATATCGACGGCGGCGTCTCCTTCACCGCTCCGGTCGGTGCTGGCTATGCCACCCCGTTCCGCGTCGAAAGTGGCACCGACAACTCGGACCTGATCCAGAACACCTACGAGCTGCGTCTGGCCTCGAACGGTGACAACCGCCTGAACTGGCAGGTTGGTGCCTTCTACTTCCAGGACCGTTTCAATCTGGTGTCCAACACCTATTGGGGCGAAGGCCAACTCGACCCTAAAAAACAAACCGACATCATCCAGAAGTCGGATTCGTGGTCGGTGTTCGGTCAGGCCAACTATCAGGTCACCGATGCCCTGAAGGTAACAGGCGGTCTGCGCTACACCGAGGACAACCGCAACTATCAAGGCAACATCACCATTGATGCGGACAAGCCCGCCAATGTCCTGCTGCCGACCAGCACTGTCTCGGTCGCCGACGAACAAGTTTCGTGGGACGTCAGCGCACTCTACGAAGTCAATGACCAGTGGAACCTGTTCGCCCGTATCGCCAACGGCTATCGCGGCCCGTCGATTCAGGGCCGCAGCCTGCCGGTTCTGACTACCGCCAACAGCGAAACCGTCATGTCCTACGAAGCTGGCTTCAAGGCCCGCCTGTGGGATGGCCGTGCTCGCCTGAACGGCACCGCCTACTTCTATGAAGTAGAAGACCAGCAGTTCACTGCCATCGGTGGCAACGACAACACCAACCGCCTGCTGAACGCCGCCAAGGGCGAAGGCAAGGGCATCGAGATCGACGGTGACGTCTATCTGGGTGCTGGCTTCACCTTCGCCGGTGGCTTTGCCTGGAACGCTACCGAGATCAAGGATAGCAGCCTGCTGGTTCCGATCTGCGGCGACCACCTGTGCACCATTACCGATCCGATGCAGGTCATCGGCGGCAAGTCCTTTGCCGAAATCAACGGCAACCCGTTCCCGATGGCTCCGGAATATTCGGCCAACTTCGTGTTGTCCTACGTCAAGTCCATCGGCAACGATCAAGAGCTGTTCGCGGCGACCGACTGGGTCATGCAGAAGAACACCAACATCTTCCTGTATGAATCCAAGGAATTCATGCTGGGCACCCAGTTCGAAGGCGGCCTGCGTGCAGGCTGGCGTCATCTGGGCCGCGATGTGGAAGTGGCCGGTTATGTCCGCAACATCACCGACGAGGACAACATCCTCGGTGCGATCGACTTCAACAACCTGACCGTCTTCGTCAACGATCCGCGCATGTACGGCATCGAAATCTCCAAGCGTTTCTAATCTTTCCGAAACGCTGACCAAGGCTTTCGAGGGCGGTTCCGGCACAGGCCGGAGCCGCCCTCTTGCTATATGAAGAACATTGATAGCCAATACGCGCTCGATCCAGGGAGGGATGGATGCGCCTATCGGTATTGCTCAGCACACTGGCTCTGATGTTCGCCCTTGCGGTGCTCAGCCTACAGACACCGCGCCCGCGTCCGGCGGATGCCCCTGCCGACCAGTTTTCCGCCCACCGCGCCATGGTCGATGTGCGCGAGATCGCCAAGGCCCCGCATCCGTTAGGATCCGCCGAGCACCAGCGCGTGCGGCAGCACCTTTCCAGCCGCCTGACCGAGCTGGGCTTTACCGCTTCCGAACAGACCGGCTCGCTGACCGTCAAGGCGGTTCAGCGCCTGCAAAAAGAAGGCGGTACGCCAGAGGTTGCCGGTTTTCAGGCCACCAACCTGATCGGTATCCGCAAAGGCACCCAGAGCGGTCTGCCCCCCATCCTGCTGATGGCGCACTATGATACCAGCGTGCATTCCCCCGGTGCCGCCGATGACAGTGCCGGTGTGGCCGCCATTCTGGAAGCCGCCCGCGCGCTCAAAGCCCGCAAGGACACGCAACGCGATCTGATCGTCCTGTTCACCGATGCCGAGGAAATCGGTTTGGAAGGCGCGCGCATCTTCTTCGAGGAGCATGCGCTTGCACCCACAATCGGCTTCATCATCAATCTGGAAGCGCGCGGCGGGGGCGGTCGCGCCTCGATGTTCGAAACGGGGCGCGGTGACGGCCCGACCATCAAGGCCTTTGCCCCTCTGGCATGGTCTGCCGATGGCGGCGTTGCCAGCACCTCGCTGGCCAGTTTCATGTATGAGCGCATGCCCAACGGGACAGACTTCACCATCCCGCGCAATCAGGGCGCACAGGGCATCAACATCGCCTTTATCGGTCGCGCCCGCCAATACCACACGGCGGAATCGACACCCGACAATCTGGATCAGGGCTCGCTTCAGCATATCGGCTCGCAGACGCTGGAGATGACCAGTCGCCTGATGACGTCCGAGGCCCTGCCCGCCAAGGGCGACAACCGTGCCTATGCCGATGTGTTCGGGCATGTGTTCATCAGCACGCCCTTGTGGGCGGGCTGGGTGCTTTTGGCCCTGTCGCTGGCCGGTCTGGCCTTTAGCGTGTGGCGGGCCCGCGTGGTGACGCGACTGGGGCCAAAACAACTGTTCCAAGGCGTGCTGGACGGGGTCTGGTTCATCAGTGCCAGCCTGATCCTGTGTCAGGCCCTACGTCTTTTGGCCGCGCCATTATCGGGCAGTGGCCAATATTATATCCTGCTGCGTCGTCTGCCGTGGATGGAGGCGTCTGCGGCGCTGGCCGTGCTGGCTCTGGCCTTTATCCTGATGTCAGGGGCGCGGGCCGAATATCGACGCATCCTCGGCTACGGACTGGCGGGCCTGACCCTGCTGGTCAATCTGGTGGGTGACGCCAGCCCGCTGATGATCGGCGCGGGTGCGGTGGCGGCTGTCCTGTCCCTGTGGCCCGGTGCCGCCTCGCGGACCCTGTGGGGCGGATGGATCGGCGGGGTTATGCTGGCCTTCGTCCTTGGCGTTGTCTTGCAAGTTGTGGCCCCTCAGGCCGCTCTCATCCTGATCTGGCCCGTCCTTCTGGCGGTCGCGGTCATGAGCCTTACTGCCGCACTCTTCCCTGCGCTCAGCGAAATGCGCGGTCTGATTGCGCCCGCAATCGCCACCGTCATCGCAGGGGCTTGGTTGATGGGTTACGGGCATCTGGTGTTTTTGGGCATCGGAATCAGCCTGCCCGGTGCGCTGGGTCTGATCGGGTTTCTGGTCCTGTTGTTCGTGCGCCCCTTGGTGCCCGCACGCGACGACTATTGGCTGACCATACTGGCCGTGGTGTTTTTGTTGGCCTCGGTGGCTCTGGGCGCAGGGTCACGTCTGGCCGAACCGGCACAGACTTCGGCTCTCGCCGAAAAGGCCACGCGCTTAAGCTTACAGTAGTAAGGTTATGCCAATGAAGCGCCATGAAGCTGATCCACGCCCTACAAGACAATAACGATCCCAACTCGCTGGTGTCGCGTTTTCGTCGCGCCCGCAGCAAGCGGATTGTCGATCTGATCACAGCCATCCACGCCGAGAAAGGCGCGGTTCGCATCATCGATCTGGGCGGCGAGGCCAGCTACTGGCACCTGTTCGATGCCGACTTCCTCAAGCGATCGAACGTCCACATCACCCTCGTCAATCCGGGCGGGGTCGATGATGTGTGGGACGACGCCCTGTTCACTGTGGTCGATGGCGACGCCACCCACCTGCCGCAATATGGCGACAACAGTTTCGACCTCGTCCATTCCAACTCGGTCATCGAACATGTCGGCGACTGGGTGCGCATGGAGGCGTTCGCGCAGGAATGCCGTCGTCTGGCGCCGAAATACTATGTCCAGACGCCCTATTTCTGGTTTCCGGTCGAACCGCATTTCTCCAGCCTGTTCTTCCACTGGAAGAGCGAGCAAAGCCGCGCCCGCGCCCTGATGAAACGCGCGCACGGCTTTTCGCAAAAGTCTCCCGATGTCGGGGCCGCTATGCGCGATGTGCAGCACGCACGCCTGCTGGATAAGAACCAGTTCCGCTTCCTTTATGCCGATGCAAAGCACCATGACGAAAAGGTCGGTCCCCTGACCAAATCCATGATCGCCATTCGCGCATAAGGGCTCTGGGCATAAGGACTCTGGCGAAGCATGGCTGACAGGTTTATCGCTGGCGCATGTCCAATGCCGTTCTTGTCACAGGTTCCGCCGGTTTTATCGGCTTTCACACCGCGCAGCGCCTGCTGGCGCGGGGCGAGACGGTCATCGGCCTGGACAATCTGAACGCCTATTATGATCCGGCCCTGAAACAGGCGCGCCTGGACCAGCTACTGGCCCATCCGAACTATCGCCATCACACGCTGGACCTTGCCGACCGTGAGGGTGTGGCCGCCCTGTTCGCCACTGAAAAACCCGCGCGTATCGTCCATCTCGGCGCACAGGCCGGTGTCCGTTACAGCCTTGAAGCGCCGGAAACCTATGTGGATTCCAATGTGGTCGGCTTCCTGTCGATACTGGAGGGCGCACGGGCGACGGGCTGTCAGCATCTGGTCTATGCCTCGACCAGTTCCGCCTATGGGGCCAATGGCAAGCTGCCATTCGCGGTGCATGACGGGGCCAACCACCCGCTGACCCTCTATGCAGCCACCAAGCTGGCCAATGAGGCCATGGCCCATTCCTATGCCCATCTGTTCAACATCCCGACGACAGGCCTGCGGTTCTTTACCGTCTATGGACCGTGGGGCAGGCCGGACATGGCGCTGTTCAAATTCACCCGCGCCATCCTCAAGAACGAACCGATCGACGTGTATGGCGAAGGCCGGATGAGCCGCGATTTCACCTATGTGGACGATATCGTCACCGGCATCATCGCCGCGCTGGATCAACCGGCCCGCATCAATCCCGACTGGGATGCACAACACCCCGATCCGGCCACCAGCGGCGTGGCCCCGTGGCGGATGCTCAATCTCGGGGCCGGACAGCCGGTGCCGCTGATGCGCTATATCGAGGTGCTGGAGAGCAAGCTGGGCCGCAAGGCAACGCTTAACCTCATGCCGATGCAGGACGGCGATGTCGTCAATACCGAAGCCGATGTGTCCGATACCCTCGACGCCATCGGCTATGCCCCCTCGACGCCGGTCGAAGAGGGGGTTGGCCACTTTGTGGACTGGTACTGCAACTTCTACCGCGAGAACTGATCAGCCCCCGTCGGTCCACGCCGTCTTGTACAGATCAAAGCGACGGTCTCTGAGGTTGGTAACCGTCCCCTGCGCCCGCGCCCATGACAGGTCGGACAGATCAAGATCGGCCACCGTCACCGTCTCCACGTTCTCGGTCGCCTCGGCGGCCACACCGTCGCGTGCAAACGGGAAATCGCACGGCGTCAGAATACAGGACTGGGCATACTGGATGTCCATATTCTCGACATTGGGCAGGTTACCGACATTGCCCGCCAGCACGACATAGCACTGGTTCTCGATGGCCCGCGCCTGACCGCAATAGCGCACCCGCAGATAGCCCTGACGGTTATCGGTGCAGAACGGCACAAACAGGATGCGCGCGCCTTCATCCACCATGCGACGGGCGACTTCTGGGAACTCTGAATCATAACAGATCATCACCCCGATCGGGCCACAGTCGGTAGGGATGGCATGGACGCGCTCGCCGCCCTTGATGTTCCACCAGTGGCGCTCATTGGGTGTCGGGTGGATCTTCTCCTGCTCGTGGACCGAGCCATCGCGCAAGAACACATAGGCGACGTTCTGGATGTCGCCATCCTCGGTGCGGGTCGGGTGCGAGCCGCCGATAATGTTGACATTATAGCTGACCGCCAGCTTGCGCATCGCCTCGACAAAACGCGGCGTATAGCGGGTCAGGGCCTCGATGGATTCCGCCGGTGTCAGCTTTCGATGTTCCAGCGACAAAAGCTGAAGCGTGAACAGCTCGGGGAAGACCACGAAGTCGGCGCGATAGTCCGACACCACATCGGTGAAATATTCGACATTGGCGATGAACTCGTCAAAGCTATCGACCTTGCGCATCTGCAACTGGACGGTGGCCACGCGCACCGTCTCCTTGGTGGCAAAGGCCGCCCCCTTGCCGGTATCTTCCAGATAATAGGGATTGCGCCACACCATGTGGGACGCATGGCCCAGCGACTGTTTGTCGGTCGGCAGATAGCGCTTCAGCACCCCCACCGGCTCGAAGCCCGAGCGCATGTGAAACGCAATCACCGGATCGTTGAACTTACGATCCAGCACCGCCTGCAAATAGGTTTCGGGATCGCGCAGCTCGGCACGGCGACGATAAATGCCCGGCATACGCCCGCCAAAGACAATGCCCTTCAGGTTCTGGGCCTCGACCAGATCGCGGCGCGCATCATAGAGGCGCTGGCCAATCCGCAGACGTCGGCGTGTCGGGTCCACACAGACCTCCATGCCATACAGCCACGCGCCATGCGGATCATGCCGTGAAGCATAGCCGCCGCCGGTGATCTGCTCCCAGCTATGGGCCGACATGGCCGCCGCCTCGTCGATGCGGAAACTGGCCGCATAGCCAACAATCTCGCCATCATACTCGACGACAAACTGGCCATCGGGATAGGTGGCGATCTGTCCCCGCAACATGCCCGGCGTATAGGGAATGTCGTCCTTATAGACCCGCGCCACCAAGGCATTGATGCCGGTAACGTCCGCCATCCGCGCATTGCGGATCGACAGAACTGCCGGTTTGGCAGGGATTTCAGGGGAATGGACGGTTTCGGGCAGTGTGTGTTCGTCGCTCATACCCGTCACAACGCCTGTGTGCGGCAAAGGTGGCACGAAGGGCATACGTCAATATCGGTCGTTCGTTGTTATTTTGTTCTCATTTTTCGATGAGAACATCTTGTGAACAAGAACAAACCATGTACTGTTATCCACATCAAGGGAGCGGGTCCTGGCGGGTCTCTCCCATGGTCCTACGGGAATCCAGCCATGAATCATGGCAAGGGAGAGATCAAACCAATGACACAGGCGGCATTGAAACTAGTGGCTAAGGCAGACTCCGATAAACAACGCGCTCTTGAGGCCGCGATCGCACAGATTGATCGCGCTTTCGGCAAGGGTTCGGTGATGAAACTGGGCAAGGGCGGCGTGGTGGCAGAAATCGCCAGCGTCTCGACCGGCTCGCTCGGCCTCGACATGGCTCTGGGCATTGGCGGCTTGCCGCGCGGTCGCGTTATCGAAGTGTTCGGTCCTGAATCCTCGGGTAAGACGACGCTGGCCCTGCACACCGTGGCCGAAGTCCAGAAATCGGGTGGCGTCGCCGCCTTCGTGGATGCCGAACACGCGCTTGATCCGGTCTATGCCCAGAAGCTGGGCGTCAACCTCGACGACCTGCTGGTGTCGCAGCCCGATACGGGCGAACAGGCGCTGGAAATCGTCGACACCCTCGTGCGCTCGGGTGCCGTGGACATCGTGGTCATCGACTCGGTTGCGGCCCTGACGCCGCGCGCTGAAATCGAAGGCGAGATGGGCGACAGCCTTCCCGGCCTGCAGGCGCGTCTGATGTCGCAAGCCCTGCGCAAGCTGACGGCCTCGATCTCCAAGTCCAACTGCATCGTGCTGTTCATCAACCAGATCCGTCACAAGATCGGCGTGATGTATGGCTCGCCGGAAACCACCACGGGCGGCAATGCGCTGAAATTCTACGCCTCGGTGCGTCTGGATATCCGTCGCACGGCCTCGATCAAGATCCGTGACGAAGTGGTCGGCAACACCACCCGCGTCAAGGTGGTCAAGAACAAGGTGGCCCCGCCATTCCGCGAGGTGATCTTCGACATCATGTATGGCGAGGGCATCTCCAAGATCGGCGAGATCATCGATCTGGGCGTCAAGGCCAATATCGTCGAGAAGTCCGGTTCGTGGTTCTCGTATGACTCGACCCGCATCGGTCAGGGCCGCGAGAACGCCAAGGAATTCCTCAAGAACAATCCCGACATGGCTGCAGCTATCGAAAAAGCCGTGCGTGCCTCAACGGCCAAGATTGCCGACGAGTTGCTGGGTGCACCGGAACCCGACGAAGGCCAAGATCTCGAAGGCTAAAAACCTCGAAGGTTAAGGCCGCACAGGCTGAACAGAATCTCCGCCCTCCCCCGGCGACCCGCCTACCGACCCCGTCGGGTGGCAGGATGGAGAAGGCCCACCCGTTTATTCGGGTGGGCCTCTTTTTTACCATTCTGGTGGCAAGTACGGTCCGCCGCTCGTGCAAAGAAATGCCGGCTCGCGGTCAAAATAAGGCGTTGGAAGATAAGGGTTTATCACGCCCCCATTAGCCCCACACGTATCGCTTAGCATACCAATCCAAACTGTTTTCTCTGCATCAGCGTAAAGAATATAATTATAGGCGACGCTGCTACTTCCACCATCATTCCGAAAAGCCGCCGCTGGTGAAGTCGACATCGCTAAAACTACGCCTATCAGTGCAGTACCTAATAGCTTACGCATTTTTGCACTCCTTGCTGTTTCATAGCCTCGACAATGAGAACTCAGTAAGGGGTATCTTGTTTTACCGATTAGCCAATACTTACTTTCCCGTAGATAGGTAGTTAAAATACGCAATGACCAATTTTGCCACTGCCGACCTGTGCGATGCCCACACCGATATCGTGCGCGTGTGCCAGACCGCCTTTCGCAGCTTTGGTCAGCGTAAGGCCTTCAGTGGCCCGATCCGCACCCTAAGTGTGCTGGACGACAACGCCCTTGTGCGCTCGACCCTCGAAGGGCCTGGGCGCGGCTGTGTGCTGGTCGTCAATGGCGGTACCTCCCTGAAGCGGGCACTGGTCGGCGACAACCTCGCCAAGCTGGCCATCGACAATGGCTGGGCCGGCATTGTCGTCAATGCCGCCATCCGTGACACGGCCGTCATCGACACTATGGATATCGGCATCAAGGCCATCGGCACCTGCCCGCTGCGGGCCGAGCGCGAGGCTCTGGGAGAGATCGATATCCCGACCAGTTTTGGCGGGATCATCTTCCGTCCCGACGACTGGCTGTATGCCGATAGCGACGGCGTTATCGTCGCACCGCACAAGCTGGTTTGATTTCCACGCCACGCTTGGCGAAAAACCCCGTCATGGCGGGCCGCAATTGATGCACTGCCCCCTAAAACCCTATATGACGCCCTGACATGTCTTGCGAAGGTGCCCGTCTGGTCCCTTTGCCCACCCGCTACTCTGAAGTCCGATCACACCATGACCAGCCTGAAGCAGATACGTTCAACCTTCCTCGACTATTTCGGCAAAGACGGCCACGAGAAGGTTCACTCGGCGCCGCTGGTGCCGCAAAACGACCCGACCCTGCTGTTCGTCAATGCGGGCATGGTGCCGTTCAAGGATTACTTCACGGGTGCGGCCACCCCGCCCTATCCGCGCGCAACCTCGTCGCAAAAATGCGTGCGCGCTGGCGGCAAGCACAACGATCTGGACAATGTGGGTTACACCGCACGTCACCACACCTTCTTTGAAATGCTCGGCAACTTCTCGTTTGGCGACTATTTCAAGGACCACGCGATCGAAAGCGCATGGGGTCTGCTGACCAAGGAATTCGGTCTGGACGCCAACAAGCTGCTGGTCACAGTTTATCACACCGACGACGAAGCCTTTAACATCTGGAAAAAGGTGACCGGCTTCTCGGACGACAAGATCATCCGTATTCCGACCGCCGACAATTTCTGGGCCATGGGCGAGAACGGCCCGTGCGGTCCGTGCACGGAAATCTTCTACGATCACGGCGACCACATCTGGGGCGGCCCTCCGGGATCCCCGGAAGAAGACGGCGACCGCTTCGTCGAAATCTGGAACAACGTCTTCATGCAGTTCGAAAAAGAGAACGACGAGATCGTTCGCGAACTGCCGAAAAAGTCGGTCGATACCGGCATGGGTCTGGAGCGTATCGCTGCTGTGCTGCAGGGCGTGCACTCCAACTATGAAGTCGACCTGTTCCGCCACCTGATCGCCGCTTCGGAAGATGCCACCAGCACCAAGGCCGAAGGCGCTTTCCAGGCCAGCCACCGCGTGATCGCCGACCACCTGCGTTCCTCGTCCTTCCTGATCGCCGATGGCGTGACGCCATCGAACGAAGGCCGTGGCTATGTCCTGCGCCGTATCATGCGCCGCGCCATGCGCCACGCCCACCTGCTGGGCGCGCAAGACCCGCTGATGCACCGTCTGGTTCCAACTCTGGTGGCCGAGATGGGCGAAGCCTATCCCGAGCTGGGCCGCGCTCAAGCCTTCATCGAGGACACCCTCAAGCAGGAAGAAATCCGTTTCCGCACCACGCTGGGTCGCGGCATGGGCCTGCTAGACGAAGCCACCAAGGACCTGTCCGAAGGCGGCGTCATCTCGGGCCTGACCGCCTTCACGCTATATGACACCTACGGCTTCCCGCTGGACCTGACGCAGGACGAAGCGCGCCGTCGCGGCCTGTCGGTCGACAATGACGGCTTCGAGGCCGAAATGTCCGAGCAGCGCCAGCGTGGCAAGGCCAACTGGAAGGGCTCGGGCCAGACCGCAAATGCGGGCGAATGGCTGGCTCTGCGCGACCGTCTGGGTGCCACCCAGTTCACCGGCTATGACAATACCGACGGTGAAGGCACGGTTGTGGCCATCGTCGCCGACGGCGCACAGACCGACACCTTGTCGGCGGGTCAAACCGCCGAGGTTCTGTTCGACGCCACGCCCTTCTATGGCGAGGGCGGTGGCCAGAACGGCGATCAGGGCAAGGCCGAATGGGCCGGCGGCACCGGCCGCGTCATCGACGTGCAGAAACACGCTGGCGGTGACCTGTACGCCCACCAGATCGAAGTCCTGACCGGCGAACTGAAGAACGGCACCAAGGTTCAACTGCACGTCAATGCCGACCAGCGCCTGACCACACGCGCCAACCACTCGGGTGCCCACCTGTTGCACACCGCGCTCAAGAACGTGCTCGGCCCACACATCGCCCAGAAGGGCCAGATGGTGGACCACGAGCGCATGCGCTTCGACTTCAGCCACAATGCGCCGGTGACCGAAGAGGAAATCGCCCGCATCGAGGACGAGGTGAATGCTGTCATTCGCCAGAACGTTCCGGCACGCACCGAACTGATGAACCCTGAAGCCGCTATCGAAGCCGGTGCTATCGCCCTGTTCGGCGAGAAGTATGGCGACGAAGTGCGTGTGCTGACGCTCGGTGACTCGCTGACCGAAGCGGGCAAGCCTTATTCGGTTGAACTGTGCGGCGGCACCCACGTGGCCCGCACCGGCGACATCGCCCTGTTCAAGATCGTCTCCGAAGGTGGCGTGGCCGCTGGCGTGCGCCGTATCGAGGCCCTGACCGGCGAAGCTGCCCGTCAGTACCTGCTGGATCAGGCCAACATCACCCGCAATCTGGCCCAGACCTTCAAGATTCCGACGCAAGACGTTCCGGCTCGCGTCGAAGCCCTGACGGCTGAACGCAAGTCGCTCGAAAAGCAGGTTGCCGATCTCAAGAAGCAACTGGCCCTCGGCGGCGGCGGTGCATCCAGCGCCCCCGAAGAGATCAACGGCGTGAAGGTCATTGCCCGCGTCCTCGACGGCGTCGACGGCAAGGGTCTGCGCGGCGTGGCCGAAGACTTCAAGAAGCAGCTTGGCTCGGGCATCGTGGCTCTGGTCGGCGTGACCGATGGCAAGGCCGCTATCACCGTCACCATCACCCCTGATCTGGTCGGCAAGTATAACTCTGCCGACTTCGCCCGCGACGCCGTGATCGCCATGGGCGGCAAGGGTGCTGGCGGCAAGCCGGACTTCGCCCAAGGCGGTGCACCCGACGCCTCCAAGGCCGAAGAAGGCCTCACCGCCATCAAGGCCAAAATCTAAGAGGGCTTACATCCTCAAAGCGAAAAGCCCGCCTCATCCGAGGCGGGCTTTTTTAATGGGCGACTTAGTCACACGCTATCGCTCGGCCCGCGTGGCCTCACTGCTTAAGCGCAAAGTCCACCAACTTCTTTTTGCCCTCAAGGAGCGAGCCACCGCGTGGCGAGCGTTAGGGTAAAAAGAAGCCCCGCCAGACATCGTCTGGCGGGGCTCTCTCTTACTCATAACTGGTGAGCTTACTCACCGATACCCGGCAGAGCGGCCTTCAGGTTTTCCGAGACCTTGTCCAGGAAGCCTTCGGTGGTCAGCCACGACTGTTGGTCACCGACCAGCAGGGCCAGATCCTTGGTCATGAAGCCCGACTCGACGGTTTCGACGACGACGCGTTCCAGCGTCTCGGCGAACTCGAGCAGCGCAGCATTGTCGTCCAGCTTGGCGCGGTGCTTGAATCCAGCCGACCATGCGAAGATCGAAGCGATCGAGTTGGTCGAGGTCGCTTCACCCTTCTGGTGCTGACGGTAGTGACGGGTCACTGTGCCGTGGGCGGCTTCGGTTTCCATGATCTTGCCATCCGGCGTCATCAGGACCGAGGTCATCAGGCCCAGCGAGCCGAAGCCTTGAGCCACGATGTCCGACTGAACGTCGCCATCATAGTTCTTGCACGCCCAGACGAAACCACCCGACCACTTGATGGCGGCGGCCACCATGTCGTCGATCAGACGGTGTTCGTAGGTCAGGCCGCGCGCCTTGAATTCTTCGGCATAGTCGGCGTCGAAGACTTCTTGGAAGATGTCTTTGAAGCGGCCGTCATAGGCTTTCAGAATGGTGTTCTTGGTCGACAGATAGACCGGATAGTTGCGGGCCAGGCCATAGCTGAACGAGGCATGGGCAAAGTCACGGATCGACGAGTCGATGTTGTACATGCCCATGGCCACGCCAGCCGACGGAGCCTTGTAGACTTCGTGCTCGATGACTTCGCCGTCTTCACCGACGAACTTGATCGACAGCGTACCCTTGCCCGGGAACAGGAAGTCGGTGGCCTTGTACTGGTCACCAAAGGCGTGACGGCCGACGACGATCGGCTGGGTCCAGCCCGGCACCAGACGCGGAACGTTCGAGCAGATGATCGGCTCGCGGAAAACAACGCCGCCGAGGATGTTGCGGATGGTGCCGTTCGGCGACTTCCACATCTTCTTCAGGCCGAATTCCTTCACGCGGGCTTCGTCCGGCGTGATGGTGGCGCACTTGACGCCAACGCCGTGCTTCTGGATGGCGTGGGCGGCGTCGATGGTGATCTGGTCGTCCGTAGCGTCACGGCTTTCCATGCCCAGATCGTAGTAGTCCAGCTCCAGATCAAGGTAAGGGAAGACCAGCTTGTCCTTGATCCACTGCCAGATGATGCGGGTCATTTCGTCGCCGTCGATGTCCACGATGGGATTGGCGACCTTGATCTTGGCCATGCTTGGTCCTCTTAGCGCTAAATAATACGTTGCAGGCGATATAGCCCCCCCGTGCCGCAACGCAAAGCAATCCGGCGCAAGATTTTGTCGTTCTTCGTGCTTGTCCCTGAGAGCAAGTGCCGGTTTAGTCACCTGAGCCATTCAAAGGACACCCATATGACACCCATGCGTATGCT
The DNA here is from genome assembly GCF_011761985.1 of Brevundimonas terrae. Lineage (GTDB taxonomy): Bacteria > Pseudomonadota > Alphaproteobacteria > Caulobacterales > Caulobacteraceae > Brevundimonas > Brevundimonas terrae. The sequence continues at coordinate 121,269 of NZ_JAASQT010000005.1, read as the reverse complement.
GGCCTTAAGTGCCGCTGCGGCTGCCCTTCTGGCAGGTTGTAACGATGACAAGACGGCCACGCCCTCTGCCCCTGTCGCCTCAGCCGAGGATGCCGCCACGGACGCGGCTGCTGTAGTGGCCGAAACAGGGCCCAGTTTTGCCAGTGAAACCAAGACCTTCCGCGAGTGGACTGCGGTTTGCGATAATATCAACAACTGCGCGGCCTATGGGCCTGCGGCGGAAAACAGCGGCTTTGTCATGGTCAAGCTGGATGCCGGTCCCGATGCCCGTCCGCGCGTTCATGCGGGCAGTTGGTCGCTGCCATCCGATGCCACACGCATCCTGCTCTACATCGACGGACGCAACTATGCGGGCAAGATGGAAGCCCTCGAATCCGAAGATCCGGTGCTGTCGATCAATAATGCTTCCGACCAATTGCTAGGGGCATTGGCCAATGGTCGGGCCATGACCCTGTCTGCCGGAGGTGAAACCGCAGCGGTATCCTTAACCGGAGCCGCTGCCGCCTTCCTCTGGATCGACGAGCGCCAGGGCCGGATTGGCACCACCACCGCCCTGATCCGCAAGGGCGACCGCCCAGCCAGCAGCGTCCCTGCCGCCCCCGCACCGCCGCGCGTCAAGGCCGCTGCGCCCGTGGCACAAACCAACCTGCCCAAGGACATGGCCCGTCAGGTCGCCGCCCTTGCCAAGGTGCGCGAATGTGCGGACATCAATCAGGGTAGCGCCTCCATCAATGACGGCTGGAGCGTCAACCGACTGGGCGCAGACACCTTGTTGTGGTCGGTGCCCTGCGGGGCCGGTGCCTATAATTTCTCACACGCCTATGCGGTTTCGGCCAATGACGGTGCTGGTGCACGCACGATAGCCTTTCCGACCTCGCACGCGTCGCAAGACGATCTAGTCAATAGCAGCTTCAACCCCGACACCAACGCCATCAGCGCCTTTGGCAAGGGACGCGGTCTGGGCGATTGCGGCCAGATGGCAGAATGGTCATGGACCGGACGCGAATTCGCTCTGACACAGGAAGACGCCATGGGTGACTGCCTGGGCGTTCACTGGGAATTCTGGCCGTCCACATGGCGCACGACCAAGGGGTAGGGCATGAAGACCGCCTATTTCATCGGCGCGATAACCGCAGGCTTTCTGCTCATAACGAGCCTGCCTGTCAGCAAGACATCTGCCCAAACCCAGTGCCCCGTCGGCACGGTAGCCGGATCGGCAACCTGCGCTCCGGATAGCCCACAAGGCGTGGATAACAGCACCAGAGGCTATAGCGAACGCGTCGAGGGGTTAGGGGCCTTTGCCTTCAATACAGATACCGGCGAGGTCTATGCCTATGTCCTTCAAGGCCGCGACATAGACGCCGCCTCATTCAATGCCATGCGTAAATGTGAACAACCCGATCACGAATGGGGCGGGATGAGTATGCGCGCCCCCACCGGGCCGGATGCTAATTGTGCGCCGATAACCGCATGGCGAAATGCCTGTTCGGCTGTGGCCAGTGGACAGGTCGGTGGCGCAACCCGCTACTTCTCGACACCTGCCCGCAATGCCCGCACGGCCCGCGCCAATGCTGTCAGCCAATGTCAGGCCAATGGCGGCACAGACTGCAGCATTGCCCATGACGCCGTCTGCACAGCACGGTCGACCCGCTGGAACCGCTACTAGGACCCGTTGAAGGCAGTCCTGTAAAAAAGGCCGGAGGATCAACCTCCGGCCTTTTCCTTTTGAGCTGAACGTTTAACCGCGCAGGCGTTGTTCCAGCACCGCCAGCGGCATAGAGCCGCTGAGCAGAACCTTGTCGTGGAAGTCACGGATGTTGAAGTCCGGCTTGGCCTCGGCTTCGGCACGCAGACGCGCAATCACCGTGTGGCCGACCTTGTAGGCGCAGGCCTGACCCGGCCAGACGGAGTAACGGTTGATCTCGCTATTGGCGGCATCGCGCGGTTTAGCCCCCGAAGCGACCATGTATTCGACCGCATCCTCTCGGCTCCAGCGCTTGGCGTGGATGCCGGTATCGACCACCAGACGCACGGCGCGGAACAGATAGGACATCAGGAAGCCCGCACGGCCCAGCGGATAGGACGCATAGGCATCCATATCGTTGGCGGCGACCTGTTCGGCATACAGCGCCCAGCCCTCGTTAAAGGCCGAGAAGCCACCGGCACGACGCCATTGCGGCAGCTCGCCCGCCTCACGTTGCAAGGCGACCTGCAGGTGGTGGCCCGGAGACGCCTCGTGATAGGTCAGGGTCGGCAGGGCAAAGCGCGGCCAGTTCCCGCTGTCACGCAGGTTGATGTAATAGACACCCGGACGCGAGCCATCCAGCGGCGGACCTTGATAATAGCCCCCCGGTGCGCCCGACTGGATCGACACCGGCACGCGGCGCACCTCGACATGGGTTTTCGGCAGACGGCCGAAATATTGCGGCAGGTGCGGCTCCAGTTCCTTGATCTGGTCGTTCAGCCACTTCAGCAGTTCTTCCTTGCCCTCGTCGGTATTGGCGAACAGCTGGTTCGGGTCGGTGTTCAACGCATGGACGCGCTCGCCCACCGTGCCTTGGGTATAGCCCTGCGATTTGAGGACCTGATCCAGCTCGGCGCTGATCTGGGCGACCTGTTCGCGGCCCATCTCGTGGATTTCGTCCGCCGACAGGGTGGTGGTGGTGTTGGAGCGCAGGCCGTTGGCATAGAAGGCCGCCCCCTCGGGCAGACGCCACACGCCCGCATCGTGCACTGCATTCACACGCTGCTCTTCCAGAGTGGCGATCTGGCGTGCCAATGCCGGTTTCACCTTGCCATCCAGCAGTGAAATGGCGCGCGCGTCATAGCCCGTCAGGCCCAGCTGAGCCTGTTTGCGCACCAGCGTCTTGATCATGGACCAGTCACCGGCGGCCATGTCGCGCAAGGTACGGATTTGCGGCAGGGCGCGGTCGATCACATAGTCGGGGGCGATAACGCCCGCAGCCGCATCGGCACGAAGGATTTCGGTCTCGCCATCCAGACTGTCGGCAAACGCTTCCAGACGGGCGATGAAGCCGTCGGCTCCATCCTTGTCATCCAGTCGGTGCTGGTTCTCCAGGAAATCCGGCGTCGAATAATAGGCACCCGACAACTGTGTCACAGCATAGGGCGAACGGCCGCTGCCATAGTCAAAGCCTGCGCTCAGGGCCGAGGTTTCACGACCAAAGGCGGCGATGGCATAGTTCAGCGCACCGGCTTCCGACAGGCCGGTCTGGTCAAAGGCACGAATGGCTTGCCAGCGGCTCAGCGCCTTGGTGCGATCCTCCTCGCGGGCCTTCAGGCTGACTTCGCTGAGCTTGTGCGACAGGTGGGCGCGGTTGCCCTTGTCCAGACCCAGACCCGTTGCTCGCTCGGGGCTTTCATCCACATCGGCCTCGAACCAGCCATCCAGCAAGGCGTTCAGACGCGCATCCGCATCGTTCAAGGCCGCAGCGGCCTGAGCCAGAGAGGGCGCAGCCGCAGCCACGGCGGCGGCCCCCATCAAAACCTGACGACGATCAATCATGTAAAACTCCCCCCGACAATGAAGAGGGTCATGCATGGCATGCCCTCCTCTTGATACAAACTACGAAAAATCAGGCCTACGGTGCCCAGGCCCGCATTTCGCGTTCCAGCACCGTCAGCGGCACGCCGCCAAGGTCCAGCCCGCGGTCATGGAAGCCCTTGATGTCGAAACGCGATCCCAGTCGGGCCTTGGCTTCTTCGCGCAGGCGCACCCACGTCGTGTGACCGACCTTGTAGCTGGAGGCCTGACCCGGCCAGACGCAGTAACGCTCGACCTCGGTGGCGATGCTGGATTCCTGATCGCCCAGAGTATCGACCATGTAGCGGATGCCCTGTTCACGGCTCCAGCGCTTGTGGTGCAGACCGGAATCCACCACCAGACGCGCCGCGCGGAACATCAGCGATTGCAGATAGCCGATCTGGCCGAACGGGTCGTTTTCATAGGCCCCGATCTCGTCCGCCAGTTGCTCGGCATACAGGCCCCAACCCTCGGAATAGGCCGAGAAGCCCATGACCTTCATCAGCAGAGGCGTGTCCGGCTTCTCCATCTGCAGGGCAATCTGGAAGTGGTGGCCCGGAACCGCCTCGTGATAGGTCAGGGTCGGCAAGGTCCATTTGGGCCATTCGGCCGTATCGCGCAGGTTGATATAGTAGGCCCCCGGTCGAGAACCATCCAAGGCAGGCGACAGGTAATAACCGCCCGGCGCTCCGGCCTCGATGGCCTTGGGCACGCGCTTGATGTCACAGGGCGACTTGGGCAGGCGACCGAAATATTCGGGCATACGGGCCATGATGGCGACCATCTGGCTGTTCAGTTCCTGAATCAGCTCGTCCTTGGCCTCGTCCGTGTTCGGATAGACGAAGCGCGAGTCCTTGCCCAAGGCCGCGATGCGTTCGCCGACCGTGCCCTGCGTCATGCCTTGCGCCTTCAGCAAGACGTCCGCGCGGGCCGAGATTTCCGCAACCTGATCCAGCCCCATCTGGTGCACCTCGTCCGGTGTCATCGAGGAGGTGGTGAAGTATTTCAGGCCAAAGCGGTAATAGTCCTCGCCTCCGGGCAGACGCCAGACGCCGCCATCATGGGTCGCGCCGGCACGCACCGACTGCAGGGCATCGGCCTGACGCTGGATGGCCGGATAGACGTCCGCCGTCAGGATGGCCTGAGCGCGTGCGGCCCAGTCACCCGCGATATTCTTCTCGGCGGTGCGACGCGCCAGCGACTGGCTCATGACCGAGTCGGCCGGAGCCGTTCCGGTAATGGCCGCCATCTGGGTCAGCGTGCGGTCGATGACAAAGTCGGGCGGCACAGCACCGGCGGCGAAGTCAGCCAGCATGCGCTCGCGTTCGGCGTCCAGTCCCTTGGCAAAGTCCGACAGGCGCGACAGATAGGCGTCGGCGTCATCTGCCGCCTCGATGCGGTGCTGGCTGTCGAGGAAGTCGGGAATCTGCTGATAGGATCCGCCCAGTTGGCTGACCGTATAGGGCGAGGGGAACATGCCGCCGCCATAGGGGAAGTCATAGCCCTCCATCACCGTGTCGCCGAAGAACTCCAGCGAGTCGTAATAGGTCTGCTCGGTCGGCGGCAACTGGGCCTTGTCGATGGCCTTTACCGCCTTCATGCCTTCGATGAACTGGGCTTTGTCGGCGTCGATCTTGGCCTGCGAGCGGTCGCTCAGCTTGAAGCGGGCATCGGCCTTCGGTCCCCGGTCCATGCCCAGCATGGTCAGGGTCTCGGGATCGGACAGGATCATCTCCTGCGCGATCTTGTCCAGCAGGGCGTGGAAGGCGGCGGTGGGGGTTCCACTACCGGCCTGCGCAAACACACGACCGGCCGGAAGGGCCATCAATGCGGCACCGGCAGCAAAACTCTGAAGAAGACGACGACGATCCATCCGTAAACCCTCCCTGAAAACACGGTTAGGCGACAGTATGGAGAAAGGCCCCGCACGCAAGTCGTACGGGGCCTTTCAATGATTTTTCTTATGTCATCCGATGAGGGATCAGGCCGGAAGATTGGCCTTGATGCAATCGCGGATACCGCGCTTCAGATCGCCCGAAGCGGCAGGCTCATAGTGGCCCTCGGCCTGAAGCACCGCACGCACGGCAGCATCCAGCCCCTTTGGCAGGGCGTCGACGACCTTCACCTGACCTTTTTCATGCAGGCAAAAGCCCAGCTCGGTGCAGAGGGCGGAAAACATCGGTTCATAGGGATCGAGACGGTTCATAACGCCCTCCTACCACTGTCCGTGCGCGGGCAACAGCCCGACCATCAGGCCTTCAATCGTGCGGCGTGGAACGCCACATGGTCGGCCATGAAACTGGCCATGAAGAAATAGGAATGGTCATAGGCCGGTTGCATCCGCACCGTGATCTTCTGGCCCGCCTTGTCGGCAGCGGCCAAAAGCAGTTCCGGCTTAAGCTGGTTTTCAAGGAAGCTGTCGGCATCGCCCTGATCGACCAGTATGTCGTCATAGTGGCCCTTGGCCGCGCCCGCTTCGATCAACAGGGCCGCATCGTGCCTGGCCCATTCGGCGCGGTCATCACCCAGATAGGCCGTGAATGCCTTTTCGCCCCACGGACAGCGTGTCGGCGACGAGATCGGCGCAAAGGCCGAGACCGATGTGAACAGGTGCGGATATTTCAGCGCCAGTGTCAGCGCCCCGTGCCCGCCCATCGAGTGACCGGAGACACCGCGCACACCATTGGCAGGAAACTGTGCCTCGACCTTTTCGATCAGTTCGCCGGTGACATAGGACTCCATTTTGAAATGGGGTGCCCACGGACTTTGCGTGGCATCAACATAGAAGCCCGCGCCCTGCCCCAGATCATAGGCCTCATCATCGGCCACGCCCTCTCCACGCGGCGAGGTGTCAGGGGCGACAATAATCACGCCATGCGCGGCGGCGGCCTGGTATGCGCCCGCCTTGGTGGTGAAATTGTCCTCGGTGCAGGTCAGGCCCGACAGCCAGTACAGCACCGGAAACGGTCCCGTACCCGCAGGGACAAATACCGACAGCGTCATCGGTGTGCCGGTGGTTTGGCTGTCATGCTTCAGATAGCGCAGCGTACCGCCATGTACGGCGTGGGTTTTGACAACTTCCATCATTGGGCCGGTTCCTCGGCTTCGTTTTGCGCCACAGCCGCTTGAGGCCAGACCTTGTCCATCAGGGCGTCATCCAGCAGACCGCCATGTTTGGAGAAATGCGAATACCAGTCACGCGGGATGGGCGGGCCAGAGCTGACCGGCGCGGTGCCACCACCAAAGGCGTGGAATTGGATGCCCACCAGAACCGTCCCCTCGTTCACAGGCGGGGCGGGCACGGCCTCTGTGGCAGCAATCATGGCATCGGCCACCGGCTGCGCCATGGGCGGCTCACCCGTCACCACCCAGGCCTTGGACTGGCCTTCGGGACGCAGGGCCAGCAGCAACATGCCGGACGTACCTTTTTGACCGGTTTGGGCCTCGACCACCGTTTTGGCGGCGCTCTCGACGGCCCGCATATAGGGCGACAGGTCTTCAACCTTGATGCGCGCCTTCATGATCTGATCGGGCATGTAAAGGACCACACCCTCGTTCAGCCAGATGGTGCCCGCCGCCTCGGATGGCGGTGCTACAGGCTTGTCCTGCGGGCGACTGCATGCGCCCAGAGCCAGAACCGATACAGCCGCCAGCATCAGCGAACAGCGACGAAACAAGAGTGAAGCCACGAAACTCTGCCTTTAGAACAAAGAGGGGAAGGATGAACCTAGCACAGTTTGCCCCTTCCCCTTCAAAGGTCGCATCAGGCTTCGCGGAAGACCGCGCAAATCTTGTTGCCCGACGGATCGCGCAGGTAGGCCAGATGCAGGACACCAAACGGCGTGGTGCGCGGACCGGCCGGATCTTCAATGGCCGTGCCGCCGGCGGCAACACCGGCTTCTGCAAAGGCCACCACCGCTTCGGGCGTCGGGGCTGCAAAGCCGACAGTGCCGCCATTGGCGTGGCAGGCGGCCTGACCATCGCGTGGTTTGACGATCCCCAGCATACCGCGCGGGGTCATATACCAGACACCCGGCAGCGGCACTTCACTGGGATTGCCCGGTTGATGGCCCAAGGCCCCCAGCGCGGCGTCGTAGAATTTACGCGACGCCTCGACGTCGTTGGCACCCAGTGTGATGTGCGAGAACATGGCAGTCTTCCCTCATTGTTGTTGAGGGAAGACTAGCCACGGTCAGTTGTTTTTGACAACCAGCCTTAGAATACGATCACCGAACGGATCGACTTGCCTTCGTGCATCAGGTCGAATGCCTTGTTGATGTCTTCCAGACCGAAGATGTGGGTGATCATCGGGTCGATCTCGATCTTGCCGTCCATGTACCAATCAACAATCTTCGGCGTGTCGGTACGGCCGCGCGCACCGCCAAAGGCCGAGCCCTTCCAGACGCGGCCCGTGACCAGTTGGAACGGACGCGTGGCGATTTCCTTGCCGGCCTCGGCCACGCCGATGATGATGCTTTCGCCCCAGCCGCGATGGCAGGATTCCAGCGCCTGACGCATGACCTCGGTATTGCCGGTGCAGTCGAACGTATAGTCCGCACCACCGTCGGTCAGACGCACGACCTCGGCCACGACGTCCGAGACATTCTTCGGATTGATGAAGTCCGTCATGCCAAAGCGACGGCCCCATTCTTCCTTGTCCGGATTCAGGTCCACGCCGATGATCTTGTCGGCACCGACCATTTTCAGACCCTGAATGACGTTCAGGCCGATACCACCGAGGCCAAACACCACGCAGTTCGAACCCGGCGTCACCTTGGCGGTGTTGGTCACAGCACCGACACCCGTGGTCACGCCACAACCGACATAGCAGGCCTTGTCGAACGGGGCGTCCTTGCGGATTTTCGCCAGCGCGATTTCCGGCAGCACCGTATAGTTCGAGAAGGTCGAGCAGCCCATATAGTGGTGGATGGTCTGGCCCTTATAGGAGAAGCGCGAGGTGCCATCCGGCATCATGCCCTTGCCCTGTGTTGCGCGGATCGAGGTGCACAGATTGGTCTTGCGCGACAGGCACGACTTACACTGGCGGCATTCCGGCGTGTAGAGCGGGATGACGTGATCACCGACCTCAACGCTGGTCACGCCCGGGCCGACCTCGACCACGACCCCTGCGCCTTCGTGGCCGAGGATCGACGGGAACAGGCCCTCGGAGTCCAGACCATCCAGCGTATAGGCGTCGGTATGGCAAACGCCCGTGGCCTTGATCTCGACGAGGACTTCGCCCCAGCGCGGACCTTCCAGATCGACTTCGACGATCTCCAGCGGCTTCTTGGCTTCAAACGCAACGGCGGCAAGAGTTTTCATTTTTTAGGTCCTCCGGAGGTCCCTATCGCTCGCCCCGCGGGGGCTTGCTGCTTGAGGGGATTGTCCGTGTAAGTGGCAGGCGTTGGTGTTGTTTTACGCTGCGTTTGGGTTCGCGCCTACTGCGACAACCGCAAAACATTATTGCATACGGGCAACAATCCTGCTGCAACGTCCCGATGAGCAGATGGGACGGTATCGACGAGTTTACGGCTGTGGCCGAACAGGCCAGCTTTTCAGGGGCGGCCAAGCGGCTGGGGCTGTCCACCTCGGCGGTTAGTCGCGAGATTGCGCGCCTCGAAGACCGCTTGCAAACGCGCCTGCTGCACCGGACGACACGGCGGGTTGAGCTGACCGATGCGGGGCGTGAGTTCCTTGCCCGTTGCCGTCGTCTGATCGACGAGCGCGACGAGGCTCTGGCCGCTATCCAGCCCGACGACCATGCCCCGCGCGGCCTTTTGCGCATGACCTGTTCGGTATCTTACGGAGAGCGGTTCATCGCCCCTGCCGTCAACGCCTTTGCGCGGCAATATCCCGAACTGCGGATCGACCTCGATCTGGATAATCGCCTGCGGGACATGGTGGGCGAAGGCTATGATCTGGCCATCCGTTTTGGCCATCTGACAGACTCGCGCCTGATGGCCCGTAAACTGGCCTCGCGCACCCTGATCCTGTGTGCCAGCCCCGACTATCTGGAACGACGCGGAGCGCCCCGCGACCTGTCGGAAATCGCCAGCCACGACACACTGACCGGATCATCGCCCCAGTGGCGCTTTACTGAAGGCGGACGTGAAATCACCCTTAGCCCGCACAGTCGCTGGCGCTGCAATTCCGGCACGGCGGTTATGGATGCGGCTCTGCAAGGCCTTGGCCTGTGCCAGCTTCCCGACTTCTATGTGAATGAGGCCCTCAAAGCGGGGCATCTGGTGCCGGTGCTGGACAGCCACCGCCCGCCCGATGAAGGCGTCTGGGCTGTCCATCCCCACCCGCGCCACGTCCCGCCGCGTGTGCGGGCCATGATCGACTGGCTGCAAAAAAGCCTTGGGACCAAAAATCTGGGAGCCAACCGGCCCCCAGAACCTCAACCCGCCATCTAGTTCGCTGCCTTGGCCGCTGCGTCCGCCTCGTGGGCCGACACCCGCGCACGGATGTCGGCATCCAGAGCATCGAGTGCCGCACGGTCCAGAATACGCCCTGCCCGCACCACCGCATTGATCCGGCGCGTATTGGCCACATCCACCAGCGGGTCGGCATCCAGCACGACCAGATCAGCAGCCTTGCCTTCGGCCACAGCGCCAAAGCGGTCCGACTTACCCAGCAGCGCAGGACCATTGATGACCGACGCTTCCAGCGCATCGCGGGGCGTCAGGCCGTTGGCGACATACAGTTCCAGCTCGCTATGCAGCGAAAAGCCCGGATAGTTGAACGAGTTCAGGAACCCGGCATCGGTCCCCGCCAGAATCCGCACACCTGCCTCGCGCAGCAGCGGGAAGGTTTTGAGCGTGGTCGCCTCGACAAAATGGCGGGCCTCGATCATTTCCGGCGTTGCCTGTGCGGCGCGTTCCACACGCCAGCCATAGGTGCCGCGAATACCCGATCCAATATAGGCCAGTTCGGGATCGTGGCTGTGGTCATCACGGTCCAGCCACGCCAAGGTCGAAGAACCGTGCTGGGTCGGTGAGGCCATCACGCCCAGTTCCGCCAGACGGCGATAAACACGCAATGCCACCTCGGGATCAAAGGTCTCGGCATAGCGGGCCATGGTCTGGGCATAGGTATATTTGCCCGCCAGATAATCGGCCGAAATACCCGCCTCGTCGCGCGATCCAGCCTTCATCAGATAGTTCAGGTGCTCGATGGTCGATAGGCCCGCTTCTGCGGCTTCCAGTACCGTCAGGCTCATCGGGATATGGCCCGAGGTCTTCATGCCGCGCTTCTTGGCTTCGCGCACGGCATAGAGGAACAGCTCCGGCTTTAAGGTATTGTCGGTGATCTTCACAAAGTCCGCGCCCAGCGCCTGAAGACGATCCAGCGCCGCATCGATATCGGCCTCGCTGCCGGTCTCGATCACCCCCTTCCAGACGGGGGCAATACCCTCGATCTTGGGACCGGAGGTAAACAGGTTCGGGCCAATCGCGCGCGGTGGACTTGCGCGCCAGTCCAGAACCGTTTGTGCCAGATCGCCCGCCGCATCGCGCACGCCCGTCACACCATTCAGGACATAGAGCGGCATCAGATCGGCGTTTTCTTCCTCAAGACCCGCACCGCCGAAATGGACGTGGTTGTCCCACAAGCCCGGCATGACCCAGCGGCCATCAACATCGACAGTTTCAGGGGCGCTATAGGCACCGGCCACATCGGCATCGGCCATGACCGCAATAATCGTATCGCCCGAAATGATGACGGCACGATCGGATGCGACCTGCCCCGTCTTTACATCCACCACGCGGGCATCACGGATAATCAAATCCACCGGCGTCTGGGCCAGAGTCTGGGCATGGGCCATAACCGGTAGGGCGAGCGCCACCAAGGCCATCGAGGCCGTTGCGGACAGACGGGATACGAACGAAAACATGCGATAGCTATATCCTATCGTCTTGCCGAATCTACTGGCTCTGGAGCCGCCCCATGAATCTTGTTGTTCTGACCGGAGCCGGTATTTCCGCCGAGAGCGGCGTGCCGACCTTTCGCGCCAGTGACGGCCTGTGGGAAGGACACCGCGTCGAAGAGGTGGCCACGCCGGAAGGCTTTGCCGCCAATCAGGCCTTGGTGCAGGACTTCTACAACCAACGCCGCGCCTTCCTGCCCAAGGTTGCGCCCAATGCCGCCCATCTGGCGCTGGCCGAACTGGCCGCGCGGTGGGAGGGCGATTTCCTGCTGGTGACGCAAAATGTCGATGATCTGCACGATCGCGCCCATCAGGCCATTACACCTCGGGACGGGTTTGAACTGATCCACATGCATGGCGAGCTATTAAAGGCGCGCTGTACCTGCACGGGCAAGGTCATGGACTGGTCCGATGATCTGGAACCTCACCACACATCACCCCACCATCCGGCAGGGGTTTTACGCCCGCACATCGTCTGGTTTGGCGAGATGCCGTTACGGATGGACCGCATTAGCGAGGCGCTGGATCGCTGCGACATCTTCCTGTCGATCGGCACATCGGGAAATGTCTATCCGGCCGCAGGCTTTGTCGAACAGGCCCGTTATGCAGGGGCCAGAACCGTCGAGATCAATCTGGAGCCGACCGTGGGGCGCAACCTGTTCGGCGAACACCTCTATGGTCCGGCCACTGAGGTTCTGCCGCCATTTCTGGCTAGCCTCTAGGTCCGAACAGCACGATGGCCGCCCCCAGCAGGCACACGGCCCCGCCCAGAATATCCCAGCGGTCGGGCGTCGTCTTTTCGACCACGCCCATCCAGACCAGAGACGCACAGATATAGACCCCGCCATAGGCGGCAAAGGCGCGCCCTGCGGCATCTGACGGCACCAGCGTCAACAGCCACGCAAAGGCGATCAGGCTCAATACCCCCGGCACCAGCCATAAGGGCGAGCGATCCAGCTTCAGCCATGCCCAGAAGGCAAAGCATCCGGCAATCTCGGCAATGGCGGCTAGCGGATAGACGAGGGCTGTTTTCATGTCCCCGATCAAGCATGTGGCAACCTTGACGGCAAGACGGCGTTTCATGCCGATACCCAAGGTGATTTGCCTGCGGATAAATCCGTGCTCATGTTGCAACGCAATATCGGACGGTTGTCCTTAAAGCCTCACGGAAGCCCCTCATGACCGCAGACGCTATCAATCCACCCAGCCTGCCGACTACCAAGCCCTATGGTCGCATCATCGCCATGCCCGCCGACACCAACCCCGATGGTGATATCTTCGGTGGCTGGCTGCTGGCCCAGATGGACTTGCACGGCGCGACCCCTGCGTTCGAGCGTGCCGGTGGCCGCTGCGCCACTGTGGCGCTGGACGGCATGGTCTTCCACCAGCCGGTGACCATCGGCGACGAAGTGACCATCTATGCCCGCATCATCCATACGGGTCGCACCTCGATCCGTGTTCACGTCGAGGCATGGAAACGCGCGCGTGGTCAGGCGGAAATCGAGAGTGTCCGCGTGACCGAGGGCATTTTCACCTATGTCGCCATCGACGAAGACCGCAAGCCGCGCGTTCTGCCCGAAGTACAGGGCTAAAAGCCGCGCCACTTCCGCCACACACTTTGTGATATAACGGGGCCAAGACCTGCATTTCTTGACCTTGGCCCCCACAGACCCTACCTCCCGATCATGGCTATCCGACGCATACTGACCATCGACATTCCGGCCGACCTGGCCATCCTCAAGACCGTTGCAAAATCGGTCGAAGGCGGCGTGACTGACGCGCACCGCGCCTTGATGGATGACATGCTGGAAACCATGTACGACGCCCCCGGCATCGGCCTTGCCGCGCCGCAAATCGGCGTGCTGGACCGCATCGTGGTGATGGACCTTGGCGACAAGGAAATCGCCGAGGGTCTGGAAGGCGAGGAAGCCGAACTGGCGGCCCGCAATCCGCGCTTCTTTGTGAACCCCGAGATTTTGTGGTCGTCCGAAGAAACCTTCACCTACGAGGAAGGCTGCCTGTCGGTGCCGTCCTATTATGACGAGGTCGAGCGTCCGGCCCGCGTGCGCGTGTCGTACCTGAACTATCAGGGCGAAAAGATCGAAGAGGAAATCGACGGTCTTTATGCCGTATGTTTCCAGCACGAACTGGATCACCTGAACGGTGTCCTGTTTATCGACCACCTGTCGCGCCTGCGTCGTGACCGTGCGGTTACCAAGGTCAAAAAACACCAGAGGATGGCTGCCTGATGTCCCGTCGCCAACGTCGTGAAGTCCGCACCCGCCGCCCGATGACCCGCGCCGAAAAGGTTGGCGTCGCCTCGGCGGCCACCATTCTGGGCGTTGCTGCCATTGGCGTGGTGGCCGGTCTGCTGCTGGATCGTCTGCTGGACTTTGACGACGCTCTGGACGCCGGTGGCGCGTGGGATCTGGACGGTTCCACCCACACCCGCTGGCAGTAAGCCGCACCTTCCTTTAAAGGCAGGGCGCGTCCGCGCATAATCGCGCGGGCTAAGGAGTCATCTATGCGCCTCGCCTTTATGGGAACCCCCGAATTTGCCGTGCCGTCACTGGCCGAGCTGATTGCCGCCGGTCACGAGATCGTTGCCGTCTATTCCCAGCCGCCGCGCCCCAAGGGTCGTGGCCAGAAGCTGACCCCTTCGCCTGTTCATGCCTTTGCCGAGGCCATGGGCCTGCCGGTCTTCACGCCCGAAAGCATGAAATCCGATGACGCCATCGAGACGTTCAAGTCACTTGATCTCGATGCGGCCGTCGTTGTGGCCTATGGCCAGATCCTGAAAACCGAAGTGCTGGAAGCGCCGCGTCTGGGCTGCTTCAACCTGCACGGTTCGATTCTGCCGCGCTGGCGCGGGGCCGCCCCGATCCAGCGCGCCATCATGGCCGGTGACACACAGACCGCTGCCCAGATCATGCGAATGAGCGAAGGTCTGGACGAGGGCGCGATCATCCTGTCCGAAGTCATGGACATCTATCCGACCGATACCGCAGCCTCCCTGACCGAGCGTATGAGCCATACGGGCGCGGCCCTATGGCCCCGCGCCCTTGCCGCCATCGAGCGCGGTGGCGCGCAAGAAGTCGAACAGGTCGGCGAAGTGACCTACGCCAAGAAGATCACTCCGGCGGAAGCCCGCATCGACTGGACCCGTTCGGCATCTGAAGTGGATTGCCACATCCGTGGCCTGTCGCCCTTCCCCGGCGCGTGGTTCGAGGTCGAGCATGAGGGCGAGTTGGTCCGTATCAAGGCGCTGCTGTCCGAAACCGTCGAGGGTTCGGGCCAAGCGGGCGAACTGCTGGATCAGGACCTGACCATTGCCTGTGGCACCGGTGCCGTGCGCCTAATCCGCGTGCAGCGTGCAGGTAAGGCCCAGCAGTCGGCAGCCGAACTGCTCAATGGCTTCAAAATCGCCACTGGTACCATTTTGAGTTCGGCGCGATCAGAAGGCTCCGCCTTCTCGACCCGACACGCCTGAGCCTAGCCATGCCCCGCTACCGCTTCACGGTCGAATATGACGGCGCGTCTTATAACGGCTTTCAGGCCCAGAAGGACCAGCCGACGGTTCAGGGCGCGCTGGAGGCTGCCATCAAGGCATTCAGCGGTCAGGATGTGCGGATTGCTGCGGCGGGCCGCACCGATACGGGCGTTCACGCCACCGGCCAGACCTGCCATGTCGATCTGGACAAGGACTGGCCCGCCCGCACCGTCATGAACGCCATGAACGCGCATATGCTGGCTGAGCGGGTCTCGGTGCTGGACTGCGTGCCCGTCAGTGACGACTGGCATGCCCGTTTCACCGCCAATGGGCGCAAATATCTGTACCGCATCCTCAACCGTGCCGGTCGCCCCGCCATCGAGCAGGGCCATGTCTGGCATGTGAAGAAAGAGCTGGATGCCAAGGCGATGCATGTCGCGGCCCAGTACCTGTTAGGACAGCACGACTTTACCACCTTCCGCGATGCCCAGTGCCAGGCGCAAAGCCCGATCAAAAGCATGGATGTGGCCCGCGTGACCCGCGTCGGGGCCGAAGTGCATCTGGTGTTCGAAGCACGCAGCTTCCTGCACCGTCAGGTCCGCTCCATGACCGGATCACTGGCCGAGGTGGGCTTGGGCCGCTGGAGCCCGGAACAGTTCAAGGCCGCCCTCGATGCCGCAGACCGCATTCGCTGCGGACCCGTTGCACCATCGGACGGCCTTTATCTGACCGGCGTCACCTACGACACGGAAAGCTGATTACTTCTTCAGCAGTCCGCCCAGCAGGCCACCAAGACCGCCGCCACCGCCGCCGAGAAGTCCACCCAGCAGATCACCGGCATCCACGCCCGACTTGGCATTGGCGGCATCGCCATCCGGCGTCAGCTTGTCGATCACCATCGGCAGGGCCATGGCGATGACACCGGCGGCCTGTTGCGGCGAGACGCCCAGACGCTTGGCAAAATCACCGATCGGGCCAGACCCCAGAACATTTTCGATCTGTTCGGCCGAGATCGGCATATTGCCGCCCTTGCCGATCCACGATGCGGCCATGTCGCCAAGACCACCGGCACCCAGTTTCTGGGTCAGGCCCTGAACACCGCCCTGGGATTCAATCAGGTCCTGCACGCCGCCCAGAGCATCCGCTCCGCCCGGCATTCCGCCCTTGCCCAGCAATCCATCCAGAAAGCTCATATCTTTGTCTCCCAAGGGGCGAGCATTCGCCCGTATTTCAAGCGTGACTATGACCTGCCCCAGCGGACGGGCCGATATGTATTTTGCAAACTTTCGTGACAGACAGGGACATCGCGCCACGCACGCATAACGCTGGCACCGTAACTGCATAAAATCGGGGCAATCAATCCATCCGGCCCAAGATGACCCAGATTCCTGCCCCCAAAAACCTGCGCCCGCTCACCAGCTTACGTTTTGTTGCCGCCTTGTGGGTGGTGCTGTTCAGCTTCTGGCCGCATCTGGACACCACGCTGGCTCCGCTTCTGGTCGAAAAGGGCTATCTGGGCGTCGATCTGTTCT
Source organism: Brevundimonas terrae (assembly GCF_011761985.1). GTDB lineage: Bacteria > Pseudomonadota > Alphaproteobacteria > Caulobacterales > Caulobacteraceae > Brevundimonas > Brevundimonas terrae. Next base: position 104,776 of record NZ_JAASQT010000005.1, on the reverse strand, counting down.
TTGTGCTGTCCGGCTTCATCCTCTGCCACGTCTATCTAGAGCGGTTCGGCGCGGGTCAGTTTTCCTACAAGGCGTTTATCCGGGCACGGCTGGCACGCATTTACCCGCTACACTTGGCCACGCTTCTGGCCGTCATGGCGCTGGGGTTGGCTGCGGGGGCTGCGGGCATAGCCATCAGCCACAATGTGCTGAACTGGCAGAGCTTTATTCCCAACCTGTTGATGGTCCACGCATGGGGTTTCACCCATGAGGCAGGCTGGAACCATCCGTCATGGTCCATATCCGCTGAATGGTTCGCCTATCTGACCTTCCCTGCCTATGCCTTTGGCGCATGGCGACTGCGAAACAGGCCGTTGCTGGCGGTCCTTCTGGCCGCGAATTTTCTGGTCGCGCTGCATCTTCTGTTTCCGCTTTGGGCCGGATTTTCGCTGACACAGGCGACCTATCACTGGGGCGCTTTGCGGATCGTGCCGTGCTTTGCCTATGGCTGCGCCCTTTATCTGGCCTATCGTCAAGGCCCGTTGCACCGCCCGCTGGCAGGGACAGTTTTGGCCGTCGTCCTTGTGTTGCTCAGCGCCGGATGGCTGGGGTCCGACACCCTGACCGTGCTGTCCTGCGGCAGTCTGATTGTTGCACTGGCCAGCCTGTCGGATCGCAACATCCCGCTTTTATCATCCAAACCCTCCGTGTGGCTGGGGGAGATCAGCTATGCGATCTATATGTGCTGTGCGCCGTGGCTGATGGTGTCCACCAATCTGGTGGCGCGTCTGACGGGCGATGCCGACAAGCAGTTCAATCTGTTGATCTGGCTCGGGATTATCATCGGCCTCATCGTGGTTTCAGCCCTCGCCCATCACCTGATCGAGCGTCCGGCCCGACAGTTTCTGCGCCGCTGAAATTCCCGCTGAACGCCCGATTTACCCACGGAACTTGCCGATTTTTTTAGATACAGATTGAAACAAAGCTTCAACTATTGGTGATCATACTCTAGGACTGTCGCCACAGACCTTAAATAAGTCCGGAGCACGCCAGTTCATGAAACGGCTCACTGCCGCCGCTCTCGCGGCAACCCTCGGCTTCTTCACCCTTGCCCCTGCGCAGGTGGAAGCCAAAGACCCATACTGGCAGTGCGTGACCTTCGCGCGCATGTTCTCGGGCATCCAGATCTTCGGCGATGCCTGGACCTGGTGGCGCCAAGCCGTTGACCGTTTCCGCACCGGCGACGCACCGGCAACCGGCTCCGTCCTCGTCTTCCAGCCGCATGGCCGTATGCAGGCAGGCCACGTCGCGGTTGTTTCCGATGTTCTGACCGACCGCGTTATCCGCGTGACCCATGCCAACTGGGGCGGCAGCCGTGGCAAGGTCGAAGAAAATGTCACCGTCGTCGATGTGTCCGGCAGTGGCGACTGGAGCCGCGTCAAGGTCTGGTACAACCCGATCAACGATCTGGGCACCACCGAATACCCGACCTACGGCTTTATCTATCAAAGCGCCGCCGAGGCTTCGGCAGCAGGCCAACAGGCTGCCGCGACAGTCACAGACACCGCAGGCGAATAGGCCAAACACCCAGATTTCAAACAAGAGCCGGTGCGGGATATCGCACCGGCTCTTGTTGTATCGGCAGTGGTTATATCGGACGGGCGCTTGTCGCATTCCGGCATGGAGCGCATTGTGCAGACCTTGCTACAGGAGCCCGCCATGTCCAGCCGTTCCTCTATCCTTGCGATACTGTGCGCCCTGCTTCTGGGCACCGCACCCCTGTCGGCTGTGGCACAGGAGGCCACGCCCGCCACGCCGTCCTATGATGCAGCCTTGGCCGAAAAGCTGGGCGCGGATGAACGCGGCATGCGCCCCTTTGTGTTGGCCATATTGAAAACCGGCCCGCGTGACGCCGAGATCACCGATCGCGAGCAACGCGCCGCCCTGTTTGCGGGCCATTTCGCCAACATGACCCGCCTCGCCGATGAAGGCCATCTGGTGCTGGCGGGGCCTCTGGGCGGCGAGGACGGACGCCGAGGCCTGTTCATTCTGGCCACGCCCGATATCGAAACCGCCCGCCAGTGGGTCGATACAGACCCCACGGTTGAGGCCGGTGTCTTTGTCGTCGAATATAGCCGCTATTACGGCTCGGCGGCTCTGATGACGGTCAATGACCTGCACGCGACCTTGCAAAAACCGGCACCGCAATAACCATCTAGGCACTGGCTCTCGCCGCGCGAACAGGCGATATTCGCCCCATGACATCGCCCACCGACGACATCCGCGGTCACGCCATCGAGACCGCCCGCCACGAACCGCAAGGCATCACCTATGCGGGCTATCTGGACCTCGACACCCTGCTGTCGGCCCAGAACCCGCGCAGTGACCAGCATGACGAAATGCTGTTCGTTATCATCCACCAGACCAAGGAGTTGTGGCTCAAGCAAATCCTGCACGAGGTCGCGCTGGCCCAAAGCCTGATCCGCGCCGGTGATCTGGTCCCCGCCTATAAGTCGCTGGCCCGCGTCAGCCGCATTCAGGCCGTGATGACCCAGAGCTGGGACATCCTCGCCACCATGACGCCCGCCGACTATCTGAAATTCCGTGGCGATCTGGGCTCCTCCTCGGGCTTCCAGAGCGACCAGTTCCGTCGCTTTGAAACCATGCTGGGTCTGAAAGACCCGCGCTTCCTGCGCTTCCACGCCGAACGCCCTCAGGCACACGCCGCGCTGGTCGAAGCCCTGAATGCGCCCAGCCTCTATGACGATGCCCTGCGCCAGATGTCGCTGGCCGGTCTGGACATTCCGGCCGAGGTTCTGAACCGCGACGTCTCGGCCACCTACGAGGCCCATCCGGGTGTCGAGGCGGCATGGCTGGAAGTTTACCGCAACACCGAAAAATGGTGGCCGCTGTACCAGTTGGCTGAAAAACTGGTCGATCTGGACGATGCCCTGCTGACATGGCGCCATAAGCATGTGGTGACCGTGGAACGCATCATCGGCCGCAAGATGGGCACCGGCGGCACCGACGGCGTCGGCTATCTGGTCGACACGCTGAAACGCCGTTGCTTCCCCGAGCTATGGACCCTGCGCACCAAGCTCTAGGGCAACCTTTATCCGGCGACGGGAGTTGAAGTCATACCGACTTCAGCCCCGTCACCGGAGTAATCCATGAGTGCCAACGCCCACGACATCAAGGTTCTGAACGGCCTGATCGAGGCCTTGATCGATTGCGCAGACGGCTATACCGAGGCCGCCCGCGACACCATAGAGCCGCGCCACAGCCAGTGGCTGGACCGCCGCGCCTCGCAACACCTGCAACTGGCCGAAACCCTGAAAGTGGCCGTGCGTGAACGGGGTGGTTCGCCCGAGGACAATGGCTCGATCCTCGCCAAGGCCCAGCGCGCCTTCAGCGGCTTCAAACAAGCCCTGCTGGGCAATCATGACAGCATCTACACCTTGACCCATTCCGCAGAGGCCCATGTGCGCGAGCGTTTCGAAAATGCCGCCGCCGACACGGCGCTGTCGGTCACCACACGCGACATTGTGCGCCGGGGTCTGGAACAGCCGCCCCTGAGCGATAGCCAGCTTGGCGATCTGGCCGATCCGCAAGTCTGATCGCGCGACCGCGATAACAAAAAACCCCGCTGCATCGCAGCGGGGTTCTTCACATTCAGCCGAGGGCTAAACTTAAGCTTCGGTCGAGCCTTCGCCGGTGGTCGGAACGACAACCTTGCGAGCGGTTTGACGCTCGGCGATACGTGCCGACTTACCGCGACGGTCGCGCAGGTAGTACAGCTTGGCGCGACGGACGACGCCGCGACGCTTGACTTCGATCGAGTCGACGTTCGGGGACAGGATCGGGAAGCGACGTTCCACACCTTCACCGAACGAAATCTTGCGGACCGTGAAGGTCTCGTTGATGCCGCCGCCGTCACGGGCGATGCAGACGCCTTCGAAGGCCTGGATGCGCTCGCGCTCACCTTCCTTAATGCGGACGTTCACGCGCAGGGTGTCACCCGGCTGGAAGTCAGGAATGGTCTTGCCTTCGAGCAGGCGGGCTTTTTCTTCTGCAGCGAGCTGCTGAACGATGTTCATGGTCTATCTCCGGAGCTTATTTGCTCTTTAGCTGTAAGTTGGCGAGATGCTGCTCCCAGAGGTCTGGGCGTCGCTCCCGCGTCGTCTCTTCCCGTTTCTCCTGACGCCACTTTGCGATCTTTTTATGATCGCCGGACAGCAGGATTTCCGGAATGTCGTGCCCCTCGAATGTCCGCGGCCTTGTGTACTGCGGATGTTCAAGCAGGTTGTCTTCGAAGCTCTCGGACGACAGGCTTTCCGCCGCACCCAAGACCCCCGGAACCAACCGGACGCACGCCTCGATCGCCACCATGGCCGCCGCCTCGCCACCGGCAAGGACCGCGTTTCCGACGGAGACCTCCTCGAACCCGCGTGCGTCGAGCACCCGCTGGTCCACCCCCTCGAAACGGCCGCACAGCACGACGATACCGTCGGCCTTCGCCCATTCCTTCACTCGCGCCTGTGTCAGGGGTCTGCCACGTGCGCTCATGTACAAAAGCGGCCGAGGGGGACCTTGCAAGCTATCGAGAGCCCGCGCCACCACGTCCGCTTTGAGTACCTGACCCGGACCGCCACCCGCAGGGGTGTCATCCAGGAAGCCGCGCTTATCCTCGGAAAACGCACGAATGTCCAGCGTTTCCAGATTCCACAGCCCCTTCTCGCGCCACGCCGTACCGATCAGCGAAACGCCGAGCGGGCCAGGGAAAGCCTCGGGGAACATGGTCAGGACGGTTGCGGTAAAAGCCATGCCGCGCCCTTTAGCGCCGTCACCCTCAAAAAGCGAGGGGCGGAAGGTCTGAACCTTTCCGCCCCCGCCCTATAGGAACCGTCCGTCTTTACAGGTTTGGCGCACCGCCCCCTTGGGCGATCCATGCATCCACCTGTTCCTCCAGCACCTGTAGAGGCACGGCACCCGAGCCGAGCACCACCGTGTGGAAGTCGCGGATATCGAACCTGTCACCCAGTGCACTCTGGGCCTTGCGACGCAGTTCAAAAATCTTCAGCTCACCGATCTTGTAGCTGGTCGCCTGCCCCGGATTGGTGATGTAGCGCTCGGTTTCCTTCTGGATGTCGCGCTCCGACAGAAGCGAGTTATGGCGGAAATAGTCCATCGCCTGCTCGCGGCTCCACTGCTTGGCATGCAGGCCCGTATCCAGCACCAGACGCACCGCGCGCCACAACTCGGTCGAGAGACGGCCAAAGTCGGAATAGGGGTCCTGATAGAAGCCCATCTCCTTGCCCAGTTGCTCGGAGTACAGACCCCAGCCTTCCGAATAGACCCCATAGCCGCCAAAGCGACGGAAGGACGGCACGCCCTCCATTTCCTGGGCATAGGCGATCTGGAAGTGGTGGCCCGGTGCGCCTTCGTGCAGGCTGATACCCTCGACCTGCGGCTTCAGAACCTGCGTCATGTCCGACAGGTTCATATAATAGATGCCCGGACGCGAGCCGTCCGGTGCCGGACGGTTATAGAAGGCGACCGAGGCGGTGGCCTCGCGGAACGGCTCGACTGCGCGAACTTCCAGCGCCGCCTTGGGCAGGGTGCTGAACCATTGCGGGGCCATATCCATCACCCGCGCCACATAGCCACGCGCATCGGTCAGGAAGGCTTCCTTGCCCTGAGGCGTATTCGGATACTGGAACTGCGGGTCGGTTTTGATGAAGGTGAAGAATTCTTGCAGGGTACCGGTAAAGCCGACCTTTTGCTTGATGACCTCCATATCGGCCTGAATACGCGCCACTTCGGCCAGACCGATATTGTGGATCTGGTCGGCGGTCAGGTCGGTCGTCGTCGAAAGCTGAAGACGGGCATTATAATACGCCTCGCCATCCGGCAGACGCCACACGCCGTCATTGCTGTCGGCCTTGGCCTGCGCCTCGCCCAGCGCGGTCAGCACAGTATCGAAACCGCGTTTATAGGGTCCGGTCAGGGCGGCGCGCGCTTCGTCCAGAAGGCGGGCCTTGGTCGCGGCATCCGTATCCAGTGCCGCCACTTTTTTATTGATGTCGGCCCAGACAGGGTTATCGGCACCCGTATCGAACGGTGCACCCGCGATCACCGCGCGGGTATTGTCGAACGACGGCTCGAACACGAACATCGGCGAGACAATGCCCTTGGCCGTGCGCTCGCGCAGGGTGGTGGCGACCTGTCCCATATAGCGTTCGGTATCGACCAGACGCGCAACATAGGCCTCGGCATCGGCCACGCTGTCCACGCGGTGGGTGTTGATCAGGAATACCGGCAGGCTGGTGGTCGGATTGCCGTTGGCGGCAAATTGGAAGCCCCAGTCGCGCCACTGGTTCGACAGACGCCCCTGCTGCACCTGATATTCAAACAGACGCACCGAAAGCTGGCTTTGCGGGCTGAGCTTGGTCGTGTCGAACGACGACTTCAGGGCCGCAAGCTGGGTTTCCGACATGGCCATGGCGCGGGCCTGTGCCGCCGCCGAGTTGTCGTCCAGCTTGTCATAGTCGGTCTTCATGCCCATCGAGGTCATGCCCATCGGGCTGAGCGCCAGACGGGCCTGATAGGCGGCCTCGAACCATTCGGCCAGACGGGCATCCTCGCCCTGCGCCGTTGCCACAACGACAGGCGGCTCGGCCGCCATGGCCACTGGTGCCAGCGCCCCGAACGCCAAACCCCCAAAGCCCAGTGCCGCCACCGATGAGATCAAAATACGACGCATAAAACACTCCCCCTCACAAACAGTGGGGGGCACAGTTTCAGCAATCGGCCGCGCTTACAAGATTACGCCGTGATGTCGGTCAGCCGCCACGCAGCTGGGTGATGGTCTTGGCGGGCGAAATCTGTTCGGTATCGGCGATCAGATGGATCAGGGCCGGTTGTCCCTTGGCGCTGGCGGCGCAGGCCTCGGCCAAGGCCGCAGGGAAGTCTGCCGTGCGGGTGACCTTGGTGGCAAATGCGCCAAAGGCCTCGGCATATTTCACAAAATCGGGGTTCTTGAGGTCGGTGCCGATCACGCGACCCGGATACTGGGTTTCCTGATGCATACGGATGGTGCCGTAGGTGGCGTTATCGACCACGATCACGATGACGCCGAGACCATATTGGGCCGCCGTCGCCATTTCACAAGCGCTCATCATAAAGTCGCCGTCACCGGCAAAGCAGACCACCTGACGCTCGGGCATCATGACCTTGGCCGCCACCGCCGCCGGGTAGCCATAGCCCATGGCCCCCGAGGTCGGTGCCAGTTGCGCACGGCGGCACTGGTGACGATAAAAACGGTGCAGCCATGCCGCGAAATTACCCGCGCCATTGGTCAGAACCGCATCGCTGTGCAGGCCCGTCGTCAGATGGTGCACCACCTCCGACAGGTTCACATCGCCCACCGTTTCGATCGGCGAGGAGAAGGCCAGATAGGCCTCATTCGCGGCCTTGGCCTGATCGTGCCACTGGCCGGTCGTTTCGATCTGCGAGATCGCCAGAGCGGCAAGGCTGTTATCGGCACAGGCCGACATCAGCGGGGTCCATACGCGGCCCAGTTCCTCGGCCCCCGGATGGATGTGAACCAGATTTTGCGCCGTACCGGTACGCGACAGCGTGGTGTAGCCTTGGGTGGCGTTCTCGCCCAGACGCGCACCGATGACGATCATCAGGTCCGTCTGTTTGACGCGCTCGATCAGCTTGGGGGCGCAACCGATACCCAGATCACCCGCATAGACGGGGTGGCTATTGGGGATCAGGTCCTTGCGGCGGAATGACAGGGCCGTCGGGATGCCGTTCTTTTCCGCCCAGCCTGCAATGGCGTGGCTAGCCTCATCGGTCCAGCCCGAACCGCCCAGCACCAGAAGCGGGCTTTTCGCCTGATCCAGTTTGGCCTTCAATTCCTCGACAAAGGCCGGATCAAGCGCAGCGCGGGCCGGTTTGACGGCGCGAACGGGCGCAGGGCCACCATCGTCGTGCAGCAGGTTTTCCGGCAGGGCGATAACCACCGGCCCCATGCGGCCCTGAAGCGCGGTCGCAAAGGCGCGCTCGACGATTTCAACTGTGCGCTCGGGGCTTTCGATCTCGGTTGCCCACTTGGCCAAAGAGCCAAAGGTCTGGCGGTAATCGACTTCCTGAAACGCTTCGCGGCCACGGTCCGACAGGGCGATCTGGCCGACAAACATGATCAGCGGCGTGGAATCCTGCTGGGCCGTATGGATGCCCACCGCCGCCTGCGTTGCGCCTGGCCCGCGTGTCACCATGCAGATGCCCGGCTTGCCCGTCAGCTTGCCATAGGCCTCGGCCATATTGGCGGCACCGGCCTCGTGACGGCAGATGATGACCTCGATCTTGTCGCGTACATCATAGAGCTCGTTCAGCACCGCCAGATAACTTTCGCCCGGTACGCAGAACACCTTGTCCGCGCCGTTCAGCACAAGGGTTTCAACCAGTCGGCGGGCGGAGTTGGCGGCGGGCTGGATCATGTTTACCTGTCAGGATACCGGTTAAGGCTCGAATATTGTACAGTCGCCCTTATGCTGGCGACCACTGGCTGTCATACCCGCATAGAACGATGGTCGCCAACCGGATCAACCCCTTATCGAGAGAATTATCATGCGCAAGATTATCGCCCTCGGCATGATCGCTGCCGCTCTGGCCGTGTCGGCCTGCAATACGGTTGCCGGCATCGGCCGCGACGTTCAGGCCGCGGGCCGTGCCGTCACCAATGGCTCGGAACAGGCTAAACGCTAAGCTGTCCCGCACGTAACGGGCCAATAGAGGCGGGCGCTATTCGACGCGCCCGGCCTCACTGGCACGTCCCAGAGCCTCGACCGAGGCCGCGCAGCCGGTCAGGGTCTCGGTGCCGACCTCGAGCATGGCGCTCAGCGGATAAATGCGGTCGCTCATACCGTCCGAGCAGTCCGCGCCGGTCAGCGTGACTTTAAACGGTGTCTGGTCCGGCAGGGCCGAAGCCCAATGCGCCACATTGCCCTTGATCTCGAAGCCCTTGTTCGGGGCCGTCAGCGGTTGCTGGTCGATGCGGGTCAGAACCAGACCCGTCGCCTCGATATCGACATGCCAGAACGGCTCGGTGCCCAGTGCGCGGATCGGCGCATCCAGAACCACCGAACCCAGCTTGGCCTCGGGGGCCTTTTCGCCAGCCGGTTTTACCGGCGCGGACGTATCACAGGCACCCAGTGCCAGAACCAGTCCCAAACCTACCAAAGCGCGCATTCGCCCTCTCCCAGTTTTCAAAGCTGCGGCAGCAGAATCGCCGCCCTTAAAACGCCAAGAGCCGATCCCCGTTACGGAAATCGGCCCTGTTGGTTAGCGCTGTACGCTCCGCATTTTCGTGCGGGTTATTTCTGGACCCACTGGCCCGCAGCATTGCGGTACCACTGGCCCGACGACACGTTCGGGAACAGGCGGGTTTCAAACATACGCTCGCCAGCCACAGCGGCCGAGGTACCGGCCTGGCTGCCCGTACGGGCATAGGCATCGCGGCGACCATTATTGATGGCATCGACAGCCGCACGCGTATCGGCCTCGACCGTGGTGCGAATGCCCAGATAGCCATCGGCCTGTTCGCCGACGCGGCCTTCGGCCTTGGCGGCATCCACCAGAGCCTTCTGGCCCGAGGTTTGCGCCATCACACCACCAGCCACACCCAGTGCAGCAGCGGCGGCAACAGCGATAAAGAGTTTACGATAGGCCATTCTATGCCTCCTGACTTAGAACAGGTTCGGGTTTTCTTGGAAGAGCTTCTTCAGCTCTTCGTCAAGCTTGATAACAATATCCGCTCTCAGGTTCGCATTGATTTCCAACGGCTTGTCGAAAGCGATTCTTACCGTAGGTGTACAGGCCGCAGTACCCGCCATTGCCCCGGCAAGGGCAAACAGGGTGAACTGTCGTTTGTCCAACATAACGATTTCTCCGGTTAGTCCAGTACACGTATAGCTTATAGACCCGTTTACGCCTGAACGGGTTGTGAACGGCAACAGTTGCATCTTTTTGCGTGTGCTGTCGCCGTCATTTTTGTTCGTCACCCTCGTCAGCCCCGACCACGCTCAAATCGGCAAAGCGGCGCTGCATCAGATGATAGATATCGGTGGCCAGCTCGTTGGCATTCCAGTCGGTTCTCAGATTGAGGATCACCGGCGCGCCGGACGGCAAGGGCAGCTTGCGCTCCATCAGCTTGCCATTGAACAGGTCCATGATCGAAATCCGCAATTCCTGTTTCTGCGGCGGGGCGTGATAGCCCTGAATACGGAAGTTCACGGCCAGACGCCCTTCGGGCAGGGTGTAAACGTCGGCGCTCAGATCATTGATCGCCAGATTTTCCAGCGCCTGATAGGCAAAGCCCTGCACCGCATTGGGCGGTATTTCGATATCGGGGCCGCTGGCGGTGTGTACATCGCCGCCCTCGGCAGACATGCCCGTCAGCACTTCGGGCTGGACCGACAGGTGGCCGCCCTGCGCCCTCAGATCGACCGAATGGAACTGCCAGCCCCGCTGGCGCTGGTAGTCGAACCGGATCTGGCCGTTCAGGCGGGCGTCCAGCTTGGCCTTCTCGCCCAGACTGGCCGCAATCAGCAGGTCGTTCACCTGAAGATTGTCGACCTGGATCAGACCATGGACCGGATCGACCGCGTTGAGCGGCACCACCACATCACGAACGCTCACACCGCCTGCATCCAGCTTTAGCGAGGCCTGCGAAATATTCAGCGCACCTTCGCCCAGACCCATGGTCAGTTTGAGATCGGTAATCGGCATCACGCTGTCGAGGCGTTCGGCGCTGAGCATCTGGTCCGATGCCGTTTCCAGCTTCAGCAGGTCTGTCACCTGCACCGTGCCGCGCAGCCCCACCAGACGCCCCATCGGCGTATCAAACGACAGGCCCGCACTTTGCTTATCCTCGGCCAGACCATTGCCGATGATGATCCGTCCCTGACTGGTCACGCTCTTGGCCGACCAGACCACCTCGCCATCCATGCCGATGGCATCCCCGCTGGCATTGACGATATAGTCTTGCAACAGCGGGCTGATGGCCCCCGGTTGCAGTCCATCGGCAGCAAAGGCCAGAGGTCCGGCCTGCAAGTCCAGCCGCCCCTCATGGGTGGCATTGGCGTGCACCAGATTTACCGTCGCCAGACGGTCATTCTCGCGCGACAGGTTCAAAGCCCCGTTCCACACCCCGCGTGTCAGCGACACCTCGCCGCCCACGCCCAGCGGATTGATCCGTGCCTCGGCAATATCGGGGCTGTCTTTAACCGTGGCCGCAATATCGGACAGGCGCATGGACAGATCGTCTTGCTGGCCCGAGACGCGCAAACGCCCTGCGCCATTGTCGAGGTCCAGCTCAAGGAAGCTGGCCTGCAACTGCGTATCGGCCAAGCGGCCCGCCAGTTCCCACCGACCTTGCTGGGCCGTGAACAGCGGGCGACCGTCGGCACAAAGACGGGCCGACAACTGATCCAGATTGTTCTCGCCGATCTGGACCTGACGCGCCTGAAGGCTGGCACAGTCACGGACCTGATAGGTCGTAATACCATTGCGAAGGCTCAATGTACCCGCCGTTTGCAGCGCCACACCCCGCAGCGGGTCAAAATCGGTCTGGCCGTTCGCCTTCAACTGTGCCGTCAGTCCGCCATTGGCCGCCTGCCACGACGTGACATCCACATTCAGGTTCGGGATATCCTGTCCCGTCACGCTGAGCTGTATGGCCCCTTCAGGTGCACCGCCCGCCATGCGCAGTACGGGACCACCCAGCGCCGCCAAACGCACCTCGACCCCGTTGCGCGCCCGAATCTGGACCGGCGCATCAAGCTGTACGCCCAGCCCACGGTTATTTTGCACCAGAGACAGTGCAGGCGCCGACAGGGTGAAATCACTCGCTGCGCGTTTCAGTTGCTCGATCTGGACTGCATCATCCGCCTTGACCGGCCCCAGTCCGTTAAAGCGGCCATTCGCCGCCAGACTGCCGTTCAAGGCAATGCGCGTCACCAAGCCGCGCTGGCCATCCAGTACAAACTGGCCGCGCACCTGACGCATCTGCAGATCACCCGCCACCACCTCGGATGCCAGCAATGTCAGAGGTGCCTGCACCTCCATCTGGCCGTCTTCGCCGCCTGCCTTGAGGCGCGGGGACACCAGTTGCACATTATTCAGACGGTTCTCGCCTGAACGCAGACGCGCCGCCGCCAATTGGAGCGGGCCTTCCAACTTCCATTTGAAAGCCGTGCCCTGATCCGGCGCTGTGCTTTCGCCCGCCATCTGGCCGCGACTGATGCTCAAGGCCGTATCCTGCGAGGCCATGCGGACACCCGAAAGCGCCTGTCCGTTTGCCACCAGTTCCTGCGCCGCCGCATCAACAGAGCCGCGCCCGTTCAACACAAAACTGTCGATCCAGCCGGTCAGTTGACCGCTCCAGTCCAGACGACCGCTCATGGCCTGTGCTGTGACGGCTTCGCCCTCCAGAGAGGCCAGATTAAACTGCCCCTCCAGCGTGACAGGCCCCTTGGCTTGCAGCACATCCTTTTGCGGATAGGGAACCTGCCCCTTTAGCGAAAGTGTAGTACCGGTTCCCGACAGGTCGCTCGTGGACAGGGTGTCTGCAGAGGCTTCGCCGCTAAAGGTCAGGGCATCGCCGGTGCTGCGGGCCTCGATCTGGGCCTTCAGGCCCGTCGCCTTCATATCATCCAGCGTCAGGGCCGCAGGATTAAGCGACGCCTTCAGCCATTCCAGCCGCATATCGTTGATGCGGGCATCGGCCAGCGCCGTGATCTGCCCATAGGGCGTGGCCAATACGGCCTGTCCCTTGTCGACGATAATCAGCGGACCGGGTTTCTTTGCCCCCTGCGGCTTGGTCGTAAATTCTTCGATCAGCGGGTCCAGTGCCCCGAAGGACAGTTTCTGGCCGGTCCATTCCGCCTTGATGACCGGACGGGACAGCAAGACCCGCTTGGGGGTCAGACTAAGGCCCTCCTGCATCCACGGCAGGCCGATCAGATAATCAACCTCGACCCTGTCGATGCGCACATCCGGATCATCGGGATTGCCGACAATAATACGGCCGGTAAAGCCGTCCCACTCGATACGCTCGACCTGTACATCGGCTGCGATCCCGCGCCGGTGCAACCAGCCAACCAGAACCTCTTCGGCCACGGCCCGGCGCCCTACATAGAGAGCACCTGCCCCCAGTATCACCGCCAGAGCGCCAACCGTCAGCCCCGTGCCGACGCAGCCCAAGGCTAATCTCTTGGACTGACGCTTGGCCTTTTGGCCCGCTGGTGACGTTTCTGGCGACGTTTCTGTGGAAGATTCAGGAATATTGCTGCTCACAGGCCTGCTTTTCGATCGTTTCGACACAACCTAGATACAAATCCCCTGGTGCGGCCAAGGTTCAAAACCTCGCCTTAACGTATAGGGCAGCATACTCATATCCAGTCCGCCTCGCTAAGGTTTAGTAGTGGCCTTATCGAGGCACCACAGCATCTGGTAGTTTGTCCGACAAAATTTCCGGCGTCCAACTTTCGCCAAAAGGTTCCGTAAAAGACTGCAACCCTAACGAGCAATCGGCTTGTTACATCAATGTAACATCCCTGCTTCCCATACTGGCACAGTCGGTCTATACAGGTCGCTTCGTGCCTTTGAAGGGAAGAAGGCATGAGTTCAAACTTCGTTGGGCGCATTCGTGCGTCGTCGAATACCGGGGAACAATGACCCAGTTCGATCCTCGCCGCCAACCGTTGCGGCTTGCCCCTCACCTGCTGACTACAGCGGCTGCCATTGGCATTGCCCTGCTGGCGGGCAAACCCTTCGCTGCGTCCGAGGCCCAGGAACTGCCGGTTCTTACGCCCCAACAGACAGCCTATCTGGAAACGCAGGCCTATGCGGCTGCTGCGGCTCCTGCAGGACTTAACGCACCGGAAGCCGTTCCGGTTCAAATTCGTCGCGGCGAAACCTTCGAGCAGGCCGTGCGCCGCGCCGGCGTCCGCGCCGAAGACGCCAGCGCCGTTGCCGCCACCATCGCCAGCGCCTTCGACCTCAAAGACATTCGCGCCGGTGCCAAGTTTGAAACCGCTGTCTCGCGTCCGCGCGGTGGCGTAGGCGAGGCCCGCCTGATCGGCCTGACCATGCGTACCGGTCCTGCCAGCCAGTTGACCGTCTCGCGCAGCTTCGACGGTGCCCTGCGCCTGCGTTCGCTGGACGAAAAGATTACGCACGAAACCGTCGTCGCCCGTGACAAGGTTCAAGGCTCGCTGTCGGCTTCGGCCCGTGAGCTGGGTGCGACCTCGGCGGTTGTGCGCCGCGCCAGCCAGCTGTTCGCCCACAAGTTCGACATGCAACGCGATGTCCGTTCGGCCGACGAGTTCACCCTCGTCTTCGACCGCTCGGTCACCGAATCGGGCCGCACGATCGAAACCGGCGACCTGATGTATGCCGAGCTTAAAGGCCAGGTCTTCTATCGCTTCGAGCGCCCCGGTACGGGCAAGGTCGAGTATTTCGACTCCACCGGCAAAAACGTCCGCAGCACCATGATGCGGACCCCGCTGCAGAATTTCCGCCGCGTCTCGTCCAACTACGGCTACCGTACCCACCCGATCTCCGGTTATCGCAAGATGCACCAGGGGATGGACTTTGCCGCCTCGACCGGCACCCCCATTGTGGCTCCGTCCGATGGTGTGATCGTCGAAGCGCGCCGCTGGGGTGGCTATGGCAATTGGATTCGCGTGCGCCACGCCAACGGTCTTGAGACCGGTTATGGTCACCTGTCGCGCTTTGCCGCCGGTGCCCGCGCCGGTCAGCGCGTCACCCAAGGTCAGGTGATCGGCTATGTCGGCAATACCGGCAACTCGACCGGTCCGCACCTGCACTATGAAATGTGGCGCAACGGCCAGCGTATCAATCCGGCCAGCGTCCGCACGCAAGAAGGCACTATTCTGGCAGGCACCGAACTGGCTGCCTTCCGTGCCGAAAAGGCCCGTATTGACCGTATCATCGCCGCCGGCGGCCAAAGCCGTCCGGTCGTGCAGAACGCTTCGAGCGGCCTACGTCCGATCGAAAGCTAAGATCGGCACATCTAAAAATCAAAAGGCGCGGGTTTTGATTCCCGCGCCTTTTTCTTTGGCTCCCGCGCTTCTTTTTGCTCCCGCGCCCTAGCCCACCAGATAGGGAATGCCGCCAATGCCGCCCGGACAGTTGATGCCTAGAACCACCACATCGGCCTCGCCCAGCCCGATCCCCAACAGGCGCAATAACGGGTTCAGGATCACATCCAGAAGATAACCCAGCGGCACCAGCAGCGGGGTCAGAAGATTCACGATCCAGCCCAGTTGCAGGCCCAAGAAGGTGATCTTCGTTTGTTGACCCAGCGTCGCCAGAAGGCTGGAACCGATTTCCTTGGAACGCACGGTTTGCGGTGTCTTCGCGCTGATCTGTGCATCCGAGAACCGTAAGGTCTGCCATTTCGTGTCGTTACTTTCGACATTGGCGTAGATTTTCAACGGCAGCAGCAGCACTTCGGCCAACACCAGATCCTCGGTGTTGATACGTATTTTGAAATTCTGCAAATCCTGGGGGTTCGTGACGCGCCCCACGCTTAGCCTGAGCAGTCCCGTACGGGCATCCACGTCCACACGCTTGGCGGGCGCACACTGGATGTCCTTGATCTTGGCCTCGGCAGAGGCGACTTCGGCAAACAGTTGCAGATCAACCGAGACCAGTTCGTCCACCAGATTTTTAGTCTTGGCACGCACAAACACGCGCGTTTGCGAGGTGCGGATGATCGGGGTTCCACCTGCCGAAACCGTTATCCATGACGAGTTGTTCGGACGCTCTCCGATGGCCGCCATAATACGGATATCGGCCAGTATGGCGTTCACATCACCGTTCAACGCCAGTTGCCGGTTGCTATTGGCCGTTTCGAGACTGGCCATAATCAAGTCCAGAGCCGCCACGTCCAGATCCAGCGCGCGACGCAGTCCATCGCGTGCATTGGCATCCACACCGACCAACTGGCCCACCTTGATCGGTATATCCAGACTCGCGCCCGTCAACTGACCCAGCACGGCCCTGTCACCATCATCGGCAAGCGTGCTCAATACACGCAGCAACTGGCCAGTCGTCACATTGTGCGTCAGCAACTGGTCGTAATTGCCCGCCTCTACGCCCAGATCGACGGCAAGCGCATCCACAAACTGCAACAGGTTCACATCCGCCCCCAGAAGGCGGTTATAGTCCATCACCGACAGGCTGACGTTCGAGCCCAGCAGCGAGCCAAGCAGGCCGTTGACCAGACCCCGGTTCAATCCCAACAGACGCGAGCCGATCGAGAAGACTGCGCTCGGCTTTGATCCTGGCAGGGCTGCTGTTGCCGTACGGGTTACAGGTGCGGTCTTGGCCCCGAAAATACCGGCAAAGAAAAGCGGGGCCTCGCCCCTGATCGTCACGCGGGCGGCATTCGGTGTGGCACCGCCAACGGTAAACCTGTTTTTCGGTTGGATCGTGCGTTCGGCCAGATAGACGCCGGTCTGGGTGGTGACGGTAATGTCCGGTCCCAGATTGGCCTTTGCCGTCGCACTGGCCGCTGCGCTGGCTGCGGGCAGGTTACGCGCAGCCGAAAGCGCCGCCAGATCGGCCGCTCCCTGAACCTCGCGCGCCTTGAGCGTCAAAGATCCCAGATCAATTGCCAAAGCGGCCAGCACAACAAACAGAACGATCGCCGCCGCGCCGATAATGGCGACGCCGCCTTGCGTATTCTGGCGAAACGCCCGCAGCTTTTGCAGCAAAGCCTTCATCAATATCCGCCCAGACGAACAACGGCCTCGCGTTTGATGGTTTGCGGCGGCGGCACGGTCAGGCTTTTGAGAGCCATGATGGGGTGATTACTGATGTCATAGTCGATTTTGACGGATACAACCTGCGCGTCACTGACCACAACGACATCATTGGTGCTGACCGGTACGCCCATCTGGTTTCCGCGCGTGGAGACAAAATCCAGCGCCAATTGCTGCCGCTCGGCTGCATCCAGACCGCCCAGCGATGCACGGGCAGATTCATAGGCCAGAGATTGCACCGAGTGGGCCAGCCAGAACCAGCCACCATAGACAATCATACCGATCATCATGAACAGCAGGATCGGCGCAATGAGTGCGAATTCAACGGCAATCGAGCCACGTCGCTCGTCTTGATTACGATTTACTATTCGAAGCATGGGGGGATGCCTCCAAATACCAACGTTATCAATAAGGCGCAGCTACGCTTAAAGAGTTCCACAACAAGCATGGTAAACCGGCGTTAAGCAGGATTTTGGCCGCACACAGCCCGCCTATCGACTACGTCATCCCATCGCAGAAGTAGCGTTTGAGCTCAGGCGATGCTAAGCGCCGCTACATGACGACGCCTCCTATTGAACGCATCCGGAATTTCTCCGTGGTCGCCCACATCGACCATGGCAAATCCACGCTCTCTGACCGCTTGATCCAATTCACCGGCGGGCTGACCGCGCGGGAGATGTCGGAACAGGTTCTCGATAATATGGACATCGAGAAAGAGCGCGGGATCACCATCAAGGCGCAGACCGTGCGGCTGAACTACAAGGCCAAGGATGGGGAGACCTATATCCTGAACCTGATGGACACGCCGGGTCACGTCGACTTTGCGTATGAGGTGTCGCGCTCGCTGGCCGCCTGCGAAGGCTCGATCCTGGTGGTGGATGCGTCGCAGGGCGTCGAAGCCCAGACCCTGGCCAACGTCTATCAGGCCATCGACAACAATCACGAGATTGTGCCGGTCCTCAACAAGATCGACCTGCCCGCTGCCGAACCGGATCGGGTACGCGCCCAGATCGAGGATGTGATCGGTATCGACGCGTCCGACGCCATCATGTGCTCGGCCAAGTCGGGCATCGGCATCGAGGACGTGCTGGAAGGCATTGTGGCGCGTCTGCCCGCGCCCAAGGGGGATGTGAATGCCCCGTTGAAGGCCATGCTGGTCGATGCGTGGTACGATCCATACCTCGGCGTTGTGCTGCTGGTGCGCGTGTTCGACGGCGTCCTGAAGGCGGGTATGCGCGTCAAGATGATGCAGTCGGGCACGACCCACCTTGTCGACCGCGTCGGCGTCTTCCTGCCCAAGAACACGCCCGTCGAGGCGCTTGGTCCGGGCGAGGTCGGCTTTATTACCGCACAGATCAAGGAAGTGGCCCACGCCGCCGTCGGCGACACCATTACCGACGAAAAGAAACCGACTTCAGAACCGCTGAAGGGCTTTAAGGAAGTCCAGTCGGTGGTGTTCTGTGGCCTGTTCCCTGTCGATGCTGCAGACTTTGACGATCTGCGCTCGGCCATTGCCAAGCTGCGTCTGAACGATGCGTCCTTCACCTATGAGATGGAAAGCTCGGCGGCGCTGGGCTTTGGTTTCCGCTGTGGCTTCCTTGGGCTGCTGCACCTCGAAATCATTCAGGAACGCCTGAGCCGCGAGTTCAATCTCGACCTGATCGCGACCGCCCCGTCGGTGGTTTACAAGATCGGTCTGCGCGACGGCACCCATATCGACCTGCACAATCCGGCCGACCTGCCGGACGTCATGCAGATCGAAACCATTTCGGAACCGTGGATCAAGGCCACCATCCTGACGCCGGACGAATATCTGGGCGGCGTGATCAAGCTGTGTCAGGACCGTCGTGGTAACCAGATCGAGCTGTCCTATGTCGGCTCGCGTGCGCTGGTGGTCTATGAGCTGCCGCTGAACGAAGTGGTGTTCGACTTCTATGACCGCCTGAAGTCGATCTCCAAGGGCTATGCCTCGTTCGACTACGAGATCACCGATTACAAGGTCGGCGATCTGGTCAAGATGAGCATCCTTGTGAATGCCGAGCCCGTGGACGCCCTGTCGATGCTGGTGCACCGCGCCCGCGCCGAGACCCGTGGCCGTGGCATGGTGGAGAAGATGAAGGAGCTTATCCCTCCGCACATGTTCACCATCCCGATTCAGGCCGCCATCGGTGGCAAGATCATCGCCCGCGAAACCGTGCGCGCCCTGCGTAAGGACGTGACGTCCAAATGCTATGGCGGCGACGCCACTCGCAAGAAGAAGCTGCTTGAAAAGCAGAAGGCGGGCAAGAAGCGCATGCGTCAGTTCGGCAAGGTAGAAATCCCGCAAGAAGCCTTCATCGCCGCCCTCAAAATGGACGACGATTGATCCGCCTTTGGCGAATGATATTGAAAAGCCCCGACCATCTGGTCGGGGCTTTTTCTTTACGTCTGTCAGGCGGGCAAACATGAACTTTTGGACAGGAAACGTCATGTCGCATTGCGGGCAGAAATAAGGCAGGTAAGGTCGCGACAAATCTATTTCCGAGGGGGAATCTATGCGTCGTCTTGCGACTTCTGCCGCTGTTGCGGCCCTTATGGCTGGTTTTGCGCCGGCGGCCTTTGCCCATACTGCGGCGGTAACGGCTACCACTCCGGCTCCGGCCAGCACCACTCAGGCGCAGGAGCTGCGCGGTGCGCCGGTGGCTGATCTGATCGCGCGTGTGGATATTCCGTGGAAGCGTTTCCAGCTGGATAACGGCCTGACCGTACTGGTCAACGAGGACCACAAGGCACCGGTCGTGGCCGTCAGCGTCTGGTACAATGTTGGCTCTAAAGACGAGCCGAAGGGTTCGACCGGTTTTGCCCACCTGTTCGAGCACCTGATGTTCGGCGGTTCGGAAAACAGCCCGTCTTCGCACATCCAGACCATGAATGCAGCCGGTGCGACCGCGCTGAACGGCACGACCTGGTTTGACCGCACCAACTATTTCCAGACCGTGCCGACGCCCGCGCTGGAATACACGTTGTATCTGGAATCGGACCGTATGGGTTACCTGCTGGGTCAGGTGAGCCAGGAGGTTCTGGACCTGCAACGCGGTGTTGTGCAGAACGAAAAGCGTCAGGGCGACAACCAGCCCTATGGCCTGACCTATTATGCCACTCTGGAAGCCCTGTTCCCCGAGGGCCATCCGTATCGCCACTCGACCATCGGTTCGATGGCCGATCTGGATGCGGCCAGCATGGACACCGTGCGCCAGTGGTTCATCGACAACTATGGTCCGAACAACTCGGTTCTGGTGCTGTCGGGTGACATCACCGAGGCCAAGGCCCGCGAACTGGTCGGCAAGTATTTCAACGGCATCAAGGCCGGTCCGGTGAACACACCTGCGGCCGCAGATGTGCCGACACTGGCCGCGCCGGTTTCCGAGACCCTGCACGACCGCGTGGCGCAGGCCCGCGTCAGCCGCAACTGGGTCACGCCGGGTATGCTGCATGACGATACGGTGCCGCTGAGCATCGCCGCCTCGGTTCTGGGCGGTCTGAACAGCTCGCGTCTGGACAATGCTCTGGTGCGTGGCGAGCAGACGGCGTCGGGCGTGTCGGCGGGCAATCAGGTGTTCCAGCGCGTCAGCATGTTCTCCTATTCGGTGACGGTGAAACCAGGTCAGGACCCTGAAGCCGTGGCCGCCAAGATGGACGCTGCCTTCAACGACCTGATGGCCAATGGCCCGACGCAGGACGAGATCGACCGCGTGGTGACCCAATATGCGTCGCGCACCATTCAGGGTCTGGAACAGGCCAATGGCAAGGCTTCGGTTCTGGCCGAGGGCCAGCTGTATGCCGGTGATCCGGACCACTACAAGAAGCAGTTGGAGCGCTATGCGGCCGTAACGCCGCAACAGGTGCGTGATGCCATGCAGCGCTGGCTGACCCGTCCGGTCTATAGCCAGACCGTTCTGCCGGGCGAGCGCGAGGCCTATGTCGATGCGGCTGCGACGCCGTCGGGCGCAACCCCGACACCAGCGGCCGAGATTGTGCGTGTCCAACGTGATCCGGCCCCAAGCATTGGCGACGTCAAGAATGTGGACTTCCCCGATGTGGAACGCGCCACTCTGTCGAACGGTATCGAGGTGGTCTATGCCCACTCGACCGCCGTGCCGGTGACGCGTATCGCCATGGAATTCGATGCCGGTATTGCCGCCGACCGTGCCGACCGTCTGGGTGCCCACACCCTGATGCTGAACGTCATGGAAGAAGGCTCGACCACGCGCAACTCGCTGGCTCTGGCCGAGGCGCAGGAACGTCTGGGTGCAACGCTCGGCTTTGGCTCCAGCATGGACCGTACTGTGGCCAGCCTGAGCAGCGTCAGCACCAATCTGGAGCCGTCGCTGACCCTGTTTGCCGATGTGCTGCGTAATCCGGCCTTTAGCCCGTCGGAAGTCGAGCGTATCCGCGCCCAGCGTCTGGCCCGTCTGGCCAGCGAGAAGACCCAGCCGGCCGCTCTGGCCAGCCGCGCCTTCCCGTCGCTGGTCTATGGCGAGACGCATCCTTATGGCCGACCGAACAGCGGTTCGGGTACGCCGGAAGTGATCACCGTTCTGACGCGGGCTGATCTGGTGGGTGAACACCAGAGCTGGATCCGTCCGGACAATGCCAAGCTGTTCGTGGTTTCGGACCTGCCGCTGGCGCAAGTGACAGCTCAGCTGAACGCAGCCTTCGGTGACTGGCGTGCGCCATCGGCAGCCAAGGGCGTGAAGGACTTCTCGGCAGCTCTGCCGCAGACATCGGCCCGTATTGTGCTGATCGACCGTCCGCAATCGCCGCAGTCGATCATCATGGGCGGTCAGGTGCTGCCGGTTTCGGGAACGGACGACAATCTGGTTCTGAACCTCGGCAATACGGTTCTGGGTACGGACTTCCTGAGCCGCATCAATGCCGATCTGCGTGAAACCAAGGGCTGGTCCTATGGTGTGCGTGGCATGCTCATGGTTGTTCAGGACCGCATGCACTATCTCATCAATGCGCCGGTTCAGGCCGACCGCACGGGTGACTCGGTCCAGGCCCTGCTGGACCAATATAACCGCTTCCTCGGCGGTGAAGGCGTGACGCCAGCCGAACACGAGCGCACCCTCAAGGGTGATACCCGCTCGCTGGCCGGTTCGTATGAAACGGGCGGTGCCGTCCTGAGTGCCCTGCGTTCCAACAGCCTGTATGGCCGCCCCGACGGCTATCAGGAAGCTATGGCCACGCGTATCAACGCCGCCACCGCCGCCCAGATGGATGCTGCCGTCAAGGCCGCCATCGACCCGACCAAGTTCGTCTGGGTTGTTGTCGGTGACGCCGAAAAGGTGAAGCCGCAACTGGAGGCCCTTGGTCTGCCGGTCGAGGTTCGCGCCATCGACTAAGGGTCTTCAAGGCCACAGATACCGGAAGGGGTCAGTCGCAAGGCTGGCCCCTTTTGCGATCTGCCCCCTTCCCCTTGGCGTGGCATCGTCTATGTGTGGGCCATGGCCGGTCCAGAGACACCACAGGAAGTTTTTAAGCGGGCGCTGGCGCATGCGGCGCGGGCTTTGGCAGAACAGCCGGAGCTGGAGGTTCATTTTGCCTCGGACGGGCCAAAACTGGTTGGCAATGTCCTGACCCTGCCGCACCCGCCGCGTAATCCGAGCGCCGCCGAAGAGGCGACCGCGCGCGGTCAGGCCGACCGGATTGCGCTGAAACTCGCCAACCACGACCCCGCAATCGACGCCAAGGCACGGCCTGTCGATCGCACCGCCGCCGAAGTGTTTGACGCGCTGGAACAGGCGCGGGTGGAAACCATTGGCGCGCGCAAGCTGGCCGGTGTGCGCCAGAACCTGCGGGCGGCTCTGGTCAGCCGTCTGGAACGCACAGGGGCCTTACGGGCCGAGGCCGACAAGGTACCACTGGCCGAGGCCGTCGCCATCATGTTGCGCGAGCGGTTGCTGGGTACACGCGCGCCGGATGGTCTGGGCGATATGGTGGACCGCATCCGTATCGATCTGGAAGGTCGGGCGGGCGCACAACTGGATGCGCTGGCCGAAAGCGCCAATGACCAGAGCCTGTTTGCGCGTCGTCTGAACGATCTGCTGCGGGCGCTGGACCTTGAGGCCTCTTCGGCAGACACGCCGGACGATAGCGAGAACGAGGGCGAGGACGAACCGGACGAGGCCCAGCAGGACGCGCCCGACGAGGACGAGCAAGAAGAGGATGGCGAGGCCGAAGGCGGTCAATCACTGGATGGATCCAGCGACGACCAGAACGCCGAAGACGAGCGCCAGACCCGCCCCGACGGCCGCCCTTCCGATCCCGAAGGGGAACCCGGCGAGGAAGACCCCGAGTTGAGCGAAGGGGCTATGCCCAATCGCACAGAAAATGCCGATGACGGTCGCGCGGTCGATTTCTATAAAGCCTTCACCACCGCCTTTGACGAGGTGGTGGATGCCTCCGAACTGTGTGACCCGATGGAGCTGGACCGTTTGCGGGCCATGCTGGATATGCAACTGGCATCCTTGGGCAGTGTGGTGTCGCGTCTGGCCAACAAGCTGCAACGCCGGTTGATGGCCCAGCAGAACCGCTCGTGGATGTTCGACCTTGAAGAAGGCATGCTGGATACGGCGCGTCTGACCCGCGTGATTACCGATCCGACCAGCCCGCTGTCGTTCAAGATGGAGAGCGAGAGCGAGTTCCGCGATACGGTTGTGACGCTTTTGCTGGACAATTCCGGTTCCATGCGCGGTCGCCCGATCATGGTGGCGGCGGTCTGTGCCGATATTCTGGCGCGTACGCTGGAACGCTGCGGGGTCAAGGTCGAGATTCTGGGCTTTACCACCCGTGCGTGGAAGGGCGGTCAAAGCCGCGAACGCTGGATCAGCGAGGGCAAGCCCGCCAATCCGGGCCGTCTGAACGACCTGCGTCACATCATCTACAAGGCCGGCGATGCGCCGTGGCGTCGCGCCAAGAAGAACCTTGGCCTGATGATGCGCGAAGGCCTGCTGAAGGAAAATATCGACGGCGAGGCCCTGCAATGGGCGCATGACCGCCTGATGGCCCGCAGCGAGCAGCGCCGTATCCTGATGGTGATTTCCGATGGCTCGCCCGTCGATGATTCCACCCAGTCGGCCAATGCCGCGCTTTATCTGGACAAGCATCTGCGCCACGTCATTGCCGAGATCGAGGACCGTTCGCCGGTCGAGCTTCTGGCCATCGGTATCGGCCACGATGTGACCCGCTGGTACAAACGCGCCCTGACAATCACCGATGTCGAGCAACTGGCCGGTGCCATGACCGAAAAACTGGCCGAACTGTTTGAGACCAAGACAGTGGCCAGCAAGGCGGCGACGCGGCGCAAGAAGGCGGCATGAACCGCAGACTTTATCTGGCGGCCCTGTCCTGTCTGACACTGGCGGCCTGTGCGGGCGCGGCGATCACCAGCCAGCCATGGCGCAATGCCATCCCCGATTCACCGTGGCAGGCCGTCGAGGTGGATACGCGCACCATCGGTCTTGGTCTGCCACTGGGCAGCCGTCTGGCCGAGGGTGTCCGCTTTGCAGGCGGGGTGCAGGTACTGACCCCCACCCTGTCGCCGGTGCGCAGTCTGTCGGATTTGAAACTGATCGGGACTGACGGCTTTGTCACGGTGTCCGACAAGGGCGAACTGGTACAGGGCCGGATTGAACTGGATGCGGCGGGCCAGTTGGTCGGGCTGGGCCAATGGCGCAGCCGTCGCCTGACGCTGAGCGACGGGCAGCCGATTACCGAAAAGATCGATGGCGATGCCGAGGGTCTGGCCATCCTTTCCAATGGCGATCTGCTGGTCAGTTTCGAGGGCCATCACCGCATCTGGAACTATGGGCCGCTGGACGATATGCGCCTGCCCGTCAGTGTGGTGCGCCCGGTCTGGCCGTTTGGCGACAATGAGGGCATGGAGGCGCTGGCCTCCTCGGGTTCGGGCGCAGGACTGGGCTGGCGCGTCGGTGGCGAAACCGGCGGCATCTGGGACTGTCACGCCATTGTGGAGCCGACTTGTACGCTGGTGCGGATGCCGCCCGATCAGCCGCTAAAGGTTAGTGACTATCGCACCACCGGCATGGATCGTGATCCGGATGGTCGGGGTTGGTGGATCGTGCAGCGTGCCTATACGCCGCCAATGGATGCGCGGGCGCGGGTGCGGCGCATGGACGAGGACGGCACTCTGGGTCCGGTTATGGTCGAGCTGAAACTGCCCGCCACCACCGATAATTTCGAGGGTATTGCGGCCACGAAACGAGACGGCAAGACCCGTCTTTATATCTTGTCGGACGATAACGAGAACCCGCTCCAGCGCACGCTGATGCTGGCCTTTGACGTTACGCCCTAGATACGTTCGCTGATCTTGATGGCGGCCTTGCAGCCGACCTTGATGACGCTGCTGAGCAGGCGATAGGCCGGAGCCTCGCGGCTGCCATGGGCGATGGCGTGATCGTGGTGGGCCAGTTCTTCTTCGCGGAACTGGGTCAGCTCGGCGGCCAGTTCGGGATCACGGTCGCTGATCTCTTTGATCTGGTCGGCATAATGTTCTTCGATCACGCTCTCGACGGCCTCGGTGCAGGCATGGGCGGCCTTTTCACCGATGAGGGCGGTCCCTGCGCCCAGCACCGTGGCGGCGATCTTCCACACAGGGATCATCGCGGTGGGGCGCACCTTGTGTTCATTCAAAAGGGCGTTGAAGCGATCCAGATGGACCTGCTCGTGGCCTTCCATCTCGGTCAGGTCACCGGTGATCTGCTCCATGCCCTTGCGGTCGCCCAGAATGGCGCGCTGGGCGCGATAGATGTGTACGGCCGCAAACTCGCCCGCATGATCCACGCGCAGCATCTCGGCCATACGGCGCTGCGGCGCACCCGGTCCCGGACGCGGCAGGGGCACGCGGCGGGCATCGGCTATGCTGTCAGGGGTCTGGGTCATCGGGACACTCTATCTACGCCTTCGGCCTAGTTTCTAGGGGCGCGGGCGTCTTTGGGACGCTTGGCCGCCAGAAGGCTCAAGACCGACAGTAGCACCAGTGCGATGAAATTCCATGCCGCCATCGACAGGCCCATAAAGCTCCATGCGATATCGCCGCACGAGGTAATGGGATCAATCTCGACCGTACCGTTCAGGATACCGGCAAGATTGCCGTAATCGACATCGGCAGGATTTCCCGCCATGCAGGTGGCCGGAAGCGCCCACCATCCCTGTTCGCCACCGGCATGGAAGCCCGCCGTAATGGCCCCTGCAATAAAGACCAGAGCCAGCACAAAGGCGGCCAGACGCGGGGTGCCGCGACGCGAACGACTGATCATATGCCAAGCGGTGGCTGCCCCCGATACGGCCAGAGCCGCCCAGTAGACCTCGCGTTGCTTGAGGCACAGATTGCACGGATCAAGCCCGCCAAAGCGTTCGAACGCATGGGCGGCAGCCAGCATGGCGGCTGAGATCACAAAGGCGAACACCGTCCACCAGCGCATCAGAATGGAATAAAGGCGCTTCATGGCGGACAGTCTTAGACGGCTATTTTCATGCCGTCATCCATCTTGCATCAGTGCAGGAATTTCACAGCCACCAGCCCCCCGACCATCACGATCAGGAACAGCACGGTGAACAGGGCCAGACGCCGTTCCACGATCTTGAGCATGGGCGGCCCCCAACGCTTTAGAACAAAGGCGACAAGGAAGAACCGCGCCGAGCGGGTCAGGACGCTGAGGATGACAAACAGGGCCAGATTGAACTGGAACACGCCCGCCGAAATGGTGATCAGCTTGTAGGGAATGGGGGTGGCCCCCTTTATCACGATCACCCACGCGCCATATTTCTGGAACAGGACCTTGGAGGCTTCGAACGTGTCGGCCTTGCCCAGCGTCGTCAGAATGGCCATGCCGACCGGCTCGAGGAAATAGCCGATCGCATAGCCCAGAAGGCCGCCCAGAACCGAGGCCACGGTGCAGACCGTGGCATAGAAATAGGCGCGGTCCGGCTTGGCCAGCACCATGGGGGCCAGCATCACATCGGGCGGGATCGGAAAGAACGAGCTTTCGGCAAAGGACACCACAGCCAGCGAACGCGTGGCGTGGCGGTGGCGGGCCAGCGAGAACACCCAGTCATAAAGCTTACGCAGCATAGATACTCCGGCCTGCCTGTGCGCCGCATGTCAGCCTTCATAGCAAGCGCAAGACGGGAGGGCGAGGCGGCGTTCCGTCACTATGTGCGAAACTGTCAGCTTGCCGTTTGGCCAGCATGGGCATAGCTTTGCCGTTTACCGGACTTTACGTTTCGAGCCCCTTTATGCCTGTCAAAGTGCCTCACTGGTTTCCGTGGCTTAGCCCGCTGTGCGCGATTGGCGGCGCGTGGCTGATCGGGGTCTGGGCCATGCAGGGCGGGTTCTGGGTGATTTTGGGCGTGGCTATAGTGTGTGCCGTCCTGCCCTTTATCGTGTTCCGCATTGCCTGCCGGTTGCGCAATACGGGCTCGGGCGAACACCTGAACGGGTGACAAAGTTGCGGCTCCATCCTATTGCCGATGACAGGTACCGGAGGGACGCGTGATGAAACAATCGGCTTTGAAACTGACCCGCACTGTGGGCGGCGCACTGGCGCTGGGGGCTGTGATGGCTCTGGGGGCCGGACAGGCCAATGCTCAGGACGGGGCTCAGGACGCGGCTCCGCAGGGGCAATGGGCGTTGGCGCTGCATGGCGGCGCCGGTGTGATCGAACGCGCCAGCCTGTCACCGGAACGTGACGCGCTTTACCGTCAAGGTCTTCAACAGGCGCTGGAAGCCGGTCAGGCTGTGCTGTCGGCGGGCGGCTCGGCGCTGGATGCGGTCGAGGCCACGGTACGGGTGCTGGAAGACAATCCGCTGTTCAATGCCGGTAAGGGCGCGGTCTTTACCTCGGCGGGCAAGAACGAACTGGACGCCGCCATTATGGACGGCACCAATCTGAATGCGGCCTCGGTGGCGGGCCTGACGCGCACGCGCAATCCGGTACGCGCGGCCCGCGCGGTGCTGGAACAGTCGCCGCACGTCATGCTGATTGGCGAAGGGGCCGAAACCTTTGCCGCCTCGGTCGGCTTGGAGCAGGTGGCACCGGCCTATTATTTCACCGAAAGCCGCTGGCAGGCGCTGGAGAAAGCCCTGCGCGATCGTGGCGAGCCGGTTCCGGCCCGTCCCGAAGGTGCGCCGCCTGCGCCAGTGAGAGCGGGTCCGGCGGCACCTCTGGCCTTTAACCTGCATGAAGCGCCGCTGGATGAACGCAAGTTCGGTACGGTCGGGGCGGTGGCTCTGGACCAGAGCGGACGTATCGCGGCGGCGACGTCGACGGGCGGTACCACAGGCAAGCGCTGGGGTCGTGTGGGGGATGTGCCGGTGATCGGCGCGGGCACCTATGCCTCCAATGCCGATGGCTGTGCTGTATCGGCCACGGGTGCGGGCGAGTATTTCATCCGCGCCACCGTCGCCCGCGATATCTGCCACGGCACGGCGGGCGGCCAGTCGCTGCAAGCCGCAGCCGAGGCCGAGATTGCCGAGGTCGGGCGTCTGGGCGGTGATGGCGGCGTGATTGCTGTTGCCCCCGATGGCACAGTCGCCTTTGCCATGAACACCTCGGGTATGTACCGCGCCACGGTGTCCAGCGCGTCTGCGGCCCGCGTGGCCATCTATGCCGACGAAGAGAAATAAATGACCGATCCGCGCACCTCGCCCGGCGTGAAATTTCCGCCGCCCCTGATCTTTCTGCTGTTCCTGCTGGCAGGATGGGGGATCGAGCAGGTCGGCCCTGATTTCACACTGGGCCTGACCGAGGGGCTGAGGCGCGGACTGGCCATTATCCTGATCGTGGTGGGTCTGGGGTTTGACGGTCTGGCGGCGGGGCAGATGCGCCGCCACCAGACGGCGGTCGAACCGTGGAAAGGGGCGTCGAACCTTTTGACCGATGGCCTGTTCGCCTATACGCGCAACCCGATCTATCTGGGCTTTGCCCTGACCTATCTGGGTTTTGCCGTGGCGATGGATTCGCCGGTGGCTGTGGGTCTTGTGGTGCCGTGCCTGATTGTGGTCGACCGTTTCGTGATCCCGCGCGAAGAGGCCCATTTGTCAGCCGTCTTCGGGGCGGCCTATGAGGCCTATCGCCAAAAGGTGCGCCGCTGGATCTGACGGGCCGTTTCCACAAGGGGGCGTCACGCCCTATATGGGCCGCATGACTACTGAAAACGAACTGTCGGAAATGGCTCTGGAAGAGCTGGATGCAGCGTGCAGCCTGCATTTTGCCGAGATGAAAAAGATCACCCCGTGGGGTGACACCTATGAGGCCATGGCACCGTCGGGCCGCGAGGTCGAGGTCGAGCGCCGCTATCTGTGGGAAAACGGCCAGCCGGGTGGCGGCATTGTTGTCGAGGTCGAGGTGCGCGACCCTGCCCTACAAACGGGGGCCGAGGCCCGTGCGGTGATCGGTCCGCGCCAGAACTAGAGGCCCGCAGCACGTCATCACATCTTGCGTGAGCCATAGGGTGGGCCACTTTAAACTTGCCCCGCTCTCGACTAGCTTTGATCTATGAAACTCGCTTCGCTCAAGCATGGCCGTGATGGCCGCCTCGTCGTCGTCTCCAATGACCTTAACTGGTTTACAGACGCCTTTCTGATCGCCCCCACGCTTCAGGCCGCGCTGGATGACTGGGAGCGTTGCGAGCCGCTATTGCGGGCTCTGGCGACAAGCTTGGAGAACGAAGCCGTGCCGCGTGGCCGCTTCCACGAGCGTGATGCCGCAGCCCCCCTGCCGCGTGCCTATCAATGGGCCGACGGTTCGGCCTATGTGAACCACGTCGAACTGGTTCGCAAAGCGCGCAATGCCGAGATGCCGGCGACCTTCTGGACCGACCCCCTGATGTATCAGGGCGGCTCGGACGGATTTTTGGCACCGCGCGATATTGTGCCGCTGAAGGACGAGGCCTGGGGCTGTGATCTGGAAGCCGAGATCGTGGTCGTCACCGGCGATGTGCCGCTGGGTGCCACCCGTGAAGAGGCGCTGGGCGCGATCCGTCTGGTCGGTCTGGTCAATGACGTTTCGCTGCGTAACCTGATCCCGGGCGAACTGGCCAAGGGTTTCGGCTTTGTGCAGTCCAAGCCCGCCAGCGCCCTGTCGCCGGTGTTTGTAACACCCGATGCACTGGGTGATCGCTTCAAGGACGGCAAGCTGCACGGCGCACTGCTGGTCAATATCAACAACCAGTCCTTCGGCAAGGCCGATGCGGGCGTGGATATGACGTTCGACTTTGGCACCCTGATCGCGCATCTGGCCAAGACCCGCGCCCTGTGTGCCGGTACGGTCATCGGTTCGGGCACCGTCTCCAACAAGGATGCCGATGGTGGCCCCGGCAAGCCCGTCAGCGAAGGCGGCCTTGGCTATAGCTGCATCGCCGAGGTGCGCATGGTTGAAACCATTCAAAAGGGTGCCGCCGAAACCGGCTTCCTCAAATATGGCGATGTGGTCCGCATCGAGATGCTGGACGACAATAACCACTCGATTTTCGGGGCCATCGAGCAGACCGTGACCAAGGTTTAGGCTCTAAACCACCCCCATCCAAAACGCCGCCTGTAATGGGCGGCGTTTTTCTTTTCATCTTTGTTTATTTAGCGTTGACCACAGCGAAGCCATCGCTAGATTGCGCCTCCTCCAGACCGTGCCGGTGTGGTGGAATTGGTAGACGCGCCGGATTCAAAATCCGGTTCCGCAAGGAGTGTCGGTTCGAGTCCGACCACCGGCACCACTGTATTTTCCTGACAATCTGTTTTAAGCCCCGTCGCTGTCCCAGCGGTGGCTGGATCATGGCGTCTATAGCGACCGCAGGATTGTGGTCCTGTGCGGTTCTTAATATTAGATATTGCTAATTTAGAACATAAGAATATATGGAAGGCATGAGACATATCCCGCCCTCCATGCTCGACACGTTCGAGGCCCGCGCTGGCGAAGCCGCCGCCATGCTGAAATGTCTGGCCAATCCGCATCGCCTTCTGGTGCTGTGCCAGCTTGGTGCAGGGGAAATGCAGGTGTCGGAGTTGCAGCAGCATATCGGCCTGTCGCAATCGGCCCTGTCGCAACATCTGGCCCGCCTGCGTGAAGACAAACTGGTCAGTACCCGCCGCGAGGGCACGGCTGTTTTCTACCGCATCGAAAATCCGGCTGTGGCCAAAATCATTGCCACACTGGCCGACATCTATTGCCCGCCCGAGGACGCATCATGAACAAACCTACACCCCTGTCGCCCGTACAAGTTTCGGACCTGATGGCCAAGGGGACTGTGGAACTGGTCGATATCCGCGAGGCCGACGAATATGCCCGCGAACATATTGCCGGTGCCCGCAGCCAGCCGCTTTCGGCCCTGCCCGCAACGCTGGAGCCTTCCGGCAAAACCGTGGTCTTTACCTGTCGCTCGGGCAATCGCACGGCGGCCAATGCGGAACGTCTGGCAGCCTGCGTCTATCAAACGACCTATGTGCTGCAAGGCGGGGTGGATGGCTGGAAGAAAGCAGGTTTTGCCACCCGTATCGACAGGTCCAAACCCATCGACATGATGCGCCAGGTGCAGATGATCGCCGGGGGTTTGATCCTGCTGGGTGTGGCTCTGGGCACGCTGGTGCATCCGGCCTTTTATGGTCTGAGCGCCTTTGTCGGGGCCGGACTGTTTGTGGCGGGCAGTACCGGTTTTTGTGGCATGGCGCGCCTTCTGGCCTATGCGCCGTGGAACCGTAGAAACGCATAGAAAAAGGGCGGTGCAAGAGATTTGCACCGCCCTTTCCCCATGAGGCCTGATCCTAGAGGATATGGCCGACGAGATCGTCCAGAGGCTCCAAGACCGCAGAGAAGACCGGCAGGTCGATCTGTTGCGCGAAGTTCGGCGAGAAGGCCGTACCGACCGCATCAAGGGCATCGCCCACCGCATCGAACAGCCACTGGCCGTCATCGGCATCCAGCAAGCTATCGGCCAGATCGGACAGCGGCAGTCTGTCGGCAGAGAAGCCCAGTCCGCCCAGCAGATTGTCCAGACCACCCAGATTGCCCAGACCACCCAAGCCACCCAGACCGTTCTGAACCTCGCCGAAGAAGTCGGCCAGCATGTCCGCCTTGTCAGCGAAACGTGCGGTCAGTTCGGCCTGAACATCGGCCACCAGATCCGAGATGGCGCTGCTGCCCAGATGTTCACGGACGGACTGCGCCAAATCTTCAAGTGGTGTGCCCGAAAGCGCGTTCTCGACATGGGTGCCGATGCTGGTGATGAAGTCCGCGATGTGGCCTTGCGTGAAACCACCCGCCAGAGCGGTTTGCAGGCTGTCGGCAAGGTCGCTGACGATATTGCCGTCAAGGCCGTTTGGCAGCAGGTCGGTCAAGCCGCCCAAGTTACCCAAGTCACCCAAGTCACCTAGGGGCGTCGCATCCAGACCGTCGGACAGATAGCCCTCGATCATGTCCGTCAGCCCGTCAATGCCTCCGATAGCGGTGCCGTCATCCAGCCATTCCACAGCAGAGAGCAGGCCGAGTGTACCCGCGCCGCCCTGTGGGCCGCCAATGCTGTTCAGCAGGTTCACATCGAGGAAGGAGCCGATCGTGGCGCTGCTGCTGTCACCCCAGACGTCTTCAGCGGTCAGGTTGATGGCGTTCAGCAGACCAAGGCTGAGCAGCGAGCTGGAGAGCAATCCGCCCTGCGGATCGACCACATGGACCGTCTGCAGGAAGGCATTGATCTCGGCATTGTCCAGTGGATCGCCCGAGGTCGAGACGATCTCGATCTTGGCACTCGGAGCGAGCAGGCCCAGCACACCATCGGAATGGGTCACGCGTACCTCGTAGCCGAGGGCGGTGGCCATGGTCTTGTCATAGGCAAAGCTCAGCGGCGTGAGATTGACCGCCACAGCAGGCGCATATTCCAGCGCAACCCGGGCCAGATTATTATCGGCATCGGCGACCAGAAGATCCTGGCTGCTCAGGGTGAAGCCCAGCAGGCTGCCACCCAGCAGGCCCAGTGTGGCCTCGGCGGCGGCACCGACGGTCGGGGCCGTATTGCTGGCCGACGAGCCGATCGTGTCGTCATCCACCGTGACCGAGCTATTGCCGCGATCCCCGTCACCATCGACGACCGAGCCGCCGATTTGCAGGTCGCCATGGCCAGCCGGATCGGCCGAGGTCTTGGCGTCCACCAGCAGTTTGTTGCTGGCCAGCAGATCATTGATGATGGCGATGTCGCTATCAAACCCTGCGGTCAGGTCTACGCCCTTGAGCAGGATGCGCTGGTCGGTGGCACCGGCATTGGCGGCACTGAACCCGCCCGCAAAGCCACCCGTGGTGGAGATATGGATCACTGTGCCATCTGCGGTTTGTTCAAAGTGCAGATAGTTGCCCAGATTACCGGCGCTCTTGCCGACGCGACCTTCACCT
Organism: Brevundimonas terrae; assembly: GCF_011761985.1. Lineage (GTDB taxonomy): Bacteria > Pseudomonadota > Alphaproteobacteria > Caulobacterales > Caulobacteraceae > Brevundimonas > Brevundimonas terrae. The sequence goes on along the minus strand of NZ_JAASQT010000005.1, from coordinate 71,499 downwards.
TGCAGCAGGTTGCTGAGGTCAAGGACGTCGCCCTGTTGGCTCAGGCCCGCCTTGTTGAAGTCGAGGATGGTGTCTTGAACCACGCCACCGCTATTGACCTGATCGCCGCGCTCGAAGCGGAAGATATCGGTGCCCTCACCGCCGGTCATGGTATCGGCACCCGTGCCGCCGATCAGGATGTCATTGCCATCACCGCCCAGCAGGGTGTCGCTGCCGGAACCGCCGCGCAGGATGTCATTGCCCTTGCCGCCTTCCAGCCGGTCATCGCCGCCATAGCCATAGATGCGGTTATCCAGACCGGTGCCTGCGGCACCTTCGGTGGCCACGATGGTGTTGGCGGTGTCGTCACCACTGATGAACTGTTCCGGCAGACTGGTGCCGATCAAGCCACCACCAACCTTGACGTCGGCCAGTTTGAAGTCGGAGCTGGAGGTCGCGTTGTTCTGGGTATCCGTGGCCTTGATGCTGAAGGTCGAAGCGGCATTAATCGCCAGAAGACCTCCGCCCATTGTCAGGGTGCCAAGGAATTCGTTGAGCTTCCAGTTGTCCAGCGTCCCGCTGTCCGCGGCTTCGATGAGGATGGTATTATGGGCGACCAGCGGCAGGCCAGAATAGCTTAGCTCGGTGACCTTGATGCCAAGTTCGGCGGCCAGCTTGGTGTCATAGGCAAATCTGCCGCCACCCAGACCAATCAGGGCGTTGTAGTTCAGTTCAACAGATTTGAGATTATTGTCGAGATCGGAGGCCGTGAAGAGCTGGTTTTGCTCGAGCTTGACCAGATCCAGCACATTGGCATCAACCAGACCCAGAAGGCCGCCCGGCTCGCCCATGCTGGCATACGGGTTGTTGTTGCCGGCCGGTTGAGCCTCGCGGCCCGTGACCGTGACATTATAGGCTCCGGTGGCCATGTCGATCTCGACCGTTTCGCCACGGATGGTGGTGACGGTCAGGGTCTGGCCTTCGAAGCTATGTGACAGGACCGTGCTGGAAGAACCCGAGACAGCCACCGATCCGCTCTGGGGCGCGTAGGTAAAGGTCAGGCCATCCACCGTGACAGTTTCCATATGGCCGCCATCCAGTCCCATATCGGTGACCAGAGTGCCGCTCAGGAGGCCCGGCTGGGTTGGGGACAATGTCATCGGTGCGGCCACGGTCGGCACGCCGTCTGTGACATCGACATTGATCGCGCCGATGGCCGTCGAGCCGCCATCGGTCACTGTCACCGTAATGGGCAGAGCGATGCTGATCGATCCGACCGGATGGTCGATGCCGTCCGCCAGTTTCACGCTATAGCTGCCATCCGCCGCGATCGATACGGTCAGGACGGTGCGGCCACCGGCGACACCGATCAGATCACCATTGCCTGCGGTTTGCCAGTTGATGGCTTCGCCGCGCGAGGTGAAGCTCGTGGTAGGACCGCTGAGGGTGATGGTGGCATTGGCCGTGGCATCGGTAATGGCAATCTGGCCAACCGCAGCGACGGAGGCGTCCACTTCGCTGACAGCCGCAATCGAAGCGCCGACATCCAGCGCCACGGCGTCGATTTCAAAACCGGCACTGGCCGATGGCGACGGATTGCCCGCCGGATCGCGCAGTTCGGCCGTCACGACATAGTCGCCATCGTCAAAATCGCTGCCCAGAGCGATGGTGATCTTGCCCGCCGTAATGTCGGCGGCGCTGAGCGTGTGGGTGACTTCCTGCGCATTGCCGCCGACCGTGATGGTCAGGACGACAATGTCACCGGCAGAGGCACCCTGTGGCAGGCCGACCTCGGCATCCAGTCCGGCGTTTAGTTCCGCACCGGTCACCACGCCGTCATCGGCACCGGAAATGGCCAATGTCGGGGCCTGTGTCGAAGGCGGCACCAGATCAAGCGCATAGTCGCGTGTGCCGGTACCCTCGCGGGCTACGCCGTCATTATCGACAATATCGGCCTTGGCGCTCAGCGTGCCGCCCGTCAGGTCCGAGCCACGCACGGACACCGACCATGTGCCGTCAGACTGGATCTGGCCGCGATAGGTGGTGCCGTTGGCCTCGATCTCGATCGTGCCACCGGGCTTGAAGCCACCCACTCTGCCGACCGTGCCCGACAGAGTGACCGAGCCTTGCGACTCGGCAATGTTCACAATGTCATCGCCGGCAATGGCGGCAATATTGACCACCACACCATCCGGTCCGACAATACCGCCGGGCACAACATCGAAGGCAAAACCGGCAGACGGTGGCGAGCTTTCACCCGTGGGGGACAGCACGACGGCACTGGCATTATAGCTGCCATGGGCCAGATTGTCGGGCAGGACCACGGTGGCCTTTCCGGCGGCGATATCCGCAGCGGTCAGCACATGCTCGACCGAGACACCGCCATCAATCGTCACCACCAGCTTGCCACCGGCCTCGGCACCCTTGCCGAAGGTCACAACCGCCTGGATACCGTCCGCGATTTCGGCGTCGTCGATGCCGCCAACCGCTTCGGGAATATCAAGAGCGGGCGCGTCAATCGCGCCGCTCACGGGGGTCAGGTCGGGGGCCGTGGTCGAGGCATCGGGGGACACATTGTCCGACGCATCCGTCAGCGTGACCTTGAGTGTTTCGCCATCCACCTGTGCCGGTTGCAAGGTGACGCTGAACGTACCGTCCTCGCCGACCGTCGCCGTGCCCAGCAAGGTGCCGTCCGGTGCATAGACCTTGGCCGTGCTGGAGGGTTCGCCCTCGCCGGTCAGGACCGTGCCGTCATCATTGACGTCCAGATTGGTGGCCGCTGCGGGCGGGGTCAGGTCCGGAGCCGTCGCATCCGACGGGCCGGAGACATTGCCTGCCGGATCCGTGGCGGTGACCGTCACCTTTTCATTATTGATCAGCGGCGGGCTGAGGCTGACCTCAAACCGGCCATCGCTGCCGGTCGTGCCGGTGCCGATGATCTTGCCCGAGGGATCACGGACCGTAATGGTCGAACCGGCTTCGGCCGTGCCGCCCAGCTTGCTGCCGTCAGGGCTGAATTGCAGATTGCCCGGCGCGGCAGGGGCTGTGGTGTCCGGCAGTTCCGGCAGGGTCGGATCCTTGTCGTCGTCATTGACGAGACTATAGACCGCGCCGCCAATCCCCAGACCTGCAATCACGGCCATGGCCGCGCCAACGCCACCACCGGCCAGAGCGCCCATGAGGCCGTCGCCCTCGCCATGGGTCAGGCCCTCGAACGGTGACGGTTCCAGCACGCCCGTCGAATAGACCGGCATCGGACCATCGGTGATGGCGCGTGATGTTTCCATCATCACCAGACCGCCTTGATCATCCATCAGCAGAAGCTGGCGCGGTTCGGAGCCTTCATAGAAACCGACGAGGCGAATAACCTCCCCGTCCGGCCCGACCACGACCAGATCCGCACCGTCACGCACCATATTGGAGACGGTACCCGCATACATACGCAGATAGATTTTCTCGGCAGACGCGACGTCGATGCGACCGATGCCTTCAATTGTCGCCGCTTGGGATACGGGCTGGGTTGCGGTGGCCAGCTTGGCTTCCACGGTCATGGGTTTCGCAGTGGGGGTCTGCATCGAACGCTCCATCAACAGTCTAAAATCGGCCTTATTGCAGGCCAGCTAGACCGATAAAGCTTACGGAACGGCGATACGTTGCTGCGTACAACTACTAGGTACATCTCCCTAAGCATTGAAAACTTGGATATTTATGGCCCAACGCCACCGGAAAGCTGTGCTTGAGGCGGCATTTCAGCTCTGCCGTAAGCGCATCATTTCTAAGCACATTTTTGACACTTTAAGACCGTGCCCTCACGCCTTTAGGGCCTGAAACGGTCCGCGGGATGTGCTTGGGGGCGGCCTTTTGCCACTGTGATTTTTATGACGCGAACGGGAACACACCGCATTTTACGCGGCGGGGCCGGCCTCTGATGCCACGCGCAGCAGGTCCGCAAGCGATTTGGCACTGAGACGATCCATCAGGCGTGCCCTGTGGGCCTCGACCGTGCGCGGGCTGAGCTTCAGTTGCAGGGCAATCGTCTTGTTGGTGCCGCCCGCCAGCAGGCCGTCCAGCACCTGACGCTCGCGTTCGCTCAGTTCCGACAACCTGTCCTGTACCCCGTTATCGACCACCATTTCGGGTACGGGCGGTGCCTTGTGACGGACTTTGGAGACGACGGTGCGGATGGCCTCGGTGACAATGCGCGGCCCCGTACTGGCCGACAGGACATCACCGGCCCCCATACGCATCAGGCGCACGATGGCTTCCAAAGGATAGGCCTGCGTGCCGGTGACCAGCCACGGCACTTCGCGGGCCGACAAATTCAGCTCTTCGAGGATTTCAAACAGGCGCTGTGGCTCGTTCGGGGCCTGAAAAATCACGGCCCCCGGTTGCAGGTCGCGCGAGACAGCGACGAAGGTGGCCGGTTCGTCGAACTGGAGCAGCCGCACCTGATCGAGCAGCAGGGCCGCGCGTTGTTCCTCGAAACCGTGCAGGTCGGGACCGCCGATACGCACCCAATAGGCGCGCTGTTCGACCCTGTGGCGCACGGGGCGGAACATGCCGCCGATGCGGCCACCATCCTGTGCGCCGGGATCAACCGGAAACACATAGAGCGCCACGGCCTGATAGGTTTCCGACGGGACAGCCAGCCCCAGTGTGACCTGCACCATTTCTCCGGCGCGGACCCTTTCGGGAATGGCCAGAGCCAGTTCGCGTTCTTCGGGCAGGATGGCGGCACACCATTCGTGCCATGATAGCGGCTGGCCCTCCAGCACCGGACCCCAGTCCTGTCGCGTTTGCGGGTCCAGAGGACGGATCGTGCGCTCCCCCACCCCCATGGTCCAGATCACATCGTGACGGCCCGGCACCAGATCGAAGGGCGGGCGCATCGCCTCCCAGCCACTGTGCCAGTCGTCAATCTCCAGACCCGATCCGGCCCATGCCCCGATCCGCCCCTCTGCATCGAAGATCGGGCTGAAACGCAGCCGGTGAACACGCGCCCTTGCATCACCGCCCTTGAGGGGGACGTGCAGGGCAAATCCCTGACGGTCCTGTTGATGCTCGGCAAAGGCCCGTTCCAGACGCAGATTGTCATGCGTGTCCAGAACATCGGCCCAGCAACCCGTTTGATCGGGGGCGAGCCCCTGATAATCGCGCGCCCGCTTGTTCGCCCAGACACTGACGCCGTCGGGGGTACAGCGCCACAACAGACGCGGCGTCTGGTCCATCAGGGTGGCCAGCGTTTCCTCGCTGGCGCGCAGGGCCTGTTCGGCCAGTACCCGACGGGTTTGCGGCAACAGGGTCAGCACATTTACCGGATGGGCATCGTCTGAAAAGGTCCAGCAGTGCACGGACCAGTAGCTTTGCGGGGGGCCTGCATCCGTCTTGTCTGCGTCTGCCCTGTCTGCGTCCTTCTGGTCGCTCAGGGCAATCTCGCACGCGCCCTGAGCGGATTTGCGCCACCAGTCGCGCAAGGGTGAAGCCTTGGACAGGATCGCGCCGAAAGACACGTGCCCCATACCCGGCAGTGCGGCAAAGGCAGCATTGAAATAGAGCCGCTCGTCCTCGCCCCACATCAGAGCCATCGGCAGGGGCGACGGCAGCAGGAAGCGCAGCACCGCCTGAAGTTGGCCCGCCTCGGGATAGGCGTCTGTATAGTCTTCGGGGCGGATATGCCGGCTAAGCTCGCTGGCCAGTTCACGCAGGCCCTGCCGTTGGTGCAACAGATCGGGGCGCACAGAAGCGACCGGAAGACGCTCCGTCTTGGGCGGCCCCTTGCGGGCAGATGGCAAAGCTTTGTCAGACATACTGGTTCACTGTCAGGCCAGACGGCCTAGGTTAGACGGGCTTTCAACAGAGGTTTGAGAAGGTAGCTGAGCACACTGCGCTCGCCCGACTGGATGTCCACCTGCGCCACCATGCCGGGGCGGATCGGTAGGCGCTGGCCGTTCTTTTCCAGCCATGCGCGGTCGGTGCGGATCAGGACGCTGTAATAGGCCATCTTGCCGCGCGGGGTGTCCTCTTCCAGCGTGTCCTCGCTGATCTGTTCCACCCGTCCGGGCAGGTCGCCATAGATGGTGAAATCATAGGCGCTGATCTTGACGCTGGCGGGCATACCCTCGCGGATAAAGGCAACATCGCGGGGCTGGACGCGGGCCTCGACCAACAACTGATCGTCCACGGGGGTCAGTTGCATGATGGCCTCGCCCGGCTGCACGACGCCGCCGCGCGTGGTCACGAGTATCTCGTTGACGCGGGCGCGTACGGGGGCGGTCAGGCGTGTGCGCTGAAGCTGGTCGCGGCGCTGGTTGAGGATTTCCGACTGGGCGGCCAGTTCGGCCTTTTTATTGGCCAGCTCGGCATAGGCTTCCTGCATATAGGTGTTGCGCACCTCGGTCTGGCGACCGGTCAGGGCGGCAATATCCTTGCCCAAACGCAGGCCCTCGACCTCGCTGACCACACCGCGCTCGGCCAGAGGCGTGACGATGTTGAGCTGGCGCTGGGCATAACCGGTTTCGGACGACAGCGCGGCCAGTGTCGCATTCAGGTTCTGGCGACGGGCGCGGAACAGGGCCTGCTCGGAGGCGATCACCGGATCACCGGCAGGAATGGCATCGGGGAAGGTGATGGTGGTGGCCCCCAGAACCTCGGCCTCCAGACGCGCAATCGCCGCCGTCAGGGCCTTGACCTGAGAGGCGGTTTCCTTGGCGGCCGTGGTGAAGCGGGTATCGTCCAACTGGGCCAGAGGCTGACCGGCATCGACCACCTGCCCCTCGCGCACCAGCATTTCGGCAAGGATGCCGCCCTCAAGGCTCTGGATCACCTGAACGCGGCTATTGGGGACCACCTTGCCCTCGCCGCGTGCGACCTCGTCCACCTTGGCCCATGCGGCCCAGATGATAAAGGCCGCTACCACGCCGACACAGGCCCACAGGATGGGGCGGGCCAGCGGATGGGCTGCGCCTTCGCGGGTATCGGCCAGGGCGCGGCGGATCTGGCGTTCAATGCTGCGGTCAGACATTGGCCACGCTCCGCAAGTTTCTGACCGGCGCACTCGCACGTGCCGGACCATCGCCCACCACCTTGCCGTTCGACAGGGCAATGACGCGGTCGGTCAGGGCGAAGACCGTGCGGCGATGGGTGGCGATGACGACCGTGCGGCCTTCCAGCCAGTTCGCCAGATATTCGATCAGGCGGCGTTCGTTATTCTGGTCATAGGCGGCGGTCGGCTCGTCCATCAGGACAATGCGCGGGTCCTGAAGGATCAGGCGGGCCATGGCGATGGCCTGACGCTGGCCGCCCGAGACACTGCCGCGTCCGACCAGTTGCAGGTCCAGCCCCTGCGGGTGGGCGCGGACATAGGTGCCAAGACCCACCGCATCCAGCGCGTCGATCAGTTCCGCATCCGTATGGCGGCCACCGTCCAGTGTCAGGTTTTCACGCAAGGTGCCGTGGAACAACACCGCATCCTGCGGCAGGAAGCCGATGGCGTGGCGACGATCCGCCGGCTCGATTTGCAGCAGGCTGACATCGTCCAGCAGCACGCTGCCTGCTGTTACATCGCCAAGGCCCGAGAGAAGCCGCAACAGGGTGGACTTGCCCGCGCCATTGCCGCCGATGAGGGCGATCTTTTCGCCCGCCCTGATTTTCAGCTTGGGCAGGGTCAGTACCGGCGGGCCATCGGGTGACAAACGCACCTCGACATCCTGAAGCTGATAGTCGCCGACAAGGTCGCTTTTGCGGGTGAACTGGCGTTCCTGCGGGCGCTCGGTTGGTGCCTGCATCAACTGGTCCAGCCCTTCCAGCGCCACCTTCACATGCTGCCAGCGCGACATGATGCCTGTGAACTGGGCCGTGGGTGACACCGCGCGCGACACCAGAAGCGAACAGGCCACCAAGGCACCCATGGTCATATTGCCCGCCGCGATCTGATGGACGCCAATGACCACCGCCCCGACATAGGTCAGTTGCTGGACCGACGATCCCAGCGACGCAATGGCCGTGGACAGGTTGCGGTTTTTCAGCCCGCTATCGGCCAGCTGGTTGGACAGCACTTCCCACAGGCGTAGATTGCGGCCTTCGCCACGCGCGGCTTTCAGGCCTTCCAGATTGTCGACGGTTTCCAGCAGCAGGCCGTGCTTGACCGCCCCTTCGCGCAGATTGGCCCGCGACAGTTCGGCCATCTTGCCCTGTAGCAGCAGGGCCGGAACCAGCATGACAATCACGCCGACCAGAGGCGCGATGGCCACGGGGCCGCCCAGAATGGCGATGATGGTGATGAAGAAGATGATGAAGGGCGCATCGCTGATGGCGGCGACGGTCGAGGCGGTGAAGAACTCGCGTACTGTCTCGAACTCTTTGACCTGACTGGCAAAGGCGCCGGTCGAGGCGGGCTTGGCCGACAGACGCACTGACATGACCTGTTCAAACAGGCGCGAGGACAGTTTCAGGTCCAGCGTCTTGCCGGTGGCCTCCAGCAGGTGCGAGCGCAAGGTTCGCAGCAACAGTTCGGCCAGTATCGCCACCACCACGCCCGTGGTCAGCACCCACAGGGTCGGGAAGTTGGAGGTCGGCACCACGCGGTCATAGACCTGCATGACAAACAGCGAAGAGGCGACCGCCAGAAGGTTGGCAAAGATCGCTGCGGCCCCGACCTCGATAAAGGCTGGCCACGCCTCGATGACGGTCGATTTTAGCCAGTGGCGTTTCCTGGGTTGGGCATAGCCCCCGGCGCGGGTGTCGCCATTATAGACGGGGCGGGCAAACACCATGTCGCCTGCATAGGCCGCCCGCAGTTTCTCCATGGAGACTTTCTGCGCCCCGCCATGGGTGAAGGGGCTGAGCACCACCGCCACATCGTCCTCGCGGGCGGCAAACACCAGACAGCGGCCATTGCGTAACAGGATCAGGGTAGGGAACAGATCGTCGGGCACATCGTCCAGCGGCATCGGCACCACCCGCGCCGACAACCCCGCACGACGCATGGCACGGCGCACCTGATCCAGTGGCAGGCGGCCATCATCCAGCGGCAGACCATCCCCCAGCATGGCCGCCGAGGCGGTAACGCCCAGTTCGGCAGCCAGCAGGCTGAGGCCTTCTCTGAGTGGATCAACCTCTGGGGGAAGAGGGCGGGTCATGGCTATTGCGCCACGGTATTACTGCCAGAACCGGAGCCGCTGACGAAGCTGTCGGCCAGTTGCCCCAGTTGCGCCGCCGCCCTGTACTGGTTGCGAAGACGCTCGACCGTCAGTTCCAGTATCTGGCGCTCGGCCTCGAAATATTCGCTCTCCATGACGATCAGGTCCTGAATGTCGCGACGCCCGACAATGAACTGTTCGGCATAGGCGGTGCGAACCGCGCCCGACTGGGTGACCTGATCGGACAAGGCCGAAATCCGGTCTTCCAGAGCGCGGTCATTCACGACCAGAGAGCCAAGGGTGCGTTTCAGATCACGCGCCGTGCCATCGGCCCCGAGGCGGGCGGCATCACGGCGGGCGGCTTCGAGGCGCGGACGCTGGAAGGTGCTGAACCCCTGCTGGGTGTTCATGCGCAGACGAAGGCCGATGGCGCTGTCATCCACCAGTCGCCCGCCGATCTCGCGGCGCATGACAGAGCCTTCGAGGACCAGACGCGGATAGCGGGCGGCCTGTGACTCGCGGAAGGTGGCATCGGCGGCCTCGGCTTCCAGCACCGAGCGGCGATAGAGGGGCGAGGCGACAATCGACTGTTCCAGTGCAGCCGGTGCCCGCAGAGGGATCAGGAAGGTGGTGGGTTGCGGCAGGCGCACACTGCCCGCCTCGCGTCCGACCAGAACCCGGAAGATTTCCTCGGCCTCGGCCAGTTCGCCGTTCAGACGCGCGCGCAGGGCTGATGCGATCGAGACGGCCAGATTGGCCCGCCCCAGTTCGGCTTGATCGGAGAAGCGGCCCGTGACGCGTTCCTGCGCCATGTTCTGGAGGCGACCTAGGCGTTCCAGATGGTCGTGGATCAGGGCCAGTTGGGCGCGACCACCGGCAATATCCAGCCATTGTTCGGAGACCTGAAGGGCCACATCGTCGCGGGTAATCAGCATTTGGGTTTGCTGGCGCGAGGTCAGGGCATCGGTGCGGTCCACATTCGAGCGGACCTGTCCCCAGTCATAAAGGGTCTGCGAGACGGTCACGTCATAGCCGACACCCGAGGATTCCGGTCCTGCCGAGGCATTGATGGCGGGCAGGTAGCCGTTGCGGGCGATACTGCCCTCGACCTCGGCCACCTCTATTTCGGCGCGGGCCATGCGCACATCGGGGTCACGCATCAGGGCTTCGCGGACGGCAGCGGCCAGTTCGATATCGCCCGTATTATCCTGTGCGCGGGCGGCGGCGCTTGTGGCCTGAACGGTCGAAGACGTAGCGGCCAGCCCGTGAGACGCGGTCAATAACAAGGCCAGAACGGCCGTCGAAGCCCCCGCTATATTCCGCATATTCCGGTTCATGGGTTCCCCTTGGACGCACCGTTACAAGTGATTCGAACACAATGAATAACACTGAAATCTCAATTTTCGGTTTGCAGCTTAACTTTAGTAACCGGCCAAGGTTCCCCTCTCGCGCGAAACAAAAAAGCCGCCGGACGGATCCGGCGGCCTTGATGAGACAAGATTTTGGCAGGGATTATCCCGCGCCCTTATAGGCCGGAAGCAGGTGGCCAAGCCGTGCGCCCATCTCTGCGCCCAAGGCCTGAAGCCCGTTCAGCGGACGCACCATCACCTCGAAGTCAACAATCTTTCCGTCGTCGTCGAAACGGATCATGTCGATGCCCTTGAGGGACTTGCCGCCGACATCGGCGCTGAATTCCAGCACGATGCTGTGGCCGTCATCGCCCGCGAAACTGCGGTGATAGGCAAAGTTCTCGAACACCTGGATGACCGTGCCCAGCACCAGCTTTACCGCCGGTGCCGAGGCATAGCCCTTGAAGGCCATGGGCGAGCGGAACACGGCGTCGGGATGCAGGATGGCATCCAGTTCGTCCATGTTCTTTTCCTCGACCAGCCGGTGCCAGCGGTTGAGGCTGTCCAGAGCCTTGGGGTGCAGTTTGGTTTCGGTTGTCAGCATGTGCGGGCCTCCCTTCCCTTCAAGCGTCAGATTTGGGCCGCAAGGCGCGTGCCCTGATTGATGGCGCGCTTGGCATCTAGTTCGGCGGCGACATCGGCCCCGCCGATCAGGTGAACCGTCACACCGGCATCCAGCAGGGATTGTTGCAGGTCGCGGTTCGGTTCCTGTCCGGCACAGATCACCACCGTATCGGCAGGGACGACTTGCGCTTCGCCGTTCAAGGTGATGTGCAGGCCGTCATCGTCGATGCGCTCATAGGTGACGCCGGGGATCATGTTGACGCCCTTGGCCACCAGACCCGCGCGATGAATCCAGCCAGTCGTCTTGCCAAGGCCCGCCCCGACCTTTGAGGTCTTGCGTTGTAGCAACGCCACCTGTCGGGCGGGGGCATGCGGTTGCGGGGCGGTCAGGCCACCGGCGGTTTCATAGTCCTGATCGACGCCCCATTCCTCAAAGAACAGGTCGATATCCTGAGACGGGCTGACGCCCTCATGGACGAGGTATTCGGCCACGTCGAAACCGATACCGCCCGCACCGATGATGGCGACCTTTTCACCGACCGGCTTCTTGTCGCGCAGCACATCCAGATAGGTCAGGACATTGGCGCGATCCTCGCCCTCGATGCCCGGTTTGCGCGGATTGATGCCGGTGGCCAGAACCACTTCGTCAAAGCCCTTGAGGTCGTCGGCTGTGGCGCGAGTGTTCAGGCGAAGATCGACGCCGGTCTTGGCTACATGGCCGGTGAAATAGCGCAGGGTCTCGTAGAATTCTTCCTTGCCCGGCACCTGTTTGGCGATGTTGAACTGGCCGCCGATTTTGTCGTCGGCATCGAACAAAGTGACCTTGTGGCCGCGCTCGGCCGCCGTGGTGGCAAAGGCGAGGCCCGCCGGTCCGGCCCCGACCACGGCCAGAGATTTGGGCGCTGGCGTGGGCGTAATGACGATCTCGGTTTCGTGGCAGGCGCGCGGGTTCACGAGGCAGGACGTGATCTGCAACGAGAAGGTGTGGTCCAGGCACGCTTGATTACAGCCGATGCAGGTATTGATATCGGCAGAGCGACCCTCGCGGGCCTTTTTGACGAACTGGCTGTCGGCAAGGAAGGGCCGCGCCATAGAGATCATGTCGGCCTGACCATCGGCCAACACCTGTTCGGCCACTTCGGGCGTATTGATGCGGTTGGTGGCCACCAGCGGGATGTTGACCTTGCCCATCAGGTTCTGCGTCACCCATGCAAAGGCCGCGCGGGGAACCTTGGTGGCGATGGTGGGGATGCGGGCTTCGTGCCAGCCGATGCCTGTATTGATGATGGTGGCCCCTGCCGCCTCGATAGCGCGCGCCAGCTGGATCACCTCGTCCAGCGTCGAGCCGCCTTCGACCAGATCCAGCATCGACAAGCGGTAGATGATGATGAAGTTCGCACCGACCGCCTCGCGCACACGGCGCACGATCTCGATCGGGAAGCGGATGCGGTTCTCATAGGAGCCGCCCCATTCATCATCGCGCTGGTTGGTGCGGGCGGCGATGAACTCGTTGATCAGATAGCCTTCGGAACCCATGATTTCGACACCGTCATAACCCGCATACTGGGCCAGACGCGCCGAGTTGACGAAGTCGGCAATGGTCTGTTCGACCTCTTCACCCGACAGGGGGTGCGGCACGAACGGGTTGATCGGGGCCTTGATCGCAGACGGTCCGACCAGTTCCGACGAATAGGCATAGCGGCCGAAATGCAGGATCTGCATGGCGATCTTGCCGTCATGATCGTGAACGGCCTTGGTGACGATCTTGTGGTGATCGGCCTCTTCTTCGGTGGTCATTTTGGAGGCACCCGGCCATGGGGCCGCGCGGGCATTGGGGGCGATGCCGCCCGTCACAATCAGGCCCACACCACCGGCAGCACGCTCTGCATAGAAGGCGGCCATGCGGTTGAAACCGTCCGGTGCTTCTTCAAGGCCGACGTGCATGGAGCCCATCAGCACCCGGTTGGCCAAGGTGGTGAAGCCGAGGTCCAGCGGACGGTTCAACAGCGGAAAATGCGACATGCCCATAGCTCTTACCCGTGTCCCCAATGGGGTCTTTCACCGCATCTAGAACATCGCTTTCGATGTTTTGCAACGGGTTGCAAAAACAATTGTTCTGCGCTGTTCTCCGGTCTTTAAGAAGCTGCCCCTAGGGAAAATCGCATGTCCCTGCCCCATGCCCTGCTGACCGCATTGATCGAACGCCCCCACTCTTCGGGGCTGGAACTGGCGCGCCGGTTCGACAAGTCGATCGGCCATTTCTGGCAGGCTTCACACCAGCAGATTTACCGCGAACTGGGACGGCTGGAAGCCGATGGCCTGATCGCGTCGGAGGCCGAAGCCGAGGCGCGGGGGCGCAAGCGCAACTATCATGTCCTGCCTGCGGGCGAGCAAGCCCTGCGTGACTGGCTGGGCGAGGCCGATGCCAGCACGCCTCTGCGCGATACGCTGATGGTGAAACTGAGGGCCGATGCCGTGCTGGGGCCGGAACGGTCCGACACGCCCGCCCTGATCGCCGCGATCGAAGACCGGCTGACCCAGCACCGCGACAAGCTGGCGCAATATGAGAGCTTTGCCGTGCGCGACATGGCCCATCCCGATCCCGACCGCGCCGTGCGTATCCGCCAGTTGATCCTGCAAGCCGGTCTGCGCCACGAAAGCGGATGGGTGGAAACACTGGAACAGGCGCTGGAACGGCTTAAGGTGCAAAACAGTTAAGTTCGTCGCCTTGTCGCAACCAATCGGCCACAACCAAGGAATATGGCGTTGATGCACACCAGAATGTTTGCCGTTGCCGGTCTGATGGCCGCTCTTTTGCCTGTTCAGGCCATGGCCCAGCAGGCTGTCCCGATGACCCCCGAACTGCTGCAATACAGCTGGGTCGTCAGCGACTTCGAAGGCAAGCAGATCAATAGCGAACTGCCGACTTTCCGCATGGACGACGACAACAAGATCGTCATCGGCCAGACCCAATGCGGCAATGACTGGAATGCCGATACCAAGGTGCACTTCCCGCATATCGAAATCACCAATGTCCAGACGGGGGCTTTCGATTGCGATGCGGCCCCTGACGTGAACCGCTTCCTGCTGGCGCTGGAAAAGGCCGACCGTTTCCAGACCTCGGCGGACGGTCTGGAACTGCTGGACAAGGACGGCAAGCGTATCGCCCTGATGGTTGCGGGCGGCTAACAGGCCCCCGAGGCAGACAGGTCCAGTGGCTCGTACAGCACCGGCAGGGCCACACGCACCTTGTCTCCTGCCAGAGCCATGATCTCGCGCATGGCCACATCTGTCCGCTCGACGGCATAGGGCAGGGGCTCAAGGGACTGGTCCAGTGAGCGGCTGAAATCGTCCCAATGCACAGGGATGACCAGCCGTGCCCCGCTGGCCTCTGCCGTATCACGCCAATAGCGGCGGATATGATCGGGGCTTTGCAGCCCCAGTTGGCCTATCGACAGCAGGATGACGTCGGCAGGATATTGCGACAGGTCGGCATGGGCCTTGCCCGCGCTGGGCACCGCCAGGATACGGCATGATCCGTGGGTGAAATAAAAGCCCAGACCACCGCCGGTCTTATAGTCGGTCGCGCGGGCGGGGACGGTGAAGTCCTCGGTTATCACGCCGCGCATCTTTTCCGGCGGGCCATGGTCCAGTTGGAAAAAGCGCACATTGAACCGGCTAACACGGATATCTTCTTCGGGCGACACGACCCGCACCGCGCCTACCCCTTCGGCCCGCGCAATCTGGCGCGTGGAGGCCGTGCCCCATACCTCGCCGCCCGCCTGTTTCACCCATTCGGGCGCATCCATGGCGTGGTCATAATGGCTGTGGGTGACCATCACCGCATCCAGACGCGATACGCCGGTGCGCGCCCTGACCTTGCGCACGCGATCTGCATCCGGCGTCACGCGCGAGGTCAGCACCTGCAACAGGGACGGACGCGTCACGAAGCCGTCGATCACCAATGTCGTTTCACCATCGGCCAGGACCACACCCGATGTGCCGATAAAGCGCATGTCCACCCCGCTGGCGGAAGGCTTTGTACTGACCGGCAGTTGGGGCCACTGCGCCAGTGAAGGTCGCAGGTTGAGCAAAAGTACCGCCACAAGGACCAGCACCAGACATATTGCCAGCCCCGCCAGCAAACGCCTGACCCACCTGCGCCCTATCTGTTTCTTGTGCCCCATACGATAGATACTAACATCAATATAAACATTGAACAGTGTGACAGGCCGATCAAATTCCGCGTCACTTCGGCCTGATTGCTTGCGTCAGAGGGACGCAGGCGGCACAGCATAGGCATGACCCAAACCTCGACCACTGTTCGCAATGGCCCCGGCTTTGCCGAGTTCGTCTGTCTAATCGCAATCATGATGGCGCTGAACGCACTGGCCATCGACGCCATGTTGCCCGCCCTGCCCGCCATTGGTGAGGACCTCGGCATTGCCAACGAGAATAGCCGCCAGTGGATCATCACCGCCTATCTGCTGGGCTTTGGCGTCACGCAACTGATCTATGGCCCGCTGTCGGACCGTTTCGGGCGCAAGCCGGTCTTGCTGACCGGAGTGGGCATCTATGTGGCCTTTTCGGTAGTGGCGGCGTTTTCGCACACCTTTACCCTGTTGCTGCTGGCGCGCATCGGCATGGGAATTGGCGTGGCGGCGACACGGGTTCTGGCCGTTTCCATCGTGCGTGACCGCTATGAGGGGCGCACCATGGCGCGGGTCATGTCGCTGAGCTTCCTCGTGTTTCTGGGTGTGCCCATTCTGGCCCCGACTGTGGGGCAGCTGGTGCTGCTGGTCGGGCCGTGGCAGTGGATTTTCTGGGTCTTTGCCATTTTCGGCACCAGCTTCCTGATCTGGGCCGCGCTTCGTCTGCCCGAGACCCTGCATCCCGAAGATCGCCGTGCCATCGAGACCGGTCCCATTCTTGATGCCTTCCGTCAGGCCGTCACCAACCGTCAGGCCATGGGCTATACGCTGGCCATGACCGCCATCGTCAGCGGCCTGTTCGGCTTTATCAACTCGTCACAGCAGATCTTCTTTGACGTGTTCAAGGCCCCGCACCTGTTCACCACCGTCTTTGCTCTGGTGGCGGGCGGGATTGCCGTGTCGTCGCTGATTAACTCGCATCTGGTCGAACGTCTGGGCTCGCGCCTGATTTCGCACTCGGCGCTGATGGGCTTTATTGTCTTCAGCTTCATCCATGCCGCGATCTCGTTGTCGGGCCATGACACCATCTGGACCTTCTCGATCCTGCAGGGCTGCAAGATGTTCTGCTTTGGTCTGGTGGCCGGTAATTTCGGCTCGATGGCCATGGAGCCGATGGGCCATATTGCGGGCACGGCGTCCTCGGCGCAGGGCTTTATCTCGACCATTATCGGTGCGCTGGCCGGTTTTACTATCGGCCAGTTGTTCAATGGCACCACCGTGCCGCTGACCAGCGGTTTTGCGGTGCTGTCGGTGGTCGCGCTGTTGCTGGTCCTGTGGGCCGAGAAGGGCAAGCTGTTCAAGGCGAAGCACGCCGCGCCCGCGCACCATGCTTGATCTTGGGCCTAATCTTGGGCCGCTCCCGCGCGCCACGCTTGATCTTTAGTACAGAACGGGGGCACTTCGGCAGCATCTGATTTACGGAGCTGCCGATGACCTTCAATCTGGCAGGCAAGGTATCCGCCCTTGCCCTTGCAACCGCTTTGGCCACCAGCCTCGGTGCCTGTGCCACGTCCTCCAGTCTGGTGACGGGTGATTTCACCCCGGGCACACCGGCGGTACAGCCCGCCGCACCGGAGACCGCGATGGCCACGGACTATGTGAACGACGTCCACTCCTATGCCCGACCCGCCGAGGCGCGTGTCACCCATGTCGATCTGGACCTGACCGCCGACTTTGCCGCCAAGACCCTGTCGGGCAAGGCGACACTGGATGTCACGGGCCGCGCCGGTGCCACGCAGGTCGTGCTGGATGTCAAAAACCTCGACATCCGTTCGGTGACCGATGCCTCGGGCCGCGCCCTGCCCTTCACACAGGGTGCATCGGACGCCATCAAGGGCCAGCCGCTGAGCATTACCCTGCCCGCCTTCCGTGGCAACGAGGCCCAGAAGGTCGTCATCACCTATGCCACCCGCCCCGATGCGGCGGCGCTGCAATGGCTGACCCCGCAACAGACGGCGGGCGGTGAACTGCCCTATCTGTTCAGCCAAGGTCAGGCCATCCTGACCCGCACATGGATCCCGACGCAGGACAGCCCCGGCATCCGCCAGACCTACACCGCCCGTATTGTCACTCCCGCCAATCTGCGCGCTGTGATGTCGGCCCAAGACCTGACACCGCAAGGCGAGGATGCCGGTAATGGCAGAAAGGCGTGGCGCTTCGACCTCGACAAGCCGATCCCGCCCTATCTGATCGCGCTGGCCGTCGGCGACATTGCCTTTGAAGCCTTTGACGAGCGCACCGGCGTTTGGGCCGAACCGAACCAGCTGGAAGCCTCGCACAAGGAACTGATCCCGACCGCCGAAATGGTCGATGCGGCCGAGGCACTTTATGGCCCGTATCAGTGGGGTCGCTATGACCTGCTGGTCCTGCCGCCCAGCTTCCCGTTCGGCGGCATGGAAAACCCCATGCTGACCTTTGCCACACCCACCATTATTGCCGGCGACCGTTCGCTGGTCTCGCTGGTGGCGCACGAACTGGCGCATAGCTGGTCGGGCAATCTCGTGACCAATGCGACATGGGACGATTTCTGGCTCAACGAAGGCTTCACCTCCTATTTCGAGAACCGCATCATGGAGTCCGTCTACGGACACGATGCCGCCGTTCAGGAACAGGTTCTGGCATGGACCGGCCTGCAGGAAGAGCTGGCCAGTCTCGATCCGGCAGACACCCGTCTGAAGCTGGAGCTTGAAGGGCGCGATCCCGACGAGGGCATGAATACCATCGCCTATGACAAGGGCGCGGCCTTCCTGCGCACCATCGAGCGCATCGCCGGACGCGAGAAGTTCGATGCGTGGATGCGCGGCTACTTCGAGCGCAATGCGTGGCGTCCGATGACCACCGAACGCTTCCTTGAAGATATCCGCACCCATCTTGTGAAGGGTGATACGGCGATGGAAAGCGCCCTGATGATGGATCAATGGATCTATCAGCCGGGCCTGCCGTCCAATGCCGTGGCTCCGGTCTCGAACGCCTTTACGGTGGTCGATGCTGCCGCGAGCGCCTTCTATGGTGACAAGGGTCCGGCCAGCGCCCTTCCCTGGGCCAGCTGGAACACGCAGCAGCGCCAGCATTTCCTGTCATGGCGTCCGAAGGACGGGGCCAAGACATGGCTGACCGAGGCGCAACTGGCCGATCTGCAATCGACCCTGAACCTTAATGCCGAGGGTAATGCCGAGGTGAAGTTCGCATGGTTGCAGGTGGCGCTGGCCCACCGTTACCAACCTGCGGTGCAGACGGCAGATGACTTCCTCAGCCACATGGGCCGTCGCAAATTCGTGCTGCCGCTGTTCCAGACCCTGTGGGATCAGGGCGAATGGGGCCAGACGATTGCCAAGAGCATCTATGCCAAGGCGCGGCCGCTGTATCACCCCGTCACGACCAACTCGGTCGATGCCGTGGTGGGACGTCCGTAAGGGCATCTGCGGTTAAAACAAAAAGGGCCGCCTTTCATGCGAAGGGCGGCCCTTTTTTAGTATGGATAGCGAAAGGCCTAGTCGCTCAACGCACCGCCGCGCGCCGCGCTGATGACGCAGTCTTGCAGGCCGCGCAGATATTGGCTGGGTGTTTCGCTGGCACTGGCATCCAGCCTGTCCTTGATGGTCACAAAGGTTGCCACCGGCACAGGGTCGGGACCGTCGGGGTCGGGCAGCTTGGTCTGCCAATATTCCTCGATCAGGATCACCGGTGCCTCGGCATCCTGTCCGCGGGCCGACAGTCTTTCCATCAGCAGTTCCATGTGCGCGGCGCAAACAACGGCTTCGCGCAGTGGCGGATCAATCGTATCCAAGGTGCCCGCAGCAAAGGTCGGCGGGCGCACACGCGCCACCGGCGGGGCCGCCGGTGCGGGACGTTCAGGCGTAAGCGCAGGAGGGGTAACGGGCGCTCTGTTAGAGGCCGCGGATTGCGCCCTCGCAACCATCGGTGCGCGGACGTCCGAATGTCCAGAAGGGGTTGTTCCCGCCAGCAACAGCAAGGTCAAAGCCGCAATCATCACTCAAACCTTTCGTTCCCGAGGGGGTGGGGAGATGCCCGACAGAAGACAGGCGCAATCTGGAGCTCGCACAGCCCCCCATGCCACATCCTTGCGTCTTCGAGAGTCGGTTATGTCCAGTTTTGTTCCCTTTCGCGCCACAATCTGTTCTCGCGTGACGAAAGAGACACGTCTGTTGCCCCATGCCGGTGGCCGGTCGCTTTTGCGTCTCCAAAGGTCGAGTTTCGCGCCCATATAGCGGGCCTTTGTTGCGGGCGCGGCTGTCATCGGTTAAGCCCCGCGCAGAGAATTCGCTGCGGGCCGCCAGAGGCGCGGCCCCGGCATGGTGTTGGAGCACGCATAGAATGGCTGAACTCGCCCCCGGTCTTGTGACCATCTTCGGTGGCTCGGGCTTTGTCGGCACCCAGGTTGCTCGTGCCATGGCCCGTCGTGGCTGGCGCGTCCGTATTGCCGTGCGCAAGCCTGCGCTGGCCTATGAACTGCGTATGACCGGCGATGTCGGTCAGGTGCAACTGACCCGTTGCGACATCAATAATCCCGCCGATGTCGCCGCCGCAATGGTCGGTGCCGATGCCGCCATCAATCTGGTTGGTATCCTGTTCGAAACGGGTGGCCGTAAATTCCAGGCCCTGCACGTCGATGGCGCGCGCCATATTGCCGAGGCCGCGACCGCCGCTGGCGTCAAGCAACTGGTGCATGTCTCGGCCATCGGTGCAGATGTAGATGGCGATGCGCTGTACGCCCGCACCAAGGGCGAAGGCGAGGCGGCTGTCCGCGCCGCCTTCCCGAACGCCATCGTGGTTCGCCCTTCGGTGATGTTCGGCAGCGAGGACGGCTTCCTGAACCGCTTTGGCAATATGGCGGCGCGTATGCCGGTCATGCCGCTGGTGGGTGGTGAAACCCGTATGCAGCCGGTGCATGTGACCGACGTGGCCGAGGCGATCAGCCGTCTGGCCAGCGACAGCCGCTATGCCGGTGAAACCTTCGAACTGGGCGGCCCGGCTGTCTGGACGATGAAAGACATCATCGACTACGTGCTTAAAGAAACCGGTCGTGACCGTATGGTCCTGCCGCTGCCGTCCGTGGCGGCGCGTGCCATTGCCAGCTTTGCACAGATTCCGGCTGCGATCGGTCTGACGCCGGTTGTGACGGTCGATCAGGTCAAGCTGCTGGCCAAGGACAATGTGGTGGCTGACGGTGCCAAGGGCTTTGCCGAACTGGGCATCGAGCCGACCGGCATGAAGGCCGTCGCCGAGGGCTATCTGTGGCGCTATCGCGATGGTGGCCAGTACGCGGCCCAGATCGCCGGATAGGTCTGGATTACAGACATAAAAAAGGGGCTCCAACCGGAGCCCCTTTTCTTTTGCCGTTTAGAGGCCGCCGGTCAGGGCAAGGCCGATCAGGCCCGCCACACCGACCACGATCCGCCACCATGCGAACGGAGCAAAGCCGCGACGCGACACGAAGTCCAGCAGCAGTTTCACCACCGCCAGACCGGCGATAAAGGCCGAGACAAAGCCGATCACGATCAGGCCCATATCGTCGAAATTCAGGTTCGCGCGGTTCTTGAACAGATCATAGGCGACCGCCGCCCCCATGGTCGGCAGGGCCAGAAAGAAGCTGAACTCGGCGGCCGAACGTTTATCGGTGCCCAGCAGCAGACCACCGGCAATGGTGGCACCCGAGCGCGACACACCCGGAATCATGGCCAGACACTGGAACAGGCCAATCAGGAAATAGATGCGGATCGGGTATTTGTCGGCATCCAGATAGGTTGGCATCTTCTTCATGCGGTCCAGCCACAGAAGCAAGAAGCCGCCGATAATCAGGGCCACACAGACGACAGCGGGCGTCTCGAACAAGACCTGTTTGATAAAGCCATAGGCAGCAAAACCGATCACCACCGCAGGCAGGAAGGCGACCAGCAGGCCGATGATGAAACGACGGGCCTCAGGGTCGAACGGCCAGCGCGTCGCCAGATGCCACAACTTTTTGAAATACAGGCTGATGATCGCCAAAAGCGCGCCGAGCTGGATGACGATCTCGAACGTCTTGCCCGTGCTTTCAAAGCCGAGGAAATGCCCCAGCAACAGCAAATGCCCCGTCGAGGAGACCGGAATGAATTCCGTCAATCCCTCGACAATCCCCATCAGGATCGCAATCAGCCAATCTGCCATCTGTCCTCGCCGAAATTGGGCTTGGCATCCATGCGGCCAAACCTGTTAAACCTGATCGTCTTAGCCCCCTGCGGCCTTAGCCGCCATTGGCGAAAAACACCTTTTGCGCGACAACAGCAAAATGACACAGCCCATAGCCGATCACGCCGCCACCAATCGCCGCATTACCACCCTCAGCGTCGGCGTGGCCGTGGTGCTGGTGACCCTCAAGGCCTTTGCCTATGGCGCATCGGGATCGGTGTCGATTCTGGCCAGCCTGACGGATTCGGCGCTGGATCTGGTGGCATCGCTGGGCACCTTTTTTGCCGTACGCTGGGCCGCAGCCGCCCCCGATGCCGAGCATCGCTATGGACATGGCAAGGCCGAAAGTCTGGCCGCGCTGGTCCAGTCCGGTCTGGTGATGGCGTCCGCAGTCTTTATCGGACTTGAGGCCGTGCGCCGCATTTTCCGCCCCGAGCCGGTCAGCGGTGGCGGATGGGCGATTGGCGTCATGGTGCTGTCGATCGGTTTGACCGGCTGGCTGATCTGGCAGCAGTCCCGCGCCATCAAGGCCTCCGGCTCGGTGGCAGTGGCGGGCGACCGCGCCCACTATTCTGCCGATCTGGCGGCCAATGTGGTGGTGTTGATCGGCATTATTTCCGGCAGCCTGCTGAAAGCGCCCGGTCTGGATGCAGCGGCGGGTCTGGTGGTTGCGGTCTGGCTGGGCTGGGGCGCTGTCGGGCTTTTGAAAACGGCCACCGGCCATTTGCTGGATGCGGCAGCCCCCGATGACGATCGCAACGGGATCACCTCTGCCGTTCTGGACGATAGCCGTATCCGCAATGTCCACCGTTTGCGCACCCGCATTTCGGGCAATACCCTGATGGTGCAGATGCATGTCGATCTGGATGCCAGCCTCAGTCTGGCCGAGGCCCATGACATTGTGGATGCCGCCGAAAAGCGCGTTCTGGCCCGCTACCCCCACGCCGACATCATCATCCATGCCGATCCGGCACCGGCGGTGGCCCCCGCTACGGAAGCGAATGCGGCACCAACCAGCGGACCTTGGGGCTAGATCCACGGCCGCGACGTATCTTTGATTTTTCCTGTGAAATCTTTGTGCGGCGCCGCTTTCAGTAAACGCACTCTTAACGCGCCTTATGCATTGAGTGGGGCAAATGTCCACACCCGCCATCCTGTATCATTTCGCCTTCCACCCCGCCTCGCGTGCGGCGCGTTTGGCGCTGGGCGAAGCCAAGGTTGAATGGGCCGAAGAGCCCGTGCGTCCGTGGGATGAAAACTGTCCGCTGTTCGATCTGAATGCGTCGGGCATGCCGCCGGTTCTGGCGGTGACGGAACGCGGCAAGCCGCTGAACCTGTGCGAGCTGGACGCCATTCTGGGCTGGATCGAGGATCGCACCAAAGGCGATGTTCTATTGCCGTCCGATGTATTCGAACGCGCCGAGGCCCGTCGCCTGACCACATGGTTCACGCGCCGGTTTTCGGACGATGTCGATTCCATCCTGCTGCATGAACGGGTGGAAAAGCCGCTCCTGCGTCTTGGTCCGCCCGATGCCCGCCAGTTGCGCGAAGGCCGCGAGGCCTTGAAGCAACATCTGGCCATGCTGGAAGACCTTGCATCGACACGCGAATGGCTGGCGGGGCGTCGCCTCAGTCAGGCCGATCTGGTCGCTGCGGGCCATATCTCGGCTCTGGACTATTTTGGCGAAATGCCGTGGGGCGTCATTCCCTCGCTCAAGCTGTGGTATTCCAAGATCAAGTCGCGGCCCTGTTTCCGTGCGCTTTTGTCGGACCGTCTGCCGGGGGTGTCCCCTGCCAGTTGGTATACCGATCTGGATTTCTAACGCCTGTCAGGGCTAAAGGGCGGGTATGGCCGCCGATCCTAGAGACTTTATCCGCAAACGCGCCGCTGAACTGGGGTTCGGCGTGTGCCGCTTTGCCGATGTCCGAGAGGCATGGCCCGCTAGCGAGCGGCTGGAACAGTTTGTCGCGGCCCAGCGCCATGGCGACATGGAGTGGATGCAGACGACTCTAGAGCGCCGCCGCCACCCCAATGGCATGTGGGACGAGGCCGTCAGCGCCATAGTTCTGGGCATGAACTATGGGCCCGACCATGATCCTCGCCCCGAACTGGAACAGGCTTCGGACGGCTATATTTCCGTCTATGCGCGCGGCGACGATTATCACGAGATCATCAAGGGTCGCCTGAAAATACTGGCCGGACAGATCGCCGCGCGCCTCGGTCAGGATGTGAAGGTGTTTGTCGATACCGCGCCCCTGATGGAAAAACCGCTGGCCGAGCGGGCCGGTATGGGATGGCAGGGCAAGCACACCAATCTGGTCAGTCGCGATCTGGGCAGTTGGTTCTTTATCGGCACCATCCTGACCACCGCCGAACTGAAACCGGATGTGCAAGGCAAGGAAAGCTGTGGCTCGTGCCGTAGCTGTCTGGACGCCTGCCCGACCAAAGCCTTTCCGGCCCCGTTCCAGATCGATGCAAGGCGCTGCCTGTCCTATCTGACCATCGAATATGGGGGCCTGTGGCCGCAAGAATTCCGCACGGCGACCGGCAACCGCATCTATGGCTGTGATGACTGTCTGGCCGCCTGTCCGTGGAACAAGTTCGCACAGGCCGCATCCGAGACACGCCTACAAGCGCGCGAGCATTTCATCACGCCCAAGCTGGCCGATCTATTGGCGCTGGATGATGCGGCGTTCCGTGCCCTGTTCACCAAGAGTCCGGTCAAGCGGATCGGGCGCAATCGCTTTATCCGCAATGTCCTGCATGCGGCGGGCAATTCCGGCGATGACGCTCTGGTGCCTCTGGTCGAGCAACTGGTCGATGACGAGGATGTGGTGGTGCGCGGCACCGCCATCTGGGCGCTAAAGGCATTGGCCCCCGCCCGTTTTGCGGCGCTCAAAAAAGAAAAGCTCCCGACCGAGCCGGAGGCTGCGGTCAGGAGCGAATGGCAGGCGTAAAAGTCGTTTAGCCGTTGGCGGCTGTACCGCCCTTATGGCCACCCGGTACATCGGCGACGTCCAGCACCTGAAGGCGGAACACCAGCACCGAATTGGCCGGAATCGGTCCGGCCTGATTTTCACCATAGCCCAGTTCCGGCGGTACATAGAGGTACCACTCGTCACCCTTGCGCATCAGCTGCAGGGCCTCGGTCCAGCCCTTCACCACCTGATCGGGGGCAAAGACGGCGGGCGAGCCTCGTCCGAACGAGGAATCGAACACTGTGCCGTCCGTCAGCGTGCCTTCATAATGGACGCTGACCAGATCATTGCTGTCCGGCGACTTGCCGTCCGCCGGTCCCGAGGTGACGATCTTGTACTGCAGGCCCGACGGCAGGGATGTAACGCCCTCGGCCTTACTGTTCTCGATCAGGAATTCCTGCGCGGCCTTTTTGGCGGCCTCGGCATCAGCGCTGGAACCATTATCCGAACGGCCACAGGCCGCCAGAGCCAGTGCCGCGATCACGGCGACACCTGCGGGCTTAGCCCATGCGAAGTTCATAACCCTTGTCCTTCAAGGCTTGGCCGATCTCTTCGGCGTGACGGGCGTCGCGGGTTTCAACCATGATGTCGAACTCGGCCCCCTTGGCCGGAACGTCTAGCGCAAGACGGTTGTGGACCACATCAATAATATTGCCGCCAAGGCCACCGATCACCGCCGCCATTGCCGACAACATGCCGGGGCGGTCATCGCCCAGAATGCGGTAAACGATCAGGCGTTTCTCGCGCACCATTTCGCGGTTCAGAACCACGGCAAGCATACGCGCATCAATATTGCCGCCGGTCAGCTCGATACCGATCTTCATACCCTTGAAGCGTTCGGGATAGGCCAGAATAGCGGCAAGGCCACCGGCCCCCGCCCCCTCTGCGACCGTCTTTTCCAGCGTCGCCAACAGCGCCACGCCTTTTTCAAAATCGGCTTCCTCGCAGACAAACACCTCGTCGATCAGGGCGTCGGCCAGAGCAAACGGAATATCGCCCACGGCCTTGATGGCAATGCCCTCGGCAATGGTCTGGCCGGTGCAAACCGGCGGCTTGCCCGCACGGCGCGCGGTAAAGGACGGATAGCGGGCAGCCTCGACACCGAAAATCTTGATGTCGGGTTTCAGCCCCTTGGCCGCGATGGCGCTACCGGCGATCAGACCGCCGCCGCCGATCGGGATAATCAGGGCGTCCAGCTCCGGCACATCCTCGACGAATTCCAGACCGCAGACACCTTGGCCCGCGACAATGCCTTCATCGTCAAAGGCCGAGACGAAGATGAAACCCTTTTCATCGCGCAGGCGGTGGGCTTCCTCTGTCGAGGCCGAAAAGTCGAGGCCGTGGATGACCACATCGGCCCCGTGGGCGCGGGTGCCGTCCACCTTCACGAAGGGCGTGCCCTCGGGCATGACGATGGTGACGGGCACGCCGAGGCGACCGCCGTGATAGGCCAGGGCCTGAGCATGGTTTCCTGCCGAAGCAGCGACAACGCCGCGCTTTTTCTCTTCCGGCGTCAGTTGCAGCAGGCGGTTCAGGGCACCGCGCTCCTTGAACGAGCCGGTAAAATGCAGGTTGTCGAACTTGATCCAGATATCGACGCCGGTCAGTTGCGACAGGCGGCGCGAATAGCGGACCGGCGTGCGATCGACCTGTCCGGCGATACGCTTCTGTGCCTCGCGGATATCTTCAAAACGGACTGTCATGGTTGAACGGGGGCTTCCTCTTATCTTGTCGTGCAGGCACCGTAATTGCCGACGACGCTTTGCGCTGTTGTGAACCAGCCCAAGGCTGCGGACAAGCTTGACACTGCGTCATCATACAGGTCATCGAATAGGAATAATCCTTGGATCACCCCCCTGCGAACGAGGTTCCCATGTCGCGCAAAGCCTTCCAAGCCGCCCGCCAAGCCGCTGGCCAGTCCCTGACGGTTACAGCCCTGCTGGGGACCATGGCTCTGGCGGCCTGTTCGACCGTACCCGTGGGCAGCGGACCTGCGCCCGTGGCCTCGGGGGCTTTTGACCGTGCCGATTTTGTCTGGTCCAGCGCACAGGGCCGTGGCGGCATTCAGGGACAGGTGACCTCGACACAGGACGGCACAGCCTTTTCCTGCATCGGTTCGGTCGGTTTGACGCCCGCCACCCCCTATACGGATGCCCGTTTCCAGACCCTGTACGGTTCCAATTCCCGCGCCCAGCTTCCCGCTGAAGTGGTACGCGCCCGCACTGTGCCGGACCCCAGCGCCGACTATAGCGACTTCCTGCGTTCGACCGCTTGCGAGAATAACCGCTTTGACTTTGCCAACCTGCCGGACGGGCGCTGGTATGTGATTGCACCGGTGCGGGCAGGTCAGGGACCGGTCACGGTGCTGATGCAACAGGTGCATATCCGCAACGGCCGCACGATCAACCTGTCGTTGTAAAACCCCGATGCCGCACTTGTGTGTCGGCGAACACATGACGATCATTTCACGGACATTGTTTGGCCGCACCGATCCGCAGAGTCAGAAGCACTCAGTAGATCGGGAGCGTGCCTGTTATGTCCCAACACAATATCATCGGTTCCGAGGCCTTTAGCGGCACGCGGTACATCATCGTCCGCAATGTCCGTACGGGCATTGGTCGCCGCCGTCGTCGCACGGGCATGGTGATGTTGGGCGTTGCGATTCTGGCACTGTTGCTGGGCGCGCTGGTGGCGGTATTCGCACTGGCCCCGCTGCTGATGGATCCGGCCAGCGCCCGTGAAATGCCCGCAAGCGAGGCTGCTGCGGACGACCAGTCGTCTATGCGCCTTCAGCCAGTCGAGCGCGGCGCGGCGGCGGCAGAGCCTGCTGGCACCACCGCCCCTTAAGGCCGCTTCCGGGCTCTCGTTCAGGCTCTAGTTTAGGGCATGACGCTTGAGCTTGTCTTCCAGATTGCGGATGCGACGGTCCATGTCCGCAACCTGATCTTTCAGGCGCTGGGCCTCGGACTGCATATCGACCGGCGAACCGTCCTCGTAATGCAGTTGTGCGCCCTTCTCGATCAGGTCGAGGCGATAAAGCGCCGTGACACGCGCCGCGCGGAAGCGTTCCAGTTCGGATTGGTCGTTCATCACACAGCCGCCGTCACAATGATTTCTACAAGATAGTCCGGCGTGGCCAGCCTGGCCTCGCCCGTGGCACGGGCCGGAGGGTTGGCCGTATCGACCCACGCATCCCAGACCGTATTCATGGTTTCAAAGTCGGCCATATCGGCCATCCAGATGGTCGCCATCAGGATTTTCGACTTGTCGCTACCGGCCTCGGCCAGCAGGGCCTCGATTTCGGCAAGCGCCGTGCGCGTCTGGTCCGCGACATCCTCGTGCGGTTCGCCGACCTGACCGGCCAGATAGACAACGCCATTATGGACAACGGCCTGACTCATGCGGGCGTCAGGCTGGATGCGTTTGATCATGGCTAAAGACCTTTCGTTTGCCCTGCCATAACCGCCTCTTGCGCGCGGGCCTAGAAGATTTCCAGTAACAACCAAACCAGAGCAAAGGTGGCGACAAAGGACAGTGCAAACAAAAGGACATTGCTGCTGCCCTGTTTGCGCCGGGCCACGGGTTGCGGATACAGATCCGGTGGCAGGTCTACGGGTATCTTGCTCATTCGGGGCCTCGAACATCATCGTTACGCCACTCAAACGCCGATTGCGTCGATATGATCCCGCTGGTTTTTTAAGCGCGTGGCCCGCATAGCCACTTTCATCCTCCGTCAGGTCGTGTCACAGGCAGGTCATGGAAAGCACCCGTATCGATAACCGTATCGGCATTCGCGCTTCGGCAGAGCAGATCTGGGAAGTGATCGAAGACCTGACCGGCTGGCAAAGATGGAACCCGTATGAGCGCGATATCGAAGGCTCGTTCGGGTTTTCGACGCCGCTGCGTTTCCGCGAAGTCTTTCCCGACCTGCGCGAGCGCCATGTACAGGCCAGCGTCTCGGAATGGATTCCGGCGGGCAAGCTGATCTGGAGCGAGAAGCGCGGTTTCCTGTCGGCTTCGACGCGGTTCATCCTGCTGGACGAAGTGGAAAAGGGTGCCACCATCGTCACCAACGGCATCACCTTTTCGGGCCTGCGCGGCGAGTTGTTCCATGACAAGCACCGCGCGCGTATCCGTCCGGCATTCACGGACATGAACGAGAGACTGAAAGCCCTGCTGGAAGGTTAAGGACCTTATCAGCCCATCATATCAATGATGCTGATGACCGCCGGTCCCATGATGACCACGAACAATACCGGCAGGAAGAAGATAATCATCGGCACAGTTAGCTGGGCCGGAAGAGCGGCAGCCTTCTTCTCGGCCGTCGCCAGACGCAGTTCGCGGTTTTCCTTGGCCATGGTCCGCAAGGCGGTGCTGAGCGGTGTGCCGTAGGTTTCGGCCTGTGTCATGGCCGTAGCCACGGACTTGATACCCGGATGGTTGGTCCGCTTGGCCAGATTATCGTAGGCCATGCGGCGATCCGGCAGATAGGACAGTTCCGCCGACATCAAGCTGAGCTCTTCGGCCAGCTCCAGCGACTGGCTGCCGATTTCCTGACTGACCTTCTGGATGGCCGCCTCGATGGACATGCCCGATTCCACGCAGATCAGCAGAAGGTCGAGCGCGTCGGGGAAGGCCTCGACGATCTTTTGGCGGCGCTTTTGAATGTGGTTCGACAGATAGATATTCGGACCATAGAAACCGATGGCAATCGCCACCGCCACGCCCGCAATCTTGGTCATCAGCGGGGCATTAAAATCGGTCACTACAAACAGGTAGAAAGCCACCACGGCCGCCAATATAAGCGGGGTGAAGACACGAAAGAAATAGAAGGTCGTGACAGGTCTTTGCCCACGGAATCCCGCCTGCATAATTTGTTCGGTGATCTTGGGATCTTCGAGCAGCGTCGAGATGTTCAGGCGGTCAACGACTCGCTTTTTAAAGCCTTCGTCAGTTTGACGCAGTGAAGGGGTATTGCTGCCCTGCATAGAGGCTCGCGAGCGACGGCGCAGATCGGCACGACGATCCGCCACATGCTTGATGCGCTTCTCGAAACTCTGACCACCGCCCATACCACTCAGCAGGGTAAAGAGCGAGGCAAAGACCGCGACGCCCACACCGATCGACAGCAGGTTCTGCGGCGTGGTCATGAAACGGATGAAATCTTCCATATCGTGTCCCCGTCAGATCTTGAAATTGATCATTTGCTTCATGACCATGACACCCATGCCCATCCAGCAAGCGGCTCCCAACAGCAAGAACTGGCCACGCACATCGATGAACATCGTGATCATATAGCTAGGACTGAACACCATCACGATGGTCATGACCAAGGGCGGCAGCGAGCCAATAATCAGGGCCGAGGCCACGGCTTCGGACGACATCGCCTTGATTTTTTCCCGCATCAGACGGCGCGAACGTAGCACTGTGGTCAGATTGGTCAGGGCTTCGGCAAGGTTACCGCCTGTCTTTTGCTGGATAGCAATGACGATGCTGAAAAACTTCAGTTCCGGCGTCGGCATGCGCTCGTACATGCGCTCCAGTCCCTCGGCCAATGACATGCCGACGCCGAGACCTTCGAGCAGGCGCTGGAACTCGCCCCCCAGAGGCTCGGGGCTTTCACGGGCGATGATCTTGAAACAGTCATTGACTGGAAGACCGGTCTTGATACCGCGCACAAGCACATCAACGGCATCGGCAAACGAGGCCGAAAATTTCTTGATCCGGCCCTTGGCCAGAAAGCCCAGTACCCAGCGCGGCAGGCCGACACCCAGAATGACCATCACCCCCAGACACAGGAAGATGTTCATTCCCATGATAAACGGCAGGGCAAAGCCGATCAGGCCCGCCAGCACGCTGAAAATGATAAAGGTCCGCACCGACAGGGTCAGTCCTGCCTGACGGATACGCGAGGTCAGGCTAACGCGGGCCTTGCGTTCGCGGCGGTCAACTTCCTGAAGCTGGGTGAGGATCTGCTTGCGACGGACCTCCGCCGTGACCGGCGCATTGGTGCGCTTACCCTGTACCGTCGCCGGACGGGCAGCCGTCAGCGCCTTGGCGCGTTTGACACCATCGCTGGCGCTGTCGTCTCCGCCGACCAGAACCCAACCGATCCCGCCGATCGTGACAAAGGCCAGAACAGCCGCCAAGACCATCATCATAGCCGTTACTCCGAGGCGTCCAGGGCGTCCGCCAGTTCGCGTTCCAGCCCGTAATAGCGGGCGCGATCCCAGAAGCGCGGACGGGCAATACCGGTGGAGCGGTGTCGCCCCGCCACACGACCGGCTGCATCTTCGCCGGTGATGTCATAAACGAACAGGTCTTGCGTTACGATCACATCGCCTTCGAGGCCGACGACCTCGGTGACGTGGGTGATGCGGCGCGAACCATCGCGCAGACGGGCGGCCTGAATGATGATGTCGATCGAGCCGACAATCATTTCGCGGATCGTCTTGGAAGGCAGGCCATAGCCGCCCATGGTGATCATGGATTCCATACGGCTGATGGCTTCACGCGGGGAGTTGGCGTGCAGCGTGCCCATGGAGCCATCGTGGCCGGTGTTCATGGCCTGAAGCAGATCGAAGGCTTCGGGGCCACGCACTTCGCCGACGATGATGCGTTCGGGGCGCATACGCAGACAGTTCTTGACCAGATCGCGCATGGTAATCTGGCCCTGCCCTTCGAGGTTCGGCGGGCGGGTTTCCAGACGCACGACGTGTGGTTGCTGAAGTTGCAACTCGGCAGCGTCTTCACAGGTGATGACGCGCTCGGTCGGATCGATGAAGGCGGTCATGGTGTTGAGCAAGGTGGTCTTGCCCGAACCCGTACCGCCCGAGATCAGCACGTTACACCGCGCCGCGCCAATCACACCAAGGACGCGCGCACCATCGGGACTCATCGAGCCAAACTCGACGAGATCACGCATAGTCAGCTTGTCTTTTTTGAACTTACGAATGGTCAGGGTCGGACCATCAATCGCCAGTGGCGGAGCGATCACGTTCACACGCGAACCATCCGGAAGACGCGCGTCGCAGATGGGCGAGCTTTCGTCCACGCGACGGCCGACCTGCGACACGATGCGCTGGCAGATATTCATCAGCTGCGTGTTGTCGCGGAAGCGGACATTGGTCAGCTGCACCTTGCCGCCCACTTCGATGAAGACGCGGTTGGCACCATTGACCATGATGTCGGCGATATCGTCACGCGCCAGCAGAGGCTCCAGCGGCCCATAGCCCAGAACGTCGTTGACGATGTCCTGAACCAGATGCTCCTGCTCGGCCACGGACATGGAGACGTTCTTGATCGCCACCAGTTCGGCAACAATGTCGCGGATTTCTTCCTGTGCGGCCTTCTGGTCCAGCTGGGCCAGTTGCGACAGGTCGATCGTGTTCATCAGCGCATTGAAGATGGTGGTCTTCGTGGCGTGATAATAGTCGCTCTGCTCTCGCACGATCTCGGTGACGGCCTGCGCCTTCCTGATCTGCTCCAGACCGGCAGACTTGCGGCTCCCCGCCTTTTTCTCGGGCGCGGGGGCGGCCATCTGGCCTTCCAGCTCCTCGAGGCCGAACCCGTCGAGCGCAGACGCGGCAGGTTTCTTCGGGCGAGCCTGTTGGGATGGAGCCGGAGCCGGTTCCGGCTGACCGGCATCAAAGGGCTGCGGCGAAGTAGGCTCTACGCGCGCAGCAACCGGCTCCTCCGGTGCCATGACGCCGGATTGAGGATTAACTGCCGTTTGCCGCTTGCCGAACATCTATCAGCGCCTTTTGAAGAGGCCAGACAGGCCCGCAGATGTTTTACGCGCCTTGGTGGCCGAGGTGGCCGGTATCTGGCGTTGGGATACGATCTGGGCCAGCGTCTCGAACGCCTCGGCGGCCTTGGTCTTGGCGGCGCTGTCCAGAATCATCTGGCCGTTATTGGCCGCAGTGCCGAACACCTTGGCGTCGAACGGGATGCTGAGTGACGGATGGATGCCCAGGGCCTGACCGAACTCCTTGGCCGGAATTTCAGGACGCCCCGGTATGCCCACCTGATTGAGCACCACACGCGGCGGCGTATCATTGGGACGCGCCTGACGGATCAGGTCGATCAGGTTTTTGGCATTGCGCAGCGAGGCCAGATCGGGCGTTGCCACCAGAACCACTTCGTCCGCCGACATCAGTTGCTGGCGCATCCAGCCCGACCACATGTGCGGTAGGTCCAGCACCACAAACGGGGCCGTGCTGCGGATACGGTTCGTCACCTCGTCAAAAGCGTCGGCGTCGATATCCCAATCATTATCGATGGTGGCGGGGGCCGCAAACAGGCTGAGACGATCCGAGCAGCGCACCATCATGCGATCCAACAGGGTCGCATCCAGACGCTGTGGCTGGCTGAGGGCATCGGCGACGCCACCCAGCGGGTCTTGGTTGAAGTTCAAGCCCGACGTACCGAACGGCAGATCATAATCTACGATGACCGTGTTCACGCCGATGCGCTCGGACATGGCAAACGCGGTATTGTGTGCCACCGAGGACGAACCCGAGCCGCCGCGCGCGCCGACAAAGGCCACGGTACGCCCGACAAAGGGCTGGTCCGGATCGTTGAACAGGCCGCCAATGGCCGCAATCAGTTGCAGCGGCTGGATCGGAGCCACCAGATACTCACTGACGCCGCGACGCATCAGTTCGCGATAGAGCAGGATGTCATTGGTGGCACCGACGACGACCACCTTGGTGCCCGCATCGCAAACCTCGGCCAGTTGGTCGATCTCGGCGAGCAGGCTGCGCGCATCCTTCATGCACTCGACCAGGATCAGCGGCGGCGTCGGTTCGTGCTGGTAGGTCTCGATGGCCGCTGCGATACCGCCCACGCGAACCTGCGTGGTGGCGCGGGACATTCGACGGTCCTGCGCGGCGCGTTCGGCGGCGGCCAGGGTATCCTGGCGCTCGGCAAAGATGTGAACCGCAATGCGCGGAATGGACACGTCCACGGCCTGTGCATCAAAATCCAGTCCGCCGCCGGCCAGAACCGGCATGGTCGAGGGTGCCGACACAGGGGCCGTTTCCATCTGGATCGGTGTCCGCGACTGTAGAGCGTCCTCGTTCACGGCATTTGCCACCGGCATATCCACCACAGACGCGCCGGACGGCGTCGCTGATGCGCGAGGCGAAACCTCGACAACCTCGATGTCTTCCAGTTCGAACGTCGTGACCGGT
Organism: Brevundimonas terrae; assembly: GCF_011761985.1. Classification (GTDB taxonomy): domain Bacteria; phylum Pseudomonadota; class Alphaproteobacteria; order Caulobacterales; family Caulobacteraceae; genus Brevundimonas; species Brevundimonas terrae. The sequence goes on along the minus strand of NZ_JAASQT010000005.1, from coordinate 37,837 downwards.
TCGTCATAGGCCGACGTATTGGCAGCGTACTTCAATGCAGACATATCAGATGCCTCAAGGGGTTCGGCAGAGGCCCGGGCCAGTGGCTCGGAGTTCTCCGTCGATACCGAAAAAGATTCCTCGACCCGACTAAGCGCACTCTCAAGAAAATTGGGGGGCTGCGGTGCAGTTGCCCCCTTGCCGACCGTGACGTCGCCCGCACCCTCTTCCGCAATCAGGTTGGAGATCGTTTCCAAAAAATCGTCATCGATCTCGAAGCCATCCAGAGGATCGATTGCGGGGGGGGACTTGGTCATAACTTACTCAACAACGTCGGAAACACGCGCAGCAGACAGTAGCTGTTCGCGCTGGGCAGAAGTGGTCTGGCCCTGACGATAGGCGTCGAACACAACCGTGCGACGCTGGGCACTGGGCGAGGTCATGGCGCGCGGGGCGACAATATCCCTCGGATCGGCGATCTGCGCCGCAAGATTGGCGTTTACCGCACAGCCGAAATTGGATGCGCCGTTATTATTGCCCGTGCGGCTGAGATTGCCCCACTGGCTGCCGCATTGCGGCACCTGTGCGCGAACGGTTGCGAAACCAGCCACCAGAGGCGCATTGGCCGCAGGGGCCTCATAGTTGGCCACACTAATCTGGTGACGCGCCACGCCATAGGTTTCCAGCGTCCGGATCACATGGCCGACCATGCGCGCATTGGCGCTGTCGGACTGGTCCACCACCTCGATCAGCAGCCTGTCGGCACCGCTGGCGCGGTAACGACCGGCCAGAGCCGCCACAGCCGATTGCTGGTTGGCAGACAGGGCATCGGTGCGGACCGCCAGCGCGATACGGTCCTGATCGGGTTCGACCTGAAGCATGTAACGCGACAGCGGCGTGCGACTGGCCGTGGTTATGTCCAGATTGGCATCCGGTCCGACACAGGCGCCCAGAGCCAGGGCCGCGCCCATCATCAGGCAGGTATAGAAGGATCGGTTCATCATCGGGGTCACTCGATCACATAGCCGACCGGGCCTTGCCATCCTGCACCCGAAACATTCGGGGCCGGTGCGCCATAGACCTGGTTCAGCTGGCCAAAGAAAATAGACTGGGCATCGGTCGCGATACGCAAGCCATCTGCCGGTGTCTGCATCCGAGCCGGAGAAGTCGGATTGACGATATAGGGCTCGACAATCACCACCAGTTCGGTCTCGCCCATCAAGTAGTCCCGCGAGCGAAATAGTGTACCTAGCACGGGTAGATTCGTCATACCCGGCAGCGAGTCGACAGCCTGACGCGAGGTTTCCTGTAACAGGCCTGCAATCATCATTGCCCCACCCGACGGAATTTCCACGGTTGTGTCGCTGCGGCGGACCGTCAAACCTGGCAAGGTAATCGATGATGGCGTACCTGCACCGATCGTCAGGCCCGATGTCGGGTTTAGCTCAGAGACCTCGACCTTAACCTGAAGATTGATACGCCCTTCGGACAAGACGACTGGGCGGAAGGCCAAACCCACACCATAGGGTTTATACTCGACCGTTATCTGACCTTCGCTGTCGCGACTGGCAGGGACCGGGAACTCACCACCGGCAAGGAAGCTGGCTGCCTCGCCATTTACAGAGGTCAGGTTCGGCTCGGCCAAAGTACGGGCCAGACCCACACGCTCGAATGCCGCCAAGCCCAGACGTCCCGAGGTCAGGTCGCTGCCCGGATCGGGCAGACGGTTCCAGTCGGCACTGATGCCGCCCTGAATGCCCGAATTGATCGAGAAACTCATACCCGTCGAGATATTAAACGGGTGACGGCCATTGCCGTTGATCAAGGCCTGGGTATCAAAACCCAGTTGCTTGATGACATTGCGCTGCACCTCAACCACACGTACGCGCAGGGTCACCTGATCCGATCCGCTGATCGAGATCATGTTGACGACCTTGTCGGGGCCGGAGGCATGGGCGCGGGCCAGTTGGGCCGCGCGCTCGGCATCGCCCATATTGGCGGCCGTACCGCTAAGGACAATGTTGTCGTTGACCGCCTCGACACGCAGATTGGAACCGGGGAAGGTTCGTGTCAGCGAGTCCTGCAGGGCGGATACACCGGCATCCACACGCACTTTCAGTGTCAGGATCACACGTCCATTGGCACCAACAAACACCGCATCAGTTTCACCCGGCGTCAGGCCGACAATGGTGATCCGGCGATGTGTGTGCAGCATGGCATTGGCAACTTCGGGATTGGTCACCACAATGTCGCGCACATCGGCGGGCAGATCGACCGCAAAGGACGAACCCTTGGGCAGGTTGATGCGGCGCGGGGCCGAGCCGGAAGTCACGGTGGCCGTATGGCTGGCCGCAACAGACTGGGTTTGGGCCTGTACGGAAGGCGTCACCGCCGTCAGACCGGCCATAAGCGCCATCGCTGCGAGCACCACCACCGGATTGCCCATGCGGCCTTGGGTCGATGTCATGTCGAGATCTCTCATTGCAGCACCACCACTTCGGGGGTGGCATCACCGCGGAAGATACGCACGGAACGGGCATCGCCACCGGCACTCGCAGGAACAGCAGGGCGGACACCACCCTCGCCGCGACGCACAGCCCCGGGGATCAAGCCGCGCGGACCGCCGGCATCGGCATAGGAACGCAGTACAATCGTCAGATCACCCTGTGCGCGCGCCAGTGCCAGCGTCTCGGCATCACGGGTGTTGACCTCCAGAGTGGCGGTGGCCCCGACGACAGCTTTTTCTTCGGTCGGTGCCTGGGTGGCCTGATCGACCGCCAGAACCTTGAGGTTTTGCAGCACTGTGGCGGTCACGGTGCGCTTCACCGTATCGTCGCCGGACGGCACATCGACCTCGCGGGTCAAAAGCACATCCACGCGGTCGCCCGGAAGGATGAAACCGCCCGCCGCCGTATCGGCAGACACCGGAATACTCATGGCGCGCATGCCCGGATCGAGGAAGGCGGCCAGATAACCACTCTCGCCCGCGCGGACCAGTTTGCGCGTCTGGATGGGTTCGCCCGCCAGAATGCTTTCACGCACGACCGATCCGGCCAGATGGTCGCGGGCGGTCGGCGTGTTCAGCGAGGTGACAGCATCGACAACCTTGGTAACGGCACCGTCTTCTTTTTTCGGTTCGGCGGCCGGTGCCTCGGTTCCAGCGGAGGGCAGCGGCACAGAGCCATCCGTCACAAAAGCCGGATGCAGATCGGCCACGGGCCAGTCCTTCCAGGCCATGTCCTCAGCAGTCAAAACACGGCCCGGATTCAGGTCCACCGCCGCGACCAGAACCTTTGCGGTTGCCGCAGCCGGCGCAGACACTTCGGTTGCGGCCTTCTTGTCGTCAGATGCCCCCATGGATCGCACAACAAGCGCGAGGCCCACAGCCGCCAGTGCAGCGACACAGATTACAGCAATCTTTGCAGGTTTCATCGATGTTCTCCGGCGGTTGTCGGGCTACAGAAGTCTGCGCCCAAGCCGCCAAAAGCTATTATTCTGAAGCCACACAACCAGAACATCCGAAGGATGTTGCTAATAAATGTGGTTACGACAACTTCAACAACATTTGCGAATACGGAAATGCAAACACCGCGCCCACGGCAATGGCGACGCCGTATGGGATGTCACCTTTCGGTTGCAGCAACCACTTCATCCACTCGGGAAACACAACAGGCAGGACAGCCCCCCATTTCCGCGCGCTGAGCAGAAGTAACGCCAAGGCTCCACCCGCAAGGGCCGTAATGGCTAGAAAAGGCAAGACCCCCGAAACCCCCAGCCAGATCACAGAAGCCGCCATAAGTTTGGCATCACCACCGCCCAGCACCTTGAAGGCAAACAGGGCAATACCGATAACCAGAGCCGCAAAGCCCAAAACCAGCGCCACGGCCATATCCTGCCATGACAGACCCAGCATCAGGGCCACCGGAATAAAGGCACCAACCAGCACGACCGATATCCAATTCGGGATTGTCATGGTGGTCACATCATAGACACCACCCAAGATCACCAGGGCGGGGAATACAAACAGAAGTGCGCTCGCGACATAATACATGCTCGGACGGTGACACAATTTGGTTAAGCCATAGTTGCGCCATTAAGCATGAAAAAAGGCCGGAGCGATCGCTCCGGCCTTTCCATTAACTTACCGACTGGGTCGCTTATGCGCCCGGTGCAGTACCATCCAGGCCATTTTCAACGTCACGGAATTTTTGTTCCAGTTTCGGACCGATGGCAAGCAGAGCGCCAATGATGACAACCGCGATCAGGGCAGCGATCAGGCCGTATTCGATTGCGGTCGCGCCGGATTCATCCTTGGCGAAACGGTTCAGCAGATTACGCATGTGTAGTCCTCTCTCGTTGAGCGGGAGGAAACAGCAGCGCTCCCCCGCGATGGGCCGCGCAGTGTTCCTTGCGCCCAAATGCCATGCGACTTTGCAGATTATACCTTAAACGCAAGTAAAGTTCTGTCACCCCGCAAGGCGGAATCGTAGTTACCAAGTCGTTACCATTTGACCAGAAGTAACCAAACACCGTTTGGCTTAGGTATTTGCTTTACAAATTTGTCTTAGGAAAACCCCATGCAGGGCGATAGGACCGTATAAATGTAGTGCGGTTCCATTGCCCGCCGCACTCAGTTCAGAGGGTCAGGCCATGAAGGTGTTCCGCACACGCGACGCCCGTACAGCACGCATGACGTCCCGCGAGGGCGCAACAGCCGTGGAATTCGCGCTGGTTGCCATTCCCTTTTTCGGGCTGTTACTGGCCATTCTCGAAGTCGCGATCATCCTGAGCGTCAGTGCACTTCTGGAAACCGCTGTGCTGAACAGTGGTCGCCTGATCCGCACAGGCCAGTTACCCCAAGACGCCACAGCCGCAGACTTTAAAAAAGAAATCTGCGGCCGTATGGCCTTTTTTGAATCTGCCTGCCTGAGCCGCATCGAGATCGACGTCCAGCCGGTGGCATCCTTTACCAATCCCGGCATTTCCGATCCTGTGGTGGATGGCGAGTTCAAGCCCGAAAACCTCAAATTCAATATCGGCACAGCGCGCAGCTTCATGCTGATGCGGGTCTGGTACAAACAACCCATCGTCAGCCCCTTCCTTGGCCACGCCATGATCCGGCTGGGTAATGGTGACACCATTCTTCACGCGGCCACGGCCTTTAGAAACGAGCCGTTCTGATGCAGATGCTCTTCAGCCTCCGCCATTTCGGCAACCGGTTCCGTCGCAATCAGGATGGCGTTGCCGCCGTCGAGTTTGCACTGCTGCTGCCCTTGTTTCTGGTGCTCTATATCGGTGTGATCGAGTTCACACAGGCCTTTATGGTCCAGCGCCGCGCCAGCCACTCGGCCTCGATGATGGCCGATATTGTGGCGCAGGCCGGAACCGTGACCCCCACCCAACTGTCAGACTTTTTCGCGGTCGGTGGCCTGATAATGGTGCCCTATTCCTCCGAGCCGCTGGAGGGGACAGTCACCAGCCTCATCCTCAATGACAAGGGTGAGGCCCGCGTCGACTGGAGTTATGGCAGCAAGGCCACGCCGTTAAAATACAATACGGTTGTGCCTGTCCCTGCGGGTATTCTCGAAAAAGAAGGCGACAGCGTCATTCTGGCCGAGACGGTCTATAAGTATAACTCCCCGTTCGACATTTCAGTGCCGGGGTTTGGTGATTTCCTGTCGGATATTACCACCTTCAAACGCCAGTTCTATCTGCGCCCGCGTGAAGTGGCTTCAGTCAGTTGCACCAGTTGCCCGCGCCCCAAATAGGGCTTCATACAGCGCACTGATCTTGGCGTCGGTTTCGGCCAGTTCGGCTTGCGGGTTGCTGTCGGCAGTAATGCCCGCCCCTGCCTGTGCGCGCCAGTGCCAGTGGCCGACCCGGCGTTCGAAACTGGCGCTGCGGATCAGGACCGACGCAGACACATGATCCCGATGCGCCATGCCGTGCACGAACAGGGTGCCGCACCATGCGCCGCGTGACGGCTCCAGTTCGGCAATCACCTTCATGGCCTGATGCTTTGGAGCACCGGTTATCGAGCCCGGCGGGAAGGTGGCCCGCACGATATCGCCCCAGCCAAAACCCTGCTTCAGGCTCGCACTGACCACCGAGGTCAGGTGATGCACGGTCGGATGGCTTTCCAGCTCGAACAAGCGTTCGACCGTAACGCTGCCCACCTCGGCCACACGGCCCAGATCGTTACGCATCAGATCCACAATCATCAGGTTCTCGGCCCTGTCCTTGAGACTGTCGGTCAGGGCCTTGGCAGAGGTCGCGTCTTGTACCGGATCCTCATAGCGGGCCGAGGTGCCCTTGATCGGGCGCGTCTCGATCCGTCGTGTCTTTAGATCGCAAGACAGGAACAGTTCGGGCGAGTTGGACACCAGCGCATAATCACCAGCCCCCCACCACGCGCCATAGGCTGCGCCGCGTTGTTCGGACAGGCGCAGGAAAACATCGAAAGGGTCCGCCTGTGGCCAAAGCTGTCCGTGCCAAGCGCGGGCGATATTGGCCTGAAACAGCTCGCCCTCGCCTATGCGGCGCACCACTTCGGCGACGGCATCGCAATAGGCTTGCGGTTCAGCTTCCGTCACAAAATCCATTGAGGGCGGCGCGGGTAGATCCGGCCGTAACGCCTTGGCCATCCATCCTTCGGCCATGCCAGCGTGGTCCTGCGCCAAGGCATGGCTGTGCGCCCAGCCACAGGCCCAGACCTGTTGTTCCAAATGATCAAAGGCCAGCCATGCCGGATATCGGGCCAGGATCAGATCGGGCCAGACAGGCTCTCGCATTCCTGTCGCCTGCCGCGCCCCTGCATCATAGGACACCAGACCGACCACCGGTCCGTCGCACCAGTCGGTATGGTCAAGCGCAGTGAATGCCTCGTCACTCAGCGGGATCACCGCCTGTTTGTCCGGAGCACAGGCCACGAACGACCAGCGACCACCATGTTTTTGCGGCGCTCCCGCCCCTGCGACCATAGCCAGCGGCCACGTCTCTTTTGCCAGACCCGCCGCCACGGCAACAGGATCACACCACAAAAGGGGTTTTCGGACTTCAAACATATTCAGATGCTCAAGACCTGACGCAGCTTGCCGAGGGCCGCGCCATCCAGTTCCAGAACCTGCTCCATATAGGTATCCACCGAACCGCTTCGGACCTCGATGGTGCGATAGGCGTGATGCAGGAAATCGGCATCCACCCCGAGGAACGCCACCACCGCATCGCGCGACACCGGATGGCCGGTCATCTTGCCCAGCCACTGGCCCATTTCCTCGGCGCGGGCTTCGAGATTTACGGCGGCATTGGTGGCCAGATAGTCGGCCATCACGTCATCCTCGTGTACGCCCAGCGCCCGATGGACCAGAGAGGCCAGCAACCCTGTACGATCCTTGCCCGCCGCACAATGGATCAGCGATGCGCCATCATCGCGTATCAGCGCGGCAAAATAGGCTTTGAACAGTTCCACATGCGATGGCTCATAAGGCATGCGGCCATAGGTGCCCGCCATATAATCGCGGCCCGAATCCCCGGTCAGTTTTCCGCTTTTGAGAAACTGGATATGCGGGGCCAGTCCCTCGCCGCCCAGATCGCTGGACAGGGTCTGGCCCTGCCAGTCTTCAGGCATGCGGTCGGGCTGTTTGATGCGTTCACTGGAGCGACGCAGGTCCACCACATAGCGGATATCCAGCGCCCGTAACTGCTGAAGGTCGGCCTCGGTCGTGCGCGATAACTGGCCCGAGCGGAACAGGCGTCCACGCGCCACCGGCCCTTCGGCACCGGCATAGCCGCCAAAGTCACGGAAATTCTCGATGGCTTCAAAAGAAAGAAGGCGGTCGCTCATGACCGCCTTCCTTAAACTGATTGCCCGGTTTCGCCATCTAGCGTTGTGCTACCAGAGCCGAAATCTGGTCCAGATAGGCGATAAAGGCTTCGCGGCCCCTATCGCTGAGACGCGCCCGCGTCAGGGGTTTTCGTCCCTGAAAGCTCTTTTCGACGATCACAAAACCCGCTTCTTCCAGTTTTCGCAGGTGAACTGAAAGATTGCCGTCCGTGGTCTGCAATCGGGCTTTCAGCTCACTGAACTCGGCCACATCGGCGCTGGACAGATAGGCCATGATACCGAGCCGGATACGGCCATGGATGACCTCGTCGATGCGATTGATGTCGAAGTCATCCGAAGCTTGCGCCGTCATCTCAGCCTCGCGCTCTGGCGGCCAGTTTCATCAAATGGAGACCCGGCAGCAAGGCCACGCAGATCAAGAGCACCAGATAGATGACATAGGTCCAATGGGTAAAGGCAAACCAGCCCAAGGCCGCCGCCCCCGCAAAACAGACCGCGCCCGTCAGCATCATCCAGCCCTGACGCACGACCTGACCGGTAATCATCCATGCCGCACCATAGGCGATCATCACCACCGCGGGCATCAGCGACATCGTCGCCCAGTTCCCCGTGCTGAGACCGAATGCCATCAGCACCAGCCACAGTCCGAAAATGCTGTAGCCACAGGCCGACCATGCCGCACCAATGGCCACATTGTCCTTGGTCTGGCTGCCCGAGCGAGCATCAACCTTGCGGATCAGAACATAGAGCAGAGCGGCAAATCCGACACCGGCCCCAACCCACATCCACATAACCCCCCAGCCCGACAAGGGCACACGCCCCAGAGCAATCAGCCACTGTACTGCCGTGGCTGCGCCAAACCATATAGCTGCGGCCACAAGGATGGGGCCGACCAAGACGGGGGCATGGCGCCCCTCCTCGGCCAGAGATTTCAAATAGGCGATGTCGCCATGGACATCGGCTTGAGGGTGTTGGGACATGGGTGTTTCCTCCTGTTGGTACTTTTATCTCCCACTTACTTTATTTTGTAAAGTACTTTTTCAATCGCCGTTATGCGAGCCTTCGAGGCACGAAAAAGGCCGCCCATGAAGGGCGGCCTTAAAGGTTTTCGCGACGGGCGCTTCCAGCTTAACGGAAAGGCGGCTCGTCAAAGGCGCGCAGTTTGCGCGAGTGCAGGGCAGCGCCCTCGCCACGCAGCAGTTCCACGGCCTGAATACCGATCTGAAGGTGTTCGGAAATCGAACCCTCATAGAAACGGTTGGCCTGACCCGGCAGCTTGATCTCGCCGTGCAGCGGCTTGTCCGACACACAGAGCAAGGTGCCGTAGGGCACGCGGAAGCGATAGCCCTGGGCGGCGATGGTGGCGCTTTCCATATCGATGGCGACCGCGCGGCTCTGGTTGAAGCGCAGGGCCGACTTGGAATAGCGAAGTTCCCAGTTGCGGTCGTCGGTCGTCACAACCGTGCCGGTACGCAGGCGCTTCTTCACTTCTTCACCGGTGGCACCCGACACCTGCTTGGTGGCGTCATAAAGGGCGCGTTGCACCTCGGCGATCGACGGCACCGGAATGTCGGCCGGAAGCACGGCATCCAGAACGTGATCGTCACGCAGGTAGGCGTGGGCCAGCACATAGTCACCAATGGTCTGGCTACCGCGCAGACCGCCACAGTGACCGATCATCATCCACACATGCGGACGCATGACCGCAAGGTGGTCACAGATGGTCTTGGCGTTGGACGGACCGACACCGATATTGACCAGCGTGATGCCCTGACCGTTCGGACGGGTCAGGTGATAGGCCGGCATCTGGTGCTTGCGCCAGGCCGAGTCCATCACCGTCATTTCGGCGTCGACCGTATCCTTGGTCACCACCACACCACCGGCGCAGGTCAGGCTGTCATAGGGGCTGTCGGGCTTTTTCAGCTCGGCGGCCGCCCAGCGCACGAACTCGTCGACATAGCGGTTATAGTTGGTGAACAGGATATAGCTCTGCACCGCCTCGACCGGCGTGCCGGTATAGTGACGAAGACGGGCCAGCGAGAAGTCGGTACGCAGGCCATCGAACTGCGACAGCGGGAAATCCTTGTCCGGATCGAACAGGCCGTCCGAGATTTCATCGCCGATATGGGCCAGATCCGTGGTCGGGAACCAGCGGGCAATCGAGGCCGTCATGGTGCTATCCAGCACCACGCCCGAACCGTCCAGCACATAGGGGAACGGGATTTCCTGATCCGACGGGCCGACCACGAAGGTGGCGTCATATTCGTCGGCCAGCAGGGTCAGCTGTTCCAGCAGATAGTTGCTGAACAGGTCGGGACGCGTGATCGTGGTGGTATAGATACCCGGACGCGACAGGCGGCCAAAGGCGCGTGTCTCGAGGTTCTGCGGCTTGTCGCCGAACCAGCTGATCGTCAGTTTGGGATAGGAGAAGAGGCCGTTGGCGCGGGCTTCGGCATCGGCGCGTTCGCCGGTTTCCAAAAACACCTTCACCGCATCGCGAAGGTTGGCCACGGATTGATTGTAGAGGGTTTCGAGGCGGTCGATTACCGCCTGGGGGGTCATCTTATCTGTCATGGCCTCCTCTAGCGGAAAACAATGACAAAGGCGAGACACCCCCGGCTCAACAACCGCAACCAACGGTTTCAAATCCTGTAACGCCTCGCCAAAAGCGGTCTTAGTGGCGCGTCACCGACAGGCTGAAATCACCGCTCTCGTTGCGGCGGGCCGTGGCTCTCGGCTGGTAAGGGACGATAACGAAAGTCATGTTGCGCGGGGCCACCAGCGTAGCCTTGGCACCTTCTACTTCCCCGCGATGCAGGGCCGCGCCGCTGTGATCGGCGGCGTCGCTAATGTTCATATAAAGATTTGTGCTGTCGGTTTTGAAATCCACCGTCAGGGTCTGGCCCTGCGCCACAGCCACCGCATATACGGGCGCGGCATAGCCGGTCACGGTGCCTGTTACGTTGACAGTTCCTTCAGAACCGAGTTCCAGCGGCACCAGCGAGCCACCCTCGGGCACGAACTGCTGTGCATTTGCCGTCTCTAGCGCGGGCAATACTTCGGGTGCCGCTTGGACTGGCGCGCTCGGCTGTTCGACCGGTTTGGCCGCTTCCTGACCGCACGCGCCCAGCCCCAACAAGGCCACCGACGCCAGCATATAAACCGATTTTTTCATCCGGACATTCCTCTTGTAGTCAGCCACATCGAACCGTCGTGCCTACACAACGCGCAAATGCGCAAAAATATGCACGCCACATCGTCGCAGATTATGAAGGAAACTGGAGCGGGTAGCGAGAATCGAACTCGCGACATTCAGCTTGGGAAGCTGACGTTCTACCTCTGAACTATACCCGCCCTTGGTATGGGGGCGAACATAGCAGTGGTTCGGTCAAAGAAAAGGCCCGACGCGGGGTCGGGCCTTGGATTTTTTGGATTTATCCGGTGTTTATTGCGTCACGCGCTCGGCGGTGATGCCTTCGACGGCCAGCATGGACTGGACGCTGTCTTGACCGACAAGGTGTCCCGCACCGACGACGATAAATGTGGTGCCCGAACCGTCGAGGATGGTTTTGATCTGACGGGTCCAGTTGGCGTTGCGACGTGTGAACAGCGCTTCATAGGCTTCGGGCTGCTCGGCCTTCATCTCGTCGATCATTTCATGGCCCATGACATCGGTATTACCCGTGGACCATGCGGCCAGCAGGGCCTCGACCTGGGCTGGCCCCTTGTCGAGATCTTTCAGGGTACCGCGCAGCATCTCGACCTGACCTTGCTCGGACATACCCGAGAAGATGCGGATCTGTTCGGCCATGCTTTCCAGACCCTTGGCCGGTTTGCCCAGCGATGCGGCACGGGCCAGCATGACCTTGTCCACGCCCGAATTCGGATCAAAACCAGCCGCCGTTAGCTGCACGATGGCCAGTTGCAGACTGACCAGCCACGGGCGCATCGGATCAAAGGCTGCTGCGGTGGCCCCCATAGGTGCAAGCGCCGCGTCCAGCGCCGCAATATCCTCAGGCGTCAGCAGGCTGGTCAGCGGGCGATCCGGCGACAGGCCATAGGTCTGCATCAACTGCATGCCCTGTGCTGCATCATCGATGTCGGTCGCTTCGAACCAGACTTCGTCGGCAGAGGCAAAGGCGGCGTCCACATGGGATTGACCCCATTTGGTGTCCGGACGCAGGAAGTGGAAGCTGCCGAACAGGTAAAGGGTGCTGTCCGCATCGCGGATGACCCACATGGCCGGACCTTGTCCCTCGGCCTGAGGAATGGCTGCGGGGGCTGCGGTTTGGGCAACCGCCAGCGGGGCCACAAACAGGGTCGATACGAGCGCAGCCGAAGCCATCACATGGCGCAGGGTTTTCATCATCGGAACTTCCAGTCGTGAGAGGGTCAAACGGTCAGACCGTATCGTCGATAAAAATCTCTTCGATACGCAGATCGAACAGACGGGCGATTTTAAAGGCGAGCGGCAGGGACGGATCATATTTGCCCGTTTCCAGCGCATTCACAGTCTGGCGCGAAACGCTGAGTTCCTGCGCCAGATGGGCTTGGGACCAGTCGCGCTCGGCGCGCAAAACCTTGAGACGGTTATTCATGGCTTGCTCCGATCATCGACGCTGGAACCACCACAGGGCCCATGCCAGCAAGTAGCCGATCATCATCAGCCCCACGATGCCAACCGCGCCCGTGGCCATATAGGCCGCCGGATCGGTGCGACCGTCAAACCAGCTGGCAACCTGAAGGCTGGCTCCCATCGGCAAGCTGCCGACAAAGATCAGCACCATACCGGCCGCCAAACCGACAGAACCGCCCCAGTACCACGACCATTTGTGGGCTTCCTGTGCGGCCTCGTCGATGCTCTTCATCCAGCGCGCACCCAGCCAGAATGCGGAAACCACGAGAATAGCCGCCACAACAAAAATGGCGATCAGACCCGTTCGGGACGATAACCATCCTGTACCTGTCACGGCTTCCAGCATGGCAACGCCGGCGCCGCACAACATGCCGACGATAAAGAGGGCGATAAGATAGCCTGCCGGTTTGATCGGCTTGGTAGTTTTGCTTGCCGACATAGGGCGCTCCAAAATTAGACAAGCAGACTTTACAAACCGCTCAGAGCAGTGTCAAGCACGCTTGTCGAAAATCGGGAGCCGTCCGGATTAGTCTTCGGCGGCGTAGGGAAGCGTCGGCACTTCCATGACGGGGGCCTCGATATGCCCCTCAAGGGTGCCCACCTTGCTGAGGCTGCGCTCCAGTTGGCGGGTGCGGGTTCCGGCCTGTGTGACCGTATTGCGTGCGCGATCCAACTGCTCGCCCAGCTTTTCCCAATGGCCGGCATATTTGCCGAATTCCTGCTTGGCCGCGGCCAGAACCTTCCAGACCTCGCCGGAGTGTTTCTGGATCGCCAGTGCGCGGAAGCCCATCTGGAAGCTGTTGAGGAAGGCGGCAAGGTTGGACGGCCCCGCCACCATGACGCGGTGTTTGTTCTGGATGTCGCGGATCAGGCCCGGACGGCGGGCGACCTCGGCATAAAGCCCCTCGGTCGGCAGATACATGATCGCCACCTCGGTCGAATAGGGCGCGCGGATATAGCTGTCGGAAATGATCTTGGCCTGTGCGCGGACGGCGCGCTCCAACTGTTTGCCCGCCTGTTCCATCAGGGTCACATCACCGGCTTCTTGTGCGGTTAGCAGACGGTCATAGTCCTCGTGCGGGAATTTGGCGTCGATCGGCAGCAGCACCTGATCGCCCTCGCCCTTGCCCGGCATGATGAGTGCAAACTCCACGCGCTGGCTGGAAGTCGGATCGATCTGGACGTTCTCGGCATATTGCTCGGGGGCCAGAATATCTTCGAGGATCGCGCCAAGTTGCATCTCGCCCCAGCCGCCGCGCGTTTTCACATTGGTCAGCACGCGTTTCAGATCGCCAACGCCGGACGCCAGGGTCTGCATTTCGCCCAAACCCTTGTGCACGGCCTCCAGACGATCCGAAACCTGTTTGAAGCTTTCGCCGAGGCGCTCGTTCAGCGTGGATTGCAGCTTCTCGTCCACGGTCGCGCGCATCTGTTCGAGCTTTTCCTCGTTGTGCTTGCGCAGGGTCTCGAGGTTTTCCCCCACCGTGGCGCGAACTTTTTCCAGCTCCGTCGCCATGGCCTCGCGGCCTTCTTTTTGCTGGAGCTGAAGGGTCTCGATCAGCTTGGCGAGGCCCTGATTGGTTTCGGTCAGGCGCTTGTGCTGACCATCGGTCAGATCGGTGCCGATCTTTTGCTGCAACTCGGCAAAGCCGGTCAGGCGGGTATCCAGACTGGTGGTCAGGGACGACAATTGCAGATTCACCGCGCCCGCATTGGCCGACAGGCTCTGGTTCAGTTCCTGACGCTGGGTCGAGGCCTTGGCGTCGGCTTCCTGACGCATCAGGGCGATTTCGCGACGGATGGCGGCCTCGACCAGATCGCCCAGATCATCCGATCCGGCGGCGCTCTCGGCCCGCTTGGCCGCGCTAAAGGCGAGGAAACCCAGCACAGCCGAAACTGCGCCCAGAGCCACCGCTACAAACAGAAGAATTTCAACCATATCAGACCGACCTCATATCCCGTTCGGCCATATGGCCTGCCCCTACGTCAGAAGCGGACGCTTTTGTTTTATCGTCAGGCCGGGCGGCGTGCCCGTAGCGCCTGAATAATGGTGCCGTCATCCAGCCAGTCCAGTTCCCCGCCTACAGGGACGCCGCGCGCCAGAGACGTCACCTCGACACCGGCACCGGCCAGTTTCTCGGCCAGATAATGGGCGGTTGTCTGACCATCGACCGTGGCAGGCAGGGCCAGCACGACCTCTTTGGCTTCGCCCGCCTTGGCGCGGCCGATCAGTTCGCCGACGCGAATCTGTTCCGGCCCAACGCCATCCAGTGCCGAGAGCAGACCGCCCAGCACATGGTATTTGCCACGAAACGCGCCCGAGCGTTCCATCGCCCACAGGGCACCGGCCTCCTCGACCACGCAGATCAGGGCGTTGTCACGACTGGTATCCGCGCAGATGGCGCAGGGGTTGCGCGTATCGGGCGCGGCACAGACCGAGCAGTTGGAAACTTTTTCAGCCGTTTCCGCCAGCGAGGCCGCCAGCGGCACCAGCAATTGATCGCGCCGTTTCAACAGCGCCAGCGCCGCACGCCGTGCCGAACGCGGCCCCATCCCCGGCAGCTTGGCCAGCAGGGAGATGAGGCGTTCGATTTCCGGTCCGGCAGACGCCGCCATTAAAACAGCTTCGGCATGCCCGGAATATTCATTCCGGCCATCGGGCCTGCGGCGTCGCGCATCAGGGCGTTGTTGATGTCGTCCAGCTTGCGCTTGGCATCGGCATGGGCGGCCACGATCAGGTCGGACAGGATTTCACCCTCGCCCGGTGCCATCAGGCTGTCGTCGATTTTGACGCCTGTGATCTCGCCCGCTCCCTTGAGGGATACCGTCACCAGACCGCCACCCGAAGTGCCTTCGGCTGTGGAATCGGCCATCTTGGCTTGGGCCTCTTGCAGCTTTTGCTGCATGGCCTGTGCCTGTTGCATCAGTGCATTAAGGTCTTTCATACCCCTCTAGATAGGGTGTTCCGCCTCAAGGCTCCAGTCCCTGCCGCGTGGGTGCGCTGCAAAATAAATCACACCGCCCTCTTGCGCTGCGCGTCAGGAATGCTATCTGCAACAACAACTGTTCTAATTGATGGAGGCCAACATGGCTTTTGACACCGCTCACGACCGTAGCCAGCCTCTCGCCGATCAGGCTCTGGCCCAACTGTTCACCGAAGCGCGCACCCGCAATGCGTGGAGCGACCGTCCCGTTTCGGAAGAGACCCTGCGCAAGCTGTACGACCTGACCAAGTTCGGTCCGACCGGTGCCAATGCCTCGCCGGCACGCTTTGTATTCGTGACATCCGAGGCGGGCAAGGATCGCCTGATCCCGCTGCTGAGCGAAGGTAATCAGGGCAAGACCCGTCAGGCTCCGGTGGCTGTGATCGTCGGCTTCGACGTCGATTTCCACGAAACCCTGATCGACCTGTTCCCGCACGCTCCGGGTGCCAAGGACTGGTTCCCGACCCGCGAAGGCCGTCGTGAAAACGCGCACAAGAACTCGACCCTGCAAGCCGGTTACCTGATCAGCGCCGCTCGCGCTCTGGGTCTGGATGTCGGCCCGATGACCGGTTTCGACTTCGACGCCGTGAAGAAAGAATTCTTCCCCGAGGGCGATATCGAGGTGAACATGATCATCAACCTCGGCTACGGCACCGACGAGAACCTGTTCGCGCGCTCGCCGCGCCTGAGCTTTGAAAAGGCCGCCCAGATCGTTTGATCTGCGCCCCAACCAAATGAAAAGGCCGCTCCGGTTGGAGCGGCCTTTTTTGTATCAATCGTCGTCTTCTACGGCTTCGTCATCATCGGGAATGACCGGCGTCTGGATGGCCGGTGCAAGAATACGGATGTCCTTGATCTCGGCCCCCGGGAAGGCGGTCATCAGCGCGACAATGAAGGGGTCGCTATTGACCGCTTCTTTTTGGGCCGCGCGGGCCTTCTTTTCTTTTTCGATCAGGGTCTCGCCGCCGCCCTGACCATTGGCCGCGATCAGCCATGTACGGCCCGTCCATTCCTTGAGCCGCGAGGCCAGACGCCGCGCCATGTCAAAGGGCGCACCGTCAACGGGCTCATAGGTGATGGCACCCGGCTTGAAGCTGACGGGGCGCACGAAACGCTCGACATCCATCTGCAGGGTGATTTCGCGCTTTTCACCAATCAGGGCCACGACCTGTTCGAAGGTCTGCGGGTTGGGGATCTTGGGGGTCGCTACAGGCTGTGTCGCCAACATGGCCGAGGCACCGCCACCGCCGCCGCCGCGCGGACCACCGCCAGCGCCACCCGACCCACCGCCCGGTACGCCACCATTCTGGATGGTTTTCAGCGCGTCCTCGGGTGAAGGTAGGTCCGCCGCATAGGCAAGACGCACAATGGCCATTTCCACCGCATCGGCCGGATTGGGCGCACGGCGCACCTCGTCCAGCGCCTTCAGCAGCATCGACCATGTACGCGACAGGGTGCCCGCCGAAATGGCCGCGCCCAGTGCCGCCATCTTCTGCGCCTGATCATTGGGCAGCCGCGTGGCATTCGGGCCAAGCATCTTGGAGACAGACGCCGCGTGGCAATGCTCTAGCAGGTCGTTGGTGACCTGAACCGGATCGGCCCCATAGCCATAAAGGGTACGGAAGTTTTCCAGCGCCTCGGCGGTGCGGCCCGCCATGATGGATTCAAACAAGGCAATGGTCTGGGTGCGGTCGGCAAGGCCCAGCATGTTGCGCACGGTCGTCGTCTCGACGGTCTGGCCGCTTTCGGCCTGCACCAGAGCCTGATCCAGCAAGGACAGGCCGTCACGCACCGAACCTTCGGCGGCACGCGAGATCAGGGCCAGCGCTTCCTGCTCGATCTTCATGCCTTCGCGCTCGGCCACGCGGCCAAGGTGGCCGGACAGAATATCCGGCTCGACACGGCGTAGGTCGAACCGCTGGCAACGCGACAGGATGGTCACCGGCACCTTGCGGATTTCGGTCGTCGCAAAGATGAATTTGGCGTGGGGCGGCGGCTCTTCCAGCGTCTTCAGCAGCGCATTGAAGGCCGCGGTCGAGAGCATGTGCACTTCGTCGAGCACATAAACTTTATAGCGGGCCTCGACCGGCGCATAGCGCACGCTCTCGATCAGTTCGCGGATGTCGCCGACGCCCGTATGCGAGGCGGCGTCCATCTCGATGACGTCCATGTGCTGGCCGGACATGATCGCCTTGTCGTGGCGACCATGGGCCGACAGTTCCAGCGACGGACGGTCGATCGTATCGGTCTGGTTATTGAGCGCACGGGCCAGAAGGCGGGCGGTCGTGGTCTTGCCCACCCCGCGCACGCCGGTCAGCATAAAGGCGTGGGCGATACGGCCCGTCGCAAAGGCATTGGTCAGGGTACGGACCATAGCCTCCTGGCCAATCAGGTCCTCGAAGGTGCGCGGGCGATATTTACGCGCCAGCACCGTATAGGCTTCGCCATCTTCAGCGGGCGCTTCCTCGACAACAGGCTTGGGCGCAGCCTTTACAGGCTCGGGCGCGGCTACCGGCTCAACTTCAGGCGCAGGGGCCGCAGCGGGCGGCGCACCGAACATGTCGTCGGTATTGGGATCACGCTCTTCGACCTCCGCTTCGGGAGTGTCCACGTCCCACGGGGGGGCATCCAGATTGTGATCGTTGTCGCTCATACTTCCAGTCTTAGCGCGAAGGCGGCGGTTTTCGCAGCCCCCTTCGCGCATTTAAACCAGAGAAGTTTTTACAGGTCCGACGGAAGCTGGCCGCCATTGTCGCGGATTTTCTGGATGACCTGTTTGTGCAGCCAGATATTCATGCTGGCACTGTCGGATTTGTCGCCGGTATAGCCCAGTTCGTCGGCCAGTTCCTTGCGCTCGGACAGCGAGCTTTCCATGCCCACCAGCTTCATCAGATCAACGATGGAGGTGCGCCAGTTCAGTTTCTGGCTGCGCTGCTCGTTCATAAAATCGAGGATGCCGGCCACATCGACATCCTGAATAGGTGCCGCCGCCGCAGGCGCAGGTGTGGCCGCAGGCGCAGCGGTCGGCGCGGGCGCAGCCGTTGCCGCAGGGGCCGCCTCTTCCTTCTTTTTAAAGATACCGCCGAAAATCTTGCCGAGAATGCTCATGGTTCACGTCCCATCCGGTTGGAGTCAGAACCACACAAGCGATTATCGGAGGCAGTCAGTTCCCGTAAATATAGCAACGCTCGGTCACAGAGGCGTCAGCACCGCTCGGGCAATGGCTTTAGGCAACAAAAAAGCGCCCCGAAATCAGGACGCCGCTGCGGCTTTAAAAGCTGAAAGGGTGGAGACCGCGACCCGAAGGTGAATTCGTTGTGGCTGCTGCCTTCCGGCCCTGACCAGATTGGCGAAGCCTTCGCCCGCGATCTCCGAGACGGGATATGACGCCTGATCGCGCGCAAATCAAGAGGGGATGCACCATTCCCGTTATCACCGGTTGGGACTATGTAGTCGGACATGGTTCTTCAAAATGCGTTTTCCGGTAATCCCCTCGACCGCGCAGGCGACCTGCGTAATGACTTCGCATGGCTGGGTGCCCAGCGCGATCACCCCGACGCCATGGCCATGGTGGTCTGGGAAGGCCGCCCGCTGGTCGAGCCGGTCGCCAACGGGGAACAAATCGTCTGGCTGTCGCTCAAACACGCGCTGGACATGGTGCGTGACCGCGATCTGTTTCTGGGCCTGTGGAAAGACGTGCCCGTCTTTGCCGTCGAATTCGAAGGCTCGATTGATCCGACGCATGGCCCCTGTCACGGCATGGGGCGGTTTATCGAACTACGCGAAGCCGCTGTTGTCCTGAGCGGGGCCGAAGCGGCCATGGCGGGCGAAACCAAGGGTCTGTTCGACTGGCGCCGTCGTCACGGTTTTTGCGCGGCCTGTGGCCAAGCCTCCGAACAGGCATCGGGCGGCTGGAAGCGCGTCTGCCCCAGTTGCCAGACCGAGCATTTCCCGCGCGTCGATCCTGTCACCATCATGCTGCCCGTCTATAATGGCGGGGACGAGCCGCGCTGTCTGCTGGGGCGTCAGGCCCACTGGGAAGAGGGCCGCCACTCGGCTCTGGCCGGTTTTATGGAGCCGGGCGAAACCATCGAGGAGGCCTGCGCCCGCGAGGTCAAGGAAGAGGCAGGCCTGCGCGTGGTGGATGTGCGCTATCATTCCAGCCAGCCCTGGCCATTTCCGGCCCAGTTGATGATCGGCCTGATCGCCGAGGTGGCCGATGACAATGCCACCCCCGACCAGACCGAACTGGAAGCCGTCATCTGGCTGACCCGCAAAGAGGCACAGGCTGTCCTGTCCGGCACCCATGCCACTTTCAAGGCCCCGCCGCCCTATGCCATCGCCCATCAGCTGATCCGCACATGGGCCTATGAATAGGCCCTAGAGGCTAGAGCGAGGCCGCATAGGCGCGGGCGGCCTCTAGGTCTTCGGCATTATCGACCGAGACAGGGGCGTGATCGATGACACCGGCCCAGATCTGCATGCCCATTTCCAGCGCCCTTAGCTGTTCCAACTTTTCGCGCTTTTCCAGCGGGGACGGCGGAGCGGCGCAGAAGCGGTTCAGGGCTTCGCGGCGATAGCCATAGATGCCGACATGGTGCCAGACAGGGCCTTCGCCATACAGGTGCGAGCGGGTGAAATAGAGGGCGCGGCCCGCACGGCCCGTTTCGTCCAGCGCCAGAACCGCCTTGACCACATCCGGATTGGCCCGCTCGCTGGCATCGGCTTCGGGCGCAACCAGAGTGGCGATGTCGCAAGATGATTCTTTTGCCAGCAATGCCCCACAAATTTTTGCCAGATCGGGCGAGGCGAACGGCATATCGCCCTGCACATTGATAATCACATCGTGCCGGCCTTCGGCATCCAGAAGGTCTGCGGCCACACGAATACGGTCCGAACCGCTGGGAAGTTCGGGGTCGGTTAACACCGCTTCCCCGCCAGCCGATTGAACTATATCGACAATTTCCTGATCTCCGGCAGCGACAGCCACACGAAAGCCGGACTGGCTTGCCGCTTCCCATGCCCGAACAATCATCGGCTTGCCCCCGATATCCGCCAGTGGCTTGTTCGGCAGACGGGTCGCAGCCAATCGTGCGGGGATCAAAATCAGCGGTGTCATCGACAAAAAGAAGTCCAGATTGGTCCGACAATGTCGTCGGACAGGTTGATAAGGCTGCGCTAGCGTGTCAGAGACGCCTAAAGTAGGGAAAACGCCTGAACGCCGCAATGCGGACGGGGGGCTCATCTAATACGGGATGTGACGACGCGTATGAGCGGCGATCTGAAGTGGAACAAGATTATGGGCGCGTGCCTCGGCACGGCCTTCGCGATCCTGGTAGTCCAGCAGGTTTCGAGCGCGGTGTATCACACCAAGGCGCCTGAAAAGATGGGCTATTTTGTTGATGCGCCCGACGAGGCCGCCGCTGGCGCCGAAGTCGTGCTGCCCATCGACTGGGGAACTGTATTGCCGGTGGCTGACGTCGCGGCTGGTCAAGCGGCCTTTGCGCGCTGCGTGGCCTGCCACACGGTCAATGCCGGTGGCGCAACGGGCACCGGTCCGAACCTGCACGGCGTTGTCGGCGGTCCGGTCATGCATGCTGCGGGCTTTGCCTATTCGGACGCCATGGCCAAGCACAAGGCCGAGGCACCGACCTGGAACTATGACGAGCTGGATCACTTCCTGACCGCTCCGGGCCGCTATGTACCGGGCACCAAGATGTCGTTCGCCGGCATCCGTGACGAGCAGACCCGTATCAACCTGATCGCCTATCTGCGTTCGGAAGGTTCGGCTGGTTTTGCTATTCCGGCTCCGGACCCCGCACGTCAACCGGGCGCTGCGGCTCCGGCTGAAGGTGAAGCGGCTCCGGCTGCTGAAGGTGATGCTGCTGCGGCTCCGGCCGAAGGCGCGGCTGCCGAGGCAGCTCCGGCTGCGGAAGCGGCTCCGGCGGCTTAAGCCAGATACCAGTTATGAGAAAGGCGACCTGCGGGTCGCCTTTTTTGTGCCTGTGATAAATGTGAAAAATGTCTAGAGGCGGCGGAAGATCGCGCTTTCAAAGCCATCTGCCACCAGACGTGTCTCGACGTCCGAAAGGGCCTCGATCACCACGCCACCGTGAATGTCTGTCGCATGGATGACCTGATCGGCATCCACCATAATGGCCGAGTGTCCCGTCCATGACGTGTCTGTGGTCATCGTTTTCCAGATCACCAGATCGCCTCGAGCCGCTTCTTCGCGACTGACCGCACGGCCCAGATCGGCCTGAGCATGCGAACGGCGCGGCCCCGGCAAACCACAGGCCAGCAGCGCTTGTTGCACCAGACCCGAGCAATCTGTCTCGACGGACGAGCGCGCCCCAAGAGCATGCGGTCGGCCCAGCAGGCGTTCGGCCACAGCCACAGGCTCTTGCTCGAAATCACCGACCGGTTGCAGGTCGTGATCCTCAACGCCTTCGACTGCTTCGGTCACCAGCGCATTGAGCGGCAACTTGGCCGAAACCGACGCCACACGTCGCGTGGCCAGGGGCGCACCCTTGTCCAGATGTTCCAGAGCCACCCAGCCGACAATGCCGTCACGACGCGCACGCCCGAAAGCGCGATCGCCGCGATATTCCAGCACGTCGAAAATCTCGCCATGCAGGATTTGGTCGATACGTTCGCCGTCATCGGCAAAAATATCGGCAATCGCCTGTCGGCAATACATGGTGGTCGTGTGGCGGTACGCCTCGGCGCGCACCAGTCCCTCAAGAGCCTGTTCAGCCAGCACAGTCCTCTCCCCGTCCCGAAGGATCAGGGCCGGACCAGGCGGCACAAGGGACTGGAGATCGGACAAACGAAACTCTGATGCAGCTCACACAGGTGAGCTGCCTTTCTAAGCCCCGAAAACAAATCGGATGTTAACGCGCCCCGCGATTTGCAAAACTATGCTGCAGATAATGGAACCATGCCCGCAGAGTCTGGGCTTCGCCGCCTTCGGGATGACCGGCGCGGTTGCGTGGATTCCACGCAAACACATCCATATGCGCCCATGATCCGGTTTCAGGCGCGAATTTTTGCAGGAACAGGGCCGCCGTCACCGATCCGGCCTGCGCCCATGCGGCGCTGTCATTGCGGACATCCGCCATCTCGCTATCCAAGGCCGCCGCATAGCCATCCCACAAAGGCATACGCCATAGCGGATCGCGCACAGCCTGCGCCGCCGCCATAACGCCCGCTGCCAGTTCATCGTCTGCCGTGTAAAGCGGCGGAAGTTCCGGCCCCAAGGCGATACGCGCCGCGCCCGTCAGGGTAGCAAAGTCCACCGTCAGATCGGGGTTGTGCTCGCCCGCACGGGTCAGGATATCGGCAAGGATCAGGCGCCCCTCGGCATCGGTATTGCCGATCTCGATGGTCAGTCCCTTGCGGCTGGACAAGATATCGCCGGGACGGAAGGCATCACCCGACACAGCATTTTCAACCGCCGCCACCAGCACCACTAGCCGCAGCTTGAGACCCGACTGCATCACCAGACGGCCCAGCGACAGGGCATGGGCCGCCCCGCCCATATCCTTTTTCATATTGCGCATACCGGCGGCCCCCTTGAGGTCCAGCCCGCCGGTGTCGAACACCACGCCCTTGCCCACCAGCGCCACCAGCGGCCAGTCGGTCTTGTCGAGGTTCCAGCCCATCTCGATCACACGCGGCGCTCGCGCAGGCGTTGCCGCACGGCCCACGGCGTGAACCGCCGGATAGTTCTGCTCCAGCAGGTCATCGCCAATGATCACGCTGAAAGCCGCACCGCTTTCCTCGGCGATCTCGCGGGCAATGGTTTCCAGTTGCAGAGGCCCCATGTCCTGCGCCGGCGTATCGACCATTTCACGCGTCAGGGCACAGGCAGCCACGATGCGCCTTACCGCGTCCAGATCGACGCTTTCATCGACCACCAGACGGGCCTGCGGCTTTTCTTTCGACGGCTTGTAGCGATCAAAGACATAACCCCCCAGCCCAAAGGCCACCGCTGCCAGTTCAGCCTCGGCATCGGACGGAACACCAAGCAGTTTCCAATCTCCCTGCGGCAGACGGGCCGCAAGGCTGCGAAGGCTCATCGGATCAAACGCCTTGCCGGTTCCCACATAGGCACCCTCAGGGGCCCCTGCGCTATCGGGCACCACCAGCAACTGGCCGGATCTGCCCTTGAAGCCATTGGCTGTGGCCCATGCCGCATGCGCATCCGTCAGGGACGCATCGCTTTCGACACGCCAGATCGGACGCGCCTGATCCGAGGCGGACACAAGGTTGTGGTGACGATCTACGGTCATTGGCATCTCTTTCGTCCCTTAACGGGCATTAACTAGACCTTAGCGCCCGTGGCCGCAGTTTGCAGACAGCACTTTGGACACCTCAAGGTTCCGGAACATCTCCATGTCGCGCACACTCTGCCTCGCTGCAACCTTAAGTCTGGCTGTCACCGCCGCATTTGCACCTGCGGCCCATAGCCGTGCCGTCACGCAAACCGCACCGGCACCCGAAGCCCCCGCGCCCAGACTGCCTGCCGATGCCGCCACCCGCGCCGCCTATGAACGCACCGATGCGCTCAGCCGCTCGGTCTTCTGGGGCAACGAGCACGCCATCAACCCGATGGACCCCGTGGCCGGTGTGAAGATGGCACAGGCCCTTCGCGAACTCGGCCAGTTTGACCGCGCCGCCGAGACCGCCGAAAGCGTACTGACGGTCCAGCCACAAAACACCGCCGCTATGATGGAAATCGGCCGCGCCCATATTGCCCGCGGTCAGGCCTTTTATGGCATTGCCGCACTGGAACGCGCCCGCGATGCCACCCGTCGGGACTGGCAGCCCCTGTCGCTTCTGGGGGTTGCCTATCAGCAGGTCCGCCGTTTTGACGACGCCAATACCGCATGGCACGCCGCGCTGGCCCTGTCGCCCGAACAGCCCGAAGTCCTGACCAATATCGCCATTGCCCGCATGGGATCAGGCAATATGGCCGAGGCCGAGACCCTGCTGCGCCGTGCCGCTGCCCAACCGAATGCATCGCTTCAGGTGCGCCAAAATCTGGCTCTGGCCCTTGGCCTGCAAGGCAAGATGCAGGAGGCCGAAACCATTTTGCGCCGTGACCTGCCGCCCGAACTGGTCGATCAAAATCTGGCCTGGCTGGCCCAGCGCACCCAGCAGGCACAGGAGCCCGCGCAAGGCACGCAAGCGCCCGTGACCGCGGCCTCGGTGCCCTCCACCGCCCGCAGTTGGGATTCGCTAAACCGCTAAGGCCGTAACGGCTTTAATTTTCTTGCCCAAAGGCCTATCTGTTCATCCGTGATCGACGACCTTTACAGCGCCCGTATCCTGTCGCTTGCGGCCAACCTGCCGTATGCAGGACGTCTGTCTGCGCCCGAAGGTACGGGTGAAAAGATCGCCAAGCTGTGCGGATCGCGCGCGATCGTCGATGTCGACCTTGATGAAAACGGCCATGTCGTCCGCTTTGCACAGGACGTCAAAGCCTGCGCCCTCGGCCAAGCCGGCGCGGGCGTGGTCGGCGAAGCGGCCATAGGTAGCCGCCTTGCAGAGATCGAAGCCGCCCGCGACGCCATGCTGGCCATGCTGAAATCCGGCGGCGAAGGCCCGGAGGGCCGCTTCGAGGGTTTGCGTATCCTCAAACAGGTGGCCGACTATCCCGCCCGCCATGCCTCTTCGATGGTCGCCATCGAGGCTTTGCTGGACGCTGTGCGGCAGGCGCTGAAACACCACACAGATACACGAACTAACATCGCCGGTGCGGCGTGAGGCCATGCGCGGTTGAAACCCCTGCTCTGAAAGGGGATAAGATCGGCAACCATCCTCACCAGCCCCCGGCGAAGGGACATATGTCTCTCTATGAACGCGGCGTCCGCGCAGCCCATCGGGGCTATAAGGTCACGCTGTCACCCCTGATCGGCCAGCAGTGCCGCTTCCTTCCGACCTGTTCGGACTATGGACGCGATGCGCTGATCCAGCACGGTCCGGTTCGCGGGGGGTGGCTGACTGTACGCCGTCTCTGTAAATGCCATCCATTCGGCGGGTCGGGTTACGACCCCGTCCCACCAGTTAAGACCAAACCATGATCAATCTGACCTTCCCAGACGGCGCCGTCCGCCAGTATCCGCAAGGCTCCACGGCCTTTGACGTTGCCGCTGCCATCTCCCCGTCTCTGGCCAAAAAGGCGGCTCTGGCCGTCTGGAATGGCGAACAGCGCGACCTGCACCGCGTCATCGAGGGCGACGGTGATTTCCGCCTTCTGATGCGCGACGATGCCGAGGCGCTGGAAACCATCCGCCACGACGCCGCGCACGTTCTGGCCCAAGCGGTTCAGGAACTGTTCCCCGGTACGCAGGTGACTATCGGTCCGGCGATCGAAGACGGCTTCTATTACGACTTCGCCCGCGACGAGCCCTTCTCGACCGACGATTTCCCCAAAATCGAAAAGAAGATGGCCGAGATCATTGATCGCGGTGCCAAGCTGGAACGCGTGGTCTGGAACCGCGACGAAGCCATCGCCCACTTCGAAAAGATCGGCGAGGAATATAAGGCCGAGCTGATCCGCGACCTGCCGGAATCGGAAACCATCACCGTCTATAAGCAAGGCGAGTGGGCCGATCTGTGCCGTGGTCCGCACTTCCCGACCACCAAGTTCGTCGGCAAGGCCTTCAAACTGACCAAGCTGGCCGGTGCCTATTGGCGCGGTGACTCGAACCGTGCGCAGCTACAGCGCATCTACGGCACCGCATGGGCCACCAAGGAAGACCTCGACGCCTATCTGCTGCGTATCGAAGAAGCCGAAAAGCGCGACCACCGCAAGCTGGGCCGCTCGATGGAGCTGTTCCACATGCAGGAAGAAGGCCGCGGCATGGTCTTCTGGCACCCTAAGGGCTGGGTGCTGTGGCGTGTGCTGGAAGCCTATATGCGTCGCCGTCTGGATGATGCCGGCTATGTCGAGGTGAAGACCCCGCAGGTTCTAGACCGCAAATTCTGGGAAGCCTCGGGCCACTGGGACAAGTACCGCGCCAACATGTTTGTGTGCGAAACGGTCGAGGGTGAAACCCTGTCGCTGAAGCCGATGAACTGCCCGGGCCACGTGCAGATCTTCGATCAGGGCCAGCGTTCGTACCGCGAACTGCCGCTGCGTATGGCCGAGTTCGGTGCCTGCCACCGCTATGAGCCGTCCGGCTCGCTGCACGGCCTGATGCGCGTGCGCGGGTTTACGCAGGACGACGCCCACATCTTCTGCCGTGAAGACCAGATCGTCGAAGAGACGTCCAACTTCATCAAGCTGGCCCGTTCAGTCCACGCCGACCTCGGCATGGAAACCAAATACATCTCGCTCGGCACCCGCCCCGAGACGCGCGCTGGCACCGAAGAGTTCTGGGACAAGGCCGAGGCTCAAATGCTCGAGGCCTCCCGTGCCGCGGGCACCGAGCCGGTCGTCACCGAGGGCGACGGTGCCTTCTATGCGCCGAAGCTGGACTTCATCGTCAAGGACGCCATCGGCCGCGAATGGACCTGTGGCACGATCCAGCTGGACTATGTCCTGCCGGAACGTCTCGATGCGACCTACATCGCCGAAGACGGCCAAAAGCACCGTCCTGTGATGCTGCACCGCGCGATCCTAGGCAGCTTCGAGCGCTTCATCGGCATTATGATCGAGAACTATGCCGGTGCCTTCCCGCTGTGGCTGGCCCCGACGCAGGCTGTGGTGACCACCATCACCTCTGACGCCGACGGCTATGCCGAGGAAGTTCTCGCCAAGTTCAAGGCCGCTGGCCTGCGCACCGAGATCGATCTTCGCAACGAGAAGATCAACTACAAGATCCGCGAGCACTCGGTGAACAAGGTGCCGGTCATCGCTGTCGTCGGCCGCAAGGAAGCCGAAGAAGGCAAGGTCGCCATCCGTCGCCTCGGCTCACAGGCCCAAACGATCGTCACGATCGAAGAAGCCATCGCCATGCTGACCGACGAAGCTCTGGCCCCCGACCTGAAACGCATCCGCGACGGCGTCGAACACGACGTCTAAGGTTGCCCAAGCCCGATGCAGAAAAGCCGCCGAGGGAAACCCCGGCGGCTTTTTCTATGCCCCTAGCAGCCTATCTCGCTCTCAACGTCCCAGCTCTTGAGCAGGGTTTCGAGGGCATCATATTTCACGCCAAGGACTTGATAGGTTGCGTCCTTCGGTAAGGGGGCAGCAATGTTTGGTGTGCTCGCGGTGCCGCCACAGCAGAAGCACACGCTGATTTCGCCCACTTGTTTGCCCGCCGCGTCAAAATAGCGGAAGAAATGGTGCGGGACGAAACAGGCTGCCGCGTACTCAGGGCCACGGTCGTAGTTATTGAGTTTTAGCGTCTGCTCAAAGGCCTGACGCTCTGGCAGCGAGAGTTTACGCGCCTCGACCCGCTCACCACCTTGAAGATCAGACACAAATACGCGCACTTCCACCGCATCTGGATACGGCGCAACAGCGACTGATGCGATCAGGACTTGCTCACCCGTTTGCGACGCTCCCTGCGTGCCCTGACCGCAGGCTGCCAGCACAAGCAGACACAGAGCCGCCAACACACTTCGCCACATAGCCATCCCCCGACATTTCAAGTCAGTGAACATGATTGCCAGCCCTTGGCAATCGCAACACCCCCTGCTTGCGAGGGAGGAGAAACAGTCGTCATCCTCCGACGAAGCCCGTCTTCGGGCGTAGATCGGGGGATCCAACGGCACCGGAAGGTGAGCTTTCGCCGCCTTGCCCGTGGGTTTCGCGCTATCGCGCGCCGCTGGATCCTCCGGTCAAGCCGGAGGATGACGGCGAAGGGTTAGATATGGATCGCGTGGCCCAGCGCGCGCAGGGAGGCCTCGTGGAAGGCTTCGCCGAGCGTCGGGTGGACGTGGATGGTGCCGGCGACGTCTTCCAGCACAGCGCCCATTTCCAGCATCTGGGCGAAACTGTTGGACAGTTCGCTAACGTGCTGGCCGACGGCCTGGATACCCAACAGGCGGTGATCGGACTTAGACGCGATCACGCGCACGAAGCCGCCGTCCTCGCCTGCCTCGATGGCCAGCGCACGGCCGATGGCAGCAAACGGAAACACCGCCTGAATGACATCGTCGCGGCCTTCAACGTCCGAAACACCCAGACCCGCCGAGACGATTTCCGGCTCGGTAAAGCAGACAGCGGCGATGGTGGTCGGATCGAAACGCTTGTTGTGGCCCGCGATGATCTCGGCCACGACCTCGCCCTGCGCCGAGCCCTTGTGCGCCAGCATCGGTTCGCCCGTCAGGTCACCGATGGCCCAGACGTTCTTCATCGAGGTGGCGCAGCGGTCGTCGATCTTCACGAACGGGCCGTCCATAGCCACGCCCATATTCTCCAGACCCCAGCCCTTGGTGCGGGCGCGGCGGCCCACGGTCACCAGCACCTTGTCGGCGGCCAGTTGCAGCGGGTTGCCGTCCTTGTCCGTGACGTTCAGCTTGCCGTCACCGAAACCACCAGCGCGGGCACCCAGCATCAGCTCGACGCCGTGACGCTCCAGCCATTTGGCGACCGGATCGGTCAGGGCCTTGTCGTACAGCGGTAGGATGCGGTCAGCCATTTCCACAATGGCGACTTCCGCGCCCAATTTGCGGAAGGCGATGCCCAGTTCCAGACCGATATAGCCGCCACCAACGACGACCAGCTTTTTGGGCACTTCCGGCAGGGACAGAGCTTCGGTCGAGGAGATAACGTCACCACCGAACGGCAGGAACGGCAACTCAACCGGCTCGGAACCCGTGGCCAGAATGACGTGTTCGGCGCTGATGCGGATGTCGCCATCCTCGGTCGCCACGATGCAAGTCTTGGCGTCTTCGAACGTCGCCCAGCCCTTGATGACCTTGACCTTGGCCTTCTTCAGCAGGGCCGAAACGCCGCCGTTCAGCTTCTTGACGATGCCGTCCTTCCACTCGACCGTCTTCTTCAGGTCGATGGCCGGAGCGGACGCGGTAATGCCCAGCGTGCCAGCGTCCGATGCCGCCTTAGCGACGGTTTCATACTTGCCCGCCGCATGGATGATGGCCTTGGACGGGATGCAGCCCACGTTCAGGCAGGTGCCACCGAGACCAGCAGACGCATCCACCAGTACGGTCTCCAGACCCAGCTGCCCGCAACGGATACCGGCCACATAGCCGCCCGTGCCCGCGCCGATGATCAGGACTTTTGTTTTCAGGTTCTGGGTCATTTATTCGAACTCTTCAGTCTATTGGCTGCGGACCGCAAACTGGTGGCTACGCGCCGATCAGTGACATATTCGGTACCGTACCAAGTGTAAGCCGGACGAACCCAAGGCAAATATTTTTGAAATCCGCTCTTGGGGTTGGAGTACATAATTACGTGAGTATTGAGTTCGGGAGGGAAAAACCCGCACTCTCTATCCCAATCGCTTAGCCAGATTGTCTTGCTAAAAAACTTCGGGTGATTTTCGCCTTTAAGAGGCACTATCGTTCGGTAGCGAATTCTAAAAACGCGGCCGAAATACCAAGATTGCTTATCAACCTTCGCG
This sequence comes from Brevundimonas terrae, assembly GCF_011761985.1. Classification (GTDB taxonomy): domain Bacteria; phylum Pseudomonadota; class Alphaproteobacteria; order Caulobacterales; family Caulobacteraceae; genus Brevundimonas; species Brevundimonas terrae. The sequence continues at coordinate 7,852 of NZ_JAASQT010000005.1, read as the reverse complement.
AGAGAAACCCATTGGGAGCGATCCCAAAGGGCTTGCTGTAACTGCCGCTCTTTTTGAAGCGTCTCTGGCAACCCAAAAAGCTCGACGTCTACTGTACAAGCAGCCACCTCACCCGCAGCGAACAGCGCGGTCACTGCTAATGCTATAGCGGCACCGTGTTTCATCGTGTCATCTCGGGCGCGTTATCAAGCTCTCTCAGAGGAGGAGGCGGTGGCATCGGATATTGTCGAAGATCGTAAGGCATATAATCTTGGAGAAGATCCCGTAGCGCCGAAAGGTTATCTGTGTAGGGATAAGCGATCACGGCTCCGAAATCTTCTACGGCCTGCGAGGGAGTTAGCATTCCAGTATCTCCCAGCATGCCCGCATATTTTCGCTTAGCTCCTGCAGGGTCACTTTCGAGCAACACAACAATAAGCTGATCTTCCCTTACAGGATAATCTCTACCGCAATGGTTACCTTCATCCCAGCGATACAGCACCGAGCGGGGACGGACTGGGCCTAAAAGCTGAACCTCAGCTTCGTAACTCTTGGCGAAGATAGCTCGCCAATCCCATATGCGACGGACCTTAGTGATCTTTGCCTGAAATGCAGCAGGTGGCGTCTGGAACATCATTCCCGCTTCAACGGGTTCACACGCCGCAGCTCCACACGCCGCGAACAGCGCGGCCACTGCTACTGCTATAGCCGCGCCGCGCTTCATCGCATCACATCCAGAGAGTTGCCGGATTTTCCAGCAGGTTCTTGATCTTCTGAACGAAGACAGCCGCGTCGTGGCCGTCGACGATACGGTGATCGAAGCTGGAGGACAGGTTCATCATCTTGCGCACGACCATCTGGCCATCCTTGACCACCACACGATCGGCGATCTTGTTCGGACCGATGATGGCGACTTCCGGATGGTTGATGATCGGGGTGTGCACCACACCGCCGAGCGTACCCAGCGAGGTGATGGTGATGGTCGAGCCCGATAGTTCCTCGCGCTTGGCCGAACCGTCCTTGGCCGCACCCGACACGCGGGTGATTTCAAGGGCGGTGTCATAGGCATCACGCGCCTCGGCGTGGCGGACCACCGGCACCATCAGGCCGTTCGGCGTCTGGGCGGCAATGCCCAGATGCACGGCGGCGTGCTGGGTCAGGATACCCGCCTCGTCGTCATAGGTGGCGTTGATGTTCGGCTGGTCCTTCAGCGCCACGATGATGGCGCGCGCGATGAACGGCAGGACGTTGAGCTTGGGCTTGTCCGAACCCTTGTTCTGGGCGTTCAGGTGGCCACGCAGCTCTTCCAGAGCCGTCATGTCGATCTCTTCCACATAGGTGATGTGGGGGATGCGACGGACGCTCTCGGCCATCTTTTCCGCGATCTTGCGGCGCAGGCCGATGATCTTGACCTCGGTCGTGCCTTCCGCCTTGGCATAAGGCGACGAAGCCGCACCTGCACTCGGCGCGATCACTCCGCCGCGTGCCACGAAGGCATCAAGGTCTGCGTGTTCGATACGGCCTGCAGGGCCGGTACCCGGCACGAAGACCAGATCAATACCCAGATCACGCGCACGCTGGCGCACGGCTGGCGAGGCCAGCGGACGCTCGCCTGCCTTGCGGCCAGTGACAGCAGCAACCGGCTTGGCCGATGCCTTGGATGCCGGAGCCACCACAGGCTTGGGCGCTTCCACCTTAGCCGGAGCCGGAGCAGCAGCAGCCACAGGCGCAGCAACCGGAGCCGCCTCGCCCTTGCCTTCAACGAAGAAGCTGACCAGCGGTCCACCGACCGGCAGGGCCTGCCCCGCCTCGCCATGCAGTTGCACCACCTTGCCAGCAACCGGCGAGGTCAGTTCAACCGTGGCCTTGTCGGTCATCACCTCGGCGACGATCTGGTCTTCTTCGACCATATCGCCCACCTTGACGTGCCAGCCCACCAGTTCGGCCTCGGCAGTGCCTTCACCAACGTCCGGCAGCTTGAACACATGGTTCGCACCGGTCGCGACGGCGACAGCGGGGACTTCGGAGGCGACTTCCGCCTTCGGTGCTTCGACGGCGATCGGAGCGGCTTCAACGACCGGAGCAGCGGGAGCCTCGGCGGCGGCATTGCCTTCGCCAGCGACCTCGAACTCGACCAGAGCGCCGCGCACCGGCAGCATTCCACCGACTTCGCCGTGCAGAGCCGTGACCTTGCCATCGACCGGCGAGGTGATTTCCACCGTCGCCTTGTCGGTCATGACTTCGGCGACGATCTGGTCCTCGGTGACCACATCACCGACGGCAACGTGCCATTGAACCAGCTCGGCCTCGGCGGTGCCTTCACCAACGTCCGGCAGCTTGAATACGAAACGACCCATCTTAACGGCCTCCCGTCATGACAGATTTCAGAGCATCGGCCACACGTTGCGGGCCGGGGAAATATTCCCACTCGAACGCGTGGGGGTAGGGCGTATCCCAACCGGTGACGCGGGCGACAGGGGCTTCAAGATGATAGAAGCAGCGCTCTTGTACCAGTGCGCTCAGCTCGCCGCCAAAGCCCGAGGTTTTCGGCGCTTCGTGAACGATGACGCAACGGCCCGTTTTCTTGACGCTGGCCTCGATGGTTTCGATATCCAGCGGCACGAGCGTGCGCAGGTCGATCACCTCGGCATCCACACCGGCATGTTCGGCACCGGCCAGAGCGACCCAGACCATGGTGCCATAGGCGAGGATGGTCACGTCATTGCCTTCGCGCATCACGCGGGCCTTGCCGATCGGCACATTGTATTTTTCAGCCGGAACCTGAGCCAGTTCCTGCGCCTTCCACGGGCTGACCGGCTTTTCGTGCCAGCCGTCGAACGGGCCGTTATAAAGGCGCTTGGGCTCGAAGAAGATCACCGGATCGTCGTCCTCGATGGCCGAGGTCAGCAGACCCTTTGCATCATACGGGTTGGACGGGATCACAACCTTCAGACCCGAAATATGGGTAAACAGGCTTTCGGGCGATTGCGAGTGCGTTTGGCCACCGAAGATGCCGCCGCCATAGGGCGAGCGCACCACCAGCGGACAGGTGAACTGGCCACCCGAGCGGTAACGCATCTTGGCCGCTTCGGAGACGATCTGGTCGTAGGCCGGATAGATGTAGTCGGCGAACTGGATTTCGACGACCGGACGCAGACCATAGGTCGACATGCCGACAGCGGCACCGACAATGCCCGATTCCGAAATCGGGGTGTCGAAGCTGCGGGTCAGGCCGTGGTTCTTTTGCAGGTGGTCCGTCACACGGAACACGCCGCCGAAATAACCGGTGTCCTCGCCGAACGACAGAACGGTCGGGTCTTCGGTCATCTTGTTGTCCAGCGCCGAGTTCAGGGCCTGGATCATGTTCATCGGGGTGGTGCTCATACTCAGACTCCGACCTCGCGACGCTGCTCGACCAGACGCCAGTCCGGCTCGGCAAACACTTCTTCGAACATTTCTTTCACGCTCGGGCGCGACTGGCCCAGCGTACCGATGGCTTCGGATTCCTTGGCGGCGGCACGCACCTGCTCGACGGCCTCGGCCTCGGCAGCGGTCTGCTGCTCTTCGGACCATTCGCCGATCTTGATCAGGTGCTGCTTCAGGCGCTCGATCGGATCGCCCAGCGGCCATTGCTCGTGCTCGTCGGCCGGACGGTAGCGGCTCGGATCATCCGAGGTCGAGTGCGGGGCACCGCGATAGGTGAAGATTTCGATCAGGGTTGCGCCCTGATTGGTACGCGCACGCTCTTCGGCCCACGACGTCGCCGCCCAGACGGCGAGGAAGTCGTTACCGTCAACGCGCAAGGAAGGCAGGCCATAACCGATGCCCTTGGAGGCAAAGGTCGTTTCCATGCCACCGGCCACGCCCTGGAAGGACGAGATGGCCCACTGGTTGTTGACCACGTTCAGCACCACCGGTGCCTTATAGACAGCAGCAAAGGTCAGGGCCGAGTGGAAGTCGCTTTCAGCGGTCGAGCCGTCACCGATCCATGCGGCGGCAATCTTGTTGTCACCGCGATAGGCGCTGGCCATCGCCCAGCCCACAGCCTGAATATACTGGGTGCCGAGGTTGCCCGAAATGGTGAAGAACCCATAGTCCTTGGCCGAATACATGATCGGCAGCTGGCGGCCTTTGATCGGGTCGGCAGCGTTGGAATAGATCTGGTTCATCATGCTCGCCAGCGGATAGCCACGCGAGATCAGCAGGCCCTGCTGGCGATAGGTGGGGAAGCCCATATCTTCGCGGCTCAGGACCATGCCCTGTGCCACGGCAATGGCTTCTTCGCCGGTGCACTTCATGTAGAAGCTGGTCTTGCCCTGACGGTGGGCGCGGTGCATCCGGTCATCGAATGTGCGCGTCAGGATCATGGCCTTCAGGCCACGGCGCAGCGTGTCGGGGTCCAGCTTGGGATTCCACGGTCCGACAGCTTCGCCATTATCATCCAGCACGCGGATCAGCCGGAAAGCCATGTCGCGCATTTGCGACGGCTCGGTGCTGATTTCCGGGCGCTCTACAGCACCCGCATCATCCAGCTGCAGATGCGAAAAGTCCGGCTTGTCACCGGGGCGACCTGTTGGCTCCGGTACTCGAAGCGACAAAGGGGGCGTATTTTTCATTTTAATCCCGTCCGGTTAACCGCACGCGTTTCCTCAGGAAGAGAGGCATAGCATGGCTCATGCCTGACCGCTCTTCCAAATATACCCTTGCAATAATGTGAAATAGGGTATTTTATTGCGCAGAAACGTATTTTGGAGAACGCCTTTGGCCGACGAACTTGATCCTATCGACGCTCGCATCCTCGACATCCTGCAACAAGACGCCGGATTGTCGGTTGCCGAAGTCGCAGACCGCGTCGGCCTGTCGGCATCGCCCTGCTGGCGCCGGATCAAGAGACTGGAGGATAGCGGGCTGATACGCAAGCGCGTAACGCTGCTCGATGCCAGTTTGCTGGGGCTGGACTTTGAAGTCTATGCCATTGTGAAGCTGTCTCTGCCGACGCGCGAGAACCTCGACATCTTCGAGAAGGCCGTCGCCACATGGCCGGAGGTTGTGCAATGCGCGACCATCACCGGCCGTGAAGACTATGTGCTGCGGGTGATTACCTCCGACATGCACACCTTCGACAAGTTCCTGCGCGACAAGCTGCTGACCCTGGGCATCGTCTCGGACTGCGCCAGCCATATCGTGACGCGCGGCGTGAAGAATGTGACCACCTTGCCGCTCAGCATCATTACCCCGCACGTCAGCTGAACGGTTTCTTGATCAAACTTCACCAAGTTTGACATAAAGTCGCAAACGCCGCCCTTTCGGGGCGGCGTTTTTGCATTATCTTGGTCCTATCCCCCTCTCCTGAATAAAACCAAGGAGCTACCCATGATTGAACGGATCATCGAGGGACGTCGCCGCGATTTGGGCGGTTTCGAAGTTTCGCGCATTTTGCCGCATGCCCAAAAGCGCATGGTTGGCCCCTTTGTGTTTCTGGACCAGATGGGACCGGCAGAGTTCGCACCGGGTAGCGATGCCATCAATGTGCGCCCGCACCCGCATATCGGCCTGTCGACCCTGACCTATCTGTTCGAGGGCGAGATCATGCACCGCGACAGTCTGGGCTACACGCAGGCGATTCGACCGGGCGAGGTCAACTGGATGACCGCCGGCTCGGGCATTGTGCATTCCGAGCGCACCGATCCGCTGAAAAAATCTCAGGGCGGAGCCATGCACGGCATGCAGGCCTGGGTCGCCCTGCCCGTCGAAAAAGAAGAGATTGCGCCCTCCTTCACCCATCTGGGCGAGGACGCACAACCGACCTACGAGAATGGCGGCCTGTTTGCCCGTCTGGTGGCCGGCGAGGCCTTCGGGGCCAAGGCCGGAACGCCGGTGGAATCCCCGCTCTTCTACATCCACTGGGAAATGGCCGAAGGTGTTCGCGCTGCGCCCCCGCCGCCCAAGTCCAAGGGCGGCTATACCGAGCGCGCCCTGTTCGTCGCCAAGGGCGTGATCGAGGTTGATGGTCGCCCCTTCCACGAAGGCCAGATGATCGTCCTGTCCGCGCAAGCCGAGCCCACCGTCACGGCCCTGCAACCGTCCAGCGTCATGGTTCTGGGCGGCGAGCCTCTCGGGGAGCGTCTGATCTGGTGGAATTTTGTCTCGTCGTCGAAGGACCGCATGGAACAGGCCAAGGCCGACTGGCAGGCCGGACGCATGAAGTTACCTGTCGATGACGATCAGGAATTCATTCCGCTTCCAGAAGCATAAATGTCGCAAATACCCGTCGTATCCGTAACCTGGTCACGTCTAAAGTGACCCTGCTGTAACTTGGCTGTAGGGAGGGCACCTTATTTTAGCGTCTCTCCCCCAGCCTTTTTAGACCCGGATTTTCGAGTTCTACATGTATAGCGTCCTCCCCCCGCTTTCTGAACACATCGAGCATCTGCTCCGTAATCTCTCACAGGCCCACGCCACCGATCTGGCTGACCGCTTCTACGACGTCCTGCTGACCGACGAGGAAGCCCAGACCTTTCTGAGCTCCAGCCTTGTCGAAGAGCGGCTGAAAGCCTCGCTGATGAAGTGGGTGCAGGACATCTTCCGTCAGGAAGGCGAGCAGAAGGCCCTTTTCGAACAGCAGCAACGCAAGATCGGCGAGGTCCATGCGCGCATCAAGGTGCCGCTGCGTCTGGTCATGCACGGGGCCTTCGTACTCAAGAGCCGCATGAGCGAACTGGTGCTGCAAAGCGATCTGGACCGCGCCGATATGGCCCTCGCCATCATGCAGATCGACGGCCTTATCGATCAGGCCATCGCCATTATGAGCGAAGCCTATATGCAGGGCTCGATGCGCCGCGCACAGGTGGATGAATCCTACCGTCTGTTCGCACTGGGTCAGGACATCGCCCACGAACGCGACGGCCAGATCGCCGCCCTGTTCGAGTGGCTGCAAAATGTGCTGTTCCAGATGTTTGACGGCTGCCTGCTGCAATTGACGCCGCTGTCCAGCTCGCCCTTCGGGCTGTGGCTGACGCACCGCGCCGGTCTGATTTTTGAAGGCTCGCCCAGCCTTGCCGCCATCGAGGCCAGCATCGCCCGTGTCGATAGCGACATCCTGCCGCGCCTGACACAAAGCCACGAAGCCAAGGACGACCTGTCCGTCCCTCTGGGTGAACTCAAGAACAGTGTGCAGGAAATCAAATTCCTGCTGACCGACCTGTTCCAGAGCGTTTCGGGCCTAGAGAATGGCCGTGATCCGCTAACACGCGCCCTGAACCGCCGCTTCCTGCCCACCATTCTGGGCCGCGAAATCTCGCTGGCCACCAATAATGGCACCCAGCTCAGCCTGATGATGCTGGACGTGGACCACTTCAAGGCCATCAACGACCAGTGGGGCCACTCCACCGGCGATGCCGTCCTGAAACAGGTGGCCGAAATCATTTCGGACAATGTGCGCCTCAGCGACTTTGTCTTCCGTTATGGCGGCGAGGAATTCCTGATCGTGCTTGTCGAAACCTCGGCAGAAGAAGCCCATGTCGTCGCCGAACGCATCCGCGAGCAACTGGCCAGCCGTGAAATCCGCCTGCCCGCTGGCGGCTCCGTGCGCGTCACGGCCTCGCTAGGCCTTGCCGCCTTCCAGGACCACCCCGACTATAACGAGCTGATCGAAACCGCCGACAAGGCGCTCTACGACGCCAAGAACGCAGGCCGCAACCGCACCATCATCGCCAAGGCAGCGTGATGTTGGGCTAGCCACCTGCAACGGGCCGAAATCATCAAAGACGGCTTTCGACCGAGGCTGTGTGAAAACAGCTTCCGTTCGAGCGAATTAGGTTAGCCTGCTGAGGTCTTCAGGAGGTGGGTATGAGCCGCTTCGTTCAGGGTGCAG
>NZ_JAASQT010000004.1 GCF_011761985.1 Brevundimonas terrae | reverse complement strand
TCTGCACCCTGAACGAAGCGGCTCATACCCACCTCCTGAAGACCTCAGCAGGCTAACCTAATTCGCTCGAACGGAAGCTGTTTTCACACAGCCTCAGTCATTAGCGGTAGCCACCAGTGTCTACTTTTGAGCGACAAAAGTCCCCAATCTATATGCGATACGGACCATTTTCTTGAAATCCTAGGCTCAGTTGCGGATGCAGCTCCATTCAGTGGCGGAACTTGTACACGAATGTAAACATTATATCCCAATGACTTGTAACGTGGATATATTTGATAATCTCGCCACGGACCCGTTGTGGACTTTAAAATTTGGGGCCTCGCCCCTCATAGGGACGGCTATCCATCACGGCCATGCAATCAGCCCCCTTCTTGAAAAACAGATGGCTCTCAATGCGGCAGATCGATTACGTGAGGAGGATCCCTTCACCGCACATTTCATTGCGGGCATGCCGACCCAGATTGTGGTTCACCGCTCACGCTTCGAGATCGATCTTAATCGTTCGCCAGAAAGTGCGGTCTATTTAAATCCAGAACAGGCTTGGGGTCTGGAAGTTTGGCATGAGAAGCCAGATCGGAATGCAATAGCAGACCTGCTGCGCCAGCATGCCAGCTACTACGGTTTGCTACACCACGTTCTCACCCAAACTGAGATACAGTTCGGCAAATTTATCGTTCTGGACATCCATAGCTACAACCATCGCCGCGATGGCGCAGACTCACCGCCCACAGATCAGAGCGGCGCTCCCGATATCAATATCGGTACGTTCTCAATGGACAGGGAACGCTGGGCCCACGTCATTGAGCCCTTCATGGCAAGTTTACGAGCCTCGCGCGTCAAGGGTTGTTATATTGATGTTCGTGAGAATATCGCCTTTCAGGGGAAAGGCGAACAGACCCGGTTCATCCACGAACACTTCCCCTACTCCGGCTGCGCCATAGCCGTTGAGATGAAGAAGATTTTTATGGACGAGTGGACCGGTAAACCTGACCACGCGGCCATTAAAGAATTGCGCGATGCCATAACGGCAAGTCTTCCGGTGCTTAAGACCGCACTCGAGGGCACGGCATGACCTCACGAAGTTCGGATATCGATGCGGCTGCGGTAAAAGCCTGCCTAGACAAAGACGGTCCAATCCGGCTCGACCTTAATGGTAGAGGTCGGTTGTTTATGGATCGGCCCATGCCCTTCATTGCAGTGCATGTAGGCCACCGTTCTGCGGTGGCACGCGACGTAGTGATGGCAAATGCATCCTATCTTCTAGTCCCCAATCTGTCAGACGCCGTGAATGTTATCCGCCTTGTCGGAGCTGCAATGGCCGAGCGTTTCGGAGCCTTTTTGGTCATCGATATCGGAGAATTGGCTAAGGACGGTCTTGCTAAAGATGCCCCCTACCTTGCCCCCTTTACGGTCACAGCATCTGCGCCTGCGGACAAAGCTACACAGGAGGCCCTTTCTGCTCTCATAAGCGGAATTCAGACGGCCGATGCACGTTATCGCACGCCCCTCATTGATCGCTTGAAATTAGCAGATGACACCCAAGCCAGCCTTGCCCGCAAGCTGCCGGCGTTTCCCGTCGTCACCCTTCGTTTCGCGCCGATTCATAAGGTCCCTCAATCCAATGAGGTCTATCCGGAGCTACGTGATAGGCTCGTGGCGAATGTTTTCGATGCTGTTCTCCAGTCCGTTGCTGACTTCACGCGCAAAGAAACGTGTTTGGAGCCTGCCAGTCACAGAGCTCTGGGGCGCCGTGTCTTCGTGGATGCCGTCCAGCGTGCCGACCGGGCTATTGACGATATTGCCGGACGCTTTGATTTCTTACTGTCCGTTACGCCTATCAACTCAGAAGACGCTTGGGCCGAGTTCAAGTCTCTGAACTTCGAGCGGGTTCCGCATTTCCTCTATCGTCCCCTCGCCTTCAATATCGGGGAAAGCAAAAAAGCTCTGTTCTCGATCAATCTGGAAAGGTTCGAGGATCCCGTTCTCACGACGCTCTACCGCGAGAAACAAACCGAGCTCGACCTACAGCTTTCCATGCTCGCGGCGCGTGGTGCACGCCAGTTTGTTGATCTGGGCCGCGCATTATATCGCCCGATTGAGCCTCGCCTTAGCCAGGCAGCGCAAGACATATTACAAGCCACCGCCGGTCTTCCATTGGACGGCGATGCCGACACTGTCGATTACCGGTTTCTTGAACGGCGCGCCCAAACCATGATCGATCGCTATTCAGCGCAGTCGAAAGGCTTCGCAGCGTCGGTTGCCGTACGGGACGACCTGCCTGCCGGCATGATGGTGAGTAATGGCAAACTGCTCATTTCACGTCACACATCGATGTCCAAGGCACGGGTAGAAGCCTTGCTCAGCCACGAGGTCGGCGTCCATTTGCTGACCTTCTTCAATGGCTCGGAGCACGGACTAAAAATATTCCGCAGCGGCTTGGCGGGCTATGAAGGTGCGCAAGAGGGGTTGGCCGTTCTGGCCGAATACCTGTCGGGCGGAATGACTGTATCACGCCTTCGTCTTCTGGCGGCCCGCGTCTGCGCTGTCGCCGGAATGCTTGACGGCGCAAGCTTCGTAGATACCTTTTCAATGCTTCATAGAGAGCAAGGCTTCTCGGACAGAAATGCTTTCAACACTGCCCTTCGTGTCCATCGAGGCGGTGGACTTGCCAAGGATGCCATCTATCTGCGCGGACTGCTGGAACTTCTGGATCACCTTTCGAGGGGTGGTGCGCTCGATGCATTCTGGATGGGCAAGATCGCGTCTTCGCATCTATCTGTAATGCAGGAATTGAGCTTACGAGGCCTTCTCAAACCTCCGAAAATCATGCCGCAGTTTCTAAATCTGCCTGGAGCCGATCAAAGACTGGCCCGTCTGAAGACCGGGCTTTCACCTCTAGACCTTATTACTGCGTAGGAGGCCTCATGCGCATCGCATTCTTCGTCAACTCTATCGAGGGCGAAACGCCCCGTTACACGACCACTATTCTGGCGTTGGCGGCAATGAACCGAGGGCATGAGATTTGCTATGTGACACCCTCGGATTTCGTCCTTTCCCCCGATGACAATCTTTCGCTTAGCGGTCTGGAGTTACCATCCGGCAACTATAAGAAACCCGAAACTTTTCATCGGGCGCTCCAAAGCAGTGAAGCCACCAAGCGCCTGTTTGATATGAGTGAAATCGACGTTCTGTTCTTGCGTAACGATCCCTCCCTCGATGCGATTGATCGGCCTTGGGCTGCAAATGTTGGGATTATCTTCGGACGAATGGCGGCCCAGCGCGGTGTCCTTGTCGTCAACGATCCTGACGGGCTCGCCCAAGCGCAGAACAAACTCTATTTTCAGGATTTCCCGTCTTCGGTCCGGCCCCTAACGCTGATTTCCAAAAACATCGATGAAATCCGAAGCTTCATTCAAGGCCAGAAAAAGGGCGTCATCATCAAACCGCTACAGGGATCTGGTGGCAAGAACGTCTTCAAGATCTCATCGCCTAAAGACCATAACCTGAACCAGATTTTCGAGGCCGTGAGCGAGGAAGGCTACTTGATTGCTCAGGCCTTCATCCCTGAAGCCGGCGAAGGCGATGTAAGATTCTTTTTGATGAATGGACGCCCGCTCGTCCGCGACGGCAAATACGCAGCGTTCCGTCGCGTACCCGCCAAGGGGGAGATTCGATCCAACATTCATGTTGGCGGCGGCCCCGCACCTGTAGAGGTCAGCGCGACAATGCTGGAGATTGCCGAAACGGTCCGGCCCAAGCTCATTCAGGATGGCATGTTCCTCGTCGGGCTCGACATTGTCGGAGACAAGTTGCTCGAGATCAATGTCTTCACGCCCGGCGGCATTAACAACTTGTCCCTGCTTTACGACACGCACTTTGCGGACAGCATCATTGAGGCCTTGGAAAAGAAGAAGACAATCAGCACCTCCTATGGCCATCAAATTAGTAATCGAGAGCTAGCTACGCTTTAAATTTCACTGAGATTGTCACGTTGGTACTTCAGTCACCATTGCGTTCTTCAGAAACCAACCTGAGGAACCCTCCCTTCCTCCGTCTGCATCAGAATCTCAGACGGAACCAATGTCTGACCAAGCTCCCGAGCGTACCTTAACGGTGCAACACTGTCACAAAGTCAACGCCCGGTGCCTCGGATAAAAAGGCGCAAAAGACCCAAGCCGAGTCCCGCAAACGTGCCGGACCGGATGGTCCCGATGCGAAGGTAGTGGGCGACATATTTAAACGTCAGCCATAGCCCTACTGACGCCTCTAAGGGTCAATCCAACTTTCAACGGTGATCTGAACCACCCCTTCAGCGGGGACGTGCATAACAGCCCGCCGGTTTCCGCGCGCGGGGACATAGTCGATAACGGCTTGAACGATTTCTCCTGAGGTTTCAGTCGTAACGGTGACATCGGACGCGGTTCGTTCGCCTTTGTTGTCGACTTGCACGATAAGCTGACGACCTCCCTCAATGGGGGCCGTGTCGAGCACTCGCGCCGATAGCCTCGCCTCATCTCCGCCTCTCAGGCTTTCGAGCACAAGAATGGTCACGCAAGCCATGACGATAACCATTCCCAGAAGTGCAATCACACCCTGCACACGTGCTTTTCGACGCCTTGGTCGACGTTTAAAATTCAGCCTCATACCAAAAGCCTCGCTGCGGCAGCGCCCAACGACGCCGGAAATGCCAGCACAACCGTATTGGCCATGATTGCCCCCGTGCCATGCGCATCATTCATGCCGAGTAGTGCCAGAATGCCCATGCTGGCCAATAGACAAATAGCATAACCGGGCACGGTAAAATGCAGCAAGGCCTCCAGAGGCGTCTCCTGTTCCTCCTGACCGGCAAAGCCAACCTCGAACACGAATATGTGGAGCAGCAACATCGACAACCCCATCAGCGCCAGTGTCGCCTCGGGTCCGATCCGGTAAGCGACAAGCTGGATTTCCTCGGTCGGCGCTAGATTCAGCGCCAGAAAAAGCGCACCGGACATCATCAGGAATAACTCGCCAAAATAATCGCCTTTGCGCACGCCATCCTGCCGGTCATCCGCCGCTAACTGCTTACGCGCTAGCAGGGCACCGATCGCTGCGGGCACCAACTGCATAGTCAATTGGCCCGTCGCGACGCGAAGATTTCCCAGTTCCCAGGCACCCGTTAGCGTCAACAAAGCCGCGCCTGTCACAGCCGCAACGAACAGTGCAACGGCCACTTCGAGCAGATTATCCCAACCTCCCCGACTGGACGTGAAACCAGCATAATGGGCAAGACCGTAAAGCACGGGCAAACTGGCCAGCAGAAACATTAGCTGACGCCAAGGCTCCAACGTCATTCCCAGTTGCCACATCTCCATCGTCAACAACAATGGCAGGGAAAACAACAGCGCGCCGCCGAAGGCTCGCCCCAGATCGCGCAAATAGGTCGCCTGCATCTTATGATTGGCTTTAAAGCGCCCCATGGCTTTAACGCGACCTAGCCAATGCCCGCTCCACCGGTCACGCCCCACACTTCGCCCGTGACAAAACTGGCTTCCCGTGACGCCAAAAGGACATAGACGGGCGCGATTTCGACAGGCTGCCCGGGCCTGCCAAAGGCGCTATGCGCGCCGAAGTTCCTGACCTTTTCATCGGGTTGACCGCCGCTGGGCTGAAGCACAGTCCAGAACGGACCGGGGGCGACTGCGTTGACGCGAATGCCTCGCTCAATAGCCTGTTTTGCCAGCGCCTTCGTATAGGTGACGATGCCGCCCTTTGTAGTCGCATAATCTAACAGGATGTCACTGGGCTCATAGGCCTGAATAGACGCCGTAGTGATGATGGCGGCACCGGCGGGCATGACCGGCATCGCCGCCTGACATAGCCAGTGCAAGGCATACAGGTTGGTCTTCATCGTCGCGTCAAAATCGCTGGTAGAAAACTCCGACAGATTATCGCGATATTGCTGGCGCCCCGCATTGACCACGAGGATGTCCAGCCCCCCGAACGCTTCAACGGTCCGTGCGACCATGGTCTCATTCCATGCTTCGTCGCGAACATCACCGGCCAGCGCCAGCGACTTTACACCTTCCGCTTCGATCAGCTTGATGACCTCAGCCGCATCCGATTCCTCGGAAGGCAGATAGGCTATCGCGACATCGGCACCTTCTCTCGCAAAGCTGATAGCGACAGCGCGCCCGATGCCGGAATCGCCGCCAGTGATCAGTGCACGACGACCTGCCAGCCGCCCATAGCCACGATAACTGTTTTCGCCATGATCGGGCGCTGGTGTCATGCGCTTTACTAGACCTGGCGCGGCTTGTTCCTGATCCGGAAACGGCGGCCGAGGATATTGATTGCGCGGATCCTGCATCGATGACCGGTTCTCCATGGTGCGTATCTCCTTGGGTGATCGGTTCTGCTGAACCTATAAAAACAATCCTTTAGCCACTCCCATGTTCCCGACCGTCTCAGTTCAATTGCTGGCAGCTAAGGCCTTGGCTAACGCGCGTTCGAACGACTTGGCCGAGGTGCGCGGCAGTGCATCGGCGATTGCACCACGCTCGAACAAGTCGACAACGCGCGGGTGCACATAGGCACTGCGACAAACTGCGAGCGTATTGCCTAACAAAGATGCCGCCTCGCGAATGCAGATATTGGCCTTGCGCTTCGCATCCGAAGGCGAAGTAGGCGGCTCAGTGTCACAAAGGGCGCGAGCCACGCACACAGTCGCAGCCCATGTGCGAAAATCCTTGGCCGAGAAGTCCTCGCCCATATTCTTACGGATAAAGGCATTGATATCATCGGATGTGACAGCGCGGAGTTGTCCCTCGTTATCGACATACTGAAACAGGGTGTGGCCGGGCAATTCGCTCAGCCGCCTAACACCGGTGGCCAGTCTGCGGTCTTGCACATTCATGTCATGAACAATCCCGCTTTTGCCGCGAAACCGTAACCGCAATTCAGTGCCACTGACCTCGATATGGCGTTTGCGTAGAGTCGTCAGACCAAAGCTGCGGTTCTCGCGCGAGTAACGGGAATTGCCTACGCGGATTAAACTTAGCTCCATCAGGCGCATCGCCGTTGCCACAACCTTTTCCTGATCGAATTTGCGCCGCGCGAGGCCTTTTTCAATGGCCATTTCCAGCTTTGGCAGAGCCGCAGCAAAAGCCGGCATTCTCGCGAACTTGTTCTCGGACTGGGCCTTCGTCCAACCCGGGTGATAGCGGTATTGTTTTCGCCCGCGCGCATCACGGCCTGTCGCCTGAATGTGGCCATTGCGGTGCGGACATATCCAAACCTGTGTCCAAGCCGGTGGAATGGCCAGGGAAAGTATTCTCCCCAGCACCTTTTCATCCGTTACACGCGAGCCATCCCGCCCCAGATAAAAGAAACCCCGCCCTGCGCGTTTGCGGCGGATGCCTTCTGTTTCATCCGAACACCAGCGTAGTCCGGCGGGTATTTCCTCTTTATCGACGCCATTGCGACCCAAGGCAGATCACCCTGCTTTTCGTGCGCGCGGTTTGCTGGTCTTTGCCGCTGATTTGGATGGCGATTTTGATGTGGGCTTGCTCGCCGAGAGTCCGGCCTTGGCGTCCAGGCTGGCGCGCAGCGCTGCCATAAGGTCGACCACATTGTCATCCTTGGGGGCAGAGACTTTTGCGGGCTTTTTGCCCTTCTGCTTGTCGGCAATCAGCGCCTTTAACGCATCTTCATACCGGTCATTGAACTTGTCGGGATCAAAGGGCCCAGCCTTCTGCTCTATGATCTGTTCGGCAATCTTGATCATGTCCGCATCCGGCTTGGCGGTTGATATGCCTTCAAACACCTCTTCGGGTTGGCGCACCTCGTCATCGGTTCGCAGCGTGTAAGCTAAAATGCCCTTGCCGCGCGGCTCCAGCGCCAGAAGTCGCTCCCGTGTGGACATCACAACCCGCGCCAGTGCGATCTTCCCCGATTTCTCCATGGCTGTACGAATGACGTTGAAGGCGTCCTGACCGATCTTTCCCTCGGGCGCGAGGAAATAGGGATTGTCCCAATAGATACGGTCGATGTCTTTGGCTGGTACGAAGCTTTCAATGTCGATGGTTTTGGTGCTCTCCAGCTTTACCGACTTAATCTCCTCGTCGGTCAGCAGGATATATACGCCCTTCGAAACCTCATAGCCCTTCACTAAATCCGAACGCGCAACCGGTCCCGTATCCGGATCGGTCGTGACCATCTTGATCCGGTTATTGGTCTTTGGATTGATCAGGTTGAAGTGAACGTCACCACCCGTCGAGGTTGCCGTATAAAGCGCCACAGGACAGGTCACGAGCGACAGCTTTAGATGACCTTGCCAACTGGGTCTGGGAGCCATGGACGCACCTCGTTTTTGAACAGCCTTGTCAAAGGGACTTTTTACAAACGAGTGTTACGGCAAACAGTTCGATTAAGAGCAGGCTTTCAGATCACCGCTATCCGTATCCAGCAGAAAACAATGTTGGTTTCCGTCTTCGATATCGGTCACCCAGAGCTTGAGTTCCGGCACCGGCGGCGATGTAACAAAATCCTCAATATAGCTGACCGCTGCGGCTTCTAAGGTCGGTTCCACGACAATGCGCGTCGGGTGTCCGGTCGCCATGACGCGATAACGGTTCAACTGTTCAGATGCGATTTCGGCCATAGCTATTCTCCGTTCCAGATTCAACGCACGGGACACCGGATGGATTTCCTGAAAGATCTGAAATCTGTGGACGGTGGAGCGCAACGCCAGAACGATCGTTAGTATGGCGGAGGTCTGTATGCCCAATCCCCGCTTGGATACCTATCGCCAGATGCGCGACTTTACACGAACGGAGGAGCCGTTCGGTATTGGTGCTGAGATCGCCGCATCAGACCACCTGCGCTTCGTCATCCACAAACATGATGCCAGCCGCCTGCACTTTGACCTGCGGCTGGAGTGGAACGGCACATTCCTGTCATGGGCCGTGCCTAAGGGCCCTTCGCTGGACCCCGCCGACAAACGGCTAGCCATGGCTGTTGAAGACCACCCCCTCGACTATGGCGACTTTGAAGGCCCCATCCCAAAGGATCTGTATGGCGGCGGCACAGTGATGATTTGGGACCGCGGGCTATGGATACCCGAACATGGCTTCGAGGACGTCGACAAGAATCTGCAAAAAGGCGAACTGAAATTCGTCATGGAGGGCCACAGGATGCACGGCTCATGGGTGCTGGTCCGGCTCAAACCCAAGGCCGGAGAAAAGGGCAAACCATGGATGCTGATCAAGCATAAAGACAGTGCGGCGAAGACGGGCAACAAGGGCGGCCCTAGCGATCGTGACAAATCGATTGCCTCGATCCGCACCATGAAGCAGATCGCCGCAAACGCTTCGGGCGAGATTGCGCCCTACATGACCCTGCCGCGCAGGAGCGCAAAGCTAGAGAAGTCAGTGCCTACTCTCCCTCGCCCCAACGCAAAGAACTCCCAACCGCCTGACATTCCCGACTTTATCGAACCGCAACTGGCCGCCAATATTTCCACCCCACCAGCAGGCAATATGTGGGCGCACGAAATCAAATTCGACGGCTATAGGCTTCAACTAAGGATTGACGGCGAGCAGAAGACCCTACGCACCCGCAAAGGATTGGACTGGACCAAGCGCTTCCCGTCCATCGTCGCCGATGCGAAGGGTCTTCAAGACGGCCTCTATGATGGCGAGGCTGTGGCATTGGACGACGAAGGAAAGCCCAGTTTTGCTCTGCTCCAAGCCGTCATGGGTGGTGAGAGCGATGCCCCGCTTATCTATTACGCCTTTGACCTGCTGCATGATGGCCAACAGGACATTCGCAGCCTGCCTCTCGCAGATCGCAAGGCAAAACTGGAAAAGCGTTTAGCTAAAGCCAAGGGCGCTATTCGGTATGTCGAACATTTCCAGACGACAGGGAACGCGCTCTTGCAATCAGCCTGTCGGCTCGACCTCGAGGGGATTATCTCTAAGCACTTGAATTCACCTTATCGCTCTGGTCGCAGTGACGATTGGGTTAAGTCGAAATGCCGACAAGGGCAGGAAGTTGTGATCGCTGGATGGGCGACGACGGGCAAAAACTTCCGGTCGCTGATCGCGGGGGTATATCGTGAAGGTAGGCTGGAGCATGTGGGCCGGATCGGCACCGGCTTCAGCCGTAAGACCGTCGAGCAGCTCATGCCCGAACTAAAGGCCATCGAGACGGCCAAGAGCCCCTTCCCTGATAGCCCCAAATCCATTGCAGGGGTCCACTGGGTCAAGCCCGTTCTGGTCGCCGAAATCGCCTTTGAAGGCTTTACCGGATCTGGTTCGATCCGACAGGCCTCGTTTAAAGCACTGCGTGAGGACAAGGCCCCCAAAGAAGTCGCGCTTGATAATCCTCAGGACACCTCAAAGCCTTCGATAGGTGCCGAAGCCCCACTACGCGGTGTTCGCCTATCCAGTCCGGACAAGGTCTTGTGGCCCGCGACCAAAGATAGGCTCGCCATCACCAAACGCGATCTGGCTGAATATTACGAGCGCGTCGGCGAGAAGATGCTGGAACACATCCGGGGTCGACCTTGCTCCATCATCCGTATGCCCGATGGGATCGAGGGCAAGAGCTTCTTTCAAAGACATCCCGTTAAGGGCCAATCACCGCTGATCGAAGCCGTCGAGATCAAGGGCGATCCCAAGCCCTATATCCGCATAGATACCGTGGAGGGTTTGATTGCGGCAGCGCAGTTTGCGGCCGTCGAAATTCACCCCTGGAACTGTGTGCCCTATCAGCACGACAAGGCAGAACGTCTGATCTTTGACCTCGACCCTGCACCGGACGTTGGTTTCGAAGAGGTCATCTTAGCGGCCAAAGAAGTCCGCGCCCGGTTGAAAGAATTGGGCCTCGAAAGTCACTGCAAGACGACAGGAGGCAAAGGACTGCACGTCACCACCTATGTCGAGCACCTTGATATGGACTGGACAGAAGCCAAGGGCTTCGCCCGCGAGTTCGCCCGCGTGATGGCAGTAAACGCACCCGACCGCTATCTGATAAGCATGTCAAAAGAGGCACGCAAAGGACGCATCTTCATCGACTACCTGCGCAACGATCGTAAAGCGACCGCTGTTGCACCCTACTCCCCTCGCGGACGACCGGGCGCTCCTGTCTCGATGCCATTGAGTTGGAGCCAGGTCCGCAACGGCCTTGATCCATGCCGCTATCGCATTGAGCCTATAAGGTAAATTGGCTGATTGGGTGCAGCGCCGTAAGGCGTCAGACCGTTCGTGTGTAATACTTTCAGGCTCAAGCGGCTGGTTCCGATAAAGGCATTTAAGCAACTTCACAGCAGCCCTGTATCTCGTCGTCGCTGGACCACAAAATCTAAACCTCGTCTTCATTATGACCGCACGTCTTTCTCCATCAGAGGTGCGAGGGAACGTAGTCGGTGCCCATTGGGTTTAGTTCAGTGGAATGGTGAAGGCTTCAGGCGCTCGCTTTAAGGTCCCACCGATCCAGTTAACACCTGAACCCTACGTGTGGAGATCAATATGCCAAAGCATGCTCACCTCCAGCAGCCGACCAAGACATCACAGCAGGCCAAGGCGGACGCAATCGCCAAGGCTCAGGACATGGCTCCTGATCTATCTATTCATATCGGCTCGACCCCGGAGACACCATTCCGCGGTGATCCCGATATATTCGGCCGACTGGTCGAGGATCATGATCGACACCGCGCCCTGCTGGCAATGATCCAGCAAACACATGGCAAGTCAGAAGACAGGCAGTTGCTGTTCAAAGAGCTGGTGAAGGAACTGAAATCACACGCCGCTGCCGAAGAGCAAGCCTTGTGGTCGACAGTCCTACGAGAGCCCACCACAACTGAAGATGCCCGTCACGCAGTCGCGGAACACAAGGAACTGGACGACATGCTGGCGGATCTTGCCGCTCGCGATATGGCGTCTTCCGGCTGGTTACGACGCTTTGCAGCGCTCAAGGAAGAGTACCTTCACCACATCGGTGAGGAAGAGCAGGAGCAGTTTGTGGCCGCTGAAAAAATCCTGACCGATGCAGATCGCAAATACATGCGTAAAGTCTTTGAGCGTCGGAAAAACGAAGAGAAAGCGGCTGTAAAAATCGAAAAGAAAATCAAACTGAAAGCGTGAGGATCGGTGTGTCCATGCCCTCGGCTACGAAAGAGCGCGATCTACGAACCGGTCACTCGCTATGGGCAGATTCACCAGCGTTAGGTGTAGAGGCCAAACCTCTGAACTCGAGCGTTTCAGTCGATATCGCAGTGATTGGCGCAGGCATCACCGGAGCCTTTATGGCCCATGCCTTGTCATCCGCAGCCACTGTCCTGAAAGAGAAATTCGGCCGCCATCCTAGCATCCTTGTCCTAGATCGGCGCGCCCCCCTTCAAGGATCGACCCTGGCTTCCACTGCCATGCTGCAATGGGAAATCGATCTCCCGCTCATTGAACTGACCAAGAAAATTGGACCCGAGAAAGCTTCAAGGGCTTACAAACGGTGCTTTCGCGCTCTGTGCGACCTGACAGATCTGATTGAGTCGGAACGCATCCGCTGCGCTTTCGAAGATCGCAGCACCTTGTATCTGGCGGGCGATCTCTACGGTTCGCGGGCACTGGCTACCGAAACCGAAGCCAGACGCGAACTTGGCCTACCCAGCCAATATCTATCTGCGGCAGACCTGCGTGACCGTTATGGTATTGATCGTACAGGTGCCATTCTCAGCATTGGGTCAGCTTCTGCAAATCCGGGTCAACTCGCCGCCGCCTTACTACGACGTGCCACCGCCAATGGCGCAACAATCCACACGCCGGCCGAGGTTCTGGATGTTCTAACTGATCCAGACGGGGTGAGCCTGAGACTCGACAATGATGTGATCGTGCGTGCCAAAAAGGTGGTGTTCTGTACCGGCTATGAACTGCCTAAAATGGTCAGCATACCCAAGGCGGATATCCTTTCGACATGGGCGATCGCTTCAGACACAACGGCTACTATCCCAGACTGGCTTAAGACCACGATGGTGTGGGAAGAATCGGATCCATACCTCTATTTTCGTTCAACACCCGACGGGCGGATCATCCTCGGCGGTGAAGATGAAGAGAGCGAGGCACGGCATTCGATCAAACGGCTGCTCGATACCAAGGCGAAAACCCTCAAAAACAAACTGTATCAGCTCGTTCCTGACATACGCTTGGAACCCGAATACAAATGGGCCGGAGCCTTCGGAAACAGCACGACAGGCCTACCGTTTATCGCGCCGGCCGAAGACATGGATAATGTCTGGGTGGTGGCGGGCTTGGGCGGCAATGGCATCACCTACTCGATAATCGCCAGCCAGATCATCACCTTGGCGTTTGCAGGCACACGCGATCCCGATGGAAACCTGTATTGGTGATGCCCTGCCCCTCGACCGTATTCATAAAAAAGCCCGCTCGGGAGAGCGGGCCTCTTTTTATGGTCATGCTTGGTTTTGATACCACTCGTCAACCTGACGCTTCGCCGTTTCGCGATCCGTGCCGTACAGTTCCTGAATACGGCCCTCCAGCTGCTGGCGATTACCGTTGATCTGGGTCAGATCGTCGTCAGTGAGTTTACCCCACTGCTCCTTCACCTTGCCAGAAAATTGGTTCCAGTTGCCTTCGACGCGGTTTGTCCAGTCGGCCATTTCATGACTCCCTATTACCCGCCCAGCTCAAATGTAAACGGCTAGTAACGGGGCTTGTTCCCCATTTGGGGGATCACAAACATCTCGGCAGCGTGATGGGCCGATCTTTATGGGCGGAAAGTTACCCGCCCTGGTGCTGCAGCAGCGATACTACGCATGTCTGCAGTGGGCCGTGTCATCATGCCTTCGAGCGTCAGGCTCGCACCATGGAAAAGCGAACGCGCAATCGCAACCAGATCCTCCGTAGGTCGGACGTCCGCATGAATAACCAGTGACCCACCGGCTTCAGCGATCTCGCATAGCTCTTCGGTTGTGCGTGTGAACATCAACTTCCCCTCAACTTTTCTACCTTCAAGATGAGAGAATGCTTCGCCAAAGCGAGTTGTTCCGCTTTTACCGGAACAATGTTCACTTAAGGGTGTTTCTATATTTGTTGGACGCAGTGCGGCTTCTGCGCTCCGCATTTGCTCTGATAAAGATACCCTCTCGCACTTGGGCGAGGGGGTATTTTCATTACCATGAAGTATGGAACACCCATTGGAGGGGGGGCTGTTAACTAAGCACAGCACGAAGGCCCCTTATCAGCTTAAAAATCGTTCTGAACCGCTAAGACCTTGGTTGCGTTATGAGCCTATGACTCAGGCTTCAACCGGATCAGATTATTCCCGTTTTTCACGGATACTGCGTCCTACCGCAAATGGGCTTTGGTGCCCTCAAGGCGATTTCTATATCGACCCTCCTAGACCTGTAGACAGGGCGATTATTACCCACGGTCACGCCGATCACGCACGTTGGGGCCATGGTCATGTGATGGCCACGCCCGAGACACTGGCAATCATGGCTGTTCGCTATGGTTCGGATTTCGCGCAAACCGCCCAGAGCCTTGAGTACGGCAAGCGTGTGAACGTGAACGGGGTGGAAGTCTCGCTACATCCCGCAGGGCATGTTCTGGGTTCGGCGCAGGTCGCCGCCCGCACAAAAGGCATCACCATTACCGCATCGGGCGATTATAAACGCCGACGCGACCCGACCTGCACAGGCTTTGAGCCTGTGCCCAGCGATGTGTTCATTACCGAGGCGACCTTTGGACTACCTGTATTTCGCCACCCGCCCGATAGCCACGAAATAGGCAAGCTAATCCACTCGCTACAACAGTTTCCCGAGCGGGCGCATCTGGTCGGGGCATATGCGCTGGGTAAGGCGCAGCGGGTGATGATGCTGCTTCGCGAGGCAGGCTATGACGAGACGATCTATGTCCACGGCGCGCTGGAAAAGCTGAACCGGCTTTATGAAAGCTTCGGTGTCGATCTCGGGCCGTGGCAGACGGTATCGGGCGTAAAATCCGACTTTGCGGGCAAGGTGATTATTGCCCCGCCATCGGCCATAGCCGACCGCTGGAGCCGTCGCTTTCCTGATCCTGTAAGTGCCTTTGCATCCGGCTGGATGAGCGTGCGGGCGCGTGTGAGGCAAAGGGGCGTGGAACTGCCGATCATACTATCGGACCACGCAGATTGGGACGAACTGACCGACACTCTGACAGAGTTGAACCCCACCGAAGTCTGGATCACGCACGGGCGCGATGATGCCCTGTCGCGCTGGGCGCAACTCAACGGCATGACGGCGCGGGCGCTGCATCTGGTCGGCTATGATGAAGAGGATGATGAGCCTATTGAAGAGGCCATCGAATGAAGGCCTTTGCCGAACTGCTGGATCGGCTGTCGTTGACGGCGTCGCGCAATGCCAAACTGCGGCTGATCCGTGACCATCTGGCAAGCGTTCCCGATCCTGATCGTGGTTGGGCGCTGGCGGCGCTGACGGGCGGTTTGACGTTTAAAGAAGCCAAGGCCAACATCATCCGCAGGGTGGTGGAGGAGCGGGTCGATGCCGAACTGTTCCGGATGTCCTATGACTATGTCGGCGACCTTGCCGAGACAGTGGCGCTGATCTGGCCTACACTCCACGGGGCCAACCGCGAGCCGGAAGTCTCGGAGGTTATCGAGGCTCTGACCCATGCCAAGCGCGGCGAGGTCTATGGCCTGATCGAAAACTGGCTGGATGCGCTGGATGCCGATGGTCGCTGGGCCTTGTTGAAGCTGGTGACGGGTGCGCTTCGTGTGGGCGTATCGGCACGCTTGGCGTGGCAGGCGGCTGCCGATTACGGCGGTGTCGATGTGGCCGATATTCAGGAGGTCTGGCACGGGCAGGAGCCGCCCTATGTGGACATGCTGGCCTGGCTGGACGGCAAGGGCGAAAGGCCACAGGTCGAAGCGCATGGTCGCTTCCGCCCCGTCATGTTGGCCCATCCTATTGACGAAACGACAGAAATGCCGCGCCTGAACCCCGTCGACTTCGTGGCCGAATGGAAATGGGATGGCATTCGTATTCAGGCCGTCGCCGAGGGTGATATCCGCCGTCTCTATTCGCGCACCGGCGAGGACATCAGCCACGCCTTCCCCGATGTGGTCGAGGCGATGGATTTTCACGGCGTGATCGACGGCGAACTGATTGTGCTACGCGACGGCCAGATGGGCAGCTTCTCTGACCTGCAACAAAGACTGAACCGCAAGACGGTGGATGCAAAGCGCATGGCTGCTTATCCCGCCGGTATCCGCGCCTACGACCTATTGGCCGAGGGGGATGAAGACACCCGCCCCCTGCCCTTTTCCGAGCGACGGGCACGTTTGGAAGCCTTCGTTGCCGCCATACAATCACCGCATCTCGACCTGTCTCCGTTGGTGCAGATCGAGGGCTGGGAGGAACTGGCCGAACTGCGCGCCAATCCGCCCGAAGGTGACGCGCGTCTCGCCGAAGGCTTCATGCTGAAACGCCACGACAGCATCTATGAAGCGGGACGCCCCAAGGGGCCGTGGTTCAAGTGGAAACGCGACCCTATGCTAGTCGATGCCGTGCTGATGTACGCCCAGCGCGGGCACGGCAAACGCTCCAGCTTCTATTCGGACTTCACCTTCGGCGTCTGGACCACCGATGAAGTCGGCCAGCGCGTGCTGACCCCCGTGGGCAAGGCCTATTTCGGCTTTACCGATGAAGAGTTGAAACAGCTCGACAAGTTCGTTCGCAACAACACCACCGACCGCTTCGGCCCCGTCCGCGCCGTCACCGCCACGCCCGAGTTCGGCCTTGTGCTGGAAATCGCCTTCGAGGGCCTCCAACGCTCAACCCGCCACAAGTCCGGCATCGCCATGCGCTTCCCAAGGATCAACCGCATCCGGTGGGACAAGCCTGCGGGCGAAGCGGATGAATTGGGAGTGTTGGAGGGGATACTAATCCCTACGGGCACTTAAATTGCCTCTATGCCCTCAAATAGAGAAGCAAGTTTTTCTCCGTCACCATAAACACCAAACACTCTAGTTTGTTTAAAATCTATCTTTCTTATGATCAAAACGTCGGTCTCAGAATCTAGACCCGCGGTCAATTTTTGAGCAACCGCACTAATTCGATTTTCGGACGTAGCGAACGCTGCGAAGGAGGTCGGCTCTTCCCAAAGATTAGAAGACGCTGGAAGTGTCTCGATTGCATCGTAGATACTGTCTCGGCGCTCTTGATGATTACCGACCTCAGCAACGCGGAACGAAATCCAATATTTAGGCATCCACGCCTCCTTTAAAAATCAATGGTACGGAAAAGCTAGGCTCCCATGGTGGCATTTCAAGGCGCAGCCATAAATTTTTATACGAATGTAAATTGGTGTTCTTGCGGGAGACGATCGTGGATATGCAAAGCGATACATCATCCCCATATTCTAACATGTGACCAATCTCCCCCCTCCCTTCCCACCCCGCTTTGCCGACTGGTTTGCCCGTCGGGGGTGGAGTGTGCGCCCGCATCAGTTGGCGATGGTGGAAAAGGGGCTGGCGGGCGAGGATGCCTTGCTGGTGGCCCCGACGGGCGGGGGCAAGACGCTGGCGGGGTTTTTGCCCAGCCTGATCGAGCTGTCGCAACGGCGCAGAAGCGCGGATGATCTGCCGTCCGTTCACACCCTCTACATCTCGCCGCTGAAGGCGCTAGCGGTGGATGTGGAGCGCAACCTGCTGACGCCGGTTCGCGAGATGGGGCTGAACATCGTCATCGAGAGCCGCACCGGAGACACCGGACAGTCCCGCCGTTCGCGTCAGAGGATCGCCCCACCCGATATCCTTCTGACCACGCCCGAACAGTTGGCTCTGTTCTGTGCATGGGAGGGCGCGCGGGCGTATTTCAAGGACCTGCGCTGTGTGGTGATCGACGAGATACACGCCATCCATGGCTCCAAACGCGGAGATCTGTTGTCGCTGGGGCTAGCGCGACTGCGGGCCTTTTCGCCCAGTATGCGCAGTGTCGGCCTGTCGGCCACGGTGAATGACCCGGCATCCATCCGGGGCTGGCTGTCCGACAAGGGCACCGACATTGTCTTTGGCCAGTCGGGCGCACCGCCTGAACTGGACGTCTTGCTGAGCGAAAATCGCGTGCCTTGGGCAGGTCACACAGCCAAGCACGCGATGCAGGAAGTCTATGATGCGATCAAAACGGCGAACACAGCGCTCGTCTTCGTAAATACGCGCTGGCAGGCCGAGTTTGCATTTCAGGAGCTATGGCGACTGAACGAGGAAAACCTGCCGATTGCCCTACATCACGGCAGCTTGTCTGCAGAACAGCGTCGCAAGGTTGAGGCCATGATGACGCAGGGGCTGCTTAAGGCCGTAGTCTGCACATCTACACTGGACCTCGGGATCGACTGGGGCTCGGTCGATCTGGTTATACAGTTGGCCGCTCCCAAAGGATCGTCCCGTCTTGTTCAACGCATTGGTAGAGCGAACCACCGGCTGGACGAGCCGTCGCGTGCAATCCTGGTACCAGCCAGCCGCTTCGAGATGCTGGAATGTCGCGCGGCCGTAGAGGC
The DNA here is from genome assembly GCF_011761985.1 of Brevundimonas terrae. Classification (GTDB taxonomy): domain Bacteria; phylum Pseudomonadota; class Alphaproteobacteria; order Caulobacterales; family Caulobacteraceae; genus Brevundimonas; species Brevundimonas terrae. The sequence continues at coordinate 182,938 of NZ_JAASQT010000004.1, read as the reverse complement.
CGTAATGGAAGGTGCCCATGATGGCGAGCCCATCCGAAACGGTGCCAAGGATGTGCTGGCACAGCATATTGTCGGCTGTGGCTGTGCAGAGCCTTTTGACTTGCAAGCGATGTATGAAGAAGTCCGTACCGCCGCCCCCTACAAAACACTCTCTTGGGAGGATTGGGAAAAGGTCGTCGATTTCGTTTCTACCGGTGGATACGTTCTAAAGAACTATGAGCGGTATACGCGGCTGATCCGGGGTCTGGATGGTCTGTGGCGTCCGTGGAATCCGGACATAGTTCGCCGTCATAGAATGAATGTTGGTGCCATTGTCTCCGCGCAAACATTGAGCATTCGATTACAAGGCCGGCGCGGACTGGGTCTTGGCCGTAAAATAGGCGAAGCCGAAGAGACCTATTTTGAACAGTTATCTGTCGGAGACAGTTTTCTTTTCGCCGGAGAAGTATGGCGATTTGAAGGGGTGACCGGAACCAATGCGGTCGTTACGCCCAGTCGAGACAAGGAACCAAGGGTTCCAAGCTGGGGTGGCTCAAGAATACCCATCTCCTCGCACCTTGCCTCTCGCGTGCGAGGCCTAATCAGCGATCGAACTTCATGGGCAAGTCTGCCCCTCGATGTTCAGGAATGGCTGGAGGCTCAAGATAATCATTCAACCGTGCCCGGTCCTGAAGATTTGCTGGTTGAAACCTTTCAACGGGGCAAACGCCATTTCATGGTCTGCTACCCCTTTGCTGGCAATCTCGCGCACACTACGCTGGCCATGCTTTTAACGCGTAGACTGGATCGCGAGGGCGTAGGCCCTATCGGATATCTCGCAAACGATTATGCAGTCTGCATATGGGCAATGCGCTCGATGAGCGAACTAGATTTCGCAAAACTGTTTCAAGAGGACATGCTCGGGGACGATCTCGAAAACTGGCTTCAGGAAAGTTATATGATGAAGCGCGCGTTCAAAGAATGCGCGCTGATCGCGGGACTGATTGAAAGACGCATGCCGGGCCACGAGAAAAACACCCGTCAGGTCACGTTCTCATCCGATCTCATCTACGACGTATTGAGACGTCACCAACCTGACCATCTTTTATTAGAATGCGCCCGAGAGGACGCTGCGCGCGGACTCATGGATGTTGGTCGTTTAGGAGAAACGCTAAAACGCGTGTCGGGGCATCTAGTGATATCTAAACTTGCAAAGGTTTCCCCGTTCGCGGCTCCATTGCTCATGGCGATTGGAAAGGAACGTTCACCCGGAACATCAGCAATAGATATGTTGCTCGAAGAAGCCGCACTGATTGATGAAGCCATGACATGAGCATGCTTATCAATGTAGCTGAAGAACCGGTTCACCTCCGCGCTGCCGGTACATTGTGGCTACCCCAGTTTTCGACACTGGTAGTGGCGGACCTGCATCTCGAAAAGGGTTCCGCCTACGCAGTGGGAGGACAGTTGCTACCTCCCTATGACACACGCGAAACATTGGAACGGCTTGCCACCGAGATCCGCGCGTTAAATCCACAAAGGCTTGTTCTTCTAGGCGACAGCCTGCACGACATGGATGCGGTTAGCCGCGTGGCTCGTGATGATGCCGATGCGATCCGACAACTTGCTCAATCCTTAGAGCTTGTATGGATTAGTGGAAATCACGATCCGGATGGTGGAGCCGCCTTTGGCGGTCAAAGCATAGAGACTTTAAATCTGGGGCGCCTCAAACTATGCCACGAACCAAAACCGGTTCAGGTTTTCGGAGAAATTGCAGGCCATCTACACCCCTGCGCTAAGTTACGTGGATCGGGTGTTACTATAAGACGACGCTGTTTTATCACTGATGGTCAACGACTGATCTTGCCGGCCTTCGGATCCTATACGGGAGGCTTAAACGTACGCGATGAGGCATTTTCAGACTTATTCTCGTCTCAGCCTGATGTATTTTTAACTGGACGAAAAATTACGCGTTTGAAGTTCGAACAACTTTCTCCAGATCGTGACCACACGATCAAGCGACATCGTTTGCTCCAGTGAACAAGAGAACTTTTAAGCAGCCGATGGATAAAGTTCATTCGTCCAACGTTAAAACTCCACTGGTCAAATATGGAGTTCGATTATGCTGCCTTGGGACGAGATTACAGCCCCCCTTATAGGGTCATTAATTGCAGGCGGATTGATCGGCTTGGAACGAGAATGGCGCGGTCGTCCTGCCGGATTCAGAACCCATATTCTGGTAAGTTTATCTTCCTGCCTTTTGATGCTCGCCGCTCTTCATCAAACACACTGGGCGTTTGACGACCTTCCACGCAGCAACATCATGACAGACCCTACGCGGATGGCCCATGGCGTTCTTACGGGCATCGGTTTTCTGTGCGCGGGCGTGATCTTCAGGCAGGGCTTTTCGGTTCATGGCTTAACGACCGCAGCATCGCTATGGATGACGGCTGCGATAGGTCTTTTATACGGCGCTGGCTTATTCGGCTTGGCGACAACCGGAACCCTAATCACAGGGGTTATCCTTATCGCCCTGAAACTGATCAGCGACCGCGTTCCGGCTCGGTTAAACGCCGATCTACAGGTGCGCTGGAAGCGCGGAAATGATCATGGCCATACCCGCATCCGCAACATTGTAGCTCACAACAGCTACAGGGTTCAGAGCATAAGATATGCTCTATCGGCAGATGGTACGTCCGAATCCAGAAACTGGCGATTGCAACTGCGAAACCGGTCCCAGCTAGACGCACTTTCAAGCGCCCTGTCTGCCGATGATATGGTGCTTACATACCGGCTTGAAACTCACGACGATTAATGCGGGGTGCTATCAGGTTAGCTGAACGAAGTCGAAAGAACGTACATGACACGCTATCAGACGGTAGCATTCGCAGAAGCAGCCTCCTCATCGCCGCGAAAGTGTCGAAATGCGGGTCTGCTGATAAGATGGCGCTGGATGTTAATGGTATTGTAGATCGCAGCGTGGGTTGTGAGAAATCTCTGAGCTGAGCTTTAGGATTTGAACCGCTACATCTGTCGCTCTCGTCGCGGGATCGGCAGAAACGAGTTCACAACGCGGATATTGCATCGTAGCGACCGGGACGTGAAGATGCCGCAGTTCCAACTGATCAAGCGCCGCACCGTAGGATGCCAGTCAGTTATTTGTTATGGTTTCAGGCTCGACAGGTTGGTTGTGTAAAAGACGTCTGAGCAGGTTGAAAGCCGCCTTTGTATCCCACCGACGCTTGACGATGACGTCTAAGAACTCGCCTTCGTCATCGACCGCGCGCCATATATACATGCGCCGGATCGCCGATCTTGCAAGCCATTTCATCTAGAAGCCGACTACAGGTCAGTGCAGACCTTCTCTTTTTCAGACGGCGAGCGATCAGGGGCCCGAACTTGATCGTCCAGCACCGGATCGTTTCGTAGCTGACGTCTATTCCTCGTTGCACCATCAGCTCTTCGACATCACGGAAACTGAGGCTAAGCCGAAAGTACAGCCTACGGCATGACGGACTCCTCGGCTAGAAAGCGGTGTCGCTTAAACGATAACTGCTTCATAGAACGCCTTCTGTACCAATGACTTACAGCAATTAAAGTGGAGCGCCTTTAGCGTTAGGGACTAGCACCTACCCCTACCCTATGGACTGGCTACGGCTGGCTTAGGGGGTGCACATCCATCACAGACAAGGGCCCTACCTGCAACTGCAACTGGGCCTTAATCATTGAACTTGTGTTATTTTTTTAATAAATGGCCGCACCGAGACCAGCACCGATGACCAAGCCCAACACCATCCAAAATACCATGTCACCAGTTGCTACACCAATCGCGGCACCGATGATGAATCCAATAGAAATACTTAGGACATGGACAAATACTCAAAGGAGACTCTGTTGTTTGAATTAATAATCCATTGCACATAATCGTATGCAATTGGCATCAAATACTTGATATTAAATTTATAAATAAAAAAGCCCTGCTTTTTACAGCAGGGCTTCTAAGTTTGATCATTTTAAGAACACACCGGCACGGAACGTACTTCTATGACCTAACAATCATTCAGTTAGGCTACTTGTAGCTGCCCAGCCGAAGTCTTGCCCGAGCGCTGATCACGCTCAAGTTCATACGACAAAGCTTGACCTTCATCGAGGCTATGCATGCCAGCACGCTCGATAGCCGAGGCGTGGACAAACACATCGCCACCACCCTGATCGGGAGCGATAAAACCAAAACCTTTAGTGGAGTTATACCACTTAACAATACCAGTAGCCATTTCCATGACCTCCGTAAAAAATAAGACCATCCAAAAAATTCAGAGGCCGTCGGGGTCTAGGGAAACGGAAGATCTCAATGCACAGCATAAAAGAAAGAGCGTTGCGCAGAGATGTTCGACAAAACGTTTATACCTCATACAATTCAAAAAAGATATTATTATTTAACTGGATTTTCGAATATTAATTAATATCCATATATTACACAACGATAAAACGAATAATCGTCAATCGTACTTCAACGACAATTACATCAGTAAGTACACACGATCTCCGCCACTCGGCGGCGTCCTTCATGGTCAACAGTGGGGTAGATCTGTTCGCAGTCGACAAGGTGCTGGGCCACTCAAGTGTCCAATCCGCACAACGCTATAGCCACCTTGCCAATGACACCCTCCTGAAGGCGGTCGAGGCGGGCGCTGCGAAGCACAAGGCTTGGTGATCATCCCTGCCCTCTGGGCTAGCTTCGGCTGGCTCAGGGGGCGCATATCCATAACTACTAGGAAGTACAGATGAATACAGATGCACCTAATTGTGACATTCATATTTTTACATAAACATTATTATCCAATTACAATCTGATCTAAATACGAATTTAAATCACTCCGGGTCGCTGTCAGTTTTACCTCCACTTAATTCAGGCTGATAGAGTCCTGTTGTTATTCCTATAATAAACCCTTCTGGGCGTATGCGCGGGCCAAAACGTTTGCAGGGGGCGTTAGAAACATTTTCATGGTCATCACGAACTTCGGAAGAAAAAGCTTCAGCTACCATATCCCCCAAGGGTTCTGCGAGCTGGTGAGCGTCACCGATCCTTGACAGTGAGGGCTTGTCCGTTCCGACCGCCATTGCATCACGACGCCAAACTATCGCCGCTGCCTGTACGCCGTCTGGCATCAACAATTCTGCTTCGGCTCCAAGACCACCGAGACCTATTGGTGCCCTCACTTTAATCGGACCGGGGATAAAGAAATTTGCCGTTGCCGCGACAACAGACCCCGCCTGATCCGTGGACTCCATGCGGGTCACGCCTACCCGAACAAGGGCAGAATGAGCGTCACGCTGCTCAGCAATTTCAAAGCGCTCGCTCAATTCGTAACAGAGCTGACGGTCCACTTCTGTGAGAACCATACGACGCTCTTCTTCTGAGAGCGTACGATCAACTTCACCAAATATCTCTGCGGGAGCCACCCAGACCCGCTCGATAGAAGAAACCAACGCCTCGTCCCGCCGCTGTAGAACAGAGGCTCTCACCACATCGGTGCGTTCTTCCAGTCCCTCATAGCTCGAGAGAAAACCAGAGCCGGGGTAGACTTCTGCAGTCGCGCAAGCTGCCAGCGCAGTCACACACCCCAGCGCCGTTACAAGTTTGATGGCCTTGCAAATCATCCCGTCTCTCCCGCTTTGCATAATTTACGCAGGCAGCGGAAAAGTGGATCATCGTAAGCCTCGAAAGCGCCCGGCTATTCTTCATGAGAAGATCTGCTATCTGGCACTTAATCCGACCTGGATGACGTCTGTTCGGGCGGAACGAAAACCCGCCTCGCAATAGGCGAGATAGAACAACCACAAGCGCCTAAAACGTTGATCGAATTTCGGGTTGCTGGCTTCGATCATGCGCCATGAGCTTTCAAAACGTTTGCTCCACTCTGAAAGCGTGTCGGCATAATCACGTCCAAAACGCAGGACCTCGTCCTGGTGAAACCCTGACTGTTGAATTACGCTAGCCAAGACGTGCTCGGAAGGTAACGTGCCGCCGGGGAAGACATATTTCTGGATAAAATCTGTACGTGCCTGATAGTCTTCGAACAGATCATCTTGAATGGTGATGATCTGCAATCCGGCACGTCCCTCAGGTTTTAGAACCTGATGTATTTTCTGGAAATAGACCGGCCAGTACTCCCGACCGACCGCCTCGAACATCTCGATAGAGGCCACGCGATCAAAGCGCCCATCGACATCGCGATAGTCGATCAACTGAATGTCGGCCCGCTCTGATAATCCGGCTTCAAAAATACGGCGGCGCGCAAAATCATACTGCTCTTGCGAGATGGTGATGCCTGTAACCTTTGCGCCCACTTCGCGTGCAGCATATTCGGCAAAACCTCCCCAACCGCAGCCGATTTCCAGCACTGTCTGACCGGCATTGAGATCCATCACCCGAGCCAGAGAGGCGTATTTTTCTTTCTGTGCGTCCTGAAGCGACAGCCCCTCGCGGCTATAACGAGCCGATGAATAGGTCATCGAACTATCCAGCCAGGCGCTGTAGAATTCATTGCCCAGATCATAATGGGCATGGATGTTGCGACGCGATCCACTGCGGCTATTGCGATTGAAACGGTGGACCAACCAGTTGAAGGCCTGCATCAAGACATTGCCGTCAAAAAGGCGCCGAATGTGGTCATAATTATTGACCAAAGTCTCCAGCAAAACCGGCAGGTTAGGGCTGTCCCACTCCCCTTCTATGTAACCCTCTGCAAAGCCGATATCCCCGCTTTTCAGCACGCGACGGGCAAAACGTGCGTCGCGAATGCGCAGGACAGCCGCATGGCCTTCTACACGACCCTCTAGCTGGTGGACCGTACCATCAGGCAGACAAATGGTGAGGTGGCCCCACGTCCAGTTCGAGGACAACAGGCGCAACAACAGATTGAGAACGGGCGAAGAAGCTACCCGCTTTTGTTCATCGTAATAGGTCGTGGTCATGGCCTCACAATCCCCTCGCGCATAAACACACCATTCTGCTCTCCATCCCTTGAACGCGAAGAGACGACTTTCAGTGCCTCTAATGCTCTTGCGCGTGCTTGGCTGTGATCGACGATCGGTCGCGGGTAAGTATATCCCAGTTTTACGCCGGCCTCTGAAAGAACGGTGCCGGGAGCCGTCCAGGGCGCATGCAGCCAACGATCCGGCAAGGCTCGTAATTCCGGAATCCAGCGACGTACATAATGTCCAGCGGGATCGAATTTTTCTCCCTGTGTGACAGGGTTGAAGATACGGAAATAGGGTGCAGCGTCGGCACCGGACCCTGCGACCCACTGCCAGTTCTGGACATTGCTGGCCAAGTCCGCATCCACCAGCGTGTCCCAGAACCAGGCCTCGCCCTCGCGCCAGTCAATAAACAGATGCTTGACCAGAAAGGAGGCAACCACCATCCGCACACGGTTGTGCATCCAACCGGTTGCCCACAACTCCCGCATCCCCGCATCGACCAGGGGATAGCCGGTCATCCCGCTTTTCCACGCCGTCAGCCCCTCGGGATCACGTCGCCAAGGCATGGCGTCGAACTCGGGCCGGAAGGCCCGCTCGGACATAAAGGGAAACTGGTGAAGCAGGTGAGCCGAGAACTCGCGCCAAACAATCTCGGCAATGAACTTGTCGGCCTGTGCTGGGGCGACATGCCCTTGAGACGCAGAGGCGCGAACGGCCCACACAAGGCTGCGCGGACTGATCTCGCCAAAATGCAGGTGCGGCGACAGGCGCGAAGTGCTGCGACGGCCAGGAATGTCACGCCCAACAGCGTAATCCCCCAGCGCATTTTTTATAAATACGGACAAGACTGCCGTGGCTCCTGCCTCTCCCGGCGTCCAGTCAAAGCCTTGGGACCAATCGGGTGACGAGGGATGCAGCGCCCATGCGTCGATGTCGTCGCTGTCAGGTCCCGCCGGTACGATCACCGTGTCGGGGGCAGGCGTCGCAGGGCGCTCCGGCAAGGTCTGAAGCAGCGCCTTCATGAAAGGGGTGAAAACCCGATACGGCTTTCCTGCGCCGCTTAGAACTGTGCCCGGTTTGGCCAGCAGGCTTGCATTAAACCCATGACATTCGACGCCAACAGCTTTCAAAGTATGGGCAAGGTCTGCGTCGCGGGCGAAGGCTTCCGGTTCGAACCGGCGGTTCATAAAGACATGAGCACTTCGCGTCTGCTCGATTAAGCGCAGAAGTTCAGCCTTACTATTTCCACGTCTCAGTATGAGCCGACCACCGCATTGGCGTAGGTCTGCGTCAAGCGTACGCAAGGACTTGTCCAGCCACCACAGCGAAGCGGCACCATGCGGGTGCCCGTCGCCGTCATCGTCCAAAATATAGACCGGCAACACTGGCCTTCCTGTCGCCACGGCCGCTGTGAGGGCCGGATTTTCTGCAAGTCTGAGATCGCGGCGAAACCAGAAAATAACGGGACGCACGAGATCACCAACCAAGACGGCTCTCCCGTGGTTGGGTTTGAAGGGTGACCTGTTCAGCCGCCGGCAAGGGCTGACGGGTCAGCGGTACCCGCTTGAGCCAAAGCTTCAGAGCCTCCCAATAAATGGCCATGACGACCTTCATCGTCATCAGCGGGAAACCGGCTATTGCACGCAGAAGAGAACTGTCTGTGAGAGGACGTTTATGAGCTGTAATGGCGGCATGGATCAGCTTTCCCTGGACATCATGACCATCGATCATGACGTCGAGAATGTCCGACGGCACATGACCCCGGAATTTGTAGTCCATCTCCATGTCCATGAAAGGTGAGACATAGAGCGCCTTGGCCGCGGACTGAACAAACCGCCCTTGCTCACTGTCTGCTTGGCTCACCGGAATGACGTAACTATGCCGGATCTTGAAGGTGCTGGTGACCTCATAGACCAGCGCCAAAAGTCGTCCATCTGTATGGTGGCAATAATAGATACTGATCGGATTGAAGACATATCCCAATAGACGCGGCATGGTCAGCAACCGAACCGCGCCCTGCCCCAGATCGATGCCTGCACGTTCCATATAGCGCGTGATCTGTTGGCGCAGGGACGTATCCGATCCATCGCCATGATCGCGCGGATGAAACGAGACAAGGTTAAACCTGCCAACCGAGAAAAATCTCAACTGTTTGGCCAGCCGGTCCACCTCTTCCAGATCAAGAAAAAGCCAGAACACCCGATAGGACAGATAATGTGCCTTGGGACGGAAACGCCTGTGTATGACCTTGCCGAAATAGAGTGCCGAAGCGGTGCTCACACTGTCTGCTCCAGGGCTTGATCCTTCGGCGAGGAAACGTGGATACGGCCACTTTCGTTCTCTACAGACCATGGACGGCGCACGCCGCCCAACTGCTCGGCGACCGCCAGACCGGACTGTAGTCCATCCTCGTGAAAGCCTGCACCAAAGTGGGCCCCACAAAACCAAACCCCGCCCTGTCCCTGAAGGCTCCAGAGCTTTTTCTGGGCTGCAATAGCGGCAGCATCAAAGATCGGATGCTCATAGATTTCGCTGTAAAGCAGCGTCCCCGGTCTGGGCGCATGTGCAGGGTTGAGGGTTACAAACACATCCTGACCCTGCAGGCCCTGCAATTTGTTCATCCAGTAGGAGACACACAGCCCGCCTTGGGTGCCAATATAGTTCCAACTGGCCCACGCCTTACGGCGACGCGGCATCAGGTTCGTATCGGTATGAAGAACCGTCAGATTATGGCTGTATTTGAAGGCTCCCAACAGCTGACGCTCGGCCGTAGATGGCGCCTCCAGCATTTGAAGGGCCTGATTGGCATGGGTGCCTATGACCACATGGTCATAGGTTTCGACCCCGCCTTCACTGTCGTGAACCTCCACGCCATTGTCGGTGCGCGTGACACGGCTGACGCCACGGTTGAGCAGAATACGCGATACACTACGCGCAAGTCGTTCCACATAGACGCGGCTGCCCCCCTCAACCGTTCTCCACATAGGCCGGTCAGACAGTTTCAAAAGCCCGTGGTTGATACAGAAACGGATGAAGGCTTCCGCCGGATAATCCATCAGGGTTTCGGTCGGAGACGACCAGATCGCTGCCGCCATGGGCAAAAGATGATCGTCGCGAAAGCTCGCACTATAATCTTCTCTCAGCAGATACTCGCCAAGGGAAATGTCGGTCCCCGCCAAGGCCCCAAGATCGCTCGGGGCCTTGCGATAGAAACGAACAATCTCGAGCAACATCGACCAAAATTTCGGCTGCAAGATATTGCGTTTCTGAGCGAAAAGGCCCGGTGCCGCATATTCGAAACGCCCGCCGTCACGCGACACGGCAAAGGACATATCCGTCTCGCAGCTGGGAACATCCAGATGATCGAACAGGGCGATTAGATTGGGATAGGTCGCATCGTTATAGCAGATAAAGCCGGTATCGACCGCAACCTTGCCCGTCGCCAGTGATGCCGTGATCGTGTTGGAATGTCCGCCCAGTCGATCGGCCTTTTCATAAAGGGTTACCGAATGGCGCTGCGACAACAGCCAGGCCGCCGAAAGGGCTGAAATACCCGAGCCCACAACAGCAATATTCAACATCTTGTCGGATTGACGATTGGACAAAGGCGGCATGACAACTCCAGAACACCGCCGTCATAGGCAGTTCGTTTTTGTCATACGCGTCAGCCATCTTGGTGGATGCGAAGTGATCCAAACATTTTAAGTGTGCGTATCAGGGTCTATGCATACAGATGTCGCGCAAATCCCTGTTTCTGCAAAGGCTACTCGCTGTATGTCAGCAGACGACCCGCTCTGTGACACAACCCGTCACGAACAGCTTATTGTAGCGGTCGCCCTGCACAGGGATCGCGAGGCCTTCGCACGATTGTTTGACCACTTCGCTCCGCGGCTGAAAGCCTGGCTGATGCGATCCGGTGCCAGTGAAATCGATGCCGAAGATTTCGCTCAGGAGACAATGATGACTGTCTGGCGCAAGGCAGACCTGTTTGATCCGCTCAAGGCCAAGGCTGCCACGTGGATTTTCACGATTGCGCGCAACAAGCGACTGGACAAGTTCCGCCGGGACTCTCGCCCCCTCCCCGTTCCGGAAATCACTTTCGATATGGAAGAGGTGCCGCGTCCGGATGATCTGCTGGCCAGTTCACAAGATGCACACAGGGTTCGTATGGCGCTGGCCAAACTGAATCCCCATCAGATCGAACTGTTGCAAATGGCCTTTTTCTTTGGCCGCCCACATTCCGAAATCGCAAGCCAGCTCGACCTGCCCCTCGGAACAGTAAAATCCAGAATACGCAATGCCATGGCCAAACTTCGACAGATGCTTGAACCAGAGAGGGACGTTTTATAATGGCCCCGACCCGTATGATTTCCGAAGAATTACTGGCTTCCTATGCCAACGGTACAATCAGCGCACCGGAAGCCCTTGTTGTCTCTACGCATCTGGCGCTGCGCCCGGCCCATGACATCTGGGTACGCCAATTACAGGCCATCGGCGGCGAACTACTGGACACTGCCGCGCCTGCGGCGATGTCGGATCAGGCTCTGACGCGCACCTTGTCCATGCTGGATGCCTGCGCCAGCGAGGTCGAACAGCAACCACCACTCAACGAGATGAGCGAACTGCCCGAACCTTTGCGCCGTTACGCTCTGGGTCCATGGCGCTGGGTCGGCCCCGGTATCCGCGTGCGTGACGTCCATGCCCCGCGTGATGGCGATACGCGTGTCATTCTTCTCAAAATCAACCCTGGCTGCGAGACGCCCAAACACACTCACGGGGGGGTGGAGCTGACCTGCGTCCTTTCTGGGGCCTATGCGACCGAGACAGAGCGTTTCGATGTCGGCGATCTAGAAGAAGCCGACGGCGACGTCCTGCACCAGCCACGTGTGATCTCCGACGAACCTTGCCTGTGTGTTGTAGCCCTAGACGGTCAGATCAAAATCGACGGCTGGGTCGGGCGGCTGATCCAGCCCTTTGTGCGCCTGTGATAAGCCTTATTGCCATCTGGGGCGGTGCTGTTGTCTTTCTCGCTTTGGTGATGGGCACGGCCTGGATCGTCCAGATGCGCACAGGCCAAGGCGGCTGGGCCGATGTGTTCTGGTCCTATGGACTGGGTGTAGCCGGTGTCGGCATCAGTCTTTTTCCTGTCGGGCCTGACGGCTGGTCTGCACGACAGCTGGTTGTCGCTCTTTTGATCGGCATATGGGGCATCCGTCTGGGCACCCATATCGCCAAACGCGCGGCTGGTGAGCAGGAAGATGCCCGCTATGCCAGATTGCGCGACGAATGGGGAAATACATACCGCGCCAAGATGTTCGGCTTTATGATGCTTCAGGCTGGTGCTGCCAGCATTCTGGCACTCGCGGTCCTGTTGGCAGCCCGCAATCCGTCTTCAGGACTCGGCCTGCTGGACTATCTGGCTATTGCTGCTTTCTTCATCGCTTTTGCGGGGGAGACCATGGCTGACCAGCAACTGAAGGCTTTCAAAGCCGCCACCACAGAGCGTCACCAGATTTGCGATGTTGGTCTATGGGGCTGGTCGCGCCATCCAAACTATTTCTTCGAATGGCTGACCTGGTGCGCTTGGCCACTATTTGCCATTAATCTATCGGGAAACTGGCCGTGGGGATGGCTGGCCTTCATTGCACCACTCTACATGTACTGGATCTTGAACCACGTCTCGGGCGTGCCGCTGGTCGAAACCCACATGCAGCGCACGCGGCCGGAAGCCTTTGCGAACTATGCTCGCCGCACCAGCCGCTTCTTTCTGCGCCCCCCGGCCCGCTGAGTATTACTTCAGAAGTTTCAGCGCCATCAGACAAGCCAGCGACGACGATGCGGCACTGACGACAACGCCCCATGCAATATCGATCACGACCAGCTTGGTGCTCCAGCTTTTCAGCGTCGCCAAATTGGTCAGATCATAGGTTGCATAGGCAAACAATCCGAACAAAGCCCCCCAGGTGAGGGCCTTCTTCCAGTCATCTGCATTCAGACCGGGCATGACAGCAAACACAGTCAACGCGCCTGCATACATGCAGTAGAAAACCATCGCCGGTACCAGACGAAAATTGTCCGCAAGCATCGAGCCGATTAACGGACGATAGATTCGATCAGCCATTGTACCAAGCCACACGGTATCAATGATAGCAAAAATCACTAGCGTGATGGCATAGGTGATGGCGATGTTCATATTGATCTCCAAGCTATCTAGATAATACGCTTGATGCGGCCATACGGATGCTCATAAGGCAGTTTCGGTTTCCACAGCCCATATTAGAACTGGCCTGCTGCCGGTTTGATGGACACCGAGATAAGCTGTTTTGACCTACCGAAGCGCGAGAATGCAGAGAAGGAAGTTCAGATTTATCGTGAAGTACCTTGGTATCTCGTCTGTGGCATGGATATGCGTTGCGCTCGGTGCTTCGCTAAGCGGTTTTCATGCCTGGCTGACACGCGTGCCGTCGCAGCGGTCGCGAAATGATGAAAAGATCGGCACGGTTGCATCACTCGTATTAGGGCAGCCAATATACCAGCGAGCAGTTCTAGCGGCTCATGGCAGATAATGGATCACTTGTTCGATGAGCGGTTTGGAAACTGCTTGGATAATGTCGCCATGGAAAACTTCTTCTCACCCCTTAAGACCGAGCGGATCGGGAAAAAGCCCTACCGATCGATAGCCCAAGCGAAGGCTGATGTGTTCGACTATATCGAGTGCTTTTACAACCCGACTCAGCGTTACTCGGCCCTTGGTTACCTCAGCCACATAGATTTTGAACGGGAAACTGGGTAGCCTGAGTGAGCTTATCTTGGTGTCTACCAAACTGGCAGCCGGACATATCTCCTACTGCGCAAATTCTCATAATTTCGCACAGCGACGAAGAGCGCTTTCGTTGGAAATCTTTTCGAATGAACGCTCTTTACGTCTGTAATAGCGGTTAGTTACCGCGATATGTGCTGTATCCATAGGGGCTCACCACTACAGGCACGTGGTAATGGGTCATGGGATCGGTCACTCGAAATACAACGTCGATTTCGGGAAAGAAGGGTTCATTGCCCCCAGCTGGATACTGCGACATGTCAAAGGTCAGTTTATAAACGGCGGCCTCGGCATGAACATCATCACCGAAAGATCGCACACGCCCATTTTCATCCGTTTTGGCCTGCGCCAGTTGCTTCCACGATCCATCCTCCTGTTTGATCTCTAGGGTAACGGGAACGTCTTTTCCGCCCACGCCGCGCGCCAAATCCAGAACATGTGTCGAGATGCCTTCTGACAAAGCGCTCGTTGCAAACAAAGACAAAGCCGCTGCAATCGCAAAAACGGAAGAAAGGCGCATCTGAATCTCCTTGAGCCACACGACGAAACCAAAGCCAAAATACGGCTTTGTTCTTACGATCCGGCATCAAGAACAGATCATTTAACCGTATAACTCTTTCATAAAATTTCTCATTTTAAAGCCCACAACCGCTTCTTCTATGATCCCGAGCCGAAGACCATAAGCCTGTCCAAACGAGCAAAAAATGTGTAACGACTGCCTGCTCTCTGGGCCAGATGTCGCGTGTTCAGAGAGCATTTTTTTAGTTGCGGCCTATATTCAGAGATGTAAGCGCACAGTTATGTAGGCACCACGTCCTGCTCCAGGCAGTTTTTCGCCGTTACCGCCCCAGTAGGGCGCATTCTGTGGCTCCGAATGCGCCCGCTATCTACATTCTGGGTTCCGCCTTATGGCAGATTGCGAACCTTGGGCTCGCGTTTCCAGTGGCGAATGGGACCAACCTTGACCATGTCCTCCCAAGGAACCACCCCTTCATCCTTTTCGACATTGGCCTTGTCCAAAAGCACCTGCGTTCCCTTACAGTGACCTATCGTTTTGCAATGGGCATAGGCATCGGCAAACCACTGGATCGCGCCCGCATCTTTCAGCAGTTTATCCGCCGCATCGGGCATAATAATCGAAGCGATGGCATCAAACGTCACAGAGGGTGAACCCGCCAGTTGGCCATCGGCAGACAGTTCTCCACCTTTAAGCTTAAGGGTACCGATTTCCGGAGCCACCAGAAACACGGTGCCGCCCGCCTTTTCAATCTCGCCCTTCAGCTTGTCGATACCGGCCTTGTCCGATCCTTCAGCAAACAGAATGCCGACCTTACGACCCTCGAACGTTTTGCGGGCCTGTTTCTGGATCGACAGGGCATCGGAGACTTTCATGTCCACCGGTTCCTTGGCCACCTTGGCCTTGGGCGGTAATTTCATCGCCAGACCATTGGCCACGCGTTCGGCTAGGCTCTCGTCGATATTGCGCAAACGCGACAATAGGCGAATGCGCACATGTTCCAACGTCACCTTGGACAACTCGAAGACAATGGCCGCGCAAATATGCGCCTGCTCGTTTTCGGTCTGAGAACGATAGAACAGGCGCGGCTGGCTATAGTGATCTGCAAAGGCCTCGGCGCGGATCCGCAGCTTTTCTGAACCGTCATTGCGTTCGTCATTGGCTGTAAAAGACGTAAAGCCAGTTTCGGGACAGGCACGCGGACCAGTCGTCTCGCCCGCCTCCCCCAGTGAATTAGGCTCGTAATTGGCGCGGCCAACCGGCACCTGCGTCTGCATCATCCCGTCGCGCTGGAAGTTGTGGAACGGGCATTTCGGGGCATTAATGGGTATCTGATGGAAGTTGGTCGTCCCTAGACGTGACTTTTGCGTATCCAGATACGAGAACAACCGCCCTTGCAGCAGCGGGTCATTGGTAAAATCGATACCCGGAATGATGTTGGACGGAAGGAATGCCGCCTGCTCGGTTTCCGCAAAGAAGTTATCGACATTGCGGTTCAGGGTCATACGGCCAATGATCTCGACAGGAATGTCTTCCTCAGGGATCAGTTTGGTTGCATCGAGAACATCATAGGCCTGCTTGGCTGCCCAAGCCTCGTCGAAAACCTGAATACCAAGGTCCCATTGCGGATAGTCGCCATTCTCGATGGCTTCGAACAGGTCACGACGATGAAAATCGGGATCGGCCCCCGCCAGTTTCACGGCTTCATCCCATGTTGTGCTCTGAATACCCAGCACCGGCTTCCAATGGAATTTAACGAACTTGCCCTCGCCCTTCGCATTCACCATTCGGAAAGTATGGACCCCAAAACCTTCGATCATCCTTAGGGAGCGCGGTATGCCGCGATCCGACATGGCCCACATGACCGTGTGCAAGCTCTCGGGCATCAGGCTGATAAAATCCCAGAATGTATCGTGTGCCGATGCGGCCTGCGGGTAGCCTCGATCCGCCTCCATCTTTACGGAGTGGACGAGGTCGGGGAACTTCATGGCGTCCTGAATGAAGAATACAGGAATGTTGTTACCCACGAGGTCCCAATTGCCCTGCTCGGTATAAAGCTTGACGGCAAACCCTCTCACATCCCTCGGCGTATCGACCGATCCTGCCCCGCCTGCGACTGTAGAAAAGCGAACAAAGACAGGACATTCATTTCCAGCCTGTTGGAACAACGCCGCTTTTGTCAGATGCGGGATGGCCTGCGTCACTTCGAAAATTCCATGTGCACCCGAGCCACGGGCATGCACGATGCGCTCGGGAATGCGTTCGTGATCAAAGTGGAAGATTTTCTCGCGCAGAACAAAATCTTCAAGCAGCGTCGGACCGCGCTCGCCGGCTCTCAAGCTGTTTTGATTGTCTGAAATTCGGTGACCGAAATTATCGGTCAGATGGGTTTGGCCATCCTTATGATCCCCGTTCTTGGAGACGACCTGTTGGGTTTCTCCGGCATTGCCGCTGCCTTCATCAAAAGGCGTATGACCCGACCCTGGCGCAAATGCATTCAGGGCATTGGTGTTACTGGGGGAAGTGTCGCGCTTTGGCATGGCTCATCTCCACATTCAGGATGTGGGTGTTGCTTGAGAGGAACAGTCAAAGCCGATGGCTCACCAGCAACGCCCACACTCCAAACCCGAGCCAAGAGCCTGTGTTCCATAAATAGGTTTTCTAGGATCGCACGCCTATAAGGTCTGCCTTTAAAAATAATCAGAGAATTGTTTCAATATTTGAAATGAAATCGAATGCGTAAAATCAGAAAAATTGAAATTAAGGCTCAGCTTTCTTACGGAACTTCCAACTTTTTCTATCGTTGAATTGACCTTGGGTGGGCTTTTTAACGGAGATCTTTGATGACCGATCCTTTGACCTCTAATGAAGCGCAGGAAGCCTTCTGGAAGGCCTTGAAATCCAGCAATACAGGGATGTTGGGACTTGATCGCCCTGGCTACCATGCTCAACCGATGACCGCATTCCGCGATGAGGAAATCGGCACTATCTGGTTCTTCACGCGTAACGACACTGAGTTGGCAAGAGACGTCGCAATGGGGCAGTCCGCACAGTTCACATACGGCTCAAAAGACCAAAACGTCTGGGCATGTGTCATGGGCCGCTTGTCTGTCGCCCTTCGAAACCAGGCAATTATCGACCAGTATTGGAATCCAGTTTTATCGGCTTGGTATCCAGAGGGAAAAGACGACCCTCGTTTGGCTTTGCTGCGCTTTGACGGTGCCGAGGGACGCATATTTGAAATCGTTAAGGCAAACATCACAGGACATACGCCTGATAGCGGCGGAACAGCAGACGTCCGACTTTAAACAACCACGAGAGAAGCGAGCTCAAGCCGACGTGCTCGCTTCCTTCGCTTCTGGCGTTTATCCACAACCTATCTAGGTCTAGGGTTTTCGTGCCCATCGCGCCCCTGCAGCCGCCCGAGTGCTTTCAGATTTGCAACAGAAACGCTGTCGTAGGGCGCAACAGCCTCACCTCTCAAATTTAATTATTTCTGATTTTAATTCAGATATTTATGGCTGCAACAGTTTCCGAACCTGTGCAGTCTGAGCAATTGATGCAGATGCAGTTTCGACGCGTCATTGCGCCGCATGGCTACCCATTGACCTTCCAACGGTGGAAACCTGTTCCATGCCGGATCGTCGTACAGGTGCTCGACATTCGGGAAATATGATTGATGAAAAGACTCAAAATCACCGCTGTGGCTGGAACCATAGCCCTAATCGGCGGCGCGGCCTTTGCCCTGAATAGCATTCCTTCCTCATCTCAAGCCTCCGAGATGACCGTTTACAAGAGCGAGTCCTGCGGCTGTTGCGGCGGCTGGGTCGATCATATGCGCGAGGCCGGATATGCCATTAAGGTCGTTTCGACAGACGATCTTGCGCCGGTAAAGATCATGCATGACGTACCGGAAGACCTGTGGGGCTGCCACACGGCCATTATCGATGGGCGTGTCATCGAAGGCCATGTGCCAGCGGCCGGTGTCTCGGCCTTCCTGAAGTCATCCACCAAGGCCAAGGGTATTGCCGTGGCTGGAATGCCGCTTGGATCGCCAGGCATGGAGGCCCTTGGTGCTACGCTGCAAGCCTATGACGCTATGGCCTTTGGCGCAGGTCAGCCTACCCGCTTCATGACCTTCCGTGGCTCGACCCCGTTGGGTTCCTGATATCAAAAGGGTCTGATCCGCAGCCAAGCGGACCAGACCCTTTTAGATGCCACCAGCACAGATTAAGCGCTCACATCATCGCCGCTGAAGGTTCCAAGGTTCCCATCAGGGCGACAAGTCCCAGCAGGACGATAGCGAGTAAGGTTTCCAGAGCCAGACTGAGCCGCAGACCTCTGATCGCGCGCGGCAACAGATTATCGTCCTCAAGCGAGCGTTTCAGGCGAGGCGTCAGTATAAAACGATTGGACGCCGCGAGAACCAGCATGCCTGCAAAGATGACGAGTTTGGCGCTTAGAAGAAGACCATAGGGCGTGGTCACGAGACTGCCCAAGCGGTCGATCCCTACAAGGAACCCGCTGTTCACAAGCCCCGTCACAACCAGAAGCCCGACAGCCAGTGTGCCCATACCGGAAAACCCGTCTAGCGCATCATGGGTCAGTCGGTCCCGTTCCGGATTTCCATAGGGCACGGCAAGTAAGGTGCCGAGTGCCGCGAGCGCGCCCAGCCACATAGCGGCTGCAACCGCGTGAATAATGTCCGCGCTTAGGTGAATGAAGCCCAAGGGCCCTTCTGTCGCCGCGCCATGGCCGGTCCATGCGAGACTACTGCAAACCACAAGACCTATGCCGGTTAGCGCAGCCCAACTGCCCCTCCCCGTTCTCAAAGCCAGAAGCAGAATCCCGAACAAGACAGTTGCAGCGGCTCTAACGACAAAGGCACGGCCGATTGAGGTCTCGAACGCCATATAGAACAGTGAGGCTGGCTTCAGCGCCTCGGCTATCGAACCTGCCATGACGGCGGTTTGTAGGAATAGCCCCGCGAGGGAGGCCAGCGCTGTCAGGAAGGCTGCCAGCAGCAGCAGAGTTCGGGGCCATCTTGAAACGGCCAAGTCAGAGCTGGGCATCCTGAAGGCAAAGAACATGGGAACGCCAAGCAAGAGCACGGCACCGAGATACTGTCCCAGCCTGAGCAGGACGACCAAGAAATCCAGCATGCCTTAGCGCACGATGAAGGTTGTAGAGCCCGTCATGCGGTGGCCGTCGGGCGATGCGATGCGCCAGTTCACCGTATAGGATCCGGCAGTGAGGGCTGTGCGCGGCGAACCGCTCAAGGTCTTGCCGTCCTTGGAGACGCGCGCCTGAACCGGAATGACGGTTCCCTGAGCATTGGCCACATCGAAGCTGGAAAAGGCAGGCACCACGCGCTCGCTGAACGTCAGGCTGATGGAGCGCGGTGCTGCAACCGTGGTACCGCTCATTGGCGTAGAGGCGACTAGACGGGCGTGCGCTTGGGCTTGTCCTGCCAGAAACGACAGGGCTGCCACCGCGCCGGCCAGAGTTGCTATTTTGAAACGGTTCACTGGTGTCTCCTTGAGGATGCGTCCCCCTGTATTTTCATACGCAGGCGCAGGAACTTCCCCTCAAGGTCGGGTCGTTCGTAGTGCCTTAAAAAGGTTCCATCTTCAGCTTCATGCCTGCGGCGATCAGATACGTTTCATCACAAACGGCTGCTAGTTGCTGATGCAGTCGTCCGGCTTCGTCGCGGAAACGTCGCCCCAGAGCGTTTTCGGGCACGAGCGACATGCCGACCTCATTGCTGACCAGCCACAGGTGTGCGGCCTGACAGTTTAAAACGGCGTCCACGAGTTCAGACACTGCCACGCCCAGATCATTCTCTGCCAGCATCTGGTTCGTCAGCCATAGCGTCAGGCAATCCACCACCACGATTGCTCCTCGTGGTTGCGCCCGCAAGCTATCAGCCAGTTGCATCGGTGCCTCGATCGCATGCCAACGGCCTCCACGATCATTTTGGTGCCGTTGGATGCGCTCCTGCATCTCGTCATCAAACGCTTGCGCCGTGACGATCATGACAGGCGTTTGGCCATTCGCATTGGCAGCGGTTTCGGCGCAAATCTGGGCATACCGGCTTTTGCCAGAGCGTGCGCCGCCCAGAACCAGAGTTCGGCCCATGATTTGTCTCCGGTTGACCTGAACCACAAGCCGTCCTAGTGGCAATCCTGCGTCAGGTTCCCCTAACGGGGATTGAAAGGGAACGGAGTTAAAAACTCCGGCTGTTCCCGCAACTGTAAGCGGCTAGCCCGCGCGTCATACGCCACTGGACATCGAAAAGGCTACGGCCTCGATGCTGGGAAGGCGACGCGCACCGGCATTGATCCGCAAGCCAGGAGACCTGCCTGACGTCGTCGTTCTCCACGCGGTCGGGATGTGCCGGGTGGTCGAGGAAACTCGCGTGACGACCATGGACTTTAACCCGCTTGCGCGGTCGTTTCTGCATGGCTCATGGTTATGCAGGCGGCGGCGTTTGCATTGCTATGGGATACATAGATGCGTCGTCTTACGACTGTACAGATTGCTGTTGCCGCCCTCCTCGCGGCTTCTCCTGCCTTTGCCTACGAAGCTGATCAACAAGCTTCGCTTCCCGATGTGGCTGGCCGTTCCGGTGCGACTGCGGTGGCAGATGTTGTGGTTACCGCGAACCGTTCGGCCCAACCCGTTGAGCGCGTTGGTGCCTCGGTCACGATCCTGACCCACGCCGCTATCGAGAACGCCCAGACGCCAGTTGTTTCGGAACTGCTCGTGCAGACACCGGGTGTCAGCTACAACCGCAATGGCGGCGTTGGAACCTCTGCGGGTGTCAGCATCCGTGGCGCAGAAAGCCACCACACCGTCGTCATCATCGACGGCGTAAAGCTGAACGACCCCTCCTCCACCCAAGGCGGCTTCAACTTCGGCAACCTGCTGGTTGGTGACACCTCGCGCATCGAAGTTCTGCGCGGTGCCCAATCCACGCTTTGGGGCAGCCAAGCCATTGGCGGAGTGGTCAATATCGTGACCGCAGAGCCGAGTTCGGCATTTGAAGGCAATGCCTCGGCCGAAGCGGGTTCGCATGGCACGACCTATTTCCGCGGCGCCGTTGGCGGTGCCAATGACCGCGTAAGCTGGCGTCTGGCGGCCAACCGTTATGATACGGACGGCTATTCGGCCTATGCACTCGGCTCCGAAGACGACGGCTATACCAATACCAGCTTGTCGGGCCGCTTGAATGTGAAGCTGGCGGATGATGTCTCGCTTGATCTGCGCAGCGTCTGGTCGGATGGCCAGAATGATTTTGACGGCTGGGGCGTAGATAGCCGTGAATATAGCAAGACCCGTGAACTGGTCGCCTATGCCGGCCTGAATTTCGGACTGTTCGAAGGTCGTCTGCAAAACCGTATCGGTTACGCCCAGACCACGACCGACCGCGACAACTATAACCCCGACAACAAGCTTCAGACCCTGACCTTTGATGCCAAGGGCGAAAACCGTCGCTGGGAATATCAAGGCACGTTCGCGTTCTCCGACAATCTGAACACGACGTTCGGTATCGAGAGCGAGCGTTCGGAAATGCGCACCCGTTCGCCATCGGACTGGTCGATTAATCCGGCTTATGTGAAGGGCAATGCCGATCTGGATAGCGCCTATGCGCAAATCCAGTGGACGGCGATTGAGGGTCTGACCCTGACGGGTGGCCTGCGTTATGACGACCATGCCCAATACGGCGACAACCTGCTGGGTCAGGTCGCTGCGGCATGGACCCCGAATGGTGGCGATACCCTGCTGCGCGCCAGCTGGGGTCAGGGCTTCCGCGCTCCGGGTCTGTACGAGCTGTATAGCGAATACGGTAACCTGACCTTGGCCGCCGAAGAGTTTGATGCATGGGAACTCAGCGTTCAGCAAAAGCTGTTTGATCGCGCTAGCGTCACCCTCACCTACTTCAACCGCGAGGCTGACAACGAGATCCGCTATAACGGCTGCTCGACCGGTTCGACCGATCCGCTGTGTAAAGTGAATGGCGTCGATCGCTGGGGCTATTATGCCAATGCCCTTAAAACCGAGGCCAAAGGTGTCGAATTCAGCACCGCGATCCAGTTGACGGATGCCCTGTCGGTCACGGCCAACTACACTTGGACCGACGCCCAGATGGCTTCGGGCGACAACAAAGGCAAGCACCTGTCGCGCCGTCCTGAACACATGGGCAACCTGATGGCCGACTATCGTTGGGCCAACGGCTTCAAGACCGGCCTCGCCGTCCGCTATTCGGGCGAGACGTTCAACAACGACGCCAACACCGTCGTGATGGATGACTACACCCTGGTCGACCTGCGTCTGGCCTATCCGGTCAGCGATCAGGTCGAACTGTATGGTCGCGTCGAAAACCTGTTCGACGAAGAGTACCAAACGGCCAAGGACTATGGCACCGCCGGTCGCGGTGTCTTTGGTGGTGTCCGCGTCAAATTCTGATTTCGGTCAGAATGAAGGACAACGTATTGATGCCTCACAAGGCTTCGATCCGGCATGGTGGCGGCCTGATGGCCGCCGCCAAAGCCTATCCGTATGCGCCACTTCCGTGGCTGGACCTGTCGACAGGGATCAATCCTGTCCCGTGGTGCGGGCTTCGGGCAGATGAAGACCAGTTGAACCGCCTGCCCGACCCTTTGGAGTTGCTGGCACTGGAAGCGGTGGCAGCCAGTGTTTTTGAAACTTCAGAACAACGGGTTTGCGCTGTCTCGGGCGCAGAAACAGCCATACGCCTTTTGCCCCTTATCCTCGGTCCTGTGACCGTCGATATTGTCGAGCCCACCTATGGCGCCCACCGAGAGTCATGGCGGGGCTCGTCCATGGCCCCCAATGCTAATGGGGTCGACCAGATATTTGCCTCGCGCGCCGATGTTCTGGTCATTGTTAACCCGAACAATCCTGATGGTCGCCTGTTCGGCAGGGACGAACTGGAGCAGTTGGCGCGTCAGCGTAGCCGTATGGGCCAATGGCTGATTGTCGATGAATCCTTCATCGAGTGTTCGCCCGAGGCTTCTGTCGCAGGGTTAGACATCGATCACTTGATTGTCCTGCGCTCATTCGGAAAATTCTACGGTCTGGCCGGTCTCAGACTGGGCTTTATGGTGGCCAATCCCGTTTTGAAAGCCCGTCTGCGCGGCCTGACCGGTGACTGGCCTGTCAGTGCCGAGGCGATGATCATGGGACGTGCCGCCTATACAGACGCAGCATGGCGCGAGGCCACAAACCTGCGTCTAAAAACGGATGCCGAAAAGCTGGACAAAGCCTTGCAGAATGCAGGGTTTAAGCCGGTCGGTGGAACAAGTCTTTTTCGACTTGTCCAATCCAATGATGCCCGCGTCTGGTTCTCGCATCTGTGTGAGCAAGGGATACTGACGCGACCGTTTGACTATGCGCCCGATACCTTGCGCTTCGGGGTTCCCACATCGGAAACACTGCCTCGATTGGTACAGGCCCTTGAGGCACGCCAATGAGCTTGTCACGACGCAGCTTGATCGGAGGGCTGGGCTTTCCGGCCCTGTTGCCGCTGGCTGCACAGAGCAGGCCACGGCGCATTGTATCGCTGAACCCCTGCCTCGACGCTATTCTGGTCGAAGTCGCCAACAGGGAACAGATCGCAGCTCTAAGCCACTATTCTCGCATCGCCCGACAGTCAGCCATTTATGATTTGGCGATGCGCTTGCCGCAAACCCACGGCACAGCCGAAGAGATTATTGCCCTCCGACCCGATCTGGTTCTGAGCAGCCGCCACGGAGCCAGAGCCACGCGCACTGCGCTGGAACGGTTGGGCATCCCGATGGCCTTGTTCGATGTTCCCTCAACCGTTGAAGAAAGTATTTCTCAGGTGCGTGAGGTTGCGGCGGCGGCGGGCTTTGTCCATCGCGGCGAGGCGCTGGTTTCACGCATCCAAGAGGCCATAAATACGGCCCGGCCCGACAACCCGCGTCGTCTCAAAGCCCTTGTTTATCAGCCCAATGGATTTGCGGCCGGACACGACACGCTGATGAACGAGATGATGGTACTGGCCGGTTTCGAGAATGTCGCCGGACGGTATGGCATCGGCAAATGGGGCAATGTTTCCGTTGAGCAGATTCTGGCCAATCCGCCAGAAGTTCTGTTGAGCGGAAGCCTTAGCCCAAGCGTGCGGACATGGTCCGAACGCATGATGCGTCATCCCGCCCTTGCCAGTCTGTCGGACCGGATCGTGCAGACGACTTTGGAAGAAAAGCTGCTGTATTGCGGCGGACCTGTCCTGATCCAGACCGCTGCCGCTTTGGCCCGTGCGCATCGCGTCGCCCTAAGACTTTTGCCGTGAAGGAACGGGAATGACAGACGCTAAACGTCCCCTTCTGTATCTATGCCTGGTCAGTCTGGTCGCCGTGCTGGCTGTGGCTAGTATGAGCGCGGGCAAGGTGTGGGTGCCGTGGTCTGCATGGTTGGGAAGCAAGGGCGATCCTGCATGGGCAATCCTGTTTGAACTGCGTCTGCCGCGTACCCTGCTGGCTATGATGATCGGCGCAGCTCTGGGCCTGACGGGCGCAGCACTTCAGGGCTATACGCGAAACCCGCTGGCCGATCCCGGAATGCTCGGAGTCTCCGGCATGGCCGCACTGGGAGCCGTGACAACCTTCTATATGGGCAGTTTCGCCGCCGCTGTGTGGGTGCTGCCATTTTTTGCCATGGTTGGAGCAGCCTTGGGCGTCGTGATGCTGTTGCTGATGGCCGGCGTCACCTCCAGCAGCATCACCTTCATTCTGGCGGGCGTTGTCATCCAGACTGTTGCGGGGGCCGGTGTTGCCCTCGCACTTAATCTCGCTCCCAACCCATGGGCCGTCACCGAAATCGTCAACTGGCTGATGGGAGCCGTCACCGATCGCAGCTTTGACGAGGTGAAAATAGCTGCCCCCGGTATGCTGGCAGGATGCCTGTTCCTGTTGGGTCAGGGGCGCATGCTGGATGCCCTGACGTTGGGCGAAAATGGCGCGCGCACCCTTGGTGTCAGTCTGGTGCGCGGGCGGCTGTTGCTGACCTTCGGCGTGGCGCTTGCGGTTGGCTCAGCCGTCGCCGTCACCGGTGTCATCGGCTTTGTAGGGCTGATTGTGCCTCACCTACTGCGCCCGCTGGTCGGGGCAAAACCCTCGGCATTGCTGTTACCCTCTGCGCTAGGTGGAGCGGCTCTGACACTGGCGGCAGATATTCTGGTTCGACTTCTCCCTGCCGCAACCGAGGTAAAGCTGGGTGTGGCCATGGCCGCCATCGGCGGCCCCTTCTTCCTGATCCTGTTGGTCTCGATGCGAAGGAAGCTCGCATGAGCGATCTGGAAGCGAACGATCTTTGTGTCCGCATTGCCGGACGCACCATCCTGAACAATGTCTCTGCCTGTTTCGCGCGTGGCAAGGTGACGGCCATTGTCGGGCCCAATGGCGCGGGGAAATCGACGCTTCTAGACTGCCTCGTTCACTTACGGACACCACAATCAGGACGGGTTGTGCTTGGCGGTCAGGACATAGGCCGCATCTCCGAGCGTCAACGCGCCAGACAGGTCGCCTATGTTCCGCAGAATGCCGAAGTAGTCTGGGCTATCAATGGCGAAACCTTCGTCGGACTGGGCCGCACGCCCTATGTCGGCGCATGGGGTCTGTCTCGTGATGACCGCGCCTGCGTCAGTGCAGCCTTGTCCATGACCGATACCGAGGAATACCGGCACCGTGTCATCTCTACGCTGTCCGGTGGGGAGCGTGCGCGCATGATGATCGCCCGCGCACTGGCCGGTCAGCCGGAATGGTTGCTGGCCGACGAGCCGCTGGCGGGTCTGGATCCGGGACATGTGCTGGATATGGGCGATCTGTTCCGCAAGCTGGCCCGTGATCGAGGATGCGGGATCATCGTCACCCTGCATGATCTTGGTGCTGCACTGCGCATAGCTGATCGTGTGATCGTACTGGCTCAGGGACAGATCATTGCCGATGCAGCTCCGATTGAGGCCCTGACACCGGACGTCCTGCGCCAAGCCTACGGCATCGTCACCCAGACGCTTGATGGCGCGAATGGTCCCGTGCTCGAGGTTCTGGGCCGTGGGCTTTAATCTATTCTGGGTTGTGGCTGTGGCTTTGGTGCTGGAAGCGATCATACGTTGGCCCAGCCCCCTGCCCCATCCCGTCATGTGGATTGGCCATTTGATCAGCGCACTGGAAAAGCGCTGGAACAGTCCTGCATTCAGTGAGCCCACAAGGAAGCTTCTGGGGGTTCTGACAGTCTTGCTGCTGGTTCCGACCGCTATCGTCGCCGGTCTTGCCATCCATTGGCTTGCAGGCTTCCTGCCACGACCCATCGACATCGCCGTAATCGTTATGGCTTGTGTTTGCGGCTTGGCCTTGGGCAGCTTGTGGCAACACGTCAGAGCGATCCAGATTCCGCTGTCTGATATGCGACTGCCCGACGCCCGAAATGCTGTGAGCATGATCGTCGGTCGTGACACGGCCAGTATGGGCGAAACAGATATCGCCACAGCGGCCATCGAAAGTCTGGCCGAAAGCTTTAATGACGGGGTTGTCGCGCCTGTATTCTGGTTCGTTCTAGCCGGTTTGCCGGGGCTATTCGTCTATAAGGCCATCAACACGGCAGACAGCATGATCGGCCATATAGAGCCGCGCTGGCGAGCCTTTGGCTGGGCCGCGGCCAAGACTGATGACCTGATGAACCTGATCCCCGCGCGTTTGGCGGGGGCATTACTGGCCCTTGCAGGCTCGGTGACAGGATCGGCCACTAAAGGGTGGAGCATCATGTTCCGTGACGCAAGAAAACATGCCTCGCCCAATGCAGGATGGAGCGAAGCGGCGATGGCGGGTGTATTGGGTGTGCGTCTTGGCGGCACAGTCCGTTATGACGGTTTGGAAAATGCCCGCCCCGTACAGGGCGAGGGCCCCGCGCCTGTGGCATCGGACCTGAAACGGGCGATGACCGTCTATCTGTGGGCCTGTCTGGGGCTGTTTGTGCTTGTGCTGGGTGGAGGATTCTTGTGGCCGCAATAATGATTCAGGGCTGCGGGTCCGATGTCGGCAAGTCTGTACTAGTAGCAGGTCTATGTCGGCTGTTTACGCGGCGCGGACTGACAGTTCGTCCGTTCAAGCCCCAAAACATGTCCAATAACGCCGCCGTCACAGCACCTGACAGCGAAGGTCGCATAGGTGAAATCGGACGGGCACAAGCGCTTCAAGCCATGGCCTGTCGAACCCCGCCGACTGTCGACATGAACCCTGTCCTATTGAAACCGCAAAGCGATACAGGTGCGCAGCTTGTCGTGCGCGGTCAGGTACGGGGCAACTGGAAAGCCCGTGGCTATCAGGACCATAAGGCGGCCCTTCTGGATGTCGTGCTGGAGAGCTTTCGCAAGCTTGAGGCCGAGGCTGATCTGGTCATCATTGAAGGGGCTGGAAGTCCTGCGGAGATCAACCTACGCGATGGCGACATCGCCAATATGGGCTTTGCACTGGCCGCAAATGTGCCTGTCATACTGATCGGTGATATTGACCGCGGCCATGTGATCGCGGCGCTGGTTGGCGCGCATAATGTCCTTGAAGACGATGATCGTGATGCCATCAAAGGCTTTATGATCAACAAGTTTCGTGGTGACCCTCAGCTATTTGACGAAGGGCGAAAACAAATTTGCGCCCGCACCGGATGGCCCGATATCGGTATGGTGCCATGGCTTTATGAGAGCGCACTTTTGCCCGCCGAAGATGCCGTCGTGTTGCAAAGCACATTGAGCGCAGCGAGTGACCGCAAGCTGCGCATTTCAGTGCCCATGTTGTCTAGGATCGCCAATTTCGACGATTTCGATCCCTTACGTCACGAGCCGCTTATCGACCTGGACTTCATCCCGCCCGGTCAGGTTATTCCCGTCGATACCGACCTGATTATCATCCCCGGCACCAAGGCCACGCTGGCTGATCTGGCGTTTCTGAAGGCGCAAGGTTGGGACATCGACATTCTGTCCCACGCACGCCGTGGCGGACGGGTCATGGGCATCTGCGGCGGCTATCAGATGCTGGGACGCATGATCCATGATCCTGCGGGAAGCGAAGGAATAGCCGGTTCCGCAAACGGTCTTGGCTTGTTGGATGTCGAGACATGTCTGGAGGGCGACAAGACACTCAAGAGCGTGGCCGGTACACTGGGCCCAAGCGGGCCCGCTTTTACGGGCTATGAAATCCATATTGGCAAGACGACCGGCGCGGATACCCAAAACCCTGCCGCTTTTATCGACGGCCAACCTCAAGGTGCCATCAACCCCGACGGGCGCATTTCGGGTCTCTATGTCCATGGACTGTTCGACAAATCCGAAGCCCGTCAAGCGCTGTTGCCAGAACTGACCGGCCAGACCGTCAGTGTCGACCAGAGCCAGCGAGTCGATGAAGCACTGGACCGTATCGCCGAAGCCCTCGAACGCCATCTGGACATAGCAACCCTCAGCAAGATAGCCGGCCTGTCATGAGTAAACTGGACACCCTTCTCGCCATTCCGTCACTGGACCGCACAAGCCAGCAGCAAATGCAGGCTGCTGTCGATGGCAAGGCCAAGCCACCGCGCGCACTGGGGCGCATCGAGGAACTGGCAGTGCAGTTGGCGCTGATTCAGAACAAGCCCCTCCCCGCCGTACGCCGCCCACAACTTTTGGTCTTTGCTGGCGATCATGGCCTGACCAGTTCGGGCGTTGCCGCTTTTCCTTCTGCCGTCACGGTGTCGATGGTGGATACGTTGCTGGCCGGTCGTGCCAGTGCCAATGCCTTTGCCCGCGTGGTCGGCGCACAGGTGAGCGTGATTGATGCCGGTGTGGCGGCCGATTTGTCGGATCGGCAAGGCCTGATCCATGCCAAGATCGCCATGGGCACACAGGACGCATCCGAACATCCGGCGATGGATATGGATCAGGCGGTATCCGCATTGCTCGTAGGGGCCAGCATCGCCACACAGGCCATAGCCAATGGCGCCGACTTGATTTGTTTGGGGGAAATGGGCATCGGCAACAGCTCTGCGGCGGCGCTTATTATCCATCGCCTTTCCCCTGCACCGCTCCAATCCTGTGTCGGGCCGGGTGCCGGACACTCGCCCGAAGGTCTTGCGCATAAACACAAGGTTTTGGCCAAGGTGGCGGCCCGTACCGAAGCGACCGATCCACTGGACGTTCTCGCCCAGTTCGGTGGCTATGAAATCGCGATGATGGCAGGTGCGCTTCTGGCCTGCGCCAAGGCCCGTGTCGCCGTGGTGATTGACGGCGTCATCTGTTCCGCGGCGGCTCTGGTCGCCTTGCGGTTGGCACCACAGGCCCGTGAATATTGCATCTTTGCCCATGCTTCGGTCGAACCGGGCCACAAGATCATTATGGATGCGCTTCAGGCCAAGCCCTTGCTGGATCTGGATATGCGCGTTGGCGAAGGCACAGGTGCTCTTTTGGCTATCCCGCTTCTTCAAGCCGCCTGTGCCTTGTTGAGCGACGTGGCCGATCTGAAGGATGTGCTTGAGGCTTCGGCATGATCCGCCGAGAGCTGAAACTGATTATTTGCGCGGTACAGTTCCTGACGCGGATACCGACGCCCCAACTAAAACAGTTCGATCCCGCATGGATACAGGCCAGTGCGCGCTATTACCCGCTGGTTGGCTTGCTGGTTGGTACCCTGTCTGCCGCCGTGCTGTGGGGGGCTTCGCAACTGGTTTCGCCCTTGGTCGCGGCCTTGTTGGCTATCGCCGCGAGCATGGCCCTGACAGGGTGTTTCCATGAGGACGGCCTGGCCGATACCGCAGATGGCATAGGTGGCGGATCGACCCGTGAACGCCGTCTGGAGATCATGAAGGACAGCCGACTGGGCACCTATGGCGCATCGGTACTGTTTCTGAACCTGATGATCCGCGCGGGGTGTCTCGCGGCATTGATCGCGGTTTCGCCTGTTCTTGCGGCTATCGCCATGATTTGCGCCCAGAGTTTTGGACGCTCGGCAGCGGTGACTGCCATGGCCATCATGCCCTATGGCGGCAATCCCGGCATGGCCAAGGAAGGCAAGCCCGACCGCACAGGGGCGCACAATGTCATCATTGCCGTACTGATCGGCCTTGCGCCTTTCGCCATGCTTACACCCGTTATGGCGGGTGCCGGACTGGGGTTGGGCTTGCTCGCCGCCGCCATTCCGGCCCTTTTGGCGTGGAAGCATCTGGGCGGACGTACAGGCGACGTGTTGGGGGCCGTAGAGCAGAGCTTCGAGATCGGCTTTCTCTTGGCGCTTGGCGCTATCATCCGCCTATGAGTCGGATCATTGTTTGCCCACTGCATGATGTCAGTGGCTTGGTGCAGATCAACCGGCCCAGCCATGTCGTCAGCCTGATGTCACCAACCGCCGATCTGGATATCGGTTTGGCGGATGGCCAAGGCGAACACCTTGATCTGCGTTTCAACGACATCAATCAACCGCAAGACGGGCTCCTTGCGCCGTCCGAAAATCACATCCGTGCCTATCTGGATTTTCTGGACCGGTGGGATGGGTCTGCGCCGCTGTTGATCCACTGTTGGGCAGGTGTTAGCCGCTCTCCAGCAGCGGCCTATATCGCGGCAGTCGTCCGACACGGGATAGGGAGCGAGCACGACATAGCTCTGACCCTGCGCGCCAAAGCTCCCTACGCCACACCAAACCGCCGCATGATCGAAATCGCCGACAATTTACTTCAAAGACAAAGCGCAATGATTGTCGCAGTCGATGCCATAGGCAGAGGCTCGGACACGGCATGGGGCAGCAGTTTCAGCCTGTCTGGCCGCTGATCCGCAACGTACCGTCCTCATAGGCATCAATGCGCAGGGCCTTGGGCGACAGCTTGGCGCGTTCTAGATAGACCAGAAACGCCCGTCCGCTTTCGGATGGAATACGGTCCAGCTCAAAGCCCAATCCACTGCCCGATGTTGCAATCTGTACCTGAACGCCAGCCTGACGGGCCGCCTGTTCCAGTGTGCTGCGGGCGTTAGTGCCGGTTTGTGCATGGGCACGCGCGTATTCGATCTGACGGGTAACGCGCAGCAGACGCGCTTCCGCGGCCTGCCGTTCAAACGCAGCACTGTCCTGCCAGTATCGGACCGGCTGGATGACGCCATACCAGACCACAACCATCGTGATGAGAAGGCCTAGACCGATCAGCATGATCTGTTCGCGGTGCGTGCGGGATGCCCATAAGGCTTGCAGACGTCTCATCGGGCGGCTCCGATTACAAAAGCACATACAGTCTGGCCGTCCTCGCTGACGGGTTGGCAGTCGCGAAAATCAAGGCCGTAGCGCAACAACCCGTCACGGATTGCGGCGATGTCCTCGTTGCTACGGAGCTGTAATACCCCCCTCACCTCGCCGCCGATACCTGCGACTTCCGCCATGGTAGAGCCGGGTTTGTCCTCGATGACTGTGGTCAGCGCAGCAATGGTCTTGGCATAGCTCCCCAGTGGCGGTTGGACGGCAAGGCGGCGCTCTGCTTGCTCCAGTGCATCAGCCTGTCGGGCCAGATCGGGCATGAACTCAACGGCCTGAGCCTTCGCAGCAATATTGGCTGTGTTCTCGACCCATTTGTCGTGAGCAATGTGGAACAACCCAACCCATGCGGGGCTGAGAGCCAATACGGCCGCCAAGGCTGCAATCTGTTTCCAACCAGCGGTTTTGCGCCCCTTGGGTGTGGCGCTGGACAACAGGTTCAGCGGACAGGAAACGGCCCCGTAGGCAAGCGTATCAAGTGTCTGATCTGGCTCGATCCATTGGACGGGCCTGCCATCGGTTATTGTCTTAACCCAGTCGCTCGCGACAATCACTGCCAGTCCGTCACCCGAGACGATGACACTATCGGTTTCGGTGCGCAGGGCATGAACAACCTCGCCCTCAAAAGGCACACACAGTTGGGCAGGAACAAGCGAGGCGACATTCAATCCGGCTCCCTCGATCCAGCTTTGCCATGCAGCCAAAAGCGAGCGTCGAACCACGGCCACAGGCGTCGTACCCGACGGCGATATCTGCCCAAGCACCACCTCGTCATCGACCAGATCGTGACCCAGCAATTCGCTCATCTGCCATCGGGCAGCCGCCACCTGCTGTAACGGCGAGCCTTTGGGCAGAGTCAGCCAGCGCACAGACACATCCTCGGCCGGTGCAACCGCGATCCCGTCTGCGACCATTTCAAAGGTCGCATCGGGTGGCAATAGACCGCGTTCCAGCACATTCCCGTCCACGGACAGTTTGCGCCAGTTTGCCGCCATACCTGCAGCGGCAGGCAGAAAGACTATGGTTTTCGCGTTCATTCTTCGGTTGTCCAACGGCGGATAACAGTGCGGGTCACGCCATCGGGCATGACCTGTAAAACAAGGCTGCGAACGGCGCGGCTGTCGCCGGCCTGAACGTCGATACGGATGTCGAAATATCGGGTAACGAGGCCGGTCTGGGTTCGCATCTGCTCGTCTGCGACCACCTCGTTCAGAACAGGCTGGGTCCAGAAGGCATCGACACTCTGCCAACCCGCAGCGGGGCGATTTCGGATAGCTGCACGAGCCACCCCTAACGACATCCGCCCTTGGCTGAGCGCTACGAGCAGAGGGGCTTGTTCCGGCGACATCGTATTCAGATTGAACCGTGAAAGGCGCGCTTCGGGTAAGGCGCAGACATAGGGGCGCAACTGACGATAAAGGGCGTCATCAACGCCTTTGACGGCCCGTATTTCGCTGACATCGGCCAACATCAGGCCACCCGTTCGATAGGGTTTTGGTCGAGACGCGTAATAGCTGTCTTCGGCTCCACCTGCGCCACGAACATCCTGATCGGAATCCATCCAGTCAGTCAGACTATCTGCCAGCGCCGTCACGCGCGACGGCTCCAGCCCCAGCGCACTGCCCAAGGCTATAAACTGGCCGATGCCTTGTTCCTGTGCGCGTAAATCTTCGCCTTGGCCCAGAACCAGACTGTTCAGGTTGAAACAGTTTTGAGCGTCCCTCACGAGGGTCTGCACCTGACCGACATCGGTATCGACGCTCACGGCCTGTCCGTTCCAGCGAGGCGTGATGGGCGTGATCCGGAGATTGGTTTTGGACAGCCGCATGATCTGCGCAGCCGCGACAGATTCAGCGATGGCCGCATGGGCCTGCATTTCTGCCAGATGCTCGACATTGGTTGTCCGCCGAACCGTAAAGCGCACATCATCCAGTATCAGAACGCACACCGCGGCCATGACGGCGACAAGCAGCAGAACGGTCAGCAAGGCCATCCCGTCGCGTTCAGCGGGCAAACGATTGCGCCTCATCCGCCCGTCACCAGCAACAGCATTTCCACGGGGCCGTAGCCTTCCAGAACCATGCGGATGCGTACGGCATCGGGAAGCGGTCGCTCGGTCGAACTCAGATAGCCCGGCCCTTCGGACTGGCCCTGAATGAGCGTGACCCGAACATCCGAAACGCCACGGTAAAGCACCTGTGCCGGATTGGGTGCTCCACCATCCAGATGCCGATAGGTTCGCCGTTCCAGACGGTTCTCGACAAGGCGGTATTCGACCTTTTGCAAGCTGGGCCGAGCGTCGGATTCCGGGTTGCTCCATCCTGCACGAACAAGCGTTAGCAAGGGGGCATCAGCGGATTGACCGGTCATCACGGGCGCAGAAAACGGACGTCCCGAAACGCCACGCGTCCGCCTCGCGGTCATTTGCGACACATCGCTTTTGAGCATGGCCGTGGTGCGCTGGAACTCGGCAAGCCGCGCCGCATGGCCCTTGATGGCAAAGCGGGCATCGACCACCTGCGACAGAACCAAAACACCTGCAGCAGAAATCAGGGCAAAGACCGCAAGCGCAATCATAACCTCGACAAGGGTAAAGCCCTCGCGTGATTGGCGTGGCGAGTGTTGCATCACCGCCCGTCCACGCGATGACCAAGACGACGGGCGATCTGTTCGCCATCGCTGAACACACGCACTTCGATGACATTCACACCGTCACGCGAGACGGGGGTATGGCGTATCCAGTCCCATTGACGGCCCGCCATCTGGACCTGCCCTTGTGTGACTGATGACAAACCCAGAACGGCCTCGGCGATCACCTTGTCCGCCACAACGGCCCCCAGTGCCTTCCGCTCCATCATGGCCGTGGTGCGGGTGCTTTCCAGTGAAAGCTTCACCAGAGCCATCGCCGCCAGAGAAAACACCGCCAGCGCCACCAGCATTTCGATAAGGGTAAAACCTTCGCGGCGATGATCACGGCGCAAGCGAAACCTCCCCCGCGCCATCGACACTGACGGTCATGTTGCGATTGTCTTTGGACAGGTGAATCTCGACAGGCTCGGTCGCCCCGGTCGGATCAAACACCAGCCGCGCTGTCTGTGCAGGCGCAACGCCTTGCGACCACTGCGATCCCTTCAAAGCCCCCGTCAAAGGTTGCCAATCCACGCCGTCAAAAGCCTGAAAGCGATAGCCGTCCGTACTCATGGTAGCCGCCACGCTGCGGTTGCTCAGGATCGCCTCGTCACGCGCCATGACCAGACGCGCAGCCAGACGTTCTGCCTCTACAGAGACAGACGGTCTGGGATCAGGTGCAGATAGCACAACAGCCGTTGCGGCCAGTCCGATCACCGTAATGACCACCATCAGTTCGACCAGCGTAAAGCCCGCTCTGCGCGGTGGCCTAGAGGCTCCAGTTGCCGATGTCGGCATCGTCACCCTCGCCTCCCGCCTTACCGTCAGCCCCGAACGACCAGACATCGAATGCCCCGCCGTGGGTGCTGTTGCGGCTGTACTGATACGGATTGCCCCACGGATCCGTCGGCAGACGGCGCACATAGCCGCCCTGACGATAGCGATCCGGTTGGGCCAGATCGGCGGGCGGCGTTTTAAGAGCCGCCAGTCCCTGCGGGTCACTGGGGAATGTCATATTGTCGAGGCGATAGGTTTCCAGCGCCTGTTCCAGCACGGCGATATCGGCGCGGGCCTTGCTTTGCATGGCCTTGTCCTGACTGGGCAGCACATTGATCACCACAACCGTCGCCAACAGGCCGATGATCGTAATGACGACCAGAAGCTCAACGAGAGTAAAACCCTCGCGCCCGTCGTTATGGTTATGGCGGCGGCTGTTGCGGATAGACTGGACAAGCTTGGACAACATCATGACCTCGTTCACCCCATAGCCAGGGTGTTGATCTGCAAAATGGGAAGAAGGATCGACAGAACGATCAGCGCCACGACGCCGCCCATCACCACGATGATGACCGGCTCCAACAGGCTCAGCATGACCGAGGTGAAGTTAGCGAATTCGCGATCCAGATAGTCGGCGGCGCGGGCCAACATCGGCTCCAGACGGCCGCTGGATTCACCGGAGGCTGTCATGTGGATCAGAACGGGGGGAAACACCCCCGCCCGTTTCATCGCAGACGACAATCCGCCGCCTTCGCGCACAGCCTCGGCCATGGCTTCGGTAGCCTGACGCAAAGCGCGGTTGGAGACTGTGCGGGCGGTGATGTTCAGACCTTCCAGCACCGGAAGACCCGCGGCAATCATGGTCGCCAAGGTACGGGCCATCTGCGCCGCGTGAAGATCGCGCACCAAGGACCCGATCATCGGCAGGCGCAGGATCATGGCATCCGTCTTAAGCCGGAAAATCTCGCGTCGGCGGGCAACACCCAAAGCCACCAAGGCTACGATTGACAACAGTGCCGCCAGCCATCCCCACTGGGTCATAGCCCGCGACAGACCGATGATGGCGCGCGTGAGCAAAGGCAGCGCCTGTCCCATGCTATCGAACTGTTCGACCACCTTGGGCACGACAAAGGTCATCAGCGCGATGACGACGCCCGTCGCCACAACCGCCAGTACGCAGGGGTAAACCACAGCCGCAATCACCTTGCCGCGGATTTCCTGATCGCGTTCCAGCCCGTCGGCCAGTCGCTCCAAAATAGATTGCAACGCCCCCGATGCCTCGCCCGCCTTGACCATGGCACGATAGAGGGGCGGAAACGCCGAGCCTTGCGTGGCCATGGCCTCGGCCAAGCCACGACCTTCCAGCAGGGCCGTATGAACGCCTTCCAATGCCTGTTTGACATTAGGGCGATCAGCCTGCGCCACCAGTGTCCGCATGGCTTCTTCGAGAGGCGTCACCGATACCAATGTCGCCAATTGTCGTGTGGAAAGTGCCAAGGCCTTAGCGGAGAGTCGTGACTGGCCCCGCCGTGGTGCCGACTTGGGTGTCTCCTTGCCTTCGCGGATTTCCAGAACCAGCATTTGGCGCTGCTCCAGCTGCTTTCGAACAGCGTCTGTATGGCTGGCTTCAATATGGCCGCGTACGGTGCAACCTGCGGCGTCCACCGCGACATAGGCAAAGCCGGCCATCAGGCCGCAACCTCGATGGTGCGATCGCCGGTAACGCGGACAGCCTCGTCAACCGAGGTCACGCCATCCAGCACCAGCTTACGCACGCTGTCGGCCAGCAACCCTGAACGGTTCGCGCCAAAAGCGGCCTCAGCTAGTTCCTCTTCTGAGGCAGACGTGGCGATCAGTTGGCGGATGCGGTCATCAACGCGCAGGGCTTCATAGACACCCTGCCGGCCCAGATATCCAGTCTGGCTGCAATGGCTGCACCCGACAGGACGATAGTGATGGCTACCTGCGGCAACGCCGAGACGGGCTGCCGTAACCGCGTCCAGAACGTCTTCGCGGCGACATTCGGTGCAGAGTTTTCGTACCAGTCTCTGAGCCAGTATCAGCCGCACACTGGAGGCCAGAAGGAACGGCTCTACGCCCATGTCCCTCAGGCGCACAATCGCCCCTGCGGCGTCATTGGTGTGAACCGTAGACAGCACCAGATGCCCCGTCAGCGAGGCCTGAACAGCAATAGAGGCCGTCTCGCTATCGCGTATTTCCCCGACCATCACCACATCGGGGTCTTGGCGCAGAATGGCCCGTAGACCCGCCGCAAAGGTCATGCCCACACGGCTGTTGACCTGTGTCTGGCCAATGCCTTCGATGGCATATTCGACAGGATCCTCGACCGTCAGGATATTGCGCTGGCCGTCGTTCAAACCTGACAGAGCGGCATAAAGGGTCGTGGTCTTGCCCGATCCGGTCGGGCCTGTGACCAGGATCACCCCGTGCGGTTCCGATAGCGCCAGATCAAAGGCTGTACGCTCACGCACGCCCATGCCGAGTGCATCCAGATCGACACCGGCCTTATCGCGGTCGAGAACACGCAAAACCACGCGCTCGCCCGCCCGCGAAGGCAGTGTCGAAACACGCACATCCAGATTGCGCCCGCCCAGCATCAGCGCGATCCGCCCATCCTGAGGTACGCGCTTTTCGGCAATATCCAGCCGCGCCATCACCTTGATGCGCGACACCAATAACGGGGCCATGCGCGGGTTCAGGCTCAAAGCTTCACGCAGCACACCATCCACACGAAGGCGCACCAGAAGGCGGCTCTCGAACGTCTCCAGATGGACGTCCGATGCCCCTACCCGCACCGCCTCGGCAATCACGCCATTGATCAGGCGGATGACCGGCGCGTCATCGTGGCTGTCCAGCAAGTCCTCGGTGGCGGGCATTTCCTCAAGGAGGCCTTCCAGCCCGCTGGGAATAGCCAGGTCATCGTTCGCATCTGAACCTAGGGCATTGCTGGCATAGATTTCCGACAGACGGCGTTCGAACAACGCATCGTCAATAATGGCCACATCCAGCGGTCGCCCCAAAAGCCGCCGCGCCTCGACCAGAGCCATTGGATCGACACCATGACGAGTACCGACAGCCATCACATCACCGGCCTGTAACAGCACCACGCCCTCGCGTCGTGCAAAGCTGTAGGGCAGCTTGGGATCAGCGAGCATTATCATCATGCGTATCCGATGAAGGCGCTGTCAGGGCTGCGGGCGGCTGGGTGCGCATATAGTCGCGCAGCAATGCATCAAGGCTGGGTTCGACATCCGGATGCATGGCCTGCTGTTGGGCGCGCATATAGCCCCAACGATCGGCGCTGAGACCTTGTGCATCTTCCGGCGTGCGGATGATGGTCGGACGCAGGAACACCATCAGATTGGTGCGCCCGCCCTGTCGGCTGGTGGTGCGGAACAGATGACCGATAACCGGAACATCGCCCAAACCCGGTACGCGGGTCGTTTGCAGACGCTCGTTCTGGTCCAGCAAGCCACCGGCAACAGCAATGTCGCCATCATCGACCACCAGCGTCGTTTCCAACTCGCGCTTGTCCAATACGATATCTGAGGCCGAACGGGTCAGCACGCCATCAATCGCCGAGACTTCTTGCTTCAATGTCAGGGTGATCGAGCCACCGGAATTGATCTGGGGCCGCACAGTCAGCCGTACACCGATGTCTTTGCGCTCGGTCGTGGTGAACGGGTTGGAATTGCCGTCCAGCAGGGTCTGGCCGGTCGTGATCGGCACTTCCTGCCCCACGAGGAAGGTCGCCTCCTCGTTATCCAGCGTCATGATCGACGGGGTCTGCAACAGGTTCGAACCGGCGTCGGTCTTGGCCGCATTGATGATAAAGCCGAACAGGCCATCACCACGTTTGCCCCCAAGTCCGCCGACAAAGCCGTTGGCCCCCAAAAGACCATTCAGGGCGATATTCTGGAGTTGCTCACGCAGCGGATCGTCTTTGTCCAACTTGTCCGACGCAACGCCGCCAAGTATCGGCAGCATCGGGCTGGAACTATCCGAATAATTGGTCAGGCCCGCGCCGTATTCACCCGCCGCAACCCACTGGACCCCCAGTTCGCGCACCGCATTGTCGGACAGTTCAACCACGATGGCTTCGATCAGCACCTGCTGGCGGCGCACATCCAGACGGCGGATGACGTCGGTCAGGGTACGTTGCAGATCGGCGGGGCCGGAAATCACCAGTGCATTGGCACCGGGAAAACGGGCAATGGTGGCACGTTGACCTGTCTCGGTGACAGTGGTGCTGCCGATAGGGCCAGTCTGTTCTGCATCCGACGCCATCGCGGTGCGTGCTGTGTCTGCCGTACTGGCTGCGCGGGCAATACCGCCGTTGCGGAGCGCCGAGGTCCGCGAGGATTGCGTGTTCCCCTCTACAGGCTGGCCGACAATCTGTTGCAGTACAGGAAGCAACTGCCCCGCATCGGCATGTTCCAGAAAGATGACGGTCACGTCCTGATTGGCGCGGGAACGACCATCCAGATCAGCCACCAGACCTTTGACCCGTTCCAGTTGTCGCGCATCGCCACGCAACACGACCGAGTTCGAACTTTGCACGGGCGTTACCGTGATATTGGCGTTTTGGCCCAGCACCTGTTGCAGCACATTGGCGATCTCGCGGGCCGAGGCGTTTTCCAGCGCGATGACCTGATAATCGCTGCGATCCACGTCGATGCGCGAAACCAGTGCACGGATGCGGCCCATATTGTCGGCATAGTCGGCCACCACGACATTATTGGCGGCTGCATTCGGCAGGACCTGTCCTTCGCCACCAACCAGAGGCCGGATTGTCTCGGCGGCCGAGGCGGCATCAATGTGGCGCAAGGTGAAGACCTCGGTCAC
This sequence comes from Brevundimonas terrae, assembly GCF_011761985.1. Lineage (GTDB taxonomy): Bacteria > Pseudomonadota > Alphaproteobacteria > Caulobacterales > Caulobacteraceae > Brevundimonas > Brevundimonas terrae. The sequence goes on along the minus strand of NZ_JAASQT010000004.1, from coordinate 143,064 downwards.
AAACCGCCCGACCCCGACGCCAGACGGCCCTTGGGCTGCTCCTGCTGCCGGACTGATACGGTAGGCCCCTGCTCCTGTCTGGTTCACGACAAGATCATTGGCCCGCAGCGTCGAGAGGAACAGCTCGAACAATTGCGCCGAGGTCAAAGGGCGCGGGCTGGAAACCGTTACCGTACCGGTCACTGCCGGATCGACGATAAAGGTGCGTCCTGTGCGACGGCCTACGTCCTGAACAAAGGCACGAATATCGGCATTCTGGACATTCAGGGTCTGGCGTTCCTGCGCCATGGCCGCCGAGGTCAGCCCTGTGACAGGCATCTGTGCGGCCAGCGCCAGAACCAGAACCGAAGGAAGCAACAAACGGGATCGGCGCGTCATTTAGCGTGTCCTGATGGAAGTCATGCGCCGCTGTCCGCCGCGCTCGTATGAAATTTCAGCCGTGGCAGCATTGGACAGCCGCTGGCGAAGTGTGTTCAGCGCCTGAGGCGAGGTCAGAGCTGTGCCGTTGACCGATAAAATGATGTCGCCGTCCTGAAGTCCTGCGGCGGTCAGTTGGGTGGAGTTTTCACCTGCGCTGACCTGCAATCCCTTGATGGAAAGCCCGTCCAGCTTGGGGCGCAGACCGGCTTCGGCCATCAGCTTGGCCGGATCGACCACAGCGGCCTGCGCCGTTGCGGCTTCCGCGCTTGGTGGGGGCACGTCCTCTTGCGGGGCTTCAGTCTGCGACACGGCCATGTCGGGGAAACCAACGCGCAAAAAACGTCCGTTCATGGCCACGATGACATGATCTGGATTTACGGTTTTGAGGATCGCGCCGGCGCTTAGTTCCTCGCCGACAACGACAGAAACCTGCGTGCCATCAGGAAGGCCTATGATTGCCGAACCACCCCCTGCGCCGTCCGAGCTGACACCGAACAGGTTGAATCCACCCGTATCACCACTGGTTTCGACGGCGGCTTGACCTTCCGCAAAAAATGGATCGACGCGATTCAAAACCGCCATGTCAACCGTGGCGGGCATAGCAGAAGATGCATTCTGGAGTGCCGGTTCAACAAATACCCAAAGGGCGCGGGCCAACTGGACCACAATCGCCAATAGCAGCACCAAGGCGAGCCCGTTGCGCCAATTCTGCGCCAGACCGGATACCGGCCAACGCAACTGCCCTATGGGTTTGAGGCTCTGAAACAATGGCCGATGTCCCGACATGCGCTTCTCACAGAAACGCTATGTCCGGCACCTAGCCGTGATCGTCCGTACGCGGCTTGCATGTCAAAATGACAGTCGGGCGAAATTGAAATGACGATCGCTCAGGATACGGAACAATGTTTTCGTCAAAGAAAAACCGGAGGCTCTTTCGAACCTCCGGCCAAGTCATAACGCTAAGGGAGGAATAGCGTCAGAAGCGTGCGGTCAGGCTCAACGAGAAGCTCTGTCCCAGTTCGTAAGCATTCAACAGAATGCGGCCATTCTGCTCCTGGAACTCCTCGAAGTCCGTGCCCAGAAGATTCCGCGCCTCGAAGGCCAGACCCATATCCTGTCCCTTGATCGTGAAGTCCTTGCGGTACACGAAATCAAGGAAAGCCCCCGGTTCCTGAAGGTAATCAGGTTCGCGAGAACCGCCCGTACCAGCCCCGCGTGCAGTGATACGTTCGGAGACATAGTTCAGGATCAGCGTCGCTTGCGAACGGGCTGTATCGTCTTCCCAGCCCAGTTGCATGTTCGCGACATGCTCGGACTGTCCCTGCATCCGCACACCGTCATGAATGAAGAATTTAGCCTGTTCCGGCATACCGGCACCACCAAGTGTCATGACCGTATCATCGTCACCGACGCTGACCTCGCTATCCGACCAGGTGTAGTTGGCCTGGATCAGCCAGCGCTTGTTGGCGATGAAGTCGCTATTGCTGGCGAACTCGTAATATTTCTTCGCTTCCAGCTCGATGCCCATGATGGTGGCTTCGGGCGCGTTCAGGAAGGATTGCTGGCGCTGGTTGCCGACATCGACGATGACGGCCTCAACCGGCTTGTCCATCTTCTTGTAGAAGACGCCAGCGGTCACGAACTGCTGCGGTGCGAAATACCATTCCCAGCGGGCATCAAGGTTCAGGATCTCTGTATCGACCAGATACGGGTTACCGATAAAGATGCGGTCGCTTTCAGGGTCGGTATAGGTCTGCGGGGCCAGTTCACGGAACTGCGGACGGCCGATGGTCTTGGACACACCGAAGCGGATCTGCTGGTCCTCGACGACGTTCCATGTCGCCGTGAACGAAGGCAGCCAGTAATCGGCATTGTTCTCGGTCGCCTGATATGTGGGGCTACCGGCGAACAAGCTACGCGGGGTCACGCTTTGTTTGCCATCTTCGTAACGCACACCAAAGGTTGTGCGCAGGGTCGGCCAGAACTCGGCATCCACCATGGCATAGGCCGCGTTGGTCTTAAGGTCGGCATCATAGGCGCTGGCCCCGTTGCCACCGGCGATTTCACGCAGCTGCAAGGTGTTCGGATTGATGTTGTAGTCCGAGAACAGATAGTCCACGCGGGCCAGACGCTGGCTGTCCGTCAGGCCGTTGACGGCTTCGAACTGAAGATCGTGGCGCTCGGCATTACGGGTGTTGTCCAGCGTCGCCGCACCAACCTTGATGGTCGCCTCGCGGCCCGCCTGCATCGGCAGCGAATAGGCCAGATCGACACCACCCGACAGAACTTCGTCCTCGAGCTCCGAGAACGAAATCAGGTTGCCCTGCACGTTATGGATAGAGCGGCCACTGGCATCTACGCCATACTGGAAGCGGGTTTCATACGGGGCATCGCGGGTGGATTTGGCATAGGCCGCACGCCAGTCCAGCTTCCAGTTACCGCCGCCCAGATAGTGCTCGCCCGCCAGTTGCGTGGTGAACAGTTGGCGCTCGAACCATTCCGTATAGTCGTTACGGATGATGGTGCCGCCAGCGTCAAAGTCCGGACCGGCAGAGGTGCGGGCTTCCTTGGTGGTGCTGCGGACGTACATATTCGTCCACTTCACCTCGTGGTCTTCATTCGACAACGACAGTCCACCCAGGAAGTTCAGGCGGATATCGTTCTGGTTCGACTGAACCGTATAGGACGAACGCGGCACCAGACCGTCGCCCTCGAACATACCTTCCTGCTGGGTGGCCTCGCGGGCGCGCCAGCTATTGTCGTAACCGGCGGCAACGATCACACCCAGATCACCCAGCCGGTTCGGACTGGTGAATCCGCCGGAGATTTCAACGCTGGCATCCACCGGTGTCTGCTGCATTTGCAGCAAACGGAGCGGCGCATTGACCAGCGACTGTCCCATCGCCTGAAGCTCGTTGACCGAATAGTTGGCGCGGTTGATCTGCTTGCCTTCACGGAACGCCAAGGCGATCTGACTCGGCAGTTTGCGGGTGTCGTTATCGAACCCCGTCCAGTCGGTGTCCGAACCGTAATAGACCAGATTATCCTTGCCGGTCGTCTCGGTATTGCCACCAATGCCGACCTTCAGATCAAGGAAGGCTTCGGCCGGTGCTTCAACCGTCGACAGGTTGATAACACCGCCACCGAACTCGCCGGGGAAGTCAGGCGAATAGGATTTCTGGACCTGAACACCTTTCAGCACACTGGCCGAAAACAGGTCCAGCGGTACCACGCGCTGTAGAGGCTCCGGGCTGGGCAAAGGTGAACCGTTCAGCAAGGCCGAAGAGTATCGCTCGCCAAGGCCGCGCACATACACAAAGCGCCCCTCGACAATCGACAGGCCCGTCACGCGGGTCAGGGCTGCGGCTGCGGTTGAATCGCCCGTACGTTGCAGGTCTTCTTGCGTCAGGAACGCAGCGACCTCGGCCGTGGCGCGGTTTTGCTGAGGAATATTACGCCCGCGCACGATGATTTCCGCGACCGAGGTCGGGCTTTGATCATCGGCTTCGGTGGCCAGATCAGCGGCGGCGGACGGGGTGTCGGAATAGACAGATTGCGCGAGCGCCGTGCCCGGCAGCATCACGGATGCGCCAAGGGCCGAGGTCGCCAACAAAACCCTGCCCAAAGTCAGTTTGGTCGTGTTCATGAGGCTTGCCTTGAAGTGGGAAGTTAAAGCCGGAAAGCGGCGAGGTTCCCCTCGCCGCTCCGTTCTTGTGGCTAATCGATCAGCACTTCGCGTCGGTCAGGCCACAGGTCCAACCACGCCACCACGTGTCGTTGGCATCCTTGACGGCACCGACATAGGTGGTGTCCGTAAAGTAGCTATGGATGGTCGAGGCCTTGTACGGCGTCACTGCGGTTTCGTTGGCACCGTTGATGAAGCTAAGCACCTGATTGGTGATCGAAGCGCCTGACGGTGCCGTCAGGGTCGAGGTACCCTTAGCGACATTGTTGGTACCGGCAGTGAACACGCCTTCCGAGCGGACCGCATTGCTCGGACGGTACGAGATTTCGCATGACATGAAGACCGAGTGGAACACCGGACCCGAGGTCGCGGTATCCGCATCGGCAATGTCGAGGCAGCCCGCCTTGGAGCCAGCGACGCTGGTAAAGACCGAGTTCACGACGCTGGCCTTGGTGCCGGTGTCGAAGTGGGCCACGGTGTGTGCGTCGGTCGGCGAGTTACGGCCCACCATCGTCCAGTTGGCGATCTTCGGTTGCGAGATGTAGCGCGAGGCCAGCGGCGTCGATGCTGGTGCCGCCGAGAACTCGAAGCCTGCCGAGCGGCTGGTGGCATTCGGTGCACGCTGGGTCACGATGCCGAACTGTGCGCCACCGCGCCAGCCGGTATCGGTGTCAAAAGCGTCGTCGTCGGCACCGGTGATGACGATGTGGCGCAGGTTCACATTGCCACCGAAAATCTCGATACCGTCATCCGACGAGTTGTGGGACTGCACATACTCAATCGTGGTGCCCGAACCGACACCAGCCAGTGTCAGAGCCTGAAGCTCGTTGCCCGTCGCGATTTCAAAACCCGAATAACGAATTTGCACATAGCGCATGCGGCCCGAATTATCGGTCGGTGTGTTGCCGCCATAGAAAGCGTCCGTACCTTCAACCTGACCCGTGCAAGTAACAGGGGCGGTCAACTGGCAACCGGCTTGCGGTGCACGCCCTGCAATCACGATGCCGCCCCACTGACCGTGCGAGTTTTCGCCGGTCGAGCCTTCAATGTTCTGGCGGCTGGTAAAGATGATCGGGTTGGAAGCCGTGCCCTCGGCGAAGATTTGCGAGCCACGGTTGATGATCAGATAATCGCCGCCGCCCGATGCGAACAGCTTCACACCGGCTTCAACGGTCAAGATGCCTTGGGTGCCCGTGGTCGAGCCTTGGGCCAGACCCATATCCACGCCCACCGAGGTACGGCCCGAGATCGAGTAGATGGTGCCCGCACGCAGCGGCACAGTCAGATTACCATTGATCTGGGTCGGCAACTGGCAAACGCGTAGGCTGTTATTGGCAATCGTACCGACATTCGAGAAGCCGGTCGGGCAATCTGCTGCGGCTTGGCCATTGCCGCCACCGCCACCGGTGCCGCCACCACCCGAACCGCCATCACCAAAGCCGCCCTCGCCGGGCGATGCGACTTCAGCCGAGCCTCCGCAGGCAGCCAATGCCAAAGTGCTCGCTGCCACAGCGAGCATGGTTTTGAAGTTGCTCATAATGTTCCACCGCATATCTAAAGCGAAGCAGCAGGAACCAGACGACCGCTATCGATCTTTGCCCTCCTGCCTTGGCGGAGAGGCTTAGTGGAACGTCAAACCATGACTTGCGCGAAGTAGTGAAGTTTCGGTGGCCATTTTATGGAACATGGTTCGGCTACGGACGAACATCACAAGCCATCAAGCGCACCGGTAAAATCGGTACACGAACAAAACTCTGTAAATTTCGCTGCAAAACAATCGGGGTCTAATCCCCCTAAAACCTTGGCGCGCCCTGAAGGACTCGAACCTTCAACCGTCCGCTTAGAAGGCGGGTGCTCTATCCGGTTGAGCTAAGGGCGCATAAGATATCGGTTCGGACGGATAAGGGCGTTCGCGAACCGGGGCAAGCCACCTGCCCTATTTCATCGCCAGAAATACAAAACGGGCCGAGACATAAAGTCTGCGACCCGTTCGAAACTTAGGTGATGTCGAAAGACGCGCTTTTAGTGCGTCCAGGACTGCTTACGGTTGGTGGCGAAATTATCGGCATAGGCCTTGATGATCACCGGCGCTTCATTCGGCTCGTGCAGGCGGAATGCGATGCCATGACGCTCTGCATAGGCAATAGCGTCTTCTTTGGTTTCAAAGCTCAGGCGCACCTGACCGTTCATATCGGTCGTGCCGCTCCAGCCCATCAGAGGGTCGTTGAAACGTGCGGAAGACGGCTCGAACTCAAGACGCCAGTCGCTCGTCTTGGCCTTGCCGGACTGCATAGCGGTCTTGGCTGGGCGATAAATACGGGCGAGCATGGGCGTAGTCCTCAACAAACAGTCGTGAGCCGTCCATAACCTTCCCTGCGCTGCGGGTCCAGACCCACGAGCCCTAGAGATGCGATATCAGGCGGCGCAATGCGCGCTGTCGGTATCAATCCAGCGTCTGGCGGCACGTTGAGCCTCGGCCAGCTCCTCGCTGCACATCTCTTCGCTCATTTCTTTGCGATAGGAACGGGCTTCGAGAGAACCTTTCATAGCCGCCAGATTGAAGATCATGTGCGCGGAAACGCGATCCAGAGGACAGCCATCCTGACCGGATGAATAGGCCAGACCAAGCCTGAACAGCGCCTCGCCATCCATGTCCGGTGTCGGTAACGGCAGGTGATCGGCCACAAGATCAGCGGCGTTTTCGAAATGCCCAATCATTGTCAAACCCTCCATGCAGGAACCTTCTGTCCCTATGAATGCAAGGTCATTCAAATAACAACGGTTTGAAGTTTTGGTTAACGGCCCCGCTGGCCAAACAAAATCTGCCGTGCGGCCTCGGCATCTTTGCCCTTGTCTCCCAGATTACGCCGTAAATCCGCGCCGACGGCCTTACCTTTCTGGACTGCAGGTCGAGCCGCTATTCGCGCATGCCAAGCCTCCAGCTTCGGGAAATCATCAAAGGATTGACCTTGAAGTCGCGGCAATATCCACGGCCAGCAGGCCATGTCTGCAACCGAATAATCGCCGGCCAGATAATCGCGATCCTGAAGACGGCGCTCCATCACCCCGTAAAGGCGATGGGTTTCGTTAGTGTAGCGGTTGACGCCATAGGCCAGTTGGCGCTGATCCTGAATCATGGCCGGAGCGTACTGACGAAAATGGTGGGTTTGGCCAGCCATCGGTCCAAGTCCTGCCATCTGCCAGAACAGCCATTGATCCACCTCGATGCGGCTGCGTTCGTCGGTGCCGTAAAACAGGCCTGTCTTGCGGGCCAGATATTGAAGTATGGCCCCGCTTTCAAAAAGGCTGATTGGCTGGCTATCCGGCCCATGCGGGTCAATGATCGCGGGCATGCGCCCATTTGGGTTCAGGCGCTGAAACTCGGGCGTGAACTGCTCGCCGCCACCAATATTAAGATAGCGGACCGTATAGGGCAGCTCCATTTCCTCAAGAGCAATGGTGATCTTGTGGCCGTTCGGCGTCGGCCAGAACCATAGTTCGATTGGTGCGGACATCGGTGTTGCTCCCAGCAAATGCGGACGGAATAGATGAACACCATTCGACCAAACAGCAAGCGAGCCGCCGGTCAGGTGCCACCTCTGCAAGATGAACCAAGCTGAAAAATCGGTTCAGATTCGGTTCAGATGCCCCGACGCATGTTCGACCTCGACAGGGCCAGACACATGGAGTCGACGATGAAAACCAGCACCAGAACCGCCATAGCCATTCTGGCACTGGCCACAACTGCGGCCCCCATGATTGCCCAGGCGCAGGACCGCCACCATGATCGACGTGATCGTGGCGAGCGACATGAACGCTATGATCGCAATGACCGGTACGAACGCGATCGCCGCGACCATCGTGGTCCCCAACGCGAGTGGCGCTCGGACTATCGCCCTGCCCCGCACCATGTCCGCCCGCGCCATGATGACAGGCGCTATTCCGGTCCGGCGCGCTGGAACCGCAATGACCGCAACTGGTGGCGCGATCATCGTGACTTCCGTGACTATCGCGGTAATCGTGCGGGATATTGGTATGCCCCGGGATATGGCTATTACCGCGTAGATTCCCGTTATCATGATTATCGCTGGCGCTCGGGTTCGTATTTGCCCGCCAGCTACCGCAACTATTATGTACGCGATCCCGATTTCTACGGTTTGCGTCCGGCTCCATACGGATACCGCTATGTTCACGCAGGTAATGACATTGTCATGATCGCATTGGCCACCGGCCTGATCAGCAGCGTTCTGAGCGGCGTCTATTAAAGTTCAAGATTCAGTCTGAAACTGGCCCCGCAGGCTTGCTTGCGGGGCTTTTCTTTACCCTGACAAAGGCTGCACCCGCTGTTCAGACCGGGTTCATGGAATGACGCCGATACTCGTAATATAGTGATTTTGGGTAAGGACCCGAAAATGAAACGTTCTCTTTTGATGTTCACGGCTATCGCAGCATTCGTTGTTCCGGCTGTGACCCCGATGGCTGTTCTTGCGCAGGATCGCGCAGAAACACGTCAGGATGGACCGCGTCGTGAACGCGGCGGCGACCGCGCGTCACGCGGGCCCGAAAGCCGTCGCATCGAAAGCGCACCTTCCCGACAACAGACGGAGCGGCCACAACGTGGACCGCGACCGGAACGTCCTGACGGCAACCCGCGCCCTGACAGGCCGAGTGCCTCCACACGTCCTGATCGACCGAACCGGCCCCAACGTCCGGATGGCGAACGTCCTAACAGGCCTGAAGCCGGACGGCCTGACCGTCCCGATGGAAACCGGCCCAACCGTCCAGACAGTAACAGGCCCGATGCGGGCCGTCCGGATCGTCCAAACAGACCGGATTACAACCGTCCTCAACGTCCTGACCACAACCGCCCGAACAGGCCTGAGGCCGGTCGCCCTGACTGGAACAACCGTCCCAACAGACCCGATAGCGGGCGTCCAGATCGTCCCGACCGACCAGACTGGAACAGACCGGATCGACCGAACAGGCCGGATCATAACCGTCCGGACTGGAACCGCCCGAACCGCCCCGATGCAGGACGTCCTGACAGGCCGAGCCATTCCACACGACCGGATTATCGCCCGAACAGACCGAACTGGAACGGAGATCGGGACTATCGCGACTTCCACAACCGCTGGAACCGTGACCAGTGGCGTCGTGATTGGGACCGCCGCCACCACAGTGACTGGTGGCGTCATGATAACCGCTTCCGTGGCTGGTCCGGTGTAAGGCTCGGTTTCTATTTCGCGCCCGGCTATGGCTATTACAACGTCCCGCGCACCTACTGGAACCGCCAATGGTCGGCGGGGCAGTACCTGCCCGAAGTCTTCTGGCGCTATCAGGTATCCGATTATCGTACCTACGGCCTCGGCTATCCGCCTCCGGGCACACGCTGGGTTTATGTCGATAACTCGATCTATCTGATCGACGAATACGATGGCTATATCGTCGAGGTTATCCGCGACGCGTGGCGCTGGTAGCAGCCTCGAAACTGCATAAAGAAAGCCCCTGAAGCTTATAACTTCAGGGGCTTTTTTAGTATCATATGTCGCTCAAGCAGCGAGCGACCGCGTCGCGAGCGTTAGCGACTGCCGGGGGTTTGGGGGCCGCAGCCCCCAAGTATTAAAGCCCCAGCTTTGCTTTAAGGATGTGGTTCACCGCAGCAGGGTTAGCCTTGCCGCCAGTGGCCTTCATCACCTGACCGACGAACCAGCCGATCGCTTGCGGCTTCTCGGCAACGGCAGCAGCCTTGTCGGGATTGGCGGCGATCAGGTCATCGACAGCCTTCTCGATGGCACCGGTATCCGTAACCTGCTTCAGGCCGTGCTTTTCAACGACTTCGGACGGAGAGCCTTCGCCCTTCCAAACGTAGTCGAACACTTCCTTGGCAATCTTGGACGAGATCACGCCGGTTTCGATCAGTTCAACCAGTTCGGCCACATGGGCAGCCGGCAACGGATTGTCGCTGAAGTCACGGTTGTCTGCTGCCAGACGCGCCGAAATCTCGTTCGTCACCCAGTTCGACACCAGCTTGGCATCGCGGCCTTTGGCGGCGGCTTCGAAATAGTCGGCCTTGGCCTGTTCCGAGATCAGGACAATGGCGTCGTATTGCGACAGACCATACTGGTCCATCAGGCGACGGCGCTTGTCATCCGGCAGTTCCGGCAGGCTGGCCTTGAGGCCATCCACCCAAGTTTGTTCCAGAACCAGCGGCAGCAGGTCCGGATCGGGGAAGTAGCGATAATCCTGCGCTTCTTCCTTCGAACGCATGGAGCGGGTTTCGCCCTTGGTCGGGTCGTACAGGCGGGTTTCCTGATCGACCTTACCGCCGTCTTCTACGATCTCGATCTGGCGACGCGCTTCGTAGTTGATGGCCTGCGAGATGAAGCGGAACGAGTTGACGTTCTTGATCTCGCAACGGGTGCCGAGGAAGCCGAAATCACCGGTTTCCATGAACTTGTCATAGTTGCCGACCGGGCAAACCGAGACGTTCACGTCCGCACGCAGATTGCCTTTCTCCATGTCACCGTCGCAGGTGCCAAGGTACATCAGGATGGTGCGGATCTTCTTCACATAGGCCACAGCCTGTTCCGGCGAGCGGATGTGAGGACGCGACACGATTTCCATGAGGGCAGTGCCCGCACGGTTCAGATCGACATAGGAATCCGTCGGCGACAGGTCGTGGATCAGCTTGCCCGCGTCTTGCTCAAGGTGCAGGCGCTCGATGCCGACATTGAAGAAGGTGCCGTCTTCGGCCTCTACTTCTACGACGCCCTCACCCACGATCGGGTGATAGAGCTGGCTGATCTGATAGCCGGTCGGAAGGTCCGGATAAAAGTAGTTCTTGCGGTCGAACTGCGACTTCAGATTGATCTGGGCGCGAAGACCCAGACCCGATTTCACAGCCTGCTCGACGCAGAACCTGTTCAGGGTCGGCAGCATGCCGGGGAAACCGGCATCCACCAACGAGACCTGCTCGTTCGGGCCAGCGCCGAAGCCGACAGCCGCGCCCGAGAACAATTTGGAATTCGACGCGACCTGCGCGTGGATTTCCAGACCCATGACGATTTCCCAATCGCCCGTACGGCCCTTAAGAATAGTTGCGTTCGCGCTCATGCTCACCACCACTTGGCCGGTTTGGAAACGAAACCGGCAGCGTCTTCGATCGCGCCTGCGACCTTGAAGACGGTATCTTCATCCAGTGCCTTGCCGATGATCTGCAGACCCAGCGGCAGCCCCTTCGAGTCCAGACCCGCCGGAACCGAAATGCCCGGAAGACCGGCCAGATTGGTCGTGACGGTGAAGACGTCGTTCAGATACATGGTCAGCGGATCGATCTGCTTGTCGCCCAGCTTGAACGCAGCCGACGGGGTCGACGGCGTCAGGATGGCGTCAACCTTGCCCCACACATTGTCGAAGTCCTCGGCAATGCGACGACGCACCTTCAGGGCGCGAACGTAATAGGCGTCATAGAAGCCAGCCGACAGCACATAGGCACCGATGGTCAGGCGGCGCTGAACTTCCTTGCCAAAGCCCTCTGCGCGCGATGCGGCGTACAGGTCGTCTAGCGAGGTGAATTCTTCGGCGCGGTGACCGAAACGCATGCCATCATAACGGGCGAGGTTCGACGAAGCCTCTGCCGGAGCCACGATATAATAGGTCGGCAGGGCATATTTGGTGTGCGGCAGGCTGATCTGGACGATCTCGCAGCCAGCGGCTTTCAGCCACTCGACGCCCTGCTCCCACAGCTTCTTGATCTCTTCGGGCATACCGTCGATCAGGTATTCCGCCGGAACGCCGATGCGCAGACCCTTGACCGACTGGCCAACCGAAGCGGCCCAATCCGGAGTCGGAACGTCGAGGCTGGTGGAATCCTTGGTGTCGAACGAGCACATGGATTTCAGCAGGATGGCCGAGTCTTTCACCGTCTTGGTGATCGGTCCTGCCTGATCCAGCGACGAGGCAAACGCGACCATACCGAAGCGGCTGGCGCGGCCATAGGTCGGCTTGATGCCCACGGTGCCGGTAAAGGCTGCCGGTTGGCGGATCGAGCCACCGGTATCCGAAGCAGTCGCAGCAAGGCACAGGTTTGCAGCCACAGCCGAAGCCGAGCCGCCCGACGAGCCGCCCGGCGTCAGTTGCGCATCATCGCCCTGAGCTTTCCACGGGTTCACAACTGGACCAAAGGCCGAGGTCTCGTTGGCCGAGCCCATGGCGAACTCGTCCATGTTCAGCTTGCCCAGCATGACCGCACCGTCGCGCCACAGATTGGCGGTGACGGTCGATTCATACGGCGGCACAAAGCCGCGCAGCATGTTGGAACCGGCTGTCGTCTGCACACCCTCGGTGCAGAACAGGTCCTTGATGCCTAGCGGCGCGCCCTCAAGGTCACCGCCCTCGCCCTTGGCGAGCTTGGCGTCAGATGCGCGGGCTTGTGCCAGTGCCTTTTCGCCCGTCACTTCGACATAGGCGTTCAGCGTCGGGTTGGCGCTCGCAATCTCGCCAAGGAAGGCTTGGGTCAGCTCTTCCGACGAGAAGGTCTTGGCTTTCAGGCCGTCAACGGCATCGGCCAGCGTCAGTTTGGTCAGGTCGCTCATTATTTACTCCACGACCTTCGGTACGACGAAGAAGCCGTCTGCGGCCTTGGGTGCGTTGGACAGGACATCGGCAACCTTGTCGCCGTCGGTCACAACGTCGTCACGCAGGCGCAGGGTCTGGGCCACGTTCGAGGTCATCGGCTCGACACCGTCTACGTCCACCTCGTTCAGCTGCTCGATCCAGTTCAGGATACCGTTCAGCTCCTGGGCCAGCGGCTCCAGGCGTTCCTCGGGGGTTTTGATACGGGCGAGGTGGGCAACCCGCCTCACCGTCGCGGCGTCGATAGCCATGAAAGTCTCCGAAATATCCGGCGGCACAACGATAGGGAGTCGTCGCGCCTACAATAAAGAAGTGGGTTACCGCTCTGCCGCGCCTTCGACAAGCGGTTCCCTATGTAATATGGGGTGTTTGTGCCTGTATTTGACCTAAAAGACCTGCCCGCCGCCTGCCCTCCGAACACCTCGTGGATCGGACTGGACCTTGGCGAGAAAACCATCGGCGTCGCCGTTTCCGACGCCAGTCGCATGATTGCCAGCCCGCTCCAGCTGATCCGCAAGACAAAGTTCACGCAGGAAGCCGAGGCGCTGTTCAAGCTTATGGACGGGCGCAATGTCTCGGCTCTGGTGATCGGCCTGCCGCTGAACATGGACGGCACCGAGGGGCCGCGCGCCCAGTCGTGCCGCGCCTTTGCCCGTAATCTGGAACGCATCCGCCCCGTCAATATCGCCTTTCAGGACGAACGCCTGTCCACCGCGGGTGTAGAGCGTTTCCTGATCGAGGAACTGGACCTGAACCGCAAACGCCGCGCCGAGGTTGTGGACCGCACAGCCGCGTCTTGGATTTTGCAGGGCGCGCTGGATCAGCTGCGTATCAGCAGCGGCCAAATCTGAGACAATCGGAAACCTGATGTGACGCTATCTAACGATGTGATGGCGTCACACTATTCCCTCAAGCGCCGGACACGCCTATAGCGGCTTCTCGATGACCCAAGCCGCACATGTCACCGAAATCATTCAGGAGCGGCTCACCCCGTTCCCCAAAGCCCACTTCCTTGCTGCTGCGGATTTAAATCCGCCCGCCGCCATGGCTTTGCTCGATCTGGCCGACGCTTTCGTCGACTTTAACCGCCAGTCCGCCAAAGGCATCGACCTGATGCGCGGACAGACGGTCGTAAACCTGTTCTTCGAGAACTCGACCCGCACCAGTTCCTCTTTCGAGATCGCCGCCAAGCGACTGGGCGCAGATGTTGTGACCATGCCGGTTGCCTCGTCTTCGGTGAAGAAGGGCGAGACCCTGATCGACACCGCCGTGACTCTGAACGCCATGAAGCCGGAGATTCTTGTGGTGCGCCACTCGGCCTCGGGCGCGGTGGACCTGCTGTCGCAGAAGGTCGGGTGCGCCGTTGTGAACGCCGGTGACGGCCGCCATGAACACCCCACACAGGCCTTACTGGACCTGCTGACCCTGCGTCGCAGTTTTGGCGATGTCGGCGGCCTGACGGTCGCGATCTGTGGGGACGTGACCCACAGCCGCGTAGCGCGCTCCAACATCGCCCTGTTGCAGATGATGGGTGCCAATGTTCGCTTGGTCGGCCCCACCACCCTGATCCCGAGCGTGGCCCGGCGCTGGAATGTCGAAATCTTCCATGACATGAAGGAAGGCCTGCAAGGCGTTGATGTTGTTATGATGTTACGCCTGCAAATGGAACGAATGGCAGGGGCGCTCATTCCGTCCACGCGCGAGTATTTCCGTTTCTGGGGTCTGGACCGTGAAAAGTTGGCCTATGCCAAGCCCACAGCCAAGGTCATGCACCCCGGCCCGATGAACCGAGGCGTTGAAATCGATTCCGACGTTGCCGACGACCTGTCTGTTTCGCTTATTCAGGATCAGGTTGAGATGGGCGTGGCCGCCCGCATGGCTGTACTGGCCGCCCTCGCCCACCGCCGCGCGGGAGACGAATAATGACCATTACCGCTATCCTCAATGCCCGCCTGATTGATCCTGCCAGTGACTATGATGGCGCTGGTGGCGTCATCATCGAGAACGGTCGCATCAAAGAGGTCATGCACGGCTCGGCCCAGTCGGCTCCAGCTGGCGCGACTGTCATTAATGCCCAAGGGCGCATCCTTGCCCCCGGGCTGATCGACATCCGCGTGAAGACCGGCGAGCCGGGCAACGAGCCCAAAGAAACTCTGAAATCGGCCAGCCTGTCTGCGGCTGCGGGTGGCGTGACCACCATCGTCATCCAGCCCGACACCGATCCGGCTATCGATGATCCCGCCACCATCGACCACATCCGTCGTCGTGGTGCCGCGCTGGGACTGGTGCATGTCCACGCTGCCGGTGCTGCCACCCAAGGCCGTGAAGGTGAGCGCATGGCCGAAATCGGCCTGATGGACGAAGCCGGTGCGCTTTATTTCACCGACGTAGACCATGTGATCCGCAACAGCCGCACCCTGCAACGGGTGATGAGCTACGCAGCCTCGTTCAACGCCCTGATTTCTTGCCGTCCTGTCGAGCCGTGGTTGTCGGAAGGCACGGTCGCGACGGCGGGCGAACTGGCCACGCGTCTTGGCCTGTCGGGCCAGCCCGCTCTGGCCGAGCGTATTCAGTTGGAGCGCGATCTGGCTCTGGTCGAACAAACCGGCGCACGTTTCCTTGTCGACCAGATTTCAACCGAAGGCGCTCTGGAGGTCCTGACCCGCGCTCGTACACGCGGCTTGGATGTTGCGGCATCGGTGTCGATCAACCACCTGTGCTTTAACGAGATCGATATCGGCGATTATCGCACCTTCTATCGTCTTGATCCGCCTCTTCGCACCGAAGGTGACCGTCAGGCTATGATCGAAGGCATTCGTGACGGCCTGATCGACGTGATTACTTCGGCGCATTGTCCCGAACCGGCGGAAAACAAGCGCCGTCCGTTCGCTGAGGCTGAACCCGGCGCTGTGGGGTTGGAAACCCTTCTTGCCGCCGCCGTCACCAATCTGCACCACGATAACGGGATCGACCTGATCGACGTGCTGCGCCCGATGACGCAAAATCCGGCCAACTTGCTGGGCCTCGACAGCGGTGTGATTGCCCAAGGTGCCCCCGCCGACCTGATCCTGTTCGATGCGGGTGCGCCCATCGTTGTGGACGCGGCCAAGCTGAAGTCCAAGTCCAAGAACTCGCCGTTTGACGGCCGCCGTTTGCAAGGCAAGGTCTTGCTCACCATCGTCGACGGTCGCATCGTCTACGATCAGCGCGCATAGGAGCGAATCAAAGTGCAGGATTTGGCGGCCCCCGCCCTCGTAACTCTCGGTCTGGTCACGATCGCGGGCTATCTGCTCGGCTCCATACCTTTTGGTGTGTTGCTGACCCGTGCCTTTGGTGCGGGTGATGTCCGCAAGATCGGCTCTGGAAACATCGGCGCCACCAATGTGCTGCGTACCGGCCGTAAAGATCTGGCCATCGCGACCCTGTTGCTGGACGCTGGCAAGGGCGCTGTGGCTCTGCTTCTGGCCCGCTACATTACCGGCAGCGAAGTGGCTGCGGCTCTAGCCGGTGGTGCGGCCTTCCTTGGCCACCTCTATCCGGTGTGGCTTAAATTCAAGGGCGGCAAGGGGGTCGCAACCTTCTTTGGCCTGATGCTGGCCGCGCACTGGCCTCTGGGGCTGGTGGCCGCGCTGATTTGGCTGGTCTGCGCCTTTGCCTTCCGTATTTCGTCTCTGTCGGCCCTTATTGCGTCTGCGGTAACCCCACTGATTGGCATTACCTCGGTGGCATCTATGGGCTTTCCTATCGCCAAGCCGATCTATCTTCTGGCGATCTTTGCCGCTGTCCTGATCTGGTTCCGGCACCATGAGAACATTGGGCGCCTCATCAAGGGACAAGAGCCCAAGATCGGCGGCAAGAAGGCCGGAGACGTCAAAGCATGACGGCCCTGCCGGAGGCCGAGCGTTTTGCCCGCCTCCGGCTGGCGCGGACCGATAAAATCGGTCCCGTCACCTTTTCCCAGCTTTTGCAGCGTTTCGGCAGTGCGATCACCGCCATCGACGCCCTGCCCGATCTGGTCCGCCGCAGCGGTCGTGCGACCTATAATCTGCCCGATACCCGCACCATAGAAGCCGAGCTTGAAGCCGGACACGCCTATGGTGCCACGCTTCTGGTTCGTGGCGATGCCCACTATCCCCTGCGGCTTTCACATATTGACCCACCGCCGCCCGTTTTGTGGGTGAAGGGCCGTAAAGACCTGCTGCATGGTGAAACGATTGCCATTGTCGGCGCTCGGATTGCTTCTGCTGGCGGGCTACGCATTGCCCGCGATCTGGCCCGCGAACTGGGTCAGGCAGGACATGTCGTCGTTTCCGGCCTTGCGCGCGGGATTGATACCGCCGCCCATTCTGGCGCGCAGGAAACAGGCACTGTCGCCGTTCTGGGGGGCGGCATCGACGACATCTATCCGCCCGAAAATGCCGAACTACATGCCAAAATCGGCGAGACCGGCTGTCTGGTATCGGAAAGCCCGATGGGAATGCGGGCTCAGGCGCGCGATTTTCCACGTCGTAACCGCATATTGTCAGGGCTGTCACGCGGTGTGATCGTGGTCGAGGCCGAACTGAAATCCGGCTCGCTGATTACCGCACGCATCGCCGCCGAACAGAATCGCGACGTGTTTGCGGTGCCCGGATCGCCGCTTGATCCCCGCACACGCGGCACCAATGACCTGTTACGTCAGGGGGCCATCCTTTGCGAAAGTGCCGAGGACGTACAGCGGGCCTTTACGACGCTTCGCTCATTGTTCGAGCCACACGCCGTACCGGATTTTGAACCTGTCATGGCCGAGCCAGCGCATGATGTGATCGAGAAAATCGCACGCCTGTTATCGCCCGTCCCCACGGCGACGGATGAATTGTCGCGTCATCTGAACCTGCCCGCCGCCACGGTTGCCGCCGCCCTGCTGGAGCTAAGTCTGACGGATCGGGCCACCCTGCTACCGGGTGGACTGGTTTCCGGCCTGTAGGCGGGTACGGTGTCGCTTTGTGCTCAATGCTTTGCCATTTCCGCCGCCAACTCCAGCAAGCATGCCAGTCGCTCGTCGCCCTGCCCTCGCGCCATTTGCGCCAGTTCGCTGGACATGCTGCCTACATACTCACGGATATGGGTGACACCCTTGGGCAGCGCCTCACAGGCTCTGTCCCGTACTTCGCCCGCTTGAACCTGATTGCGCAAAACCAGCATAGCCACTCCCTCACAGCGCCCAGCTTGACCATATGTAACCCTAGGTTGCATTTCAATGCAACACACACGTTACGGCATGCGTTGTTTTCAAGGCGCATTGACATATCCATCGGTCGCAACCACGTTCGCGCCCCCGTTTCCTCGAATAGAGCGCCATGAATCTCGTCATCGTCGAGAGCCCCGCGAAGGCTAAAACAATCAATAAGTATCTGGGGCCGGACTATAAGGTCCTGGCTTCATACGGGCATATCCGGGACTTGCCGTCCAAGGATGGCTCGGTCCTGCCCGACGATGACTTTGCCATGCAGTGGGAAGTGGACGCCAAGGCCACCAAGCGCCTGTCGGAAATCGCCGAAGAGGCCAAGAAGGCCGACCGCGTTATTCTCGCGACCGACCCCGACCGCGAGGGAGAGGCGATCAGCTGGCACGTTCTGGAAGTCCTGAACAAGAAGAAGGCCCTGAAGGATACGTCGGTCGAGCGCGTGACGTTCAACGCGATCACCAAGTCGGCTGTCCTCGAGGCTATGGCCAATCCGCGCCAACTGGATATGGAACTGGTCGAGGCCTATCTGGCCCGCCGCGCTCTGGACTATCTGGTCGGTTTCAACCTGTCGCCGGTACTGTGGCGCAAGCTGCCTGGTGCCCGCTCGGCGGGTCGCGTTCAATCGGTTGCCCTTCGCATCGTTGTCGATCGCGAAATGGAAATCGAACGCTTCAAGCCGCAGGAATACTGGTCGGTCGAAGCAGACCTGATCGCTGACAGCCCGCCCTTCACCACCCGTCTGGTCAAACACGAAGGCAAGCGCGTCCAACGTCTGGATATTGTGTCCGAGGCCATGGCGACCGCTGCCCGTTATGCGATCGACAGCGGCGACTTCACGATCAAATCGGTCGAGAAGAAACCGGCCAAGCGTTCGCCCTCGCCACCCTTCACCACCTCGACCCTGCAACAGGAAGCCGCTCGTAAACTGGGCTTTACGGCCCAGCGCACTATGCAGGCCGCGCAAAAGCTGTATGAAGGCGTCGATGATACCGGCGGTCTGATCACCTATATGCGTACCGACGGCGTCTATGTGACCCCCGAAGGCATCGCACAGGCCCGCGAAGCCATCGCCGAGCGCTTTGGTCCGGCCTATGTCCCTGCCGAGCCGCGCTATTACAAGGTAAAGGCCAAGAACGCCCAAGAGGCGCACGAAGCCATTCGCCCCACCAATATGATGCGCCATCCTGACAGCGTGCATCTGGATGCTGATCTCAAGCGCCTCTACGAGCTGATCTGGAAGCGTATGATCGCGTCCCAGATGGAATCGGCGCGTATGGACCGCACGACCATCGAGATCGAAACGCCCGACGGCCAGACCGGCCTGCGTGCAACCGGTCAGGTTGTGGTCTTTGACGGCTTTATCGCGGCCTATGAAGAAGGCCGCGACGAACGCCAAAAGGGTGCATCGGACGAGGACGAGGATGAAGGTGGCCGCCTGCCCGCGCTGAAGGAAGGCGCCAAGGCACAGGTCCAAGCCATCCGCACCGACCAGCACTTCACCGAACCGCCCCCGCGTTTCTCGGAAGCCACCCTCGTCAAGAAACTGGAAGAACTGGGTATCGGTCGTCCGTCGACCTATGCCTCGATCCTGACCACCCTGCGCGACCGCGAATATGTCCGCATGGACAAGAACCGCTTCTATCCGGAAGACAAGGGCCGTCTGGTCACTGCCTTCCTCGAACAGTTCTTTGGTAAGTGGGTCGAATACGACTTCACCGCCGCGCTGGAAGACCAGCTGGACGAGGTTTCGGCAGGCGAGCTGGACTGGAAGGCGCTACTGCGATCCTTCTGGAGCGACTTCCACACTGCCACACAGGCTGCGGGCGAACTGCGCACGACCGCCATCCTCGATCACCTGAACGAGGCGTTGGGCGCGCACATCTTCCCTGACAAAGGTGATGGCCGTGATCCGCGTCTGTGCCCCACCTGCAATGAGGGCCAGCTCAGCCTGAAGACCAGCCGCTACGGTGCCTTCATTGGTTGCTCGCGCTATCCGGACTGCAAATATACCCGTCCCGTTGCATCGCCTGACGGTGCAGAGGGCGGCGAAAGCGGTGATCGCGAACTGGGTGTCGATCCGGTAACGGGCAAAACCGTGCAACTGAAGATCGGTCGCTTTGGCCCCTATGTGGAAACCGAAGCCCTCGAAGAAGGTGCCAAGCCGCGTCGCTCATCCCTGCCCAAGGGATGGTCGCCTGCGTCTCTGGATCTGGAACGTGCGCTGAAACTGCTCAGCCTGCCGCGCGTCGTGGGCGAACACCCCGAAGACGGCAAGCCGATCACAGCCGGTCTGGGCCGCTTCGGTCCGTTCGTTGCGCATGATGGCACCTATGCCAATGTCTCGGACATCGAAGAAGTGTTTGACGTTGGCCTGAACCGCGCCGTCGCCCTGCTGGCCGAAAAACGTGCCGGTCGTGCCGCTCGCGGTGCCGCCGCCGCTCCGCTCAAAGAGCTGGGTGCCCACCCCGAGGACGGTGCCGCCGTTCAGGTTATGGCCGGACGCTATGGTCCCTATGTGAAGTGGAACAAGGTCAATGCGACCCTGCCCAAGGGGACCGAGCCGGACGACATGACGCTGGAAGTGGCCCTGCCACTGCTGGCGGCCAAGGCTGGCACTGCTCCCAAGAAGAAGGCCGCGGCCAAGAAACCGGCCGCAAAGAAAGCCGCAACTACAAAGGCGGCAACACCCAAGAAGCCGGCCGCGAAAAAGCCTGCTGCCAAAAAGGCTCCGGCAAAGAAAAAGGCTGAAGAGGCTTAAAGCCCTTTAGAGGTCGCGGGCGTAGTCTTAATGGCTACGCCCGCGCACCAGTTCGTTTCGAACACGACGCCCCAGTGGATCACGCGCAGCCCAGCTTTCACCAAGGCGGACCTGGGTGAATTTCGAACAGAAACGTGAAACCAGAAAGCGTGGGCGGATATCGTTCAGGCACAGCCTGTCGCCTTCGCGCGTCCAGTTGCCACTGATGCTGCGCCCATCCGAGAAACTGGCACGATAGCTTCCATCACGTTCGAACCAGTGCCGCACCCATCCGCCATCCGGATAATGACTCAATACCGTATTGCCAAAGGCCGCTTCCATATCGCTGGAATGGGCTCGCGCATGCGTGCCGGAGCCACTGAACAGCAGCACAGCCATGATCGCAGACATCCATAAGCCAGGGCGCATATAAGCGTCCTTATTCTTTGAAAACACAGCAGAATAGCCATACCGACGTTTCGATATTGTGACAGTTGAAGTCACGTCGCATCCGAAAATAGTTGACTGTGGCGTAGGGCTTTCCATATACCGCCCCAAGCTCGGAGCAGGATTGGCGATGCGCGCCGCCCGCTCGCCCACGAGGGGCGGCTCTGTCAGCTAAAGACGTCGATGACGTTATCCTCTGTCCAATCAGGACTCTATGACCGAGTTTTCCAAGCTGGGCCTTTCGCCCACGACCCTTCAAGCCATTGCCGATACCGGCTATACCGAAGCCACTCCGATCCAGTCGCAGGCCATTCCAGTGGCGCTCGCTGGCCGTGATGTTCTGGGTATCGCCCAGACCGGTACCGGCAAAACGGCCGCCTTTACCCTGCCCCTGATCGACCGCCTGTCGTCTGGCCGCGCCCGCGCCCGTATGCCGCGCGCCGTTGTGCTGTGCCCGACCCGCGAACTGGCAGATCAGGTCGCCGAGAATTTCGCAAAATACGCCAAGGGGACGCGCCTGAACTGGGTGCTGCTGATCGGTGGCGTTTCGATGGGCGATCAGGTCGCCATGCTCAACAAGGGCGTGGACGTGATGATCGCAACCCCCGGCCGCCTGCTGGACCTGTTCGAGCGCGGCAAGATCCTTCTGACCGGCGTCGAAATCATGGTCGTCGACGAAGCCGACCGCATGCTGGACATGGGCTTCATTCCCGACATCGAGCGTATCTTCAAACTGACGCCGCCGCGTCGCCAGACCCTGTTCTTCTCGGCCACCATGCCGCCGGAAATCACACGTCTGACGCAACAGTTCCTAAAAGACCCGACCCGTATCGAGGTCTCTCGTCCGGCCCAAACCGCCGACACCATCACCCAGCACATTACCCGTCTGCCGGTTTCCGACCCCAAGGCCAAGCGCACGGCGCTGCGTCTTCTGATCGAGCGTTCGGAAGTGCAGAACGGTATCGTCTTCTGTAACCGCAAGTCCGACGTGGACATCGTTGCCAAGTCGCTGGCCGTACACGGCTTCAACGCAGCCCCGATCCACGGTGATCTGGACCAATCCCTGCGCATGAAGACCCTGTCCGATTTCCGTAATGGCGATCTGAAGCTTCTGGTGGCATCGGATGTGGCCGCGCGCGGTCTGGACATTCCAGCCGTCAGCCACGTCTTCAACTATGACGTGCCGCACCACGCCGACGACTATGTGCACCGTATTGGTCGTACAGGCCGTGCAGGCCGTACTGGTGACGCCTACATGATTGTGACCCCGTCGGACGACAAGTCGCTCGACAAGGTTCTGAAGCTCATCAAAAAAGACCCTGTCGAACTGCCGCTGGACGATGTGGACTTTACCTCCATTTCGGATCGCCCGCGCAGCAGCGAAGGTCGCTCGAGCCGTAGCCGTCGCGAGCGCACGCGTGAGCCCAAGGTAGCGGATGCCGAGGTCTTGGCCGTCGATACTGCGCCGACCGACGACACTGTCCAGACACCTGTTTCCGAAGCGAAAGAGGAAGGACGTACGCGTCGTGGCCGTTCGCGCCGCAAACCCGAAACGGCTATCGAAGCGATCGAAACCGTAGCCGTCGAAACGCCCGAAGCGGATTCGCCACCTAAGGCGGAGCAGCCCTCGCGCAATCGCGGGCGAAACAACCGTAAGTCATCTTCCGAAGTGCAAAAATCGGCAGAACCAGCCCATAACAGCACTGCTTTTGGCGATGAAATCCCTGCATTCCTGCGCCGTCCGGTCATTCTTCCCGCCTGATACAAGTTTTGTTTTGGGCTTAACCTGCGGGTTACGCATTATCCCTAGGTTAAACCTGAAGTAGTCGGGGGGAACCGATGAGTGAGCATGTAGATACCGCTGTTCGCGGGCCGCAAGCCTATGCCATAGCCCGTCAGGCGATTGAGGCCATGGAGTCTGCCAAGGTTTGGCCGACTCCCCTCAATTTCGAGTTGTGGCTGCATTACATTTCGACGCCTGATAGTCCGCTGTCGCAAGAAATGCGCCGCCTGCTGGATATGCATACAGCCTTCACGGATGCTGTTTCCGAGTCGCTGGCGACGGAGTTCCTGCCGCGCAGCCGTCTGTCCGAAGAAATTCGCGATGCGGGTGCAGTTCTAAACCGCGAACTCGCCGCCGTCGCGATTGCGATAGACAAGGCTCGTGAGATTCAGGTCCAGTATGCCGACACTCTGTCGGACGCCAAGGTTCAACTGAACCAAAGCGTGCCACCCAACCCACTCGTGGAACTGGTGGGGACCTTGTCCAAGGCCACGCGTCGCATCCAGCGCCATACGGTTGTCCTCGAAAAACGTCTGGAATCCTCGCATACCGAGGTCAACAAGTTGCGCACGCACCTTGAACAGGTACGCCGCGATGCCATGACGGACGCACTTACCAACCTTGCCAACCGCAAGGCGTTTGACGAAAAGCTGGAGGCTCTGTGCGCCTCGGTTGACCTAACTGGCGCAACCATCAGTCTGGCTGTGGTCGATATCGACCACTTCAAACGTTTCAACGACACCTGGGGCCACCAGACCGGCGATCAGGTTCTGCGTTATGTGGCCAGCGCGATTGCTCGCATCACAACGTCAACGCGTATCAGCGCCCGTTATGGCGGCGAGGAGTTCGTCATTGCGTTTACCGAGGAAAACGTTGCTCAGGTCGAGGATATCCTGAACACCTTGCGCGTCGATATTGCCTCGCGCGCCCTGCGTCGTCGTTCGACCAATGATGATCTGGGTGTGGTGACCATTTCGACCGGCTATGCGACGCGTCAGCCGAAAGAAACCCCGTTCGAGCTTATGGAGCGTGCGGATGCCGCACTTTACGTCTCCAAACGCGCAGGTCGTAACCGCACAACAAGCGCAGAAGACGCACCAAAACCGAAGATCGTGACCACAGTCTAGGCACTGTGGTCACGACGGTTTCGGCGTTTACTGGGCCGGAATGACCGCGCCCTGATACTTCTGGGCGATGAAGGCGCGTGCCGCTTCGCTACGCAGAGCATTGGCCAGCGCAACCAGACGCGGATCGTCCTTGTTGTCAGGACGCGCCACCAGATAGTTCACATAGGGGCTGTCTGCGCCCTCGAGCGACAGTGCATCCGAACGCGGGCTGAGGCCTGCATCCAACGCGTAGTTGGTATTGATGACGGCACCATCAACCTGCGGCAGGATGCGCGGTATCGTGGCCGCCTCGACCTCGCGGAACGTCAGACCCTTACGGTTGTCCTGAATATCAGCCACGGTCTGCAGCGGGTTTTCGCCCTTTTTCAGGGTGATCAGGCCCGCAGATTGCAGCAATAGCAGCGAACGGCCGGTGTTGGATGCATCGTTCGGCAGAACGATTTCGGCACCATTCGGCAGATCGGCGAGCTTGGCGTGCTTCTTGGAATAAAGACCCAGCGGCTCGATATGAATGCCGGCCACAGTGACCAGATCGGCACCGCGTGCGGTGTTGAACTCTTTCAGATACGGCTCGGTCTGGAAATAATTGGCATCCAGACGCTTTTCAGCCAACTGTACATTGGGCTGAACATAGTCGTTGAAGACCTTGATATCGAGGGTAATTCCCTCGGCAGCCAATAGCGGTCGAACGATTTCCAAGATCTCGGCATGCGGCACGGCCGTCGCGCCAACCCGCAAGGGCTTGGAGGTATCAGGCGCAGCCTCTTCTTTATTACCACCACAGGCTGCGAGGAAACCGACAGCAGCCAATGCAGCAGCATTCAGCAAAAAGGTGCGGCGAGCGAACATAAAAATCCTCGAATTAAGTCAGCGATGCGAAACCCTAGCCACAAGCCAGTCGCCAAGCATCTGTAGAATTTGAACAAGTACCAGCAGCAGAACTACCGTGACAAACATTACGTCGGTCTGGAAGCGCTGATACCCAAAACGAACGGCAAGGTCGCCTAATCCGCCCGCACCGACAACCCCTGCCATGGCCGTATAACCCACCAAAGCAATCGCAGACACCGTCGCACCGGCAATGATACCCGGCAAAGCCTCGGGTAAAAGGGCACGCATAACGATCTGAAATGTTGATCCCCCCATAGCCTGCGTCGCCTCGACCACGCCGTGATCCACTTCACGCAGCGCATTCTCGACCAGTCGCGCATAGAACGGTGCCGTTCCGACGACCAGAGGCGGAATAGCGCCCAGCACCCCGAGCGAAGTGCCCACCAGCAACATGGTCAGCGGCAGCATGACGATCAGCAGAATGATAAAGGGCAAAGACCGCAGTACGTTCACAACAAACGACAACACAGCGTTGACCACAGGATTGGCCGCCAGCTTGCCCTTGCCCGACAGGAACAACAGCACGCCCAACGGAATACCGATCGCCACCGTCAGTGTCAGCGAGCCTGCCAGCATCAGCAATGTGTCGATGCCAGCCTTGCCTACCTCCAGCCAGTTCACATTGTCAAACATCAGCGCGCCTCCTTCTGGATGGCTTCGACGGCAACACCATTCTCGGTCAGGCGCGCCATAGCGACAGTGGCATCACCGCCGGTGAAAACGACCAGAAGCTGGCCACAAGGTTCACCACGAATACGGCTGATACGACCGGAGAGGATCGAATAGTCGACACCCGTTTCACGCGCGATGCGGCTCAGCTCTGGCTCATAGGTCGAAGCGCCACGGAAGGTCAGTCGCGCCATCTGTCCCCCCACTGGGGCCATTGCGGCATCAAAACCGTCATCGTCCTCGGCCAGCATGGCCTGCGTAACGGGATGGGCCGGATTCAGGAAAACATCTGCCGTCCGGCCTGTCTCGACCACCTTGCCGTCCTTTAGGACTGCCACACGGTCACAGACGCGGCGCACCACCTCCATCTGGTGGGTGATCATGACGATGGTCAAACCCAGTTCGCGGTTCAACTGGTCCAGCAGATTGAGAATGTCTTCGGTCGTTTCGGGATCCAGTGCACTGGTCGCTTCGTCACACAGCAAGACCTGCGGGCCACAGGCCAGAGCGCGGGCAATACCGACACGCTGCTTTTGACCGCCCGATAACTGCCTTGGATATTTTTTGGCGTGTTCGGCGAGGCCCAACTGCGCCAAAAGCTCGGCTACACGCGCCGTGATCTCGGCCTTGGGGCGACCTTCCAGCATCAGCGGAAACGCCACATTGGCTTCAATAGTTTTGGAGTTCAGCAGGTTGAAATGCTGAAAAATCATGCCGATGCGGCGTCGGGCCTTTAACAGGCCCTTGGCATCAAGAGCCGTGATATCCTCGCCATCGACGATCACCCTGCCCCCGTCCGGCGTTTCCAGACGGTTGATCGTGCGGATCAGCGTGGACTTGCCTGCCCCCGAGCGACCGACGACGCCGAAAATCTCGCCGCGACCGATTTCAAGATCAACATTATCCAGCGCCACGCGGTCACCCGCACGGCTGCTGTAACGGCGGGTGACGCCTTCTAGACGGATCATGCGTTGTCGGATTCTGCCGGAATAATGGTGACACTCTCGCCGCAACCGCAGGCGTCAGTCTCGTTGGGGTTACGGAACACAAATTTGGACGACAAGCGCGTTGTCACGAAATCGATTTCCGAACCGATCAGGAACAAGATCGCCTTGGGTTCAATCAGAACCGTCGCGCCCTTGTCTTCAACCACCTCGTCCATCGGCTCGATGCTGTCCGCATAGGCAAAGGTGTATTCCTGACCGGCACAGCCGCCGTTTTTGACTCCCACGCGCAGGCCTACAATCGGGCGATCCGCATTGGCCATCAGTTCGCGTACGCGAGCGGCCGCTGCATCCGTCAGGCTTACGGCCTTGGGGCGCGGTCTACGCGGACGGACAGAGGTCTGGATTTCACTCATGGTTTAAATCCCGAGCCTAGAACATGTTGAGGGCCAGTTTGGCCTCGTCGCTCATTTTGGAAGCATCCCACGGCGGATCAAAGGTCAGGTTGGCGCGCGCGGAACGTACCCCCTCGACCGTCATCACAGCCGCTTCGACCCAGCCCGGCATTTCGCCCGCAACCGGACAGCCGGGAGCCGTCAGCGTCATGTCCACGACCACATCCTTGTCGTCATTCACATCGACGCGGTAGATCAGTCCCAGCTCGTAGATATCGACCGGAATTTCAGGATCATAGACGGTTTTAAGCGCCGTGATCAGATCATCGGTCAGCTTGTCGAGTTCCGCTTGCGACAGGGCGCTTTTTTGCGGCTCGTCCCACGTCGCGGCGAAATCGGCACTTTCGGTGATCGCGTTGTCAGTCTTGGCGTCCATGATCGTCACACAAAGAAGTTGCGCGCTTTAATCAGCGCGTCGGCGAAGGCATCTGCCTCCTCCAAAGTATTATATAGGGCGAACGAAGCCCGCGTGCTTGAAGTTACACCCAGACGTTTGGCCAATGGCTCGGCACAGTGCAATCCAGCCCGCACGGCGACACCGTAACGGTCCATAATCTGCGCCACGTCGTGGGCGTGGGCACCATCAACGGTAAAAGCCAGAACAGAGCCCTTACCTTCGGCGGTCCCCAGAATACGTACCCAATCCAGTTCGCCCAGACGCTGGGCGGCGCGGTCATAAAGCGCCTGTTCATGGGCATGGATCGCCGCCGGATCAAACCCCGACAGCCATTCCAGTGCTGTGCCCAGACCGATTGCCTCTAGGATAGGTGGTGTTCCGGCCTCGAAGCGGTGCGGCGGACGCGCATAGGTGATGCGTTCCTTTTCGACCGTTTCGATCATCTCGCCACCACCCTGATAGGGCGGCAGGGCTTCAAGAGCTTCCATGGTGCCATAAAGGGCACCTATTCCGGTGGGCCCGAACAGTTTGTGGCCGGTAATAACGTAGTAGTCACAACCGATAGCCTGAACGTCGGGTATGGAGTGCACCGCGCCCTGACACCCATCAACCAGCACACGCGCACCGGCGGCGTGGGCCAGACGGGTAATCTCAGCAACCGGATTAATCGTGCCCAGCACATTCGACATGTGCGTGACCGACACCATCTTGGTGCGTGCGTTCAGTAGGCCTTTAAAGGCCTCCATATCCAGCGAGCCGTCATCCAGGATCGGTGCCCAGCGGAGGACAGCGCCCTTGCGTTCGCGCAGCATATGCCACGGTACGATGTTGGAGTGGTGCTCCATCTCGGTGACGATGATCTCGTCACCTTCGCGGATATCCAGACCGATCCCGTTGGCGACCAGATTGATCGCCTCGGTACCGCCCTTGGTCCACACGATCTGTTCGGCGCTTTCCGCATTCAGGAAACGGGCAACGATTTCGCGAGCTTGCTCAAAGGCCTCGGTGGCCTCGTTTGACAGGGTATGCAGGCCGCGATGGACGTTGGAATAGCCGTTCTCCATCACCGAAACGAGACGATCGATGACGGCACGCGGTTTTTGTGCCGAGGCCGCATTATCCAGGTAAACCAGCGGACGACCATTGATCTGGCGCTTCAGGATCGGGAACTGCTCCCGAACCGCCACCACATCAAATGCCGGTTTTACAGACGTGCCGTCAGCCATTGCGTAACAACCTCCCGCACATCGTCCTGTTCGATACGGTCAACCACTTCATTCAAGAAGGCCTCGGTCAACAGGGCGCGGGCTTCTTCGGCCGTAATACCGCGAGCCTGCATGTAGAACAGGGCCGCCTCGTCCAGCGTACCGACCGTATTGCCGTGGGCGCACTGAACTTCGTCGGCATAGATAATCAGTTCGGGCTTAGCGTCGATTTCCGCGCGTTCGCCGTCGATGAGCGCGTTGTGCGCCATACGGGCATCGGTGCCGTCTGCGCCACGCTGTACGACGATCTTGCCTTGGAACACACCGCGCGAAGTTTCGCGGGCCACGCCCTTGGTCAACTGGCCGGTTGTGCCATGCGCTTCCAGATGATCGACAACCGAGGTCAGGTCGGTATGTCGAGCGCCCTTCAGCAGATACAGGCCATCCATCCGAGCATCTGCGCCATGGGCATGATGCGCCAGGCGGGTTTCAAAGCGTTGCAGCCTTGCGCCCGTCGTCAGCACAGTCTGGCGGTATTTCGCACCGGCAGCCAAGTTCACCTCGGCCTCGGTGACGGACACAGCCAGTTCGGGCTCGTCAATCAATACGATGCGGGTCACTTCGGCACCCGCAGCAACATCAATATCAATGCGGTTGTGGGCGACGTAATCGCCCCTGCCCTCGTGGCTTTCCAACAGCAGCAGTTTGGCACCGGCTTGGGTTTTGATCGACACACGGGCTGTGTGGCCCGTGGACTCGGCATCGGATACCAGACGGACTTGAACCGTGACCTGATCCGCAGCCGAATAATCGATGCTGCCGTGACCATTGGCCAGTGACAGAACTTCTCCGCCCAAGGCTGCAAACGGGCCTGAACCCTTTATATCGGTCGTAGCAGAAAGCTTTGGCGTTTCACGAAGAATACGCGCCAAATCACTGTATTTCCATGCCTCGACACGACGCGACGGATAGGTCGCGGCATTGTTCAGGTCAAAACGGGCAATGGCGTTCACGCGGCGTTCGGCAGGTATTTGTCATACCCTTCCGCCTCAAGCTCATGAGCCAGTTCCGGACCACCCGAGGCCACAATACGGCCAGCGACCAGAACGTGGACCTTGTCCGGTTTGATATAGTCCAGCAGGCGCTGATAGTGGGTGATGACCAGCATGGAACGGTCGGCGCGACGCAGGGCGTTGACGCCTTCGGACACGATACGCAGGGCATCGATGTCCAGACCGGAATCCGTTTCATCGAGGATCAGCAGCGACGGCTCAAGCATGGCCATCTGCAGGATTTCCATGCGCTTCTTCTCGCCGCCGGAGAAACCGACATTGAGAGGACGCTTCAGCATGTCGAAGTCCATTTTCAGGTTCTTCGCCGCTTCCTTGACCTGTTTGAGGAATGCCGGTGCCGAAATCTCGTCCTCGCCGCGCTGGCGACGTTGGGCGTTCATGGCCGTGCGCACAAAGGTCAGGCCCGGAACGCCGGGGATCTCGACCGGATACTGGAACGACAGGAATACGCCCGCTGCTGCACGCGCCGCAGGATCAAGCTCCACCAGGTCCAGACCGTTCCATGTCACCGAGCCTTGAAGGACCTCATAGTCGGGGCGCCCTGCAATCGTGTTGCCGAGCGTGGACTTGCCCGCGCCGTTCGGTCCCATAATGGCATGAACCTCGCCCGCAGGAACTTGCAGCGACAGGCCTTTGAGGATGGCGTTATCTTCAACAGAAGCGTGAAGGTTATCAATCTTAAGCATTGTAATTCTTCTTTTTAGCCGACCGAGCCTTCGAGGCTAATGGCTACGAGTTTTTGCGCCTCAACGGCGAATTCCATCGGCAGTTCTTGCAACACATCGCGAACGAAACCGTTGACCAGAAGGGCCACGGCTTCTTCTTCCGACAGGCCGCGCTGCTGGGCGTAGAAGAGCTGGTCTTCCGACAGACGGGTCGTCGTCGCCTCGTGCTCCATCTGGGCAGAGCCGTTCTTGGCTTCGATGTACGGAATGGTATGCGAGCCGCACTCCTTGCCGATCAGCAAGCTGTCGCACTGGGTGAAGTTGCGAACGCCCGTCGCCTTGGGATGCACCGAAACCAGACCGCGATAGGTCGAGTCCGATTTACCCGCCGAAACGGCCTTGGCGATGATGCGCGACTTCGAGTTCTTGCCCAGATGGATCATCTTGGTGCCGGTGTCGGCCTGCTGATGTCCATTGGTGATGGCAATCGAATAGAACTCGCCCGAGCTTTCCTCGCCCTTGAGGATGCAGGACGGATATTTCCATGTGACGGCCGAGCCAGTTTCCACCTGCGTCCACGACACCTTGGAACGGTCGCCACGGCAATCCGCACGCTTGGTCACGAAATTATAGATGCCGCCCTTGCCCTCGGCATCGCCCGGATACCAGTTCTGGACCGTCGAGTATTTCACCTCGGCATCGTCCAGCGCCACGATCTCGACGACAGCGGCGTGAAGCTGGTTTTCGTCACGCATGGGGGCCGTGCAGCCTTCCAGATACGATACGTAGGAACCCTTGTCGGCGATAATCAGCGTCCGCTCGAACTGGCCGGTCTGGCTCGCATTGATGCGGAAATAGGTCGACAGCTCCATCGGGCAGCGAACGCCCGGCGGGATATAGACGAACGAACCATCCGAAAATACAGCGCTGTTTAGGGCTGCAAAATAGTTATCCGAGACCGGAACAACCGTGCCCAGGTATTTGCGTACCAGATCAGGATATTCGCGCAAGGCTTCGGAAATAGGCATGAATATCACGCCGACCTTGGCCAATTCTTCCTTGAAGGTGGTCACGACCGAAACACTGTCGAACACAGCGTCCACGGCCACCTTGGGTGCGCCCTGAACACCGGCCAGAACTTCCTGTTCTTTCAGCGGAATGCCCAGCTTGGCGTAAATTTCCAGAAGCTCCGGATCGACCTCGTCAAGCGACTTGGGGCCTTCCTTGGTCTTGGGGGCAGCATAGTAATACAGGTCCTGATAATCGACTGGATCGTACTTCACCGCCGCCCAGGTCGGCTCTTCCATGGCCAGCCAACGTTCATAGGCCGCCAGACGCCATTCCAGCATCCATTCCGGTTCACCCTTTTTCTCGGAGATGAAACGGACGATGTCGGTGTTCAGACCCTTGGGGGCAAATTCCTGTTCGACATCAGACGTGAAGCCGTATTTGTAACGCTCCAGTTCCGCGACTGTATCGACAGTTTCTTTAACAGCAACCATATCTTACGCGACTTTCTTCACGTCTTTACGAAGACGCGACACATGTTTTTCATAGGCAGCGGTCCACGCATCGGCAAAGCGAACCCAGTCGCTTTCCTGCGTGTTCCAGCCCCCTGAAACTCTCACGCCGCCAGTTGCCAGATCGTCCATTCCCATGGCGACCATAGTCTTTGACGGCTTCACCTTACCCGATGAACAGGCCGAGCCAGCGGAGATCATCACACCGGCAAGATCCAGTGTGATCAACTGCTGCGGGCTGTCCCATGCAGGAACGGCCATAAACAGGGTGTTCGGCAGACGCGGCGCACCCTCGCCAACAATCGTGGCTCCGGCCGCTTTTACACGCGCCTCGGCGGCATCGCGCCATGCACTATGGTCGACGCCAGATGCCATTTCCTGCGCGACTACCAGAGCGGCCGCACCAAAACCGGCAATGCCCGGCACGTTCTCGGTGCCCGCACGAAGACCGCGTTCCTGACCGGCACCATGCACAATACGGATGGCCGCGCGGTTCTCGGCGACAACCAATGCACCCACGCCTTGCGGGCCACCGATCTTGTGCGCCGAAAGGGTCAAGGTATCCGCACCCAGAGCGCGGATATCGACGGCAATTTTGCCCAGTGTCTGGATCGCATCGACATGCATCCACCCGCCAGCGGCACGCACCATGGCCGCAGTCTCGGCTATAGACTGGATCACGCCGCTTTCGTTATTGGCATGGTGAAGAGACACAAAAGCACGGCCGCCCTTGGCCAAAGCCGCTTCCAGCCATGCCAGATCAGCTTGACCGTCGCCCAGAACCGGCATG
Source organism: Brevundimonas terrae (assembly GCF_011761985.1). Classification (GTDB taxonomy): domain Bacteria; phylum Pseudomonadota; class Alphaproteobacteria; order Caulobacterales; family Caulobacteraceae; genus Brevundimonas; species Brevundimonas terrae. Next base: position 110,395 of record NZ_JAASQT010000004.1, on the reverse strand, counting down.
ACCTCGACAGGCACGCCGCAGTGAATGGCGGTTTCGGAAATGCACGGATGCTCGGTCGCGCTGACAATAACGCGATCACAACCGGCGGCGACCGCACTGGCAATGGCTTGCGCGTTGGATTCCGTACCGCCCGAGGAGAAGATGATCGACGTCGGATCGGCACCAACCAGTTCGGCCACAGCCGCGCGCGCATTTTCCACCCGCGCCCGTGCCTTGCGGCCCAGCGCATGAACCGCAGACGGATTGCCGCCCGGCATCATGGCTTCCATCACCGCATCGCGCACTTCGGGGCGCACGAGAGCCGTGGCATTATAGTCCAGATAGATCGCCATTTATTCAGCCGCCACTTGTGCCGCCACATCGGAACGGCGGTTACGCAAATTATTGGAAACCACATCATCCAGCGACACGCTGGACAGATAGCGGTGGATTTCAGCGCCGAGGTCTTCCCAAAGATTGTGCGTGATGCAGCGTTCACCGCGCAACATGCAGCCATTGGGTTTGCCATGTTCGGCACAGCGCGTCGCGCGGATCGGTTCGTCGACGGCCAGAACAATCTCGGCCACCCAGGTTTCAGCAGACGAACGCGCCAGACGATAGCCACCGCCCGGCCCCCGCACACTCTTGACCAGCTCGGCTTTACGCAGACGCGCAAACAGTTGTTCCAGATAGGAAAGCGAGATTTCCTGACGCGTGGCGATCTCGGCAAGCGACACAGCCCGATCAGCGCCATTACGCGCTAAATCGGCCATTGCCATCACGGCATAACGTCCCTTTGTAGAAAGGCGCATCAATACCCTCAAATAAAGCACGCTTTTCGGGGTTGTTGTGGTAGAACCCGCGCCCTTGCAGGCGAATGCGTTGCGTGGTGGGGACTTAGAAAGTCCTACCCCGCTAGTCAAGTATTCGGCTGCGATGAAATACATATTGAACGACAGGGGATTCGCGATCCATGCCCGAAGTCATCCTTCCAGGTGCAGCTGGCCGTATTGAAGGCCGTTATTCGCCGGGCAAACGCCCTAATGCGCCGATCGCGCTGATCCTGCACCCGCACCCGAAGGCTGCGGGGCACATGAACAATCCTGTGGCTGTTACGCTTCACAAGCTGTTCGTAGAGCGTGGCTTTGCTACCTTGCGCTACAACTCGCGCGGTGTCGGCAAGTCACAAGGCGAGTTCGACAGCGGCATTGGCGAACTCGCCGACGCGGCAACCGCTCTGGACTGGCTGCAAGCCAACAACCCTGCCGCAACCCAGACCTGGGTCGCCGGTTACCAGTTCGGTGCCTATATCGGCATGCAGTTGCTGATGCGCCGTCCAGAAACCGACGGCTTCATCTCGGTGTCGCCGCCGTCGAACATGTACGATTTCAGCTTCCTCGCACCCTGCCCTGCATCGGGTCTGTTCCTGCACGGCACAAACGATACGGTTGTTCCGCCCGTTGAGGTCGAGCGCGTGGTCAACAAGCTGCGCACCCAAAAGGGCATCATCATCGACTATGAACTGGAAGAAGGCGCTTCGCACTTCTGGCAGGACCATATGGGCGCTGTTGAACGCCGCGTCGGTGCCTATCTGGACAAGCGTCTGGAAGAAAAGCCGGCTTGATGGTTTGTGCGATGGCTAAGCTATCATGCCCCTATGCTCGCCCCTCGGGGCTCACAGCTTGAAGGGCAACAACACCGGACATTAAAAGGCGCGCTTCTTTTGAGAAGCGCGCCTTTTTCGTTAGCAAGGCATGGATTTGAAGCCCGCGACGTAATCAGCGTGGCTTTCAGTGAACCCCATTTCGCGTCTACGATCATCAACAGCCTCGGGTGCTTCCAGATTCAGCACCACCCATTCACCGTTCTGACAGGCAAGCTGAGAACCGTATCGCTGTGGTCGCTTCTCGGCCAAGGCGAGCCGATCATACATCAGCCCATATGACTGACCATCGACCTCACCAGCAGCGACCAGCGGCTCCAGCACCGGTACGAACCGACGCCATGTCTCGAGGTTGGAATGTTGGACCACCAAAAATGCCGTGGTTGCGACTTCCACCCCATAGCGGCTATGTAAATACCACCCCTCTGGCGGCAAATGCTCCAGAACGATCTGAAGATTCTTAGCGTCCTGCTCAGCCATTATAGCGCTCGCCTCGCCACGGGCCTTGGCCATATCCTCGGCAGATAGCTCGCTGCGCAAGACTTCGCCCATGAACTGACGCGGATATTGGTCCAGCACATAGACGCTGGCAAAGCGCGTTTTCAGATCGGCATTCGGCGGCAAGCTGTCCAGCTTGGCCTGTTCCTGTTCGATCCGCTGAACCAGTGGGGCAATGGCCCTATCTGGCTCTGGAGCCATTGAGCAGCCACCAAGACAAAGCAATGAGACGACTAGAAACCAGACCATTTGGCCCCCTCTGGATCAGTGCTCCGCTTCGGCCGCGATTTCCGCCACTGGCCTGTGCGCACGAACGCACCAGACCACACTTATAACCAGCATGACTATAGCTACGATCTCGATGACCGTCGGGCCACGCTGTTCCCAGATGAAGCCATAGAGGAAGGCGAAAAGCGTCTCGAACACGATCATCTGGCCCAGCATGGTCAGTGGCAGCAAGCGACTGGCACGGTTCCAGAACGCATTGCCAACGACCGATGCCAGAACCGCGATCCCCACAGATACCATCAGGAAGCGTGGCCAGAACGCGCCGTCCATATCGCCCATGGTAAAAATGGCCACCGGAACGAGGAACAGCGACAGAGCCCCCGTCACGACACCGATTAACAGCGACCAGTCATGCGAACTGACCGCGGTCATCTTGGTCATCCAGCGGCTGTTACCCACGGCATAGGAGGTCCACAGCACCAGTGCGATCAAGCCCGCCACCAAACCGATGGCAACCGTTAAACCGCTTTGATCGGCTGCGACCCTGCCCTGACTGAAGCTTCCCCAACCGATTAGCACCACAGCCAGAGCCGCCAGTAAAATAGGCGGGCCAACGCGACGGATCGGCGGCGAGTTTTTGTCCTTCAGGCCCCACAAGGCCACGACAACCGGCACAGCCCCGACAATCAGGGCCGACGCCGCCACACCGGCATAGTGAACCGACACCACCAGAAACAGATAATAGATCACATTGCCGGTCAGGCTGAGCCAGATCAGCGCCCACCATGTCTTGCGATCAAGCAAGCCAACCAGACGCTTCCAGCGCGGTGCGATCAGCAGGGCTGCAATCAGCCCGTAGGAAATATAGCGCCCCGCCGACAACAGGAATGGCGAGGCCTCGGGCACGAATTTTGGTGCCAGAAACACCAGCCCCCACATCGCTCCCGCGGCCAACCCGCTCAGGACACCCCAAAAACGCGTACTCGACAGGGTCACATCATTATCTCTGGAAAGATCTTTGGCATTTAAACGTCATCGGGTTCGTAACCCGGTTCATCTCCGGGATGGGCCGTGCGACCACCCGTCATAGGCTGCGCCACACCCGTCGTGCCGGGGAAGCTGATCGGCAGGCCCAGATGGCTACGAGCCGCCAGATAGGCAAAGGCCTCGGCCTCGATGCTGTCACCGCGCCAGCCGTGATCTTCGGCGGTCGCAACCGGCATTTTCAGGCGCGCCTTGATGGCCTCCATCAGTGCCGGATTGTGCCGCCCACCGCCACAGACCACGATCTGGTTCGGCACCTCGCCACAGCGGGCCACGCCCAGTGCCACCGCTTCGGCAGCAAAGGCCGTCAGCGTCGCGGCGGCATCTTCAAGCGTCAGGTGCTCGACCGCATCCAGCGAGAAGTCAAAACGATCCAGCGATTTTGGCCCTGATGCTGCGAAATACGGATGGGACAGATAATCTTCGAGCGCAGCCTTATCGACAGTGCCCGCACGCGCCAACTGGCCACCTTCATCCATCCGCTTACGGGTGCGCGATTGAACCAGCAGGTCCACCATGCCGTTCGCAGGGCCGGTATCAAAGGCTTGTAGCTCGCCATCCGAACGGATCAGCGTGATATTGCCGACCCCGCCCAGATTCAGCACCGCCACCGGCCCCTTCAGGCCCGACCAGCGTACCAGTGCGGCATGATAGACGGGGGCCAAGGGCGCACCCTGCCCGCCCGCAGCCACATCCGCCGTACGGAAATCATAAACGACCGGAAGTCCCAGCCCGTCGGCCACGGCGACCGCATCAATCAGTTGCACCGTACGGCCCGCCAGTTCCGGCGTCGGCGCTTCGTGCAAAACGGTCTGGCCGTGAACCCCAACCAGATCGAGGTTCTTCACCCCGTTCATGGCCATGAAGCCCAGAGACGCCGCCAGGTGGGCATCGGCCACCGCCATGCGCGCATCATCAAAGCTCTCGGGTTCTTCCTCGTCACGTTCCCAATCAAAGGCGTCTTCGATCGCGTACTCGATCAGGGTGCGCGTCTCGGCATCCAGCTTCATCTCGCCGGACGGGCCGAAAGCCAGAATGTCGTGACCATCCGTCTCGATCACCGCCATATCGACGGCATCAAGAGACGTTCCGGTCATAAAGCCAAGGACACGAAGAGACGTAGGGGGAGATTGATCGGTCATCTCGCTTGACTGCCACGTCCCGCCCGCTGTAGCTAGCACCCATGATCGCCTGTGACGCTCTTTTCGCCACCTATTATTACGGCCTCGATTAAACGAGCGGCCGCGATCACTGCCGCCCAATATTTGGTGGCTCAATTTCTCGAAAGACGGCCGCCGTTTCCAATGCTACGGACCCGCTATGACCGAGATTGCTTTTAAATCCGACTTCCTCAAAACACTGCAGGAACGCGGCTATATTCACCAGATCACCCACCCTGTAGAGCTGGATGAAGCTGCTGGTTCGGGCATTGTAACGGGGTATATCGGCTTTGATGCCACGGCTCCGTCGCTGCACGTCGGCTCGCTGATCCAGATTATGATGCTGCGCCGCCTGCAACAGGCTGGCCACAAGCCCATCGTCCTTATGGGCGGCGGCACGACCCGCGTGGGTGATCCGACCGGCAAGGATGCCTCGCGCCCGCAACTGACCGACGAAACCATTCAGGCCAATATTGACGGCATCCAGAAGGTGTTCGCCAAATTCCTGAAATTTGGCGACGGCCCGACCGATGCGGTCATGGTCAATAACGACGACTGGCTGTCCAAGTTCGGCTACATCCAGTTCCTGCGCGATTTCGGCACCCACTTCACCATCAACCGCATGTTGAGCTTCGACTCGGTCAAGCTGCGCCTCGAGCGCGAGCAGCCGATGACCTTCCTCGAATTCAACTACATGCTGATGCAGTCGGTCGACTTCCTGGAACTGAACCGCGCCATGGGTGTGAACCTGCAAATGGGCGGTTCCGACCAGTGGGGCAACATCACCTCGGGTGTCGATCTGGTGCGCCGCGTGGACCAGAAGTCGGCCTTTGGTCTGACCACACCGCTGCTGACGACGGCCTCGGGTGGCAAGATGGGCAAGACCATGGGCGGCGCCATCTGGCTGAACGCCGAACAGCTCAGCCCCTACGATTACTGGCAGTTCTGGCGCAATGCCGAAGATGCCGATGTCGGTCGTTTCATGCGCCTGTACACCGATCTGACGATGGAAGAGATCGCCGTATTCGAGGCGATGGAAGGCGCGCAGATCAACGAGGCCAAAAAGGCCCTCGCAGATGCGGCCACCACCCTGATGCACGGCGAGGAAGCCGCCAAAACGGCCCGCGCCGCTTCGGAAGCAGCCTTTGAAAAAGGCCAGCTTTCCGCTGACCTTCCGACGGTCGAACTGCCGCGCGACGAAGTGATCGGGGCCATGATCGCCGCCGTCACCACCAAGGCTGGTCTCAGTGGCTCGAACGGTGAAGCCCGCCGTCTGGCACAAGGTGGAGGTCTGCGTTTGAACGACGTGGCCATCAATGACGGCGCGCAGCTGATCACCGATGCCGACGTCAATGCAGACGGTGTCATCAAGCTGGGTGCCGGCAAGAAGAAGATCGTGCTGGTCAAGCCGGTCTAAAGACTGAAATGGCGCGGGTGCGCCGGAAGTGGATTTTTACGACATGAGCCAAATCGCAGAGAACACACCGGCCCCCGCGCTGAACATCGCCACGGATGGCGACGGACGCTTCGACCTGTCCGCCCACAAAGGGCAAAAGGTCGTCGTCTATTTCTACCCCAAGGCCGACACGCCCGGCTGCACGACCGAGGGCCTCGATTTTTCGGCACTGCTCGATCAGTTCGCCGCAGCCAATACCGTTGTGATCGGTATATCGCGTGACAAGGTTGCCAAGCTGGACCGCTTCAAAGCCAAGCACGATCTGAAGATCATCCTCGGCTCCGACGAAGATGGCGTGGTCACCGAAGCTTGGGGCGTCTGGATACTCAAAAAGCTCTATGGCCGCGAATATATGGGCATTGAGCGCGCCACCTTCCTCATTGATGCCAGCGGCCAAATCGCCCGCATTTGGCATAATGTGAAGGTTAAGGGTCATGCGGACGATGTTCTGAAAGCCGCCCAGGCGCTGTAAGCAACATCAGGTAAAAACGCAGATTTCTCAATTTGATCGAACGACGTTTTACAGTTGTTATACCTTAGGGGTAACACTGTTTAGTGAGTCGTAATCAACCGTCGCTCCCCCGCGACGGACCGGGAGGACTGTATGTTCAACAAGGGCAAGCCCTACGTTCCGCCGCCGACACGTTCTATGGGCAGTGCAAACGCCCATGACGGATTGCACGATCTGGATGATGCCGAGCTGGAGCTGGACAGTGAAATCCATCCTGAGCCCTCGCCTGCTCCCCGCGCTGCCTACAGCCATGCCGCTGAAGAACGCATGGCTGCCACGCCTCAGGACAGCGCCCTTCACCCCGAAGAGCATGCTTCTGACGTCGACCTGATTTCAACCCAGACCCAAACCCATGCCTCGGCGGACGATAGCTGGTCAGGTGGCCGCCTCAGTTCGGGCGGTTATGGCAGCGGTGGCGGCTCCGGTGGCGGTGGTCATGGCGGATCGGGCGCTGGTGGTGGTCATGGTGGTGGCTCCACGCCCGCCAACCCTACGCGCGAGGCCGCATCGGTACTTGCCAACGGTATGACCTTCGAAGGCGACATCTCCGGTGTTGGCCAACTGGTCATCGAGGGCGTTGTCAAAGGCGACATCCGCGTCTCGCAAGTCCTCATCAACGAAAAAGGAACAGTCGAAGGGACGGTTCATGCCGACCAGCTCGACGTGCGTGGACGTATTGCCGGTGCCATCGTGGCCAAACAGGTGCGTCTGCATCCGACCTCGCGTGTCGAGGGCGATATCACGCAAGAACAGATCACGATTGAACGCGGTGCATGGTTCTCGGGTCGCTCGACCCAGGCCAAACGCGGAGACGAACTCGTAGAAGCGGACTAAAGCCGCTCGTTTACAGTCATAGAAAAGGGGATGGCTCACACCATCCCCTTTGTCGTTTCAGCTTCAGGCCCAATCAGCCTTCGCGCGTCTCACCCACACGGGCAGCCAAGGCGGCCCCCATAAAGGCATCCAGATCGCCGTCCAGAACACCTTGCGTGTCCGATGTTTCGACATTGGTACGCAGGTCTTTGACCATCTGGTACGGCTGTAGAACATAGGATCTGATCTGGTGACCCCAACCAATATCGGTCTTGGCATCAGCCAAAGCCTGAGCGGCAGCTTCACGTTTTTGCAGTTCCAGTTCGTACAGACGCGCACGCAGCATCTTCCACGCCTGATCGCGGTTCTGGTGCTGCGAGCGGCCAGCCTGACAGGCCACAACCGTATTGGTCGGAATGTGCGTCAAACGCACAGCCGAGTCGGTTTTGTTGATGTGCTGACCACCCGCGCCCGAGGCACGGTAGGTGTCGGTACGAACATCGGCCGGATTGATATCAATCTCGATGGTGTCGTCGACAACGGGTGAAACTCCGATCGAAGCAAACGAAGTGTGGCGCTTGGCTGCGGCGTCATACGGGCTGATGCGCACCAGACGGTGAACGCCTGATTCCGACTTCAACCAGCCATAGGCATTGGGGCCCTTCACCAGAATGGTGGCGGACTTGATGCCAGCCTGTTCGCCAGACTCTTCGGCCTCGAGGTCAACCTCGTAGCCGTGAGCCTTTGCCCAGCGCGTGTACATACGCAGCAGGATACCCGCCCAGTCATTCGACTCGGTGCCACCGGCACCCGAGTTCACTTCCAGATAGGCGTCGTTGCCATCGGCCTCACCCGAAAGCAGGGCTTCCAGTTCGGCGCGCGCGGCACGTTCCTTGATGGCTTTCAAATTCGAGCGGGCTTCCTCGAGGGCAGCTTCATCGCCTTCCTCGTCAGCCATTTCTGCCAGCATCAGACCGTCTTCGAGATCACGTTCCATCTCTTTGACGGTGTTGACCTGGGCCTCAAGACGCGAACGCTCGCGGCTGACGGCCTGAGCCTGTTCGGGATTGTCCCACAGTGTCGGATCTTCGACACGGGCATTCAGCTCGTCGAGCTTTCTTAGAGCGACATCCCAGTCAAAGTCGCCTCCTGAGCAGAGCGACGCTCTGCTCGATGTCGGCCTTCATGGCCTCGACATCCAGTCTCATCGCAAACTCCTATGCGATAGCGATATTCCCGCAGCCAATGCGACGGGATCGAAAGATAACGGCGCACCCGTGAACCGGGTGCGCCGCATTTGAGGTGCTAACTAATGCCTCAGTACAATCCGCTCAAGTCTTCAGGCACTTCCTTGCGCGGCGGAGTGGCCGTTGTGTTGCCCGGCTGCTGCGCAGCAGGTGCCGAAGCCGCAGCCTTGGCTTCCTGTTCACGACGCAGCACATCGTAATAATTCTGCGGTCCGGTCGGCTCGACACGCACCGGATCGGCACGAACCTCGCGCTCGGTCCCCGGACGGAAAGCCTCTTCGATACCGTTCACAGTTTTGAAGATTGCATTCTTGGGGCGCACAAACGGGCGGGCCGGGCGCGATTGCAATGCCGTCTGCATGAACTCGCCAAAGATCGGCACCGCCGTCGAAGCCCCTGCTTCGCCACCGCCCAGCGAACGGTTGTCGTCGAAGCCCACAAACACGCCCACGACAACATCCGCAGAATAGCCGACGAACCACGCCGAACGGTATTCATTGGTCGTGCCGGTCTTGCCCGCAATATGCGGCCCCAAATTACGCACACGCGCCGCCGTGCCGCGCTGGACCACACCTTCCAGCATGGAGGTGATCTGGTACGCCGTGATCGGGTCGATCACCTGACGTCCACGATCTTCCAGACGCGGAGACTCCTGCCCCGAGAAGGAGCGCGTGCAATCGCGGCAGGTGCGGCGGTCGGCACGCTGGATGGTCTTGCCATAACGATCCTGAACCACTTCGATCAGATACGGATCAATGCGGCGACCACCATTGGCAAAGGCCGCATAGGCTGCCGTGATCTGATAAGGCGTGGTTTCCCCTGCCCCCAGCGACATCGCCAGATTGGCGTCCATGTCATCGACGACGCCCATCTTTTTGGACAGGTCCACGATATTGCGCATGCCTACAGCCTGGGCCAAGCGCACCGTCATGACGTTACGCGACAGCTCAAGTCCCCGACGCAGGGTCTGCGGACCATAGAAGCGACGGCTATAGTTGGATGGCGACCACGGCTTGCCGCCGGCACCGCCGGGGAAGCTGATAGGTGCATCCAGCACAATCGAAACCGGCGTGAAATCACCTTCGAGTGCCGCCGCATATACGAACGGCTTATAGGCCGAACCCGATTGACGGCGGGCCTGCGTGGCACGGTTGAAGCTGGACAGACCGTACGAATAGCCGCCGACCATAGCCAGAACACGGCCCGACTGCGGTTCGATGGCGACCAGCGCACCGTTCACGGCCGGAACCTGACGCAGGCCATATTGACCACCTTGCGCCTCTACAAAGATCAGATCACCGCGCTTCAACGGCTTGCGGCTGTTGTTCGACCACGTCACGTCGCTGCCGATCAGGGTCCCCGTGCGATCATCCTTGGCGGTACGGATACGAACCGTATTGCCGCTGACGCTTTCAACAGCAGCAGATTCCCAACTGCGGCGTTCCGGCGGAGTCTGGCGACGCAAGGCCTCGGCTTGCCAGCCGTCTGCAAAGTCAGTTTCACCCCATGCCCCGCGCCAGCCATGGCGGCGGTCATAGTTTTCCAGCCCGTGCATCAGAGCCGCGCGGGCCGCCGACTGAAGCTCCGGATCCAGCGTGGTACGCAGGTAATAGCCCCCGCGGTTGACCTCTTCGGTCCCGAACATGGCGATGGCACGACGGCGAGCTTCCTCGACGAAGAAGTCGGCATCGGCATATTCGGCACGGCGAGGTGCAGCGCGCGCATTCAGCGGGCGTGCCTTTGCGGCGTCACGCTCTTCGGCGGTGATAAAGCCCGCATCCTTCATCTGGCCCAGAACCCAGTTCCGGCGGCCAATAGCGGCCTCGGTCTTGCGGCGCGGGTGATAGTTGGACGGAGCCTTGGGCAGGGCCGCCAGATAGGCCGCTTCTTCAAGCGTCAACTGGTCCAGCGATTTGCCAAAATAATTATAGGCCGCGGCCGCGACACCATAAGAACGATAACCCAGATAGATTTCGTTCACATACAGTTCGAGCAACTGCTCCTTGGTCAGAACCGTCTCGAGGCGCGAGGCCAGAACGGCTTCTTTCAGCTTGCGATCCAGCTTGCTTTCATCGGCCAGCAAGACGTTCTTGGCGACCTGCTGGGTGATGGTCGAGCCACCTTCCAGACGGTTGCCCGACACCACGTTGAACACGTTGCGGAACATGGCGCGGCCGACACCGGAAACGTCGATCCCGCCATGATGGAAGAAGTTGCTGTCCTCGGCGGCCAAAAAGGCCTGAACCACCTGCTCGGGAACCTGATTATAGGTCACATAGATGCGGCGCTGTTCCGAGAACTCGCCGATCAGAGTTCCGTCGCCCGCATAGACGCGCGTCGCCGTAGCCGGGCGATAATTCGCCAGCTCCGACGTATCAGGCAGGTCATGCAGCACATAGGCCGCATACACGGCCACAACGACACCTGCGGCAGCAACAGCACCCATCATGGCCATTCCAGCCATGACGAACCAGCGATTGGCTATTTTCACCATGCACTCCGCAACCGGTCATTCAGACCAAATCCTATCCTGCGCCGCGATCTCTCGCTAGGGCAGACAGGATCAATTCACTCAGCCCTTGTCGCGCAAAAGCCGAGCCTTGTCGCGTTGCCAATCGCGCTCGGCGGTGGCTTCACGTTTGTCATGGTTCTTTTTGCCCTTGGCCAAGGCGATTTCAACCTTGGCCATACCTTTTTCGTTCAGATACAGGCGCACAGGTACAATCGTCCGGCCATCGCGCTGAACCGCCGAAATCATTTTGTCGATCTGGCGTCTGTGCAGCAGCAGCCTGCGATGGCGGCGCGGTTCGTGGTTGAACCGGTTGGCCATCTTATAGGGCGGGATATCGGCATTGATCAGAACCAGATCACGCCCTTCTGGCGAGACATAGCTTTCGGCAATATTGGCCCGACCATCGCGCAAGGCCTTGATCTCGGTACCCAGCAACTGGATACCGGCCTCGATGTGATCCTCGAGAAAATAGTCGTAACGCGCACGACGGTTCTCGGCGATGGTCTTCTGTTTTGGCCCTTGGTCAGCCATTAAATAATCCCTGCTGCCGACATAGCGGCATCAATATGCGGTCGAGCCTCGTCACGCGTAGTCACCAGCGGCAAGAGGACGTCCTCGCCGCAATAGCCCAGACGCGACAACGCATATTTAGTGGGCGACGGCGAATTATCGAGGAACAGAGCCTTGTGGAGGTCGATCAGACGGGCCTGCCATTCGCGGGCCGTGACCAGATCGCCACTCTGAACCGCGTTGTGCAGAGCGACCATAGCTTCTGGAGCGACATTGGACGTGACCGAAATCACGCCTACACCGCCTTGAGCGGCGTAACCGAGATAGCTGGGGTCATCGCCCGAAATCAGGTCAAAACCTTCGTCGATATGGGCGTGCATCCAGCTGACGCGCGGCAGGTCGCCGGTCGCGTCCTTGATGCCGACAATGTTCGGATGCTTGGCCAGTGCCGCCACGGTTTCATTGGCGAGATCCACGCCTGTCCGGCCCGGTACGTTATAAAGCAGGATCGGAATCTGGACAGCATCGGCCACGGCTTCAAAGTGGGCCTGAAGACCGGCTTGCGACGGACGGTTGTAATAGGGCGTCACGGACAACACGCCGTCGGCACCGACCGTCTTGGCAAAACGGGTCAGTTCGATAGCCTTGTCGGTCGCAGAGGCCCCTGCCCCCGCGATCACTTTGATGCGACCAGCCGCCTGTTCGACGCACATTTCGACCACGCGTTTATGCTGGTCGAGATGCAGTGTAGCGCTCTCGCCGGTCGTGCCCATGGGGACAACCCCGTGCACGCCTGCGGCAATTTGGCGTTCCAACAGTTTTTTAAACGCCACTTCGTCCACGTTTCCGTCACGAAGAGGTGTGATCAAGGCGGTGATCACGCCCTTGAACAAATGGGCGATCATAGAAAAACTAACCTGTGCGGAGCATGAGCGGATTGGCCGCTCGAAAATCTTTATGGGGCCAGAGGTTATTTCGCCTAGGGCTTCACCGCAACAAGTAGATGTATGAGGACGAAGAAGCTGATGATTGCGACGACACTCGCAGCCGCTCTGGCGGTCATGGCCCCCCCGACTCAAGACGTGCTTAACAGCGCCCCTGCCGCCTATAGCGCCGCGACTGCTGGCGATATCAGCAGCGCAGACATGTCTTTGGTCCAGCAGGGACTGGCCGCCGCCCGCGCACGCGATGTGGTCGGCACCCAGTCCATCATGTCCTCTATCAGTGACCCCACGGCCCGCAAGCTGGTGGAATGGGCCTTGGTCGATACCTCGGACAAGCAACTATCCTATAGCGAGCTTTTGCGTGCCGAGACCGACCTGAACGGCTGGCCGCGCGCCGAATCACGTCGCAGCGCCGCCGAGCGGGCCTTGCTGGCCTCCGGTTCCGGCAGCGATGCGGTGCTTGCCTTCTTCGGTCAGGCCCAGCCAACCACGGTACAAGGTGCCATCGCGCTCGCCTCGGCCCTGGAACAGGCCGGACGTCGCGACGAGGCGCAGACCTTGATTCGCAACTGGTGGCGCACCGAATCCTTTGATCTGGCCGAGCAGGATCTGATTCTGTCGCGCTGGTCTTCGTGGCTGACCAGTGATGACCATTCGGCACGCATAACGACGCTCCTCAGCGGCCCGCACGGCCCTGCAACCCGCGCCATGGTCAATATGGTACCCGCAGAACGACAGGCCGCCGCCACTGCGGCCATGTCCCTGCGAACCGCCTATGCGCCCGATGCCATCGTTGCCGGACTGTCGCCATCACAGGCGACCGATCCTAATGTTGTGCTGGAACGTGTGAAGCTGTTGCGCTCCGCCAATCACCAGTCCGAGGCGTTTGGTCTGCTGCGCTATCTGCCCGCTGCGCCGAACCATTCGGATGGTCAAAGCGCATTGTGGAACGAGCGCCGCAACTACTTCCTCGATGCACTGCGTATGGGGAACAATCAGGCCGCCTATGACGCCATGAACGGCCACGGCTTCCCTTCTGGTGAGCGCAAGGTCGATGCCGAGTTCTTTGCCGGTTGGGTGGCCCTGACCAAGCTGAACGACCCGCAACGGGCCAGCGCCCATTTCGAAGTGCTGCGTAACACCTCGCAGACACCGATTACGCAAGGGCGTGCGCTATACTGGCTGGGCCGCGCTGCCGAGGCGCAGGGCGATACCGCCACCGCGCAGCAGTATTATACCGCCGGTGCCCAGCACTGGCAGACCTTCTATGGGCAACTGGCCGCCGAAAAGGCCGGTATCTCGACCCTGACCCTGCCGGGCGAACCGGACCCGACCCGCGAGGATCGCCAGCGGTTTGACGGCTACGAAGTGGTCAAGGCCACGCGCATCCTAGGCCAGATGGGCGAAAAGAACCTGATGCGGGTCTTTGCCTATCACCTTGATGACACCCTGCCACTGCCGGTCGATCTGGCCATGCTGTTCGATCTGATGAAGCAGAATGGCGACCAGTTCGGTGCCATGATGGTCGGTCGCGCCGCCAGCGGTCGCGGCATTGTCATGCCCGAACGCATGTATCCGGTTCAGTTGCCGCAACAGGTCGCGGGCATGGCTCCGAACGATTTTGCTCTGGCCATCACCCGTCAGGAATCCAGCTTTGATCCTCTGGTCCGATCACATGCCGATGCGCGTGGCATGATGCAGCTTCTGCCCGCAACCGCGCGCGGTGTGGCACGACGCATGGGACGCTCGTTCAGCGACGACCAGTTGTGGGATGCCGAAACCAATATGACGCTGGGCAGCTATCATCTGGGCGAGTTGCTGAACAATTTCGGCCAGTCACCGCTTCTGGCCGCCGTCGGCTACAATGCCGGACCCGCCCGTCCGCCCCAATGGACAGCCCGTTGCGGCGATCCACGTCAGGCGCAGGTCGACCCCATCGACTTCATCGAATGTGCGCCCTTCACAGAGACGCGCAACTATATGATGCGGGTTATGGAAAACATGCAGATCTACCGCGCGCGCCTGAACGGAGGTTCGGCTCCGCTGACACCATCGGCCGATCTGGCGCGGGGCACGCCCCCCTATTCGGGACCGCGCCCCTACCAGCCCTGATCTAAAGACGACGGGTCGCCAAAAGCGGCCCGTTTTCTGTTTCGATCCACTGTCCCGCAATGCGAAAATGTTCGCGCAGAATATCGGGCGTCAGCGCGTCCAGCGGCTTGGCATCGGCCACAATACGTCCGTCTGCGACGACGATAACGCGGTCGGCAAACTTGGCTGCTGCGCTCAGGTCATGCAGACTGAGTAAGACTGCAGAATGCCCTTCAGCCCGCTCGCGCAGGCGTTCCAGAACCAACAACTCCGCGTCGGGATCAAGCCCCGCCACAGGCTCATCGGCAATCAGAACCGGCGCATCGGTCACCATAGCACGGGCCAAAAGCACACGCGCCCGCTCGCCACCGGACATATCCGCTACGCCACGCATGGCCAGATGGCCGACCCCGACCATGTCCAGTGCGCGTTGAGCGCGGCCCATAATATCGGACTGGCCCAGATGAAGCCCGCCCAAGGCAGCCACCTCGATCGCTGGCAGGTTCCACGCAATCAGACGTTCTTGCGCCAGATAGGCTACGGCTTCACCACGCTGGTGTGATGAAAGGGTTTTCAGATCGCGTCCATGGATCGCGACATGGCCCGCCTTGGGTTTATGCAAACCCGCCGCCAGCTTGAGCAATGTCGATTTACCGGCACCGTTGGGCCCGCATATGGCGACCATTTCGCCGCCCTCGACACTCAGCGATGCCTGTAGCAGCACCGGCTTGCGTTCGATTTCGACGCTGGCCTCATGAAGGGTCAACAGGCTCACAGCCGCCACTCCCGCGCCGCACGCCACGCCATAATGGCAAACAGAGGCGCACCAATCAGCGCTGTGAACACACCCAGTTTCAGTTCCTGATCCGTCGGGATCAGCCGCGTCGCCAGATCGGCCAGCACCAGTATCAGACCGCCCATCAGGGCCGATGGTAAAAGAATACGCCCCGGATCGCCACGCACGCTGGAACGCACCAGATGCGGTGCTGCCAAACCCACAAAGCCGATCACACCCGCAACGGCCACGGCTGCACCCGATGCGACCGCTGCCGCCAACAAGGCCCAGACACGCAGTTGCGCCAAGGGAAGCCCCGACGCGCGGGCAACATCCTCGCCAAGGGTCAGCATACGAAGACCCGACAGGGCCAGACGCGCAAAAAATGCCGATATGCCCAGCGCCACGGCGACCCACATAACGTCAAACCAGCTGCGATTGGCCACAGAACCCAGCAGCCAGCTCATCACCTCGGCAGAGGCCACAGGTGATGGCGAGAGGTTGAAAATCAAAGCCGTGGCCGCACCCGAGAAGCTGGACAAGGCAACACCAAACAGGATCAGGGCCTCGGGCGCTTTCAAACGTGCGCCCACCACAACCAGCAGACCACCGGCAAGCGCAGCCCCGACCAATGCCGCCACTTCGACAGCGCCTGGAATGGCGGCAAAGCCTGCGATAATCGCCATGGCTGCTGCACAGGCCGCCGTACCCGATACGCCAATCACACCCGGTTCTGCCAAGGGATTACGCAACAACCCCTGCATCACAGCCCCCGCCAGCCCCAGTGCTGCCCCCACCAAAAGCGCACACAATGCGCGTGGCAAACGGATTTGCCACAACACCGCAGCTTCGCCCGAAGATGGATCGGTAAAGGCCCGTCCATAGGCCGCCAAGTCCAGAACCGTTTCGCCAAAACTGACAGCAAAAGCGACGGCCAGAACCAGCGCGACAATCAGCACCGCAATCAAAACCGATGAACGGATCATGGATCGACCTTCGCCAGTGTCGTTACCGCATCGGCGGCGAACCATGCCGGACATGTCAGTGTTGACGCCGGAAGATCGGCTACGGTTCGTTTCTGCATCAGCCCCTTTAACACTGGATGGCGCCCTGTTCCGCGCCAGTCAGCCATCAGTTGCTCAAAAAATCCGCGCACAAAAAGCAGGGGCGGATTAAGCAAAGCGCGCTCCAAGCCCAAAGGCTGATAGCCCGCAGCCCTAGTTCCGTTTTTGAACCCCGCCGCCCGCAACACACTGTCGATCAGCGTTTCGGGTCCGGCGGTAAAACCGCTGGCCGTCAGATAGGTGGCACTCCGTCCCTGCCCGCGCCCCTGCGAGGCTTGCAGTTTCGCATCCATATCGCGGATCAGATCATCACCACGTTCGCTTGCCCGCAAGGCTTTCGACACAGTCTGGATATTCTGGCGAATACCTTCAAAATTCTGACTGTCGTTGATAGTCGCCACGGTGATGCCGTCGGCTTCCAGTCGAGACAGCAAACGCATATCCCCGCCCCAGTATCGCACCACCACATCGGGCCTGAAGGCTACAGCCGCTTCCAGAGTAGGCCTTATCCGCCGATGCCCCTTTGCCGCCTCGCGCAAAGAGGCGTCAGGATCATCCGCACGCGGCGACAGCCGTACCTCGGCATCCGGCCTGAGCGCCAGAACATACTGGTCGGCGCATTGGTCCAGCGACATCACCCGCAATGGCGCAGACCATGATTTTTCCGCCGGTGCGCAAACAAGTATCATCACCGCCAAAGTCGAACCCGCACGCATAACCAAACTCAAGCTCACTGCGTTTCCAGTGCCTTGAGCAGGATATCCAGCTGCGTGTTGATCAGATCTTCGCGATCCGCCCAATCCACATGCGGCTTCATCATCACAATCGAGACCAGCCCATGCGTGCTGGCCAATAGAATCTGGGCCAAGACCTTGGCGCGCTGCGGCTCATGCCCTGACGGCAAGGCCTGTTCGACGCCGCGTTCGAAACTGCTGTACAGCTCGGCGGCAACCACACGGGCCAAACCTTGCTCGTCCGCATAGATCTGGACGACCGGCGTCATGAAGGCCAAGCGATAGGCATTGGCGTTTTCAAACCCGAAACTGACATAGCTATGCAGCAGTCGGCGCAAGCGCACCAACGGGTCTTTCTCCGTCTCAGCCAGTTCCTGACAGCGCATCAGCAAGGTCGAGAACGCGTGCTGGCAAATCTCGTTCAGGATTTCGCTCTTGTCCCGAAAATGCAGATAAAGCGCCGTCGATGACACGCCTACGGCGTCGGCAATCTTGCGGATAGTTGCGCCTTCATAGCCATCTGCGACGAAAATCAGCTCGGCAGCCGCAAGGATTTCGCCACGGCGAACATGGCCTTCGCCCTTCGGTTTGCGAACCGAGCGTGCCTTAGGCGTTTGGTCAGTCATTTGGGCCTCCGGCTACTGCCTGCTCATCCTAGGGCTGATTGCGCGGTCTTTCCAAGGTTGCGTATGGTCAAGCTTATATCTAATAATCAAATAACAGCGTTTTCTTGGGGGAGAAATGCGCAGTTTGATTAAACGACCCAGCACACATACCCGCGTGGCCTATGCTTGCGAGGCCGCAAGGGGAGCCACTATCGCATTTCGGATCATAGGGCTTTGCGCTTTCTCAATCGCATTGGGCCTGTGGTGCGCGATTAATACGCAATGGGCCACCGCTTTACTCTGGGGGTTCCAAGGCGTTCTGATCGTCTTTGCGCTGTGGCGTTTGGCACTGGTGTTTCTGAGCGCTCCAAAGCCCCAACCGGTCACTCCGCCTGATACATGGCCCCGATACACAATCATGGCGGCGCTCTATCGCGAGGCTACGATCTTGCCTCAACTGGTTCAACGGCTTTCGCTCATTGATTATCCAGCCGATGCGCTGGAATGTTTTCTGCTGCTCGAAATTGATGACACCGAAACCATCGCAGTGGCCCGTTCATTGCGCTTACCGCCATGGATGAGCGTAGTGGTCGTTCCAGCCGGTAGCCCTAAAACCAAACCTCGCGCTCTGAACTATGGACTGGGACTGGCCTCGGGAACATTCCTCACAATCTATGACGCCGAAGACTCCCCCGATCCTGCACAGTTAAAAGAGGCCGCTTCTCGTTTTCTCGCCGAGCCATCCGATACAAGGCGTCCCCTTGCCTGTTTGCAAGCCCCGCTAAGGATAGGCCGCAAGCACAAGGCTGCGATCAGCTCCGACATTCTCGATCGTCAATTTGCCGCCGAATATGCGGGCCTGTTCGAGGTCATCTTGCCGGGCATGGCGCGGCTGGGCCTGCCCTTTCCCCTTGGCGGAACGAGTAACCATTTTCGGGTAGAGACCCTGCGTCGCATCGGGGGCTGGGATGCCTATAATGTCACCGAAGACGCCGATCTGGGTTTTCGCCTTTGGCGTGACGGCTGGTCACTGGGCACAATTTCCAGTCCGACATGGGAAACACCGCCCGGCAGGTTCAAGCTTTGGCTTCCTCAAAGAACCCGTTGGCTGAAGGGTTTCATGCAAACCCTCGCCGTTCACCTTTTCAAACCCGGGCTGGGCTTCAAAGGTCTGTGGGCCATGCTGACCACATTGATCGCCGGACTGGTTGCCGCGTCTATCCACGGATACGCTTTGGCAACGATCACCATGATCGCGCTTCTGGGGATTCTGTCGTTTGAAATTCCTCAACTCCAGATTTCGGCCTTTGCCGTCATGATCACCGGCTACATAGCCTCGTGGATGACATGCATCGTCGGCACACGCCGTATCGGCCTGACCTATGGAGCCAAGGAGTTTGCGCTGGCTCCCCTCTATTGGGGTTTGCTGACTCTCGCATTTTTCCATGCCCTGGTGCGTCTGGTCTTCCAGCCACACACTTGGGATAAAACCCCGCATATGCCCGATGTGCCTGTGGCGGACTTGCATACACCGATCATCAGACCACGCTATTCGGAAGCGACCGCTGGACGAGAGGCCGCCTGACGGCTTATCAGCGGCGCATGGCTCCGGTTTTATCCCCTACACCCGAAACCCTCGTCACCCGAGGCTGGTCGGATTACGCGCTGATCGACAGCGGCAATGGTCGCAAGCTTGAACGCTATGGCCGCTATACGGTCGTGCGCCCCGAGCCGCAGTGCTTCTGGACGGCCAAGGACGAAAACAAGTTTGAACAGGCCACAGCCATGTTCGATCCCCAGCAGGAGGAAGAAGATTCCGGCCGCTGGCGCTTCGACCATCACGGCCCGATCGACGCCTTCCCGCTGAAATGGCGCGACGTAAAATTTATGGGCCGGTTCACGCCCTTCCGCCACCTTGCCTTCTTCCCCGAGCAAGCGGCGAACTGGGAATGGCTGGATGCCCGCATCCGCACCCTGAAACAGCCGAAGGTTCTGAACCTGTTCGGCTATACCGGCGTGGCCTCGCTGGCCTGTGCCGCAGCGGGAGCCCATGTGACGCACGTCGATGCGTCCAAAAAGTCGGTCAACTATGCCCGCGAAAATGCCGAGCTGTCGGGCCTCTCCGACAAGCCGATCCGCTGGCTGGTCGAGGATGCCCGCAAGTTTGTGGCCCGCGAAGTTCGCCGTGGTTCGAAATATGACGGCATCATTCTGGACCCGCCCAAATATGGTCGCGGTGCCAATGGCGAGGTTTGGCGCCTGTTTGAGGACATGCCGGATCTGCTCAAGGATTGTGCGTCGCTTCTGTCGGATGACGCCTCCTTCCTGCTGCTGAACGCCTATGCTGCGCGTATTTCCGGCTTGTCGCTGGCGCACATGATGGCCGAGGCTACCCATGACCGTGGCGGACGTATCGACTGGGGCGAACTGGCGTTGTCGGAAGACGGCAAAGATGCCCGTTCTATCGGCCTCAGCTTCTTTGCCCGCTGGAGCAATCTGTAATGAGCGATCATCTGATTACCTCGCTCACCAATGACACCGTAAAGGCCGTTCGCGCCCTTCACATGCGCAAAGAGCGCGAAACCACGGGTCGTTTTCTGGCTGAAGGTCTGAAATTCATCGGCGAGGCCCTCGATCAGGGCCGTGCGCCTGTGATGTTGCTGGTCGGGCAAGATGCCCGTCCGCACCCGATCCTCGAACAAGCCAAGGTTGAAACTCGCAAGGCCGGTGGTCAGATCATCACCGTGACCCACGCCATTCTCGAAAAGATCAGCCGCCGCGACAACCCGCAGACCGTGCTGGGTGTCTTCGAGCAGGTCTATACCCCGCTTGAAGACATCCAACCCGACAGCAAGCCTGTATGGGTAGCTTTGGAACAAGTTCGCGACCCCGGCAATCTGGGCACCATTATCCGCACGGCTGATAGCGCCGGCTGCGGTGGTGTGATCCTGATCGGGGACTGTGTGGACCCCTATTCGGTCGAGGCCGTGCGCGCGACCATGGGTTCTGTGTTTGCTGTATCCATCACCAAGGCCAGCCGCGAAGAGTTCGTGAAATGGTGCAAGGGCTGGAAGGGCAGCATCATCGGCACCCGCCTCGATGCCACCCACGGCTATCGCGACAGCCCCGTCCAGCATCCGGCCATTATCCTGATGGGCAATGAACAGGCGGGCCTGACCGACGAACTGGCCGCCACCTGTGACGTGAACGTCAAAATCCCGATGCGTGGACGTGCCGACAGCCTGAATCTGGCCGTGGCCACCGGCATCATGGTCTATTCGATCACAGACGCCGCTTACGGCTCCGGCCTTTAAAACCGTACATCGGTGGAAATAATGAGGGGGAGGCTTTACGCCTCCCCCTCTGTTTTTATGCGCCCCATGCCGATCAGGGCTACAATGGTCAAAATCGACGCAGCGACCAGATAAAGACCTACCGCGGGCAGGCCATATTTGCTGGCCAGCCATGTAGCGGCAAAGGGTGCCAGCGACGCGCCCAAAATCCCTGCCAGATTGAATGTCATCGACGCACCGGTATAGCGAACCGCCGTCGGGAATGGCCGCGCCAGCGCTGCTCCAATCGGCCCATAGGTGCATCCCATCAGGGCAAAGCCGATGATGAAGAAGGCGACAATACCGCCCAGACCGCCGCCAAACAGCATAGGCAAAGCCAGACCAAACAGGCCAATCGCCACGCTGGTCACCAGCAGGGTACGCCCCTGCCCCCACCTGTCCGCCGCCAAAGCCGCCAATGGAATGGACAAGCCGAAGAAGCACACACCTAGCAACTGGATCGGCAAGAACTGCTCGCGGCTATAACCCATCGAGGTCGTACCCCAGCCCAGTGCAAACACCGTCATCAGGTAGAACAGCACAAAGGTCGCCATCCCCGCCAAGGTCCCCGTCAGCAAGGCCCATTTGTGGTTGGCGAAAAGGGTGATGACGGGTGCCTTTACCCGCTCTTGGCTGTCGATGGTCTTCTGGAACTCGGGCGTCTCGGTGATCTTCAGCCGCACCCACAGGCCCACAATGACCAACAGCGCACTGGCGATAAACGGAATACGCCAGCCCCACGCCATAAAGGCGCTATCGCTCAGAACCTGCCCCAGAACGATGAAGCTCGCCGTGGACAGGATAAAGCCTATCGGCGCGCCCAATTGCGGGAACATTCCGTACCAGGCCTTCTTGCCCGGCGGTGCATTCTCGGTCGCCAATAGAACGGCTCCGCCCCATTCTCCGCCAAGGCCCAAGCCTTGCCCGAAACGACATAGCGCCAGCAGCATGGGGGCCAGAACACCGACCTGATTATAGACCGGCAGGACGCCGATCAGGATGGTCGAGACGCCCATCGTCATCAGGGCTGCCACAAGGGTCGCCTTGCGCCCCACACGATCACCAAAGTGACCGAACACCACGGCCCCGACCGGACGCGCGAAGAAGGCAATCGAGAAGGTCGCAAACGAGGCCAGCATGGCCGTCATCGGATCGCTACCGGGGAAAAACAGCGCCGGAAACACGAGAACCGCCGCGGTCGCATAGATATAGAAGTCGTAAAACTCGATCGTCGTACCGATCAGGCTGGCGAACAGCACCCGGCCTTTAGAGTTGGCGGGCGGCAAATTTTGATCTTCGGACAACATATTTCCTCGGGCTGAAGAGGCGTTTCTTTCAGCATAACGCCATCAGGGTCAAGAAATTGCACCCCGTCATGTCCCGCGCGGTTTGACCCGATTGGTCGCCGTGGCATTGGCAGGATCTTCAGGCCACGGATGGCGCGGATAGCGCCCCCGCATTTCAGCCCTCACAGCGGCCCATGATCCAGCCCAGAAACCGGGCAAATCTTTCGTCACCTGCACCGGTCGTCGTGCGGGCGACAGCAGAGACAATGTCAAAGCCACACGCCCGCCACCGATCATCGGATGTGACTGAAGGCCAAACAGTTCCTGCACGCGGATTTCAACACGCGGCCCACCCTCGGCTGCGTAATCAATAGCCGCAGAGCCCAAGGGGGTTTCCAGACGCGACGGTGCCAATGCATCCAGCTTGCGCTGTAAGTCCCACGGGACCAGATTGCGCAAACCATCGGCCATCGCGCGATCACTGACCGCTGACAGATCATTCACGCTGTCCAGCGCAGGCCACAACCATTCTTCGCGGCGTGCAAACAGGCCTTCATCCGATACATCCGGCCACGCATCGTCCAGAGCGCGCACAAAGGCCAGACGCGCGCGCAATGCGCTGGATACCTCGCCCCATTTCAGACGCCCCAGACCGTCCCGATCCACTTCGTCTTTCAGGGCCTTGGTCATCATCTTGCGATCCGGCGCGCCCAGTACCTTCTCGTCCAACACCACAGCCCCGATACGGCGAACACGCTTCATCACCGCCCTACCGGACGGCTCGCGCACCAGTCGATCTTCTGTCTCGATGCGATGCGCCAGATCGGTTTCCAGTGTGCGTGCGTCCAGCCTTGCCGCCAGCCGCACGCGGTCGCGCACATCACCGCCGCCCAGTTCGGCTACGGCCAGCCAAGTTTCCTGTGACAGACTTTCAGCCGCATCGACCATCGCCCCGCGACCGGACGCCAGCAGATATTCTCCCGTCTTGCCCTTGGCGCGGGCGATCCGTTCGGGGAAGGCCTCACACAGCAGCAAGCCATGATCGGCCTCGCCACCGGAACCGTTACCCGCCAGACGCGCCCAGCGCTCGGCCAGCTTCATAGCATCACGCGCACGGGGCGAACGATCTCGGGCCAAGCCGCGAAAACGCTCTTCTACATCCACAGCTGTTCCACCCAAACCGGGCTCGGTCAGCAAGGCCGCAAGCTTTGCACCGCCCAATGCATCGCCCTGATCGGAGGCTACAGTCACCATATGCGCCAGTCTGGGCGATAACGGCATTTTCGCCAGTCGCTGCCCGTGCTTGGTCAGGTCACCCTTAGCGTCCAAGGCCCCCAGTCGGGACAGAACCTTGCGCGCCTCGCCAAAAGCACCGGCAGGCGGCACGTCCAGCAGCGCCAGACCCTCGGCGCTTTTCGCTCCCCATCGCGCTAGATCGAGCGCGAACGCTGTCAGGTCCGCTTCCTGAATCTCGGGCTTTTGGTGCTGTACCAATCCGCGCGTCTGCTCTTCGTCCCACAGACGATAACAGACACCCGGTTCGACGCGACCGGCGCGGCCCTGACGCTGTTCGGCCGACGAACGGCTGACCTTCACGGTTGCAAGCCGCGTCAAACCGCTGGACGGCTCAAAGCGCGGCACGCGCGACAAACCGCCATCAATGACAACCCGTACACCCTGAATCGTCAGGCTGGTTTCCGCCACCGAGGTCGCCAGCACGACCTTGCGACGGCCCGCTGGTGCTGGCTCCAAGGCACGGTCCTGATCGGCCTTGTCCATAGCGCCATAAAGACCAACCACATCAACAGACGGGTCACGCAGCTTGTCCTTCAACCGCTGGACCGTCCGGTGGATTTCTCCCTGCCCCGGCAAGAAGGCGAGGATGGAGCCACTTTCCTCATGCAGAGCCTGAAGAACGGCTTTGGCCATAGCGTCCTCGAAACGCTCGACAGGATTACGTCCCAGATAACGGGTCTCGACCGGAAACATCCGTCCTTGGGTCTCGACCACGGGAGGATCACCCAACAGTTTCGATACGCCCGCCACATCCAGCGTCGCCGACATGACCACCAGCCGCAGATCGTCACGCAACAGGCTTTGGGTATCACGGGCCAGTGCGAGGCCCAGATCTGCATCCAGACTGCGTTCGTGGAATTCGTCGAACAGGACCGCGCCAACACCCTCCAGCGTCGGGTCATCCAAAATCATGCGCGTGAACACACCTTCGGTAATCACCTCGATGCGGGTGTTCGGACCGATCTTGCTCTGAAGGCGCGTGCGATAGCCCACGGTCTGGCCACTTGATTCGCCCAAGGTTGCAGACATTCGGTCTGCCGCAGCGCGTGCAGCCAGTCTGCGGGGCTCCAGCAGCAGGATTTTGCCATCACCCAACCATGGCCGTCCCAGCAAGCTAAGCGGAACGACCGTCGTCTTGCCCGCCCCCGTAGGTGCAGCCAGCACCAGTGTGGGCGATGCGTCCAGAGAATGGACAATTGATTCCAGTACGGCGTGGATAGGCAACATAAGATGTTACTAGCCCGAAGGAATGCTTGAACAAAATCGTCACGAAAATGGCTTGATTGCGTCAATCGCGTTGCGTGAACAAAAAACCCTGTCTAGCGTCCCCCCCCGAGGGTCGGCACGCGTCGACACGAAAATATGTGAGGGGACTTCCATGTCGTGGCGGATCAAACCGCTGGACGCTATTATCGCGTCCGCAGAAAAGAAAGCGCTTACGCGCTCGCTGGGCGCTGTCCAGCTAACCCTGCTCGGAGTGGGTGCTATTATCGGCACCGGCATCTTCGTGCTGACATCCGAAGCCGCACAAAAAGCCGGACCCGGCATGATGTGGAGCTTCGTTATCGCCGCTGCGGTCTGTGCCGTGGCGGCGCTTTGCTATTCAGAGATCGCTTCCATGGTTCCGGTGTCGGGCTCTGCCTACACCTATACCTATGCGGTGATGGGTGAATTGCTGGCCTGGGTCGTGGGTTGGGCCCTGATCCTGGAATACGCCGTGGCGGCGTCCGCCGTGTCGGTGGGTTGGTCCGGCTACTTTATAGGCTTGCTCAATAGTTGGGGGATTGAGCTACCGTTAGCCATCACAGCCGGCAGCTATGCCGGTGGTATCATCAACCTTCCGGCTGCGCTGATTGCATTGTTGATTACCGCTCTTTTGATGATCGGTACGACCGAGAGCGCGCGCGTCAACGCTGTTTTGGTGGCCATCAAGGTCACCGCGCTGACCGTCTTCATCGTACTGACCCTGCCGGTCATCAAGGGCGCGAACTTCGAACCCTTCCTGCCGAACGGCTGGATGGGCAATGGCCATGGTGCCGGTCTGGGCGTCGTCGGGGCCGCGGCTTCGATCTTCTTCGCCTATGTCGGTTTCGATGCCGTTTCGACCGCAGCCGAAGAAACCAAGGACCCGCAAAAGAACGTTCCGATCGGCCTGATCGGTTCGCTGCTGATCTGTACTGTCTTCTATCTGCTGGTCGCAGCCGGTGCCATTGGTGCCATTGGTTCCCAGCCGGTCACCGGTGCAAATGGCGAAATCCTGCATGCCGGTTCTGCGGCCATGGCCGCACAGTGCCAGTCGCTGATGGCTGCTGGTTCCGAACCGCTGGTTTGCTCCAAGGAAGCTCTGGCCCACGTTCTGCGCTCGGTTGGCCATGAACGCGTCGGTGACATGATCGGTATCGCGGCCTTCCTGGCCCTGCCCTCGGTCATCCTGATCATGCTTTTCGGTCAAACCCGCATCTTCTTCGTGATGGCGCGTGACGGCCTGCTGCCGGAATTCCTCGCCAAGGTTCACCCCAAGTGGAAAACGCCACACGTGGTGACGGTCATCACCGGTCTGGCTGTAGCCCTGTTTGCGGCCTTGCTGCCGGTCGGTAAACTGGCTGACATCTCCAACTCGGGTACGCTGTTTGCCTTCTTCATGGTGGCTCTGTCGGTGATGATCCTGCGCATCAAGCAGCCGGAACGCCATCGCCCGTTCAAGACACCGCTGGTCTGGGTTGTCGCTCCGCTGGCCATGATCGGTACGCTGGGCCTGTACCTGAACCTGCCGACGGAATCGAAACTGGTTCTGCCGATCTGGGCAGCGTTCGGTCTGGTCGTCTACTTCCTGTACGGCTATCGCAAGAGCCATGTGGGACGTGGTATCGTCGATACCGATCACTAACGTCCCGCGTTTCAGGTCTTACCTGTGCAAGAAGGCTCCGGAGAAATCCGGGGCCTTTTTGTTATTTGCAGACCCGAGCATTTCGTCGCTTGCGCGATCTGGCGACACTGGTTAAAGCCTCGCTCGACCTAATGCGGATGTGGCGGAACTGGTAGACGCACTGGATTTAGGTTCCAGCGCCGCGAGGCGTGGAGGTTCGATTCCTCTCATCCGCACCACCTTCCTGAAATCGCTAGACCTTACAGATAACGCATTGCAGCGTTAGTCGAACAATGAACGTGCCTGAATAGTGGCATTTCAGTCTGTTCGGTGAGCTTTTCCGATCACGGACGGTATCAGATACCCGAAAAAGCTTGCCTTATGACGCAATGCAATGTGTTTTGACGGTCGGGCAAAGGGCCATCAGGGGACCCTGCTCGGAAGTGCCATGAAAAAGATCGAAGCCATCATCAAGCCGTTCAAGCTGGATGAAGTCAAAGACGCCCTGCAGGACATTGGCGTGCAGGGCATGACCGTACTGGAGGCCAAGGGATATGGTCGCCAAAAAGGTCATTCCGAACTTTATCGTGGTGCCGAATACGTCATCGACTTTCTGCCGAAGATCAAAATCGAGATCGTTGTCGCCGACGATCTGGTGCCATCCGTTATCGAAGCCATTCAAACCGCTGCGCGTACCGGCAAGATCGGCGATGGCAAAATCTTTGTTAGCTCACTGGAAGACGTCATCCGCATTCGTACCGGAGAAACGGGTTCACAGGCTATCTGACCGTAATCGGCCGTCCCTTGGGGGCGGCCTCTTTTGTTTCCTCCCACACCTCATAACAATCAGGACCTCGAGAAATGAGCGCCGCACAAAAGATCCTGCAAGAGATCAAGGACAAGGGTATCGAGTATGTTGACCTGCGCTTCACCGACACGCGCGGTAAGCTGCAGCATGTAACCTTCGACATCGGCATGGTCGATGAAGAGCTGCTCGAAGAAGGCACCATGTTCGACGGTTCGTCGATCGAGGGCTGGAAGGCGATCAACGAGTCCGACATGCTGCTGAAGCCGGACTTGAACACCGCCCATGTCGATCCCTTCTACCAACAGCCGACCTTGTGTCTGTTCTGCGACGTACTGAACCCCGATACGGCCGAGCCGTATAATCGCGACAGCCGTTCGATGGCGCAAAAGGCCCTGTCGTACGTCCAGTCGTCGGGTGTGGGCGATACGGTATTCTTCGGCCCCGAAGCCGAGTTCTTCGTATTTGACGACGTGCGCTGGAACACCGCGTCGCACAATACCGGCTACAGCTTCGACTCGAGCGAGCTTCCGTCCAATACGGGTGCCGAATATGCCGAGGGCAATCTGGGTCACCGTCCGCGCACCAAGGGCGGCTATTTCCCGGTGAACCCTGTGGATTCAGGTCAGGACCTGCGCGGCGAAATGCTGGCGGTCATGCGCGATCTGGGCATGGCTCCGGAAAAACACCACCACGAGGTCGCCCCTGCACAGCACGAGCTGGGCCTGAAGTTCAGCGATCTGCTGACCATGGCTGACCGTATGCAGCTGTACAAATACGTGATCCACAACGTGGCACACGCCTATGGCAAGTCGGCCACCTTCATGGCCAAGCCGATGTTCGGCGATAACGGCTCGGGCATGCACGTCCACATGTCGATCTGGAAAGACGGCAAGCCCCAGTTCGCCGGTGACCAGTATGCCGGCCTGTCTCAAGAATGCCTGTGGTACATCGGCGGCATCATCAAGCACGCCAAGGCCATCAACGCCTTCGCCAACTCGACCACCAACTCGTACAAGCGTCTGGTGCCGGGCTATGAAGCTCCGGTGAAATTGGCCTATTCGGCCAGCAACCGTTCGGCCTCGATCCGCATCCCGCACGTCTCGTCGCCAAAAGCCAAGCGCATGGAAGCCCGCTTCCCTGATCCGATGGGCAACCCGTACCTGACCTTCGTGGCTCTGCTGATGGCAGGCCTCGACGGGATCGAGAACCGTATCGATCCGGGCGCACCGGCCGACAAGAACCTGTACGATCTGCCGCCGGAAGAGCGCGGTTCGATCCCGGAAGTCGCCGGTTCGCTCAAGGAAGCTCTCGAAGCTCTCGACGCCGACCGTGCCTTCCTTAAGAAGGGCGGCGTCATGGATGACGACTTCATCGACGCCTACATCGAACTGAAGCAGACCGAAGTTGCGCGTCTGCAACTGCACCCTCACCCGGTCGAGTTCGACATGTATTATAGCTGCTAAGTCGCTGTAATATTGCAAGAAGCCCCGAGCGTTCATCGTTCGGGGCTTTTTTGTAAGTGCTTCTTCTTACAGAGAACCATTCGCAGCAAACAAAACAATTTGTAACATTGTTATGTTAACTACCCCTGATCCGCAACCAAAGCGTCGCTTCTGGTGTTTCCGCGATAAGGCCCCAACATATTGGGTCAGGAAACATGCAACAAAAAACGCCGCCCCCCCACGAAGCGTCCATCCTAAATATTGAGCCTGTGGTTGGAGAAGCCCAGCTTCCCTCCACGCGCGCGCATCGTCGATTTTACTTGACGGTTCCCGTTAAGTTTACGGTCGCCATTCTGCTGGCGATCGCATGGACGACGCTTAGCGTCTGGCTTTCACAGCGATGGTTGGTTGATCTGGCCCATATAACCAACTGGCCATTTGCGCTTATTGCAATCAGCTTCATTGCCTATGTGCCGGGCTTTATGAATGCCTTCCTCATAAGCACCTTGGCGTTTGACCGTCGCCCTCCCCGCAAAGGCCTGACCACATATCCTGCCGTAACCATTCTGGTCGCAGCCTATAACGAGGCGGCTGCTATCCGCGATACGCTGACCAGTCTGTCACGCCAGAATTATAAGGGCACTCTGGAAATACTGGTACTGAACGACGGTTCGACTGACGACACCGTGGCGATTGCCAATAAAGCCATAGAAGACCTGTCCATCCCCGCCAACTTCACCATGCGAGTGCTGGATTACGAGGTTAATGCGGGCAAGGCCGCCGTTCTGAACCGAGGCCTGGCCTTGGCCAGCCACGATCTGGTTGCCACGATTGACGGAGATTCATGGGTTCGCGAAGACGGCATTACCCAGATCGTGGAACGCTACGTCAATGATCCGCCCAATACGCGCGCCGTCGCCGGTGCGGTGATGGTGCGAAACTCGCGCCATAACTTCCTCACCCGCGCTCAGGAATGGGATTATTTCCACGGGATTGCCGCAATCAAACGAATGCAGTCCATGTATCACGGCACACTGGTCGCTCAGGGCGCTTTCTCGCTGTACCAGCGCGATGCCCTCAACAGTGTTGGCGGCTGGCCGGAATGTGTGGGCGAGGACATCGTCGTCTCGTGGGCCCTTTTGGAACAAGGTCACCGCATCGGTTACGCCGAAGATGCGCTGGCCTTTACCAATGTGCCGACCACGCTGAAACAATTCACCTTGCAGCGCAAACGCTGGTCACGTGGTTTGATCGAGGCCTTCAAGGCCTATCCCGGCCTGCTGTTCAAGCCGCGCCTGACCACCCTGTTCATCTGGTGGAACCTGTTCTTCTTGCCGCTTGATCTGGTCTATACATTTATCTTCATTCCGGGGTTGGTTCTGGCACTGTTCGGCCATTTCTGGATCGCCGGTCCGATGACGCTTGCCGTGCTGCCACTGGCTGCACTGTGGAATCTTTTCATCTTCCGCATCCAGCGCAACATGTTCCACGGAGAGGGTCTTAAGGTGCGCCAGAACTTCGGCGGCTTCCTCTTCTATGCCATCGGCTATAGCCTTTTGATGCAGCCCGTCAGCGTTTGGGGCTATGCCGCTGAAGCTTTGGGCATGACCAAGAAATGGGACACGAAATGATCCGTCTGACCATTGCCGCATTGATGGTAGCGACCTCGTCCATCGCCCTATCGGCTCACGCCCAGACCGTCGAAACCGCACAGGACGTCGCCCGCGAGCAACATCGTGAGCGGACCGTCGAAGGCTTTACGCCGCGCGCCGCTGTCGGGGCTGACCTGTTCTACTCCACCGATGCCGATGACACAGAGGTCTTGAAGGTCGGGGCCAATCTGGACTGGAAGTGGAAGGGACCGGACGAATATCTGGGCCTGCGTGTCGAGAATGCCAGCTTCAGCCCCAATGGCCAGCACAGCCGCGACGAACAGCGCGTCTATCTGCGCGCCGCCGACAAGACGGGTGACTGGACATGGAAGGTCATGGCCGGCACCGACGGCAATACGGCCTTAGGGGCCGCCAGCATCCATAACGATGCCCGCTTCCGGCAGGAATATTTCATCGAGCGCGAAGTTCTGGAAACCCCTCAGGGTGTCGATGACGGTATCTATTACACCTTCGTTGGCGGCGCTGTGGACCTGCCCATCAATGACCGGAACAACCTGACCTTCGTGGCCGGTGTTCAGGACTTTACGGGCGAGAATGTCCGCACCCACCTGCGGGCCACCTTTGTCCACGTCGTAAAGCCCGAATGGGGTCTGTCGGCCCAGATGCGTGTGCGCTACTTCCATTCCAGCCACCCCGGCGAGTTCGATTACTTCTCGCCCGAGGACTATGTGGAAGTCATGCCCGTGATCCAGATGCGCCGCTATTACGGTGGCTGGCGCTATCTGATTGCAGGGGGCATCGGCGGCCAGAAAGCTACGGGCGACGACTGGCATCAGGCCCGCTATTTCAACGCACAGGTCATCAGTCCGCCTGTGCGCGAATGGGCCGTCACCGCCGGAATAACCTACAGCAACACCCCGATCGCCAGCGGTTACACCTATGACTACACGCAGTTCAACGTCGGCCTGACCCGCGCATTCTAGTCAGCGGGCTTCGTAATCAGCGGCGGCCTTTATCAAGGCCTCGATGTCCGTCGCGCAGAGCAACGGCCGCAGTGCCTCGAACTTGGCCTGCGGCCAGTTATAGACGTCCAGTGCCAGTAGGGATTGCGTAACCTCGCCGGAGAACCGTTGGCGTACAGGCACGGCCGGATTTCCCGCTACAATCGTATAGGGGGCCACATCCTTGGTGACGATGGCCCCCGATGCGACAATAGCGCCCTCGCCTATGGTCACGCCCGGCATAATCATCGCCCGCATACCGATCCACGCCCCATCCATAATGTGCGTGTCGCCCTTGCCCTTATAGGCATCGAGAATAACCTCGGGGAACGGGTACAGGCTGAACCAGTCGGTGCGGTGCGTGTGATTGCCGCCCAGCAGGATCACCGCCTCGGCACCAATGCAGACACAGTCACCGATATGCAACTGGTCTATCGGCCATTGGGGCGTCCATGCCGACAGGCTGTAGGGATCACCATACAGATAGCGGACGACGCTCTGCTCGAACGACCCGCTCCACGCATCACTGTAATAGCTGCGCGTGCCTTTGATATGGATGTTGGGGTTGGTCACACTCTCATGGAGCAGTTCAACCTTGGACCAGTGCCGGTCGGGCGCGATGGGAGACATGGACAGCTTTCACTCTTGCGAATACATGTCCTATCGCCCCACCGTCCGATTGCCTACAGCTTACGCGGCGGAATCCGCAGCCTGATCGGCCTTCTTGCGGCGCATTTCGATAATGCGGACGCACCAGATCGAAATCTCGTAGAGCAGCACCATCGGCACCGCCAACATCAACTGGCTGACAGGGTCCGGCGGCGTCACAACAGCGGCCACAACCACAACGGCCACGATGGCATAACGACGCCCCTTGGACATCAGTTCGCTGGAGATCAGGCCCGCCATGCCGATCAGGGTCATCACGACCGGCAACTGGAAACAGAAACCGAAGGCCAGCACCAGCGCCGTCACAAGGCTCAGATAATCCGACACCTTGGGCAGAAGTTCTGCTGTGATCCCGTCGCCCGAAATGCCTTGGCTCAGCGAGAACCACATCACGAACGGCAGCATCACATAGTAGACAAGCGCCGCACCCAGTACGAACAGGACAGGTGCCGCCACCAAAAACGGCAGAAAAGCCCCGCGCTCGTTACGATACAGACCCGGCGCGATGAAACGGTACAGTTGATAGGCAATCACCGGAAAAGCGATGAACACGCCACCCAGCGCCGCCAGCTTCATCTTGGTGAACAGGATTTCCAGCGGAGCCGTATAGATCAGCTTGACCTCGTCGGCCCCGATTGTCGGCAGAGGCTTGAGACCTGCTGTACCGAGGATCAGGTCCAGCGGGGAAACGCCGCCATGTGCGCCGACCGACTGGAAGAAGGCAAAAGCCGCCGCATAGGGTTTGACCAGAAACAGATAGATGTGACCGGCAAACGCAAAACACACGATGAAGGCCAGCACAAAGGCCACCACACAGACCATCAACCGCTTACGCAGTTCGATCAGGTGATCCATCAGGGGCGCGCGCGAAGCCTCGATTTCAGCATCGTCCCTATCAAGATGGGTCATTGGGAATCCTTCTTGGCCGCAGCGTCAGCCAGCGGCAATTGCTCGACCTGTGCCGCCTGGGCATCCAGATCGGGCCATTCGTCAACGCCGGTTGCGATCAGTTGAGGCTCGGCTTTTTCTTCGCCCGAGTTCACTTCACCCGGATTTGCTTCATCAGTAGCTTCGGGGGCCTTGTCCGCAGCGGGGGCACCTAGAGGGGCTTCCAGTTCCTTGCGGATATCCTTGAAGGCGTTGTCCGCATCGGCACCCAGCGCATACATGCCGGTGCCGCTACGCAGGTCCTGAACTTCCTTGCGCAGTTCGTCCAACTCGGACTGACGAGCCATTTCATCGAAACTGGCGCGGAATTCATTCGCCATGGCGCGGGCCTTGCCAACGAATTGGCCGACCCTGCGCATCAATAATGGCAAATCTTTTGGCCCTACAACCAGCAGGGCCACGATTCCGATCACAAGGATTTCGAAACCGCCGATACCGGGGCCTAGACCACCCATAACTCAGCGTCTTTCAGAAAAAGTCAGTTTTTTTCTTTGTCTTCGGTACGGGTGATGGTGCCGACCGGCTCGTCCTTGGCCTTGTCGTCTTCCTTCATGCCGTCCTTGAAAGCACGGATGCCCTTTGCGGCGTCGCCCATGATCGACGACAGCTTGCCGCGTCCACCAAACAGGACCAGCACGACCACAATAACGATCGCCCAGTGCCAGATGCTCATAGCGCCCATGGAAAAACCTCCTCGGTAGGCCGCGACTCTCGCAGCCCGAACATAGATTGTTGTCGCCCATATAGGCGGAGTGATGGCCCTGAGGAAAGGGACACTGTAGTCATCGGTCAATGAGTCTCATTGATCACGTAATCATCCACACCGATGGAGCCTGCAAAGGCAACCCCGGCCCGGGCGGCTGGGGCGCTATTTTGCAATCACGCGGGCACGAAAAAGAACTGTGGGGTGGTGAGTTGGACACCACCAATAACCGCATGGAAATGTTGGCCGCGATTTCGGCACTGGAGGCGCTCAAACGCCCGTGCCGCGTGGATCTGCACACTGACAGCAAATATGTGATGCAGGGCGTGACCGAGTGGATGAAGGGCTGGAAAGCCCGTGGTTGGAAGACCGCCGACAAGAAGCCCGTCAAGAACGAAGACCTGTGGCGCAGACTGGACGAAGCCCGCAATCGCCATGAAGTGAAATGGCATTGGGTCAAAGGCCATGCGGGACACGTCCTGAACGAACGCGCCGATTCGTTGGCCAACCGTGGCGTACAAGAAACCCGCGCTCGCTGATCGCGGCGCGGGTTCCAAGAGCTCAGGCCTGAATACGGACCTACTGCGGGCGTACCTGCAGTCGTCCTCCTGTAACCCGTTCGACGATAACGCTTTCGCCAACCAGAGGGTTACTGCCGTGGATTTCGGCAGCCCATTCAGCCCCCGAAATGAACACGCGCCCTACCCCGTTAGTGAACGGTTCGACCACACGTGCAGACTGACCGATCAGGCGCAGGTTCACGTCATTGATGTCTGGCAAGTCACCGGGGTTAACCCGCTTGACCAGACGCTTTGAAACCAGCGTTAGAGCAACCGTCAAAGCTGCAAAAACGGCACCTTCAATCTTCAAGCCCAGTTCGGGGGCCAGTGCAGCCAACAGAGCCGTAGCTCCGGCAGCCACAGCCGGCCACAAAAGCCACTCGGTCGAGAACATCGCCTCGATGCCGAGCAAGATCACCCCGATACCCAGCCACAACCAGAACGGCTGGGTGGCATATAGTCCGGCAAGCCATTCCATAGAGATCACTCCGTCGGCGGAACGCCCGTCGCACGCGGCGGCGCAGTGCGACGCGCAGGAGCAGGCTGTTGTTGGGCCGCAGGACGCGGTGCGCGCGGTGCATCATGTGACTGGCGCGTCATGTTCACCAGTTCGCCAACACCGGCAATCGTGCCGACCAGAGCCGACATTTCGCTCGGGACGATGACGGTTTTCTGCTGCGGGCTGCGGGCCAGTTCGGCGAAGGCTTCGACGTATTTCTGGGCCACGAAGTAGTTGATGGCGTTCACATCGCCCACAGCGATGGCTTCCGACACCATGGCCGTTGCGCGGGCTTCGGCCTCGGCTTCGCGTTCGCGGGCCTCGGCGTCACGGAAGGCGGCTTCCTTACGGCCTTCGGACTCCAGAATAGCTGACTGCTTGGCACCTTCGGCGCGGGCGATTGCGGCTTGCTTCTCGCCATCCGCCTCGGTGATGACCGCACGACGCTCGCGCTCGGCCTTCATCTGACGGGCCATCGCATTGGTGATGTCCACCGGCGGCGTTAGGTCTTTAATCTCGATACGTGCAACCTTCACGCCCCAAGGCGCAGTCGCCGAGTCGATAACGTGCAGCAGACGGGTATTGATGCTGTCACGCTGGCTCAGCACCTCGTCCAGTTCCATCGAACCGACCACCGTACGCAGATTGGTCATGCAAAGCTGGGCGATGGCATAGTTTAGGTTATCTACGCGATAGGCCGCAGCCGCCGCATCAATCACCTGAATGAAGACGATGCCATCCACCTTCACCATGGCGTTGTCCTTGGTGATGACTTCCTGCGTCGGAACATCAAGCACCTGTTCCATCATGTTCATGCGGCGGCCAACGCGCTCGATGAACGGGGTCAGGATATGGATGCCGGGGTTGAGGGTCTTGGTATAGCGGCCAAAGCGCTCGACAGTGAACTCACGACCTTGCGGCACGATTTTCACAACACTGAACAACAGGATCAGTGCAAACGCCACAAAGGGGATCACAAAAAATAGGCCCATCGTTTCCTCCGATTGAACCTTGTGATCCTATCAGGGCTTTTGACGTTTTGGCCAGATTTTTGCCACAAGTGAACGGATTGTCATCTTGTCGCAGACCCCTGTCGGGCCGCTGCATGGGCCGCTCTGATGATGCGTCGGGTTTCTTCCCAATCCACCATTGCCAGAGCCTGATCCAGCGGAACAAAACAGGCTTCGGCGGCATCATCGCCAGCCAGCACCTCGCCTGATACCCACCGCGCCCAATAATCGATCAGGACATAATGGCGCTTGGCCTCGGGGAAGATGCCGTCAACCACATCGATAAGGCCGCCAATCGTCGCCTCGACGCCCGTCTCCTCGCGCAGTTCGCGAATCGCCGCATCAAGCAGGCGCTCCCCCGGTTCGATATGACCACCCGGCAGGCTCCACTCCCCCATCTTGGGTGGTTTCCCGCGCCGGATCAGCAGGACTTCATCGCCCTTCACGCAGACAACACCGACAGCAGGGACTGGAGTCATGATTATTTCGCCGAAAGACCATTCAAGAGCACAGGTTTGCCCTTCCACCACCGCGCTGCTTTTGTCAAAAGGGCAAACATGACCCTTCCCACGCCCCAAGCCATCGCCGAGCTGAAAGCGGCTCTTCCGGACGCCTTTACCGAGGATACCAACGATATGGCCCCTTGGTTGACCGAATGGCGTGGCCGCTGGACGGGCCATACGCCGATCTTGCTGCAACCGCGCACCACCGCCGAAGTGCAAAAGGCCGTAGAGATTTGCGCCCGTCACGGCGTCGCCATCGTCACCCAAGGCGGCGGTACAGGATTGGTCGGTGGCCAGATACCCTTTGGCGAGGTCCTGCTATCCACGCGCAAACTGCGTGAAGTGCGCGATGTCACCCCTCTGGATGATGCCATGACCGTCGAGGCCGGTGTCACGCTGCTGGAAGCGCAGGAAATCGCCAAGGCCAATAACCGCTTCTTCCCGCTGTCGCTGGCCGCCGAAGGTTCAGCCACAATCGGCGGTGTGATCTCCACCAATGCGGGCGGCACACAGGTTCTGCGCTACGGCATGATGCGTGATCTGGTGTTGGGCGTCGAAGCC
Organism: Brevundimonas terrae; assembly: GCF_011761985.1. Lineage (GTDB taxonomy): Bacteria > Pseudomonadota > Alphaproteobacteria > Caulobacterales > Caulobacteraceae > Brevundimonas > Brevundimonas terrae. The sequence continues at coordinate 73,464 of NZ_JAASQT010000004.1, read as the reverse complement.
GTCATGCCGGACGGCCAGATCTTCAACGGCCTGAAGCGCCTGCGCAAAGACAATACCGGCTATGACCTCAAGCAACTCCTGATCGGGGCCGAAGGCACGCTGGGCGTTATTACGGCGGCGACTTTGAAGCTGTATCCCATCATGCGCTCGCGTTGCGTGGCCTTTGTCGGTCTGGAAAGCGCCGCGGCCTCTATCGAGCTTCTGGCCCGCGCCAAGGATGAAACCGGCGGCGGTGTCGAAGCCTTCGAGATGATGAAGCGCCTCGGCATGGAACTGGTGCTCAAAAACATTCCCGACACGCGCGAGCCGCTGGAAACCACGCCGCCCTGGTATGTGCTGATCGAGATCACCAACGGCACCGTCGGTGGCGCAGAGGCCCAGATGGAACGCCTGTTGGAGGTCGCCTTCGAGGAAGGCCTAATCACCGATGCCTCCATCGCACAGAGCGACGCCCAGCGCGCCCAGTTCTGGCGTCTGCGCGAAGAACATTCCGCCGGCCTGAAACCCGAGGGTGGCGGCTGGAAACACGATGTCTCCGTGCCCATCAGCCGTATCTCGGACTTTATCGACGAGGCCACCGCCGCCGTCGAAGCCTTCCATCCGGGATGCCGCGTTTCATGCTTTGGCCATGTCGGCGACGGCAACCTGCACTACGACATTATTCCCGGTATTGGCGAAGATATCCCTGCCTTCATTGCCCGCTGGAAAGAAGGCTCGCAGGTGGTTCACGATGTAGTGGCCAAATATAACGGCTCCATCTCGGCGGAACACGGCCTTGGCCGTCTGAAAACCGAAGAGGTCAAACGCTATAAATCGCCTCTGGAAATCCAGACCATGTCCGCGATCCGCAAGGCAATTGACCCGCAACGCATTATGAATCCTGCCGTTCTGTTCTGACCCTTGTCAGGCAGCGACGACAGGAAAACTTGTCGCACCAAGGTTTAAACTGACACGATTTGCCCCTATGTGAGCCGCGACTAGGGAGCGTGCCTTGCTGATTGTTATCTCGCCTGCCAAGAAATTGGACTTCACAGCTGCGTCCGGTGATCTACCGATGACGACGCGCCGTTGCGCGCCGGAAACGGCCGAACTGTCGAAGGTCACGCACAAGCTGACCCGCGCCGATCTGCGCCGCTTGATGTCCATTTCCGATGCACTGGCGGACCTCAACTACGAGCGGTTCCAATCGTTCGATAACGACAAGACCGAAGGTGCGCTGCAAGCCGCCTTTGCGTTTGCCGGTGATGTCTATGAGGGCCTGAAGGCCCGCGAGATGTCGGCCGAAGACCTGATATGGGCGCAGGACCACCTGCGTATCCTGTCAGGCTTTTATGGTCTGCTGCGTCCGCTGGACGGAATGCACCCGTATCGTCTGGAAATGGGGATTCGCCTGAAGACCCCGCGCGGCAATACGCTTTACGACTTCTGGGGCGAACGTATCTCGCTGCGTTTGAACGAGGATGCCCAAGGCCATCCCGAACAGACCCTGATCAATCTGGCCTCGCAGGAATATTTCGGTGCCGTCGATGCCAAGGCGCTGAAACTCAAGGTCATTACGCCCCACTTCAAGGAGCGTAAGGATGGTGTGGACCGTATTATCTCGTTCCATGCGAAAAAAGCACGCGGCGCGATGGCACGATTCATCATCGAGAACCGCTTGGAAGATGCTGAATCTCTAAAGAAATTTGACCGCGATGGTTACCGTTTCGAGGCCTCGTCCTCGACCGATACCGACTGGATATTCATCAGAGCAGGAAATTCCTGATGCTTTGATGACAGACAGGCGCTAGTTTCTTTTCAAATCAGAACAGGTTGGAAACGCGCCTATGTTTGCCATGAACGATCTTAAGGGTCAGGTTGCCGTCATTACCGGCTCGACCTCGGGTATCGGTCTTGCCCTCGCCTCTGCCGCCGCCGAATGCGGTGCTGCGGTGGTTCTGAACGGACTGGGCGACGCGGCCACAATTGAACAAACCCGTTCGGACCTTGAAACCCGTACCGGCGTGCGCGTGCTGTATCATGGTGCCGACATGACCAAGCCGGACAAGATCGCCGACATGGTTGCCTATGCGCACAAGGAACTGGGTCGCCTCGACATTCTCGTGAACAATGCGGGCATCCAGCACGTCGAAGCCGTCGAGAATTTCCCGAACGACGCGTGGGAACGCATTATCGCGATCAACCTTTCTTCGGCCTTCTATGCCACAAAGGCCGCCGTGCCGATCATGCAGGCGCAAGGCCGTGGCCGCATCGTCAACGTCGCCTCGGCGCATGGTCTGGTCGCCAGCCCCTATAAATCGGCCTATGTCGCCGCCAAGCACGGCGTGATCGGTTTCACCAAGACGGTCGCGCTGGAACTGGCCCAGCAGGGCATTACCTGCAACGCTATCTGCCCCGGCTTTGTGCATACCCCCATCGTGGACAAGCAGATCGACGATCAGGCCCGCACCCGCAATATGAGCCGCGAGGACGTGATGAAGAACGTCATCCTCGGCTCGCAACCCACCAAACAGTTCGTCACCACGGAACAGTTGGCCGGTATCTTCCTTTATCTGGTGTCGGACCTTGGTGCTTCGGCGAACGGCAGTTCTTATTCTGTCGACGGCGGCTGGACAGCCCAATAGGCTGAAGGCCTCTCAGCGGAGGCTTCCTATGGTTGCGAAACGCAAATCCGTTTGCTTGGCCCTTCAGGGCGGTGGTTCGCACGGTGCCTTTCAATGGGGCGTCCTTGACCGCTTGTTCGAGGACGACCGTATAGAGGTGAAGGCCGTCACCGCCGCCTCTGCAGGTGCCATGAACGCCACCGCTCTGGTCACGGGACTGGAGCGCAACGGGGCCGCTGGCGCGCGTGAAGCGCTGGATTTCCTATGGCAGGAGGTCAACCAGTCCGGCGGACGCAATGTGTTTGGCCAGTCCGGCGCATGGCTCAAAAGTCTGACACCCCAATGGATGACCGAAAACCCTGTCTGGCAGGCCAGTCAGACCTTGGCCATGTCCATGAGCCCCTACAGCTTCAATCCGCTCAACCTGAACCCTCTCAAAAGGGTCATTGAGGCGGCTGTCGATTTCGAGGCCGTAAAGGCATCGAAAATCCGCATCCATATTTCAGCTACCGCTGTCCGCGCCGGACAATCGCGCATCTTTGGCAATGACGAAATGTCCGCGGATGTATTATTGGCCAGCGCATGCCTTCCGCACCTGTTTCAGGCGGTCGAGATAGACGGCGAGCCCTATTGGGATGGTGGCTATCTGGCCAATCCGGCGCTTTGGCCATTGTTCGCCAAGGATGTGCCCGACGATATTATCCTGCTGCCGCTCAATCCCCTGTTTCGCGATGACACGCCCAAACAGTCAGCCGACATTATGGATCGCCTGAACGAGATTTTGTTCAATGCGCCCCTGATTGCCGAGCTGCGTACCATCGCCATGACCCAACGCCTGATTGATGAAGGCAAGCTCCTACGTGCCGAGACATGGCAGCCTCCGAAAATCCACGCCATTCTGGCCGACAACTGGCTGGGCCAACTGTCGCTGGCATCGAAAACCGATACCGAGTGGAGCTTCCTGTCCTCGCTCAAATCCTTGGGTCGCGAGGCCGCCTCACAGTGGATTGATGCCAGTTTTGACGACGTCGGAAAACGAACCAGCGTCAATCTGCAAGACGTGTTTCTCTAGCCGACAAAACCCGCTGCACGGCTCAGGCGATCATTGATCGCCTCGCCCAGACCCGTCGCCGGAATAGTTGAGACCGCTATCCCTGATGGCTTGGTGCGGTCTGCCTCGCGCAAAAGACGGAACAGATTGGCCGCGGCTTCGCGTAAATCTCCGACAGTGCTTAGGCTCCAGCGCGGATCACCAACCCCTTCGCCAAAGCCCAGCAATATCTCACCGTCTTTCACATTCGTTGCATTGATCCGCACAGGCGCGTCCGGTGCATAGTGCAAGGTCAAACGCCCGGGTGAACGATGCCCCTCTTCGGCGCTAGCTGCCAAAGGGCCCACCACCGCTTCAATCTGTTCACGGGTAATGGTGCCGGGGCGCAGCAAGGCGATCTGATCGCCCAGCACCGAAACCACTGTGCTTTCGACGCCCTCGCGGCATGAACCACCATCCACGGCCGCCCCCGTCGATGTTCCTGTCTCTTCCAGTGCATCGGCAAAGGTGGTCGGACTGGGTCGCCCCGAGCGGTTCGCCGACGGCGCAACAACCGCCCCGCCAAAGGCCGAGATCACCGCCCTCGCCTTTTCATGGGCCGGAACACGGATCGCAACACTGTCCAGACCGGCCCGCGCCAGATCGCACACCTGCCCGCTATCACGCACTGGTGCCACAATCGTCAAAGGTCCCGGCCAGAATGCCTTGGCCAGTGCGCGTGCGCGTTCATCAAAGACGGCAATAGATTCGGCGGATACCAGATCGGCCACATGGGCAATCAGCGGATTGAAGCGCGGACGCCCCTTGGCCTCGAAAATCTTGGCAACAGCTTCAGGCTTCGATGCATCGGCAGCCAAGCCGTAAACCGTCTCGGTCGGCAAAATGACCAACTGCCCCGCTCGCAGCGCTTCTGCCGCTTTCTCGGGGCTATCGCCCTTCATGGGAGCATCAGACATTTAACAAGACTTTCCTTACGTTACGGCAGTGGTTCAAACCGCGTGTCACGCTTCTACCGCTTATTGGCTTCACTGAGCGGATTTTCGACCAATGTCCAAGACGGCTTGACGAAAGATGGTCGGAAAGCCGACACAACGGCATCTAAATTAAGGATTTCCGATGACCTATCGCGCTCCAGTCCGTGACATCGCATTTGCCCTCGAGGCCATTGCCGGTATCGACAACGTCGCTGCTACCGGTGCCTTTCCGGACTATGACACCGATGTAGCCTCGGCCATCATCGAAGCTGCAGGCCAATTTTCGCAAGAAGTGCTGGCCCCGCTGAACCGCGTAGGTGACCTGAATCCTGCAACCATCTCTGATGGCAATGTGACCGCCTCGCCCGGCTTTGCCGATGCCTATAAACAGTTTGCCGAAGGTGGCTGGACGTCGTTGACCGCATCGGTCGAAGCCGGTGGTCAGGCCCTGCCCAAGGCACTGGAACTGGCGGCCTATGAAACCGTCCACGCCGCCAACATGGCGTTCGGCCTGTGCCCGATGCTGTCGCTGGCCTCGATCGAAGCTCTGGAAGCCGTCGGCACCGACTACCAGAGAGAAGTCTACCTGCCGAAACTGGTTTCGGGCGAGTGGACCGGTGCCATGGTGCTGACCGAGCCGAGCGCGGGTTCGGACCTTGGCGCACTGGTTGCCACCGCAACGCCGACCGCAGACGGCAAATACCTGCTGAACGGCCAGAAGATCTTCATCACCTGGGGCGATCACGACGCCACGGATAATATCGTCCATCTGGTGCTGGCCCGCCTACCGGATGCACCGGCAGGTCCCAAGGGTATCTCGCTATTCCTCGCATCGAAATTCCACCTCGATGCCGATGGCAACCCGACCTCGCACCGCAACAGCTTCCATCCGGTTGGTCTGGAGCACAAGCTGGGCATCCACGCCTCGCCCACCTGCGTCATGCAGTATGAAAACGCCGTTGCCGAACTGGTTGGCCGCCCGAACGAGGGTCTGGCCCATATGTTCGTGATGATGAACGCGGCCCGTCTGGCCGTGGGCGTTGAAGGCGTCGGCATTGCCGAGCGCGCCTATCAGCACGCCCTCGCCTATGCGCTGGAGCGCCGTCAGGGCACCAGCATCTGGACCGGCCAGCGCAATGCGCCGCTGTTCGACCTGCCGGACGTTCGCCGCATGCTGGTCGTGATGAAGTCCAAGATCGCCGCCGCCCGCGCCATCTGCTTCTCGACCGGTGTTGCTGCCGACATGGCCCGCCATGCCGCCACCGAGGAAGAGCGCAAAATCTGGAAGGGTCGCGAAGACCTGTTCACCCCGATCGCCAAGGCATGGTCCACCGATGTCGGCTGTGAAGTCGCCTCTCTGGGCGTTCAGGTTCATGGCGGCATGGGCTTCATCGAAGAAACCGGCGCGGCCCAATATTACCGCGACGCCCGTATCACCCCGATCTACGAAGGCACCAACGGCATTCAGGCCATGGACCTCGTCGGTCGCAAGCTGTCGATGGATAGTGGTGAATCGGCCAAGCGCCTGATCGAGGACATGAAGGTGACACTTCATCAACTGGCGTCCCTCTATTCGGGCAAGCCGGTGGAACGTTTCGCCAACGCCATTGAATCGGTCGAGGACGCCACCTTGTGGCTGCTGGATGCCAAGGCCGACAAGGATCGTGCTGCCGACGTTCTGGCCGGTGCCGATTCCTATCTGAAACTGCTGGGCGATGTTGTCGGCGGCTGGATGCTGGCCAAGGGCGCTCTGGCGGCCAAGGCCAAGCTGGACGCCAATGATGGCGACGCAGCATGGCTGCAAGGCAAACTGGACCTCTACGAAGCCTATGCGGCCAATGTTCTGGGCCACGTCTCCAGCCGTCTGGCTGGCGTCGGCCAAGGCGGCGACCTACTGCACCGCCTGACGCTGGAAGCTCTGGCAGGCTAAATTGGCGGGCTAATTCTGCTAACCCAGCTTTGCAAATGATCACGCCTCCTGCATCATCGGTGCGGGAGGCGTTTTCTTATGTTTTCACTGTCTTGGGTCGCTGCATTTGTAGGACTTTTTCTTGCGAGCCACGAAGCTACTCAAGAAACAGCCGTACCACCGAGGGTATCATGGCTTAACCCTCCTCAGGTCACTCCGGACGATTACCCCGTTGTTGCAACTTATTTGAATGTTCGCGGTAACGCCGCGGTCACATGTATTGCCAATGCCGATGGATACGTCCGCGAGTGTGTAGCCACCGCTTACCCTGAAGGCTTTGGTTTCGAACAAACTGCAATCGAAATTGCCAAGCGTGGTCAGCTCAAGGCCAATTGGGATGGAGACACACCCGAGAATTTGACCTTCAGCTTCAACATCCCCTTCGGCGATAACTTTGATGAGCTACTACCGCCCAGCGTTCCTTGGGATGGCCCTGAGCCAACAGATGACCAACTAAGTCTCGCCAAAAACATTGTTGAGCACATCAAATCCATCAACGGACATGTGCCTTTTGAAGGCAAGATACCCAAAGAAATCAAAGCCGCTCTTGCCTCTGAGCTCGCTCCTGAAAATGCAGCGTTCCTGAACGAAACGATTAACTCTCACGGATTGACCGAAACTGAGAATGAAGCTCTGTCCATCCGCATGTACGCGCGTATGCTGACATTTTCAGAAGTAGAGAACCGGATCGAGCGTATTATCGACTTCAGTGATCCTCAGGTCCGTGCACGAATGATCCGAGCTGAGGGTGGCGAAGGCTGGAACTCTGCAGGCTGGCGCATCAATAACGCCTACTGCTCGCGCTATGATTGCACGACCAGACGAGCGGAAGAGCCCGAAACCCCTTCGCACTGGCACCCTCGGGACGACGAGCCCTTCCCGCCCTATCAGGGAGCCGACTGAAACTATATCTTGGTTTGCAAATGATCACGCCTCCTGCATCCTCGGTGCGGGAGGCGTTTTCATGTTTGCAACTGTCGCATTGGCTGCCCTTTTATCCGATCCGGTCGCTGTTCCCGTCGAGCCGGAGCAAACGCCTGTGGAATGGGTCATCCGCCCGCAGGCCACACCGGAAGACTATCCGGTAATGGCCGGTCAGTTAGCACTTAACGGATATGCTTTCGTTGAATGTGAAGCCGACCCACAAGGCGTTCCGGTTAACTGCCTCAGCTTGACCTCGTCACCGGCCCATCTGGGTTTCGATACCGCTGCGATCAATGTGGTTCAGCGTGGTCGCGTGTTGCCCGCTTCAATCGATTACACCGACACGCGCCGGTTTACCGTCAGAGTTCCATTCAAGTCCCTCCCCTTCGAAACCCATCCCGAATGGGAAGGCCCCGACCCGACCGAGGCTCAACTCAATGCAGGCAGACAATTTGCTCGAAACACGGTGATGCGCCGCCCCTCTATTGCCGTGCGCATGCGCCAAGTCTGGCAACTGGATCGTTTACCTGCCGAACAGCGAGATGCTCTAACGGCATGGCTGAACGAACTGGCTCCGTCGCGCGAGAAGGAAGTCGCAGATACTGCAATCGCTGTGGCCCGTGTGCTGGCCGTTCGTGGTGTAGATAGCTGGCCGAACTCCCAACCGGAAAACCACGCCGAATGGCGAAGGGATATGGCGCTGGCACGCCCCGACGATAGCAGTATCGCCATGAAAGAAATCGCACGTCGCTATTGCGCGACTTTTGCCTGTGTAAGCGATTAGGTCTGTGCGGCACGCCCGTTTTGATCTACCGGCCAAACTAAAGCTCTGATCGCAGGGTCAGTCATCGGTATCGGGGGAAGCCGTTATGATCATATCTCTAGGCTTGGCGCTTATGACCACAGGCGTGGAACCGGCGGCGCTTGGTACTGAGCCGCCAGCCATCGTTGCGACCGTCGAGTCCCTTCCCAAACCGGTCGTCATAACCAACCCATCATGGAAGATACTACCCGAGGCGACAGAGGCAGATTATCCGCATCTGGCCGCACATCTGGGCATTGCGGGCCATGTTGTTGTGGAATGTAAGGTCAGTCCAGAAGGCGTCCCCGATTGCGAGACGGTATCGGCAGTGCCCGAAGGCCTTGGCTTCGAGGATACCGCAATTGCCGTTGCCGAGCGCGGCAGGCTTCATCCCCGAACAGTCGACGGCGCGGCTGTAGAAAGCCAGATCCGCCTGTCACTGCCCTTTTATCCGTCCGATAATGATACTCGCCCCGCTACCGAGTGGAACGGGCCAGCGCCCACCAATGCGAACCTGATAGCGGGTCTGGTGGCCGCTCAGGCTTGGGGGCCGACACTCGCCGCATCCGACCAAGCCGTTTGGGGACTGAACCAGCTCTCGCCGGATCGCGCCCAAGTGGTTCAGCAATGGATTTCCGAAATGTATATCGGAAGCACCAATGCCAAATTACTGGGCCGCGCCTTTGCCATGGTTCTGGCGAAACGCGGCCATGCCACCATGCCCGCCGAGCCGCCACAAGACTGGGCCGAATGGAGCAGTGATCTCAGTCTGGCGGTGAACAACCTCTATTCATACGAAGCCAATTACGGCCCGCTCAAACAGCGCTACTGTGCGCGTTATGACTGCGGTCCGGCACCCGCAGCTCGCTGAGAATCCAGCAGGTTAATTGTCTCGTGAATGTACTGGCCGTGCCCGACGACGCCCAGTTCGATCCCCTCGCCATTGCCCTGAACTTCTTTGATCAGCACACCGGCAATGAACGGGTTGGTCGGCACCGGTGCCCCCGGTACGCGCTTCGCAGCCGGCACCCAGAATACCGGCCCGCCGGAATTCCCCTGCGAGACATTAAAGTCCAGCAGGAAGGTTTTGAAATGCTGGACCGGCGTCAGAGGCCATGAACTAATCCGGCCTGACCTCAGGATCGGAAAGCCCGCACGATTGGCCGACAGGCCATGCGGATACCCCAAGGCAAATAGCTCGTCCCCCGGCCCCATGCGCCATTGGTCGAACGTATTGGCATTGGCAATCCAGCCGACCGGAATGGCCGCGCGGGTAAACTCTTCAGGGGCTGTGATTTCCAGAACCGCCACATCTTCTGTCGGGTGCTGGGTCCACAGTGGCGTGCCGTCTTCCTGTCGGATCGGCAGGTCCGCAGGGGCATAGCGCCAGTTGCCGTCACTTTCGGCAAAGCGCCATCCAATACGGGCCACAGGATTGGGCATGACACGGAACACATGCTCTGCCGTCACCAGCAAAAGGCGCGGCGTGCCGTCCGGTCGCGGGGCCTGAACCAGAAAGCCCGTCCCAACCTTACGGCGTCCCTCGCCAATATTCTGGTCCAACTGGACCGTCGCATTGATAAGCCCCAGCGTCATATCCCACTCGGCAGCAGGCATCTGGGCAACGGGCGGTTCGGGGGGAAGTGCATCAATGGCCATAACCGCCATTTGACCTGACGCCGCGACAGGCACAAGGTCCGCTCCAAAGATCATTTGAGGGGGTGTCCATGAATCGCCGCGAACTTATCGCTTCCAGTGCTGCTACCAGCCTTCTGGCCGCATCCCCCGCCCTTGCCCGCCCCCGTGCGGTAAACCTGACTACCGGAGCCCGAATGTCCCGTCCCGTTGCGCCCGTCGCCAAAAAAGTCCCTGTCACCATCGAGCAGCTGGGCCGCACCCGCACCGATGAATACCAGTGGATGAAGGACGACAACTGGCAGGCCGTTCTGCGCGATCCCAAGCTGATCAAGGCCGATGTCCGCGACCACCTGAACGAAGAAAACGCCTACCGCGAGGCCATGATGGCCTCGACCCTGCCGCTCCAGAACCAGATGTTCGAGGAGATGAAGGGCCGCATCAAGGAAGACGACGCTTCGGTGCCCGCCGCTGACGGTCCTTGGGAGTATTACACCCGCTATAATACCGGCGATCAGCACCCGCTCTATTGCCGTCGCCCGCGCGGACGCACCGATGGCGAGGTGATCCTGCTGGATGCCAATGCACTGGCCAAGGATAAGGCCTATTCGGACGTCGGCAGTGTGGAAGCCAGCCCTGACCACAACCTCTATGGCTATTCCGAGGATGCCCAAGGCTCCGAGGTCTTCAAAATCTACATCAAGGATTTGGTCACTGGCGCGGTCCTGCCGGATGCTATTGATTCCGCGACGGGCGATTTCACCTTCTCGCCCGACAGCCAGTGGATCTTCTGGATCAACCGCAACGATAATGGCCGACCGGACAAGATTTTCCGTCGACCCGTGCGCGGTGGTGAAACCACTCTGGTTTACGAAGAAGCCGATGAAGGCATGTTCCTTGGCCTTGGCCGCAGCTCGGATGACGCCTTCATCCAGATCAGCGTTGCCAATCAGGAAACCTCGGAAACCCGCCTGATCCCCGGTTCCCAGCCCACCGCAACGCCGGTTGTCGTAGAGCCGCGCGTCGAAGCCCGCCTCTATGAGATGGACCACTGGGGCGACCGCTGGGTCATTCGCACCAATGCCGACGATGCAATGGACTTCAAGATCGTCGAAGCCCCGACCGATGCGCCAGCCAAGGCCAACTGGAAAGACCTCGTGGCCCATACACCGGGCCGCTACATCGAAGGCTTCGACCTGACCAAGGATTTCGTATCCCGTCAGGAACGCTTTGACGCCAATACCCGCATCGTCATCCGTGACCGCGCAGGCTCCGAACACGAGATCGCTGTCGATGAACCGGCCTACAGCCTGTCTCTGGCCGGTGCGTCAGAGTTCGACACCCCGACGATCCGTTACACCTATAACTCCATGTCCACGCCGACCTCGGTCTATGACTATGACCAGAAGTCGCGCGAGCGCACCTTGCGCAAGGTGCAAGAAGTCCCGTCGGGCCATAACGCCGCCGACTATGTGGTCGAGCGTCTGAACGCACCTGCATCCGATGGCCAACTGGTGCCGGTATCGATCCTGCGCCACAAGAACACGCCGGTAGATGGCTCTGCACCTGTGCTGCTTTATGGCTATGGTTCCTATGGCATGTCGATGAGCGCCAGTTTCTCGACCAACCGCCTGTCGCTGGTGGATCGTGGCTTTATCTATGCCATCGCCCATATTCGCGGTGGTGCCGACAAGGGCTGGAACTGGTTCCTCGATGCCCGTCGCTTCACAAAGAAGAACACCTTCACCGACTTCATTGCCGCAGCAGAGCATCTGATCGACAAGAACTATGCCCGCGCTGGAAACATCGTCGCTGAGGGCCGCTCTGCCGGTGGTCTGTTGGTCGGGGCTGTCACAAATATGCGCCCGGACCTGTGGGCCGGTGTGATTGGCGGGGTTCCGTTCGTGGACCTGATCAACACCATGAGCGACACCAGCCTGCCGCTGACCCCGCCGGAATGGCCCGAATGGGGCAACCCGATCGAGGATGCCGAGGCCTATGACTATATGTGGTCCTACAGCCCCTATGACCAGATTGGCCCCAAAGCCTATCCGGCCATTCTGGCCACCGGCGGCCTGTCCGATCCGCGCGTGACCTATTGGGAGCCGCAAAAATGGGTCGCGCGTCTGCGCCCTGTCACCACCTCGATCAATCCGATCCTTCTCAAGATCAATATGGAAGCCGGTCACTTCGCCTCGTCGGGGCGCTTTGACTATCTGAAGGACATTGCCCTCGATTACGCCTTTGCCATCTGGGCCGTGAACAAGGGCTGGGAACGAGACTTCGCCTGATGCGCGATGCGGTAATCCGTGAGGCGGTGGAAACAGACTTCCCCGCCATCACCGCCATCTATGCCGAAAATGTCGCCAATGGATGCGGCACCTTCGAGCTGGAAGCGCCCGAGCTTGCCGAAATGAAGGCCCGTTTTGCCTATGTGGCGGCCTTGGGCCTCCCACGCCTCGTCGCAGAATCGGACGGTACGGTTCTGGGCTATGCCTATGCGGGCCCATTTCGTGCCCGCGAGGCCTATCGCTACATGGTCGAGGATTCGATTTATCTGGCCGCCAACGCCCGCGGCATGGGAATCGGAGGGCGTCTTTTGGATGCCCTCATCGATTCTTGCGCGAAAATAGGCCTTCGCCAGATGGTCGCGGTCATCGGCGACTCGGAAAATCAAGGCTCGATTGCCCTTCATCGCTCTAGAGGATTCGCTGATTCCGGTATTTTTCACGCCGCAGGGTGGAAACATGACGGCTGGCGCGATGTCATCTTCATGCAAAAGCCGCTGAACAGCGGAGGCGATACGCCACCGGACACCGCCGGTTTGGCGATAAAAGACACCCACTAAAAGCCCGATCCTACGGGCATTTCACCTCCCAAAGCGGCAAGTTTTACGCACCTTCACGGAGCGTCGATTTTCAAAATTGGCGTATTTTTTCAGGGGTCTGCACGTTTTTATGTTGACCCTAAACGCTGCCCCACCTAAACACCACCTCGTTCCCGCCGGACACGGCGCGAACGGGACCAAGCGGGTGTAGCTCAGTTGGTTAGAGTGCCGGCCTGTCACGCCGGAGGTCGCGGGTTCGAGCCCCGTCACTCGCGCCACTCCCCTTCTCATGAAGATGGAGTGGCGCATACCGCTCTTGGTCCAAAATACTTCCAGAAAATAAAGTCATCTCAACACGACACCCTCATTGCGTCACGCAACGAGGTGTTTGGCGTTAGTTGACTTTTAACCAGAACACTTACAGAACATCAGCAACGGTTCACGCCTTGTTCTGAAAGCGCTTGCCTCATGCTCACTAAAAAGCAGCACGAACTCCTGATGTTCATCCATGAACGTATCAAGGAGACGGGTGTGTCGCCGTCCTTCGACGAAATGAAGGAGGCGCTGGATCTGGCGTCCAAATCGGGCATCCACCGCCTGATTACGGCCCTTGAGGAACGCGGCTTCATTCGTCGTCTGGCACACCGTGCGCGCGCGCTTGAGGTTGTGAAGCTGCCCGAACAAGCCACCGCTGCCGCACCTTCCCGTGGCCGCGCACCGTTTAAGCCGGACGTGATCGAAGGTGGTGGCCAGAACCGCACTCAGTCTCACATGGCGGCTAATGACGTTCGCGAACTGCCACTGCTCGGCAAGATCGCTGCGGGTACCCCGATTACCGCCATCCAGCACGAAACCGACCGCCTTTTCGTACCGGAAACCATGCTGGGCGCTGGTGAACACTATCTGCTCGAAATCGAGGGCGACTCGATGATCGAGGCCGGCATCCTCGACGGTGATGTGGTCGTCATCAAACGCATCAATCAGGCCAATTCTGGCGAGATTGTTGTGGCTTTGGTCGAGGGCGAGGAAGCCACGCTGAAACGCCTGCGTAAAAAGGGCCAGTCGATTGCCCTTGAGCCTGCCAACCGTCTTTATGAGACCCGAATCTTCGGTCCCGATCAGGTCGAGGTTCAGGGCAAGCTGGTCGGCCTGATCCGCCGCTATCACTGATAGTCAGGGTCGCCCCAGCGCGACCACGGGCGCTCACCGCGAACATCGCGTACCCAACGGGCCTTCCAGCCGCTCTGGGTACGCCAAAGCTCTACGGCCCCCTTGGTCGCAAAATCACGACCATCCAGAACCAGTGTATCCGCGCATTCATGCGGTAGTGAAGGCACTTCGGACCTGACCGCAACAACCTCGGCACTCGCACACATTGCCGACATGACCTTTTCGTCCGGCACGGCGCGTCCCCACCACAGCGCGACAGGCATCCGCCCCGCATCGGCTCGGCAATAGGTTCGCCCGCATTTCCAGCCTTCCTTCGGGCGCTCGGTGACATCCAGATTCCATCGCTGTGCCCACATGGTGGATGCAAAGGCCCGCACCTTGCGAAACACCTCTGCCTCATGCCCGCGAACCACAGCGGCATTAGTCGCCGCATCGCCGATCCAGATATCCGGCACTTGAGGCCGCGGCCAAAGCAGGACCGCACAGGCCAACGGCAATCCTAGAACCCTCAGCCACCCGCGCCACAGGCACATGAACAATATGCCTACAAACGCCACCGGTAGGGCCATAGCAGGCGCACTGGGCATGGTGTGAACCGCCCCAGGCAAGTCTGCCGCCCAATGGCCAATCACCAGCATGAAACCGACACCCTGCCCTGCCAGCCAAAGGAACGGTGCCCCCAGACCAACCGGTTCCAGCAATGCCCCTAATGCCAAACTGGGGAGCATAATCAGGTCAGCCAATGGCGCACTGGCCATGTTGGCCACCAGCCCATACATGCTGGTCCGGTTGAAATGGTGCATGACGAACGGACCTGTCGCCATCCCCGCGACCAGACTGGCCGACACGGCTGCCAATGCCCATGATCCCGCACGCTGGATTGCGGCAATGGGCCACGGCGTGTTGATCTCCTTGATCCTGCGCGGCCAGATTTCAGCCAATGCGACCAGTGCCGCTGTTGCCGCAAACGACATCTGAAACCCCGGTGCAATCACCGATTCAGGCCGTAACAACAGCACCACAAAGGCCGCGGCCGCCAAAGCCCTCATACTAATCGCCCGTCGATCCAGCAGGATGGCGATAAAGGCTATGCTGGCCGTCACCGCCGCGCGCTCGGCCGGTGGCGGCGCACCTGAAATCACCAGATACGCCCCGACAGCCAGTAATCCCCCCACTGCCGCCACCTTCTTTCCCGACACACGCAGCGCTAGCCACGGCCAAAGCGCCACCAACAGGCGCACCAGAAAAAAGGAAAACCCTCCGACCACGGCCATGTGCAGCCCCGAAATCGACAGGATGTGCGCCAAGCCGGAATCGCGCATGGCCTGAAGATCATCTTCACCGATCCACGTCTCGTGCCCCGTCACCATGGCCGCCGCTATGCCACCGCGCTGTGGCCCCAGACGTGCCACCAGTCGCTCGGCCATATTAAAGCGCACGGCATTGATCCGCATTTCCATCCGGACGCGCCACGTTGGCACCCTAAGATGTGCCTCGCGCGTATCGCCCAAGCCAAACAGTACCCCGCCCAAGCTCTCGAACCATGCCATCCGGCCAAAATCATAAGATGCCGGACTGGCCGGAGCCGGTGGCGGATTCAGCAGGCCATAAATCGACACCGCGTCACCCGGCCTTGGCGGAGCCCCCTTTACCGTCGCTCGCAGCCTGTGTGGCACGTCCTCGAAGGCGATTCCCCTGATCCGTACCGGAGCCAGCACCACCCTGTGGCCACGTGCCCCCGGTGAATCGACGTCAATGACATAGGCCTCGACCAAAGTCGGTTTGGTTATAGAGGGCGCAATCGGGGCCGCCACCGCATCGGATCGTGCCTTGGCCACCCACATCCCTGACAGCACGCAGGCCACCATCAACAAGGACAGTGTGATGCCACGCCCCATCCCTCGCCACTTGGCCAAAAGCCACGCCACAACGGATAAAAAGCCCATTAAAAACAGAGGCAATACCGGCGGCTCCGTCTTCAGAGCGAAATAGATGGCACAGCCAGAGCCAAAGAAAACCGCGCTCCATAATGGCCACCTCGTCGCCTGTGCGCTCCATTCGCGCATCAGCAAGGCGCGCAAACCGCCGATCAACTTTACTGCAAGGCTTCGCTTTGTCGGCGACGGGCGTATAAGGACGCACCTAATGGACTCATCGCTTATGAACTCGTCTTCTTCGACTGTTGTCACCCGCTTTGCCCCCTCGCCGACAGGCTACCTGCATATTGGCGGCGCGAGAACAGCGTTATTCAACTGGCTCTATGCCAAAGGCCACGGTGGCAAATTCCTCGTTCGCATCGAGGATACCGACCGTGAGCGTTCGACCGAAGACGCCGTAAAAGCGATTTTCGACGGTCTAGAATGGTTGGACCTGCTGGGCGACGGGGAAACCGTCTATCAGTATGCGCGCGCCGACCGTCACCGCGAAGTGGCACAGCAACTGCTGGAAACCGGCCATGCCTATCGCGATTTCCTGACCGCCGATGAAACCGGCGCATTGCGTGATGCCGCCAAGGCCGAGGGCAAGGACTTTGTCTCGCCATGGCGTGACCGCGAACCGACCGCCGAAGACTTGCAAAAGCCGTTCACCGTGCGCTTCCGCCGTCCTCTGGATCAGGCTGTTATCGTCGATGACGCGGTTCAGGGTTCGGTACGCTGGGAATCTTCGGCGCTGGATGATCTGGTCATCCTGCGCTCGGATGGGGCTCCCACCTATAATCTTGCCGTTGTGGTGGACGACCACGACATGGGCATCACCCATGTGATCCGTGGTGATGACCACCTGAACAACGCCGCCCGCCAGAGCCTGATCTATGATGCACTGGACTGGACCCGCCCGACCTTTGCGCACATCCCGCTGATCCACGGCCCCGACGGTGCCAAGCTGTCCAAGCGTCACGGCGCTCAGGCCGTGCACGAATATGCCGAGATGGGCTATCTGCCCGAGGCCATGCGCAACTATCTGGCGCGCCTCGGCTGGGCGCATGGCGATGACGAACTGTTCGACGATGAACAGGCCAAGGCGTGGTTCGATTTTGCCGGTATCAACAAGGCACCGGCCCGTCTGGACTTTGACAAGCTGGCCCACGTCAATGCCCACTGGATCCGTCAGGCCGACGATCAGCGCCTGCTCGATCTCGTGACCGATATTCTGGCGTCTCGCGGACAACCGCTTGACGACACAGGACGCGAAACCGTCCTACGCACCCTTCCCCTGATCAAGGACCGCGCCAAATTGGTGCCGGAACTGGCCGATCAGGTGCAGTTCGCCCTTTTGGCTAATCCGATCTCGTTTAACGAGAAAAGTCAGGCCATGTTGCAGGGCGAAAACCTCGACCGACTTTCACGACTTCGTGAGCATCTGGCCAATACGGCCGATTGGTCGGTTGAAAACCTCGAAGCCGAGCTTAAACTTTTTGCTGAAAAAGAAGGCGTAGGCTTCGGAAAAATCGGACCTTCTGCCCGTGCCGCCCTAACCGGCGGCGCACCGGCTCCCGATATTGCCAAAATTCTTGTGGCAGTTGGTCGCGACAATAGTCTCCAGCGCTTGGATGATGCGCTGCAACAGACTAAGTAATCACCCAACCACGCAGACCAACGCCTCCCCGCGCCAGGTCCAAGTATAACAAGGGGCCCAGATGACTGAAAAAACCAATCCTGCCGCCACACTCACTATCGGCGACAAGAGCATCGAACTCCCCGTCCTTTCCGGCTCGACCGGTCCGGACGTCATCGATATTCGCAAACTATATGCCGGTACCGGCGCTTTCACCTTTGACCCGGGTTTCACCTCGACCGCTTCGTGCGAGTCGGGCCTGACCTATATCGACGGTGACGAAGGTGTGCTGCTGCACCGCGGCTATCCGATCGACCAACTGGCTTCGCAGTCGAACTTCCTCGAAGTTTGTCATCTGCTGCTGAAGGGCGAACTGCCGACCGCCGCCGAGTACGAAGAGTTCTCGGAACTGGTCACCCGTCACACCATGCTGCATGCGCAGTTCGACCGCTTCTTCGAAGGCTTCCGCCGCGACGCCCATCCGATGGCGATCATGGTGGGTACCGTTGGTGCCCTGTCGGCCTTCTATCATGACAGCCTCGACATCCACGATCCGGTCCAACGCGATATCTCGGCTATCCGCCTGATCGCCAAGATGCCGACCATCGCTGCCCGTGCGTACAAGTACCACATCGGCCAGCCGTTCGTGTCGCCGCGCAACGACCTGTCGTATGCCGAGAACTTCCTGCGTATGTGCTTCGCCGTTCCGGCTGAAGACTATCAGGTTGATCCGCGTCTGGTCCGCGCCATGGACCGCATCTTCACCCTGCACGCCGATCACGAGCAAAACGCCTCGACCTCGACCGTCCGTCTGGCCGGTTCGTCGGGTGCCAACCCGTTCGCCTGTATCGCAGCCGGCATCGCCTGCCTGTGGGGCCCGTCGCATGGCGGCGCGAACGAAGAAGCGCTGAACATGCTGAAGGAAATCGGTACTCCGGACCGTATTCCTGAATTCATCCAAGGCGTTAAGGATCGTAAGTACAAGCTGATGGGCTTCGGCCACCGCGTGTACAAGAACTACGACCCGCGCGCCAAGGTCATGCAGCAATCGGCTTACGAAGTGCTGGAAGCCACCGGCCGTGCCAACGATCCGCTGTTCCTGGTTGCCAAGGAACTGGAGAAGGTCGCCCTGTCGGACGAATACTTCACCTCGCGCAAGCTGTTCCCGAACGTCGACTTCTATTCGGGCATCACGCTGTCGGCTATGGGCTTCCCGACCACCATGTTCACCGTCCTGTTCGCTCTGGCCCGTACCGTTGGCTGGATCTCGCAGTGGCAGGAAATGATGGCCGATCCGACCCAGAAGATCGGTCGCCCGCGTCAGCTGTATACCGGCCCGACGCAGCGCGATTACGTTTCGATCGACAAGCGCGGTTAATCCAAACGCGTCGAACAAGACAAAAAGAAACGCCGGAGTTTTTACTCCGGCGTTTTTTGTTACGCGATACCCCGCAAACTTCTGTGCTACACCGCGCTCATGACCGACACCAAAACACCCGCTGCAATCAATCCGAACGAAACCCCCATCCAGCGCGCTCTTCGCCAGAAGAACGAAGCACAGGCTGCGCGCGAGCAAGCCCCGCGCGGTGGAGCTTTCCAGCGCGAGCAAAACAAACGCATCACCTCGGGCAAATCACGCCCTTGGATGACCAAATAATTTGATGGTGGCGTAAGGTCGATCAGGCCTTACGTTTTTCCAGCACTGCCAGAACGGCATCCGCGGCCAGTTCTGATGGATTGGGGCCACCTCGCCCCATGATTTCCAGCACTTCCGTCTGGCGTTTCGCTTGCGCTTTTGCGGCCTGAGGATCGGTCAGCAAGCGCAGCACTTCCGGCGTGATCTTTTCCGCCGTAGCATCGAACTGAATAAATTCGCGAGCGACTTCTTCGTCCGCTGCCAGATTCAGCATGGTGAAGTATTTGGCCTTCACCAATGGCTTCATTAGCCGATACGAGAAATTGTCGATCTTGTAGGAAATCACCATCGGCGTTCCCGCCATGGCGATCTCGGTCGAAACCGTGCCGCTCGTCGCCAGAGCGACATTGGCCGCCTTCATGGCTGCGTACTTGTCGGCCTCGGCCACCAGATGCACCCTGAAGGGCCACGAGGCCACGCGACCTGTGACATCCTCGGCCACGGTTCCTGCTGCCACAACGGCAACCTGAAGCTCGGGTATAGCGGCCTTGAGGTTCTGGACCGTCTGTTCATAGACAGGCGTCATCCGCTCGATCTCTTTCGGGCGACTACCCGGCATGACCAGAAGCAGGGGCGCATCTGCCGCTATGCCACGCTGGGTGCGGAACAGATCACCATCGGCACCGCTCATATCGATATGCAGTGCCGAAGACCCGACAACCGTCGTCGGCAGGCCAGCCCGCTCGAACCACGGTGCATCCATGGGATAGAGCGCCAATAGATGATCGACAGCCTTGGCTAGAACCTTGGCGCGACCGGGACGCGATGCCCAAACCTGTGGGCCGACATATTTGATCAGCGCGGCCTGTGGCACCACGGAACGGATGGCCTTGGCCGCCCGAATGGTGAAGCCCCATGAATCCACCAAGATGACCGCATCCGGCTTTTCGCGAAGCGCCAATGCGGCCGTATCGGCAACCCGTTGCTTCACACGGCCATAGGCCTTGATGCCTTCGACGACCCCCAGAATTGACAGTTCGGCAATATCAAACGGGCTGTGGATGCCCAGCTCGGCCATGCGTGGCCCGCCGACACCCACAAAACGAACGTCGTCTCCCATTCGGGCCTTAAGCGCCCGAACCAGATTGGCCGCCAGCGCATCGCCGGATGCCTCGGCGGCCACCAGCATGATCTTATAGGCCATTACAGACGGTCCTCGTCAGACATGCCCCAGATAAACAGACCCAGACGGTCTGCGATCGCTCGCGTCGCCGCGACATCCATAATCAACAGACGATCAACAAATCCGCCAATGCCGGCTAGTCCAGCCGCTGCGGCCAGTTCGACCGTGCGCGGGCCGATAACCGGCATATCGACACGAATGTCCTGAATGGGTTTCGGGGCCTTGGCCAAGGTGCCCTTGCGATGATCCGCCGAGCCACGCAGGTCCTGAGGCAAGCCCGCAACCCGCAGCAGCATCTGGTCTGTGCCTTCTTGGGCCTCTACAGCCAGAACCAGACCGTCACAGACGACCGCGCCCTGACCAATATCAAGTTCACCTGATTTTTCAGCAACATGAATGGCTTTCTTTAAGTCAAACATCTCATTGTCGTTAGGTGAAACGGCCCCCAGTGCGCCGAGCGAGAGCATATAGCCGCCCAAAATATCGTCGGCACCCTCGACGCTAAAACCTTCAGCTTCGAAGACCCCAAGGATTTTACGCAACAAGGCATCGTCGCCCTTCGTCGCCGCAGCAATAATACCGGGCAGCAGAGTCGCGCCTTTAAGATCAGGCTTTAACGTCTTGAAATCTGGACGATTTACATACCCCGCAAGGCAAATAGCTTCACAGTTTTCGCGTCGCAAGGCCTTCAGGATACCGCCGATCTGGGCAATACCTAAAGTCTCGCCATCCCACGCCAGCAGACTATCGTCAGCAAAACCGTCCAGACGAACAATATAGAGCGGGCGCCCCTCTGCTTCGCAGCGAGCCGCTACGGATGCAGGAAGGTCGCCCCCGCCGGCAATCAGCCCCAGCTTTTTCATTCGGCGTTCGGCAGGCACAGTGGACGCTTGCCGCCATCGCCTATGAAGTCGAGGATCTCGACGATTTCAGGAATATCGCCATAGGCTTCGCCAATCGTCGCCAGACGTCCGGCAAACTGTCCCTCGCCCTCGAACAGTTCGCGATAGAAGGCCAGCAGACGACGCAGTTCGTTCTTGCCGTATCCCTTACGCTTGAGCCCGATCAGGTTCAGCCCCCGCAGACGTGCATGATTGCCCCATGCCGAACCGTAAGGAATGACATCGCGGGTAACGGCGGCCAGACCGCCCACAATGGCACCCTGCCCCACGCGCCCGTTCTGGTGAACAGCACAAAGGCCGCCGAGGAATACACGGTCGCCCACCTCGGCATGGCCACCCAGAGTGGCACTATTGGCCATGGTGACATTGTTACCGACAACACAGTCATGGCCGATGTGTGCGCCCGTCATCAGCAGACAGTTGTTACCAAGGCGGGTCACGCCCGAGCCCTGCGGCGTGCCACGGTTCAGCGTGGCATGCTCGCGGATGATGTTATTCTCGCCGATCTCCAGACGGACCGTTTCACCCTTATAGCCTAGGTGCTGCGGATCACCGCCGACCAGAGCGAAAGAGTGAATGGCCGTATTGGCTCCGACCGCTGTGTCCTGCTGGATAACGACGTGGGACTTCAGGACCACGCCTGTAGCCAGAGACACATTGGGGCCGACAATGCTCCACGGGCCGACGACAACGTCGTCGGCTATGGTGGCGCTGCTATCGACGATGGCAGTCGGATGGATTTGGCTCACGCAGCAGGTTCCTGAACGGTAACGACCATGGCCATGAACTCGGCTTCGGCGGCCAGCTTGCCGTCGATGAAGGTTTCGCCACGGAATTTATAGGCATCACCACGTGCTCTGATGACCTTCACTTCCATACGGAGCTGGTCACCCGGACGGGCCGGTTTACGGAAGCGCACGCCGTCAATCGACATGAACATGATGACCTTGTCCGCAACCGCAACATCAAGCGTTTTGGACATCAGCAACGCGCCCGTCTGAGCCATGGCTTCCACGATCAGAACGCCCGGCATCACCGGATCAATCGGGAAATGTCCGGGGAAGAACGGCTCGTTATGCGTGACGTTCTTGATGCCGACAATCGAGGTCGCCGGAACAAAATCTTGCGCCTTGTCGACCAGCAAGAAGGGATAGCGGTGCGGGAGGCGACGCATCACCTCGGCATAGTCGATATTGGTCTGTTCGCTCATGCTCAGGATTCCTTTGCGCCTTTCTTTGACGCCTGTTTCGATAGCCAGATGCTTTCACGCAAGAAGCGACGCAGCGGTCTGGCAGGATACCCCGACCAGGTTTCACCAGCAGGTATATCTGCCAGCACCCCGGCCCCCCCGGCTACTCGGGCCCCTTCCCCGATATTCAGGTGGTCGGCAATACCGGCCTGACCACCAAAAATCACATTATCGCCCGTCGTGATCGAGCCGGACAGCCCGACCTGCGCGGCCATCAGGTTGTTACGGCCGATGACACAGTTGTGGGCAATCTGGATCAGATTGTCGATCTTGCTGCCTTCACCGATGACCGTGTCATCATAGGCACCGCGATCCACACAGCTATTGGCCCCGATGGTCACATTGTCCTGCACGACAACCCGTCCCAGTTGCGGAATGTCGATGGGCCCCTCGCGTGAACCCGCCGCGCCGAAACCGGATTCGCCTATGCGCACACCGGCGTAGATTTTTACGCGGTCACCCAACAGGCAGAACGATAGGCTGACGTTTGATCCGATCCAGCAATCGCGACCGATCTGCACGCCCGGTCCAATGACTGTATTGGCACAGATACGCGTTCCGCGCCCGATGCGAACCCCCTCGCCCAGAACCACCCCCGGTTCGATCACCACAGTTTCGTCTTCAGCAGCCTCTGCCGCCGTAATGGCACGGTCCAGCCCACGTGGCGCATGAAGCATCATCGATGTCCGCGCCCAGTCGGCTTGCGCCTGACGCGAGGCGATGACCGCCACGCCTTCGGGGACATGCTCTGCCATTGAAGGATGGACGATCACACAGGCGGCCTTGGTATTCTCCAAGGCAGGCAAGAATTTGCGATCACCCATAAAAGCGATAGCGCCCCGGTCCGAAGTGGACAGGGGCGCAACCGCCGAAACGATGACCTCGCCACCCCGGATCACTTCCGCGCCGAGTTGTTCGGCGATGGAGGTAACCGTGCGGGGGGACAGGGTCTTGAAAAAGGTCGTGTCGGGCATGGCCCAGATTAGTTCTGAGCCTGTGCCTGTGCTGGCACCGGCATACGGTTGAACGACAGGGTCGGCAGTTGCGCGTCGAGGCGCTGGACGACCGTAGCGGTGATGTCCATGGCCGGGTTGATGTAACCCACAGCGCCATCATTCAGCAGAACACCGCAGCCACGTTCTTGGTAGACAGCGATCACGATCGGCTGGGCAGCCGTGTTGATGGCTTCTGCCTGAACGGCTTGGGTGTAGCGCAGTTCGTTGGCGCGGGTTTGCTGCAGTTGTTGCAGTTCGCGGTCACGGGTTTGCAGCGCCTGAATGCGGGTGTTGCGATCAGCTTCCGACAGGGTAGCCGCCGATTGTTGCAGTTGCTGTGCTTCGCTTTCCAGCGAGGTCACGTACGGCTGCAGCTCACCTTGAACTTCTTGGTACAGTTGAACCATGCGGGCCTGAACGGCGCGACCGGCCAGCGAACCCGCCATGATACCTTCACCCGAGAACGAGCAAACGCCCGGAATGACCGGACCCGGATTAGCCGGAGCTTGTTGAGCCGAGGCGGCCGAAGCTGCCAGCGTGGCCAGAGCGAAAGCGCCAATCGTGAGAGTCTTCATCGTATTAAGCCTTAGTGCGGAAGCTTCCGCGGTTTAGAACTGGGTTGAAGTCGAGAAGCGGAAGGTTTCGGTCTTGTCGTAGTCTTCTTTCGACAGAACCTTGGACAGATCGAAGCGGATCGGCCCCATCGGGGAACGCCAGTGGATGCTGACGCCAGCCGCCGCACGCAGGGCCAGGTCATCGACGATATTGGCGTTGGGCATACCGTTGCTGCCGACCAGATAACGGTCATCCAGCTGGCCCAGAGTACCGACATCGGCAAACAGGCTGGTACGGATGCCGTACTGTTCGGGCAAGCCGTTCGGCAGGGTCAGTTCGACCGTACCGATGGCATAGAAATTACCGCCCAGAGCATCGGTCGTGGTCAGATCGCGCGGGCCCATACCGGCCGTTTCGAAGCCACGGAAGCTTTGACCACCCTTGAAGAAGCGGTCGTTGATGCGGATCGAGTCACCACTCCAGCCGGCGATATAGCCGACCGAGCCTTGAACACTGACCACCCAGTTCGGGCGGATGCCATAGTAATAGGCCGCGTCCATCTCGGTCTTGATGTAGTTCACATCGCCACCGATACCGGCAAAGTCCTGACGCAGGGCTGTGGTCCAACCGCGCGTGGCGCGTACCGGATCGTTACGGCGGTCCACGAACAGCGTATAGCCCGCCGACGAGTTGATATAGGCACCGATCTGGTCACACAGCGCCGACGTGCCCATGCCCGAAGACGAGCAATAGCTGTTCGGCACCATCACCTCGTCATCCTTCAGGAAGTAACGCAGGCTGAGGCGGGTATAGTTGTTCAACGGATAGGTCAGGCGCAGGCCTGCACCGGTCGAACGGTAGTCGTACGAAGCGTATTCCGACAGGTCCATGCGGGTGTGGAACAGGTCGAAGCCTGCCGCCACGTCACGCCCCATGAATTTCGGCTCGGTAAAGCGGAAGTCGATATTCTGGCGGATCGAACCCCATTCGGCACGCGCCACTACGTTCTGGCCACGACCACGGAAGTTACGCTCGGTCACGCCGAGGTTCAGCGTGAAGCTGTCGAACGAGCTGAAACCGGCACCAACCGACAGTTCACCCGTCGGCTGCTCTTCGACGGTCACGTTGACAATCGAACGGTCCGGAGCAGAGCCACGGGTTTCCTCGATCTTGACGTCTTTGAAGAAGCCCAGAGCGCGAAGATTGTTACGCGAGCGTTCGATCAGCGAGCGGTTGAAGGCATCGCCCTCGCCCAGCAGCAGGTCGCGGCGGATAACGGTATCCAGTGTGCGGGTATTACCCACCACATTGATACGCTCCACATAGACGCGCGAACCTTCGCGGACATTGAACGTCACATCGACAGTGTCGGTCTCGGGATTGGCGCGATAGGACGGCGAAATGTCCACAAACGCATAACCGGCCGAACCCGCAGCAAAGGTCAGGGCATCGACAGCGTTCTCAATACGGTCGCTCTGGAACAGATCGCCCGAACGGATCGGCAGCAGCGCGGTCAGGAAGTCCGCGTTCAGACGCTCGCTTTCGGTGACAACCTTCACTTCGCCGAAATTGTACTTGTCGCCCTCGTCCAGTGTGATGGTGACGGCAAACGCGCTGTTGTCCGGCTTGAGCTCAGCAACCGACGACATGATGTTGAAATCATAATAGCCGCGGTTGGTATAGAATTTACGCAGTTGCTCGCGGTCATAATCCAGACGGTTCGGATCATAGTTGTCGTTCGAGCTGAACAGGCGCCACCACTGGGAAACCTGCGTCACCATCACTTCGCGCAGATCGGCATCCGAGAACGCCTTGTTGCCGAGGAAGGTGATGCCCGAGATACCGCTTTCCGGACCTTCGTCGATCTCGAACACGACATCGACGCGGTTCTGTTCCAGCTGGACCAGACGCGGGGTCACAGTTGCCGAAATGCGGCCCGACATACGGTAAAGTTCGACGATCTTGCCGACGTCTTCCTGAACGCGGGCGCGGGTATAGATACCGCGCGGGCTGATCGTGACTTCGTCACGCAGCTTCTTTTCGGTCAGGGCCTTGTTACCCTCGAACGTCACCTGGTTGATGATCGGGTTTTCGACAACCTCGATCACCAGATCGCCATTCGGTTGCAGACCCAGTTGCACGTTCGCAAACAGGTTGGTGCGGTACAGCGTACGCACGGCAACGTCGAACGTCACCGGATCGACAATGTCGCCTGGCTGGATCGGCAGATAGGACAGCACAGTCGTATGGTCGATACGCTCGTTACCACGCACGATGATGCGGTTAACTTGGCCACGCTCTTCATCAGCGACCACCACTTGCGGGGCGGCTTCGGCCGATGCGGGTGCCGCAGGGGCCGCTTCTTGGGACAAGGCAGGCGTCGCAAGGCCGGCCGCCAATACAAGGGCGATCCCGCTCGGACCTAAAATACGCGCACGGAAAGAATTTCGGTTCATCAGGTCGATCATTCGGGATGTCCTTAGGGGCAGGTCTCGACTCACGCGACGAGCCCGCCAAGGAATTTGAAGATATTCAGCTTCTGTAGGTCGTTCCAGGTGGCGAACAACATCATACAGGCCAACATGGCAAGTCCTAGTCCGTAACCCGTTGACTGTATCCGCGCGTCCAGCGGACGGCGGGCAACGGCTTCATAGGCATAGAACATCAGGTGTCCCCCATCCAGAACAGGAATCGGCAAAAGATTTAGAAAGCCGATTCCGACCGAAAGTATGGCGGCAAAACTGGTTAGCGTCAGCAACAGGTTAAATGTGGCGTTGATCGGATCGGGGGCCGCCGCCACCGCAGCGTTCGTAAGGCCACCCGAAACACGGGCGATTCCCAACGGGCCGCTGAACTGGTCACCGTTTTCACGGCCGGTAAAAATGCGGCCGATATATTTGATAGTGGTCCCGATAATGCTGGTGATTTCCTCGGCACCCTTGCCGACAGCCTCGATCGGAGAATAGCGCACATGGCGATATTCTGCACGGGTCGAGCCCAGACCTAGGCCGATACGGCCCATGGTCACGCGGCCACCAATAGGATCATCAACCACGGTACGTTCCGGCACGCCCGTCAGGTTCACAACCTTTTGGTCGCGCTCAACCGTGAACTGAACCGGCGTTCCGCTGGACAGAGCCACATGGCGGATCACTTCGGAACTGTCCTCGATCAGCTTGCCGTTGACGTGGGTAATCAGGTCCCCGACGGCAAAGCCTGCCGCCGCCGCAGGTGATCCTTCGGCAACGTCCATGACCCGCGCAGGACGCAGCGGAACACCGACAGCCGAAAACAGGATCGTAAAGATCGCCAGAGCCAGCACGAAATTGGCAATAGGACCGCCAGCTACGACCAGTGCGCGCTGCCACAACGGTTTGAAATAGAGGTAGTCGCGTTCCGCGCCCTCCCCTTTTTCGGCAATCAGGCGCTGGCGCAGTTCTTCCAGACCTTTGCGGTCCGGCACACCGGATTCATCCAGATCGCCCGAGAATTTCACATAGCCGCCCAGCGGCATCCAGCCGATCCGCCACTCGACACCATGGCGGTCCTTGCGGCTGAAGATCGGGCGACCAAAACCGATCGCAAAACGGTCCACCTTTACGCCAAAGGCGCGGGCCGTCAGAAAATGGCCGAGTTCATGCACGGTCACCACAACGGTCAGAACGACCAGAAACGGCACCACATAGCTCAGCATTTGGCCCAAGAAGCCGATCATCCAGTCTCCAGTCTCAAATCGCGGCGATCAGGCCGCCAGGTCCAGTGTCGAGACAATGTCCCCGGCGATCCGGCGCGCTTCCTTATCGACTGCCAATGCCGATTCGGCTGCACTTCCGTTACCGATAGCCAGTCCCTCACCTTGTGCCTTTTCAAGGGTTTCGGCGATGACTGCGGCAATATTTAGAAATGCCAACCGCCGGTCAAGGAAGGCAAATGCAGCCACTTCGTTGGCGGCATTGAAAATGACGGGAGCGACACCGCCCGCTTCCAGTGCTTCGCGGGCCAACTTGAGCGCTGGAAAACGCACCATATCCGGTGTTTCAAACGTCAATTTGCCCAGAGCAGCCAAGTCCAGCTTGGGTGCGGGCCACGGCAGACGGTCCGGCCACGACAAGGCGCAGGCAATCGGCGTGCGCATATCGGGCGTCCCCAACTGGGCCAATGTCGAGCCATCGACATACTCCACAAGGCTGTGGATAATTGATTCAGGATGGACGACCACGTCGATCTTGGACTGCGGCATACCGAAAAGATACGCCGCCTCGATCAGCTCCAGACCCTTATTGGCCATAGATGCACTATCGACCGAAATCTTTGCGCCCATCGACCAGTTGGGGTGCGCCACCGCCTGTTGCGGGGTGATCGACTTCATCTGGTCCAGAGGCGTGCGGCGGAATGGACCGCCCGATGCCGTCAGGATCAGCTTAGAAACCCGCTCGGGCGCATCGGCAGGAAACACCTGAAAAATAGCCGAGTGTTCGGAATCGACAGGAATAATCTTGCCGCCAGCGTCTGCCACGCGCTCGATCAGAGCGGGGCCACAGCACACCAGACTTTCCTTGTTTGCCAAGGCAAGGGTTGCCCCCGTCCCTGCCGCCGCCCACGCTGAACGCAAGCCTGCGGCACCGACAATCGACGCCATCACCCAGTCCACCGGACCCGAGGCGGCTTCGACAATGGCCTCATTACCAGCCGCCACCTCGATGCCGGAACCGGCCAGACGCTCCGCCAGTTCGGCGCGACTGGCTTCATTGGCAATGACGGCCAGTCGGGGCTTCCAGCGCAGGCACTGCTCGGCCAACAGGGCCGCATTATTGCCCCCCGTCAGAACCTCGACCTCGAAACGGCCACTGCCTGTTTCTTCGGCCGCTGCCATCAGGTCGAGGGTCGAGGTGCCGACCGAACCTGTCGAGCCAAGCACACTGACCTTGCGCGTAATCACGCGTTGCCCCCGATCATCAGCACGATCAGGCGTCCGATAGCGACGACGATAACGGCAAACATCAAGCCATCTACGCGATCCAGCAAACCGCCATGACCCGGGATCAGATTGCCCGCATCCTTGACGCCAAACCGGCGCTTCAGAGCTGATTCCCACAGATCACCGCCCATGGTTGCCAAGGCGGCCAACAGGCCCAGTACCGCGCCCCAGAACGCCGTCAACGCGCCCATGTCCAGCCAAGCGGCCATAACGCCGCCCGCAATCATGCCCGCCAGCAGACCGCCGATAAAACCGGACCATGTCTTGTTCGGAGAGAAACGTGGCCACAGCTTGGGGCCGCCTACGGCACTGCCCACCAGATAGGCCAGAATGTCCGCAGCCCAGGCCACAGCAAACACCAGAACGGTCCAGTACAGCCCCTGATCCGCATTCAGATCACGCATCCAGACCAGCAGGATACACGGCCAGCCGAGGTACAGAACGCCGTATGCGCCATCCAGCCCCTCCCCGCCGCGACGGTTGGACACAAGCCCGGCAATCGCTGCACCGAATACCAGCAGCACAAAGGCCAGAGACATCTGACCAATATGGGCCGCAATAACCGGCGCGATCACGCCAGCGGCCACCGCCATGCCCACAGCGCGCCAGTCCTGCGGCTCGCTCATACGCGCCCATTCCAGCGCCAGCATGATGCCGCCCAGCACGATCAGGCCCGTGAACCAAAACCCACCTGCCCAGATCGCCAGAACCGCAGCCGGTGCCAGCACCAGAGCCGATGCAGCTCTAAGCGCAATATCCTTGGGTTTAAGGGCCATTAGCCCACCGCACTTTCTGGCGAAGGCGACAATGAGCCCTCTACAACCTCGCGTCCGCCAAACCGGCGCTCGCGACGGGAAAACTCTTCAAGAGCGGCCTTTAGCGGTTCTGAACCGTAATCGGGCCACAGGACAGGCTGGAAGACCAGTTCCGCATAGGCACACTCCCACAACAGGAAGTTGGACAGGCGCTGCTCGCCCGAGGTGCGGATGATCACGTCCACAGGTGGTGAATCCGCCGTAGACAGGCTGTTGCCGAACATGTCTTCGGTCAGGTCAAAGCGGCCTTCACTGGCCGCCTTGTCGATCAGGGATTGCGCCGCATCCACCAGATCGGCCCGACCGCCATAATTAAAGGCAACCTGCAAAAGGAACTTGTCGTTGTGCGCGGTCTGACGCTCTGCACGGTCGATAACGTCGATAATATCCGCAGGCACACCCGAACGGCGCCCCAGCACCCGCACACGTACGCCCGCCTGATCCAGACGCTTCAGATCGGCCCCGACGAAATTACGCACCAGCCCCATGAGGTCGGAAACCTCGTCAGCCGGACGACTCCAATTCTCTGTCGAGAACCCGAAGATGGTCAGGCATTTCACGCCCAGTTCGGGCGCAGCCTTGATCGTGCGACGCAGAGCCTGAACGCCCTCGCGGTGCCCGAGCGCACGGGGCAAGCCCCTACGCTCGGCCCACCGACCGTTGCCGTCCATGATAATGGCCACATGAAGTGACTTTTCGGTATGCATAGAGGCGGTTGAGGCCGACATCAGGCTCTGGTCCTTGGTTCGAGAAGGATGCAGGTCTTAGACCTGCATGATCTCGATTTCCTTGGCCTTCAGGATTTCATCGACGCGCTTGATGGCGGCATCGGTATCCTTCTGGACTTCGGTTTCCATCTTCTTTTGATCGTCCTGGCTGATTTCACCAGCCTTTTCAGCCTTTTTCAGCTCGTCGTTGGCATCACGACGGACGTTACGGACAGCGATCTTCTTGTCTTCAGCATATTTGCCAGCCAGCTTGACCAGATCCTTGCGGCGCTCTTCGGTCAGCGGCGGGATCGGGATACGCAGGGTCTGACCGTCCACGATCGGGTTCAAACCCAGACCGGCAGCACGGATAGCCTTCTCGACCGATACGACCATGCCCTTGTCCCAGACGCTGACCGAAATCATACGCGGTTCCGGCACCGACACAGCAGCCACAGCGCTCAGGGGCGATACAGCGCCATAAGCTTCGACCGTTACCGGATCCAGCAGACCGGCGTTTGCACGGCCGGTACGCAGCCCCGCATAGTCATCCTTCAAGGCGCTGACCGACTTGTCCATGCGGTCACGGAAGGTTTTGAGATCAGGTTTTGCCATTCGTGCCTGTCCTAAATCGAATATCGAATACCTTGCCCAAATCAGGCAGGCTTGTTGGTGATGACGGTGAAAGTGCCTTCACCCATCAAAGTCTTATTCAGCGAATCTTCCTCGCGGATCGAGAAGACCACAATCGGAATATCGCTATCACGCATCAGAGCGATGGCCGAAGCGTCCATGACTCGCAAGTCCTTGGCCAGCACTTCCTGATAAGTCAGTGTCTCGTAACGTACAGCATCGGGATCCTTCTTGGGATCAGCGGTATAGACGCCATCGACGCTGGTGCCTTTAAGCAAAGCGTCGCAGCCCATTTCCGCAGCGCGCAGTGCCGCACCCGAATCTGTCGTGAAGAACGGTGCGCCCACACCAGCGGCGAAAATAACAACGCGGCCCTTTTCAAGGTGACGCAGCGCACGACGACGGATGTAAGGCTCGGCGATGGTCGCCATCGGCACCGCGCTCTGTACGCGGGTATCAACACCGATCTTTTCCAAAGCGCCCTGCATGGCCAGCGCGTTCATAATCGTCGCCAGCATGCCCATATAGTCGGCATTGGCGCGATCCATGCCCTCTGCGGCCTTGGACAGACCACGGAAGATGTTGCCTCCGCCAATGACCAGACAGATTTCAATGCCCTTGCGCGCCACAGCCGCAACAGCCGCAGCCACAGCATCCACCGTCTTGGTGTCGATGCCATAGGCCTGATCCCCCATCAAAACCTCGCCCGACACCTTCAGGAGAACGCGTTTGTAGCGGAATTCGTTAGGAGCGTCGGTCATGCTTTTGGGTCCATCAAAACGGGTTTAGACAGCCGCGCGTAAGTGAATCGGCGGCTCATCATAAACGAAGGGCGCGTCAGCCTTCAAAGCCGAACGCGCCCTTATTATGTTTTCTTCCCAATTAGGAAGAAATTTTTGGCTTAGTTGCCGCCGGTCATCGAGGCGACTTCAGCCGCGAAGTCCGGAGTATCGGCCTTCTCGACGCCTTCGCCCAGAGCCAGACGCACGAAGCCAACCAGCTTCAGCTCAGCACCCAGTTCCTTGCCGGTGTTGACGACCAGTTGTTCGATCGTCACGTCCGGGTCCATCACGAACGGCTGCTTCGACAGCACGACTTCCTTCTGGAACTTGTTGATTTGGCCTTCCACGATCTTTTCGATCATGCCTTCCGGACGGCCTTCTTCCTTGGCTTTCTCGATCAGAACAGCGCGTTCTTTCTCGATAGCCGCCGGATCGAGGTCCGAGGTGTCCAGAGCCAGCGGAGCCGTTGCAGCAACGTGCATAGCGATCTTGCGGCCCAGTTCGCGGACAGCAGCCTTGTCGCCAGCGCCTTCGATAGCCACCAGAACGCCGATGCGGCCGATACCCGGCGACACAGCATTGTGAACGTACGAAGCCACAGCACCTTCGGTCACCGACAGGCGAGCCGAACGACGCAGGGTCATGTTCTCACCGATCGTAGCGATCAGTTGGGTGATTTCGTCAGCAACGGTACGACCGTTTTCCATTGCCGCCGCCGAAATGGCTTCAACGCCTTCGTGCTTCAGACCCAGAGCAGCAAACTGCTTGGCAGCGGTCTGGAACAGGTCGTTACGGGCAACGAAGTCGGTTTCAGCGTTGAATTCGATTGCAGCAGCGGTTTCGCCGGCACCGTTTTCTTCGGTCGCGATAGCTACGACGCCTTCAGCGGCGACGCGATCCGACTTCTTGGCAGCCTTGGACAGACCCTTGGCGCGCAGCCAGTCGATAGCTGCTTCGATGTCGCCGTTGGTTTCAACAAGCGCCTTCTTGCAGTCCATCATGCCGACGCCCGAACGCTCGCGAAGTTCCTTCACGAGGGCGGCAGTGATCTCGGCCATGTTCTTCTCCTGAAATTCGATTGGGCGGCCGGACCATTTAGCCCGGCCGCATGTCGGTTTAACGTCAGTTCGGCCCTATATGGGGACGAACCTAGAAAAATCAGCCTTGAGCGACTTCTTCAGCGGCAGCTTCAACAGCCGGAGCTTCAGCCAGAGCCGGCTCGACCGGAGCTTCCAGAGCGCCGAGGTCGATACCTTGAGCAGCAGCACCAGCAGCCAGACCGTCCAGAACCGCGTCAGCGATCAGGTCGCAATAGGTTTGGATGGCGCGAGCCGCGTCATCGTTACCCGGGATCGGATAGGTGATGCCGTCCGGATCGCAGTTGGTGTCGAGGATGGCGATGATCGGAATGTTCAGCTTGCGAGCTTCCTGGATCGCGATCGACTCTTTGTTGGTGTCGATGACAAACATGATGTCCGGAACCGAACCCATGTCCTTGATGCCGCCCAGCGACAGTTCAAGCTTGTCCATTTCGCGCTGCAGGGTCAGCAGCTCTTTCTTGTTACGGCCTTCGCCCGAAGCAAGAATGCCTTCCAGTTCACGCAGACGCTGGATCGAACCCGAAACGGTGCGCCAGTTGGTCAGCGTGCCACCGAGCCAACGGTTGTTCATGTAGTATTGAGCGCAGCGCTTGGCGGCTTGTGCAACCGGATCAGCAGCTTGACGCTTGGTGCCGACGAACAGAACGCGGCCGCCCTTGGCAGCAACGTCGCGAACAGCAACCAGAGCCTGGTGCATCAGCGGCATCGATTGCGACAGGTCGATGATGTGGATGTTCGAGCGCGAACCGAAGATGTAGCGTTCCATCTTCGGGTTCCAGCGGTGAGTCTGGTGACCAAAGTGAGCGCCGGCTTCCAGCAGGGTACGCATCGAGAATTCTGGCAGTGCCATGATCGTATTGTCCTTTTTCCGATCAAACCTAGCGTGGGTGATTAAAGGACGTACGGTCCCTCGGAACGGTGCAGGTCAGGATTTCTCCCTAACCGCGCCTCACCCACGTGCGAAGTGCGAGGGCCTACTACGCCCCGCCTGTGAAAAAAGCAATAGGTTGCGCGAACTTAGCGCCTCAACAAACTATGGCCGCTTCAGAAGCTTCGTCCATCCACACGCGAGGCCGTCCAGCCCCAAGGCTCGATATCGGTTAATGTGCGGATATTGATTGCCGCGACCTCGGATCCGTCAGGCGCAACCCCATAGCCAAATGGCTGGACGCCGCACGTCTTGCAAAAGCGATGCTCGATTTTGTGCTGGTTGAAGAAATAGGAAGTTGTCGCCTCCTCGCCCTTCAACAAACGAAATGCCGAGCGCGGCGCAAACGCCAAAACGAAGCCTTTGCGATAACAGTGCGAACAGTTGCACTCGATCAGGCCGTCCATTCCGACCTCGACTTCGTACGCCACAGCGCCGCAATGGCACGAGCCTTTATGTGTAGCTGCATTCGTCATCAGGCATCCTCCAGCATGATCACACCCGGAACCGTTTTAAGCGCACCGCGCAAGGCGGCATCGAGACGATAACGCCCGGGCAGCTTCATCTCGACCTCGGTGCGCCCCTGCAAGGTTGTCTGAAGCCAGACCTCCCCGCCCTTACCGTTGGCGCGGGCACGTTCCAGTCGCGACTTCAGCGCATCGGGATCAGCACCATTTGAAGATATAATAACACGCAAGCCGATATTGGCATCATCCAGCAGCACATCCATTCGACTGGCATCATCACCAAAGAAGCGCACCTCACCGTCCGAAGCCTTCGCCCGCACCTTGACCAGAACCGAAGTGCCAACCTCCAGCACCTCACGACAACGACGCAACTGTTCCGGCGGGAACATGCATTCGAACTCGCCGGTTGGATCGGAGAAGGTCACAAATGCGAACTTCTCACCGGTTTTGGCGCTGGCGCGTTCCTGCTTGCGACGGACAACACCTGCCATCTGGAACGCTTCGTGGCCTGCCTCGGCCAAGCCCTGAGCCTCGGCCACAAAGGTCACGCGCTTGCGCTTCAATGCCGGTGTCAGTTCTTCCAGCGGGTGACCGGACAGATAGAAGCCAACTGCGGCCAGTTCCTGATCCAGCTTTTCAGGACCGGCCCATGGCTCGACATTACGGAGACGCGGCCGCGACGCGTTGGCTTGGTCCGCCCCGAACAGGCTAACCTGAGACGATGCACGCTCGGCCGCTACACTTTGGCAATAGGCCACGAGAACATCGGCCTGCTCGAACAACTGGCGGCGGTTCTGATGGATGCTGTCAAACGCGCCTGCCCGCGCCAGACCTTCCAGAGCGCGTTTATTGACCACCTTGGGGTCAACACGTTCCAGGAAGTCGAAAATATCCGCGAAAGGCCCGCCTTCATTTCGGTTCTGAACCACATGGTTCATCGCCTCTAGGCCCACATTACGAATGGCCCCCAGTGCGTAGAGCACACTGCCCTGTCCGTCATCCCACGCTACGTCAAAGTCACCTGACGAACGGTTGATATCGGGGGCCAGAACCGGAATCTCGAACCGGCGACAGTCCTGATAGAATACAGCCAGCTTGTCTGTGTTCGACAGATCGAGCGACATCGACGCCGCGAAGAACTCGACCGGATGATTGGCCTTCAGCCAACCCGTCTGGAACGAAATCAGCGCATAGGCCGCAGCGTGCGACTTGTTAAAGCCATAGCCCGCAAACTTGGCCACAAGGTCGAAGATGGAACCCGACTGCTCTTCCGGAACATCCTTTTCCGACGCGCCCTTGACGAAGCGGAGGCGCTGGAAATCCATCTCCTCCTTCTTCTTCTTACCCATGGCGCGACGCAGAAGGTCAGCTTCGCCAAGGCTGTAGCCCGCCAGAACTTGGGCGATCTTCATCACCTGTTCCTGATAGATGATGACCCCGTAGGTTTCGGTCAGAACATCTTTCAGGCTGGGGTGCAGATAATCCACCTCCGCACGACCGAACTTACGGTCGATATAGGTGTCGATCATCTCCATCGGGCCAGGGCGATACAGCGAAATCAGAGCGGTGATTTCTTCAATCGAGCCGCAACGCATCTTGCGAAGCGTATCGCGCATGCCCTGCGATTCCAGTTGGAACACACCGACCGTCTGGCCCGAGGCCATCAGCTCATAGGTCTTGGAATCATCCAGCGGCAGCAGGTTCCATTCCGGCCCGGCCCCGCGCCGATCAAGGAAGCCCTTGGCGCGATCCAGAACCGTCAGCGTCTTCAGGCCGAGGAAGTCGAACTTCACCAGACCCGCCGGTTCAACCCATTTCATGTTGAATTGGGAGGCCGGAATGGTCGAGCGCGGGTCCTGATACAACGGCACCAATTCCGTCAGCGGACGGTCACCAATAACAATACCTGCCGCGTGGGTGGAGGCGTTGCGGTACAGCCCCTCAAGTTCCAGAGACGTATCCAGCAGGTTTTTGACCGCCGGTTCCGCGTCGCGCATTTCGCGCAGACGCGGCTCCATTTCCACCGCCTGAGCCAGCGTTACCGGATTGGCCGGATTGGCGGGCACCATCTTAGCCAGCCGGTCCACCTGACCAAACGGCATTTGCAGCACACGTCCGACATCGCGCAGCACAGCGCGGGCCTGAAGCGTACCAAAGGTAATGATCTGGGCGACGCGGTCCTTGCCGTAGAAATTCTGGACGTAGTCGATGACCTCTTCGCGGCGCTCCTGACAGAAGTCGATATCGAAGTCGGGCATCGATACGCGTTCGGGGTTCAAGAAACGCTCGAACAGCAGACCAAAGCGTAGCGGATCAAGATCGGTAATCGTCAGCGACCACGCAACGAGCGAACCGGCACCGGAACCACGGCCCGGTCCGACCGGAATGTCATGCAGCTTGGCCCACTTGATGAAGTCCGCAACGATCAGGAAGTAGCCGGGGAAACCCATCTGCTGGATGATCCCGACTTCCCATTCCAGACGGTCCCAGTATTCCTGTTCTGGTGCAAAAGCGGGGTTCTTGGCCAGACGCGCCTTCAGCCCCTCACGAGCTTGGTGGGCCAGTTCGTCGTCTTCGGAACGCCCCGCCCCCGTATCAAAGCGCGGCAGAATGGGTTTTTGCGTTTGCACGAGGAAGGCACAACGCCGCGCGACTTCCAGCGTATTGTCACAAGCCTCGGGTAAATCGGAAAACAGCGTCCGCATGTCTTCGGACGGCTTGAACCAGTGCTCACCCGTAACGCGGCGGCGCTCATCCTGACCGGTAAAGGCACCGTCGGAAATACACAGCAGGGCATCATGGGCCTTGGCCTGAGACGCCTTGGCGAAATAGACGTCATTGGTCGCAACCAGCGGAACGTCCTGCCCATAGGCCCAATCGACCAGACCGCTTTCAGCCGCCAGTTCTTCCGGCAGGTTGTGACGCTGTAGCTCGACATAGAAACGGTCGCCAAAAGCCAGCTTCATGGCCTCAAGGGCTTCGCGGCCCTCATCGGCCTTGCCCTGAGCGAACAGCGGATCAACTGGACCGTCAGGACCGCCCGACAGCAGGATCAGTCCTTCGGATTTTTCGACCACCATTTCCCACGGCACACCGGCCTCGGGCAGGTCGATTGTATCAAGGAAGGATGACGACGACAGTGCGCACAGATTGAGCCAGCCCTGCTCGTTCTGGGCCAAAAGCATGATGGTCGGCACCTTGGCCCAGCGTTCCGACTTGCGGCCACCGATACCAAACACCGGCAAGGCGCACCCGACAATCGGCTGAACACCGGAATCCTTGACCGACTGGCTAAACTCTAGTGCGCCGAACAGGTTCGACCGATCCGCAACAGCCACAGCAGGCATACCGGCATCAGCAGCCATCTTGCCGATCTTGCCCGCCTTGATCGCGCCCTCAAGCAGCGAATAGGCGCTGCGGACGCGTAGATGAACAAAGCCGGCGCTATCAGTGGTCTGGGACACCCAACCTACTCCAAACACCCGCAAAATCGGGCCGTATCGCTATTGTGCGCGGAGTCGCTCTGTCGCTCCACCCGAGGGCGAAAGCATGGCCACGTCCTTCACGATACCAAAAAGGCAGCGTGCCAGACCATCCATACAAAGCTGCCGCAGGAAGCAAGGGCCAAGAGATCTTTGAAACGACGCGACATAGGCTTATCCCCACAATGGATCGAGTTCTTGTTTTGTTCTGATCCCCTTTTTCGAACCATGCAAGCAAAAATACGCGGTTTGATAAAAATAGTTCTCATTTTGTTCTGGGCTTAAATTGCTGCTGGACAGACAGCGCGCACTGCATAATGTTCCCTTTTTGTTTCAACTCTCGTCATGCCATGGCCCAGCCTCAAGCCAAAATACAGCCAAACGGTCTGGGCGTTCCCATAGGTGGTGCGCGCGGACGCGGTGCCCGATCAAACAGATCGGGTCGGTTCGAAGCCTATGAGAAGATCGAATTCGATGATGGCTGGACCGGCAATGATACCCCCGCCCAGATTGAAACCACGCTATCGCCGCTCAAGTCCCGCACGATAATCAGCCGTAACGACAGCCCCGATATCAGCTTCGACCAGTCCATAAACCCCTATGTCGGCTGCATGCATGGCTGCATCTATTGTTATGCGCGGCCCAGCCACACCTATATGGGCCTGTCCGCAGGGCTCGATTTTGAAAGCCGCCTTTTCTACAAACCGGACGGTCCTGAACTGCTGGCCAAGGAACTGTCATCGCCACGTTATCGCTGCCGGCCCATCCACATCGGCGGCAATACAGACCCCTATCAATCTGTCGAACGCGACACCCGACTAACGCGGCGTTTGCTGGAGGTCCTGCAACGCCACAATCACCCGTTTTCCATCATCAGCAAGTCGGCTTTGATAGCCCGAGACGCCGATATTTTGGGCGATATGGGTCAGCGTAATCTGGCGGTTGCCTGTATTTCGATCACGACACTGGATCGCAAACTGGCCCGCGCTATGGAGCCACGCGCCGCTACGCCTGAAAGGCGGCTTGAAGCCATCAGCCGCCTGAGAGATGCAGGTTGTCCCGCCAGTGTCGGTTTCGCGCCCGTCATTCCCGGCCTGAACGATCACGAACTGGAGGCGGTACTGGAAGCCGCCAGCAAGGCCGGTGCTACGGGGGCCATGTATGTCACCCTTCGCCTGCCCCACGAGATCAAGGACCTGTTTCGCGAATGGCTGGATGATGTCCGCCCTGATCGTGCAGCGCGCGTCATGTCTTTGATACGCCAGACGCGAGGCGGCAAAGACTATGATGCAGACTGGTCCCAGCGTATGAGAGGCACGGGCCCTGTCGCAGAGCTGATCGCCACCCGTTTCAAGGCAGCGATCAGACGCTATGGGTTAGAACGCAGCTATAAGTCTCTGGATACAAACCAGTTCAGACTTCCACCCGAAGCTCGGCCCCAGATGGACCTGTTCGAAGATGGTCCGGCTTAGTCAATCATTGGCCGCCGAGGGATCAATAAAGTCCTCGACCAGTTTACGCCACGCCGCATCGGTCGCATCCACCAGATCAACGTCTTCGCTCAGGGCGACCGCGCCGTCACCATCCGGCAGGATCAGGCCGTAAATCTCCATCTCCTCGTCATCGGAATTGGTGTGGATTTCGGCCTGAACGATGATGACTGGCTTCTCGCCGTCCTCGTCCCACCAGATGGCAGGTTGAGGTAGTTCCATATCCAGAGGATACGGGCGCTGGGTGTCACCCAGAGCAAAGACAGCCGCCTTGGACTGCACGTCGTCCAAGCTGGCTACACGCCCCGTAAAGGGTTTCAGGCGATCCCAATCGTCGAAATCGAAACCGCCGCCGTCCACATCGTCAATGTCATGATCTTGGGTCATCAGAGAACCTTGCAGGATCAGCGGCGGAAAACGCCGACCAATTCGATATGGGTGGACCAGATAAACTGGTCAATCGGGGTCACTTTTTCGAGCGTAAATCCGGCATCCACAAGCACGCGGGCATCGCGTGCAAAGGTTTGCGGATTACACGACACACCCACAACCACGCTGGCCTTGGTCCCCGGCAGTTGCTGGGTTTGCTCCAAGGCACCTGCGCGCGGCGGGTCCATCACAATGGCGTCGCAACCCTTGAGATCATAGGGCGACAGCGGACGACGGAACAGATCACGCGCCTGTGCCTCGATGCCTTTCAAGCCTTGCGCCGTTGAAAGACCGGCTTTCAAGGCAGCAATCGACGAGGCCGCCGAATCTGCCGCCATAACCGATGCAACCTCGGCCAGAGGGAAGGTGAACGTCCCTGCCCCACAGAACAGATCCGCGACCTTCTTTGAGCCCTTCACCGCCGCAACGGCGCGTTCAACCATCGCAGCTTCCGCTGCTGGCGACGCCTGCAGGAAGCCACCGGCCGGAATGGGTACAGACGCCCGACCAAAGGTAATGCGCGGCTGGCGCTCCATCACCAGTGTATCGCCATCAAGGCTCAGGCGTGCAAAGCCGCCCTCGGCAGCTGCGGCAATCGCCTTGGCAATCTGGTCCGCACTAAGGCCGCCCGAGCGTTTTTCGACGCCCGTCACGTCCAGATCGATACCCGTATCGGTCAGGGTCGCATGCAGGGTCGGTGCCGACTTCGGATGCACCAGAAACGCATCGGCTACGCGCGCCATTGCCGGAAACGCAGCCACCAGCGCAGGGTCCGACACCGGACAATCGCGAATCTCGACCAGACGCCACGAACGACGCGCCTTAAACCCCAGAAGAATACGGCCATTGGGGCCACGGCGCGCATGCAGGGCAATACGGCGGCGCGTTGCGGGCGGTGTTGCCACCGTCGCCTCGATCTCGGTTTCCAGACCTTCACGCTTCAGGGTGTGGAGCACGACATCGCGCTTCCATTCCAGATAGGGCGCATCGGCCCAGTGCTGGAGCGGCGCCACGCCACATTCGGCATACGCGTCGGAAAAATTAGGCCGACGATCAGCGCTGGCCTCGATGATTTCAAAGCTCTCGACACGGCCATTTTCGACCACGGCGCTCACTACCTCGCCTGGCAATGCGCCCGGTACAAAGACGGCGCCATTCGGCGTATCGGCGATCCCGTCGCCTTGGTGGCCCATGCGGGTAATGGTCAGTGTCTGAGTCATATGCCGCTTCTAGCGACAGAAAGCGGCAAAAACAAAGGTGAACGAACATGAACAGCTTTCACGCCCCTCGTTCAAAAACCGTTCAGGTTCATCTCGCTAATCCTGACATCAAGACGGAGCGGACCTCATGGCCGTTTCCCACAGGAGCCGGGTAAAATGATCGCCAAGAAATCTGCCTTTGCACTCGCCGCCATCGCATGTGCCGCAACGGTTATGCCGACAATGGCCTCGGCTCAAAACTATGGCCAAAACTATGGCTCCTACGGCTCCTATGGCCAGAACCAAGCCTATTACGACCCATGTGTGCGTGATCAGCGCCAGCGCCAGGCAGGCTCGGGCATGTTGGGTGCTGCCATTGGCGCTATCGCCGGCTCGCAAATCGCCTCGCGCGGTCGTCGCACCGAAGGCAGCCTGCTGGGTGGCGTTCTCGGTGCCGCAATCGGTGCCGGTGTTGGCCGCAGCACGGCAGCCTGCACCCCCGGTGACTATCCGCCCGCCGCGCCGGTCTATTACGAAACACGCCCGACCGCCCCGACCTATGATCCGCGTGATAACCGCCGCGACGACAACTACGACTATTACCGCGACTATCCGCAAGACTATGACCGCGGCTATTCCAAACCGGCTCCGGTCGATGATGGTTGCCGTCTTGCCGAAAGCGAAATCCGCATGCCGGATGGTCGCGTAGAAACCCGCCATGTCCGTACCTGCCCGGACGCCAGCGGCCGTTATCGCATCGTCGATTAAACTTCAGCCCCCCTGTCGATTGACGATGCGAAGAGGGCCGCCGGATCACTCCGGCGGCCCTCATTCTATTTCGGGGTATTGTTTCTAGGTTTTGCGTGCCCAGAGCAGGAACTCGGTATTGCCGTCCCCGCCGGTAATCGGGCTGGAGGCAACATCCTGTACGGACCAGCCGATGCTTTCCAGCCAGTCACGCACCTTTGTGACCGCAGACTGATGGGCCTCGGGGTCTTTGACGACACCCTTCTTGCCCACACCCGACGGGCCATCGGCCTCGAACTGGGGCTTCACCAGTGTCATCAGTTGCGCGCCGTCCGCCGCCAGTGACAGCGGCACAGGCAGCACCTTGGACAGGCTGATAAAGCTGGCATCACAGACGATCAGGCTTGGGGCCTCTGTGATCTGTGCGTTGGTCAGTTCACGCGCATCGGTCTTTTCAAGGTTCACCACACGCGGATCAGAGGCAATCTTGGGGTGCATCTGCCCCTGCCCCACATCGACGGCAAACACCTTGGCCGCATCCTGATCAAGGCACACCTCGGTAAAGCCGCCCGTGGATGCACCAACATCCATCACCACCTTGCCCGCGACATCCAGCGGCCAAAGCGCAAAGGCTTTTTCCAGCTTCAGTGCCCCGCGCCCGACCCAGCGGTGGGCCGCAGCGTATTGAATGACGGCGTCCTCCAGTACTTTCAGCGACGCGGCCTTGGCCACAACACCGTCCACACTGACATTGCCCGCATCAATAGCGGCCTTGGCCTTGGACCGGCTTTCGGCCAGTCCAAGGTTCACAAGGTGTTGGTCAAGCCGGATACGGCTCACTCCATCGCGTCCAGACGTGCCAGAGCCGCGACCAGCTTGGCCTTGCCAGCCTCGGCATCGGCCAGTTTCTGGCGCTGCTCTTCGACCACTTCAGGTGCAGCACGCGAAACGAAGTTCGGATTGCCCAGCTTCTTGTTGTAGTGGCCGATGTCGCTTTCAAACGCGGCGACTTCCTTGGCCAGACGCGCTTTTTCGGCACCCAGATCAATGAAATCAGCCAGCGACAGAGCAACCGTCGCGCCGCCCGATACACAGGTCACCGCACCCGCAGGAGCCGCATCCAGAACCGACACTTCAGACACACGGCCCAGCGTCAGGATCAGCGGACGGTGGCGCTCGACCAATGCCTTGATGGCGTCATCGGCACCCACAAAGGCCAGCGGTGGCTTGGCCGACGGCGGCACGTTCATTTCGGCGCGCAGACCACGCAGTTCACCGATCAGGTCAACGACCCAGCCGATTTCCTGTTCGGCGGCGGAATCAATGAAGCTGTCCGGCAGTTGCGGCCAGTTTTCACCGATAAGCAGCTTTTCGCGGGCCGGACCGGTCTTGCCCAGTTCCGCCCACAGCTCCTCGGTGATGTACGGCATCACCGGATGCAGCAGCTTCAGCGTCTCGTCCAACACCCATGCGGTCATGGCGCGGGTCTCGGCCTTGGCCGCTTCGTCTGTGCCCTGGAACACAGGCTTGGCCAGTTCCAGATACCAGTCGCAGAACACATTCCAGATGTAGCGGTACAGAGCACCCGCCGCATCGTCGAAACGACCGCCTTCGATCGCCGATGAGATGGCGCGTTCGGCCTTGGTCAGTTCACCGAGGATCCAGCGGTTGATGGTTTGCTGGGCCGTCGACGGATCGAAACCGTCAACACGGGCGCATTCGTTCATCTGGCTAAAGCGTGCGGCGTTCCACAGCTTGGTGCCGAAATTACGATAACCTTCAATGCGTTGTTTTGACAACTTAATGTCGCGCGTTCCCGACAGGATGGCCATGGTAAAGCGCAGCGGGTCGGCACCCAGCTCGTCCACGATTTCCAGCGGGTCGATGACGTTGCCCTTGGACTTCGACATCTTATGGCCCTTCTCGTCGCGGACGAGGCCATTGATGATGACGCGCTTGAACGGCGCATCGCCCATGAAATGTTTGCCCATCATCATCATGCGGGCAACCCAGAAGAAGATGATGTCCGCCGCCGTAACCAGATCAGCCGTCGGATAGAAGCGCGCCAGATCGTCGGTCTTTTCCGGCCAGCCCATGGTCGAGAACGGCCACAGGGCCGAGCTGAACCATGTATCAAGCACGTCTTCTTCGCGGATCAGGGTAACGCCTGCCCCCAGCTTGGCTTCGGCTTCCACGCGAGCTTCGTCTTCGGTTTCGGCAACGAAGATTTCGCCATCAGGACCATACCAAGCCGGAATCTGGTGTCCCCACCACAGTTGGCGCG
Source organism: Brevundimonas terrae (assembly GCF_011761985.1). Lineage (GTDB taxonomy): Bacteria > Pseudomonadota > Alphaproteobacteria > Caulobacterales > Caulobacteraceae > Brevundimonas > Brevundimonas terrae. The sequence goes on along the minus strand of NZ_JAASQT010000004.1, from coordinate 29,393 downwards.
AAACGCACCACGGCTCGATATTGTTCAGCCACTCGAAGTAGACCTTCTCGTAGCTCTTGGGCTCAAAGACGGTCTCGCCATCCTGAACGGCCTTCAGTGCCGGTTGGGCCAGAGTCTTGGCATCAACCCACCACTGGTCTGTCAGCCAAGGCTCGATCACAGCGCCCGAACGGTCGCCGTGCGGGACCATGTGCTTGGTTTTTTCGATTTCCTTCAGCCAGCCGTTTTCCTCGGCATTGGCGATGACGGCCTTGCGCGCGACAAAACGGTCCATGCCGACGAACTCGGCAGGGATTTCCGGCACTTCATCGGCAATGATGCGTGCCAGCGAGTCCATGATGTTCAGCGACGGCAGACCCGCACGCTTGCCAACCTGGAAGTCGTTGAAGTCGTGCGCCGGTGTGATCTTTACCGCGCCCGAGCCCTTGGTCGGGTCGGCATATTCATCGGCCACGATCGGCACGCGACGGCCCGTAATCGGCAGGATGACGTCCTTACCAACCAGACCGGCGTAACGCTCGTCCTTCGGATGCACGGCTACGCCGGTATCACCCAGCATGGTTTCTGGGCGCGTCGTGGCGACCACGACATAGTCGCGGGTTTCAAACTCGGTAGGCTTGCCCTCTTCGTCGAAGGCAACCGGATGCTGGTAGGTGACGCCGTCGGCCAACGCATAGGCAAAGTGCCAATACGCGCCGTCCACTTCCTTCTGCTCGACCTCGAGATCCGAGATGGCGGTCTGAAAGTGCGGGTCCCAGTTTACCAGACGCTTGGCGCGGTAAATCAGGCCCTCTTTGTACAACTGCACAAACACCTTGCGGACAGCCTCGTTCAGACCTTCGTCCAGCGTAAAGCGTTCACGCGTCCAGTCGCACGAGGCACCAAGGCGACGCAGTTGCTGGATGATGGTGCCGCCCGACTGGGCTTTCCATTCCCAAATCTTTTCGACAAAGGCCTCACGGCCCATTTCGCGACGGCCCGGCAGGCCATCGGCGGCCAGCTTGCGCTCGACAACCATCTGGGTGGCGATACCGGCGTGGTCCGTACCCGGCAGCCACAGAACCGACTTGCCCTGCATGCGGTGATAACGGGCCAGAATGTCCTGAAGCGTGTTGTTCAGGGCGTGGCCGATATGCAGGCTGCCCGTCACGTTCGGCGGCGGGATGACGATCGAATAGGCCTCGGCAGCGCCGTCGGTCTTGGGCTGGAACTGTCCGCTGTCTTCCCACTGTGCATACAGGCGGGGCTCGGCGGCCTTCGGATCGAACGTCTTTTCAAGCATGGTCATGTCTTTGTCTCTAGCGCACGGCGCAGTCCGCGTCGCGGGCCGAGGGTGATGAAATAGAACAGAAAAAGGCGGCCCCGCCGGAGCCGCCCTCATCATTTAATATCTGGTGGCGTCAAAGGCTAGTTCGCACTGCGGGCAATACGCTCGACTTCCTTGCGAACTTCGCGCTCGACCAGAGCCGGAAGATTGGCATCCAGCCACGATTTCAGCATCGGACGCAGCATGTCGCGCACCATGCCCTCAACCGTATTGCCGCTATCGAACGGCATGTTCGGCACATCCGACATAGCCGGACGGCCAACCGAAGCAGCCAGACCGGCAAACGCCGTGGCCGCATTGGCCGCGGTCGTGTCACTGACCAGACCGCCATCGGATACGGGGAAATCTTCTACCGGATAGTCCTCGATGGCGACTTCCGGTTCAGGCTCGGCCTCGGCTTCGTAAACCGGCACGCCGACATCCAGATCACCGATGACCTCGGCCTGCGCCGCTTCGTAAGGCTCGGTAAGTTCCAGAACCTCGTCCTCGACTTCAAAGTCAGGTTCGGCCACGACTTCGGCAACAGGTTCAGGCGCAGCCTCGGCAGCGGTTTCCGCAGGCGCGTCGTCTTCAGAGATGATCCGGCGGATAGACGCCAGAATCTCTTCCATTGTCGGTTCCTGAGTGGTCTGATCGGTCATGGCGAGCCTTAGATGCCTCAAGTCAGCGATTGTGCTGCCGCGTAACAGAAACCTAAAGTTTTAAGAAAACGGGAATCGGCAGCGCGCGTATCAGTTGTTCCAGTCTTCGTCGCATCATCCCAGAGCAGAATCAACGGGCGTTTCTCCCCTAATTGGGGATGGAGGGCATTAAGCTGCCCTACCCGCGATCTGGAATGCAGCGTTGAAAACCCTTACGGACGTGGTGCCGTCCGCACGATCTCACCCTTGAGTTCACGGTCAACCGGCGCGTCTTCAATGTCTGCTGGCGGAGCGATACGCGGTGCCCCCAGAGCATCGATAGCCTCGACCACACCATCCCACGGCAGAGCGCCGCGCGTGCGAACCGAGCGATAGTTCGCTTCGGCATCATAGGCTTCCAGCATCGGGTCCAGCGACGGGCCGCTGAGACGGCCCATAGCCGACAACAACTGGGCCTGAGCCACGTAATAGTTACGACGCGCCGAGGCCAGCGACACCTGCGCGTTGCGCAGTTCCAGTTCCTGGTTCAGCACATCAAGCGTGGTGCGAAGCCCAACCTGAGCCTCCTGACGCACGCCCTCTGCGGCAACCGATGCCGCACGCACAGCCTGCTCTACCGCTTGCAGCGACGAACGGGCCGAGGCCGACTGGGCATAGGCCGAGCTAACCGACTGGAGCACGTTACGACGCTCGCCCTCGATATTGATCTGGGCAGCATTGGCGCGTTCCAGTGCCTGCGCAACACGCGAACGGTTCAGACCGCCCGTGAACAGCGGCACAGAAATCTGGGCCCCTGCCGTGAAATTCGTATTGGCCGACAGGTCCGCGTTCGAGAACTCGTTGGAAGTGCCACCATAGGATGCCGTCAAACGGGCATTCGGGCGGTATTCCGCACGCGCCGCCGCTACGTTGGCCTCGGCAGCCGTAAGGCTGTGCTGAGCGGCCAGGAGGGTCGGGTTATTGACCAGACCTTCATCCAGCGCCGCATCAAAATCTGTCGGCACGTTCGGCAGTAGCGGCAGGTCTTCCAAATTGCTCGGCGACTGGCCGACAACCGTTGCATAGGATGCACGCGAAACCGAAAGCTGGGCCTGTGCCTGTGCCAGATCGGATTCCGACTGCGCCAGACGGGCTTCGGATTGCGCCACGTCGGTACGGGTGATTTCACCCACTTCGAAACGGGCGTTCGATTCATCCAGTTGGCGACGCAGAACCTGCAGGTTCTCCTGACGTACACGCAGGACTTCCATGTCGCGCAGCACATCGGCATAGGCCTGAATGACCGACAACATGACGCGCTGTTCTACATCGCGCAGGTTTTCACGACCCGCCAGAATATTGGCATCTGCCGAAGCAATGGCATTACGGGTGCGCCCGCCCGACCACAGGGTCTGGGACAGTTGCACCGTGGCCGACAACGAATCCGATTCGCGCGATCCGCCCACCGTGCTCGTACCACCAGGGATAGTGCCCGTCGCATCCGCCACACCGTCACCGTCGAGATCGATCGGCAGGATTGTTGCGCCTGTGGTGGTCGTTACGCGATCACTGTCGCTGTGCTGATAGTTGGCACCGGCTGAAACGCTGAGGTTCGGACGAAGGCCCGCTCGGGCCTGAACTGTGGTTTCGTCCAGCGCGCGCTGATTGGCGCGTTGCGCCAGCAGGGTCGGATTGGTGCGATAGGCCAGATTGACCGCATCACGCAGGGATTCGGCCATGGCCGGACCGGATAGTCCGCCCACAATCAGAGAGATGACAGCCGCCGAAGCCAGAACGCGAGAGCGATTCAACATAAAACCTGTTCCTGTCTGCCCCAACGGGGTCATCCATGATGCCTAACACCGGTGTAGATGGCTGCAAGCGGCCATCTACGCCAGTTAAGTTTTTTTCACGCAGGTTACGCTTGGTTCCGTCGCCCCCGTGACGGCTATTTTTAAAGCGCAAACGCCGGTGCAGGAGCCAGCTCGCCCAGAATATCGGGGGCAGCATCAAACAGCTCGCGGCGCGAAACGGCTTCTTCGCCCTTCACATAGAGCACAGCCTTGCCCGCCGGACCGGTACGCTCGACCACGACCAGACGGCCATTCGGGGCCAGGGCAGCGATCCATGCATCCTGACGCGCCGGTACGGCGGCCTCGGAAACGATCACGTCATAACCTTCGCCCGACACCTCGGTCAGAGGCGCAACGACAGTTTCGACGCCATAATCAGCCAGAGCTTCGCCCGTGACGGCAAACACGTCTGGGTTCGAATCCTGCACCGTGACGTTGAGGCCCATCTTGGCCAGAACAGCCGCCGCATAGGGGCCGACCACAACCAGTGCTTTTTCACCGGCCTTGGCTTCGGCACCTTCCAGAAGCTTGCCCATATCACGCGGCAGCATCAGACGACGGTCAGCGGTAATTTCCGGCATGACATCGGCATAGGCCGAGAAGGCGCGCTCCGGCGCACAGAAACGCTCACGCTCGACGCTACCCATAGCGGCGTGCAGTACGCGGTTCGTCACGTCATTTACGCGGACTTGCGAGTCCACCATAACCTTGCGTGCTGCGACGAAATCCATGTTTCAGAGTCCTTAGAAGGCGACAAAGGCAAAAAATCTGTCGCGCTTATAAGACTCTACGTTGCGATCCGCAAACTAATCAGGTAGTCACGCCTTCCTCGCAGCAATGCAGCGCCCCTCGGGGCTGCGGCCTGATGGCGGAGTGGTGACGCAGAGGACTGCAAATCCTTGCACCCGGGTTCGATTCCCGGTCAGGCCTCCACTGCTGCGATAACGAAAAAGCCGCCCTTCGGGGCGGCTTTCTTTTTGCCTGTTACCCAGTAGTGGCGGGCATTCGGGCGCATTTTAGCCCCGCCCTATCCTCACCTCGAAGACGGCATTTACCCAAACGCCATCTGATGCAGAGCGATTCCGCTGGTGACCGCCACATTCAGAGAATCAAAGCCACCAGCCATGCGGATTCCCACGGGTAGGCATTGGTCTATGACCGCTTGAGGCAAGCCCGGTCCCTCGGAACCCAATAGAATCGCCGTGCGCGGTGACGGGCGGTAGTCGGCCAACTGCATTTGCGCGGACGGGGTCAGGGCCAACACCTCGTAACCATTGGCCTGTAGCCGGGTGACGATCTCGCCTGATGTCGGTTCACGCACGATGGGTGTCCGCAGCACCGCCCCCACCGAAACGCGGATCGCCTTGCGGTAAAACGGATCACAGCACCCCGCATCCAGAATCACGCCTGCGGCCCCGAACGCTGCCGCATTACGGAAAATGCCGCCCATATTGTCGTGATTGCCGATGCCACTGGCGACCACCAAGATTCGGCGTTCATCCGGTTTTGCACCCAGCCGGTCCAGCATGAGGTCGAGCGACATCATCTCAGGCTTTCGGCCAATCGCCAGAATGCCGCGATGCAGATCAAAGCCCGCGATCCGGTTCAGCACTTCCTGCGAAGCCAGATAAACCGGCACATCATGCGGTGCCTGCTCCAACAGAGGCCGCAATGTCTCCCAACGCTTTTCGGCAATCAGGATCGCCTCCGGCTCACACAGGCTTGCGGGCGACAGCAATACATTCAGCACCACCTCCCCCTCGGCAATAAACAGCCCCTCGCGCCCCGTCAGGTCGCGTTCCTTGATGTCTCGAAACGGTTGAACAGCAATGTGGTCGGGGTCGGTAATCAGGATCGGCGTCATAGACTTCAGCCTAGCGCATCAAGCCGGATCGGCAGTGAATGAAATTTCCTGACCATTTCTGCATTTTAGCAGTTGCATGAATCAAAAGCCGTGCGCTATACGCCCCTCTCCCTCGGGGCAGTGTTCCGCGGTAGCTCAGCGGTAGAGCAGCCGACTGTTAATCGGCTGGTCGTAGGTTCGATCCCTACCCGCGGAGCCAGCCCCGAGTGGTTTACGAAATGCGCCCTTTGTGGCGCATTTTTCGTATCCGGCTTCCAAAACAGCTCATTGATCAAAGATTTTTCTCTTTTAGATCAAGTCCTAGCTTGCAGGAATCAAATCCACGCTGCTATAGACCCCTCACCGAGAGGCAATGGTCCGCGGTAGCTCAGCGGTAGAGCAGCCGACTGTTAATCGGCTGGTCGTAGGTTCGATCCCTACCCGCGGAGCCACTCTTCTTGGGAATGCAAAAAGCGCCGCTTCATGCGGCGCTTTTTTCGTATCCGGCTTCAGCAACCGTGACCAAAACCATCATGGTCCGCCGCGTCATAGGTACAACGGATAATCTCTTCCAGAACTGCGCGATCTACATCGGCCAGCTTGTTCAGATAAAGACAGGCTTTGGAGCGTTTGTATTTGCCGAGCCGCTCCAGCATCGCCTCGTAATCGGCAAAGCCTCCGACATACAAAACCAGCTTGGCCGCACGGGGTGAAAATCCCACGCGGCACATATCGCCTTCATGCCCGCTGGCATATTTGTAGTGATAGGTACCGAAACCGACGATGGACGGCCCCCACATCACGGCGGGTTCGCCCGTGATGCGCTCCATCATCTGGCGCACCTCATGGCCGTCGGCGCATCGCTGCGGATGCTCCACCTCATCCAGAAACGCATCTACGCTTACGCCTGTCGGTTTGGTTTTAGCCTCGGCCATAGGTTTCTCCCGCTCTTCAGCGTTCGCAGCCTACACCATCCCTGTCGCGATCCAGATGCGAACCATAACCTGGCTGGCCACGTCGCACAGGTGCCGCGCCCGCCGCACGGGCTTCACTGCAATTGGCAAAATAACGCGTGCGGGTACCGACACCCACGCCGTTCCCCGCCAGACTTCTGGGTTGGCTGCTGGTCCCACCGGATGATCGGCCAGATCCGCCACCCGAGCGATGACAGTGATAGCCGCCATTGCGTCGGTCATTATGGCATCCTTCGGCATTCAAACCGCCCGGATGCGCCATAGCTACCGGAGCCGCCATCAGTGCCGATAGCCCCGCTACAACCGCAATCAGTTTCATCACTTCCCTCACCTTCTGAATCGCCATTCACACACACCCATGCCTAAGATGGCGTTAGGCATCAGGCTGAACAAAGCCTTGGCGGCAGGAGCGCACCATGACGGGCAAAACCCATATCGGTATCGGCGGCTGGACGTTCGAGCCGTGGCGCGGCCCCTTCTACCCAGTCGGCCTCGTTCAAAAGCGCGAGCTGGAATATGCCGCCTCCAAACTGACCTCGATCGAGATCAACGGCACATATTATTCCACCTTCAAGCCCGATAGCTGGATGAAGTGGCGCGACGAAACACCGGAAGGCTTTGTGTTTTCGGTCAAGGCCAGCCGCTATTGCACCAACCGCAAGGTGCTGTCCGAAGGCGGTGAAAGCTTTGAGAAGTTCCTGTCACAAGGCCTGCCCCTGCTGGGCGACAAACTCGGCCCCATTAACTGGCAGTTCATGGGCACCAAAAAGTTCGATCCTGTCGATTTCGAGGGCTTCCTGAAACTGCTGCCCAAGGAAAAGGACGGCGTGCGCCTGCGCCACGCTTTAGAGGTCCGAAACCCGACCTTTGCCTGCGAAGAGTTCTATGACCTCGCCCGCAAATACGGCGCGGCTATCGTCTATGCCGTCGATGACGAAGAACCCACCTGGCCGGAAATCGACGAGCGCACCGCCGACTTCACCTATGCCCGCCTGATGTCCAGCCGCGAGGATGAACCCACCGGCATGACCGATGCTGAACTGGATGCCATCGCCAACAAAACCCGCCAATGGGCCAAGAACGGCGACGTCTTTGCCTATTTCATCTCCGGCGCAAAAGTCCGCAATCCAGCCGCCGCTATGGCCCTGATCGATAAGGTGAAATAGTCTGGCAGTCGCAATTTAGTTTACGGCTGTTCTCGAACCTTGGCGGACTTTCAGGCTGTCTGGTTCCGTGCATTTCTAGATCGCTGTCCGTCTCTTGAGGACACAGGACAAAGAGCGCTTGCGACCCCAGAGCTGACATTGATGAGGATAGCTATTCTCAAAAACCGCAGATGCTAGTCTAGGTGCGCGGCGGTCGGAAATTATTCGGCATCGGCGAGTTAAAACCAAACATCGACTTAGGTACCGGCCCCCATCGATTTTCCTTGGGATCGCCAGCCCGGAGGCCAAACTGGATCACCATCCATGCCATTGCTGCTAGAAGTAGCCCATAAGCCCAAGCCGGATGAAACGGTGGGCGCAAGTCCAGGACCGACAAAATAAAACCGGAGGCGATGAAGGCGACGCTATATAGTGCGTAAAGCCAGAAGGACCAGGAACTGCCATCTCGATCACGAGCGCGCCTGACGGTCGCGACCTTCTGGGCCCATATGGTGGCAGCCATGATTATAGCAATGCCAACTGCTATTCCAATCACCTGCGGGAGCGCTGCTTCAGACAAGCGCTGCCTTTCAGTTAAGACCACACCGGCCAGCACCTCTTGCGCACGCGCTCCAGCGAAATTCGCTCCGAAGAACCAAAACCACCATTCAAGTCGTCCAGCTCTACTGCCCATCACTGATTATTGCCCCGCTTGTTCAAGGCACATCAAAAACCATTGTTAGGCATAGAGCAAGGTCCGCTTCCCACCCTTAGCAGCCATATTAGTATGCCCGCTTTCAGAACACCGAACATCAAGACGAACAAAGGGCGGAGGCGCCAGAAACATGCGCCTCCGCCCTCTGATGTTTCAGCCGCTTTAGGCCACCTTGGCTTGAGCGCCCAAGTCCAGACCCATCTGCCAGAAGGCGGCCTCTAGACGCGAGGCCATGCCGAAGATCTTCACCAGTTCGGTGAAGCGTTCTTCCGAGACGCCGCGCTGGGCCAAGCGATCCAGTGTTGCGCGGGCGGCGGTGGCGGCGGACTGGAAGCCCTCGCCAGCATATTCACCGATCCATTCACGATACGGGTGATCGGCCAGAGCCTCTACACCGTTCGGGGCCAGCGCCTTGCCGATTTCTGCATAGCCAATAACGCAAGGGCTGAGGGCCACATGCAGGTCCAGCAGATCGCCCGACATGCCGCAATCCAGCACATAGCGCGTATAGGCCACATTGGCCGGATGCTCCTCCTCGGCCTCGACCGCTTCGGCCGACAGACCCCAGCGTTCGCACAAGCGAAGATGCAGGTTCATCTCGTTCAGAATGGCCGACAGCGTGTCCTGCGCCGCCTTCAAATCCTGAAGCGTGCGCGCCTTATAGGCTGCCAAAGCCCAAGCGCGGCTGAAATGGATCAGGAACAGATAATCCTGCACCAGATAGGCTTTGAATGCCTCATGCGGCAGGGTGCCGTCGCCCATGCCGCGCACGAATTCGTGGTCCACATAGGACTGCCAGTCATCATGGGCAGCCGCTTTCAGGCGGTCGAAGAAATCCATTACGCATCTCCCTCATAAGCGGCATCAAAGAAGGCCAGTTCCAGATCGACCGCACGACGGAAAAAGTCGCGGGCGACCTCGGCCTCGGCGGGACCAACGCGGTCCAGTTCGCCCTTCAGGAAGGTAACGAAGTCCACAAAGAACGGGTTGTCGTGCAGGACAATCCATTCCGAATGGATGAAGTTTTCGGGCATCGGGCCATCAAGACGTTGCGCCCAGTCCAGATAAAGCCCTTCGGCCACGTTCAGCACGGCCATAATGGCGGCATAGGAACGCGTGGCCGCAGCTTCTTTCATCAGGGCCTTGAAGCCCGCCGTTGGTGCAGCATCAGGGATGTCATGGCGTTCATCGCCAATACCCAACGCCGCGAACGAGCGGATGAAATAGTCGTTCTCGTCGCTGCATACCATGCCGAGAAAACGGCCCAGACGCAGGCGGCTCTCGAACTGGTCCGCCGAGGCCACAGCCGCACCGACCAGCGTCACAAAGGCATCAATGAAACGGTGGTCCTGAACCAGATAGCGGCCCATCACCTCGTCCGAGATGGTCCCCGCCAGAAGTTCATCGACATAACGGTGCTTGACGCAACCATCCCAACCCGCTGCGTTTTCCAAACGCAGACTTTCGACAAAGCCGGACATTCCTCACTCCCAACTGCCCTGCTCGGCTCCCAAACGGGAATCGCAGATGGCCTATGGGGTCGCACCTATAGAAACGCAGGTAAAGCCATCGCCCTGGCAGGTAACGAGAGTTGTCCGGCCGACGGTTTAAGCCAGCGGAAAACGAGCCGACCAGCCGTCAAATCCGGCCTCGACACCTGCAGGCAGACGCTTGTTCAGCGCCTCATAATCCATGTCGATATGCAGATTGGTCAGAACCGCGCGTTTGACGCCCGCATCAGCGATCCAGCCCAGTGTCTTGTCCAGATGGGCATGGGTCGGGTGCGGGTGGTAACGCAACGCATCCACGATCCACAAATCCGCCCCGCGCACGGCCTCGATAGCCGCCTCGTCCAGATCGGAAACGTCCGGCGAATAGACCACACCGCCCGTGCCGTTATGGCCACCAATGCGATAGCCAACCGCGCGGATATTCCCGTGCGCCTGATCAAAGGTCACGACCGGCACGGCCCCGCCTGCTCCGTTCACCGACCAGCGCGTTCCGTGCGGCGGGATCAGATGGGCCTCGGCAATGGCCGGATAGTTGTTCTGGAACTCGAACACATAGCCGAACCGCGCCATCAAGGAGTCATAGGTGGCCTGATCCAGCCACACCGGAATACGCTGGCCGCCCTGAATGAAGAACACGCGGATATCGTCAATGCCGTGGGTCTGGTCTGCATGGTCGTGGGTATAAAGAACAGCATCCAGGTGCTTTACCCCCGCCATCACCATCTGCTGCCGAAACTCCGGCGAGGTATCGACCACCACATTCGTCACACCATCCGCACCCATACGGCGGAACAGGGCCGACGAGCGGGTGCGGAGATTGCGCGGATTATGCGGATCGCAGACGCCCCAGTTGCCATCGCCGCGCGGCACGCCGCCCGACGATCCGCACCCCAGAATGACGACTTCCAGCTCATCCGCCATAGCGTTACGGCCTCGGAATAGAATGGAACAGACCAAAGAAGGCGTCTGTCGTCAGACGATCCGCCTCCTCGGGTGACCAGCCACGCACCTCGGCCAGTTTAGACAGAACGTGGCTGATATAGGCCGGTTCATTCCGACGCCCGCGATACGGGATCGGTGCCAGATACGGACAGTCGGTTTCAACGATGATCCGGTCATTCGGCATGATGCGGATCACCTCGCGCACATCCTCGGCGGCCTTGAAGGTGGCAATACCCGATACCGAGAACCAAGCGCCGAGATCACGCGCAAGATCAGCGAGTTCCATGCCACTTGTGTAGCAGTGCATCAGGAATTTAAACGGCCCGATGGCCATCTCTTCCTTTAGAATTTCGGCACAGACCTCATCGGCTTGGCGCGTATGCACGATCAACGGCAAGCCTGTCTCGCGCGCAGCGATAATATGCTGGCGGAACACATTGGCCTGAATGTCGCGCGGGCTGAGATCATAATGGAAATCAAGGCCGCACTCGCCAATCCCGACCACACGGTCACGTTGGGCCAGTTCGATCAGGGTATCGGCCTTCAGGTCCGCATAGTCCTTGGCCTCGTGCGGGTGAACACCCACCGTGCACCAGATATCCGAATGCGCCATAGCTAGCGCGTGCGTCGCCTCGAAGGTCGACAGCTTGTCCGAAATCTCGACCATCATCTCCACACCGGCCTCACGGGCGCGGGCAATGACCTCGTCGCGGTCCTCGTCGAACTGCGGGGCGTGTAGGTTGACGTGACTATCGATCAGCATGGTTCAGTACAAAGCCTTGGTACGCGCGATGTCTGCCAGTGCGCCCAGCAGCACATCACCTTTATCCATATTCAATCCGGCGGCCCGTTCAGGCATTTCCGACAGACGGCCCCACAGTTCTGCCCAGCGCGCTCCCTCGCGTCCGCCCGTTTCCGCAGCATGACGTTTAACTGTGGCAATCAGGCGATCCATCAGTGCGTCAAAACGTACCGCGCCTTCCGCGCCACGGAAACTGCCCGCAATATCCAGCTGTTCTTTACGGTCCAGCCCCGCCCCTTCGACGATCATGCGGGCCAGTTGATCCATCTCGAACAACGGCCCCGACGCAAGACTCAAGGCAGCACCGGGCGAGCCACCGGCCATAGAGGCCGCATTCTCGGCCTCTTCCCACGAAACCTGCGTACTCTGCTGGACCAGTTCGGCCAGTTTCGCCTCGGTCCAGACCGGAAAGCTTAAACGGCGGCAACGTGAACGGATGGTCGCCAGCAACCGTCCCGGCGCATGGGTCACAAGGAACAGCACACCGCTTTCAGGTGGTTCCTCAAGAATTTTCAACAAGGCATTGGCAGCATTGATGTTTAGATCATCAGCCGCATCAATGATGGCCACACGGTGCTTGGCTTGCGAGGGGCTCTTGGAGAAGAACTCGGGCAGTTGGCGGGCCTGATCGACCGAGATGGCCTTCTTGGTCTTGCCACCCTCGACAATACGTTCCAGCACCAGAAGATCAGGATGGGCCTGTGCCGCAATCAGGCGACTGACCGGATCGTGGGGCGATGCCCCCAACGGCCCGCGCGATGGATCAGCAGCCGCGCCCAAAAGGCGACGCGCTGCACGATAGGCAAACGTTGCCTTGCCCGCCCCCTCGACACCGCACAGCAGCCACGCATGGTGCAGACGCCCGCGACCAAGCGCATCAAGAAAGGCTTCTTCCGCCTTCAGATCGGGAACAAGGTCGTAACGGTCGCGCGGATGCTCGCTCAAAGCAGCCGCTCCTCCACCACGGCCCACAGCCGCTCGGCAACCTCTTCAACCTCGCCGGTGGCATCCAGCACCACACAACGCTCGGGATGGCGTTCAGCCACAGCAAGGAAACCCTCGCGCAGCTTCTGGTGGAATTCCAAGCCCTTGGATTCAAATCGGGTTTCAAACAGACCACGACCAAAGGCACGTTCAAGCCCCACCTCGACCGGTATATCGAACACAACCGTCAGGTTCGGCTGATTCTCACCAACGACGTGCTCATCCAGAGCTTCTATCAGGCTATCGGGCGCACCGCCGCCTGCGCCCTGATAGGCGCGGCTGGAATCGGCAAAGCGGTCACAGACCACCCATTTGCCTTCTTCCAGCGCAGGCAGAATCTTGCGCTCCAGATGGTCCGAACGGGACGCATACATCAGCAGAGTTTCCGTCCGCGCCGACCAGCGCTCGGCATCGCCGGAAACCGCGATGGCGCGGATCTCCTCTGCCCCGGGAGAGCCTCCCGGTTCGCGCGTCTGCACGGTGTCTATGCCACGCTCACGCAGGCGCTCAGCCAGCAGGCGCGCCTGCGTGGTCTTACCGGCACCTTCGCCGCCCTCGAATGTAATGAATCTGCCTCGCACGGGCGCACAATGGCCGCGCCCGCGCCGGAAGTCACCCCGATTCAGTCGGCTATCAACAAGGCATCGGCAAAACCACGTGCGATGATGGCCTGGCGCAAGCGCTCGGCCCCTTCCCGATCCGTACGGGAGCCAACAATCACGCGATAAAGTGTGCGTCCGTTTCGCTCGAAACTTTCCACAACTGCATCACCGCCAACCCGACGCGCAATGCCATCGGCAAAGGCGCGCTCTTCAAACGTTATGACCTGAACGCGGTATGGACCACTGGCCTGGACCGGTACAGATGCAACCGGCGGCGTGTAAACCGGTGCCGGAACAGGCACAGGAACTGGTTGCGGTACCACGAGCGGCGCGTCACGCGTCGGCATCAAGGGCGGCAAGGGCTGATCAGGGATCGGCACATCACGGCGCGTACGCGGATAGTTCGGTGTCGAGGCGGGACGCGAAGTCGTCCGCGGGCGCGTCGTCTGGCGCGGTTGTTCACGAACGACCTCATTATAGGGTCGCGCCGTTGACGAAGGTGCACGAGGTGCCGGAGCTGCCCGTTCCGCCGGTTGGCTCGCGACGCGGCTACCGACATCGGCCAATCGCATTCCCCCACCCGATCTAGGCGCACGCCCCGCATAGCGGACCCGCACCTCGCCCACGCCCTGATTCAGCAGGCCCAGCGCATCGGCCGCTCCACGCGACAGATCGATGATGCGGTTGTCCACAAAAGGCCCACGATCATTCACGCGCAACAGCACACGCCGCCCGTTGGCCGGATTGGTTACCTCGACCATGCTGGGCAGCGGCAAGGTTTTGTGCGCCGCCGTCAGGGCATTCATATCGAACCGCTCGCCCGTCGAGGTCGAACGCCCGTGATGATATTGTCCGTACCAGGACGCCTGACCCGTTTCATTATAATCCGGCTGCTCGGCCGGTCGGTAGGTACGCCCCCGGATCGTATAAGGACGCATCGTTCCCGACACGAAAGGCGCTGCATCACTGACCGAGGGAATATCCCGCGGCAACGCCCCGGCCTTGCCTCCACCTGACGACGCACAGGCTGAAAGCGTGACCAAGGCCGACAGCATCAAGACAGCGCGCAACGCACTTTTCTTGGAGATTGGAAGCATCGAGGACGACGAATGGGGGAAGGTTACCGACTGCATTCCCAATCATGCCCATGGCAAACTTGGGGTTTGGTTAACGCATATTAGCCGTTTTCGACTTGAGCCCGCGACACATTTCCCGCTAAGCACTGCGCCTCCCTTCCGAGTCGCCACTGACTCGCAAGGTTCGCGCCCCAAGCGCCTGACGGAAGAGTGGCCGAGCGGTTTAAGGCACTGGTCTTGAAAACCAGCGTAGGTGAGAGCCTACCGTGGGTTCGAATCCCACCTCTTCCGCCATCTATTCACCCGCTAACGCGGGCTATGCGGGTCAGCCGCAAATACCCCCGACATTACCGATACATGCACAGCCCCTCGGGGCCGTTTGCCGTCTCTGGAGACGGCTGATGGCGCACATCTGGCCCTCATTCTCTCGCCCGTCTCCGTTTGTCTGGAGGCGCTAGGGTTTAGGGTGTTCGTTGCCTGTTAACAGGGAATAACAGGGAATATCGATGGTGATTGGATAGTCTGCACATGACGCCATACGCACAAAACCCCGCCGTAGCGGGGTTTCGGGTACTATGCCTGAGCCTTTCCTCTAAAAAATAACAGGGAAAATAAAACGGCCGATCAGGGAATAAATCGGCCGTATCAGGGATTTAAATCACGGTATCAGGGAACAGATTCAGGCTTTGAATAGCGCCCGCTGTTCATCCCAATCCAGCGGTACATCCTGTCTCATCACATTCTGCAAGGTCAGCCGCTCGCTGATTTCCCCCTCCAAGATCTGCTCCTTGATGTCGGGTGCCAGGAAAGCCACGCGAAGCATGCGCGCGGCATAGGTGGAGTTGATGTCTTCGGCGCGGGCCAAGTCTTCCAATCGAGTCACCTCACCGTTTAGCAGTTTGCGCTTCCAAGCCTCAGCTCTGATGAGGGCGGAGCTTAGGGCTGGATCCAAGGTGCGCTTGATTATGGCGTCCGTGCCATTGGGCCCCAGAACGGTCAGCCCTCCACGCTTGGTGATCTGGATCGGGCAGATCATCACAGGTTGATTCTGTTCCTGATCCAGTTGCGCCAGTCGCATCCGCCCCACATCACTCAGAATGCCTTGCGTGGCTCTCTCCGGGTCCAGCCTGATCTTCAAAACATCGCGCTGAACCTCGATGCGATCGATCACATCGCGCACCTGATCCCAGCTCGATGTTTGATTGGTTTCCAACAAAGGAGCCACCGCCTTGAGAACCGCATCTTCAATCTGCGACGCAGGCACACGCGGATGCACACCAGCCTCAGACTTTCTACCCTTTTGGACGGCCGTCGAGACATAGTAGCGATAGGTGGCCCCGCCCTTTCGGGTCGCATTGACCGGCGACATCACCTGCCCGGCACTATCAAAGATCAGGCCGCCCAAGGGAGCACCCGTGTGAACAGGGCGAGTCTTGCCGGGTTTGCGGGTGCGACGCGTTTTATCCAGCAAGGCCTGCACCGCATCAAACGTCTCGCGCGTAATGATCGCCTCGTGCTGGCCGGGGTAGGATTCGTCCTTGTGCGGGATCTCGCCGATATAGGTGCGGTTGCGCAGCAGGTAGCAAATCGCTCCGCGCTGTAAGGGTCCGCCACCTACCTCAACACCGTGGCGATTGACCCAGCGCTTGGCGCATATCCCCTTGCTTGATGCATCCTTCACCATCTGGTGCACGGACTTCACCTCCAGATAGCGGGCAAACATCCAGCGCACAGAATCGGCTTCTTGTTCGTTGATCTTCAAGGTGCGCCCGTCGGGATCGTAACCCAGCAGCGGCATGCCGCCCATCCACAGCCCCTTCTTCTTGGAGGCCATGATCTTGTCGCGGATGCGCTCCCCGGTCACTTCGCGCTCGAACTGGGCAAAGGACAACAGCACGTTCAACGTCAGCCGCCCCATGGAGGTGGTGGTGTTAAAGGCCTGGGTGATGCTGACAAAACTGGAGCCGGTCCGATCCAACACCTCGACGATCTTGGAGAAGTCGGCCAGCGAGCGGGTCAGGCGGTCCACCTTATAGACCACCACCACATCGATCCGCTTGGCCTCAATGTCTGCCATCAGCCGCTTGAGGGCCGGACGCTCCATAGTCCCGCCCGAATAGCCGCCATCATCATAGATCTCGGGCAAGAGGCTCCAGCCCTCGCCTGCTTGAGAGAGGATGTAGGCCGCGCAGGCATCACGCTGGGCATGTAGGGAGTTATAATCCTGCTCCAGCCCTTCTTCGGTGCTCTTGCGGGTATAGATGGCGCAGCGGATGGTCTTGGTCTGCATCAGGCTTATCCCTCACGCAGACCAAAGAAGCGTGGGCCATTCCAGCGCGCGCCAGTGATGTCCCGGGCGATGGCCGACAGGCTCTTATAGCTCTGCCCCTTCCAGACATAGCCGCCGTCCACCACCTCGACCTGATGGCGCTCGCCTTGCCATTCGCGCTGCAGCAGCGAGCCGGTCTTGAAACTGTGGGCGACCACAGTGGGTTTGGAGCCGGTGCGATGGCGCGCGGCCAACTGAGCCAAGCGCTTGTCCAGCGGATGTGATGAGCCCTCCAGTTGCAACCGGTCCGCCAGGGCGCGGCGCATCAGATCGGTTGATCGCAAGGGCGGCGGCTCACCGAACCTCTCACGCCAGGCCGTACGCACGTCATCCAGCTTCATCTTCGCCACCGCTTCGACCAAGGCCTTGATCTCGCTCATTGGCTCGCCTCGGTCTTGATCGACCAGTAGCGCGTGCCCTCATGTTTGCGGCTTTGGACCTGATAGCCCTTCTTGCGCAGCACCCCGGCCATTGCGCCACGCACCGAATGCGGCTGCCAGCCTGTGGCAAGGGTCATGGCCTTAATGGTGGCGCCGTTCTCTTGCTGCAGAAGAGCGATCAGTTGCACTTGCTTGCTCGGTGCCTTTGCAACCGGTTGCGGCTCTATGGCTTGGAAGGTCAGCATGGTCATCCTCGGATCATCCGGAGCGGTTTGCCCCTACTGATCCGAGCCCGGCTTGGCCGGGCGGAACACCGACACTAACGCTCCAATCGCAGCGCTAGTCCACCAATGTTCAAAAAGATTTAGAAGCCCCCATTGCCAAAGTTGGAGTGGCTTACCAGCTTTGCTTTATCGGGCTGTACTTGAAGCCATGACTATAGACGCCAGAGCAGCCGGTGATGCCAGCCTGCCGTCGCAACACCCCCTCCCATCCTGCTGAGAACGCACGTGATGCCCGCATTGCGGGTGTGCGTCCTCATGCCTGCATCCAAGGATCCTCACCATGACCTCTGAGGTAGAACACAAGAATGATCTAATCGCCCCGCGCCTTCCCAACTCCATCCAGCTGTCGATCGAATATCACCCGATCTCGGCTCTGGTTTCGGAAGGTCGGAAACTCAAACTTCACAAAGCCTCCGACATCACTGCACTGGCCAAGGCCATCGAGGTGTTCGGCTTTTTGGTGCCCGTCCTGATTGATCAGGACAGCAAGATCATCTCCGGCAATGGCCGCGTTGAAGCTGCCCGTAAACTGGGCTTATCGGATGTGCCCTGCATTCGTATTCGCCATCTCAGCGCAGATCAGTTGCGCGTGTTCCGCATTGCCGAGAACCAGCTCGGACAACTGGCCAGCTGGGATACAGAAGCGCTGGGCCTTGAATTGCAAGACCTGTCCAATATCGACCTCGGCTTTAGCCTTGAGGTCACAGGCCTCACGTCTGCGCGTATCGACAGCCTTATCCTGGAAGGCGATGGCGGCGGCGAGAACGCCGACACCCTGCCCGATCGTCCTCAAGAACCTGTCAGCCGTCTGGGCGACCTGTGGCTGTTGGGGGATCACCGGCTTTACTGCGGTGATGCCACCGCGCCCGAAACCATGGCCGCCTTGTTGCAAGGCGATGCGGTGCGCGTGGTGGTCACCGACCCGCCCTATAATGTTGAAGTGGCCGGCCATATCACCGGCTCTGGCAAGCATGATGAGTTCGTCATGGCGTCCGGCGAGATGAGCGATGACGAGTTCACCCAGTTCCTCATCCAGGTGCTGTTGCGCTCCAGCGAAGCGCTGGTGGAAGGCGGTCTTTGCTATTTCTGCATGGACTGGCGGCATATGGCCCACACCTTGGCCGCAGCCGACCATGCCAAGATGGAACTGCTCAACCTGATTGTCTGGGATAAGACCTCAGGGGGCATGGGCAGCTTCTATCGCTCGCGCCACGAACTGATCTTCCTGTTCCGAAAGTCCGGAGCGTCGCACCTCAACCGCGTCGAACTGGGCAAGCACGGGCGCAACCGCGCCAATGTCTGGGCCTATGAGGGCGTCAACGGCTTTGGGGCTAAGAAGGCCAAAGCCCGCGAGATGCATCCCACGGTCAAACCCATGGCCCTGATCCGCGATGCCATCCTCGATAGCTCCAGCCCCGGTGATGTGGTGCTGGATCTGTTTAGCGGCAGCGGCACCACCATCATTGCCTCAGAGGCGGCCAGACGCCATGGCCGCGCCAGTGAACTGGATCCCCGCTATGTGGATGTGGGGGTGATGCGTTGGCAGGACTACACCGGCCGCCCCGCCATATTGGCCACGACCGGTCAGACCTTCCAACAGGTGCGCGCACAGCGCCAAGAGCAACCGAATGCTCAGCCTCAGTTGAGCGTAGTGCCCTCTGCACTCCCGCAAGCGCGTGTACGGGTTCGTACACGGGCCTTGGCCGCGTGATGAAGGAGATGTGTCATGTCTCATACACTTGCAGACTATCCGGTCGGTTTTGGCCGGCCGCCCAAGGCTCATCAGTTTACCAAGGGCCACAGCGGTAACCCCAAGGGTCGCCCCAAAGGCTCTCGCAATATATCCACCCTTTTGCGCGAAGAACTGGATCGCAAGGTTTCCGTCACCGTCGATGGACTGACCAAGACCATGTCCAAACGACAGGTGGCGGTTCGCCAACAGGTCGATAAGGCCGTCAAAGGCTGCCCCAAGGCGTTCCACACCTTGCTCAAGATTGAAGCTGATGGCGCACATTCACCCTTGGAAGAGAGCAAGACGCATCGCCCCAGCGAGATTCAGCCCTCCAGCTATGACGAGATCATCAGCGCCTATGTGGCCGATATCGTCTCCTCCTCGAATGACGGGGACGCATCATGAGTGCGCTGCCCCTTCCCTCCGATGTGATGGTCCACACCTTAGCCAGACGTGAGTTCGAGATTTTCCTAGAACTGGTGTTTCGTCATCTGAACCCGGACACGCCGTTGTCGCGCGGCTGGTACCTGTCGGCCATGTGCCAGGCCCTTGCTGACGTGGCCCAAGGCCATGAGCGTCGTCTGCAGATCACCGTGCCGCCCCGCCATCTGAAGTCGATCATGACCACGGTGGCGTTTCCGGCCTGGTTGCTCGGTCAGCGGCCCGAGACCCGCATCATCTGCGCCAGCTATGGCCAGGAGCTATCAGCGGCCCTGTCGCGCAGCTTTCGCAAAGTGATCCAGTCGCATTGGTATAGCGAGGTCTTTCCCCACACAGCGGCCTCGATCGTCCGCGACACCGAAGCCGACCTTGGCACCCGCCAAGGCGGCTATCGCTTTGCCACGGCTGTGGGCGGCACGGTCACCGGTATCGGGGCCGATCTGATTATCGTCGATGATTTGATGAAGGCACAGGATGCGTCCTATCCTGAAGCGCGCGCCAAGGCGCAACGGTTTGTGGACGAGACCCTGCTCAGCCGTCTGGACAACAAACAGACCGGAACTGTCATCGCCATCCAGCAGCGTCTGCATGAGGATGACGTCTCGGCCCACCTTAGCGACAAGGGCGGCTATCGTCACCTTAACCTTCCCGCCATCGCCACGCGCGACGAGATTATTCCTCTCACACGTGGCAGAACACATAGCCGGCGCATCGGCGATGTCCTTAATCCCAAGCGCGAACCGCGTGATGTACTCGATCAGCTCAAAGCCGAGATGGGCCCGCGGGCCTTCGAGGCCCAGTACCAGCAAAACCCCACGCCCTTAGAGGGCGACTATCTGCAATGGGACAAGGTTCAGTTCTATGATGAAGCACCACCCCGCACCCAGCTCCACAAGGTGGTGCACAGTTGGGATGTGGCCTCTTCCAGTGATCCCAAGGCCGACTATTCGGTTGGCACTGTCTGGGGCCATGACGGCACCAGTTGGCTTTTACTCAACGTCATTCGCCAGCGCCTACTCTATCCAGATCTGCTCGCCCGCGTACGCGCCGAGCGCAAGCTCTGGAAGACCGATGCCATATTGGTCGAGAAGTCGTCCGTGGGGCCGGCCCTATTGGAAGATCTCAGTCGCGACATGCGCGGTATCAGCGATCCCCAGCACCATGCCCGTGGCTGTATGCGCATAGGCATCAGCGCCACCTTGCCCAAGGCCGAGCGCTACTTTGCATCGGTGGAGCGGCTCTATTCTGGCTTTGCCAAACTGCCACGCAAAGCCCCGTGGTTGGATGATCTACACCGCGAGATGCAGACCTTCCCGGCAGCGCGTTATGACGATCAGGTCGACAGCCTCAGCCAGTTCCTTAACTGGGCTCCCAACCGTCAGGGGCGCAGTATCCTTCAAGACCGGACAGCCCGCCGTGATGGCCCTCGGCCGGGGTAAACGAATACAGCGGCGCCAAAAGACGCCGCTGTTACCTGTAGGCCTGTCGCGGGAGGGTAGCGCTGTTAAGTCAACTAAAATGAGACTTATCGTCTGTCGCCTGATCAGATGCATTGCCCGCATCTGTGCACATGGACGTTTGCCACAAACTCGGACGACGCGTGCAGCAGTTGCGCCAAGCCAAAGGCTGGTCGCAAGACGAGTTTGCGCATCGGGCGAATCTGCATCGCACCTACGTCTCTGGCGTAGAGCGCGGCATCCGCAATCCCACCATTACCGTGCTTGAAAAGCTCGCCCGCGGCCTTGAGATCACGATGAGCGAGTTGGTGGCCCTGGAAGAATAGATCGCGAGTTGCGATCCAGAACTTCCATGGCGTCGGCAAGAGCCTTGGCATCTTGCAGATAGCTTTGCAGGTTCCCTGCAGCACTGGGCAGTTCCAGAAGCCCCAAATCTGACGACAGCGCCGCGACGCACTCTCCCAGAAACCCAGCAAAAACGCCCAGGCGAAACTTGGCCTCCAGTGCATCACTTGGATCAAACAAGGGTCGGTACAAATCATCTGAGGTCATGGACAAACTACCGCTCTGGTCGCTGCCGAAGTCCAGTTGAAGGCGGAATAAATTAGCAAATGCGCCACGAGCCCACGCTCCCCTTTGATGAGGGCCTTTACTGTTTCGGTGTCTCACGGGAAGCCGCTTGGCTAACTGAGGCCACCACGCCTGAAGGGCTTTCAATAGGTGCAGCTACATCCGGACCAGATGTTGGCAGATTGCCAAGTCCAATGAACCATACAACCATCCACGCAAGCCCAAACAATCTTGCTTGAGCCGAATAGCCGCTGCGCAAGAGCATCCAGACGAAGATAAAAGGCAAGATCGCTATACCGAGGATAAGGACCGGACTTACCACCCGAGGGCCTCGGCTCTTGTCCCACACCACTTTGGGCGGCCCTGCTACTGCAGGGCTTTTTTCAACCTGCTTTTTGATGTCCAGGTAGCTACCTTTGCTCGCTATGCCCTTGAGGGTCTCACCCTCCAACGTATGAAGCTCGAAGGCGACCTTCATACCGCCCCCAACCATGGAACCTACAGCTAAGCCAATAGGGCCAGCCAGGATCATGCCCCATGCCGCGCCTTTCAAAGTCCCCGAGGTCGTACTTTCGGTCGAGATGGGCGTAATCCCCACCGCTCCGTATTTACGGAACTTCCCTTTGGCATCCGAAAAAGTGACGTTCGAATAATAGCAAGATGCCGATGCCGTCTCGATTCCGAGATCATCCAGTATGACTTTAAAGCCTGCCATTGTCCCCTCCAACAAGGTGAAAGACTCATCTTATGAGTCTCTTTTTATGAGGGACTGGTCGCTCATACAGGTCGGACAAGTCAACCAAAATGAGACTTATCGTCTACACTCCAATCAGAGGCCTGGCTGACATCTGTACGCGGGGATGCATTCCAAAACTCGGAGTTCGCGAACAACAGTCCCCTTTTTATAGGTCGGAAGAATGCCTCAGCGCATGGTCGCGAATGCGCCAGGAGCAGTCATTGGCTAGCTGCCCGAAAGCGGACGTTACACCGGTCGGCATCGTTTAGGCCGCACTCGCCCCAAGTGAACGCTATTCGATCACGTCGCCGCCAGAGCGATTTCCTTGGCTGCGCGCAGACCATCGAGATGGACTCGGAACCGAATCACTGAACGATGATATCGAAGACAAATTCGATCGCTTTAACCCTCGCAGGCCTCGCCATGGACCGCATCCCGCACATCGTTATCGTCCACCAGGACCATGTGCCCGACGCCGTTTTCCAAGACTTCAGAGACGCGGTCGCGGCAGACGGCCTGGATTTTGAAATGGAGGCTGTGCCTCGTCCCGGACCCTTCGCCGGCCTGGAATGGGTATTGCCGACGGCCGCCATGCTGTTTGTTGCACAGGGTTATTTCAATGGCTTCCTAGGCGAGATGGGCAAGGATCACTACCAGGCGCTGAAGGCCGGACTCCAAGCTCTCGCGAAGCGCTTCGCAGCGATGAAGGTGACCTTGATCAGAACGCCCGGCAAAGTCGCACAGAATCAACCCTATTCTCTGGTCTTCTCGATACTGTTCGCCGCTGACGACGGCCGACTGTTCAAATTTCTCATGCCCATCGAGGTGGAGGATGCGGACCGGGATAGGGCGATCGAGGCCTTTCTCGCGTTCGCCTGCAGCTATGCAACGGATGCGTTTCCGCCCACGGAGAAGGCCGTTTTCACGACGGCGCGAGGCGTCGGCGGCATGGTGCTTTTGGCCTTCAACTCGGATGCTGGACGAATCCAAGTGATGAATCCGATCACCCGCGCGTTCGAGCCGCCGACGGTCTGACGCCCCAGTCGATCTGGAGCGACAACAACCCGAACAGATGCCGGGCGTGCTGCATCTTCGCGGCATAATCTACGGAGAAGGGGGCGAGGTCAGTGGCGATATCGGCTTTCATTATCTTGCCCTCGATCAGATAGTCTCGGGTAACGGTTAGAGGCGCGATCACCACTTCAGCTACCATCCTATCTGCCAAGGAATCGCGTCCAACCGATCGAGCAGCGCCACCCGTGCGTCATCATAGAAGACCCCTGGCAACTGCGTCATCGGTTGCGGCGACTTGACGACGACGAGGCCGCAGACCCGAGGCGGCGTGGCTGTGCCCAAGCGCTTGCATAGCCCGTCCGCATTGTCCCTCAGGAAGGTCGTCCGACGCAGATGCTTCAACAAGGCGTCGGGCCTGTTTTTGCGATCGAGCGCTCCACGGTAGTCCGCAAGACGACGCGCGACCTCCCCAAGGGTTCGACAAAGCTTCAGGTCTTTGGCCTCAATGACCCAGACGAGGTTCTCGGCTCGACTGTAGGCAAGCACATCGATATCGCCCAACCGCTTCAGTTCTTCGGTCTGTTTCCGGTCCAGACACCAGCTCATGGTGCGCCCGGACCAGGTCTCGAGCGCTTGACCCGCCACGGCTTCGGCCACTGCATCGTTGAACGCCAGTCCGGTCTGAGCTCCCTGTCGGCTGGCGAACCGTCGCATGGTCTCGCTCGACCAGAACTGGTTCTGCAGATCGCCAGAGAGGGCGCCAGACAGGTTGTGGACCAAGGCACGTTCGATGGTGGCCGGCGCGATCACTAGCAGGGGATCGTCGTCGCCCGACAGGGCCGGAATGGGCCGGCCGATCAAGGATAACCGCCGGTCGAATTTCGAGACGTCGAAGTCCCCGGCGACGGCACCGTCTGGAATGTCCGACCAACCGTCGCGCCACGGCAGGATCAGGCGGCCCAACAGCGGCTCCAGCGGTGAGCCTTTCAAGATTTCGTCCTCGGCCAAGTCTTGCAGAAGCGCGCTTCGTCGCCGAACCACTACATACACGCCGTCTGCGATGACGAGGTGGCCAAGAGCGTCGGCGAACTCCCGCAGGACCGCATGCGGCACGCCGTATTCCGCCTCAAGCGCCTCAGCCAAATCCGCGTCGGCAGGAACCGTAGCGTTAGAGGCGTCGCGACGGCGGCCGTAGTTGGCGTCGGCCTCGGAGCGATCGCGCGCGTGCAATTGGGTCGCGGTCGCCTTCAGGGTGGTGTCGGAGAAGGTGTGATCGGAGCGCAGATCGCCTGACGGACTTACGCTCAGGAAGGGAGTCTGGTGTCCCGATATCAGGGCAGGCAAGG
The DNA here is from genome assembly GCF_011761985.1 of Brevundimonas terrae. Taxonomy (GTDB): domain Bacteria; phylum Pseudomonadota; class Alphaproteobacteria; order Caulobacterales; family Caulobacteraceae; genus Brevundimonas; species Brevundimonas terrae. The sequence goes on along the minus strand of NZ_JAASQT010000004.1, from coordinate 4,710 downwards.
TGTCGGCGACGTGGATGAGTGCCATCGCCTTGGCCTGGAGAGCCTCCACGTCCATGCGCCCAACCGCCCAACCGCCGTCGGACTTCGCGTCGGTCTGGGCGAACTCGGCGATCAGCGTACTGCAGCGAATGACGGTGTTGAACTGAGACTTCTGCTCCAGGCTGAAACGCAGATCCGCCTCGACGCCATGAATGGCGCGCATGGCCCTCGCCGAGGTCTCCCAGCTGCGCGCCTCCGCAAGGGCGGCCTGCTGGCTGCGAAGGGCGGAGACCACCAGGTCCGCGCGTTCGTATTTCCCGACGAGGGCGCGAAAATCGTCGGTCTCGCGAGCCAGAAGGGCCCGCACCAGCGCCACGCAGTCCTCGACGCCACGGATCTCGCGTGAAGCGTTACGCGGCCTCACCCGCCAGACCGAGCCATATTTCTCGACCGACACCGCCGTGTGAGACATCCGGCGAAGTGGTTGTACCACCCCAGCACTCCCTAAGGCCTCCACCACTCGAACCACGTCCGACGCATGGCGGTGTCGAACGCCCGCAGAAACGATTCCGCGCACGAGCGCGATCGCTGCGTCCCGCGCGAGTTCCCCATCCTCGCTGAAGGCGCAGGCTTGCAAAAGCCCTGCCGCGAGAGTGACCTCCGAGCGATTGTCCGTTCTCATCAGGCCCCGGTGCCAATCGCGGGCTAGATGGATGCGGACCACGCCGCGTCGCTCCCGCCAGACCGTCACCGCTGCGTCGATCTCCGCCTCCGATGCGGTCTCCCAGTCGTACGTCGGCGCAGCCTCGACGGAGACCACCAGATCGGCCAATGACAAGGGCTGACCGGACCGGGCTGCCCAGACGGGAAGAACCCGCTTTGCCCAGAGGAGGGCCGTGTGCCAGGTCTGGAAATGTGTTTCGCGATCGGCCTCCTTCGTGATCGCCTCGACCCAGATCACGCCTGCTTCGTCGATCACAGCGGCGCCGATCAAGCGCTGACGCCGAACCGCGTCGATCGCAGCATAGATGGGCTCCAGTTCACCCGACCACGGGCGTCGCTCCATTCGTGAGACCACGATGCCACCGAATCGAGGATGGGGCAGGGTCCGGCGATTCCAGGCCTTGTAGGCGTCCAACCTAATCTCCGCCTGACGCAACAGCGGGAACTGCAGTCCGACCGGCGGCGTCATATCGAGATGCCGTGGCAGGAGATCATGGCCGTTTTCTCGCCAGAAAACGTGAAGGTTCAACCAGTCACCGGGATGCTGCAGTTCAAAGCCATCCGCCGCGATCATGCGCCGTAGCGTCTCGAGCCGCAGCAGGTCCCGCGGCCGCCCCGCCTCGCCCAGTCCCAGGATGCAGGCCTCATCAGGGCTGATGATAACCACAGGCCAGTCACGGAAGCGCTCGATCACAGACCTCGATACGCTCCGCCCCGAACCCCAGCCGCCGGCGATCCAAAGGGTAAAGCCTTCCCGGTAGTCGGTTGCGGCCTGAGCTCGGGCGCGCGCTGTCTCCACAGACCGTCGAAAGTCGATCTCGAAAGCTCGTGAAGCGGCGCGGTCGCTGCCGAAGCTGCGGTCCGGCCAGCCCTCGAAGTCGTCCATTGTTTCCAGGACGTGGCAGAACCGGCCTGGCGAAAGTTCCTCCAGACGGTCGAAGGCGGGCTGCCCTCCATGATCAACCACCTCGACAGCCGCATCCTTCAGGAAGCCGCACTCGGTCAGACGGTCGTGTTGGGTAGCCAGCAAACTCACTGCCATCTCGTCTCCTCGCCCCGACGCGACGATCGCATCGATCAGGCAAAACCTGACGGCGGTCGTGACCGCGCCCGGCGAGACCATGATCCAATCCCCCCCCTCTCGCCACAGCGGCCGTCTTTCCAGCGGGGAGTCGCCAGGTCGGGTTGAGCCGATCGACAGTAGATCGTCGTCGGTCAGACGGAAGGGCTCGAGGTCCGCCGCGTCGATACCATGATGTTCGAGGTCGAGGCCGGAGAAGACCACCCGCGCGGATAGGTCTCCCAACTCGGTACCTGAAGGCACGGTCATCCGCGCCATAGGCGTGTCTGGACCAAGTACGGTGACATCCTCGCCTGCGCGCTCCACGACCAGATCGCTTAGCCGCAACAGAGCAAAGGCGTGTCGAAAGGCGGCGGCCCCGCCCTCTGGATCAAGCGTGTCGAAGGCGGAGACCACGAGGTCCGTGAAGGACGCCGCATGATCATTGCATCCCGAGACGAAGCGATACTCGCCGTGTCGTGTCGCGACTTGGCTGATCAAAGGCTGTTCGAGCGGATCCTCCTGGGCGTCGATCCGCAGCTTGGGGAGATCTTCATTGAAGAGACGGTCAAGAGACGCCCTGTCCATGATCTTGTCGCCCCGGGCGCCGGCGGCGAGCAGCCGTATCGACCAGTCGAGTCGTACCTGATGGGCGTGGAACCGACGATCCGTCGCCAACCCACCGAGGACTGCGACTCCTCGGGCGAAGCTTCGGTTACGAAGGCGGCTTGCAAGGCGCGGCAGCTTAATGATCGCTTCCTCGGGCGTCGCTGGCGGCTTCATAGACGCAAGCAGGGCCTCGATGTCCGTGTTGAGCTGATGGAATTTCCGAGTTCTGGACTGGCGAGGCATTCGCGCAAGTTGGGGTGAGTCGGCGCCGTTCATCCAGAGGTGGGGGCCGTAGATCCTTCAAGGCGAACCCCAAGATCACCCTCGTCTGAAGCCCGACATCCAAATTGTGCCGGTGCTCCATCCGTGCGGGCGACTGGCCCGATTCGTGCGTCCAACGTGTTCTTCGTCGAAAGCCGGTATGGATCTGGCGTGCCGGGTCGGACTCGGTCAATACTCTTTCATGCCCCCCCGCTCACCGAACCGTGTCTAACCGACGCTCTGCTGGAGGGTGCCGGCCCGATTGATCTTCTTTGGAGTATCCCGCGATGACGACGGAAGCGATAAAGCAACGGCTGCTAGAGCTTACCATCACGGAGACGAGCAACGCGCGCGGCTTTTGGCTCGACAAGCCGTGGATCGAAGACGCCCGGCGGCCCACCTTGGTGGCTGCCGCAATTATGGTCGTGCCCACGCTGCACGAGGCCGAGCAGCCGACATTCCCGGTCGGGACCGGCGAGTTTCTGCAGCGACTGCAAGCGCTTCTGGACGAGACCACGCCGGTCGCAGTGGCCATGTCCTCCAACGGCTACGTCGAACTAGCGCTACACTCCAAGGCCTGGCGTCTGCCGACATTGGTGCTGACCACGGTCGTCCTGCCCGTCGTGCTCGGCATCCTGACCAATCGTCTCGACGAAGTGCTGCCGGGCCACAAGAAGGAGGACACCGCCGAGATCGAGATGATCGTCGAAACCCCGGATCGCGGTGCCTTGCGGGTCACCTACAAAGGACCGGCCGAGGATATCGGTGCCGCGCTGGAGCGTTCGGTGGCCCGCTATGTCGACACGGTGGCCAAACCAGCGCCATCAAGCGAGCCGGGCGCCGGTCAGGGGGAGCAGGCGACTTCCGACGGTCAACAGCCAACCAAGCCCACCCCCGGCGCACCTGGCGAAACGACAAAGCCTTGACCGTGCCGGCTCTGACCCGGTTGTTGAACACACTGAGTCGTAATCGGGATCGGCCATCCCTCATGTTCTGGCGCAAGCTCGCGTCAGACGCGCGCGCGGCCAAGCGGAGAGTCCAGGGCCCGGCGCGCAATCCCTTCTGGTCGGTCCAGGCCTATGCAGACGCCATGGCGACCTATGTATCAGCGTTCGCCCATTTGAAGCGCGGCCGTTACTACAAAGGCTGGTGCGCGCTCGAGCAGGTCGAACTCGCCCTGGAGCGGGTTGTCCGGAATGCCGCCCCCGAACCAGTTTTGACGCTAGCTGCTGAACGCGCACAGATCATCACCCTATGGCAGAGCCTGTTTCCCTACCGGGTATTCGCCAGCCCCGGCTTCCTCAACCAGGACTGGGCCTGTTCGATCTGCGGCAAACGTTCGACGCCGATCGACCCTTGCGGTCATATACCCGGCCAAGTCTATGACGGCGAATTCTGCTCTGTGCGTATCACTAAGACGAAGATACTTGAGGTCTCGCTCGTGCTCCATCCGGTGCAGAAATATTCGGTTCTGACGCCGGAGGATCGCGAGCACGATTTTTCGCTCGTCGCCTATGTGGTCGATCGCTTGAATGACCCCTTCCACGCCTGGACCGGAGAATGGACGCATCGGCGTCATCCCCACTCGGCGTTCGTCGAGCACCCGCTTGACGGCCCCTGCCCCTGCAACTCGAGCCTGCGCTACCGGGAATGTTGCTGGGGCGAATCCGGCGTTCGCGTGAAGCATTTTGCGGCCCAGATCGCGGGCTACCAGGCCTATGAGGAGGGCGTGGTTTGGTCCGGCGTCAAACCCCTGCCCCTACCGCCACCCGTGTTACCTGGCCTGCCGAACTGCGATCCTTCTCCTCGGCTGGTGGTCGGGCCGTTGCCCCAGACCCGGTGCCCCACCCTCCCTGTCCGCGCGGCGATGAACCGGCAGGCTTCCGGACCGGTCCAAGTGGCGACATCATCGACAGCGACCCGCCTTGGCCTTGGATACCTGTGACTCCTTCAAGCAGACGTTGCCAAAGACCGTATTGAGTCGAGGCTGTGTGAAAACAGCTTCCGTTCGAGCGAATTAGGTTAGCCTGCTGAGGTCTTCAGGAGGTGGGTATGAGCCGCTTCGTTCAGGGTGCAGA
>NZ_JAASQT010000003.1 GCF_011761985.1 Brevundimonas terrae | reverse complement strand
GTTTCGAAGATCGTTGCCTAAGCAACGCTTTGATTTGACCCACACGGGTTAAGCCTAAAAGACGGCCCCCCGGAGCAATCCGGGGGGCCGTTTTGTTATGTAGCGCGCCGGCATTGGATTTGGCTTTTGGGTGCAAATAGGCTTTAGGAAGAGCTCGGATTTCACGGGTTGGGGGAACCTGCAAGATTATGGGACTGGAAGCAGTCACAATCCCGATGAGGGATTTGACGCCGCATGAACGCCAGCTTTGGCAAGAGTGGCAGGGCGCACGCCCGCAGCTGCGAAGCCCGTTTTTTAACATCGGTTTTAGCGATGCTGTGGCCAGCGAAGGTTCCGATGTCGCGGTTGCCAAACTGTATGAAGCTGGCCGTCTGATCGGCTTCTTCCCGTATCAGCGTCGGGGCGGGACGGCCTATCCGGTCGGTGCGCCGATGAATGACTATCATGCGGTGATTGGCGATCCGCATACCCGCGTGACGCTGGAAGACGTGGCGCGGCTGCTGCCCACAAAACGCTTGAGCGTGAATAGCTGGATCGGGCCGGATAATGGTCCCGACGATGATCGGTATCTCAGGCAATCGACCTGTCAGGCGACCATCGGACCCGATGGATATGACATGTGGTTTGAAGGCCGCCGTATCCAGCACAACAAGTATTTCAAGGACAAGGCCCGCAGCCGTCGCGGGATGGAAGCGGCCTTTGGACCCATGCGTGTCCAGATTGAAGGCGCGAACCATGACATGCTGGAGCAGTTGATCCACCTGAAGAGCCAGCAGTACCGGCGCACAGGCCGCCACGATATCTTCGGGCCGAAATGGACGCGTCGCCTGTTGCATCGGCTGTTGGACGGGGATGACAGCTTCAAGGCGTCACTGGCGTCTTTATGGGCGGGCGACACCTTGTTGGCGATGGAGCTGAGCCTGCACGCCGATGGGGTGTGGCATTTCTGGTTTCCGGCCTATCTGGAGATCGGCGCAAAATACTCGCCGGGAATTTGGCTGAGCATGGAAACCATGCGTCAGGTTTGTACCGACGGCTATGACGAGTTCGATTACGGGTTTTCGGGCGAGGCGTACAAAAAATACTTCTGCAACCGTAGTGAACAGGTCGTAGAGGCCATCGTCGGGGCAGGGGACTGGACGGACTTGGTACGTCTTGCAGCCAAAAGACCGGATCTGGCTGTGAGCATAAGACGCCGTTGGGCCGCCATTGAAGCGTCTGAGCCACGCTGGACAGGTCGCATGGTCGGCACCATCCTTGCAGGACGCGGGTTTATGAGCCGGATAGCGCGCAAGGAATCCAGTAAATGAACACCCGAAGCATGGATGAGCCTCGCCAACTGGGTGCGGTGCGTAACAGCACCGTCCACTCCCATGGTCTGGATGTGTCGGCCTATAGTGGCGATGCGGCGCTGGCGGCTCTGCTGGACAGGTATCCGGCCGAACTGATCGACGTGAACCAGTATAGCTATGATGCGGCCGGTCAGGTCACGCTCATGGCTGGCGAGCGCGGGCAATCCAGCGGTGCCGAACTGCTGGAAGCGATTGGCAAGGGCCGCATGTGGATCAACCTGCGCGGCATCGAGGATGTCTGGCCCGAATTCTGGGAGGCCGCCTCGGATGCCTTTGGCGACATCGCTTCGACCTATGAAGATATGAGAGCGGTGAAGCGTGCGGGGCAGTTGATTATCTCCTCGCCCGGTACGCGCGTGCCGTACCATTTCGATGCGTCGGGTGTGGTGCTGTTCCACATGCGCGGCATCAAGCGCATGTTTGTCTATCCTTCGGACGAAGCCCATCAGCCGGAACGGGCGATGGAGGGCATTGTCGCGCGCCGGACGACCGAAGAACTGCCTTATGATCTGGCTTTCGAGCAGGATGCAGCCGTATTCGAACTGCATCCCGGCGAGGCGCTGGCATGGCCGCTCTATGCGCCGCATCGTGTCGAGAATGTCGATGGTCTGTGCGTGAGCCTGTCGATGGACTACCAGACGTGGGAAAGCCGTGCGCGTACAGGCGCGCTCTATACCCATGCCTTTCTGCGCGAGCGGGGCTTGAAGCCGCCTTCCATGCATAAGGTATCAGGGGCCGGTTTGGCTCTGCGCTGGCTGGCATCATTGCCGCTGCGCCGCATGCGGGTGCTGGGCAATAATATAGTGAAAATTCCGCGCCAATTCGTGGTGGATGCCAGTGCCCAAAACGGCATGCGCCTGACCGCTTTAGATTAAAAGGCTGTCATTACGGGCTTGTAAGCGGACTTTTGCGTCGCGCTGGCCCACCTTCACCTCATCAGATTGGATCAATCCGGCGAGGAAGGCTTGGGCATGAATATTCGTACAACGGTATGTATGGGCGTCGCCACTGCGGCTCTGTTGGTTGCTGGCAGTGCTTCGGCGCAGTCGGTCAAGATCGAGAACGCGGTCGCGCGTGTGATCTATGTTGTCGAAGACCGTAGTGATATCGCCATCGAGGTTTCTAACGAAACCGGCGCAACGCCGCCATTGCAGATGACCCGCTCGGGTAATGACATCACGATACGGGGCAATATTGGTGGTCGCCGCAATACGATCCGCATCAATGAATGCCATTCGGGCCGCAGCCGTTCGCCACAGTCCTCGCCCGGAGAAGGTGCGAGTGTAACGATCGAAGGCAAACGTGTTGCCTTGTCCGACGCGCCGATGATTGTCGTGCGTGGCCCGAGGACTGTGAAGATCAGCACCACGGGCGCTGTGTTTGGTTCGATTGGACGTGGCGCTCAGTCGGTTGATCTGGGTAGCGGTGGCTGTGGCGACTGGGTTGTGGCCAATGTCAGCGGTGCCAGCGAAATCAGCATCGGCGGATCGGGCCAAGTGTGGAGCGGTTCGGCGCAAAGGCTGAAAGTCGCGATTGGCGGCAGTGGCGATGTGCGCGCCGGTCGCGTGGAAGCACTGGAAGTGGCGATTGGCGGATCGGGCGATGTGACGGTTCAGGAAGTGAACGGTCCCGTGGCTGTCGCAATTGCCGGATCGGGTGACGTCAGCGTCTCTGGTGGACGTGTGAGCGATCTGTCTGCCCAGATTGTCGGATCGGGTGATGTCGATATTGCCACGACGGTGCAGGATGTCTCGGTCGGGATTATGGGATCGGGCGATGTCCGTATCCAGCGCGTGACCGGCAATGTATCCAAACGGATAGCCGGATCGGGCGAAGTCCGCATTGCGCGGCAGTCCTAAAGAAAAAAGCCCCGGTGGATGTCCACCGGGGCTTCTTCATTTCATCCGTAGGGGATGAAACAGGTCTTACAGACCCAGACCAGCGCCAGCGCGGTCACGGGCTTGCAGGTCGCCACCGAAGTTGTAACGCACGCCGACCTTGATGCCGTTGGCTTCAAGAGCGAAGTCGTCCGAGTCGGTGTAGGTGTACGAAGCGAAGGCCGAGTACGGCGAAGCTGCGAACTGGTATTCTGCGCCGATCTTGGCAGCCAGAACGTCAGCGTCGAAGCCCATCAGTTCAGCGTTCTTGTACGAAACGCCAGCGTTCAGGCGCAGAGCCGGGGTAGCGTAGTAAGCAGCGTCAGCTTCAACCGACCAGATGTCAGCGTCGTGAACGGTGCCGTACGAAGCAACGCCGGTCAGGGTTGCGCGGTCGAAGTACTTCTGGGCAACGCCACCGAAGGTGTTCAGGCTCGAACCGGCGAATTCTTCAGCAGTGAAGAAGCCACCAACGCGGTAGGTGCCGATAACCTTGGTCAGGGCAACCGAACCACCCAGGGTGGTTTCTTCGTCGAAAGCAACGATGTCGCTGTCGTTGTAGGTGCCGTTACCAGCGAAGGTTACAGTCCAGTCACCGAAGACCGGGGTAGCAACAACGCCGTCCAGAACGACGGTGTTGGTTTCAACACCCGAAGCGATGCCGATGTCAGCATCGGTGTACTGGTAGGACAGGCCAAACGAACCAGCGGTGTCTTGAGCCATAGCCGGAGCGGCGATCAGAGCGGCGACAGCGGCCGAAGCGAAGAAAACGGTTTTCATTTTTTTATTGTCCTTTTGAGACTTGCACGCCTCTCGGGGGAGGGCGGCGTGGAACCGGTGAGATAGTCGCTCGGATGTCGTTCCGCTGTAACGAACTTGTCATCAATGGCTACAGACGGGTGCCTTGTTGCGCCAAAGTCACTCAATGTGGCAAAGGCGTGTTTAATCAGCGTCTTAATGTGGCAAACCTGTGCGGCGTGCCTTGTTTTGGACGCGAAGGTCACAGCCGTTAAGCAAAGATAAACGGCCAAGGCGGGCAAAGAGAGACTCAGGGGCGGTTTGGGGTGCCCCATACTTAAGAAGAGTTCGTACGGGCTTTTGCGGGGCGGATGGGCTATCTCTTGAGGTGGGGGATTTGGGTTGGCGCTTGCCACTTTTTTGACCTCTTTCGGCGGGGATATCCTGGGCAGGGTGGCGCGGCTCAAAGCCAATGGTACCAAGGGATTCAGCGCTTGACGTTGCGTGAATCAACAGGCATAAGCACCACTCTTGTTGGACCGGCTGTGCACTTTCGGGTGCAGACGCGGTTCGCATGGACGGCCTAAGTTACTGTTCTTTTTAGAGCTTCTTGGGAATTTACGGCTCAGGCGGGTAACCGCGTGGGCCGATCGTTTTTGCGGATTTGCGTTCCCTGGGGGTAACCCCGAGGCTTCGGTCTTTGAAATGGTTCACAGGGACGCGGCTCCGGCCGCATGGGAATTACAACCGATATGGATCAAAGCATCCGCATCAGGCTCAAGGCCTTCGATCATCGCGTCCTCGACTTCTCGACGCGCGAAATCGTTAACACCGCCAAGCGCACGGGCGCGACCGTTCGTGGTCCGATCCCGCTGCCGACCCTGATCGAGAAATTTACCGTGAACCGCTCGCCGCACGTCGACAAGAAGTCGCGCGAGCAGTTTGAAATCCGCACGCACAAGCGCGTGCTCGACATCGTCGACCCCACTCCCCAGACCGTAGACGCGCTGATGAAGCTCGATCTGTCGGCTGGCGTGGACGTCGAGATCAAGATCTAAAGAAAGAAGAGGCGGGATCCGATGCGCACGGGCGTGATCGCCAAGAAGCTGGGTATGACCCGCGTGTTCGCCGATGATGGTGCACACGTGCCGGTTACTGTACTCGAGCTCGACGGCTGCCAAGTCGTCGGTCAGCGTACCAAGGAACGTGACGGTTACGTCGCGCTCCAAATGGGCGCTGGCACCAAGAAGGCCAAAAATACGGCCAAGCCGCAACGCGAAGCTTTCGCGAAGGCTCAAGTTGAACCCAAAGCATACATCACCGAGTTCCGCGTGGACGAGGATGGTCTGCTGGACGTGGGTGCCGAAATCTCGGCAGACCACTTCGTAGCTGGCCAGAAGATCGACGTGCAGGGCCTCACCATCGGTAAAGGTTTTGCCGGTGCGATGAAGCGCTGGAACTTCGGCGGTCTGCGTGCATCGCACGGTGTGTCGATTTCGCACCGTTCGCACGGTTCGACGGGGCAACGCCAAGATCCAGGTAAAGTGTTCAAGGGCAAGAAGATGGCTGGTCATCTGGGTCAGGAAACTGTCACCCAGCAGAACCTCACCATCGTCCGTGTTGACGCTGAACGTGGTCTGATCCTGGTCAAGGGCGCTGTCCCGGGCCACGATGGCACCTACCTGAAGCTTACCGACGCTGTGAAGAAGGCTCGTCCGGCTGAAGCCCCGTTCCCGGGTGCTGTTAAGTCGGCTGCAGCTGCTCCGGCGGTTGAAGCCAGCGAAGGCGGTGAAGCGTAATGAAACTCTCTGTCATTCAACTCGACGGCAAGGCTGCTGGCGACGTGGAACTGTCGGAAGCCGTTTTCGGCATCACCGACATCCGCGGCGACCTGCTGGCCCGTTACGTCAACTGGCAGCTTGCCAAGCGTCGCGCTGGCACGCACAAGGTTCAAACCCGCAACGAGAATTCTCGTACGGGTAAGAAGATGTACAAGCAAAAGGGCACCGGCGGCGCTCGTCACGGTTCGCGCCGTGCTCCGCAGTTCGTTGGTGGTTCGCGCGCTTTCGGTCCGGTCGTTCGCGACCATGGCTTCTCGCTGCCGAAAAAAGTCCGCGCCCTGGCTCTGCGTCACGCCCTGTCCTCGAAAGCTAAAGCCGGCGATCTGATCGTCGTCGACAGCGTTTCGATCAAGGAAGCCAAGACGGCCTCGCTGCGCGAGACCTTCGGCAAGCTGGGTTGGACCAAAGCTCTGATCATCGCTGGTCCGGAAGTTGACACCAACTTCGGCCTCGCTGCTCGTAACATCCCGCACATCGACGTGCTGCCGAATGCCGGCCTGAACGTCTATGACATCCTGCGTGCTGACAAACTTGTGCTGACCAAGGCTGCCGTTGAGGCAATCGAGGCGCGCTTTGCTGAGAAGGAAGCCGCATAATGGCCGCCGCTCAACCTACCGCCAAGCACTACGACACCATCCTGAGCCCGATCATCACTGAGAAGGCCACGATCCTGTCGGAACAGAACAAAGTCGTGTTCCGCGTTGCCGGTACCTCGACCAAGGACGAAATCGCTGCTGCGGTTGAATCCCTGTTCAATGTCAACGTCCTCAAGGTCAACACCCTGGTTCAAAAGGGCAAGACCAAGCGTTTCCGTGGTATCAACGGTCGTCGCGTGGACATCAAAAAAGCTATCGTGACGCTGGCTGAAGGCCAGTCGATCGACGTGACGACGGGGCTCTAATCAGATGGCTCTGAAGCATTTCAATCCGACGTCCCCGGGCCGCCGCGCCCTGGTACTGGTAGACCGTTCCGAGCTGCACAAAGGCCGCCCGGAGAAGTCGCTGACCGAAGGCCTGACCAAGTCGGGCGGTCGTGGTCAGGGTGGTCGTATCGCTGTCCGCTTCCGTGGCGGTGGCGCTAAGACCCTGTATCGCAAGATCGACTTCAAGCGTCGTAAGTTCGACGCTATCGGTACTGTCGAGCGTCTGGAATATGACCCGAACCGCACCGCCTTCATCGCCCTGGTAAACTATGCCGACGGCGAGAAGACCTACATCATCGCTCCGCAACGCCTGAAGGCTGGTGACACGATCGTCGCTGGCGAGAAGGTCGACGTGAAGCCGGGCAACGCGATGCCGCTGCGCTCGATGCCGGTCGGCACCATCATCCACAACGTGGAGATGAAGCCGGGCAAGGGTGCTCAGCTGGCTCGTTCGGCTGGTGCTTACGCCCAGCTGGTTGGCCGCGACCAAGGTTACGCTCAAATCCGTCTGGGTTCGGGTGAACTGCGCATGGTTCTGGATGCGTGCATGGCTACCGTTGGTGCCGTGTCGAACCCGGATCACATGAACCAGAACCTCGGTAAGGCTGGTCGCAAGCGTCACATGGGCTTCCGCCCGCACGTCCGCGGCGTCTCCATGAACCCGATCGACCACCCGCACGGTGGTGGTGAAGGTCGTACCTCGGGCGGCCGTACTCCGGTTACGCCGTGGGGTAAGGACACCAAGGGTACCCGTACTCGCAAGAACAAGGCCACGGACAAGTACATTATCCGTAGCCGTCACGTGAAGAAGGCTCGCTAAGAATGGCCCGCTCCTCCTGGAAAGGCCCGTTTGTCGACGGGTATCTGCTCAAGAAGGCCGACGCCGCTCAATCGTCGGGCCGTAAAGATGTGATCAAAACCTGGTCGCGTCGCTCCACCATCCTGCCGCAGTTCGTGGGTCTGACCTTTGGCGTTTACAACGGCCAGAAGCACGTTCCTGTCGCCGTCTCGGAAGAGATGGTTGGCATGAAGTTCGGCGAGTTCGCGCCGACCCGTAACTTCCCGGGTCACGCTGCGGACAAGAAGGCCAAGAGGAAATAATCCATGGCCCAGACCAAGAACACCCGTCGTGTTGCTACGAACGAAGCCCGCGCTAAGCTGGTTAATGTTCGTATCAGCCCGCAAAAGCTGAACCTGGTGGCTGCCTCGATCCGTGGCATGCCGGTCCAGAAAGCTCTGAACGAGCTGGAGTTCAGCCGCAAGCGCATCGCCATCGACGTTCGCAAGGCTCTGTATTCGGCTATCTCGAACGCCGAAAACAACCACAACCTGGACATCGACAACCTCGTGGTTGCCGAAGCCTTCGTTGGCAAGAACCTGGTGATGAAGCGTTTTGCGAGCCGCGCTCGTGGTCGCTCGTCGCGCATCATGAAACCGTTCAGCGAAATCACGATCGTGGTTCGCGAAGCAGGTGAGGCCGCCTAATGGGTCAGAAAATCAATCCAATCGGTCTGCGCCTCGGCGTAAACCGTACGTGGGACAGCCGCTGGTTCGCCGGCGGTGCTGACTACGCTAAGTTGCTGCACCAGGACCTGAAGCTGCGTACGTGGCTGAAGGAACGTCTGTCGGCTGCTGGCGTTGCTCGTGTGATCATCGAGCGTCCCCACAAGAAGTGCCGCGTGACGATCTACGCTGCCCGTCCGGGCGTCGTGATCGGCAAAAAGGGCGCTGACATCGACAAGCTGCGCAAGGACATTGCGGCTCGCACCGAAGGCGAAGTTCACCTGAACATCGTCGAAGTTCGCAAGCCGGAAACCGACGCACAGCTGATCGCTGAAAACATCGCTCAGCAACTCGAGCGTCGTGTGGCTTTCCGCCGCGCGATGAAGCGTTCGATGCAATCGGCCATGCGTCTCGGCGCAAAGGGCGTGCGTATCAACGTCTCGGGCCGCCTCGGTGGCGCGGAAATCGCTCGTATGGAATGGTACCGCGAAGGTCGCGTGCCGCTCCACACCCTGCGTGCTGACATCGACTATGGCTTCTATGAAGCCAAGACGACCTACGGCATCATCGGCGTGAAGGTTTGGGTCTTTAAGGGTGAAGTGCTCGAGCACGATCCTATGGCTCAAGACAAGCGCTGGGCTCTGGAAGCCGCAGGTCCTTCGTCCAACGAAGGCCGTGAACGTGGCCCCCGCGGTGATCGCGGTCCGCGTCGTGGTCGTGAGGGCTGATTAGACCATGCTGCAACCTAAAAAGACCAAATACCGTAAGGCCTTTAAGGGCCGTATCCACGGTTCGTCGAAGGGCGGCTTCTCGCTGAACTTCGGCTCCTACGGCCTGAAGGCCATGGAACCGGAACGCATCACTGCTCGTCAGATTGAAGCGTGCCGTCGTGCCGTTACTCGCCACATGAAGCGTCAAGGCCGCGTGTGGATCCGTATCTTCCCGGACCTGCCGGTTACCGGTAAGCCCGCAGAAGTGCGTATGGGTAAAGGTAAGGGCGCGATCGATCACTGGGCAGCTCGTGTTGCTCCGGGTCGTATCATGTTCGAAATTGACGGCGTGTCGGACGAAGTCGCGCGCGAGGCCCTGCGCCTCGGTGCTGCCAAGTTGCCGATCCGTACGAAGGTGGTTACCCGCCTCGACGCCGGCATCGTAATGGAGCAAGCCGCATAATGACCAAGATCGCAGATCTCCGGTCGCAAACCGTCGACCAACTGGCCGATGAGCTTCTGAAGCTCAAAAAGGAACAGTTCAACCTGCGCTTCCAAGCGGCTACCGGCCAAATGGAAAAGACTCACCGCGTTGGTGAAGTCCGCAAAGATATCGCTCGCATCTCCACGCTTCTGCGTGAGAAGCGCGCTTCGTAAGGAAACGAATATGCCCAAGCGAATTCTCGAAGGCGTGGTCGTGTCCGACAAGGGCGACAAGACCGTCGTGGTTAAGGTGGAGCGCACTCTGCTCCACCCCCTTCTGAAAAAGACCGTCCGGTCTTCGAAGAAATATCACGCGCACGACGAAGCCAACGCCCTCAAGGTCGGTGACATCGCTCGTATCGTCGAGTGCGCCCCCAAGTCCAAACTGAAGCGCTGGGAAGTTCTTTCCCCGGCTTCTGCCTCGTAATCAGAAGGATCTGATCTTATGATCCAGATGCAAACTAACCTGGAAGTGGCCGATAACTCGGGCGCCCGCCGGGTCATGTGCATCAAGGTGTTGGGCGGCTCCAAGCGCCGCTACGCCTCGATCGGTGACACCATTGTCGCCTCTGTGAAGGAAGCAATCCCGCGCGGTCGCGTTAAGAAGGGTGATGTCGTTCGCGCCATCGTCGTTCGCACCGCCAAGGATATCCAACGCAAAGACGGTTCGGTCATCCGCTTTGACAAGTCGGCTGCCGTCATCGTTAACAAGTCGAACGAGCCTGTAGGCACTCGTATCTTCGGCCCGGTTCCGCGTGAGCTTCGCGCTAAGAACCACATGAAGATCATCTCGCTGGCTCCGGAGGTTCTGTAACCATGGCCGCCAAGATCAAAAAGGGCGACAACATTGTCGTCCTGACCGGCAAGGACAAAGGCCGCACCGGCACGGTGCTCAAAGTCCTGCCGACCGAAAACCGCGTCGTCGTGCAAGGTATCAACATGGTTCAGCGCCACACGCGCCCGACCCAGGCTGATCCGCAAGGCGGCATCAAGCACAAAGAAGCCTCGCTTCACCTGTCGAACGTCGCAATCGCCGACGCTAACGGCAAGGCGACCCGCGTTGGCTTCAAGGTTGAAGGTGACCAAAAGGTCCGCTTCGCCAAGTCGACCGGAGACGTCATCTGATGGCTACCGAGAAATACATCCCGCGCCTCAAGACCGAGTACGTTTCGCGTATCCGTTCGGTCATGAAGGAAAAGTTCGCTTACACGAACGAAATGCAGATCCCTAAGCTGGACAAAATTGTCCTGAACATGGGTATCGGTGAAGCGGTTGCAGACTCCAAGAAGGCGACTGCCGCCCTCAAGGATCTGACGGCTATCGCTGGTCAGAAAGCTGTTGCTACCAAGGCTCGTAACTCGATCGCTGGCTTCAAGCTGCGTGAAGGTATGATCATCGGTGGCAAGGTGACGCTGCGCGGCGACCAAATGTACGAGTTCCTGGACCGGTTCGTCACGATCGCGCTTCCGCGCGTGAAGGACTTCCGTGGCCTTAAGGGCACTTCGTTCGACGGTCGCGGCAACTACGCCACCGGTCTGAAGGAGCACATCGTGTTCCCGGAGATCAACTACGACCAGATCGACCAGATGTGGGGCATGGACATCGTCGTTTGCACCACGGCCAAGACCGACGAGGAAGCCAAGGCTCTCCTCGCCGAGTTCAAGTTCCCGTTCGTGAACTGATCGGGAAGGGAAGAGAACAATGGCTAAGAAAAGCGCCGTAAACCGTAACGAAGCCGTCAAGGCCCTGGTTGCGAAGTATGCCGCGAAGCGTGAAGCCCTCAAGGCAATCGCTAACGACGAGAGCCTGCCGCTGGAGGAGCGCTTTGACGCCCGCCTCAAGCTGGCAGCCCTGCCGCGTAACTCCGCACCGTCCCGTATTCGCAACCGTTGCGAAATCACGGGCCGCCCGCGGGCTTACTACCGCAAGCTCAAGATGAGCCGTGTCGCCCTGCGCGAACTGGGCAACCTGGGTCAAATCCCGGGCTTGACCAAGTCGAGCTGGTAAGGGGAGCGAACAGATATGATGATCAACGATCCCCTGAGCGACATGATCGCTCGTATCAAGAACGCGGCTACCCGCAAGCGTTCGAAGGTACTTACGCCGGCTTCCCGTCTGCGCCAGCGCGTCCTCGACGTGCTGCAGTCGGAAGGCTACATCCGCGGCTACAACCTGGTGCAAAACCCGGGTGAGTTCCCGCAGTTCGAGATCGAGCTCAAATACTTCGACAACCAGCCTGTGATCGCTGAGATCGCTCGCGTGTCGAAGCCGGGCCGTCGCGTCTATTCGGCAATCGGCGATCTGAAGCCGATCAAGAATGGCCTCGGCATCTCGATCCTTTCGACTTCCAAGGGCGTCATGAGCGACGCTGCTGCCCGCGACGCTAACGTCGGCGGCGAAGTCCTGTGCAGGGTCTACTAATATGTCTCGTATTGGTAAGAAAACCATCACCGTGCCGAAGGGCGTGACTGTCACGCTCAACGGTCAGGACGTCACCGTTAAAGGTCCGAAGGGCGAACGCTCGTGGACCCTGGCTGACGAAGTCGAGATCAAACAGGAAGGCGACGAGCTTTCCCTGACCCCGACCTCGGAAACCCAACGTGCGAAAGCTATGTGGGGCCTGTCGCGTACCCTGGTTGCCAACATGGTAACCGGTGTAACCGACGGCTTTGAGAAGACCCTGGAACTGGTCGGCGTGGGTTACCGCGCTGCCATGAAGGGCAACGCTCTGTCGCTGCAGCTCGGCTTCTCGCACGATGTAGACGTCACGCCGCCGGAAGGCATCACCTTCGCTGTGCCGAAGCAAACCGAAATCAAGATTTCGGGGAACGACAAGCAAGCTGTTGGTGAAATCGCCGCCGTCATCCGCAAAATGCGTCCGCCCGAGCCGTATAAAGGCAAGGGTGTGCGCTATCAGGGCGAGTTTGTCCGACGCAAGGAAGGCAAGAAGAAGTAAGTCATGGCTCTTTCTCTTCAACAACAAGCCAAGCGTCGCGCAGAACGCAACCGTCGCCGCCTCAAGGCTGTGGCAAATGGTCGTCTGCGTCTGTCGGTCTTCCGTTCGGACAAGAACATCTCGGCACAAATCATC
Organism: Brevundimonas terrae; assembly: GCF_011761985.1. GTDB lineage: Bacteria > Pseudomonadota > Alphaproteobacteria > Caulobacterales > Caulobacteraceae > Brevundimonas > Brevundimonas terrae. The sequence continues at coordinate 353,380 of NZ_JAASQT010000003.1, read as the reverse complement.
GACGACTCGAAGGGCATCACTGTCGCTTCGGCCTCGTCGCTGGAAGGTGGCAAGGGTTCCAAGGGCTCGGACGTCGCTGCTGCTGCCAAGATTGGCAAGCTGATTGCCGAACGTGCCATCGAAAAGGGCGTCTCCGACGTCGTTTTCGACCGCGGTGGCTACATCTATCACGGCCGGGTCAAGGCGCTGGCGGAAGCCGCGCGCGAAGCCGGTCTGAACTTCTAAGGGAACGACAGACATGGCTCGTGAACCCCAACGCGGCGGCGGCGATCGTAATCGCCGCGACCGCAACGCTCCGGCAGTAGACGCTGCTGAAAGCGACATCATCGAGAAGCTGGTACACATCAACCGTGTTGCCGCGACTGTTAAGGGTGGACGTCGTTTCTCGTTCGCTGCCCTGATGGTCGTCGGTGACGGCAAGGGTCGTGTGGGCTTCGGTCATGGCAAGGCACGTGAAGTGCCGGAAGCTATCCGCAAGGCGACCGAAGAAGCCAAGAAGACGATGATCCGCGTTCCGCTGCGCGAAAACCGCACTCTGCACCACGACGGCAATGGCCGTTGGGGCGCCGGCAAGATCATGATGCGCGCCGCACCTCCGGGTACCGGCGTCATCGCAGGTGGTCCGATGCGTGCCGTCCTCGAAACCCTCGGCGTTCAAGACGTCGTCGGCAAGTCGACCGGTTCCTCGAACCCCTACAACATGATCCGCGCAACCTTCGAAGCTCTGAAGGTTCAGTCGTCGCCGCGTCAGGTTGCTGCCAAGCGCGGCAAGAAGGTCGCTGACCTGATGGGCCGCCGCAACGATGGTGCTTCGGCACCGGAAACTGTGGAGGGCTAATCAATGGCCAAGACCGAAAAGAAGACCGTGACCATCCGTCAGGTTGGCAGCCCGATCCGCCGCAAGGCTGATCAGCGCGCCACTCTGGTGGGCCTGGGTCTGAACCAAATCGGCCGTGAAGCCACCCTGGAAGATACCCCGTCTGTACGTGGTATGATTGCCAAGGTCGCTCACATGGTTGAAGTGGTCGAAGCCTAAAAAGCTTGAACGCCCTCCCTCGGAAACGGGGGAGGGCGTTTTGCTTTTACAGTTTGCATCTTGCGATGCAGGGCTGGGTCGCTTATTAGCGGCCCTTCGTTTTTAAACGCCGAGTCAGCCAAAGTGCGTCTTGCACCTGGCTGGCGCTAGCACCCGAAAGGATCAGGCACATGAAACTGAATGAAATCCGCGACAATCAAGGCGCCCACAAAGCACGCATGCGCGTCGGCCGTGGCCCGGGTTCGGGCAAGGGCAAGACCGCAGGTCGCGGCGTCAAGGGTCAGAAGTCGCGTTCGGGCGTCGCCATTGGCGGCTTCGAAGGCGGTCAAATGCCGCTGTACATGCGTATGCCTAAGCGCGGCTTCAACAATGCCAACGCTCTGCGTCTGGCTGAAGTCAACCTGTGGCGCATCCAGGAAGCGATCGACGCTGGCAAGCTCGACGCTTCGGCTGAAATCAACGGTGCCGCTCTGGTCGCTGCTGGCGTGATCCGTCGTGAAAAAGACGGCGTTCGCGTTCTGGGCGAAGGCGAACTGAAGGCCAAGCTGAACCTGGTCGTCTGGTCGGCAACCTCGGGCGCCATCAAGGCGATCGAAGCTGCTGGTGGCAAGGTCGAGCAACAGCGCATCGAAGCTGAAGCCAAGGCTGCTGCCCGCGTTGCCAAGCGCGAAGCTGCCAAGGGCAAGGTCCCGCCGGCTAAGGCTCCGAAGGGCGACGAGAACAAGATCTCGGCTCGTGCCAAGCGCGCGGCTGCCAAGGCCTAATACTGTCGTCATCCCGGTCAACCCTGTGGGTTAAATCGGGATCTTTCCGAACGGGATGACGAATTTTCGAAAGCGGCTCTCGCATGGGAGCCGCTTTCACCTTATCTGACGACACTCATAGTCGTGGGGAAAGCATATGGCTTCGGCCGCTGAACAACTTGCAGCAAATATGAACATGGGTTCGTTCGCCAAGGCGACCGAGCTCCACAAGCGCCTGCTGTTCACGCTGGGCGCTCTGCTGGTCTATCGTCTCGGTACCTATGTGCCGATCCCGGGCATCAATACCGATGCCTTCCTCCAGTTCTTCCAGAACCCGGACGGCCAACGCGGCATCCTGGACATGTTCAACATGTTCTCGGGTGGCGCTGTGGAACGTATGGCTGTGTTTGCGCTGAACGTGATGCCGTACATCTCGGCCTCGATCATCGTGCAGCTGATGGGCGCGGTGTATCCGCCGTGGGAGAAGCTGAAAAAGGAAGGCGGCGAAGCAGGTCGCAAACAGCTGAACCAATATACCCGCTATCTGACGGTTGTGCTGGCTCTGGCTCAATCCTTCGGCATCGCCGTGGGTCTGAACGCCTCGCAAGGCCTCGTCGATGCGCCGGGCATGTTCTTCATCGCCACAACCGTTGTGACGCTGACGGGCGGTACCATGTTCCTGATGTGGCTGGGTGAGCAAGTCACCGCACGCGGCGTCGGCAACGGTATCTCGCTGATCATCTTCGCCGGTATCGTGGCTGTTCTGCCGGGCACGATTGCGCGTCTGCTGGGTCTGGCCCAACAAGGTCAGATGTCGGCCTTCATGCTGCTGGGTCTGGCCATTCTGGCCGTGGCAACGGTTGTGTTCATCGTGTTCATGGAACGCGCTCAACGCCGCCTGCTGATCCAGTATCCGAAGCGTCAGGAAGGCAACCGTGTCACGGGTGGCGAACGTTCGTTCCTGCCGCTGAAGGTGAACACGGCCGGTGTTATTCCGGCAATCTTCGCCTCGTCGCTGTTGATGCTGCCGACGACGGTGGCCCAGTTTACCGCCACGGCGAACCTGCCGGAGTGGATGAGCTGGCTACCGCTGGTGACCGCGCAACTGACGCACGGCAAGCCGGTGTTCATCATCCTGTACGCCGCGCTGATCATCTTCTTCTGCTTCTTCTACACCTCGATCACCTTCAACCCTGAAGACACGGCCGAGAACCTGCGCAAGTACGGTGGCTTCCTGCCGGGTATCCGTCCGGGCAAGCGCACGGCCGAGTATCTGGACTATGTCCTGACCCGTCTGACCGTTATCGGTGCCGGCTACATCACCCTGGTGTGTCTGCTGCCCGAGTTCATGGTCGCCGGTATGGGCAATGCCATGTACTTCGGCGGGACCTCGTTGCTGATCGTTGTGTCGGTGACGATGGATACCGTATCGCAGATCCAGTCCCACCTGCTGGCACACCAGTATGAGGGTCTGATCAAGAAGGCGAAACTGCGCGGCCGTGGTGGTCGTGGCGGTACGCCGGCTGTACGTCGCTAAGATTCGGGTTGTGGGGAACCAGGTTATGAATCTCATCCTGTTCGGACCGCCCGCTGCGGGCAAGGGCACTCAGGCCAAGCGTCTCGTCGAGACGCGCGGCATGGTGCAGTTGTCCACCGGCGACATGCTGCGTGCGGCGATTGCGTCCGGCTCGGAGCTGGGCCTCAAGGTCAAGGACGTTCTGGCGCGTGGCGATCTCGTCACCGACGAAATCGTCATTGCCCTGATCGAGGACCGTCTGGCCGAGGCCGAGGCTGCCGGTGGAGCCATCTTTGATGGCTTCCCGCGCACCGTGGCACAGGCCGAGGCTCTGGATGCCATGCTCGAGAAGCGCGGTGCCAAGATCGATGCGGTTGTCCGCCTCAAGGTGAATGACGCCGCTCTGACCGAGCGCATCACCAAGCGCTTTGAAGAGCAGGGTCGCGCTGACGACAATCCTGAAACCTTCAAGGATCGTCTGGCTGTTTATAACAAGCAGACTGCGCCTTTGCTTCCTTACTATGAAGCGCAGGGCAAGCTGACCGAGGTAGACGGCATGGGCGATATCGCCACTGTCGCCGCTGCGATCGACGGCGCTCTGGTCTGATCGGGCCAAAGCGTAAAAGAAATACGGGGCCGTTACCTTCGGGTAGCGGCCCTTTTTCTATGGCGGTCCCTTTAAAGGCTGTGAGCCATGGCGCAGGTTATGCGTTCCATGTTGATGAGCCACGATACAAAGCCAGATAGCCGCGCAGCCGGTGCTTCACGCAAGCGACGACGATACGCAACCGTCTGGACCGCCGTTGTGGCCGTGGGTCTGGTACACGGTGCGCTGGGTCTGTGGCTCGGGCATCTGGCTCCTGAAGTGAACAATGCCGACCCTCAGCCCTATTTTGTGGTTGATCTGATACCCGTGCCTGTACCCGCAGAACCTGTGCCGGACCCCGAACCGAGTTCCACACAGGGCGGCGGTGCACCTGCGGCCAAGTCAGCGGTTCGGATAACGCGTCCTCGCGAAATCATGCCGCGCCCCGAAGTGATTGCCCCGCCTGTACCCACGCCGGAGCCGCCTTTGGTGATCGGGGTGGCACAAACCGAGTCGCCGACCGCGGGTCAGGGGCAAGGCGGCGAGGGGACCGGCACAGGGCAGGGGCAGGGCAGTGGAGCCGGTGACGGCCAAGGGACGGGCCCGCGTCTTATACGCGGTCCGTCTCGCGAAGAGATTCGCAGCCTGCATCCGCGCGAGGCTTTCAGGCGCAGGCAAGGGGGCCGCGCGCAGTTGATATGCCGGTTGCGGGCCGATACGCGCCTCGAAGCGTGCCGGATTGTCAGTGAAAGCCCTCAAAATGCAGGTTTTGGCACTGCGGCCCTTGCGGCGGCGCAGTATTTCCGCTTTCGTCCAGCTTCACGCGAAGGGCACCCTGTGGATGGGGCTGAGATAGCTGTGGGAGTGGAATGGCCGTGAGAAACCTTCTGTTAAGGGTTCTTTGCGGGCCGCCCCCGTTGACGTCTTGGGAATCCCATGTATAAGGACCGTCTTCCGCGAAGGGCGCGCACGCTTCAGGTTTGTTAACCGGAGCGGTTTTTGCGTCTGACTAACGCGTACCTGGAGATTTTCGTGGCCCGTATCGCTGGCGTCAACATTCCGACTAACAAGCGCGTTGAAATCGCGCTTCAGTACATCCACGGCATTGGCGCGCACACCGCCAAGGAAATCACTGCGAAGGTTGGCATTGAGCCGGCTCGTCGCGTGAACCAACTTTCCGATGCCGAAATCCTGCAAATCCGTGAAACCATTGACCGTGATCACACCGTCGAGGGCGACCTGCGTCGTGAAACCTCGATGAGCATCAAGCGTCTGATGGACCTGGCTTGCTATCGCGGCCTGCGTCACCGTAAGGGCCTGCCGGTCCGCGGTCAGCGCACGCATACGAACGCACGTACCCGCAAGGGTCCGGCCAAAGCCATTGCCGGCAAGAAGAAATAAGAGAGAGGCCTGAGCTATGGCTAAGGAACAGGGTCGCGTTAAACGTCGCGAGCGTAAGAACATCACTTCGGGCGTTGCCCACGTGAATGCCTCTTTCAACAACACCATGATCACGATCACCGATGCCCAGGGCAACGCGATCTCGTGGTCGTCGGCTGGTCACATGGGCTTCAAGGGTTCGCGTAAGTCGACCCCGTATGCCGCCCAGATGGCTGCTGAAGATGCAGGCAAAAAAGCTGCCGAGCACGGCGTGAAAACGCTGGAAGTGAACGTCTCGGGTCCGGGCTCCGGCCGTGAGTCGGCACTGCGCGCTCTGCAAGCTGCTGGCATGACTATCACGACCATCCGTGACGTGACGCCGATGCCGCACAACGGCTGCCGTCCGCCGAAGCGTCGTCGCGTTTAATCGCCGGCTGACACTTTTCTTCTGCTGACCCCTACTAGCCTGAGTGCACACAGGTGGGGTCAGCGAAACCTGTTCGAGGGACACTAATGATCGAAAGAAACTGGCAAGAGCTGATCCGTCCCGAGAAGCCCCAGGTCGAGGCCGGCTCTGACCCGCAGCGCAAAGCGCGTCTGGTCGCTGAACCCCTCGAACGTGGCTTCGGTGTGACGCTCGGTAACGCGCTTCGCCGCGTTCTGCTGTCCTCGCTTCAGGGCGCAGCAGTCACCGCCATCCAAATCGACGGCGTTGTCCACGAGTTCTCCTCGCTGGAAGGCGTTCGTGAAGACGTTGTGGACATCGTCCTCAACATCAAGCAGCTGGCTCTCCGCATGCATGCGGAAGGTCCGAAGCGCATGACCCTGCGCGCCACCGGTCCCGGTGTCGTGACGGCGGCTCAGATCGACGTTCCTGCCGATATCGAGGTCCTCAACCCGGATCACGTTATCTGCACGCTGGACGACGGTGCTTCGATCCGCATGGAACTGACCGTCCAAAACGGTAAGGGCTATGTGGCAGCCGAGTTCAATCGTCCGGAAGACGCCCCGATCGGTCTGATCGCGGTTGACGCCCTCTACTCGCCGGTCAAACGCGTTGCCTATCGCGTCGAGCCGACCCGTCAGGGGCAGTCGCTGGACTATGACAAGCTGATTCTCGAAATCGAAACCAACGGTGCGGTTTCGCCGGTTGACGCAGCAGCATTCGCCGCTCGCATCCTGCAAGACCAACTCCAGATCTTCATCACTTTCGAAGAGCCGACCAAGGCTGTCGAGCAGTCGGACGGTAAGCCCGACCTGCCGTTCAACCCGTCGCTGCTCAAGAAGGTGGACGAACTGGAACTGTCGGTCCGCTCGGCAAACTGCCTGAAGAACGACAACATCGTTTATATTGGTGACCTGATCCAGAAGACCGAGGGCGAAATGCTTCGCACCCCGAACTTCGGCCGCAAGTCGCTGAACGAGATCAAAGAAGTGCTGGCGACCATGGGCCTGAGCCTCGGTATGGATGTACCGAACTGGCCGCCGGAAAACATCGAAGACCTGGCCAAGAAGTTCGACGACCAGATCTGATCATCAACCCTCCGCCCAGGTCCTTAAGTTGGATTGGTTGGGGCGGTTAGAATGAGAGGCCCTAGGTCCCGCCCCCGTTGAGTTCGGGCCGGAAACCAGGGTTGAGTAGGAGAGACCCCGATGCGCCACGGCGCCGCCTATCGTAAGCTCGGCCGTACGGCCAGCCACCGCCAGGCCATGTTCGCCAACATGGCTGCCTCGCTGATCAAGCACGAGCAGATCGTAACGACTCTGCCGAAGGCGAAGGAACTGCGTCCCTTCGTTGAGAAGCTTGTCACCCTCGCTAAGAAGGGCGACCTGCACGCTCGTCGTCAAGCGATCAGCGCCGTTCGTGATGTGCCGCAAGTCGGCAAGCTGTTTGAAACCATCGGTCCGCGTTATGCGGAACGTAGCGGTGGCTACATTCGCATCATGAAGGCTGGCTTCCGTCACGGTGACAACGCCGCTATGGCCGTAATCGAGTTCGTCGACCGCGACGTCTCGGCCAAGGGCAAGGACTCCGGTCCGGTTGTCATGATCGAAAGCGACGAAGCCTAAGCTTCGTTACTGATCTTTATCGATCCGAAAGGGCGGTGGGCTTTGGCCTGCCGCCCTTTTGCTTTGCCCAGGTTTGACTTGAAATCGGACAGGGCAGGGCGCAACACCAACGGTATGGCTAAGTTATCGTACAGTGTTGTCCCGTATCGTCCCGATCATGCGTCCGCGTGGCGCACCCTCAACGAGGGATGGATCATCGAGGCTGGTTTTGCCATCGAGGCCAAGGACCGGCGGGTGCTGGACGATGCCGATGGTGTGATCCTGGCCAAGGGCGGACACATCTTTATTGTCGAGACGGATACGGGTGTGGCTGTCGGCTGTTGCTCGCTGATGCCGATGGATGATGGCGGGTTTGAACTGGCCAAGATGGCGATCGAACCGGCCAGCCGCGGGGCAGGGCTGTCGCGCCTTTTGATGCAGTCCTGCGTGGACAAGGCGAGCGCGCTGGGTGCGACCCGTCTTTATCTGGAAACCAATTCGGGGCTGGCACCGGCACTGCGGCTGTATGAGGCCTATGGCTTTGAATATCTGCCGGCACGCGAGACGCCCTATGCGCGTGCCGATGTCTTTATGGAAAAGCGGCTGGCCTAGGCCCGTCTATTCCTTGGACAGGTCCTGACGCTGGAACAGCCAGACCGTCAGGGCGGTCGGCCCTGCAATCCATAACAGCAGTCCGATAATCGCCTTACCGGCTGTGGCAGGTGTAACCGGCCCATGGGCCAGGAAGGTCTGGACCACTTGATAGGCTGCCGACGGAAATAGCAGCAAGGTGCGCCATTCTTCCGGTTTCCAGCCGAAGTCGAGGAACATCCGCTCGACAATGAAGGTGCCGAAACCGAAGGCGATGGCGATGACAAAACCACCAAACAGGGATCGTGTGGCCGTTGCGGCAACCAGAGCCAGCAGTCCGACCTGAACCACTCTGAGCCACGATGTCAGCACCATGGTGATGAAGGTTCCGGACAGTTTGGCATCCATGCCAAGGACGATCGGACGATGCTCGATACTGGCGCTGATGACCTGACCCAGCAGTTCACACAGTAGAAACAGCAGCAGGGGGATGATGGCGATGGCTGCAATCGCCAAGGCCTTGCCCAGCATCAGGTTCATCCGGCTGTTGCTGGGGCGGATGAGACGCCACGTCTCCCAGCGATAGTCGGCGGCTGCAATGGTGGCAGCCCCGATCAGGAAGAAGGCCAGCAGGTTGATCCCTGCCAGTTGCGAGGCCTGATCGACCAGAAATGCGCCGATGCCGAGGGGGGCGTTGGCGATCTCTTCGATGCGGGGAGGCAGTCCAGCCTCGGCCTTTTGGAGTTGGCCATATAGAAACTGGCGAAAGAACAGCCCGACAATGGCTGTACCTACGGGGATGACCAGCAGGGCCCAAAGCCAAGCCTGTGTATGGCGCGAGAACCGCAGCAGTTCGGCGCGTATGGCATCAAACAGCATGGGCCGGCTCCTGCACTTGGGACGGAGCGCGGGTTTCGGCAATGAAGATGGCTTCGAGATCGGCACCGACCCACTGGGCCTCCATCACATCGATCCCCTCCATGACCAGATGCCGGATCAGTCCGGCTGTGTCCTCGCGGCGGATATTGACGAGGATGGTATCGCCGGAAATCTCGCCTGCCTCGCCGACAATATCCATGACCTTGGCCAGCGGCGATGCCGTCAGGCGCAGGTGTGCGCTGGACTGGCTTAGCTCGGCAACCGAGCCTTCGGCAGCCAGACGTCCGCGATTGAGGATGGCCACGCGGTCGCACATACGCTGGACTTCCAGCAACTGGTGGCTGGCCACAATCACGGTCACGCCGTCCGTTTCGACTAGATCGCGGATCAGGCCACGGATTTCCACAATACCGGGCGGGTCCATGCCGCTGGTCGGTTCATCCAGGATGACCAGATCGGGCCGTGTCATCAGGGCGGCGGCAATGCCGAGCCTCTGCATCATGCCAACCGAATATCCGCGCACCTTGCGATGGGCCGCTTCGGTCAAGCCGACACGATCCAGCCAGTAGTCGATGTCGACCTCGCGGGCCTGTCCGTGGGCTGTGGCCAGCCACAACAGACATTCGCGCGCCGACATAAAGGCCGGATAGCGCGGTGTTTCGATCATCGAGCCGATTTGGCGCAGGGTCGGGGTGTGGCCGATGGGATAACCCATGACCTCGGCATGCCCTGTCGTTGGCTCGATCAAGCCCAGAAGAACCCGGAACAGGGTGGACTTGCCCGCGCCGTTCGGCCCCAGAATGCCGTAAACGCCGCCCTTGGGAATCTCGAGCGACAGCCCGTTCAGAGCCCTGACCTCACCGAAGGTTTTGGTGAGGTTATCTATTGAGATAACAGCGTTCATATAGCCAGAGTGCCGCCTAATGTGCCGGTGGACAAGCCGATTCCTCGGAGCATTGTGTCTTGGGACTGTTACGGAAAAAGCCTAGCAGGGGCGTTTGCACTTTGTATTGCGGGAATGGACGTATGATCTCTCCATCTTTGTTTCGTCGTTTGGCCACAGGAACTGCGCTGGGTCTGACCCTGATGGTCGGGGCCTGTGCAACCACAGGTGATGTCGAGACGCCCGCAATCGTTGCGACCCAGAGCGCGCCGACGGTTATTCTTGTGTCGATTGACGGCTTCCGTGCCGATTATCTGTCGCGGGGACTGACGCCGAATCTGTCGCGTCTGGCGCTTGAGGGTGCAAGCGGCCCGATGAAGCCGTCCTTCCCGACGGTGACCTTCCCGAACCACTATACGCTGGTCACGGGTCTGCATCCCGATCACCACGGCATTGTCGGCAACAACATGATCGACGAGGAACTGGGCCGCTTTTCGCTGGGCAATCAGGCGGCTGTGACCGACCGTCGCTGGTGGGATGATGGCGAGCCGATCTGGGTCAGCGCCGAAAAGGCAGGCGTGAAAACCGGCACCATGTTCTGGCCGGGATCCGAGGCCGAGATCCACGGCGTGCGCCCCAGCCACTGGGCCAAGTTCAACCAGTCGATGGATGGAAATGCCCGCGTGGACCAGCTTCTGGCATGGCTGGACCTGCCGGAGCAGGAGCGCCCGCGCCTTAACACCCTGTATTTCGATATCGTGGACACGATGGGCCACCATCATGGTCCCCAGTCCGATGAAGTAAACGCCGCCATGGCCCAGACCGATGCCTCTATCGGCTATCTGATGGATGGACTGAAGGCGCGCGGTATGGCCGAAAATACGGTCGTGATCATCGTGTCAGACCACGGCATGTCCGCGACATCGCCGGACCGTGTGGTGACGCTGGATGACTATGTCGATACCTCGGCCATCAGCATTGTCTATTCCGGCCCTGTGGCCTTCCTGAACGCCAAGGATGACCGCGACGACGAGGTGGAAAAGGCACTGGTCGGCAAGCACGAACGCATGGAGTGCTGGGAAAAGGACGATATCCCTGCACGTCTGGTACTGGGCAGCCATGACCGCGTGTCGGACTTTGTCTGTCTGGCCGAAGATGGCTGGCTGATCGCAACGCGCGACCGCCCTGTACGCAAGGCGGGTGGTGCGCATGGCTATGACAATATCTCGCCAGACATGCAGGCCATCTTTATCGCCCGTGGTCCGGGTGTTGTGGCCGGTCGCCAACTGCAAAATCTCGACAGCGTGGATGTCCAGCCTCTGTTGGGCCGTCTGCTGAATATTTCGGTGCCGAAAACCGACGGCAATCCGCAGGACACCTTGCCGGTGACGCAACCGTAAGGCCTGATTGACGTTGTTCGCATAATAGAGCGGGCAGTCTCTGGTTCGGAGGCTGCCCGTTTCTTGTTGGAGTTGCGCTTGACGCTGAAGCTCGTTCGTAAATCGGCCATCGGTTTTATTCTGGTGGCGGCGGTTCTGGATGTGATGGCGATGGGGATTGTCATCCCTGTATTGCCGCACCTGATCGAGGAATTCGTCGGCTCCAATGCGCGGGCAGGGCTGCTGAACGGCCTGTTTGTGGCGCTGTGGGCGGGGATGCAGTTTCTGGCCTCGCCGGTGATCGGATCGCTGTCCGACCAGTACGGGCGGCGGCCTGTCATCCTGATCAGCTGCGCGGGGCTGGCGGCGGATTATGTGCTGATGGCCTTGGCGCCGAACCTGTGGTGGCTGGCGGTGGGGCGGATACTGGCGGGGGTCACATCCTCCAGCTTTACAACCATCTATGCCTATATGGCCGATGTGACGGCACCGGATGATCGGGCACGCGGATATGGCCTGATCGGGGCGGCGTTCTCGTTCGGATTTGTGCTGGGTCCGGCCTTGGGCGGTTTGCTTGGCCATTTCGGTCCGCGCGTGCCGTTCTGGGTGGCGGCGGGCCTGTCGGGCGTGGCCTTCCTGTATGGCCTGTTTGTGCTGCCCGAGAGTTTGCCGGTTGAAAAGCGCATGGCCTTTAGCTGGAAACGCGCCAATCCGGTCGGGGCCATGATCTTGCTGAAACGGCATTTCGAGCTGGTCGGCTTGGCCATGGTGAACTTCCTTTTGTATTTCGCGCACCATGTGTTCTCGGCCGTTTTCGTTCTTTATGCCGGTTTCAAATTTGGCTGGGGCCCGCTTCAGGTCGGCCTGCTGCTGGCCATGGTCGGTGTGCTGGATATGGCGGTGCAGGGCGGCTTGGTGGGGCGGATGTCCAAACGGTTCGGGGACCGTCGCACCATGGTGTTCGGTCTGTGGGCCGGGGCAGTGGGGATCGCCCTGATGGGGCTGGTCCCGACGGGGGCGATGTTTATTGCCGCCATGTTCCCCAATGCCCTGTGGGGTCTGGCCATGCCGACGCTACAGGCGCTGATGACGCGCCGTGTCAGCGAAAGCGAGCAGGGGCAGCTTCAGGGGGCCAATATGAGCGTGGCCTCCATTGCCGGTGTGGCCTCGCCGCTGTTCTTTGGCTGGGTTTATTCGATTTCGGTGCCGCATGGACGCGAGGCCGCGGGCATAGCGTTTTATATTGCGGCGCTGGTTCTGGTGGCGGGGGCGGTACTGGGCGGCGTGACGGCCCGTCGCGCCAACCGCCAAGAGAAGGCTCAAACTTGAGGCTTGAAGCGCAACCGTTTGAACACCATTGCTTTACTGTAAGGCGTGAGCCTTGATGCCGTCCCAATCTCTGTGCCGAATGGCATTGGAAAACTGGATCACCTTGGATGAGTGACTTGATGAAGACTTCGCACCTTGCCATGGCCGCAGCCCTGCTGCTGGCGGCCTGCGGCCAGCCGGAACCCTCCAAGGCGCAAGAGGGCGTCTTTACCGAAGCGCAACCGCGTATCGCCCCCAGCGATGCCGGTGCCATGAAAACCAGTTTCGCGCCTGTGGTCCGCACGGCGGCCCCCGCTGTCGTGAACATTGCCGCGCGTGGCGTACAGCAAGGGCGTGACCCGTTCTGGGGTATCCCGACCGCCCGCCAGACCGGCTCGATCGGCTCGGGCGTGATTGTGCGCAACGACGGTATCGTCATCACCAACGCGCACGTCGTGAAGGATATGCGCGAGATCCGCGTCACGCTTCAGGACCGCCGCGAGTTTCCCGCCCGCGTGCTGCTGGCCGACGAACGCTCGGACATTGCCGTGCTGCAACTGGAAGAGGTGAATGGCGACCTGCCGGTCATCCGTATCGACGATCAGGAAGAGCAACAGGTCGGTGATCTGGTTCTGGCTATCGGTAATCCTTTCGGCGTGGGCCAGACGGTGACCAACGGCATTATCTCGGCCCTGAACCGTACCGATACCGGCATCAGCGATTCCGGCTCGTTCATCCAGACCGATGCCCCGATCAACCCCGGTAATTCGGGCGGTGCGTTGGTGGACATGGATGGTGATCTGATCGGCATCAATACCGCGATCTTCAGCCGTACAGGCTCTTCGACCGGCGTGGGCTTTGCCGTACCGGCAGCCATGGTGCGCCGCGTGCTGGATTCGGCTGTGGGTGGTGAAACCCGCGTGGTGCGTCCGTGGCTGGGCGTAAAGGGCGATACCCTGAGTGGCGACATGGCCCGCAGTCTGGGCCTTGAGCGTCCGCAAGGACTTCTGGTGACGGACGTCTATTCGGGTGGCCCTGCGGCGCGTGCCGGTATCGAGGTGGGTGATGTGATCACTGCCATCGACGGTGCGGAAGTGAACGATCAGGGCGGTCTGAACTATCGCGTCGGCACCAAACAGCCGAACGAGACGGTTGCGGTGACCCTGCTGCGTGATGGCCGCACCCAAAGCGTGAATGCCCGCGTGACCCAGCTTCCCGGTGATGCCGAGATCAGCAAGGGTGTAACCGTGGGGCAGGGCGCTCTTGCCGGACTTTCGGGCATTGCGCTCAATCCGGCGCGGGCCGACCGTATGGGCGGTGATCCGTTCACCAATGGCGTGTTCGTGACGGGCATCCAACGCGGCAGCATGGCGCATCGTATCGGCCTGCGCCCTAATGATGTGATCCAGTCGGTGGATGGTCGTGCCGTGACCTCGGTCGAGGCTCTGGGCCGTGCCGGACGCGGTTCGGAAATCACCATCATTCGTGGCGGTCGCAGCCTGAACGGTCGTATCCCTTAAATAGGTGAAATCGGGTGCCGGACGGCCTATGGATAGGTCATGAGTGACCTGTTCGAAGCCTCCGGCATCCATCCGCCCGACGCGCCTCTGGCCGACCGTCTGCGCCCGACAACTCTGGACGAGGTCGTGGGGCAGGATCATCTGCTTGGGGATGGCGGGCCGATCCGGCGCATGACGGCGGCGGGGCGTCTGGGCTCCATGATCCTGTGGGGACCGCCCGGCACCGGCAAGACCACGATTGCCCGTCTGCTCGCCAAGGCAGCGGGCTATGAATATATGCAGATCAGCGCCGTTTTCTCGGGCGTGGCCGATCTGAAAAAGGCATTCGAGCAGGCCAAGGCCATTCGTGCGTCTGGCCGTTCGGTCCTTCTGTTCGTTGACGAAATCCACCGCTTTAACCGCACCCAGCAGGACAGCTTCCTGCCGTTCGTAGAGGCGGGTGTAGTGACGCTGGTTGGCGCGACAACCGAAAACCCCAGCTTTGAACTGAACGGCGCATTGCTGTCGCGTTCGCAGGTCTATGTGCTGAAACGGCTGGACGATGCGGCGATGGAGCAATTGCTGCAACGCGCCGAAAGCCATAATGGCAAGCCTCTGCCCTTGCTGCCCGAAGCACGCGAGGCCCTGTTCACCATGGCCGATGGTGACGGGCGCTATCTGTTGACCATGGTCGAGGTTCTGTTCGATCTGGCCGAGGGCGAGCAACTGGATGTGCAGGCCATGGCCTCCATCCTGCAAAAGCGCGCCCCTGCCTATGACAAGAGCCGCGAGGAACATTACAACCTGATTTCGGCCCTGCATAAGTCGGTGCGTGGCTCCGATCCCGATGCGGCGCTGTACTGGCTGGCGCGGATGCTGAAGGGCGGGGAAGACCCGCTGTTTATTGCGCGCCGTCTGGTGCGTATGGCGGTCGAAGACATTGGCGAGGCCGATCCTCTGTCCATCCTCGTCGCCAATGCGGCCAAGGACACCTATGATTTCCTCGGTTCCCCCGAGGGCGAGCTGGCACTGGCGCAATGCACCGTGCATCTGGCGACGGCACCCAAGTCTATCGGCGTTTATCAGGCCTATAAGGCGGCGATGAAGGCGGCGTCCGAAACCGGTTCGTTGATGCCACCCGCCAATATCCGCAATGCCCCGACCAAGCTGATGAAGGAGCTGGGTTACGGCAAGGGCTATCAGTACGATCCCGATACGGCCGAAGGCTTTTCCGGCGACAACTATTTCCCCGACGGCATGGCCCGCCAGAGCTTTTATCGCCCCAAGGGCGAGGGCCACGAAGAGAAGATCAAGCAGCGCATGGAACGCTGGAGCCAGATGCGGGCGCGGATCAATGCCTCAAAGGGCGATGGTGGCGACGATGATTGGGGCCGCCAATAAGCGGGGCTATGAAAGTTTTTCCTTGCCAGATTGTTGCAGGGGCGTGAGATCGCCGACGGCTTTCAATCTTGGGAGGGACTGATGGTTGGCATTATCCGGCGGCAACCTGCGCCGTGGCATCTGTGGCTTATCGGTATTCTGGCCCTGTTGTGGAACGGCTATGGCGCGTTCGATTTTTCCATGACCCTGACACGCGGCGCAGACTATTTGCGTGATGCAGGCATGCACGAGACAATGGTGCAGTATTTCCAGACCTTGCCCGGCTGGCTGTATGCCCCGTGGGGGATCGGGGTCTGGGGCGGTGTACTGGGCGCGATCTGTCTGTTGTTGCGTGAACGCTGGGCGGTCTGGGCCTTTGCCCTGTCCCTGCTGGGCGCAGCGGGCAGCAATATCGTCTCGGCTTGGGTTTACCCGCCGCCCGCGAGCGTCGCACCACAAGGCGCGATGGCTATTTTGCCCTATGCCATTATCGCGATTGCATCAGCGCTTTGGGTCTATGCATGGCGCATGGCCCGCAAGTCGGTTCTGGTCTGACCTGCCCAAGCCCCTGATTGTGGTGCTCTGATTGTGGCACATAGCGAATAGCTTTAACGATACGGTCTGAACCTCGGGAGGCAAGACAATGAATGTGCAGATGAAATCAGGTCTGACGAAAGCGCCGTGGCATCTGTGGGCCGTGGGTGTGCTGACCCTGATCTGGAACGGTTATGGCGCGTCCCAATGGTATATGCAGGTGACCAAGAACCTGTCCTATTGGGGCAATCTGACGCTGGAACAGGCGCAATATCTGCAAGCCCAGCCGGTGTGGACCGAGGTGGCCTTTGGCGTCGGTGTCTGGACGGGGGTTCTGGGTGCCCTGATGCTGCTGATGCGCCGCAAGCTGGCTTTTAATGCCTTCCTGGCCAGCCTGACCGCCATTGTGGTGAACACCATCTATGTGCAGTTCATGACCAATGGTCGCGAGATCATGGGCATGGGCAGCCTGTATGCGGCGATCACCATCATCGTCGTGGCCGCGGCCTCGGCTGCCTATGCGCGTTTTGCACGCATGCGCGGCATTATCGGTTGATCTGATCGACGTAGCGGGGGAGCTGGGCTAAGAGCGCGCCATGACCAAGCGCCAGCCCCTCGATCTTACGCCCGAAGAAGTCGCCTATATGCGTTCGCTGGTCCTGTTTCAGGACTCGCACGTCATGGTGGTGAACAAGCCGTCGGGTCTGTCCAGTCAGGGTGGCCGTATTCAGGCCCATACGCTGGACGACCTTCTGTGGGCGTTCAAACGCTCGAACGGAAAGCGCCCCGAGCTGGTGCATCGCCTCGACCGCGATACGTCGGGTGTGATCCTGATTGCCAAGACCAAACCTGCGGCCAGCTTCCTCGGCAAGGCCATGCAGGAGCGCAAATTTCAGAAAACCTATCGCGCCATCATTTCTGCTGCGCCGGAACCGCGTCAGGGCCAGATCGATGCGGCCCTGCGTCGCGAGGAGATCGGGCGCGAGGCCTATATGCGGATCGTGGCGGATGATGCCGAGGGCGCACAGGCCTCGCAGAGCCGCTATCGCACCTTGTCGGCCAATGAAGAGGGCGCGGTGGTTGAACTGGAGCCGCTGACCGGACGTATGCACCAGCTTCGTGTGCACATGGCCCATATCGGACGGCCTCTGGTCGGCGATGTGCGCTATGGCGGGGCGCTGACCTTTGCAGGGCGTGGTGCGCCGCGCCTGATGTTGCATGCGGCCAAGCTGAACTTCCCGCACCCGCTGGAAGGTCGCATGACCATCGAAGCCCCCGAACCGCAAGACTTTGCCGATTTGCGGGCAGCGGCGGGGCTGTAAGCCTCTTCATCCTGTGTTCAGCTTGTTGGCGGAACAATGTGCGCCGATCATCCGCTAAACCTGTCAGGCCAAATGGAGATGCCGACATGACCATCCTGTCCCGCAAGAAGGTTTTCACCGTCACGGTACTGGCGGCGTCGGCGCTGGCGCTGACGGCCTGTGCCAGCCTTGCGCCCTATGGCCAGCAAATGGGGCCGCGCGGGCAGGGTTATTCCGAGCAGCAGATCGAGAGCAACCGCTTCCGTGTCAGCTATAATGGTGTGGGCGCTATCGCACCTGTGGCCGACCGTGCGCTTTACCGTGCCGCGCAACTGACCGCCGATCAGGGCTATGACTGGTTCGAGGTCACGCAACGCTGGGTCGATGGTCGTCCCGACAGTGCGGGCGGCGTGCGCCCGACGGTTTCCATCGGGGCCGGTGGTGGTCGCTATGGCGGCTATTCGTCCTCGGGTGTGGGCGTCGGGCTGGGCTTGAACCTTAGTGGTCCGCAGCCGACCTCGACCACGCTTGAGATCGTCATGGGTCGTGGCTCTGTGCCCGCCCGCCCCGAAGTCTATTCGGCACGCGGCGTGATGGAATCTATCGGCAACCGTCTCTAGGGTTTCAGAACGGCCAACGGGCCATTGCGGCGGCCATAACCAGTATCACGCCGACCAGAACCATTTCGGTCAGCACAATGCGATGCATGCGCTGGATATCGGTTTCGCGTGGCTGCCAGCCGCGATCGCCGGCCCACTGTTTGCGCCACCCCAGAAAGCTGACGGTGGGAATGATCGACAGCAGTGCCACAAGGCCGAACACCGCCATCTTGCCCCAGAAAAAGGGGTTGGACAGGTATGCGTCCCAGCCTTTTTCCGTGTGCAATATGCGGATCAGTCCGAAGATCAGGATCAGTCCGGCGCAGAGGCCATAGCCCTGATCCAACTTGGCCAGACGGATCACCGGAACCGGCCTGACCCGCAACAGGGCCAGTTGTGTCGCCATCATAACGATCAGGCCGAGAAAAAGCAGGTGATGCACTGATGCCAAAACCAGAACCGGAATAGGGCTGGCCATAGACGCTCCCTTCGCAAGGACTGCTGAACAGTTTATGGCACAGCATGAACCAAATTCTGCTAGTGGCAACAGGCGGGGCCTTGGGCGCAATGGCGCGGTATGGCGCGGGCGTTGCGGCCTTTCGCCTTATGGGCGCGGGCAACTGGCCATGGGGCACGTTGTTCGTAAACGTCCTTGGCGGGCTTGTGATCGGTCTGCTCACAGGCTGGCTTGCATTTAAAAGTAGTACGACCAGCGAGAATATTCGCCTTTTTGCCGTTGTAGGCGTATTGGGCGGGTTCACGACCTTTTCAGCGTTCTCGCTGGAGATGGTTCAAATGCTTGAGCGCCGCGAGATGGCCACAGCCGCCCTCTATGCGCTCGCTTCTGTTTTTCTGTCGGTGGTCGCGGTGTTCGTTGGCCTAGCCGTCATGCGTAAGGTTTTCGGATGAGCCGCGAAGTTCAAACCCTCTATGTTGCCGAGGATGAAGACGGCATCCGTATGGACCGCTGGTTCAAGCGTCGCTGGCCACACCTGTCCAATATCCAGATCCAGAAAATGGCGCGTGCGGGCAATATCCGCGTGGATGGCAGCCGCATCAAGCCGGAAGGTCGCCTGACCGCCGGTGCCGCTGTGCGCGTGCCGCCGATACCCGAGGCGATTGTTCGCGCTCCCGGTGAGCGTGAAGTTCTGAGCCAGAAGGACATCGACTATGCCAAGTCGCTGGTTCTGTATGAAGACCACATGGTCATCGCGCTGAACAAGCCTGTCGGTCTTGCCGTTCAAGGCGGCACCAAGACGACCAAGCATGTTGACCGTCTGTTGTCGGCATGGGGCGAGGGCATGGACCGCCCGCGTCTGGTTCACCGTCTGGACCGCGACACCTCGGGTGTTCTGCTGCTGGGCAAGGGACCGGAAGCGGCCAAGCGTCTGGCCGGTGCCTTTGCGCGTCGTCAGGCCAAGAAGACCTATTGGGCCATTGTCATCGGCAACCCGAAACCGGGTGAAGGCCAGATCGACATGGCGCTGAAGAAAACCGGCATCAACGATTTCGAGATGATGCGTCCGGCGGATCGCAAGGACCCGAACGCGGAAACGGCCGAGACGGCCTATGCCACGATCAGCCGCGCCTCGCACCGCGCCGCCTTTATGGCGCTGCGTCCGTTTACGGGCCGCACGCACCAGCTTCGCGCCCACATGGCGGGCATCGGTCACCCGATCCTTGGCGACCATAAATATGGTGACGACAAGTCGAAAGAATTGTCGGGCAATTTGAAGCTTCAGCTTCACGCCCGCCGGATCGAACTGGACCATCCGGGCGGCGGCAAGCTGATTGTCGAAGCGCCGATCAGCCCTGAACTGCGGGCCGGTTTCGAGCATTTCGGCTTTACCGAGCAGGATGCCGACGAAGACGTCTTCGCAAATGTGAAGCGTATTCGTTAAATGGCGTAACGCTAAACGATCTGGGGGGATCGGATGATGCAGATGTCGCTTCAACAACGTGGACAACAGGCGCAAACCCTTGCGGGGCTAGGGCGTCTGCAAGAAGCGTTGGTTCTGGTTGAGGCGGCTCCGGCGTCGGAGCGTGAAGCCCTGATGGCTTTGCGGATCAGCATCCTCAAGGCGCTGGAACGCCCCGAAGCGGTGGTGCCTCTGCGTCGTGCACAGGTCAAAGCCGCACCCAACAGCATGGTTGCCCATCATAATCTGGCCTCGGCGCTGGGTGATGCGGGGGCTGCTGCCGAGGCAGAGACAGAAGCCCGCAAGGCGCTGTCTCTGGGCGGTAAGGCACCTGAGACATGGCTGGTTCTGGCCCGCGCCCTTCAGGCCCAGCACAAGCTGGAAGAGGCCATAGCCGCCTATGGCGAGGTTATGGCCCGCCGTAGTGACTATCTGGAAGCCATTAACGAGCAGGCGCAGCTCTTGTGGATGTCCGGCGCGGATGTCGGGACGGCGCGTGAACCCTATACGCAAGCCTTGGTGCGCCATCCGGCCCTTGCCCAGCTTCATCAGGCGCAGGCCATCTTTAACGCCTATGTGGGCCAGCCCGAACGCGAGGTTTGGCAAGAACTGACGCAAGGCGCGGCGAAGGCGGGTTTGCAGGTGGCGGGCATCGAGACAGATGCCGCCCATTTGGCACTGGCGTTTGATCCGGCACTGGCTGTGGCGCACGCCCGCAAGGCTGTGGCCCTGCCACCCAATGATATTGCGTCATGGACGACCCTGGCCAAGGCCTTGCTGGTAACGGGCGAGGTGGGCGAGGCGCGTGAAATCCTGTCGCAGCTTTTGCCGACGGCAGGGCAACAACAGATCGTACTGGCCCTGCATGCCACGGCCCTGCGGATGGCGGACGAGAAAGACCCGCTGGGGCTGGATGATGGCGATGGTCTGATACGCGCCACGCAGATTGATACGCCGGACGGTTGGGGCTCGCTGTCGGCCTATCTGGCCGATCTTAAGGTGGCGCTGGAGGCCCAGCATGCGTTCAACCGCCACCCGATCGGTCAGAGCCTGCGTCACGGATCGCAGACTCCGGTGGATTTACGCCGTGTGGATGATCCGGCCATCAAGGCCTTCTTTAGCGCCATTGACGGGCCGATCCGGCGTTATCTGGCCGCACTGGGGACAGGCAACGATCCGGTCCGCAGCCGTAATACGGGCGAATACCGCTTCGCCGGATGTTGGTCGATCCGCCTGCGGTCGGGCGGCTTCCACGAGGCCCATATCCATTCCAAGGGCTGGCTGTCCTCGGCCTGTTATATCGACCTGCCACCTGCGGTGGACAGGGGCGGGCAGGAGGGCTGGATCGGGTTCGGTGTACCGCCCTTTAACCTGAAACAACCGCTGGTTCCGCTGAAAGTCGAAAAGCCGGAACCGGGCAAGCTGGTATTGTTCCCGTCCTGTATGTGGCATGGAACCCTGCCGTTTGATGATGATCATCAGCGGCTGACCATTGCGTTTGATCTGGTTCCGGCCTGAGTTTTACGACCGAGTATTTATGACTGCTTTTGATGCGCCGCTGGCGGTGTTTGATGTGGATGGCACGCTGGTGGACAGCCGTGCCTCTATCCATCTGGCGGCGTGCGAAGCGGCAAAGGTGCTTGGCCTGCCGGAACCCAGCTATGACCGAGTGCGCCAGATTGTCGGACTGACGCTGGACAAGGCGCTGCATGTACTGGAGCCGCAACTGACCATGGGAGAGCTGGCCGAGTTCGTCGCTGCCTTCCAGAACAGTTTTCGCACCCGTTACGAGGCCGGTCACGAAGAGCCGCTTTATGACGGGGTGATGGATACGCTGCGTCTGTTGAAAAAGGACGGCTGGAAGTTGTCGATTGCGACGGGCCAGAACAGTCGCGGCGTGGCGCGTAATCTGGCACGGCCCGAATGGAGCGATCTTTTCCTGTCGGCCCACTGTGCCTCGGACGGGCCTGGCAAGCCCGATCCGTCGATGCTTTTGGCGGCTGTGCACAAGAATGACGGCTTGTTGGAACGCACAGTGATGATTGGTGACACCAGTCACGATATGCTGATGGCGGCCAATGCCAAGGTGGCCGGACAGGGCGTGGGCTGGGGTTTCCATACGGTGGAAGAACAGCTTGCGGCCGGTGCGACCCATGTGGCCAAGGATTTTCCTGATCTGGAAGCGGCGCTGGTGCGTTTTGCGGCCAAGATTTGAGACTAGAGTAGAGCTATGAGCCACATTCCCCCGCTGGACCCGAACGTCGCTGCCCGTAAGGGCTTCAAGGAATCCGAAGAGCGTATCAAACGCTTCTGGAAGGCTGCGGACGTGGCCGAAACCGAAGACGGCTGGGCGGTGCAACTGGATGGCCGTACACCCAAGACGCCCGTCCATCGCAAACTGGTGCTGCCGACCGAGACGGCTGCGAAGCTAGTGGCGGATGAATGGGCGGCTCAGGGCGAGTTTCTGGATGCGGGCACCATGCCTGCAACCCGTCTGGCCTCGACGGCCATCGACCGCGTGGTCGAGGTGATGGAGGCCGTGGCCGATGAAATCACCGCCTATGCCGGAAACGACCTGACCTGTTACCTCGCCGAAGCGCCGCGTTCCCTGATCGAGCGTCAGGAGCGTGAATGGGGCCAGTGGCGCAACTGGGCCGAGCAAACCCACGGCATCCGTCTGGTGCCGGTGCAGGGCATTATCCACCAGACACAGGATCAGGCTTCGCTGGACAAGGTCAAGGTGCTGGCCCTGTCGTTGGATCATTTCCAGTTGTCGGGTCTGGCTATGGCTGTACCGCTACTGGGTTCGGCCATTCTGGGACTGGCCCTGCAACAGGGCGAGTTGGATGGTGCAACCGCTTATGATCTGTCGCGTCTGGACGAAGCCTTTACCGAAGAGCGTTGGGGTGCGGACGAAGAAGCCACCCTTCGTGCTGCCGCCCAGCGCGCCGAGACGGTGATGCTGGAACAGTGGTTCAAGGCGCTGCGCTAGGACGGCAGAGCACAATGTTCGGATAGGCTGGCCGAAACAGGGGGAGGCTTAAGCGCATGGACGATAGGGCGAGCCGGTTGCTACGCAAGCGTCTGTATCTGGGCCTGGGCCTGTCGCTGGCCTATGCGGCGGTGCTTTATCTGCTGATCTGGCAGGCTAACGGGGGCATGCTGTTCATCAGCGGGCTGATCTTCATGCCCATGGCCATTGCCAGCGTGTTTTCGGCGGTGGCTGATCCTTTGGGGCGCGCCTCAATCGGCACCCATTTGAAATGGGCCCTGATCGGCATCGCGGTGCTGCTGGTTTTGAGCATCATTGTGTTCCGCGAAGGCGGAATCTGTGTGGCGATGGCTGCGCCCTTCTTCTTTGCAGGCGCAACTCTCGGGTCGAGCCTGACGGTTGCGCTCCTTCGCAAACGTGCATTGCGTCACACGCCACCGCTGATGATCCTCGCCCCCTTGTTGCTGGCTCCGTTCGAGCCTCATCTGGATTACCGGATGGTGGACGAGCAGGTGGTGACGGTTATTGAGATCGACGCGCCTCGTTCAGATGTCTGGGCGCATACGGTCGAAATCCGCGATATCCGCAAACCCGAGCTAAAACCGACCTTCAGCCACAACGTGGTGGGTGTGCCCACGCCGGTGAATGCCCGCATGGAGGGGCAGGGCGTTGGTGCTGTCCGCCAGTTGCGCTGGACCAAGGGTGTTCGGTTTGAAGAGGTGGTGACGGCTTGGGATCAGGATCGCCGTCTGGCATGGGATTTCCGCTTCGGACCGGATTCCATTCCCGATGCCGTTGAGGCCCATATCGATGTGGACAGCAGTTATCTGAAGCTGGCGCGTGGTGACTATGTGCTGGAAGACCTGCCGAACAACCGCACCCGCCTGACCCTGACGACGCGCTATCGCATGGCCACGCCGATCAATGCCTATTGTGCTCTGTGGGGCAGGGTTTTCCTGAACGACTTCCACAGCACAGTCCTGAAAGTCATCAAGGATCGCAGCGAGGCGCAGGTCTAGGGCTTTGCAAACTTTCCAATCTGGAAAGTTATCACTTGACGATATGGAAAGTCTCGATCATTTTCCGTTGTGGAAAGTGAGGGACGAGCCATGACCGAAGACCAAACCCCGCAAGAGGCGCTGGACCTGATCCGCAGCACGCGCGAGCAGACTCTGGCCAAGATGGACCACTGGCCGTGGTGGTATGATGGTGGCTATGCGCTGGCCTGTGGCCTGCTTGTGGCCGGTCAGGGTTTCCCGACGGCCTTCAGCCTGCCCAGCGTGGCCATCGCTCTGGCGATATTGGTCGTCATCATGCGTAAATGGCAGGCCGAAAAAGGCGTCTGGGTTAATGGCTACAGCCCCAAACGGGCGCGATGGGCGGCCATTATACTGGCGACTGTTCTGATCGGCCTGATGGGGCTGAGCATCTGGTTCGGCAAGGTTCAGCAGATCTACTGGGTGCCGGTGGTCAATGGTCTGGCCGGTGGCCTGCTGGGTTATGTCGGCAGCCGCGTGTGGATGCGGCTTTACCGCCAAGACGTGAGGGACGTGTAATGGCGGTGCCGGTTTTTGATGCCCTGATCCACGCGCCCGGACGTTTGCAAATCTGCGCCATCCTGTCGGCAGCCGAAGCCGAGTTTGCTGTCGTCCGTGACAGTATAAAAGTGTCGGACTCGGTTCTGTCCAAACACGTCAAGGCGCTGGAAGAGGCGGGCTATGTCGCGGTTCGCAAGGCAGCAATGGGCGGGCGACAGCGCACATGGCTATCGCTGACACCCGCGGGCAAAAAAGCCTTCGTTGCCCATGTCGCAGAGTTGGAGCGACTGGTGAAAGTCGCCTCCAGCCTGTCGGTCTAGCCGACGCTGCCCTTGATGAGGGCTTCACGTTCTGCTGGCGTGATATGACGCCAGCGGCCTTCGGGCAGGGAACCCAGAGACAGCGGGCCGACGCGGATGCGGAACAGGTCGATAACATCCAGATCGACCATTTCGCACATCCGGCGGATCTGGCGTTTGCGGCCTTCCTTCAGGATGAAGCGCAGGTCCTGTCCACGGATCAGATCGACCTTGGCCGGTTTCAGCTTGCGCCCGTCCAGCTCCAGACCTTGACGCAGCAGGTTGAGCTTGGTCTGGGTGATCGTGCCGTCGACGCGGACCAGATATTCCTTGTCTAGTTCCGATTCAGGGCCGATCACAGCCTTGGCGACCACGCCGTCCGACGACAGCAGCAGCAAGCCGCGTGAATCCTCGTCGAGGCGACCGATCGGGGGCAAGCTCTCGTCGCGGCGCGGGATATAGCCGTCATCGTCGCGGTTCTTGAACGAGAGCAGGCGCACGGCGGGAATCTTGCCCGGTTCCGGCTGGCCCGAAACATAGCCGACCGGCTTGTGCAGAATGATGGTGATGCCGGATTGAAGCGCTTCTTCGGCATCATTATCGAGCGTCAGGGTCTGGCCCTTTTCGATCTTGCGACCGGCATCGCGCACAATCTCGCCGTCAATGGTGACAAAGCCCTTGGCAATCAGGGCTTCGGCCTCACGGCGCGAGCAGACGCCTGACTGGCCCAGCCATTTGTTGATGCGAACGGGTTCGTCGCCGTCATAGGTGCGGATAAAGGCCATGGGGAGTCTCCGGTCAGGGCGGGTGTTTACGCTCTGGCGACGGTTTTAGAAAGGATCAGAAGCGGCGGTACATCAGGCTGATATTATTGGCCTGCATCTCGACACGGCGGGTAAAGCGCAGCCCGTGCTTTTTGGCCTCAAGCGAGACATCGCGGCTGTCCCGCAGACCCCATGCGGGGTTGCGGCTTTTCAGGCTCTCGTCAAAGGCGGCATTGGACGGGGCCAGCGGCACGTCTTTTTCCAGATAAGGCCCGTAAAGATAGAGAAGGCCCCCGACCGGCAGCACCTGGCCTGCCAATGCCATCAGGCCCTCGGTCGCTTGCCAAGGGCTGATATGGATCATGTTGATGCAGGCGATGGCATCATATGTCTGTTCTGGCCATGTATCGGGGGCCGTCATGTCCACGCGCAACGGCGCGCGCAGGTTGGGCAGGGGATCCGCCGTGCGCCATGCCTCAATGCTTTGCAGGGCCTCGGATGATGGGTCGGACGGCTGCCAGACAATATCGGGCAGGGCGCGCGCCGCAGCCATCGCGTGCTGGCCGGAACCGGATGCAATTTCAAGAACATGGCCGCGCGCGGGAAGATGTGCCGACAGCAAACCCAGAATCGCGTCGCTATTGCGCGCGGCAGCGGGTGAAAAAAGACCGCCCGAGGGCGCAGTCTGCTGTGTGTCCATTGTCTGCATACCGAAGACTTAGCGCGTGGACGCTGCACACGCCCATAAGAATTAAGCAGAATCTGGAATAATCCAAATTATTGCATCGCAACATTGGTTTGCAAAGTCTTGACCTAGCGGACGGTGCGGTCCATTGGCCGCTGAAACCTGTTGTGATCGTGGTGTTCTTTCGCGTCACAACTGTCCCAGTAAGTGGACGCTAAGGAGCGTGACGTGAGCCAATCCATCCCCGGCCTTCTTCCGGCCCCGACGCAACACGAAGGCCTTGTCGCCTGGGTGTCGCAGATCGCAGCTTTGACCAAGCCGGACCGTGTGCATTGGTGTGACGGCTCTGAAGCCGAGAAATCGGCCATCATTGCTGACCTGATCGGCAAGGGCACGCTGAAGGCACTGGATCAGTCCAAGCGTCCGGGTTGCTATTATGCCGCCTCCGATCCCAAGGATGTGGCTCGCGTCGAAAGCCGCACCTTCATCTGCTCGCAAGATCAGGCCGATGCCGGCCCGACCAACAACTGGGCCGATCCGGTTGAAATGCGTTCACGCATGGACGGCCTGTTCGATGGCTGCATGAAGGGCCGCACCATGTATGTGGTGCCGTTCTGCATGGGCCCGCTGGGTTCGCACATCTCGGCTCTGGGCGTAGAAATCACCGACAGCGGCTATGTGGCTGTATCGATGGGCATCATGACCCGTATGGGCAAGGGCGCTCTGGAACAACTGGGCACCGATGGCGTGTTCGTTCCGGCGGTCCACACGCTGGGCGCACCGCTGGCCGAAGGTCAGGCCGATGTCGCGTGGCCGTGCAATGACGACAAGTGGATCGTCCACTATCCTGAAACGCGCGAAATCTGGTCGTATGGCTCGGGCTATGGCGGCAACGCCCTGTTGGGCAAGAAATGCTATGCGCTGCGTATCGCTTCGGTCATGGCCCGCGACGAGGGATGGCTGGCCGAGCACATGCTCATCCTCAAGCTGACCAGCCCTGAAGGCGTTGTGAAATACGTCGCTGCGGCCTTCCCGTCGGCCTGTGGCAAGACCAACCTCGCCATGCTGCAACCGACGCTGGACGGCTGGAAGGCTGAGACGGTCGGCGACGATATCGCATGGATGCGTTATGGCACCGATGGTCGCCTGTATGCCGTGAACCCGGAAGCGGGCTTCTTCGGCGTGGCACCGGGCACCAGTCGCAACACCAACAAGAACGCTCTGGATTCGCTGGTGAAAGACACGGTCTTCACCAATGTCGCCCTGACTGCAGACAACGACGTCTGGTGGGAAGGTCTGACCAAGGAAGCGCCTGAAGGGTTGACCAACTGGAAGGGCCAGCCGCACGATCCGTCGTCGGGCGAGCCTGCCGCCCACCCGAACGCGCGTTTCGCCGTCTGGGCCGGTCAGTGCCCGTCGATCGCACCGGAGTGGGAAGATCCGGCCGGTGTGCCGATCGACGCTATCCTTTTCGGTGGTCGTCGCGCCTCGGCTGTGCCGCTGGTGACCGAAGCGTTTGACTGGGAGCACGGTGTGTTCCTCGGCTCGACCGTCGCCTCGGAAGGTACGGCTGCGGCTGAAAACAAGGTCGGCGAACTGCGCCGTGACCCGTTCGCCATGCTGCCGTTCTGCGGTTACAATATGGGCGACTACTTCAACCACTGGCTGAAGGTTGGTGCATCGGCACCGGACGCTTCCAAGCTGCCGCGCTTCTTCTTCGTCAACTGGTTCCGTAAGGATCAGGACGGCAAGTTCGTGTGGCCGGGCTTTGGCGACAATATCCGCGTCCTGAAATGGGTTGTGGATCGTCTGGAAGGTAAGGCCGAGGCTGTCAGCACGCCGGTTGGCCATGTACCGTCGCGCGAAGCTCTGGACCTGTCGGGTGTGGAACTGAGCGATGCCCAGCTTTCGACGCTGCTGGACGTCGATGCCGAGGTCTGGACCGAAGAAGCCAGCCTGATTCCGGCCTTCTACGAGAAGTTCGGTGATCGTCTTCCGCAAGCCCTGTGGGACCAGCATGCGGCCCTTACCAAGCGTCTGGAAGATGCGCGTGCGGCCCGCCTCGCAGCGGAATAATCGCATAGCGACTTGAAATCGGGGCACGGGCGGTCGAAGGACTTCCGTGCCTCTTTTTTAATTCTGCGCCAGTAATTTCTCATGACTTCACCCGATATCGTCATCATTGGCGCAGGGGCTTTTGGCCTTGCAACGGCCGCCGAGCTGAAACTGGCCGGACATGCCGTAACTGTGGTGGCACCTGATACGCCTTCTGCGTCTGCTGTGGCGGCGGGGATGATCGCCCCTGCCATGGAGGCGGCGATTGACGGCCTGCCGGTGCATGTCGGCGATATGCTGAAAATGAGCCGGATGCTGTGGGATGTGTTTGCGACACGCACCGGCATTGATCTTCAGGAGATGCCTGCCGAATGGCGTGGCGAGGGGGCCGAGCGCCTGATGCTGCAGATGCAGCGCCACGACTTCGCCCATAGCTATGACGCCGCCAGCCAGACCCTGCTGACGCACGAGGATGCCAAGCTGGACCCTGTTGCGGCGCTGGAAGTGATGGGCGAGGGGGTTACCCGCATCAACGCCACTGCCGAGGCTATCTTCCGCGAGGGGGATGACTGGCTGGTGGTGACATCCGAAGGTGTTGTCAGCGCGCCCAAACTGGTGCTGGCCACAGGGGCGGCGGCGGCCATTGTGGGCCTGCCGGATGCGGTGACGCGCATTATCGACAGCATCGTCCCGATCCGTGGTCTGATCGGCATTACCCGTGAGCGATTGAGCGACCATGTGCTGCGTGGCGAGGGGGCCTATGTCGCCCCGGTCAATGCAGGGCCGTTTGCGGGCGGCAGCGTGATCGGCGCCAGCATGGAAGCCGGTGTGCGCGATCTGGAGCCGGATATGGAATGCTGCGAGGCCATGCTGGCGGCGGCATGGGCGCTATTGGGTGAAGAACCGCGCCCGATCGAGCTCGAATGGCGGGCCGGTGTGCGCGGGGCATCGCCCGATGGTCTGCCGCTGGTGGGGGAAGTGGGCAACGGACTTTATGTGGCGCTGGCCCCGCGCCGCAATGGCTGGCTGTTGGCCCCGTTGGTCGCCAACCAGTTACGCGCCGAGATCGAGGGCCAGTCCGTGACCGAACGGACCCTCGATCCCCATCGTGTGCTTAATCCGTCAGATCGAAGCGGATTCCGACCGTAACACGCGCACCGTCAACGGCTTGGCCGTCCACAGTCTGCGGGCTCATGCGGAAATAGCGCGACAGGTTGGTGGCGGCGCGGCCAAAGCCGTTACGCGCAGGCGTTTCCGACGTGACCTGACAGTCCGTCAGTGTGCCATTGACCCGCACCGCGCAGTTCAGAACTGCATTGCCTGAAATGCCGCGCTCGATGGCGGCATCGGGATAGGCCCGCATCAGTTGGTCCGCTGTCGGTTGCTGGATCCAGTTGGGACGGGTGATGACAGACGGCGGATTAGGCGCGGGCGTGGCGGCCGGTTTCGTGCCGGTGGCATCGGGGGCAACGGGCGTGGACAGGGTGATCGCCGGTCCCGTGGCCGTTGCTGGCGCATCATTGACCGGTGACACCAGTGGCGGCACGGGGCTTTCGATGACCTGTTCGGGCCTGTTCAGCTTGGGCGCAGGGGCAGGGGCCGCCTTGGCGACCTCGGGCTCCAGCGGCTTGGGCGGCGGGTCCAGATAGACGATGGTTCTAGGAACTTCCGGTGCCGTTTGCGGCGCAAGGGTGATTTCGAACTTCTGGTGATAGAGGAACAGACCGACACCCACATGGGCGGCCAGCGCGGTCCCCAACAAGGCAATCCACATACGTCGCGACGACAGATTCGTCGGGCGGTGATCGAGAATGGCGGACAGATTCGCTCCGCCAACAGCACGCGTCATCATCATCATGATCTGCGCCTCCAATCGCAGGCCTCCCCAGACCTGAGGGTATTGCAGCGCTTGGATTACGGCGTTTTGTGGACAAACGGGCTTGCAGCCTGTTTTCAATACCGATTCGTTAACGGCAGCGGTTCCGTGTTAAGGTGTCGTTAACCTTGGTTAGCGACCGTTAGCATATGAGCGTTGGAGCGATTCCTTCTTCAAGAGGCGTAGAGGCAGCCATCCGGCGGGCCTCTTCGACGACGGGTGTCGATTTCGATTTCCTGATGAAGACCGCACGTCGCGAAAGCGGGTTTAATCCCGATGCCAAGGCGCGGACCTCTTCGGCGTCCGGCCTGTTCCAGTTCATCGAACAAACTTGGCTGTCCACCGTCAAACAGCATGGCCACAAGCATGGCTATGGCCAGTATGCGGATCTGATCTATCAGGGCGGCGACGGGCGCTGGCAGGTGAGGGGATCGGCCCGCAATGTGGTGCTGGACCTGCGCTTTGATCCGCAGGCGGCCTCGACCATGGCCGGAGAACTGACCGCCTCCAATGCTTCATACTTGCGTGGCCGCACGGGCCGAGAGCCGAATGGCGGCGATCTGTATGCCGCGCACTTTTTGGGACCGGCAGGCGCGGCGCGTCTGATCGAGGCCATGCATGCGCGCCCCAATAGCAGTGCGGCGTCCCTGTTCCCCGATGCGGCATCGGCCAACCGTTCGATCTTCTACAAGCAGGGCCGTGCCGCCACGGTGGCCGAGGTCTATGCCAATCTGCAAAGCACCGCAGGGGGCGCAACGCCGATTCTGGGCGGGGCGGACAAACCGGCCATGCCATCTCTCAGTGACAAGGAACTGGCACTGGCGGCGCGTCTGGACCGTCTGAAGCAGGATCAGGGATTGTTGGCGCTCTTGCTCAATCAGGGCGAAAGTAGTCACTTCAAGGGTGCCTTTAGCGACCCTGTTTGACGAGCAAATAACACCAATGTGCAAAAACGGCACAATTGAGTCCGTTTTGCTCTTGTATCAAATCGTAACGTTCGATTAACGTGCTGATGGTTAAGCTTTGGCTTAAATCCTGAAATTTCGATTTGAGAGCGGTATCATGGCGAGTGGTTCCCTCCTTGTGAACGAGACTGATCTGAAACTTCTGATCCGTTCAGAGGTCGAGGAGGAACGTGCCACTGCGACACATAAACTGTGCCGCAGCATGGACCGTATGGATATGTCCGACGAAGAGAGAGCCGCCGCGCAAAAGGTGATTGCCTTTTTGTCGCGTGATGCGGCCGAGCTGGTCCGGCGGGCATTGTCTGTGACGCTGCGGGCTTCGACGCTGATGCCGACCGAGGTGGCTCTGCGTCTGGCGGCCGATATCGACACGATTGCCATTCCGATGATCAGCCAGTCGCCGGTCTTTGGCGATGATGACCTGATCGCCATTATACGGGCCGGACGCACCCACGCACAGATTGCGGTGGCCTCGCGTCACGGCTTGAACCGCGACGTGGCCGAGGTTGTGGCCTCGGATGCGGGTATCGAGGCGGTTCGTCGTCTGGCGGCCAATGACAATGCCGATTTTTCCGAGCGGGCCATGTCGATTGCGGTCGACCGTTTTGGCCATGACGAGGAAACCGTCGCCACGCTGGCCAATCGTCACATCCTGCCGCCGTCCATAGTGGACCGTCTGGTTCTGGTGGCGACCGAGCAGGTGAAGCAGCATCTGATCACCCGCCATAAGGTGCCGCTTGAAGCGGCGGTGCGCCTGTCGGACTTTGCCCGCGAAAGGGCGACGCTGGACCTGCTGGATGAAGCGATCCGCAGCCAGAATGTGCCGGAATTCGTCCGCACGCTTCATGCCCGCAGGGCGCTGAACGCCTCACTGCTGTTACGCGCTGTGGCGCGGGGGCAGATGGCCTTGTTCGAGCATGGTCTGTCTGTTCTGGCGCAGGTGCCGCACCATCGTGCCTGGCTGATGATCCATGATGCCGGACCACTGGGCCTGCGGGCAATCTATGACCGTGGTGGATTGCCGCCGCGCCTGTTCTCTGCGTTTCGCGCTGCCGTCGATACATGGCGCAATATTCAGGCAGAGGGTGCAGAGCTGGATGCCGAGGCGTTCCGTCAGCGCATGCTGGAGCGTTTCATGACCCAGATGAACACTCTGGGCCGTGACGATCTGGATTACCTGATGGACCGGCTGGATATGGTGCCGACACGCGATCATGCCTATGCCGCACGTCCGCGTATTGCGGTGGCCTAGTCGTCGGAACGCCTAGGTGCGAAACGCTTTGACCTCGGCTTCCAGCGCCTCGGCCAGTTCGCGGCCCACCGGATGATCCTCGGCTTGGATCTTGTCTCGGACAATGGCGCGGATGGCCGAGATATGGGCTTCGATCAAGGGCCATGGCGCATTCAGCCGATGTTCGGCGTCATCCATCAGGCGGCACAGGCTGCCTGCGACACGGGTGACCAGCGGATATTCGTAGGTGGTGCCAAGACCCTTGAGGTCATGGGCACGAAAATAAAGGGCCTCGGCGGTCTGTGCGTTATAGCCCTCGCTACGAATAGCATTTTCGGCGGCTTCCAGCTTGACCATCTCGTCCTGTAGCCATTGCCCGAACTGGGACGACAGGGTTTTGAGGGCTTCTTCGGCGCGGGCAACCGCGGCGGCATCAATACCGCCAAAGCTTCCACCGACCTTGGAACGCAGGATGTTGGGACGGCGGATCATTTCGGGCCGTTGGGTCACTGAACTATCCTTACCTAGACTGGCTTTATAGTCTGCAGCCTCGGGCTTAAGAATTTCTGTAATTTATCCCGCGAACTGTTCGGCCAGCACGCGTTCCTCATAGGTGCGGCCCGCATCGAACATCATGGTCAGGCTGATATCGCGGCGCTCGCGAACCTCTACACGATGGACGCGGCGGACCTCGAAATTGTCGGCGGTGGCAGAAACGGGACGCTTGTCGGCTTCCAGAACATCAAAGCGAACCTTGGCGGTGTGCGACAGCAGAGCCCCGCGCCAGCGACGCGGACGAAACGCGCTGATCGGGGTCAGGGCCAGACTGGGCGCATCCAGCGGGATGATCGGACCGTGGGCCGACAGATTATAGGCGGTCGATCCGGCAGGGGTGGCCACCAGACACCCGTCGCAGGTTAGTTCTTCGAGGCGCACCTTGTCATTGATGCTGACGCGCAGCTTGGCCGTCTGGCGGGTCTGACGCAGCAGCGACACTTCGTTGATGGCCAGTCCGCTATGGACCTGTCCGCTTTCCACCCACGCATCCATTTGCAACGGGTGCAGGATCGTCCGGTCGGCTTCGGCCAGCCGTTCGGGCAGGTTGTCCTCACAATAGTCGTTCATCAGGAAACCGACCGAACCCCAGTTCATGCCAAAGACCGGCTTTTGCATTTTGAGGTTGGTGTGCAGGGTTTCCAGCATGAAGCCGTCGCCGCCCAGTGCCACGATGATGTCGGCATCCTTGAGCGGCACAATGCCATAGCGGTCTTGCAGGCGCTGGCAGGCCTCGCGCGCCTCGGGACGGTCGCTGGCAACAAAATGCAGGGTCGGAAGTGGCGCTGTCTGGGTCACGGTGTCAGGCAAGCCGAGCTTGGCGTCCAAGTCAAATGCTGAGTGACAATTAATCGAATGGTATCAGTGCAAAGCGGAGGCGTTGCCAAGGCAGTCGACAATGGCCCGAAGTTCCAGCTTGGCCTGATAGCGGTCGCGTTCGCCAAGGCGTAGCTCGCTGTCCAGCAAGGGCGGAGGCAGGCTCATGCCCTGACGGCGCAGTCCTTCCAGCACATCGGGGAAGGCCGCACGGTCGATACCGGCGGCAAGACAGGCCAGATAGAAATGGCGCGCACTGGGGCGACGGATCAGGGAATCCAGTTCGTCCGTGCGAATCTCGGCCAGCAGACACAGGGATTGCAGAAAAAGGGTGTGGCGGTTCTCGCGCACAAACCGCATCAGGCTGGCAGGGGTCAGGCGGCCGCTATCATGCATACGCATGGCGATACGGGCGTCTTGCAACTGTTGGACGGTGTCGCTCATGGCCAGTTTCAGCTTGGCGGCATGGTGCGGGAAGCGCGCACACAGGTCGTCTTGCAGCGTATTGGCGACCCAGCGATAGAGGCGCTCGGCCAAGGCTTCATCAAGGGCCGGATGGGCGCACAGGGGCTGGCGGATGCCGACAATATTCTGCGAGGCATCGACCAGACGCTCCAGACCGTCATCGGGCAGTTGGGCATAGATGTTTGACGCCAGCGCCGTCAGCAGCAGAGGCTCGTCACTGTCCAGAATGGCCTGCGAAACCTTGGCCGCAAGCCCCGGACGCAGGGCGACCTGTAGCCGGTGCTCGGTCGTGGCCGTGGCCAGAAGCTGTAACAGGTCGTTTTCGTTGAGCAGGGGGCTGGCGGAAATCACCGGCGTGGCGATCTCGATCTCGTCGCGGGCCAGATCACGCGCCAGTTCGACCGGCAGCCAGTCGGCAGAGCCAAGGCGGCGCGACAGGCCACGGCGCACATCGTGTTCGACAACGCGCACTAGCTCGACAAACACAGTGCCCAGCTTGCCGTGAATGGTCTGTGGCCCCTGAAAACGGGCATAGGCATCGGCCAGAGTCATGACGAGACGAGTCTGGTCTGTCACCGGTCGCGACTGCACCTTTCTGGTGAGTTGGCGAAGGGTATCAAGGTTGATCGATTCTGATCTTGGCATGTCCGGGGACGGCAAACGCGGAAAACTCCGAATAGCAGGTGGCTATTTCTAGTTGGACCCTATGAAAACAGGGTTAACCGCGCAGCTTGACGGTGACGCTTTCGCATAACAGTGTCGGGGCGAATGGGCGGGTCTTTGAGGGAA
This sequence comes from Brevundimonas terrae, assembly GCF_011761985.1. Taxonomy (GTDB): domain Bacteria; phylum Pseudomonadota; class Alphaproteobacteria; order Caulobacterales; family Caulobacteraceae; genus Brevundimonas; species Brevundimonas terrae. The sequence continues at coordinate 318,768 of NZ_JAASQT010000003.1, read as the reverse complement.
GGAAAATCCGATGGCTGACGGCGAGTATTCAGGCCTGAAAACCAGTGTGTCAGAGGCCGAATGGAAGACGCGCACAGAGCTGGCGGCCCTTTATCGGCTGGTCGCGATGAACGGGTGGGACGATATGATCTTCACCCATATTTCCGCCCGTGTTCCCGGCCCGCAAACGCATTTTCTGATCAATCCCTACGGCTATTATTTCGAGGAAATCACGGCCTCCTCGCTGGTAAAGGTCGATCTGGACGGGAACGTCGTTCAGGACACCGACAGCTTTATCAATCCGGCGGGCTTTACGATCCATTCGGCTGTGCATGCGGCGCGTGACGATGCCCATTTCGTCATCCACCTGCACACCGTGGCGGGCGTCGGAGTGGCGGCCCAGAAGCATGGCCTTTTGCCGCTGAGCCAGAATGCCTGTCTGTTGCAGAACGATGTGGCCTATCATGGTTATGAAGGGCTGGCGCTCAACCATGACGAACGCGAGCGTCTTGTGGCCGATCTGGGCCACAAGAACATGATGCTTTTACGCAATCACGGCACGCTGGCGGTTGGAGAGACGGCGGCGGCAGCGTGGGTGCGGATGTTCTTCCTTGAGCGGGCCTGTGCACAACAGGTGGCGGCCCTGTCGGCTGGCGTTGAAAACGTATTGCACGCCCCCGATGCCGCGCAGGAAGAGACAAAATACCAAGGTCAGGGCGTAGGCATGATTGCGGCTCTGGCATGGGCGGGCGCACTGCGCCAACTGGATCGACGATCACCCGGTTATGATGCCTGATGAAGCACTCGGGGGGGCTGCTTCATCGGTTGGGCGCACTGGTGGTCATCGCAGGAACGGCACTGGCCGGCCCTGTGATGGCGGGGGCGTGGAACCAGCCCGAGGGACAGGGGCTGGTGATCGTCAAATACGAGCCGGTCTGGTCCAGCTTTCGTTTTGACGAGGACGGGGATCAGGTGGCCTTGCTCCAACAGCGGCAGGACCATGTGCTGTCGGTCTGGGGGGAGTATGGCCTGAGCGAGCGCGTGACTCTGTTGGTCAAAACCGACTGGCAGGATGCCGATGACGGATTTCACCGCTATCGCGGCATGGGGCCGGTGGAAATCGGCGGACGCTGGCAGGCTCTGGACAAGGACGGTTGGCAGGTCTCGCTACAGGCCAGCTATGTGTCCGATACCCAAGGTCGCAATGCGGCATGGGGATCTGCGGGCGAGGGCGAGCAGGAGGCCGATCTCAGAGTGCTGGCTGGGCGCAGTTTCGGCGGTCGCTATCCCGGATTTTACGAACTGCAACTGGCCCAGCGCTGGCGCGATGGTTTGGCCGATGAAGTGCGGGCGGAAGGCACTTTGGGTGTTCATTTTCGTGAAAACTACATGGCCATGGCCCAGTTTTATGCGGGCAAGGCCGATATCGAAAGCGATGTCGGCGGGGCGCGCTGGCTGACGCTTGAGGCGGGGATTGTGCGCCACTGGAATGACTGGTCCGTACAGGCCGGTTGGCGTGCCACAACCGCCGGACGCAATATTCCTGCAGGTGATGGGCCGATTGTGGCTTTGTGGAAACGTTTTTAACCGACGGAACCACCAAACAGCGTCGTTTAATCAGTTTCATTTGCACTAACGCGTACAGGCGTTATGCGGAACCGCAGTGTGTCGGGGAGAGTAACGAGCGTGATCAAGCGCCATTTTTTTATTATCGTGGCGGGGGCGGTTGTTGCCCTGATGCTGGTTGCGGCTGTTCTCAAGATTGCGCTGGCTAATGACGGCCCGACGGGGCCGGGTGGTCCGGGCGGCCGAGGGGGCGGGCAGTTGGTCGAGGCGACCAGCCCGCAATCGCGTGAATTCAGCGATGATCTGAAGGTTCTGGGCGTGGCCCGCAGCCTGCGTTCGGTCAATATCACTTCCTCGACCTCGGAACTGGTGACGCGGGTCTTCTTCAATGACGGACAGGCCGTGCGCGTGGGGGCTCCGCTGGTCGAACTGCAAGCCGCCGAGGAAGACGCTGCCATCATTCAGGCGCGTGCCCAGCTGACGCAGGCCCAGCGCGAGTATGACCGTTATAAAATTCTGGCCGAACGTGGCGTCGCGCCGCGTGTGATGGCCGAAAATGCCGAAACGGCACTGGAAACCGCCCGCGCCGCAGTGACCGCAGCCGAGGCCCGCCGTGGTGACCGTATTTTGCGCGCACCGTTCGCGGGCGTGCTGGGTCTGACGACCGTAACGCCGGGCACGCTGATTAGTCCGGGGACGGTTATCACCACGCTGGATGATCTCAGCAGCATCCGTGTGGACTTTGCTGTGCCGGAGCGCTTCCTTTCGACCCTGCGGGCCGGAACGGCGCTGACGGCAACTGCAGATGCCTATCCGGGCCGCACCTTTGAGGGCCGAATTGCCCTGATGGATGTGCGTGTGGACGAGCAGACCCGCGCTGTGACCGCCCGTGCCGAATTCCCCAATCCGGGTGGTGATATCCGTCCGGGCATGATGATGCGTGTCGCTGTGCGCCAAGGTCAGCGTCAGGCGCTGGCTGTGCCGGAAGCGGCGGTCCAGTACGAAGGCGCGGGTGCTTTTGTGTACCGTATCGCCGGTGGCGAGCAGGGCAGCATGGCCCAGCGTGTCGAGGTCCAGCCCGGCTCGGTTGAAAGCGGCTTTGTCGAGATCGTTACGGGCCTGTCGCTCAATGATCGTGTGGTGGCATCTGGCCTGAACCGGATTCAACCCGGTGCGCCGGTGCGGACCGAGGACAAGTCCAAGGGACAGACTGCACAAGCTCAGGCACCAGCCCAAGCACAAGCCCAAGCCAAGGCTGACCGCTAATGATGTTGTCCGATGTATCGGTCCGCCGTCCGGTCTTTGCGGCGGTTGCGGCCATTGTATTGTGTGTCATCGGTCTGGCAGCCTTCTTCATGCTGCCGGTGCGTGAACTTCCCGACGTTGACCCGCCGGTGGTGTCGGTCAGTACGTCTTATGCCGGTGCCTCTGCCGAGGTGATCGAGAGCCGGATTACCGAGCCGATCGAGCAACAGATTGCCGGTATTCAGGGCGTCGAGCGGATTACCTCGACCAGCCGCGACGGCCGCTCCAACGTCAATATCGAGTTCCGTTTGGACCGTAATATCGACGACGCGGCCAATGATGTCCGCGACCGTGTTTCGCGCGTTATGGGCCGTCTGCCCGATCAGGCCGATCCGCCGACCGTGTCCAAGGCGGACTCGGATTCTTCTCCGATTATCATCCTGTTCCTGCGCTCGACGACGATGAACCGTCTGGAGCTGACGGACTATGCCGACCGCTATCTGGTGGACCGTTTTGCCACCGTACCGGGTGTGGCGCAGGTCAATATTTTCGGTGACCAGACCTATGCCATGCGTATCTGGCTGGACCCCGCCGCCATGGCGGCGCGCGGCCTGACGGTTACGGATGTCGAACAGTCCCTGACCAGCCAGAATGTTGAACTGCCTGCCGGTTCGCTGGAGGCCAGCCAAAAGGATTATACGGTTCGTGTGGCGCGTAACTATTCGCGCCCAGAGGACTTTGCCAACCTGCCGATCGGTACGCGCGGTGCCGCCTCGGCCAGCGGCCTGACCGGCACGGCCACCTATGTGACGCGTCTGGGCGATATTGCCCGTGTCGAAGAGGGGCCGGTCGAGCATCGCCGCCTGTTCCGTGGCAACAGCATCGACCAGATCGGTCTGGCCATCACCCGTCAGGCCCAGTCGAACGACCTTGAAATCAGTGCGGGTGCCCGCAAGCTGATGGAAGAAGTACGCGGCAGCCTGCCTGCCGGTACGACACTGGAAGTCGGCTCCGACAACTCGGTCTTTACCTCGCACGCCATTGACGAGGTCTGGATCACCATCGGCATTTCGATGGCGCTTGTGGCGCTGGTCAACTTTATCTTCCTGGGCAGTCTGCGCGCGGCCATCGTGCCGTCAGTGGTGGCCCCGATCTGTCTGCTGGCGACCTTTATCATTCTGGCACCGCTGGGCTTCTCGCTGAACCTTCTGACCCTGCTGGCACTGGTGCTGGCGATTGGTCTGGTGGTGGATGACGCCATTGTGGTGGTCGAGAACATCCAGCGTCGTCTGGATCAGGGCGAGCCGCCACTGATCGCCGCCGAGCGCGGGGCGCGTCAGGTGTTCTTCGCGGTGGTCGCGACCACTATTGTGCTTCTGTCGGTGTTTGCGCCGCTGATGTTCCTACCGGGTTATGTGGGGCGTCTGTTTGTTGAGCTGGCCGCTGCGATTGCCGCAGCGGTGGGCTTCTCGGCCTTCCTTGCGCTTAGCCTGTCGCCGATGATGGCGTCCAAGATCTTGCGTCCGACCTCCTCGACGGGGTGGCTGGGCCGCAAGGTCGATTACGCCATGGACAAGCTGAAAAACTCCTACGTCAACTCGCTCAACATGCTGATGGGTCGCCGTATTGCGGTGGGTGGCGTGATTGCCGCCGTGGTGCTGGTCGGTGCGGGTGCGGTCGGTATGGCTCTGGCCCTGCCGAACGAATTGGTACCGGACGAAGACCGTGGTCGCGTCATGGTGCGTGTCGCAGGGCCGGAAGGCGCGGGTTATGACTATATCCGCGAGATCCTGCTGGGGATCGAACCGATCCTCGAGGATTACCGTGAGAGCGGCGAGGTGAACAACTATCTGGTGACGTCGCCGGGCTTTGGTGGCGGCTCCTTCAACTCGGGCAACATCATCATGAATTTGGCCGACTGGTCAGAGCGTGATCGTCCGGCGGCCGATATTGCCCAGGAACTGAACGGCCGTCTGCGTAACCAGACGGGCGCACAGGTCAACGCCTCGACGCCGGGTGCCTTCCAGCGCGGTGGTGGCGGCGGCGGTAACTCGGTCGAGATGATCGTGACCGGCTCCGACTATGCGGCCATCTATAACTGGCTGCGTCCGGTTATGGCGGCCTCGATGCAAAACCCGGGCTTCTCGCGTCCGCGTATGAACTATGAACCGAACGCGCCGCGTCTGCTGGTCGATGTGGATCCGCAAAAAGCCGCCGCTCTGGGCGTTTCCTCGCAGCAGGTTGGCCGTACGCTGGAAACCATGTTCGGGTCGCGTCGCGCGACCACCTATATCAAGGGCGGTCAGGAATATGATGTGATCTTGCAAACCGACCGCGACAACCGTCGCAATGTGTCGGACCTTGAAGGTCTGTATGTTTCGACGGGTGCGGGCCAGTTGGTGCCGCTGTCATCGGTGGTTACGACCAAGACATCGGGCGATACGCCGGATCGTCGCCGTCTGGACCGCCAGCGTGCCATCACCCTGTCGGCAGACCTGACGCCGGGTATGACGATTGCCGATGCCGTCCAGTTCCTGAACGACGAAGCTGCCAAACAGCCTCAGGGCGTGGTCAATATCCGCTGGGGCGGCACGGCCCGCGATCAGGCCGAGGCCGGTGGCGCGGTGATGTGGGCCTTTGTGCTGGCTCTGCTGCTGGTCTTCCTCGTGCTGGCGGCCCAGTTCGAAAGCTGGATCACGCCTGCGGTCATCATGCTGACCGTGCCTCTGGCGGCGGCGGGTGGTTTGTTCGGCCTGTTGATGGCGGGCTCCAGCCTGAACATCTACAGCCAGATCGGCTTGATCATTCTGGTCGGTGTTGCGGCCAAGAACGGCATTCTGATCGTCGAGTTCGCCAACCAGCTGCGCGATCAGGGACGTTCGATCCGCGAGGCCATCATCGAGTCCTCGGCCCTGCGTCTTCGCCCGATCATCATGACGTCGCTGGCCTCGGCCTTTGGCGCGCTGCCGCTGATGCTGTGGCAGGGGGCAGGGGCGGGCAGCCGTCAGACCATTGGTGTGGTGATCTTCTGCGGGGCGCTGTTTGCAACCCTGCTGACCCTGTTCATCGTGCCGGTGATCTATGGCGTTCTGGCCCGTTTCACCAAGTCGCCTGACTATACCTCGCGCAAGATCGAGGAATGGGAAGCGCAGGAACGTGCCGAGGGCAAGGTGCCCGATTTGAGCGCTCATTGATCTTGGCCAAAACTGCAAAGAGCCGCCCCAAGGGGCGGCTCTTTTTGTTTGGGCGGGACGCTCGCCTCTAACGTTCGCCACGCGATGGCTCACTGCTTGAGAGGCGAGCTTTTTAGAGTGCCCCCTAACGCTCGCGACGCGGTCGCTCGTTGCTTGAGGGGGCTTTGCTTCCAGTATGCAACTTACGGGTTTTCCATATCGGGGGCGTAGCCGGTTTCGACCTTGAGGAAGGCGATGACGTCCTTGCGGTCCTGTTCGCTGGCGATGCCGACGAAGCTCATCTTGTTTCCGGGCAGGAAGTCGCGCGGGCGCAGCAGCCATTCGTCCAGCTTTTCGGCATCCCAGACAAAGTCGGCATCTTTGAGGGCGTTGGAGTAGCGGTATTTCTCGTGGGTGCCGACCGTGCTGCCGAACAGACCGTACAGGTTCGGGCCGGTCATGTTGGGGCCGCCCTCGGTGATGGTGTGGCACGAACGGCAGCGGGCAAAGACGCGACGGCCATTTTCCAGATCACCACTGTTATAGGGGGCGGGCAGGGCGGCCAGCAGGGCCAGTTTCTGTTCCTGCGTCGGCTCGGGGCGCTTGGCCGCTGGCGGTGCGCTGTCGGCCACCTCGCCGCCGGAACCACAGGCGGCCAGCAACAGGGCGCATCCGGCCATGAGGGGGACCATACGGGTCTGCGGGTTCAGGACGATTGAAAAGGGCATGGGCGATCTCCGTTGTCGGGGTTGTAGCCCAATGGTCGGCCTCTGCAACGGGACAGAACGCCCTGTGGGTAAGCTTTGTCATAACCGCAATATACCGCCCGCTTACTGGACGCCGCGTATTAGTAGGTGATAATCACTCTCAAAGACGAACGGGTGCTGCGACTGCGCCAGCAAATTCAGAGAACAATGTCCAAAATCATCAGGTTGAGTGAAGCGCGGCGTGGAGATCGTGGCGTGATCGTGCAGGTTGGCACACATTGCCATCACGAAGAACACGAAGTGGAACTGGAACGCCGCCTGCTGGAGCTGGGTCTGGTCGAGGGGGCCAAGGTCGAGTTGCTGCATGAAGGCCTGTTCGGGCGCGATCCGATTGCGCTCAAGGTCGATGACATGCGCGTGGCGCTGCGTCGCCGCGAGGCCGCCAGCCTGAATATCGAAATTGGAGGCGAAGCCTGATGGACGCTATGGTCAAATCGCTTCGCTTTGCGCTGGTCGGCAATCCCAACAGCGGCAAGACGGCGCTGTTCAATGCCCTGACAGGTTCGCACCAGAAGGTCGCCAACTATGCGGGCGTGACGGTCGAGCGCAAGGAAGGCCGCGTGCAGGGGACGGATGGCAAGTCGCTGATCGTCACCGATCTGCCTGGCACCTATTCCTTGCGCGCCCGTTCGCTGGACGAGGAAGTCAGCCGCGATGTGGTGCTGGGCACCCGCAAAGGCGAGGCTGCACCGGATGTTTTGGTCTGTGTAGCCGATGCCACCAACCTACGTCTGGTCCTGCGTCTGGCGCTGGAACTGAAACAGGTGGGCCGCCCGATGGTGATGGCCCTCAACATGTATGACATCGCCCAGCGTCAGGGCTTGCAGATCGACCTTGAAGGTCTGTCGCGTGATCTGGGCATGCCGGTTGTCACCACGGTGGCGACGCGCAAGCGCGGCCTGCCGGAATTGATCGCCGCCGTCGAGGAACAGGCCAAACACGCCGCGCACCAGAGCGAATGGCATGCGCCGTCCGCTGCCGAGGTGCGTACTGCCCACCGCGAGGCCGAGCGTCTGATGAAGGCGCATGTGCAGCCGCCCGCCCGTCCCGATACGCTGACGGGCAAGCTGGATGCGGTGTTGCTGCATCCGGTGGCCGGTCTGGCCATTCTGTTCGGCGTTCTGTTTGTGATGTTCCAGGCGGTATTCACCTGGGCCACTCCGGCGATGGACGGGATCGAGGCCGGTTTTGCCCTATTGGGCCAATGGCTGGGGGCGACGGTCACCAATGACCTGTTGCGAAGCCTGCTGGTGGACGGCCTGATAGGCGGCGTCGGCAGCGTGCTGGTCTTCCTGCCGCAAATCCTGCTGATCTTCCTGTTTATTATTGCGCTGGAAGATCTGGGCTATATGGCCCGTGCCGCCTTCCTGATGGACAAGATCATGGGCGGGGCAGGCCTGCATGGCCGTGCCTTTATTCCGCTATTGTCCAGCTTTGCCTGCGCTATTCCGGGCATCATGGCCACGCGGGTTATCAATGCCAAACGCGACCGGTTCACCACCATCCTGATTGCGCCGCTGATGACCTGCTCGGCGCGTATTCCGGTCTATACCCTGATTATCGCAGCCTTCATTCCCAACACGACGGTGTGGGGTTGGGTCAGCCTGCAAGGACTGGTGATGTTCGGTCTTTATGCAGGTGGCATTGTCAGCGCGCTTCTGGTGTCGCTGGTGATCCGCCGAGTGCTGTGGCGCGGCATGGTCGAGCCGTTCATGATGGAACTGCCCGCCTATAAGATGCCGGACATCAAGTCGGTGCTGATGAACCTGTGGCTGCGGGCCAAAATCTTCCTGAAACGCGCGGGCAAGATCATTCTGCCGCTGATGATTATCGTCTGGGCGCTGTCGACCTTCCCCTATCCGCCTGAAGGCGCAACGGGTCCGGCGATCGACTATTCGTTCGCGGGCATGATGGGCAAGTTCCTGGAGCCTATCTTCGCTCCTATCGGCTTTAGCTGGCAGATGGTTGTCGCCCTGATCCCCGGCATGGCGGCGCGTGAAGTGGCCGTGGCCGTTCTGGGCACCGTTTACTCGGTGGCCGGTGCCGAGGAAAACATCGGCACCTTGGCCACTGTGCTGGCCAATGACTGGTCGCTGGCGACGGGCCTGTCCTTCCTCGCCTGGTACATCTTTGCCCCGCAGTGCCTGCCCACCATCGGTGTGGTTCAGCGCGAGATGGGCTCGAAGAAGTGGACGGCGATCTTTGTGATCTACCTGTTCGCTCTGGCATATCTGGCCGCCTTCATCACCTATCACATCGCTGTCGCCCTCGGCGCAGGCTGATAGGCCAAGCCCCAAACGAAAAGCCCCGAGGAAAACCTCGGGGCTTTTTAGTTCATATAGAGGGCGTGCTTGGCCCTCTGTGACTCTAGCCGGCTTAGTCCGGCCCGCCACCGGGAAGTTCACCGGAAGACTGTCCGACTTGAATCTCTTCTACATATTTGCGTGCAACCGCGTTATGGGCAGCCAACTGTCGGGGCGTGTAACAGATATTGCGACGTCGGATCGAACCGGTGCGCGCGCGGTACTGGCATTCGCTGGCCACTTCGTTACGGAAACGGTTTCGCAGCACGCGCTCTGGAGGCGCTTCTTCACCAGCTTGGGTAATCTCAGCTTGAGGAGCGGGGGGCGGCTGAATCTGGGGTGCCGTATTGGGCACGGTGGCTTGAATGATCAAGCTCATCACAAACGCAACAGACATCATATCCTCCGTATCAGGCCTATTTGAATAACGACGATACTCTATTCGTCGTCGTTCGCATAGGATGTCAACGTCCGGTGGTTAGCTTCAGCACAATGTGGCTGGTCGTATCGACAATGGCCTCGGATGTATCGGCGCGGCGCATCAGGGTGAAACCGGCGGCAACGGACTCGACGAGGTTGGCGGTTTCATAAGATGCCAGACGGGCATTCAGGCCGACCGGATGCAGGCCATTGGCGCGGGCCTGTGCAATACGGCGTTCCAGCGCAAGGTGAAGACGGCGCAGGCGCTTGATGCGGGTTTCGGCAAAGGCCGGTTCGCCCTTGTCGGCCAGCATGTGCTCGACACGCAGGACAGGGCCATGTTCGTCCCACAAGGCCAGCACATCCAGAACATAGGCGCGAACAGATTCAAAGCCGCGATCACCGGACCAGTCGGCATGGATATGGGTCGCAAGTCGCTGGAAATCCTCGGCAGATTCCTCGCACAGCATCAACACTGCTTCCTCGACCGTTTTGAAATAGGTGTAGAAGGTCGGTGCCGAAACATTGGCCGTCTGTGCCACATCGGCAGGACGGATTTCGCCCAGATGCTTGTGGTCCAGAAGCTGGCGCAACGCGTCCAGAATGGCGCGGCGCGTGCGTGCGCCACGGGTGCGGATGGTATGACCCAGCTTGTTCTTGGTATCCGGCATGGCTGTCGGTTGAAGTGGCGATATACGAGATGGCCTAGTTTGTTAAAGGTCTTTCGACAAGTGTGGATTACCCATGCGACAATCTGTCAATAGGGTTTCCGCTCTTGACCCGTGGCGCGGGCACCCGCAAATCCGTGTGATATTATTTTCGGGGTGCGGTGCTCATGTCCAAGGTTGTGATTATCGGTGCAGGCCATGCAGGCGGTTCGGTTGCGGCTTTTCTGAAGCAGTATGGGCATGAGGGGCAGATTATCCTTGCTGGCACCGAGAAGGTGGCCCCGTACCAACGTCCCCCGCTGTCCAAGGCGTGGCTGAAGGGCGAGGCCGACGAAGCCTCGCTGCAACTGCGCGCCGACAGCTATTATGCCGATAACGGGATTGATTTGCGTCTGGGTGTCTCGGCGACCGGTATCGACCGTGCGGCCAAGACTGTTGCCTTTGATGACGGTACGACCGAAACCTATGACTATCTGGTCATCGCCACCGGATCGCGGGCGCGGCGTCTGCCTGCCTCGTGCGGTACGGGCGAGGGGACGCTGGAACTGCGGACCACTGTGGATGCCGAGCAACTGAAAGAGGCACTGGGCAAAGGCAAGCGCCTGCTGGTGATCGGTGGCGGCTATGTGGGCCTGGAGGCCGCAGCATCGGCGCGCGCGCTTGGGGCCGAGGCTGTGGTGCTGGAACGGATGGAGCGCGTGCTGCAACGCGTGGCCTCGCAGACCCTGTCGGACTTCTATACCCGCCGCCATACCGCCGAGGGCGTGCAGATCCGCACCGGAGCCGATGTGGTCACGGTGGCGGCTGATGGTGTGGTCTTTGCCGATGGCGAAACCCTGTCTGCCGATGCGGTGCTGGTGGGCATCGGGGCCATCGCCAATGACGAGATGGCCCAAGAGGCAGGTCTGGAATGCGGTGACGGCATTGTTGTGGACCTTGAAGCCCGCACCAGCGATCCGGCCATCTTTGCCGTGGGCGATGTGACGCGCCGTCCTTTGCCGCACTATGACGGCATCATGCACCGTCTGGAGAGCGTTCCCAATGCGCTGGAACAGGCCAAGCATGTCGCCTGCGCCATTACCGGCCGTCCGGCTCCCGCACCAGAAGTGCCGTGGTTCTGGTCGGACCAGTATGATGTGAAGCTTCAGATCGCGGGCCTGCCGTTCGGTGCCGACTGTCAGGTGGTACGCGGTGATGTGGATAGCGGCAGTTTCGCGGTCTTCCACCTGAAGGGTGACAAGATCGTCTGCGTCGAGGCCGTTAACTCGGCCCCGTCCTTCATGTTCGGCAAACAGGCCATCGGCAAGGGCACGTCGGTTGACGCCGAAGTGCTGGCCGATGCCGAAGCGCCGATCAAAACCGCGGCGATTGCGGCCTAGTCGGCGTTCGGAACGGACACCTTCATGCCCTCCATCGCATCGGTCAGGATGATCTGACAGGACAGGCGCGACGCGGCCTCATCGAAATTGTCGCGCCAGTCCAGCATATTGCGCTCGAACCCTTGGGCCTGTCCCACCTCGGCTTGCCAGTCGGGGTGGATATGCACATGGCATGTCCCGCACGACATCTGGCCCCCGCATTCCGCCTCGATACCGGCCACGCCGTCACGGGTGGCATAGGCCATCAGGCTGGCCCCGCTATCGGCATCGACCACTTGTTCGCTACCGTCCGGTTGAATGAAGGTGATGAAGGGCATGGGATTACAGTCATCCAAAAGGGCATCCTGAAACAGGAATGCGGATGCAGGCTTTGTGATGTGAGGAAAAGTGGTGCCGGTTGCAGGAATCGAACCCGCGACATCCAGTTTACAAAACTGGCGCTCTACCAACTGAGCTAAACCGGCGCGGCCCGACTTATGCTGAGAGAATCTCTCGGATGCAAGAGTGGGGCGCTAGTATTTTGCCATTCGTTTCGATGCGTTACGACAGATTGCTGCGGATACGCTCGGCAAGGGCTTTCAGCTCGGCCGGTTCGGCCATGCAGGACTGTCCGTGACCGGTCATGGCTTTGTTTTCCCAGCGCGGGATGATGTGGAAATGCAGGTGGAAGACGGTCTGGCCGGCGGGCGTGCCGTTGAACTGGGTCACGACCAGACCATCGGGTGACAGGGCCTTGTCGATGGCGCGGGCGGTGCGCTGGACGGCGGCGGTGACGATGGCCAGATCGGCGGCGTCCATTTCAAGGATGTTGCGGGCCGTCGAGGTCTTGGAGATGACCAGCGTATGCCCTTCGGACTGGGGGAAGGCATCCATGAACACATAGACCTGATCGTCTTCCCACACGGTCACGCCGGGGATTTCACCACGCAGGATTTTGGCAAAGACGTTTTGCGGGTCGTAGGTGCCGTGAAGGCTCATTGAAGACTCCTTGTGATCTGGCCGTCAGACTAGCAGTATCGATCCGCCGGTGCACCCACTGTGCGCCGGTTTGAACAGGCTTCTATAGCGGGAGACGGGCTGATGGTTGGATTTCTGATACAGGCTTTGGTGACGATGGCGGGGCTGTGGCTGTCATCCAAGGTAGTACCGGGGGTGGATTTCACGTCTACAGGTTCGCTGATCGCGGCGGCGCTGATCCTCGGTATTGTGAATGCGTTTGTGCGTCCGCTGATGATTATCCTGACCTTGCCGCTGACGCTGGTGACGTTCGGGCTGTTCCTGCTGGTGGTGAATGCGGCCATGATCGGCCTGACGGCGTGGTTCCTTGGCGGCTTTGCGGTCAACGGTCTGTGGGCCGGTATCGGTGCGGCCATTGTGACCGGCGTGGTCAGTTATTTTGCAGGGCTGTTCTTTATGCCCAAGCTAGAGATCCGCGATTGATGCCATCCTGACGGCAAAGAAAAAGGCGCGCTCCGGTTAAGAGCGCGCCTTTTATTGTGTCCGGTGACCGATCCTCAGGAAGGACGGATCACCATGCAGGTGACGCGGCGCGCGGCCAGGGTTTCACAGACCGAGTTGGCCTTGTCCTCGGTCATGCCGGTGAAGCGCGAGCGGAACCAGCCACCATCGGCGGTTTGTACATTGCGCTCGGCACCGGTGAACTCGCTGCGGAAGCGGCGGTTGATTTCGTTCAGCCAGTTGCGGGCGACGGCTTCATCCTTGAAGGCACCGACCTGAACCGACCAGCGACCGGCAGGGGCGGCTGCGCGCGTTGGAGCGGGCGCGCGTTCCGCGTTGCGACGGGCCGATGGGGCAGGGGTGATCGCGGTCGGTGCCGGGGCGTCAGCCGGTGCCGAGACGAGGTTGGCGTCGTCGGCAGCATAGGGACGGCCCTCGGTCGAAACCGAAGCATAGGCGACCGGTGCGGTTGGCGACGGAATGCCGTAGCCGCGAGCCTCGAAGAAGTCCTGATTGGAGGCAAAGCGTTCGCCACGGGCCTTGCGTTCTTGCAGGTCGAAGCCGGTATCCATCAGCTCGGCCACATGGGCGTTACGGCTGGCGGTCGAGCGGCCACCCATGACGATGGTGATCAGGCGTTTGTTGTTGCGAACAGCCGAGGCCGAAAGGTTGTAGCCCGACGCGTTGGTGAAGCCGGTTTTGATGCCGTCATAACCGCGCCCCGTGGCAAGCAGACCATTGGTGTTGCGATAGTCGCGACCGTTATAATACCAGTCGTGCAGACCCAGATAGCGATAGTATTGCGGATAGTCGCGCATCACAGCGCGGCTGAGGATCGCCAGATCATTGGCCGTGGTGGCCTGACGGGTATCGGGCAGACCGTTGGCCGTGGTGAAGCGGGTGCTGTGCATGCCCAGTTCACGCGCCTTGGCGGTCATGCGCGAGGTAAATTCGGCTTCGTTTCCGGCGATATGCTCGGCAATCGCGACAGCCATGTCGTTGGCGCTGCGGACGGCGGTGGCGCGCATAGCGTCATCGAGGCTGATGGTTTGACCGGCGGCCAGACCCAGTTTTGACGGTGGCTGCGCGGCGGCGCGCGGCGAGACGGTCAACTGGTCGGTCAGCTTGATACGGCCTTCTTCCAGCGCCTCATAGGCGAGGTAAAGGGTCATCACCTTGGTGATGGAGGCCGGATAGCGGCGCTCGTCGGCAAAGCGCGAGAACAGAACCTCGCCCGATGTCGCATCCAGAACAACCGACGCGTATTTGCCGCTGTCGCTCGATTGAGCCACCGGCGGGGTCTGTCCCACCGTCGGCAGCAGGGCGCTACAGGCCAGCAGAGCGGTGAACAAGGCAGGCTTGCGAAGAGAGGAGGGGGTCATCGGCATACGGGGCCTCTTCACTGTGGCGCTTCACCACTGAGGTATCCACGCCGGACAAGTGTACAAGATCGCTGACAGGAGTTTCGACACAGTTAACAGCCTGTCAATCATTGCTGTTAGCGATGAGGCAATCTCCGATCGTGATTTCGAGGTTAATGGCTCGGGCGGCGCTTGGCTACGACCCTTCGTAAATGTGATCCGCCATGGAAATTGTGCGCTGCACAAAAAGCCTTGATATTTTATCTCGCATGTGCGAAATAAGGACCGTTGTTATGTATGCGGGCGCGGCCTGCAGGTCATAGCGAGCTGATTTAAATCCCCCATTCCGACCTTGGAGATATCCATGTCTGACGCGACCGAAACTGTGAAGCAAACCGCTGCCAAGGCCCAAGCTCAGGTCAAGGCTCAGGCTGAAGCGATCCAGAAAGCCGGCACTACGGCCTTCAAGGACGGCGTTGACCGTTCGCTGAACTCGCTGACCGAGCTGAACGCCCAGGGCAAGAAGAACCTCGAAGCTGTCGTTGAAAGCGCTGCGGCGGCCCAGAAGGGTGCCGAGGCTCTGTCGCAACAGGCACTGGCCTATGGCAAGAAGAGCTGGGAAGAGAACGTCTCGGCCGCCCAGTCGCTGAGCCAGGCCCGCTCGGTTCAGGAACTGTTCGAGCTGCAAACTGCGTGGGCCAAGTCGGCCACCGAGGCCTATCTGGCCCATCTGAACCAGACTTCCGAAACCCTGACGGCTTCGCTGAAAGACAGCTTCAAGCCGATCAACTCGCGCGTAAGTGCTGCGGTTGAAGGTTTCCAGTCGGCTCGCTAACCCTCCCATAGCGACTGACAAAAGGAAGGCTCCGGTGCTTGCATCGGAGCCTTTTTTGTTTGGGCGAAGGGTGACGCATTTGGACGGTTTGGAAACCTATGCCGTTCACAAACGCTAGGAAGCCGAGGAGGGTGCCAAAAGATGGGGCGCTCACGTCATCGTTGACTGGACGAGGCTTCAAATCAGGGCATCATTGTCTTTAAGGCATCAGTGCCTATCTCTGAGTTGGAACGACTAACAGACGGACTTCGAATGCCAATCAAGCGGTCAGGTGAACAAGGCGCAGGTTCTGGTGCCAGCGTTGTCACCGAGACAAAGCCGAAGGTTCAGCGGCCCTCGCTCTATCGAGTGCTGATCCTGAACGACGACTACACGCCGATGGAATTCGTCGTCTATGTGCTTGAGCGGTTCTTCCAAAAGAGCCGTGAAGACGCGACCCGTATCATGATGCACGTCCATCAGTACGGTGTCGGGGTGTGCGGGGTTTACACATACGAAGTGGCCGAAACCAAGGTCGCCCAAGTGGTGGAAACTGCGCGTCGTCATCAACACCCATTGCAATGCACCATGGAAAAGGACTGAGAGGAGCCCTTCATGCCGTCATTTTCCCGTCCTCTCGAAGAGACGCTCCACCGCGCCGTGACCTATGCAAACCAGCGCAGGCACGAATATGCGACGCTGGAACATCTCCTTTGGGCCTTGATCGACGACCGTGATGCGGCCGCCGTGATGGAGGCGTGTAATGTCGATCTGACGACATTGCGCGGTGCCCTGTCAGACTATGTCGATAATGACCTTGCCGCGCTGGCGACTGCCGATGGCGACGACGCCAAGCCGACAGCCGGTTTCCAGCGGGTGATCCAGCGTGCGGTGATCCACGTCCAGTCCTCGGGCCGCGAGGAAGTGACCGGGGCCAATGTGCTGGTGGCGATCTTCTCCGAGCGCGAGAGCCATGCCGCCTATTTCCTGCAACAGCAGGATATGACGCGCTATGACGCGGTGAACTTTATTGCCCACGGCATTGCCAAAAAGCCGGGCGCGACCGAGAACCGCCAGCCGCGTGGTGCCAGCCTTGAAGAGGCCGAGGACGGTCACGTCGTCAAACAGGGTGGCGAGGCTCTGGAAGCCTATTGCGTCAATCTGAACGAAAAAGCCCGTGAGGGGCGGATTGATCCGCTGATCGGTCGTCAGGCCGAGGTGGACCGTTCGATCCAGATCCTGTGCCGCCGCACCAAGAACAACCCCTTGCTGGTGGGCGACCCCGGCGTGGGCAAGACCGCCATCGCCGAAGGACTGGCCCGCAAGATCGAAGCGGGCGAGGTGCCGGACGTGCTGAAGGGCGCGACCATCTTCTCGCTGGATATGGGCTCGCTTCTGGCGGGAACCCGTTATCGCGGTGATTTTGAAGAGCGCCTGAAACAGGTGGTCAAGGAACTGGAAGGGCACGAAAACGCCGTCCTGTTCATCGACGAAATCCATACCGTGATTGGCGCTGGTGCAACCAGTGGCGGGGCGATGGATGCGTCAAACCTGCTGAAACCGGCTCTGGCAGCGGGCAACCTGCGTTGCATGGGTTCGACCACCTATAAGGAATATCGCCAGCACTTCGAGAAGGACCGCGCTCTGGTGCGTCGCTTCCAGAAAATCGATGTGAACGAGCCGACGCTGGATGACACCATCCGCATCCTCAAAGGTCTGAAATCGACCTATGAGGAGCATCACAAGCTGCGCTTCACCGATGGTGCGATCCGTTCTGCGGTGGAACTGTCGGCGCGCTACATCACCGACCGCAAACTGCCGGACAAGGCAATTGATGTGATCGACGAGGCGGGGGCATCGCAGATGCTGCTGCCGGAAAACAAGCGCAAGAAGGTGCTGGGACAAAAGGAAATCGAGGCGGTCATCGCCAAGATGGCCCGCATCCCGCCCAAGTCGGTGTCCAAGTCCGACACCGAAGCCCTGCGCGAGTTGGTCGCTGATCTGAAACGTGTCGTTTATGGTCAGGACGAAGCCATCGATCAGGTTTCGGCGGCCATGAAACTGGCGCGTGCCGGCCTTCGTGATCCGCACAAGCCGATAGGTTCGTTCCTGTTTGCCGGCCCGACCGGCGTTGGCAAGACCGAGGTGGCCAAGCAACTGGCCGCGACCCTCGGTGTCGAGATGCAGCGTTTCGATATGTCCGAATATATGGAGCGTCACACGGTCAGCCGTCTGATCGGTGCACCTCCGGGCTATGTCGGTCACGATCAGGGCGGTCTGCTTACCGATGCCGTCGATCAGCACCCGCACTCGGTCGTGCTGCTGGACGAAATCGAGAAGGCCCACCCCGACATCTACAACATCCTGTTGCAGGTGATGGACCACGGCACCCTGACCGATGCGGTCGGCAAGAAGATCGACTTCCGCAATGTCATCCTGATCATGACGACCAATGCGGGCGCGGCGGACAATGCCCGCAACGCCATCGGTTTTGGTCGTTCCAAGGTGACAGGCGAGGACGAAAAGGCCATCCAGCGTCTGTTCACGCCGGAGTTCCGCAACCGTCTGGATGCGGTGGTCAGCTTCAAGTCGCTGGCACCGGAGACGATCCGCGAAGTGGTGAACAAGTTCGTCATCCAGCTGGAAGCCCAGTTGGCCGACCGCAACATCACCATCGAGCTGACCGACGATGCCGCCGACTGGCTGGCCAAGAACGGCTTCGACGAACTGTATGGCGCACGCCCGCTGGGCCGCGTCATTCAGGAACACATCAAGAAGCCGCTGGCCGACGACATCCTGTTCGGTCGCCTGACGCGCGGAGGCCATGTGAAGGTGGAGCTGAAAGACGGCAAGATCGTCTTCAACATCACCGAAAACCGTGGCTCTGCCGCCAAGGAAGAGGAAGAAGAGACGGCCTGATCCGTCCTGTCTTCGTGAAATGGCAAGGCCCGCTCCGGTTTCGGAGCGGGCCTTTGCTTTTGTACGGACGGGGCGCAAAAGTGGGGCGTGTGAGGAGAGGGTGCCATGAGCGACGGACTGACAGAGCGGCAGCGCAAATGGTTTGCCTCGGTGCGCGAGAGCCTTGCGGCCAAGACCGGAAAGTCGCTGGAGGAATGGGTGGCCGTGATGGCGGAGTGTCCGGAAACTGCGCCGCGTGCCCGTTTGAAATGGCTGAAGGACACGCACGGTGTCGGCCAGAACTATGGCGCGATGATTTTAGACGCGGCATTTCCAGAAAATGCGCTGGGCTGGGATGAACCGCAGGCTCTGCGCGAGGCCTTGTGGCACGATGCCGGATCACTGGCGGTGCTGGAGGCCATAGAGGCGGTGGCGGCCAAGGTGCCGGATGTGACCTTGGGCCAGCGCAAAACCTACACGTCCTTTTCCCGCAAGGTTCAGTTTGCGGCGATCCGTCCGTTGAAGTCGGGCGGGGCCGTGATGGGGCTGAAACTTGATCCGGCTGTGTCGGATCGTCTGGCCCCCGCCGTTCGCAAGGAAAGCTGGTCCGAGCGGTTGGTGTCGGTGGTTGAACTGGCCGATGCGTCGGCTGTTGATGACGAAATCGGCCGCCTGTTTGCACAGGCGGCCGATAACGGCTGATAAGGCTGCAGTGATTTAGCGCTTGCGGCCCAGAGCGCCGAGCAGGATGGCCGCACCGGCGAGGATGCCTGTCGTCAGCAGCGGTTTGTTGCGCGCGAAATCCAGACCTTTTTTGGCGGGCTCGCGGATATCCGGATGGGCCTTGTCCGCAATGCCGTCGAGGCCGTCGATGACGCGGCCATAGGCGGCCTTGGCGCGGCCACCGGCTTCCTTGGCGACACCTTCGACCTTGAGCTTGGTGTCTCCGGTCAGTTCGCCAAGGCCTTTTTTCACCTTGCCTTCGACCTGGTCAAAAGCGCCTTCGATACGTTGATCCGACATGTGCATGGTCCTTATGTCTGGGAAGGAAATCCGGGGAGGAGGGGAACAGTTAACAAAGCGTCTGGTGACGTTTCGGGTTCCCGCCCTGCGACACTCTATCGAACCTTGAAAGGTGATAATTCGGCCAGCATCGACAGGCGCTCGGCCTCGATGGCGGGTCGTTCCTGATCCAGATAGCGGGCGACGGGTTCGGCCAGCGCCGGATCGGCAATATAATGCGCCGAATAGACGGGCGAAGGCAGATAGCCACGGGCGATCTTGTGCTCGCCCTGTGCGCCGGCCTCGACGCGCGACAGGCCGTGTTTCAGTGCAAAATCAATGGCCTGATAATAGCACAGCTCGAAATGCAGGAAGGGTTTGTCGATACAGGTGCCCCATTGGCGGCCATAAAGGGCGTCGCGCCCGATAAAGTTCAACGCCGCCGCAACCGGAGTGTTGCCCTCAAAGGCCATCACCAGCGCCACCTTGTCGGCCATGGCGGCATGGATGCGTGAAAAGAAGTCGCGGGTCAGATAAGGGCGGCCCCATTTGCGCGACCCTGTATCCATATAGAAGGCATAAAATGCATCCCAGTGCGCTTCGGTCAGGGCATCACCGGACAGGGTGCGGATATCCAGCCCGTCCTGCGCCTCGCGCCGTTCGCGTCGGATGGATTTGCGGCGACTGGCCGACAGGGCATCGAGAAAATCATCGAAGCTGGTCCAGCCCTGATTGCGCCAGATATATTGAATGTCCTGACGCGGCATCAGACCGTGATCGGCCATGAACTGCCACTCGTCTTCGTGCGGGAAGTTCACATGCACCGAGGACAGGCCCATCTGTTCGCACAGCATGACCGCACCTTGAACCAGTCCCTGACGTACGCTGTCGGTATCGGCATCGGTCGCAACCAGCAGGCGCGGTCCGGTGGCAGGGGTAAAGGGGATGGCGCTTAACAGCTTGGGGTAATAGCGGCCACCGGCGCGCTGATAGGCATCGGCCCAAGCGTGGTCGAAAACATATTCGCCCTGGCTGTGGCCCTTTAAATACAGCGGCATGGCCCCGATCAGGGCACCGTCTTCGCTGTGCAGGGTCAGGTGGCGGGCGGCCCAGCCCTGTTCGGGCGTGGCACTGCCGGACGCCTCGCAGGCATCCAGAAAGTCATAAGAGACGAAAGGGTCGCCGGTCGGTAGCGCGAGAGCATTCCATGCTTCGCGCCCGACAGCGGCGACCCCGTTGTGGACCTGAAGTTTCAGGTTCACTTCACCTCGACGATAGCGTCAACTTCAACGGCAAAGCCGAGCGGCAGCTTGTAAACGCCAACAGCCGAACGGGCGTGCTTGCCAGCGTCGCCAAAGACTTCGACCATCAGGTCCGACGTGCCGTTGATGACAGCCGGAATGGCGATGAAATCAGGACCAGCCTGCACAAAACCACCCAGTTTGACGATGCGGACCACGCGGTCCAGATCACCACCCAGAGCGGCTTTGATTTGAGCGATCAGGTTCAGGCCGCACAGGCGGGCAGCGGCTTGGGCTTCTTCCGGCGTGACGTCGACGCCGACAGTGCCCTTGATGCCGCCATTGGCATCGTTCGACAGCTGACCCGAAATGGTCAGGGTGTTGCCCGATTGGACATAAGAGACATAGGAGGCCACCGGCTTGGCGGCTTCGGGAAGGGTGATGCCAAGTTCGGTAAGGCGGGCTTCGATGCTCATGACTGTCTCCAAGAATGAGGGGTGAGGGGATGTAGCGCGATTGCGGGGTGTCTGTCTGCCCCGTCTCAACACACGGTTACGGGGTGTGATCGGGCTTTTTAAGCGCCCGTCCTGCGATGACGGCTTTTGAGCCGAACTTGGCCCGCAAGGCGTCGATGGCGGTCTCGGTTTTCAGATTACGGTTCTCGGTGGTCTGGAACAGGCCGGACGGCGCATCCTGTGCATCCACAACATCGGCCATGCCGATCCCGATCAGGCGATAGGGCACGCCCAGTTCCGGCTTCAGCAGGTCGCGTCCCGCATTGAACAGGGCCCGCGCCGTCTGCACCGGATCGGGCAGGGTGATGCGGCGGGTCAGGATTTTAAAATCTGAGCGCCTCAGTTTCAGCACGATAACGCGGCTGGAAACCCCATCACGACGGGCTTTGGAGGCCAGTTTCTCGCACAGGGGCCAAAGCTCGGCCTCCAGCGCCTCTTGCGAGATCAGGTCCTCGTTAAAGGTGTTTTCGGCGCTCATGCCGCGCCGGTCATGCTCGGGATTGACGGGGCGGCTGTCGCGGGCATGGCTGAGTTCATATAGACGCAGCCCGCTTTCACCATATCGGCGGATCAGGTCTTTTACATCGGCATTGGCCAGATCACCGACCGTGGCAAAGCCGTCCGAGCGCAGGGTCTTGCCGAACACCGGACCGACCCCCGGCAGGATGTTGACGGGTTTGGGGGCCAAAAGCGCCTTGGCCTCGGCCTTGCCGATGACGGAAAAACCGCGCGGTTTATCCAGCTCCGAGGCAATCTTGGCCAGAAAACGGTTGGGGGCCAGACCAATGGAAACCGTCAGGCCGACCTCTTCCTCGATCCATTTTTGTAGCCGCGCCAGTTGGAAGGCCGCCGATCCACCATTCAGGCGCTCTGTGCCGGACAGGTCGATCCACGCCTCGTCCAGAGACAGGGTTTGCACCAACGGGGTTAGGGCCTCGACCGCGCCGAAGATGCGCGCGCTCTCGTGTCTGTATTTGGAAAAGTCAGGGGGAATGACGACGGCTTCAGGACAGGCCTTTAGTGCCTTGAACATCGGCATGGCGCTGCCGACGCCATAGAGGCGGGCAATATAGCAGGCGGTCGAGACCACTCCGCGCTTTCCGCCCCCGATAATGACCGGCTTGTCGCGCAGTTCTGGCCGGTCGCGCTTTTCCACCGAGGCGTAAAAGGCATCGCAATCCAGATGCGCCATGGTCAGTTGACCCAGCTCTGCATGGCTGACCACGCGCGGCGTGCCACAGGACGGGCAACGCTTCACAGCGTCGGTTCCGTGCCACAGGCAGTCACGACAAAGCGTCTGGATCGACAGATTCATGCTCCGGCCGGTTGCGCCTTCACGTCAGTTTAAGACTGGGCAGGGCAAGTTTGGGTTTGAGGGAACCCATTATAGCCGATTTGTCGATTTTTCCCACGGGTTCAGGTTGAGCGGGCAGGTGTTGAATGTCCAAAAAAATCCTCATCGTCGAGGATAACGAGCTGAATATGAAGCTGTTTCATGATCTGCTCGAATCTCAGGGTTATGAGACCCTGCAAACCCGCGAGGGAATGCAGGCGCTTCAGCTTGCCCGCGCCCATCGGCCCGATTTGATCCTGATGGACATCCAGTTACCGGAGATTTCGGGACTGGAAGTGACAAAATGGATCAAAGAGGACGAAGAACTGAGCAATATCCCTGTTATTGCCGTCACCGCCTTTGCTATGAAGGGGGATGAAGAGCGCATCAGGCAGGGTGGCTGTGAGGCCTATATTTCCAAACCTATCTCGGTCACGACCTTTCTGGACACTGTCAGGCTGCATCTGGAAGGATAGTGTATGAGTGCGCGTATTCTGGTGGTGGACGATGTCGAAACCAATGTCCGCCTGCTCGAAGCCAAGCTGACGATCGAATATTACGACGTTGCGACCTGTCGTGACGGGGCCACAGCGATCGAGATTGCCCGCGCCGAACAGCCGGATCTGATCCTGCTGGACGTGATGATGCCGGTCATGGACGGGTTTGAAACCTGTCGCCGCCTGAAAGACGATCCGGTCACGCGCCATATTCCTGTGGTGCTGGTGACGGCGCTGGATGGACGCGAGGACCGTATTCGCGGTCTGGAAGCGGGGGCTGACGACTTTCTGTCCAAGCCTCTGGACGATGTGATCCTGATGGCGCGGGTCCGCAGTCTGACGCGTCTGAAGATCATGATCGACGAACTGCGCGAGCGCGAGGAAAGCGTGCGCCGTATCGGGATAGGCGATGCGGGCATAGAGCGTTTGCGCGGCACCGGCGGCCGTATTGTGATCGTGGACGATCATGACGAACAGGCCGCGCATATCGTGGCCGAACTGGGCAAGAATCATCGCCCCGTACATCTGGGGACGATGGGCAATGACCTGTCATCGTCCATCAACGGCGTTGATCTGTTGATTATCAATGCGGCGACCAAGGGTTTTGACGGCCTGCGCCTGCTAGCCCATCTGCGCGCGCGAGAAAGCACGCGCAACCTGCCGATCCTGACCCTTGTGGATACGGGCGACCGCCCGCGACTGCTCAAGGCGCTGGAGCTGGGGACCAATGATATTGTCAGCATCCCTGTGGATGGCCACGAGCTGTCGGCCCGTGCTTTCACGCAGGTCAGGCGCAAGCGTTATACCGAGTTCCTGCGCGAGCGGTTGGAACGCAATCTGGAAGCGGCTGTCACCGATGTGCTGACGGGGCTTCATAACCGCCGATATATGTCCAGCCAGCTACAGTCGCTGGTGTCGCGGGCCAATCTGGGTGGCGATCAGGTTGCGGTGCTGATTCTGGATCTGGATCACTTCAAGATCATCAATGACAGCTTTGGCCACGATGCGGGTGACGAGGTGCTGCGCGAATTTGCTGTGCGTCTGGCCACCAATGTCCGTGCGCTGGACCTGCCTTGCCGTCTGGGCGGCGAGGAGTTCGTGGTGGTGATGCCCGGCACGTCTCTGGAAGATGCCCAAACGATTGCCGAGCGTATCCGCAGCAATGTCAGCCGCGAGCCGTTCCGTGCCAAGGGTATGGGCGAGGCGTTGACGGTAACGGTATCGGTGGGGGTTGCGGCGTCCGTACCCGATGATACGCCCGAGACCCTGCTGAAACGCGCCGATCAGGGTGTCTATGAGGCCAAGGCACTGGGCCGCGACAAGGTGGTTGTCCGCGCGGCATAGAGCGCGGACGTTTCCTTACGGATTTCAGGCATCGAAAAGTGGGCGGCTGGGAACAGTCGCCAATCTTTCAGGCATAGAAAAACGCCCGGCTGTGAACAGCCGGGCGTTTTCAAAATCGTGCAAGCTGCTGCTCCGCATCGCGCGGAGCAGGGACTTACTTGATCTTGCCTTCTTTGAACTCGACGTGCTTGCGAACGACCGGATCGTACTTTTTCACGACCATTTTTTCGGTCATGGTACGGGCGTTCTTCTTGGTGACATAGAAGAAGCCGGTGTCGGCGGTGGAGTTCAGACGGATCTTGATCGAAGCCGGTTTGGCCATCGGAATTAACCTCTGCGACGGCGAAAGCCGCTATAAATACGAGGCGCGGAACATACCCATACACGCAGCAAAGTCAACGGGCGTGATGTCGCCTTGAGTTCGACTTGCGAACAGGTAGTCTTTTGCCATGAAAATGTCTCGAATTGCACCCGCCTTCGCCCTAACGGCTTCAATTTTCGGCCTTGCTGCCTGTAGTTCGCAGAGCGCGGTTACGGAATCGGTGAATCCGCAAGATGCCTTCTTTGCGAATCTGACAGCCCTGTGTGGCCAGCGATTCGAGGGCAAGGTTGTGACCACCGACCCTCAGGATGCCGATTTCGCCAATAACCGCCTGCTGATGCATGTGCGCGATTGCAGTGACAGCGAGATCCGCATTCCGTTCTGGGTCGGCGAAGACAAGTCGCGCACCTGGGTCATTACCCGTCAGGATGTGGGTCTGCGCCTCAAGCACGATCACCGCGATCCGGATGGCACCACGCACACCCTGCACTGGTATGGCGGCAATACCGCCAATGAAGGCACGGCCGAGCGTCAGGAATTCCCTGTCGATCAGGAATCCATCGACTTGTTCAATGCCAATGATGCCGCGGTTTCGACCACCAATGTGTGGGCAGTCGAGGTTCACCCCGCCAAGACCTATGTTTACGAGCTGAAGCGCCCGAACCGTCTCATGCGCGTCGAGTTCGACCTGACCAAGCCGGTCACAGAATAGGTCATCATCTGATCTGAAATGAAGAAGGCTCCCGATATGGATCGGGAGCCTTTTTTAATGTCTGTGCTCGATGCGGTGCTGGCCGTGCAGCATGCGGACAAAGGGCAGGGGCCTGTTGGGGTTCTGGCGGCGCTCCAGAGCCTCGCCCAGCACAAAGCGGGTGATGGAGGGCAGGTCCAGCTTCATAGCGTCCTCGATAGGCAGCCACGCAATCTCGTCCAGTTCGCCCGAGCCTTCGATATTGTCGGGATCGCGCAGGGCCTCGATGGGGGCCGCAAAGAAACGGGCATCGAAACGGCGCGTGCGACCCGGCGGCGTAATGGCGCGGGCCACATAGGTCAGGGCCGACAGGTCGGGGATGGCACCGGCCTGACGATATTCACGCCATGGACCGGCCACAGAGGCCTCAGGGGCCGACTTGCCGAGAATAAGGCCGGTTTCCTCGAATGTCTCGCGGATAGCCGTCAGGGCCAGCGCACGGGCGCGCCGTGCGGGCATCTCCATTTCCAGCCTGCGGGCAGTTTCGTGGTTCAGATGGCCACTGGCATGGGCGCGAAAATCCGAGGGGTCGATCCGTCCCCCCGGAAACACCCATTTGGAGGCCATAAACACATGGCCTGCCGCACGGCGACCCATCAGGACTTCAAGGTTTCGTTCGCCGCGCGTCAGGATCAGGGTTGCGGCATCACGGGGGCGTTGTCGCTCCCCCGTGCGTGGCGAATCCAGCAGGTCCTGTCTGGCGTCGAACGGTTGGCTCACTTGCGCTTGCCCTTTTTGACACCTTTCAGGCCGCCCAGAGGCTTACCATGGGGTTTGCCGCCATTGCGGGCGCGGGCCGATTTGGGCCCGCCCTTGCCGCCACCCTTGAAGCCGCCACCGCCCTTGCCAGAGCGACCCCGCATACCCAGACGCGGGGACGGGGCATTCGGATCGCGCGGGGCAGGGTCGGACATCATCTGCAAGACCAGACCGCCGGTGATCGGCGTGGCCTCGACCAGCAGGACCTCGACATTATAGCCGAGCGGGAAGCGCTTGCCCGAACGCTCGCCGACCAGTGCATGGGTGCGGTCGTCATGGATGAAATATTCGTCGCCCAGAGACGACACAGGCACCAGACCATCGGCCCCTGTTTCATCCAGACGGACAAACAGGCCAAAGCGGGTCACGCCGGTAATGCGGCCGGTAAACATCGCCCCGACATGCTCTTCAAGGAAGGCGGCGATATAGCGATCCATCGCCGCACGTTCCGCCGCCATCGAGCGACGCTCGGTTTCGGTGATGTGGTCGGCAATGGCTTCCAGTTCCGACATTTCGCGGTCGGTCAGGCCATCATCGCCAAAGCCACACGCGCGGATCAGGCCACGATGCACCATCAGGTCGGCATAGCGGCGGATCGGCGAGGTGAAGTGGGCATAGCGGTCGAGGTTCAGGCCAAAGTGGCCGACATTCGACGGCGTATAGAAGGCCTGCATCTGGGTGCGCAGGACCACCTCGTTGACGACCTCGGCATGGGCGGTGTCCTTGACCTCGCCCAGCAGCTTGTTGAAGCGTTTGGTGGTCGGGGCCTCGCCCTTGGTCCAAGACTTGCCGATGGTGTGCAGGAAGTCCGACAGGTTGAAGATTTTTTCCTGACTGGGCGTCTCGTGCACACGATAGATCAGCGGCGTGCGGGCCTTTTCCAGCGTCTCGGCGGCGCAGACATTGGCCTGCACCATCATTTCCTCGATCAGGCGGTGCGCTTCCAGCGACTTGCGCGGCAGGATGGCTTCGATACCGCCATCGGGCGACATCTTCACGCGGCGCTCCAGGCTTTCGATGGCCAGAGGCGCACGGCGCTCGCGGCCTTTCAGCATACAGGCATAGGCGTTCCACAAAGGATACAGGATCGCATCCATGATGGGGCCGGTCACATCGTCCGGCGCGCCGTCGATGGCGGCCTGAGCCTGTTCATAGGACAGCTTGGCGTGTGAACGCATCAGGCCGCGCGTGAACTTGTGGCTGACCTTCTTGCCGGTGGCGTCGAACACCATACGCACCGCCATGGTGGCGCGGTTCTCGCCCTGTTTCAGGCTGCACAGGCCATTGGACAGCACTTCCGGCAGCATAGGCTCTACGCGGTCGGGGAAGTAGGTCGAGTTGCCTTTGGCGCGGGCCTCGCGGTCCAGTTGGGTATTGGGGCGCACATAGGCGGCCACGTCGGCAATCGACACCCAGACGATCCAGCCGTCGGGGTTTTTCTCGTCGGTATCGGGTTCGGCATAGACGGCGTCGTCGTGGTCGCGCGCATCCTGCGGGTCGATGGTGACGAACGGGATATGGCGCAGATCCTCGCGGCCCTTCAGGGTCGGGACTTCCTGATCGCCTGCCTCGGCCTCTACGGCCTCCGAGAAGCCGGCGGGGATGTTGTGCTGATGGATGGCAATGATCGAGGCAGCGCGGGGATCATCCTCGCGGCCGATATGTTCCAGCACCTTGCCGCGCTTGGGACCATAACGACCCTCGCGCTTTTCGGCAGCCGCCAGAACCAGATCGCCGTCCTTCAGGCCCTCGGCCAGCGAGGCGGGGATAACAAGGAATTCCTTGTCCTTCTTGTCCACCGGCTCGATGCGAACCTCGCGATTGCCCTTGCGGACCACGCCCAGAAGCTTGCTGTTGTCGGAATCCAGTTTCTTGACGAGGCGGGCTTCCCAGCCTTCTCCCGCGCGGCTGAGCTTGACCAGCAGGCGGTCGCCCATAGCCGGCGCAGGTCCGCGACGGTCCTTGTCGGCCACCAGAACGGCCTGAGGCGCATCGGCCTCGCCCTTGACCAACTGGACCAGCATTTCGCCATCGTCGGTGCGGGCCACCACATCGACCACGCCGACGGGGGGCAGGGTGCCGGCCTCGGCAAAGCCCTTGCGGCCGCGCTTGCCCAGCTTGCCTTCGGCCTCCAGCTCGCGCAGCATTTCACGCAGCATGCGCCGCTCGGCCCCCTTGAGGCCGAATGCACGGGCGATGTCGGATTTTTCCGCCTCTCCGGCTTCGCGCAGGAAGGCGAGGAGGGTGTCTTTGTCGGGGAGGCCCGCAACCGGGCGTTTCGGAGTTTTAGCCATTACGCTCTCTGTAGCGAATATTTCGGGCAAAAAGGTGAAAACTTGCACGAGTTGACCGCGAAGGCCGCGAAGCCCAGCCTTGAGGCCTAAGAGCTTTGGAGCATAGACCCATGTCGTTGACCGACACGCCCGCCCTGTCCCGTCCCGCCGCCTCGCTGCTGGACCTGATCGGCAAGACCCCGATGGTCGAGGTAACCAAGCTGGACACCGGCAAGTGCCGTCTGTTGCTCAAGCTGGAAAACCAGAACCCCGGTGGCTCCATCAAGGACCGGATCGCCCTGACCATGATCGAGGTGGCCGAGAACGAGGGCTGGCTGAAGCCGGGCGGCACCATCGTAGAGGCGACAGCCGGTAATACCGGTCTGGCCCTGACGCTGGTCGGAAAACAAAAGGGTTACAAGGTCTTGCTGGTCATTCCGGACAAGATGTCGAAGGAAAAAATCCAGCACCTGCGCGCCATGGGGGCCGATGTGCGCCTGACCCGTTCGGACGTGCCGCATGGCCATCCCGAATACTATACCGACATGGCCGAGCGTCTGGCCCAGCAGATTCCGGGTGCCTATTACGTCAACCAGTTCGCCAATGACGCCAACTCCGAGGCGCATTTCAAATCGACGGCACCGGAAATCTGGGAGCAGACCGGCGGTGATATTGATGCCTTTGTGGCCGGTATCGGCTCGGGCGGCACCATCACCGGCATTGCCCGCTATCTGAAAGCGCAGGGCTCCAAGGCTGAAATCATTCTGGCCGATCCGGTCGGTTCGGCGCTGGCGGGAATCGTCAACGAGGGCAAACCCGGTCCCGATGGCTCCTATACCGTCGAAGGTATCGGGCAAAACTTTGTGCCGGACACCGCCGATATCAATCTGATCGACAAAGCCTATTCTATCCCCGATGCGGAATCGATCGCGACCGCACGCGATCTACTGCTGAAAGAGGGCGTTCTGGCCGGATCGTCGTCGGGTTGCCTGATCGCGGCGGCCCTGCGTTGGTGCCGTGAGCAGACCGAGCCGAAGACGGTCGTCACCTTCGTGTGCGACACCGGCGCGAAATATCTGTCCAAGGTCTATAACGACACATGGCTGGCCGATCAGGGTCTGGCGGAACGCGAGATCACCGGCAACCTGTCGGACCTGATTAGCCGCAAATACGAGACAGGTGATGTGGTCGTTGTCGGTCCCGAAGACACCATCGACACGGCCTTTAAACGTATGCGCGGCAGCGATGTCTCGCAGCTTCCTGTCATTCAGGATGGCCGTCTGATCGGCATCGTTGACGAGAGCGATATCGTCCACCTGATGAACACCGATGAGATCACCCGCAAGGATCGTTTCGCCAAGGCGGTATCGTCGGCCATGACGCGCGATCTGGACACGGTGCAGGTTTCCGAAACGCTGGATGCCCTGATCCCGCTGTTCGACCGCGACCGTGTGGCCATTGTGCTGGACGGCGAGAAATTCGTCGGCCTGATTACCCGCGCCGACCTGATCAACCACCTCAGCCTGAACCGTTAAGCAGATGACCGAAAAGAAAAATCATCAAGGCTTCTCGACCCGCGCCATCCATGCGGGGCAGGAACCGGACCCGACGACCGGTGCCGTTATGATGCCGATCTACGCCACCTCGACCTTCGCGCAGGAAAGCCCCGGCGTGAACAAGGGCTTTGAATATGCACGCGGAAAGAACCCGACGCGCATGGCGTTCGAGGCCTGTATCGCGGACCTTGAAGGCGGCGTTCAGGCCTTCGGTTTCGGCTCGGGCATGGCGGCGACCTCGACGGCGCTGGAACTGCTGGATGCCGGTTCGCACATCGTTACGGGTGATGACCTGTATGGCGGTTCGTGGCGTCTGTTCGAGCGCGTTCGCCGTCGCTCGATGGGTCTGGACTTTGCCTATGTCGACCTCAGCGACATCGCGGCTGTAGAGGCCGCGATCACCGACAAGACGCGGATGCTGTGGGTGGAAACCCCCACCAATCCGATGATGAAGCTGGCCGATATCGCCGCCCTGTCCAAGGTGGCCAAGGCGCATAATCTGATCCTCGTGGTCGATAACACCTTTGCCTCGCCCTATTGCCAACAGCCGCTGGCACTGGGCGCGGACATCGTGATGCATTCGGCGACCAAATATCTGAACGGTCACTCTGACGTGGTTGCCGGTGTTCTGGTGGCCAAGGATGCGGAAATGGCCGCGCAGCTGAAGTTCCTCCAGAACTCTATCGGCGGCGTCATGGGCCCGTTCGATGCCTTCTTGGTGAACCGTGGCCTGAAAACGCTGGCCCTTCGCATGAAGGCCCACTGTGAAAATGCCATGACGCTGGCCAAGTGGCTGGAAGGCCGCGCCGGTGTTCAAAAAGTCATCTATCCGGGTCTGGAAAGCCACCCGCAACACGCATTGGCCAAGAGCCAGATGACGGGCGGTTTCGGCGGGATGGTGTCGGTGGTGATCGACGGCGATCTGGAACGCACCAAGCGCGTTCTGGAGCGGGTGCAGGTCTTTACGCTGGCCGAGTCCCTCGGCGGTGTCGAAAGTCTTGTGAACCATCCGGCCATCATGACCCATGCCAGCATCCCCAAGGATGTGCGCGAGGCCAGCGGTGTCACCGACAACCTGATCCGCCTGTCGGTGGGGGTCGAGAATATCGAAGACCTGATCGCCGATCTGGATCAGGCCCTGTCCTGATACCGAGATTATGACGAGAGGCCGCAGTCTTTAGGGACTGCGGCCTTTTTCATGCGCCCTGTGGCGCTATGTCGGGGTTCACATGGCGGGTCCAGGTCATTAGTTTTGTGCCATGCAGCAATACGACGCCTTGCGCGCCCGTCTCGCAGACTTCCCCATGGCTGAAATGATGGCGGGGTTGTGCCTTCTGGTTCTGGTGGCCGTTGCCGCCGATTTTATAGTCCGGCGCGGGCTGACCCGCATATTATTGAAGCTGGTAGAACGGGCTACCGACGAGTTGGATAGCCTGTTGCGACCCGTCGTGCGGAACCTGTCGCGGGTGGTGCCGACGCTGATTATCCAGCTGGGTATTGCCTCGGTGCCGCATCTGCACCCGTCAGTGGTGACGGTGGTCCAGAATGTTGCGGCGGCCCTGACCATTGTTGCGGTCGTGCTGGCCATCGGGTCGGCGCTGGATATGGCCAATGCCCTCTATGCCCGTTCGGAGCGGGCGCATCGTCGCAACATCAAGGGCTATGTGCAGGTGGTCAAACTGGTCGTCTATGCGATCGGCACCATTCTGGTGATTGCTTCGCTGATCGACCGGTCGCCCTTGTTGTTGCTGTCGGGTCTCGGGGCCTTGGCGGCGGTGCTGATGCTGGTGTTCAAGGACACCATCCTGTCGCTGGTGGCGTCGGTTCAGTTGAACTCGAATGACATGCTGCGTGTCGGTGACTGGATCGAGATGCCGCAACTGAATGCCGATGGCGATGTGATCGACATCGCCCTGCACACGGTAAAGGTCCAGAACTGGGACAAGACGATCACCACCATCCCGACATGGCGGCTGATCAATGAAAGCTACAAAAACTGGCGCGGGATGCAGGAAAGCGGTGGTCGCCGGATCAAGCGCTCACTGCTGATCGACCAGAACAGTGTGCGTTTCCTGAGCGAGGACGAGCGCAACCATATGCGCCGGATCATGCTGATCGACGACTATCTGGCGGAAAAATCCGACGAACTGGCCCGCTGGAACGCGCAACTGGTCGAGAGCGGCCGCGATCCGGTCAATACCCGTCGCGCCACCAATCTGGGCACCTTCAGGGCCTATGTGAAGCAGTACCTGAAAAACCACCCGCGCCTGAACCAGCAGATGACGCAACTGGCGCGCCAGATGGCACCGGATGAAAGCGGTCTGCCGCTGGAAATCTATTGCTTCACGGCGACGACCGCGTGGGCCGAGTACGAAGACATTCAGGCCGATATTTTCGATCATCTGCTGGCGATCCTGCCCGAGTTCGGTCTGAGGCTGGCACAGCAGCCGACGGGGGCGGATATGGCCGCTGTCGTGAAGGCCGTGGCCGGACAGGCGGCATAAAAAAGGGGCCATCCGGCCCCTTTTTCGTATCTGTTATGCCCAACCTTCTAGGTCTGGACTTAGAAGGCGTAGGCGATGCCTGCGACCAAGGCTTCTTTGTACTGTTCGCCGGGCATGTCGGAATCATTGCCGTGCCAGCGAACATCCAGTTCAAGGTCTTTGGTCAGGGCGTAGGCGACACCGATATTATAGCCGGTATAGTCAACGCTGTTGTCCTGATCGCGGCGGCCGATCTCTGCGGTAGCGGTCAGTTTGTCGCTGAAGTCCCAGCCCGCACGCGCGGCCACCCATGTCCATGCCTTGACCGAGCCTGCTCCGTCCGGCGAATGCTGTACCCGCAGACGGGCGCTGGCCGGACCAATGGCGCGCTTCATGTCGGCGGTGAATTCCCACGCCTTGTCATCAACGCCGGGGTTGGAATCCAGACGCCATTTGTGGGTAGCGTTCAGGTCGAAATCGAAACCGGCCCATTGCGGACGAATGCCGCCGCCCAGTTCGACCTCAAGGTCCGAGCCGCCGCTCTTGATCGTTTCAAATGCCGGACCGGCATAGAAGAAGCCGCTGTCGTTTTCCCACAGGGCCTCGCCCCATACGAAGGCTTCGCCGTCGGACTTGGAGATATCTTTGGAGCGGTTATCGGTACCGGCACCCACGGAAAGATTCCACGAACCGGTCTGTGCCATGGCCGAAGCGGGCAGGGCGGCGGTTGCGAAAACGAGGGCGAGGGCGGTGACTGTAAGGCGCATAGGGGCTCCGCTGCGTCTGGTGATGCGCCCGCTTAACGTCGTTTTGTGTCAAAATCCAAACAGGCCTGTGAAAACTCGTCCGTGAGCCGCTCAATAAGCTTGGCCGTAGGCAGAACATCGTGGATGGAGCCCACGCCATGACCAGCGGACCAGATGGTTTTCCACGCCTTGGCTTCCTCGCCCATATCCAGCTTGTGCGAGGGCAGGGACTTGGGATCGATGCCGTTGTCGATCAGGGATTTGACCATGAAGTTAGCGGGAATACCCGAGACGGCGGGGGTGTGCACGATGTCGGTCGCGCCGCTGTCGATAATCATGGCCTGATAGGCGGCGTCGGCCTGTGCCTCGGTCGTGTTGATGAAGCGGGTGCCCATATAGGCAAAGTCGGCCCCCATCATCAGGGCGGCGGCCACGTCCTGTCCGGTCGAGAGCGCGCCCGCCAGAATAATGGTGCCGTCAAAGAAGCGGCGCACCTCGTTCACCAGTGCGAACGGGTTGATGATGCCCGCATGGCCGCCCGCGCCACCGGCCACCAGGATCAGGCCATCCACGCCGGCCTCGGCGGCTTTTTGCGCGTGGCGCACGGTGGCGATGTCGTGGAAGACCTTGCCGCCATAGCTCTGAACCGCCTTCACCACATCGGCCACGGCCCCCAGCGAGGTGATGACCAGCGGCACCTCGTGCTCGATAGTGACAGCCAGATCGGCCATCAGGCGGTCATTGGTATTGTGAACAATGTGGTTCACGCCAAAGGCCGCCGCATCGGGTTTCAGGCGCGATTTGATCTCGATCAGCCAGTCCCGATAGCCCTCGGTGGTGCGCTGGTTTAGCGACGGGAAGGTGCCAATGACCCCGTTATTGCACGCCTCGACCACCAGATCCGTTCCCGACACCAGAAACATCGGCGACGAGATAACGGGCAGCTTCAGCCCTTTTTGCAGGGAAGCAGGAATGGCCATGGGTGTCCTCCGGTGCGTTTTGTTTGACTACGGATAACACGGCGCGCGCTGACTGCAACGGGTTAGTGGATGTTGAAAGGTACCCGTACGGTGAACTCGGCGGGTGAGAGCTCTTCGGAAAAACGCGTCAAACATCCGCGTTGAACAATGTTGATGGCGCTTTCGCCAAAACCATATCCGGCAGGGGTTTCAGTCGTGACACGGCAGTCCCTCACGCGACCATCCGGCATGGCAAGGCATGTCACTGAAGCTGCGCCGCCTATACCTGCATCCAAGGCTGCAAGCGGAAAGTCATGCGCGTTAGGGGCAGGAGGGACTGTCCACGTCGGTTGAGGTTCTGAAGACGCTGCTTCTCCGCTCTGGGCGGGGCAAATCATTTCTACAGGGGCATCGAGTGACAGAACGGTTCGGGTGCCGTTCTCGTCGATGAGTGTGATCAAAGGAGGCAAGGCATTTGCCGCCGCACGTTTTGCTTTCACCGAGCGCGCTAGCACAACTGCTCCGACCACAAGAGCTCCTGAAATGAGGAAGATGAGTAGCAAGGTCAGGGTAAAGCGTGGATCGCCATAACGATTATGCCAGTACGAGGTATCCGGCTGCTCATCGAAATAGTGATAACTGGGTCTGTCCGGCTTGTATTTGTTTGGCCCAAGTTTGTTACGCATGGCGTTAGCCGAGAGTGAATTGGAAGACGACGCGGAAAGTGCGTTCTCCGGTAGCGGGTTCGACCTCAGGCAGTCGGGCATTTCGCATCACGCGCAAAGAGGCGGGGCCAAAGCCAGCACCCTCGGGGGGTTCTTTTACGATGATACAGCCGCTGACCTGACCTGCGGGTAAGGCTGTACACTGCACGATGGCATTGCCGCTTATCGCGAGTTCAAGCGCGCGCGGGGGATACTCAAGACGTCGCAGGTCAAACTCTGATAGCACATCCCTCGGAGCGAGCAGAGGAATGGCTTCGCTGTTCGTCTGTGCATAGCCACCGGACGCACCAAGCGAGGCAGAGGCAAAGAAAATTGCCAAAACTCGAAGGTTTTTCATTATCTTAGTAGCGCCTTCGGGCAGGTTGTGTGTCGTGGCAGGTAAGAGCTGAAAACGCGCAGCGGCGCGACAAATCCCTTGCCCGACGCGGCAATGATTTGAACGAAGGCGCTTCTCATCCTATGTGGTCCCCGAAATCCCCTGCTGTTAGACTGGCTGTGTTCGCCGGTCGGACGCAAGCCCAATAAAGACCTACGGTATCCCATGTCGCACTACACAGACGGCCTTTCCCAGCTCGGCACCCAGACGGGGGCGCCGACCAATCCTGAAGAGGCCGTGCTGGAGCGGGTGCCGAACCCGCATAATGACACCTTGTATGTGGCGCGCTTTACCGCGCCCGAATTCACCAGCCTGTGCCCTGTGACGAACCAGCCGGACTTTGCCCATCTGGTGATCGACTATGTGCCGGGTGACTGGCTGGTCGAGTCCAAGTCGCTGAAGCTTTATCTGACGTCCTTCCGTAACCACGGCGCTTTCCACGAGGATTGCACGGTGTCGATCGGTCGTCGTCTGAACGACCTGCTGCAACCCAAATGGCTGCGGATCGGTGGCTACTGGTATCCGCGCGGCGGTATCCCGATCGACGTGTTCTGGCAGTCGGGGCCGGCACCTGAAGGTGTGTGGATTCCCGAGCAGGGCGTTCCGACCTATCGCGGTCGCGGCTGATGCGCGGCGGCGCAGAGCTTAGCCGGAGCATGGCGAAATGATCGAGCGTTACGGCTGGACCGATTATTTCGCAGACGCCTTTCAAAAGAAATATGCACGTTCCGGCTTCATTGCCGGACGTGTCGTGCTGCAACAACGCGGCAGCTATACGGTCGTAACCGAAAACGGCCCCGTCACGGCGCGCCCGACAGGGCGTCTGCTGCACGAAGCCGATGATATCGGCCAGCCATGCGTGGGCGACTGGGTGGCCCTGCTGATGGACAAGAAGGCCGGTATCGGCACGGTTCAGGCTGTGCTGCCGCGCAAATCGGCACTGGTGCGCCGCGCCATCGAGGATGCCTCGCGCGCGACCCAGATTATCGCCGCCAATGTTGATGTGGCCTTTATCGTCACCTCGCTGAATGCCGATCTGAACCTGCGCCGTATCCAGCGCTATCTGGCGGCGGTGCGCCAGAGCGGGGCGCGGCCGGTGGTGGTGCTGACCAAGGCTGATCTGGTTGATAATGCCGCCGAAAAGATTGCCGAGATGCGCGATCAGGAGATCGACAGTCCGGTGGTGGCGATCTCGTCGCGGAGCGGTGAGGGGCTGGATGAATTCCTGTCCTATGTCCGCGCGGGCGAGACCTGTGTGATGATCGGATCATCTGGCGTAGGCAAGTCCACACTGGTCAACACCTTGCTGGCCGAGGACCGCATGGTCACGCGTGAAGTGCGCGAAAACGACGATCAGGGCCGCCACACGACCAGTCACCGTGAACTGATTGTGCTGCCGTCCGGCGGGATGCTGGTGGACACTCCGGGTATCCGCGAGATCGGTCTTCTGGATGCCGAAGAGGGTGTGGCCGAGGTTTTCGACGATGTCGAAGACCTGATGACCCAGTGCAAGTTCAGCAATTGCAGCCATGTCAGCGAACCGGGCTGTGCGGTGCAGGGGGCCATCAAGGACGGGTCCTTGCTGCTGGACCGCTGGACCCATTTTGTGCAGCTTCAGCTTGAAATGGCCGAGGCCAAGGACAAGGTGGACAAGACCGCCCGTGACGCCGAACGTCGGCGACTGGCGGCGACCCAGAAAAACTATCGCGCCACCAAACGGAACTATCGCGGCTCGAAAGACTAATTCCATTGGCGGTTATGCACCGCCAATATCCGAGCCAGCCTTCATTAAGCCTGCATAAGCCTGTAACCGGCTTCAAGAGACTTAAAAGTCAGGAAAAATACCATGACCGCCTATACCATCGTCATCACGACTGCGACCCAAGGTTCCGAGGATGCAGAGGTCAACACCCTGACCGACGAGTTCACCAATGAATCGGAAGTCATCGGCTATTCGCGCCGTCTGGCCGAAGAGCTGGTCGAGCTGGCCGAAGAGCTGCAACTGGAATTCGATTACAGCAGCGTCGGTCTTTATTCCGGTGATGTGATCGACGAAGATCTGACGCCGGAACACGCAACCTTCATCGGTCTGTGGGTACTGGACGCCGAAGGTGCCGAGTACGTCACCGCCGAAGAATTCGCTGCCGAAGAGGCTGAAGGCGAAGACGAAACCGCTGACGCCTAACAGGTTTCGCGGTATCGCTGGATAATCAGGGGCGGTCACTCTCTAGTGGCCGCCTTTGTTATGTCGGGCACCAAATGCGCGGACGGATATGAACGACAAGACGACACTGCCACTCGAAGCGCTTGGCCGCCGTTTGATGGCGCGTGCAGAAGGCTGGGCCGATAAGGGGCGCTGGCGGGGCTATGCCTACGAGTTCCTGTGGTTCGGCCTGAAACAGGCATGGGCCTGTCTGTTTGGCGGTGCGCTGCTGGCGCTGATTGTCGGCACCTATCTGTTCTGGCCGCAGACGAGCGCGATCAGCCGTTATGATTTTCTGGTGATCGGGGCGCTGGGTATTCAGGGGGTGATGCTGGCCTTCAAGCTGGAAAGCTGGGACGAGGCCAAGACCATCTTCCTGTTCCATATTGCGGGCACGGTGATGGAGTTGTTCAAGACCTATCACGGGTCGTGGATCTATCCCGAGGACAGCTTCCTGCGGATCGGGGCCGTGCCTCTGTTTTCCGGATTTATGTATGCGGCGGTGGGCAGCTATATCGCCCGTGTCCAGCGCGTGTTCCATATCGGGGTGAAGCATTATCCGCCGATGTGGCAGACCTATCTGCTGGCGGCGGCCATCTATGTGAACTTCTTCGCGCACCACTGGCTGCCGGATATTCGCGTGGTGCTGTTTATCGCGACGGCGCTGATTTTCGTACGCGGCTGGTTCTGGTTCAAGACCGACCGCAGACGCCGCTCCATGCCCTTGTTGTTGGGCTATTTCCTTGTGGCGTTATTTATCTGGATTGCCGAAAATCTGGCCACCTTCGGGCGGGCATGGACCTATCCCGATCAGGCTGCGGGGTGGCAGATGGTGTCCTTTAGCAAGTTCGGTAGCTGGTTCTTGTTGATGATCGTGTCGGTGGTGCTGGTGTCACTGGTCCACAAGCCGGTGCCGGAAGACACAATCCGCGCGAGCGAAGATTAATAAGCGAAAGGCCCGAACCATGGTTCGGGCTTTTGATCTTTTAAGGCAGGATTTCCACCCGCTCTGACACCTGCGGGCGCGGACGCTCCAGCGGTGCGGTGGGCAGGGTGCCGATATGGATGAAGCCGGCGACCTTCTCGCCGTCCTTGATGTCGAACAATGCCAGTGCCTCGGCATCGAAGCTGTACCAGTCGGTGATCCAGCTGGCGCTGTAACCCAGTGCATTGGCGGCGTGTTCGATGTTCATGCAGACGGCACCGGCGGACAGTTCCTGTTCCCACACCGGCACCTTGTGGCCGTGGACGGGCGAGGAGACGACAAGGATGGTCAGCGGCGGATTGGCCAGCTTGGACAGCACCGCCTTGCCCTTGACCGGATCGGGCAGGCGATGGGTCATAGCCGACAGCTTTTCAACGATCCCCGCGCGGGTTTGTGCACCGAGAACCACCAGACGCCACGGGGCCAGCTTGCCGTGATCGGGCGAGCGAAGCGCCAGCTCCAGCAGGGTTTTCAGGTCTTCACCCTCGGGGGCCGGGGCCGCCAGTTGCTGGGCCGGAGCCGAGCGGCGCGTGGCCAGACGATGAAGCAGCTCTTCGGAGCGGACGGGCAGGGGCAGGTCGGGCGAGTGAGCGTCAGTCATACTCCATAGCTAGGTTTTCGATGTGTCAAACGCCATAGTGGTGGCATGAAGATTATCGAACAAATCGATCCCGTCTGGGCCAAAGACCTGCCGGAAGCCCCGAAATGGCAAAGTCATGGGCAAGAGGTTCTGATCGAAAATCCGTGGATGCGGGTCACCCGCCATCCGGTCACGGCCCCCACAGGAATGAAGGCTGATTACTGGGTGGTGCGTCCCAAAAATATCGGCGCGGGTGTCTTGCCGCTGCATGACGATGGCACGGTGACCATGGTGGGCCAGCACCGTTTCGCCCTGATGCGCTATTCGTGGGAAATGCCCGAAGGCGGCGCGCCGGAGGGCGAAGACCCGTTTGAGGCCATCCAGCGCGAGTTGAAAGAAGAGGCGGGCCTGACCGCGCGGCACTGGGTGGCGGCGCTGGATATGGACCTGTCCAACTCTACGACCGACGAGAGGGCCATGTGCTGGCTGGCCTGGGGGCTGGACGACACCAAGGTTGATCCTGATCCGACCGAGGTTCTGGTGTCGGCGCGCGTGCCTTACCTGACCCTGCTGGAAGAAGTCGGGCGCGGTGCGGTGCGTGATAGTTTGACTGTGGCAACCGTCTATCGGGCCTACCATATGGCCCAGACGAGCCTTAACGGCGATGGTCCCCTGCCGCGCGAACTGGCGCAGGCCATGCTGTCGGCGTAGGATAGGGCTGAACAGGAAGTCATATGACCAAGCTGGAAGTCGTTTCATCGGCGGGAAATACCCGCGAGCAAGATTTGTGGACGTCCCTGCGGGTGGCGGCAGAGGATGCTGCGCGCGAGGAGCCGCAACTGGCGTCGCATCTGCATTCGGTCATCTTGTCACACGACAATCTGGCGGCGGCGCTGAGCTTCCAGATCGCCCGCAAATTGGGTGATTCCGAACTGGGGGCCATGACGGTGCGCGAAGTGGCGATGTCGGCATTCCGCGCCGATCCGGCGACGGTGGCGGCGGCCGAGGCGGACCTGCTGGCCGTGCTGGAGCGCGATCCGGCCATTCGTACGCCGTTGCAGCCGTTCCTGTATTTCAAAGGCTATCAGGCGCTTCAGGCGTGGCGTGTGGCTCACTGGCTGTGGGAACAGAAGCGCGACACGCTGGCCTTCCATTTCCAGAGCCGGATTTCCGAACTGTTCCAGTTGGACATCCACCCTGCGGCCCGTATCGGCAAGGGCGTGTTTGTGGACCATGGCACCGGCATTGTGATCGGTGAAACCGCCGTGGTCGGCGACGAGGTTTCCATGCTGCATGCCGTGACGCTGGGCGGTACGGGGGCCGAGCGCGGCGACCGTCACCCCAAGATCGGCCGTGGTGTGCTGCTGGGCGCAGGGGCCAAGGTGCTGGGCAATATCGCAATCGGTGACTATGCCAAGGTGGCGTCCGGTTCGGTGGTTCTGAAACCGGTTCCGGCAGGTTGCACTGTAGCGGGGGTTCCGGCGCGCATGGTCAATTGTCCGACCGATGCGACACCCGCCCGCACGATGGACCACACCTTGTCCGATGTCGTTTATGATTATGTGATCTGACGGCTATCGACGTTCTCTACCGTCCTGTGGACGCTTGATCTGCGGGCTTCACATCGGCGGGCCGCTTCTCTAGGGTCCGCGCAAATATGTATTAACGAGGCTATCCCCGTGACAGAATCCGATCTCAAAAAAGTCGAGAGCCACCTGAAGCGCACCTTCAACCATGGTGGCCTGAAGGTTAAGGCACGCAAGGTTGCCGACTCTGCCGAAGTCTATGTCGATGACGAGTTCATCGGCGTGGTGTTCGAAGACGAAGATGAAGCCGGTTCGTACATGTTCGAAATGGCGATTCTGGCCGAAGATCTGGCGGAATAGTCGTTTCGGTGTGATGCCGAAATGAACAAGGGCCGGTGGCAATGCCACCGGCCCTTTTCGTTTGCCCGTAAGGGGCGACTTATTTCAGGCCGAACAGGCGGGCAAAGAAGCCGCGCTTTTTCGGGGTTTCGGCGGCGTGGGCCTCGGGGCTGGCAACGGCGGGTGCCGGAGCAGGGGCCGCAACGGGCTGCGGTGCCGCAGGAATTTCGGGCAGCGGCGTGCGAACGGGCGGCGCGCTGGCAGCGGGCTTGGGCGCAGGAGCGGGAGTAGGAGCCGCCACCGGCTTCGAAGGCGCAGGTGCAGGCGCAGCAGCCTTGGGCGCGGCGGCCTTTGCAGGTGCAGTCTTTGTCGCTGTGGTCTTGGGCTTGGCTGCCGGAGTCTTGGCCGGAGTCTTGGCCGGAGATTTTGCAGTTGCCGCAGCCTTGGGTGCAGCCGCCTTGCTTGCCGCTGCTTTCGGTGCTGCAGCCTTGCTTGCAGGAGCCTTTGCCGGAGTGGCTTTGGCCGCAGCGGGCTTCTTGGCGGCAGCAGGTTTAGCCGCGCCCGCCTTGGCCACCGCAGGCTTCGCAGCCGCCGGTTTAGCCGCCGCTTTTGTCGCCGTCGCCTTGGGCGCAGCGGCCGCCTTGGTTGTTTTTACTTCACCCGTGGCCGATTTTGCGGCAGAAGCGGGCGACTTCGCAGCCGCCTTGGGCTTGGAAGTGGTTGCAGCCGCCTTAGGTGCGGCGGTCTTGGTATCCGTTGGTGCTTTGGCCATGTAATCCCCAACCCTTGAATGTGGCGGACTGGTGAAAAACAGTCCTTGTCGTATTTGTTATCATATCGGTGATTTTTGGAAATGTCGGAATCTGCTCTTCAGATAATTGCTCGCGGCCTGCGTGTTCCGGCCGAGACGGCGGCTTCTGCTATCGATGCGGACGTTTTGCTGGAAGGCGCGACCTATTCGATCCTCGAAGAGGATGAGGATCTGGGCATCTGGCGCATCGACGCTTTCCCGACCACGGACGACGAAGCCAAGGGTATCGAGGCCCATCTGCGTGCCGTCGAAGGTCTGGAAGTGATCGTCGAGAAACTGGCCGATGCGGACTGGCTGGCCATGAGCCTGTCGGGCCTCCCGCCGGTCGAGGCCGGTCGCTTCTTCGTTTATGGCGCACACGATCAGGGCAAGGTGCCGGAAGGCCGCGTGACCCTGAAGATCGATGCGGGCGCGGCGTTTGGCACCGGCCACCACGGCACGACCGTTGGCTGTCTGGATGCGTTCGACAAGCTGCTGGAGAAGGGCGAGACCTTCGAGAAGGTTCTGGACGTCGGCTGTGGCACGGGCGTTCTGGCCATCGCGGCGGCCAAGACCGGCACCCCGATTGCTGTCGGCACCGATATTGACGAAGCCTCGGCCCGTATCGCCAATGAAAACGCCGAGATCAACGATGCCAAGTGCGAGTTCTATTTCGCCAGCGGCCTGAACGATGCCCGCGTGGCCAAGAATGCCCCCTATGATCTGGTGTTCGCCAATATTCTGGCTGCACCGCTGGTCGAACTGGCTCCTGAAATCGCGCAGGCTCTGAAGTCGGGTGGCGTTGCTATCCTGTCGGGTCTGCTACGCACGCAGGAAGACCGCATCCTCGATGCCTATCGCCCGCTGGGTTT
This sequence comes from Brevundimonas terrae, assembly GCF_011761985.1. Taxonomy (GTDB): domain Bacteria; phylum Pseudomonadota; class Alphaproteobacteria; order Caulobacterales; family Caulobacteraceae; genus Brevundimonas; species Brevundimonas terrae. The sequence continues at coordinate 276,560 of NZ_JAASQT010000003.1, read as the reverse complement.
TGTGGTGGAACAGACCATCCACAATGATGCCTGGTCGGCCCTGCAACTGCGCAAGGCATAAAAACCGCTGAAACGCCGTCGGAGGCTCTGGCCCCCGACGGCGGTCGGGCGTAGTCAAAGGCTATGAGACAGACCTTCGACGAAACCACCGATCCCTCGTTTGGCGCGAAACACCTGCCTTTGGTGCGTGCCGAAATGGCGAAACAGGGCCTTGATGGCCTGCTGGTCCCGCACGAGGACGAACACCAGAACGAGTATCTGCCCGATGCCAGCGAGCGTCTGGCATTTGTGACGGGCTTTACCGGCTCGGCAGGGGCGGGCGTCGTGTTTGCCGACAGCGCCGCCATATTCGTCGATGGCCGCTATACGGTTCAAGCCAAGGCCCAGACCGATGAAGCCCTGTTCGCGCGTGTGCCGCTGAACGAACAGAATGCATGGCTGTCGGCCAATGTGAAATCCGGTCAGGTCATCGGCTATGACCCGCGCCTGCACAGCCCCGATGCGCTGGATGCGCTGCGTGCGGCTGTACAAAAGGCGGGTGCTTCGCTGAAGGCCGTGGTCCAGAGCCCGATTGATCTGGCGTGGGGCGATGCCCGTCCGGCCCAGCCGCAGGCCCCCGTCGTGCCGCACCCCGAAAAATATGCGGGCGAAAGCGCCGCGTCGAAACGCGCCCGTATCGGCCAGTCGATTGCCGACAAGGGTGGCGATGTGGCTGTCCTGACCGCGCCGTCGTCGCTGGCATGGCTGTTCAATATCCGTGGCGGTGATGTGATCCGCACGCCGCTGCCGCTGGGTCAGGCCATTGTGCGTGCCGATGGTTCGGCCACCATCTTCCTTGATCCGGCCAAGATCACTGACGAACTGCCCGCATGGCTGGGCAACGAAGTGACGCTGGCCGCGCCCGAAACCTTGGAGGGCGCACTGGCTGCTCTGTCGGGCCAGAAGGTCGTTATTGATCCGGCCATTTCCTCGGCATGGTATTTCGACGCGCTGGAAAGCGCCGGTGCCACCGTGGTTCGCGCCATGGACCCGTGCGCCATTCCGCGCGCCTGCAAGAACGCCGTCGAGATCGAGGGCAGCCGCCGCGCCCACATCCGTGACGGCGCGGCCCTGACCCGCTTCCTGTACTGGGTCGATACCTATGCGCAGGAAAACCTGCCGGACGAACGCGCCATCGTTGAAGCCTTGGAAGGCTTCCGCGAGGCGACAGGCGAACTGAAAGACCTGTCGTTCGACACCATTGCGGGTGTCGCCGCCAATGGTGCCCTGCCGCACTACAAGCCGGTCGGGGCCAAGATCCGTCCGATGGAGAAGGGCAGCCTTCTGCTGGTGGACGGCGGTGGCCAGTATCTGGACGGCACCACGGACGTCACCCGCACCATGGCCATCGGCGAGGGTACGGATGAACAGCGCCGCATGTTCACTCTGGTCCTGAAGGGCCACATCGCCATGGCGGTGATCCGTTTCCCTGCGGGCGCTTCCGGTATGCAGATTGATGCGGTCGCGCGTCAGCCTCTGTGGAATGCCGGCTTTGATTTTGATCACGGCACCGGCCACGGCGTCGGCTCTTATCTGGGTGTCCACGAAGGCCCGCAGCGTATCGCCAACTGGGGCACCAGCCAGCCTCTGATGACGGGTATGATCCTGTCGAACGAGCCGGGCTATTACCGCGAAGGCGAGTGGGGCATCCGTATCGAGACGCTTCAGGTCGTGACCGAGCCGAGCGTGCCCGAGGGCGGCGAGCGCAAGATGCACGGCTTCGAGCAACTGACCTTGGCACCGCTGGATCGCAAGCTGATCGACGTCGATATGCTGACGCCGCAGGAACGCGCTTATGTGGATGCCTATCATGCCGAGGTTCTGGCCAAGGTCGGTCCGCTGTTGGCCGATGGGGTTCAAAAGGACGAAGCCGCGCTGGCGTGGCTGAAGACCCAGACGGTAGCGCTGTAAGCTTTAATGCTGGGAGCCATTGCCCTTCTTCTTGTCTGCCAGTTGGCAGGCGAGGCCGTTCACCGGTTTGTAGGCGTACCTGTGCCGGGTTCGGTGATCGGCATGGCTCTTTTGCTGGTCTGGCTGGCCTTGGTGCGCCGCGAGCGTCCGTCACTGGAAAAGGTGACGGCATGGCTTACGGCGCATCTGGCTATCATGTTTGTGCCGGCTGCCGTCGGCCTGATGAACGAAGGGCCGGTTCTGGCCCGTCATGGCGTGGCTATTATCGTGGCCACCGCCATTTCGACCCTGCTGACGCTGGTGGTGACGGCCCTCGTGTTCCAGTGGGCGATCAAGCGCATGGATCATGATGATCGGGAGCATGACGCATGACGTCGCCCGATCTGTTCGCCACCCTATTGTGGCTGTCGGTAACTGTCGTGGTCTTTGCGGTCATGGACCGTCTGTCACAGAAACTGGGTCGTCCGCCGCTGGGCCATCCGGTTCTGTGGTCGGTGCCGGTGATTATCGCGGCCCTTTGGGTGACGGACACGGCCTATGACACCTATGCCGCATCGACGGCGATGATCAGCTTCCTGTTGGGACCAGCCGTTGTGTCGATGGCGGTGCCGATCTGGGAACAGCGCAAGGCCATTCGCAAACTGGCCGTACCGCTGGCTCTGGCGGTGATGGCGGGGGCTTTGACGGCCATTGTCTCGGCGGTGGGCATTGTGTGGATGTTCGGTGCGCCGCTGGACATCATGGCGTCGATTGCGCCGCGCTCTACGACGACCCCAGTAGGGATGGCCGTGGCTACGACCCTTGGCGGTATTCCGGCACTGGCGGCCATCATCATTATCTTTTCGGGCGTACTGGGGGCCATGGTGGCGACGCCCGTTTTGAACCTGATGCGGATACGCGACTATCGCGTGCGCGGTTTTGCTGTGGGGGTTGCGGCCCACGGTGTCGGCTCGGCCCGCGCCTTTCAGGTCAGCGATACAGCAGGGGCCTATGCAGGCCTCGGCATGGCACTGAATGCGGTGGTGACGGCGACCTTGCTGTCCATCGTTGCAGCCCTGATCTGATACGAAAAAGCCCCGTAGTCTTGCTACGGGGCTTTATTATTTCAGGCTGTGACCGCGCCTACTGGATGCGGGTCCAGGTCTGGGTCTTGCACAGCGGGGCGACGATGCAGCCGCGCAGACGCAGGGTGTTGTCATTGGTCATGGTGATGGTGCCGCGATAGGTGCCGCCATCCTCGGGATTATAAACCGATCCACCGCGCCATTCGCTTGGGCCACCGCTAAAGCCCGACAGCATACGCAGGCCGCGCAGGGTACGACCGCGCTGGCTCTCGTCCTTGTTGCGGGCGTCACGGACATCGGGATTGGCGCGGATGTGCGACGAGGTGACCAGCGTGCCGCACAGGGCGCTGCCACAGCGTTCGATGCGGACCTGACCGCCATTGGTCGGGGTCTGCCATAGGCCGGTCGGGTCACTGGCCAGAGCGGGGGCCGCCATGGCCGAGGCGGCCAGAGCAGCAGCGGCGAAAATCATGGTCTTCATGGTGTCTACTTCCCAAGGTCGGATCACGAGGTCGGCTCATAGGGGAGCGGATCCGTTGACCACAGGTTGCTGCCAGATTGCGTTATAAACAAGACCTAAAATTACTGCGGTTTATGCTTTTAAAACATGACCTTGCGTCAAGATTTTACGGTAATCAGGTCCAAAAAATCGGCTTCGGACAGCAATTTCAGGCCCAGATGGCGGGCGCGATCCAGCTTTGATCCTGCACCATTGCCGACCACCACCAAGTCGGTCTTGGCGGTGACCGAACCCATGACGCGCGCGCCAAAACGTCCAGCAATTTCTTGGGCTTCGTTACGCGAAAAACGTGTGAGCTGACCCGAAAATACAACCCGTTTTCCGTCCATGGAACGGGGCATACCGGGCACGGGCCGATAAACATCGGAGAAGGCGCTGGGGGCGGTGCCGTTGCGCGGGCGGGCCACACGCGGGGCGGAACAGGCTGAATAGCCCGTCGCGTTCATGCGCCCGACGCCGACCTGTGTGGCTCTGGCCAGTTCGTGCAGGTTGGCGACCTGATTCAGGCGCATGGCCTCCAGCGCGATTTCGGCACAGACAAAGGCATCTTCGCCCGCATCGTGGTGCTTGAAGGCGATACCCAGATGGTCGCCAAGGGCATTCAGACGGGCCGTACCCAGATCGCGCCAGACCTTCTGGGCCACCTTGACGGTGCAGAGATAATCGAACTCGGGATAGGACAGGGCATAGGTGTCGCAACTGGCGCGAACCACGCTCATGTCAAAGCCCGCATTGTGGGCCAGCACCATGTCGCAGCCGTCTATGCGCTCGCGCAGGCTGGCCAGAACGTCGGGGAATTCCGGCGCATCCTCGACCATGTCGGGGGTAATGCCGTGAATGCGGATGTTCACCGGCGCAAAACGCATTTCCGGCGGACGGATCAGGTGGGTTTCGCGGTCGGTGACGCGGCCATCCTCGATCCATGCCAGTCCGATCGAGCAGGCGCTGGCGCGCTGCTCGTTTGCCGTTTCGAAGTCGATAGCGACCGCTCGCATACTCGAACCCTCAGTCCTCAGCTGATGAGGGCGAGCCATTCGTCCTCGGTCAAAACCTGCACCCCGTGCTTTTCGGCATCCTTGAGTTTGGAGCCAGCGCCGGGACCGGCGACTAAATAGTCGGTTTTCTTGGAAACGGAACCCGAGACTTTTGCACCAAGTCCTTCGGCACGCGCCTTGGCCTCGTCGCGGGTGAAACGCTCCAGCGATCCGGTGAAGACGACGGTCTTTCCTGCGACGGCAGTATCAAGGCGGGCCTGTTCCATCGGGGTGATGGTTTCCAGCTCGCTTTCCAGCGCCTCGACCACTTCGCGGTTGTGCGGCTCGTGGAAAAACTGGGCGATGGCGCGGGCGGCCACAGGGCCGACACCCGAGACGCCGCCGATCTGGTTCAGCATCTCGCTTGGCCCTTCATGGCGGGCGATTTGCGCCAGACGCACGACGCCCGCCCAGTCCACGGCCTTTTCGGCAAGGCTGCGGCGGGCAGGGGCAGCAAGGGCAGGGAAGACCTGTTTCAGGTTCATATCCATGGCCCCGTCCGGCCACGGAGCATTCACCGGCACATCGGTCGTGGCCAGTTGTTCCATCACACGCGGGGAAATGGCGTGGGTGGCGGCCAGGTCATACCAGTCAGCGGTCGGGATGCCCTTGGAGGCTTCGATGGCGGCGGCTTTCAACGCCTCCCACGATCCGAAATGACGGGCGAGGATCAATGAGGTCTGTTCACCGATATCGGGCACACCCAGACCGAACACAAAGCGGTCGAGGCTGATGGTGCGCCGCGCATCAATACCGGCGATCAGGTTGTTGACGCTGGTATCGCCATAACCGTCCTCGCGGCGCAGGGCGGACAGTTTTTCCTCGTCCTTGGCCAGACGGAAAATATCGGCGGGCTGTTTGATCCAGCCGCGTTCGTGGAAGGCGATCAGTTGCTTCTCGCCAAGGCCTTCGATGTCGAAGGCGCGGCGGCTGACGAAATGCTTCAGGCGCTCGATAATCTGGGCATTACAGATCAGACCGCCGGTGCAGTGGCGCTTGACCTCGTCGCCCTCGCGCACGGCCTCCGATCCACATTCGGGGCAGATCGTCGGGAAGATATAGGGCTGGGTGCCCTCGGGACGTTTTTCGATCACGACGCCGAGGATTTGCGGGATCACATCGCCCGCGCGTTGCAGGGTGACGGTATCGCCTATCCGCACATCCAGACGTGCAATCTCGTCCTCGTTGTGCAGGGTGGCGTTACGTACCACGACGCCGCCGACCGTGACGGGATGCAGACGGGCAACGGGCGTCAGGCTGCCGGTACGGCCGACCTGAATATCGATGCCTTCGAGGATGGTGGTGGCCTGTTGGGCCGGAAACTTGTGGGCGATGGCCCAGCGCGGGCTGCGGGCGATGAAGCCAAGGCGTGCTTGCAGGTCGAGGCGGTCCACCTTGTAGACGATGCCGTCAATGTCATAGCCCAGTGTGGCGCGGTCCTCGCCCAACTGGGTGTAGAGGTCGATCAGGCCCTGTGCGCCTGTAACATGGGCAGAGCGTTCATTGACCTTGAAACCCCATTCGCGGAACTTTTCCAGCGCGTGATGTTGGGTATCGGTGAATGGCTCCGACACCTCGCCCCAGGCATAGGCAAAGAAGTTGAGAGGCCGCTGGGCGGTGATGTTCGGGTTCTTCTGGCGCAGTGATCCGGCGGCAAAATTGCGCGGATTGGCATAGGTTTTTCCGCCCAGCATGGCGGCATTGGCGTTGAAGGCGTCAAAGGCTTCGGTGGGTGAATAGACCTCGCCACGGATTTCGATAACGGCGGGCCAGCCGCTGCCCGACAGTTTTTGAGGAATGTCGGCAATGGTTTTGAGGTTGGCGGTTACGTCCTCGCCGGTCTTGCCGTCGCCACGCGTGGCACCGCGCACCAGCACGCCGTTTTCATAGCGCAAGGAGGCCGACAGGCCGTCGATCTTGGGCTCGGCAACAAAGGCGACCGGATCGCTTTCCGGCAGGTTCAGGAACCGGTGCACGCGGGTAACGAAGTCGCGTACATCACTGTCGTCGAAAGCATTATCCAGCGACAGCATGGGCACGCCATGGCGCACCTCGGCGAATTGTTCCGACACGGGCGCGCCGACCTTTTGCGACGGGCTGTCGGCGCGGGTCAGGGAAGGGAACTTCGCCTCGATATCCAGCGCCCGCTGTTTCAGGGCGTCGTATTCAGCATCGTTGATGGCGGGGGCGTCATTGCCGTAATAGGCATTGTCGTGTGCCGACAGTTCCGCGCCGAGACGTGCCAGTTCCTCGCGGGCCTGATCCTCGCTCATCGAGCCAACAGAAAGGGGAGCGGAAAAAAGATCGGCCATAGGGAATCGTCAGTCACAGTCAGGGGCGGTGTGCTATCTTACATCCGTCATGCACATGACAGAAAGCTAATCTGGACAACGGGCAAAGCGTCACTAGGCTGCACGCAAATCTTTCGGAGCCTCTGCCTATGCGTCCGCTGTCCGCCAGCCTGATTATCGCCGCCGTTCTGGGTCTTGCCGCGTGCGAAACAACGCCCGCGACCTCGACCGCAGCGCCGCCTGTCGCGGTTGAAACGGCCGATTACAGCCAGTTGATGGACGATCTGCGTATTCTGTCTGCCGATGACATGCAGGGCCGCGATACGGGCACCGAAGGCGGGGCCAAGGCGCGCGACTATATTGTTGGCCGACTGGAGGCGATGGGCATCGGTCCGTCATCCATGGGCCGCCTGCAACCGTGGGAAGCGCAGGGCCGTTCCCCCGATGGTCCGAAAACCTTCAACGGCATCAATATTCTGGGCGTCATTCCCGGCACGCGCGTTTCGGACAAATACATCGTCGTCACCGCCCATTACGACCATGTCGGCGTGCGCGAAGGTCATGTCTATAACGGTGCAGACGACAATGCGTCGGGCGTGGCCACCATGCTGGAACTGGCCAAGCGCCTGAAGGCCAATCCGCCGGAACATAATGTGCTGATCGTGGCGCTGGATGGCGAGGAGCGCGGACTGCTGGGCGCGAAAGAGTTTGTCGAGGCCCCGCCTGTGCCTTTGTCGTCCATGGCCATGAACATCAATTTCGACATGACAGGCCGCGCCGATGTCGATGGCTATCTTTGGGTGACCGGCACCTATCAGCACCCGTATTTCCGTACCGCTCTGGATCCGGTCCAGCCGCGCGGTTCGATCCGCCTGAACTTTGGCAAGGATACGCCGCAGGATACCGGATCGGATAATTGGGTGATGGCGTCGGACCACGGCATGTTCCACCGTGCGGGTGTTCCGTTCCTGTATTTCGGCGTGAATTTCCACGAGGATTATCACAAGCCGTCCGACGATTTCGAACGCATCAGCCCCGCGGCCTTCCAGTCGGCCACTGAACTGGCCATCGACAGTTTCCACCGTCTGGATGGCTGGTTGAGCCGTTAAATCCGGTCTTGAAAACGCCAATATTCGGGTTGCCATTTCGCTGACTTCCAAACAGGAAAACACGAATGTCGGCTACTCAGGAACTGGACCTGCAAAAGGTCCAGAAAATCCGTAAAGGCGTGCTGTTGCTGGGGCTTATGGGCGTTATCGCCATGGCCTTTGTGACAGCCTCTTTTGGCAATCATGCCTTCCATGAAGGCATCGAGGCGGTCGGGCTTGGGCTGATCGTCATCTGCATCGTCGGGCGGGCATGGTGTTCGCTGTATATCGGCGGGCGCAAAAAGGCCGAGATCGTCGATCGCGGCCCTTATTCCATCAGCCGTAACCCGCTCTATGTGTTCAGCTTTATGGGTGCATTCGGCATGGGTGCACAGACCGGCAGCCTCACCGTGGCCATGCTGTTCCTGCTGCTGACCTATGTGGTGTTCTATTTCACGGTAAAGCGTGAAGAGACGTGGCTGGCCGGACAGTTTGGACAGGTTTACGCCGATTATTGCGCCCGTACCCCGCGCTTTGGTCCTGATTTTTCCAAGTGGCGCGATGCCGAGGCGCTGGATGTTCGTCCGCGCTTCTTCCTGTTGACCATCCGTGACGGCCTGATGTTCCTCGTTGCGATTCCGCTTTTCGAGGCGGTGGAAGCTATGCAGAATGTCGGCTGGTTGGCGACTGTTCTGAGGCTTCCGTGACAAAACGCAAATGGGTGGTGCTGGCTGTAACGGGCCTTTTGGCGGGCTGTGGTCCGGATAAAGAGGCTGTGCAGCCGCCATCACTCGTTTCTGTGACCACGGATGCAACGTCGCATTATGCCGTGAACATACAGACCGATGTGGCGGGCGAGTATGTCCCCACCACCGTCATCCAGCACCAGAACTGGCGTTTGCAACATATCGTCTTCAAGGATGATGCGGCCCTGCGTGACTGGATGATGAGCAAGGCGCGCAGTGCCGATACGGCACCTGTGCTTCTGGTGTTCGAGGATATGGAGGAGGGGTCGCAAACCCCTTCCGGGGAACGTCGCACCCTGACACTGGTGCCTGCCGGATTTGGCCTGTCGGATGACAAGGTTGCCATTCAGGCGATATCAGCAGGGCTTGGCCCTGTGAACTTTGACGGGCGCTGGGCGGCTGTGGGGCGGACCTTGCAGGGCGATTTCAAGATCGGCACGCAAAGCTTTGAAAACATTACGCTGAATACGAAAACAGGGAGCCGCTAGGCTCCCTGTTCCATATCGTTTGGCGCGAAGGTCGCTTAGGCGACTTCGGTGCGGACGATCTTGCCCGGCGCGCGCGGCGGCTCGCCCTTCGGCAGGGCGTCGATCACGTCCATACCTTCGGTCACTTCACCCCAGACGGTGTATTGCTTGTCGAGGAAGCGGGCATCGTCGAAGCAGATGAAGAACTGCGAGTTGGCGCTGTCCGGATTAGCGGTACGGGCCATCGAGCAGACGCCGCGAACGTGCGGTTCTGCGCTGAACTCTTGCTTCAGGTTCGGCTTTTTGGAGCCCGAGGTACCGGTGCCCGTCGGATCGCCGCCCTGCGCCATGAAGCCCGGGATGACGCGGTGGAACACGACGCCGTCATAGAAGCCTTCCGAAGCCAGATCGGTGATCTGCTTGACGTGGTTCGGAGCCAGGTCCGAGCGCAGCTTGATAACGACCGGCTTTTCTTGGTTGTCGCCGGTGTCGATGAAGAAAGTAAGGGTTTCGGCCATTTTGGCGCTCCTTGGCTCAGTAAACTTGTGCGCGGGTCATAGCGGTAGAACGCGCGTGAGGCTATGTGGGAAGTATGACTGATAAAGAAAAGCCTGCCGAGCAACCCGTCGAGCGCCGTCGTATGGTGCGTCTGCCTACCGGCGGAACCGCTGCGGGGCGCAGTCAGGGTAAGAAAATCAAGACGGCGAAGGAAAAGACTCTTTCGCAACAGTCCTGGATCAAACGCCAGCTGACCGACAAATGGTCCGAACGCGCACGCGCCGAAGGCTGGCGCAGCCGTGCGGCCTTTAAACTGTCCGAGATCGACGACAAGTTCGGCTTGATCAAAAAAGGCAGCCGCGTGATCGACCTTGGCGCTGCCCCCGGTGGCTGGGTGCAGGTTTGTCTGGATCGTGGCGCACAGGAAGTGGCCGGTGTGGACCTGTTGATGATCGAGCCTATTCCGGGCGCGTTCCTGCTTCAGGCCGACTTTACCCATCCGGGTGTGGACCAGCAGATGATTGATGCTCTGGGTGGTCGTCCTGATCTTGTGCTGTCCGACATGGCCCACAACACCATCGGCCACCGCAAGACCGACCACTTGAAAATCATCGCCCTGATCGAGATCGCGGCGGACTTTGCCATCCGCACGCTGAAACCGGGCGGAAGCTTCGTCACCAAGAATTTTCAGGGTGGCGACGCCGGTGGCGTTCTGACCCGTCTGCGTGAAGAGTTCGAGACGGTGAAATATTTCAAGCCGGAATCCAGCCGTAAGGACAGTGCCGAGGTCTTCCTCGTGGCCCTGAACAAGCTGGACAAGAGCAAGGGATAATCGGACATGGCGGTGCGGACGGCGTTTGCAAATCAATCAGCCATCTGCACCAAGGCCGGTGCCCCCTTTACGGGCCGCCTGTGCCGCCTTGTGGGCGAGAGGCTGGATGACAGCACCGCCCTTGGCGCGCGCATTCTGAACTGGGGCGGCAACCCTTCGCATGAGGGCGATGCCCTGCCGCTGCGCCTAATGGGCGGGCTTCATGCCTTGGCGCGTGACGGGCGTGATGCAGCATGGTCGACGGTTTACCCGCCGTCTGTGACCCCCGCTGATGAGGCGCTGTGGGCTTTGCTCAATGGCGTTCTGGCGCACCATGCCGATTTTATCGCGCCGTGGCTGGATGGTCCGCCACAGACGAACGAGGTCGGGCGATCGGCGGCCCTGATGGCGGGCTTGCTGGTTCTGGCTGACCGTTTTGGGCTTGGGTTTGATACCTATGAGCTTGGGGCCAGTGCGGGACTGAACAGCCGGCTGGATCATTATGCCCATGATCTGGGCGGGGTTCTGACGGGTGATCAGGCGTCCAAGGTCCGCTTGCAACCGCAATGGACGGGCAGGGCACCGCCCAAGGCCGAGGTGGTGATCGGCCAAAAGCATCTGGTGGACCTGAACCCGCTGGATGCCACAGACCCGCAGACACAGGCGCGGCTAAAGGCCTATGTCTGGGCCGACCAACTAGAGCGTCTGGCGCGACTGGAGGCGGCGCTGGAGGTGGCAGGGCGCTATCCGTTGGCGATGGCCAAGGCCGATGCGGCGGACTGGCTGGAACAGGCTCTGTCGCCCGCGCCTGTGGCCGGTGTGTGCCGCGTCGTCATGCACACGATTGCCTATCAGTATTTCCCGCCACAGGCTCAAGATCGCATCCGCCAGCATCTGGATACAGTCGGGCGTCTGGCGCGTCCCGATGCACCCTTGGCATGGTTGTCATTTGAACAGTCCGAGCGAGGCGGGGCGGAACGCAGGCCGTTACTAGAACTGACGGTGTGGACGGGCGAGGCCGAACCTGTGACGCAGGTTCTGGCCCAGTGTCAGCCCCACGGGGCCGAGATCGACTGGAAGCTCTAGGCGCGTTTGCTTTCCACGCGCGTCCAGATGCGGTCGTGGAAGGTGAAGAACACCGTCTGTACCAGAGGCTCGATCAGGCCAATCGCCAGAGCCGCACGGATGTCATCGGTCAGGGCATAGGCCACGCTGACGGCGACCATGAAATGCATGACGCCATAGGTCAGGGTTTTCAGCGCAATCTGTTTGAACGAGCGGGGCAGGGCATGGCTGTGTCCTGAATGGTCAAAAGGGCTGCGACCATGGGCGCGGCTTTGTTCGTCGGGGGACATGACGCCGATGCGCGAGGTGAAGGCCTCGGCGGCTTCTTCCAGTCCCGAATGCAGGCGGCGCTTTTCAATCAGGTGCCAGACACGGTCATGGATGGCATAGGCAAAGGTCTGGAAAATCGGCTCGACCATGCCGATGGCCAAGGCCAGCCGGACATCGCGCGTGATCGCAAAGGCCACTGCGATAGCGACCACAAGGTGCATCACACCATAGCTGGCGATTTTCAGCGCCAATTGGCGGGCAGTGTTGAGGATCAGGGCGACCATTTATTCAAAATGGAACCTGGGCACCAAGGTTTCAAATGATAAATTTTTATTATGGATATAACCATTTTCTAAATATGGTCTTTTGTCTTTCAAGCTCCGGCCAAGCTTCCCGTCGTAGCATTTGGTTGCGTGCAGTGACCGGATAGCGGCGGTTTTGATTAAGAACCTCTTGCCTAAGGGTAGGGTTTCGCTCTATACGCGGCCCGCAAAACGGAGACTCCCAATGGAGATACGCGAAGGCCTTACCTTCGATGATGTTTTGCTCGAACCGGGTCCGTCGGAGGTTATGCCTGCTGACGTTGACGTCTCGACGCGCCTGACGCGCGACATCACACTGAACATCCCTCTGCTGTCGTCCGCCATGGACACAGTCACCGAAAGCCGCCTCGCGATTGCGATGGCTCAGGCTGGCGGTATGGGCATTCTGCACCGCAACATGACGATCGACGAGCAGGCCGAGCAGGTCCGCACCGTCAAGCGCTATGAAAGCGGCATGGTCATCAACCCTGTGACCGTTTCGCCTGAAACCACGCTGGGCGAAGTGCGCGACATCGTGGCCCGCAAGAAGATCACCGGCTTCCCTGTTGTCGATCCGGCAACGGGTCTGCTGGTCGGCATGTTGACCAACCGCGACATGCGTTTTGAGACAGATCCTTCGATCAAGGCCTCGGCCCTGATGACCACGGGCAATCTGATCACGGTGCGCGAAGGCGCAAGCCGCGAGGAAGCGCGCGAGCTTCTGCGCACCCGCAAGATCGAGCGTGTCATCGTTGTGGACGACCAGAACCGCGCTGTCGGCCTGATCACCATGAAGGACATCGAGAAGGCTCAAGCCTTCCCGTTTGCCGCCAAGGACGATCAAGGCCGCCTGCTGGTCGGCGCTGCCTCGACCGTCGGTGATGCCGGTTACGAACGCGCCATGGCGCTGGCTGAAGCCGGTGCAGACGTTGTGGTCATCGACACCGCCCACGGCCACTCGGCCTCGGTCGCCGCTGTCGTCGAGCGCATCAAGCGCGAGAACAACCGTATCGCTATCATTGCCGGTAACGTCGCCACCTATGACGCCACCCGCGCCCTGATCGATGCCGGTGCCGATGCCGTTAAGGTCGGTATTGGTCCGGGTTCGATCTGCACCACGCGCATCGTCGCCGGTGTTGGCGTGCCGCAACTGACTGCGATCATGGACGCTGCCCGCGCTGCTGAAGGTACTGGCGCTACCGTCATTGCCGATGGCGGCATCAAATATTCGGGTGACATGGCCAAGGCCATCGCTGCCGGTGCATCGGTTGCCATGATGGGCTCGATGTTCGCAGGCACCGATGAATCGCCGGGCGAGGTCTTCCTGTACCAGGGCCGTAGCTACAAGTCGTATCGCGGCATGGGTTCGGTCGGTGCTATGGGGGCCGGCTCTGCGGACCGTTACTTCCAGAAGGAAGTCTCGTCCGAGAAGCTGGTACCGGAAGGTATCGAGGGCCAGACGGCCTATAAGGGCCCGATTGCTCCGGTCATCCACCAGATGGTCGGCGGTCTTCGTGCTTCGATGGGTTATGTCGGTGGTGCAAACATTGGCGAGTTCCAGAAACGCGCCCGCTTTGTACGCATCACGGGTGCTGGCTTGCGCGAAAGCCACGTCCATGACGTCATGATTACCCGCGAGGCCCCGAACTACCGTCAGGGCTAAATCCAAGGCTAAGACATGACCATCGAGCTGACCTATCTGAGTGCCACTCTCGCCCTTGCTCTGGTGCAGATTTTCCTGCCCGCAGGCGCGCGAACCTCTGAGTTCGGCTTGAAATGGAATGCGGGCCCGCGTGACAGCACGCCTTCGTCGGGGAAACCCCTGACAGGGCGTCTGGAGCGGGCCCAGTCCAATCTGTTCGAGACCCTGCCTTTGTTTATCGGTGCTGTGCTGATCGCCCATGTGGCGGGGGCCAACGGCGCGATGACAGCGTGGGGCTCGGCGCTCTATTTCTGGGGGCGGGTGGTGTTCGTACCGCTCTATGCCATGGGCATCCCCTTTATCCGGTCGCTGGTATGGCTGGTCTCGCTTGCGGGACTGGTCATGGTTCTGGTGGCCCCGTTTATTTGAACTGAAGTCCATTGACCCCAGCCGCCCGTCTCGCCGCCGCCGCATCCATCCTCGATTCCATCGCGCAGGGCCGTCAGCCCGCCGAGGTGGTGATGAAGGCTTGGGGCACCGCCAACCGCTATGCCGGTTCCAAGGACCGTCGCGCCATTGCCGACCGCGTCTATAAGGTTATCCGCGCCCGCGCCCGTCTGAGCTGGATCATGGGTGGCCGTGAAGATGGCCGCGCTCTGGTGATCGGCAGCCTGCATGCGCTGGACAACCTGCCGCTGGAAGAGATCGAAGCCCTGCACTCGGGCGACGGCTACGGCCCGCGTCCGCTGTCCAAGCAGGAACGCAGCCGCATCACCTCGGTCGAGGGCGAACTGCCCGGTTGGGTGGCTGCAGGCCTTCCGAAATTTGTGGTCGAAGACTTCCAGAAGGTCTTTGGCGACGACTGGCAAAATCAGGCGCACGAACTGATGGCCCCGCGCGCGCCGATCGACCTGCGTATCAACAGCCTGAAGACCACGCGCGAAGACGTCGAGGGCGAACTGCGCGCTGCCGAACTGTCGCCGGAATACACGCCGTGGTCGGAGCTGGGCCTGCGCCTTGCCGCCGAGCCGCCGCCCAATATTCAGGCGCTGGAAGGCTTCAAGACAGGCGCATTCGAAATTCAGGACGAAGGCAGCCAGATCATCTGCGCCCTCGTCGATGCCAAGCCGGGCACGACGGTTGTCGATTACTGCGCCGGTGGTGGCGGCAAGACCCTCGGTCTGGCCCAGTCGATGCAGGGGCAGGGCCGTCTGGTGGCCTCCGACGTGGTCAACAAGCGTCTGGAAAACATCCGTCCGCGTCTGGAACGTGCGGGCGTCGAGGCTGAACTGGTCCTGATCGGCCAGAACGGTGGCGGTCTGGAAGCCCTGAACGACGCGGCCGATCTGGTGCTGGTGGATGCGCCTTGCTCGGGTTCGGGCACATGGCGTCGTCACCCCGAGGACGCATGGCGTCTGACGGCCGACGAGGTCGAGCGTCTGCATGGTCTGCAAACCCGCATCATGTCGCAGGCTGCGAAACTAGTGAAGGTGGGCGGTCGTATCGCCTATGTCACCTGCTCGATGCTGAGCCGCGAGAACGAGGACACGGCAGCGGCGTTTGAAGCGGCCCATCCGAACTTCAAGCCGGTTCCGCTGACCGAAGACATGCACGCCGTCGCAACCCTGGCCAAGGGTCACACCCTGCGGATGTCACCTGCCTCGACCGGCACGGACGGCTTCTTCTTCGCCCTTTACGAGCGCGCCCAGTGAGGGCACGGGTCGAACGCATCGGAGACGTCACCGTCCTTCCGGTGATGGCGGCCCCTGCCGAATATCGCCAGCAGCTTCAGGCGCGCATTCGCCCGCTGATGACGGGCATCGGTCCGGTGGAAGGGGCGATTGCCCTGACCGCCGAACTGGCCCGCCGCGAGGCTACGGGCGATATGCCCGATCTGGTGGTGGTGCTGGGCTCATCGGGTTCGCCGATCCTTGAACACGCCGCCGTCTATCAGGTCACATCCGTCGATTACCGCGACATGGATGCCAGTCCGCTGGGCTTCCCCAAGGGGATTACGCCGCTGCTGGACATGCCTGCGGTTATGCCCTTGCCCTGCCGTCTTGAGGGGGTGCCGCACGCCACGCTCTCGACGGGGGCCAATGTGGTGTCCGGTGCCGCCTATGACGCGCTGGACGCCGATATGGTGGACATGGAGACGTTCGCCCTTTTGCGTGCTGCCCAGACCTTCTGTGTGCCTCTGATGGCGCTGCGTGGCGTGTCGGACGGTAAGGCCGAACTGACCCGCCTCGAAGACTGGACCTCCACGCTCGATCATGTCGATGCCCATCTGGCGGATGCATGGGACAAACTGGTGGCTGCGCTGGAGCGCGGCGGCCTGCATGCCCTGATGCCCGCCACACTTGAACAACCGGCCGCAAAAGGCCTAGACCCCGCCGCAACTCCCGTATCGGATTCGCTTTCATGACCCAGCCGACCCAACACCAGAAGGTGCTTATCGTCGACTTCGGCAGTCAGGTGACGCAGCTTATTGCCCGTCGTCTGCGCGAGCTGAATGTCTATTGCGAGATTCACCCCTATACCAAGGCCACCACGGCTCTGGAGGCCATGCAGCCTCAGGCCGTGATCTTCTCGGGTGGACCCAACTCGACGACCGACGCCGACAGCCCCCGCGTCGATCACAAGATCTTTGAATATGGCGCGCCGATTTTCGGCATCTGCTATGGCGAGCAACTGATCTGCGCCGAACTGGGTGGCAAGGTCGAGAGCGGCCATGACCGCGAATTCGGTCGTGCCGATATCAGCATCGTCAAGGACAGCCCGCTGTTCGCCGGTATCGCCAAGGCGGGCGAGAACGAGCCGGTCTGGATGAGCCATGGTGACCGCGTCACCGCCATCCCCGAAGGCTTTGAAGTCATCGCCACCTCGGAAGGCGCGCCGTATGCGGCCATCGCCAATACCGAGAAGAAAATCTACGCCGTGCAGTTCCACCCCGAGGTGATGCACACCCCGCGCGGCGCGGAAATGCTCAAGAACTTCGTCTATAACATCGCCGGTCTGACCGGTGACTGGACCATGGCCGCTTACCGCGAAGAGCAGGTCGCCAAGATCCGCGAACAGGTCGGCGACGCCAAGGTCATCTGCGGCCTGTCGGGCGGTGTGGATTCTTCGGTGGCGGCGGTTCTGATCCACGAAGCGATCGGTGACCAACTGACCTGTGTGTTCGTGGATACGGGCCTGCTGCGCAAGGACGAGGCCACACAGGTCACGACCCTGTTCCGCGAGCATTACAACATCCCGCTGGTCCATGTTGACGCCTCGGACCGCTTCCTTGGCGAGCTGGCCGGCATCTCGGATCCGGAAACCAAGCGCAAGACGATTGGTCGTCTGTTCATCGAAGTGTTCGATGAAGAATCGTCCAAGATCGAGGGCGCAGAATTCCTCGCCCAAGGCACGCTCTATCCGGACGTGATCGAGAGCCTGTCGGCCTCGGGTGGTCCGTCGCAAGTCATCAAGTCGCACCACAATGTGGGCGGCCTGCCGGACTATATGAAGCTGAAACTGGTCGAGCCGCTGCGCGAACTGTTCAAGGACGAGGTCCGTGCTCTGGGCCGCGAACTGGGCCTGACCGAAGCTTTCGTTGGCCGTCACCCGTTCCCTGGACCGGGTCTGGCCATCCGTATTCCGGGCGAGATCACGCCGGACGCGGTTGCCACCCTGCAAGACGCCGACGCCATCTATCTGGACGAGATTCGCAAGGCGGGTCTGTATAACGAAATCTGGCAGGCCTTTGCTGTGCTGCTGCCGGTCAAGACGGTTGGCGTGATGGGCGATGCCCGCACCTATGAAAAGGTTCTGGCCCTTCGTGCCGTGACCTCCACCGACGGTATGACCGCCGACTTCTTCCAGTTCCCGTGGGAAGTTCTGGCCCGCACGGCCACCCGCATCATCAATCAGGTGCCGGGCGTGAACCGCGTTGTCTACGATGTGACCTCGAAGCCTCCGGGCACCATCGAGTGGGAATAAGCGGCTGGGGCGGGGTGCCGATCTGCGTATCCCGCCTCGCCACAAGGTATTGAAGCATCAGGTAATAAGCCAATGAATGCCAACGAGAAAATCTATTCCGGTAAGACCAAGGACATCTATGCCTTGCCGAACGGAAACATCCTTCTTGCCTTTAAGGATGATGTGACCGGCGCGGACGGTGTGATTGATCCGGGTGCCAATACCGTCATCGGCAAGGTCGAAGGCAAGGGCCGCAAGTCTCTGGCCATGACCGATTACTTCTTCAAAGGCCTGCGTGCGGCCAATATCCCCACCCATCTGGTGCAACTGGATATCGAGCAAGGCACGATGGAAGTTCGTCGTGCCGAGCCGCTGGGCAAGGACGTCAACGGCGCTGGCGGTCTGGAGTTTGTATGCCGCACCCGTCCGTGGGGCAGCTTTGTTCGCCGCTATAAGCAGTACATCCGCGATACCGAACAAAAGCTCGACTACCTCGTGGAAATCACGCTCAAGGATGACGAGCGCGGTGATCCGCTGATCAATGACGATACGCTGGTTGCACTGGGCCTTCTCAGCCCGTCCCACCTGCAACAGGCTAAGGACATTACCCGCAATGTCTGCCGCATCGTCGAGACCGATCTGCGGGGCAAGGGTCTGACCCTGATCGATATGAAGATTGAACTGGGCCTTGTGGATGACGAGGTCGTTGTCATCGACGAGATCTCGGCCGATGCCATGCGCGTCATGGATGACACCGGCACAGTTCTGGCCCACGGCACGGTTTACGAAAAGCTGATCGGTGCCTGATCTGTAGGGCGGGGAGCTGCTCCCGAGCCAAAAGTAACGCCTGAGACTGGATCACAGTCTCAGGCGTTTTTGTTTAGTAGGTGAAGGTCAGGTCCACGCCCCACATGCGGGGTTCGGTGATGCCCACAAATGGTGTGCCAAGCGTAGTGGCGGTGATGTTGTTCACGCCGGTCACATACTGGTTGTCGAACACGTTGTTGACGTAGAAGCCGAGCTGGTAGCGCTCGTCGGGGGTGCGCCAGTAGATACGGACATCCGTGCGGTTCTGGGCTTCGGACGGGTCGAACCACGGGGTTTGCAGGCACGATCCCTGACCCACAGATGTTTTGTTGCACCGGCCTTCGCCGCGATAGGCGTGGACCAGTTGCATATCCAGTGAACCCATATCGGCCATGTGGTGGCGATAGGAAATGCCCGCCGATGCCGACCACAGAGGCTCGCCCGTTGGCTGACCGTCGAGGGGACCATCATCGGTCATCTTATGCTTGTAGGTGGCGTCGATATATTGGGCATTGGCGAACAGGTTCAGCCCGTCCACCGGCTCCATATCCAGCTGCATATCCAGACCCCAAGCGGTGTCGTCGCTGGTCTCGACCAGATATTGCGGCACATTCGATCCTGCCGGTGTTACCAGACGGATGGATTGTTTGCCGTCATAATCATACTGGAAGGCCGAGATGTTGAAGCGGGTGCGTGAACCCAGATCGCTCTTCAGACCGATTTCGAAATTCTGCACGTCTTCGTTGTCAAAGCGCGAGCCGACCTCGACGCTGTTAAAGCCACCGGCCTTGTAGCCCTTGGCATAGGAGAAGAAGATCATCGCCTTGTCGGTCAGCTTATAGTCCGCAACGAAGCGCGGGCTGAGGTCCGACCATGAATCCGACTGCTCGCAGGTGACGCCTTCCTGCACAGTGACGCCGTTGTCGCAGGGCACACCGGCCAGTCCCGACAGGTCGAAAATATAGTCCGAATACAGATAGCCGAGCGCCGGACCCATATAGGTGTCCAGTACGGCATTGATCATCGGATCATTGATGACGGCATCCAGTTCAGGGGCGATGCGTGGCCCGTTGAGCCATTTGAACGATTTTTCGTCACGCGTATATCGCAGGCCGAATGTCAGGTTCAGCCGGTCAGTTGTGGCCCAGATGACATCGGCGAACAGGGCGCTGGCATTGAAATCGCCCTCATTGATCATGTTCTCCTGCCAGCCATGGCCGAGGGTGCTGGCCGGAATATTGGCCATGCCCAAAATCATGTCGGCCATAGAGAACAGAGGCATGCCCGCGGCGTTGTTCAGGATGGTGTTGATGGTGTCGGTTGTGGCGTAGGTATCGCTGCGCTGCTTGGCGTTTTCGGAATAATAGCTGGCACCGGCGATCCAGTTGAACGCGCCGTGTTCACCGGCAAGCCGGAATTCCTGATACCAGGAGCTGTTCTTCTCGACATTATTGGTATCGAAATACAGGTCCGGACGGCTGGTACCATCTTCGTCCTCGCGGTTTTCGGTTTTGAAGGACCGGACCGAGGTCAGGGAGGTGAAGTCGATATCACCGAAGGCGTGGGTGATGGTCAAAACGCCTTCATCAAGGCGGCGTGTTTCGTGGTTGTCGATCACATCATTGCGGATGCCGACCTTGAACGGATCGAGATAATCGGCGGGTTCGGACGGGAAGGCCGGCAGGCCGGGCGCGGCGGGCAGGGCGACAATACCGATAGCGGGGCGGGCATCCTGATCGATCTCGTCGTGCGACCAGCTTAGGTTGACTTGTGTATTGGGACCGACATCCCAACGCAGGGCCGCCCGTGCCGCCCAGTTATCTTCGCGGTCATAGTCAGCGCCGGTTTCCTCGTCGATCAGCCAGCCGTCGCGGCTATTGACCAGAGCATTGAAACGCAGGGCCAGCTTGTCATTGACCGGCACGTTCAGCAGGCCTTCGACGCGGCGCTTGTCATATTCGCCCAAGCGAACGCCAAGGCGGGCCTCGAACGCGTCGCTGGGCTTGTTGGTGGTGATGGAGACGGCCCCTGCGGCACTGTTGCGGCCAAACAGCGTGCCCTGCGGGCCTTTCAGCACCTCGATGCGCGACACATCGCTAAAGGCCAGCAGCGCCGCGCCCGAACGAGCCGCATAGACGCCATCGACATAGACCCCGACCGCTGGGTCGGTGCCGACACCGAAGTCCGATGTCGAAACGCCGCGAATGCTATAGCGAGCCTGTGTGGGGCTGGTGTTCGAGACAGACAGGCCGGGGACGAAGACGGAAATGTCGCCCATATCGTCTGCGGCGAGGGTTTCGAGGGTTTGGCCGGTCACCACATTGACCGTGATCGGCACTTCCTGAAGACTTTGCTCGCGTCTCTGGGCGGTGACGATGATCTCGCCCAGAGCGGTACTGGTCTGGCTGGTCGTGTCCTGTGCCGCCTGTGCGGCGGCCAGTTCGGGGGCAGCCAGTGCGGCCAAGGCCACGCTCGCGGCCAGTGTGGTCTTCAGACCGTGTTTTGTTTTGATCATAGTTGCCCTCCCAGACCCCTGTTATCTAAAATTAAGAAACAGAATATTATTCAGTTTGGCAAGGGGCTGTACGTCTATGTGGCTTACAGAAATGCCAAGCCGTGTTAGACCGCACTGAGCTGATGAAGAGGAGCGCATCCGTGGACTCGCGCGTGCCGCAGGCAACGATCACCACACTGGAGCGGCGAACTGCGCCGATGCAGCAGCGTGCGCGCGACAGGATTGACCTTGTCCTGGCGGCGGCTGAGCGCCTGTTGGCGACGACGGCTGTGGACACCATCACCACCAGCGCGATCGCGGCCGAGGCCGATGTGCCGGTCAGCTCGATCTATCGCTATTTCCCGAATGTCTTTGCCATTTACAAAGACTTGTTCGAGGTGCGGGTGGCGCAAATCCACGGGCGCATCGCCGAAATCCTCGAGGATGCGCAATATAAGACGTGGCGTGAACGTCATCTGGCGGTGATGCTGGTTCTACGCGGCACATTGAGTGAAGACCCGATCTATCGCCCGCTGTTTCATCTGATGCTGACGACCCGCGAACTGCGGATCGTGAAGGATCAGGCCAATGCCCAGATCGCCGCCTATCTGGCTGCGCGGTGGGAGCAGGGGCTGGACGGTTTTCGCGGGGGTGTGCCCTTGGCGGTTGCCCGTATGGCCACCGAGATTTTCACCTCGTTTGAAACCCTGACCAGTGGCGAGATCCAGCCGGAACTGACCGAACAGTTGTTCGTCGAGGCCACCGTGGCGCTGGAGCGGTATCTGTCCTTCTATCTGGCAGACGACACCGCAGCCTAGGCCCCAAGCCTTGTTCGCTAAGAGTTAGGTTACGCGCCGCAGCATAGACAGCTTGCTTGGCGTAAACGGCGGATAGCGGACACTGGCGTCCAGAGCGAAGCCACGCTTTAAAACGGCCCGCTGATGGCTGAAGGCCTTGAAGCTGTAATGGCCGTGATAGCTGCCCATACCGCTGGCCCCCACACCGCCGAACGGCAGGTTCGGATTGGCCATGAACACCACGGTGTCATTGATGGTGGCCGAGCCTGATCGCGTTTCGGCAAGGATGCGATCTGCTGTCTGTGGGTTGCGCGTAAAGGCATAGAGCGCCAGTGCGGGGGAGCGGGCATTGATAGCCGCCAGCGGCACATCCAGAGTCTGATAGGGCAGGACCGGCAGGATGGGGCCAAAGATTTCCTCGCGCAGCACAGCCGCATTGGCCGGAACCTCGGTCAGGATGGTCGGGGCCACATAGCAGTCTTCGATATCGGCCTGACCGCCGGTGACCGCGCGGCCATTGTCCAGCAGGGCCTGTAGGCGGGCCGCATGTCGCGGATTGACGATGCGCCCGAAGTCGGGGCTTTGCTTCGGGTCTGGACCAAACATGGTCGCAACGGCCCGTTTCAGTTCGTCCAGCAGACGGGCTTCGACCGAAGCGGCCACATAGACATGGTCGGGCGCGACGCAGATTTGACCGGCATTGAGGAAGCGGCCCCAGACAATGCGTCTGGCGGCGACAGCCAGATCGGCGGTTTCGTCCACAATACAGGGGTTCTGCCCGCCCAGTTCCAGCACCACGGGGGTGAGGTTCTTGGCCGCGGCCTCCATGACGATCCGGCCCACCCGTTCGCCGCCCGTATAGAAGATCAGGTCAAAATGCTGGGCCAGCAAGGTCGTCGAGACATCGGCGGGGCCTTCGATAACCGCATAGGCTTTCGGGTCCAGATACTGTTCGACCAGTTGTTTCAGCAGTGCCGATGATGCAGGTGCCAGTTCCGACGGTTTGATAATGGCGCAATTGCCCGCCGCAATGGCACCGATCAGCGGTGACAGCACCAGTTGGAACGGATAATTCCACGCACCGATGATCAGGGTCACGCCAAAGGGGCTGGGCACAACAAAGCTTTTGCCGGGCAGGATAGCCAGAGGCGTGCCTGTCCGTTGGGGCTTGTTCCAGCGGCGCAGGTTCTTGCGGGCGTGGGCCGCTTCTTTGGATACCAGATCGATTTCGGCGGTGCAGGCCTCACCAAAAGGTTTGCCCAGATCGGCCTTTAACGCCTCGGCGATGGCCGCCTCGTTTTCGGCCATCATCCGCTCCAGCGCGGCGAGCTGGCCTTTGCGCCAGTCCAGATCGCGCGTCAGCCCTTCATTGAAGGCACGGCGCAGCGTCAGAACGGTTTGTGCGATGGCGTTGGCTGTCACTGGCATGACCCTTTCATAGCGTCGATCCAGAAGCGGATCAGGGCGATGCCTTCCTCGTGGCGGGTCGAGCGGCCGATTTCAGGCATCATGATCGCCGGATTGGTCGAGTCCATGCGGAAGGGAATGATGGATTCACCTGCCTTGCCGGGCACAATGTCGAAAAGCAGATTGCCCGTACCCGCACCGGCCGCCACCGGCAGTTTGCAGACACCTGTTGGTTTGGGCTGGGTGGCACTGGCATCGAGATACAGGCCCGATGTACCGGCGGGCCCCTGCGGCGTGTGGCAGTGACCACAGTTGACGTCGAGATAGGCCCGTGCCCGTTCATCGGTCGAGGCGTTCGGGTCGATCCACGAAACCTGAAGCGGCAGGTCTTGCTGTGCGGGCAGTCCTTTCAGATAGCCCATGGCGGCAAGACGCGTCAGTTGGTTTTCGGATTTTTCGGCAAAGGTGAAGTCATGGTTCATCAGTCGGGCCTTGGGGCCGATCGGCTGGATGACGCGCGTGGCCACATTGGTCGCATGACAGGCGGAACACTGGGTCACATTGGGAACGATGTAGTTGAAAGGCTCTTTGGTGCCGTTTTCGCGCACCAGTGTCAGAGGGACATTCTCGCCAATCCGGTGCAGGACCGCTTCGGTCTGGGTGTCGTTCCACAGATAGGTCAGAGCCGCCCAGCCTTCCTCGCGGCGGACCAGCAGACGTGTCTCGATCATACGTACATGGCCAAGATCAAGCCCGTCGCCGTCGTGGATCAGTTCAGGATCGGCTTTTTGCAGAACCTGACCCTTACGATCTGTCTGGTAGAAGAAGGTCTTGGAGATGACCGTGCCGACAGGGAATGACAGCACATCCTTGGGGTCATAGTCCGCCGAAACACCGGCGGGCATCCAGATCGTGCGCAGCTTTTGCGCATAGTCGGTGAACAGCGGCGTGGTCAGGTCATAGGACACGACCCGCTCGCCAAGCACCAGCGCACCATCGGAAACCTGCACCATGCCCCAGTCCTTGAGCGACTTGGGGTTTTCCGACGCGAAGAAGGTCGGATTGGCCAAGGGCTGTACTGCCGGTTCGGGCTTGGAGCAGCCTGCTGCTGCGGTGACGAGCAGCAGGCCTAGAGTGAACAAACGGAACAGAGACATGGGCCGTGTCAGGCGTTCGGTAGGACGACAGGCGACAGGCGCGGCAGGGTGCATTTGTGCGGCGTCATGTCGGTGTTCGGGTTGGCGTACTTGTTCGGGCCATCCACGTTCAGAACACCGGCCTCGCCATTGTCGATGCAGATGCGCTTGTCAGCGGGCATTTGGCCGTTCACCAGAACCGCCGGATTGACATAGCCGTCCCACAGGATGTCGGGGAAACGACCGGTCGGGCCGAACTTGGCAATGCGCAGGGCCTGGAATTCCACGCCGTCAGGCGCGTTGCCGCCGCCGCTGAAGCGGTTGTCCTTGATCAGGATCGCTTCGGGATAGGGGTCGAAATCGGCGCTCATGGCGCTGTCCGAATAGCCCGCCGAGAACAGGCTGGAGACGATGATATTGGCCGTCTTGTTGTCGGCAATCTCGTTGTCGAAAATCTCGACCTGATCGTTGGAGTTAATTATGACACCCGTGCCCGCAGGGACGCTGGCGACCGGCGTACCGGCATGGCCGAAGTTGCGGGTATTGTTGGAGACGGCGCGGTTGTTATAGACGCGGGTCCGGTAACCGGCCTGTTGTAACTGGGGCATGTTGAAAACAAGGATGCCGCCGGTGTTGTTGGTGGCCAGGTTTTCATAAACATCGGCGTCGATGCAGTTTTCGATCTCGATACCGGCCACATTGTATTCGGCACGGTTACGGCGAACCACGACGTTTTGCGACTGGCCGACATAGATACCGGCATCGGAAGCGCCGATGGCCACGCTGTCTTCGATCAGGACGTTTTTCGTTTGGACCGGATAGATGCCATAGGCACCGTTCTCGGTTTTCGGGCCTTGGGTCCATTCCGTGCGGACCTTGCGCACGATGATATTCTCGCCCTTGTTGATCTTGATCGCGTCACCCTTGGTGTCTTCGATCGCCAGATTTTCAATGGTGAAATTGCTGGCCGTGACCAGCAGGCCTTGGGCCCCGGCGGCCTGGTTTCGGAAGTTCAGGATGGTCTTGTCCATGCCCTGACCGCGAATGGTCACGCCATCGACCACCAGACTAAGCTCGCGATCAATGCTGAAGACGCCTGCGGGGATTTCGATCACCGAGCCGGGTTTGGCATCGATGAGAAGTTCCATCAGCTCGTTCTGGTAGGTGGTATTGGCCTTGGAAAGGTCGGTGCCTTTCGAGGTGGGCGTGTTTTGTCCGCAAGCACTTAAAACGAGTGCGATGGCGACCGGTATCCAGGTGTGCATTTTCATGAAGTTCCCCTCCAGAACGCTTCTCGAAATTCAGCATTATCCCAAGCTTTCATAATGGTCAGGCCTACGCAAGCTGAAAATGAAACTCTTTCTGTTTTGGTGTGGAGGGCGATCGTGCTGTTACCGGCATGGAAACGAAAAGGCCTTCCGATTGCTCGGAAGGCCTGATTGTCGGGCTTAGGCTGATGGCTGTCTGGCTGCGCTTCGGCGGCTGTAGAGGAAATAGACGGCGATGCCGACGATGTTCCAGATGATGAACCACATCAGGGTTTTCTGGGGCAGGCTGACCAGCAGATAAAGACAACCTGCAATCGAGACGGGGCCGATCACCCATGCCAGCGGGGTTCTGAAGCCGCGCGGCATGTCGGGTTTTTTGACGCGTAGGATCAGCATGCACAGGGCCACTGCCGAGAAGGCCACCAGAGTTCCGGCATTGGCCAGAGCGACGATTTCACCCAGCGGCAGGAACAGCGAGATGCTGCCGACCACCACAACAGTGAAGAGCGTGATCCGCACAGGTGCGCCCTTGGCCGAGACCTTGGCCAGCGCGCGCGGCAGAAGGCCGTCACGCGACAGGGCAAAGAAGACGCGGCTCTGGCCATAGAAGAAGGCCAGAATGACGGTGGGCAGGGTGATGACGGCGGTCACGGCGAGGAAGTGCGCCGCACCCGGCTGCTCGATCAGGCGCAGGATCAGGGCCAGCGGCTCGGGGCTGTTGGCAAAGGTCAGGAAGGGCGTGCTGCCCAACGCAGCAAGGGCGATCACCACATAGATCAGCGCACAAGCGACCATGGAACCCATAATGCCGATCGGCAGGTCGCGTTTGGGGTTCTTGGTTTCTTCGCCCGCAGTCGCGATGGCGTCAAAGCCGTAGAAGGCCGAGAAGATGATGGCTGCGGCGGCCATGATGCCGCGCTCGATGCCGTCATCGCTCATCGTGCTGCCAAAGCCGTAGGGGCTGAAGGGCACCAGATTGGCGGTATCGAAATGGGGCAGGGCGAACCAGACAAACAGGGCCAGTGCCGACAGTTTGACCGCCACAAGGACCATGTTGAAGGTGGCGCTCTTGCTGGTGCCCATCAGAAGCAGGCCCGCAACGGCGATAATGATGACCAGGGCCGGAATATTGGCCACGCCACCGGCATGGGGACCATTCATCAAGGTCATGGGGACGCCCAGCCAGTCATGCAGCAGAGGCGCGGCATAGCCGGACCAGCTAACCGCCACGGCGCTGACCACAAGGCTGTATTCCAGAATGAGGCTCCAGCCGATGATCCAGCCGATCGTCTGGCCCAGAACGGTGCGGGTATAGCCATAGGCACTGCCCGATGTGTTGATGGTCGAGGCCATCTCCGCATAGCAGAGCGCAGCGCAGGCGCAGACGAAACCGGCGATCAGGAAAGAAACCAGAACCGCAGGACCGGCCTTGTCGGCACCGATGCCGATCAGGGTCAGGATACCCGTGCCGACAATGGCCCCGACGCCCATGGCGATCAGGTGTGGCCAGCTAAGATTACGGGCGAGGGCAGGCGAGGTGGGGGAAGCGTCACCCATACAGGGAAATCCGAAGCAAAATAAAAGGGCCGCGAAGGCCCGTTACAGACTGGTGATCCGGCCTGTCGGGCCATGAATGCACGTTGGGGTTATATTTCGCATATTCACCGCAGAGGCCATCCCCTAACGCAGATTTGCGACGGAAAGGATGAAACCGCTTCGATATGCCTGAATGGAGAAACGGTTATCGATGAGTGCGCGCTATGGGGGCGAACTGTCCTGATTATCGAGAGATAACGGGATGAAATACTCATTTTCACGGCCCATAGAGGCGGGATAGATGGCCCGAAAACGCTTTAGTGATCGCAAGCGCAGACCAGACGACCGCCTGGAGGCGGATTTATGCAGGATCGCTCTCGGTTATATTAGGAAAACTGCGTGTTGCGAGGGGCGGCGATATGGCAATGCACAACCATACCGAACTCTGGCGGTATTCCTCCCCTTGAAACTTGCGCGGGCCATGAAAATGACCCGCGCTTTTTTATTTCAGGATCAGAGCCAGGCCTTGATGCCGATGACGAAGCGGGTGTCATCCACGCGGTCGCCACGGGCGCGGGCATAGTCGGCTGTATCGCCGAAGGAACGGCTCCATTCGACGCCGATATAGGGCGCGAACTCCTTGCGGATTTCATAGCGAAGACGAAGCCCCGCCGTGACGGAGGTCAGGCCGGACCCGATTTCCAGCTCCGGAATGTCGCTGGCCGACAGGGCCACTTCGAGGGCCGGTTGCAAGATCCATTTCTGGGTAATGCGCTGGTCGTATTCGGCCTCGAGATGCGCCGTCAGATCGCCCTCGGTGGACAGATACAAGGCCGCGCCCGTCTCGAACCAGTATGGGGCAACGCCCTGGATACCGGCGGTCAGATGGGTGGTGTCCTCGCCATCGGGGCGGAAGTCGTGGCGTACACCGGCCTGCACATCCCAGAAGGGGGCAATGGCGCGGCTATAGAGGGCGTGAACCTCGACCTCGTGCAGCTTGCCCTTGGTTTCGCCTTCGCCCTCGGTCTTCCACCAGAAGCGGTTGATGTCGCCGCCGGTCCAGCCAAAGGCGCTCCAGCCATAGCTGTTGGGTGCATCGCCGAAGCCGGCTTCTAGCTTGTCGATGAACAGGCTGGTGCTGCCCATGCCGCCATTCTCTAATAGCAGCAGTTGGCGCGACGCTGCCATCAAGGCGGGATCGAACAGAAGGTCTGCCGCATGGGCCGGATTGGCAAAGGCACCTGCGGGCGGTGTGGCTTCGACCAGACGTCCGTGTTTGGAATCCACGCTGGTCGGAATGTTCGGCCCGCCACGCATGGCGCTCATATCGTGGCCCGCATGGGGATCAGCTTGGGCAGGGGCCGCAGCGTGATCAGCATGGCCGCTCATATCGTGGCCCGCATGGGGATCAGCTTGGGCAGGGGTCGCCGTGTGACCGGCATGGCTGCTCATGTCGTGGCCCGCATGGGGATCAGCTTGGGCAGGGGCAGTGGTGTGACCGGAATGGCCGCTCATATCGTGGCCCGCATGCGGATCGGTTTGAGCAGGGGCCGCCGTGTGACCGGCATGGCTGCTCATATCGTGGCCCGCGTGCGGATCAGCTTGAGCAAGGGCAGCGGTGTGACCGGTGTGGCCGCTCATGTCGTGACCCGCATGGGGATCGGCTTGGGCAGGGGCCGCCGTGTGACCGGCATGGCCGCTCATGTCGTGACCCGCATGGGGATCAGCTTGCGTAGGGGTCGCGGTGTGACCGGCGTGGCCGCTCATGTCATGACCTGCATGCGGATCAGGGGCGGGCTTTTGCGCCTTGGGTTGAGCTTGCGGTGCGGGTGCGGCATGGCCTGCGTGTCCGGCATGGCTTTGGGCCATGGCGACATTGGCGGCCAGTATCAGCGGCAGGGCAGCGGCGGCGGTGAGCAGGGCGCGGTTCATCGGGCGGCTCCTTGCAGCGGACGGACGGTGACGACGTTGAACATACCGGCGTGCATGTGCATCAGAAGGTGGCAGTGGAAGGCCCAGTCCCCCGGTGCATTGGCGGTCAGGTCAAACGTGGCCTTACCCCCCGGCAGGACATTGATCGTGTGTTTCAGCGGCTGGTAGCCATCCTGACCATTGACCAGTTCGAAGAAGTGGCCGTGCAGGTGGATGGGGTGGGACATCATGGTGTCGTTCACAAGTGTCACCCGCACACGCTCGTTCAGCTCGAACCGGATCGGCTCGACCAGCTCCGAGAATTTACGACCGTCAAAGCCCCACATGAACCGTTCCATATTGCCGGTCAGGTGGATTTCCATGCTGCGCGACGGGGCGCGGGTGTCGGTATTGGGCGTCAGCGATTTCAGATCGGCATAGGTCAGCACGCGGTGCTCGACATTTTCCAGCCCTTGCGGCTTGTCGGCATAGCGATTGGCCGGAGCCATAGCGATAGCATCGACACCCACGCCCACAGCCATATCGGCAGGGGCATTGTCGGGGTTACGCATGCTGGCACCGCTGTGGTCCATCTTGCCACCAGCACCATGGCCCATGGCGGCGTGATCCATGGCATCTGCGCCATGACCCATAGCCGCGTGATCCATTCCGCCCATACCCATGTCGCGCATGGTCAGGTTGGGGATGGTGCGCAAGGGTGGCACTTCTGCGGTCATGCCCATACGCGGAGCAAGGGTGGCGCGTGCCATGCCGGAGCTGTCGATGGCCTCGGCCACAAGCGTATAGGCGCGATCGGCTGTGGGGCGCACAATCACATCATAGGTTTCGGCGACCGAGATCTGGAACTCGTCCACCTCTACCGGCTGCACGTTCTCGCCATCGGCATTGACGATGGTGACAGGCAGGCCCGGAATACGGACGTTAAAGATCGACATGGCCGAGGCGTTGATGATGCGAAGACGCACGCGTTCCCCAGGCTGGAACAGGCCGGTCCAGTTTTCTTCGGGGCCGTGGCCGTTGACCAGATAGGTATAGGTGGTGCCGTTGACATCAAGGATGTCGCGCGGGTCCATCCGCATACCGGCCCATGTGCGGCGCTCCGACAGGCCCATGCCTTGCGAGCCGTCCATCAGGCCCGCCAGCGTCATCTTCTGGTTGTTGAAATAGCCGGGGCTTTTCTTGAGCTTGTCGAGGATTTCGTGCGGATGCAGGAAGCTCCAGTCCGACAGCACAATCACATGCTCGCGGTCATAGGCGACCGGATCGGCACCCGCCGGATCAATGATGATCGGGCCATAATGGCCCATGGCTTCCTGCAGGCCCGAATGGGAATGGTACCAGAAGGTGCCCGACTGTTTGACGGGGAACTCGTAGACAAAGGTTTCGTGCGGCTTGATGCCGGGGAAGCTGACGCCCGGAACGCCGTCCATCTGGAACGGCAGCAACAGGCCGTGCCAGTGGATCGAGGTGTCCTCTTCCAGATGGTTGGTCACCGACAGGCGTACATTCTGGCCTTCGCGCAGACGGATCAGCGGCGCAGGCAAGGTGCCGTTGATCATAAAGGCATGGCCGGTGCGACCGCCGACCGTGAACTCGCCGTGGTTGACGGACAGGTCCACATTCGGCCCGTTCAGTGTCGTCATGTCGGGGCGAATGCCGGCCGATCCACTTTGTGCCCATGCGGGAAGAAGGCCACTGAGGGCGACAATGCCCCCTCCGGCGGCGGCACCGCGTAACAGGCTGCGGCGATCAAGGCGCATCGGCGTCATCGGGTAATCCTCAAGTCTCGGTCTTAAGCCACGGGGGAGGGCGTGTGTGATGCTCGTCTGTCCATGAATACGCAAAGCGTGGGGCTACCCCTCGAAACCCGCGACAAGATTACAGGTTTCGTCGACGACTTTCAGAATGAAACAGCGATGGCCAGTTTCTGGCGGGCGCGGGCGATGCGGGTTTCGACCGCCTTGGTGGTGATGCCCAGAATATGGGCGGCTTCCTGCTGGCTGCGGCCATCGACTGTGGTCAGCAAGAGCGGGGCCTTGAGGGTGTCCGGCAGGTCGCGCAGAGCCATATTCAGGCGCTCCAGACGGCGGCGGTCATCGACAAGGGTTTCGGCATCGGGGGCATCGTCGGTGATATGCGCGGCCTCGGGGGCATCCAGTCCCACACTGTGGCGCATCCAGCGGCGCACTGTACGGCGACGGCCCCAGTCGCGGCATTTGTTCAGGGCAATGGCGCGCAACCAGACATCGAACGGTCGGGCTGGATCATAGCGGTGGATGGCCAGCCACGCCGAGGTGTAGGTTTCCTGCACCAGATCAAGGGCGTCTTCGTTGTCACCCGTATAGCGCCGGACAAAGCGGAACAGACCGCTTTTGGTGGCGGTCATCAGGGTTTCAAACGCCGCGCGGTCTTTACCCGCCGCGCGTGCACAGATTGCGGGATCGGTAACCACGAGGGCTTACCGGCCAACCTCTTGAAGCAGGGTATCCACCACGCGGGCGTCAAAGGTTTCGGCCTGTTCCGGCGTCATGACCGCACGCATTTCAAAGACGTGGGCGATGGTGGCTTTTTGCAGATTGCCCATGGCGACGTGGAAATGATCGACCGCCGACTGAACCGCAGGGCTGTTGCCCTGACTGGCGGAAATGGCCGATGCCAGTTCGCGGTTGGCATTGCGGACCTCGGCCTCCAGTGTCCGGCGTTGGTCGGCAAAGCGGGCTTCGATATCGCGGATGCTGGCCGTCTGTGCCGCGTCCAGTTTTAGCTCCTGATGCACAATGGCATGCAGGCCGGGATTATCCTGTTGGCGCAGCATCAGGCTGGCGCAACCCCATGCACCGGCGGCCCCTGCGACCACGGCCACGAGGGCCATAAGGATGAAGGATTTCAAACCTTTGCTCATCATCCTTGCTCCGTCTGGTTCAGTGGCATCAGGCTGGAAGACAGGCTGAAGGCCTGCATTTCATTATCGGAGGGCTGGAAGTGGCGCACGGCAATGCCGCCATTGACGATACCGACCACCAGCGCAACGGCCAGAGCCGCGCCTTGCATACGCACGGTGCGGGCACGCTCGATACGGGCCTCGATGCGTTGCCAGACCTGCGTTTCCAGTCCGTCCAGAATGTCGGTGGAGCCGGTCGCAATGTGCGCCGCAAGGGCGCTGTCAATGTCGTGTGTCGTGACTGGGGTCATGGTTCGCTTGCCCGAATGGAGCTGTCCCTACAGGCTTATACGCAGCCAGCAGGTAATCCCCTCGCCAAAAATAAAAGAACCCCGCCATCACGGATGATGGCGGGGCTTCAGGCGGGGAGAAAGATGTGATCCCGACAGAGGATCGGCAGCCCGGATTATCAAGCTGCAAATAGAAACGGGCGGAGCGTTACAGCTCCGCCCGACAGTCTTTAGGCATCGACCTTGATGACGCCGCGACGGATCTGGTCCAGTTCGATGGACTCGAACAGGGCCTGGAAATTGCCGTTGCCGAAGCCTTCATTGCCCTTGCGCTGGATGATCTCGAAGAAGATCGGGCCGAACAGGTTTTCGGTGAAGATTTGCAGCAGCAGACCTTCTTCGCCGACATTGCCGTCCAGCAGAATGCGGTTCTTCTTCAGGCGCTCGAGGTCTTCACCGTGGCCGGGGACGCGCTTGTCCACCAGTTCGTAATAGGTCTCGATCGTGTCTTGCAATTTGACGCCACGGGCGCGCAGTTTTTCTACGGTGCTGTAGATGTCCTGCGTGGTCATGGCGAGGTGCTGGATACCTTCGCCATTGTACTGACGGATGAACTCTTCGATTTGCGAGTTCTCGTCCTGGCTCTCGTTCAGCGGGATACGGATGGCCTTGTCCGGCGCGATCATCGCTTGCGAGAACAGGCCGGTGGCCTTGCCCTTGATGTCGAAATACTTCTGCTCTTCAAAGCCGAAGATCTGGTTGTAGAAGGTCGACCAGGTACGCATCTGGCCACGCTTCACGTTGTGGGTCAGGTGGTCGAGAATCTCGAGGCCGACGGCGTTTTCGGCCTCGGCCTGTTGCCAGCCTAGGATCTCGGTCCAGCCATCATAGATGCTGCCTTTGTCGCCATACTGATCGATCAGATACAGGTACGAACCGCCAATGCCTTGCAGCACCTTGGCATCGTCATCCAGAGCGCCGACCGAGGCGTCAACCGCCTTTGCACCGCGCGAGATGGCCAGATCAAACGCCTGTTGGGCGTCGGCAACGCGGAAGGCCATGCCCGAGGCCGACGGGCCGTGGGCGGCACGGAAATCGGCGGCCTGACCGGTCGGCTCGTCATTGACCAGCAGGTTGGTCTGGCCTTGCTTGTAGCGGGTGATCTTCTTGGTCGGGTGGGTGTGCGTCGGCACAAAGCCCAGCTGTTCGATCAGCGCCTTCATGGCGGCCGGATCAGGGCTGGTGAATTCGACGAACTCGAAACCGTCGAGGCCGATGGGGTTTTCAGCGGTAATGGCCATGGGGTTGGTCTTTCCTTGCTGTGCTGCCCGATCTTGGGGGCGGCTAAAATCGAGTGAAATCAGTTGTCCGTGACGCGGTTGGCCCAGGCTTGGTTGCCTTGGTTGTAAACGCGGTCGGTGGGCAGGATATCGGCGGGCTCGTATTCGGATTCGTTGGCGATCTGGGCATAGATCGGCGCAAAGTCGGTATCGATGGTTTGCTTCAACAGGTCTTCGAAGCTGTCGATGACGAAATAGGTCTGCTGGAAGTCGTCAATGCGATAGCGGGTCTGCATGACGCGCTTCATGTCGAAACCGATGCGGTTGGGCGACTTGTCATCCAGCGCAAAGATGGACTCGGTGCGCGACGAGACAATACCCGCGCCATACAGCTTCATATCGTCGCCATCGCGGATCAGGCCGAACTCGACCGTGTACCAGTAAAGGCGCGACAGGTTATGGATGGCGTTGTGCTTGATGGCCTTCATGCCACCCATGCCATAGGCCTGCATGTAGTCGGCAAACACAGGGTTCGCCAGCAGCGGCACATGGCCGAACACGTCATGGAAGACGTCCGGCTCTTGCAGATAGTCGATTTGTTCCGGCGTACGCAGGAAGTTGCCGGCGACAAAGCGGCGATTGGCCAGATGCTCGAAAAACACCTCGTCAGGCACCAGACCCGGAACGGCCACAACCTGCCAGCCGGTCAGCTTATGAAGGCGCTCGGATAGCTCTTCGAAATTCGGAATGCCGCTGTCGGATAGTTTCAGGCGCTCGAGGCCTTCCATGAAGGCCGGCGTGACCCGCGAGGGCAGCATCTTGGTCTGGCGCTCGTACAGAACATCCCACAGGGCATGTTCCTCGGGCGTATAGGCAGACCAGTTCTGCGGGATTGTCCAGTCGCTTGATGCGCCTTCGGGTGGTGTCTGAAGCACATGGCTGGCCATGGCGTATTCTCCCATAGATCCAAACTGCCGCTCCCTTTATCGGAAGTCTGTGCCTAAATTTGGATGCCTATATTTTGCCATCACAGAATGCGCGATTGCCTTTCAAAAACGACCTCAAAAGGGTATCGTGTGATGATTGTATTTCAAAAATGATGGCATAATGAAACAAGCCTC
This sequence comes from Brevundimonas terrae, assembly GCF_011761985.1. Taxonomy (GTDB): domain Bacteria; phylum Pseudomonadota; class Alphaproteobacteria; order Caulobacterales; family Caulobacteraceae; genus Brevundimonas; species Brevundimonas terrae. Next base: position 241,900 of record NZ_JAASQT010000003.1, on the reverse strand, counting down.
TCTTGATGATGTGGATCGTCGAATCCTGCGACTGCTGCAAGTCGATGCGTCCATGAGCCATGCGGCGCTGGCCGAGGCGGCGGGCTCGTCTCCGGCGTCGTGCTGGCGGCGGATCAAGGCCATGGAAGAGGCGGGGATTTTGCGCGCCTCGGTTCGGCTGGTGGATGCCGATCTGGTGGGGCGCGGCGTCAATATCATGTGTCAGGTGCGGATGAAGTCGCACGCGCCGAACGACCGTCTGGCCTTCGAGCATTTCCTGCAAGCCAAGCCCGAGGTTATGGAGGCCCACTCGATGTCCGGTGAATGGGACTATCTGCTGCGGATCGTGGCCGAGGATGTGGCGGGCTATGAGCGTTTCCTGATGCGCGACCTGCTCAACCATGCCAACGTCGCCACAGCCGCCTCGCACTTTGCGCTCAGTCAGGTGAAATATACGACGGCATTACCGGTCTAGAGGGCCGGTTTTGGGGGAAGACACTATGCAAACCGAAACGCTTTACGGCTCCAGAGGCAGGGCGCTGCTCGGTGCGCTGGTGCCCGTCGGGGCGGCGGTCCTGTTGTTCGGCAATATGCTGGGCGACAACGGGATGGGCAGCTTTGGATTGCTGATTATTCTGGGCCTTGCCGCTTACGGAATCGCGCGGGCGGGGGATTTGTACAAACCCAGACAGTTGGTTCTGGATCGCGAAGGCTTTGTGCTCCACCCCTCGTTCGGAGCCGAGAGCGAGAAAGTCCGCTGGAGCGATGTCCGAAGCTTCGAGATCAAGGGCAATAACAAGAACAAGCATCTGGCCTGCCTTTATCTGGCGGACGACCAGCGCACGATCAGCACCATGAAACTGGGCACGGACTGGTGCCTTAAAGCGGATGATCTGTGGGGCGTGTCTCTGGACAAGGTGGAGACGCATCTGTCGGACTATCACCGCAAGGCGGCGGGGCAGGGTTTGCCGGTCCGCAGTGTGAACAGGTCCACGACTGTTCCGTCCACGACAGTGCCGCCTTTCGCTGCGCCGCCCGTGATTTCGCAACCTGCCCAAACCGCAGCCATGACCCGTTCCGGCGTGGTCTATGCCGAGCGCATGGCGCCGACGTTCAAACCCGCCATGCCGTCTCTGAACGGGGAGGGAACATCTCTCAAGGGGCTGGGCCTGGGCCTGATGGGCGCAGGCATTGTCGTGGCCGCCTTGTCGGTCATTCCATTCGTGGAAGCCTGCAAGCGTGGCTTGTGCAGCGTCGGTTTTTGGGAAATGGGCGATTATCGCCTGTGGCTGTTCGCAAGTCTGTGGACCGTGTGTTTGCTGGCCATCATTGCGGGCTGGAAACTGGTTGGCAGCACGCGATCCACGAAGCTGTGACGCGGCGGCTTGCTGCAAGCAGGGGCAATAATTTTTGCCATAATGTTAAATAAATTTGACTCTATGTTCGTTTGGGTATTCTTGTTGTGCCAACAGGGAGGAAGCGCACATGGCTTTTCATGAAAAAATGGCGTGGTTCACGCTGATCAGTTTTACTGTGACCTATGCGATCTATTTCGGCATAGCGGCACCGGCCGTGGAGTTCGGCCGCAACAATATGCTGGATATCGTCTGGACCTTCGGGCCAGTGGCGGCGGTGCATGGTCTGATCTCGGGCATTGGTAGTGCGGCCATCGCCATTGCGGCCCGCCGCGATGCCCGCAACATGGCCGACGAGCGCGATCACGCTATCGACCGCAAGGCAACGACTGTGGCCTATTACATCATGCTCACTGGCATGATCCTCGTGGGTGTGGCGGGGCCTTTCACCCTGCCGCCCTACAAGATCGTCAATCTGTCATTGGCTGTGATCGTGATTTGCCAGATTGTGCACGACGCTTTGGTGATCCACGGCTATCGTCGGGGCAGTCATGGCTAAGACAATTCACAACAATATCCGCACCCTGCGCTTTCATGCAGACGAGATGACGCAGGCCGATCTTGGCGAACGTGTCGGCCTGACCCGCCAGACCATCGCCGCCATCGAGCAGGGCAAATACTCGCCCTCTCTGGAAACCGCCTTCAAGATCGCCGACGTATTCGGCGTGCCGCTGGATCAGGCGTTTAGCTGGTCCTAGCGCAGTTCCAGTTCGTTGAACGCCGTATAGCCCTTTTCCGCCGTGAAGCTGTGCGCGTCGGCCAGTTTCCATGACAGGCCGTAGAAGGGGTGTTGCTCGCCCTGTTCCAGCAGTTCGCCCGGTTTCAGATAGGTGTGGATCTGGGAATAGAGACGGATTTCGGACTGGCTGATGCGGCGGACCAGATGTTGCGGGCCAAGATCCTGCGGGCGGGCAATACCGGCGGCGGCCAGCATCTCGGCCAAGGCATGTAGGGTGCTGTTATGATAGGTGGCGACGCGCGTGGCCTTGTCCGGCACCACAAGAGCGCGCTGGCGTGAGTGGTCCTGTGTCGCGATGCCGGTCGGGCATTTGTTGGTATTGCACACCAGAGACTGGATGCAGCCCAGTGCGAACATGTAGCCGCGCGCCGCATTGGTCCAGTCGGCCCCCATGGCCAGAAGACTGGCAATATCGAAGGCACTGATGACCTTGCCGGCCACACCGACCTTGATGTGTTCGCGCAGGCCCGCACCGACAAGCGTATTGTGGACCAGCAAAAGACCCTCGCGCAGGGGCGTGCCGATGTGGTTGGCAAACTCCAGCGGGGCCGCGCCTGTGCCACCCTCGGCACCGTCCACGACGATGAAGTCAGGCAGGATGCCGGTTTCCAGCATGGCCTTGACGATGCCCATGAACTCCCACGGGTGGCCTATGCACAGTTTGAAGCCGACCGGTTTGCCGCCTGACAGTTCGCGCAGTTGCTGGATGAACTGCATCATCTCGACAGGGGTGCTAAAGGCCGTGTGATAGGCAGGGGACACACAGTCCTGACCCACAGGCACACCACGGATTTCGGCAATCTCGGGCGTGACTTTCGGACCGGGCAGGATGCCGCCATGGCCGGGTTTGGCCCCTTGGCTCATCTTGATTTCGATCATCTTCACCTGTGGCGAAGAGGCGTTCTGGACAAAGCGTTCAGGATCGAACTTGCCGTCCAGAGTGCGGCATCCGAAATAGCCGCTGCCGATTTCCCATACGATGTCGCCGCCCGCTTCGCGGTGATAGCTGCTGATGCCGCCTTCGCCGGTGTCATGATAGAAATTGCCCGCCTTGGCCCCTTGGTTGAGGGCGCGAATGGCATTGGCGCTGAGCGAGCCGAAGCTCATGGCCGAGATGTTGAACAGGGATGCCGAATAGGGCTGTTTGCACTGGGGCCCGCCGATGGTGACGCGCATGGTGGACAGGTCGGCCACGGGGGCAGGGCGCATGGACGGGGCGATGAACTCGTATCGCTCGCTATAGACATCCAGCAGGGTGCCAAAGGCCCGCTCGCTGCTTTCGCCCTTGGCGCGGGCATAGACCAGCGAGCGCTGGCTGCGCGAATAGGGGGTCGCTTCGTTATCGGCCTCGAACAGGTATTGGCGAAGCTCGGGACGGATCGCCTCGATCAACCATCGGAAATGCCCGATGACCGGATAGTTGCGCAGCACCGAGTGACGGGTCTGGATCAGGTCGTAGAAGCCCAGGGCCGTAATCGCCACAGACAGCAAGGTCAGCGGCCACAGACGGTGTTCCAGCATCAGTCCGACCAGAAGCCCCAGCGTCAGAACGACAAAAATCGCCAGCACGGTGAAACGACTGATTTTCATGATTTAGCCCCCGATACCGTCCGGCATGATCCAGACTAAATACCGAGCTAGCAAATAGGTGCCGGAATTACAGGCCTTAAACGCCTCTAGCCGTTCACGTCAGCGTAAACGGATGTAGTGGCTTCATCGAAACGGACGCTGGCCACATCGCCGATTTTAAGGGCGGTGAAGGGCGTGCGAAGGCGCAAGGACTGGCCGTCTTTTTCCAGTGTCAGCTCACTAAAGGTGCCGCCAAAGGCAATCGCCGTGACCTTTGCTCCCTCACAGGCGGGCGAGGCATGGATGCTTTCGGGGCGGGTCATCAGCCAGCCTTCACCATCAGCCAGATCACAGGGGACGGACCCGAAAACGGTGGTGGCGATACCGTCCTTGATGAGGGCTTTCAGCACCTCGGCCTCGCCCAGCAGGCGGGCGGCGGCGATGGATGACGGGTGCTGGTAGCAGTCCTGAGGACTGCCTGATTGCAGGATGACGCCCTTGTCCATCAGCACCAGATCATCGGCCATCATCAGGGCCTCTTCGGCATCGTGCGTAACGATCAGGACGGCGGTGCCGGAGGCGCGCAGCGTGTCGATCAGACTGCGGCGGACCTCTGATTTCAGGTGACGATCCAGACCGCTGAACGGTTCATCCAGCAGGATGGCGCGGGGCTTGCGGGCAAGGGCGCGGACCAGCGCCACACGCTGTTGCTCGCCGCCGGACAGCATGTGGGGCCAGCTATCGGCGCGGTCGGCCAGTTTGACATGGGCCAGCCATTCGAGCGCCTGAGCGCGGCGGTCTTTTTTCGACCCCTTCAGGCCAAAGGCGACATTGTCGGCCACCGTCAGATGCGGAAACAGGGCGTAATCTTGAAACACCAGACCGATATCGCGATGCTCTGGCGGGACCGATGAGTGTTGGTCTGCAAGCAGGGCATCGCCCGCATGCAGCGTGCCGTCATCCAGAGGCTCTAAGCCCGCTATCATGCGCAGGATGGTGGACTTACCGCTGCCCGATGGACCGAGCAGGGCTGTGATCCGGCCCGCCGACAAGGACAGCGAGGCGTCACTGACGGCCACACGGCCATTATAGCTGCGGCGGGCATTGGACAGGAGGAGGGTGGCGTGTTCGCTCAACGGATTTACTCTTTGGTCGTGCGGGCGCGGCCCGTCTTGGTCACCTGACGGGTCAGCCAGATCACCCCCGGCAGGGCCAGACCGATAATTAGAAGGGACGGCCATCCGGCCTGTGCCAGCCGCTCGTCCAGTGCATAGTTGGAGGCCAGAACCGCCAAGGTGTCAAAGTCGAACGGGCGCAGGATCAGCGTCGCCGGAAGCTCTTTCAGAACATCGACAAACACGATCAGACCGGCCGTCAAAAGCGCTCCCTTGGCGATAGGCAACTGGATGCGGGCGGCGGTGGAGAACTCGCCATGGCCCAGACTGCGGGCGGCAAAGCCCATGGCGGGGGTGACTTTGGAAAGGCCCGCTTCGATAGGCTCAAGGGCGGCGGCCATCAGGCGCGCTGCATAGGCATAGACCAGCAGCGCCACACTGACGCCCGCCCCACTGATGGTGCTGGGCGCGATGGTCCAAAGAACTGTGGCAGGGCCCAAAAGGCCGATGGCCATGACGGCCCCCGGGGTCGCATAGCCGAGGCTGGCAATACGGGTGACGACGGGCATGTGGCGCGCGCCCAGTGCCAACAGGGTCGCCAGAGCGACAGTCGCTGCTGCGCCGATCAGGCCCATAGAAAGCGTGCGGCCTGTGGCCGTCCACAGACGCGCCCAGTCAGGTGTGACCTCCAGCGAGCGCCACAACAGATATCCGACCGGCAGCAACAGGCCGAGCGTCAGGATCAGCAGGCAAAACAGCGTCGCGCCCCAAGCCTTGAGGCCGGACAGAGCGACGGGTTCAAGCGTGCGCTGTTGTCCGCGTGTCGTCTCGAACCGGCGACCCTGACGGCCCCAGCGTTCCAAAGCAAACAGCGCTGCCGCCGTGACCAGCAGCGGCAAGGCAAACCGTGCTGCCGAGGCCGGTGATCCATAGACCGACCATGCCCGCACCACGCCGGTAGTCAGGGTCTGGACGCTGAGGAACTGGACCGCGCCATAGTCGGCCAGCGTTTCCATGACGGCCAAGGCTATGCCAGCAGCCAGCGCAGGGCGGGCCAGCGGCAGGGCGGTACGGCGAAACGCTTCGCCAACCGAACAGCCCAGCATACGGGCCGCCTCGACCGGATGGACTGACTGGCTGACAAACGCGGCACGCATGGCCAGAAACACATAGGGATAGAAGGCGCAGCTGAGGACAAAAATGGCCCCGGGGATGGAGCGCATCTGGAGCGGAATATCAAAGCCCATCGCAGGCCGTAGCCACATGCGGAACAATCCGCCAACATCGAAAATCTGCGAATAGGAATAGGCCAGCGCAAAGGCCGGAACCGCCAGCGGCAGGGCAAGCGCCCATGCAAACACTCCACGCATCGGGAAGCGGTGCAGCGCCACCAGCCATGCGGCCAATGTACCGACGACGCCCGTGACAATGGCCACCCCGAGCGCAACCACGCCTGATGTTGTCGCGTATCGGGCGATATCTTTGAAGGCGATATCGGCCCGCCCCGGTTGCAGGGCGGCAAACACCACCCCAAGCAGAGGCAGCAGGGCGACAACCGCCGCCGCCCAGCCCAGAACATGCAAAGGCGAAAGCCCGCCGCGTCGTGCGCGGCGGGCCTGTTTGTTACGCGATGGGGCTAGGGGGCTTATCGCCAGCCCGCCGCGCTGATCATCGACTGGGCCTTGGCCTGATTGATGCCATAGCGCGAGACGTTCATCGGATGGGCGGTGAAGTCGGCATAGGGCGCAACCGCTGCGGCCGGAGCTGCGCCGTTTGCTGCCGGATATTCGAAGTTCAGTTCGGTGACGATCTGTTGCGCTTCGGGCGAGGCGAGGAATTCAAGGAATTTAACCGCGTTTTCCTTGTTCGGAGCATGGGCCGTGACACCGCCACCCGAGATGTTTACGTGCGGGCCTTTACCGTCCAGCGACGGGAAGCCGAGGCGCAGCTTGGACGCGATCTCGCGATCGGCGGCATCCTCGCCATTGGCCATGCGGATGAAATAATAGCTGTTGGTCAGGGCCACTTCACAGACACCCGCCGCAACAGCGCGGACCTGATCGCGGTCACCACCTTCGGGTGGACGGGCAAAGTTCTGGGTGACGCCTTCGACCCATGCCTTGGCCTTGTCTTCGCCCCATGCCTCGATCAGGGCACCGACCAGCGACAGGTTATAGACGTTGTCACCCGAGCGGGCGCAGATCTTGCCCTTGAAGCGCGGGCTGGCCAGTTGCGCATAGTCGGCGATTTCGTTCGGCTGCACCTTGGCCGGATCATAGGCCACGATGCGGGCGCGGCGCGAGAAGCCGTAATACTGGCCCGACGGCTCGCGCAGGTTTTCCGGAATGGCGGCGTTCAGAGCTTCGGAGTTCACGGTTTGCAGCAGGCCTGCATCCTGTGCGCGCCACAGGGCACCGGCGTCGGCGGCCACGAACACGTCGGCAGGGCTGTTGGCGCCCTCGGCCTTCATGCGGGCGATCAGTTCGTCGGGGCGACCCTCGATGCGCTTGACCTCGATACCGGTCTTTTCCTCGAACAGATCGTACAGCTTCTGGTCTGCATCATAGTGACGGGCGGTGTACAGGTTCAGAACCTTGGACGACGCGCCATCGGCGGCTTTGTCCGACGACTGGCCACAGGCGGCAAGTGTCAGGGCAGCCGCGGCAGCAGCAAGGGCAGTAAGACGGCGCATACGGAAACTCCGGATCGGGTCAGTGAGGTCTGTGGCTTTAATGCGAATGGCTCGCAAAATCATTGAGACATTCTGACGCACAGGCCTCAGTGCACAGAACTCAGTGGACGGGCCTCAGCGCACGATCTCGATAATGTCGAGTTGGGATTCCTGTTTGGGGAAGGGGATGACCAGACGCCAGCGCTGGTCGCCAATCCGCTCCAGTACGCCCGACTGGTCCCGTTCGGGCTGCTGGCCATAGGCGGGGAAGCCTTTTTCATCACCCCAGCTCTGCGTGCCGACATAGACCAGACGGCGCTCGCTATCGGGATACAGCAGGCCTCTGATGCGCTGGCTGCCTGTCGTTTTTTCAAGGATCAGGTCGCCACCCACCGTCAGTTCCACACGGCAGGCAAAATAGGGATAGGCGTCAAAACCTGTGCCCACATCACCGCGCACACCCAGCTTGATAGTACGGCAGCGATAATTGCCGGGTGCGGGCTGCAACCGCCCGCTCTGTCCGGCATCGGGTGCAACCAGCGCGCCCAGCGCCTTCAGTTCCTGACCGTAACCATCGTTTTTGGCTCGGGTCAGGGCGGTGTTCCACGCCTCGTCCAGTCGGCCCAGCAGGGCTGTGTCGGTTGCCGACGCCACCTTGTGCCAGTCGTCGGTGCCGCCCTGTTCTCCTTGAGTCTGTTCGCCTTGAGACTGTTTTCCTTGGGAGGGAGTGGGCGCAGCAGGTTGGCCGATAACGTCATCCGGAATGCCGTCGGTTGCCTCAACCTGAACCGCTGGCTCGTTCTTTGCCGCCGGTTCCGGCTGCCGGTCACATGCGCCGATGAACAGTATCAGAGCGGATGTAGGGACACTAAGGACTGAACGCAGCTTCATGGTCTGGCTCCTGTTAGGTCGGAATAACGGGGGGCGCGGCGTATGGTTCGCCATGTCCGGTGTAGAGTTTCTCAGCGGGGCGTCCGCTTCTTGATGGCCAATCGCATCCCGAAGAACAGACTGGCCGAATAACCCAGTAACAACAGGAGCGAGAGGCCCCAGAACATCATGTCCGCGCGGGGGCTAAGGTCCCCATAAGTGTGGCCAATGAGCAGCGCAAACGAGATGAAGGCCAGCACTGCGAATACGAGAGAAATCAGCCAGAACGCCAGTATGCCCAGAATGAAGCGCAAGATAACCGGTTCATGGCTTGGCGATCTCATGGGAGGCTCGATAGCTTGAAGGACTGTTGTTTCTATCCGCACCCTGCCAGCCAAGGATGAAGCGGGCAACTCCACCCATGCCTATCTGTGAGCGAGTTGCGAGGGTTTTGAGTGAGCTTGCTGATCAGTGTGTAGCCAAAAACAGAACCTCAGAATATCTGTTATGGGTTGGAAGCGGGCATTGCGTGGTAAGGATGTCTCCTAGCAGCTAGCGGGACTCCGATGCACAACTTGATTAGTGACCTGATGGACTTCGTGGAGCGCCAGCTTAAGGCCGAAGAAAGTTGTCAAGTGGATTGGCTGGCTGCCTGGGATGAAGCTCTAGGTTGGATTGGGCGTCTAGACGAACAGGATCTGGATGTTTCTCCAGTCGTCTTCCTTTTCTTGGAGGAAACGCTTCAGCGACGTGATCCGCAGTTTGGCAAGTTCCGGCGTGCACAGTTGAGGAAAGCTCTGGCCGACGGTACCGCCTTTCCTGATTGATGATGGCTTCGTTCAAGTTCGCAACGGGTCGAGGCTGTGTAAAAACGCACCGAACAGGTTTTTCCGCATCGGGCATCGAGGCGCAGATCGTCATTATCTCATGCCCTGATCGCTTCCATCAGCGGCTTTGTTCCCAGCACGGCCATCACCCGCTTCATGTTGTAGGCTAGGATGTGGAGGCTGATCTCGGTCTTCACATTCGGCAGTCGCTTCATCAGGAAGTGGGAGTGCCCCATCCAGGCCTTGATTGTCCCAAACGGGTGTTCGACTAGACTTCGCCGTTCGCGCATGGCGCGAGGTCTCAGGTCCATTCGGGCCTGTAGCGCATCGATCACCGCCTCATGTTCCCAGCGCGTGACCCTACGCCCGACGCTGGGCGTGCATTGGGCCTTCAGGGAGCAGCCGGTGCAACTGGCCCGATCCCAGTACCGATGCAGAGTCATGCCCTTCTCGATGGTCGTCATGTGATGCGGCAGTAGCGCCCCGGACGGACAACGGTAGGCGTCCTGATCGGGCAGATAGACGAAGTCCTGCTTTCCGAAGCGTCCATTAGCTTTTGCACCTGAGGTCAGCGTCTTTGGCACGAAAGGCATCACGCCCAAGGCCTCGCAGGCCAAAATTTCTTCACCGGAGAAGTAGCCCCGGTCGGCCAGCACATCGAGCGTCTCTATGCCCATGGCGTCCTTGGCTTGACCGGCCATGTTCGCCAGTTGCTGCCTATCGGAGCCAGTCATCACCACCTCGTGGGCGACGATCAGATGGTGCTCGCCTTCGACGGCCGACTGGACGTTGTAACCGACGATGCCGCTGCCACGACCCGATGTCGCCATGGCGCGGGCGTCTGGATCGGTCAGAGACACCTGGCCATCTGGCGATGCTTCGACCTCAGCCTCCATGGCCTTCAGCATCGCCATCTGGTCGCGCAGCCGCTCGACCTTTTCTGCCAGTCTTCCGGACCGCGTCTCGGCGGCCTCGCCCTCATGGCGATCCGCTGTGTCCAGATCCTGTAGATAGCCCGCGATGTGCTCAGCAACCTGTTCAATCCGCCGCTTCACCTTGTAGGCGGTGAAGTTCTTGTCGCGGGTGTTGACCGCCTTGAACTTCGAGCCGTCGATGGCGACCAGCGCCGATCCGAACAAGCCCAGTTGCCTACACAGCACGATGAACTGGGCACAGGCCGCTTGGATCGCCGGACCGTTCTCACGGCGAAAGTCGGCGATGGTTTTGTGATCCGGTGCCAATCGCCCCGTCAGCCACATCAGCTCGACGTTGCGCTGCGCCTCACGCTCCAGACGTCGACTGGATTGCACCTTGTTCAAGTAGCCGTAGACATAGAGCTTCAGCAGCATGGCCGGGTGATAGGCCGGTCGGCCCGTCGCCGCAGGCGTCATACCCTCGAAGCCCAGACCCCTCAGATCCAGTTCATCGACAAAGACATCGACGACCCGGACGGGGTTATCCTCGGCCACATAGTCATCGAGACACTCGGGAAGCAAAGTTTGCTGCCGGCGATCTACACCCTGAACGAAGCGGTTCATACCCACCTCCTGAAGACCTCAGGAGGCTAACCTAATTCGCTCGAACGGAAGCCGTTTTTACACAGCCTCGGTCGTAAGCGGAACTGAGTGAGAAAGCCGCACCCAGACATTAGACTTCTGACGCGGCCACTTCATTTGACCTATCTGCCGTTCGATGCGACAGCCGCCAGAGCACCCGTTTAGGGCAACAGTTCAGGAGCGCATCATGGCCATCACCCTTTTCGGCATCAAAGCCTGTGACACGATGAAGAAGGCCCGTGTCTGGCTGGACGAGAACGGCGTGGCCTATGACTTTCACGACTATAAGGTGAAGGGTGCGGACAAGGCCGAGCTGGAGAAGTGGGTGGCCGAGCATGGCTGGGAGAAGGTGCTGAACAAGGCGGGCACCACCTTCCGCAAGCTGCCGGACGAGGCCAAGGCCGATATTGATGCCACCAAGGCCATTGCCCTGATGATGGAGCAGCCGTCGATGATCAAGCGTCCGGTGCTGGATATGGGCAATGGCAAGACGGTTCTGGGCTTCAAGCCGGAAATCTATCAGGCGGCCCTCAAAGGCTAAACAAGCAGGGCTGATCTAGGCCTTCACATCGGTGCGCGGGCGGTCATGGCCGTCCGCCCGTTCGGTGACCCATTCGCCGTCGGCGTTCTGGTATTCGATACAGGCATTTTCATCGGGCACTTTCTGCTCGCGGGCGACGTGGCGTGCGGCGGCGGCGGCGCTGTCATGGTTCGGATAGGTTTCCGACCAGGTGTCGCCCAGTCGATAGGCCCAGCCGCCGTCGTGTTCCTGAATGCGATAGGTAATGAGTGCCATGCGGCATCCTCCGGTGGGTGATACCAAGGTCAACGCACAGGCTGCCTGCCAAGCTTCCGCCAAGTCTTACAAAGATTTCATGCGCGTGCCTGCATCCGTAGGGCTAGGTGGATGCCTCATACATCCGAAGGCTCCGTTTTCGCGGGCCAGTCGGAAGGAGATTTTTCATGGAAGAGTTGACCGGTCTGTTTGCTGTGATTGGCGTTTTTGGCAGTCTGACTGCCATCTGCACCATCCCGCCTTATCTGAAGCATCGCAGCAACCGCGAGATGCAGAAAACGGTGCGTGCCGCGATTGCCGAGGGCCAGAGCCTGCCTGCCGAACTGATCGAGGTCATGACCCGCGATGTGAAAAAGGGTCTGCCGTCGCGGACGCGCGATATCCGCCGTGGTGTGTTGTGGATTGCGGCCGGTATCGGCATCGCGTTGCTGGGCTTCTTTGGTGATGTCGAGTTCGGCGATACGCGCTGGATCGGCATGGGCACGATGGGCATAGCCAGCATCCCGTTCGTATTTGGCATCGCATATCTGGTATTGTCGTTCTTTAACAAGATTCCGGATTGAGATTGCCCGGACAATGATCCGAACACAGCCCCTTTCGGCCATGCATGACGTCGAGCTGGCTGCCTTGTCGGCAGCTGGCGGTCGTCGTGAGTATGGCGAGCTGGTGCGACGGCATTCGCCGTTCGTTCGGGCCTTGCTGCGCCGCATGGGTGCCCAATATGCGCTGGCCGATGATCTGGCGCAGGACGCCTTCATGCGGGCCTATGAGAAATGTATGGATTTTCGCGGGCAGGGGAGCTTCGGCTCCTGGGTCGGACGGATCGCGGCGCGGCTTTATCTGCGCCAGATCCGTCATGATGCCCGCTATGCCGATCTGGAACTGCTGGGCGACGAGGACTGGCAAAGTCTGGAGATGGACCCGATTGGACGGTTCGATCTGGACAAGGCCCTGAACGCGCTTAGCGATTCCGAGCGTCTGTGTGTGTCCTTGTGCCATGGTGCAGGTCTGACGCATGAAGAGATCGGCAAGTCGTTGAACCTGCCGCTGGGGACGGTGAAATCACATGTCAAACGCGGGCTACAGAAGCTGAGGGGACATCTTCTGCCCGTGCAAACTGCTGAAACGAGGTTGGACCGTGTCGGCTGATGAATTCGACCCCGCCATCGAGCGGGCCTATCGCGTAACGCCCGAGTTTGCCGATTCGGCGCTTTTTGATGCCGAGGTGGCTGTCAGGCTGGAAAACCGCTGGAAATGGCGACGGGCGCTGATGTTGGTGCTGGCTGTCGCGGCGGCGTTTGTGTTTTTGCGACAATTCGTAAGCGTGCAGATGAAAAATGTCCTGCAGGGCAGTCTGGACGAGGGTTCGCTGGCGACGATTCTTCAGAAGGGCGAGGCCAGTTCGATGTTCGAGCCGGTGCGTGATGCCGCCCAGCAACTGGGTTTGACGGGCTTTTCGCTGGGTTCGTTCTCGGGCGCACAGATTCTGATGCTGTCGGGGGTGATCCTGACGCTGGTACTGGTGGCCAGTGCGATCCGGCTCGCCAATTCTCTGTAAGATCGCCGTTTTACAGCCTTGATCCGCCGTTAATCGCGAAAAAGAACCCGTCTATCGCACAGGCTGCGTTGCGGGCGGCGTCGGGACACTTTAGGGTCGCGACGAATTTGCCACCCGTGTTTTCAACGGCTTTTGGGGCGACTGTCTTGGTTGATGTCTTCGAACAGGTCGAAGAGGAGCTTCGCTCCGAACGTTATAAGCGTCTTGCGCGTACCTGGCTGCCGATTGGCGCCGGTGTCGGTGCGATTGCGCTGATCAGTGCCTTGGGCTGGTGGGGATACCAGACATGGCAAACCAACGAGGCCGACAAGGCTTCGGTGGCGTACCAGCGCGGTATCGAAGCCTTTACTGCCGGTAATATGGATCAGGCCAATACCGCCTTTGGCGAGGCCGCCGATACCGCGTCGCGCGGCTATAAGGCGCTGGCCCTGATGCAACAGGCCGGTATTGCCGTCGAGCAAGGCAAGAACGAAGAGGCCGTGCGCCTGTTTGACGAAGCCGCCAAGGCCGGTCGCGACCCGATCATCGCCGATGGTGCTGCCCTTAAGGCGGCCTATCTGCTGGTGGACAAGGGTTCGCTGGAAGACATGACCAAGCGTCTGGAGCCGCTGACGGGGGAAAAACGCCCTTATCGTGCGCTGGCTCAGGAAGCTCTGGCGACTGTGCAACTGCTGCACAACAAACCGACAGAAGCGCGTGAAACCTTCGTCCAGCTGCAACTGGGGCAGGATGTACCGCAAACGGTGCGCCAGCGTGCCGTGGTTGCGGTTCAACTGATCGATTCCGGTACGCATGGCGCGGTCCGCAAGATCGTTGACGAAGCGGCCAAGCTGCCGGCCCAGCCGCAAATGGCGGCACCGGCTGCTGCTCCGGCTCCGGCCGAGTCTGCACCTACTGCCCAAGCCCAACCTGCCCAAGCCCAGTAATCCTCACGAGAAGCCCGAGCATGAATCGTTCGCTTAAAATCGTCTTGATGTGCGGTCTGGCCGCAACCGTGGCTTCTTGCGGCACGGTCAAGCGTGCCCTTCCTTTCCTTGACAAGGAAGACGGCCCCAAGGCGGTTGCGACACAGGGCGAGCGCGTCTCGATCCTGGAGTTTGAACAGCAACTGGCCCCGTCGCCTGCGCTGTCGGGACGCGACTTCTTCGTGCCGGGTCCGCAAGCGGTCACCGCATGGACCCAGCCGGGTATGAATGCCGAGTCCGAAACCGGACACGTTATTGCGGCACCGGAATTCACGGTCGCATGGCGTCGCGATATTGGCGCATCGTCGGATCGTATGAGCCAGGTCATGGCTCCGCCGGTGGCGGCCGATGGCCGTATCTTTGTGATGGATGGCGAAGCAGCCGTTTCGGCGGTTGATGCCGCCAGCGGCTCGGTTATCTGGAAAAAGACCGTCGGCATCGGCGAACGTGATGCCGGTCGTCGACGCTTCGGTATCTCGCTGGGCGGTGGTTCTTCGGGTGGCGGCTTTGGTGGCGGTGTTGCCGTTGCCGACAACAAGGTCTTTGTGGCCTCGGGCTATCGTTCGGTCACGGCGCTGAATGCGGCGACCGGCGAAGTTGTCTGGACGCACGAAACCGATCTGCCGATCCATAATGCGCCGACCGTTTCGGGTGGCCGTGTCTATGTGATCGACGTTGATAACCAGCTGATCGCGCTGGATATGGCGACGGGCAACCAGAACTGGACCTATCGCGGCATCACGGAACCGGCCCGCATCATGCGCGCCACCAGCGTGACTGTCAGCGGTGATACCGTCGTGGCACCGTTCTCGTCGGGTCAGGTTGTCGCTCTGCGCGCCGCCAATGGCCAGCCGGTCTGGGAAGAGGTGCTGTCGCGTACCAGCCGCACCAACGCCCTGTCGGAACTGCGTGATATTGCCGGTCGTCCGGTTATCAGCCGTGGCTTCGTCTATGCCATCAGCCAGTCCGGTGTGATGCAGTCGCTGGACATCCGCACCGGCGCGCCGCGCTGGGAGCTGCCGATTGGTGGCGTGAACGCGCCTCTGCCGGTCGGTGACGTGGTCTATGTCGTCTCCAAAACGGGCGAACTGACTGTCGTGAACCGCGAAACCGGCCAGATCTACTGGACCCGCGACCTCAACGATGGTCGTATCCGTACCGAAGGTGGCTGGTTCTTTGGCATGGGCAAGCGTACAGTGCGCCCATCGTGGTCTGGCCCGGTACTGGCCTCGAACCGTCTGGTTCTGGTTAATTCCGAAGGCCAGATGGTGGCTTTTGATCCGAAAACCGGACAACAGACCGCCAGCATCGATCTGGGATCACCGGCCTATATTGCGCCCGCCGCCTATAATGGCGCGCTCTATGTAGTGACGGATGATGCCCGTCTGATCAGCATCCGCTGATTTTGTTCTGAAATTGCGTTAGAAGGCCGACATGGCTCTGAAGATCGCCATCGTCGGCCGGCCCAATGTGGGCAAGTCGACACTGTTTAACCGCCTCGTTGGCAAGCGTCTTGCGCTGGTCGATGATCGCCCCGGTGTGACCCGTGACCGTCGCTATGCCGACGGTAATATCGGGGACATGGACCTGACCCTGATCGACACGGCGGGCTATGAGGATGTCAGCGATGACACCCTTGAGTCCCGTATGCGCGAGCAGACCGAGGCCGCCATCGAGGATGCGGACGTCATCCTGTTCACTATGGATGCCCGCGATGGTGTCACCCAGCTGGACCGTATCTTTGCGGACCGGATACGCGGTGTGCACAAGCCGATCATCCTGCTGGCCAACAAGTCCGAAAGCCGTGAAAGCATGGGCGGCGTGGGCGAAGCCTACAGCCTCGGCTTTGGCGAGCCTGTGCCGATCTCTGCCGAACACGGCGAGGGCATGGCCGATCTTTATCAGGCACTGGTGCGCGCTTCCGAGAATGTTTTCATCGAGGAAGTGGACGAACCTGAAAAGCCGATCCGTATTGCTGTCATCGGTCGCCCCAATGCGGGCAAGTCGACCCTGATTAACCGTCTGATCGGTGATGACCGTCTGCTGACCGGCCCCGAGGCCGGTATCACGCGCGACTCGATCTCGGTCGACTGGGAATACGAAGGTCAGAACATCCGTCTGATCGACACGGCCGGTATGCGCCGCAAGGCGCGCGTCAACGAAAAGCTGGAAAAGCTGTCGGTTGCCGACACCATCCGCGCCATCACCTTTGCCGAGGTGGTCGTGCTGGTGATGGACAAGGACGACGCCTTTGACATGCAGGACCTGCAACTGGCCGATCTGGTCGAGCGGGAAGGGCGTGCGCTGGTCTATGTGGCCTCCAAGTGGGACCTCGAAGAAGAGCCGCAGGCGCGTCTGGCCCAGCTCAAGGCTATGGCCGACGACAAGCTGCCGCAGCTGAAAGGCTCGGAGTTCGTCGCTCTGTCGTCGTTCAATGGCCGTGGTGTTGACCGTCTGATGCCGGCCATCCTCAAGGCCTATGAGACATGGTCCGTTAAGGTCAAAACCAAGGACCTGAACGACTGGCTGTCTATGGCCACCCAGAGGCACCCGCCTCCCGCCGTGGATGGCAAGCGCATCAAGCCGAAATACATCTCGCAGATCAAAGCCCGTCCTCCGACGTTCGTGCTGATGGCGACGCGTGCGGACTCGATGCCGGAGCATTACAAGCGCTATCTGGTCAACTCGATCCGTGAATCCTTCGATCTGAAGGGCACGCCGATGCGTCTGAACGTGAAGTCCAGTTCGGACAACCCGTATGCCGCTGGCGGTGCCAAGTCGGGTCCGGAACGCTTCAAGGGCGCGGCCAAGACCGCCCCTCGCAAGGTGCTGAAGGCCGAGAAGGAAGAGAAGTTCTCGAACCTTCCGGGCAAGGCGCTGGAGCAAAAGGCCAAGGCGGGCATCAAGCCCAAGGTCAAACCTCTGGGCGGTCTGAAGGCTTCGGCCTCCAAGAAGTCCGGCACCAATGCCATCGTCGGCAAGGGCGCACGCGGCGGGGCCCGTCAGGTTTCCCGTTCGGGCCGTATCCGTACCGGCCAAAAGGGCGGCGCAAAGCGCTAAGCTTTTCGAGCGAAATAGGAAATCAGGGCGATCCGGTAACGGGTCGCCCTTTTCTTATGCCTAGAAAACGGGAATATTCAGTATCGGGGAGACGGGGAATCTCATGATGAAATTGGCAGCGGTATTATTGCTTGTCGCAGGACAAACGACGCCGGATCAGCCGGTACCGGAGTGTCGCGTACCGCAGGTGCCTGTGATTGTGCGCTTGACCAAGCCTGTGCGCCCAACCGTTCCGGCCTGTATCAATGAAGCGCGCAACCGCCATAACTGCCGACCAGCCGTTATCAATGCCTATAACGGACAACTGGAACAATATGGTCGCGATTTCGATCGCTATGTCGGTGATATGAACGGCTATGTCGAGGCGTTGAACCGCTATATGGATCAAGCCAGCCAATATGCTGTCTGTGAACGGGATGCGGCGGGGGTTGTGACGGGCATAATCACAGGCTGAGTACGTTTCTAGCTACACGTACTGAAGCTGGATCATTTCACGCCAATGGCGTGAACAGTATTGGGGAGGTTGTTGATGACGGTTCTTGTGGCCTTGCTGGGCGCATTGAGTCTTGATGTGGCTGTTCTACAGGATGAGCCCGATGTCGATTGTGATAATCCGACCACCACGCTCGAAATGAACCACTGTGCGGCGCAACAGCAGCAAGAGGTCGAGGCACAGCTTAAAACCTATCTGGAAGCGGCCTATGCCAAGCTTCGCGCGGAAGCCGAAGAGCCAGAGGCGGTGATTGCCGCCGTCGAGGCCAGCCAGAAGCTGTGGGAAGGCTATGCCGATAGTGCCTGCGAAGCGGTCTATACCTATTGGCAGAGTGGATCGATCCGCAATCTGATGGCGGCCAGTTGCCGGATGGAGTTGATGCGTGAACGTTCACACCATATCTGGCGCGAATATCTGGCCGGAAATGCAGACGATCCGACCGTTTATCCCGAACCCCAGCGTGCGGTTTATAAATCGGATGAAGAGCACAGCCACTGAATGAACAGGCCGCTTCCGGTAAGGGAAGCGGCCTTCGTTATTTTGAGCTGTTGCTAATTTAATCCTCAGCGGGAACTTTTCGTAGGGCTGGAGCGTCCATTTATGGCGAAGGTGGAGCCTTGCCATGATTAATGCGCGTATCGATTACCTGTCCCTGACCATGCCCGATCTGGTCGGACGGGCGCAGGGTGGCGACCCCGACGCTTTCAGAACCATTATGCAGCGTGCGAACCAGCGACTGTTCCGGATCGCCCGCTCGGCCATGGGCGATGATGCCGAGGCCGAAGATGTCCTTCAGGACGCCTATGTGCGGGCCTTTACCGGTACTGCCCGTTTTCGCGGCGATGCGGACGTGGTGACGTGGTTGACGCGGATCGTGCTGAACGAGGCCCGAAGCCGCCTGCGTCGTCGCCGCGCCGTCACCGGTCTACAGGCCGTGGAAACCGCGCAGGAATCCGGTGGGGAAATCATCAACTTCCCCGGTGTGTCCATTGATGCAGGGCCGGAAAGCGATGCTGCGCGCAGTCAAATCCGTGACCTGATCGAACAGGCCGTGGACGAGCTGCCGCCGCTGTACCGCATTGTATTCATCATGCGCGATGTCGAGGAATGTTCGATCGAGGAAACCGCCTCGACGCTGGGATTGAAGCCTGAAACGGTCAAGACACGGCTATTTCGGGCACGTCAGAAACTACGCCATGCCCTTGATGCGCGGGTGTCGGCAACCCTGGCCGGAGCCTTCCCGTTTCTGGGTCTGCGATGCCAGCGCATGGGAGATCGTGTGCTGGCACGTTTGGCCTGTGAAGGCGTCGTGATCACTTAGGCGGGAACTTTTCGGAGCGAGTGAAGGTCTAACTCCCGAACGGTGGCGATTGGGCACCGTCATAAAGGGAGAAAACCATGTTCAGGAAAATAGCACTGGCAGGTGCCTTGTTGCTGGCCTCGACCACAGTCGCCTATGCCCATGAGGCCGGACCCAGCGACCCGCAGATCGCCCATATTGCCTATACGGCGGGGCAACTGGATGTCGAAGCCGCCGATCAGGCCCTGATGAAATCGACCAATGTCGAGGTTCGGGCTTTTGCCGAAACCATGAAGCGCGACCATATGGCTGTGAACGAACAGGCCTTGGCATTGTTGGGGCGTTTGCAGGTGACTCCCGAGAACAATCCGACCTCCGAGGCCCTGACAAAAGCTGCCGCAGACCAGCGCCAGCATCTGGCCAGCCTCAGCGGCGAGGCCTTCGACAAGGCCTATATGGACAACGAGGTGGCCTTTCACCGCACGGTCAACGAGGCTCTGAGCGGAACCTTGATCCCCAATGCCGATAATGCGGAGCTGAAGGCCTTGCTGGAACGGGGGCTTGCCTTGTTCCGCGAGCATCAGGCCCATGCAGAACAGATGGCCGGCCATGCGCACTGATGTGATCCGGTCTGGACTGTCACGGCGCAGTTTGCTGGGCGCGGCCGTCTTGCTGCCGGCAGTTGTGGTCGTGTCTGCACGGAGTGGCCACACACAGACGGCCGGATCATCCCGAGGCAACCGTCATCAGACCCATGTCATACGGGTTGACCGGATGGTGTTTGCACCCGCGCCCGCAAACATCAGGGTTGGAGATACCGTGACATGGACCAATCTTGACGTGGTGCGGCATACGGCAACAGCGCGAAACGGTGCCTTTAACGTGGATCTTCCCGCGGGGGCTTCGGCTTCGGCGACGATGGGCAAGGCTGGACGGTTCGACTATTTCTGTCGGTACCATCCCGCCATGCAGTCGCAGATCATGGTCGTGACCTAAGAAAATAGCCGCTTCCCAGTCTGGAAAGCGGCTATTTCATCTAGTGGGCCTGTCCGGCTTTCCAGTCGGCAAACTTGGTGAGTAGGGGCGGCTCCTTGTCGCCGCGCGCCAGATCCACCATCAGCGGGGTGATTTCCTGCGGGTGGGCAAGAAGCAGCGGGTCTTCGCCGGGGAAGGCCTGGGCGCGAAGGCCGGTACGCATCCGGCCCGGATCGACAATGGCGATACGGATCGGCATGGATTCCACTTCATCGGCCCAGCAGCGCATCAGGTTCTCGGCACCGGCCTTGGTGGCGGCATACGGGCCCCAGAAAGCACGAGGAGAGGCGGTAACACTGGTGGTCAGGTGAATGACACGCGCAGCCGTCGAGGCCTTCAGCAGAGGCTCCAGCGAGCGGATCAGGCGATAGACGCCGGTAAAGTTGACCCTCTCGATCTTGGCAAAGCCGCGCGGGTCGGCGTGGCTGACCGGTGTCAGGCCCTCGGCACCCA
This sequence comes from Brevundimonas terrae, assembly GCF_011761985.1. Taxonomy (GTDB): domain Bacteria; phylum Pseudomonadota; class Alphaproteobacteria; order Caulobacterales; family Caulobacteraceae; genus Brevundimonas; species Brevundimonas terrae. Next base: position 221,499 of record NZ_JAASQT010000003.1, on the reverse strand, counting down.
TGGTGGCGGCGGCCTGAACCCAGATGTCCAGCTTGCCGAAACGCTCGAACAGCGCACCGCCCAGACGGTCGATGGCACCGCCGTCGATCATGTCGAACGGAATCAGGGTCGCATGCTTGCCGGTGGCGGCATAAATGTCGTCGTCCAGCTCTTCCAGCCCGCCCTGTGTGCGGGCGGCGGCGACAACATGGGCACCGGCCTTGGCCAGAGCCAGAGCAGTTTCACGACCGATGCCGCGCGAGGCACCGACGACCAGAGCGATACGGTCTTGAAGCGGAAGGTTTTGGGTCTCGGACATGCCCGCTGATAGCGCGGCTCGCCGAATGAAGAAAGGGCCGCCGGATGATCCGGCGGCCCTTTTGTTCAGGCATTCACAGTCAGAATGGAAACCTTCTTGCCGCGCATCTCGCGACCGCCTTCTTCGGCTTCGCGATCCAGCAGGCGGGTGGGGTATTCGCCGGTGAAATAGTGGTCGGTAAACTGCGGGGCGGTATTGTCGCGCGGACCGGCACCCGTGGCTTCGTAAAGTCCGTCAATCGACAGGAAGCCCAGCGAATCCACTTCGAGGATGGCGCGCATTTCTTCCATCGAATGGGTGGCGGCCATCAGTTGCGAGCGCTCCGGCATGTCGATGCCGTAGAAGTCCGGATACAGAATTTGCGGGCTGGCCGAGCGCAGGTGGACTTCGGTGGCACCGGCGGCGCGGACGGCGCGAACCAGTTTCAGCGAGGTCGTGCCGCGCACGATCGAATCGTCGATCAGGACAACGCGCTTGCCCTCCAGCACGGCCTTATTCGGGCTGTGCTTCATGCGCACGCCCTTCTGGCGCGAGGCCTGCGACGGCTGGATGAAGGTGCGGCCCAGATAGTGGCTGCGGATAATGCCCATTTCAAACGGGATGCCCGCGGCCTGCGCATAGCCGAGCGCGGCAGGCACGCCTGAGTCGGGCACCGGCACGACGATGTCGGCTTCGATCTGGAACTCTTGTGCCAGACGGCGGCCCATTTCCTTGCGGACTTCATAGACCGAACGGCCGTTCACGATGGAATCGGGACGGGCGAAATAGACGTATTCGAACAGGCAGGGACGGGCAGCTTGTGCGGCGAAAGGCTTGATCGAGGTCAGTCCTTCCTCGTCGATGACGACGACCTCGCCGTGTTCAACGTCACGGATGAAGGTTGCGCCCATGGTGTCCAGTGCGCAGGTTTCCGAGGCCAGAACCCAAGCTTCGCCTAGCTTGCCCAGAACCAGCGGGCGGATACCCAGCGGGTCACGCGCACCGATCATCTTGAAGCGGGTCTGGGCGACAAGGGCGAAACCGCCTTCGATACGGCCCAGCGCATCGATGAAACGCTCGACGATCTTGGCTTTGCGGCTGCGGGCGATCAGGTGGAGGATAGCCTCCGAATCCGAAGTGGACTGGAAGATAGCGCCTTCGGAAACCAGCTGAGCGTGGATATGCTTGAAGTTGGTCAGGTTGCCGTTGTGGGCAATGGCGATACCGCCCTGGTCCAGATCGGCAAACATCGGCTGGACATTGCGAAGGAAGCTGCCGCCGGCAGTCGAATAGCGGGTGTGGCCAACAGCGGCACAGCCCGGAAGGCGGTTTGTCAGATCGGCATTGCCGAAGGCTTCACCGACAAGGCCCATATGGCGTTCGGTAAAGAAGCTTTCCGAATTATGGACGCTGGCGATACCGCACGCTTCCTGTCCGCGATGTTGCAGGGCGTGCAGGCCCAGAGCAACGATCGAGGAGGCTTCGTTTTCCGGTGCCCCCCAGACGCCGCACACACCACATTCCAGTCGCAACTGGTCGTCGTCCGGTTCGCGCCAATGTTCACGGTGAACGACGGGATCGGCGATATGGTGGGACATCGTGTAACTCCGATGACCGAAAGGTCGGGTATGGCCCGCCACCTAGTCCTCATGCGGACAGAGTTCAAGGTTTATCGGTCGCTTTGATCCGAAAAGCCCTCTGTTACCGACTTTTGGACCACAGGTGAGAGCGCATCGGCACCATTTGCCATGACGGGCAGGGCAATCTGGATGGCGGCGGCGGAAAGGGTGCTGAGCGGCAAGCTCTTGGCAGAGGCAAACCAGCGGGGCGGATTATCACCGACCGTGCCCATCAAGATCAGGTGCACCGCACCGACCAGTGCCAGAGCACGCACGACACCCAGAGCGACACCGATAATCTGGTCCAGAGTGCCAAGCGCATTGCCGCGCAGACCCTTGGACAATGCCCCTGTGGTCCAGCGAATGATGAAATACAGCACCACAAACACGATACCGACCGTAAGGATCGATCCGGCCCAGTCAGGTTCGACCAGATCGCGCCCGAACGGGGCTGTCCAAGGCAGGGTGAGCAACGAGATCAGGCCCGCCAGAAAGAAGCTGAACAGGGCTGTCAGTTCACGCAGGGCACCGCGAAACCATCCCGCTGTCGCCGACAGCAGGATGGCCAGAATGACAAAGACATCGAAACCGGTCATGGACTGTGGCTAACACAGCAAGGGCGGTTTTTCCGAGGCCTTAGAATTTGTTTTGCGCGATGCGGTCCACGGCATTGGCGAGGGTCTCGACAACGGTCAGGGTGACACTCGGCTTCTTGCCCTTGGCCTGAGGCGGGGCCAAGGCGCGTTCAAAGCCCAGCTTGGCGGCCTCGCGAAGACGGGCCTCGGCACGGCCGACGGCGCGGACCTCGCCCGACAGGCCGATTTCGCCAAACACCACACAACCTTTGGGCAGGGGCTTGTCCAGCGCCGAGGATATGAGCGCGGCGGCGGCGGCAAGGTCGGCGGCGGGCTCGTTGATGCGCATGCCCCCCGCGACGTTTAGATAAACATCCTTGTCGCCAAAGGTGATGCCACAGCGGGCCTCGAGGACTGCCAGCAGCATGGCCAGTCGTCCCGAATCCCAGCCGACAACCGCACGGCGCGGCGTGCCATAGGCCGACGGGGCCACCAATGCCTGTATTTCCACCAGCACAGGGCGCGAACCCTCGATACCGGCAAACACAGCGGCCCCCGGTGCGCCTTCCTTGCCTTCGCCAAGGAAGAGGGCCGACGGGTTGGTCACTTCGCGCAGGCCCGCATCGCCCATTTCAAACACGCCGATCTCGTCGGTGGCCCCGAAACGGTTCTTGCCCGCGCGCAGGATACGGAACGGATAGCCGCGCTCGCCCTCGAAGCTGAGGACGGCATCGACCATGTGTTCAACCACGCGGGGACCGGCGATCTGGCCGTCCTTGGTGACGTGGCCGACCAGCACGATGGCGGGACCGCCATCCTTGGCCATACGGACCAGTTCGGCGGCACAGGCGCGGACCTGTGTGATCGAGCCGGGACCGGCTTCATGGACGTCGGACCACAGGGTTTGGATCGAATCGATAATGACGATGTCGAACTTGTCGCGTTTCAGCGTCGTCAGGATGTCGCGCAGCGAGGTGGCCGAGGCCAGCGCCACAGGGGCATCAGCCACGCCCATGCGCTTGGCGCGGGCACGGATTTGTTCAATGGCTTCTTCGCCGGAAATATAGGCCACCTTGGCCCCGCCACGCGCCGCCTTGGCGGTGACTTCCAACAACAGGGTGGACTTGCCGACACCCGGATCGCCGCCCAGCAGGATGGCCGAAGACGGCACCACGCCGCCGCCGCATACGCGGTCGAACTCGGCCACACCGGTTTTGATGCGCGGCGGGTCGGGCGTGTCGGACACCAGTGTCTCGAAGGTAATGCCACGGCCGCGTGCCGTGGCCGTGGGCTTCATCGCCCCCGGAGGTGCCGATTTGGATTCCTCGACGAGGGTATTCCATTCCTGACACCCCGTGCATTGGCCGGTCCATTTGGAATGGACGGCACCACAGGATTTGCAAACGAAGAGAGACGAGTCACGAGCCATGTTCAAAGCGTAGCAGAGAAACAGAACAAGAACAGATGTTGTCTGATTGGTGCGTCCGTTTTTGACGCAAGCGAACGCGCTATAAGTTTTTGTAAGGTTGGCCGTGGGTCATGGTCGCAGCGCCATGCTTGGATTATGAAGGTCCGAGTTTCATGGAGAAGCAGATGTCCGCTGAAAACCCGCCTGTTTTTGATCCCGGTCTGGCTGACCGCGTCAAAGGCATTCTGCTGCGTCCGAAATACGAGTGGCCGATCATTGCCGCAGAGCAGGCGACGGTAAAGTCGCTGTTCCGGCGCTATGCGATGATCCTGGCCGCCATCGGGCCTGTCGCCACCGTGGTCAGTGGTCTGGTGTCGGATGACGACGGCATTTTTACGGTGCTGCTATACGGGGTTGTGTCCTACGGACTGAACCTGTTGGCCGCCTATATACTGGGCATTGTCATTGACGGTGTGGCCCACAATTTCGGCTCGGAAAAGAACATCGTCCAGTCGATGAAGCTGGCCGTCTATGCGATGACGCCCTTCTGGGTTCTGGGCATTCTGAACCTGATCCCGGGGGATGCCCCAGCGGTGATCTCGCTGCTGGTCGGGATTTACGGGGCCTATCTGGTCTATTGCGGTCTTGGTCCGCTGAAGCTGACACCGCCGGACAAGCAACTGGTGTTCACCATTGTTCTGGTGATCGTCTGGGGCTTGCTGACCGCAGTGGTCGTGGGTCTGATCATGGCGGTCTTCATGGCGTTTTCGGTCATCGGCGAAGGGGCCATGGCCTTCGCTATCGACTAATGAAAAGGGCCCCGAAAGGGGCCCTTTTTGTATCCGGATCAGCCGACGTAAATACGCGGTACGCGCGGTGTGATGGAGGTCAGCAGCTCATAGCTGATGGTGCCTGCCGCCGAGGCTGCATTATCGATCAGGCGGTTATTGCCGAACAGCTCGACACTGTCGCCAGCCTTCACATTCAGGCCCGTCACATCCACGGCCAGAACGTCCATCGAGACGCGGCCGATGATGGGGCGCAGTTCGCCATTGATCCAGACCTGACCCTTGGGCGAATAGGAACGCAGGACGCCATCGGCATAGCCCGCGCCACAGGTGGCAACGGTTACGGGATGCTCGGGACGGAAGCCCTGCGAATAGCCGACGGTCTCACCGACGGGTACTTCGCGCACCTGCATGATCTGGGCGTTTAGGGTGGCGACGGGTGCGATCTTGTCATGTGGCTTGCCCTCGGGGCCACCGCCGTAAAGGCAGATGCCCGGACGCACGACATCGAAACCAAAGTCTTCGCCCAAGAAGCAGCCACCCGAATTGGCAAAGCTGCGGGTCACGCCGGGGTATTTTTCGACCACACCGGCATAGGCGTCGCGCTGCTGGCGGTTCAGCGGATTTGACGGCTCGTCCGCGCAGGCGAGGTGGGTCATCACCAACTCGATGCCCGCAAACGGTTCGGGTGCATTCTCGACGCGATAGCCGAGACGGTTCATCGCTGTGTCGATTTGCAGACCGCAGGCACCGCCGCCCGATGACAGCCAGTTCTCGACCTGCGAGGGCTGGTTCAGCACAGGGCGCAGATTGGAGCCACGGATCAGTTTGATATTCTCGCCATGGGCACCATCCAACACATAGATGGTCGGCTCGGACCCGATGCCTTCGCGCAGCAGGACGCCTTCGGCGGCACGCGCAACGAAGAAGGTGCGCGCACCTTCCGCCATCAGGCGCTTGGCCACAGCTACGGCACCGAGGCCATAGCCGTCAGCCTTGACGACCGGCGTGACAGGACGCCCCGTCACCTCCTGAAGGGTATGGAAATTACGCGCCAGAGCGCCAAGATCGACGGTAAGGGAAGCGGGCAGGGAAGACATGGGGCGAATGTTTACGCCTCTGCCCTCCAGACTTCCAGCCCGCTTCGGGAAGGATTTTCCTTATTCGGGAATATCCGCATAGGCGCTGCCGTAACGTCCATCATGCGCCAGATTGCCAAAGCGGGTGGTGTTGGAATCGAAGGCCAGCTTGACGATGCCGATAGGGCCGTGACGCTGTTTACCGATGACGACTTCGGCCTGATGCTGAAGGCGGTCCATGTCTTCCTGCCACTTCAGGTGCTCTTCGGAGCCTTCGCGCGGCTCGGCGCGACCGAGGTAATAGCTTTCACGGTAAACGAACATCACGCAGTCGGCGTCTTGCTCGATCGAGCCGGATTCACGAAGGTCGGACAGCTGCGGGCGTTTGTCCTCGCGCTGTTCCACCTGACGCGACAACTGCGACAGGGCGATGATCGGGACGTTCAGTTCCTTGGCCAGCGCTTTCAGGCCACCGGTGATTTCCGACACCTCCTGAACGCGGTTCTTCTGGCTGCCGCCTTCGCCGACTGTCACAAGCTGAAGGTAGTCGACCACGATTAGGTCAAGGCCGTGGTCCATGCGGGCCAGACGGCGCGCACGGGCGGCTAGCTTGGCCATGGAGAGGCCACCGGTCGCATCGATATAGAGCGGGCTTTCGCCGATCTCGATGGCCGCATCGCGCAGCTTGCCAAAGTCGGAAGCGTCGATTTCGCCCTTACGCAGCTTGTCCGAGGACACGCCCGAGGCATCGGCCAGAATACGCATGGCCAACTGTTCGGCGCTCATTTCCAGCGAGTAGAAGGCGACGACGCCGCCATCGACGGTCTTGCGACCGCCATCGGGGGTGGGTTCCCACTTGTAGTTGCGGGCCACGTTGAAGGCGATGTTGGTGGCCAGCGCGGTTTTACCCATCGACGGACGACCGGCAAGGATCAGCAAGTCGGACGGGTGCAGACCGCCGAGCTTCTGGTCAAGATCATCAAGGCGGGTGGCCAGACCGGCCAGCTTGCCTTCGCGCTGATAGGCTTCGCCCGCCATTTCCACGGCACCGGCGATGGCTTGCGAGAAGGCGACAAAGCCCGAGGACGGCTTGCCGGTTTCGGCCAGCGAATAGAGGGTCTGTTCGGCCTGTTCGATCTGGTCTTCGGCGGCGCGCTCGGGATCGGGGGCATCCTTGGCGATCTGGCCGCCGATGCGGATCAGTTCGCGGCGCAGGGCCAGATCATAGATGACGCGCGCATAGTCCGGCGCATTGGCCGCGGGCGGGGCGCGGTCCACAAGGTCGGCCAGATAGCGAAGGCCGCCGAACTCGGCAAAGGCCGGATCCTGCTTGAAACGCTCCATCAGGATGGTTGGCTCGGCCAGCAGACCCTGACGGATATGCTCTTCGATGGCCTTGAACAGGCGCTGATGGAACGGCTCGTACAGGTGGCTGTCGCGCAGGCGGTCGCTGAGGCGCTCGAACACGCCGTTGTCGAACATCAATGCCCCGAGCAATGCCTGTTCCGCTTCGAGATTGTGCGGCATGGCCGTCACATTGACAGAGGAACCTTGGTCGTATGGCATTGGGGATAGCGCGTTCATGGTACCGATAAAAACAGAACGGCCTCCATCATGGGATGATGGAGACCCGTAGAAAGAATCTTATCCAGCGATGAGGTTATCCACACCCTGTGAAGACTGGGGATGACGCCTTAGATGATTCTAGGCGCGGCAGGGATAGCGTTCGGCCATCCAGTCGCGAACGGCCTGTGTCACCGTCACGTTGCGGCGGGTGGCGGGCATGCCTTCAAAGCGGGCGACCAGAGCCTCGGGGGTGATGCCGGTGCCGGATGAGGGGATGCAGTGGTTCGGGCGGTTACCGGCGAGTTCGGCGGCGGCCTGTTCGGATTTCACCTGACTGACAGCACCGGTCGCGACGCGGACCAGTCGGCGCGTGTCGGCGCGCAGCATGGCGGCGGCACGATTGCGCGGAATATCCCGGCCGGCTTCCAGAAACTGGGCCACGGTCATCTGGCTCTGCGCCAGAGCGGGTGTGGCCATGGCTGAAACGGCCAGAACGGCGCTGAGGCTGACAGCAGTCAGCGAGGACAGGGTAGATTTCATGGCGAATGAGGGCTCCGGAAGAAATCGGCAGGCGGACGTTATGTAACGAAGCTTTGATCTAAGTTCCAGCGTCTGAACGGAGACTGAATAGGCAAAAAGGCGGGCGTAAATACGCCCGCCTTCAAACCATCGCACTTTCAGTGGCTTACCACTTCAAGCTGATACGACCGTAAACATAACGGCCGTTGAAGCCGTAGGGCGAGAAGTTGGAGAACGGGAAGGCTCCTGTCGTGTTGTTCTCGCGCAGGCTCTGGCGTGGGTACTGGTCCAGAAGGTTGTCCGCACCGACCGCCAGCGTCACCCTGTCGGTGAAGCGATAGCGGGCCTCGGCATCGACAACCAGAGCATCGCCCAGTTGCAGATCGGTGGCGGCGGTTGCACCGGCGGCCAATACATCGCCATAGCCGCTGACGCGCAGGGTGCCGCCCAGTTTTTCGGCTTCCCAATCCGTCTGGAACACGACCTTCCACGGGGGAGTGCCTTGTTCGAAGCGGTACACAGCCTGACGCCCGAACAGGCTGGTCTGGGTTGGCAGGATGCCGCTTTCGGTTACGGGCGTCTTGGTGACTTTGAAGTCGTTGACGTTACCGGCCAGCGTAAAGTCCAGACGGTGACCCGCTGCGGTTTCCGCGCGATAGCGGGCGACCACATCCAGACCGGTCGTTTCAGTGTCGACACCGTTGATAAAGAAGCGGGCCGCCGTCGCACCATAGGGCGTCAGCAGGTTGTAGATTGCCAGTTCGTTGGGCGTGGCCCCAACCGTTCCGGGAGCCTTGCCTGTCAGGGTTTCCGACAGGATGATGCGGTCCGAGATGTCGATGCGATAGGCATCGGCGGTGAACTCGAACGGGCCGTTACGCGCCACAAAGCCCAGCGAGTAGTTGACCGATTCCTCGGCTTGCAGATCGGTGCCGCCAAGGGCCAGACCCACTTCGCTGACTGACGGATAGGTGCCGGTCTCGTAGGGGACGTTGCTGATATAGAGGACCGAGGTCTGGGTGTAGTATTGCTGTTGAAGGCTGGGTGCGCGGAAGCCGGTCGAGACAGCACCACGGATGGCAAAGTGCGGGTTGAAGTCGTAACGGGCGGCAAACTTGCCCGAGACGTTATCGCCAAAGTCCGAATAGTTTTCGTAACGGACAGCACCCGACAGGGTCAGGCCATCGACCACTTCGCCTTCGAGGTCCAGATAGACGCCGACATTGCTGCGGTCCTCGTCCACCTCGTTATTCGGGGTAAAGCCGGTAAAGCCGCGCGAGCCGAAGGTGAGGGTATTGCCACCGGCGACGAGGACGGGGCCACGATCATAGGAGGCCTGTTCACCCGCACCGATCTGGTAGTTCTCGCGGCGCGCTTCGAGGCCGACGGCCACGTTCAGCGGTCCGTGCCAGCCCAGATCATATTCGCGGCTGGCATCGATACCGAGTACCAACTGGCTGTATTCCAGCGAACCGGCATAGAAGCTGGTCTGGCCGTTCAGGCCATAGGTCGGGTTCATGGTGTTTTCGGCACCGAACTCGATCTGGTTCTGGCCATAGCCGAGATTGATATCGACGCCCCACTCACCGACATTGCCCCGAATACCGCCCGCAGCGGTCCAGTCGGTGGTTTCGGTCAGGATATAGGGCAGGTAGCCGTCGGGATATTTACGGCCCGAACCATAGTCGGGGTTCTGGGTGTTATCGGTCGGGGTGCGATAGAAGGCGGCAGCCGAGGCGTCACGCTTTTGATATCCGGCCCAGCCATAGGCTTCCCATCCTGCGGACAGAGGCACACCGGCATTCAGATAGACCGACAGGTCTTCGACCTGTGCGTCGCCCTGACCGCCCGTAATGCGGCCCAGTGTCGGGTTGATATCCGAACGGTTGGTGCTTTCGCGATCACGATACTCGACCGAGGCGGTCAGGAAGCCTTCCTCGCCCAGCGCAAAGCCCTGCCAGCCGGAAACCGTCAGGGTGTCACCGTCGCGGATCTTGTCATTACGGCCATAGAAGCCGGTGAAATCGGTCACATACTGACCGAAGGTGACATTGGCACCGCCGCCTTCGCGGGCTTCGCGTAGACGCAGGTTCAGCACGCCGGCAATGGCGTCAGAGCCATACTGGGCCGCCGCACCGTCACGCAGGACCTCGATACGCTCGACGGCCGAGGACGGGATGGCGTTCAGGTCCACAGCGGACGAGCCGCGACCCACCGAACCGTTCAGGTTCACAAGGGCCGTCTGGTGGCGACGCACGCCATTGACCAGAACCAGCGTCTGGTCCGGTCCCTGACCCCGCAGGGTGGCGGGACGGATGGAGTCGGTGCCGTCGGTGGCCGACGGGCGCGGGAAGTTCAGGGCCGGAACACTGGCGGCCAACTGGGCAGCCAGTTCGGTCGAGCCGCGCTGTTCGAGCGTTTCGGCGGTGACCACATCGACCGGTGCCACCGTGTCGAGGCGCGAGCGGTTGGCGACGCGGGTACCGGTGACGACAATATCGTCAACGGCTGTCGCTTGTTCGTTGCTTTGGGCTTGAACAGCACCGGCAACCAACAAAACGGAACTGGAAGCAGCGGCAAACAAGGCCGTGCGGTATGCGAATGTGCGGATAGTCACGATGAGACCTTTTGCAGGTGTCGCGCTTGTCGCCCCGCTTTCAATGGCGGGGTGCAAGGCGACAGAAAATCTTTGGAACGGGCTTTGTCGCTTTAGGTGCGACAGGGCGCAGGTGCGCTCAGGTGCAGGGCGTGCGGTCCGGGACCGATCCGTGACAGCAGGCCTCAAGCCTGTTTCCCCGTTGATTTGATAGCCGTCGGATCATGTATTCCCCCTTGTAATTTCGCCCCGCTGACCGGAGCAACGCTGAGGGAATGGCATCGACCGGAGCAGGGGGCGCAGCAGAGTGACGGGGAGTGAGCCGTCCATCTGCTAGACCGAGGCACCCACATTGCGCCGCAATAAAGCCATTCGCATACCGAGAATATTTATAGGTATATGAAGAAAATCTAAATATGGCCGCCGATGTCTCGGCAAAGAAAAAGGGCACCAGCCGAAGCTGATGCCCTTTTCCCTATGAAGTCCGGTGAGAAGCTTACGCTTCGTCGCCGAAATCTTCTTGCTGGCCAGCGCCGCCTTCGATGAGCTCTTGAGCAGCTTCGTCAGCTGCTGCACGCTCGTCGTCGAACTGAGCGCGGATAACATCCTCGCCCTTGGCTTGGCGTTCAGCTTCTTCAGCCGAACGCGCAATGTTCATCTTGACGGTGGCCGACACTTCAGCGTGCAGGCGAACCAGCACTTCGTGTACGCCCAGGGTCTTGATGGCGGTGTTCAGAACGACCTGCGAACGGGTGACGTTTGCACCCGAAGCGCGGACGACTTCAGCCACGTCGCGACCGGCAACCGAACCGTACAGTTGGCCGGTTTCGCCAGCTTGACGGATCATGACGTAGGTTTCGCCATTGATCTTGTCAGCGATGACTTGAGCGTCAGCCTTGTTCTTGTCGTTACGTGCTTCAATAGCAGCACGTTCGATTTCGAAGGCCTTCAGGTTCTTCTCGGTCGCGCGGCGAGCCTTGTCGCGCGGCAGAAGGTAGTTACGAGCGAAGCCGTCCTTAACGGTGACGACGTCGCCGATGGCGCCGAGGTTCTCGACGCGTTCAAGCAGAACGACCTTCATCTTACTTCACCACGTACGGCAGCAGAGCCAGGTAGCGAGCGCGCTTGATGGCCTTGGCCAGTTCGCGTTGCTTCTTGGCGGAAACGGCGGTGATGCGCGAAGGCACGATCTTGCCGCGTTCGGAAACGTAACGCTGCAGCAGCTTCACGTCTTTGTAGTCGATCTTCGGCGCGTTGGCACCCGAGAACGGGCAAACCTTGCGGCGACGATAGAAGGGACGACGGGCCGGGCCGGAGCCAGCCGGAGCGCCCGGGATCGGAGCTTTGGTATCGGTCATCTATCCGGTTCCTTATTCCGAAGCCGCAGCAGCGTCGTCGTTGCGGTTGCTAGGAGCGCTACGATCGCGTTCGCGTTCGCGGCGAGCCAGCAGCGGCGACAGTTCCAGGTCGAGCTCTTCGACGCGGATGGTCAGCCAACGCAGCACGTCTTCGTTGATCGACAGTTGGCGCTCGACTTCGGCCATAGCGGCCGGCGGTGCGTCAACGGCGAGCAGGGAATAGTGAGCCTTGCGGTTCTTCTTCACGCGGTAGGTAAGGTTGCGCAGACCCCAGTACTCGATCTTGGCAACGGAACCGCCGCCTTCTTCGATCAGAGCCTTGATGGTGTCGTTCAGCGCTTCGGCCTGTTGCGCCGAGATATCTTGGCGCGTCATGACCGTGTGCTCGTATAGAGCCATGCGGTGTTCTCCCTTGGTGGACATCGGCGCAGACATGCCGGGTAGCGTGTCTACGATGGCTCCTGATGTGGCGGACGGGATTTTCCCGACCCTTTGACATTCCACAATCAGGACCGAAGCCCTGGAAAGGATGCGCCTATATAAGGAAAGCACCGAAAGGGCAAGGTTGCGGGGCGGATGCGCCGTGAAACCTGAGTGAGTTGTTCATTTATAGCGCCGTTTGGTGATGGCGACGAACCGATGCAGTGTCCGGTTTCACGATTGAAGCCACGGAACGGATTGCCCATGACCCATGAAGGCCCTTCTGCCCACCACGCTGTCGCGGGCAAGAACAAATGGTCGCTGATCGGGCCGGGGATTGTGGTGGCGGCGACCGGCGTGGGCGCGGGTGACCTTGTGGCGACCCTGATTGCGGGGTCGAAATTCGGTTATGCGCTGCTGTGGGCGGCGATCATCGGCACCCTGCTCAAGATTGCACTGGCCGAGGCGGTGGGGCGCTGGACGCTGGCGGGCGAGAAGACGATTTTCGACGGTTGGTCCAGTCTGGGCAAGGACTTTTTCGGGTCGCGGGTGAACTGGGCGGGGCTGTATTTCGGCATCTATGTGGTGGTGTGGGGCTTTGTTTACGGGGCCGCGGCCATGACCTCGACGGCCCTGCCTCTGGCCGCCATGTTTCCGGTTCTGGACCTGAAGGTCTGGGGTGTCCTCAGCGGTCTGGCGGGGCTGACCTTTGTCTGGTTCGGCGGTTATGGCCTGTTTGAAAAGGTGATGACGCTGGCCGTCGGGGTCATGTTCGTCACCGTCATCGGACTGGCCGTGATTGTGGCTCCCGATATTCCGCGCTTGCTGACGGGCCTGTGGCCGACACTGCCTGAAGGATCGGCATTCTATACGATGGGGCTGATCGGCGGGGTGGGCGGCACCATCACCATGGCGGCCTATGGATATTGGCTGAATGCCAAGGGCTGGCGCGGGCCGTCATGGATGGCCGTGATGCGTCTGGACAACAGGGTTGCCTATGTGGTGACCGGCGTGTTCGTGGTGGCCATGCTGATTGTCGGGGCCGAACTGCTGCATGCCGCAGGGATTGCGCTGCAAGGCGGGGATCGCGGCCTGCTGGACCTTTCTTCGGTGCTGGAAGATCGCTTCGGGCGTCCGGTTTCCATCCTGTTTCTGGTTGGTTTCTGGGCGACCAGCTTCTCTTCGCTCTTGGGCGTCTGGCAGGGCGTCAGCCTGATGTTCGCCGACTTCGTCGCCCATGTGCGTGGCAAAAGCGATGATCCGGCTGAACGCGGTGACAAGTCGCGGGCGTTCAAACTGTATGCGCTGTGGCTGACATTCCCGCCGATTGCCCTGCTGTTTATGGAGCGTCCGTTCGGGCTGATCGTGGCCTATGGCGTGCTGGGCAGTCTGTTCATGCCCTTCCTTGCGGGCACGCTGTTGTGGTTGTTGAACAGCAAGCGCTTGCCGCCGCAATGGCGCAGTGGCTGGCTGTCGAACCTGATGCTGGGGGCGGCGACGGCCCTGTTCTGTGTGCTGGCGGCCAAAGAACTGATCGGGATGTTCTGACGCTTTTGTCCGTATTCGTCCGGTTTGTCGCAATCCTGTCGGCAAACCGGAGGTCGGATGTCGCAAATCCCACGTTTTAGCGTTGCAGAGCGCGGTTAAGCGACGGGCATCGCTTTCTCGTCAGGGAACTGAGAATATGAAGCCTTCGCTTGCTCTGCTTGCTGCTGTCGGCCTGATGGTTGCTACGCCTGTTTCGGCACAGATTGTGGCCCCGCCCGATCCTGATCCGGCACCGCCGCCGCTGCATGCCCCGAACGGGCGCTGGGCGGCCAAGACGTGGGCGGATCGTATTGTCCTGACGCCTGCCGCCGATGCAGCGCGCGGTGCCGGTGTCGCTTGGCGCACCAGCATTGACCAGACGACTGCCGAGGCGGAAATCTCGCAAGAGATCGACGGCCCGCTGCTGGGCTTTGATGCTGTCAAGGTGACGGGCAATACCTCGCCGATCAGCAACGAGAACGGCACGGCACACTATCATCAGGTGCGCTTCGATAACCTGAAGCCGTCCACCCGCTATGTGTATCGCGTGAAGGCGTCGGATGGATGGAGCGAGTGGATACCGTTCCGCACGGCGGCGGCCAGCTTCGAGCCGTTCCGCTTTATCTATCTGGGCGATACCCAGAACGATATTCTGGAAATCGGCTCGCGCGTGATCCGTTCGGCCTTCAAGGAAGCCGGTCCGGCGTCGCTGGTACTGCATGCCGGTGATCTGGTGGCCCAGCGCGAGGTCAAGGTTCACGACGACGAGTGGGGCGAATGGACCGAGGCCGGTGGTCGGGCCTTTGCCATGACCCAGCAGCTTCCGGCGTCGGGCAATCACGAATATGTCGATCACATCCTGCCGGATGGTTCGGAATCGCGCGTGCTCGGTCCGCACTGGACCCGCCAGTTCGCCTTGCCGGATAACGGTGCCGAGGGCGTGAAGGACACGACCTATTTCGTCGACTTCCAGGGCGTGCGTTTCATCATTCTGGATGGCACATCGGGACTGGATCTGGGCGGTCTGGGCAGCCAGACGGCGTGGCTGGACAATGCACTGGCCACCAGCACCGCCAAGTGGAACGTCGCTGTGTTCCATCAGCCGATCTATACCTGCGCCCGTCCCGAAGACACTGAAGAACTGAAGGCGGCATGGAAGCCGATTTTTGACGCCCGCAATATCGATCTGGTGCTGCAAGGCCATGACCACTGCTATGGCCGTGTCTCGAACCCCGCAGGTGCCGAAGCCTCGCGTGCCAACTCGGATGCCGGTCTGCCGCAAGGTCCGGTCTATGTGGTCTCGGTGACTGGCTCCAAGATGTATGGCCTGAATAATCGCGCCGACACCCAGCCGGTGCGCGCCGCCGAGAATACCGAACTGTACCAGTTGATCGATGTGCAGGAACGCCAACTGGAATTCCGCGCCTATACGGCCACGGGGCAGTTGTACGATGCCTTCACCCTGACCAAGGGTGACGACAACCGTAACCGCCTGACCGAAAGCACCGAAAGCCTGTTGGCTATCCGTCGCTGTGACGGTGCGGCGGGGCCGGATAACCGTCCCTGCACTGCCGAGATCAAGGACTAAACCCTGATCAAAGCGCGAGGCCATTTGCGGCCCGTATTATCAAGAGCGGCTTGCCGTAGGGGAGGGTTTGTCTTACCCCTCGCGGCCAGTTTAACAATAATACGGACGAAACGCAGATGAGCCTCGCGCTTCTCTTTCCCGGTCAAGGCAGCCAGGCTGTCGGTATGGGCGTGGCCCTGTCGGACGCCTTTGCCAGCGCACGCGAAGTCTTTGCCGAAGTCGATGACGCGCTGAACCAAAAGCTGTCGGCCCTGATGAAGGACGGTCCCGAGGACCAACTGACCCTGACCGAGAACGCCCAGCCGGCTCTAATGGCGGTATCCATGGCCACGGCCCGTGTGCTGAAGGTCGAGTTCGGCTTTGACGTTTCCAGCGCCGATTTCGTTGCCGGTCACTCGCTGGGTGAATATTCGGCTCTGGCGGCATCGGGTGCGATCTCGCTGGCCGACACGGCCCGTCTTCTGAAACTGCGCGGTCAGGCCATGCAGCGCGCCGTGCCGGTGGGCAAGGGCGCGATGGCCTCGCTGATCGGTCCGAAAACCGATCTGGCTCTGGCCGAAGAAGCCGCCAAGGCCGGTTCGGCTGTGGGCGTCTGCGTTGTCGCCAACGATAACAACAAGGGCAATGTCGTCATCTCGGGCGACAAGGCCGCTGTCGATCTGGCTATTGAAAAGGCCAAGGAACTGGGCGCACGCGCTATTCCGCTGAATGTTTCGGCACCGTTCCACTGCCCGCTGATGCAACCGGCAGCTGACGAAATGGCGGCGGCTCTGGCAGAGGCCACCATCCATGCGCCGTCGGCCACCCTGATCGCCAACGTCACCGCCCGTCCTGAAATCGATCCTGAAACCATCCGCCGCCTGCTGGTCGAGCAAGTGACTGGCCGCGTCCGCTGGCGCGAGAGCATGGAGTGGATGGCCACCGAGGGCGGCGTGACCCGCTTCGTCGAAGTCGGCTCGGGCAAGGTGCTGACCGGCATGGCCAAGCGCATAGCATCCGATGCCGAAGCACTGGCGCTGAACACGCCGGAAGAACTGGAAGCCTTCGCCACGTCGATCTGAGATTGGCTGTAAGCTGAAATAAAAGGGGCACTGACCATACGGTCAGTGCCCCTTTTTTAGATCACTTTTCGGCCCGCTGCCGTGGCAGGATCGCCCGTATTGGGGGTGCCCCTGGGTTCGATCAGCAGCACATGCGCTTCTTCCTTGGCATAGGGCCGATGTTCGACGCCCTTGGGAACGACGAACAGTTCGCCAGCCTTTAGCGTGACGGTGCGGTCGCGCAGGCGGATATCGACTGCGCCCTTGAGGACCAGAAACAGGTCGTCCGTATCGGCGTGGGAATGCCAGACGAACTCGCCCAGAAACTTGGCCACCATGATGTCGTGACCATTGAAGGTCGTGACGGTGCGCGGGGACCATGTTTCGTCAAACTGGCCGAGCTTGTCCTCAAGATTGATGGCCTCATCCATATCGAACACCTCACGGTTGAAGCACGCAGACTGAATGCAGCTTTCGCGTTAGGCGATATGCGCCATCAAGCCATGTCAGGCGCGGGTGATCCCGAGGTCCGCATCAATGGCGGCGCGAAGAGGCGTCAGCACGTCGATGGCGCGATAGGGCAGGGCCTGCATCATCAGGACGGCGGCGAAATCGTGCGCGGGGTCGATCCAAGCTTGGGTCGAGGCATTGCCGCTCCAGCCGAATTCTCCGGCGCGTTTATGGCCTTCGCGGGCAACCCAGCCGCCAAAGCCGTGGCCACCGTTCAGGGCCGATACCCCCTCGGGCAGGATGTCGGAACGCATCAGTTGCGCCGTTTCCGGCTTCATAATGCGGCGACGCCCCGCCGAGCCTTCATTCAACAGCATGCCGAGGAAGTCGAGATAATCCGAGGCGGTGGACAAAAGACCCGATCCGGCCAGATGCAGGCTAACAGGGCGGCTCAGAACCTCGGCCGACGCATCGGCGACGGCACGGCGTGGCCCCGCGCCATTGGCCCCATAGTTATAGATGGCGGCCAGTCGCTCGGCATCGCCGTCACGCAGGCTCCAGATCGTGTCCTGCATGGCCAGCGGGTCAAGGATGCGTCTTTGCACGAAATCGGCATAGGGCATGCCCGATACACGCTCGATCACGACGGCCAGAACATCGACCGACACGCCGTATTCGTATCGCGTGCCCGGCTCGAACATCAGCGGGATCGTGGCCAGACGTTCGACCAGTTCATCATAATTGGCAGGCGGACGGGCCGAGCCACTTGTGGCGCTGGCCGCCATGGCAAGGCCTTCGCGGCCATAGGCGCGTTGCACGGGGTTGTTGCCTGCGTGGGCATAGGTGAAGCCCGATGTGTGGGTCAGCAGATGACGGATGGTCATCGTTTTCTGCGCCTTGCGGGCGTTCAGGTTGCGGGCCGGATTGGTGGCGACCTTGATATCGGCAAATTCGGGGATGATGTCGGCGACGGGTGTATCCAGCGCGAACTTGCCGTCTTCGATCAACAGGGCCGCTGCGGCACCCGTAATCAGCTTGGTCATGGAATAGATTCGGAACAGGGTGTCGCGATTTACGCGGGTAAACGAGCCGAAATCGAGCGTTCCGGCCTGTACAAAGGCCTTGCTGCCATCGGGAAACTGCACACCAGCGCACAGACCGGGCAGGCGGCTTTGAGCGACAAAACGGTTCAGAACATCCTGCGTCATCGGCAGGCGATCTATGCCCCGAACCTCGATGTCCGCTGAATTTAGCGATGCGTTACAGGCGCTTAGGGCAGGAACCAAACCCAGAGCTCCCGCTCCGAGAAGCAGGCGGCGACGGTCGAACAGGGCGCTTTGGCGGGTCATTGAATCTTTCCGTTGCGTTACCTTCCTCTGGCGAAGCAGCTTCGCATCGGATAGGAGCGGACGAAAGATTTGGCGGAGCTGACCTCAATGTTCAACCTTTCAGGCAAGACGGCACTGGTGACCGGCGCGACCGGCGGCATCGGCGGCGCGGTGGCGCGTGCCCTGCACGCACAGGGTGCGCATGTGGTTCTGTCCGGTACGCGCGAGGCTGTTCTGGCCGAGCTGCAAGCCGAACTTGGGGATCGCGCCTCCTATGCGGTGGCCAACCTGTCGGACCCCGATTCGGTTGATGGTCTGGTGGCAGCGGCCGAAGCCGTGGCTGGCAATCCGCTGGATATTCTGGTGGCCAATGCCGGTATCACCAAGGACGGCCTTCTGATGCGTATGAAGGACGAGGACTTCCAGTCGGTCATCCAGATCAACCTCGAATCCTATTTCCGTCTGACCCGCGCTGCCGTGAAGGGCATGATGAAGCGCCGTTCAGGCCGCATCATCGGCGTGACCTCGGTGGTGGGCGTGACCGGCAATCCGGGCCAGACCAACTATTCGGCCTCCAAGGCGGGCATGATCGGCTTCTCGAAGTCGCTGGCCCAAGAGGTTGGTTCGCGTGGAATTACAGTGAACTGCATCGCGCCGGGCTTTATTGCCTCGCCGATGACCGACGTTTTGAACGAGCAGCAACGCGACGCGATTCTGGGCCGTATTCCGGCGGGCCGTCTGGGTTCGGGCGATGAAATCGCCGCCGCTGCCGTCTATCTTTCATCGAATGAAGCTGCTTACGTCACGGGCCAGACCCTGCACGTCAACGGCGGCATGGCGATGATCTAAATCTTTGCGGCTGTGATCACTTTCGTTATCACGGCACGCAACAAACTATTTCCTTGTCCGGTGGCTGTGCTAAAGGGCGGGAATGCTCGCGGTGATGTGAGGCCTTTCGGGCTTGCGTCACCAAGACTGCCGTGACACGGCGTAAGACTAACCCCGCCATCACGGCGACAACACAACAGGCAGAGAGACACTCATGTCCGACACCCTCGAACGCGTCCGCAAGATCGTCATCGAACAACTGGACGCCGATCCGGACAAGGTCACCGAAAAAGCTTCCTTCATCGACGATCTGGGCGCTGACTCGCTCGACACCGTCGAGCTGGTAATGGCCTTCGAAGAAGAATTCGACGTCGAAATCCCGGACGATGCTGCTGAGCACATCCAAACCGTCGGCGACGCCGTGAAGTTCATCGACGAGAAGCTGGGCGCCTAATAGGCCCCTGCGATACGTCGCACTTCAAGCTAATGGCCGCCGTGACGGACCCCTAGCGGGACCGTCCGGCGGCCATTAGTGTTTTTGGGCCTGATTCTGGATCGAGTGATTCCCTCGAGGTACAGTCGGGCACAGATGAGGTCGGGCGCTGTGTGGCGACCGACTGGCTTTGCCAAGCCGTTGCACAGTCAGAACTAAGGAGCGCGAACCATGCGCCGCGTTGTCATTACGGGCCTCGGCCTTGTTACCCCGCTGGGCACGGGTGTGGACCATGTCTGGAAGAAACTTCTGGATGGTCAGTCCGGTATCCGTCCGATCACCAATTTCGACACCGAAGGCTATGGCTGCACCATTGCAGGCGAGGTTCCGGCTGTTGACGGTCGTGGTGGCGGTTCGCCCGACCAGCCGGGTATGTTTGATTTCGACAAGGTTCTGTCGCCCAAGGAACGCAAGCGCGTGGACGATTTCATCGTGTTCGCTATGGCGGCGGCCGACGAAGCTCTGGCCGATGCCAATTGGAAGCCGGAAACCGACGAAGACCAGGAAGCCACCGGCGTCATGGTCGGCTCGGGTATTGGCGGCCTTGGTCCCATTGCCGACACGGCCATTGTTCTGAAGGAACAGGGCCCGCGTCGCGTCAGCCCGTTCTTCATCCCGTCGGCCCTGATCAATCTGGCATCCGGCCAGATCTCGATCCGCCACGGCCTTAAGGGCCCGAACCACTCGGTGGTGACGGCCTGTGCCACCGGCGCGCACGCCATTGGCGATGCCGCCCGCATGATTGCGCTGGGCGATGCCGATGTGATGGTGGCCGGTGGTGCGGAAAGCTCGGTCGTGCCGATCGGCATTGCGGGCTTCCTGGCCTGCAAGGCGCTCTGCACCGCCTATAACGACACGCCTGAAAAGGCATCGCGTCCCTATGATCGTGGCCATGCCGGCTTCATCATGGGCGAGGGCGCGGGCGTCATGGTTCTGGAAGAATACGAACACGCTAAGGCGCGCGGCGCGAAAATCTATGCCGAGGTTGTCGGCTATGGCATGAGCGGCGACGCCTATCACATCACGGCGCCGTCCGAAGATGGCGACGGCGGTCTGCGCGCCATGAAGATGGCGCTGAAGCGGGCAGGCATGGAGCCTTCGGACCTTGATTACGTCAACGCCCACGGCACCTCGACCATGGCGGACTGGATCGAACTGAAGGCGATTGAACGTCTCGTTGGCGACCACGCCAAGGACCTGACCGTATCGTCCACCAAGTCGATGACCGGCCACCTTCTGGGCGCTGCTGGCGCGATTGAATGCGTGTTCTCGGTGCTGGCGATCAAGGACCAGATGGTCCCTCCGACCATCAACCTTGATGATCCCGAACACGAGACCCCGATTGATCTGGTCCCGCACAAGGGCAAGGCCAAGAAGGTGGATGTTGCCATGTCCAACTCGTTCGGCTTTGGCGGCACCAATGCTGCTGTGATCTTCAAAAAGGTCGACTGACTTGGCCAAGGCTCCGACGCGCCCCGCGACCAAAAAGACGCCCTCTCGCGCCAAAGGTCCGAAGGGGCCGCGTTCGAGCCTTGGTATCGGCCTGATTACGGCCGGTGGTACACTTGGCCTGTTCCTGATTGCCGCCCTGATTGCCCTGTGGGCGGTCTATTGGGGGCCGGGGCCCAAGGCCGAGGGCGGAGCCGAAGCCACGGTTGTCACCCTGCCCAGCGGGGCAGGGGTGCCGGTGATCGCGGCCAATCTGAAAAATGCAGGCGTGATCCGCTCGACCGATCTGTTCCGTGCGGCCATCAGCCTGCGCGGTGTGGATCGCAAGATCAGGGCGGGTGAATACGAAGTGCCGTCTGGCGCTTCGCTGTCCAAGGTCGTTTCGATCCTGGCCGAGGGCAAGAGCGTGCGCCACTATGTGACCCTGCCCGAAGGCTGGTCATCGGCGCAGGCGGTGGACATCCTGATGCGTCAGCCGGTGCTGACGGGCGAGGTCACCGAGGTGCCCGACGAAGGTACCCTGTGGCCGGAAACCTATGAGGTCACACGCGGCGAGAACCGTCAGGCCGTCATTGACCGTATGCAGCGCATGGCCGCGCAAAAGCTGGAAACCCTGTGGGCGACCCGCAGCCGCAACACCATTGCCCGCACGCCGCAGGAAGCGGTGATCCTTGCCTCCATCGTCGAGAAAGAAACCGGCACCGATGGCGAGCGTCAGGAAGTGGCCGCCGTGTTCACCAACCGTCTGCGGATGGGGATGCGCTTAGAGAGCGATCCGACCATCATCTACGGCATCACCAAGGGCAAACCACTGGGACGCGGTATCCGCCTGTCGGAAATCCGCGCCGATACGCCGTGGAACACCTATGTCATCAACGGCCTGCCGCCCACGCCGATTGCCAATCCGGGTGAAGAGGCGCTGAAGGCTGTACTGAATCCGCCGCGTTCGGAATATCTGTTCTTTGTGGCCGATGGCACGGGCGGGCATGTGTTTGCCCGTACCTATCAGGAACATCTGCTGAATGTGTCGCGCTGGCGGGATGTGGAACGTCGCCGTGCCGCGATTGAAAACGGCCTTCCGGTGGATGCCCTGACGTCAGGCGAGGCTGGCCCGCGTATTCTGACGCCGGAACAGATTCCGGCGGGTGCTCAAGTTATCCGTGTTCCCGAGGAGACGCGCTGATGTCGGTTTTGTCGGGGATGACAGGTTTCGGGCGTGCCGACGGGGCGCTCCATGGCTGGAGCTGGTCCGTAGAGGTCCGCTCGGTCAATGGCCGTAGTCTCGAGGTGCGCTATCGCGGACCGAACGGTTTCGAGGCGCTTGAGCGTTCGGCCAAGACGGCGGCTCAGACCCGCTTCCAGCGCGGGCAGTTGTCGCTGGGCGTTCAGGCCCGTCGTGACGGTGCCGGTGAAGGCACGATCAAGATCAATACCGATATCCTGTCGCGCTATCAGGCACTGGCCAATGAGCTGATGGCACAGGGCATGGCACCCGCCAGTGCCGACGGCCTGTTGGGTCTGCGCGGTGTGATCGAGGCCAGCGAAGAGGCCGAGGATGCCGAGGCCCATGCAGCGGTCGAGGCGGCCATCGTGGCCAGTATCGAACAGGCACTGGATGCCCTGAAGGCTTCGCGCCAGCAGGAAGGGGCGCAACTGCTGCCGGTCATGAACGGCTTTATCGGCCAGATCGAAGCATTGGTGATCCGCGCCGAGGCCGAGGCCGAAACGCAGGTTCAGGCGATCCGCGAGCGCTTTACCCGCCGCATCAGCGATCTGGCGGGCGAGGTTTCCGGTCTGGAAGAGCGTATCTTCCTTGAGGCCGCCGCCTTGGCCACCAAGGCCGATGTGCGCGAAGAGCTGGACCGTTTGGGGGCACATATCGCCTCGGCCAAGGCGTTGCTGCTGTCGCCGCCTGCCGGTCGCAAGCTGGATTTCCTGATGCAGGAGTTCATGCGCGAGGCCAACACCCTGTGCTCCAAGTCGGCGACCACGGCGCTGACGGCGATCGGTCTGGAACTGAAAGCTGTGATCGAACAGCTACGCGAACAGGTCCAAAACGTCGAATAGGTCCATTTAGGACTAAAGCCTCTAGCCTTTCGGGGCTGCAAGCCTTGCAGGCGAGGGCGAGCAGTTTTATGCACCCTTGCTTCCACGAGTCGTTGAAAGCCTGTTGATGTCGAACACGCGAAGCCCCCGCCGAGGCGTCCTTCTGATCGTTGCCAGCCCGTCGGGTGCCGGTAAGACCAGCCTTTGCCGCCGCCTGATGTCGGATCACAAGGGTCTTGAACTGTCCGTGTCGATGACCACGCGCGGTATCCGTCCGGGCGAGGTTGATGGCCGCGACTATAATTTCGTCTCGCGCGAGGAGTTCCAGCGTCTGATCGACGCCGATGCCTTCCTCGAATGGGCCGATGTGCATGGCAATCTGTATGGCACCCCGCGTGCGCCGGTCGAGCGTGCACTGGCCGAGGGCCGCGATGTCCTGTTCGATATTGACTGGCAGGGCGCCCGCGACGTGGCCGAGAAATGCACTGGCGATGCCGTGCGCGTCTTCATCATGCCGCCCAGCCTTGCCGAGCTGCGCCGTCGCCTGATTACCCGTTCGCAGGACGCCGAGGATGTGATCGAGCGCCGCGTGGCCAATGCCAAGGGCGAAATCGAACACTGCGACGAGTTCGACTATGTGCTGGTGAACGAGGACTTTGACCGTTCCTATGCCGAACTGGCCCACATCTATCACGCAGAACGCAGCGCTCGTCGCCGGAATCTGTGGGTGCAGGACTATAAGAACGCGCTTCTGAACGAAGTGGTCTGATCCCGCCTAAACGGGATTGATGATCTTGATGCGCGGGATGTTCTTGTGAACGCCCGGCTCGTCAAGCGTAGTGAAATTCAGCGTCACTTTCAGGCCCGTTGGCCGGTATTCGCTCTGGGCGGTGCCGCGCAGCGGGCCTTCTATACTGTTGCGGATCAGGCGAGAGCCAAAGCCCTTGCGCGAGGGCGACTGGGTAATCTCCGGCCCGCCCGTCTCGCGCCATTCCAGACTGACACGGCCATGGCGGTCGGGCAGGGTCCAGCGCACATGGATAGTGCCCTTGTCGCGGCTGAGTGCGCCGTGCTTGGCGGCATTGGTGGTCAGTTCGTGCGCGATCAAACCCATGGACAGGGCGCGCTTTGGTTCCAGCAGCACGGAAGGCCCTTCGATGACTGCCTGTTGGGTATAGGGGTGCAGTTCCTGCTCGAAGATGGCGGCGATGTCGGCACTTTCCCAACCGGTATTGGTCAGCAGGGTCTGGGTGTTGGATAGGGCCATCAACCGCGACTGGAAGGTGCCGATAAAGGTTTCCAGATCGGGGCTGCCACGGGCGGTCAGGGCCGCGATGGACTGGATGCTGGCAAAATTGTTTTTCAGGCGGTGGTTCAGCTCGTTGAGCAACAGTTTCTGGCGGGCATCGCTGACCTCCAGCGCCGTGCGGACCGTATGCGCCTGGGTGATGTCGATCATGATACCGGCCAGCTTGATATGATGCTGGCGACGAATTTGTAGCATACGCCCGCGCACGGCGACCCAGCGGTCCCCGACCTGTAACTCGATTTCCTTGCTGAGTTTTTTCTGCGGATTGCGGATGGCATTCTTGGCCATGGCAATCGCCGCATCCACGAGAGCCGACGAATGGTCGGTTGTGCCCGTGCTGCCGTCGTCCTTGTCCAGTTGCGTCAGAAGCTTGCGGGCATGCGGTGACAGCCAGACCTGACGGCTGGGCAGGCGCACCTCCCAATAGCCGATATCGCCGGCATCCAGCACCGACAGCACCTTCATGTGGCGGTCCAGATAGGCGCTGATCCCCGAGGCAATCAGCAGGATGGTGGTGAGCAATGCCGTCGTGACAGCAAGCGCCAGTGACGAGGCACTGCCACCCGTATGCGGTGTTATGCCCGTCGCGATAACGGTGACACCGGCCATAGCGGTATAGTGCATGGCCGATACCGCTACGGCGAGGGACAGGGCGGCCACGGCTTTTTGGCGGTTCGACAGGTCTTTATTGGCCAGCAACATCGCGCTGAACGAGGCCAGCATGGCGACGAAAAGGGCGGCGATCACAAATACAGGGCGATATTCCAGCACAGCATTTGTGCGGATGGCGGCCATACCGACATAGTGCATGGAGGCAATGGCCAGCCCCATGGCGATCCCCGACACCACAAGCTGCCATACCGGCCTTTGCGGTCTGGCGGCCATCCAGAAGGCCACAGCCGTCCCGCCCACAGCCAGCAGGAAGGACAGGATGGTCAGGGGGATGTCATAGCTGATCGATTGCTCGGGGATGAAACCCAGCATGGCGATGAAATGCATCGACCAGATACCGCCCCCCATGGCTGTGGCGGTTGCCATCAGCCATGTGAGACGGCGCAGTTCCAGATTGTCGCGTACACGCCCCAGCAGGCCCAGCGCAGTCCACGAGGCCAATATGGCCACGCCAAAAGACAGGGCGATAAAGACCATGTCGTGACTGTGACCCAATCGGACCTCCGGTATCCGGCTTTGATCCGGATGCCGGATCAGACCTTAGCTGTTTGCCATACTATCGGTATCTAAGAGTTGAAAAAAGGTTTGATGCGTTCGATGGCGTCTTTGACCTGATCGGTCGAGACGGCAAAGCTGAAGCGAATGAAGCGGTGGCCGTTGACGGGATCGAAATCGACACCCGGTGCCGTGGCAACACCTGTCGCGCGCAACAGACGCTCGCAGAAGTCGATGCTGTTGTCGGTCAGGTGGCTGATATCGGCATAGATATAGAAGGCACCGTCCGGCGGGGCGATGGTGGCCAGACCCAGTGCGGGCAGGGCGTCCAGCATCAGTTGGCGGTTCTGGCGATAGACATCCACATAGGCTTCCAGCTCGTCCACGCAGTCCATGGCCACGAGGGCGGCGCGCTGGCTGAGGGTGGCGGGCGTCAGGAACATATTGCCCATGCGGGCGCGGGCCTGCTGCACCAGCGGCTCGGGCAGGATCACCCACCCCAGGCGCCAGCCCGGCATGCTCCAGTATTTGGAGAACGAGTTGACCACGGTGGCATTGGGCGCAAAGTCCAGCATGCAGGGCGCACGACCATTAAAGATCAGGCCGTGATAGATTTCGTCCGAGATGATGTGGATGTTCTTGCGGGCGCAAACCTCGGCAATCGCCTTCAGTTCGGCCTCGGGGATCAGCGAGCCGGTCGGGTTGGCAGGGGAGGCCAGAATGACGCCTTGCGGGGCCGGTTCGATGGTGTCCAGCGCGGCGGCGGTCATCTGATAGCTGACCTCGGGGCCGCAACCGATTTCGACGCACTCCATGTGCATCGCCTTCAGGGTGTTGCGATAGGCCACATAGCCGGGGCGGGCGGTTGCCACGCGGTCACCCGGATTGAACAGCACCGACAGGGCCAGAACCAGTGCCGGAGAGGCACCGGCGGTCAGCACCACACATTCGGGATCAACCGTCACGCCGTAACGGTCGGCATAAAGTTTGGCGATGCGCACGCGAAGTTGCGGATCTTCCCAATAGCCGCCGGATTCGGAATCCAGACGCGCATGGGCCTCGGCAATGGCGGCGCTCGGTGCGCCCGTAGACGGCTGGCCGAACTCCATATGGATCACCGAACGGCCCTCGGCTTTCAGCTCGTGGGCAATACGGGAAATCTGGATAGCGCGGAAAGGATCAATCTGGACAGTCATTACAGAGCATCAGCCAAACGCAGGAAGCCCGCCACGTCGATAGTCTCGGCGCGGGCTTCGGGTGAGATTCCAGCGGCTTCGCACAGGGCGGCACCACCAAGTTGTTTGAGGGACGAACGTAGCATCTTGCGACGCTGGCCAAAGGCAGCAGCGGTCACACGTTCGAGTTTTTTCAGGCGTTCCGGCGACGGACGAACCGCCAGCGGCACCAGATGCACAACCGCCGACGCCACCTTGGGCGGCGGTGTAAAGGCGGCGGCGGGCAGGTGCATAACGATGCGGGCTTCGCACACGGCCTGAGAGATGACGGCCAGACGACCATAGGCATCGTCATCGGGCTGGGCCACTACGCGCTCGGCGACTTCCTTTTGGAACATCAGCGTCATGGCGTGCGGCAGCCACGGTCCGGTCAGCCATTTGATCAGCAAAGGCGTGCCGACATTATAGGGCAGGTTCGACACCATGTGGGTCGGACCTTCGGCCAGTTCGGCCTCGTGCACCTTGAGAGCATCGGCTTCATGGATGGTCAGACGGCCGGAGCCGTCATCCAGTTCCGACAGAAGCGGGATAAAGCGCGGGTCTTTCTCGACTAGAATGACCTTTCCCGCATCGCTTTCGATCAGGGCACGGGTCAGGCCACCGGGGCCGGGGCCGACCTCGATGACAGAGCGGCCCTCGAACGGACCGGCATAGCGCACGATCTTGCGGGTAACATTCAGGTCCAGCAAAAAATGCTGACCAAAGCTCTTCTTGGCCAAAAGGCCATGGGCGTCGAGCGTTTCGCGGAGGGAGGGCAGGTGATCGGTCACGGTGTGCTGTTAGCGCGTCGCGCGCTTGGCCGCCATCTCTGAAGCCAGTTTTACCGCCGCAATAAAGCTGTCGGGGCGGGCAATGCCCTTTCCGGCGATATCGAAACCTGTGCCGTGGTCCGGCGAGGTGCGGACAATCGGCAGGCCCAGCGTGGCATTCACACCGCCCCAGAAGTCCAGCGTCTTGACCGGAATCAGGGCCTGATCGTGATAGAGGCAGATATGGGCGTCAAAACGCGCCCGCGCTTCTTCGTGGAACAGGGTATCGGCGGGCAGAGGATCGGAGATGTCGATGCCTTCGCCGCGCAGTTGCGCGGCCGCCGGACGCAGGACCTCGATTTCCTGAAGACCGATAGAGCCGCCTTCGCCCGCATGGGGGTTGAGCGCGGCCATGGCGAGGCGTGGCTTGGCGATGCCGAAGTCACGCTTCATTGATTCATGCACCACGCGGGCGACGCGCAGAACGCGGTCGGCTGTCACCAGTTCGGGTAACTGGTCAATCGGCACATGGATGGTGACCAGACAGGCCCGCAGATTTTGCGCCGTCAGCATCATCACCGGCCCGCGCGTGCCGATAAAAGGCATGTCGGCGGTCAGTTCGGCGATAAATTCGGTGTGGCCAGGAAAGCGGAAGCCCGAGGCATACATCGGGGCCTTGGCGATGGGGGCGGTTACAAGGCCCGAGCCTTCGCCCGACAAGATCATATCAACGCCGCGTTCGATCCAGTCGGCAACGGCGGCGGCATTGGCCGGATCGGGCTGGCCCGCGACGACAGGCGCAGGGGCGGGCAGATCTATAACCGGAATGGCGCGGTTGAACACCTGAAAGGCATCATGCGGGCCATAGACGGCCTCGACCGGAAAGCCCTGTTTGGCCAGTGTTGCGGCATCGCCCAGCACGACAAACGGCAGGGGCGACGGATGCAGGACCGACTGGCGTTGCTGGCGCAGAGCGTCCCAGCCACGCGCGATCACTTCGGGGCCGACACCGGCAGGGTCGCCCATGCTCACAATGAGGGGGCCGCTTGAGCGAACCCCCGTCATTGCCGCATCTGTCATTGCTTGATTTCGATCAGAGCGTCTTCACGCAGGTCGCGCAGATAGCGGCGACCCAGCATGGCGAAGTTCTGTCCTTGCAGGCGGTTTTCGATCTGTTGGCGCGAGGGAACCTCGGGGCCACCGACGCGGCGGTCGCAGACGGCCAGAAGGTGCAGGCCAAGCGGCGAGCGGACCGGATCGCTGATCGAGCCAACCTCGGCCGAACGGGCAACCTGCTGGAACTGCGGTAGCAGGTCCGAAATATCGGCCTCGCCCAGATCCGACGCCGTAATACCGTCTTGTTCGCGACCCTGTTCGAGAATGTTCGTGCAGGTGAGGCCCGAGCGGATGCTGTTCAGACGTGCGGTGGCCGCAGCGACTTCGGCTTCAGTTGCCGTTTCCGGCAGCTCGACCATGACCTGTTTCAGCGAGACGTGGCTGGTGGCGGCACCGGCACGCTTGTCGCGCATATAGACGATGTAGACACCGCTTTCGACGACGATCGGGTTCGACAACTGGCCCACTTCGAGCACATCCAGAGCCGCCTGAAGCGCAGGCTGGACGGTGCCTTGAACAACCCAGCCGGCGTCACCGCCACGGGCGGCGGACGGGGCGGACGAAAACTGGCGGGCCACGTTCTGGAACGGCGCGCCCTGTACCATTTGCTGGGTCAGCTGGCGGGCACCGTTGATGGCTTCCTGCATGCCGCCGACACGGGCCGCATCCAGATAGATCTCGCCGATCAGGTACTGCGGCTTGGTGGCTGATTCGGTCAGTTGGCGCATGGCCTGATCGACCTGGGTGCTGCTGACACGGGCACGGTCGCGGAAGCGGCCTACGGTCAAATCGCTCCAGCCCAGACGGGTGCGGATGCTTTCGCGGAAGGCGGGCAACTGGATGCCGCCCTGTTGCACAAAACGCAGATAGTCTTCGACGGACAGGCCAACTTCGCGGGCCATGGTGGCCAGTTCGCGGTCGATTTCCTGATCGCTGATCTTGAGAGATTCGAACTTGGCGATTTCCTGCGCCTGCAGGCGTTCATCGACCAGATCATTCAGCGCCTGCTGTTGCAGGGCGGGCATGGATTCAGGGGTCGGCTGAACCTGCGACATCATGATGATCATCAAGATGCGCTGGCGCAGGTCAAAGCCGGTGATGATGCGGTCATTGACCGTCGCAATCACGCCGTCGGACAACTGGAAGCGGGCTTCCTCGGTTGCCCGCACGGGGGCGTCTTCGGCGGCAGGGTTCAGGGTGCCCGCTGCCTGTGACGTCGGGGCTTGCGGCGCGGTTTGCGCGAAAGCCGGAGCCAAGGTGGCGGACGACAGAACAGCGGCAATCGCCGTTCCCGTGGTGAAACGCTTGAAACCCATAGTCAGTCCTGATTCCCTAAAGCGGTCTTTGGCCAAGGTTACGAAACCTGAACCTTGTGGGTGTGTAACGCATGCCCGACGTTCATGCGATATTCCTTACCGTAATTCACTGTCATCATATCCGTTACCACCAAAAGTGGCGAGGTTTAGGCGGATAAATATGCCTTCGGACGGTCCGGTAGGACGTACGCGGGTGTTATCGCGACGCCAACCGATTTCTACGCGGAAGCAATCATCATCATAGAGCAGGCCCACTTCGGAGCGGGTGATGAGGTCGCGTTCCATGTCGGCAATGCCACGCACCGTCACGCCCCAGTTGCCATAGACAAACTGTTGGGCGGCAACTTGTACGAACTCGTAATTGCGGTTGTTCGGACCGGCCAGCGGATTGGAATTGTCCAGAATATAGCTGAGCGCACCCGAATTTCGGCGGCCCCAGTCACCGCTGATGGTGGCTTCGGCACGGCGCAGAGTGCCGCTATCGTCCATCACGGCATGGAACCAGCCACGCATACGCTCGGACGGATCGAACGTGCCTTGCACCACCCAGTCGGAGTTGCGGCGTGCCAGACCCGAGGGGTCATAGAGCTGTGTCGTGTCGTCAGGGACAGGAATGAAATAGGCCGGTTCGTCATCGGCCCTTGTCGAGCGACCCACAAACAGACTGGCCGAACGTGCATCGTCCCAGTTGAACGTGGCCCGCGCACCGGCGGTAAAGCGCCAGCCGCCTTCCAGCAGGTCATAGCCGGGGAAGCGGTCCATGCGGAACAGCGAGATATGGTCCAGCTCGAACGTCTGGCTGTCCTCGATAGGGATCAGGCGGTCAAGATCAGCCTTATTGGAGATCGACAACTGGGCCATCGGCTCCAGAATGATGCTGCCGCTGCCCGCGAACGGGCGATAGAGCGGATAGGAGACATCCACACCGGCACTGGTTCGGACGCGGCTGACCGTATCGTTGTCGATGCCGAGGAAGGGCGGCAGATCATCGATCGAATAGACATCGGCGCGCATGTCCACGAACGGCTCCCACCTCAGCCCCATCGGCGAGATCATGACGCGGCGCCAGTCCATCTTGCCGGTGACGCGGCGGCTATCGACGCCCGGAAGGCCGTCGGTCGGTCCGGGCTGGACCAGTTCGGGACGCAGGGTCGGGAAGCCCACATAGGCATCGCGGGTCAGGGCCACGGCCGAGCCTTGAAGACGCAGACGACCACCGAGAACCGGACCTTCAGGCTCCCAGCGGGCATCGATGATCGGTGCGACCAGCGGCAGGCTGTTGTCGCTTTCAAAAACCTTGAACCCATCAGGATCACGGAAATCGGTCGCGGCAAAGCGCGGGTCCAGTCGCAGGCTCTGGATAGAGAAGGCAGCGACCGACAGATAGGAACGCTGGGTCTGGCGCTCGGCATAGATCTGGCTGATCAGGCGGCGGCGGTCCCCGTAATAGAGACCGTTATCCTGATAGGCAGAATTGACGTCATAGCGGTCGAACAGGGTCTTGTCCGACACGCGCTCGGCGGTGAAGCCCCAGCGCCAGTCGTCATTCAGGTCAAACTTGCCGTGGGCCAGAATATAGGAACGGTGGGTGCTGTCGCCGAAATGGACCTTGGATTCGGCATCGCCATCGCCGTCCAGATCGAAGTCACCGAAATTGCGGGCATAGGTATAGCCGCCACGGGCGACGATGGTGCCGCTGTCAAACCGGCGGCGCCACTGGACGTTCATCAGCGGCGCGACATTGGTATTCACGCGCGGGCTGAACAGCCAGTCCTCGGACGGCGAGACAACGTGCAGATAAGGGGCCTCGATCGACAGGCCGAGGCCTTGCTCATAGTCGATGCGCGGAATCAAAAAGCCCGAGGCACGGTCCACCGACGGATCGGGGTGGGCCAGATAGGGCGTATAGAAGACCGGCACGCCACCGACACGCACGACAACATTGCGATACAGGATGGCGCGAAGCTCTTCGTCCTGAACCGCTTTTTCAGCCTGGAAGGTGACGGCGGGCTGGGCCTTGGGATCGTTCTCGCACACCGGACACGGCATGAAGAGGACACGGTTCAGCTCTGAAATGTTTTCCGAGCGACGCACAGCCGTCGCCGCCATCAAGGTGGCCCCTTCAGGCGAACGGGTCGCCAGATCGACGGCAATGCCGGTTTTTAGACCCTCGGTCAGTTGTAGCTGCGAGGCGTGAACGACCGTGCCGTCGGGGGAAATCAGTTCGACCTGACCGGCAGCCTCGGCAATGCCGGTTTTCAGGTCATAGGTCATGTCCTCGGCCCGCAGGGTGTGATCCTGGAAACGGGCAAAGACACGGTCTTCGGCCTGACCACCCTTGGCGTTGACGGTATCGCCTTCGCGTTCGGCGCTGGTGGCCTCGACATAGAGGGCATCGGGTGTCAGGCCGTCCTCGCCACGCACCTGAACCACAGGAGCGGCAGGCGCAGGCGAAGGTTGGACACCGGCTGTCTGGGCCACAGACGCTCCGGCCACACCCAGCACGGGCAAGGCGCACAAGGCGGCCCCTGCCATCAGCTTCAGGCGCAGGGCTCCTGTTTTGGGGTGATGGCGGTCACGCATACGGTCTTCCAGTTCGGGGGCAGCACATCGGACACGCATGTCCAATCCTGCCGATTAGCCGTCTTCGGTATAAAACAGCAAGGTAAGAGCGGCGAGTGCGGTCAATATTGCAGGTAACCAGGCTGCCAAAAAGGCCGGAATAACCTCTGCCGAGCCCATGGCTGCCGAGAACTGGTTCACAAAGAAGAAGCCAAAGCCCAAAACCACCGCAGATACGGCCATTCGGGCCATGTCACCCAGACGCATCAGCCGCAGAGAAAATGCTGCCGCCAGAATCGACATGGCCGCAAACATCAGCGGTGTGGCCAGAAGTTGCTGGAAACGCAGATCATAGGCCGTGGATGCGAATCCGGCGCTTTTGATGCGGTGGGTCTGGCCGGGCAGGGACCAGATGGACAGCGATTGCGGGCGCTCAAACTGCTGGAACGCCTCTTCGTCAGCCAGATCGGACGGCAGGTCCAGCGTGGCATAACGGACAGCCTGCTGGCCGCCCTGACCGCCGACCACATCCGTCAGGCGCCAGCGGCCTGCTGTCAGGTTGGCGGTCTTGGCGTCGATACGTTCGGTAAAGCGGCGTTCGCCATCAGGCGTGATGGAATAGATGAAGAAGGTCGCGTCGATCAGTTGTCCTGTGGTGCGGTCCTGACGCTCGCCACGGATAATCATCTGGCGATTGTCGTCGCCTTCGCGCAGCCAGACGGGCTGGGCTTCCTCGGTTGCGGAACCGCCACCGCCGATGCGGCCGCGTTCGCTCTGCCAGATGCTGTCACCCCACGCCGCCAGCGGCGCGATAGTGGTGACGGTGACGATACCCAGAATAAAGGCACAGGCCGCTGCGGGCAGGACAAAGCGCCATGCCGAAACGCCCGCCGCCCGCATGGCGATCAGCTCGCTGCGGCGGTTCAGGCTGACAAAGGCACCCAGCGTACCGAACAGGAAAACAAACGGCAGAAGCTGCACGATCACAGACGGCGATTTGACCGCAATCAGGCTCAGCACCTTGAAGCCCGACAGCTCGCCATCCGAGTTCAGGCCGCGTGATACCTCGACAAAGTCGATGAGCATGACAAGGGCGGCAATGATGGCCAGTGCCACGCCCAGTGCCTTGAGCTGCTGGCCCAGCACATAGCGTTCGATTCTACCTAAACGCATCATGCGGCCCTCTTTTTCATCGACATAGAGGGCAACCAGCGGCGCCGCGGCTTAAGCGCGGTAAAGAGAGAGCGCAGGGCCAGTACTGTGGCGGCAACAGGCAGCAGATACTGGAACACATTCAGCCAGCCATTCCATGCGGCGGCGGCGACAATGCCATAGCCCATGACCCGCACCAGCAGGAACAGGCCCGCAGCCTTGGCAATACGACCCGTATAGCCGGTGCGGCTGAAGGCACCGCCCATAATGGCCGACAGGGCAAAGGCCATGGCCACAATGGCATAGAAGGGCGAGACGATACGGCTATGGCCTTCAGCGGCCAGTTCACCGCGCGTTCCGGCCATTTTGATGATGTCTTCGGTGGGCGCGAACAGTTCGTTCATCCAAAGATCGCTGGCCTTGAAACGGATGTTCTGGTCGGTGCCGCGCGCATACGGGGTCAGGTCGATAGCGTAGTTGTCGAACGACAGGTGGTTCAGCACCCCGCGCGAGGAATAACGCTGCATCGAGCCTTTTTGCATGGTCAGGACCGGAATGCCGTCAATGCGGGTAAAGCGGGCGGTTTCGGCATCCCAGCTGGTGACCGTCTTGCCGTCGTCGATATAGACGAACAGGTTCCGCAACAGGCCGTTTTGTTCGATCTGCTGGGTATAGACGGCCAGACCGTCGGGGCCTTGCACAAAGCGGCCTTCCTCGACCAGCAGCGCGGCCAGATCTGTGCGGATGGCAAAGGCCTGACGGCGGCTTTCCTGCTGACCCCACGGTTGTAACAGCGTGGTGGTCAAAAGACCCGCCGCCGTCACGATCAGCGCAATCATCATGGCCGGACGGATCAGGGCCGAGCGGTTCATGCCCGCGGCAGAGGCGGCAATCAATTCCTGATCGCGTTGCAGACGTGTCAGGGCAATCAGCGCGCCGACGAACAGGCCGATAGGCAGAATCACTGCCAGAAGTTGTGGCAGGGCCAGCAGGGTCAGCTTGGTCATCACCCACAGGCTCTGGCCACGCTCGACGATGACTTCCAGCTGTTCCAGACTCTGGCTCAGAAGGCCAATCCCAAGCAGCGCGCCCATGGCGGCCAAAACCGGCAAGCCGATCTGGCGGAAAAGATACCGTTGAATAAGAGTCATACAGTGAAAATTGCGCTGTTGAGGGGCCCGATTTGGTTGCAGGCGAAAGCGATGAGGGCCATGTAATACACGTCCGAGCGCGACGGTGGAACCATCGGTGCGCTCTTGTTGAAATCAAACGCCACCGGAGAAGTAATTCTCTGGCCGGAGAAGTTTAATGCAAATTCAGTTCGTAGCTGCCGCCGAGAAGTCACAGATTCTCGCTGTGATGGTTCAGGAAGAGCGTCAGCTCGTTGGTCTGGGTGCCGGTCTGGACGCAGCGGCGTCGGGCGCACTGTCCAAGGCCATGTCGTCGGGCCGCTTTAAAGGCGCTGCCAATTCGAGCCTGAACGTACTGGCTCCGGCCGGTATCGATGCCGGTGCTGTGCTGCTGGTTGGTGCGGGTGCTGCCGAAAAGTTCGACGATCTGGCTGTCGAAGCTTATGCCGCTACCGCCTATGCTGCCGTTAAAATGTCGGGCGCTGAAACCCTGACCATCGATGCGACCCATCTGAGCGCCGAACAGGCCGCGCGTGCGGGCTTTGCGGCGCGTCTGGCTTCGTATCGCTTTGACAAATACCACACCAAGAAAGCGGCCGACAAAAAGCCGTCCATCACGACGGTTCAGGTCGTCACCGCTGATCCGGCGGCTGCCGAGGCTGCATTCGCACCGCTGACGGCTGTGGCTGATGCGGTATTCTTCTCGCGCGATCTGGTGTCGGAACCGGCCAATATCCTTTATCCGGCCGAGTTCGCACGTCGCGTGAAGGAACTGGAAGCCCTCGGTGCCAAGGTTGAAATCCTGGGCGAAGCCGAGATGGAAAAGCTGGGCATGGGCTCGCTTCTGGGCGTCGGCCAAGGCTCGCGTCGCGAAAGCCAACTGGCCGTGATCCAGTGGAACGGCGGCAAGGCGGGCGAGGCTCCGATTGCCTTCGTGGGCAAGGGCGTCTGCTTTGACACCGGTGGCATCAGCCTGAAGCCGGCCGATGGCATGGAAGAAATGAAGTGGGACATGGGCGGCGCGGCTGCTGTGGCCGGCCTCATGCACGCGCTGGTGGGCCGCAAGGCCAAGGTCAATGTGGTTGGCGTTCTGGGCCTCGTGGAAAACATGCCGGACGGTAACGCCCAGCGTCCGGGTGACGTTGTCACCTCGATGTCGGGTCAGACCATCGAAGTGCTAAACACCGATGCCGAAGGCCGCCTCGTTCTGGCCGATGCGCTCTGGTACACCCAAGACCGCTTCAAGCCGAAATTCATGATCGATCTGGCCACCCTGACCGGCGCGATCATCATTTCGCTGGGTCTGGAATATGCTGGCGTGTTCTCCAACTCGGACGAGCTGGCCGAAGGCATTGCCGCGGCGGGTCCGAAGGTTGGCGAAAAGACCTGGCGTCTGCCGATCCCGGCTGAATACGAGCGTCACATCGACAGCCCGATTGCCGATGTGAAGAACATGGGCAATGGCCGCGCCGGTGGTTCGATCACCGCAGCCCTGTTCCTGCAACGCTTCACCAATAATGTGCCGTGGGCGCATATCGACATCGCCTCGACCGCGTGGATCAAGGATTCCAAGGTTGCGACGGTGCCGGACGGTGCTGTGGGCTGGGGCGTGCGTCTGCTCGACCAGATGGTTGCCGACAAGTACGAAGCCTAAGCTTCAAGAAAGGGGGTAGGGCCGGATGTCCGACACCAAAACGGAAATCTGGTTCTACCACCTCGAGCGCTCGACGCTCGATCAGGTGTTGCCGGGCCTGCTGGAGAAGACGCTCCAGCGGGGCTGGCGGGCCTTGGTGCGCGCTGGAAATAGCGGCACCGTAGACGATCTGGACGAAATGTTGTGGGTGTACCGGCCCGACAGTTTCCTGCCGCATGGTCGCGCCGATGCCGATCACGCGGATGTGCAGCCCGTGCTTATTTCCGAATCGGGCGACAACCTGAACTCTGCTCAGACGCTGTTCATCATCGACGAGTCAGAGCTGGGGAACACGGAAGGATATGCACGGTGTTTCATCATTTTCGACGGCCGCAACGATCAGTCCGTCCAGCATGCGCGCAATCGCTGGCGCGACCTGAAGGACAGCGGCGCAGAGCTTCAATACTGGAAACAGGACGAGGACGGGCGCTGGGCGCGTTCGGCCTGATGATGACCATCGGACTGGCCGCCTGTGGCGGGCCGGTCTCGCAAACGCTTCCGGTACAGCCCGCCGTGATATCGCCGACCGAAAGACCCTATTATTCAAATGCGGCACCACCGGCACAAAATCCGGTGGTCGCGCGTTGTAATGCCGAAGAGTTGCAGTGGCTGATAGGGCGTCAAAGAAGTGAAATCCCCGTGCCGGTCGATGTGATCAACCGTCGTGTCACCTGCACAACCTGTCCTGTGACCGAGGATCACAGACCGGATCGGGTCAATATTTTTTATGATCGCCAGACCGGCCGTATACAGTCGGTTTCGTGCGGATAAATACGGTTAAACAAAAGGATACGACAATGTTTAAAGCTATCTCTGCGATGTCTGCAGTTGCGTTTCTAGGCTTGGCGGCCTGTGCGCCGACCCCGATGACCACGGACGAGCCGATCCGTTCCGCGGATGGCACGGGCCAGTGCCGCATCGAGGACTGGAAATCGTGGGAAGGCAAGTCGCGCCAGTCGCTGCCGACGGCACCGCAAGGGCTCGTCTTCCGCGTCTTGGGCAGCACGGATGCGGCTACGATGGACTATCGTCAGGACCGTGTGACCTTCACCTATGACGAAGCGACCCAGAAGATTACCCGCGTATCCTGCGGCTGATACCCAAAAGAAAAGGCCGCTCTCGAAAGAGCGGCCTTTTTTGATTCAGCGTTCCATACCGTAAAGGGTGTCGGAGACATCCTCGACCTTGGCGCGCACCACGCTCTCGGCGTCGCGCAGGCCGCGGTTGTAGAACTGTTTGCCGATATGCTCGCCGATATATTCGACCAGCATTTCAGCGGGCAGTTGCCCCAATTCCTGTTCCAACTCCTCGCGGAAATAGCGGCGCAGGATGCCCGCCGCGTCTCTCAGTTCGTCTTTGGACAGGATGGGCGGCGGGGTTTTCATCAGGCGACCTCTGCCAGTTCTTCCTCGGCGGCCATCCAGTCGGCCTCGGCCTTTTCCAGATCGGTCTGAAGCTGGGCGCGCTTGCGGCTCAGGACTTCAAACTTTTTAGGGTCCTTACCGGCGGTTTCGGCCATTTCATTATCGGTCTTGGCCATGTCCGCAGCGATCGCAGCCATGATTTCTTCGGCCTTTTTCACAGCATGGCGCAGGGTCGAAGGCGACTTGCCCTTTTTCTTGGGCTTGGCGTTACCGCTGTTGGCATTGGCGGCTTGGGTGCCGGTTGACGCCTTGGGTTCGGCGTCTTTCTTGACCTGCGAGGGCTTCATGCCCTGCTTGGCACGTTCCAGAACGAACTTGGTATAGTCGTCCATATCACCATCGAACGGCTTTACGGTGCCATCGGCAGCCAGCCACAGGCGGTCGGCCACCAGCTCCATCAGCGAGCGGTCGTGGGTAATCAGGATCACCGCACCCGTATATTCGTTCAGCGCATCCAGCAGGGCGCGGCGGCTGTCGATATCAAGGTGGTTGGTTGGTTCGTCGAGGATCAGGATGTGCGGGGCATCCATGGCCACAAGGTTCAACAGCAGACGCGCACGCTCGCCACCCGACAGGGCGGCAACCTTGGTGTCCTGCTTGTTGAACGGCAGGCCCCACTGGGCCAGACGCGAACGACGGCTGTTCTCGCTGGCATCGGGCATTTCGCGCAGGATGATCTGCAGCGGCGTATCCTCGGGGTCCATCGCCTCGATCTGGTGCTGGTGGAACCAGCCAACGCGCATCTTGCCATCGCGGTGGAACTCGCCCGACTGGATGTCCAGCGCCTTGGCGATCAGCTTGGCAAAGGTCGACTTACCCGCGCCGTTGACGCCCAGAAGACCGATACGGTCATCAAGGTCCATACGCAGGTTCAGATTACGCAGGATCGGCTTGCCGGTTTCATAACCGACATTGGCATTTTCCAGACGAATAAGCGGCGGCGGCAACGGGCGTTCCGGCGAAGGCAGGATGAACGGGGCCACGCGCTCTTCGGGCGGCAGCTCGATTCGCTCCAGCTTCTCCAGCTTTTTAACGCGCGACTGGGCCTGCGTGGCTTTCGATGCCTTGGCTTTGAAGCGGTCGATGAATTTCTGAAGGTGGGCACGTTCGACGTCCTGCTTGGCCTGGTTGGCGGCCATCAGGCGCAGCTTTTCGGAGCGCGTCTTTTCAAACGTGTCGTAGCTGCCTGTGTACAGGTCCAGCTTGCGGTTCGACAGGTGCAGGATGTGCGTACAGACCGAGTTCAGCAGGTCGCGGTCGTGCGAAATCAGCAGTGCGGTATGCGGGTAACGCTTCAGGCGCTGTTCCAGCCAGACCACGCCTTCAAGGTCGAGATAGTTGGTCGGTTCGTCCAGCAGCAGCAGGTCCGGCTCGGCAAACAGGGCCGCCGCCAATGCCACACGCATACGCCAACCGCCCGAGAAGTGGGCCATCGGGCGCTGGATGTCTTCCTGACTAAAGCCAAGTCCCACAAGGATTTCCGAGGCGCGGGCAGGGGCGCTGTCGGCGTCGATCTCGATCAGACGCATCCAGATTTCGCCCATCTCTTCCGGCTCGGCGGTTTCCAGACGGGTCAGAAGGTCGTGGCGTTCCTTGTCGGCTTCCAGAATGGTTTCAAGCACGCTGACGGGCGTGGCGGGGTGTTCCTGATCCACCGATGCGACACGGGCATTCTTGGGGATCGACACCTCGTCACCATTGGCGGCCAGACCGCCAAGGATGATCTTGAACAGGGTCGACTTGCCGATGCCATTTCGGCCGACCAGACCCACCTTGGAGCCGGGGGGCAGGCTGACTGAAGCATTGTCCAGAAACTGGCGGCCCCAGGAGCTGAAGGTCAGGTTGGTAATTTGAAGCATATCGGCTGGAAGAACTTTTCGTGTCGAAGAAGCCGCTTGTTACGGGAGAATTTGGACAACTGTAAGGGGGAGTTGGAAATAGGTGAGCAGAACGCTATAAGCCCGCGACCCTTTTTTCCAAACAGAAGTCACTACCATGACCGAACGTACATTCTCGATCATCAAGCCGGACGCCACCCGTCGTAACCTGACCGGTGCAATCAACGCTGTGATCGAAAACGCTGGCCTGCGCATCGTCGCTCAACGCCGCGTCAAGCTGAGCGAAGCTCAAGCCAAGAAGTTCTACGAAGTTCACGCAGAACGCCCGTTCTACGGCGAACTGGTTTCGCAAATGATCGCCGAGCCGGTCGTTGTGCAAGTGCTGGAAGGTGACAACGCTGTCGCCAAGTACCGTGAAGTCATGGGCGCAACCAACCCGAACGATGCTGCCGAAGGCACCATCCGCAAGCTGTTCGCCCTGTCGATCGGTGAAAACTCGGTCCACGGTTCGGACTCGCTGGAAAACGCCGGCATCGAAATCGCTCAATTCTTCACCGACGCCGACATCGTTGGCTAAGTGTGGTGCCGCCTGATTTCAGGTGGCAACGCGATTAGAAAAGCCCCGCCAGCACGTGCTGGCGGGGTTTTTTCTTTGGCATGACCGGTGAAAAAGCCCGCAATCCATAAGGACTGCGGGCCATTCATTTTACCAGATGCGGACGCGATCTTCCGGCTTCAGGTACTGCTTCTGGTCGGCAGTAATTCCGAAGGCATCGTACCAAGCGTCGATGCTGCGCGGCGGTGTGGCGGCGCGGGCCGCACCCGGCGAGTGCGGGTCGGTGGCCAGATACTCGCGCAGGGTCTCGTCGCGGATCTTGTCACGCCAGACCTGCGCCCAGCCAAGGAACAGGCGCTGTTCGGCGGTGACACCATCCATAACAGGCGCCGCCTGACCGTTCAGGCTGCGGTTATAGGCCGCGTGCGCCAGAACCAGACCGCCCAGATCGGCGATGTTCTCGCCCATGGTCAGGTCCGGATTGATCGCAACGCCCGGCAGCGGCTGCTGTGCGGCGTATAGCGCGCCCAGCTTCTTGGCCTCGACGTCGAAGCGGGCGGCATCTTCTGCGGTCCACCAGTCACGAAGTTGGCCCTTGGCGTCGGTCTTGCGGCCCTGATCGTCGAAACCGTGCATGATTTCGTGACCGATCACGGCACCGATACCGCCATAGTTGACGGCGGCGTCGGCGTTCGGGTCGAAGAAGGGCGGCTGCAGGATGGCAGCGGGGAAGACGATCTCGTTACGCAGCGGGTGGTAATAGGCGTTCACCGTTTGCGGCGACATGCCCCATTCTTCCAGATCGACAGCCTGACCGATCTTGGCGCGGTTATAGGCCCAGTCGAAGGCAGAGATGCGTTCGATATTGCCATACAGGTCATCGGCGCTGACGTTCAGGGCATCATACGAGCGCCACTTGTCCGGATAGCCGATCTTGGGACGGAAGCTGTCCAGCTTGGCCAGAGCCTCGGTGCGGGTGGCCGGCGCCATCCATTCCAGATGGGTCAGACGGTCGCGCATGGTGGCAATCAGATTGCCGACCAGTTCTTCCATCTGGGCCTTGGAGGATGCAGGGAAGTGGCGGGCGACATATTCCTGACCCAGCACTTCGGACAGGCTACCATCGACCAGAGCCACGCCACGGTTCCAGCGCGGACGGTTTTCCGGCTGACCGCGCAGGGTCTTGTTGCGGAACTCGAAACGGGCATCCACAAAGTCTTTCGACAGATAGGGCGATGCGCCATCGATGATGTTGAAGGCCTGCCACGCCTTGAGGGTGTTCAGGTCGGTGGCGGCAAACACTTCTGCCATACCGGGTAGGGCGGTGTTTTCCATCATCACCACCTGAGCGACATCTCCAACCTTGGAGGCGTTCAGGAAGGCGGCCCAGTCAAAACCGGGAGCAAAGGTGGACAGTTCGGTCGCGGCAATCGGGTTGTACAGCTTGTCGAACTGGCGACGATCGGCGATTGGCCAGTGCTTTTGGGCGAGGGCCGTCTCAAAGGCCATGATGTCGCTGGCGGCCTGTTCGGCATTGTCCCAGCCCGCCATGGTCAGCATCCGGCCGATATAGGCCTGATAGGCGGCGCGTTGCGGCGCAAAGCTGTCGGACAGGTAGTAGTCGCGGTCGGGCAGGCCCAGCGAGCCGATACCCAGATATAGGCTGTTGATGGAGGAGTTCTTCATGTCCTCCATGACGCCCAGACCAAAGATGGACGAGCCGAAGCCATCATTGCTGCCGCCCATCAGGCGGGCGATGTCGCTGTGGCTGGTGGCGGCTTTGACGGAGGCCAGATCGGCAGCCATCGGGGCTGCGCCCTTGGCGTCAACGGCGGCTTCATTCATGAAGCTGGCATAGAGGGCACCGACCTTGCGGGCATTGTCGGTGTTCGGGTTGGCGGCGGATTCTTCGATGATGGCGCGAAGTTGGCCCTGAGCGTTTTCATACAGGGCGTCAAACGGACCAAAGCGGGTCTTGTCTGCCGGAATTTCAACATTGGCCAGATAGGTGCCATTGGCATAGGCGTTGAAATCGTCGCCGGGGCGAACGCTCAGGTCGCGCCCTTCAAGATCAAAACCCCAGGGCTGGAAATGCGCCGATTGCGCCGACGCGACGCAAGGGGCCGTTAGGCAAGCCGACAGGGCGACGGCGCACAGCAGATGCTTTTTCATTCAATCGAATCCTCAAAGAAGGAGGAGGTCCAGACTCAATGGTCTGCTGCCCCCGCAGGGTTCGATTGTGCGCCCGATTGGGACGCGTGCCACATTAATTTCGATTAATTGCAGCTTTGAATGACGAAATTTGAAAGAATCTGCGGGTACAGCCTGTGTTCGGCCTCTTTGACCCGTTCGGCCAGCATATCCGGTGTGTCGCCCTGCATGACCGGAACGCGGGCCTGACCGATGATCGGGCCTTCGTCCATGCCTTCGGTGACGATGTGGATAGTACAACCGGCCTCTGTGTCACCCGCCGCGATGGCGCGGGCATGGGTGTCCAGACCGGGATAGAGCGGCAACAGAGACGGGTGGATATTGACCATGCGACCCTCCCATTCCCTGACCAGCCAAGGGGTGAGGATACGCATATATCCGGCAAGGGCGACAACCTGAACATCGCGCTTTTGCAGTTCGGCGTGAACGGCTTTTTCGTGGGCCTCGCGGTCCTTGCCAAAGGCGCGATGGGGTACGGATACGGCCTCTATGCCCAGATCGCACGCTTTTTGCAGACCGGCAGCGTCCTCGATATTCGAAAGCACCAGAACCACTTCGTAGGGGCAGTCCGCAGCCTGTGCAGCCTTGGCCAGCGAGACCATATTGGTGCCGGAACCGGAGATCAGAACGGCGACGCGGGTCTTGGAAGGGGCGGTCATCAGCGGCTCGGATAGGGGCAGGTCGTGTCTGCATGGCCATTGAAGCCTGAGGCCCGCAAAGGCAAGCGCAAAGCGGCAGTCTGGCCGTGGTTCTTGCGTATCTACGTTATTTGATAACGGCGGTGTTGCTGTTGTTTTAACCGCGTGATTAGGCTGTGCCGCTCTGTTTAGGGGGGAGTATTCATGCGTAAACTGATTATCGCGGCCTGTGCGGCCACGCTTCTGGCCGCGCCGCTGGCAGCGCAGGCTCAGGACGGCAATCGTGGCAGCGCCGCCGAGCGCGCGCGTAACGCGGTGGCCGAGGATATCGAGAAGAACTGGGTCCGTCCGACCGCGGAAGAGCGCGAGGTTGTGACCAGTCACACCATGCAGGCCCACGGCAAGACCCTGCGCTATAAGGCGACGGCGGGGACGCTGACGGTTCGCACCGATGCGGGCCAGCCGACGTCGAGCGTCTTCTATGTGGCCTATACGCTGGATGGCCAGCCGCTGGGCACGCGCCCGATCACCTATATGTTCAACGGCGGTCCGGGTTCGCCGACCATGTGGCTGCACATGGGCGCGTTTGGTCCGACCCGCGTGGCAACCGATGATCCGGTGGTCGAGCGTCCGGGGCCGCTGCGCCTGACCTCGAACGACATGACCCTGCTGGACAAGACCGATCTGGTCTTTATCGACATGGTCGGTGCCGGATATTCGCGCCCGCTGGGTGATGCGCCGACCTCGGCCTACTGGGGCGTGGATGGCGATGCGGACATGTTTGCCCGCTTCATCCTGCGCTACACCACCAAGTACAACCGCTGGAACAGCCCGAAATTCGTACTGGGTGAAAGCTATGGCACGCTGCGTGCCGGTGCCTTGGCCTATCAGCTTGAAAACCGTGGCATGTCGCTGAATGGCGTCATCCTGCTGTCGTCGATCATGAACTATGGCGTGCGCCAGCCGGGCTATCCGCAGAACTTTGTCAGCCTGCTGCCGACCTATGCGGCGACGGCGTGGTACCACAATGCCATCAACCGTGATGGCGTCTCGCTGGAAGACCACGTCCAGCGCGCCCGCGAGTTTGCGGCGGGTCCGTACCAGACGGCTCTGAACAAGGGCCATAACATCTCCGATCAGGAGAAGGCACAGATCGCCCAGCAGATGAGTACGCTGATCGGTATCGATGCCAACTTCATCAATGCCGCAAACCTGCGTGTCGAGCTGAGCCCGTTCCGCAAGGAGTTGCTGCGTGACCGCCGTCAGACGGTCGGCCGTCTGGACAGCCGTTATCTGGGTATCGACGCCAGCCAGGTGACCGGCGCACCGGAAGAAGATCCGGCATCCAGCGCGGTGACGGGTGCCTATTACGGCATGTTCCAGGACTATATCGCCAATACGCTGAACTATCGTACCGATCTGGAATATCGCCAGTCGGCACGCGGTTTGCCGGGCTTTGACTGGAACTGGTCGCACCGTCCGCCGGTCGGTGGTCCGCAAACCACGCCGAACACTGCCATTGATCTGGCGACTGTCATGCGCCG
Source organism: Brevundimonas terrae (assembly GCF_011761985.1). Lineage (GTDB taxonomy): Bacteria > Pseudomonadota > Alphaproteobacteria > Caulobacterales > Caulobacteraceae > Brevundimonas > Brevundimonas terrae. Next base: position 176,905 of record NZ_JAASQT010000003.1, on the reverse strand, counting down.
TAACCCGCACCTGAAGGTTCTGGCCCTGAACGGTTACTATGATGCGGCCACGCCGTTCTTTGGCACCGAGTATGATCTGAACCAGATGATGCTGGAGCCGCACCTGCGTAAGAACGTCGAGTTCACCTATTATGAAGGTGGTCACATGATGTACACCAGCCGCGAGCCGCTGGAGCAACTGTATCGCGATCTGGCCAAATACTATGACGAGACGTCCAACGGCGGCGTCCGCTAAATAAGAAAAAGCCCCGCAGAGTGATCTGCGGGGCTTTGTTCTTTTGGGGCTGATCGCTTAGGCGGCGACCAGTTGACCGCAGATAAAGGCTTCTTCGCCCGCGTTCAGCAGGGCCGCCAGAATAGCCTCGGCATGTTCCGGCTTGGCGATCAGGATGAAGCCCACGCCACAGTTGAAGGTGCGGCGCATTTCGTGGGCGTCGATCTCGCCGACTTCGGCCATCCACTGGAAGACCGGCGGCATTTCCCACGAATTCCAGTCGAACTCGGCCTTGAAGCCCTCGGCGATGCAACGCGGCGGGTTCTCGATCAGGCCACCACCGGTGATGTGGGCACCGGCATTGACCAGACCCGACTTCATCAGCGGCAGGACCGACTTCACATAGATGCGGGTCGGCTCCATCAAAGCTTCGGCCAGCGTCTTGCCTTCGGCGAACGGCGCAGCGCCATCCCAGCCAAGGCCCGACTTCTCGACAACCTTGCGGACCAGCGAATAACCGTTGGAGTGCGGACCGGACGAGCCGATGCCGATGATGACGTCACCGGCTTTTTGCTGGTCCAGATACGGCAGCACCTGACCGCGCTCTACGGCACCGATCGAGAAACCGGCGAGGTCATAGTCGCCACCCGAATACATGCCCGGCATTTCGGCGGTTTCACCACCGACCAGAGCCGAACCCGATTGCCGGCAGCCCTCGGCGATACCGGCGACGACGCGCTTGGCGGCGTCCACGTCCAGCTTGCCGGTGGCATAGTAGTCGAGGAACATCAGCGGCTCTGCGCCCTGTGCCAATAGGTCGTTGACGCACATGGCCACCAGATCGATGCCCACACCGTCATGCATGCCGGTTTCGATGGCGATTTTCAGCTTGGTGCCGACGCCGTCGGTGGTCGAAACGATCAGCGGATCGTTGAAACCGGCAGCTTTCAGGTCGAACAGGGCACCAAAACCACCCAGCGAAGCCTCGGCACCCGGACGGCGCGTGGACTTTGCCAGTGGCTTGATCGCGTCAACCAGACGCTCGCCAGCATCGATATCTACGCCTGCGGACGCGTAGGTCAGGCCGGTTTTGGGGGCTTCGGAGGTGTCGCTCATCGGTCACGGCTCAAAAACAGGGACAAAAATCTGTCGCAGCGCTCTTGCCACGACGGCGTCGTGCGGGGCTATAGACTGTAATGACGCCAATCACCACCAATGACGCGCTGATCGCTTTCTGTGATCGTCTGTCCAAGGCACCTTTTGTGACCGTGGATACGGAATTCATGCGCGAAACGACCTATTGGCCCAAGCTCTGCCTGATTCAGGCTGCGGCTTCGCCAACGGACGCCGCCATTATCGACCCTCTGGCCGATGATCTGGACCTCGAACCCTTCCTTGCGATCCTGCGCGACGAATCGATTCTGAAGGTTTTCCATGCTGCCCGTCAGGATGTTGAAATCTTCAACCGGCTGGGTGCGATGCCGCGCCCGCTGTTCGATACGCAGGTTGCTGCCATGGCCGCAGGCTTTGGCGATCAGGTGTCCTATGAGGCTCTGGTCCGCCAGATGCTGCGTCAGGAACTGGACAAGGGCAGCCGCTTCACCGACTGGGCACGCCGCCCGCTGTCGGAAGCGCAACTGGTCTATGCACTGGGTGACGTAACCCACCTTGCGGCCCTGTATCCCAAGCTGCGCGACCGTCTGAACAAGGAAGGTCGTCTGGACTGGGTGATGGGCGAGATGGATGCCCTGACCGATCCGGCCCTTTATGACACCACGCCGGAAAATGCGTGGAAACGTCTGAAGCCCAAAAAGTTCAACGCCAAATATCTGGCGGCCTTTGTGGCCACCGCTGTCTGGCGCGAACGTGCCGCCCAGGAACGCGACCAGCCGCGTGGCCGTATCTTGAAAGACGAAGGCGTGGACGAAATCGCCGTCCAGTGCCCGACCGATCCGGATGCCTTCAACCGCCTGCGCTCGGTGCCCAAGGGCTTTGGCGCATCGCGTCTGGGTCTGGAACTGGCTGCTGAACTCAAGCGCGTTCTGGCCGATCCCGAAGCCCATGCGCCTAAGCTGGAACGCCCCAGCGCCAACCAACCGGCCCCGCCGTCGGTGGTGGAACTGCTGAAGGTTCTGCTGAAGGCCAAGAGCGACAATGAAGGCGTGGCCTCCAAGCTGATCGCCACCGTGTCCGACCTCGAAAAAATCGCGCTGAACGACGATGCCGATATCGAGGCCATGAAGGGCTGGCGCCGCAAGATGTTCGGCGAAGATGCGCTGAAACTGAAACGCGGCGAGATTGCTCTGGTCCTGAACGGATCGCGCGTCGAGATCGTCGAAATCGAAGACTGATTTTCACAGTCCTGCCAATGAAAAGGGACCGTAGCCACTGGCTGCGGTCCCTTTTGGTTTCTGGGGCAGATTTACGCGCCTATGGCCTTGCTGCGGCGCATGCGGGCGACAAGCAGCATCAGCAATGCAAAGGCAGAGGGCCACAGGGCGAGGCTGAAGACAAAGAGTTGCTCGACCCGTTGCGGAGCTGTGACGGCAAAACTGACGGGCCCGACTTCTTTGATCGCCATTTGAATGGCCATTTCCTGATAACCATTGACCAGCAGGCTAAGGCCGATCAGGGCGAATACACCCAGCCAGATCACCAGATCGACAGGCGAAGACGGGCTACGGTCCTTTGCCACCCCGTGAACAAACAATGCAATCAGAGCCGCGAGACACAGCAGTCCGCCCAGCGCAAAGAGCATCAACATGCCGATTTTACTGACCGGATGGGCGATCAGGAACAGTCCAAAATTGCTTAGCGGCATACCGATATAGCGGTCGATGACAATGCCTTTTGCGATCCATGTTCCGATAGCGGCAATCAGGGTCACAAGGCTTGCAATCCGTAAAGTCCACATAATCCCCCCTCAGGTGTGGTTCTTAGAAGTCAGCCAGTTCCAGCTCCATCGCGTCGGACAGGGCCTTGGCGCGGCGCTTGGTCTGGCTACCCAGCAGCATCGCGGCATAGCCTTTGACGGCCGTGACCCGCAGATGGGTCTTGCTGACGGATACGGCGGCGTTGGACAGAAGCTGGGGCGAGCGGCCCGACAGGTCACAGGCCAACCGCATGGCCAGACCCAGTGCGCGCGCGCGTTTCTGGCCGTCGGGCGACAGAAGACGGTCCACCGTTTCGGGGCGCGGCGTCTTTGCCGTGCCACCATAGCGGGCGTAGAGGGTGGCGGCCATAAAGGCCCGTTCGGCATGGGTTTGGCCGGCGATTGGCGCCCACAGCGTCTGGTCAAAGACCAGTTCAGGCCGGTGGTCGGGGTGCAGGCGCGCACCGATATCGGCCAGACGGCATACCGAAGCCGTCAGCAGAGCATCGCGTTCCTCGCCAAACACTTCGGGCAGGGCCGAGGCGACTGGCTGTAGCCAACCGTCCAGAGCGCGCGGCAGGGCAGGGTCAACGCCCTGACGACCGCCCCATGCCGAACAGCCCGCAAGCAGCGGATCAACGGCGCGCATTTTCGGCTCCATCTGGCCGTGCAGAATACCTTCGCGCACGCCCCATGCCGAGAACCGGATGGTTTCGATGCCCAGACGATCAATCAGGCCGATCAGGTTCAGGGCCGCATAGGGCAGGGTTTCGGCGCGGCGCTTGGAAACACCGGGATGTTTTTCAAGTGCCGGACGGTTCTGGGAAATGACCCAGTCGGCCAGATCGCGGGCTTCGTCGGCGCTGATGCAATACTGATGGACGATCCGCAAAGGATGGTTTGTGCGCTCCATCTGGATTTGCGCCAGTGTCCGCCATGCGCCGCCTACGGCGTTGAAAATGCTGGAGCGGTAATCATCCGGCACACCGGCCAGAACCTTGGTGATGCGCGATTGAATACGCTTGGCGTCAAAATCCTTGCCGCCCGACAGCACAAATGGTCCCAGCGGCAGGGTGATACCCTGACCTGTGGTGCCCAGCCGGTTCAGTTCCAGACTGGCCCCGCCCAGATCGCCGACCACGCCCGAGGAGTGGGGCGCGCCCGACATCACACCGAAGGCGGCGTATTTGGCTTCTTCCTCGCCGCTGAGGACGCGGATGTTCAGGCCTGTTTCGTTCTGAACGCGCTGGCAGAAGGCCGGACCGTCGCTGGCCTCGCGCACAGCGGCGGTGGCAGCGGTCAAAATCTTGTCTGGCTGGACGCCTTCGATAACCGCAGCAAAGCGTTTCAGGGCCGTCATGGCCATTTCGACGCCCGGTTCATACAGCTTTCCGGTCACCGAAATATCGCGACCCAGACCGGCCAGAACCTTTTCGTTGAACATGGTCCAGATGGCGCGGCCTTCCAGCCGGTACAGCACAAGACGCACCGAGTTGGAGCCGATGTCGATGACGGCAATCTGTTGTGAGGGGAACTCGATCTCGGGCATCAGCCGGCCTTGTTGGAGCGTGAACCACCATAGGACAGGGTGGCGGGCAGGGTTTTCACCTTGCGCCCACGGCCCGACAGACTTGGGTTGGTCATGAAATATTTGTGCGCCGAGAAGGGACGCTCGGTGGTGGATGCCTTGACCCGGTTATAGGTGCCATCCTTTTGCAGCGTCCATGACTGGACGTCGTCTTTCAGGTTGGCGACCATGATCTGGTCCAGCACCTGATCGTGAACCGTCGGGTTCAGGATCGGGGTCATCAGTTCAACACGGCGGTCCAGATTGCGGGGCATCCAGTCGGCCGAGGAAATGAACAGCTTGGCCTTGTTGGAGGGCAGGTCATGGCCATTGGCAAAGGCAACGATGCGGCTGTGCTCAAGGAAGCGGCCCACAATCGACTTCACGCGGATATTTTCCGACAGACCTTTGACCCCCGGACGCAGACAGCAGATGCCACGCACCACCAGTTCGATACGCACGCCCCACTGGCTGGCGCGGTAAAGGGCGTCGATGATTTCGGGGTCCACTATAGAGTTCATCTTGGCCCAGATGGCGGCGGGCTTGCCCATGGCCGCTGCCGACATTTCCTTGCCGATCAGTTCCAGCAGGGTGGACTTCATATTCAGCGGCGAGACGACCAAGCGTTCCAGTTCATCGGGCGCGGCATAGCCGGTGATGTAGTTGAACACCCGTGTCGCATCCATGCCCAGTTCGGGATTGCAGGTGAACAGGCTGAGGTCGGTGTAAATCTTGGCCGTGGTCGGGTGGTAGTTGCCGGTGCCAAAGTGGCAATAGGTGCGCAGGGCATCGGCTTCGCGTCGCACGACGACGCTGAGCTTGGCGTGGGTTTTGTATTCGACAAAGCCGAACACCACATGCACGCCCGCCCGCTCCATCTGGCGGGCCCAGCGCAGGTTGGCTTCCTCGTCGAAACGCGCCTTTAGCTCGATCAGGGCGGTGACGTTCTTGCCTGCCTCGGCGGCCTCGATCAGGGCCGCGACGATGGGGCTGTCTTTCGACGTGCGATAAAGGGTCTGTTTGATGGCGATGACGTTCGGGTCACGCGCCGCCTGACGCAGGAACTGCACCACCACATCGAAGCTTTCGAACGGGTGGTGGATCAGCATGTCCTTTTCGCGGATCGCCGCAAAGACATCGCCGCCATTGTCACGCACCCGCTCGGGATAACGCGGCTCATAGCCTTTGAACTTAAGCTCGGGATGGCCCGCCGGAATCAGCTCGGACAGTTGGGCCAGACCCAGCATGCCGTCCACGATAACGACATCCTGTGGCTGGGCGTGCAGTTCTCCGATGATGAATTCGCGCAGGTCATCGGGCATGTCGGCCTGAATCTTGATGCGGACGACCGAGCCGAGGCGGCGCTGTTTCAGGGCCTCCTCGAACTCCATGACCAGATCTTCGGCCTCTTCCTCGATCTCGATATCGGAATCGCGGATCAGGCGGAACAGACCCTTTTCCAGCACTTTGCAGCCGGGGAAGAGGTGGTCGATAAAGCTGAGTAGCAGACCTTCCAGCGGCACATAGCGGGTCTTGCCCGGCGTCGAGCGGCCATCGGTCGGCAAGGCCCAGAAACGGCGCACCTGTGTCGGCACCGGCACCAGCGCATACAGGATGCGGTTGTCGCTGTTGCGGCGCAGCTTCAGCGCCAGCGAGAAGCCGAGATTGGGCAGGAAGGGGAAGGGGTGGGCCGGATCAATGGCCATCGGGGTCAGAACCGCAAACAGGCGGTTCAGAAACTCCGGTTCAAGGCGATCACGTTCGGTCTTGGTGATGCGGCTGGCATCGACAATATCGATCCCCGCCTTGGTCATTTCGCGATGCAGGATACGCCACTGGCGCTGTTGCTCGGCCATCAGGCTGCCCGCAGCGGCATTGACCTTTTCAAGCTGCTCGGCGGGCGTCAGGCCGTCGGGCGACACCACGCGTACATGCTCGCGCACCTGACCCTTCAGGCCCGCCACGCGGGTCATGAAGAACTCGTCGAGATTATTGGCCGAGATCGACAGGAAGCGCACGCGCTCCAGAAGCGGGTGCGCTTCGTTGGCGGCTTCTTCCAGCACACGGCCATTAAAGGCCAGCCACGACAGCTCGCGATTGATGAACCGTTCTGGCGAGGCCAGCAGGGCTTCGTTCAGTTCCAGTTGCGGCGCACGCGAGGACGGAACGACCTCGCCGGCATTGGTTGTCGTGGGAGTGAAATCGGTCATGACAGATTTGTCGCTCGCCAGTGTGACGTCTGCAAGCGCGATTGCTTGAAAAGCCTAGGAAAGTCCTGCGGTAAAATCGCCTTCGAGCACCTGACGGGCCAAAACACGCGTCACGGGGCGATTATAGATGTCCAGACGGTCAACAATCATCTCGGCGGACTGGGCCGAACGGTCGATGCGGCGCACCAGATAATCGATCACCCCTTCACCCGGCACGATGTTACGCGCGGCAAAGGCGTTTTTCAGCATGGCGGCCAGAACCGCATCATCCGGCACCTCGACGGCGATGGTGCGGATGGCGTTCAGGCGTGAACGCAGATCGGGCAGGCGCGTCATCCACGAGGCAGGCGGATCGCGCGATACCATCAGGAGTGCACCGCCTGTGGCCTGCGTCAGATTGATAAGGTGGAACAGGGCTTCGTCATCGGCACCGTCGGCCTCTTCAAGCAGGACAGGGCGGCCTTCCAGTTGCGCCAGATCACACCATGAGGCTTCTTCGCCATGCAGGGCGATGGCCCCGACGCGCTCGACCCATGCGGCGGCCATGTGGCTCTTGCCACAGCCTTGCGGGCCATAAAGCGCCATGATCGAGCCGGGCTCGCTGGGCCAGTCCTCGAGCGCCGTCGCCGCGACGGCATTGGAGCCGGACACGGTGAGGGTAGAGGCACGGCGCGACGTCTCCTGCTTGAGCGGGAGGCGAAGTTGCATCTGGGCCAAATGAGCGCGGGTTGCGGACATGTCAAATTCATAACACTGCAATTCACGATCCGTCTCGGGGCGCCCCATGTGAGTCTGGTGGACGATCTTGTGGGTCTTGTGGATCAAACCACTAGCTGTGGGGCATTTGAGGGGTGGCCTGTGGGAAAAATTGGCGCCGTTGTGCCGGATTGGGGATGAAGCAATGGAACGGCGTTTTTAACGCGCGGGCACGGAATCGCTCAAAGCCATGTGGTTTGGTGACGGGCCGCACGCGGCAGGGGAGCCAGCACGCGATCAAGTCTTGGGTTAAGGCGGCCAAAAGGGCGTTCAAAACTTGACTTTCAGGGGCTTTAGTGCGCCCTACGGCCTTCAATTTCCGCCGCGCGCGCGGCCTTACTGTTTGAACGATTCATAATGCACGCCTACCGCTCCCATACCTGCGGCGCGCTCCGCGCCTCCGATGCTGGTTCGTCTGTCCGTCTGTCGGGCTGGGTCCACCGCAAGCGCGATCACGGCGGTCTGCTGTTTATCGACCTGCGTGACCACTATGGCCTGACGCAACTGGTCCTGCACCCCGAAACGCCGGGCTTTGACGCTGTCGAGCGCCTGCGCGCCGAAAGCGTGATCTGCATCGACGGCGAAGTGATCGCCCGCTCGGCAGAGACCACCAATGCCAACCTGCCGACCGGTGCGATCGAAGTCCGCGTCCAGTCGGTTGAAGTCCTGTCGGAAGCCGCCGAACTGCCGCTGCCGGTCTTTGGCGAGCCGGAATATCCGGAAGAAATCCGCCTGAAGAACCGCTTCCTCGACCTGCGCCGCGAGACCCTGCACAAGAATATCGTGCTGCGCTCCAAGGTGATCCACTCGATCCGTCAGCGCATGGTCGAGCAGGGCTTCCTTGAGTACCAGACCCCGATCCTGACGGCATCGTCGCCGGAAGGCGCGCGCGACTTCCTCGTGCCGTCGCGCATGCATCCGGGCAAGTTCTATGCGCTGCCGCAGGCACCGCAACAGTTCAAGCAACTGCTGATGGTGTCGGGCTTCGACCGCTACTTCCAGATCGCGCCGTGCTTCCGCGACGAAGACCTGCGCGCCGACCGTTCGCTGGAATTCTACCAGCTCGACGTGGAAATGAGCTTCGTTACCCAAGAAGACGTGTTCCAGGTCATCGAGCCGCTGATGAACGGCGTGTTCAACGAGTTCGGCGAGGGCAAGCCGGTGTCGCCGATCGACGGCACCCACACCTTCACCAACGATTTCGGCCAGACCATGGAGCACAAGGGCTTCGAGCGTCTGACCTATGCCCAGTCGATGAAGTGGTACGGTTCGGACAAGCCGGACCTGCGTAACCCGATCAAGATGCAGGACGTTTCGGACCACTTCCGCGAAGGTGGTTTCGGCCTGTTCGCCAAGATCCTCGGCGCTGATGCCAAGAACGCTGTCTGGGCCATTCCGGCCCCGACCGGTGGTTCGCGCGCCTTCTGCGACCGTATGAACTCGTGGGCGCAGGGCGAAGGCCAGCCGGGCCTCGGCTACATCTTCTGGTCCGACGACCAGCAGGCATGGGGCGGCCCGATTGCCAAGAACCTCGGCCAAGAGCCGACCGAAGCCCTGATGGCTTCGTTGGGCCTCGGCAAGGGCGATGCCGCCTTCTTCACTGCCGGTGATCCGGCCGTGTTTGCCAAGTTTGCTGGCCTTGCCCGTACCCGCGTCGGTACTGAGCTGAAGCTGGTGGACGAAGAGCAGTTCAAATTCTGCTGGATCGTCGACTTCCCGATGTTCGAATGGTCGGAAGAAGAGAAGAAGGTCGACTTCTCGCACAACCCGTTCTCGATGCCGCAGGGCGGTATGGAAGCGCTGGAAACGCAAGACCCGCTGACCATCCGCGCCTATCAGTACGACATCGTCTGCAACGGCTATGAGCTGTGCTCGGGCGCGATCCGTAACCACAAGGCCGAGATCATGCTCAAGGCCTTCGAGATCGCCGGTTACGACTCTTCGGTCGTCGAAGAACAGTTCGGCGGCATGCTGAACGCCTTCCGTTACGGCGCACCGCCGCACGGTGGTCTGGCACCGGGTATCGACCGTATCGTGATGCTGCTGGCCAACCAGACGGCGATCCGCGAAGTCATCGCCTTCCCGCTGAACCAGCAGGGTCAGGACCTGATGATGAACGCCCCTTCGGATGCCGAAGACCGCCAACTGAAGGAGCTGTCGATCCGTACCCAACTGCCGATCAAGGCTTGATCGGCAGCGCCACGGCGACTGACAAATAAAAAGGGCGGCCATTGCGGGCCGCCCTTTTTTGTATGCGTTGTGATCTGGATCAGCAGGTGGAGACGCGAAGTCCGCGTGGCAGACGGGTCGAGCGATCGCCACAGGCCTGATTGATCTGGCTTTGGGTCAGGTTGTGGGCATCCGACAGGTCGGTGCCGCGAATATCGGTGCGCCGCAGGGAGGCGTTGTGGAAATTGGTCCGGCTGAAGTCGCTGTGGCGCAGGCGGGAATTATCGAGCCGCGCATCCGTGAAATCGGCTCTGGAGAAGTCGCTGCCGCTCAGGTTCGAGGCCAGTATCTCGGTATTGGAGAAGTTGGCGCGGGTGGCATCGACACCGCTCAGCGTTACGCCGACCATGCGGCTGCCACTAAGGTTGGTTCGCGTCAGATCGGCGGCGGTAAAGACGGCACCGGTTAACTCGGCATTGTCCAGAGACGCATCGGTCAGGTCCGAACCGGTAAAGCTGGTACCGGCGGCAACCACACCGGTCATGCGGGCTTCGGTCAGGTCTGTGCCGCGGAAGTTGGAGCCCGCCAGATTGGCACCGCGAATATCGGCCCGCTCGAAATCCGAGCCTGTGAAATTCGTGCCGAGCATGCTGGCGCCGCGCAGATTGGCTCCGATAAAGGTGGAGTCGCGGAATGATGCGCCTGCCATATTCGCGCCGCTGAGATCACGGCCGGACAGTTCGCATCCCGTGCAGACGCCGCCCAGCGAGATGGCCCGCGCCACGTCGCGGTTCTGCACAGTCAGTGACAGAGCCTGTGCGGGCAGGGCTGAGCTCATGCAAGCGACAGCAGCCAGCAGCAGAGACGTCACAGAAGTTTTGGCGCGTGCCTTGTTCATAGGACAGTAGATGCCCCTTGGGGGCGCGAAAGCCTACTTAAATCGGCGTAACGGTTGTGGCCGAAATGAAAGCTGTTCTAGATCAGCAGCTTGGGATGGTCAGGCCCTGAGGCAGGATGGTTGAACTGTCACCACAGGCTTGGGACAGTTGCGACTGTGTCAGGCCACGCCCGCGCGAAAGGTCGGCTCCCGACAGGTTGGTCCCTTCCAGCTTGGCACCACTCCAGTTGGAACCTTGCAACCATGCCCCGACCAGCGACGCATTGGTCAGGTCGGCATTGGCAAAGTTGGCGCTCGACATCACCGAGCCATAGGCATTGATATCACGCAGGTCCGCCTCGTTCAGGCGCACGCGGTTCCAGACGGCCAAGGTCATATCGGCCTGACGCAGCCGTGCGCCGGACAGGTTCAGTCCGGCCTTTTCCATATAGGTGAAATCACCCTGGAACAGGTTGCAACCGGGGCAGGACGAACCGGCGCGGACCTGTGCGATCTGGCTCTGGTTCTGGGCCATTGAAGGCGCAGCAAGGCTGACCAGCATTAGCGTCAATGCGGCGAGCGGCGTGGCACGGTTCGTCATGGCACAGTTCCTTGTCCTGTCAGGCAGTCAGGACCGAAAATCAGCAAGTCCCGTGCCGACAATCTGTGCCGTGAAAGATCAGCCCTGCATCTGCGGACTTACCCCGCAACTGTCACAGGTCCAGCCACCACCACGGTTTTGCAGGGCAAAGTCGCCGCAAGACGGACAGGCGGTTGCATCCGATACGGTGGGTGCAGGTGTGGGGCGATCCTGTTTTTTACCGAACGGTACGACGACCAGATTGTCCGGCGTGGCACCGCGCGCAAAGCCCTTGGAAATGAAGCGGGCGGCGGGCACCGTCTCGGCGTCATTGTTCGGGCTGTCGAGGCCATCGCTGCTTTCGCCGGCGGCATTGGCCAGTTCGGTACGGTCCAGATAGGACACGCCCAGTTCGCGGAAAATATAGTCGAGAATGGACGTGGCAGAGCGGATCGAGTCATTGCCCGTTACGCGGCCCGCAGGCTCGAAACGGGTGAACACAAAGGCATCGACAAACTCGTCCAGCGGCACGCCGTATTGCAGGCCAATCGAGATGGCGATGGCGAAATTGTTCATCAACGAACGGAAGGCGGCCCCTTCCTTGTGCATGTCGATGAAGATTTCGCCCAGTTCGCCGTCTTCGTATTCGCCGGTGTGGATATAGACCTTGTGGCCCCCGACAGCGGCCTTCTGGATATAGCCCTTGCGACGGTCTGGCAGCTTGCGGCGGGTGCGGTCTCGTTCGACCACGCGTTCGACGACACGGGTTTGCGGGGCATTGGAAGTCGCCGCGATTTCGGGCGTGACAGGCTCTGCAGGGGGAATGTCCGCATCAAAGCCGAAATCGGCAGGCGGGCGTGCGCGGCGCAGGGACAGGGCGCGGACACCTTCGCGGGCGGCATGGGAAATGGCGCGTGCGCCATCCACAAGCGTCTCGTCCCAGTCCAGATCAATCCGCAGCGGAGCAGGGGTGTCACTGAGACCATCCAGCGCGGCCACGATTTCGGCTTCTATGTCGTCGGCAGTCAGGGCCAGCCATTCGGCAAGGGCAGGTGGCGCATCCGGCCACTGGGTCAGGTCAGGATAGCCCAGCACCTGTGCTTGAGTGGCGCAAATGTCGGCTTGCGAAAAACCGAGGCGTGGCAGGAGCGGCGCGTCACTGGCAGGGTCTTGGCCCAGAACATCGCGGATGAAACCACCATCCAGAACCGGACTGCGGAAGGCATCCTCCATATACTCCACCGATGCCAGAGCCTGTTCCAGACCTTCCAGTTCCAGCTCGGTAAAGCCCAGATCGTGCAGGGTTTCAAAGCTGATGGCCGTCTCGCCCGCCAAGGTGCGCGTGCCGAACAGATGGCGCTCGGCGCTGTCGCAACCCTGATGTCCCAGAGCATGTGCGATGGACGGACGTAGGCGCGGGGCGGGCTCGCCATCGCCGGTCTGGTAAAGATCGCGGTGAGCAAAGGGCGAAAGGCCCAGACGAAGCGCCGCTTCACCTTCCTGAATGAACAGGCGCAGACCCGCATGACAGGTTTCGGCATCATCAGCATGACCCAAACGGTCAGCGAGCCTTACCGAGGCCGCCGTATAGTGGGCACGCACAAAGGTCGCGGTTTCACGCGCCAGATCGGCCGGATTGTCATAGTCGAGCCGCAGGGCCAGATCGGCCAATCCGCCCAAGCCGAAAGCCAGACGTGGCGAGGCGTTCGGATGTGCGGGCACCATCAGAACCGACAGCACTGTCCAGCTGGACACCAGCGTTTCCAGAACGCTCTGCCAGTTAGAGCCGGTATCCTTATAGAGGGTCTCAAGGTCGAACTGGATGCGCGTTTCGAGTGTGGCTTGCGACAGGGCCAGCGCATCGGCGGGATCGAAGGTGATGACGACATCGCCCTCGATCGAGGCTTCGGCCAGTTGCAGCGCCAGTGATCCACCCGCAGCCAGCAGGTCGCGCTCGGCCTCTATGACCAGACGTGGACTGACCGCGCTGGAGGACGAACCCAGAGGTTCGCCCTCAATGGCCCGCACAATATCGGCATCGGATGCACCGCAGCGCAGGGCGTGGGCGGCGGCGCGGGCCAGTGCCGGATTGGTCTTGGGCGATCCGCAGGCCTCGCGCGGGCCTTCGCAGCGGATGACGGCATTACTGACGCCATTCAGGGCCTCTTCGACCGTGGCCAGAGCCATGGCCGACAGGCGGGCACCCCGCGCATGGCGGCGGAAATCATCCAGTCGGGCCGCCGCATCGGGTTCGCTAAGCGGCAATGAATTCAGGGTTTGTGCGGCTTCGCTGACAGCTGGGGCCACCCAGCCGCGTTGAAGACCACACAAAAGGACGCTGGCGGTTGCGGTCTCGAAAAGGCCGTCGTCCAGAGCGCGCTGGACCAGAGGCTGTAACCAGTGGGCAAGGGCTTGGCCTATGTCGCCGTCACTGGCCAATCGGCGGGCATGGGCGGGGGACAGGCGCGGTTCCAGCCAGTCCAGCCATGCCTCGATACGGGCATCGGTCCAGCTTGAAGGCGCAGATACAGAGGCGACCGAGGACGGGCGTTCGATACGCCGTGATTCCACCTCTAGGCCGCGAACAGCATTATCAAAATCGAATGCGCCACTCATGGATCGCCTCCACGCCTGCATCAAGCAGACAGCCTAGAGCGGCCATTTAACCATTCTCAATAGATATTGTGGGCCACATAGGGGTTACCCCCAAGATATTGGACCAAAGGTTTTTGACAGAAGCGTGTGGGACCGCTGGACGTAACGGCCAGAGGTTTCTATGATTGCAAAGCCGCTGAACTCCCTTTCCTCGCGGCGCGATTTTAAGTGAGTGCACGACGTGCTGAGCAAGATCTTTACCTGGTGGAACGGTGCCACCATTGGCACCCTTTTCACGGTGGGCAAGCGTGGCAGCCTGATCGGCACGGACGAATTCGGCAACCGCTATTACCAGTCGCGCGACAATGTCTCGTATGACGGCCGCAAGCGTCGCTGGGTCATCTATGACGGCTATGCCGAAGCCACCAAGGTTCCGCCGGAATGGCAGGGCTGGTTGCGCTATACCTATGACGAGGCCCCCAGCGAGAAGCCGCTGCACCGTCAGTCGTGGGAAAAAGATCACCTGCCGAACATGACGGGCACGCCCTATGCGCGTCGTCCGCAAGGTTCGCTGATGGCGACAGGCCAACGTCCGGCAGCGACCGGCGACTATCAAGCCTGGACACCGGAATGAGTTTGCGCGGGGTTCTGCTGGGCGGCATTGTCGCCGCAGGCCTCGGTCTGTCAGGGGCTGGCGTCACCGCCGCCCTGATGGATGTTCCGCAAGATGCGGTTCCTGTTCAGGATCCGGTGGGCGATGCCTTGCGCGCGAAGGCGGCCCAGACGGCCCCTGCGCCTGCACCTGCGCCGACGCCACAACCGCTGACACCGCCCGCACCCACCGTGCCTGTCCAGGATATTCCTGCGGGCACTACGTCGCTGACCGTGGTTGAGCCGACGCCTCAGGAAGAGGTGCCGGAAGACGGCGAAGAGATCGCCGAGGAAGAAACGACAGCCGAAGCCACGGTTGAAGAGCCAACCAGCACGGTGCGTCGTCGCCTGCCGGTAGCTCTGGTTCAGGCCATCGACAAGACCACAGCCGAAACCATGCAGTTCGAGGTCGAGGTGGGCGGGCGTCCTGTGCGCTTTTCCAAGAACCTGATCTTCAAGGTGCGCGCCTGTGAAGTGAGCGGTGCCAACGAACTGACCGAAGACGCCATCGCCTATCTGGAAATCGGTGTGCAGCCTCGCTCGGCCCAGCCGTCCAACGAGGCGCGTCAGGTCTTCAAGGGCTGGATGTTTGCCTCCTCGCCCAGCCTGAACGGGCTGGAACACCCGCTGTATGATGCGTGGGTGGTGGGCTGTAAGAACCGCTAAATCGGGACGCTGGGCATGGTGACGGAACGACAGCCGAAAAAGACCGAGACCGTCGAAGTCCGTATGCCCTTTGAGACAAAGCATGCCTTCATGCAGCGGTGTCGCGTCGAGGGACGCACGGCCAGCGAGGCCATCCGGCACTTTATCGATACCGAGCTGGAAAAGCCGTCAAAACCGCGTTTGCAGATTGTGAACTGGCGAAGGACTGGAGCGGTCGCTTTGGCTGTTCTGGCCCTGGGGGCAGTGGCGGCACCGTCATTGGCGCAAACCCTGAACCCTGTACGCGTCACCTTCGAGCAGCTTGACCGCAATAAAGATGGCGTCCTGTCCATCGAAGAGTTTCACGCCCGCTAACCCGTATCACTTGATTGGCTTCATCAGGCGATCGCCCCTCAGGTTCAGCCATGTCCACGGCTTGACCAGCGAAGCCCCAGGTTTCCACGACCACGCAATCCGCTCGGCACGCCCTACGATATGGCTGGCAGGCAGGAAGCCGACACCGGTTTCAGGTCCCCAGCGGCCATCGAGCGAGTTGTCGCGATTATCACCCATCATCAGATAGTGGCCCGCTGGCACATGGATCGGGGCGGTATTGTCACCGGCAAGGTTTGGCCCGCCATCATAGGTGATATAGGCGCGACCTCCGCCCAGTTGCTCCTCGAAGGCTTCGACAGGTCGGGTGGGCTCATCAAGATCGAAGGCCGGCCCCAGCGCGGTGTGTGGCACCTTGGAGCCGTTGATCAGTAACTGGCCATCGCGCATCTGCACCGTATCACCCGGCAGACCGATGACCCGTTTGATCCAGACCTGCGAAGGATCACGCGGTAGGCGGAACACAACCACATCGCCCCGTTCCGACGTTGACGCCATCAACCGCTCTGTCCCTTCGGGAGAACCAAAGGGCAGGGAGGCTGCGCTCCAGCCATAAGCGAATTTGGACACCAGAATATAGTCGCCGGTCAAAAGGCCGGGGGACATGGACGACGAGGGAATGGTGAAGGGCTGATAGGCGACGATACGAAGAACGGTTGCCACTAACAGCCCCACAATCAGGGGCATGCCGAAGCTGATGATTTCGCGCCAGAGGCTGTGGGTTTGAGCTTGGGTCATGGCCAATATAGGCCGACCGTATTGGACAGAACGCCAGTGAAACCCTGTCCGGACAGCGAACTGTCGTGTCCGGACATGGATTTCAGATTTATATCAGAGCGCGTTCCACGGCCTCGACGCCACTCATGGGGTGGGCAAGGCTGGCGGCATCGGCCTTGATCTTCAGGGCCGGTGCCAGTTTGCGAAGATAGGCGCTCTGCGGGATTTCCTGCGCCCCGAACTGCATCAGGTGCTCGGTGATGAACTGGGCGTCCAGCAGGGTGAAGCCGCCGCGTTTCAAACGGGCCACCAGATGCACGAGGGCGACCTTGGAGGCATCGGTCATGCGGCTAAACATGCTCTCGCCGAAAAACGCACTGCCCAGCGAGACGCCATAAAGGCCACCGACCAGAACCTCGTCCTTCCAGCATTCGACGCTGTGGGCATGGCCAAGGGCGTGTATCTCGCCATAGAGGCGGCGGATCGGGCCGTTGATCCATGTGTCCTCGCGGCCCTTGGCGGGCGAGGCACATGCATCCACGACGCTGAGAAAGGCCGTGTTGACGCGGATATCGAACGGCTCGCTGCGAACCGTGCGTTTCAGACGTGTGGGGATGTGGAAGCGATCCAGCGGAAATATGCCGCGCTGGTCCGGCTCAACGAGAAAGACGCGGGGATCATCCCGCGCCTCTCCCATGGGAAAGACCCCGTTGGCGTAGCAGCGCAGGAGGGCGGCGGCGTCAAACACCTCGCGCTCCGTTGCGCTGAACTCGGGGTCTTCCTCTTCGATCAAATCAGGCTTTCGCCTTTTGAGCCGCAGCCCATTTTTCCAGCCAGTGGATGTCGTAGTCGCCCGACAGAATGTCCGGCTCCTGCAACAGCTTCTGGAACAGCGGGATGGTGGTATCCACGCCGCCGACAACCGTTTCACCCAGAGCGCGCTTGAGGCGTGCAATGGCTTCCTCGCGGTCGCGACCATGCACGATCAGCTTGCCGATCAGGCTGTCATAGTAAGGCGGGATCGAATAGCCGGCGAAGATCGCGCTATCGAGACGTACACCCAGACCACCCGGAGCGTGGAAGTCCGTAACCGTACCCGGCGAAGGGGTGAAGGTTTCGGCGTTCTCGGCGTTGATACGCACTTCGATCGAGTGACCTTTGAACTCGATTTCGTCTTGCGTGAACGACAAGGGCAGGCCCGCAGCGATGCGGATCTGTTCGCGCACGAGGTCCACACCGGTGATCATTTCGGTGACCGGATGCTCGACCTGCAGGCGGGTGTTCATCTCGATGAAGAAGAACTCGCCGTCTTCCCACAGGAACTCGATGGTGCCGACGCCGAGGTAACCGATGGCGGCAATGGCCTTGTTGACCACTTCACCGATCTTGGCGCGACCCTCGGCCGACAGAGCCGGTGACGGGGCTTCTTCCAGCACCTTCTGGTGGCGGCGTTGCAGCGAGCAGTCACGTTCACCGAGGTGGACCACGTTGCCGTGGCTGTCAGCGATGACCTGAATCTCGATGTGGCGCGGCTTCTGGAGGTAGCGTTCCATATAGACGGCACCGTTACCGAAGGCGGCCAGCGCCTCGGATTGTGCGGTCTGGACAGCCTCGACCAGATCGTCGGCGGTCATCGCGACCTTCATGCCGCGACCACCACCACCGGCAGCCGCCTTGACGATCAGCGGGAAGCCGATGGCCTTGGAGGCTTCGATAGCGTCTTCAACGGTTTCAACCTCGCCCGCCGAGCCGGGAACGACGGGGATACCCGCGTCCATGACGGCTTTCTTGGCCGAGATCTTGTCGCCCATGATGCGGATATGCTCGGGCTTGGGACCAATGAAGGTCATGCCGTGCGCTTCGATGATTTCAGCGAAGCGGGCATTTTCCGACAGGAAGCCATAGCCCGGGTGGATCGCCTGCGCGCCGGTGATTTCGGCAGCAGCAATGATTTGCGGGATGTTCAGGTACGACTTGGCGGCCGGAGCCGGACCAATGCAGACGCTTTCGTCAGCCAGACGCACCCACATAGCACCGCGATCGGCTTCCGAGTGAACGGCCACCGTCGAGATACCCATTTCCTTACAGGCGCGATGCACCCGAAGGGCGATTTCGCCACGGTTGGCGATGAGGACCTTGGTGAACATACTCAGGCTCAGGCTTCCAGAACGACCAGAGCTTCGCCGAACTCGACCGGCTGGGCGTCGCCGACGAGGATTTCAGCCACAACGCCGTCGCGCGGTGCGGTGATCGGGTTCATGGTCTTCATGGCTTCGACGATCAGCAGGGTCTGGCCCTTTTTGACCTTGGCACCCACGGCGATGAACGGATCGGAACCCGGAGCCGGTTGCAGGTAGGCGGTGCCAACCATCGGCGACTTCACTTCTTCGCCCGAACGCTTGGCCGGAGCGGCAGCAGCCGGTGCAGCAGCAGCGGCAGCCGGAGCAGCCGCGACAGGTGCCGGAGCGTACTGGACCGGAGCTGCGGAGACGGTGATCTCGCGCTTGACCTTGATCTTCAGATCGTCCTTTTCGACTTCGATCTCGGTCAGCTCGGTCTCGTTCAGGATATTGGCGAGGGCGCGGACCAGATCGGCGTCGATGGCGGTGTGTTTGTCGGACATCTTTGTCTCTTCTCGTAGTACTTAGCCGTAGCCGCTTAGGCCGAACGGATGAGGTTCAGGGCCGCCTTGACGGCCAGTTCATATCCCTGGACGCCCAGACCGGCGATCACGCCGGTAGCGGCCAGAGACACATAGGAGTGGTGCCTGAAGGCCTCGCGCGCAGCGGGGTTCGACAGGTGGCACTCAATGACGGGGATAGAAAGGGTTTTCAGGGCATCCAGCAGCGCCACCGAAGTATGGGTGTAGGCTGCCGGGTTGATGATCAGGGCAGAGGCTTCCTTGCGGGCCTCCTGAATCCAGTCCACCAGCTGGCCTTCATGGTTCGACTGGCGAAACACGATGCGAGCGCCATCGGCTGCGTTTTCGCACAGCTTTTGAACGTCCGCGAGTGTGTCACGGCCATAGATTTCTGGCTCACGCTCTCCGAGGAGATTGAGGTTCGGACCGTTCAGAACATAGAGGACAGGCGTTTCGGGCATTCGCTCTTATGGGAAGGCGCACGCCACGCGCGCGGAATCGTGTGCTTTGTAGACCGAGTTGGGGGGGAACGCCAAGCATCTGACTGAAATCTTGACGTTGCGTCATAATATGACGCCGATTGGGCCGTGCTAAACTGGGTGATTGAGTTGAGGCATGCTTAGCGCCATATGATGAAGAACTGACGGATCGGAGTATGAACGTGCGTATCGAAGTGAACGGTGAAGGGCGCGAAACGGCTGCGGCTACCATTCTGGCCCTGATCGAGGAGCTGAAGCTGGACCCGCGCAAGGTGGCCGTGGAGCTGAACCTCGAAATCGTGCCGCGCTCGCTGCATGCCACGACGCCTGTGTCGGATGGCGACAAGATCGAACTGGTCCAGTTCGTTGGCGGTGGCTGAGCATCATCAAATCGGGTATCGTGGCTTTCGCGGGCGCACGAGTGGGGCTAGGTGTTTTGTATGACCGAATCCGCCCCTCGTACCGATAGCTGGACCGTCGCTGGTCGCACCTTTAACTCCCGCCTGATCGTAGGCACGGGCAAATACCGTGACTATGAACAGAACGCCGCCGCTGTCGTGGCATCGGGCGCGGAAATGGTGACCGTGGCCGTACGCCGCGTGAACCTGACGGACCCCGGCCAGCCGGTGCTGACCGACTATATCGATCCGAAGAAATACACCTATCTGCCGAACACGGCGGGTTGCTTCACGGCGGATGACGCCATGCGTACCCTGCGTCTGGCGCGCGAAGCCGGTGGCTGGAAGCTGGTGAAGCTGGAAGTCCTGTCGGAACAGAAGCACCTGTATCCCGACATGGAAGAAACCCTGCGTGCGCTGAAACTGCTGACCGCTGAGGGTTTCGAGGTCATGGTCTATTGCACCGATGATCCCGTCTATGCCCGCAAGCTGGAAGATGCTGGGGCCGTGGCCATCATGCCGCTGGGCGCGCCGATCGGCTCGGGCTTGGGTCTGCAGAACCCGATCAATATCCGCATGATCGTGGAACAGTCCAAGGTGCCGGTGCTGGTGGATGCCGGTGTGGGCACGGCGTCCGATGCGGCTGTGGCTATGGAACTGGGCTGTGACGGTGTGCTGATGAACACGGCGATTGCCGAGGCGCGTGATCCGGTCCTGATGGCCAGCGCCATGAAGCATGCGGTGATTGCCGGTCGTGAAGCCTATCTGGCGGGCCGCATGAAGAAGCGCATGTTTGCCGACCCGTCCTCGCCTCTGGCGGGGCTGATCTAAAGATCGGGACGACACAGAAAAAAGGCTGGAAGCGAAAGCTTCCGGCCTTTTTATTTATTGGGCGGCCTTGATCATCTGTTCGACATCGGCGGGGTCGATGCTGGCACTGGCCTTGCCGTTGACGAAGAAGGTCGGGGTGCCGCGAAGGCCCAGCGCCACACCGGTTGTGTGGATGTCGGTGATGTGGCGGGCGGTATCGGCCGAGGCGATGGCCTGTTGAGCCGCAGCCATGTCGACACCCTGTTCCTGTAGGATCTGGTTGATCGCTTCGATGCTGAGCGAGCGTTCGTCCATCAGGGCGGCGTGGACAGGCATGAACTTGCCCTGCTGGTTGGCGGCCAGAGCCGCGCGGGCGGCATAGTTGGACGTGACCGTCTCGCCATTATCCAGAATGGGCCATTCTTTGAAGACAAAGCGCACGTCGGGATAACGGGCCATCATTTCACGATATGGCACCGACACGGCCTTACAGCCGGGGCAGCGATAGTCGAAGAACTGGATCACCGTCACCTTGGCGTTTTCAGGACCGACAGCCGGATCGCGGGCGTCATGGGCCAGAAGGTGCGGATTGGCCTTAACGGCGGCATCAATGGCCGAGGTGATGTTCTGGTCCTCGGCCTGTTGGCGGGCGGCGATCATCTCTTCCAGAATCTGCGGGTTGCCGAGCAGATAGCCGCGCACCTGCGGGCCGATGCCGACACCGAAATAGGGTAGTGAGGCCATGACCAGAGCCACGGCCGAAACCGCCAGTGCGGCACCCGCCAGTACCGTCGTTGTCCCCTTGGAAGGTGCCACCTTTGCAGGTGCTGTGTTTACAGGCGCGGCTTCGGTTTTCGCGGAGGGTTCAGGTGTCGTTTCAGGCGTATCGGACATGAATATCTGTAATCTGGTGGGGAAGGGACGGCCTAGACGCCGTTTGGAGGAATGACCTGCTGGCCGCGACGGCGTTCGTTACGGCGTTCGGCTTCAAGGATATCGTTTTCGGATGCGCCGGAAGACAGGACAATATCGGTGGCGCGGCGCCATTCGATCGAGTTGCGGTCCAGCATGTCGCGGGCGCGCAGGGCGAACTCGTTGGCCTGTTTGGCCTGACCCAGCGCGAACCAGTATTCGGCAGAGGCCAGACGGGCCTCGCCTTCCTTGCCCTGCGAGGCATAGGCCTGACTGAGCAGACGCCAGCCCATAGGATTGTCGTCTTCACGCGCCAAGGCGTATTTCAGCTCGGTCTCGGCCTTGGCGATTTGTTCGGCCTCGCCGGTTTCGAGCAGGGCGTGGGCATAGTTGATACGCAGAAGCGGGGCTTCGGGCATCAGTTCGACCGCCCGTTTGTGGGCATCGAGTGCTTCTGCCGGACGGCCTTCCTCGAAGATGATCTGGCCCTTTAGCTCCCACAGATAGGGATTTTCGGGCTGCTCGGCCAGCAGGCCATCGACGCCTTCCAGAGCCTTGTCGGTCTGGCCGTTCTTGTACCATGCAATGGCGCGGGCATAGCGGGCGTGCACGGACGTATCGCTGGAAGGATAAAGCCGCAGCGTCGTGTTCGGATGGTCCATAAAGCCGTGGATCTTGGCCAGAACCAGCGCGTGCTGGGCGATGCGTTCCTCGCTGTCACGGTTTTCGTAGTGCGAGGCACGCTCTACAGGCCCGCGCAGGGCGCTGATACGGGCCGAAGACAGCGGGTGACTGCGGAAATAGGGAAAGCGGCGGGCATCCGAGAACACTTCCTGCGAGCGGAAATTCTCGAAGAACTCGACCAGACCACGACCGGATTCACCGGCGCGCTCCAGAGCGCGAGCACCGGTAATATCGGCCTCGCCCTCTTGGGACTGCATGTAACGAAGCGCACCCAGCGTGCCGAAATACTGGCTGGAGGCCAGCAGGGCCGCGCCGGCATCCGGCGCACCGGCCAGTGCCGCCAGTGCCCCCAGCGCCATGGTCATAATCATGGGCTGCATGCCCGCATTCTGGGCACCGTCACGCAGGGTGTGGCGGTTTTTGATGTGACCCGCTTCGTGCGCGATCACGCCTAGAAGCTGGTTCGGCGTCTTGGTTTGCAAGATCAGGCCGGTATTCAGGCCCATGATGCGCCCGCGTGTGGCGAAGGCGTTCAGGCTCTCGTCATTGACGAGCAAAATCTCGACCTCGGACGGCTCCAGACCCATGGCGGTCAGGGTCGGCGCAGACCATTCGTCGATAATCGCCTCGATCTCGGTGTCACGGATCAGACTTTGCGCGGAGGCGGGGAGGGCGGCAGCCATCAAGGCAGCCGCCGCCGTCCCGGCAACCAGCAGGCGAGAGAGGGTAGTGGAAAACCGGATCATGGCGCACTCCAGAGCAACGATCTTCCACCTGTTCTCACGTCAAATCATGGCCGATCAACGGCGCCACCAACCACGTTTCGGTTTTTCAGGCGGCGCGCCGATCTGGTTCGGATCATTGGCAATCATGTCTTCGACATCAACCGTTGCCTCAACCGTGTCTGCGACTTCGGTCTGGACAGGTTCGATGGCCGCTGTCTCGGCCGGAGCCTCGACGACTGCCGGAGCAGGCGTTTCGGTCACAGCTTCGCGCGCTTCATCAATGGCCTTTTCAATCGCAAAGGCCTGGGTCGGCGTGACGTCCAGCTTGGCAGGAACGGCCTCGGCCTCTTTCTCGGCGTGACGTTCTGCGGCCTTTTCGATGATGCGGTCATCGGGGATGACAGCCACGAACGGCGGTTGATCGTTGCTGACGACAGCAGGGGCTTCGGTGGCTTCGGCCTCGATGGCGACGGTTTCACCGGTGCTGCGGGTCTTGCGACGTACACGACGACGCTTGGGTGCGTCTTCGGTAGCCTCGACGGCAACGTCGGACACGACCGTTTCGACCGCTTCAACCGCTTCCGGTTCGATCATGACAGCGATCGGCAGGTCGGGATTGCCCTCGACCGGCAGGCCCTCATTGGTGGCGCGATCCTCGACCTTGGCGTCGTGGACCATTTCGCCCTGATCACGGTTGCGACCACGGCCACGGCCGCGACGACGGCGCGAACGACGGCCGTTACCCTCTTCGTCCGAAGCGATCAGAGTGGTTTCGGTGTTCTCGACACCCTCAACGCCTTCGGCAGGGGCTTCGGCGCGTTGTGGGCGCTCAAGACGTTCCTGACGCTGCGGATTGAGCGGATCGAACCACACATACGGGTCGTCAAGCGACGGCGTGCGACCACGCAC
Source organism: Brevundimonas terrae (assembly GCF_011761985.1). Lineage (GTDB taxonomy): Bacteria > Pseudomonadota > Alphaproteobacteria > Caulobacterales > Caulobacteraceae > Brevundimonas > Brevundimonas terrae. The sequence goes on along the minus strand of NZ_JAASQT010000003.1, from coordinate 153,101 downwards.
CCAGCTGTAGACGTCGCGATCACCATCCTCGCGCGAGCGGCGTCCGCCACGGCGACCACGGCGACGGCGGTTGCCGCGGCTGTCGTCATCTTCGTCTTCGGGGACAGCGCGGGTCGTTTCGGTGTCTTCGTCCTGACGGGCATGGCCACCACGGCGACGGCGACGGCGGCGGTTGCCACGGCTGTCATCGTCACGCTCGGTACGGTCTTCGTCCTCGGAATCGGAGGTCTCGTCATCGTCGTGGGCGATGACGTCATCATCGTCCTCTTCGTCTTCGTCCTCGTCGAAGAAGGCGTTGTCGTCGATGCCGTCATCTAGAACCGACAGGTCCAGTTGACCTTGCGGCGCAACGAAGTCCTCGTTGGTTTCGGTGCGTTCGATATGGTGTTCGCCCTGAGCCAGCGAGTCGTCGATCTGTACGATGACCTTCAGGCCACGCATCTGTTCCAGACGCTGCAGATAGTCGCGCTTGTGGTTCAGGATATAGATCGCCACTGCGGTCGAGACGCGCAGGGTGATGCAACCGGCACCGCTGCGACCGGCTTCGATTTCAACAGCGCGCAAGGTGGTCAGCGAGGCGGACTCCGCCGAACGGACACGGCCCGTACCCTGACAGCAGGCGCAGGCCTCGGTCGCGCCTTCGATGACGCCGAGACGACGGCGCTGACGGCTGATTTCCATCAGGCCGAAAGGCGAGATGCGGCCCATCTGGATGCGGGCACGGTCCTGTGCCAGCGCGTCTTTCAGAACTTTTTCGACAGCGCGGTTGTTCTTGCCTTCATCCATGTCGATGAAGTCGATGACAACGAGACCGGCCAAGTCGCGCAGACGCAGTTGGCGTGCGGCTTCGACGGCGGCTTCGATATTGGTTTTGACGGCGGTCTGTTCGACATTGCGCTCTTTGGTCGAGCGACCCGAGTTCACATCGATAGCCACCAGAGCTTCGGTCTGGTTGATGACCAGATAGCCGCCCGACTTGAGCGGAACGACCGGCTGGTGGATCTGGGTCAGCACTTCCTCGATGCCGTTCGAGGCGAACAGCGGACGGGTGCCCTGATACAGATGAATCTTCTTGGCTTGCGATGGCATCAGCACGCGCATGAAATCACGCGCCTGAATGAAACCTTCGATGCCTTCGACCTGAATGCCGTCGAAGTCCTTGTCGTACATGTCGCGCACGGCGCGGCGGACAAGGTTTTCTTCTTCGTAGATGACAGCCGGTGCCGTCGATTTCAGCGTCGTGTCGCGGATGGTGGACCACAGACGCAGCAGGTATTCATAGTCGCGCTTGATCTCGGCGCGGGTGCGCTTGGCCCCTGCGGTACGGATGATCAGGCCCATGCCTTCCGGCACCTTGAGGGCCGCAGCGGCGGACTTCAGGCGACGACGGTCAGAGGTGTTGGTGATCTTGCGCGAGATACCGCCGCCCTTGCCGGTGTTAGGCATCAGCACGCAGTAACGACCGGCCAGAGACAGCCAGGTGGTCAGGGCCGCGCCCTTGGCACCGCGTTCGTCTTTGACGACCTGAACCAGCAGCACCTGACGGCGCTTGATAACGTCCTGGATTTTATAACGACGCATCAGGCGACGCTTCAGGCGTTCCTCGTCGGCCAGACGGCCTTCGGAATCGCCTTCATCGTCACCGCTGTCGCGGCCCAGATCGTCATCATCATCCTCATCGCCGGTTTCGGCCATGATGGCTTCGCGGTCGGCGACCGGAATCTGGTAATAATCAGGGTGAATTTCGTTGAAGGCGAGGAAACCGTGACGGTTTCCGCCGTATTCAACAAAGGCCGCCTGAAGGCTGGGTTCTACCCGAGTGACCTTGGCGAGATAGATATTGCCGCGAAGTTGGCGGCGACCGCGGGATTCAAAGTCGAATTCCTCAACTTGGCGGCCGTCCACGATAGCGACGCGCGTTTCTTCCGCGTGCGCCGCATCGATCAACATGGTTTTTGACATGCAGTGTCTCTCTAAGGCGCGCCAGCCCTTGCCCCGCGAAATCCTTCGCATGGATGGACCCCGTTAGCAGGGGAGCGGCTCGCCGAATGTGGATAAGGCCACGCGCGCACATCCCACCTTCGCCGGAAGCGAAGTCGGCATTCAAAAGCCGGATGGTGTCGCAGGCGTGTTGGCCCATGGTTCTGTCGGTCCGGGGATCGGTCGCGCCCGTCTGTTGAGGCTGCGGTCCGAACCCGCTTTATCCTGAGCAGGACGACTATCGTCCCACCTTCGGAATGAGGTGAATAATATAGTTACGCCGCGAGGAGTGCGTGCCCGATGCCGCACAGGGGCATAGGCGCGATCTGTCGCAGTCTTGTGAACATAGGCGCCATTCTGACAAAATGCAAAATGATTGCGCATATGCTTTTCTTTACGAAATCCTTAACGGTCAAAGGGTAGGCAGTATGCGAAGATGTAAGGAGTTTCGTCTTTCCGATGCGAGGCGTTTGGCGCGAGAACCCTAGACGTTGGGGGCTGCGTGAGTGGTCATTGTCGGCCTTGGCAGCGGCTGTGACCAGCGCGGCCGTGCTGACGGCTGGCTTCAGCCTGGCGCGCGGATCGGACATGCAGGTCAAGTCGGTCCGCTTTGGTGGCGATGCCCAGCGCACCCGCGTTGTGATTGATCTGGATCGCGAAACTCGTGGCCGTGTGGTTTCCGACGGTGCCAATGGCGAAATTGCCGTAACCCTTGCCGAGATCGATCCCGGTCGCGGGCTGTCGGGCAACGGGGCCGGTCTGGTGCGGGCCTATAATCTGCAAAGCGGCTCGGGTGGTGCGCGGATCAATCTGGCGCTGGCGCGCGGTGCGACGGTCGAGCGTCGCTTCCTGCTGCCGCCCGGTGATGGCGTATCCTATTATCGCTATGTGATCGACCTTAAGGCGACAGGGGCCGTCGAGGCCGCGGTCGTTACGGCACGCGTACCCCAGACGCGCACCGAAAAGCCTCTGATTGTGATTGATGCCGGCCACGGCGGACGCGATCCGGGTTCGCAAGGGCACGAGGTCTGGGAAAAGGCCATCACCCTGTCGGCGGCCCGCGAACTGAAAGCGGCGCTGGAGCGCACGGGGCGTTATCGTGTGCGTCTGACCCGTGACGGCGATGTTTATGTAGGCCATGGCCGTCGTGTGCAGATTGCCCGCGATGCCAATGCGGACCTGTTTATTTCCCTGCATGCGGATTCCGGTTCCGATCCGGCGCTGCGCGGGGCCAGTGTTTATACGCTGTCCGAGCAAGGGGCGAGCCGTGCGGTTCGCGAGTTTACCAGCCATGATGACTGGCAGCGTGATCTGCGCCTGCCGGGTGGTCGTGATCCGTCGGTGGACCGTATCCTGCTGGATATGACCCAGCGCGCGACCCAGAACCGTTCGGCCCAGTTCGCGCGCGGTCTGCTGACGCAGTTGGAAGGCGATGGCCATTCCATGCTGCGCCGAAGCCACCGTGCGGCGGGTCTGGCTGTGTTGCTGGCACCTGATGTGCCGGCGGTATTGCTGGAAATGGGCTTTATGACCAATGCCGAAGACGGTCGCGTCTTGTCGGACGAGCGTTCACGCCGTCGTCTGATGCGCTCGGTCGCGGAAGGTATCGACAACTATTTCCGACAGCCCAGTGCGCCGGTTCACGTCGCGCAAAGCGGTGGCGCGGGCTGATTGCCGGAGAGGCCGTGCATTCGGATCACCGAACGCACGGCGCAAGCTTATCAGTGTTTCCGGCTTAGCGTTCGCGGCTGATGGGCGGCTTGGGCTTGGAGAAGTCACCCATAATGTCGGACAGGTCGATAAAGGCGTCGGCCTGACGGCGCAGTTCGTCGCTGATTTGCGGCGGCTGGCTCTTGGTGGTGGACACCACGGTCACGCGCACGCCCTTGGCCTGTACCGACTGGACCAGACGGCGGAAATCGCCATCGCCCGAGAACAGAACCACATGGTCGAGGTGAGGGGCCAGTTCCAGCATGTCGACAGCAATCTCGACATCCATATTGCCCTTGGTGCGGGTATTGCCCTGTGCGTCGGTAAAGCGGCGCACCGGCTTGGTCATGACGGTGAAGCCGTTATAGTCCAGCCAGTCGACCAGCGGTCGCACCGGCGAAAATTCCTCGCCCTCGACGATGGCCGTATAATAATAGGCGCGGATCAGGCGACCCTGACGGCCGAAATGGTCGGAAAGCTTGCGAAAATCCAGATCGACATTCAGGGCGCGTGCCGCTGAATAAAGGTTGGCGCCGTCGATAAAAAGCGCAATGCGGTCGGAAGTCGGCATGAAAAATAGTCCTGTTTAAAAAGGCATTCGGTTTGAGTTCGCAAAAATCAGATCCCGCTGGAAATCGCGACCTTGCAAATGCAGTCATCGTCGCACTCGGGGCGAATGACAAGGGCAAGTTTGTATCATGTAAGCAGGGGCTGGAAGAAGCGCTTGCGCAGTTGCAACTGGCCGGTTTGAAAATCGTGGCCCGCTCATCATGGTGGCAGTCTGCGGCATGGCCCGATCCAAGCGATCCGCCGTTTCTGAACGGGGTGGCGATTGTTGAAACCGAGCTAGAGCCAAAGGCCCTGATGCAGCTGTTGTCCCGCATCGAAGACGCATTGGGGCGCGTGCGTTCCGTGCGCAATGCGCCGCGTACGCTTGATCTGGACCTGATTGCCTATGGGCGGATCAGTGGCGATCTGGACGGTCTGTATTTACCGCACCCGCGCGCCAGCGAACGACTGTTCGTCATGGGGCCGCTGGCCGAGATTGCACCTGAATGGCGTCATCCGGATAGCGGGGACACGGCGAGGGACTTGGCGATGCGTGCCAGCGTGGGTATGGATGCCGCGCCGGTCGGGCAGGGTGCATTCTAGGCGCAAGCAAGCAATAAACCTGCGTTTTCCGACTTTAGCAGGGTCAGTTGCCATTGCGTAATTGGCCTCGCTTATGTACTTTATATGGTTCTCCCTGTCGCCCGAGGAATTTCATGGCCCGCGTCACTGTCGAAGATTGCATCGAAAAGGTGCCGAACCGTTTTGGTCTGGTTCTGCTGGCCGGTCACCGCGCCCGCAATATTGCGAACGGTGCGGCTCTGACCATCGACCGCGATAACGACAAGAATCCGGTTGTGGCCCTGCGCGAACTGGCAGACGAAACCGTCCTGCCGGACGAACTGCTGGAAAACATCGTTGTCACGCTCCAACGCGTTGACGAGCGCACCGAGGCCGAAGACGAAGCCGAAGTCGTGGCGCTGCTGGCCGAGCCGCAGCACATGAACATGGCCGAGGCCGAACTCATCCGTGCGCTGCAAAGCGACCGTGATGGTGGGCAGGAAGAACGCTACTGACGGCCATGCCTGCCACTGGCGTAACCATTATCCCGGCGCGGCCTTCGGCGGAAACGTCGACTACCGATAATGCCGCAAAGAATAACACAACGGCGTCGTCCCCTAACGGGGCGGCGCCGTTGGCGTCTACAGCATCCAGTTCCGGTAACAGCCATGGGGCTGGCCGTAATCAGGTCATGCGCCAGTTCGAGCTGATCGAGGCCGTAAAGGCCTATGATCCGACCGCAGACGAAGCCTTGCTGAACAAGGCCTATGTCTATGCGATGAAGATGCACGGCTCGCAGTTGCGGGCCTCGGGCGACCCCTATTTCGCGCACCCGATCCAGGTGGCCGGCATTCTGACCGACTATAAACTGGATACGGCGACAATCGTGACGGCACTGCTGCACGATGTGGTCGAGGACACCTCGGCCACGCGCGACGACATTGCCGAGATGTTCGGCGAAGAGATTGCGGTACTGGTGGAAGGCGTGACCAAGCTGTCGCGTCTGGAACTACAGGCCGAACATACGCGTCAGGCCGAAAACCTGCGCAAATTCATTCTGGCCATTTCGCGCGACGTGCGGGTGCTGCTGGTCAAGCTGGCGGACCGTCTGCACAATATGCGGACGCTCCAATATGTGAAGCCCGAGAAGCGCGAGCGGATCAGCCGCGAAACGCTGGAAGTCTATGCCCCGCTGGGTCGTTCGATCGGTATCCATTCGATCGCATCCGAGCTGGAAGAACTGGCCTTCGAGCATCTGAATGCGACGGCGCGCACGGCGATCATGCGCCGCCTCGAAGCTCTGAAGCTGGAACATGGCAGTGCCATTACCCGCGTGTCGTCCGAGATCGAGCGTGTGCTGGCCGAGGGCGGCCTGAAGGCGCGTGTAAAGGGCCGCGAGAAGACCCCGTACTCCATCTGGCGCAAGCTACAGCGCAAGGCTGTCGGCTTCTCGTCCCTGTCGGATATTTACGGGTTCCGCGTCATCGTCGAGAGCGAGGACGACTGTTACCGCTCGCTGGGGATCATCCACCGCATCTGGCCGATGGTGCCGGACCGGTTCAAGGATTTCATCTCGACGCCCAAGTCGAACAACTACCGCTCCTTGCATACGACGGTCATCGGCCCTGCGGGCATGAAGATCGAGATGCAGATCCGCACCGAGGCCATGGATCGCGTGGCAGAGGACGGTGTGGCCGCGCACTGGCGCTACAAGAACCAGTCCTATGGTCTGGACCGCGAGGCGATGCAGGCCGATGGCGGACGCGATCCGCTGCTGAACCTGCGCCACCTCGTTCAAGTCGTTGAGCACGGCGAGGGCGGCGAGGACTGGGTCGAGCACGCCAAGCTCGAAATGTATCTCGAACAGGTGTTCGTGTTCACGCCCAAGGGCAAGCTGATTACCCTGCCGCGCGGGGGCATGCCGCTGGACTTTGCCTATGCGGTGCATACCGATGTCGGCGACACCGCGGTGGGCGTAAAGATCAACGGCGAACTGAAGCCGATGCGTACGGCCCTGCAAAATGGCGATGTGGTCGAGATCATTCGCGGCTCCAAGGCCGAGGTGCCGACCGACTGGCGTAGCCTGACGGTTACAGGCCGTGCCCGTTCGGCCATCCGTCGCCATATCCGTGTATCCGAGCGCGAGGAGTTCATCCGTCTGGGCCGCGTTTCGCTGGAACAAACACTGGCCCAGCATGGCAAGTCGCTGAAAGATGTGACCCTGAAAGCGGCGCTGGAAACCCTGACGGTTGCCACCGAGGATGACCTGCTGGATGCTGTGGGCCGTGGCCGTATTGCCGTGTCCAAGGTCGCTGAAATCCTGTTCCCGGCCTTGAAGGGCCAGATTCAGGGTAGCGGCGAGCGCAAACGCCTTCAGGATTCATCGGCGCGTCTGTTCGTGCGCGGCTCGGGCCTGACACCGGGGGTCAGCATCCATTTTGCCGACTGCTGTTGTCCTGTGCCGGGGGACCGTATTGTCGGTATCCACGAGGTCGTCGGTGCCGATGGCGTAGATACCGGCCTGACGGTTCACACGATCGATTGCCAGTCGCTGGCTGACTATGCCGATGACGACACCGTCTGGCGCGATATGCAGTGGACGCCTCAGGCCGAAACGGATGCGATGGGATCGGTGCGCCTTCACGCCACCATCCAGCACGCACCGGGGGTTCTGGGGCAGGTGGCAACGACAATCGGCGAGGCGGGGGGCAATATCCTCAACCTGTCCATGTCGCACCGCCAGCATGATTTCTTTGATGTCGAACTGGACGTCGAGGTGAAGGACGCCCGCCATGCCACGATGATCGTGGCCGCCTTGCGGGCCAATCCGAAGGTAGATGTGGTCGACCGCGTTCGCGGTTGACCCGTCCCTTCGCGGTAATCCCACGGAGTATACCCATGAATGACGATCAGCGCCGTGCCGCCAATGCGGCGCAGCTTGCCTCTCCATCCTATCGTATGGCGGCAACCGATCCCGACTTCCTGCTGGGCGATTCCATGCGCGGGGTGCGTTTTCAGATGGAATACGCCAAGGCCGAGGAATCCCTGCGTTCATGGGGCGTGCGCTCGACCATCGTGGTCTTTGGCAGCGCCCGTATTCCCGAGGGCCATCGCTGGTATGAGGGCGCGCGCGAGTTTGGCCGTATCGCCTCCGAACAGGGCGGGGCGATCCGTGGCACTGTGGGCCAACCGCGTGACAACGTCATCGCCACCGGCGGTGGGCCGGGCATTATGGAAGCGGCCAATCGCGGGGCTATGGAGGCGGGGGCTCCGTCAATCGGCTTCAACATCACCCTGCCGCACGAACAATATCCCAACCCGTATTCGACGCCGGAGCTGACCTTCCAGTTCCACTATTTCGCCATGCGTAAAATGCATCTGGCGATGCGGGCCAATGCGCTGGTGGTCTTCCCCGGCGGGTTCGGGACACTGGACGAACTGTTCGAGATTTTGACCCTGCGCCAGACGGGCAAGGCTCCGACCATCCCGATCATCCTGTTCGACGAATCCTATTGGCGCTCGGTGATCAATTTCGAGGCCTTTGCCGAACATGGCATGATCCATCCGTCGGATATGGACCTGTTTGCCTTTGCCGATGATGCCGAAACCGTCTGGGCCAAGCTTCTGGAGGGCGGCTTACAGCCGCACGAAGCACGAGAATAGGGCGCTATGGGTTGAGGGCGGGCGCGGGCGGGTCTATGGACGACGTCCATGAACACTGAAGACGTCCTCAACGAATTCCGCGACGCTGGCGCCCTGCGCGAGGGTCATTTTGTCCTTTCCTCGGGTCTGCACAGCCCCGTCTTCCTCCAGAAGAACCTTGTCTTCATGGATGGCGAGCGCTGCGAGCGTCTGTGCAAGGCGCTGGCCGAGAAGGTCGTGGCTACGGTTGGTCCGGTTGACGCGGCGATTTCGCCCGCTGTCGGCGGCATTATCCCGGGTTACGAAACCGCCAAGCACCTGAAGGTGCGTTCCATGTATGTCGAGCGCGTGGACGGCGAGTTCAAGCTGCGTCGTGGCTTCTCGGTCGAGCCGGGCGAGAAGATCGTCATGGTCGAAGATATCGTCACGACCGGCCTGTCGTCGCGCGAATGCATCGAAGCGATCAAGAAGGCGGGCGGCGATGTGATCGCTGCGGCCTGTATTGTTGACCGTTCGGGTGGCCGTGCCGATGTCGGTGTGCCGCTGATCGCCTTGGCGACCATGGATGTTCCGGCCTATCCTGCCGATGCTCTGCCGCCAGAGCTGGCTGCACTGCCGGTTGAAGATCCGGGCAGCCGCCGCCTGTCTAAATAAGGAAGTATGCCGATGACCCGTCACGTCCGCCTTGGCGTCAATATTGACCACGTCGCCACGGTCAGGAATGCGCGTGGCGGGGCTCATCCCGATCCGGCCCGTGCCGCCGAACAGGCTTTGGCGGCGGGTGCGGACGGTATTACGGCGCACCTGCGCGAAGACCGTCGCCATATCACCGACGCCGATATCGATATTCTGAGCGCGCTGTGCCGCCGCGCCAACCGTCCACTGAACCTCGAAATGGCGGTGACGGACGAGATGCTGGCCATCGCTCTGCGTCACAAGCCGCACGCGGCCTGTCTTGTGCCGGAGCGCCGCGAGGAAGTGACCACCGAGGGCGGACTGGCGGTTGCCGGTTTCGAACCACGCATCCAGCCGGTCGTAAAGGCTCTGGCGGATGCCGGTGTGCGGGTGTCACTGTTTATCGAACCATCCGAAGAGCAGGTCACAGCGGCAGCGGCCGTCGGCGCACAGGTCGTGGAGTTCCACACGGGGCGCTATTGCCACCTGTCGGGAGCTGATCGTGCCATCGAGTTCAAACGCCTTCAGGCCGCGGCCACTCAGGCGCACGCGCTTGGACTGGAAGTCCATGCCGGTCACGGGCTGGACTATGCGACGGCGGCGACCATTCTGGACATTCCCGAGATTGTCGAACTGAACATCGGCCACTTCCTGATCGGGGAGGCGGTGTTTACGGGTCTGGATGCGGCGATCCGCCGGATGCGGGCCGCTATGGATGCTGCGCTTTCGGTACAGGGCGCATGATTATCGGCATCGGTTCCGATCTGTGCGACATCCGTCGCATAGAAGAGACGCTGGAACGCTTTGGCGACCGCTTCAAGAACCGAGTCTTTACCGATATCGAACGCACCCGTTCGGACCGCAAACCGGATGCCGCATGGAGCTATGCCAAGCGGTTTGCAGCCAAGGAGGCCTGCGCCAAGGCGCTGGGCACCGGCATACGCTCGGATGTCTATTGGCGCGATATGGGGGTGGTGAACCTCAAGTCCGGTCAGCCGACCCTGCAACTGACGGGAAATGCCGCCGATCATCTGAAGCGACTGACGCCCGAAGGCTTTGAAGCGCGAATTCATCTGACCATGACCGATGAATACCCGTATTCTCAAGCATTCGTAATCATCGAAGCCTTGCCCGCTGTTTCGTCAGAGGTTACGGCTCGGAACTGAGCCTCGTATTTTGCGGGGGATTCGAGCAGACCATGAGCGACGACACCAAGGCTGATTTTGGTGAAGCGGATGCAGCCACGCAAAAGGCCGCCCGCCCACCTGTTTGGAGTGATGACGGGGACGCCCCCTTTGATATGGGCGATGATCCGGAAGCACTTGAAAATGAAAAGCCGATAACTGCGCCGCGGCGCCGAAAGAAGGCCAAACCTGTGACCGAGAAAAAGTCCGCGGCGAACGAAACCGTCGAAATCATCAAGACGATCGTTTTCGCGCTTCTGATCGCGCTGGTCGTGCGCGTTCTGCTGTTCCAGCCTTTTACCATTCCTTCGGCCTCGATGGAGCCGAACCTCTATGAGGGCGACTATATTGTCGTGTCGAAGTGGTCCTATGGCTATTCGAAACACTCGATCCCGTTCAGCCCGCCCTTGTTCGAGGGCCGCATCATGGACCGTGCGCCCAAGCGCGGTGACATCGCGGTGTTCAAGCTGCCGCGTGATCCCAAGATCGACTACATCAAGCGTGTGATCGGTCTGCCGGGCGACAAGGTGCAGATGCGTCAGGGCAAGCTGTTCATCAATAATGTGGCTGTTGACGATGTGGTCGTCTCCGAGGCCCAGATGAATGACCTGTTCGGCACGCGCTCGCTGTCCAAGGTACGCGAAACCCTGCCGGGTGGCCGTACCTTCATGACACAAGATTTCGGCCCGAACTTCGAACTGGATAATACGCCGGTGTTCGAGGTGCCTGCCGGTCATTACTTCATGATGGGCGACAACCGCGATAACTCGATCGACAGCCGCGTAGACAGCATGTCGGGCGTTGGTATGGTTCCGGAAGAAAATCTGGTCGGTAAGGCCGAGGTCATCCTGTTCTCGTGGTCGCCGGGTGCCAGCCTGTTCAATCCGGTGAGCTGGTTCGCCAACCTGCGCCCGAGCCGCTTCTTCCAGAAACTGAACTAATGTCTACGCGCCCCAACCAGAGAGCCATCGCGGTTGAAGCCCTGATGGCCAAGCTGGGCTATGATTTTGCTGATGCCGGACTGCTGGAACGGGCCTTGACCCATTCCAGCGTCTCGGATGTCGGGGGGCATAATGCGCCTCGTGACAACGAGCGGCTGGAGTTTCTGGGCGACCGCGTACTGGGTTTGTTGGTGGCGGACCGTCTGGTTCTCGACTTTCCCGAAGCCGATGAAGGCCGTCTTTCGGCGCGTCTGCACTCTCTGGTCGACAAGAGCGCCTGTGCGCGTGTGGGCGAGGCTCTGGGCATTGGTCCGGCGCTTCGGCTGTCTGCGGGCGAAACCAAGACGGGTGGCCGCACAAAGGCCGGAGTTATAGCCGATGCTGTAGAGGCTATTCTGGCGGCTGTTTATCGTGACGGCGGACTGGATGCGGCACGCGGCGTATTCGAGCGTGCCTGGGCCGAGGAGTTTTCCTCGCCGCCCGAACCGGCGATTGTGAACCCCAAGTCTGCGCTACAGGAGTGGTCGCAGGGGCAGGGCAAGCCGTTGCCAACCTATACTATTGCGGGCCGAACCGGCTCAGACCATGCCCCGACCTTTACGGTCGAGGTGGTAGTCGAGGGCTATGCGCCCATCAAGGCTACCGGACGTTCGCGTCAGGAAGCGGAAAAAGCCGCTGCTGTCGCGCTTATGAAACGAGAAGGCGTAATTTGACCGAGACTGATAACAACCCCGTCCAGACCACCGAGGGACGCCGCGCAGGCTTTGCCGCCATCATTGGTGCGCCCAATGCTGGCAAGTCGACGCTAGTGAACCGTCTGACGGGCTCCAAAGTCTCGATCGTGACCCAAAAGGTCCAGACCACGCGCTTCCCGATCCGTGGCATTGCCCTGCATGAAAATGCCCAGATCGTGCTGGTGGACACCCCCGGTGTGTTCAACCCGCGCCGCCGTCTGGACCGCGCCATGGTGGCTTCGGCCTGGGCCGGTGCGGAAGATGCCGACGTGGTCGTGCACCTGGTCGATGCTCAGGCGCATCTGGGTGCCGAAGGGCGGGATGGCACGCCTGCCGACCGCAAATCGGCAGAAGACACCGAAACCATCATCACGAACCTGAACCGGATGGGGCAGAAGGTCATTCTGGCCCTCAACAAGATTGACGGCATGCGCCGCGATACCCTGTTGGCCCTGTCGCACAAGCTGTTCGAAACCGGTGCCTATTCCGAGGTCTTCATGATCTCGGCAGAGACGGGCGATGGCGTTGATGACCTGAAGGCCCGTTTGGCTGCCGCTATGCCGGAAGGTCCGTGGCTGTATCCGGAAGACCAGTCGGCCGATGTTCCGGCCCGTGTTCTGGCCGCCGAAATCACGCGCGAGAAGGTCTATCTGCGCGTTCACGAAGAACTGCCCTATTCGGCGGCGGTGGAAACCACCAGCTTCGAAGAGCGTGCCGACGGTTCGGCCCGTATCGAACAAACCATCTATGTCGAGCGCGAAAGCCAGCGTCCTATCGTACTGGGCAAGGGCGGCCAGACCCTGAAATGGATCGGCCAGAAGTCGCGCGAAGAGCTGGAAGAGCTGTTCGAGCGTAAGGTTCACCTGTTCCTGACCGTCAAGGTGGATGCCAAGTGGCAGGACACCAAGGCGCTCTACACCCAGTTCGGTCTGGATTTCGACGTCTGATACCAAGTGTTCCAAGTTCCTCATAAGGCGACCCGTCGGCCCTGGCTGCTAATCGGGATTGCCTCTGTAGCGTTGTTGGGTGGTGGTTTGACCATTGCCCGTATGTCCGGCCCCGAAGGTGTTTCGCCTTCGGGACAGGCGCGTGTGGAACTGCCTGAACGGCCTGCGGTGCAGGTGGTAGAGGACCTGCCGCAACTGAAGGCGCGTCTGGACCATATGGCCCAGACCAAACAGTTTACGGGCGCGGTACTGGTGGCCAAGGGCGATCAGGTACTGTTCCGCCAGACCTATGGCATGGCCAATTACGAGCAGCACACGCCGTTCCAACTGGATACGCGCTTCCGTCTGGCCTCGGTGTCCAAGCAGTTTACCGGCGTGGCCATCCTGAAGCTTCAGGACGAGGGCAAGCTGTCGGTGAATGACCCGATCTGTAAATGGATCGAGAACTGTCCTGACCGCTGGGCCGATATCCGCCTTAGCAATGTGTTGTCGCACACGTCGGGCATTCCCGACCTGATGGCCCAGTCCAACTGGGGGCTGGTTCGCACCACGCCGCATACGCCCGAAGAACTGATGGCCAAGTCGACACAGTATGGCCTGCAATTCCCTGTGGGAACCAAGGTCCGCTACAACAATGTCGGCTTTAATGTCGGGGCCTATATCGTCTCCAAGGTCAGCGGCATGGCCTATGAGGACTATCTGAAGACGGCCCTGTTCGAGCCGCTGGGCATGAGCAATACCGGATCGGATGTCCATGCGGACGCGCAAGGTCTGGCCATGGGCTATGGCCTGTTCCCGCAAGGCCTGACCCCGCAGCCCAATGCCAATGTCAGCATCATTCCGGGGGCGGGGGCGTTGTACTCCACGCTGGATGATATGCTGATGTGGAACCGTGCGCTGCATGGCGGGCATGTCCTGTCGGGCAAGTCCTATGCCGAGTTCATTGCCGACCACGCGCCTGCGGATACGCCCAAGGAACGTGGCAGGCCGCACCGCGCCTATGGTCTGGGCATCTTTGCCAACCGTCTGGGCGAACGCACCAACCAGCCGTTTGAAGAGCTTCAGATCTATCACACGGGGTCTTGGTCGGGTTTCCGCAATCTGGTGACCTATGAACCGAGCCAGCAGGTGACGGTGGTGGTGCTGTCCAACAACTACCACTTGCGCGATCAGGTCTTCCTGCTGAGCCAGCAGGGCATGGCCGAGGCGCTGGGGCATCCGTTCCCGACGGCGATGGCGCGATAAAAGACGCAAACCGTCATCCTCCGGCTTGACCGGAGGATCCAGCGGCGCGCGATAGCGCGAAACCAACGCGCACGACGTCGAAAGATCACCTTCGGTGCCGCTGGGTCCCCCGATCTGCGCCGCAAAGCGGCTTGTCGGAGGATGACGGCATAAAGAATAGCCACGAAAAAGGGCCGGAGGATAATCCTCCGGCCCTATATTCTTGTCCGATGTTGCGTCTTAGGCGGGCAGCATCGAGCCGGTTTCGACGAAACGCTGGTGCCACGACAGGGCTTCGTTCAGCATGTGCGGCGTTTGCAGGCCATAGGACGACGTCATGGCGCGGTCGTAATAGTCGGCAAGCATGTCGCGATACATCGGGTGGGCGCAGTTGTTGATGATGACCTTGGCGCGCTGCTTGGGCGACAGGCCGCGAAGATCGGCCAGGCCTTGCTCGGTGACGATGACCTGCACGTCCTGCGTGATGTGATCTACATTGGACGCCATCGGTACAATGGCCGAGATCTTGCCGCCCTTGGCTGTCGAAGGGGTGACGAAGCAGGAAATATAGGCGTTGCGGGCAAAGTCGCCCGAGCCACCGATACCGTTCTGGATGCGCGAGCCCATGACGTGCGTCGAGTTCACATTGCCATAGATGTCGGCCTCGATCAGGCCGTTCATGGCGATACAGCCGAGACGGCGGATGATCTCGGGGTGGTTCGAGATTTCCTGCGGACGCAGGATGATACGTCCACGGAAGGCTTCCATGCGGCTGTTGAGGTCCGCAGCCGCTTCCGGCGACAGCGAGAAGGCGGTGGCCGAGGCGACCGTCAGCTTGCCGCTATCCAGCATGTCCAGCATACCGTCTTGCAGCACTTCGGTATAGGCGGCCAGACGTTCGAACGGGCCTTCGTTCAGGCCAGCCAGAACGGCATTGGCGACATTGCCCACACCCGATTGCAGTGGCAGCAGCGAGGCGGGCAGGCGACCCTGTTTCACTTCGTTCTTCAGGAACTCGATCAGGTGACCGGCAATGGCGCGGGCGTTTTCATCGGGTGCAGCGAACGGCAGGTTGCGGTCCGGTGCATCGGTTTCAACGATGGCGGCGATCTTGTCGGGGTTCACCTTGAAGGTCGGTTGGCCGATCAACTGGTCGGCCTTGATCAGCGGGATCGGCACGCGGTTCGGCGGCAGGGCCGTGCCGTAATAGATGTCGTGCATGCCTTCCAGCGCCGGGTTCTGCCAGCGGTTCACCTCGAGGATGATGCGGTCGGCGCGGTCCAGCCAAGTCTTGTTGTTACCGACCGACGAGGAGGGCACCAGATCGCCGTCTTCGGTGATACCGGCCACTTCAACCAGAGCGGTGTCCAATGGGCCAAGGAAGCCCTGCCATGCCACAGGCGCGACCTGCGACAGGTGCATGTCCAGATATTCCATCTTGCCTGAGTTGATCTTCTCGCGGGCGATGGGGTCGGAATTATAGGGCAGGCGGAATTCGATGCCGTCGGCCTTGGCCAGTTCGCCGTCCAGTTCGGGGCCGGTCGATGCGCCGGTCCAGACGCTGATGCGGAACGGGTCGCCAGCCTCGCGGGCGGCTTCCATATGCTTGGCCAAAGCCTGCGGAACCACTTTGGGATAGCCCGAGCCGGTAAAGCCGCTCATGCCCACATTCGCGCCGTTCGGAATAAGAGCGGCAGCGTCCTCTGCGGACATGATTTTCGACTTCAGCGCCTGATTGCGGATCACGGACATACTCAACCCTATAGAAACGCCTTCATGCGGTGAGGCGACTACCGTGGCTTAAAGGTGGCAACTGGCTGATTCCAATCCGCCTTTAGTCGTAACATTACGTCATCAACGCTCTGGTCGGTCAAAAGCTGCGAAATGCTGCAATGCAACATTGCGGGCATCTTGTGTGAAATGAGAACAGCTATAGAACATAGGCATGATCTACGCCCTGATGACTGCCGCTCTGATCCTGTCACCCGAAACCGATACCCGCGTTTCACCGGGGGCGGCGATCGACATTATGCATGCGGCGGCGTCGCGGGCCGACAGCGCGGCTTATTTCGGCACCTTCACCCCCGATGCCCGTTTCATCGGCACCGATGCAGGCGAGCGCTGGTCACTGGCCGAGTTTAAAGCCTATGCCGAGCCGTATTTCGTCCGTGGTCAGGGTTGGACCTATCGCGTGACGGATCGTCATCTCGAAATACTGGATCAGCCGTGCCAGTGCGTGGCTGTGTTCGACGAGCTTCTGGACAATGACAGCTATGGTCAGGTGCGTGGCTCGGGCGTGGTGGTGAAACAGGGTGATGGCTGGAAAATCCAGCAATATGTCCTCAGCTTCACCGTGCCGAACGACAAGGCCCGCGATGTCGTAGCCGCGATCAAGGCCGACTGAGATGGAGTTTCAGGACGACGCCTTTGTGCTGTCGGCACGTCTGCATGGTGATACGGGCGCAGTCGTCGAGCTTCTGACCGAGCAATATGGTCGCCGCGCGGCCTATGTGAACGGTGGTGCCTCGCGCAAGATGAAGCCCTTCCTGCAAGCGGGAACCAAGGTGGTGGCCGATTTCCGCTCGCGCACCTCGGACCAACTCGGCTCAGCGCGGCTGGAGCCGATGGGCGAGGGACCGGCCAGCCTGTTCGACGATCCGCTGGCACTGGTCGGTTTGAATGCCGCCGCCGCCGTGGCCGCAGGGGCCTTGCCCGAGCGCGAGCCGCATCCGGGGGCGTTTTATGCGTTCGAGGCCCTGATGGGGGCGTTTGCGATTGCCGAGGTCTGGCCCGCGATTTTCGTGCGTTATGAGGCGGGCTTGCTGGAAACGCTGGGCTTTGGGCTGGATTTATCGCGCTGTGCTTCGACGGGCGAGATGGACGATCTGGTCTGGGTCAGTCCGCGCACGGGCCGCGCCGTTAGCCGTACGGCGGGCGCGCCCTATGCCGACAAGCTGTTGCGCCTGCCGCCCTTTATGCTGGGCGCACAGGCGGGGCTGGACGACGGTGATGTGCGCGACGGGCTGGCCCTGACAGGCCATTTCCTTGAGCAGTATGTATTCCATGCCCTGAACAAGCCGCTGCCACCGGCCCGCGTGTGGATGATGGAACGGTTGCAGGAGGCCGGTCGGCTCTAGTCGATATTGGGCCTATCCGTGCGCCAGTCGAACAGGCTTTCCAGAACCTGAATGGCCTGACCGCGCGCGCTTTGCAGCTTGGGATCACGGCCCATCATGATGCGGGCATCGTCAGCCGCCGCCAGCAATAGCTGACGGTGCTTGATCGGGTCGGCAAAGCGATAGGCCGGAAAACCGCTCTGGCGCAGGCCCAGCGGATCGCCGCCGCCGCGCAGGCGGAAGTCTTCCTCGGCAATCATAAAGCCGTCTTCGGTGTTGCGCAGGATTTCCAGACGTTTGGTGGCCGTTTCGCCCAAACCACCATCCTCGCCTGCGCCATACAGCAGGATGCACGACGAGGCCTTGGCTCCGCGCCCGACACGGCCCCTCAGTTGGTGTAGCTGGGCCAGACCAAAGCGGTCGGCATGTTCAATGACCATGATCGAGGCATTGGGCACGTCCACGCCTACCTCTACGACCGTGGTGGCGACCAGAACGGGCAAATCACCGGCAGCAAAGCGGTTCATCACCACCTCGCGTTCGGCACCGGCCATCTGGCCGTGGGCCAGTCCGACCTCGGTGCCGAGGAATTTACGCAGGGCCTCGGCGCGATCTTCAGCGGCGGCAAGGTCGATGGCCTCGGATTCGGCCACAAGCGGACATATCCAATAGGCTTGGGCACCGGCCTCGACCGCCGCCTTCAGGCGCTGGGCCACCTCCTTGATCCGTACCAGAGGCAGGACGGCGGTAGTGACGGGCGTGCGGCCCGGTGGCTTTTCGTTCAGGCGGCTGACATCCAGTTCGCCATACTGGGTTAGTTCCAGCGTGCGCGGGATGGGGGTGGCCGACATGCTCAGCAGGTGAACGCCGCTCTTGCCCTTGTCCTGAAGCTGCTGGCGCTGGCGCACGCCAAAGCGGTGCTGCTCGTCGATGACGGCCAGTGCAAGGTTTTGGAACTCGACCGCATCTTGAAACAGGGCGTGGGTGCCAATCGCGACCTGAACCTCGCCCGCAGCAATGGCGGCGGCTTTTTTGCGTTTGACGGCAGGGGTATCGCGACCCGTCAGCAGGATGGAAGTGATACCGGCCTCGGCCAGCATCGGGCCGAGCTTTTCGGCGTGCTGGCGTGCCAGAATCTCGGTCGGGGCCATCAGGGCCGACTGGAAACCACTGGCGGCAGCATCGGCCAGTACCACAGCGGCCACAGCCGTCTTGCCCGAACCCACATCGCCTTGCAGCAGGCGGGCCATCTGCTCGCCGGATTTCAGATCGTGGCGGATTTCTTCGATGGCGCGAGCCTGTGCGCCGGTCAGCTTGAACGGGAAGATATCCAGCAGACGATGCGACGCCTCGCCCGGCCGGATGACGGGGGCGGGCGTGGACTGGCGGTTCATCTTGCGACGGGCCAAGGCCATCTGGTGCGCCAGCAACTCGTCATAGGCCAGACGCGAGCGGGCAGGGGCCTCGGGTTGAAGATCAAGTTCGTTTTGCGGGGCGTGGACGGCTTGCAGGGCGGTCTGCCAGTCGGGCCATTTCTGACGTTTGATCCACGCCTCGTCCTGCCATTCAGTCAGGGGCGGCACCAGTGCCACCGACGCCATGCACAGTTTGCGAATCTGGCGCGATCCCAGCCCTTGGGTGGCCGGATAGGTCGGCTCGGCCAGCGGGATTTCGTCGGCCTTTTCGACGGGCAGGATGTAATCGGGGTGCGAAATCTGCACCTCGTTATTGAACTTCTCGACCTTGCCGGAGACCAGACGGACAGAACCCGCAGGGGCTAGACCTTCGATGTGGCGCGGTGATCCGGCAAACCAGATCAGATGCACAAAGCCGGTGCCGTCAAAGGCGCGCACCTTGATCGGCGCACCCATCTTATGGGGCGGGATCAGGCGGTCGATTGTGACCTCGAAGATTGCCGTCTCGCCCTCGACCGCATCGGCGGCGGTGGCACGGCGGCGCTGGATCACCCCATTGGGCGGATAGAAGGCCAGATCACGCACCAAAGGCCCCGCCAGTTTCTGAACGAGGGGAGCCATACGCGGGCCTACGCCTTTCAGCGTGGTGACCGGTGCAAACAGGGGAAAGAGAATCTCGGGCCGCATCACGATCAGCATAGCGTGTGGATCAGAACTGGCGAAGCGGTCTCTGGAAGGCTATCTGACACAACAGATTTAAAGTTTGCCTCATTGGCCAAGGATTTTGTGTGTCTGATCTGAATTTTCGCTCCGAGCACGAACAGCACGAGACCGATCGCAAGGTGCGTCTGGGACGTATTGCCTTTCGTGCGTGGCGTCGCGGTTTCCGCGAGGCGGACATGGTGCTTGGCCCCTATGCCGACCAGATCGCCCCGACCCTGAGCGATGCGGACCTCGTTATTTTCGAGGACCTGCTCAATGTCGAGGACCAGTATCTTTACGGCTGGATCATCGAACGTGACCCGACCCCGCCGGAACATCAGGGACCGGTTATGGACAGCATCCGCGCCTTTATGCGCGCCCATGTTTCGGCAGAAGTGTTCAAGGGTATCGGCTAATGAGCAAGGCCGGACTGGAACGTATCGACGCCACCCTTGGTGGTGCGCCCGAGGGGCTGGATGCCCTGATCGTCGCCGAAAAAATGAAGGCGGCGGGCGGTGTGGGCCTGATGGTGGCCCGCGATTACCAAAGGTCCGGTAATTTCATTCAAGCTTTCAAGTTCTATGCAAAAGAGATTGAAGTTCTTGAATATCCATCATGGGATTGTCTGCCCTATGACCGCCTGAGCCCGACAGCGGGCATAGCGGCCCAGCGTATGGCGACCCTGACGCGACTGGCCGCGCGCGATGCAAATGATACCACGCCCGTACTGGTGGTGGCGACGGTTGCCGCCGTTAGCCAGCGGGTGCCGCCGCGCCGCGCCGTCACGGTGGCGGGCTTCTCGGCCAAGGTCGGGCAGGACCTCGATACCGACGCGCTGGAAGCCTATGTGTCGGCCAATGGCTATGTGAAGGCCTCCACGGTTTCCGAGCGCGGCGAATATGCTGTGCGGGGCGGGGTGATCGATGTTTTCCCTGCGGGCTTTGAAGAGCCGGTGCGTCTGGACATGTTCGGCAGCGAACTGGAATCCATCCGCTCGTTCGACCCCGAAACCCAGCGATCCAGCAAGCAGCTCAAGTCGATCTCGCTGTCGCCGGTTTCCGAAGTCCTGCTGGACAAGGACGCGATCTCGCGTTTCCGCACCGGCTATCTGAACCTGTTCGGTGCCCCCGGTGACGAGCCGATGTATGCGGCGGTCAGCGCAGGTGCGCGACGTCAGGGCGTCGAGCACTGGTTGCCGCTGTTCTACGACGATCTGGACACGGTGTTCGACTATCTGCCGGACCATGCGCCGGTATTCCTCGACAATCAGGCAGAAGACGCGCGGGCCGAGCGCTGGAACCTGACCACCGATGCCTATGAGGCCCGCAGGGAAGCGGCCAAGGGCAAGGGCGGGCAGGCCTATCGTTCACTGGCCCCGCAACTGCTGTATCTGGATGATGCGGCCTGGAACATGGCCTTGGCGGGCCGTGCGGTACGCCGCCTGAACCCGTTATCGACCGGTGGTGGCGAGGATGCAGGCGGGCGTCTGGGCCGCAGCTTTAGCGCCGAACGGGCGCAGGACAGTGTGAACCTGTTCGCCGCCGTGGCCGACTATGCCCAGAAGATGATGGGCGAGGGCAAGCGGGTGCTGTTTGCCTCATGGTCTGAAGGTTCAGCAGAACGTCTGGCGGCCATGCTGGGTGACCACGGCCTGACCCACGTTTTGAACGTGCGCGACTGGGACGATGTGCAGGCCGCGCCCGAAGGGGTCTATCTGCGGGCGGTGCTGGCGGTCGATCACGGCTTTGCCACCGACAACCTTGTGGTCATCTCCGAAAGCGACATTCTGGGCGACCGTCTGGCGCGACCCAAGCGCAAGCGTCGGGCCGCCAACTTCCTTGCTGAGGCCTCTGCGCTGACGGCGGGTGATCTGGTCGTTCACCTCGATCACGGCATTGGTCGTTATGAGGGTTTGCGGACGCTGGACATTCAGGACGCGCCGCACGACTGTCTGGAACTCTTGTATGCGGGTGAGAGCAAACTCTATTTACCCGTTGAAAATATTGATCTTCTAACGCGATACGGCACGGATGCCGAGGGCGTGCAACTGGACCGTCTGGGCGGTGCTGGATGGCAGGCCCGTAAGGCCAAGGCGAAAGAGCGTCTGCGTGAAATGGCCGAGGGGCTTATCGCTCTGGCGGCCAAACGTGCGCTCAAGGTCGGCGATGCGATCACCCCGCCTGCGGGCCTGTTCGACGAGTTCTGCGCGCGCTTCCCCTATGAGGAAACCGACGATCAGTTGAACGCCATTGGCGACGTGCTGGAGGACCTCGGCAAGGGCACGCCGATGGATCGTCTAATCTGTGGCGATGTCGGCTTTGGCAAAACCGAAGTGGCGCTTCGGGCGGCCTTTGTGGTGGCCATGAGCGGTCAGCAGGTGGCGATTGTCTGCCCAACGACGCTGCTGGCGCGCCAGCACTTCAAGACCTTTACGGAACGCTTTGCCGGATGGCCGGTGACGGTGAGGCACCTGTCGCGCATGGTCACGGCCAAACAGGCCAACGAGACGCGTGCGGGCCTGAAAGACGGCACGGTCGAGATCGTAGTTGGTACCCATGCTGTCCTCGCAGAACAGGTTGGCTTCAAGGACTTAGGCCTTGTAATCGTTGATGAAGAGCAACATTTCGGCGTCAAACACAAAGAGAAGCTGAAGTCGCTTCGGGCCGATGTGCATCTGCTGACCCTGACGGCGACGCCGATCCCGCGCACACTGCAAATGGCGCTGTCGGGCATTCGCGAGATGTCGATCATTGCCACCCCGCCGGTCGATCGTCTGGCGGTGCGGACCTATGTGACGCCGTGGGATCCGGTTCTGGTGCGCGAGGCTCTGCTGCGCGAGAAATATCGCGGCGGTCAGGCATACTATGTCGCCCCGCGCCTGAAGGACCTGCCCGACATCGAGCGTTTCCTGCGCGAGCAGGTGCCCGAGGTGAAGTTCGTCGTCGGCCACGGCCAGATGAGCCCGACCCAGTTGGAGGAGGTGATGAGCGCCTTCTATGACGGGGAATATGATGTGCTGGTCTCGACCACCATCGTGGAAAGCGGCATCGATATTCCGACGGCCAATACGCTGGTGGTGCATCGCGCCGACATGTTCGGTCTGGCGCAGTTGCACCAGATCAGGGGCCGTATCGGCCGCTCCAAGGCGCGGGCCTTTGCCTATCTGACGACCGATCCGATCAAGCCGCTGAGCCTGTCGGCAGAGAAGCGCCTGCAGGTGCTGCAATCACTGGATAATCTGGGCGCGGGCTTCCAACTGGCCAGCCACGATCTGGACCAGCGCGGCGGGGGTAATCTGTTGGGTGACGAGCAGACCGGCCATATCCGCGAAGTGGGTGTAGAGCTTTACCAGCAGATGCTGGAAGACGCTGTGGCCGAACTGCGCGAAGCGGGCGAGCAGGTCGCTGACCGTGGCTGGTCGCCATCGATCAATGTCGGTGCTTCTGTATTGATTCCAGAAGATTACGTTCCAGACCTGAACCTTCGCCTTAGTCTTTATCGCCGTCTGTCGGATGCCGAAAAGATGGAAGATCGCGAGGCGCTGGCCGCCGAACTGATCGACCGGTTCGGGCCGCTGCCGCAAGAGGCGCAGCAGTTGCTTCGCATCGTTGGCATCAAGGCCAACTGCCGTCAGGCACTGATCTCGAAGATCGATATCGGTCCCAAGGGCGCGGTCCTGAGCTTGCGAAATAATGTCTTCCCGAACCCGATGGGCTTGGTCGGACTGATCCAGAAGAACCACCTGACGTGGAAGATCAGGCCCGACCAGAAGATCGTCGTTAAGGGCGAATGGCCGACGCCGGAAGAACGTCTGAAGGTGGCCGAGCGCATCACCACCGATCTGGCACGGGTTGCCAGCGCGGGTTGATAGACAAAAGAGAAAGGCGGGCCGTGTGGCCCGCCTTTTTGCTTATTGCATGTGACGCCTGACAGCCCCGAACAGATCGACATAGTCGTCGGTCCACGGCTTCACGCCACCCGCATCCCATTTGGACCAGCGGTTATCGGCTTTGAAGGCCTCCAGAGCGGCAGGGTTGCGGGCAATGACGATGGCCTCGGTCGAGGCCTCGGCATATTCGGGGCTTTCGCTGTTCTTGACGTGGACCTGATGCAGGAAGGGCGCGTCCAGTGCCTCGGCTGCAGCCATGGCGGGGCGCACAATATCCAGATGACGGTTGGACAGGTGCAGCACCACCACGCCCTGGTAGGACAGCAGGCTCAGATACATGGCAACCGCTTCACGCGTCAGCAGGTGCGCGGGTACAGCATCGGACGAGAACGCGTCGATCAGCAGGTAGTCATAGGTGCCCTTCGGCTGTTTTTGCAGCGTCAGACGGGCGTCGCCGAGAATGGTGTCGACCTGCCCTTGGGCACAGTCGGAGACGAAGGTGAACATCTCGGGATTGCGGGCCATGCGATCCACCATGGGGTCGATCTCGAAGAAGGTCATGGTGTCGGCAGAGCGCTTATAGCTGGCCATGGCACCGCTACCTAGGCCGACAATCCCCATACGCGCGGCGGGATTTTGCTGCTGGATCAAGAGAGCGGCCTGACCCAGCGGGGTGGAGTTGGCGTAGTACATGGTGGGCTGGCATTTGACCTGCGGGTGGCGGGCCTGTGCGCCATGCAGGGTCGTGCCATGAACCATCACATGCATGTCGCCGCCCATATCCAGATCGACGGTGCGACCGATACGGGTGACGCCAAAGAAGCTGCGGTCGGTGAAGATGTAGTTGTAGCTGCGCGTGACGTGCTGTCCGGCATAGGTG
Organism: Brevundimonas terrae; assembly: GCF_011761985.1. Taxonomy (GTDB): domain Bacteria; phylum Pseudomonadota; class Alphaproteobacteria; order Caulobacterales; family Caulobacteraceae; genus Brevundimonas; species Brevundimonas terrae. The sequence goes on along the minus strand of NZ_JAASQT010000003.1, from coordinate 128,952 downwards.
CAAAGGGCGATGATGACGGCAAACATCACCACCTTGTCGCGGATCAGGAAGGCGCAGATACCGGCCCCGAGGATCAGGAACTGTGCCAGTCGGGACAGGGTGATGTGGTCCTGAACAAAGGCTTTGAACGGCTCGTTATAGCGCATGATCTCGAACAGGATCGGCACCGAGGCGGCCAGCACCACACCGGCGATGGCCAGAATATGCTGTTTGCGGGTCGTAGGTTTGTTGTCCGGCGAGCGGACCAGACAGGCCAGAACCAGCACGATCGGATATTCGATCACGGTCTTGAACAGCATCGGGGCCAGAAGCGCCGTAAAGGCACCACCCAGAACACCGCCCAGCGACATCAGCAGATAAAACTCGGTCAGGCGATCCGGTGCCGGTTTACGCGCGGCCATCTGCTGGTGGCACATCAGCGTGGTCAGGAAGAAGACCAGCAGATGCGCGCCAAACAGGAAGAGGATCGAGGACGAGGACTGACCCATCATGGTCACGACCAGCACCAGCGACACGGCCTGAAGCATCAGGGTGACGGGCAGGGGAATCCACGGCCGGTTCTGGAAGGCGATCACAAAGGTCAGCAGATAAAGCGCCAGCGGAACGACCCACAGGAAGGGCGCAGACGCCACGTCTGTCGAAAGGTGCGATGTCACCCCCAGCATCAAGCTGGACGGGATAGCCGCGAGCAAAACAAGCATCAGCTTGCGCTTGACTGGAATAGGCGCACTGCGTTCCAGCGCGGGGGCCTGTGCCGCGGCCATGTTACGGCGCGACCAGATCAGCAGGGCAAGGCCGATCACCAGCGCGATGAAGAAGCCATAGCCAAGGCTCCAGACCGTACGCTGTGCCGACAGGGCAGCCATCGGCTCGATCAGAACCGGATAGGACAATAGCGCAAGGAAACTGCCGAGATTGGACGCGGCATAAAGCACATAGGGGTTCTGGCCCGCCTTGGTTCCGGCCTGAAGGCGGGCAAACCATGCCTGAAGCAATGGTGCCGTGGCGGACAGGATGGCGAAGGGCGCACCGATGGAAATGACCAGCGTGGCCAGAAGCCAGAAGATCGGAGCGCTACTGTCCGGTTCGCCCGTCAGGCCACTGATCTGAAGCGGCAGGAACAGGGCCGCCAGTGCCAGCGCCGCCAGATGCACGATGGCCTGGGTTTTCAGCGAGCCGATTTTTTGTAGCAGGTGCGCATAAAGATAGCCGGCCAGCAACGCGCTCTGGAAGAACACCATGGCGGTATTCCAGACGGCGGGCGATCCCCCCAGCAGCGGCAGGATCAGCTTGGTCACCATCGGCTGGACCACAAATACCAGCGAGGCAGATGTGAAAATGGCGACGGCGAACAGGGCGGATGTTAAAAGCGACCCAGAAGGTTGCGTCTGGCTAGACGTCATCGTGCCGTCGGTCATTTAGGCCTCGTGCTTGGCGGTGTGGCGAATCGTGTGCGTGGATTATCTTGCGGTGAATCTATTTCGGTTTCTGCCGGTTTGGTCAAAGAGTTGATAGCGATGTTCTGTGAAGACGTGGTGGTGCTGGCAAAGACCGTTCTGGCCAAGGCAGGCGAGAGGGGTGTGATGGTCGCCACAGCCGAAAGCTGCACGGGTGGGCTGGTGGCCGCGGCCCTGACCGAGATTGCCGGATCATCCAGTGTCGTGGATCGCGGCTTTGTCACCTATTCCAATGCCGCCAAGATGCAGATGCTGGGCGTACCCGCACAGACACTGGCCGATCATGGCGCGGTATCGGAGCCTACGGCCCACGCCATGGCGTCGGGGGCGGTGGCGCATTCGGATGCCTCGGCATCGGTGGCGATTACCGGCATTGCCGGCCCGGGCGGTGGCTCGGACGAAAAGCCGGTGGGGCTGGTCCACTTTGCAGCAGCCTGTCCAGACGGGCGGGTTCTGCATATCGAGCGTCAGTTCGGTGATCTGGGCCGCGAGCAGGTGCGCGAGGCCGCGTTGAAGCAGGCGCTGGAACTTCTGGCTCAAGCCTTGGATGCACAATGAGCGTGCTGGAGGTCGATGCACGCGGACACCGTTGTCCTGTGCCGTCCTTGCGCTTGCGCAAGGCCATGCAGGGGCAGGCGGCAGGTCAGGTGATCGTGCTACTGGCCACCGATCCTATGGCGCGTATCGACGTGCCGTTTCTGATGCAGGAAACGGGCGGTCGGGTGATTGATATTACCGAGGTAGAAGGTGTGCTGAGACTTATGGTCGAGACTGGCGACGGGCGTCCAGACTGATGACGCGGTCATTGGTCGTCGATGCATTGTCTTCATCGGCGGTCTCGGGTTTGGGCTTCCAGACCAGTTCCAGTTCTGTGGCCAGCGCACCGCCGTAAAAGACAGCGTTGACGTTCCATGACAGCCAGATCAGCAGCACAACCACGGCACCGACCGAGCCATAGGTCGCGCCCAGATGCACGATCTGCTCGACATAGATGGCGCACAGCCACGAGAAAATGCCGGACATGATCGTAGCCAAAAGACCGCCCACAATGGCGGCGGGCCATGCCACGCGGGTCTTGTGGCTCATGGCATAGCGATAGAGCATGGTCAGGCCCAGCCACAGGCCGATGGCGGTCCAGAAACCGTCGAACGGCACCATCAGGCGGCGCACGGATTCATCGGCATAGGCATGTTCGATCAGGCGCCATGTGACGATGGTGCCCGATACGACAGTGAACAGCACAAAGGCGGCCAGCGCGACCAGAAAGGCCAGCATGTTGAACTTGAAGAAGCCGTGCGGCTCTTTCTCGTCATGGATCAGGTTGAGACCGGCCAGCAGGGCCTTGAAGCCGCGGTGCGCGGCATAGCCACCGATGGCCAGCGCGATAGCACTCTGGGTAGAAATGGCGCGGAACGAACCGGATGACAGGCGCTCGACCTCGACGAGGAACAGCGCGCGAGCGGCGGTCGGGACAGTTTCGGCCATCGCACTGACCTGTTCGCTGACATTACCGATCGACAAAACGGCCTTGTAGAAGCCGATCAGGATGGCAATGGCGGGGAACATCGCCAACAGCGCAAAGAATGTCACGCCCCCCGTATAGAGCATCACATCGCGCCCCCATGAGCGCGCAAACGCGCGGGCGAAAAGCGGTGCCCAGAAGAAGGGGGACAGATGGCACAGGAGAGAGGCGAGACGGCTTTGGCCTTCAGGCGAAGGCTTGGACGGGGTCCCGTTGTCGGTCGGCAGCATCCGCACGCCATAAAACTATTTGTCGCAGAGGGAAACCCGACCAAATGTCATATGCGCCTTTACAGTCAGGCTTTCAGACCTGATAGGGTGAAGATGAGTTCGACGTCGGAGCGACCGCAGTCGTGACGAAGTTGGGGGCAGCGATCATGAACACCGGTAGTGTGACAGACATAGCCATGCAGGTTTTGCTGGTTTCCCCCCGGCAGGCGCGTTTCGCTGTGTTGCAGGCCGGTTTGGCCCATCAGGGCTGTGAGACGCTGTGGGTTGCCGATGCCGAGGCGGCGATCAAGGCGCTGGAAACCCGCGCCTATGACGTGATGATGATCGATTCAGACGATGCCGGTCTTGTGGCGGAGGTGTCTGCAATACGGGCAGTTTTGCCGGATCGCTATCTGCCGGTGATTGCTGTCGGTGCCGACTGCGATATCGATGTAGACCTGCGTATGCGCGACGTCCCGCATCCGGCTCAGGCACTGGTACGCCTCGAACATCTGGTTCGTGCCGCCGTCGCCGAAGAAGAGTTCAATCTGCGTTGCCAGACCTTTGCCGATCACGGTGCCAATCTGCACAAGGTGGTACAGGATCGACAGCCGATTTCCGTGCTGGCTATCGGGGCGGCGGACGAGCGTTTTCTGGCGCTCAGCAACAGCCTGCGCGAGGCCGGTGTCGATGTGGTGGCGGCTCCCACGCCCTATACGGCGTTTGATTACCTGCATGAACGCGCGTTTGACGCAGCGATTTTGTGGGGCGGTGAAAACCGCGCCGTGGCCATGTCCATTGCGTCGGGCATGAAGCGCAATACGCGCCTGTATCATATCCCGCTGGTGCTTTATCTGCGCGATGGCGACGAGGTGAACCTGACCGATCTCTATGTGCGCGGTTTTGCCGATGTGGTGGAAACGGGCGTGTCGGAGATAGAAACGGCCGATCGGGTTCAGGCTCTGGCCAGTAATTACCGCCGTCGTCAGGCCATACGTCGCGCTCTGGACAGTGTGCGTGTGTCGCAACTGACGGACTCGGTCACAGGCTTGTTCAACCGCGAGCCTTTTGCATCGCATCTCGGGCGTGTTTGCGCCTCGACCAAGCGTCGCAAGCGCACCTTGTCGCTATGTGTGCTGCGTGTCCGCAAGACCGACACACTGGCGGTCATCAATCGCGGCGGCTGGCTGGATATGGCCTTGCCGCAGGTCGGGGCGATGATTTCGCGTCTGGTCCGTGTCGAGGATACGGCGGCCAGTCTGGGACCGGACAGTTTTGCCGTGATGATGCCCGCCACCGACAAGGACGCGGCCCTGCAGGCGGCAGAGCGTATTGCGGCGGTGATCGCATGCACGGCGTTCGAGGCCGGACAGGATCGCTCGCCCTTTGTCATCGATTTCGATATCGGCGTGGCCGAGATGATCGAAGGCGAAGGCCCGATCCAGCTGCTGGAACGGGCCGTTGCGGATGCGCGCCAGAAGGTCGCGGCCTAGGCGGGCATTTCGATCGAGCAGACGGCCTGTGCGGCCAGTCCCTCGTTGCGACCTGTAAAGCCTAGCCCTTCGGTGGTGGTGGCCTTCACGCTGACGGCACCCAGATCCAGTTCCAGAATATCGGCAATGCGCTGACGCATGGCGGCGCGGTGCGGCTTTACCTTGGGCTGTTCGCAGATAAGCGTCAGATCGACATTGATGATCTGGCCGCCCTTGGCCTTTACCAGTTCATGGGCGTGGGCGAGGAAGACATCCGAGGACGCTCCCTTCCAGCGGTCGTCGCTGGGCGGGAAGTGGTCGCCGATATCGCCCTCGGCAATGGCCCCCAGAATGGCATCGGTCAGGGCGTGAAGGCCCGCATCGGCATCGGAATGGCCCAGCAGGGTGTGGGTGTGGGGGACTTTCACGCCGCACAGCCATGTGCCGTCGCCCTCGACCCAGCGGTGCACGTCATAGCCCATGCCGACACGGGTCACGCGACGTTCAGAAGTAGGGATCAGGCGCTCGGCCATGGCGAAGTCCTCGGGATAGGTCAGTTTGAACAGGTCGGCCTCGCCGGCCACAAGGCGCACGCGGCCACCGTGGGCCTGCACCACCGAGGCTTCGTCGGTCGGGGCATCGGCATGGGGCCATGCGGCATAGGCGGCAAGGATGGTGGAGGGGCGGAAGGCTTGCGGCGTCTGGGCGCGGTATAGCCCTTCGCGGTCAACGACTTCGCCAATTAGATTATCGGCATCGCCACGACGCAGACTGTCGGCGACGGGCAGGGCGGGCAGGGCACCTTCGGCATCCGCCAGCGCATCCAGCAGGGCGTGGATGGTGTGGGTCTTCAGGAACGGACGGGCTGCATCGTGAATCAGGACGGGGCGGTCATCGCTCAAAGCGGCCAGACCGGCCTTTACGGAATCAGCGCGGGTGGCACCGCCCGTGACCGATATCCAGCCGTCGAGGCCCGCCAAGGCGTCGCGGGCGCGTTGCTCGGCCCCTTCGGCCAGTACCAGAACCAGCGGATTGGCCCCTGCGGCCAGCAGGCTTTGCGCCGACCAGCGGATCAGCGGCTTGTCGCCAACGGTACGCCATTGCTTGTTCCCGCCTGCGCGAGAACCCGATCCGGCAGCCACAATGATAGCAGAGAAGGTCATGTCCGCCTTCTAAGCGCCTCCTTCGTACTTGACGAGGGGGCATGGTTTCAGCGCTAAGGACGCCATGAGTTCGAGATTGCAAATCGGAGACGTCGAGATTGCCGGAAAGGTGCTGATGGCACCCATGACGGGGATCACCGATCTTCCCTTCCGTGTGCTGGCTTCAAAGCTGGGCGCGAGCTATGTGGCGACCGAAATGGTGGCCGCCGCAGAGCTGGCTCGTGCACGCCCCGATGTGGTGCGCCGTGCGGCGGTGGGCGGTGGATTGCCGCTGACGGTTATTCAGTTGGTTGGTGGCGATCCCGTCAAAATGGCCGAAGGTGCGCGCATGGCCGAGGCGGCGGGCGCGGACATTATCGATCTGAACTTTGGTTGCCCTGCCAAGGAAGTCACTGGCGCGGCCTGTGGCTCGGCCCTGATGCGGACGCCCGATCTGGCTTGCCGTATCATGGAGCAGGTGGTTGAGGCGGTCAGCCGTCCTGTGACGGTCAAGATGCGTCTGGGCTGGGACGAGAACAGCCTGAATGCGGCGGTTCTGGCCAAAAAGGCCGAAGAGCTGGGCGTCAAGGCTGTGACCGTGCATGGCCGTACCCGCAAACAATTCTATACCGGCATTGCCGACTGGGACGCGATTGCCGAGGTCAAACAGGCGGTCTCTATTCCGGTGGTGGTCAATGGCGACATCATCACTGCCGATCAGGCGCGCGAGGCGCTGGACAAGTCCGGTGCCGATGCCCTGATGCTGGGGCGTGGTGTCTATGGCCGTCCGTGGCTGGCGGCGCATCTGGAGCGGGCGCTTCAGGATGGTACGCAACTGGCCGAACCGGATCGTCAGGAACGATTCGATATCGTCATCGAACACATGCGGGCCTCGGCAGAGTTCTATAAATTGCCGCTGGGCCTGAAGATGTTCCGCAAGCATCTGGGTTGGTATATTGAACAGGCCCCTTGGCCAGCCGATCCGCTGGAACGCCGTCAGGCCAAGGCCAGATTGTGCCGCCTAAACAGTCTGGAAGAGGTCGAAGAGGCCCTTCAGGCGCTTTGGCTGAACAATGTGGGGTAAAGCGGCAACTATGGTGTTGAACTTGTGCCACAGTTGAGCGTAGCTAGTTCGCTATGAATGAACCCCGCGCGGAACAGGTTTCAGACCCTTCTGCAGAGCGTCCCGTAAAAGGGCGCATCTGGGCTGATCGGCCGCGTGCATTTTTCGGCTTTGCCTATGCGGTGGCGTTTATCGTCACGGCGCTGGCCATCTGGATTGTGGCCGTAGCGCCCGGATCGGCGGGCGAGGGGCGCACGGCGTCGGCTCGCGTTATCCTTTATGTGCTGCTGGCCAATATGGCGGTCATCGGCCTGTTGGCAGCCGTGGTTGGCCGTCAGGTCCTGAAACTGTTTCGGGTCCGCCATGAAGCCGGTGCCAGACTGCACCTACGGTTTGTATTCCTGTTTTCTATCGTGTCGGTGGTGCCGGCGGTTCTGATCGCGCTGGTGTTCGGCGTCTTGGTCAACCGTGGTGTGGACCAGTGGTTCAGCACCAATGTGCGATCCTCGGTCGAGAATGGTGCCCTGATCGGACGGGCCTATGTGTCCGATGTCGGTACAAGGCTGGAACGCGATCTGGAGACAATGAGTATCGAACTGGGCGGTATTCGCGGCATGTTTGATAACCGTATCCAGTTCAATCGCGCCCTGACCCAGATCGGTGATTTCTTCGGCTATCCGGCGGTCTATATCCTGAACGGCAAGGGCGAGGTTCTGGCCAGTGGCGAGCGGCCCGATGCGCCGCCCTATGTCGCGCCGCCACCCGATGCCTTCCGTATTTTGGCCGATGGCGAGGTGGCCCCCGCCTCGGCGACCGAAAACCCCGACAGCATCCGTGCGCTTTATCCGCTGACGGAATATGGCGATGCCTATCTGTATGTGGTGCGCCCGCTGGCCGAGGGGCTGATCCAGCGGATGCGGACGGGCGAGGAATCCATTCTGGCCTATCGTCAGGCCGAGGAAAGCCGCGCCCAGATACAGGCCATCTTTGCGCTGGCCTATCTGGAAACGGCCTTGTTGGTTCTGGTGGGCGCAGTGTGGTTGGCCATGTCGGCGGCCAATGCGATTTCGCGCCCGATCGGCCAGTTGATCGGTGCAGCAGAGCGCGTGTCGGCGGGGGATTTCGAGGCGCGTGTGGATGCATCCGATGCACCGGCGGAAATGGCTGTCCTGTCCGATGCCTTTAACCGCATGACCCACGATATCCAGACCCAGCAGGTGGCTTTGCGCTCGGCCAGTGTCGAGGCGCAGACCCGTTCGCGCTTTATCGAAACCGTGCTGTCAGGTGTCAGTGCCGGTGTGATCGGTCTGGATCGCTATGGCCGCATCTCGGCGATCAATGACAGCGCCCGCGATCTTTTGTCGATCACGAACGAGGATGTGCAGGGGCAGAGACTGGGCACGGTTTCCCCCGAACTGAGCGAACTTTCCGAACGCGGCGAAGCCCACATCGAAGAAGATATCGATGTGACACGTGATGGCGAAACCCGCCGTCTGCGCGTGCGTATCGAGGGCGGTCAGGGTGGCGAGATGGTGCTGACCTTTGACGACATCACCCGTCTGGTCACGGCCCAGCGGAATGCGGCGTGGCGCGATGTGGCGCGCCGGATTGCCCACGAGATCAAGAACCCTCTGACCCCGATCCAGCTCTCGGCAGAGCGTCTGCGCCGCCGCTATCGTGACAAGGTGGGTGAGGATATCGAGGTGTTCGACCGCTGCACGGAAACCATTATCCGTCAGGTCGGCGATATTGGCCGTATGGTGGACGAGTTCTCCTCGTTCGCCCGTATGCCTGCGCCACGGTTCACAGAGGAACGTGCCGACGAGATGCTGCGCGAGGCTGTGTTTGCCCAGCGTGTGGCCATGGCCGATATCGGTGTGGACCTGTTCGAGCCGGTACCGGAAACGGTGCTGGACTGCGACGGGCGCATGGTGCGTCAGGCGCTGATCAACATCCTGAAAAATGCCGGTGAAGCCGTTTCGGCGCACAAGGCATCAGGTGCTGACACCGCTTATCCGGGGGTTGCGACCCGTCTGGATGTATCGGGCGGCTATGCCCGCTTCATCATCGAGGATGACGGGATGGGCCTGCCGGAGAAAGATCGGGACCGTTTGACCGAGCCCTATGTGACCACGCGTGAAAAAGGCACGGGTCTGGGATTGGCTATTGTGAAGCGTATTTGCGAAGATCACGGAGGAGAATTGCGGTTGGGGGATGCCGAAAGCCTGTCGGGCGCGCGTGTCACCCTCGTTTTTCCCCTTCGTCAGAATATCAAATCGACCCAGCGCCTTTCCGAAGGCAAGCCGGGCGATGACATGAAGAGAGAGGCCCTATGAAGACTACTGGCGCCGACATTCTGGTCGTTGATGACGAGAGCGATATCCGCGAACTGGTTTCGGGATTACTGGAAGACGAGGGGCACCACGTCCGCACCGCATCCAATGCCGAAGAGGCATTGGCGGCGGTTCGTGCGCGCAAGCCTTCGCTGGCCGTGCTGGATATCTGGATGCAGGGCGGGGGCATGGATGGCCTCGAACTGCTGGACGTTATCAAGGGGCTGGATGAAGACCTGCCGGTGGTGATGATCTCCGGTCACGGCAATATTGAAACGGCCGTTAGTGCGCTGAAGCGCGGGGCCTATGATTTCATCGAAAAGCCGTTCAAGTCGGACCGTCTAGTGGTGGTCGTTGACCGCGCCCTCGAAGCCGCCTCGCTGAAACGCGAGAACAGGCGTCTGCGGGCGCAGGCCATGACGCCTACGGGTTTGATCGGCAAGTCGGTGGCGGCGCAAAACCTGCGTAACACCATCACCAAGGTGGCCCCCGCCAATAGCCGCGTGCTGATTTCCGGCCCTCCCGGTTCGGGCAAGGAACTGGTCGCGCGCCAGATCCACGATAACAGCCCGCGTGCCAAGGGCGAGTTCGTGGTGATCTCGGCGGCGGGCATGACGCCGGAACGCCTTGATGCAGAACTGTTCGGCGAAGAAGGCTCGGATGGCCGTCCCGCCAAGATCGGTGTGTTTGAACGCGCCCATAACGGCACCTTGTATCTGGACGACGTGGCCGACATGCCGCGCGAAAGCCAGAGCCGCGTGCTGCGCGTTCTGGTGGACCAGCGCTTCCGTCGTGTCGGTGGCGAACAGGACGTTCAGGTGGACGTGCGTGTCATCACCTCGACCGCCAAGGACCTGAAAGAGGAAATCGCCGAAGGCCGTTTCCGCGAGGACCTGTTCCACCGTCTGAATGTGGTGCCGATCCGCGTTCCGCCTCTGTCCGAGCGCCGCGAGGACATTGCCGAACTGGTCGATTATTTCGTCGAGACGCTTTCGTCTTCGCAAGGTTTGCCGCGTCGCCAACTGGGCGAGGATGCGATTGCTGTTCTGCAAGTGCATCCGTGGCCGGGCAATGTGCGCCAGTTGCGTAACAATATCGAACGCCTGCTGATCCTGGCGACGGGTGACGTGTCGGAGCCGATCAGTGCCGAGATGTTGCCGCAGGAAGTGGCGTCCAACTCGTCCAGCAGCTTTGGCAATGAGCGCATTATTGCGCTTCCGCTGCGCGAGGCCCGCGAGGTGTTCGAGCGTGATTATCTGGCGGCGCAGATCATGCGCTTTGGCGGCAATATTTCACGTACCGCAGCCTTTATCGGCATGGAGCGTTCGGCCTTGCACCGTAAGCTGAAGTCGCTGGGCGTTTCGCCGTCCCGTGGTGGTGATGATCAAGAAGGAGAGGGCGCCTGATGTCTAGGGTCGCCTATGTAAACGGGACCTATCAGGCCCATGGCAATGCCGTCGTCCATATCGAGGATCGCGGTTTCCAGTTCGCTGATGGCGTCTATGAGGTCTGGTCCGTCTTTGACGGCAAGCTGGCCGATTACGAAGGTCATATGCAGCGTCTGGGCCGTAGCCTGACCGAGCTGCGCATCGACATTCCGATGACGGCACAGGCTCTGGGCGTCGTGTTACGCGAAACCATTCGTCGCAACCGCGTGCGTAACGGGATCGTCTATATCCAGATCACCCGTGGCACGGCACCGCGCGACCATGCCTTCCCCAAGGGCGTGGCCCCCAGCGTGATTGTCACCTCCAAACCGATCGACCTGAGCAAGGGCGAGGCGCTGGCGGCCAAGGGCGCGGCGGCGGTGTCGCATCCCGACACCCGCTGGGGCCGTTGCGATATCAAGACTGTCGGTCTTCTGCCCAACGCACTGGCCAAACAGGCGGCCCGCGAAAAGGGGGCCTATGAGGCCATCCTTTATGACGAGATGGGCATGGTGACCGAGGGCTCCTCGACCAATGCTTGGATTGTCGATGAAAACGGCAAGCTGCGCACCCGCGACACACAGGCCAATATCCTGCGCGGCATTACCCGAGCCGCGATCATGAAGCTGGTCGCCGAGGAAGGCATCGAACTGGACGAACGGGCCTTCTCTCTGGAAGAGGCCAAGCGCGCCAAGGAACTGTTTGTTACGGCGGCATCGTCGTTTGTGATGCCTCTGGTGTCGCTGGACGGCGAGAAGATCGGCGACGGCAAGCCCGGCCCGATCGCCACGCTTTTGCGCCAGGTCTATCTTGCGCAGGCGCGACGAGAGGCCATTTAAGGCGTTGCCGCCAATCCTGATGCAAGGTTTAATGTCGGCTCGGGGCAAACCCGGGCCGAAACCGGCATCCCAATAACGAAGAACAGGATAAACCTGCCATGTCGCAAGACAAACGCCAGAACCTCCAAGACACCTTCCTGAACAGCGTCCGCAAGACCAAGACTCCGCTGACCATCTTTCTGGTCAATGGCGTCAAGCTTCAGGGCATCGTAACCTGGTTCGACAACTTCTGTGTGCTTCTCCGTCGTGATGGCCAGTCCCAACTGGTTTATAAACATGCCATCTCGACCATTATGCCTGCCGGTCCGGTGCAGATGTTCGAGCCCGAAACCGAAGAAGACTGATTGACTTCCAAACTTATTGACCACGCCGTTCCGCTCATTCGGGCGGTTGTTGTTCACCCCGACAGGGGTTCCGAAACGTCGCGTCACGCCGCCGACCGTCTTGAAGAGGCGGTCGGTCTGGCGCGTGCGCTTGATCTGGATGTTCAGGCCGAAGAAGTCGTGCGTTTGCGCGGCGTCACGCCCGCGACCCTGTTCGGGTCGGGCAAGGTCGAGGAGCTGGCCGCTCTGGTACGCGCCGCCGACGCCGAGGCCGTGGTCGTTGACGACCAGCTGACACCGGTCCAGCAGCGCAACCTTGAACGGGCCTGGGAGGTGAAGGTCATCGACCGCACCGGCCTGATCCTCGAAATCTTTGGCCGTCGTGCCCGCACCCGTGAGGGGCGGCTTCAGGTCGAACTGGCGCGTCTGGAATATGAACGCTCGCGTCTGGTGCGGACATGGACCCACCTTGAGCGCCAGCGCGGCGGCACCGGCTCGACCGGTGGTCCGGGTGAAACCCAGATCGAAATCGACCGCCGCCTGATTGCCGACCGTATTGTGCGCCTGAAGGCCGAGCTGGAAGAAGTGCGCCGCACGCGTGGCCTGCACCGCAAGGCCCGCAAGCGTGTGCCTTTCCCCGCTGTGGCTCTGGTGGGCTATACCAATGCGGGCAAGTCGACGCTGTTCAACCGCCTGACAGGTTCGGAAGTGTTCGCCAAGGACCTGCTGTTTGCGACGCTGGATACGACCCAGCGCACCATCAAACTGCCGCAGGGCCGACCAGCGATCATTGCCGATACTGTAGGCTTTATCTCCGATCTGCCGCACGAACTGGTGGAAAGCTTCCGCGCCACGCTGGAAGAGGTGGGCGAGGCCGACCTGATCCTGCACGTGCGAGATATTGCGTCGCCTGACACCGAGGCCCAGCGCAAGGATGTCGAAGAGGTTCTGGGGCAGATCGCAACGCCGGAAGGCCGCACCCGCCGCATCCTCGAAGTCTGGAACAAGATCGACCTGCTGGACGACGAGGCCCGCGAGACGGTGCTGGGCCATGCCGAGCGTCTGTCACGCGAAGGCAAGGCCGTGGCCGTGTCCGCATGGACGGGCGAGGGCACAGATGCTCTTCGCGAAACCATTGCCAACCTGATCGACGATGACCCCGAAAGTGTCATCCTGATCCCGTCATGGCGCGGGGATGTGTTGGCATGGCTGTACGAGAATGGTCGTGTGACGCATCGTGCGGTTGAAGAAGATGGCACCATCCGCGTGACGGTGCGTTTGCACCCTGTGGCCTTGGGCCGTTTCGAAAGTTCCTACCCCGACATTCTGGACTGATATGCAACTGATCGAGACCGCGCTGTTCCTTCTGCTGGCCGTTGTGCTGTCGGGATGGGTGGCGCGGATCACCCGTATGCCCTTGCCGCTGGTGCAGATTGCACTGGGGGCAGGGGTGGTGATGCTGACGGGTAAAAGCGTCGATCTGCGTCCTGAAATCTTCTTTCTGCTGTTCCTGCCGCCGCTATTGTTTGTCGACGGCTGGCGCATACCCAAGGCGGCGCTTTATCGCGACCGCAAGGTGATCCTTGAACTGGCTCTGGGGCTGGTGGTGTTTACCGTGCTGGGGCTGGGCTTCTTCATCCACTGGATGATCCCGGCCATGCCGCTGGCCGTGGCCTTTGCCCTGTCGGCGATCCTGTCTCCTACCGATCCTATTGCGGTTTCCGCCATTGCGGGCCGCAGTCCCATGCCCAAGCGCCTGATGCATATTCTGGAAGGCGAAAGCCTTTTGAACGATGCCACAGGCCTGACCTGTATGCGGATTGCGGTGATTGCCGCGACGACGGGGGCGTTTTCACTGACCCATGCGGTTGGCACTTTTGCATGGCTGGCTGTGGCCGGTATTGCCGTTGGTGTCGTGGTCAGCCTGTCGATCAATCTGGTCAAGGGCTTTATCAGCCGACGCTGGGGCGAGGATGTTGGCGGCCAGATACTGGTCAGCCTGCTGATGCCCTTTGCGGCCTATCTGGCAGCCGAAGCCATCCATGCCTCGGGTATTCTGGCGGCGGTGGCAGCCGGTATCACCATGAGCTTTACCGAACGCGAAGGCACGGCCAAGGCGGCCACGCGCATCCGTCGTGCGGTGGTGTGGGATACGGTACAGTTTACCGCCAACGGCCTGATCTTTGTAATCCTTGGCGAGCAGATGCCGTCCATTCTGGCTCGTGCCGCCGAGGTGATCAAAACCACGCCGCAAAAAGAGGTCTGGTGGCTGGCTGTCTATGTTCTGGCCATTGTCGGCGTTCTGGCGACGCTGCGGTTTATCTGGGTATGGGCAACGCTGCGCCTGACCCTGTTCAGCCGCAAAAAGGGTACGAGCGAGCGGCCCAAGCTGCGCTGGCGTCTGGTGGCGGTGATGTCGCTGTCGGGGGTGCGCGGTGCGATTACGCTGGCCGGTATCCTGACCCTGCCGTTCTTTGTGGCCGATGGAACACTTCTACCGGCGCGAAATCTGGCGATCTTCTTGGCGGCAGGGGTGATTGTTGTGTCGCTGGTGGTGGCCAGTGTGGCGCTGCCGATCCTGCTGAAGGGGGTCGAGATGCCGCCAGAGGATCACGCCTATACCGTCGAAGATCGTGCGCGCAAGGCTGCGGCTCTGGCCGCAATCAGCGCACTGGAACAGGCCGAGCGCGATGCCATAGGTGCGGGGGTGCGGGCGGATGAACATGCGGCTGTGGTGGCGCGACTGATGGAGGTTTACCGCCACCAGATCGAGCTGTTCTCGGGGGCGGACGACAATGAATCCGTGCGTAATCACCAGATGGAGCAGTTGGAGCGTGAACTGGCTCTATTGGCGCTGACCGCCCAGCGCACTGAACTGGTGCAACTGGCCCGCAAACGCCTTGTCGATGAAGAGACGGCCCGCAAACTGATCCGCGAGATCGATCTTCAGGAAATCCGTTTGGTCTAGCTGCCCTTGGCAATCCAGTCGGTCAGGTCTGCATAGCTGCTGAATACCTGATGCGCGCCTGCCGCCTTGAGACGTTCGGGATGGTCCCCGCGAATATGGCCACCGACACATAGACCGACAACCGTCATGCCAGCCGCGACACCCGCCAATACGCCCGTCGGGCTGTCCTCGATCACCAATGCGCGTTCCGGTGCGCTATTCATGGCGTCTGCAGCATAGAGGAACAGGTCGGGGTGGGGCTTGCCGCGCGTGACGTGGACGGCGGCGCTGAAGATCGGACCGGCAAAGGCTTCGTAGGCACCGAAACGGTGCAAACCCAGCTCGATCCAGTCGGGTGGGCTGGACGAGGCGATGCAGCGCGGCTCGGACCGGCTGGCCAGAAAGGCGTCAAAACCTGCCACAGTCATCAGCTCGGTTCGGGCGCGTTCGTGACAGCGGCGCATCCATTCCGTGTGAACATCCGGCGGGCAGGGGGCACCCAGACGCTCTGAAATCAGCGCCTCGCAATCCAGCCATCGTTTGCCCAGATAGGTGGATAGGGCATCGTCGAGCGTGGTCGGCAGACCGATCTCGCTGAGGACTTCGGCCATGACGGTGTTGCTGAGTAACTCGCTGTCGGCGACGACCCCGTCATAGTCGAAGATGATCAGATCAAAGCCGGAGGGTTTCATTTTATTTGGGCATCCACCGGACCAGAGGCGTGTCGGCGCGAAGATAGAGCGGGTGTTTGGGGCTGCCGTCGCCATTGGTGCCAAAGCACCAGATGTCGATGCCGTCGGCGTTCAAAGCCTCGACCAGCGCTTTGCCTGCGGGCACCAGCGCCTTGTTCAGTTTGCCGTGGCACAGGATGACGCGGGAGGCACCCTTGGCCTGTGCGCGGATGGCGGGCAGGTTGGCGGGGGATGACACCACCACCCCGTCTTCCAGCAGCATCTTGGGATGGGTGGCGCGGTAATCGCCTACATTGGCCTTCACCATCGCGGCAAAGCCTTCGCGCTGGGTAAAGGTCCATTCGCGGGCGCAGGTGGGGTCATTGACCTCGGCATCGGCGGTGGACGGGTTCATGCCGATGAACAGGACATAGCGGTCGGGGAAGGCATCGCCCAGCCAGCGGCGCATCAGGGTGCGGTGGCGGCCATCGGCGCTGAACTCGGCATCGCCGCGCACGCCCGCCATCAGCGCCATTCGCACCTTGCCGCCAGGGTCGTGCTGGTGCTGCTGGGCGGGATCGGGCGGGATGAGATCAAGCTGGTCCGCCAGTATCTTGGTCTTTCTCATGCCTGTTCTGGGGTTTTCTCGGCGATCTTGGCGGCGTCCCACAGAGCATCCATTTCGGCAAGGTCGGATTGTTCCGGCGTGCGGCCGTCCTTTTTCAGTTCGGCCTCGATGAACTCGAAGCGGCGCACGAATTTCGCATTGGCCCCACGCAGGGCATCTTCAGGCTCGATCTCTAGCTTGCGGGCCAGATTGGCCATGACGAACAGCAGGTCGCCCAGCTCTTCCTTGGCCTTTTCCTTGTCGCCCGCCTTGATCTCTACGCGTAGTTCCTCGACCTCTTCGGCCATCTTATCGAACACTTCATCGACGGACGGCCAGTCAAAGCCGACGCGGCCCGCACGTTTGGTCAGCTTGGCGGCACGGGTCAGGGCAGGCAGTCCGACGGGCACATCGTCCAGCACGCCCGTCTGGGCCTTGGCGACGCGCTCTGCAGCCTTGATGTCTTCCCAGCGGGCTTTTTGGGCGCTGCCGGTATCTTTGGCGGCTTCATCGCCGAACACATGCGGGTGGCGACGGACCAGCTTATCGGCCATAGCCTCGGCTACGTCTTCCAGTTTGAAGTGACCCGCTTCCTCGGCCATGCGCGAATGGAACACGACCTGGAATAAAAGGTCGCCCAGTTCGACACGAAGCTCGTCCATGTCGTTGCGCTCGATGGCGTCGGCGACTTCATAGGCTTCTTCGATGGTGTAGGGCGCGATGGTCTGGAAGGTCTGTTCCACATCCCACGGACAGCCGCCGTTCGGGTCGCGCAGGCGAACCATAATCTCTTTCAGGCGGTCAACAGGATGGGTCATGCAGTCGTTCCGGCGTCTCTGAGCGCCAGTGCGGCGCGGATTTCATCGTGGCGTGTGCCTGTCAGCGGATAGTTCCGCATGGCAATCGCTGCCGCCGCCATTAGCAGGGCAGGCACGGCGATAAACAGGATTTGCAACATCAGGATGGCGAACTCGCCATTTTCCGCAGGTGTCTGTTGTGGTTTGAAGCCGACGACCTGAAGGATGGCATAGGGGATCAGGGCGAACACATGGCCCATCTTGGTGGTGACGGCGAGGATGGAGAACATAAGGGCGGTCAGGTCTTCGCCGGTTTCGTGCCGGACCTCGTCGCCCGCATCGGCCATCATGGCCCGCAGCAGGAATAGCGCCGCCGCATAGGGCAGACCCGCCATGAACATGGCCGCTGCCGTGATGGCAAAGTTTCCGCCGGGGACCAGACAGGCCAGCCCATAGAAGACGGCGAAGACGATGGACGAAACCGCCAGCGTCTTGTGCTTGCCAATGCGCGTGGCCAGCCATGCCCAGAAAGGTGCGCCCACCAGTCCCGCCATGAAATACAGCAGCATGAAGATGGAGGCCGAGGCGTGGTCATAACCCTTCACCTGACCAAAGAAGAAGAACACCATCGACCCCGTAATGCCCGGCGCGATGCCGAGTAAAAGGTCTGCCAACAGCAGCTTACGCACGGTCTTCAGCTTGAACAGGCCCAGCCATGTGCGGATACCGCCATGCGGTTTGGCCGAGGCCAGAGGCGGCTCGGGCGCAGCGAAATAGGCGATGGCCAGCGTAACCGGCAGGGCGACGATAATGCCCCAACCCATCCATTTCACCCCGTCGGCATAGGTGCCGAACCCGCCGCGCACCACGATGGTCGGCAGGACGAGGATCAGGATCACGCCGATGATGTTGAACACCTGCCACCAGCCATAGACGCGGCTGCGCTGATTGTATTCGGGGGCAAGGACGGCGGCCCATCCCATCTGGCCCAGCGTTCCCATCGAGAAGCCCAGATAAAGGAACAGAAGCCAGCCAAACAGATAGACCGGACCATCCCCCGGCTTGGCCATGACGAACATCATCAGGGCCGCGATCATCAGAATAGGGGCCGAGGCCAGCATCCACGGACGGTAACGGCCCATGGGGGTGCGGGTGCGGTCCATGGCCCAGCCGATGAAGGGATCAAAGCCGATATCGATCAGCCGCACCGCCATAAAGACGGCGGCCACCATTCCCAGTTCCAGCCCGATATGGGTGGCGTAAAACTCTGGCAGGGTAACGGGCAGGGCCACGCCGAATGCGGCCAGTGGCAGGCAGGGACCGCTAAAGGCCGCCAGAACGGCATTGGAACGGCGCGGACTGGTGGACATATGCAGGTATCCGCATCAGCGATTCACAGAGACTGCATGATGGTCTGATCTGCCATCCAGCGCGAGGACAGATTGAAGCTCGATGAACGGGGTTGCGAAGGGCGGCGCAATCGGGCCTCCTTGGGCGCATGTCTTTGCGATTCAAAATGCAGTCTGCGCTTCATCGGCGGGCAGGCTCGATTGCGGGTCTGGCTGCGGCCTTGTCGGTGAGCCTGTTGGCAGCTCCCGCCATGGCTCTGGTGGGGGCTTTGCCCGTTGGTGCAGCCGGAGCGGCGGAACCGGCTCTGGTAGATGCAGAAATATGTGACCGTGATACCGGCCTGTATGACCAGGCGGCCTCGGCCAACAGTATCAATCTGTATGCCTTGCAGTGGAGCCCGTTCGGGCCGAGCGAAATGGGTTGGGAAACCTATGTACCCCTGATTCAAAAAGAGCTGGGGACGGGATGCGACCCGACCTCTGCGGCCTTTGCGGAAAAGCTGTCCCTGTTCCAAACCCGCTATGGGCTGATGGCCAACGGCCAGTTTGATGCCGCGACCTTTGCGGTGTTCCGTGGTCTGTGGCAGGAGCGCAGACCCTTTATTCTGGCGCGTATTCGCGGGGAATGCCCGTCACCGCCGCCGATAGCGGACCTGTCCTATCTGGTGGCGGGTGAAGAACATGCCGAACGGATGACGCGCATGGCCCGTCGCGATGTGCTGGAGGCCTATCGCGAGATGGTGGCCGCTGCCCGCCGCGAGGTGCCCGAAATGGCAACCCAGCCGGAACTGTTGCAGATCTTCTCGTCCTTCCGCGATCCAGAAGCCGATGCCGCCCGTTGTGCGCGTGATGGCAATTGCGACGGGGTGCGCCGCGCGGCCTGTTCGGCGCATCGGACGGGGACGGCGCTGGATATCTATGTCGGGCATTTGCTGGGCTATGGTGTGGATTCAACCCATTCCCATAACCGTCGCTATATGACCCAGACCCAGACCTATCGCTGGCTGGTCAAGAATGCCGAACGGTTCGGCTTTGTGCCCTATGCCTTCGAGCCGTGGCACTGGGAGTGGGGAGGCCCGCCCGGAGGTTCCGCCCTTTGAAATCACTCCGTATCCGAACTCTGACGTTTAATGAGCGCGAACTGGCCCGCGAGGTGTTCGGTACGGCCATAGGTCTGGATCGGGTGCGGGTGTTTCGTTCGCCGTGGCCGCTGGTGCGGGCCTTTGTGCCGGGACGGTGGTTCGGGCGCGAATGGATATCGTGGCCGGACCGTTATTACCACGCGGATATGGCGCTGGCCCCCTTGGCGATACAGGCGATCTTTGTGCACGAGATGGTGCATGTCTGGCAGGCCCAGCAGGGTGTGAACCTGCTGTTCGCCAAGATCAGGGCCGGGGACAGCACGGCGTCCTATACCTATCCCGTCAGCGATATGTGCCACTGGGACGGGCTGAATATCGAGCAACAGGCCATGGTGGTCGAGCACCGCTTTCGCCTGTCGCGCGGGATGAAGGTGCCGGCGGATAGGCTGTTTTATGATCGTGTTTGCCCGATCGGTCGGGAGCCGGATGATAAAATAATTGCCTGAGTGACTTGCACGCTAGGGCGAAGCCATTAAATGGAACATGTGCTGTTACTGAATGGCGCAATGTTCTATTTTCCGGAGTTCCCAGTGCCCAAGATTCTCGTGCTTTATCATTCGACCTACGGCCATATCGAACAGATGGCCTATGCTGTTGCCGAAGGTGCCGGTCAGGTTGAAGGCGCTGTTGTCGATGTGAAGCGCGTACCGGAAACCGTGCCGGAAGAGGTGGCCCGCAACGCCCATTACAAGATGGATCAGGAAGCCCCGATCGCCACTGTGGCCGATCTGGAAAACTATGACGCCATCATCATCGGCGCAGGCACCCGTTTTGGCTCGGCCGCATCGCAAATGCGCGCCTTCCTCGACCAGACCGGTGGCCAGTGGGCGCAAGGCAAGCTGATCGGCAAGGTCGGGGGTGCCTTCACCGCCTCGGCGACCCAGCACGGCGGTCAGGAAACCACCTTTAGCGGCCTGCACAACTTCTTCCTGCACCACGGCATGATGATTGTCGGTCTGCCGTATTCGTTCGCAGGCCAGATGAACATGGACGAGATCGTTGGCGGCTCGCCCTATGGTGCGACCACCCTGACCAAGGGCGACGGTTCGCGTATGCCTAGCCAGATCGAGCTGGATGGCGCACGCTTCCAAGGTCAGCATATCGCGCAAATCGCCAAGAAACTTCACGGTTAAGGTTATGAAACAGCCTGCAATCTTCTTTGGGCATGGATCGCCCATGAACGCTCTGGGGGGAGAGTTCGCCGACGGCTGGAAGGCCTTGGGCGCGCAACTCGGTAAACCCAAGGGGGTGGTTATGGTGTCCGCCCACTGGGAGACACGCGGGCTGGGCGTGACCGCGATGGCGCAGCCGGAAACCATCCATGACTTTGGTGGTTTTCCGCCTGCGCTGCATGCCATGCAGTATCCGGCACCCGGTTCGCCTGAACTGGCGGCTCGCGTGTCGGAACTGACCGGAGCCGTGCAAACAGACCAGTGGGGACTGGACCACGGCACATGGTCGGTGCTGGCCCATGTGTGGCCCGATGCCGATGTGCCGGTGGTGCAGTTGTCGCTGAACCGCGATCTGGACACGCGCGGCCATTACGAACTGGCCAAGGCGCTGCGGCCTCTGCGGGACGAAGGCTATCTGATCGCGGGCTCGGGTGACTTTGTGCACAATCTGCGGACGTGGAAGCGCGATGGCGGCGAGCCCTATGACTGGGCGACCGACTTTAACGAGGCGGTAAAAGCGGCCTTTGTGCGCGGCGACCACGACGCCCTGATCGACTGGGTGCATCTGGCCGAGAATGCGCAACTGTCGGTGCCGACCGACGAACATTACCTGCCGTTGCTGTATGTCGCGGCCCAGCAGGAGGAGGGCGAATCTGTCGCCTTCTTCAATGACGAGGTTGTGGGTGGTTCTATTTCGATGACCGGAGTGCGGATCGGCTAGGCAAGAAAGCAGTGCGGATCGGCTGATCCTAAGCGGCTAAAGAAAATGGCGCAGATCGTATGATCTGCGCCATTTCTCGTTTTAGCGGCGGCGGTCCACGGCGAACATGCCCGGACCGGCGGCGGCGATAAACAGGAAGACAAAGCAGTAAAGGGCCGCCAGTTCACCGCCGTTCAACAGCGGGAATAGGCCTCTGGAGGCGTGGCCGATGAAATAGGCCGCAGCCATAAAACCAGACAGCACAAACGCGACGGGGCGCGTAAACAGGCCCAGAATGATCAGCAACCCGCCTGCAAACTCGATAGGGCCTGACCACCCGACCAGTGTGTTCAGGTCGATATTGGCGCGATCGCCGCCCGGAAAACCGAACAGCTTGGCCGTGCCGTGCTGAACCAGCAGCAGGCCCGAGGCGATACGCAGGGCCGCCAGTGTCAGCCCATGCCAGTCAAATGTGCGCAACGACATTCAGATGCTCCCCGGATCAGACGCTTATTTAGCGTCTTCGACCATTTTCTGAAGGGAAACATAATCGGTCTTGCCGGTACCCAGAACAAGGATTTCAGCAACCTTGATGATCTTTTTGGGGACGGCCAGTTCCGGTGCGCCATTTTCACGCGCCCATGCGCTGAGTTCCGAAGACTCTGCACCCTCGCGGTCTGTGATCAGCACCAGCTTCTCGCCCTTGCGGCTGTCGGGAATGGCGACGACGGCGTGGCGGTTATCGGGCCATACGGCACCGGCAATGCCCTCAACGGCCGTCAGGGACACCATCTCGCCGCCGATCTTGGCAAAGCGTTTGGCGCGTCCGCGAATGGTGATGAAGCCCTCGGCATCCACATCGACAATGTCGCCGGTGTCCAGCCAGCCGTCTTCAATGGCTTCCCATTTCAAGGGATCGCCAGAGGTCAGATAACCGGCCATGACGTTCGGGCCCTTGATGAACAGGCGGCCACCGGCATCGACGCCTTCGACCGGCTCAAGGCGGTGATCCAGACCCGGCAGGATCTGGCCAACGGTACCCGGGCGGTTCTTGCCCGGCTTGTTGACGGCCACGACAGGGGCGGCCTCGGTCGCGCCATAGCCTTCCAGCAGTTCGATGCCGCCGAATTTGGATTCGAACAGGGCGCGGGTTTCGTCGCGTACACGCTCGGCACCGGCAACCGCGAATTTGATGGTGGCAAAGTCGTCGGGTTCGGCCACGCGGGCATACTGGTTCAGGAAGGTATCGGTCGCAAACAGCAGGTTGGCCTTAACCTGAGGCAACAGGTCGGTGATCTGTTTGGCGTGCAGCGGCGACGGATACTGGAAGCCCTTCAAGCCTTCGAGCAGAGGCAGGATGGCCCCTGCGGTCAGACCAAAGCAGTGGAAGGTCGGCAACGGGTTGAACAGCACCCATGACGGGTCCAGCGCGATATGATCGGCAACCTGACGGGCATTGGCCACAAGGTTCTGCTGGGTCAGCAATACACCCTTGGGCGAGCCGAAGCTGCCCGAGGTGAACAGGATGACACCCGGATCATTAGGGCTGGTTTTGACGGCAAAACGCTTGGGCGCGGCACCGGCAGCAAGGCCGTAAAGCTTGTCTTTCAGGCCGATGGTCTTGCGGACATCGTCCAGCCAGACAATCTCGGCCACGGTGCCCAGCGCCTCGACCAGATCGCCCAGAGCGGCCTGATCGACGAAGCGTTTGGCGGTCAGGATTTTTTTGACGCCCGAAGCCTTGATGGCGGCTTTCAGGTTGGCTTCACCGGCGGTGAAGTTCAGCATCACCGGCACACGGCCATGCGCATGCAGGCCAAAGAAGGTGACGACCACCCCCATAGACGACGGCAGCAGTATCGCTACGCGCTCGCCCTTCTGGGTCATGTTGGCAATCTTGCGGCCCAGCACAAAGGCCGCACGGATCAGACCCGTATAGGTCAGCGGGTTGCGATCCTGATCTTCGAGAATTTCCTTGTCGCCATATTTGGCCCGCGCGTCGATCAGGGCGTCGATAAGCGTGGTCGTGTACAGCTTGGAATCCAGCGATTGCCGCAAGGCGATCCTCCTTAGGCGGGCCGGTGGCCCCCTTTATCCGTTCGGGCGGACCTCATTAAAGATGTGGGTCCATTTTGGAAAGACTCTGAAACCTTCCGTGAGGATTGCAACGATTTTCGACTAAAAGGCTGACCATTTGAATTTATGCACGACGTCACAATGTACTCAAAGGTGATTACCTTGCCATTCACTACAGTATCCGCAACACACGTGGTTTCATTATTATTGGCATTCGCCATCCATTTAAGTGAATATATAAATCATATTGATAAGTAAAAATGACTAATCTATCGTCGTACACATTTAGCAATAATCAAAAATTACAATAATTAATCTATATGTGTATATATTTTTCAAATGAAAACATGAAATCATGTGCATTAAGGTGGGTATTTACTAAAGGATTTTAATCGTTTGACTAAATCAAAACTGCCTTGACGAGGGGAAATTTTTAACAGCATTTTTCAAATCATACACAGGAGGATGCTATATGCTTATAGAATTACTCGCGGCTGCAGCAATCCATAACGCGACAGATTTCATAGCTAACGAGCCAAACCCAGCCCCTCAAAACTCCACACAACAATGGCCTACCGACGACAAGTCACCTGCTCGATGGGTCTTGTTTCCTCCAACTGGCAAACGCCCGTTTCTCGTTATCAATTCAACTAGCTGGGGCTACGATGTCGCAGTCAGATATGAATTTAATCACGATGGGCCTGCCAGCAACCTCGGCTATTATGTAGCAACTCGCCAAACATCGACCGGATTGGAAGAGGCCGATTCTCGTGAATGCAGTTTTGCAGCCAGCCTTCAAGAACTGCGATCAATACCCACTCCAGAGGTAATCGTTCCGGGCACCCTTCCTCTTCAGGATTGGCCCTATCCAGTTATTGCTCATGGAAACAGTTCGATCACTATCTGGGGATCCAAGCAAGAAAATGGGGCTCCGGCTGAACTATCCATGTCTTCTCCTGATGGAGCGATCGCAACATGGGTCCAGACCTTTTACGAGAAAACTCACGGATGCTGGAAGCCAAGGGCTTAAATGACGCATCGAATTGCACCGATGTGTCATGGTTATGACTTTTAAAATGGCCATCTTCAAACAGCTTCCTGTAGGCACAATTTTAAATTTAAAGCTTCAAGCTAAACTTCTCCCATATGGGGCAGGCGGCAATAGAAACCGATAGTGAGGCGGGGAGTGCCTTGCCTATTGCAGCGTAAAAGCCGAAATAGCCCCTCATGGTCACCCTGATCGACACCCTGAAGACGTCGCCGGCACAACTGCGGCACCCTGAAAAACAGAACCGCCCGGAATCGGCGGTGCTGAAGAAACCTGACTGGCTGCGCGTTAAGGCACCCGGTTCGGGGCAGTATAATGCCACCAAGGAAATCGTGCGCTCTAAAGGGCTGGTCACGGTTTGCGAGGAAGCAGCCTGCCCGAACATCGGCGAGTGCTGGAGCCAGAAGCACGCCACCCTGATGATTATGGGTGACACCTGCACGCGTGCCTGTGCCTTCTGCAACGTGAAGACGGGCCTGCCGCAACCGCTTGATCCCGAAGAAGCGGGCAAGGTCGGTCTGGCTGTCCAGCAGATGGGTCTGAACCACGTCGTTATCACGTCCGTAGACCGCGATGACGTAGCCGACGGTGGTGCTGCACACTTTGCCGAAGTGGTGCGCCAGATTCGCCTTCAGGCCCCGAACACGACCATTGAAATTCTGACGCCCGACTTCCTGCGCAAGGATGGCGCGGCGGCCGTGATGATCGACGCCAAGCCGGACGTCTTTAATCACAACCTTGAAACCGTTCCGCGCCTGTACCTCAAGATCCGTCCGGGTGCGCGTTACTTCCACTCCTTGCGTCTGTTGCAGATGGTCAAGGAACGCGATCCGAACCAGTTCACCAAGTCGGGCATCATGGTCGGCCTTGGCGAGACCAAGGAAGAAGTGATGCAGGTGATGGACGACATGCGCTCGGCGGGTGTCGATTTCATCACCATCGGCCAGTACCTGCAACCGACGCGCAAGCACGCTGCTATCGACCGCTTTGTCACGCCGGAAGAGTTCAAGGCTTATGAGGCTATCGCGCGCGCCAAGGGCTTCCTGATGGTGTCGTCCTCGCCGCTGACGCGCTCGTCGCACCATGCGGGTGAAGACTTTGCCCGCCTGAAGGCCGCCCGCGAAGCACAACTGCGTCGCTAAGGCGAATATGGCTGTTCATCGTGTGACGCGCATACTGCCCTATGCGCCGGATCAAATGGCGGCGCTTGTTGCGGATATTAAGCACTATCCGCAATTCGTGCCGTGGATCACGTCCATGCGTGTCTGGAACACCCGCGAAGAGGCGGACGGTGTGACCGTTATGGACGCCGAGGCCGGTGTGGGTTTTGCTGTCCTGACCGAAAAATTCTCGACCTGGGTGCGCTATGACAGCAATGCACCCAAGGTCGAGGTCGGTCTTTTGCGTGGCCCGTTCAAGCATCTGAAGAACCGCTGGGAGTTTTTCCCCGACGAGAACGGTACCCGTCTTGAGTTCATGATCGACTTCGCGTTCAAATCGAAGATGCTCGACATGATGCTGCATTCGAACTTTGATCTGGCGGTGCGCAAGCTGATCGAATGTTTCGAAGCCGAGGCCAAGCGGAGATACGGAACCTGATGTCTTTCGATTTCGATGCGACCGTTGTGGGTGCAGGTGCCGTAGGGCTGGCATGCGGGCGGGCGTTGTCGAAACGGGGGCTGACGGTTCTGGTTCTGGAAAAAGAACCGCACATCGGGCAGGGCGTGTCCTCGCGCAATTCCGAGGTCATTCACGCCGGGCTCTATTATCCGACCGGATCGCTCAAGGCGAAGTTCTGTGTCGAGGGGCGTCGGCGGCTCTATGATTTCCTTGAAAGCCACAAGGTCGATCACTGGAAGTGCGGCAAGCTGGTTGTCGCCACAGAAGAGGCCGAGGTGCCACGCATCGAGGCGATCTTGGAGCAGGGGCGCATCAACGGCGTCGAGGGGCTGGAGCTTCTAAGCGGCGAACAGGCGAGGGCGCTGGAGCCGCAGTTGAATGCGGTCGCGGCCATCCTGTCGCCCGAGAGCGGCCTGTTCGACAGTCATGGCTATATGCTGGCCCTTGAGGGCGAGATCGAGGCTGCGGGCGGCTCTGTGGTCACATCTGCACCGTTCGAAGGGGCCGAGCCTCTGGCGGGGGGTGGTTTTACCATCCATGTCGGCGGCGAAGGGGCCATGAGCGTCACCAGCCGCCTGTTGGTGACGGCGGCGGGCCTGTCGGCACAAAAGGTGGCAGCCAGCATTGAGGGCTATCCGGCGGACCTGATCCCTGCGGGCCATTTCGGCAAGGGCGTCTATTTCCGTTTGTCAGGCCCCGCACCGTTCAATCGCCTGATCTATCCGCCGCCCATTCCGGGCGCGCTGGGGACGCATTACCGCAAGGATCTGGGCGGGCAGGGCGTGTTTGGCCCCGATCTGGCCTATGTCGAGGCCGAGGACTATTCGGTCGATCCGGCCAAGGCAGAAGTGTTTGCGGGCTATATCCGCCGCTTCTGGCCGGATGTGCAGGTCGAGAAACTGGCCCCTGACTATGCGGGGATCCGTCCAAAACTGCATGGCAAGGGTCAGCCTCAGCCGGATTTCCAGCTTCGCGGCGTCGAATCGCACGGTATCGGGGGGCTGATGGCCCTGTTTGGTATCGAAAGTCCGGGCCTGACCAGTTCGATGGCAATCGGGGAAGCGGTCGCGGATCGCCTCGCGCGTTGATTCGTTGACGACTTTCGGCGAATAAGACGCCGTTCGGGGTCGAAAAGGGGCTTTGAGAGGCCGTGATGGCAGTGTTTTAGCTCTTTCGGCACTACCCCTTGAAATCATCGTCGGCTTCATGCATAAGCGCGGCCTCGTGTGGCGGTCCGGATTTCGTGGCCGCCGCTATTGTTTTTCGCGCCTTCATCGGCGCACCGACTTAGAGATTGAGACGGACATGGCCGTTCCGAAGCGCAAAGTATCCCCGTCCCGTCGTAACATGCGCCGTGCGCATGACGCTCTGGGCAGCAACCCGTACACCGAGGACAAAGACACCGGCGAGCTGCGTCGCTCGCACCACATCGACCTGAAGACCGGTATGTACCGCGGTCGTCAGGTTCTGACCCAAGCCGAAGACTAAGTCCCGGTTTAGGTCTGCCGATTTCCATATCGGTGACGAATCCAAACAGCGTGCGAGAAATCGCACGCTGTTTTCGTTTGTCCCGTGCATGGTGGTTGGCTTCTCGCGTGCCTTTGGTTTAAAGGGCGCTCACTTCTTTTCACTGCGTTTTGCCGGGATCGTTCCATGACCGATATTGCAGACATTGTTGCCCGCCAGATTCTCGATAGCCGTGGCAATCCGACGGTTGAGGTGGATGTGGTCCTCGAAGACGGCTCGTTTGGCCGCGCCTCTGTCCCGTCGGGTGCCTCGACCGGCGCCCACGAAGCTGTAGAGCTGCGTGACGGCGACAAGGACGTCTATATGGGCAAGGGTGTCCAGAAGGCCGTCGATGCCGTCAATGGCGAGATTTTCGATGCCCTGTCGGGTCTGGATGCCGAAGACCAGCGCCGTATCGATCTGGCCCTGATCGAGCTGGATGGTACCGAGAACAAGGCCCGTCTGGGTGCCAATGCCATCCTCGGTGTGTCGCTGGCTGTGGCCAAGGCTTCGGCTATCTCGGCCGACCTGCCGCTGCACCGCTATATCGGCGGCGTTTCGGCGCGTGTTCTGCCGACCCCGATGATGAACATCATCAACGGCGGCGCGCATGCCGATAACCCGATCGACATCCAAGAATTCATGATCATGCCGACCGGCGCAGCCACCTTCTCGGATGGTCTGCGTATGGGCGCTGAAATCTTCCACGCGCTGAAGAAGCAACTGAAAGATGCCGGTCACAACACCAATGTCGGTGACGAGGGTGGTTTCGCACCGAACCTCGGTTCGGCTGAAGAAGCCCTGAGCTTCATCACCAAGGCCGGTCAGGCTGCTGGCTATCTGGCCGGTGAAGACTTCCACCTTGCGCTCGATGTCGCTTCGACCGAGTTCTTCAAGGGCGGCAAGTACAACCTCGACGGCGAAGGCAAGAAGTTCGACGCCGACGGCATGGTTGGCTATCTGGCCGATCTGGTCGAGCGTTTCCCGATCGTCTCGATCGAGGACGGTTGTGCCGAAGACGATTTCGAAGGCTGGAAACTGCTGACCGAGCGTCTGGGTGATCGCGTGCAACTGGTTGGTGACGATCTGTTCGTGACCAATCCGGCCCGTCTGGCCGCCGGTATCGGCGAAGGTCTGGCCAACTCGATCCTGATCAAGGTCAACCAGATCGGTACCTTGTCGGAAACCCTCGATGCCGTCGATATGGCGCACCGTGCCGGCTACACCTCGGTGATGTCGCACCGTTCGGGTGAAACCGAAGACTCGATCATCGCCGATCTGGCCGTGGCCACGAACTGCGGTCAGATCAAGACCGGCTCGCTGGCCCGTTCGGACCGGGTGGCTAAGTATAACCAGCTGCTGCGTCTTGAAGAGCTGCTGGGCGACCAGGCCGTCTATTACGGCGACGGTATGCTGCTGCGTTAAGCTTTGCAGGAGCCTTTCGGGGCTTCGATTTGCAAACAAATTCAAAAACTCCGTCGTCGGTCATCCGGCGGCGGAGTTTTTAATTCTTAACTAACCATTTTCGTGCACGGGTTGGATTCGTGCCATCGCTCAGAAGGAGCGGCGTCAGTGATAGAGCAGATGAAGCCGTATTTACCGTCAGTTCTGATCTTGCTTGCAGTCCTGTACTTTGGCGTACACGGGCTGACGGGCGAGCGCGGTGTGCTGAGCGGCAAGTCCCGCGAGGCGCTGCTGCACAAGCGTCAGGCCGAATTGTCACATCTGCTTGAGGAGAGGCAGGATCTGGAAGTGCGCGTCCGCTATCTGCGCTCCAGCAGCCTTTCGCGTGATCTTCTTGAAGAACGTGCCCGCGCTGTAATCGGTTTTGCCGATCCGCGAGACTATGTTGTGCGTGTTCATACACCTGCGGTACGCAGTCCCGAGGCGGTCCGGGCAGGCTAAACTCGTGTTACAACACGAAACTGCGCTTTGCTAAGGCGTCGCCAAGGCTGCTAAACCCCTTCTCATCGTAATGAGAAGAGTCCCCGTTACCCGGGGCGCAACCGGGAGATGCCGGAATGGCGAAAGCCGCGGTTCAGAAATCTTCATCCGAACAGGGTGAAATCAGAATTCCGAACACGCCTCAGGCTTCGAAAGAAGACCTGCTGCGTTACTATCGCGAGATGGTCCTTATCCGCCGCTTTGAAGAGCGCGCGGGCCAGCTGTATGGCATGGGCCTGATCGGTGGCTTCTGCCACCTGTATATCGGTCAGGAAGCCGTTGCCGTTGGCGTGCAAGAAAGCGTCAAGCAAGGCCACGACAAGATTATCACGGGCTATCGTGACCACGGCCACATGCTGGCTGCGGGGATGGACCCGAATGCCGTTATGGCCGAACTGACCGGCCGCGCCGGTGGCTCGTCCAAGGGCAAGGGCGGTTCGATGCACATGTTCGATGTGCCGACCGGCTTCTATGGCGGCCACGGCATTGTGGGCGCACAGGTGGCTCTGGGCACCGGTCTGGCCTTTGCGGGCAAGTACCGTGGCGATGACTCGGTCTCGTTCGTCTATTTCGGCGACGGTGCCTCGAACCAGGGTCAGGTCTACGAGAGCTTCAACATGGCCCAGCTGTGGAAGCTGCCGGCCATCTACATCATCGAGAACAACGAATACGCCATGGGCACGGCCATTGACCGCGCCTCCTCGACGACCGAGCTTTATATGCGCGGTGCCTCGTTCGGTATTCCGGGCGAGCAGGTCGACGGCATGGACGTTCTGGCTGTACGCGATGCAACCGCCCGCGCCGTGGCTCGCGCCCGCGCTGGCGAAGGCCCGTATATCCTCGAAGTGAAGACCTATCGCTATCGCGGCCACTCGATGTCCGATCCGGCGAAGTATCGCTCGAAGGAAGAAGTCGACGAGGTCAAGAAGACCCGCGACCCGATCGACCACATCAAGATGCTTCTGGCCGCCGCCAAGGTGACCGAGGACGAGCTGAAAGCCGTCGATAACGAGGTGAAGGCTATCGTGGCTGAATCCGTTCAATTTGCACAAGAAAGCCCGGAACCCGATCCGTCCGAGCTTTACACAGACGTTTACGTGGAGGCCTGATCCGTGACCGACATTCTGATGCCGGCGCTGTCGCCCACCATGGAAGAAGGCACGCTGACCAAATGGCACATCAAGGCGGGTGATACCGTCTCTGCAGGTCAGGTGATTGCCGAGATTGAAACCGACAAGGCCACGATGGAAGTCGAGGCTGTCGATGAAGGCGAAGTGCTGGAAATCCTCGTGGCCGAAGGCTCCGAGGGCGTGAAGGTGAATACGCCAATCGCCCGCCTGGCTGGCGACGAGGTTGCACCGGCACCGAAGGCTGCAGAGCCCCAAAGCCAGCCTATGACCCAGACCGAAGCTGAAGCGCCGGTTCAGGCTCCCAAGGCTGCGGCTCCTGCTGCCAAGCCGACGGCCGAGCTGCGCGATCCGGAAATTCCGGCTGACGCCAAGCTGGTCAAGACCACCATCCGTGACGCCCTGCGTGACGCGATGGCCGAAGAAATGCGCCGCGACGACGCTGTGTTCTTGATGGGCGAGGAAGTTGCCCAGTATCAGGGCGCCTATAAGGTCAGCCGCGAACTGCTTCAGGAATTCGGCCCGCAACGCGTGGTCGATACCCCGATTACCGAGCACGGCTTTGCCGGTCTGGGCGTCGGTGCGGCCATGGCCGGTCTGAAGCCCATCGTCGAGTTTATGACGTGGAACTTTGGCATGCAGGCCATCGACCACATCATCAACTCGGCGGCCAAGACCCTGTACATGTCGGGCGGTCAAATCCGTTGCCCGATCGTGTTCCGTGGTCCGAACGGTGCCGCCAGCCGCGTGGGTGCCCAGCACTCTCAGGACTATTCGGCATGGTACGCCCAGATTCCGGGCCTGAAGGTGATTGCGCCGTATGACGCCGCAGATGCCAAGGGCCTGCTGAAGGCGGCTATCCGCGATCCGAACCCGATCGTCTTCCTCGAACACGAGATGATGTACGGTATCGAGTTCGACGTGCCGGAAATCGAAGACTATGTCGTGCCGATCGGCAAGGCCAAGGTCCGTCGCGAAGGCACCGATGTCACCATTACGGCCCACAGCCGCATGGTTGGCTTTGCCTTGCAAGCCGCTGAAAAGCTGGCTGAAGAAGGCATCTCGGCCGAGGTTGTCGATCTGCGTACCCTGCGTCCGCTGGATACCGAAACCATCATCAACAGCGTCAAGAAGACCAACCGTCTGGTCTCGGCCGAAGAGGGCTGGGGTCGTATGGGCGTTGGTGCCGAGGTTGTCGCCAGCGTGATCGCCGAGGCCTTCGACTACCTAGATGCCCCGCCGTTGCGCGTACACCAGGAAGACGTGCCGCTGCCTTACGCTGCGAACCTCGAAGCCCTGTCCATTCCAGGCGTCGACAAGATCGTTGCTGCTGTAAAGCAGGTGATGGCATGAGCGAAGACTTCGAACTGACCGTTCCCGACAGCGTCGCCGCTGACGAGAAGGCCATCGAACTGCTGCGTATGTGGTGGTCGAAGGACGAGCCAGTCATGTCGGTGAAGCCTGCCTTCAACGACCCGATCAAGTTCGGTGAAATGCTGGCCTATGCCGCGCGTCACATGGCGCACGGCTATGCCGTCCGTCACGGCCACAACGAAACCCAAGCCTATCACCGCATCCTCGAAGGCCTCAGCGGCGTGATCAAGGCGGACAATGTCCGCACCGTCGCCGAGCCTGTCGCCCCTCAGGGAGGTAATGCCTGATGACCGACATCCTGATGCCCGCCCTGTCTCCGACGATGGAAGAGGGCGTTCTGGCCAAGTGGCACATCAAGGTGGGAGACACTGTCTCCGCCGGTGATGTCATCGCTGAGATCGAAACCGACAAGGCCACGATGGAAGTCGAGGCCGTGGACGAAGGCGAAGTGCTGGAAATCCTCGTTGCCGAAGGCACCGAGGGCGTGAAGGTCAATACCTTGATCGCCCGTCTGGCTGGCGACGATGCCGCACCTGCTCCGAAGAAGGCAGAGGCCGCTCCGGCTGCTGCTGCCGCTCCGGCCAAGGAAGCCCCGAAGACTGAAGCCCCGAAAGCCGCTCCGGCTCCGGTCGCTGCGTCTGGCGAGCGTATCTTCGCTTCGCCGCTGGCCCGCCGCCTGGCGGCCATGGCTGGCCTTGACCTGAAAGCCATCAAGGGCACCGGCCCGCATGGCCGTATCGTCAAGCGCGACGTCGAGGCTGCTCAAGCTTCGGGTGGTGCAAGCGCTTCGGCTCCGGCCGCTGCCGCTGCTGCTCCTGCCGCCGCCAAGGCGACCCCTTCGCTGGCACAGCTGGGCATTCCCGACGGCACCTACGACCTCGTTCCGCTGGACGGTATGCGCAAGGCGATTGCCCGCCGTCTGGTCGACAGCGTCAACAACGTCCCGCACTTCCCGCTGTTCATTGATGTGGAGCTGGACGCCCTGATGGCGGCCCGCGCCCAGATCAACAAGATGCTGGAGCCGCGCGGTATCAAGGTGTCGGTCAACGACTTCGTCATCAAGGCCGCTGCTATGGCCCTGAAGGCCGTGCCGGAAGCCAATGCTTCCTACACGCCCGAAGGCATTGCCATGCACCACCATGCCGACGTGTCGATGGCTGTGGCTATTGATGGCGGCCTGATCACCCCGATCATCCGCAAGGCCGAGACCAAGGGTCTGGCCCAGATCGCGACCGAGTCGAAAGATCTGGCCAAGCGCGCCCGTGATCGCAAGCTGAAGCCGGAAGAGTTCCAGGGCGGCACCTTCTCGGTGTCCAACCTTGGCATGTTCGGCATCAAGCAATTCACCTCGATCATCAACGAGCCGCAAGGCTGCATTATGAGCGTGGGTGCAGGCGAGAAGCGTCCGGTCGTCAAGAATGGCGAACTGGCTGTGGCCACGGTGATGACTGTCACCCTGACCTGCGATCACCGCGTGGTGGATGGCGCTGTCGGTGCCCGCTTCCTGCAAGCCTTCAAGCCGCTGCTTGAAGAACCGCTGTCGATGCTGGCCTAAGGATCAAAGCTTATGAGTGATTTTGATCTCGTTGTGATCGGCTCGGGCCCCGGCGGTTACGTCGCGGCCATCCGTGCCAGCCAACTGGGCCTGAAGGTCGCTATCGTCGAGCGTGAAAACCTCGGCGGTATCTGCCTGAACTGGGGCTGTATCCCGACCAAAGCCCTGCTGAAGTCGGGCGAAAAGTTCGAGAGCCTAAGCCACCTCAAGGAATACGGCCTGTCGGCTTCCGGCGCGTCGTTTGACTTTGATGCCATCATCCAGCGTTCCCGCGGTGTGGCCAAGCAGCTGACGCAAGGCGTTGGCTTCCTGATGAAGAAGAACAAGATCGAGGTCATCGAAGGCACCGCAAAGCTCGAAAAGGGCACTGCAGCGCCGCAGGTGGTCGTGACCCTGAACAAGGGCGGGGAGCGGATCGTAAACGCCAAGAACGTGATGCTGGCCGTGGGCGCTCGCGCTCGCGCACTGCCGCAGATCGGTCTGGAAGCAGACGGCGACAAGATCTGGGCCTACCGCGACGCGCTGGCCCCGAAAAAGCTGCCGAAGACCTTCGTGGTCATCGGCTCGGGTGCCATCGGCATCGAGTTCGCCAGCTTCTATCGTGCTCTGGGCGCTGACGTGACCGTGGTGGAAGCCGTGGATCGCATCATGCCGGTCGAGGACGAAGAAGTGTCCAAGGCCGCCCAGAAGGGCTTTGAAAAGCGCGGCATCAAGTTCAAGACCGGTGCCAAGGTCACGAAGGTCACCAAGACCGCCAACGGCGTGTCGGTGGCTATCGAGGTCGGCGGCAAGGCTGAAACGCTTGAGGCCGAGGTCTGCATCTCGGCGGTTGGCATCACGGCCAACACCGACGGCATTGGCTTGGAAGCTTTGGGCGTTGAGCTGGACCGCGGTCACATCAAGACCGACAGCCACTGCCAGACCAATGTGAAGGGCCTCTATGCCATCGGCGACTGCGCCGGTGCGCCGTGGCTGGCCCACAAGGCCTCGCACGAGGGCATCCACGCGGCAGAACACATTGCGGGCTTCAAAACCCCGAACGTGAACTCGCCCATCGCTGGCTGCACCTATGCCCAGCCTCAGGTCGCGTCTGTCGGCGTGACGGAGCAGGGCGCGCGCGAAGCCAAGCGCGAGGTCAAGATCGGCCGCTTCCCGTTCCGCGTGAACGGCAAGGCCATCGCCTCGGGTGATACCGAAGGCTTCGTAAAGGTAATCTTCGACGCCAAGACGGGTGCCCTGATCGGTGCCCACATGATCGGCCACGAAGTCACCGAGATGATCCAGGGCTATGTCACCGCCATCACGATGGAAGCGACGGAAGAGGACATCCACGGCATCGTCTATCCGCACCCGACCATGTCGGAAGCCATGCACGAAGCCGCCCTCGACGCCTATGGCCGCGTAATCCACATCTGATTACGCTGTATCGCTAAAACTGCAAAAGGCCCCAAGGAAACTTGGGGCCTTTTCTTTTGCCTCACCACACCCACCGTCATCCTCCGACAAGCCGCCTAGCGGCGCAGATCGGGGGATTCATAAGGGCCGTAGCCACCTTCACCACACGTCTCTGGATCCTCCGGTCAAGCCGGAGGATGACGGCGAGTGGAAAGTAGCGAGCAGTGGGTAGAGCAGGGCGCTTAGCGCTTCTTGCCCAGTTCGGCAGCAATGTCCTTGGTCATGCGCCCGACCTTGCGGTGCGCCGTCACGATCTGATCGCGCGTCACACCCCACTTCTTCATCCAATACTCCACCGACTGACGCTCGGTCAGATCGATGCGATCCTTATCGATGAACCCGCGCTTGTCTTTTAGGCCAGCCATGTACGGCTCCTAGTGTTGTGATAAAAATGAAGTATCTATATTTATGTTTGTTTAAATAGCCATAAATATGATGTGATTAAACCATGGGGAGGCGTGTATGCCAATATTGTCAAATTTAAATACAAATATTGATGTTTATAGAATACTTCCAGCATCAAGGCTATTTGATGCATTTTTAACAAATAAAAATACTCTTATTAATGTTGAAAAGTGGGAAGATAAATATGAAAACTTAATGTTAAAGTCAAAATATATACTACAAAATAGAGATGGGTCTGCAGATATGGTTGAATTTGCAAATAAAACTATACTTGCTCAATGTTGGTCGAAATTGCAAGAGTCGGATGCAATGTGGAGAATTTATTCTCCAGATTTTATGGGCATCAAGGTGAAGGCTGATCTCAAGTCAGTTTATGACGCTTTTATTAAAAGTTTGGCTTCTATTGATGCCAGGTCTGTCGATTTAGATGCATTTTTGATCGAAGTTGATTATTTGAATTACAATGAATTAGAGCAATTTTGCCAAAATATTGATATGTTTGATACTTCAAACAGGGGCGTTGCTGATTCTGTTAGGATAAAAAGAGACTCCTTCAAGCATGAAGAAGAGTATAGAATTGTATACAATCCAAACATTATTGATAAACATAAAAATTTAGAAACTTATAGTTATGATATGGACTTTAAAAGTATTGTAAAAGAAGTTTGTTTTGATCCAAGAATTGGGGATCATTTATTTGAAGCGCTGAAGGATTATCTAGTGAAGATTGGATATAATGGGCCTGTTGTTAAGTCTAGACTTTACGAAACTCCTGAGATGATTTTCCGCATGCGATGATGACGGGTTGTGAGTGTAGATTTTCTAAAGTAAGTTTCGTGCAAAATTTATATTTTGTGCGGAATTCTAAATGCGTGTCGCGTCTGATGTCCTGGGTTTGATCGGCCAAACGCCTTTGCTGCGCCTGAAACGTGCGTCGGAGGAGACGGGGTGCGAGATTCTGGGCAAGGCAGAATTTCTGAACGCCGGACAGTCCATTAAGGACCGTGCGGCGCTCAGTATTATTCTGAAGGCGCGGGCCAGCGGCGCGCTCAAGGCTGGCGGCACGATTGTCGAGGGCACGGCGGGCAATACGGGCATTGGTCTGGCCATGGTCGGGGCGGCGCTGGGCCATCCGGTCGTGATCGTGATGCCGCGCACCCAGACCGAGGAAAAGAAGCGCGCTGTGCGTCTGCACGGGGCCAAGTTGATCGAGGTTGATCCGGCCCCGTTCAGTAGCCCCAACCACTTCGTCCACTATTCGCGCCGACTGGCAGATGAACTGAACGAAACCGAGCCGCACGGTGCCTTCTACGCCGACCAGTTCGACAACCTGTCCAACCGTCTGGCCCACTATGAGGGCACCGGCCCTGAAATCTGGGAACAGACGGGCGGCAAGGTGGACGGCTTTATCTGTGCCGTTGGTTCGGGTGGTACGCTGGTCGGCACGACGACCTATCTGAAAGAGCAGAACCCCGACCTGAAAACCGGCTTGGCCGATGTGCCGGGCGCGGCGCTGTATTCCTATTTCAAGGACGGCGTGTTGAAGGGCGAGGGCAGTTCGATCACCGAAGGTATCGGCGTGAACCGCATTACCGGCAACCTGACGGGGCTGGATGCGGTGGACTACGCCTATCAGATCGGTGACGAGGAGTTGTTGTCGGTGCTGTTCGATCTGGTCCAGCATGAGGGCCTGTGCCTTGGCGGGTCCAGCGGCGTGAACGTGGCCGGTGCCATCCGCATGGCCAAGGAGATGGGGCCGGGCCACACCATCGTGACCGTGCTGTGCGACAGCGGCCAGCGATACGCCACCAAGCTGTATGATCCGGCCTATTTGCGTAGCCGCAACCTTCCGACCGCTGAATGGATGGGCCAATGAGCAAGGAAAGCCCGCTGGACGGCCGCCTGCCGCCGCTGAACTCGCTAAAGGCCTTCGAGGCCGCTGCGCGTCGTTTGAACATCACTCGCGCCGCCGAAGAACTGTCGGTGACGCCCGGCGCGATCAGCCAGCAAATCCGCATTCTGGAACAGCATGCGGGTGCGCCTCTGTTCCACCGCGAGGGGCGCCAGATTGCCCTGACTGAACTGGGGGCCGAGCTTTATCCGCTGTTGCGCGACGGGTTTGATTATCTGAAGCGGGCAGGGGATTTGCTGTATCGCCCCGACCGTCGCTATGCCCTGTCGGTATCGGTGCCGCCGTCGTTTGCGTCCAAATGGCTGACCCAGCGCATTGCGCGCTTTGCCGCCGCCCATCCCGAGGTGGAGCTGTGGCTGTCGGCGGATATGCGTCTGACGGACGTGGCGGGCGGGCGCGTGGATGTGGCGGTGCGTTACGGGCGCGGGCCTTATACGGGGGTGCGCTCCGAACGTTTGATCGGGGCCGATGTGATCCCCGTGTGTGCGCCACAGTTGATGGTGGGGGCCAAGGCGCTGAAAAAGCCGTCGGACCTGAAGCACCATGTGCTGATCCACCTGCGTCCGAGTGATCTGGAGGAGCAGCGCCCCGACTGGGCGATGTGGGTCAAAACGCACAAGGTCAAGGATGTGGACGTGTCATCCGGCACCCGTGTAGACCAGACCGCCATGGCCATCGACGCCGCTATCCACGGACAGGGCGTGGCGCTGGCCCCGTATGCGTTTGTGGCCGATGATCTGGCTTCGGGCCGTCTTGTTGCGCCCTTCGCCGAGGGCGCTCTGACGACCGACATGGCCTACCACGTCCTCACCCGCCGCAGCAGTGTGTCGGAACCGG
Source organism: Brevundimonas terrae (assembly GCF_011761985.1). Lineage (GTDB taxonomy): Bacteria > Pseudomonadota > Alphaproteobacteria > Caulobacterales > Caulobacteraceae > Brevundimonas > Brevundimonas terrae. The sequence goes on along the minus strand of NZ_JAASQT010000003.1, from coordinate 90,921 downwards.
CGCGGTTGTTCGTGAAGTGGCTGCGAGAAGAGGCGCAGGCGGCCGAGCAGATCGTGGATGATTTGTGATGGAAAATATAACCGGCGAATTCTTTTATAGATTTTTTATAGCACTTGTAATTTGTTATTCCTTTGAGGTCGTTAGTAAATGGGAGTTTAAAAATTTAGTTAAAAAACATTTTAGCTTTAAATATGATGGAAATGAAGATGTTTGGAATATTTGGTCGTGTTGTTATAAGTCAGTTATTGAAAGTTGTTACAAATTTTGGGTCGTAAGAACCGTAATATTTGCTATTTTTTGCGGATTTTTTGGTTATGGGGGCTACAAGATTAGAATGGAGATAGGGTTTCTATTTGCTATTCTAATTGTGGTTTGGATGTTTGCTGAGCTTATATGGGCAAAATCTAAAGCTGACAAAGCGGCTGAAGCCGTTTGGCAAACGCTGTCCAAGTGAACTGACAAGACCCTCCGTCACGGCGCGGTGCGCCGCGACACCTTCCCCGCTGGCGAAGGGGAGGAGGTGTTGTTCCTCACCCGTGGGGACCACGAAGTGTTTGAGGGGGCGTAAGCTGGGCTGACTAGGCCAGCAAGGCCCTTGTCGCTGCTTCCAAGTCATCCTGACGCATCAGGCTTTCGCCGACGAGGATGGCTTTGGAGCCGGCGGTGGCGACGCGGGTGACGTCTTCGGGGGTGAAGATGCCGCTTTCGGCCACCAGAAGGGCACGGGGCGGGGCCAGTAGGGCCAGTGTCTCGGTGTTGGCCAGATCGACTTCGAAGGTGCGTAGCGAGCGGTTGTTGACGCCGATCAGGGCGTTGTCGCGGCCCTCGACCAGTTTGCTGGCGCGGGCCATTTCCTGCTCGTCGTGGGTTTCGATCAGGGCATCCATGCCGAAGCGGTCGGCCTCTGCCAGCAGGTCGGCGGCGACGGCGTCGTCGATCATGTCCATGATGATGAGGATGCAGTCAGCCCCAAGCGCGCGGCTCTCGGCCACCTGCCACGGATCGACCAGAAAGTCCTTGCGCAGGCAGGGCAGGGCTACCGCATTGCGGGCCGCCGACAGATAGGAGTCATCGCCCTGGAAGCTGGGGCCATCGGTCAGGACGGACAGGCAGGTGGCACCGCCGCGCTCATATGCACGCGCGAGTTCGGGCGGGTTGAAGTCATCGGGACGGATCAGTCCCTTGGAGGGGCTGGCCTTTTTGATCTCGGCGATCAGTGCGGGGCGACCCGTCTTCATCGCTGTGTCGGCCAAGGCGTTCATAAAGCCACGCGGAGCAGATGCGCCCTTGGCCAGAGCCTCGAGCGCACTGACGGTGATGACGGCTTTGCGGGTGGCGACTTCCTCGCGCTTATAGGCGGCGATACGGTCCAGAATGTCGCTCATACTTCGGTCTCTACTGGGGTGTGGGAGGCGCGGACGAGGGCGTCCAGCGCGGCAAGTGCGCGGCCTTCATCAATGACGGTGGCGGCGATCTCGGCACCCTGTTTCAGGGTTTCAGCCTTGTCCGACACCACAAGTGCGGCGGCGGCATTCATCAGGACGATGTCGCGATAGGGGCCTTTCTCGCCGTTCAAAAGCGCGCGAAGGGCGGCGGCATTGACCTCGGCATCACCGCCTTGGATGTCGGCCAGCGTAGCGCGGGGAAGGCCAGCATCTTCTGGCGTGATGGTGAAACGGGTGACGGTGCCGTCTTTCCATTCGGCAACGTCGGTCGGGCCTGTGGTGGTGACTTCGTCCAAGCCCTGACCGTTGACGGTCCATGCGCGTTTGGCACCCAGACGGCCTAGAACCTCGGCCAGAGGTTCCAGCAGGGCGGGGTCATAGACACCCATCACCTGACGGTTGGCCCCTGCCGGATTGCATAGCGGGCCGAGCAGGTTGAACACGGTGCGGAAGCCTAGCTCGGCGCGCACTGGCCCGACATGGCGCATGGCCCCGTGATAGGTGGGCGCAAACAGGAAGGCGATGCCCGCATCATTCAGCGCCACAGCCTGTTGGGCGGGCGTGGCATCAAGGTTCACGCCCAGCGCGGCCAGTACATCAGAGGAGCCGGACTTGCTGCTCATGGCGCGGTTGCCGTGCTTGGCGACACGCAGACCAGCACCGGCCAGCACAAAGCTGGCGGCGGTGGAGATATTATAGGTATGGGCCCCGTCGCCACCGGTGCCGCAGGTATCGACCACATCCTCGAACGGGTGATCCAGCGACAGGGCGGCGGCGCGCATGGCGCGGGCAAAGGCGGTGATTTCCTCGACCGTTTCGCCACGCACCCGAAGGGCGGTGATGGCGGCGGCGACCTGTGCGGGGGTTGGCTCGCCGCGCAGACAGGCAGCAAAGAAGCCCTGTGCCTCGTCGCCGGTCAGGACTTGGCCTTCGACCAGCTTGCCCAGCAGCGGTTTGAAACTGTCCATGGCCTCAGACCATCGCCGTGCGCTTGATATTGGCAAAGTCGAGGAAGTTGCCGATCAGGTCGTGGCCGTGCTCGGTGGCAATGGACTCGGGGTGGAACTGTACGCCGTGGATCGGGCGCGTCTTATGCGACAGGCCCATAATCTCGCCTTCCTCGGTCCATGCCGTGACTTCGAGGCAGTCGGGCAGGGTCTCGCGTTTGACGGCCAGCGAGTGATAGCGCGTGGCTGTAAACGGACGGGGCAGGTCTTTGAACACGCCGCCGCCTTCGTGGTGGATCAGCGAGGTCTTGCCATGCATGAGCGACTTGGCGCGGATCACCTGTCCACCAAAGGCTTGACCGATTGACTGGTGGCCGAGGCAAACGCCGAAGATCGGCATGCTTTCCGGTGCAGTTTTCAAAATGGGCAGACAGATACCGGCCTGATCCGGATCACACGGACCCGGCGAGAGCAGGATGGCCTCGGGCTTGAGCGCAAGGGCTTCTTCTACCGTCAGGTCATCATTGCGGATGACGTGTGTCTGCGCCCCTAGCTGGGCCAGATAGTGGACGAGGTTGTAGGTGAAGCTGTCGTAGTTATCGACGACGAGGATCATAGGAAGGCTTTTCGAAACGGGAGGTCGGCATACACTGTTATGCACAGCTTGGGCCGTAGAATGGGGCGAAGCAAGCGGTCGTTAAACATTCCGCGCGATGATGCAGCATCGCCATCGGAAGAAGTCCGCTGTGAACATCATAGAATCTATCCACGACGCTCGTCGTTTGCTCGAAGAATCGGGCAAGACCGAGCACTCCAAACCACCCGTGTATCTGGCAGCCGCCTTCGCCGCTGCCATGGGGTTATTGCTGTTCGGGACGGTGAATGCCGGTCCCGATCTTCGACCTGACCAAACCGACATCACCAGAATTCCTTAGGAAGCGAAGTCGTCTGATCCCGCCAATCCCTTGGTGCTGTGCGCCAAGGGTTGGTTGTGGGTGGTCGCGTTGAATCGCCATGCTTCTCCGGCCGCCTTCATCGGGGCGCGGGCTTTGGCCAGCGTCTCGGCGTATTCGGCTGCGGGATCGCTATCATTGACCACGCCGGCACCGGCTTGGACAAAGATGCGGTTGTCGGTGAACATGGCGGTACGCAGGACGATGCAGATGTCTGCCTCGCCATTGGCCGAGATGTAGCCAACGCCGCCGCCATAGCCGACGCCGCGCTTTTCGGTTTCCAGCTCGTCGATGATTTCCATCGCACGCACCTTGGGTGCGCCTGAAAGCGTGCCTGCGGGCAGGGCGGCCAGAAGGGTGTCCACCGCATCCAGTTTCGGATCGGCTGCGCCGTTCACATTGGAGACGATGTGCATGACCTGGCTATAGCGTTCGACCACGAAGCTTTCGGTCACCTCGACCGAGCCGGGTATGGACACACGGCCCACATCGTTGCGACCCAGATCCAGTAGCATCAGATGCTCGGCCAGTTCCTTGGGGTCGGCCAGAAGTTCGGCTTCCAGAGCCTTGTCCAGTTCGGGCGTTTCGCCACGCGGACGGGTACCGGCCAGCGGACGAATGGTCACGCGGCCATCCTTCAGACGTACCAGGATTTCGGGGCTGGAACCGGCCAGCTGGAAATCGGCATAGTCGAGGAAGAACAGATAGGGCGACGGGTTGCCACGGCGCAGGGCGCGATAGAAGGCAAACGGGTCTTGCGACCACGGGGCTTCGAAGCGGTGCGCCAGCACGACCTGGAAGATGTCGCCTGCGACGATGTATTCCTTGGCCTTGGCGACCATGGCCGCAAAACCGGCCTCATCGACCGAGGACTGGAAATCGGGCGCGGGCACAGGCTCGGCTTCGCGCTGGATCGGCATGGGGCTACGCAGGCGGTCCTCGAACTCGTCGAGACGGGCGACTGCGGCGCGATAGGCCAGATCGGCATCAGGGCTGGTGTCGGGATAGGCCGCGGCCACCAGAACAATCTCGTGCTTGACCGAGTCGAAGATGGCCACCAGCGACGGGCGGGCCAGAACAGCATCGGCAAGGTTCAGCGGATCGGGGTTTGCAGGACCTAACGGCTCCAGCAAACGCACCATGTCATAACCGAACACCCCGAACAGACCCGCAGCCATCGGCGGCAGATCGGCGGGCAGGTCGAACTTGCTGGCCGCGATCAGGGCACGTAGCGAGTCCAGAGCCGGAAGGGTTTCGGGGGTAAAGGTGTCGGTGAGGATGTCATCGCCGCGTGCGATGTCTGCCTGACCATCACGGCAGCGCCAGACAGTGTCTGGCGACAGGGTGACGATGGAATAGCGGCCATTGACCGCGCCGCCTTCGACCGACTCCAGAAGGCTGGCATAGGGACGCCCGTGCCCAACCTTGAGGAAGGCCGATACGGGCGTCTCCATATCGTTGATGAGGCGGCGGACCAGCAGCTGGGTTTGACCTGCTGCCAGTCCGTTTACAAACGCAGTACGCTCCGCACCCGACATATTATTTGGCCGGAGCGGGGGCCGGAGCAGCCGGAGCCGCACCAGCAACCGGAGCTTCGATGCCCAGTGCGAGATAGGCTTCGGTTGCGTTGCTCTTGGCTTTGACCTTGGCCGCAGCGGCGGTCAGAGCGGTTTGAACGACTTCATTGCCCCATGCGGTCGCCAGTTGCTGGCCGATCGGAGCGACCAGAGCCGCAGCAGTAACCGGATTGGCGGCGTGGATCGCATTGACCTTGCCGATGACAAAGCCGTTCTCGCCCGGGGTCGAGAAGGCCTGATCCTTGGCCGTGGAGAACAGACCGGTCAGAGCCGCAGCGCCGTGAGCCTGTTGGGCTGCCGCGTCGCGGGTGACATTGGTGCGGACCATTACGGTCGCATTGACCGAGGCGGCCACAGCGGTGATGTCCTCGCCAGCACGCAGACGGCCAGCCAGTTCGTCAGCTTTCTGGTTCAGCAGGCGCGAGTTTTCACGGGCGATCCAGTTCTGGGTCAGCATCGGGCGCAGTTCGTCCAGCTTGGGCAGGGCGGCTTCGCGCACGTCGTCAACGCGCAGGGCGATGTATTCGCCTTCACCGGCGGTGATGACGTCGGACTCGCCACCCTTGGTCAGGGCATAGGCGGTTTCGATGATGACCGGCGGCAGGCCATAGGGCTGACCGTTTGGCAGTTGGCCCTGACGGGTGAACGGCGGCAGCTGGGCCAGACGGGCACCCGAGGCGGCAACGGCATCGGCAATCGACTTGCCAGCGGTACGGGCGTCTTCGAAGGCCTTCACGCGCTCATAGGCAATTTTTTGAACGGCTTCGGCTTGCAGCTCGGCGGTCAGTTCGGCGCGGGCAGCGTCGAAACCGACGTCCTTACCGCCCTTGATGTCGGTGACCTTGGCAACCGTGAAGCCAACAGCACCCTGAATCGGGTCCGTGACGCCAGCAGCGGGCAGGGCAAAGACGGCATCGGCAATCTTGGGATCGCCCAGCGCGGTACGCGGGGTGTCGTTATACGGGGTCGGCTGGATACGGACCGAAGCGGCAACCTCGTTCACGTCCTTACCGGCGCGCAGTTCGGCAGCAACCTTGGTGGCGGCTTCACGGGTCGGCACGGTCAGCAGGGTGAAGGTGCGCTTTTCAGCTTCCGACAGCGAGGCTTTGCGGAACTCGAAACGCTCGCGCAGTTGTTCCTCGGTGATGGCCGGACGCGCATCGTTCGGGCCCGGGGTGAACAGGACCAGCGAGACAGTGCGGAATTCAGGAATACGCAGCTGGGCTTCGTTTTCCTTCATGAAGGCGGTCAGTTGCTCGTCGGTCGGGGCCTTGGCGCTACCGGCCATGGCTTGGGTGACGGTGAACCATGCGCCGTCACGGGTTTCGGTCGCCGATGCTGCAACGATAGCCGCATAGGCCTTGGGCAGACGGACGCCCGATACCAGAGCGGTACCGAAGTGCTGGATCGTGTACTGGTCGCGCAGCTCGTTCTCGAACATGACCGTGGTGATGTTCTGCTGGGCCAGAGCCTGTTGGTACTGGGTCTGGTCGAACGCGCCGGTGATCGAGTTGAAGAAGGCCGGAATCTTGCGGATTTCCGCGACGATCAGGTCCTTGCCCGGACGGATGCCGACATTCCAGGCCCACTGGGCAAAGCCCATACGCATGACCTGTTCTTGCAGGTACTGCTCGACATAGCCCTCGGCAGCGATCTGCTCGAAGGTCACGGTCTGGCCGGACTGTTCGCTGATATTGGCGCGAACACGCTCGAAGCTGTTGCGGAATTCGGGGCCGTTAATGCTGCGGTCACCTGCGGACACCACATGGCGTGGGCCCAGGGACGAGAAGATATCCGACTGGGCGCCGACAACGACGAAGCTCAGGATAATCAGGGCGAAGAGGCCCACAGCCCATTTCGACTTTGCGAAATTACGGAACAGCGTGATCATTGTTGGGGAAACCTGTCGGAAATCCAGCGTCGGAACGGCGCTAGATTGGCGTATAGTGGTAGTCGCTATCAGGCCGCAAGGTTTCGGAACGCACAATTGGTTCGTGAAATACGATCAATTTGCCAGATTCATAGGGTCTGGAGCGCCGTACAGGGGTTTGGGCATCTTGGCGCAGGGCAGGGGTCTGGCCTAATGTAGGGCTATGACCGAATCTCTGAAGCTGATCGCTGGCAACTGGAAAATGAACGGTGTGGGGGAGAGCCTTGAAGAGGCCGCTGCCCTGCGCGTTGCTCTGGATGCCGAGGCCGCCAACTGCCGTGTGGCGCTTTGTCCGCCTGCAACCCTGATCGACCGTATGGCCCAGACGCTGGGCGGTTCGGCCATCGAAATCGGTGGCCAAGACTGCCACGGTGCCGCCAGCGGTGCCTATACCGGTTCGGTTTCGGCCGAAATGGTGGCCGATGCCGGTGCCAATCTGGTGATCCTCGGCCACTCCGAGCGCCGTGCCGGTTTCGGCGAGACGGATGCCAATGTTGCCGCCAAGGCCGAGGCCGCTCTGGCCGCCGGTCTGGAGCCGATCATCTGCGTGGGGGAAACCCTTGCACAGCGTGAAGCCGGTGAAGCAGTTTCGGTCGTGAGCCAGCAGGTGATGGGTTCGTTGCCGGTTTCGCTGGCGGACAAGCCGTTTGCGGTGGCCTATGAGCCGGTCTGGGCTATCGGCACGGGCCTGACCCCGACGCTGGAACAGATCGAAGAGGTTCACGCCGCTGTGCGTGCCGCCATGATTGCCCGTCTGGGCGCAGGCGGTGCAAAACCTGTGATCCTTTATGGCGGCTCTGTTAAGCCGTCGAACGCCAAGGAAATTCTGGCTGTGCCGGAAGTGGGGGGCGCCCTTGTGGGCGGTGCCTCGCTCAAGGCAGAGGACTTCCTCGGTATTATCCGCGCTGTCTAAGTTTATGGCGGGGTTTGATCCCCGCCATTATCATGTTAGACGCCGCCTCTTGATCGGCGCAACTTCGCGCCCACATGAATGACGCCATGCTTCAAACCATTCTGCTCGTCGTAATGTTCATCATCTCGGTCGCACTGACCGGCGTGATCCTGCTTCAACGCTCCGAGGGCGGTGCTCTTGGTATGGGAGGCGGCGGCAATAACGGCTTTATGACCGCTCGCGGCGCAGGAAACCTGCTGACCCGCGTAACAGCTATTCTGGGTGCAGCCTTCTTTGTCTGCGCCATCGCCCTGACCATCGCCGGTAATATCGAGCGCGGTTCGGGTTCGGTGATCGATGCCGATGCTGTGGGTTCGATCGCTATCGGCGCTCCGGCTCAACCGCAGGCCGAGCAACCGGCCGCAACGCCGGCTCCGGCGGCACCTTCGGCTATGTCGCTGGACGAGCTGGAAGCCAGCCTTCCTGCTGCGGCGCAACCGGCTCCGGCTGCTCCGGCCCAGTAAGGCTATCCAGTAACAAACTGGAAAAACTAAGGTTTATGAAGCGCGTCGGAAACGGCGCGCTTCTTTTTTGTTGTGAAGAAGCGTGAACAGGCCGCTTTTTCGGCTGACGGCGGTGACGAAATGGGTTAGGGTTTCCGCCCATGCCTAGATATGTGTTCATCACTGGCGGCGTGGTTTCCTCCCTTGGTAAAGGCCTCGCTTCCGCCGCTCTTGGCGCGCTTCTTCAAGCGCGCGGTTACAAGGTTCGACTGCGAAAGCTCGATCCCTATCTGAACGTCGACCCCGGTACGATGTCGCCCTACCAGCATGGTGAGGTGTTCGTGACCGATGATGGTGCCGAGACAGATCTGGACCTCGGTCACTATGAGCGTTTCACCGGTGTTTCGGCGGCCAAGTCCGACAACATCACCACGGGTCGCATCTATTCGACGATTATCGAAAAAGAGCGTCGTGGCGACTATCTGGGCGCGACCGTGCAGGTGATTCCGCACGTCACGGACCAGATCAAACAATTCTGCCTGAATCCGGCCAAGACCGATGATGGCGAGGATGTGGATTTTGTGCTCGTTGAAATCGGCGGCACCGTCGGCGATATCGAGGGCCTGCCGTTCTTCGAGGCGATCCGCCAACTGGGGCAGGACCTGCCGCGCGGCCAGTCGTGTTTTGTCCACCTGACCTTGCTGCCGTTCATCAAGACGGCGGGCGAGATGAAGACCAAGCCGACCCAGCACTCGGTCAAAGAGCTGCGCTCCATCGGTATCCAGCCGGACATCCTGCTGTGCCGTTGTGAAGAGCAGATTCCGGCCGATGAAAAGCGCAAGATTGCCCAGTTCTGTAATGTGCGCCCCGATAGCGTCATTCAGGCGATGGACTCGGCCGACATCTATGCGGTTCCGCAGGACTATCACGCCGAAGGTCTGGACACGCAGGTTCTGGCCCATTTCGGGATTAATGACGCGCCGGAGCCCGACCTGTCGGGCTGGAACGAGATTGTTCGCCGTCGTCTGAACCCCGAAGGCGAAGTCACCATCGCCATCGTCGGCAAATATACCGTCCTGAAGGATGCCTATAAGTCGCTGATCGAGGCGCTGATGCATGGTGGCGTGGCCAACCGTGTGAAGGTGAATCTCGACTGGGTGGAATCGGACACGTTCGAAGGTGATCCGGTGGCCTGTGCCGACCGCCTGAAAGACGCCAATGCCATTCTGGTACCGGGCGGCTTTGGTGAGCGCGGGGCAGAGGGCAAGATTCAAGCGGCCCGTTTCGCCCGCGAAAACAAGATCCCTTACTTCGGTATCTGCTTCGGTATGCAGATGGCCGTGATCGAGGCGGCCCGCCATCTGGCCGGTTTCCCGAACGCGACCTCGACCGAGTTCGGTCCCGCCGAAGAGCCTGTGGTTGGCCTGATGACCCAGTGGTCACAGGGCAATGAACGGGTCCAGCGCGAGCATGGCGGCGATCTGGGCGGCACCATGCGTCTGGGGGCCTATGATTCGGCATTTGCCGAGGGTTCGCTGATTGCGGACATCTATGGCTCGACCACCATCAGCGAACGCCACCGTCACCGTTATGAGGTGAACATCAATTACCGTCAGGCGATTGAGGAAAAGGGTGGTCTGTATTTCGCGGGCCTGTCACCCGATGGCGTCCTGCCGGAAACGGTAGAGCGCAAGGACCATCCGTGGTTCATCGGCGTTCAGTATCATCCTGAATACAAGAGCCGTCCGTTCAAGCCACATCCGCTGTTCGCAAGCTTTGTGAAGGCGGCCATGGTTCAGAGCCGTCTGGTTTAACACGATGCCAGCAAGCCATTACCCACACAAAAAATAGCGGTATATGGCTTGCTAGCCTCTTCCAGTTGTGTTTCATATCCGCACGCTGGAGGTCGGAGCCATGGTTGGCACCTTCGTGAGTTTCCTGCACCGCAATGCCAGAGCCGTACTGCTACTGGTATCGTTGTGTGTACTTCTATTGAGCTGCAGCCTTGTGCTGAGGGCTCTTGCCAAACTGCTTGTCGCCTAGCGTGCAAGCAGCTGGAGGGGGGAACCGGTCGCTGTCGCAAGACACCCGGCAGACCTATTCCAGATGTTGGGTCACCCGCTTGGGGGAGTGGGTGACCCAACTGTTTTCAACACATTGCCAAGCCGTCTTATCGGCCAAGCCTTATGGGCGCTCGCGATAGCCGAGCAGGCGCAGCGCATTGAACACGACGAGCAATGTCGACCCTTCGTGAAGCATGATGGCCGGACCGATACCCAGACCGAGAATGGTCGCGGGCACCAGGAAGGCGACGACGCCCAGACTGACGACAAGGTTCTGGCGGATGATGTTGCGTGTTGTGCGGCTGAGGCCAACCGTGAAGGGCAGTTTGGACAGATCGTCGGCCATCAGCGCCACATCGGCGGTTTCCAGCGCGACATCCGAACCCGCCGCGCCCATGGCGACACCCACGGTTGCGGTGGCCATGGCGGGGGCGTCATTTACGCCATCGCCCACCATCGCAACATTGCCATCGGCCCGCAGGCGTTTGATCGCCTCAACCTTGTGGTCGGGCATCAGGTCACCCCATGCCTCGGTCATGCCGACTTGAGCGGCGATGGCTTCGGCGGACTTCTGGTGGTCACCGGACAGCATAATCATCCGCTTCACACCCATGGCCCGTAACTTGTCGAGCGCCTCGCGGGCGATGGGTCTGGGCGTATCGAGCAAGCCGAAGACGCCAAGATCGCGATCACCCTGACGTACGACCATCAAGGTGCGGCCTTGCTCGCGTAGTCTCTCGATGGCCTGAAGGGCAGACGCGGCCAGAAGGGCAAGCCCGTCAGCACCGAACATTTCCGGCTTGCCGATATAGACGGTCTGGCCGTCCAGTTCTGCGGTCACACCCTTGCCGGTCAGGCTTTGCAGGCCCGAAGCGGTATGCGTGGACGTATCACCCAGCCGCGCCGAGCCATCACGGGCAATCGCTTCGGCCAGCGGGTGGTCGCTGAGGCGCTCTACGGGGACGGCGACCTGCAAAAGCTCGGTTTCGCTTACCCCCTCGAACGGCACTATGTCGGTAATGCGCGGGCGGCCCTCGGTCAGGGTGCCGGTCTTGTCGAACGCGATGGCGTCGATGGCGCCCAGACTTTCCAGCGGGGCACCACCCTTGATGAGAACCCCGGCACGGGCTGCACGGGCGACACCGGACAGGACGGCGCTGGGTGTGGCGATGGCCAGGGCACAGGGGCTGGCGGCGACCAGTACGGCCATGGCGCGATAGAAGCTGTCTCGGAACGGTTCGTCCACAACCACCCACGCGAACAGCAGAACAAAGGTCAGGGCCAGTACCAGAGGCACGAAGATGCGCTCGAACTTGTCTGTAAAGCGCTGGGTCGGTGACTTCTGCGTCTCGGCCTCGCTGACCATACGCACGACCTTGGCCAGAGTGGTGTCGCTGGACTTGCGCGTGGTTTCTATCTCGATGGCACCGGAACCGTTGATCGTACCGGCAAAGACGACCGAGGCCGAAGTCACCGAGGCAGGTCTGGAGCGGGCCTCGGCAGGATCGGCAACGGGTTGCTTGTCCACCGGCATGCTCTCGCCGGTGACAGGGGCCTGATTGATGCTGGTGGTGCCGACAATAATGAAACCGTCGGCAGGCAGACGCTCATTGGGGCGCACCACCACCAGATCACCGATCGCGAGCTGTTCGACAGGGATTTCGATCAGGTCCTGACCGCGACGCACACGGGCTGTGCGCGGGGCAAGCTCAGCCAGAGCCTCGATGGCGCGTTTGGCGCGGCCCATGGCGTAATGCTCGAGGGCATGACCAAGACTGAACAGGAACAGAAGGAGGGCGCCTTCGGCCCAGTGCCCCAGAGCCGCCGCACCCGCCGCCGCAACCAGCATCAGGGTGTCGATTTCAAAGCGACGCTTTTTCAGGTTCTCGACGGCTTCACCAACCGTGAAGAACCCGCCTAGACCATAGGCACACAAGAACAGCGCCAGCGGGATCCAGCTGGTCATATCCGGCACCAGCTTCTGGAGCGCAAAGCCGGTGATCAGGGCCACACCGGAACCGAGCGCAAAGATCAGTTCGGTATTGGGGCCGAAAATGCCGCCATGGGCGTGGTTATGGCCCGCATGATCGTCGTGTTTTTCGTGCGCATGGTCATGCGTGTGGTCGGCGCTCATAGCCACTGGCCTCTTACTGTGTGTTTGTTGGAATTTCGCATCAGTCCTCGGCCCCCTCGGTCCTGCGATATTTCACCGCCTTGGCGGCGAAGGTCGGCAGGACAAGCAAGGTCAGCACTGTCGCGGTCAGAAGTCCACCAATGACCACAGTGGCCAGCGGCTTTTGCACCTCGGCACCGGCTCCTTGAGCCAGCGCCATCGGAATAAAGCCGACAATGGCGACAAGGGCGGTGGTCAGAACCGCACGAAGGCGGCTGAAGGCACCCGACAGGGCAGCATCATGTGGGCTTTGACCCTGTTGTAGACGCTCGCGGATGGCCTGCATCAGAACCAGACCGTTCAGAGTGGCCACACCGGATACGGCGATGAAGCCGACCGCCGCGGATACCGAGAACGGCATCCCTCTGAGCAACAGCGCCAACGCACCGCCAACCAGTGCCAAGGGGACACAGGCAAAGACCAGCCCCGCCTCGGCAAATGAACCCAACGCCATGAACAGCAGAATACCGATCAGGATAAAGACGACGGGAACCACCAGACCCAGACGTTGCTCGGCCCGTTTCAGGTTCTCGAACTGGCCGCCCCACGTCAGGGAATAGCCCGCCGGAAGCTGAACCTGTTCGTCCACCTTGGCTTGGGCATCGGAGACGAAGCCGCCCAGATCGCGACCGCGCACATTGGCCTGAACCACCATGCGGCGGCTGCCATTATTGCGGCTGATCTGGTTCTGGCCTTCAGCAACCTGAATACGGGCGACCGAGGACAGGGGGATAGTGATACCGGACGGCGTGGTGACGGGCAGGGCGTCCAGAGCGGCGGGGTTGTTGCGTTCTTCATCCGGCAATCGCACCACGACGTCGAAACGGCGGTCCCCTTCAAAGATTTGTCCGGCAGGCGTGCCGCCGATGGCGGTTGAAACCGCCTCGGATACATCCGCAGCCGACAGGCCGTAATTGGCAGCGGCAAAACGGTCCACGCTGATGGTCAGGGTCGGCAGGCCCGACGCCTGCTCAACACGCACATCAGCAGAACCGGGGGTGTTGCGCAGGGCATTGGCGACCTGATCCGCCGTCGCCTGTAGCTGGGTGAAGTCATCGCCATAGACCATGACGGCCAGATCGGTGCGGACGCCCGAAATCAGCTCGTTGAAGCGCAGTTCAATGGGCTGGCTGAACTCGAAACTATTGCCCAACTGGGTCGCGGCGACGGTTTCAAAGCGTTCGATCAGGTCTTCCTTGGCCAGTCGTGGATTGGGCCATTCCTTGCGCGGTTTCAGGATAATTACGGCGTCCGAAATATTGGGCGGCATGGGGTCGACGGCGGCCTCTGCCGTGCCGGTCCGCGAAAAGACGGTCTTCACTTCGGGCTGATCCTTGATGACCCGTTCCAGCGCCATCTGCATTTCGAGCGACTGTTCCAGCGAGGCCGAAGGGACGCGCAGGGCCTGCATGGCGACATCGCCTTCATCGAGGGTGGGAATGAACTCGCGCCCCAGCATCGCAAAGGTCAGAGCGCCGACAACCAGCGTGCCGATGGCGGCCATCAGAACAGCCTTGGGACGCGCCATGGCCGTGCGGATGGCCGGTTCGATCCAGCGGCGGGCGTGACGCAGGAGGAATGTCTCATGCTCCTGTGCCTGACCCTTTTCGTCCAGATGGATGGTCTTGGGTTCACGCACCATCAGCGCCGTCATGGCGGGGACGAAGGTGAAGGAGAAGATGAAGGCCCCCACCAGAGCCAGCATGACTGTGGCCCCCATGGGAATAAAGGTTTTGCCCTCGACGCCTTCCAGCATCAGCAGCGGGGTAAAGACCAGAAGGATGATGAGCTGGCCAAAGGCGGCAGGGCGCACCATTTGGCGCGCGGCATCCGTGGCGACGCCCAGACGCTCCCGACGGGTCAGCATCCGCCCAAGATCGGCGCGTTTCTGGCCCAGTCGCAGCAGGGTGTTTTCGACCACCACTACGGCCCCGTCGACCAGAAGACCGAAATCCAGCGCGCCGAGGCTCATCAGGTTTCCGCTGATGCCAAACCGGTTCATACCGATGACGGCGAACAGGAAGCTGATCGGGATCATCAGCGCCGTGATGGTTGCCGCACGGATATTCCCGAGCAGCAGGAACAGCACGACGATGACCAGCAGCGCCCCTTCGGTCAGGTTCTTGGCCACGGTCTTGATGGTCGAGTTGACCAGTGCGCTACGGTTCAGGACCGGCTCGGCCACGACATCGGCCGGAAGGCTGGCGGCAATCTCTTCAAGTTGCTTGGCGGCAGCTTGCGCCACTGTGCGGCTGTTCTCGCCAGCCAGCATAAGGGCGGTGCCTATGACGGCCTCGTGGCCATCGCGGCTGGCACCGCCGAGGCGGGGGGCCTGACCGATCTCGACCGTCGCCACGTCGGCAACGCGCACCACCAGACCGTTACGATTGACCACAGGGGCCTGCGCCAGATCATCGACGCTGGAAGCCAGTGCGTCGGTACGAACCGTCAGGGCTTCGCCCGCACGTTGAACATAACCGGCACCGGCCTGTGTATTGGCGCGGTCCAGTGCCTGAACCAGATCGCCAAGGCCCAGACCATAGCTGGTCAGACGGGCCGGATCGGGCCGCACGGCGTATTCTTTGACATAGCCGCCGTTCACATCGACGCCCGCGAGCCCGCGTGCATTGCGCATACGCGGTGCGATGATCCAGTCCTGAACCGTCCGCAAATAGGTGGCGCGGGCTTGGGGCGTATCCAGTCGCTCGCCTTCGGGCGTCAGATAGCTGCCGTCCGGCTGCCAGCCTGCACGACCCGCCTGTGCGGTCTTGGCATTGAACGGTTTGAAATCGACCGTCCACATCAACACTTCGCCCAGACCCGTCGTGATTGGCGACAGGCTGGGCTCGATGTTTTCGGGCAGATTTTCACGCGCCTGTGCCATCCGTTCGGCCACCTGCTGGCGGGCGAAATAGATGTCGGTGCGGTCTGTGAAGATCACTGTGACCTGACTGAAGCCGTTGCGGGTCAGCGAGCGGGTGCTTTCCAGCCCCGGAATACCGGCCATGGCCGTTTCCAGCGGATAGGTGACCTGACGTTCCATCTGCTCGGGGGCCAGAGCGGGCGCCACCGTATTGATCTGCACTTGACGGTTGGTGATATCCGGCACCGCGTCGATGGGCAGTTTGGTGAGCTGGAACAGACCCCAAACAGAGATCAGCGCCGTTGCCAGAACGACAAACCAGCGAAGGCGGACGGACGCCTCGATTATGTATTTGAACATGACATCCGCCCCCTAGTGCGCGTGCGAGGCTTCGCCCTTGGCCAGTTCGGCCTTGAGCAGGAAGGCATTGGTGGAGGCGATGCGTTCGGCACCGTCCAGTCCGCGCAGGATCTCGGTTTCGCCACCGGCCTGACGTCCGGCCAGTACGGGGGTGGCCTTGAAGCCCTGCGGGGTGCTGACAAAGACCACGCTGGCACCATTCACCGTTTGCACGGCCTCGGTCGGAACAGTGATGACACCGCCGGTTTGACCCTCGGTGACGATGATGCCGCTGACGGAAGAACCAGCAGGGGGCAGGTCGCTGCCTTGCGGGCGTGCGCGGATCAGGGTCGCGCCGCTGTCTTGCGGGCCTGCATCGGCGGCGACGCCTGTGACCACGGCCTCGAACTCGCCCTGCTGGCCGGTGACGCGCAGGCTGGAGCCGATGCGGACATTGGCGGCCATGTGCGGTGGTGCGTTAAATACCAGCTCGACCCGTGCCGGATTGGTCACTTCGGCGACTACAGCGCCCTGTGCGACAAAACCGCCGGGGCCGACCTGAACATTGGTGACGACGCCTGAAATCGGGCTGACCACACTCATCCGGCCCGAGGCATTGGGCGATCCGGCAGCAGCCGAGCGGGCGCGGGCGGCGCGGGCCATAGCCTCGGCACTGGCAAGCTGGGCTTGCGAGGCCTCGACCTCCTGTCGGGCGACAACGCCTTGCTGGGCAAGGTTCTGGTTGCGCTGATGGGCCTGACGGGCGGCGGTGGCAGAGGCGGCGGCAGCGTCGGCTTCGGCCCTGAGGGCGGCACCATCACCGCTGAGGAGATTAATCAGGGCCTGACCAGCGCGGACTGACTGGCCGGGGGCAACAAGGACACGCTCGACTGTGCCGCCCACCGTGGCCCCGACAGCCGCGCGGGCATCCACCATGGCCTCGACACGACCGGACAGGCGGGTTTCGCCACCTCCGCCACGCGATACGCTAACGACCGAGATGCCAGCGGCCTTGATCTGCTCATTGGTCAGTTCAACGACGCCTTCGGGCGTTTCGGCCTGTTCGGTGGTCTCCGCATCGGGGGCGGCGGCAGGGGCTTCGTTCGACGAGGAAAGCTTGAGGGCCATCGCCCCGCCGCCCAGCAGCACGACAGCGGCAACGCCCGCGATAAGCAGCTTCTTGTTTGAAGTCAGGGTTTGCATCAGCGGTTTCCTTCAAAGGGGGCGCGGCCTTCCAGGCGCGCCAGATCGATCTCGGCGCGAACGCGGGCCAGACGGGCATCGACGGCGGCAGAACGGGCATTGATCAGCGTGGCTCGACCCGTTCGCAGTTCCAGTTGCGATATGCGTCCGGCCTCTGCGCCGATGCGCGAAAGGCGATAGGCTTCTTCTGCGGCGGCCACACCTGCATCGGCGGCTGAGACACGGCTGCCGGACGAAGACAGACGGGCCATGGCGGCGGCGCGGTCGGCACCGGCGTCCTGACGGGCCTGAAGCACGCGAGCCTCGGCGGCGCGGTGTTCGGCGCGGGCGGCGTCGATATTGCCACGGTTGCGATCAAACAGGGGCAGGGGCAGGCTCAAGCCGAAGGTCAGCGCCGTCTGGTCTTCCTGACCGTAACGGGTCACGCCGACGCTGGCGGTGACATCAGGGCGGCTATTGATCTGCTCGGCGGTGATGCGGCGCTCCGAAGCGGTGGCCTCGGCCTTGGCGACCCGTATGGCAGTCGTGTCCTGATCCGTAAGGGCAGCGGGGGCCGTCGGCATATCCAGCAGGCCCGACCCGATAGAGGTTGCGGGGACGGACAGCATGGCGACGGCGTTCAGGCGGGCAAAGGCGGCCTCGCGCTCGGCCTTGGCCTCGTCGAGGCTGGCGCGGGCGGCGGCGGCTTCGCTTTCAGCCTGAATGCCGCGCAGCAGCGGCTCGCGCCCTTCCTCGACCATGGCCAGCGCCGCGCGGGCATCGGCAAGGGCCAGCGTCAGGGCGTCCTCGGCCAAGGCGGCGCGGCGCTGGGCGGCTTCGGCTTCAGCATAGATCAACGCCAGCCGTCCGGCGGTGTCGATAGTGCTGAGGTCACGGCGCAGGGCGGCCGTTTCGGCATCGGCGCGGGCGACGCCGATGCGTGCGGAACGGCGTCCCCATAGTTCCAGATTTTGGCTTAGGGAAAGGCTGAGATCGCCTGAATCGAAACCCGAATAGGGACCGGAACCGGCGACGTTTTCCAGATCAATGGACAGGGCAGGGTTTGGTCGCGTGCGGGCTTGGCGAACGCGGGCCTCGGCGGCATCAGACAGGGCATGGGCTTCGGTGACGGCGGGTGTCTGATCCAGTCTTGCCAGCAGATCGGCATAGGACGGGGCGGGGTCGGCCCATGCCGAACCAGCCGTCATGCCGGTCAGCACAGAAAGCGCGCAGCCGATCGCGAGATGCGGCCAGCGACGAGTTGTCGGGGACATAGAGAAATTCCGGAAACAATGAACACAAAGGTGCGCGAAGGCGCGAGGCTTCGTTTCAGTTTCGGGGAGGGCGCATCAGTCCGTCAGATTCAAACGAAACGCTGCCGTCATCCATCGGCAGAGCGTGGCGCGACCGGCCGAAGGGTTCTGTAAGCGTGAAGTCGGACGAGACTAGACGTGCCGTGGTCGTGTGATGGCAATGGCCGTGGGCGCATACGCCCGGCTCACTGCCTTGTGTATCCGTGGTGTGGTTGTGGGCGACGGCCTGATGTTGGGCGGCAGGCTCCGGGGTACAGGCAGCGGTATCCGAAACAGGCACAAAGACAAAGGCAGCGAAGACCAGTGTCATCGCTACAATAAGCTTTGCCAAAGTTGTTATGGGCCGTTTCATCGTGGTGCAAACTAGTCGCCTGAAATTGCCATGGCAACGTGTTATAAGGTTCGCTTAGCGATTGAAGTTGCTGTTATTTTATCTCGTTACGGATGCCTGAATGGCTCGCCAAAGACTTGCTGACCTTAAGCATCGGGGCGCGAGGACTTCATTGGTCACGTTGAATAATGCGCAATGACGGCTTTGGCCCAATGAGACTTCAGCCATAAAAAAACGGCGAGTGGCTTTGGGGGCCGCTCGCCGTTTTCTTACGCGGGGCGCGATGTTGATCGCGCCCCTTTTATATTTGGATCAGGCGGGGACAGCCTCTTCCTCGGGGGATTCTTCATCACCCAGTTCGCCTTCCCATTTGGCGACTACGGCAGCCGCAACAGAGTTGCCGACGACGTTGGTGGCCGAACGACCCATGTCCAGCAGGTGGTCAACGCCCAGAACAATGGCGATCCATGCTTCCGGCAGGCCGAAATAGGTCAGCGTGGCCATGATGACGACCAGCGAGGCGCGCGGCACACCGGCAATGCCCTTGGAGGTGACCATCAGCAGCAACAGCATAAAGATCTGCTGCTGGATGCTGAGTTCAACGCCGTGGGCCTGCATGATGAACATGGTGGCGAAGGTGCAGTACAGCATCGAGCCATCAAGGTTGAACGAATAGCCCAGCGGCAGCACGAAGCTGACGATACGGCGCTTCACGCCAACCTTGGGCAGGACGTCCAGAATGCGCGGATAGGCGGCTTCGGAGCTGGCAGTCGAGAAGGCCAGCAGGGCAGGGGTGCGGATTTCGCGGAACAGCGGAATCACGCGCTTGCCCAGAACCAGCGCACCGGCCAGGAACAGCAGCAGCCACAGCGTACCCATGGCGGCGTAGAAGCCCAGCACAAACTTGGCATAGGTGCCCAGCATGGCCAGACCCTGCGTGGCTATGGTCGAGGCCAGTGCCGCAAAGATGGCCAGCGGGGCCAGCTTCATGACGAACTCGGTCACCTTCAACATGATGGAGGCGGCTTGTTCAACCAGATGCAGAATGGCCGGAGCCTTGTCGTCCAGCGCCGCAACGGCAGTGCCGACGAAGACCGAGAACACGACGATCTGCAGGATTTCGTTACGCGCCATGGCATCGAAGATGGAGGTCGGCACCAGATGGGTGATGAAACCATGCAACGAGAAGGCGTCCGTCGAGGCGGCAGGAGCCGTCGCAGCGACCGCTTCAGGCAGGTGCATACCGGCACCCGGTTGCAGAATCTGCACCATGACCAGACCCAGCAGCAGCGAAACCACTGAGGCCCCCATGAACCATGTCATGGTTTTGACGCCGATCCGCCCCACCGAGGCGGCGTCTTCCATGTGGGCGATGCCTGCAACCAGCGTGGTGAAGACCAGAGGCGCAATAATCATCTTGATCAAGCGCAGGAAGATTTCAGTGACAAGGTTCAGGTTCGACGCTGCGGCCGCTGCCTGATCCGCTGTCATAAAGTGGTTCAAACCCCACCCGGTCAGTACGCCGAGGATCATTGCCCCGATGATGAAGACCGCAAACATACGTTTCATATAAGCTACATCCAGTTTCGCTGTGCCAATGCCAGCCCCTCCAGCGAGGCAAGGCGAGTGGAAAAGGAAAGGGCGGCGAATAAACTATTCGCCGCCCGATGAACATCACGTTTTTATCATCATCATAACTAACTGATTTTAAATGGTTTTATTAATGCTGCACTGCAGCAAAAAACCAGAGAAGCAATGCACTTGTCGCTATATTCGTCACCAAGGCTGGCTATTGGCGACTCCTACAGGATGGTGTCACTGCCTAGTTTGAAGGCAGCAGGTTGGATGCAAATTCTCGGTATCGGCTATCGCGAACACCTTGGGTGGCGCGGGCGATGTCGGGGGCGAAATAGCGGTCCTGATCATAGGCCGGAGCGGCCTCGCGCACGATGGCGTAGACCTGTTCCAGTTCCGGCGACGAGGTCAGCGGACGGCGGAACTCGATGCCTTGGGCGGCGGACAGAAGCTCGATGCCGACGACCGTGGCGGTGTTCTCGGCCATGTCCAGCAGGCGACGGGCACCGTGGGTGGCCATCGAGACGTGGTCTTCCTGATTGGCGCTGGTCGGCACCGTGTCGATGACACAGGGGTGGGCGACCATGCGGTTTTCCGCGACCAGAGCCGCCGCCGTCACCTGTGCAATCATAAAGCCCGAGTTCACGCCGCTGTCCTTGACGAGGAAGGCGGGCAGGTCGGTCATCTTGGGGTCGACAAGGATGGAGGTGCGGCGCTCGGAAATATTGCCGATCTCGCATAGGACCATGGCGATCTGGTCGGCAGCATAGGCCACAGGTTCGGCGTGGAAATTGCCGCCCGAGATCACATCGCCATCTTCAAAGAAGACCAGCGGGTTATCGGTCACGGCATTGGCTTCGCGTTCCAGCATGGTGGCGGCGTTGCGCAGAATGTCCAGCGTGGCACCCATGACCTGCGGTTGGCAGCGCAGGGAATACGGGTCTTGTACCTTGGTGCAGTCGTGGCGGTGGCTGTCGCGGATGGCACTGTTGCTCAGCAGGCTACGCAGGCGGGCGGCCACATCGATTTGGCCGGGCTGGCCGCGCAGGGCGTGGATGCGGGGATCGAACGGCGCATCCGAGCCTTTGAGCGCATCGACCGACAGAGCACCGGCGGCGATGGCGGCGGCGAACACGTCCTCGGTCGCAAACAGACCGGCCAGTGCCAGTGCTGTTGAACACTGGGTGCCGTTCAGCAGGGCCAGACCCTCTTTCGGACCAAGAACAACAGGGGCAAGACCGGCCTTGGCGAGGGCGGCGGTAGCTTCCATGGTCTGGCCCTGATAGCGGGCCTCGCTGACACCCAGCATGACGCTGGACATATGGGCCAGAGGGGCCAGATCGCCGGACGCTCCGACCGAACCCTTGGACGGGATCAGCGGCAGCAGTTCGGCATTGACCATGCCGATGAGGGTTTCCAGCGTGCTGCGGCGAACGCCCGATGCGCCCTTCGACAGACTGGCAATCTTCAGCACCATCAGAAGACGGGTGACGTTCTCGTTCAGAGGTGCGCCGACGCCACAAGCATGGCTAAGAACAAGATTTTTTTGCAGGGTTTCAAGGTCTTGCGGCGCAATGCTCGTGTTAGCCAGCAAGCCGAAGCCGGTATTGATGCCGTAAACCGTGCGGCCCTCGGCCAGAATGGCGGCAACGGTCGCCGCGCCTTTTTCAACATTGCGCCAAGCGCCATCGGTCAAGCTGACCGTAACGGGGCCGATCAGGGCGGAACGAAGCTGGGCGAGGGTGAGCGGTGCGGCACCGATTTGGATGGTGGTGGTCATAAGCTTACAGGTCCAGCGAGGGCAGGTTCAGGCCGTGTTCGCGCGCGGCGTCCTTGGCGATGTCGTATCCGGCGTCGGCGTGACGCATGACGCCGGTGGCGGGGTCGTTCCACAGCACGCGCTCAAGGCGTTGGGCGGCCTCTGGTGTGCCGTCGGCAACGATGACGACACCCGAGTGCTGGCTATAGCCCATGCCGACGCCACCGCCGTGGTGCAGTGACACCCACGAGGCACCCGATGCGGTGTTCAACAGGGCATTCAGCAGCGGCCAGTCGGATACGGCATCAGAGCCATCCATCATGGCCTCGGTTTCGCGGTTCGGGCTGGCGACAGAGCCAGAATCCAGATGGTCGCGGCCGATGACGATGGGCGCGCTCAGCTCGCCCGAGGCCACCATCTCGTTGAACATCAGGCCCGCGCGATGGCGATCGCCCAGACCGATCCAGCAGATGCGGGCGGGCAGACCCTGGAAGGCGATGCGTTCGCCCGCCATGTCCAGCCAGCGGTGCAGGCCGGCATTGTCGGGGAACAGCTTCTTCATCGCCGCGTCGGTCTTGCGGATATCCTCGGGATCACCCGACAGGGCGGCCCAGCGGAACGGACCGATGCCACGGCAGAACAGCGGGCGGATATAGGCGGGCACAAAGCCGGGGAAGTCGAAGGCGTTCTTCACGCCCTCGTCAAAGGCGACCTGACGGATGTTGTTGCCATAGTCCACGGTGGGGATACCCATAGCGTGAAAATCGAGCATGGCCTGAACGTGGACAGCCATGGATTGACGGGCGGCAGCTTCAACCTCGGCAGGGGCCGAGATGCGCTTTTCTTCCCACTCGGCGACCGTCCAGTTTGCGGGCAGATAGCCGTTTACAGGGTCGTGGGCGCTGGTCTGGTCGGTGACCAGATCGGGGCGGATACCGCGTTCCACCATTTCAGGTAAAAGGTCAGCAGCATTGCCCAAAAGGCCGATTGATAATGCTTTTTTGTCTTTGAATGACTGTTCCAGCAGCGCCATGGCTTCGTCCAGCGTCTCGGCCATGACGTCGACATAACGGGTACGCATACGGAACTCGATGCGGCTTCGTTGGCACTCGATGGTGATGCACGAGGCACCGGCCATAGTCGCGGCCAGAGGCTGGGCACCGCCCATACCGCCAAGGCCCGCCGTCAGAATCCACTTGCCCGACCAGTCGCCATTATAGTGCTGGCGTCCGGCCTCCATGAAGGTCTCATAGGTGCCCTGAACGATGCCCTGGGTGCCGATATAGATCCACGAACCGGCGGTCATCTGGCCGTACATGGCCAGACCCTTTTTATCGAGTTCGTTGAAATGGTCCCACGTCGCCCATTTGGGCACGAGGTTGGAGTTGGCGATCAGCACGCGCGGGGCATCCGCATGGGTGCGGAAAACGCCGACCGGCTTGCCCGACTGGACCAGTAGCGTTTCGTCCGCTTCCAGTTTTTGCAGTTGCTCGACAATGGTGTCGAAGGCCTGCCAGTTGCGGGCGGCCTTGCCGATACCGCCATAGACAACAAGATCCTCGGGGCGCTCGGCCACATCTGGATCGAGATTGTTCATCAGCATCCGCATGGCGGCTTCGGCGGCCCATGTCTTGGCGGTCTTTTCAGGACCGTGCGGACTACGGATCACTCTGGTATTTTGGCGGGTATCGGGCGTAGCCATAGAATCCTCCGTGCGGCGTAAATCACCGTCGTGTTGGGTCTAGTGTTATGTCTAGACATTATTGTGCGCAAGGGGCAGTTTCATCGCATGGATCACGAACCGCTTCATCGCCGCATCGCAGGAGACATCGAGCGCCGCATCGCTTCGGGCGAATGGCAGCCGGGTTTCCGCATCCCGACCGAGGCGGAACTGATGGCCGAATATGGCTGTGCCCGCATGACGGTTTCGCGGGCGATTACCGACCTTGCATCGCGCGCCCTTGTGGTGAGGCGCAGGCGGGCGGGGACTGTGGTGGCACATCCGCCGGTGCATTCCTCGGCGCTGGTTTCCATTCCCGACATCCAGTCCGAGGTCGAGGGCAGGGGCCTGACCTATAGTCACCGCCTGATGGGACGGATTGTGCGCCCTGCCTTGGCCGAAGAGGAAATGGGGGGACGGGTGATCGAACTGGAAACCCTGCACCTTGCCGACGATGTGCCGTTTGTATTCGAGCGCCGTCTGATTGCACTGGATGTGGCCCCTGATGCCGAGACGGCTGATTTTGCGGCCCAGCCTCCGGGCGGTTGGCTGCTGGCCAATATGCCGTGGACCGAGGCCGAGCACCGGATTTCTGCTGTTGGCGCAGACCGCGAAACGGCGGCAGGACTGGGGCTGGCCGACGGTGCGCCGTGTTTGCGGTTGGAGCGCCGCACATGGCGTGATGGTCAGGGCGTAACGCAGGCCTCGCAGATTTTTCCGGGTGGAGCCTATGATCTGGTCGCCCGTTTTTCACCGACAAAGGGATGAGCATGGTTGATGTGTCTGAGGCCCAAATATCTGAGGCTCTGGGCTGGCGCTCGGTCGGTGATCTGGTCGGGCAATATCCCGATGCGCCGGTGGCCCTGATCGGAGCACCGCTGAACGAGCGGTCGCTGACACCGGGACGATGTGATCTGGGTCCGAAGGTCTTGCGGGGCGTCCTGCCTCGCCTGTCCACCTATGATGTCGAGACGGGGGTGGAACTGGACCTGCGCGTGCATGATGCGGGCGATGTGGCGCTAAAGGCCGTCTCGCCCTTTGATGCCTTTGTGCCGGTGCGTGATGCCGTGGCGGCGCAAAGCCACCGCGCCATGACCATTCTGGTCGGTGGCAATAATGCGATCACCCGCGCGGGTGTTCATGCGCTGGGGCTGGAGCGGGCAGGGTTGCTGACATTGGATGCGCATTTTGACCTGCGCGACACCGATCAGGGACTGACCAACGGCAATCCGGTTCAGGCCCTGCTGGATGACGGTATGGACGGGGCGCGCATCAGTCAGGTGGGCCTTGCACCGTTTGCCAATACCCGCCGCGCCCATGAAAAGGCCAAGGCGGCGGGCATCAGTGTCCGCACCGTACGCGAATGCCGCGAGCAGGGACTGGTGGCTGTGGTTCAGCAGGAGTTGGAGCGCCTGTCTGCCCTGTGCGAGGTCATCTATGTCGATTTCGACATCGACGTGATCGACCGCAGCCAGTGGCCTGCCAGTCCCGGTGCGCGTCCCGGTGGCGTGTCGGTGCATGACTTCTTTGATGCCACCCGCGCGATTGCCGCCCATCCCAAGGTACGCGCTGTGGACCTGACCGAATATGACCCGTCGCTGGAAGTTGGTGATCTGGGATCGCTGACGGCGGGCCGTTGGTTCTGCGAAATCCTGAGTGGAGTGGCGGCGCGATGATTGAAGCTGATCTTCTCCTTACCAACTGCCATGTCGCCACCATGACCGAGGGTAGCGTGCCCTATGGTGCCATCGAGGATGCGGCAGTCTTGATCCAGAACGGGCGTATCGTTTGGATCGGTGCGCGTGCGGACCTGCCTGTGTATAAGATTGTGAAAACACATGATCTTGGTGGGCGCTGGGTCACGCCGGGTCTGATCGACTGTCACACCCATCTGGTGTTTGGCGGTGATCGCTCGGGCGAGTTCGAGCAGCGGCTGGAAGGCGTGACCTATGAGGATATCGCCCGTGCCGGTGGCGGGATTGTCTCTTCGGTGCGGGCCACTCGCGCAGAGAGCGAGGACCAGCTTTATGCCTCGGCGCTCAAGCGCTTGCGGGGCTTGAAGGATACGGGCGTTACGACGGTAGAGATCAAGTCCGGCTATGGTTTGGACTACGATAGCGAACTGAAAATGTTGCGCGTTGCCCGTCGTATCGGGCGCGAGGCGGGGGTGCGGGTTCGCACCTCGTATCTGGGGCTGCATGCCGTTCCGCCGGAGCATAAGGCGGACCGTGCTACCTATGTGGATAAGGCTGTGGATGAAATCCTGCCCGCTGCCCATGCCGAGGGGCTGGTGGATGCGGTGGATGCCTATTGCGAGCCGATTGCTTTCTCGGTGGAGGAGGTCAGCCGCCTGTTCGACAAGGCCGAACAACTGGGCCTGCCGGTCAAGCTGCATGCAGACCAGTTGTCGGATGGCGGTGGTGCTGCTCTGGCCGCCCGTTATCATGCCCTGTCCGCCGACCATATCGAACACACGACCGAGGCGGGCGTAAAGGCCATGGCCGAGGCGGGTGTCGTTGCTGTGCTGTTGCCGGGTGCGTATTTGATGCTGCGCGAAACGCAGGCACCGCCCGTCGCCTTGTTGCGCCAGCACGGCGTTCACATGGCGGTGGCCACGGACTGCAACCCCGGTACGTCGCCTGTGGCCTCGATGACCGCAGCGCTCAATCTGGCCTGTGTCCAGTTCCGCCTGACACCGGCCGAGGCCTTGGCGGGCGTTACCCGCGAGGCCGCCAAGGCGCTGGGTATTTCTGACGAGGTTGGCACCATAGAGGTCGGCAAGATGGCCGATCTGGCCGTCTGGGACATCAAGCGCCCCGCCGAGCTGTGCTACTGGCTGGGCACCCCGTTATTGCACGCGGTCTATAAGGACGGCGTGCAACGCGCCTGAAGCATCAGATCGCCCCTGTGCGCGGTTTGACCACCAGAAGGTCGTCATCATCGGTTTCCAGATCGGTCAGGATCGGACAGTCGGGACGGTGGTCGCCCGCACAGCAGTCGGCCAATGTTTGCAGCGTATCGGCCATTTGCTGAAGGTTTTCGATCTTCTGGCGCAGGGCCGTGATGTGGGACCGTGCCAAGGCTTTCACATCGGCGCTCTGGCGGCTGCGGTCCTGCCACAGGGCCAGAAGCTCGGTGATCTCGGCAACTGAAAAGCCGAGATCACGCGAACGGCGGATAAAGCGCAGGACATGCACATCCTTGTCGGAATAGTCCCGATAACCGGATGCGGTACGATCCGCAGGCGGGATCAGGCCCGTCTGCTCGTAATAGCGGATCATCTTGGCCGAAACGCCCGAGGCCTTGGCTGCATCACCGATATTCATGTCCTGCGTTCCTTTTCTATTGGGCGTTTGCGGGCGGCTGCCAGCCTTTGAGGCGCAAGGCATTGCCCAGCACGAACACCGAAGACAGCGCCATCGCACCGGCAGCAAACACCGGCGACAACAGGATGCCGAAGGCCGGATAAAGCACACCCGCCGCGACAGGGATCAGGGCCGTATTATAGGCAAAGGCCCAGAACAGGTTCTGCTTGATGTTGCGGATCGTGCCTTGTGACAGGGCGATGGCATTGGGCACGCCGGTCAGGCTGCCGGACATCAGCACAACATCGGCGGCCTCGATGGCGATATCGGTGCCGGTACCGATGGCAATGCCGACATCGGCCTCGGCCAGAGCGGGGGCGTCGTTGATGCCGTCACCGACAAAGGCCAGTTTGCCGTATTCGGCCTTGAGGGCCTTGACCTTCTCGACCTTGCCCTCGGGCAGGACCTCGGCCACCACAAGGTCGATGCCCAGTTGGCGGGCGATAGCCTCGGCGGTGTGGCGGTTGTCGCCGGTGATCATCGCCACCTTCAGACCCAGTGCGTGCATGGCGGCAATGGCGCGCGGCGTCGATTCCTTGATGGGATCGGCTACGGCCACAATGGCGGCCAGTCGGCCATCTATGGCGGCATAGAGCGGCGACTTGCCTTCACTGCCCAGACGTTCGGCGGTTGCGGCAAAGGCACCGACATCCATGCCCAGTTTTTCCATGTAACGGTCGGCACCGATCTCGATGCGCTGGCCGTCGATCTCGGCTTTCACGCCAAAGCCGGTAACGGATTCAAACTTGGTAATCGCGGGCAGGGTCAGGCCTTGCGCCTCGGCGGCATCGACAATGGCGCGCGCGATCGGGTGTTCGGACTTGGCCTCGACGGCGGCCACGCGGGCCAGAACCGTGTCGCGGTCAAAATCGCCTGCGACTTCCAGATCGGTCAGGGCGGGCTTGCCCTCGGTCAGGGTGCCGGTCTTGTCGACGGCGACGATCTTGGCGTCTTTCAGCAGTTGCAGCGCCTCGCCCTTGCGGAACAGCACGCCCATTTCGGCGCCACGGCCAGTGCCAACCATGATCGAGGTCGGCGTGGCCAGACCCATGGCACACGGACAGGCGATAATCAGAACCGCCACTGCATTGACCAGCGCAAAGGTCAGGGCAGGCGAAGGCCCGAAGACCAGCCAGACAAGGAAGGTCAGCAGTGCCGCGCCAATAACCGCAGGCACGAACCACATGGTGATGCGGTCCACCATGGCTTGAATAGGCAGTTTGGAGCCTTGGGCCTGTTCGACCATGCGGATGATCTGGGCCAGAACGGTCTGGCCACCCACGGCGGTAGCGCTAAAAGCCAGCGCACCCTTCTGGTTGACGGTGCCGCCGACGACTTCGCTGCCGACGGTTTTGGCCACAGGGATAGGCTCGCCGGTGATCATGGATTCATCGACATAGCTGTCGCCCTCGATCACCTGACCGTCCACGGGCATACGCTCGCCGGGGCGTACCTCGACGATGTCACCGGGGACAACCTCGGCAATGGCGACTTCCAGCGTCTGACCGTCGCGGCGCACACGGGCGGTCTTGGCCTGAAGGCCGACCAGACGCTTGATGGCTTCGGAGGTGCGGCCCTTGGCGCGCGCCTCCATATAGCGTCCGGCAAGGATCAGGGTGACGATGACGGCGGCGGCTTCGTAATAGACGTTCACCGTGCCGCTGGGCAGCAGTTGCGGCGCAAAGGTTGCGACCAGCGAATACAGATAGGCCGCCATGGTGCCGACCGACACCAGCGAGTTCATATCGGGGGCCAGACGCAACAGCGCCGGAATACCCTTTTGATAGAAACGTAGGCCCGGAATGAACAGAACCAGCGACGTCAGGGCGAACTGGAGATACCAGTTGTTCTGCATGCCGATGGTGTTCATCACCAGATCATGCACGGCAGGGATCATGTGCGATCCCATTTCCAAGACAAAGACGGGCAGGGTCAAAAGACCCGCGATCAGGGTGTCGCGCTTTAACGCGGCCTGTTCGGCGTCTTTCTTGGCGGCCTGTTCGTCGGCCTGATCGATGCCATTATCCACCAGACGGGCGCTATAGCTGGTCTTGGCCACGGCTTTAATCAGGGTGTCGGCATCGACGGTGCCGCTGATGGTGGCGCGTTCGGTGGCAAGGTTGACGGTCGCACCGGTCACGCCCGAAACGGCTTTCAGCGCGCGCTCGACATTGCCGACGCAGGACGCACAGGTCATGCCCTCGATGGCCAGTTCGATGGAAGAGGCGGGAACGCTATAGCCGGCAGTCTCGACCGCCTTGACCAGTGCGGTGCGGTCCACATTGCTATCGGCGCGGATTTCGGCGCGTTCGGTGGCCAGATTGACGCTGACCTTCTCGACACCCGCGACCTTGTTCAGTTGCGCTTCGACACGGCCGACGCAGGACGCGCAGGTCATGCCCTCGATGGGCAGGCTGATAGTATTAAACGATGCGGGGCCGGTTTTTGCCGGGGTGTTCATAGCGTTTCCTCACAGCTTCTGTTCGATCTCGCAAGGAAGCTAGGGCTTCCCATCGTTGGAAGGTCAAGTGTGAAAACGGTATATAATGTCTCTTGACCTTACCACCATGGGAAGCCCTATCCGGTGGTGGCCCAATAGGAGGCAATGGAGTTGATTATGCAGTTTTCTATCGCACGCATGTCCTGTGGCGGATGCGTAAAGGCCATCACCGCAGCCATCGTATCGATCGATGCAAACGCCAAGGTCGAGGCGGATACTGTCAGCAAACAGGTTACGGTCGAGACTTCGGCCAGCCGCGACGATGTTTTGAAGGCGCTGGATACAGCGGGTTATCCCGCAGCATAAGCCTGAATACGAAGGCGGCCTCTGCGTATGGAAAGCAAATCGTTGGGCCTGAGGCCCAACGATTTTCTGGTTCCTAGAAACGGGTGGTTACGAAGATCGAGGTGTAGAACAGATCTTCGTTGCTGCCGGTTTCCTTGAGGAAATCACCGGCCTTGACGTGGTTGATCAGGAAGCCTGCGGCCACATGGCTGTTGAAGGTGTAGTCAAAGCGCGTGGTGGTGCGCAGACCCACATCACGTGACTGGCCTTCATAGGCACCGCGCATCAGGGCAGGGGCGAGGCTATAGACGCCATCGTCCTTGGACAGGCGCTGCAAGACGGTGACACCGACATTGGCCGAGAGTTTCGGCATCGGGTTCACATTCACGTTCACGCCAGCCTGCATCATGTTCGAATAGCCGAACTCGGGCGTGAAGCTCTGGCCGCGGCCCCATAGCGGGTCGAAGGTCTGGGACGTGTTGTCGTTAGGGTCTTTGTCACCCGAGCCGAACTCGAAACGGGTGCCCAGACGCGGGTTCCATGCGCCTTTAAGCTGATAGGTGGCTTCGGCACCGAGGAACCAGGCCTCGACATCCTTGCCATTGAAGGTCTCGCCGCCTTGCAGCATGGCTTCGACATCATAGGTCAGGGCGTCCTTGCGGGCACCGACGCGAACCGAGAAGGTGTCACGCTCGCCTGCGAAGTCGGGCACGCGCGCGGTGTCCTGTTCTGTGCGCAGATACAGGAACTCGATTTCACCTTGCCCTGCAAAGCCGCTGATACGACGGGCGGCTTGGGCCGAGTAGAATTTGAAACCGTCATTGGTTTCGTTGTTCCACTCGCCCGGGAGGTCGCTGACAGTCTTGCCGGCCAGTGCGCCGTAGCGCCAGTCGCCATTGGTGGCCTGAACGCGCAGAGCATCATAGGCGCGGCGAGTGTTTGGCCCATTACGCGGGTCGAACAGACGGCCCTTGCCGATCAGGATTTCCTGACGGCCGCCACGCACGAACACCGAACCATTGTCGCCAAAGGTGGTGCTGGCCTCGACAAACAGTTGGTGGCCTTCGATGTTGTTATGATCGACCGGATTACGGGTCGGGACATTGTCACCATTGGTGCCGGTGGCCTGAAGCTCGCCGAAGACGCGCAGGTTCGGCGTAATGTTCAGATCGCCCCACAGACGCAGGCGGTGTTGCAGGTCAAAACCGTCATCCTCGACGCCGCGACCAAAATCCAGATGCTCGCGTGTTTCGGTGCGGATGCGGGCCTCGCCCCCTAGGGTTAGATAGGCCTGATCGCCAATGGGGATGTATTTCAGCTTGGCCCACATGGAATCCCGCAGGGCCGGATCGGCCAGATGCGAGAAGTCGTCATCATAGGACATGGGCGCAAAGACCGGAGCCGCAGAAGACTGGGCCGAAGAGGATTGGGCACTGGCCATCGGGGCAATGGCACAGGCAGCCAGAAGGGCAAGGGCGCAGGTGGAACCGCGCCACACAAAGGTGGACGTCATAACGGGGTTTCCTCGGATGATTTTATAGTGGGACGAAGGCCGGTCTCCCCGAAGGCGCAGTCACGTCTTCGGGGAGAACCGTTTCGTCAGTTTGCCTTGATGGCAGGGGCGTCGGGTTCAACCGCGGGATTGTCGCGGGTTTCCGGCGTACGCAGGACGGCGATCAGTGCCGGGATCGACATGACGGTGGCATAGATGGCTACGGCCAAACCGCTACCGGTGACTTTCAGCAGGATGGCACCAAGGATCGGGGCGATCGAGCCACCGGCTACCGAGGCCAGCTGATAGCTGGTCGACAGGGCGGTGAAGCGGATGCGGGTCGGGAACAGCTCGGCCATGAAAGCGGCCATGGCCCCCAGAATGACACCGTGCGATGCCAGACACAGGATCACGAACAGCTGAAGTTCGGTCTGCGAGGTTTCACCCGGCTTGAGGGTAAACAGGGCAAAGCTGCTGATGGCCGACAGACCCAAACCGATCAACAGGATCGGACGACGCCCGAATTTGTCAGCGGCGGCAGCTGCGAACAGAACGACGACAACCTCGACCAGCGAAGCCCACAGGATCGCATTCATGACCGGGCCACGGCTGAAGCCGAGATAGGTCGTTGCCATCAGAACGAGGAAGGTACTGAAGATGTAGAGGAAGGTGTTCTCAGACGCCTTCAGGAAGAAGGCCGTCAGCATCCGGCGCCAGCTGGTGACGAAGGATTCCTTCAGCGGCGCGTGTTCAACGTGCTCGCGCTTGGACTTGATGGCGATGAATTCGGGGGATTCCTCAACCTTGCGGCGGGTCCAGAAGCCGAGGAAGACCAGCAGGGCTGACAGGAAGAACGGAATACGCCATGCCCATTCTAGGAAGCCCTGATCGCCATAAATGCGCTGGACGATGAGGATCACCATAGCGGCAAGCACGTTGGCGAGGGGGCCGGCAAACATGGTGAAGCTGGTCCAGAAGGCACGCTGGTGCGAGGGCATGGATTCCGAAATGATCAGGATCGCGCCGGTGGCTTCGCCGCCGACAGCAATACCCTGTACGATACGCAGAACCAGCAGCAGGATGGGGGCTGCAATGCCGATGGTTTCATAGGTCGGCAGCAGACCAACGGCAAAAGTGCCGAAACCCATCATCAAAAGGCTGACAACCAGCACGTGCTTGCGCCCGATTTTGTCGCCCAGAATGCCGAAGATAATGCCGCCCAAGGGACGGGCCAGGAAGCCCGCCGCAAAGGTGCCCAGAGCCAGCAAAGTGGCCATAAACGGATCGGCAGTGTTATAGAACAGCTTGTCGAAGACCAGCACCGCACACATGGCGAATGCGAAAAAGTCGTACCATTCCAATGTGGTGCCGACTGTGCTCGCCACCATGAGATTTACGCGTTTGTTCATTTTCTCTCCCCTGTCCGGCTTTTGACCGGACAGAATGCTTGGGCATTTACTTTATTAATTTTCGAGACTTAAGCCTCTTGTTGCCCGGGTATTTGTATTAAAGTGCCAAAACCAGACGGCTGCCTTTCTTGGCTCGCGAACAGCAGGACATCAGACGATCACTGGTGGCGTGTTCGGTCGCAGACATGGCCTTGTCTCGGTGATCTGCCTCGCCATCCAGAACCCTGACCTCGCAACTACCGCACAAGCCTTCACGGCAGTCGCTCTGGATATCGATACCGGCGGCTTCGAGCGCATCCAGTAGGGTTTCATTGGCCGCCACGGTGAGGGTGCGCTCGCTATCGGCAAGTTCGACCTCGAAGGCGGTTTCGTTCTCGGGATCGAGGCCAGTGGCCACGGCCGAGAAGTGTTCGATGTGCAGGCGATCTGCTATCGGCTCCATCAAATCTTGCAGAGCGTTCAGCAGGCTTTCTGGTCCGCAAGAATAGATATGGGTTTGTGCGCCGATGCCCGCGACCGTGGCCGCCAGATCCAGGCTTTGGCCTTCGTCACCAGCATATAAACTTGTGACAGCACCATGGTCGCGCATCAAACGCCCGACCATGGCCATATTGGCACGTACGCGGCCCGCATAATGGACCTGGTAAGGCTTGCCCAGCGATTTGAGGCGATCCGCCATGGCTATGATCGGCGTAATGCCGATACCGCCTGCGATCAGCACATAGTCGTCGTGGGTTTCATTCAGGCGGAAGTGGTTCTTCGGGCCGCGAATGCGCACTGACATGCCTTCGCGCAGGGTCTGGTGAATGTGCAGCGAACCGCCGCGACCATTATCCTCGCGCAGGATGGCGACCTTGAGGGTGCTGTTGTCACCCGCTTCGCCGCACAACGAGTATTTACGGCTGAAATCGCCCACTTCGAAATCGATGTGCGAACCGGCGTTCCAGCGGGGCAGGGCGTTGCCGTTCGGGTCTTTCAGGGTCACGGCCAGAATATTTTCGCCGATACGTTCCAGTGTCTCGACGCGCATTTCACGCGACAGATCCTGTTTCGACGGCGGACCGATCTTAATCGGATAGCGGCTGCCAAGGATTTCAGGGTTGGTGCGTTCGGGGTTCTTGGACGGGTCCCAGCGAACCCATAGATTGTCCGGCCCGCGCACCGAGGTATTGGGCAGGTATTCGAACTTCTGGTTCGGCACCAGTTCCATGTGTGGCAGGCGCTTTGTCAGTTCCTCGAAGAAGATACGCATTTCCATGCGCGCGAGGTTTTTGCCGAGGCACTGGTGGCTGCCATAGCCGAAGGTCAGGTGATCGGTTGTATTGTCACGATAGATATCCAGCTCGTCGGGGTTTTCGAAATGGCGCTCGTCGTGGTTGGCCGAGGCCATGACGATTAACAGCTTGGCCCCTTCGGGGATGTCGACGCCACCAACAACGGCGGGTTTAATCGCTCTGCGGCGCCATGCCACGAACGAACCCGAGAAGCGTAGGCATTCTTCGATAGCGTTGGGGATCAGGGCCGGATTGGCGCAGATGGATTCCCACAGGGCGCGGTTTTCCAGCAAAAGCTTGAAGGCATTGGCCGAGGCATTGGCGGTGGTTTCGTGGGCGGCCACGATACCGGCCATCATCATTGAGTGCAGATAGGAGTCGGTAACAACTTCCGGTAGCTCTTTTTGCTTGCGGATCGAATAGTCCATCCAGCCGTGACCATTCGGATTCTTGCGCATCTTCTCCAGCACTTCGCCGGAGAACTGCCAGAACTTGCCAACGGCTTCGGCGACGCCGATTTGCTCGTCCAGCGTCGGGCGGCCCCAGGTATTGACCGTATGCGCGATGGAATATTCGCGCAGTCGGTCCATGTCCTCTTCGGGAACGCCGAGGAAGTTGAGCGCGATAATAAGCGGCACTTCCCACAGCATGTCCTCGACCAGATCGACCTCGCCGCGATCGACAAAGCGGTCGACATATTGGCGGGTGACCTTGCGTACCATCTCTTCGTGGTGGGCCAGTTCCTCGGGCAGGAAGGAGTGCAGCAGAACGCGGCGACGCTCCATGTGCGCCGGTTCGTCCTCGTTCACGAGGGTGCGGTTCATGCCGTAATCGTATTTCTCGAGGACCGCGTTCGCTTCGGGCGAATTGGGCGTCATCTTTTCGAGCGCGATAGACGGAGAGAAGACGTCGTTATTGCGGAAAACCGCCTTCACGTCCTCGTAGCGGCTGACGATCCAGTAGCCCAGCTTGGGGCTGTAGAAGACCGGTTCGCGGTCACGCGACCAGCGCAGAGCCTCGGCCGGATCGACTTGGTACGGCCCTTCGAACATGTCGAAATCGGCCGGTGTGTTGTCGAACGGGCATTTGGCTTTGGTGGCTTCGGCCTTCGCATTCGAGCCAGTGAATGGGCAACCGCCTCCAACAGCCATAGCGCTGCTGTTGATGTTTTGTCCGTCCATGCCTCTCCCTCACGCATTACAGATGCTCGTTTATCGAGCGTTATTGTTCTAAAATCGAACTTATTTTTGATCCATGTCAAGCGGCTTGTATGGACACAGGCCGAAGACACCTGCTTGGTGCTAGGGTTGCAGACGCAATTTTTGATCAGGGATTCGCGATATGGCGGCTGCCAAGGCAGGCTCGGAAAACACGGGTGACGAAGGGGGTAAGGACCCCAATATCGTCCAGACTCTCGACCGTGGTTTGCAGGCCCTGAGTATTATTTCCCTGTCGCCGGATGGCCTCACGGTGGCCGAGTTGGCGGTGCGTATGGGGCTGCACCGCGCCATCACCTATCGGCTTGTAAAGACGCTGGAACTTCACCGACTTGTGATGAAGGGACCGGGGGGGCGGGCCATATTGGGGCCGGGTCTGTTGCCGCTGTCGTCGCGTTTCGCGCCGCATTTGCGCTCGATTGCCCGACCGCTGCTGCAGGACCTGTCGCAAAAGGTGCAGGCCTCGGCCTTCATTTCCATTGCCGAGGGCAATGACTGTGTGCCGATCGATGTCGTGGATGCGGACAGCAGTATTCTGCACGTTACCTATCGCATCGGCAGCCGCCACCCTCTGTCACTGGGCGCGGCGGGCATCGCGATTCTCTCCAGTCGCCCGCCTTTGGAATCAGACAGTGCGGAAGTGCGCCAGGCGCGTCTGGAAGGTGTCAGTGTTTCGCGTGGCCAGCTTCAGCCCGGCGCCGTCGGCGTGGCCAGTCCGCTTGTCTTGCCGGGTGGCAGTTTCAGCGGCATCGAGGCCAGTGTCGGGGTTGTGGCCCTGAACAATCTGGACGTTGAGAAATCGCGTGAAAGCGTTCTGGAATGCGCCAGAGCCCTGTCCGAACTGCTGAAATAGAGACGGTTAGCCCTTAGGGGCGGCGGCCTTTTGTGCGCGCATCAGAAGCGCGCACAGGGTTTGTCGCTCTTCGGGGCTGAAGCCGTCAAAGATACGCGCCTCGACCGCTAGAGCTTCGGGTGCGACTTGCTGATAGACCGCCTTGCCCGAAGCCGAGAGGCTGAGCAGGTGCGAGCGCTGGTCGGCGGGGTTTGGCGTGCGCCGTAACAGGCCGCGCTCGATCAGGGACATGGCGGCACGACTGACCGTCACCTTGTCCATGCGGGTGCGCTGGCCGATGGCCAGTGGTGTCAGGGCTCCGTCCTCGGCCAGAACCGCAATCAGCCGCCACTCCGGCGTCTTGAGCTTGTGCGTCGTGGTGTAGGTCGCGGCAACCGCGTCACTGACCACATTGGTCGCAACCGAAAGCAGATAGGGCAGGAAGTCGTCGAGGCGAAAAGGCGCGGTGTTTTGCATCGGGGCACAGTTGACACTGTAACCGCGTCCCGTCAAACTGGTTTCAAATGAAACTAAATGGAGGGACGCACATGGGAACCCCTAACAGCCGCAGCTATATGGTCGGCTTTGCCAACCATTTTGCCAGCGAAGCCGTCGCCGGTGCCCTGCCTCAGGGCCAGAACTCGCCGCAGAAGACGCCGTTCGGCCTGTATGCAGAGCAGTTGTCGGGCACGGCCTTTACGGCACCGCGCAAGGAAAACTTCCGTAGCTGGCTCTACCGTCTGCGCCCGTCGGCCAATCATGGTGCCTTCAAGCCCTATGGCAAGAAGACCCATCTAGAGACGGCGCCTTTCACGGCACCGCCGTCGCCCAACCGTATGCGTTGGAATGCCCAGCCGATCCCGACCGAGCCGACCGACTTCATCGATGGTCTGATTACCTATGGCGGTAATGGCGATGTGGGAGCAGGGGCCGGTATCGGCATTCACGTCTATGCCTGTAACCGCTCTATGGAGCGCGTCTTCTTCAATGCCGATGGCGAAATGCTCATCGTGCCGGAGCAGGGCGAGCTGACGCTGGTGACCGAGTTCGGCATTATCGATCTTGAACCCCAACAGATTGCCGTCATTCCGCGTGGTGTCCGCCTGCGGGTGGAACTGAAGGGCGCATCGGCGCGGGGCTATATCTGCGAGAACTACGGCGCGCTGTTCCGTCTGCCGGATCTTGGGCCGATTGGCTCGAACGGTCTGGCCAATCCGCGCGACTTCGAGACACCGGTCGCGGCCTATGAAGATGTGGATGCGCCGGTTGAACTGGTCCAGAAATATCAGGGTGGTCTATGGACCACGATGCTGGACCACTCGCCGTTCGACGTGGTGGCATGGCACGGCAATCTTGCGCCGTATCGCTATGATCTGCGCCATTTCAACACCATCAATACCGTAAGCTTCGATCACCCCGATCCGTCGATTTTCACGGTCCTGACCAGCCCGACCGATACGGTTGGCACAGCCAACTGTGACTTCGTGATCTTCCCGCCGCGCTGGATGGTGGCCGAGAATACGTTCCGTCCACCGTGGTTCCACCGCAACGTGATGAGCGAGTTCATGGGGCTGATTACCGGTGCCTATGACGCCAAGGCCGATGGCTTTAGCCCCGGTGGTGCCTCGCTGCACAACCAGATGAGCGGGCACGGGCCGGATCAGGCCAGCTACAACGCTGCCGTCAATGCTGATCTGAAGCCGCACAAACAAGAAAACACCATGGCCTTCATGTTCGAGAGCCGCGCCGTGATCCGCACGACCGACTTCGCCATGAACAGCCCAAGCATGCAGCTCGACTATGATGATGTCTGGTCGAACTTTGAAAAAGGGAATCCCCAAGCGTGAGCCGTCCAGTAATCGACCATACCCATTCTGACGAACTGAAAAGCTGGGTGGAGAGCGCCAATGGTCACAAGGATTTCCCGATCCAGAACCTGCCGTTCGGCGTGTTCTCGGTAAAGGGTGATGCGCCGCGTATTGGCGTGGCTATCGGTGACTATGTTCTGGATGTGAAAGCGGCTGTTACGGTCGGCCTTCTGGCTGGACATGACGCCGACGTGCTGACCTCGGACACGCTGAATGCCTATATGGATATGTCGCCTGCCAAGCGTCTGGCGTTGCGACATATCCTGTCGGCCCTGCTGTCGGACGAGGCGAACAAGGACAAGGTCCAGCCTCTGTTGGTTGCTGCATCCGATGTAAGCATGCACCTTCCGGCGCGTATCGGCGATTACACCGACTTTTATGTCGGTATTCACCACGCCATGAATGTTGGTGCGCTGTTCCGTCCGGATAACCCTCTGCTGCCGAACTACAAGCATGTGCCGATTGGCTATCACGGTCGTGCGTCCTCGATCCGTGTGTCGGGTACGCCGGTGGTGCGCCCCAATGGCCAGACCAAGGCTCCGACTGCGGATACGCCTTCGTTCGGACCAAGCAAGCGCATGGACTACGAACTGGAGATCGGCGTCTGGATTGGTCAGGGCAATGCGCTGGGTCAGCCGATTGCCATCGACGATGCCATGAACCATGTGGCGGGTTTCTGCCTGCTGAACGACTGGTCGGCGCGTGACTTCCAGGCGTGGGAATATCAGCCGCTTGGCCCATTCCTCGCCAAGAACTTTATGTCGACCATTTCGGCATGGGTCATCACGACCGAGGCCATGGCTCCGTTCTTCACGGCCCCGAAGCCGCGTCCGGAAGGTGATCCCAAGCCGCTGCCCTATATCTGGAGCGATGCAGATCAGGCCGGTGGTGCCCTGTCGATTGACCTGAAGGTCAGCATTTCCAGCGAAGAGATGCGCAAGGCCGGAACGCCTGCTGCGCAACTGAGCGAAGGTCCGACGTCCAACATGTATTGGACGGTCGCCCAGATCGTGACCCACCATGCCTCAAATGGCTGTAATCTGAACGCGGGCGACTTGCTGGGTTCGGGCACCATCTCGGCACCGGAACGCTCGGGCTTTGGCAGTCTGCTGGAAATCACCAGCGGCGGTGCAAATCCGGTAGAAATTCCGGGTGGTACACGCACCTTTGCCGAAGACGGTGACCAGATCAGCCTGTCCGCCTGCGCCAAGGCCGATGGCTATGTCTCGATCGGTTTCGGGCCATGCGAGGGCACCATTCTGCCGGCACCAGCCTTGGTAGGGTAGGGCTAGAGCGGTTCTGACGGCATAGCGGCCCTGCGTTTGTAACGCAGGGCCGCTTTTGTTTGGCCGTCGAAGGCCTAGAAACGCTTGCTCAGATTGAGGCTGACCACACGTCCGCGCGGGTCGGCGACGATGGGATCATAGGCGAGGAAGAACTGCGCCAGTGGCGGGGCCTTGTCGGCGATGTTCATCACACCGACGCCCAGTTCCAGCGTGTCGCTGACATTATAGCTGTAATAGATGTCGGCGGTGGTCTGGCTGGCGATGGTGGTGTCGGTGATACCGGCGCGGTCATTATTATAGCCGCTGGTATAGTGAACCAGACCCGTCAGGCCGTGGCGGTCATTCTGCCACGAGACGCCAAACTCGCCCCTGTTTTCCGGCAATGAGCGACCCAGCGTGTTCAGATTGGTGGAACCCACGCCCGATACCGAGGGGCCGCGACCGTCAACGCGGATGTCGTACTGGTCCACCAGTGTCCATGTGGCGCTGGCCGACACGGTGCCGTCCAGCAATGGGCGGCTGTAACGCGCCGACAGATCAAGGCCCGAGGTTTCAATCGACGAGGCATTGATGAAATACAGCTGCACCATGCTGATGCTGCCACTGCTTGAGCGGGTGACGCGCTTTTGCGCCTCTGTGCCGGTCAGGCCAGCGGCATCGTCGGCTGCGGCCTGATCGATGATCGGCTGCGGAGCCTCCTTGATGACAAGGTTGCTATAGTCGAAGCGCCATGCATCGACCGACAGTTCAAGGCCGCGAACGGGTTTCCAGATCGCGCCGAGGCTGATGTGTTCGGAGGTTTCCGGCTCAAGGTCCGGATTGCCCGAGGTCAGGGTATTCACAAACACATAGCTGCCACGGTCCAGCACCGAAGGTTGGGCCGCCTGAGCGCCACGGGTGGTATAGACCGACGGTGCGCGATATCCGCGACCCCATGAACCACGCAGGGCGAGGGCTTCGGTGGCATCCCAGCGGAGCGCCAGTTTGGGGCTGAGCTTGCCGGAAGATCCGTCATAGGTTTCGTAACGGGCGGCGAACTGCGCCTCGATGTTTTGGC
The DNA here is from genome assembly GCF_011761985.1 of Brevundimonas terrae. Classification (GTDB taxonomy): domain Bacteria; phylum Pseudomonadota; class Alphaproteobacteria; order Caulobacterales; family Caulobacteraceae; genus Brevundimonas; species Brevundimonas terrae. The sequence goes on along the minus strand of NZ_JAASQT010000003.1, from coordinate 50,771 downwards.
CCAGCAGCAGGCGGGCCTCGGCAAAGGCGGCATAGGTGTCCTGCGTGCCGTCAAAGTCGGGTGCAAACCCTGCAGTCAGCAGATCGCCCGAATTGACCTGATCGCTCCAGTCATGGCGGAAGGCGTTGCGGCGGTATTGCAGGCCCGCCGCCAGATCGAGGCTGCCACCATCCCATTCATGGGCGCGTCCGTCGATCTGGGCGTCCAGCGTGAACAGTTCGGCACTGCCGCGCAGGCGTGTCCAGCCGGTCAGGCTGTCGATCAGGGCTTGGCTGTTGGCCGTGCCGGTGCCGGTCAGGGCGCTTCCGAACGGGTTGTAATAGCTGCACGGGCCGACCCCTGCGGTGCCGGTGGTGATATCGCAGCCCGCGCCGCCAAAGCCGTTCAGAGCATTTTGCAGGGCGCTGCCGACAACGTCCGGCTTGCTGTAATCCACGTCCTGACGGCTGGCGGTGGCCGAGAACGACCAGTTCCAGTTGTCATTCAGTTTGCCGTCTGCGCCACCGGCAATGCGCCATGTCTCGTAGTCGAACTCGGCCGCCGATGCGCCCGAGGCTCCGCCCTTCAGGCGACCACGGAACAGCACGTCTTCGCCATAGGGATTGTCGGGATGGTCTTGGCCGATCGTCAGAGTGCGCGACAGGATGGGCAGGGACGGGGACTGGCGGGCGCGGGTAAAGGTAGAGGCCCACGCGGCTTGCGCCCACACATCCGTATCGCCAATCGTCTTGCGATAATCGGCAAACAACTGGGTGCGGGTTTCTTCGGGCGTCAGGTCAAAGAAGTCCGAATAGTCCAGACGGCAGAAGCTGTCCGACGGGCTGTTGCGATATGAGCCGACAAAGACGGGGTTTTCGCAATCGGCATCGGCCACATAGGCATTGGTGGACGGGCGGAAATAGGAACCAGGCTGGCCATAGCTGGTGACGGCTGTCCATGCGGCGCGGCCATAGCGTTCGGCCTGAGTAAAGTCGCGCTCGTCAGACCCCAAGGCCGAACGGTGGAAGTGCGACGCCGCCAGCGTCAGGCGTCCATCCAGCAGATCCAGACCGCCGATGGCCTCGATCACGCTTTCATCCGAGCCATCGGTAAAGGCGTATTTGGCGCGCATTTCGGGGGCGGTCACGTCGCGGCGGGTGATGAAATTGACCACACCGGCCACGGCATCAGATCCATAAATGGCCGAGGCTCCGTCCTTGACTACCTCGACACGTTCCAGCGCGATGGTCGGGATCAGCGAGTTGATATCGACAAAGGCCGAACCGTCGGTGGCCACCACGGCGCTGTTGGTCCAGCGTTGGCCATCGACCAGAACGAGCGTCGATCCAAGGCCGAGGTTCCGCAGATTGAACTGGGCCGTGCCCGAGCTTTGCGGGTTGTTCAACTGGTCGATCAGATTTTCCGAACCGGAATTGGCCCCGACCAGACGGGTAATCTGCGACAGGTCGGAAATACCGGCGGCCTGAAGCTGGGTCTGGTTGATGTTCTCGACCGTGGTCATGCGGGCGGCACCGGCCAGACGCGAACCGGTGACAACAATATCTTCGACCTGCGTGCGGACAATCTGGTCATCCAAAGCCATGGGCAGCGTCTCGGCAATCGCGGCGGCGGGCATGAGCAGGGCCGACAGGGCTGCGCCTGCACAGAAGCTTGCCTTGGTTTTGCGCGTGAACATTATTGATAAAATCCAAAAGCACTTTGACATTGAAGCGCCCGTTGCCGCATTGGGCGTGTTGTGTCACCCATAAACGCCGTAGATTATTGATAATGCGCGAACCTACACTGGCCGAAAAGGTCGCTGACGAACTGACCCACCGTATCATTATCGGTGAACTGAAAGCAGGTGAACGCCTGCGTCAGGAAGTGTTCGCACATGAGTTCAACACCAGCCATGTGCCGATCCGCGAGGCCTTCCTGCGGTTGGAGATCAGGCGTCTGGCCATCAGCGAGCCCCGACGCGGCGTGCGGGTGGCCCCGTTGGACAGCCATGACGCCCTCGAGATTGTGCGTATGCGCGGCGCTCTGGAGGTCATGGCGTTGCGGACCCAGCGTGGGCGACCCAATACGCGGCAACTGGTCAAGGTTCGCGCAGCCCTGAAGGCGGGTGACGAGGCCTCGGATCTGGTGGCGTGGGAAGCGGCCAACCGTGCATTCCATACGGCAATGGCCGAATTATCGCTGATGCCGCGTCTGGTGGCGACCGTGGCCGATCTCAATATTGCCTTCTCGCGTCAGGTGTTCGCCAAGGAACGCGCCGATAGCTGGCAGCCGCGCTCGAACCATGACCACCAGCGCATTTATGATGCCCTCTGTAATGGCGATATCGAGGGCGCTGTGACCCTGTTGGAGAACCACATCTGGGCGGGGGAGCGTTATCCGTCGCAAATGCGGGCATAGCCTGCGCCCCGTTTCCTCATGAAACAGGTTCATCAATCCGAGGAATAACTCGTTTGTTTGAATGACCGATCTGCCGGATTTGAAAGAGACTTTCCGACAGGTGGGGTTTCGATATGGCTATTCCGGCAAATCTTCAAGGACGGTTGAGGCTGCCGATCATAGGTTCGCCGTAAACCGCGACCTGAACAATCTTCACATCGTAGACAAGCTGCGCCAATGGATCGAAAGCCAAATTCAGTAGCGCCTAGAACAAATTAAGCTGTCAGTGCCTGTTGGCTTGGTTTGAAGGAAAATTCATCAACTATTTTGTGACAGAGGTGCCGCCTCGTAAGAATGGGGGTGTTGATGAAGTCTGTGTTGGTTTGCGTTTCGGCGTTTGTTTTGTTGGGTGCCGGTACGGTTCAGGCGCAGGGCGCGCCCGAGGTTGTTTTCAACGCCGGTGTTGTCAGTGACTATGTATTTCGTGGTTTGAGCCAGACGGACGGGCGTGCTGCCCTGCAAGGCGGTGTTGATGCCGATCTGGGTGGTTTCTATGTGGGCGCATGGGCGTCCAATGTCGACTTTGGCGACGGTACGGATGCCGAGGTCGATCTGTATGGCGGCTATCGCACACAGGCTGCGGGCTATGATCTTGATTTCGGTGTCGCGGGATATGGCTATGTCGGCGCGCCCGATGGAGCCGACTACAACTATGTAGAGTTCATGGCGCAGGCCTCGCGGCCTGTAGGGGCGGCGGTGCTGGGCGCTGCGGCCTATTATTCGTTCGATTATTCGGGGGCAGACAAGGAAGCAGCCTATGTCGAACTGAATGCGGCCTATGCGGTGGCTGACAAATGGACGCTTTCAGCGGCAGTCGGCCATCAGTGGCTGGATGTCAGCGGGGACTATGCCACCTGGAATCTGGGTACGGCCTATGCGCTGAGCGACGCTCTGGCGCTGGATGTACGCTATCATGATGTGGACAGCCCCGAGAACGATGACCGGCTGACCGTGGGACTAACGGCCAGCTTCTAGGATCAGATCATGTCTTGCGCCGCCGCCGTTAAGAAGAGCGGCGGCGCAAGACCGATGATCAGAACTCCTGCCAGTCGTGTTCGTCGACAGGCATGTTGCGGCCACCGACGGTCTTCAGAACGGGGGCCGGGCGTTTGATGGCAGACACCGGAGTGTTCACCGCAGGGGAGGCCGGTTTTGCAGGCTTGGCTTGAACGGCCACCGCCGCTGTATTCTGGCGAATGCGGAAACGCTCCATCATATCACCCAGAACACCGGCTTCCTGCGCCAGTGCATGGCTGGCAGCCGTGGACTGTTCGACCATGGCGGCATTCTGCTGGGTCATCTGGTCCATCTGGTTCACAGCGACATTGATTTCGGCCAGACCGGTAGCCTGTTCACGCGCCGAGGCGGCGATGCCGGATACCAGATGGCTGATCTCGGTCACTTCGCTGATGATGCGGGTCAGGGCTTCGCCCGTGCCGTCCACCAGTTTGACGCCCTGATTGACCCGTTCGGTGCTGGATCCGATCAGGGTTTTGATCTCCTTGGCGGCGGCTGCCGAGCGCTGGGCCAAGGCCCGTACCTCGGAAGCGACCACGGCAAAGCCGCGACCTGCATCGCCCGCCCGTGCAGCTTCGACGCCCGCATTCAGCGCCAGAAGATTGGTCTGGAAAGCGATCTCGTCGATCACGCCGGTGATCTGGGCGATCTGCTGGGCAGAGGCCTCGATGTCGCGCATGGCGGTGACGGCTTCGCTGACGACTTCGCCACTGCGGGTGGCATTGTCGCGGGTGGTATCGACAATATCGCGCGCCCGCTCGGCACCGTCCGAAGCTTGGCGGATCGTGGTGGTGACCTCTTCAAGAGCCGCAGCAGTTTCTTCGAGGTTTGCAGCCTGTTGTTCTGTGCGGTGCGACAGGTCGTTGGCGGCCGAGCTGATTTCGTTGGTCGTGGTGCGGATGCCGCTGGCGCTGCCGATAATGCCCGACATGGTGTCTTCCAGACGGCCCATGGCGATGTTGAAGTCTTGTTGCAGCTTGCGATAGTCCTGCGGGAAGCTGGCATCGAGACGATAGGTGAGGTCGCCGTCCGAAAGACGGGACAGACCCTCACCAACCGAGGTGACCACGAACTGCTGTTCTTCTTCGGCCGCACGACGGATGGCGTCATTGCGCTGGCGCTCTTCTTCGGCAGCCGCGCGGGCGCGTTCCTGATCGGCGCGCAGACGGGCTGTCTCGGCCAGATCGTGACGGAAGCCTTCTAGCGAGCGGGCGATGCCGCCCACTTCGTCGGTGCTGGCCGTGCCCTTGACGGGTTCCTCGTAGCGACCGGCGTTCAGGGCGCTAACCGATGCGGACAACTGTGCCAGTGGACGGCGCACAACACGCTCGGTCACAAAGAAGAGCGATCCCAGAACCAGTGCCAAAATTACCAGCCCGCCAATCATCATGGCAACAGCCAGACGATCCGCCGGACCATTGATCTCTGCGGTCGGGATGTCGGTGACAAGCGCCCAGGTCGTGCCCAACGATGCGAACGTCACAGGGCTGACCAGACGCTCGACCTTCACGTTGTTGAGGTCGCGTATCTTGTCGATCTGGGTCGCCTTGCCGCCGTCCAGAACGGCTTGGATAGCGGTCTTGCGGGCTTCGGCATAGGGTTTGGTCAGCAGGGCCGCATTGGCGTGCGATACCCAGTTGCCTTCACCCGAAAGCAGCATCACCCGACCGGTTTTGAAAAGCTTGATCTGGCCCAGCAAGGTCGAAAAATCGTCCAAAGCCAGATCAAGACCCGCCACGCCGATGATCTTGCCATTCGAGATGACCGGATAGGCCACCGAGGTCATCAATACAGACTTGCCGTTGAGGTCTTCGGCATAGGGTTCGACGATGGCAGGCTTACCGCTGGTAAAGGCCTGAGTGTAGAAGGCACCTGCATAGTCGGTGCTTTCCATGGCTTCCTGCAACTTGGTGCTCGTGCCGTCATTGACCCAGTACAGGAGGAAGTGGCCCGCCGCGTTCGAGCCAAGGTCGTCACGCCCGATATAGGCAGCGTCCTGACCGTCAAAAGCGTTGGGCGCGGCCATGAACCAGCTGCCCATAATCAAAGGCGTGGCAGTGGCGGCCGGTTTTACCATGGCCACAACCGTCGCACGGTCGCGTAGGCCGGTTTCGTGGGCCTTGCCAATCATCTCGGCCATGGCGCGTGCCGTGGCCGAAGCCTCTGCAATCTGGCCGCTGACATTGGAAACAGCGCTGTCGCCCAGTGCCTGCGCATAGTCATTCGAGAGATCGCGCGCGACCGATCTTGTATTCTGCGATACGCCCGCTGCCGCCAGCACCAGCAGCAGTCCAGTTACGGCACCACCTGCCAGAAGAAGTTTTCCGGCGACGGATAAGTTTTTAAAATTCGGCATAGTTACCCCTGTACGGGGCGCCTTCTAGGCAGATTGTCTTAATGAGGCGCTAGCATTGGCGGACGCTGACGGGCCAAGGTTTGAGCATCTGTATGCGGACGAACTTAAGTCGTTGGAGTAGAGAGTGTTTTTAGTAGAGTTTTACAATTAAAATATCGTGGTTTTTTAATGATTTCAGCGCAGTGGCTTTAAAACCTGTGTTCCGAGGCGAGCGAAAACAGGGCTACGCCTCCATGAACACTGCCTGCCAAGAGGGCTTATTGGGGTTCAGCCAAGCACCACTTTTGCAGATGCCAAGGCGCGCGTTCGGGCCGGTGTTTGCATTTTCAGCCCCGTATGTCTGAATAGCCGACATATTGCTTAGCTGAAGGATGCCATCATGACCCTAACCGGACCCCTTGCCCGAGCTGCGCGTGCATTGGTGCAGTGGCCGCGCGAGCATGTGGCGCGTAAATCCTCGATGGAACTGGCTGCACTGGCTGCATTCGAGCGCGAGAATGTTGATCCGGGCGAGGAAGCCAGAGCGCGCATTCAGGCCGTGCTTGAAGAGGGTGGGGCGGTGTTCCTCACTGACGAAGACGGAGGCATTGGCGTGCGTCTCAAATTCACCAGACAGGAAGTGCGATCAATCCGCCGGATGGAGAACGAGGGCGGGCCCGTCGGAGATGATGACGTTTAGCGCTGAGGAACGTTATCGAGATTGAATCGGCAGGTGTAAAACCCAAGGTCGGGACCTGAGAATATCAGGTCCCGACCATTACAGGTTAGAAGCGCATGGAGAACGTGGCGTTGAGGCCGTGGTCCTGTGCTTGTTTGGAGACTTGGCCGGAATAGGTCAGGCCCAGGGTGGTGTTGGGGCTGAAGCCCAGGTCCAGACCGGCCTCGATGACAGCGCTGTCCTTGGCGATCGGTGCGCCACGGATTGTGAAGCGGTCACCGGCCGAGAAGGCGTGGCGGGTCTCGATGACATTGCCGTCAAAGGCATGTCGCCAGCCCAGAGTGCCGCGCAGGCTGGCCCGTGTGCCATCGGCGACCAGCAGTTGCTCGCCATGCAGGCCCACAGTGCCGAAGGTGGCTTCATGCTTGGTGCTGTGGCCGCGCAGGGCAGCCGACTGGCCCGTTTCGGCCAAGGCATCCGTATTCAGGCGGATATGCGCCAGATTGGCAAAAGGCTCCAGTCGGGTGTTCGCGCCTACATCCATGCTGTGGCCCACCTCGGCAAAGGCCTGGAAGGTGGTGGCATCATAGGTGCTGGTCAGGTGGTCGCTGAAACCGCTGAACCGGACCGAACGGGTCGCATCTACTGTGTGCCAGCTATAGGCGAGGGCTGCGCGGACCGAGGTGTTGCCGATACGAGTGCCGGTATAGGCCCCCAGATGATAGTTGTCGGCAACGGCCGTGGCTGCCTCATTGGCTTGGTCGATGTCCGCACGGCTGTAGCCTGCAAGAGCACCAACACGCCAGTTGGACACCGACACATCGCCACCCATCAAGACACCGCCGCTGGAGCGTTCCATCGCGGCCGTGCTGTCGTTGCGGCTGACACTGCCCCACGAGCCAAAGCCCTGTGCCCAGAAGGCGGCACCGTCATGGGTGGCATCAACGGCAACGGGTTCGCCATTGGCGTTATAGGCCTGTACCGGAGCCACAGAAGCCCCTGCATCGCCAAAGGCCGAGCGGATACGGGCATTGGCGGCGTTGCGGATATAGCGGCTGTCTTCGATCAGTGTCGCCTTGGCCGAGGCATGGACTTCGCCTGACAACTGGTCAAAGGCCGAGCGGATCGCGGTCTTGTCGTCGGCCATCTGGGCAATCGCGTCATACACAGCGTTGCCGGCATTGAAGCCGATGCTTTCGATGGCGCGTGCGGTTTTGACCTGATTGCGGCTTTGGGCTGCCGAGGCGAATTCGCGATTGTTGCGCTCCAGCTCCAGCACCACGTTGCCGGCCGTGGTGTCATAGGTCAGGCTGGGGGTGAGGAAGGCAAAGTCCGAGGTCACGGCCTCGAATGTGCCGCTCAGGCTGCCTGCCGACAGGATGGTATAGGCCGAGCGCAGGTCATAGTTTCCGTTGGCACCGATATGGGCCACCGTACCGCCAAGGGTCGCCTTGCCACTGACCTTGACCAGATCGCTGTCAGACCCGCCGGGGGCGACCTCGACGACAAAACGCGCGCCTTGCTGGAACAGAAGATCGCCATTGACGGTCAGGGTGCCAATCGAGTTACCCGGCGACAGGGTTGCGCCCGAGGCGATGGTCACGGTCGAGCCTGCGCCCGAACCGAGGGTGCCGGAACCGCCCAGAGTGGCGCCGTCCAGCACGCTGAACGAACCGCCGAGACTGCCGAAGCCACTGGCGTCACCGACCAGCAGCGTGCCCGTATTGACGAATGTGCTGCCGCCAAAACCGGAACTGTTGCCGGTCATAAGGACCGTACCCGCTCCATCAAGGTTGAACTGGCCCAAACCGGACAAGGTGCCCGCATAAACACTGTTGCCCGTATCGGTGAGGCTGAGGCTGGTGGATGCAGCCAGATCGACCGTATTGGCCAGCGATGCGACGATGCCGATCAGCTTGCCTGCCTCGACGCGGATACCGCCGAAGCTGTTCTGGCCCGTAAGCGCCAGCGTGCCCGCACCCTGTTTGACCAAGGTGCCAGCGCCAGACAGCGTACCGTCCAGTGTCAGGGTGTGATTGGCCTCGACAAGGTCCAGAATGCCACCATTGGTGCCGAACGAGATGTCACGCCCTGTACGGCCAAAGTCTGTGCCGTTGATCTGGAGTGCGCCGCCGTTAAAGGTCAGCTCGCCGCTGGCTGCACCCAGATTGGCGTCTTGGGTGACGGCGATCATGCCGCCCAGCAAGGTCGTGCCGCCGCTATAGCTGTTAGTGCCGCTCAGGATCAGGGTGCCGCCCTGTGTCTTGGTGATGCCGCCGGTCCCGCTGATGCTTGCGGCAATGGTGGCGCTGTCGGCAAGGACGCGGATTTCCGATCCGGCATTGTCTGTGACCAGCGAACCGGTGCCTTCCAGACGATAGCCATTATCGACGAACTGTAGCCCCTTGAACGACTGGGCACCGTCGAGGGTGATGGTGCCGCCATTGAAGCCCGACTGGTCGCGGAACACCGCATGATTGCCCGCCCAACCGGCCGCGGTGGAGCCGTTCTGGTTTTGCCACTGTGCGTTGCTGCTGTTCCAGACGCCGTTGCCGCCTTGCCAGTGCTGCAAAGTATCGTCACCGATCCCGGCGACGAACAGGTCCACTGTGCCGTTACCCGCCATGATCTGGGGTGGGGTGGCACCGGCAAGGGCAGGGGACTGGCCGAGGGTCAGGCCGCTGCCGTTCAGGGTGCCGCCATAGGTCATCAACCGGTAATAGCCGATGCTGAACGTGCCATCGGCGGTATTGCTGCTTTGGCTCAGGTTCAGGGTGCCGTTCAGTGTCAGATCGCCGCTGACATTGATGCGGTCGCTGATGCCGGGGTTTTTCAGCGATGCACCGGCGCTGCCCATCTCCATATTCAGTATGGCACCGGTATCCAGAACCAGATTGCCGTCGACATTCAAGGTGCCAATCGAGTTGCCCGGCGACAGGGTTGCGCCCGAGGCGATGGTCACGGTCGAGCCTGAGCCCGAACCGATGGTGCCCGAGCCGCCCAGAGTGGCGCCGTCCAGCACGCTGAACGAACCGCCAAGGCTGCCCTGACCACTGGCGTCACCGACCAGAAGCGTGCCGTTGTTGATAAAGGTGCTGCCGCCAAAACCGGAACTGTCGCCGGTCATGAGGACCGAGCCGGTGCCGTCCATGTTGAACCGGCCTGTGCCCGACAAAATGTCTGCATAGGTGGCTGTGGCGCTGTCGGTAAAGGACAGGTGGCTCGCACTGTCGATCATGGCACTGCCGCTGAACAGGCCGGACGAGGCGGCAAGACCGCCAGCCAGAATCTGCCAGTCCAAATCGGACTGACCTGTCAGTGTCAGGGTACCGCTGCCGCGTTTTAGCACCAGACCGTTGGTGCCGTTCAGGCCCGACAGGGTATCGGCAAAGACAGCATTGCTGTTCTGGTCGAACACAAGGGTTCCGGCATTGCGAACCGGACCGGACAGGGAGACCGTCGAGGCGATCAGCGTGCCATCGACGATGTTGGTGCCACCGCTATAGGTATTGGCACCCGTCAGTTTCAATGTTCCGCTACCGTCCAGCACCAGAGCGCCAGTGCCGGAAATCAAACCATCCAGACCCAGGGTCTGTAAGGCGCTGACATTGAACAATCCGTTCTGGTTCAGATTGATCTGGCGGTTGGTGTCGAAGCTACCGACCACAGTCAGTCCGCCGCCATCAAATGTCAGGGCACCACTGCCCAGTGCGGCGTCCTGTGTTATCAGGATCGCGCCATCACGGATGGTCGTGCCGCCAGTATAGGTGTTGATCCCCGACAGGATCAGGGTATTGCCGCCTTCCTTTACCAGATCGCCGCTGCCGAAAATGTGGTTGCCAAAGACGGTATAATCCGAACGGTTGAACACCAAGGTGCCGTTATTGGTGATATTGCCCACCACCGAGCCTGTGGTACCGCCATCACCCAGTTGCAGCGTACCATCGGTAATCGTGGTGCCACCCGTATAGGTATTGTGGCCGGTTAGAACCAAGGTGCCCTTTCCGGCCTTGGTCAGGGTTTTGCCGGTCCATCCTTCCCAAAAATTGGCCGCCTGATCGCTAAGATCGGCACCCAGAACAAAGCGGTTGCTCGCATCGGATAGGGTGAAGGTGCCGTGCGCCAGTGCGTTATTGGCGGTCCAGCTCAGGTCGTACTCAACCAGATACTCTTTTCTGTCTGCCGAAAAGCCGGAATGCAGGGTCATATAATCGACCGATCCTGCGAAGCCGCCGATACTCACATTGCGAAAATCGCCGGTGATCCCGTTCGTGGTCTGGATCAACGCCTTGGGCAGGGCATCGCCATCATTGATGCCGCTGATGGTTAAAACGCTGTCCCATCCGAGGTCTATAGAATCGGCTATCAGGGAGGGGCCGCTGGCACCCGAATGGATGAGCAGATTAGTATAGGCCTCGAAGTTCACCTCACCAGCAACCGTCAGGGTATCACGACCAGTGATGTACAGGGTGCTGAAAGGATTGTTGATATTCAGATCGCCGCGAAGCCTATGGTCCAGGCCCGCATAGGCAGGGTTTTGGAAGGCGGTCTGGCCGAACTGCAAGAACCCGCCGTCTACTTGGACGCTGCCACCCCACAAACCGGCCATCACTAATGCACCGTTCTGTACAATCAGACGGTTGTTTGAGGACGAGTTGTCTCCGCTCAGGGTTAATTGACCCGCGCCGGTCTTCACAATGGTGTTTGAGAAGCCGGCATCATTGAATTTGCCCGCAAATGTCGTGCTTGTATTGTCACCACCCATGGTCAGCAGGGTGTGTGAGACAAGCTCCACTTGTGATCCCGCCACGCCGGACAGCGAGCCTATGGTGTGGCTGCCTCCGATGGCGAGTTTGGCAGTGGCCCCTGTCAGGCTAATGCCGCTTTGAGATGAAAGACTTGCACCCGAACCCAGTTCAAGGGTGCCGTTCTCGATAATGGTTTGGCCTTTATAGGAGTTTTGACCCGTCAGGAGCAGGCTACCTGCTCCCGCCTTGGTCAAACCACCATTGCCACTAATGGTGCCACTGAAATATGTCTGGGGCATGCGGCTGTTTACGGTCAGGCGGTTGTCGCCCAGCACAACTAATGTGCCCGCGTTTCCTGTCAGGGTGCCTATGGTGCGATCACCATCCGCGGCACTGATGTCGAAGATCGCACCGGAGTTGTAGAGCCACACAGAATTGCCCGAGTTCAGCGAACCGGCATCGGCTAAACTGATGCTGCCTGCGTATATGGCGGTGCTGTCGTAGTGATTGGTGCCCGTCAGGATCAGGGTGCCAGTCCCCGATTTTTCCAGTTGCCCGTCACCCGTAAGGGTGCCTGCAAATGTTGTGTTGCGGGCATTTTTGACGGCGAGAGCGGAGGCTCCAAACTTCACGGTGCTGCCTGCTAAACCACTGAGCGAGCCAATCGTGCGCCCATTGGTTACGCTACTGAGATCAAGCGTGGCACCGCTGCCTAGGCTGACGGCGCTGCTGTTTGAAAGAGTGCCTGAGCCGCTAAGGCTGAGGGTTCCTGCATTAATGGTCGTGTTGCCGCTATAGATGTTGGTTCCGGTCAGGGTCAGCGTACCTGAGCCGTTCTTGGTCAGACCTCCGGTGCCTGAAATAGTGCCCTCAAAAGTTGCGGAGCCATTATTGCCAGCAATAGTCAGGGTATTGGCACCAAGTTCCACGAGGCTATTTAACTGCCCCTCCAGCGACCCGATGGTTTGGTTTCCGGCGGCCCTGATATCGAAGGTGCTGTTACCCGTTAGGTTTAGGTTGCTGTTTTGGGACAGAGAACCGCCTGAACTCAGTCTGAGGGTAGAGCTGTAAACATTGAGATTACCGGTAAACGCATTGGCACCGGTGAGAGTGAGCGCACCCGAGCCGGTTTTGTTAAAAGTTCCAGACCCGTTGATATTGCCTGCAAATGTCGTGTCGCTGGCATTAGCGATGGTAAGATCGGCGGCTCCAATTTGCACGGTGCTGCCTGCTGAACCGCTGAGCGAGCCAATCGTTCGTGAACCGGTTACGCCACTGAGATCAAGGGTGGCACCGCTGCCTAGGTTGACGGCGCTGCTGCCTGAAAAAGCGCCAGAGCCGCCGAGGCTGAGGGTTCCTGCATTGATGGTTGTCTTACCGGTATAGACGTTCTCTCCGCTCAGGGTCAGCGTACCTGAGCCGGTCTTGGTCAGACCTCCGGTGCCTTTAATAATGCCTGCAAAAGTTGTGTGGCTATTATTGGTTCCAATAGTCAGAGTATTGGCACCAAGATTCACGACGGCATTTGATTGCCCCACCAGCGACCCGATGGTCTGGTTTCCACCGGTAGTGATTTCGAATTCAGTATTCGATCTCATATCTATAGCGGATATCGAGGATAGTGACCCAAAAGTGCCCAACTTTAATGTGCCAGAATATATTATTGTGCGACCACTATAAATACTTGATCCATTAATGGTAAGAGTTCCGGCGCCGTGCTTGTTAAGGTGGCCATTTCCAAATATTGTCCCGCCGTAAACAATATTATCTGATCGATTGAAATTAAGGGATCCATCGTTCTGGATATTTCCAGCAACAGAACCGGTTGTTCCACCTGATCCGATGCTAAGAAACGATCCTGCATTAATGATTGTGTTTCCGCTATAGCTATTGTTAGCGGTTATAATTAGATTATTTTGGTTTCCAGTTAGGTTGATGCCGCCAGAACCTGTAATTTTACCGTGAAAATATTGAGTAGTGTTCGATGTATTTAAAGTTAAATAATAGCTTCCGAGTGAAACTGTACTATCTGCATCACCATATATGCTTCCAATTATTTGGTTGCTGGAGTTGCTAATATCAAATGTGCTGTTGCCTTCAAGATTTAGTCTATTTATGTAGGGCAGAGAACCGCCTGCGCCCAGTTTGAGGGTAGAACCGGCAATATGAACAACACCGGTAAACGTATTGGCCCCGGTGAGAGTGAGCGTGCCCGCGCCCTTTTTAGTAAAAGTTCCAAGCCCGCTGATAATGCCTGCAAATGTCGTGTCGTCGGCGGTGTTCGAGGTCAGAAGACTCCCGCCTATTTTGACAGATGTACCCGCGACCCCGCTAAGGGATCCGATGGTGTAGCTTCCGCTGGGTGTACTGACGTCGTAGATATCGCCGGATGTGATCAGGTCTATGTCCTGAGCCTGCGCAAAGGCCTGATCGGGGGTGGCCAGCAACCCTGTACCGGCCAGCGTCACCACTGCCGCCGCCAATAGAGGCCAACGTGCTGTGCGCCTTGCCTTGTGCGCGGTAATGCCGACGAGTGCAGACGTGGCGCAAAGATGCGTGCGCGACGTAAAGGCGGTGGTTTCAGTCATATTGTATCCCTCGAACAGCGCACCGTCCGGCAGGGGAAACCGCGGACTGGAAACCTGTGTGTTTTCAGATTCTCTATCTAAATAGAGAGCCTTAAGCGTATCTATATCGAAGGAAATGAAATCTGTTTGCGGGCCTGTCAATGCGTACGGCGCACGAAAAATCACGCTGTTTTTGAAACTTTTCCCTGTGTCTCAAAATCGCGAAAAAACTTTTCCCTGCGTCTCATTTCTGGCGCGGAGTGTTGGCCGGTAACGCTAAGGGGCAGTGATTTTTCTGTGAGGAACAGAGCGTCTTTACGCGGTGATTGCTCTGAGCGCGTTGCGGATTTTGTAGATCATCAGGTCATCGTAATTACGATATTATGGAACGTAGCTTTGTATCCCGGGTTGGGACTGTGGGGCTTGGGAAGAACGACACTAGCTCGGCCCCAAGGTTCGTGATCTGCCATTAGGAGGGATAGTCATGGCTACAGCAAACGTTTCCGCCAAAGCTGCACCCAAGACGGGGAAAGCACCTGCGAAAGCCAAGGCCGACGCTATTGCCGAAGCAAAATCCTTTGCGCCCGATTTGGCGGCGCGGATTGGCTCAACGCCCAAGACCAAGTTCAGAGGCGATCCCGACATCTTCGGTCGACTGGTTGAAGATCACGACCGGCATCGCGCCCTTCTGGCTATGGTTGAAGACACAAAAGGCAAGACGCTGGACCGTGAGAGATTGTTCACCGCGTTGGTGAAAGAGCTGAAGGCTCACGCTGCCGCTGAAGAACAGGCTCTGTGGTCCACTGTCCTGCGTGAGACCGCCACAACCGAAGATGCCCGCCATGCTGTCGCCGAGCACAAGGAGCTGGACGATATGATGGCGGACTTGGCGGCGCGGGATATGGCTTCTCCCGGCTGGCTACGCCGCTTTTCCGGTTTGAAGGAGGCGTACCTTCATCATATCGGCGAGGAAGAGCAGGAGCAGTTCGTGGCGGCTGAAAAAATCCTGACCGAAGCCGACCGGAAATATATGCGCAAGGTCTTTGAACGCCGCAAAAAGGAAGAAAAAGCAGCGGCCAAGGTAGAAAAGAAAATCAAGCTGAAGGCCTGACGAAAGGGCAACGGCCCGTCTTCTTTAAAACGGGAAGAAGATGGGGATAGCGACCATGGCTGCGGCCCATGTGATGAGGTTCAGCGGCACGCCCACGCGTACAAAATCCATGTAGCTGTACTTGGCCATGTTAAAGACCAGCACATTGGTTTGATAACCGAACGGGGTGGCAAACGCCGCCGACGCCGCCATCATGACGCACACCAGAAACGGACGTGGATCGACGCCCAGACTTTCGGCCAATGCGACGGCAATCGGTGTAATCAGCACCGCGACTGTGGCGTTGGACAACAGTTCGGTGGCCAGCAGGGTAACGCCATAAAGGACGATCAGAGCCCCCAGCGGACCCATGGGGCGGATGATGTCGATCAGATAGCTCGCGGCTTGCTGGGCCAAGCCCGTCACCTCGATGGCCGTACCGACAACCACCATGCCTGCAATCAGCAAGAGGATTTCGGGACGCAGTCCGGCATAGGCCTCTTCGGGTGTGATGACCTGCATCAGGATCAGGGCGACGGCCCCTGCAAAAGCTGCCGCTGCAATCGGCACCCAGCCAAAGGCTGCGGCAATGATAACGGTGACAAACACGCCCATGGAAATCATGGCGGGGCGCAGGCGGAACGGCCGGTCACCGGCACCGAACAGCTTCACATCACCCAGACTGGCATCGCCTGCGCCGTCCACCATATTGCGGCTTTCGCCCAGTCGCGGCAGACGCAGCGAAAATAGGCGGCTTTTCCAGCTTGAGGCTTGTTTTCGGCGGGCGGCTTCTTCCTCGGCCAATCGGGCTGCCTCGGCCTCGTCCTTGGCGACAGAACGGCCCAACTGGCGTGCTCCGACGAAATAGAGCCACAAGCCGCCCGTGAGCGCGATGCTGGCACCAACGGGGAATATTTCAAAGAAGGAGAAGCCTGGCTGTCCGGCATTGCGGGCCATGTCGTTGACCAGCAGGTTCGTCGAAGTGCCGATCAGTGTGAGCAGGCCGCCCATCACCGTCACATGACTGAGCGGCATCAGAAAGCGTTTGGGTGAAAGGTTCAGAGACTTGGCCACGTCGCGGATCACCGGTGCAGCCAGCACCACCACGGGCGTATTGTTCAGAAAGCCGCCCACAGAACCGCACAAGCCGATCACAATCCATATGCCCGTCGCACCGATGCGCTTGGACAGGCTGCTGGCCTTGCGGATGAGCAGGCCCAGCAGGCCCGACAGTTCGATCGCATAGGCGATGACGAACAGGCCCGCCAAGGCAATGACGGCTGGACTTGCAAAGGCGCTTTGCACCTCGACAGGGCGTACCACACCCAGCAACAGCAGGACGGCAGCTCCGGTCAGGGCGACGACATCTGCACGAGCCTTGCCGTGAATAAGCGCGCCTACAACACCGACGAGAACCGCGAGGGCGACAAACTGGTCAACGGTCATACCTATGGCAGACAGCGCCAGAGCCGCTTCGTCAACCTTTATTCTCCGATACGCTGCACAATGATATCAATGTGCTAGGGTGGGGCTATGCCAAAGCCGATCACCTTGTCACGTTACGCGCCAGTCGCCCTTGCGAGCGCTTTTGTGCTTGTTTCAGCGTGCGATACCCAGCCAACTCCACAAGCGCCTGCCAAGGAACCGCGGACAGAGACTGTGGTGGTGACGCTGCCTGTTCTGGATCGTGCGGAGTTGTTGGCGGCCATTGATCGAGCGGCTTCGGCCTATGCCAGCGGTCAGGTAGCGGAACGGGAAAACCTGTCAGGTCGGCGCTTTTTGATCCGTCAACCTATGGGGTGTCAGGCCCCGCTGGCGGCGGGAAGCGCCGCGCCACAAGGCGTGGGCGTTTTGATGAAAATCGAAAACGCGCCAGATCTCAAACTGACTCTGTCTCCCGCCGACTGGACTAAATCTCTGGAGCGCCCGGAAGGGGCAGGGGGATGGGAAGCGGCCGAAGGGTTCTGGTTGGCTTGGCCGTGGTTGCGTACGGACGTCTGTCCTCAACCGCCGCTGTCCGCCGATGAACCTGTGGTGGAGGGCGATGCGGTCGAACCGTCTCTAGAAACAAGTGCCCCATCTATGTCCCACACAGCAGGTTTGGCCTCGGTGTTCGAGGTGGATGGGTCGCGCCTGAAGCGCCGTATGGGCCGCGCCTACGAATATACCTTGCGGGGTGATGGCAAGACGCCCCCCGTCAAGGATCAAGGTGGCTATCGATTGGTCATGGAGGGGCGAATAGCCGCCTTTTCAGACGGCCGTTCAATCCGATGCCACGCTGCTAATGCAGATCAACGACCAGCCTGCGTCGCCGCCGTCCATTTGGAACGCGTGGCATTTGAAACCTCGGGCGGCCAGCAACTTAGCGAATGGCGCGGCGGTTAATCCGGCTGCAGCTACGGGAAAAACTGTGACCGGATCGACGTCGCGACAAGACCCGAGGATGTTGCACCTCAGCGACGGTTGCTGGTCGCGAGGTGGTTGCCGAAGAACAGGCTGTTGATCAGCAGACGTTCGGTGCCCAGCCAGTATTTGCGGTGGGCGGGGTCGTCAGCGAACAGTACGACCGTGCCTGATCCGACCGGATTGACCTGTGCCCATACCGAACCGGCGGCCTGACGGCGAAGGGCGTCCGGCAGATAGCCGTTTACCTGTGGCTCGGCGTCGATGCGTACGACATTGGCAAACGGGTCGGCGACCGGTGTCAGGGTGATGTCGGTTTCCTTGTTCACAAACAGGTCGCGGCGCGACAGGCCGAATGCCAGCGGGTGGGTGATGTCGGCATCGGCAGATAATGCGTTTCCGGCTGTGCGCTGTTCGCCCTGAACCGTGCTGCGGTCGGCATAGTCGCGACGTGCATTGGCGGTGTCGTCTTTGGCGTCTTCTTTTTCGCTTTGCGGGGCCAGACCGTTTGCCGCGGCCCAGCGGGCAGCAGAGCCGAACACAACCAGAGAACCGCCACGGCGGACCCACGCCTTGATGGCGTCGACTGTGGGCTGGCCCAGCCCGTCATAACGTCCGCCTGACAGAACGATGCTGTCATAATTGTTCAGGTCGATACGGCCCAGTTGCGAAGGGTCCAGTCGGCTGGCCGGATAATGAAGGCGCTCGCTGAGGGCAAACCATGTCGAGCCGATTTCGGTGGCATTGACGCCTTCGCCGACCACTAGAGCAATACGGGGTGCGCGGACCACCTTCATGCTGTTGCTGCCCAGATCGATACCGGACACGGCTTGGCCACTGCCGAGGCCATGGGCGGTGACACCTGCCGCACGCGCGGCTTCGTCGATGGTCTGGCGCAGGGTTTCTGCATCGAGCGATTGGCCACCGGCGGTAATGACCAGCGAGCCCCGCTCGAAACGGGTTTCGCCATTGTCGGTGCGGCTGGTGAAGGGCTCGAAGGCCGTGCGGATGCGGACATCCTTTTGCAACAGGGTCGCCAGAAGCTGCGGGGCGTTCTGGTCGCGCCAGTCGATGGCATAGGCGTATGCATTGTCCGGGCCGCTGACACCGCCTTGCGCAGTTGGAACGGCGGTGAGCGCCGGACCGATTGCAGGGACGCGGCGCAGGCCGCTGCTGTTCAGGTTATAGGCCAGAGCAATCGAATAGGATGTGCTGCCGTAAACGCTACCTCTGGTCGGTGGTGTCCGGTCGAAAATGGAGTGGATCAGGCGGAACTGCGGCTGGGCCGATGGCACCACATAGGCGGAACCCGGCTCAAACGTGCGGCCATCCTGTGTGATGCGCTCGGTTAGTGGGTAAACCTGAATACGGTGGGTCTGCAGCAGTTCCAGCGTCTGTCGGGTCAGGCCGGTATTGGCCGGATCACCAAATACGAAAGCCTGCGAGGTATGGCGACGGCCCTGTTCGACGGCTGAACGGAAGAAGTCGCGCTGGAAGCCGAGCAGTCCGGCACGTTCGGCTACGGCACCGCGAATGGTGGCCAAGCCGACATTGGTCTGGTTGCGGATGGTAAAGGGGAAGGTGAGGGGGCCGTTTGACGTGTTCTGGACCAGCCCACGCGAGGAGGCCTGTTCCACCGTCACACCGATGCCGCCGTGAAAGTCGGGATAGGTCGAGCCATAGACCGGCGAGAAGTTGTCGAACACCTCGCGTGTGAAATACAGCGATCCGAGATTGTCCAAGGCCTGCGCATGGTATTTGGCAAGAGTCACATTCCACTCATAGGCCGCGCGCGGCAGGAGCGGGCTCTCCATCGAGGCCGGTGACGGCTCGAAATAATAGGTGCTTTCGGCACCCATCTCGTGGAAGTCGATCTGGAAATTGGGTTTCCAGCGATGGAAGGCTTCCAGCTTGGCGCGGGTCTCGCGCTGGGTCACGGCCAGCCAGTCGCGGTTCAGGTCGGTAAAATAGTGGTTGATGCGGCCAGCAGGCCAAGCCTCGACATGCTCCTTGTCCAGAGGATCGGCGGATGCAGGGTTGGACTTCCACGCATTGTGCCAGTTAGCAGCACGGTCGCGACCATCGGGGTTCTGGGAAGGATCGATGACCACGACAGCCTTGTCGAGCCATTCCAGCGTTTCGGGAGAGCGGCTGGCGGCCAGATAATAGGCCGTCAGCAGCATGGCCTCGCCGCTGGAAGTCTCGTTGCCGTGGACGCTATAGTACAGACCCACCACCACAGGCTGATCGGCACCGATAGCGGGTCCGTTTGGATCGGAGACGCTGGCATGGGCGCGCTGGATGTCGCCAATGCGTGACTGGTTGGAGGGGGAACTGATCACGACCGACAAAAGAGGGCGGTGTTCGTAACTGGAACCGATAGTCTCGACCGTCACCCGATCCGATAGGCGTTCCAGCTCTTTCAGATAGGCCACGATCTGGTCGTGGCGCGTATAGTGCGACCCGACCGCATAGCCGAGGAAGGTCTCGGGCGTGGGAATGGCAGGATTGAAATCGGACGCGGCGGCCTGCGGGAAGTAATAGCTGCTCTGGGCGGAAACCGTGGCCGGAACTGCCAGCAAGGCCGCCCCGAACAGTACCGCTGCGGCGGCGCGTCTGGCGAAACGGGTCGTCGTTCTCACGTTCATAATATCCCCCGATAAAACATTGATTAGAAGCTAGCGTCGAAACCGATGCGGAAATAGCGCCCGCGCAAATCGTATTGCCCGAAATCATACGGCGCGCGCACACCCGGGAAGGACGCGTCGTGCGGCGGGGCCTCGTCGAACAGGTTTTCGATCTTGGCATAAAGGCTGATTTTGTCGCTGATGGCCCAACCCAGATAGGCATCGAACTGGTTATAGGCATCGACGCTGGTTTGACCGGCAATCACCGTGGCCTGGTCATAACCGCTGGTATAGTACCAGGTTAGATTGGCGTTGAAGGCGTTGCGCGACCAGCCCAGACGGGTGGTGGCCTTGTCTGCCGGAAGCGTGGCCCCGCGATTGGTGCCGGCATAGTCCAAGATCGGTCCGCCAACCGTGTTCGGGCGCTTGTATTCCAGCAGGTGCGTATAGGCGCTGGAGGCTGTGAAATCGCCCCAGTTGTCCGTGGCCCAGCGGTGGCTGATATCCACATCAATGCCCGATGTCTCGAGCGAGGTCAGGTTCTGGTAGCGGTTATAGACGGCTTGCAGTTTGCCGCGGCTGTCACGGATGACATCGGCTGGATTATTGTTCTGAACAACCGTGGTGATGTTGTTGGTACCGATCAGGTTGTCGAGTTTGATCTGGTACCAGTCCACACTGATAACGCTGGAGCGGGTCGGCGTGAATACGGCACCGAAATTGAGCGACTTGGTTTCTTCGGGTTCCAGATCGGTATTGCCGACCGTGAAGAAGGTCGGGCTTTGGCGCGAGTTCGGAAGATCGGGATCATAGGGGTCGATCACCGAACCATAGGAGATCATGGTCGAGGCCGAGTTTTCCGAAAGCGACGGAGCGCGGAAGCCACGCGAGGCCGAAGCACGCACGGCCAGCTTGTCGTGCAGCTTCCAGCGCAGTCCAGCCTTGGGCGAGAAGGCCGAACCAAAGTCGCTGTACTCGTCGGCGCGACCAGCAATCTGGATATCCAGATTGCTGAATACCGGAATGTTGAACTCGGCAAAGGCAGCGAACACGTCACGCTCGCCGTCAACTGCGGCGATGGCCGGTCGCACTTGCAGGCCCGCATCTATCTGCCACGGGTTACGCGAGACGAGGCTCTCGTTGCGGTATTCGATACCGGCGGCATAACCGATCTGGCCCGCAGGCAGGGTGAACAGTTCACCGGTAATCTTGAAGTCGGCACCGTACAGGCGCGATTCCGCAGGGCGCACGGTGGAAAGACGGATACCGTCCAGAACGGCCTGTGGCGTAGCGCCCGGATTGTGCAGGTTCAGGGTACCGTCGGCCAATGCCTGAGCCAGCGTCCAGCGGTTGGCAAAGCCGCCCGAAACGGTTTCACGCTCGGTGCTGCCGGAAGCATAGATGGCGGCTTCCCAGTCGAACTTCTCAGTGTTGCCACGCAGTCCGGCAAGGGCGCGATAGGACTCGGATTCGTTGGTCTTCAGCGTGCGGCCCAGATCGAAGAAGGTGTACTCGATCGGCGTGGCCACCCCATAGGGATTGTAGGGGTTATTGGCAGGCAGAAGGTTGGACACCGGCTCGGCCAGACCGGTCTGTGCGTTCAAGGCAAAGCGGCCACCCTCCAGTGTGAAGAAGGGGCTGGAGCCGAACAGCGATGCGCCCTCGACATAGGAATACAGCACCTCACCAAACGCTTCGACTTGCGGGGTCAGGCGGGCCGTGGCGTGGACATAGGCCTGATAGCGGTCCGTGGATGGGATCAGGGTGGTATGCGGGGCCAGATTGATGGCGCAGGTATTGCCTTGCAGACCGTCGATCGGGGCGCTGGCGGTCAGGACCATGCCTTCGGGGCATTGGCCCGCAGCATTCAGGAACGGTACCGATTGGCCGTTGACTAGAAAGCGCGCGCCCTTGGCGGACCAGCCATTCCAGCGGCCACCGGGCAGGTCGCTATAGATGCCCGACTTGGTCAGATCGCGCTCGTCCTGATCCAGTCGCTCGCGCGTATAGGCTTCCAGCGAGATAAGGATATTGAAGCCGTCATCGTCGAGATTGCCATAGCCGCCCACCAGTTTGGCGGTGGTGGTTTCAAGACCGCCCTGATCCGCGACTCCGTAGCTGGCTCCGAATTCGAGGCCTTCGAAGTTTTGGCGGGTGATGATGTTGGTCACGCCTGCAACGGCGTCGGAACCGTAAACCGCCGAGGCTCCGTCCTTGAGAACCTCTAAACGTTGTACGGCCACCATCGGTAACGCGTTCAGGTTGACGAAGGTGTCGGACAGGCCACCGCCCGGAAAACCGTAATTGGCTACACGGCGTCCATTCAGCAGAACAAGGGTGTTCTTTTGCGATAGGCCACGCAGACCGATACCGGCAGCCCCCGAAGACCAGCCGCTGTTCTGTGTTTCATTCGAGCCATTGCCCGTATTGGCAGAGATCGAGCGCAAAAGGTCAGAGGTCGTCGATTTGCCGGAGGTGCGGATTTCCTCACGGCTAATGGTCTGGACGGGGTTGAAGCCCTCTGTATTGGCGCTGCGGATATTGGTGCCGGTGACAACAACGTCGGCCACAGAGGTTGGCTGCTGCTGGTCATCAACGACTGCGCCATTGACGGGAGCGGGCGTTTCAGAGGCAGCAAAAACAAGCGTCGGTGCGCTCGCGGATACAAGAATGGCCAAGGCCGCACTGGTCGTTCGGATCATGAATAGGCACCGCAGGGAGGAAGGAAAGCGGCGCGTTTAAGGCACGTCTAACAACGAGATTTAAATTTAGTTTTTCTGCTCTTTGCGAGAGTTTATGTGCATCGCGGATGGGGTATTAAATTCCTAATTCTCTAAATTTAGTGAGGCGACAGTGCTGAAGCCGTGGCGAACTATGGCTTTGAGCCTGAAATATTTTTGCAAACGCCCATGCGAGCGCATTGGGTGAGCCTGTTATTTTCGACGCAGACTTGGAACCGATTGGCCTCAGAGGTGATACGGCCCGGTCCGAAGACCGGGCCTTATGTTTTCGTGAAGCCGATCAGGCGGCGGGGATGTCACCAAAGCGGCCGCTGTTGAAGTCTGCAACGGCCTGCCGGATTTCATCCTCGCTGTTCATCACGAACGGGCCGTAGCCGACGATAGGCTCGTCGATAGGCTCGCCGGTTAGGACCAGCAGGACGGTGTCCGCATCGGCGCTCAGGCTGACGCTGGTACCCTTGCGGTCCAGCAGCAGGGCCTCGGCGGCACCGGCGGGCTGGTCGCCATTGACCGTGACATGACCCGACAGGACCACGACTATGGTGGTGTGGCCTTCCGGCAGATCCAGCGTCGTTTCGGCGTCGCGGTTCAGTCGCACATCCCATACGTTAATGGGGGTGAAGGTGCTGGCCGGACCCTTTGCGGTCCCCATTTCTCCGGCGATGATGCGGGCCGTGCCTGCGTTGTCGGGCAGGGCCACGGTCGGAATGTCGGCGTTCAGGATCGACTGGTAGCCGGGACGGGTCATCTTGTCCTTGGCTGGCAGGTTGACCCACAACTGCACCATGCGGAAGGGGCCGCCGGCCCGCGCAAAGGCAGGCGAGTGGAACTCTTCGTGCAGGATACCGCTGCCCGCCGTCATCCACTGTACGTCGCCGGGGCCAATGATGCCGCCCTGACCGGTGGAGTCGCGGTGCTCGACCTCGCCGTCATAGACGATGGTTACGGTCTCGAAACCACGGTGGGGATGCTGGCCGACGCCGCGTCGCTTGTCCGTCGGCTCGAAATTGTGCGGACCGGCATAGTCGAGCAACAGGAAGGGGCTGACCTGTTTACCAGCGGCATTATAGGAAAACAGCGACCGCACAGGGAAGCCGTCGCCGACCCAATGGCCGCGATCATTACCGTAACGTCCCAGAACCTTTTTCATAATGTGTCTCCTTGGGGCGATCAGACCTCGCTAACCGCGTTGAGACCTATATGATCCAGGAACGACGACCGCAGAAGATTGCATATTCGGCTTGCTGCGTTCTATTTATAGAACGATGAGAGACCTCAACGACCTCTATTATTTCGTCCAGGTAGTGGATCACGGCGGCTTCGCCCCCGCGGCGCGAGCGCTGGGGATGCAGAAGTCCAAGCTGAGCCGTCGTATCGCTTTTCTGGAGGAACAGTTGGGTGCCCGGTTGATCCACCGGTCATCGCGCAAGTTCTCCGTTACCGAGGTGGGGCAGGAATATTATCGTCACTGTCTGGCCATGCTGGTCGAAGCAGAGGCGGCACAGGCGGTGATCGACAATGTTACGGCCCAGCCGCGCGGGGTGATCCGTGTGGCTTGTGTGCCGGGGTTGCTGACCTATCAAATGGGTGGGTTGATTGCGCGCTTCATGGCCATCTATCCCGAGGTCGAGGTGCATCTGCACAGCACCAGCCGCCGCATAGATGTCATTGGCGAGGGTTTCGACTTGGCTATTCGCGTGCGTGAACCGCCGCTGGAACAGTCTGACTTGGTCATGCGCAAACTGGACGAGAGTGTGCATCGTCTGGTCGCTGCGCCGGAGTTGATAGCGCGCTTTTCTGCCCCCTCCGGTCCGGCCGACCTGAGCGACTGGCCCAGTCTGGATTTCGGTCCGGCGCACCGCGACCACGTCTGGGCCTTGCACCACAAGGACGGCATGACGGCTTCGGTGCGGCATACGCCACGTCTGGTAACGGACGACCTGTCGATGCTGCACGACGCAGCCCTGCTGGGACTGGGCGTTGTCCTGTTGCCGAGCGTGGCGGTGATGCGAGACATCGAGGCAGGACGTTTGATCGACCTGCTACCCGACTGGCGCCCAAAGAAGTGGATCGTTCATGCCGTCTTTCCCTCGCGGCGCGGACTGCTGCCCTCTGTCCGGCTGTTGCTGGATTTTCTGGTCGAGGGCTGCGCGACGAATAGGCCCGCAGGGTAGCGGACCTGCGCATCATCACCACAACGGTTCGGGGCCTTGGCCATCATGCGGCTTAATCGCTGACGCGAACCTCGAGCATAGCTGTGTCGTAGCCTTCGTTGGCCTTGGGATCGGCACTCAGTGCTGCGGCCATGAGGGCATCACCCTCAACGGATTGCCCGTTGTCGTGGAGCATTTTGCCTAGACCGTATTTGGCTTTTTGGCTGGTTGGGTCGAGTTCCGTCGCCCGGCGATAGGCACCCAGAGCCTCACTTTCGCGGTTCAGGATGTACAGCAGATATCCACGCCGCATATGAAGCTCCGCATCATCCTCTTTTGCCTCAATAGCCTTTTCGCACATTTCCAATGCGACATCGCGGCTATGTCCGGACAGCGTCCGTGAGACACAGGCCTGCGCAGGATCATCAAGATTGATGCGGGTCAGCTCTTTGAAGCGCGCCATATCGGCGGCGGCACCCTGACTATTTCCCTGTATCTCGCGGATGCCCGCGCGATCAATCAGCAGGGCAGGGAAGTCGGTTTCGACCGACAGGGCGTTCGTCAGGGCCGCCTCGGCCTTGGCGGGATCCGAGTCCTTGAGGCTGGCGGCCAAAGTCTGTGCAATGTTGATGAACATCGGAACCTTGGCTTCGGGATAACCGATGGACTGCGCCACCAGATCTATCTGCGCGTATGCCTGTTCTGCGCGGCCCATTCTGAGCAGTTGGGTCGCCAGAACAGCTTTGGCTTTATCGTCTTGCGGTTGCAGGGTGGTAATCCGCTCTAGATCGGCGAGGGAACGGGCAGACTGGCCCATGCGCTCATAGGCAGCGGCACGACGATAAAGGGCGTGGGTGTTCTCTGGCCATGAGCGCATAGCGCCGGTGAATGCCAGAACGGCTTCAAGATCGTCTTCCTCGATCTCGGCCAGACGTCCCTTGGCGTGGAACAGGATGGCATCGTTCGGATCGGCGGCTTCGCCAGCCGCGATATCGGCGCGAGCCTTTTCCAGATCGTTCATCGCCAGATAGACCAGTGCACGATTGGCAAAGGCGTTGGCATTGGGTGAAGCAAAGCCTGCAATAGCGGCGTCGAACTGGGCGATGGCTCCCGCATAATCGTTTTCGTTGCTGAGGGCATAGCCACGACGAAGGGCAGCGTCCGGATTGCCCTCGGGGGCCGTTGTCAGGGTTTGGCGGTCTGTCGCAGTCAGGGTGTAGCCTCGCTTCACCTGCATTGTGGCTTTCAAGTCTTTGAAGCTGTCCATGCCCGCCTGCTCGGTCTGGACTTCTGCCGCAGTGGCATAGGGGCGCAGTGTGATCGAGCCACGATCAGTTTCCAGCCGGTTGCCGTTACGCTGGACGGTACGGAAATAGCGGGTCGCACCAGCCTCTACCTCATAAGGCTGAACCGATAGGTCAACAACGTCCTGACCTTCTGGGAGGATGACGGTTGTACGGAATGATGACGAGCTAGGGAATTTCTTGCCGTAATCGGCATCCTTGAAGTTCTCGTCCTTGTGCGCCTCAAAGCCTTTCCACGTCACGTGGGCCAGAGGGATATCTACGGGCCCATCGCTCCAGTCGAAGGTGATGTTAGCCGTCGCGCGGGCCGTAAATTCGTGGGTATCGCCTTGGTATTCCCACTGGCTCTTGATGTCAGAAACCAGCCCGTAATCCTTCAGGAACTTGCTCCAACGCTCGTCATACCAGCGGGAAAGTTCGGCGGCGGGAACCTGAGCCACACCAGCCTGCATTTCAGTGGCCCCGTGGCCTCGGCTAATCTCGGTCAATGTGACGCGCGCAGGGCTGTAGATGCCATCGGAAAAATCGATCTCGATGTGCATTCCACCGTTTGAGCGCGGCGGGAGCTTAAGCGGGATGTGCTCAAGGCGGGCATTTTCTACAATAGGCAGAACATATTCGTGAACCAGTGGGGCGTCCGGCGTCAGGCTGCGATCGCCAATACGCGCGCCGTCCATCATATAGGTCTCACCGTTGATGCGCGCCTTCACGATCACATGGTCGAACGCACCGACCATCGGCAGATATTTGTCGAGCGGCGAGTTCGTCGAAGACACCAGTACGGGAACCGCATCGATGCCTAGTTCTCTTAACAGAGCAACCAAAAGCACGGTCTTACCCTTGCAGTCGCCTTGCCGGCTGGCCCAGACTTCGCTGGCCGTAACAGGCAACCAGCCACCTTCGCCGAGCGTCAGTGCCATGTAGCGCACCTCGTCCTGAACCAGTCGCAGCGCAGCAAGAGCGCGGGCTTCTGCCGAGGTGTGTTCGGACTTTATTCGCGCCACATGCGCGACCAGATCGGCGGCATCTGGCAGGGTGCTGGCCTGATTATAGGCAGGGCGGATATGCTCCGCGATCGTTCCCCATTGAGGGAAGCTGCTGATCTGCCAGGCGTAATCCGGAAGAGAGCGGGGGGCGATGGTGTCCGGGTAGGTTTGGGCTTCAATATCAGTCTTGCGAAGTGACAGCTCGTTGAAGTCGCCCTGATGGGTGATCGGAGGGACACTGGCGTGGCGGCCGGCGCGGGTTTGCACCTTAATCGAAGCTGGCCAGCTGATTGACGTAGCAGCAAGATCAATAGGGAGCGGCGAATAGGAATAGACTTGCGCTTCGAGCGGGTTGCTGAAGACATCGAACTGCGTGCGGAGCGAATAGGCAAAGTCGATCGTGTCGCCAACGCGGATGTCGGGGTTCACTAGTACGCCGGTCAGTAAGCCATTGATTTGCAGCGACTGCTCAAGTGCTGCTTCGCGACGCAGAATGGTAAAGTCGGCCTTTTCCAGAATGTCGGAGGTTTCGCCAGACCGAATGATTTGGGCGTGGTGAACGGTAGGGGTCTGCAGGGCCGGATTCCATTCCAGTCCCAATTGCGAAGCCTGTTGCAAACCCAAGGGCGACAACACGCGCAAACGCATGCGAACATAGGTTTCTGTATGGGTACCGAAGGCGCGCGTATGGTTTTCGAGAACTTCATAGCGAACGTGCTGAGACGGGCTGTCGGGCCTGTTGGACAGATGAGGTGCCACAGCCGGAATCCAGTCGGGCGCAGGGGCACGCAAGATCGTTTCGCCTGCCATGGCTGTTGTGCTTAACAACCATGCCGAAGCTGCCAACATCAGATTGTTTTTCAACACGATTTCCCCATTTCGCATTCCGATGTAATTCCATATCAGAGCGGAAAAGGCGGGAATAGGGGCTTCTAACAGCAGTGCACAGTTTAAGACTTAGCCATTTTCAGGCGGTGCTGCTGATGTGGTGGAGCGATACCGCTCATATAGTTTTCATTTTTCTACATAAATGACTGAATTTAATCATTTATAATTCAGGCGGCCGGTGATGTCTTTGTCGTCGGTGCGGGTTTCCTTTGAGGAGGAAGCGATGACCACTGCCGATGAACTGGAAGATTTCCTAGCGCGCCGGCAAAGCCTGCCGCTTTCGTGCCGGAACGGATACCGGTTGGACGGTGGCTGTTGTCTGAAAATGAGCAGGGCCGAGGCTTTCAACTGCGCTCATTTAACCTGGCAGCACCAACATATCAGAACCGATTTGATTGTCTTGTAAGGGTGGATTTCATCGGTATATCGTATACGGTATCTTTTTCTGCCCTAGGGAGGGGTAATGATGAAAGTGGTATCGGTACGAAGGGAAGGGGCACTGACGCGCGGTAGGGGAGTACTCGCAGCCAGTGTCAGCATACTCGCATTGGCGGCTCCGCTGGCGGCCTATGCGCAAGACCAACCGGCTCAAGAGAGCGCAGTGACGCAGGTCGGCGAGATTGTCGTGACCGGCTCGCGATTGCAGCGTAGCGGGCTTGACGCGCCGACGCCGACCATGGCTCTGACGGCCGAACTGCTTGAGGCCAAGGCCATTGTGAACGTGGCGGACATTCTCAACGAAATGCCGCAGGTCGCGACGGGTTTGTCGAATGCCAATACCAGCTATAGCTTTGGCAATATTGGACTGAATCAGGTCAATTTGCGGAATCTGGGGGTGCGTCGCACCCTGACGCTGGTGAATGGCCGCAGACGGGCTGGCACACCGGATGATTCAAACTTCCTGGCCTTTGATCTCGGAAATATTCCGGCGGCATTGGTGCAGCGTGTCGAGGTTCAGACCGGTGGCACATCGGCGGTTTACGGCGCAGATGCTGTTGCTGGCGTGGTGAACCTGATCCTCAAGGATGACTTCGACGGTGTTGAAGCTCAACTCCAGTACGGTTCCGACGAGGGCGGTACCTATGACACCCTGACCTATGGTCTGACGGCCGGGGTAAACTATGATCGCGGTAATGCGGTCCTGCATATGAGCCGCACAGAGACGGGCGGCTTAACGCGCGGTGACCGTGGTTTGGGCACGCGTTATGGCTTCGTCTCCAATCCTGCGAATACAGGCCCGAATGACGGCATTCCTGCCCGCATTCCGCTACGCGATCTTAGCTTTGCCTACTTCGCGCTGGGGACACCGACCGGCAATCTGCCGTTCGGGCCGAACGGCACATGGACGGATGTGATTTTTGATTCCGCCAGCCAGACCTTCCGTCCCTTGAATGTAGGCGATCGCGGCGTGATCGACGGCAGCTATTCCCAGGGCGAGGGCGGGCGTCAGGACGCCGATACATTGGTAGCTCCGCTGGAGCGTACCAATGTCTATGCCAAGGCGGACTACCAACTGAATGACAAGCTGAAGTTGTTCGGTGAATTTATTTTCGCCGATATCACGGCCCGTGACCGTATCAGCGCGGTGTTCGATTCCTGGAGCACCAGTGTTTCGATCGACAACCCCTTCATGCCAACGGCAGTACGGGATGGTCTGATCGCAGCGGGCGAGGACTCGATGTATTATGCCCGCTCGCATGACGAGTTCGGCATGCGCGGCACCGACATGGATCGCCAGTATTACAGCCTTGCGACTGGCCTTGAAGGAGAGTTCGGTGACACTTGGAAGTGGTCGGCTGTATTTGAGTACGGCAAGTCGAAAACCACGAACCATAACCTGAATGACCGTCTGGACCCCCGTTGGTTCGAGGCATCGGATGCGATCCTTGATCCGATAAGCGGGGAGGCTGTCTGTCGCAGTGTCGAGGCCCGCGCGCGAGGCTGTGTGCCGGTCAACATCTTTGGTCAGGGCACGATTTCTGCCGCCGCCGTAGACTATATCCGTGTGAACCATAGCTCTACGACGGATACCAGCCAGACCATGCTGCAAGGCCTGATCGCCGGTGATCTGTTCCAGCTTCCGGCCGGAGCCGTGAAGTTTTCGGCAGGTGCCGAGTATCGCAAGGACGAGATCGATTTCCGCCCGTCATCGGTTTGGGAAAATGCCGAGGGCTTCTTTGGCAGCCAGTTTTCTCCCATCAGCAAGTCGAATGATGTGAGCGAGGCTTTCGCCGAGGTTCTGGTGCCGGTCGTGCGCGACAAGCCCTTTGCTTATTCGGTAGAGTTGGAAGGTGCCTATCGCGTTTCCAAATATGAACGCGCGGGCTCGGTCGATTCATGGAAGCTGGCCGGTTCGTGGGCACCGATCCCCGATATCCGTTTCAGGGTTACCAAGGCGACGGCGGTGCGGGCTCCTTCGCTGGGCGAGATGTTCAATCCGGGCAGTCGCGGTGCTTCGGGCCTGAGCGATCCTTGCGACCCGAACCTGCTGGACAGCGGCACGCCGAACCGTCGTGCCAACTGTGCGGCACTGGGCTTTGATCCGGTGAGCTGGGACCCCAATACCCGTCGTATGACAACACTGGTGTTCAGCACGGGTAATCCCGATCTGAACGTCGAAGAAGCCGATACGATGACGGTCGGTGCGGTGATCCGTCCGCGCTTCCTGCCGGGCTTTGCCTTCTCGGCAGACTACTACAACATCAAGCTGGACGGAGGCATCGACCGGATCGGGGCCCAGCAGACGGTAAACAACTGTGTGGATCTGCCGTCGCTCGACAACCAGTTCTGCAGCATGCTGACCCGCAAACCGGACGGCAATATCTATGAGGTGCGCGACAGCTATATCAACGTCGCTTCCTTCGAGGTGGAGGGCGTCGATTTCGAAGCGACCTACCATGCCGAGCTTTCTGACCTTCTGCGCCGTGAAGGCGATCTGGGTCGTATCCGTCTGCAAGGTGTGGCTTCGTATCTGAAGCATAACACCTTCATCGACCGCGATCTGGCGACCGGCGAGGAAACGGCTTTTGATGATGCGGGCGAGGCTGGAAATCCGGACCTGCGCGGCATGGTCAATGCCACCTATTACAAGGGCAATATGCAGGTGAACTGGTCCAGCCGTTATGTCGGCGAAACGGTCACCAATAATGATCTGCTGAATCCGGCAGAGGATATCGGCAGCTACTACAACATCCCGTCGATCTGGTACCACGACCTGTCGGTGGCGATTGATACGCCTATGAATGTTCGCTTCACGGCGGGCATCCGCAATGTGTTCGACGAAGGCCCGCGTGACCACCCGACGACGGCGCGGGGCAATCTGGGCATGGACGATCTAATCGGTCGTTTCTACTTCCTCGGTGCCAAATGGCGTTTCGGAAACTGATCCCCTCCTGAAGCTAAAACTTGTGGGAGCAGTCGTAAGGCTGCTCCCTTTTTTGTGCGTGTTGCGGACATGAAAAAGGCGAGCCGTGAGGCTCGCCTTTCTCTGTTTGTTGATGTCGCAATCAGTCGAATGGACGCATCGGATAGGCGTCCGGTGGTGTCTGATGCAGCAGTTCTCGCACGAAGAAGTCCCAGCGGCGGCGCTGGTAATAGGGCACGGCATCAAGGAAGTGGTCGGCGTTTGGCACCATCATGAACTCGAAGTCTTTGTTCGCCTTGATGAGCGCGTCGGCCAGCCTTAGCGAAGCCAGAGGCGGCACATTTTCGTCCAGTTCACCATGCGCCACCATCAGGCGGCCTTCCAGCTTGGGGGCCCATGTAATGTTGGAGTTCTCGTCGTAGAGCGGGCCCAGTTCGGTCCCCATCCACTGTTCGTTCCACGTGGCCTTGTCGAGACGGTTATCGTGGTTGCCCGAGGCTGTAACACCAACCTTGTAGAAGTCCGGACGGCGGGTCATGGCGCGAACGACATCATAGCCGCCTGCCGAGAAGCCATAGATGCCGACGTGACTGGTATCCATCCACGGATTGCGCGAGGCAACGTCACGGATACCGGCAATATGGTCATCCAGACCCACAGCGTGCAGGTTCTTGTAGGCGACCTGCTGGAAGGCCCGCGAGCGGCCCCACGTGCCGCGCCCGTCGATGGTGACGGCAATCACGCCGATCTGGGCCACAGCATTGGCATTACGCCCCGTCATGGCGGCCTCGAAGGATTTGGGCGTCATGACATAGTGCGGGCCGGTATAGATGTCCTCGATCACCGGATAGCGTTTGGCAGGGTCAAAATCGGCGGGCTTGAAAATGGCCCCGTAGATCGGGGTCACACCGTCTGCCGCCACGGTCTGGAATGGCTCGGGCAGGCGATAACCGGCGGCCAGATAGGCGCTGATATCGGCACGACCCAATTCCATAACAATGCGACCGTCGCTGCTGCGGCGCAGGACCGAGCGTGTCGGTTGGTCGATGGTCGACATATTGTCCACGAAGAAGCGACCGTCAGGCGAAACGGAAACATCATGGTCCATAGGTTCGGGGGTCAAAAGCCGGATCTGGCCACCATTGCTCGGCACCGAATAGAGATGGCGCAGATAGGGGTCACGCCCGTCTTCGCGGCCCGAGCCCACGATCAGAACCCGTCCGGCCTTGTGATCTGTGCCTGCAACAGTGCGGGCGCGCCAGTTGCCGGAGGTCAGTTGGCGGCGTGCGCCAGTCTGCGCATTGATGGCATAGATATGGGCAAAGCCGTCTGGATCGGCGCTCCAGAAATGGGTGCCCGACTTGTCGTCATAGGTCCAGAAGTGGCCGTAGAAATCGACATAGGTGTCGGAGGTGTCCACGGTCAGTTGTTGTGCCTGACCGGTATCGGCCTCGATGCGGTTGAGCCTTAATGCGCCATAGCCGCGATCAGGCTGGCGCTCGAAAACGGCCTTGCTGTCGGCACTCCATTCATACCATGGGCCGCCATAGTACAGGACGGGGCGTGGCGGGGTCTGCATGGCCGTGCGCTGGCCGGATTCGATCTCGAAGATCAGGCCTTCGGAGGTCGGAATATCTGTGTCGCCGGTGAGGGGGTAGATATAGTCCAGTACCCGTGGCGGGCCGCCATCTTTGGGCGAGGACTGGACCAGTGATAGGTGGCGTGCTGCAGACCGGTTGATGCGGTAGGTGGCGATCCGGCGAGAATCCGGTGACCAGATCACCATTGGCGCGGTTTCGGGCTGGGAAGTGCCCTGTGCGGCCATGGTCTTCAGGTTGATGAGCGGTGTGGCATAGGGGGACGTGGCTCCGTCCTGTGTCAGTCTGCGTTCACTGCCGTCAGCGACAGAGACGATGAACAGGTCGCCATTGCGAACCTCTGCTCTCCAGCGGCCATCAGGCGATACCTTGCCCTTGTCGGCTTCGGAAGGGGTTTCAAGCGTGGCTTGGGCTGGATCGAAACGCCATTTTTTTCCGTCGTGGCTGAATTCGAGGGCACCTGTTTGTGCGTTCAGATTCAGGTTGGTCAGGCGCAAATCCTGGGGGGACAGTGGTTTGCCCGACGCCGCAGCCAGTCGCGATACCAGAAGATCGTGATCGAACAGGGGGGCGGTTTGGCCGGACACCGGATTAACACGCACATAGTCGCGACCTTGCGCGGTATGGCGTTCAAACCAGAAGTCGGCACTGTCGCCAATCCATTGCGGGCGGACGCTGAGGCCAAAGATCAACTCGTCAATATGCTGGGGCAGGACGGCCTCAGCACGGGCATAAACCGACGCGGGAACAGCTTCACGGGTGTTAGCCGTAGCCTCTGCAAAGGCTGGCGTGGCGAGAAATGGCGCTATGGCCAAGGGTGCGACGCTGCACATTAGCAGCGCGGCCAAAGCGGGTAGGCGATTCATGATCTATCCCCTCCTAAATCAGATATAGTATTCAATATTGCGATTGGTGAGCCTGAACCGCTGTGTCGTCAAGCACTGCATTTGCTGCGGCAAGGCTTGAAGTTCGTAACGGCATTCGCCAATATCGTATACGAAAATGAGTTGGGAGGCCGTTTTGAGTGTGTTCGGGGACGCAGAAACTGTATCGCTATCGGTGGGCGAGGTGTTCGATCTGGCGGTCAGGGTTCTGACGGGGGCAGGGTTATCTCTGGACCATGCGCAGGCTGTGGCACGCGCCCTGACGGCGGGGGAGCGCGATGAATGCGCCTCGCACGGGCTTTATCGGTTGCCGGGCTGTGTGATGACTATCAAGTCCGGCAAGATGTCTGTGGATGCTGAGCCAGTGATCGAGGATGTGTCACCGGCACTGGTCCGTGCAGATGCAGGCTATGCCTATTCCTTACTGGCGTTTGAGCGGGCGGCACCCCTGTTGGTCGAGAAGGCCAAAAAGGTCGGTGTAGCAGCTCTGGTCATCAATAATTGCTTCCATTTTTCGGCCCTGTGGCCCGAGATCGAGCATCTGACGCAGCAGGGGGTGGCGGCGCTGGCCATGACGCCCAGCCATTCGTGGGTGGCACCTGCGGGTGGCAAGCGCGGGCTGTTGGGGACCAATCCGCTGGCCTTTGGCTGGCCGCGTCCAGGCCCCAATCCCTATGTGTTCGATTTTGCCACCAGTGCCATCGCACGCGGGGACATGTCGTTGCACGACATAGCGGGCAAGCCGATCCCCGAGGGCTGGGGCGTCGATAGTGAAGGCCAGCCGACTACCAGTGCGCGCGCCGCTCTGGACGGGGCTATGCTGACGTTTGGTGGACACAAGGGCTCGGCGCTTTCGACCATGATTGAACTGATGGCCGGCCCTTTGATCGGTGATCTGACCAGCCGCGAATCCATGGCCTTTGATGATGGAGCCAAGGCGGCTCCGATGCATGGCGAACTGATACTGGCCTTTAATCCTGACTTGATGGGGGGCGCAAATCCGCAGGCCAATGCGGACCGTGCCGAGGCTCTGTTCGCAGCCTTTGCTGATCAGGGCGCACGCTTGCCGTCACAGCGGCGTTTTGAAGCCAGAGAGTGCAGCCTGAAACACGGCGTGCGCGTTCCAAAAGTGCTGTTCGACCAGATCGAAGCACTTGGCTACTAAGAAAACAACACCTTCATCATCTGTTCCTGAATACGAGACACATCATGACCTCGCCTATCGCCCTGTCGCATTGGATCAATGGTGAACGCTGCGGAAGCGCATCAACCGAGAGCCTCAACCCATCCGATACCCGTGAAGTGGTGGCACATGCGCCCGCTGGGGACATCGCCGATGTAGATGCGGCTGTTTCTGCCGCAACGGCAGCATTTGACGGTTGGGCCAATGCTTCGCCAGAGGTGCGTAGCGATGTGCTGGATCGTGCCGGAACCCTGCTGATGGAACGCAAGGAAAAGGTGGGAGAACTGCTTTCGCGTGAAGAAGGCAAGACCCTTGCCGAGGGGATTGGCGAGACGGCGCGTGCGGCTCGCATCCTCAAATATTTTGCAGGCGAAGCCCTGCGTTTG
Source organism: Brevundimonas terrae (assembly GCF_011761985.1). Lineage (GTDB taxonomy): Bacteria > Pseudomonadota > Alphaproteobacteria > Caulobacterales > Caulobacteraceae > Brevundimonas > Brevundimonas terrae. Next base: position 15,382 of record NZ_JAASQT010000003.1, on the reverse strand, counting down.
CACGGGCAAAATCTGGCCTCGACCCGACCGGGTGTTGAAGTCCAGACCTATCGCCAGCCGGTCGGCGTGTTTGGACTGATTACGCCGTGGAACTTCCCGATTGCCATACCGGCATGGAAGGCTGCTCCGGCGCTGGCCTTCGGCAATACGGTGGTGATGAAGGCCGCCAGCCACACACCGGCGACAGCCGAGGCGTTGGTGGCAATATTGCACGAAGCCGGACTGCCCAAGGGCGTGCTTAATCTGGTGCTGGGCGGTGGTCGTGTGGGGCAGGCCATTGTCGATCACAAGGATGTCGCCGGGATCAGCTTTACGGGCTCGCAGGGTGTGGGCGCTGGCGTTGCCGCCGGTGCCATGGCGCGTCAAGCGCGTGTGCAACTGGAAATGGGTGGCAAAAACCCGCTAATCATACTTGATGATGCCGATCTGGATCGGGCGGTGAATATCGCACTGGACGGCAGCTTCTTTGCGACGGGTCAGCGTTGCACGGCCTCAAGCCGACTGATCGTTCAGGACGGCATCCATGACCGTTTCGTCGCGGCGCTGGCCGAGAAGGTGCAGGCCCTGCGCGTCGGCCATGCCCTTGATCCGAACACCCAGATTGGTCCGGCAGTCAGCGAGGCCCAGCGCGAGACCTCGTATCGCTATATTGAAATTGCGACCTCTGAAGGCGGACGTATCGCTGCGGGTGGCCAGCGTCTGTCACTGGAAAATCCGGGCTGGTATGTGCAGCCGACCCTGATCGTCGACACTGATCCGGACATGCGGATCAACAATGAAGAAGTGTTCGGGCCGGTCGCCTCCACCGTTCGCGTCAAGACTTATGAGGAGGCGCTAGCAGTAGCCAACGGCACCGAGTTCGGCCTGTCGGCGGGTATCGTCACCCAGTCCCTCAAACATGCCCGCGACTTCCAGCGGCGTGCCAAGGCTGGCATGACCATGGTCAATCTGGCAACTGCTGGAGTGGACTATCACGTTCCGTTTGGCGGCACCAAAGGCTCTTCGTATGGCCCGCGTGAACAGGGCTTTGCTGCGGCTGATTTCTTTACCCTGATAAAGACGAGTTATAGCGCCGGATAACCGGCTATTTGCTTGACACCACTGCTTTTTGAATATCGTATACGATTATAACGCAGCACAGGGGAGTAGCGTAATGGTTGGGGCCAAATTGGATTGGTCGGGTGTCATCCCGGCAGCAACCACCCAGTTCGACGAAGCAATGGCGGTGGATATCGATGCCACCCAGAAGGTGCTCGATGCTCTGATCAATGATGGCGTGGACGGCATCATTGTTATGGGGACGGTTGGCGAGAACAACTCGCTGGAGCCGGAAGAAAAGCGTGCTGTACTGAAGGCCGCAGTCGAGGTGGCAAACGGTCGTGTGCCGATCATCACGGGCGTCAGCGAAATGACGACGGCTCGTGCCCAGCGCTATGCCAAGGAAGCCGAAGACATTGGCGTCGATGCACTGATGGTGCTTCCGGCCATGGTTTATGTGCCGACGCAGGCAGAGCTGGAAGCGCACTTCCGAGCCGTGGCGGGAGCCAGCGGCCTACCGAACATGCTCTATAATAACCCGCTCATGTATCGTCAGACACTGAACAATGACGACCTGCGCCGCCTGTCGGATGTGCCCAATATCGTGGCTCTGAAGGAAAGTGCGCCGGATTCACGCCGGATCACCGACATCTTCAACGAACTGGGTGATCGCTATTCGGTCATGGTGGGTCTGGATGACGTGGCGCTGGAAGGACTGATCCTGGGGGCCAAGGGCTGGGTTTCGGGCCTGACCAATGCGTTCCCGGAAGAATCCGTGGCCATGGTCAAGGCGGTCAAGAGCGGCGACATTGCCCGTGCTCTCGAAATCTACCGCTGGTTCATGCCGCTGCTGCATCTGGACTCGGTGTCGGACCTCGTTCAGTCGATCAAGCTGTCTGAAATGATCATGGGTCGTGGCAGCGAGCGCGTGCGTATGCCGCGTATGCCGCTGGCAGGGGCGCGTCGTGCAGAGGTCATCGCCATGGTCGAAAAGGCTGCGGAAACGCGACCGATCGGCTCTGGCAAGGCTCTCAAGATTTCCTGATCGGGAGGCTCCATGCGCGACGTCTTCTTTTGCATAGACGGTCACACGGCCGGCAATCCGGTTCGCCTGGTTGCCGGTGGAGCGCCTCTGCTGGCTGGCAACAGTATGGCAGAGCGGCGGCTGGATTTTCTGGCGCGCTATGACTGGATCCGCACGGCCTTGTGTTTCGAGCCACGCGGCCATGACATGATGAGCGGCGGCTTCCTGTACCCGCCGACCCTGCCGGATACGGATGCGGGTATTCTGTTTATCGAAACCAGTGGCTGTCTGCCTATGTGCGGCCACGGCACCATCGGCATGATTACCTTTGGCCTCGAGCATGGGCTGATCCGTCCCCGTACGCCTGGCAAGCTGAAAATAGAGGTTCCGGCTGGTGTGCTGGATATCACCTACGAGACCGAGGGTGATCGGGTAACGTCAGTCAAAATCCGCAATGTCGCCTCTTATCTAGCGGCTGAGGGGATCGAGATTGAGGTGCCGGGACTTGGGCCGTTACAGGTCGATGTCTCCTATGGCGGTAACTACTACGCCATTGTCGAACCGCAGGGTGCCTATACGGGGCTGGATGATCTGGGTGCAAGCCGGATTATCGAGCTAAGCGGCCTGATCCGGGAGCAGGTGCGCGCGGTGTTCCATCCGGTGCATCCGGACGAGCCTTCGATCAACGGGGTCAGCCACGTCCTCTGGGCCGACAAGCCGAAAGGTGAGGGGGCCACTGGTCGCAATGCCGTCTTCTATGGCGACAAGGCGATTGACCGCAGCCCTTGTGGCACCGGCACTTCGGCGCGTCTGGCGCATCTGTATGCCAAGGGGCGCTTGAAGCTTGGCGAGGCCTTTGTCCACGAAAGCTATATCTGTAGCCGCTTCACAGGACGGGTTGAGGCCGAGACGACGGTCGGATCACACAAGGCCATTTTCCCGTCCATTCAGGGATCGGCGCGGGCGACCGGCTTCAATACGATCTGGATCGATCGCGAAGATACCTTCTGGCAGGGTTTTCAGGTCGTCTGATCAATAGGATCGTAATTGTGGCCATGTCGAGTTATGATCGGGTCGGGCAACCGGCCCGATCGATTTGACATAGAACGCATGGCCGCAATCCCATTAGAAGTCCGCACGCTCTCTGACCGTTTGATGGAGGTTGTGCGTGACATGATCCTGTCCGGCTCTATCGCGGCGGATGTGCCGATCCGGCAGGATGCGCTGGCGGCGGAACTGAATGTGTCCAAGATACCCTTGCGCGAGGCGCTGGTGCGTCTTGAGCAGGACGGCCTTGTGGTGTCCCATGCCAATCGCGGCTTTTTCGTTCGCGGCATGAGCGCCAGCGAGGCCGAGGAAATCTACGAACTACGCCTTAAGCTGGAGCCTCAGGCTGCGGCACAGGCTTGTCTGGTGGCCGATGACAAGCAGCGCGAGGAAGCGCGCCGTCTGCTTACGGAACTGGATGCCGCAGCGGCGGCGCATCTGCCAAGTGTCGGGCCGTTGAACAGGGCCTTCCATATGGCGCTGGTACAGCCGGGCCAACGGGCTCTGACCGCAGAAATCACGGGGCGTCTGCATGTGATGGCGGACCGCTATGTTCGCAAACATCTGGAAAGCCGCGAGCGCCATGTGACGGCGGCCAGCGAACACCAGGATATTTTTCAGGCCTGGCTGAACCGCGATGCGACAGCTGTTAGCCGCATGGTGGGAGCTCACCTTGAACACACATTGCGTGACTTGCGCGAGGAACTGAGTGCTAACGAGGCTTCAGCTAGCGAAGCCCCCGCACGCGGTCGTAAGCGCAGTTGATATGAAAACAGGCCCGGGAGTTTTGCTCTCGGGCCTTTTTGTTTCTTAGGAAGCATGTTCGTTTGTGGCTTCTGGAGCCGACGGTTCTGCTTGTCGTGATGCCTTCTGGGCTGTCACCAGCAGGTTGATGCCGGCATACAGCACCACAACAACGACGCCCCAACGCAGGATTGTCAGGGGCAGGGATGTGACGACATAGGCGGCCACTAGAACGGCGGGTATGCCGCCGAGTGCCATACCCAATACAAGACGCAGATCGATGCGCTGGCTGCGAATGAAACGCAGGCTGGAAACTGGCATCAGGAAGGCGCAGGCTCCCATCATGATGGGGAAGGCCGCTGTCGGATTCATGCCCATTAGGCTGAGCATGATCAGCGAAGGCGCATAAAGGCCGATACCGAAGCTCATTAACGCCCCCATGACGACATGAGCGATGATGGCGATGACAAACATATTGCCATCCAGTGAGAGGGCTTGTCCGCCTGTCGGCATCAGGTCCAGATTGGTCAGGGCATAGAGTATGGCTGCAATCAGCAATGCCGCGCCGACAGTGAACTGGACCGCCCGCACAGGCAGGCGTAGCACAATGGGCGCGCCGATGACGGCCCCGAAAATAGAGGCCGCGATACACGATACCAGCAATACAGGATCAACCTGTATCAGCTTCATGAAGACCAGTCCCTGCACCACAGTAGGCAGGCAATGACCGGCATTCAGGACAGCGGGCAGGAAGCTGTCCGGCACCAGTTTGCGGAAACGCAGCCATGCGGTTGTGGGGGCGAATGATCCGATACCCAGTGCATCGAAGAAGTTTGCCACGGCACCAATGGCAACACCTGACAGCTTTGGCTTAAGCTGACCACGCGCGCGGGCTGTGCGTATCAATTGAACGGCATAAAACCCTGCTAGTGCCCAAAGGGCGGTCAAAAGCACGCTTAAAACCATAATGTTTCCCTCCCCCGAGGACGGCCACTCTTGTCGAATGGCTCGAAGCGTGAAAGAAACACAGTCTAAAATCAGATACAATATACGTATAGCGCCATGACCTTTTTTGCCCCTGCTGCATCACCTGTTTCCGTTGACGAACGTCACGCCCGTATTCGGGTGTTGGCAGAAGCCTTGAAGGCGCAGGGTCTGTCGGCCATGCTTCTGGGGCCAACCAATTCGCTGCGTTATTATACGGGGCTGGACTGGCATCCTTCGGAGCGTTTGACGGGCGCGCTGGTTCATTCAGACGGGCGGGTTCAATATGTCTGCCCCCGCTTCGAGCTGAACAAGATTGCCGGTGTGACGGGCAATGCCTACGCCGTGGCTGGCGAAATCCTGACATGGGAAGAAGAAGAAAGCCCCTTTGCGCTGGTCGCTGGGGCTGTCGATGCAGGTGGCCGATTGGCGGTTGATGATCAGGTCGCAACCTTTGTGTGGTTGGGCATGGCCCGTGCCATGGGTGCGGAACGTCTGGCCGATGGTGCGCCACTGATCGTGGCGCAGCGCAGCGTAAAATCTGCGACCGAAATTGCGCTTCTGATCCGTGCCAAGGCGATCACGCTGGAAGTACAACGTCGCACCCGTCGCTGGCTGAAGGAAGGCGTACTGACCTCGCAGGTCAAACAGTTCATCGATGCCGAGCACCGCAAACTGGGCGGCGAGGGCGGCTCGTGGTTCTGTCTCGTGTCTTTCGGGGATGACACCTGCCTGCCGCACGGTGGCGAGGGTGACCGCGCCCTGAAGGTTGACGATGTCGTGCTGATCGACACCGGCACGCTGGTGGACGGCTATCACTCAGACATTACGCGCACCTATGTGTTCGGACAGGCCAGCGAAGAGTTCCGGCGTGTTTGGGAGCATGAAAAACAGGCGCAAGCCCTGGCCTTTGACGCGGCCCGTATCGGTGCAGAATGCCAGAGCGTTGATGCAGCAGCTCGCGATTATCTGACGGCGCAAGGCTATGGGCCTGACTATAGCTTGCCCGGCCTGCCGCACCGCACCGGTCATGGCATCGGGCTGGATATCCACGAAGCCCCCAATCTTGTGCGCGGCGACGCCACGCCTTTACGGGCGGGCATGTGCTTCTCCAACGAGCCGATGCTGGTCATTCCCGACAAGTTCGGCGTCCGTCTGGAAGACCATTTTTACATGAGCGAAACCGGTCCGGTCTGGTTTACCGAACCGTCGCACAGCCTGGATGATCCCTTCGGCGAAAACGTCTAATGTCGGCACAACGCTGGACGGTTGTCGGAGGAGGACTGGTCGGCGCGGCCAGTGCGCTTCGTCTGCAAATGGCCGGTTTTGAAGTCGTGATGGTGGATCGTGGCGATCCGCGACGCGGGGCTTCGTTCGGCAATATTGGCCATATCGCTGCCGAGCAGGGCGAGCCTATGCCGTCGTCGGCGACGCTGAAGAGCGCCTTTGGACGGTTGTTTGCCTTTGGTGGGCCGCTGGATTTCCGCCTGCGGGATGGGGCGATGTGGGTGCCGTGGGCGCTAAGGTTTCTGGCGGCGTCAAGGCCCGCAGCAACCGCGTACGGAGCAGGCACGCTAAACGCCCTGCTGGATGATCCTTTAGCCGCGTGGCAGCGATTGTCAGCCTTGGCGCAGGCTCCACAGGATATGATCCGTTCTGATGGCCATGCGGTGGTGTGGTCGACGCCGGAGGCTGCAAGGCGCGGGCTGGAAAGCTGGCAAAGTGCCCGTACTGGATGCGCTCGTTTTCGTCCGATGGAGACGTCCGAACTGGCGGCCTATGACGGTGTTCTCGCCAAGCGTCCTGCGGGTGGCATTGTGTTTACGGGCACGGGTCAGGTTAGTGAACCTCAGATTGTGCGCGATGCCTTGCTCTCAGCCTTTAGACGACAGGGCGGTCAGGTTGTTTCGGCGGATGCCGTGACGGTGCGCGCCAAGGATGATGCAGCCGAAGTCGTGCTGTCGGATGGACAGGTAATCGACAGTGATCGTGTGCTGGTCGCGGCGGGGGCGTGGTCAAAAACCTTGATGGCATCACTGGGCGTGGGCGTCCCCTTGATCGGAGAGCGCGGCTATTCGGTGCAATCGGCCGAGCATAACTGGCCCGAGGATTTGCCACTGACTGTCTTCGAGGACCGGTCCGTGGTTTTGGCTCGTTTCAGCGGTGGTCTGCGCGCGTCAAGCCATGTGGAGTTTGGCGCACCTTCTGCTGCACCTGATCCGCGCAAATGGCGTCACATTGAAGGGCATGTGAAGGGTTTGGGGGTCCAGTTTTCGGAAACTCCGGATCGCTGGTGTGGCCCACGTCCGACCTTGCCGGATTATCTGCCCGCTATTGGCAGGCTGGAGGCGCATCCGTCGGTTTATTATGCCTTTGGCCATCAGCATCTGGGTCTGACCCTGGCGGCTCTAACGTCCGAATGGATCGAGGGCATGGCGCTGGGGCACCCGATACCCACATGGATGCAAGCTTTGCGCGTAGAGCGTTTCCAATAAAAAGACGCTCCGGCCGATGAGGGGGGCCGGAGCGTCTCTACACAATACCGTCTCTTAGGGGAGCAGAGGTTCGGTATTGGCGATCAGCCATTCGGCCTCGCCGGTGTTCTGGATCAGGTCCAGAATTTCAGCCCGCACACGGGCGTGATAGGTATCGATCCAAGCGATTTCATCGGCTGTCAGCAGGTCGGGATCGATCAGTTTGCGATCCAGCGGCACCAGCGTCATGTCGCGCAAACGGATGAAGCCGTTACCATCAGCCACCACCTCGCACAGGTTCTCGATGCGGATGCCGTATTGGCCCGCTTCATAATACCCGGGCTCGTTGGTCAGGGTCATACCGGCAAGGATCGGGGCCATGACAGGGTCTTTGCCGATACGCTGGGGATGCTCGTGCACCGACAGGAAATGTCCGACGCCGTGACCTGTGCCGTGGTCATAGTCGAGCCCGTGCGCCCATAGGGCTTCGCGTGCAAACCCGTCAATCTGGTAGCCGCGTGTACCTTCGGGGAAGCGCAGGCTGGCGAGGCGGATATGCCCCTTCAGGACCAGCGTATAGTGTTTCTTCCAGAGGGCAGACGGCGGGCCAAAACAGACGGTTCGTGTGGTGTCAGTGGTGCCATCCAGATACTGGCCACCGGAATCGATCAGGAACAGGCTGTCCTGTTTGATCGGGGCACCGCCTTCGGGCGGAGCGTTGTAGTGGCACATGGCACCATTGGCATCCGAGCCGGCGATTGTGCGGAAGCTGGGGCTGACAAATAGATCCAGTTCGCGACGATAGCCGAGAATTTGTTCTTCGGCCTCGATTTCGGAAACAGGACGTTGGGTCACCTCGGCGTCCAGCCATTTCAGAAAGCGCACCCAAGCCACACTGTCGCGGCGGTTGGCGGCACGTAGGCCTGTCAGCTCGACCGGGTTTTTGACTGCCTTGAGGGCGGTTAGCGGATTAGCTTCGATACGCACCTTGGAACCGGCTTCACGCGCGGTGATGGCGGCCCCGACGGGCGAGAATTTCGGGTCCATGGATACAGTCTCGCCGCCTTTCAGGCGTTGAGACAGCCGCTCCAGAAACAGGCTGGTGTCGGACAGGGTCACGTCCGCCAGTTCAAATGCAGAGGGATCATTACCCAGCTTGCGGGTATCGACGAATGCCTCGACAGCGCCTTGAGCATCCACAAGCACAAAGGCTTGAACCATCGGATTGTCCGGCACATCGTCACCGCGCCAGTTCAGCAGCCATGCGACGTTGTCGCTTTGGCTTTCAACCAGAAGATCAATCCCCGAGGCTTTTAGTCGTGCAGCCAGACGCTGGCGCTTCGACGACGAGTTTTCACCCGAACGCTCGACAGGGAAGGGGAAGGCGGGTTTGACCGGATTTTCGGGCCTGTCATCCCAAGCCATGTCGATGGGGTTGGCGCTTGTGGGAACCAGCGTGGCACCCTTGCCGGTAAGCGCCGGTTTGATCTGGTCATGAACAACCGGGTTCAGGATCAGGGGATCAAAACCAAATACCTGCCCCTCGGCTGCGTTTGCAGAAAGCCACAGTTCTGGTGGTTGATCGTAAAGGTGGCACTGGTCGAAATGGCTGGCAGACACCTCGGCCTTGGCTTGAACCGTGTAACGGCCGTCTACAAAGACTGCGCCATGGTCGCGGGTGACAATGGCGAGTCCCCATGTGCCTGAAAAGCCTGTTGCCCATGCCAGACGCTCATCGGCAACCACGCAATATTCCGACTGATAGGCATCCCAGCGGGGAATGATAAAGCCGTCCAGACCCTGACGGTCCATTTCGGCGCGCAGGGCGACCAATCGTGCGGGCGTCCAGCCATTGGCGATTTGTAGCCGGTCCATTTTATGTCCTTGAGACAGAGGCAAGCATCAGGCTTGAAAATCGCCAAAACGAGCAGGCAGGGTCAGGCCGTGGGCGAAGGGGTCATTGGCTTCGAGGATCAGTTCCGAGCGGGCCATGTAATAGGCACGACCCGAGACAGCCGCGATAATGCCTGTGCCACTGGGGCGGGCGACCGAGCCGGTAAAGGCCTGACCGGAGATACCTGCGAACTGCATTTCGTCGGATTCGGTAATCTGGGAACGGGCATGGGCCACGGCCAGTCGTGCCGAGACGCCGCTTCCGGTCGGGCTGCGGTCGATTTGACCTTCGCCGAACCAGCAGAGATTATGGGTGAACTTACCCGAAGACAGTACATTGCTGTCGATCAGAATGGCCCCGTAGAGGAAGGAAAGATCCGGTTCCTCGGGGTGGGTGAAGCTGCGGTTGGCCCGTAGTGTGGTGACCAATTTCCCGCAGGCCTCAACCAGTTGCTCTAGTGGCGTTTCGTGGAAATCCAGTCCGAGCTGGCTGCCGGACAGGATCGCATAAAACGCACCGCCATAACCAATGTCGAAACTGACCGTGCCAAGGCCATCCACCGAGATGCTGTCATCCAGAGACAGGGCAAAGGATTCAACGCTTTCAAAACGTACCAGAGGCGCGGCTGACGGGTCAGGCTCTGGCGACACGTCGATGCTAACCGGACCGCACGGACATTCGAGAATGAATGAGGTCTGCAGACGGTTTTGCAGACGGGCGCGATCATAAAGAAAACGGCCCAATGCCACAGTGGCATGGCCGCACATGGTCGAATAGCCGGAGTTGTGGGTGAACAGGACGGCGGCGTCATAGGTCGGGTCGCTGGGGGGAACCAGAATGGCCCCGTACATGTCCGCATGGCCACGCGGTTCCAACATCATGGCACGACGCAGGTGGTCGAATTGTTCACCCATCGTACGTCTTTTTTGCAGAATCGTTGTCCCATCAACGCCCAGCTTGGTGGCGTCGAATATACGCACTGGCTCGCCAGCTGTGTGCATGTCGATCACCTCGACCGACTGTGCCTTGTGTCCAGGAATACCTGATCCGGTCATCTGTGCCCCCTCCGTGCAACAGCATTGTTAAATCAGATATAGTATACTATCGGTTTTCGTAAAGGGTTTATCGCGAGGGAATGCCGAGGGGGCAGAACCACGCAGAATGTCTACTTATTCTGGAGGGGATAATGGTTGGACGATCCGGCTCGCTATGCGAGCGAGATGTGACGGCACTGTGCGTCCTGTCGTGTGATGGGAAGTCGTCATGAGCGAGGCACAGATAAGCACGGCTCTGTCGCCGGACATAAAAGGTTCCGAAGTAAAAACAGTGTCATATGGCTCGGGGCGCAGGGTGTTCGGCCACCCTGTGGGGCTTTGGTATCTGGCCTTTACCGAGTCATGGGAACGGTTTTCCTACTACGGCATGCAGACCCTTCTGGTCCTCTATATGGTGGGGCAGTTGTTACAGCCCCAGCATATCCAGAACGTTGCCGGTTTCGGCCAGTTTCGGGCCATTCTGGAGAGTGTTTACGGACCGCTTTCGATACAGGCTTTAGCCTCTGCCATATTCGGTATCTATACGGGGCTGGTCTATCTGACACCGGTCATGGGCGGATGGATTGCCGACCGTTGGCTGGGGCGAACCCGCACCATTCTGCTGGGCGGGATATTGATGACGCTAGGCCATTTTCTGATGGCATTTGACGTGTCGTTCCTTTGGGCGCTTCTTTGCCTTGCCGTGGGTACGGGCTGTTTCAAAGGCAATATCGCGGTTCAGGTTGGTTCGCTCTACAGCAAGGGCGACAATGCCCGCGCTGATGCCTTCCAGATATTCTATCTGGCCATCAGCGCTGGCGTGATTGCGTCCCCGTTGATCTGTGGCACGCTGGGCGAGGTCTATGGCTGGCACTATGGCTTTGGGGCGGCTGGTGTCGGGATGGCAGTAGGGCTGGCGGTTTATGTGGCAGGCTTACGACATTTACCCAAAGAGCCGCAGCGTTCGAAAACACAGATGCAAGAGCGTGTGCCAATGACACGCGCAGACTGGATGATGTTGGGGCTGTTGCTGATTATGCTGCCCGTTCTGGCTCTGGCCTTGTTGGGGAACCAGCAAATCTTCAACGCCTATATGATCTGGGCGCAGAACAGCTACGATTTTGCATTGTTCGGTCGCACAATGCCGACCAGCTGGCTGATTACCTTTGATGCCGTAGCATCTGTGGCCATGCTGGCTCTGACCGTACTGTTCTGGCGGTGGTGGTCACGTCATCGGCCCGAACCCGTAGAGATCACCAAGCTGGTGATCGGTGCGGTGGTGACGGTGTTTGCCTTCTTGCTGTTGTCGTTCGCTGCCCAGTCCTCGGGCGGAGGAAAGATCAGCCTGTGGTGGGCGGTGGCGTTCCACATCATCAACAGTGTGGGTTTCGCGCACCTCGTGCCGGTGGCATTGGCGCTCTATGTCCGCATGGCTCCGCAGGCTATCGGCGCTACTATCGTTGGTATCTTTTACCTGCACCTGTTCGCGGCAAATAATCTGGTGGGATGGGCTGGGACACGAATGGAAACCATGTCGGCCGCTCATTTCTGGATATGGCATGCAGTCGCTGTGGGTATCAGTGGCGCGTTATTAATGATCCTGCGCATCCCAATCAAAGCAAGCATGAGCAAGATTGCGGAGAGCTAAGCGATGGATGCAGAGGCGAAGTTAAAGTTGTCAATCGCCCTTTGAGCAACCAACCGGTTCATCGTCCCGGTTGGTAACGAGACAGCAACCGGGTTGAGAACTCGAATTTGTAGATCCTACGATGAGTAAGGCAGCAGCAGAGGTTCAAATTTCAAGCCTCAGCGCAGAGGTTTCTCACAACACACGCGGCGATCTACAATACTTTCAACACCCAACGTCCTCTGATTAGCGAGCCCACACTTCGACGCTTTCGCATCGACGCGAATATCTCTTGTCTGTCCGCTACCGTTGGTTGCAAGACGGGGTAGGGACTTCTCAACTATGCTAAGTTGCCCTGATAGCCCTGATCAATGGTGTAGCCGTGCTGTCAGTCTAACGCTAAAGGTGCTCCACTTTTAAGGCCGCAAGCCATTGGTGGAGTAGGCATTTTTATGAAGCCGCTATCGTTTAAACGTCATCGCTTTCCCGCAGAGGTGATCCGTCAGGTGGACCTATACAGTCCGTAAATAGTCTCCACTGATCGGGCTATAAACGATTGTATTTGATCGTTTATATTTGAGTGTATTTGTGATATTTAACTGACGCAGCGGGGCGGATTTTCTTTCGGGAGAGGGACGCATGCCCGCTGTCGATGACGAGTTAGAAGTCTTTCTTGCTAGCTTGGAACGCTGCTCGCTTTCAGCCGTGCAAGACGAGTGGCGCAAACGTTGGGGCACGCCTCCAACTTTACGCTCTGTAAGGCTGATGAGGCATCTTGTGGCCTGGCGTCTTCAGACTGAACTTTACGGCGATCTGAGTGTCGTGGATCGCAGGCATCTTAAATCGACAGCTACGCCTGTAATCCAAGCGCTGCGAGAAGGTAGCCGTGTCGCGCGCGAGTATCAGGGCATCGTCTATGAGGTCGTCGCAGAAGCACGAGGGTTTCGATACCGAGATCGTACATACCGTAGCTTGTCAGCAATAGCGCGTGAGATCACGGGCGTGCGTTGGAACGGACCACGTTTCTTCGGGCTTCGGCCGGGAGGCGGGCGTGGAGCATCGTGAGCGTCTCAGGTGCGCGATCTACACGCGCAAAAGCACCGAAGAAGGACTGGATCAGGTCTTCAACTCTCTGCATGCGCAAAGAGAGTATTGCGAGGCGTATGTCCAATCGCAGGGCGGGGAAGGTTGGACGGTTGTTCGTACACGATACGACGATGGCGGCTTTTCAGGTGCGAGCATGGGGCGACCCGGGCTTCAGCATCTCTTGCATGATGTTGAGGCTAAACGGATCGATGTTGTCGTGGTCTATAAGGTTGATCGGCTGACGCGCTCACTGGCTGATTTCGCCCGCATTCTCGAGTGCTTGGACAAACATAGCGCGGCCTTTGTGAGCGTTACCCAAGCCTTTAATACCAACAGCTCCATGGGCAGGCTTACGCTCAATATACTCCTGTCATTTGCGCAGTTCGAACGTGAGGTCACCGGTGAACGGATCCGTGACAAGGTTTTAGCCTCAAAGGTCAAAGGTATGTGGATGGGCGGAACCGTGCCTCTCGGTTATGATCCGCCCGATGCTTCTGGAGACCGCAGGCTCAGGGTCAATGAGGAAGGGGCCGCAGTCGTCCGGTTTATCTTTGAACGCTTCACCGTGTGTCGCTCTCTGTGCGATCTTCAACAGCATTTGATGGATAATGGTATTCGTACCAAGGCGCATAAAGGTCAAAACGGGACCATAAGGGCAGGGGCTCCGTTCAGTCGTGGAGCTCTGCGATACCTGCTTCAAAACAAGACCTACCTTGGGCTCATTTGCCATAAGGGAGCGGTGTACGCAGGGCGTCACGAAGCTCTGATTGATCAACGTCTGTTCGATACTGTTCAAACGCTTCTCAGCCACCGCGCGGACGTTTGGAAACGTCGCGCGCCAAATCTCGAACGCGCGAAGCTGCATGGCCGAATATTTGATGAGTTCGGGCAGAAAATGGTGCCGCAATTCATCCCCGGAAAGCGACGAACCTATGGGTACTATGTTGCGCCGAGACTGGCTCCGGGACTGAGTAATCCCGATGGCTTGGGTCGAGTACCCTGCAAAGCTTTGGACGACCTTGTTCAGAGAAGGGTTGTTGAACTTGCGGGCGTCGGGAAGGAAGAGATCACGACCGAGGTGTTGCGTGATCTGGTGGTTCGCGTCGAGATTCATGGCGCATCGGTTCAGGTGGTCATCAACCTCAAAGCGCTCAAAGGTTTCAATTCACATGGCACAACGATTCAGGACTTAGAGAAGAAGCTTTGGGTCGGGGATCGATTATTACCCGAGCTCTCTCGGTTCGATCGTGTGCGACTTTCCATATTGGCTCGCCTAAAAATGCATGGTGGTCGCACCTGGGTCGAAGATGCTCAGGCACTGCCAGATAGTCCTGCAAACGCCATCAAGCTTGCGGCGGTAAAGAAGCTTCGAGTCGCGCATGCTGTATACGCGCCTATGCGGAAGGCACTATCGGAGCCGAAAGCAGATCGGCCTGCCAACATCAGATTGCATCGGTTGGATTGGGTGTTCCTGTCACCCAAAATACAAGCCGCCATTCTGAATGGACGCTTGAGTGCCGAAGTTCTCGCGAAGTTAAACGCGCTAAAAGCTGTTCCACTCAGTTGGTCAGAACAGAACCGGGTCGTGTACGGAACGAGCGACGTCTGACGGCCCGACTGAGGTAGTTTTAGGCAAGGATCTAAAAAGTCTCTAATGTGTTTGAAATCACTAGAGATTTATTGACTGACTGGAAGAGGTGCTGTCAGTCTAACGCTAAAGGTGCTCCACTTTGATGGCTGCAAGCCATTGGTGGAGTAGGCATTTTTATGAAGCCGCTATCGTTTAAACGTCATTGCTTTCCCGCAGAGGTGATCCGTCATGCCGTGTAGCTGTACTTTCAGTTTAATCTCAGCTTTCGCGATGTCGAGGAACTGATGGCGCAACGCGGAATCGACGTCAGCTACGAAACGATCAGGTGCTGGACGATCAAGTTTGGGCCTTTGATCGCCCTAGGCTCAGGACTCATAGCCAGAAGAGCACAGTAGCCGCGAGAGCGATGGTGGACAGGAAGACGTTGGGGCAGCGATCATAGCGTGTAGCGACCCGCCGCCAGTCCTTCAGCCTGCCGAACATAATCTCGATACGGTTTCGGCTTTTGTATCGGCGCTTGTCATATCGGACGGGTTCGTTTCGGGATTTGCGTCCGGGGATACAAGGCGTGATACCCTTGGCCTGCAAGGCATCCCTGAACCAGTCGGCGTCGTAGCCACGATCTCCCAGCAGCCATTGCGCCCTGGGCAGGCTGTCGAGCAAGGCTGCGGCACCGGTGTAGTCGCTGACATGACCAGCTGTCACAAACAGGCTGATCGGGCGTCCATTCGCATCTGTCACGGCGTGCAGTTTGGTGTTCATCCCGCCTTTCGTGCGTCCGATGAGTCGCCCGAGGCCCCCTTTTTTACCCGCAAGCTCGAAGCCGTGCGGTGGGCCTT
>NZ_JAASQT010000002.1 GCF_011761985.1 Brevundimonas terrae | reverse complement strand
ATGGCGACGTCCGGTCGCGGCAGTGGCATTGTCGGCTATAATCTCCAGTCCGTCGTCGAAGCCGAGCACCACCTGATCGTCGCCCACGATGTAGTAATGCATCCAGATACTTCGGATCGAAATATGCCCTAGCGTAATGGAACGGCATAGTAGATGTTCTCGACCATCCATAAAAAGGTCGAAGCCGTGTAAGGGCATCCTCCATTTCCATGCCTGCATGCACGAAACGTTGAAGGCGGATTACAACACTCGTGTGCCGCAAACCATGTGCCCCAAGCTTGCGAAATCCTGCAGAGGAAAGATCTCGCATAGCAAGCTCGCTGAGACTATCCGAAGCTGTACGCAGCATCAGATCAAGCGAGGAAGCAGCTAGAGGCGTGCCTTCTGATGAACTGAACAGGAATGGGTGAGGGGGGTCACCTCTAAAGTTCACTAGATATGTCTCAATCGCGTCAGCCAACTCCAACGACATCGGTAGTTCTCGATAGGAGTTGGCGTTTTTGAGCCTAGCCGGACGTCCTCTCAGATCGAGATTAGCTGCTGAGTTATCTATATTAATCCATATGCTAGGCCGGCCTGTGGATAAATTCGTCTGATGTTTTACGGCATCACAAGTCAGAGCGAGTAGCTCACCCTTACGAAGTCCCAATTCCGTCAGAAGCAAAAATATTACATAGTTACGCCAGTGATGTTTGTCGGTACGGAATGGATTGTTGCCACTGAGCGGATGGAAAATCTCGTAGAGATTTTCCATCACAGACAGCGGCAATGATCGAATTCTAGGTCCAGGCTGTCTCGGCCGTACTGAGAGTTGCTGAAAACGCTGGCGAATGCTGCGCATGCGTCGGACACGGACCGGGTCATCTACGCCCACGACATATTCAAGAATAGCAGTCACAAATCGCAGCGAGAGTTGCCAATGGCGCAGATTTCCTGACGATTGCTGCACCAAAAGGTACGAAGTCAAAACGGCCTCAACATCATCCAAATTGGGTTCAAGAAGCGCTTTATCCAGGTCCACTGGCGGGCACATTCTTTCTGCGCAGCGGTATATGGATGCGACCGCGTTGACATATCGATCGAGAGTACCGCTCGACAGATGACCGTTCAGGAAATCAATCCAAATTGTTGCGCAGTAGCGAGGTCGACCAATCCGGTCAGCCACATATGCTTTAGGTTTTAAGTGGCTCTGAATCTGCACGACGTGTTCGATAAGCTAACTGGAGCAAACGCTTTCGAACGCCGCAAAGCTTATTTCAAGAGAAATTTGTGCTTGTTTACCGCGCACTAAGCCGCTGCTGCGCGCTTTGGAATGGCTGCGCAGCGGCTTTGTGCGCTATGGAGTTGAGATAGTATGCAACAGAATCCAACATGTGTTTCCTTCGCATAATATTCCTTAGGCGATTTAAATCATGCAGGTTTGACTGTTGAACTTTTGCGCTCTTCTTATCTCAAGGACGCAGAAGAACCTTACCGGACTTGCCTGGGCTCAAGGATGCTTTCACAGCCTCGGAAACTTGGGCGAGACCGAAAACGGCCTCTACCGGTAGCTTCAAATCTCCTGCCACGACCAGTTGAAGCAATTCGCCGATCAGAGCGGCGCGTTTTGGTGCGGGCATGGCTGCGCTGACCTTTGAACCCCAGAACCCTTTGACGACCGCCTGTTTAAAGATGACGTCGCCGGATGGTATCTGCATGGGCTCGCCTGCCATTGTCCCGAACGAAACCAGAAGCCCGTTCTCGCCAAGTAGCCCCATTAGGTCGCCACTCGCTCGCCCGCCTATGGAGTCCACGGCGGCCTTGATTGGGGCCTCGCCTACAATAGCCCTCACCTTGTTCTTCCAGCCATCCGATGCGGTGGAAACAACATTGCCGATGCCGAGTTGCGACAATTCATCGACACCGGCGTCACGCCGGACAAGGTTCACAACATTAACGCCGCGCGCTTTGGCCAGCATGGCAAGGGTCTTGCCAACGGCACCATTGGCCGTGTTCTGGATCACCCAATCGCCGCGTTCGACGTTCAGGAAATCCAGAAGCGTGATCGCACTAAAAGGCATGGCAATCAGCTGCGCGGCCGCTTCGTCAGGAATGGCGTCCGGAAGCGGTACCAAGCCGCCAGCGGGTGCCAGAAAATACTCGGCCCAGCTTTCATGAACGCCGGCGACGGCTACGCGTTGGCCCACGGTGACGCCTGTCGCATCGGGACCTAATGCATCCACAATTCCGACGGCCTCGCTGCCCCCGACGGCGGGCAGCGAGGGCTTATAGCCATACTGTCCCCGCACCGTCCAAAGGTCGTGATTATGGATTGGCGACAGGATGGTCTTGATGCGGACCTGCCTTGGGCCAGGTTCGGGAACGGGCCGATCACCAAGGGCAAGAACCTCGGCCGGTTCTCCGAACGTGTGATGGACAGCGCTGCGCATGACGGGCTCCGGTATCAAATAGCGGTAACGTGCAGACGCACATCCACATTGTTGCGGGTTGCGTTCGAATAAGGACAGGCGTGGTGCGCCGCGTCGACAAGCTTCTCGGCCTGCGCGGTATCTATACCCGTGGTCTCGACATAGATGTCGATGTCTAGCGCATAGCCGCCATCGGCGCGCTGACCGATGCCTACCTCGACCGATGTCTTGCTGGTGACTTCGAGCTTCATCTGTCCGGCAACCATCGACAATGCGCTGTCAAAACAGGCTGCATAGCCAAGAGCAAACAGTTGTTCGGGATTGGCACCGACATCCCCGGTGCCGGGACGCGCCAGATCAAATGCAAGGCCGCCATCGTCCAGTGCCGTATGCCCCGAACGGCCTCCGGTGGCGGTGGCGCGAGTCTTGTAGAAAATCTTCATCGGTCCATCCTCGGTATTGAGCTGGGATCGATCCTGTTTAGGCCTCGGCCTACAAGACACCAGTCAAATATCCTTGATGTTTCAGAAGCGTCATTTCCAAACACAAAAAAGCCCGCCGAAGCGGGCTTTTAAATGGTGGGCGGCGAGGGGTTCGAACCCCCGACCCCCTCGGTGTAAACAAGGTGGATTGAACCTAAAATACTGTATTTGCGTGGCTTTTAGTTTATAGGTTTCCGGTTTCGTTCACGGGTGTCATATCTGTTTCTGGGGACTTTCTGGGGACCAGTGCCCTACCCCGCATTTGATTGCACACACATAATCCCCAGTCGGTCACGAGACATTGATGTTGTTTGGATAGTTCAACTGGTTAAAAATTCTATCGAAATGCATAGAATCTAGGTTCCCGCGTTAAGAGCGTAGGGGTTTCGATATCCCTCTTTCGCTTCAACGAGTGTCGCGCTTTATAAGACAGACTCGAAAATGGGAACGGTGGGCCCGCTGTCATTTCGGCTGACGTCGACACTGTTCGGACCGTTCAACTTCCGACGCCTCAAGGGAACCCTCCCCTTCTAGCGACGTAGTTATAGCCTTTCCCAGTGCGAAGCTCACTGTCTTGGCTTAAGCTCGTTTAAATTTTCTCTCAAAGATCATTTTTACCGCAAATGCACAAAAATCTGCTTTAAGAGGCGAATAGGAGTGCCAAAATGCTACTTCGCTTCGGCGTCACCAATTTCGCGTCCATCCGTCAACCGATGGAAATTTCCTTTGTTGCATCGCGTGCAATTAAGGATCGTGGACCAGAGCTTTTTCCCGTAGCTCCACGACGTGATGCATTACCCGTATTGCTTATTTATGGGGCAAATGCTTCGGGTAAAACTACAGTTTATTCTGCACTGCGGACAATGCGATCACATGTATTGTCCTCATTTGCTCGACGCGCTCCTGACGCTCGAATTGAATTTACACCCTTCGCCCTAGATGAAGAATCAAAAGATTCGCCAACAGTCCTAGAGTGCGATTTCCTCATTGATCAGGTACGCTTTCATTATGGATTTGAATATGATTCAAAATCATATCGTCGCGAATGGTTGTATAGCTACCCAGAAGGGCAGCCCCGACTTTTGTTTGACCGTGATGTAAAAACAAAAACAATTTCATTCGGGAAACATCTCAAAGGTCAAAATCGAGTTATCGAATCTTTTGCTCGTGACAATAGTCTATTTTTGTCAGCAGCTGCACAATACGGACATCAGCAACTAAGTGATGTTTACCACTTTTTTGCGCACAAACTCTTGTTTGTTGGGTCAAGCTTTACAGTTGATGGAACTGTTAAAAACTTGTCTGGTGAGCTTGATCCTCGCATCATATCTTTCCTTAAAATGGCTGACACAGGCATAGCCGGTGCGCGATTTGAAAAGGTTGCTACAAACAAAGACCAATTGGATCTTTATCAAGATATTTCAAAAGTATTACTTCCGCGAATTCTCAATTCTAATGAGAAATTTGATGGAGATTTTAACTTCCCTTCACATACATCCAAGCTGTCACTTGGTCATTTAGGGGCTAATGGGAAGCCAGTTTACCTTGACTTCAACACAGAAAGCCGCGGAACAGTACGACTAATTCACTTACTCCAAACTGCGCTAAAGGCATTGGATCGAGGTGGTACTCTTGTCGTCGATGAACTCGATGTCAGTTTGCACACCTTACTTGCACGAGAGTTTGTCGCTATTTTTTCTCGTAGCGAAACAAATCCTCGAAGTGCGCAGCTTTTGGCAACAACTCATGACACGAACGTATTATCTTCCAACTACGTTCGTCGTGATCAGGTCTGGTTTGCTGAAAAGAGCGTTTATGGGGACACAACTCTATTCCCGCTGACAGATATGCGTACGCGCGGGAGCGACAACTTAGAACGCGGTTACATTCAGGGGCGCTTTGGGGCTGTCCCATATCTAGGCAGCCTTAGCGATTTTATTCGCGCCGATAGTGCTGATGACGTCGATGGCTAAGAAGAAGCTTCCGTCATTATCTCGACGCTCAAAACCGATCATCGATGTGCGTCAAAAAATCACAATCTTCTGTGAAGGGCGACGCACAGAACCTGAATATATAAAGTTATTCTCCGAAGATCATCGCAATAGACTAGTCGAAATTTGTGTTCTGGGGGGCATTGGCGTCCCTAAAACTATAGTTCAAAAAGCTATAGAAGAGCGTCGTTCTGGAAAAAAACGCTCTAGCTTTGAAATGAACGATCAAATTTGGGTAGTTTTTGACCGTGACGACCATAAATGCATTGATGAAGCCTTCGATCTTTCTCGCCGACATGGTTTTAATGTCGCTTATTCAAATCCATGCTTCGAATTGTGGGCCATTCTCCACCTTCAGGACCATGGGAAACAAATAAATAGTGCTGAAGCTCAAAAAATACTGAAAGGCATAATGCCCTCTTATAATAAAAAGGGCTGCAAAACTTTTGATTATGAAGCCATGAAAAGTGGTTATGAAAATGCCTGTCGTCGCGCAGAAGCACTAGAGAAAGCTCGCATAGGCGACGGCTCAGAACGCGGAGCGCCCTACACATCAGTTCATAAGCTCATGAGCGTGATAGCTGGGAACGGGAAACTTCGTTAGGCGCAAGGATCTGCAAGGTCATTTTGGTATATTGAGAGGATAGTGCATCCAGAACGGACTTGGTTTGTAGCCCTTCCCTTTCATGCATTGTAACCGATAGATAAAGCCCGCGGGCGAGGCGGGGGGAAAAGCGCGGCGTTTGGGTTGAGGCGGTGCCAGACGCCCTCGAGGCACCATCCGACTGCCCTACCCCGCGTGCCGACGCAACAGCCGGGCCGCTTCCTCAGCCCATAGCGCCCTGAACCGCAGGATTGTCGCAGCGATCGGTGTCAGCGCCGCCTTAGATCGAGCGTGCAGCACTACAGCCTCGGCCTCAAAGCGGTCAGCCTTGGTCAACCCGTCGTCCGGCGTCATACGATCGTCAACGCTCCATTCGGCAGCGGACGTTGCAGCGCCTTAGCAACCCCCCATTCCGCGCACATCCACATCTCCAGCTCGTCCGGCTCGGTCAGGATCACAGGCATCGCTCTACGGTGAACGGACTTCACCGGCTCGCTGGGATCAGTGGTCAGGAAAGCGAAGAGGTCAGTTGTGATCTCGCCCTCCTTCAGCTTGCGCACGCTCGTCCACTGCGGCACGTAGATGCCCGCGAAGAAAGCGGGCGTTTCAGGATCTCGGCCGACAAGATCGAACCACACCGGCTCATACTTCCCCTCGGCGTCGCGCCCCGGCTCGCTGAAGGATGTGAACGGCACCAGACACCGGAACTGTGGGGCCAGCCAACGAAGCCAGTGACGGCTGGAGGTGTTGCGCACATTGGTCACGCCCGCGTCGGTTCTCTTGCCCTCAAGGGCTCTGGCGGGCGACGGCAAGCCCCAGCGAGCCGTGGTCAGAATGCGCTCGTCACCCTCCATCCGCACGATCGGGGCGGCATAGTCGGGAAATATGTTGCCCGGCTCCAGATTGCCCGCAGCATTACGCGCGGCCTTTGCCGCCTTCATGATGGCCTGTGGTCCGGCTTTATTGGCGTACTGGTTGCACATATCTGGAACCTCTCATGATAGAGCGCCGTTCTTCAAGTGCAGAGGCGGCTGTAGGGTCAGTGGCCCGCCAATATGCGCTGACCCATATTCATCGCGCCATCACGGTCGGCACCTCGTCCAGCCGCGTCGTCCAACGCGGGCTGCGCAGGTCTTGCTTCAGTGACCAGGGCCGCTGATAGGTCACGCCCGCCGGTGCCAGCATATTGCGGCCGTACCGCATGTTCACCGCATCCATAGCCCGCATCAGCTCAGCCCGACGTGGGTCCGGCGTGTGCCACAGGTCCGGCACCGCGTCCGCTGGATCGATCAGCCCCTCCAGCATCACGCCTGACTTCGCATAGATAAACCCGTCCGCCCACAGCCGCCGCGCCACGCGGCACGCTGCGGCGGCCAGTGCCATACTATCGCTCGTCGCCACCGGAAAATGCTCGATGCCGGACACTGATCGCTGCGGCGCGTTGCGGTGCCGCGACGTGAAATAGAACACTTGGATATGCGGGGCCGCCCGTCCATTGCGGCGCAGCTTTTCTCCCGCACGGACGGCATGGGTCCGCACCGCCTCTTCCATCTCTGCCAGCGTCGTTACGGGCCGCCCGAACGATCGCGTCACGGCAATGCCCTTCTTTGCAGGTGGCGTGATCTCCAGCGCCGAACAATGGACGCCAGACAGCTCAAGCACGATCCGCTCGCCGGTCACGCTCAATATCTGCCGCGCCGACTTGGGTGGCATGGCCGCCAGCTGGGCCGCATTGCGAACGCCGTGCGCCGCCAGTCGCGCCGACAAAGCCCTCCCGATACCCCACACATCTTCAATCGCCAGCGTGGCCAACAGCGCCGCCCGCCGCTCTGGATCGGTCAGGTCACAGACCCCGCCCATCTCGGCCCGCTTCTTGGCCAGATGGTTCGCCGCCTTGGCCAGCACCCGCGTCGGCCCTAGCCCCACACAGGTCGGAATGCCGGTCCACCGCAAAACCGTATCGCGCATCACCCGCGCATGCGCCTCGGGGTCCGGTGCCCGCGACAGATCGAGGAAGCTCTCGTCGATCGAGTAAACCTCGACCTCGTCGGCAAACCGCTCATAGACGGCGTTCACGCGGCGGCTCATATCGCCATACAGCGCATAGTTCGAAGACCGAACCTTGCCGCCCGCCTTCAGGTAGCTGTCGCGGATCTCGAACCACGGCACCCCCATGGGAATGCCCATGGCCTTTGCCTCGGGCGTTCGCGCCACCACGCATCCGTCATTATTCGACAGCACCACAACCGGCTTGTCGATCAGGCTCGGGTCAAACACCCGCTCACAGCTGCAATAGAAGCTGTTCCCGTCCGACAGGGCATAGACCCGCTTCACGACAACTTCCGGTGCTGGGTCAGCGACCATGTGACCACGCCCCAGACAATGGCCTCGCTGGTTTCATCCAGCTGCAGATGGCCCATAGCCTTGTTGGCGAAATCCAGCACCAGCCGCCCTGCCCGCCGCTTCACAACCTTCAGGCTGGGCTGGCCATCAATGATGGCGACAACCACGTCACCCACCTTGACCGTCAGACTGCGGTCCACCACCACGAAATCACCGTCCAGAATGCCCCTCTCGATCATCGAGCATCCCGTCACCCGCCACAGGAAGGTGCTGACCGGATTAGTGATGATCAGGCGCGAAGGATCCAGCGCCTCCTCGATATAGTCATCCGCAGGCGACGGAAAACCGGCACAGACCTTGGCACCCATCATCGGCACCAAACAGGCCGGATCGACCTGCATCAGCGGTATCGCGCCGCGTAACATCATCTCCACGCTAGATCTCCTTTCCGCTCCTCCTAAGAGCGAAATGGATCAGGGCGCAAGATAAATGTTCTCTTTTTGTTCTGCACCTAGGGCAAATGCACCCAAGCTTGACCATTCGTAAACCAGTCGGCGATAGGCGGATGCAAAAGGAGTAAACAATGATTCAACAGACACTGCGTCTCTTCAGCCTGGTCGCGATAATACTGCTCGGCATAACGACGCAAGCAAGAGCGGGAACGGAATACTGGCTTAACCTACCCTGGGGTGTCTACGCAGCATCAAATAACCCCGGTACGTGCTACCTAATGACGAGAGACGAAGCGAATTCTGGTGCCGAACTATACTCTGCAATTCACTTAAACGAGACTGGTCCCATTTTGACTTTCACTACTGAGTCATGGGACATAAAGGACGAAAAGATCACAGGAATGTCGATCGCAGTTCAATCCCAAGACGATCAATGGACTACATATCAAGGCGTTGATTGGGATAGAATAAATGAAAAAACCATAGCGGTTCCCATTGAATCAGACTTCCTTGAGAAATATGCCGCCGGTAGGCGTGCGATTGTGCTACGCGACCGTAACGACGGTAGCGAAGCCGTTATCGTAGCCCACGTTAACCTGACTGGTTCGGGTACCGCGATTTCAAAGCTTCGCAATTGTGTACGCGATATTTCAGAACGCAATCGCCGTGAAGCCGAGCGTGAACGCATCAGGCCATCAAACCCGTTCTAATCCCACAAAGCGTACTGGCTGCCTGACGGACAATCCTGTCTTCGAGATATTAAAAAGGCCGGAGCGCATTAACGCCCCGGCCTTTTATTATGCGCCGCCAGTGATAATCACTTCTCGCGCCGCCTGCGCCCCCTTACCGGCAATGCCGTAATGGGTGCCGACCGCCTCGATGTCGAAGGCCGCAAAGATCTCGCGCACCTCGGGCCTGTCGTTCAGCGATAGAATGAACCGTCCCTTCAGGCCCGCCAGCTGCTCGGCCATGCGGGTGAACTGATCGCGCCCGAACCCGTCCCCATAGTCGCGCTCGCATCCGAAATAGGGCGGGTCCAGATAGAACAGCGCCCCTTCCCGATCATAGCGGGCGATAAAGGCCGACCAGTCCAGGTTTTCGATCGTCACGTCTTCCAGACGTCGCCCTGCCGCCAACAGGTCAGCGGTCACCTGACTGGACCGATACCGCGCCTTTCCATCCTTGTTCACGCCGAAAGCCTGACCCGTCACCTTGCCGCCAAAGGCCATCTTCTGCAGCTGGATGAACCGCGCCGCCCGCTGAAGGTCCGTCATCATCGACGTATCGGCCCGCTTCAGCTGGTCAAAATCCGCCCGACACGAAAACGTCCACGCCGTCAGATCGGCCAGCGGCCCGGCATGCGCCCGCATACAGCGGAACAGGTTCACCAGCTCGCCCGACCAGTCATTGATGATTTCGCACTTGGGGCGGCTACGACGGCGGAAAAACACCCCGCCCATGCCGACAAACGGCTCGGCATACAGATCATGCGGCGTGGCCTCGATCATGGCGCACAACCGGCGGGCCAGCCCTCGCTTGCCACCTATCCACGGCGCAATCGGGCGAACAGGGGCGACAGGGCTACAAGACGTTGAAAACATACGCGACTCAACAATAGGTGGCCCCGCTGTTCGAACAGTGGCGGGGCAAAACGGGGATCATGATCCCCCTATGTGCTGAGTGCATGCTCGGCGGCTTGGGTGGTCCAACACCCCGGCCCCCGCCTTTTCGGCAAGGACCGCGCCCTTTGTCTCAGGCCGCCGTCACCAGTTCCAGTCTACGTTGTTGTTTGGGCGGAGACTTTTAGATCACGCTCTCTAAACCTCACCACCTCCACGCCTAGCCAATCATTGATGGCCAAGAACCTCTGCTGCAGCGGCTGGATCTCGTTTCGGTAAAATACGGCATCGGCCTTCTCGACATCGCCGAACCCGCCCGCATTGGCCGGCACCACGCCCAGCAGCTGGGGCGGCACACGGTGGGCGGCAAGAATGTCGTCTCGGGTGGTGTTTTTCACCCCGATGAACTCGTCCTTAGCTGCCGCCTCGCCGGGGTGCAGCAACTGGATGCTGTCCTTTTTCCCGTTGGGCAGGTGAACAAACATCGAGCGGAAATTTCCCACGCCCTTGGTGTTCTTCATCGCCTGACGCAGGGCATCTGCATCGCCTTCGGTCAGACCACCCTCGCCCACATACATAATGAAACCGGCATGCGCGCCGTTGATGTAATACCGACGGCGGAACAGGGTTGCGCCTTCGTTCAAGAAGGCCGATTGCAGGGCCGACAGATATTCCGGCACGCCATAGATTTCCTGATCCAGCCACGGCTGGATGCCCTGAAACACCGAGCCCGGCTTGAACCAGTGTTCCTTGTTCCAGCCTGACAAGAAAGCGAACCGGTCGTCTTCGACCCCGCGCCGCGTGTATCGCGCCATGCTGCGCTTCAGCTTCATCGGGCGGCCCAGACGGTTATCCACCCGCTCGACATAGAAGTTGGCCAGCACAAGGTGATCCAGAACGATGCCCTCGAACGTGGTCCGGTCCAGCATTGGGTGCGGGATGAAGTCGCGCATCAGCTGGTTCACCTTCACCCGAAAGGCGCTTGAGTGGTGCGACGTGGCATTGCCCGCCTTGGACAGCACATCCATCGGCAAGGGCGGCTGATAATAACGCCCGCCCTGCCCCTGTATCTCCCAGCAATCCAGCCCTTCCATCAGCTCGCGACGGTTCAGCACCGGCTCGGCATCACCCAGCGCGAACGCCGTGGGGCTTTGGGTCTTGGCCGGTAAGGTTGCGGCATCAGTCATCGCCGTAAATCTCCACAGTGGAAGTCTGCCCGCCCTCGGCTCCGATGGCGGCTTGAATGGGTTCGTTGAACAGGGCCTGCAACAGCGCCCATGCCAGATCGGCATGGCCCGCGGTCTTGGTGCGGCCGGCCTCGTATGTGACCTTGCGGCCCGATGCCGTGGTGGTACGCCGGATGGACATCAGCGCGCCGGCCAGATCCTTCATCTCGGCGTCAAACTCCAGACGCCCCTTCAGGATTACATCCAGCGCCTTATAGACCATCTGGGTCTTCAGGAAGGCGTCGTACTGGTGGCCAGTCACGGTCGAGAAGAAGGTCTGCACCAGCTGGAACACCGCATCACCGATGCCCGTCTTGTCGATGTCGATCTTGGTGACGCGATACCGCTTGGTATATTTTTCAATGACCTTAGCCTGCTCATCGAACCGGCTGCCCTTGAACTGTTTGCGTTCCAGCACACGGAACTTGCCACCGGGCTTGGTCGGCGGGGCCAGAACGATCAGGCCCGCCGCATCGGCATTCTCGCCATCGCCGTTCGGGTCATAGGACAGCCAGACCTCACCCTGATAAGGCCGTCCGGCCCCCAGAATGATGCGGGCGATATCGACATCGTGCCAGTCGTCGCGCGGGTCCACCATGCACGGGGCCAGCATCGCCATCGGAAACACCGACAGGGTGTCATCGACAAAGCCGCACATCAGCAGGTTGTCGAACTCCGGCGGCGAATATTCGTCGCGCAGCTCGTCCAGATCGAACAGATCGCAACCCAGACGGTCGGCGTCCTCGATCGTCACCATGTGACGCCAGACCTTGTCCGGCCCGATCAGGCCTTCATGGTGCAACGCGGCCCACGAAACATCCAGTTCCTGCCGCTTGTCCTTGGGCCTGCGCCGGTTCCACTCCTCGCCGGTCCAGAACTTATAGGCCTCGTGCGTGACCGATGACGGCGTCGAGAAATAGGTCTTCCGATACCGCTTCTGCATCGCCATGCCGCTGGCGACCTTCTTCAGCGTGTCAAAGCCGAAGACCCAGAAGAATTCATCGAAATAGAAGTCGCCGTGATACCCCTGCGCCGTGCGCGCATTGGTGCCGAGGAAGATCAGCTCGGGCTGATCCAGCGGCTTGCCGTCTTCATCTTCGCCACGGTCGATGACAATCGGATCGCCCGACAGCTCGACCCCGATCTCCTTCATCACAAAGGCGCGGATATAACCCTTAAAGACGTGCGCCTGGCTCTTGGATGCCGACAGGAATATCTGGTTCTTGCCCGTCTCCAGTGCGACGATCAGGGCTTCCAGCGCGAAATAATAGGTCGCCCCGATCTGGCGCGATTTCAGGATGGCGCGATTACGCAGCTCGCGCTTTGACCACCACAGCTCCTGATAACCGAACAGCTGCTTCAGCAGCGCATCCTTCAGGATCTGCACCTGATCGGGCGTGATCCGGTTGCGCGCCGGCTTCTTCTTTGGATTGGCGTTGCGGTTGCCAACCTTGGGGTTCAGATCGCCTTCATGGCCGTCCGGCTGCTGATAGCGACGGATGCGGGCAAACCGCTCGGCCTGCCGACCCAACAGGTCGATTTCCTTGAAATCCAGACCCGTCTTCTGGGCCTTCATGGTCAGGGCGACATATCGCGCCTCGGTGACCCCAGCCATCTTGGTCAGGAAGTCGGCCTCTTCCCACTTCTCGCGGGATTTCCAGCTGGCCACCGTGCCTTCAGGCAGCCCAAGCAACTGGGCAATATCGGTCAGCCGCCACTTGGCCCAGTACAGATACTTGGCCGCCTGCCGCTCATCCAGCATGGCCGCGACCGGAAAGCCGAACCCGTCGCAAGACGACAGAATAGCCCCCAGATCATCCGATGATCCCGGCTTGGGTAGATCCTTCTTGTTCGGCCTTTGTCTCATGGCGCGGACGCTAGCCGCGCGTCTTGTCCACCCTCACCGTCTGCTGTTGTGCCGGGTGGACCTGACAACATCGGCACCTTGAGAAGTGACCCGCCACAGCGGTGATCTGTCGGTCTCCAATGCGCCCGAACGGTGCGCCCACTCAGGACCGAACAGAACCGCCATGGCCGACAAGACCGCCAACAAGTCCCGCTTCTTCCGCGTTGCCGTCGAGGGTGCCACCGCTTCGGACGGTCGCACGATCGAGCGCGCATGGCTGGAACAGGCCGCCGCTTCGTATGATCGCGAAACCTATGCCGCCCGCGTGAATATGGAACATATCCGCGGCTATACCGGCGATGGCCCGTTCAAGGCCTATGGCGATGTTCTGGCCGCTCGCGTTCAGGAAGACACCATCCGCATCGACGGCAAGGACGAAAAACGTCTGGCCCTCTATGCCCAGATCGATCCGACCGACGAACTGGTCACCTTCAACAAGGCCCGTCAGAAGATCTTCACCTCGATCGAGATCGAGCCGAACTTCTCCAACACCGGCAAGGCCTATCTGATGGGTCTGGCTGTCACCGACAGCCCGGCCTCGCTCGGCACCGAAGCCCTGCAATTCTCGCACAGCGGCTCCAATGGCTTTGCCAAAACCCTGAAGGCCGAACTGGACAGCCGTAAAAAGCATCCGACCTGCATCTTCAGTGCCCTTGAAGAAACCAGCTTCGAACTGGAACAGGCGTCAGAACCGACCGAAACCGCACTCGACAAGATCGCCAATGCCTTTGCCCGCGCTCTGGGCTTGGGTGGCGATGCGCCTGCCAACACCACGGTTGCTCAACCGGCATCGATTCAGGCCTCTACCCAGACGCCTGCCCAAGCCTCCGGCGACAATGTCCAACTGGCATCGGCCCTGAAGGATTTCAGCACCCAGATCGGCAAGGTCATCACGGATGGCCAGCAGGACACCAATGCCCGCTTCGCGCGTCTGGAAACCCAGTTCAACGCGCTGAAAACCGACCTCGAAAACACGCCCGAGAATGGATACCGCACACGCCCCCTGCATGCCGGCGGCGACGGTCTCGAACTGACCGACTGCTGATCCGCCCGGTCTCACCCCTTCACGCCTGAACAGCTTCTCCCTTTCCGGAACACGTCCCGATGAAAACCAAAACCCGCTTGCTCTACACCACCTGGCTGTCGCGTCAGGCCGAGCTGAACAACGTCGACGAAAACACCGTCATCCGTGAAAAACAGTTCACCGTTGACCCTTCTGTCCAGCAAATCCTGATCGACAAACAGCGCGAAAGCTCGGCCTTCCTCGGCCAGATTAACATCGTGCCGGTCGATGAGGCCTCGGGCGAAAAGCTGGGCCTCGGCATTGCCGGCACGCTGGCCGGTCGTACCGATACGGACGTCAAGGACCGCGACACCCAAGACCCGACCACGCTGGATGCCGACCGTTACGAGTGCAAACAGACCAACTCGGACACCCACGTCACCTATGCCAAGCTGGACCTGTG
Organism: Brevundimonas terrae; assembly: GCF_011761985.1. GTDB lineage: Bacteria > Pseudomonadota > Alphaproteobacteria > Caulobacterales > Caulobacteraceae > Brevundimonas > Brevundimonas terrae. The sequence goes on along the minus strand of NZ_JAASQT010000002.1, from coordinate 740,403 downwards.
GGCCAAGTTCAAGGACTTCCAGACCCGTCTGCGCAATCAGGTCACCCAGCAACAGGCCCGCGACCGCATCATGATCGGCTGGAACGGTCTGACCGCTGAAAAACAGACCGACCGCGCGACCTATTCGCTGCTGCAGGACGTCAATATCGGCTGGCTGGAACAGATCCGTCTGAACCGCCCGACCCATGTCTTTGACGAAGGCACGGCTGAGGCCGGCAAGATCATCGTCAAGCCGACCGGCGGCGACTATCGCAACCTCGACGCCCTCGTTTATGACGCCATCGCTAAATTCATGCCCGAATGGGTACAGGGCGACACCGAACTGGTGTGCATCGTCGGTGCCGGTCTGCTGCACGAGAAATACTTCCCGATGGTCGACGGCGAGGACAAGCCGACCGAGAAGATCGCTGCCGATATCCTGATGTCGAAGAAGACGCTAGGCGGCAAACAGGTCGCTCAGGTGCCGTTCTTCCCGGCGGGCACCATCCTGATCACCCGTCTGGATAACCTGTCGATCTACGAACAGGAAAACACCCGGCGCAAGACCATCGTCGACAATGCCAAGCGCAACCGCGTCGAGACGTTCGAGTCGGTCAACGAGGCCTATGTCGTCGAAAACTACGACTTCGCCCTGCTGATCGAAAAGATCGAGGTGCAGGAGGGCTGATCGCCCTCCTCGCCCGCATCCCTGAACTCTAGCGGATAATCGATCATGACCCCCGCCGAACACGCCAAGGCCAAAGCCGAAGCCAAGGCCCGCGACAAGGCCGAAGCTGATGCCAAGGCCAAGGCCGCCATTCTGAACCGTCGCCGCCCCCTGATGACCGCTCCGGTCATCAGGGCGGAAAAACCTGTCCCGCCTCCCCAACCGGGTCACACGTCACCAGCGGCACGCCGCAAGGCCTATCTGGTCGCCTCCGGTGCCGGTGCGGTACTGGCCGCTTCCGGCCTGTCTGCCGATGCCTCGCTTATGGACGACATCAGCCTGTCGCCGGATGTGGCCAAGATCGTCATCCAGCTGGAAGACGACCGTCGCCGCCTGAAGGACATCAAGGCCACCGATCGCAAGGTCGAGGCCAAGCGCCTGATGCTGCCCGCCTATAAGGGTTGGTGCGATGGCGTGCTGGCCGCTGGGCAGGGTGAACGTGGCCCGCTCGATCAGGTTTTCACCACCATCATGGCGTGGACGATCGATGTGGGCGACTACATGACCGCCCTGCCGATGCTGGAACACACCATGATCCATGGTCTGGATATGCCGGCACAGTTCAACCGCGACCCTATCACCTTTGCCATCGACCAGATCTGCGAAGAGGCCATCCGTCTCTATGATCTGGGACTGGCCAAGGATGCGGGTTTCGATGCGGCTGTCCTGCCCATGCTTCAGGATCTGGTCGCAGATCACGATGTCGATCTTCACGACGAGGTCGAAGCCAAGCTGCACAAGGCCATGGGTCGTGCGGTGCTGGCCGAGGCCAACGAGGAAGACGCCGCCGATCTGAAGGCCCGTCAGGAAACCGCCCTGCGCGAGTATCTGGCCGCCATCGAAAAATGCCCGCGCGTCGGCGTCAAGAAAGACATCGAGCGCCTGCAACGCGCCTTGACCAAGGCCGCAATGGAATCTCCAGAAAGCGCAACGGTTACGGAAGATAGCGCAACGGTTTCGACCGATGGGGCAACCAAAACCGACACTTCTGACAACACTTCGACCGAAAGCACGGCGTCGAAAGACGCCTAAGACCTCGCCCCCCGGCGCTCGGGGCGGGGCTGGACCGACATCAGCGGGTTCGCCCGTCTGCATCGTCCGTCCAGCCCCCCACCCCGTATCCGGACTGGCAAAGCAACGAAGGGCCGGCAGGCTCCTAAACTCAGTAAGGCCGCCCTCAAGCAGCGAGTGACCGCGTCACGAGCGATAGGGCTTCCAAAAGAAAGCCAGCCATGACCGGTCCCTTCAACCCCACGCCGATTATTCCCGCATCCGGACAAACCCCAGAAGGTGGCATCATCGTCTGTGGCCCGTTCTGGCCGGACATCGATCTCGACCAGCTGCGAAAATCCCTGCGTGTCGATCAGGTCGTAACGGTCGAGCGCCTACGCGATGTCGCCCGCAATGCGGTGCTGGACATCATGGTCGAACTGGAAGGCTGGCGGCATGAACAAACCCGCGCCGGTCACCTTACGCTCGCCAATGTGCCAGCCCGCCATCAGGTTGATGACATCAGCGACTATGTGATCCGCTGGGCGCGCGCCGTGCATTCCGTCATCGCCGCCGACCTTGCCGATCGCCAGATGGGCCAATCGGCCCGTACGGCCGGCATGGAGCGTGTCGAGGAACTGTCCGCCGACATCGATGTCCATCGCCGCAACGTCACCTATGCCGTCCGCGATTTTCTGGGCCGCCCTCGCATCATCGCCGAGGTCATCTGATGACCCGCACCCTGCCTGTTACCGCCATCGAGGGCGAAACCGTCGACCAGCTGGTCTGGCGAACGCTTGGCCGCGCGGCACCTGTGGTCGAGCAGGTTTTGAACCTGAACCCCGGCCTTGCCGATCAGGGTTGCTTCCTGCGCCACGGCCAAAGCGTCCTCGTTCCTGCCGATGCCACCCGCACAGCCCCCGTCCCCATGGTCCAGCTATGGAGCTGATGACGTGAACAAGTCCCCTTTCACCATCACAATCAGCCTGCTTCAGCTGTGCTTCGCGGTCGGGGTGCAAATCCTCATCGTGGCCATCGCTATCGGCGGATTGTTCAGCCGCGTCGAAGCCATGGAGGCCACGGTCGCCCCCATCACACGCGGTGACTTTGCCCGCATGGAAGAGCGCGTCTCTCACATTCAGGGCGATATCGCATGGATACGCGGCCAGTTGGAAAAGGATCAGGGTCGATGAGCCAGCCCCTGCCCGAAGCCCAATGGTTCTGGCGACGCCTGTTCACTTGGGGCGTGACGATCTGGATTCTGTTCCAGTTGCACAGCCTGATTGCCCGCCTGCCCGAAGGTGATCTGCGCTCGATCTCCGAACGCCTGATCCTGCTGCTCGGCTCCCTCATCGCCTTCTACCTGATCGGCCCGACCGCCGAACACATCATCGCGCTTGTCCGCGCATGGAGAGGAAACAAGCTATGACCTATCGTCTCAGCCAACGATCGCGCGACCGGATGAAGGGCGTACACCCTGATCTGGTGGCCGTGGTCGAACGCGCCATCCAGATCACCGGCATCGACTTCACCATCACCGAAGGCCTGCGCACGCCTGCTCGCCAAAAGGAGCTGGTCAAGGCCGGTGCCAGCCGCACCCAGAACAGCCGCCATCTGACCGGCCACGCCGTCGATATCGCCGCATGGGTGGATGGCACGGTGCGTTGGGACTGGCCGCTTTATCCCAAAATCGCCGCCGCCTTCAAACAGGCTGCCAAGGAACTGAACACCCCCATCATCTGGGGTGGCGACTGGCCGCGCCTGCGTGACGGCCCGCACTTCGAACTCGACCGCAAGGCCTATCCATGACGGGCCGAACCTTCAATTTCCGCACGCCGGTCGGCATCGCCGTGTCTTTGATCGTCGGTCTTCTGGCCGTGCTGGCCGTCTATGTGGTGCTGGACGGGCTGGGCTTTCGCTTCGATCCCTTCGACCTGATGGCCAAGCGCCTGACCCGCGCCGAACAGTCTGTCGATACGGCCCGCCAAGACGCCAGCGCCAGACGCATCGAGGCCGAGGGGGCCGTCGATACCCTGCGCCGGGTCGAACAGGTCACCATCCAGATCCGCGCCGCCGAACAGATCGCCTTCCAGTCCGCCACCGCTGCCGCCGAGGCCCCCGATGCAAACTCGCCCGTTGACCCTGCCCGCCTTGATCGCTTGCGCCTTGCTGATGACAGCCTGTGCCAGCTCCGGCCCGCCATCTGCCGTCAGCCCACCGCTAAGACCGATCCCGCAACAGGCCATGCAGCCGTGCCACCTGCCACGCCTTCCTGAAGGCCTAGTCACCACAGGCGATCTGGAAACCTTGCTGGTCCAGAGAGGTGCCGCCCTTGTCGCCTGCGATGCCGCCCGCCAACTGGCCGTGGACACCTTGCTCGGTCAGCAGTCTGATCTGATGAAGTTTTCCAAACTAGCCCTCAAGCAGCAGCCGACCGCGTCGGATGCGTTAGGGCAAGAATAATGCGCAAGTTGAATAGCCTGAAGGACCACATGACGGCGGCCCTGTCGCATCGCGGCATCGGCCAGAACCCTGCCGATATGCATTTTGCCATTCCGTCTGGCAGCTTGATCGGAACGGCCCGCATCGGACATGGCTTCGAGTATCGCTACACCTTGGTCATGGCCATTCTGGATTGCGCCTGGTCGCTGGATGAAATCACAGTGCCCCTGATGGCATGGGTGGCACGCTGGCAATCAGAACTGCTTTCCCTGACCGCCGATAATGGCGGTATAGAATGGGAGGTCGAGCTGCTCGATGACGGCAAGGCCGACATCATGATCCGCATTCCTTTGAATGAAGCCGTAGCACTTAAACTGCGTCCCGATGGCGGTCACGACATGACCCGTCCAGAAGAGCCGGTTCCGTTCGCGTTGGAACAGTCCGCCCCGCTGCACAGGGTATATCTGGACGACGAGTTGATCGCGCGCTGCGATCACGATGTGGATTGACCATGCCCCCACATGGCGAAGCGTTTGGGCAAACATACATGCCCTCAAGTAGCAGCCGACCGCGTCGGCTGAGATAGGGCAAAAACAATGGCAGATCGTGCTGATGACCTGCTGATCTATCGCGAGGCTGTCTCGCAATATCTGGAACGACTTGAAGATGCCGAGCGCCGTCGCCTGACCCGCAGTCTGGCCTTTCAGCTTCGTCGTTCCCAGCAACAGCGTATCCGCGCCCAGAAGGCCCCCGACGGCTCACCATGGCCCAAGCGTAAACCCCGCAAGGATCAAAAGCCTGCCAGTCGCGCCATCCGCTTCCTCTATCGCAAGGGCAGCGGAGACGAACGACTGGTCGATATGCGCAGCTGGGTGCGCAAGGGCAACATGCTCACCGGCTTTGACCGCGAGGCCGAGGGCCTTCGTACATTCCGCGCCGACCGAATTGCCCGCCACCTGCCAGCCGAAGGCGGTGCCGATCCCGGCCCAATAGCGGGCGCAATAAAAGCCCGCAAAGGCAGCGTCCGGCGCAAGGCACAGACCATGTTCACCGGCCTACGCACCGCCAAACACATGAAGGCCGGTTCAACCATGGACGAGGCCTATGTCGAGTTCACCAGCCGGGCCAGCCGCCTCGCCCGCATCCACCATTTCGGTCTGAAGGACCGCGTGGTGCCTGACGGTCCCGAAACGCAATATCCCCAGCGCGAGCTGTTGGGCTTCAGTCAGGCCGACGACGAAGCCGCCATGGAACTCGTCTATGCCCACATGGAAGGGCGGCTCTAAGCCCGCCTCCCTTGTTGTGCCGGGTGGACCTGACAACACCGCATCCTCGCCCGGATAGGCCGCACACGGCCCTATCCAGGCATGACCCAATATTCCGGCCCCGCTGGCGGCACGACCGCCGTTGATCTGTCACGGCTTCCGTTTCCAGCCGTTATCGAAACCCTGAGCTTCGAAGACATTGTCGCGGGCCTGAAAGCCGACCTGATTGCCCTCGCTCCTGAAACCGCACCGGTGCTTCAGGACGACAGCGAAGTACTGGTCAAGCTGATCCATGCGTTCGCCTATCGCGAACTGAACCTGCGCCAGCGCATCAATGATGCCGCCAAGGCCATGACCCTGCCCTATGCCATCGGTGCCGATCTCGATGTTGTAGCGGCCCCCTTTGCCTTGCGTATGGAGATCACGCCCGCGGATCCGATCAACGGCACCCCTGCCGTGATGGAAAGCGATGACTCCTTACGCGAACGGGCCATGATGGGGCCTGAAGGTTTTTCGGTCGCCGGTCCCGCCGGTGCCTATGTGAAGTTCGCCCGCGAGGCCTCGCCTCTGGTTCTCGATGCTTCGTGTGTCAGCCCGCAGGCGGGTGATGTTCTGGTCACCGTCTTGTCGCGCAACGGCAACGGGACGGCCGACCAGTCCCTTCTGGATCGCGTCAAGGCCGTAGTGTCCGATGACGATGTTAGACCCCTGACCGATCACGTCATCGTCCAGTCGGCTGAAATCCTGACCTTCAAGGTTCAGGCCCGTATCAAAACCTTTGCCGGCCCCGATAGCGATGTGGTGATGGCCGAGGCCCGCCGCCGGCTGGATGACTATCTGGCCCGTTCCTATCGCTTGGGACGCGACATCACCCGCGCCGCCCTGACTGCTGCCCTCTGTCCGGACGGCGTACAGGATGTGGACCTTCAGCAGCCCGCTGCCTCAATCGTCGTTTCCCCGCTACAAGCCGCCCGCTGCACGGGTATCATCCTCGCCTATGACGGGCTGGCCGAATGAGTTTGCGCGCCGCCGATACCACCTCGCTGCTGCCTCCTAATGCCACCCAGTTTGAACGGGCGCTTGAGGCCTTGGGCCGCCGGCTGGACCTGATGCCGGTCGACCTGCGCGATCTAGTCAATGTCGAGACCTGTCCGCCGCGTTTCCTGCCATGGCTGGCCTTTACCCGTTCGGTCGACAGCTGGAACCCGTCATGGTCCGTCAGGATCAAACGCAACCTCATTGCCAACTCGATCGAGCTGCACCGACGGAAAGGTTCGGCGGCATCAGTGCGCGCCGTGGTTCAGGCCTTTGGCGGCCAGATCGCCCTGCGCGAATGGTGGCAGATGGATCCTCCGGGGCAGCCGCACACCTTTGACATGGTGCTGACGGTCACCAGCGAGGACGGCCAGACCGCCACGCAACAATTTATCGAAGAGGTGATCGAAGAGGTCGCCCGCACCAAGCCCGCCCGATCATGGTTCACCGTCACCCAAGGGCTTCAGGCCAGTGGCGGGATCGGCCTGATCGCAGCGGCCCGCCCCGTCATCCACCGCCGTTTGCAACTGTCCGAGGCTGCCTGACCCATGTCCGGGTTCACTATCACCATCACCAATGCGGGGCGCGCGGCCCTGATCAATGCCCAGAACACTGGCACCAATGCTTTTGTGTTGTCGCGTGTCGGGGTTTCTACCCAGCACGTTACCGGCAATCTGGCCGCTCTGACGGCCTTGCCCAATGAACGCAAACGCCTCGACACCATGGCGGGCGATGTGGTGGCCGATGACACGTTGCACGTCACGATCCGTGACGAAAGCAACGACGCCTATGCAATGAGGGCCTTTGGCCTCTACACCTCCACCGGCGTTCTGTTTGCGGTCTATAGCCAGACTGCCACCATCATCGAAAAATCCGCCGCAGCTATGTTGCTGCTGGCAGTGGATGCCAAGCTGGTGGCTCTGTCGACCACACAGGTGCAGTTCGGCCCTGTCGGATTTACCCTGCCACCGGCCAGCGAAACCATCGCCGGCATCACCGAGGTGGCCACCGATGCCGAAGCCGACGCCGGCAACGACAACTGGCGCTACATCACACCTCGTCTGCTGAAGCGAGCGCTTGCGGCCCTGTCTGGTTTTGCCTTGATCGGCCACAAACACGACGCTTCAGACACCACCTCGGGCATCTTCAATGTTGGACGTATACCGGCGCTGGGTATGGAGAAGATCACCGGTCTGGCCAATGCCCTCGCAGGCAAGGCTGCCACGGTCCACTCGCACACCATGGCTCAGATCACAGGCCTGATTGACGCGCTAGCCGATAAAGCTGCTCTGGCTCACCAGCACCACGCCGACGACATCACGCAAGGTGTGCTTGCCGTTGCTCGAATCCCTGCGCTCGGCATGGAGAAGATCAGTGGGTTGGCCAATGCTCTGGCCTCAAAAGCTGCTCTGGCTCACCAGCACCACGCCGACGACATCAAGCAAGGTGTGCTTGCTGTTGGGCGCATTCCCGCATTGGGTATGGAGAAGATCACGGGGCTGGCCGTGGCCTTGTCAAACAAAGCCGATGCAGTCGCTTCGCTGCTGATGCGCGGTTCGCTTGGATCGGTAAATACGCCGAACAACACACTTGTGCCGGGGGCCTATCGTCAGGCCACCAATGCGAATGCCCAGACTGCTGATGGCTACCCCATTGCCAATGATGGCGGCACGCTGCTGGTTTACAACCCAAGCACCGATACGGGTTTACAAACCTACCACGGACGATCAAGCGGTCGGTTCTGGTCACGGCCATTTCTGGCAGGAAGCTTCAGCCCTTGGGTAGAACATTGGACCAGCGGAAACTTCGATCCATCACTCTATGCGACGATTGAACGTATTTCGGCCAAGGGGCTGTTTACAGCGTCACCTAGCGTAGCTCCCAGCAATGATGCCGACAACATCGGGCTAAATGAATTTGAATCGTGCAGGACGATTTCGACCACTGCCAATACCCCCGTAAGCAACTGGTTGCAGGTTCTGGGTATCCCCTATGATGCCAACAACATTGCACAGTTAGCCATGGGAATTCAGGTTGATGGTATTTGGGCCAGACGTAGAAATGGCGGAGTTTGGCGACCGTGGATCAAACTTGCCAGCACAACTGATGTCGCAAACGCCATCGCCGCTATCCCGCCCGCGCCCAATGCCACCACCTCGGTACGCGGTCTGGCCCTGCTGGCCACCAACGCCCAGACCCAAGCCGGAACCGATGCCAGCCGGTCGATGACGCCTGCCGGTCTTTGGTCTTTTGCCAAGTCCATAGGGCCGAGTGGCTATATCCAAATCCCCGGCACCGACTTGATCATCCAGTGGGGTGTAAACATCGCCAGCATGACCGAAGGTGTGCAACACGCCACCCTTCCAGTGGCCTTTGGCGGCGGTTGTCTGGTGGCGCTGGCCAATGCCCGCAACCCGTCGGCTGTGGTCCAATACGACTGGTACATGCAGGTCCACGGCAAGTGGCTGGACCGGATCACCTTCTACGCCAACAAGGCCAATGACAGCTCCCCTGCCATGCAGGGCTTCGAGTGGATGGCCATCGGCCTGGCCAAGGGCAACCCCAATCCAGCTTACAGCACCGGCGGTGGCGGTGGCGGTGGCGGTGGCGGCGTGGTGCCGCCTGACATTATTCCCTGACAAAATCCGACAACGAGTCTGACACCATGCCCCAACTCGCATTTAGCGGTTCAACCCGCGCATTCTATGATCCCGCCTCGTGGCCGCATGATCTGCCTTCGGACATCGTTCTGATCAGCATGGGCGATCACGCCCGCCTGCTGGGCGAGCTTTCCGAAGGCCGCGTTCTCGATATCGATGCCGATGGCTATCCGGTCACGACCGAACCGGCAGGGCCTGACATCGAGCAGCTGGCCCTTCTGGCCCGTCAACGACGCGATGCCGATATCGCAGCGGTCCAGTGGTTGATCGAACGGCACAGGGGTGAGCTGTCGCTACAGCTCACCACCACCCTGACCGACGAGGACTATCTGCTGGTTCACCAGTATGTGCAGGATCTGCGCGACGTTCCTGAACAGGACGGCTTCCCGACCGATATCGTCTGGCCGACCCTGCCCGCCGAACTCTTGGCCACCGGGGCATAGCTTAAAGCGTCAGCTCTTGTTGTGCCGGGTGGACCTGACAACAACACGCGCGGGAGTGATGACAGGCGCTGGGCCATCCTTGGCCCATGTCCCGAAACCCCCGCACCTCGACCTCCGCTGAAACCAATCGTGCCCTAGCCGATCTGGTTCGCGACGGCGTGGTTGAAAGCGTCGATCTGGATGCGGGCAAGGCCATTGTCCGGCTGGGCGATATCCTCACACCGCCGTGCGACTGGTCCATGTCCGTCGGTGACACCACCATCTGGAACCCGCCCACGGTCGGCCAGCCAGTTATTATCATCTGTCCTGAAGGCGACATCGAGCGCGCCTATATCAGCAGCAGCCTGCCATCATCGCAGATGGCCCCGCTATTTATGGGCGCAAAGGTCGCCATCCGCTTCAAGGATGGCAGCCTTCTATCCTATGATCCTGATGCCAGCGAACTGCGCTTTGAACTCATCGGCAAGGCGGCGCTGGTTGTGCCTGATGGCCTTTCCATCGAGGCCGATGTGACCATCACCGGCAATGTCAGCCTTGAAGGCGATCTGACCGGCACAGGCACACTCACCGGCCAACAAGATGTGATCGGTGCCGGCAAGAGCTTGAAGAGCCACAAACATACAGGCGTAGCATCGGGATCGGCAGTATCGGGTGGCCCGCAATGAGCGGCCTTTCACCTGTGACAGGGCGCGCCGTCTCCGAACTGGACGACGACTATATCCGCCGGTCGGTGGCCGACATCCTGACCACCCCCATCGGTTCGCGCGTCATGCGCCGCGAATATGGCTCCTACATTCCCGAACTGATCGATCAGCCGATGAACGAACAGACACGGCTCAAGCTCTACGGAGCCACAGCCATGTCTCTGATGCTCTGGTCGCGCCGCGCCCGCATCAAATCCGTTCGTCTCGAAATCGACGACCATTCGGCCTGCCTGAAACTGGATCTTGTGCGCACCGACCTGCCCCGTCCGCGACGCATCATCCAGTCCCTGCCCCTTTCCCTCATCTGATCTTTCAAGGACATCTCCCATGGCCCTCGCCCCGCGCCGTCATGGCGTTAAAATCATCGAAGTCACGACTGGCGCGCTCACCCTTCAAGTGGCTGCAACAGCCATCTGGGGACTGGTTGCGACGGCTTCTGCCGCTGACGACAAAGTCTTCCCGCTGGATACACCCGTCATCGTCACCGACATCGGGGCCGCCATTCAGGCCGCAGGCGCAGAAGGCACCCTTGCCAAATCGCTGCGCGCCATTGGCGATCAGGTCAATGCCGTTGGCGTCGTCGTTCGCGTGGCCGAAGGTGAAGGCGGTAACGAAGAGGATATCGCAACCAGTCTGCGCGCCAACATCATCGGCGACGGTGCCGCAGGTTCACGCACCGGTATGCAGGCCCTTCTGGACAGCCAGAGCATCACCGGTCTGCGCCCTCGTATTCTTGCTGTACCGGGCGTAACCGATCAGGCCGTGGGCGAGGCGCTGGGTCTTGTGGCTTCTCGCCTGAATGCTGTCGCCTATTACGAGGCCGGTCCCGTCCGCACCGTGACGGCCGCCACTGCCTACCGCGCCAACTTCACCCATCGCGAACTGTTCCTGATCTTTGGCAGCTTCACCGCCGCCGATCCGGTTAGCAAGGCGATCGAACCGACCTATGCCACCGCCGTGGCCGTGGGCCTTCGCGCCCGCATCGATCAGGAGATCGGCTTCCATAAGACCATTTCCAACGTGCCGGTTCATGGCGTTGTCGGTCTGGATACGCCGGTCAGCTGGGACTTGCAGGACGAGGACACCGAGGCCGGCCTGTTGAACGGTGCCGACATCACCTGCCTGATCCGTCGCGATGGCTTCCGGTTCTGGGGCAACCGTGGCTGCGCCACCGATACCCGCTTTGCCTTTGAAAGCACTGTGCGCACCAATCAGGTATTGCGCGACACCATTGCCGAGGGCGTCTTCCCCTATATCGACCGCCACCTGACACCAGCTCTGGCGCGCGACATTGTCGAAAGCATCAACGCCCTGTTCCGCCGCTTGAAGTCTGCTGGGCAGATCATCGGTGCCGAAGCCTTCCTGACCGACGCCAACACACCGGACCAGCTGGCAGACGGCAAGCTGCGCATTGGCTACCGCTTCACGCCCTGCGCGCCGCTGGAAGACCTGTCGGTCGAAAGTCAGATCACCGACGAATTCTACGCCGACTTCAACGCTCTCGCCGCTTGATCAGATCACCTTCTTTCTCAGGTCTTCGAGATTGAAGACTGATATTCTTTAGGAAACGCTACGATGAACCTGCCACCCAAACTCAAGGACATGGTGGTCCACGGCAACGGCGAAAGCTTTATGGGTGAATGCAAAACCTTCACCCGTCCGCCTCTGGAAATGGAAGGTGAGGACTGGCGCGGCGGTGGCATGATCGCCCCTGTCAAAATCTTCACCGGCCTTCAGGCTCTGGAAGTCGAGCACACCTATGGCGGCGAAATCCCGGCCCTCAATGCCACCTTTGCCGAACATGCCATCGACGCCACCCAGCTGCGTTTCACCGGTGCCTATCAGGAAGCTGCCGAGGGCCGCTACGTTGCTGTCGAGATCACCGTTCGTGGCCGTACCTACGCCATTGATGCCGGCGGCGACGAGGTCGGTGGCGACACCGAGGTCACCTACAAGACCACCTGTTCCTATTACAAACAGGTTCGCAATGGCCGCGTCGAGTTCGAGATCGATGTCCTGAACAAGGTCTTCATCGTCCACGGCGTCGATCGCATGGCCGAAGAGCGCCGGATTCTCGGCTTCGCCTGAACGCCCCTTCTTTCTCTTCCCCCATATAGCGAACCTTTACAATGAACGATCAAGCCGAAGTCACTGAAAACAATGCCCGCGAAACCGTCTCGGTTGATCTGGATACGCCGTTGAAACGTGGCGATCAGGTTTTTCACGCTGTCGTCCTGCGCAAGCCCAAGGGCGGTGCCCTGCGCGGAGCCAAGGTGGTCGATCTGCTCAACCTCGATCTGGTGGCGGCGTCCAAGGTGGTGCCGCGTATCTCCTCGCCGGTCATCACGGCTCAGGAATTCCTCGACATGGAAGGTGAAGACTGCACCGCCATTGCCGGAGAGATCGCTGCTTTTTTGTTGCAGAAGAAACAGAAGGTCGAAGCTGGCCTCGAATGATCGATGACGCCTTTTTCGACATCGCTGCCGTGTTCCACTGGCCGCTGTCGGAAATGGCCGAGATGACAGTTTCCGAAATCCTCGACTGCCGCGATCAGGCCGTCGAGCGCTGGAAACAGATGCACGCCTCAGACAAAACCAAGGGACGCTAAGCCTTACGATGTCGCGTAATCTTCGCCTGCAAATGATCCTGAACGCTACGGGCAATGCCACGAAGTTCCTAAAGGGCGTGCGCAACGATACTGACGCGACATCCAAGGCCCTGCGCGCCGCGCGCGAACGCGTTAATGACCTCAGAAAATCAGCCTCGAACATTGCTGATTATCGCAAGCTGAATGGCAAGCTAGGCGAGACACGAGAGGCATTAACGTCCGCCCGCACAGAGGCAGCGAGACTGGCAAAGGCACATGCCGCTGCAGGCAGTCCGACCAAACAGCTCAGTCGCGCATTGGAAATAGCCCGACATAAGGTCAATCAGCTTCAGCAAGCTGAACAATCTCAGGTTCGAACGCTTCAGGATTTGCGGAGCAAGCTATCCGCTGCCGGTCTATCGACCAAAAACCTCAGTGGATCAGAAGCTAAACTTGCCCGGGAAACACGATCTGCCACCGACGCGATGGAGGCCCAGCGCAAGAAGCTTGAAGTTCTGAACCAGCGCAAAGCTCAAATGGCAGGCGCGCGAACCCGTTATGACAACATCCAGTCCTTTGCAGGCACAGCTGCAGGAGCGGGTGCATCTTCGATCGGCGCGGGCATGGCCGCGGCAGCGCCTCTTGTCGCGGCGTCCGGAGCGGCGATCAATTTTCAGGACGCCATGCTGGACGTCAAAAAGGTGGTGGACTTCGAAACACCCCTTCAGTTCCGGCAGATGAACCGTGATGTTCTGCAATTATCGCGTGATCTGGCCCTGCCAGCAGAAGGTGTTTCACAAATTGTAGCTGCTGCGGGTCAGGCCAAAATCCCCCGCGCGGAGCTGAAAGGCTTCGCTCAGGATGCCGGCCAGATGGGCGTAGCTTTCGGAACCACAGCCGAGGATGCCGGTCAGAAAATGGCCACATGGCGCACGGCCTTTGGCATGAACCAGGATGCCGTGCGTGGTCTGGCCGACGAAATCAACTATCTGGGTGATAACGGCAACGCCACGGCCTTGGCCATTTCCGATGTTGTTACGCGCGTCGGCCCTCTGGGTGGTGTGGCCGGCTTGGCCGCTCGCGAAACGGCAGCGCTCGGGGCAACGATTGTTGGCATGGGTGTGGCCGAAGAAGTTGCCGCTACCGGCATCAAGAACACCATGCTGGCCCTGACCAAGGGCAAGGCCGCCACCAAGGCACAGGTAACTGCCTACAAGGCGCTGGGACTGGAAGCCGGTGCCGTAGCCAAGGCCATGCAGGCCGATGCCGGAGGCACCATTGTCGATGTCCTTGAGCGGGTCAGCAAACTGTCTGCGGATGAGCAGGCATCAACCCTGACACAGCTGTTCGGTTCTGAATCCGTGGCGGCTATCGCGCCCATGTTGTCACAGCTGGACGTTCTCAAAACCAATCTTGATGCCGTGGCCGACAGTAGCAAGACCTCAGGCTCGATGGCCGTCGAGTTCGCCAACCGCATGTCCGGTACAAAAGGGGCCATGGATCAAGCCAAGGAAGGCATTAAGGGCGTGGCTATTACGGCGGGCACAAACTTCCTGCCCGTCATCCGCGAAGTGGCAATTCAGGTTCGCGATGCCTCTGAACGCTTCACCAATTTTGCCGACGCCCATCCCAATGTCATCAAGGTTGCCGGCACCCTGCTCGCCATTGTGGCTGGCGCTCTTCTGATCTTTGGCGGTCTGGCACTGGCCGTCGCCGCCGTGCTTGGCCCATTTGCCCTCCTCCAGTTCGCGCTGGCTGGATCCAGCGCCCTGTTCGCCCCTGTTATCGCGGGCCTGACCGGCATGATCGGTACCACATGGGCATGGACAGCCGCCTTGCTGGCCAACCCTATGACATGGATCGTTCTGGCCATTGTGGCCGCTGTCGCCCTGCTCGCAGGTGGCGTGTTCCTGATCTATAAAAACTGGGGCACGATTGGCCCTTGGTTCGCCGGTGTCTGGACCAAGATCAAAGAGATCGGCAGCGCGGCCATTCAGGCCCTGATCTTCGTCTTCATGAACTTCTCGCCGGTCGGCATCTTGATACAGGCCTTCCAGAAGGTCTGGCCCGCCCTGTCGGGTCTGGGCGAGCGGTTCAAATCCATCGGTGGCGATTTGATCAAAGGCCTGATCAACGGCCTGATGGGCGGGCTGCCCAACGTGCTTTCAACGATCGCTAATCTAGGCGGCAAACTGGTCACCGGCCTGAAGAACAAGCTGGGCATCAGATCGCCCAGCCGTGTCTTCGCCGGACTGGGCGATGAAACTGTGGCGGGTCTGGCCCAGGGCCTGAACCGTTCCAGCGGCAGTGCCGTCAGCGCCGTAGCGCGTGTCGGTGCCGGCATGACCGCCGCCCTTGCCGTTGGGGCCGGTGCATCGCCATCGATGTCGTTCGATAACGGCCCGCGCATTGCACCGCCGGTTCAGTCGGTCGCCAGTCAGAACCAGACAAGGCCATCGATCGGTCAGGTAGTCATCAACGTCTATGCCCAACCGGGTCAGGACGAGGCCGCGATTGCACGCCGGATCAAGGCCATGCTCGAAAGTCCTGATCTGTCCACACTCGGTGATGATCCAGAGGGCTTCGACTAATCATGGCCCTGATGACGCTTGGCATGTTCGTTTTCGACCTGCCCACCCTCACCTATAACCAGCTTCAACGCCGGTCATCGTGGCGTCACCCGACCAGCGATCGCGTCGGCGCACGCCCTGCTGGCCAGTTCGCCGGTGCCGGTGACGATGACATCACCCTGACCGGCATGCTGGCCCCTGTGGCTTTCGGCAAGGCCGACAGTCTGGATGACCTACGCACCATGGCTGACACCGGCGAGGCCTTCCCGCTGGTCGATGGCTCGGGCCACATCTACGGGGCCTACGCCATTACGTCGCTGGACGAAACCCAGCGCTCGATCATGGACAATGGCCGTTCGCGTATCAGCGACTTCACCTTGTCGCTCAAACGTATGGATGACCCGCTGCCTGAAGAACCGGAACAGGTGGCCGCCACATGACCAGCCAGTATGTTCACCGTCAGGCCGCATGGTCGATCACAGTTGATGGTGTCGATATCGCCGACACCCTGCGCCCGCGCCTGATCATTCTCGATCTGACCGAAAAACGCGGCACCGATGCTGACGAGCTGTCACTGGTCCTGTCCGACCATGATGGCCAACTGGTCGTCCCGCGTCCCGGTGTCATCATCGCGGTTTCACTGGGCTGGAAAGACCTTGGCACAGCCAATCCGCCACAACTGATCGACAAGGGCCGGTTCAAGGTGGACCAGCTCACACACGCCGGCACACCCGACACCCTGACCATCCGCGCCCGATCGGCCGATCTGACACGCGCCTTTCGCCAGCGCCGCATCCAGTCGTGGACGCAGACGACACTTGGCGCGATCCTCAACGATCTGGCCGGTCGAAACGGCCTTCAGCTCAAATGCTCCGATGACAAGGCCGCGGTCGATATCGCCCATCTGGCCCAGAGCAATGAATCCGACGCGGCCCTGATAGCCCGTCTGGGCCGCACCCACGATGCGGTGGCCACCGTTAAGGCCGGCGCACTGATCTTCATGGCTTGTGGTGCCGGTGAAAGCCCCGGGGGTGAACCACTGGGGCTGGCCACAATCACCCGCAGAGATGGCGACCGCCACACTTGGGAGTCTGCAGAGCGCGGATCCTATTCCGGTGTCATCGCCGAATGGCATGACCGTGCCGGCGGCCAGCGCAGAAAGGTGGTGGTCGGAGATGACGACAACGCCAAGAAACTGGCTCGCACCTATGCCAGCGAAGCGAACGCCCGCCGTGCCGCCGATGCAGAATACAAACGGCTGGAGCGTGGCGCGGCAAAATTCTCTCTGACCCTCGCCCAAGGACGCCCCGATATCTTTCCGGAAAAGACCGTGGCGGTCACCGGCTTCAAGCCCGAAATCGATGCGGCCAGTTGGCTGGTGGATGAAGCCCGTCACACCCTCAACAGTTCAGGCTTGGGCACCGTCATTCAGATGGAACTCGGCGGTTCGGCAAATACGCAACGCAATGCGAACACCTGAACAATCCCCCAAAGAAACAGAGGTAAGCACCTATGAAATATGATAAAAATACAACCGGGGCAAAGTCGGGGAATGATATGGAAAACGACACCCGTTTTGGCGGCGCAAATGCCAATCGTAGACACCAGGGCGGCAGCACTCTTAAGCAGATTTGTCCCCATTGTGGTGCCGTTGCAACGACTCGTACAACGCGCACCATCACACCCCTTTTCAGGGAATTGCGCTTTCAATGCACCAATGTAGAGGGTGACGACGTCTGCGGTCACACCTTCGTCGCCGCACTGACAATCGAGCGGACCATCGTGCCATCCGCCCGACCGAACCCGCGCATCAACTTGCCCATCGCACAGCCGCGCACAAACCGCACCGCCCTAGCGTCACCGGCGGGTTAAAGACCCTACGCCCCGACCAGTTCGTGACGGGCAGCAGCGGCCAGAAAACCGGAACGGGTCATGCCCCGCGCCTTGGCGGTTTCGTCGATCGAACGCAGCAGCCCGCGTTCCATCGTCACATTGATACGTTCGATGGCGGTGTCTGCCGGAATATAGGGCAGCGTTATCAGGCTGGCTCCTTCAGACAAAGCCTGCTGAACGGCGGGCATCTGGCGAAGCGCATCCAATGATGATGGCTCAACATCAGGTTGATCCTCAAACCACAGATCGAGCGCCTCGTTGGCAGCAGCCGGAATACCGTCCCAGCTATCAGCTCCAGCAAAGCAGCCGGGCAGATCGGGGAACGTCAAACCAAACGCGCTATCGGCGTCCTGATGAACAATGGCTGTAAAATATCGCATACGGCCCTCCTTGGCATTGATGCGGCGATGGATGTGGGCCGGACTATAAAAGTCCGGCCATCTGGTAGATGCTTTTGACGGTCCCGAGGGGCAGGTCTTTTTTCGGATGGGGCAGGATCACTGTTAGATCGCCTTTCCGAAGTTTCAGATGCGAGCCTCGTTTGCTCACCTCTTCGAAACCCGCCTCCTTCAGAACCCTCAAAAGCTTCCGAGAGTTTGTTTCCAGCTCCATCGCCGCCTCCTCATGTGTATTTATATACACACGGCAGATCATCTACACAAGCGCAGTACACACTTAAATGTGTTTATTTCTCTTTTGCTTGATCAAAGGCTTCCTGCAATTCAGGCAGCATCAGTTTGGATTGTGTTGCAGCAGCAAGGAAATCAAAGGTGCATTTTGTCGATAGCCCGCCACCTCTTTCCAGCTTGTCTTTAGTATCTTCCATGATGGATGGGCGCACATCTCCATCGAGCACCGTTTGAAGCTGTTTCAAGGCTTCGCGTTTTAGATAAATTGCTGTGTTGCAGGTATCCAACGCGTCTTTAAGAGCCGTTTTGGCATCCCCTTTGGCGCTTTTGGGAATCCTAATTTTCCCCATGTCTAACCAAGCGGCCTCGCATGCCTCAGCTGCCGACTTCGTCGGGCCGTAGGCGGCGTAAACATCACCGCTTTCTAGTGCCGTTCCTGCCGCAGTCAGCGGACCATCACATCTAGCCATGTAGTTTTTGACGCTCGTCCAAATCACTTCGAACTCTTCCTGCGTCACGCCGTCGCGAACAATTGGGTTGGTGTCTGTCTGGTCGGCCACGGCCTTAACGGCGCTGTCTTCAGGTACTGGCAGCATTGATCCGCCCAGACCAGTGGCAAATAAAGACCCAAGGATCATGAGCGCCCCATAGCGGCGCTTCTTAATTTTCATCCAAGCTTGTGGCTTGATGAGGTTGAGAACGCCCAACACAGATGCAGCCATAGCCGCGAACAGCAGAATTCCGCCGAGGGTTTCCATCCAAGATCTCCGATGCGAACGATAGTTCCCAATGGCCTTGTTTTGGTCGCATTTCAATATGGTCAAGCTTTTGCGCCCGCCCCGCCCGCGCGCCCGTCCCTCCATTTGACCCAGACATAACGGTACCTATGGCCCGTCACGTCTAAGCCAAGCGATTGTATCGCCAGCTTCACACGCTCGGCCCGCCCCCACGCGCGCGAAAATCGAAACCCCTCACCCTTCGCAGAGCCAGCCACGCTGGCCCCATACACAAACGGCCGCCGTGCTTCGCGCGGCAGCCTGTGGGCGTCAAAGGACAGGCGGAGCCTGTCCGCCCTGCGGTTTCTGTTGGAAACACCCCGTCTGCATCATCGATCGGGGATTTAAGTGGTCGTCCGACCAGGACGACGCCTTCTATCTGGTATCAAAGTGGTCTCGCGACCAGCGAGACGCATTAGATAATAGATATCAGGATGGATTCTCGACCCTCAGGTGATTCACGTTCCTTCCAGACCGGACGGGTCGTTTTCAGCGCTATCCAGTGCGATCAGGGTGCCGAGCGTATCGAACTGTTCCAGCATGGCCGCCCTGCCCGCCTTTTGCTGGGCCTCCAGCCGCTGCGCCTTGGCGGTCATGGGCAGCGCCCCACAAACGGATGATGCCGCTCCACGCGCCGCTTTCGGGCGTCTGCGGATGATCTTGCTGATGCCCTCCCACGCCTTGGTCGGCGTCAGCAGGGCATAGGCGTTCGAGATCTGTTTGACCTGCGGGCCACGCCGCCCCCTCAGACCGCTTTCAACATAGCGCCGCTGCCATCGCAGGAAGCCATGCTCCTTCAGCTGGCTCTTCCACGCATGGATGACCTTGGCCGGTACGTTCAACTTCTCGGCCAGCCACCCTACGCTCGGCTCCAGTCGCCCGCGCCCGCGCACCGCCATATTGATCATCAGTCGATACATCTCGACCGCACCGGACGATATGGTGCCTTTCGCGCCCCAGCGTTGGCCGGGCTGGCGCAGCTTCTCGCGATAGACAGTCAACGCCAGCAGCATGTCCTTGCCATGCTCGAGGCTGATGGACTGCCACCGCTCGCTACCGGCCCAGCGGCTTTCACGGCGGACCCGCTGATATGTGCGGCGATGTTCGGGGGTCTTGAAGGTCTGGGCGGGGGCAATGCTCACTTCGCGCCCTCCATGCCCGCTCGGATGCTGCGCACATGGGCTTCGACCCTTTGTAATTCGGGTTCGATCTCGCGCTTTTCATTCTCGTCATAAAAGCCATCCGCGCCCGCCTTGCGGATCATGGACTGCGCCCGCGCCATTGTCTCCGACGCCTCGCACGCCTCGCTGATCGCGCATTCGGCTTCGCTGGGGGCGGGACCGGCATTGACCAGAGCCTGACTATAGATCGGTTTTGCGCACTCCAGCTCCAGCAGGTGCAGTGCCCCGATCGGCATCGTCTTGCCGCCCTCGGATGATCGGCACCCGTACATGGCCGTTCGCCCCATGGCAAAGGGCGTCTCCTCCAACAGGGTCACACAACGGTCTGCGCCCCCGCAGGCATCCTGCAGGGCGCGCGCCAGATAGGCGTGTTGTCGAATGTTCAAGTGGATTCTCTATCTTCGAATCCGCGTGACGCCGTTCGGTCTTGGGCCGCACAAAGGCATTCGCTGTGGCGCATTACGGCCCAGCGTTGGCAAAAGGCATCCCGATGACCGTGGCGATCCGCACGGAAATAGTCAGCGCTTTGGGCGTAGAGAGAGCGGCGCAGGCGGCTGTCAGCCGACTGGCGAAATCTGTGTCACCCCGACGAATGGGGCCGGACGACAAACAGCATCAGGGGGCTTGCCCCGCTGGCTCGTATCCCGATGTAGGGCGGATGCAGGGTTCATCCCTGCGCGGCGCAACCACGCTCGCGGTCCAGCGCAAGCTGCCTCAGCAGTCGGCGGATCAGGTCATGCATGGCGGAGATCAAAAATCACCGTCATGCGAGAATATGGTGGGCCTGCCGGAACAGGGCTGGAGGGGGGCTGATGACCCCGATCCGGCAGGCATCGGCGTTAGGGGGACGCCGATTTTGACACAGCGCGACACGACACCGCCGCCTGTGGATAACTTGTCAGATTTCAACGCACTGGCGAGTTCTTCCAACTCGTCAGCAGAGAGGTCAGGCACCGTCAGGACCGCTGGTGGATACCGCAACAGTTCCAACTCGAGGTCGGACGCCGACACGCCCTGCGCCTCGGCCTCCGCTTCTAGACAGCGGCTTTCCTTTAGGCACGCCTGCCACCCGCAATCATCGCAATACGCAACACCCCCCGCACTCATAGCTAGGGAGCCAGTGCTGTGATGACGCGCACGTCATGCAAATCAGGACGTAGGACTGCGACAGGGACTTCGCCTGATGTCAGGCGGTCGATGGCGATCGCAAGATCAGTTGGGCATCTCTCCATGCCACGCTCGATGCGGCTCATTCGTCCTTTCGAACGAATGCCAACGCCTGAAGCCATACGCTCCAAGGTAATGCCTTTGGATTTTCGCCAATGCTGAAGGTCCATACCCAAAGTTCTTATTTTCAGAACTATGAGTCAAGGAAGAGATTTCAGTTTTTTGGAAACGACGACTCTTACGGTTCAGGCACTAATGCCAGCATGAGCACAATCGATGAACGCGACTGGTATTTGCAGGAATGGATGGAGCATTTCGGCAAGAAACAAGCCGCTCTCAACAATGAGCTCGGCTGGACTAAATCCCGAATGTCAAACATTTGGCACGGAAGGCAGCGCTTTAATCGCGACCTTCTAATCGAGATTTCCGATTGGCTTGGCATCGAAATGTACGAACTTCTGATGAAGCCAGAAGACGCCCTTTTGATGCGTCAATTCAGAAACGCAGCTATCGGAATTGCGAAGGCCCAAAACAGCAATCAGCAACGCTAGGGCGCTGCCCCCAAAGCCTGGTCACCACTGCCTGTTTTATCAGTTTGGTTGCGTGTTGAATCTAGATGCAACAATAAAGTTCTGAAAAGCAGAACTTTATAGGTTGACTCCAAAGTTCTGAATATGAGAACTTCCCCTTGTCGTTGAACGGGGGACCAATGCCCGCATTTGCAAACAAAGGCGCACGTCCATGGACAGAGCGCCAACTTCAAGACCTTCGAGATCTGCACCATTCATTCCGTGGTGATCTGACCGAAACCGCCATGGCCACAGGCCGCACGCGCACCGAATGCGACGTCGCCCTGTTCGTGCTTCTGGGCCGCAGCGCCACCGAAGCCGCCATCGTCATGGCCCGCCGCCACCCAATCGCACTGGTGGCCGCATGACCCAGACCACCAGCAACATTCGCAAGCGCGGCTTTGCCAGCCTGTCGCCCGAACGCCGCGTAGAGATTGCCCGCAAGGGCGGTGGCTCTGTGCCCGCTGAGAAGCGTTCGTTCTCGCAAAACCGCACTCTGGCCCGCACTGCCGGCGCAAAAGGCGGCGCAGTCAAAAAGGCCGAAGCAAAATGAGCCGGCTCCTCAAACTCTCCATTCCAGAGATGAAAGCGCTGACCGCTGAGGTCGAGCGTATGCTCCTCGCAGCCCGAATAGCGGCAGGGCCGATTAACGCCCCCGGATATCAGGCACGGCGCCATGGCGTCCAACAGGCTCTGACAGATGATCTTGTCACCCGACTTAACGCTTGCGTCAGCTCTAAGTTCGACGGCCACAAAGTGACGCTCGCGGGCATCACTTCCAGCAGCAGCGGCAGCATCGAAGGCGCCTTGACCAACTGGCTCCTCAATGCCCGCGCACGGATGATAGCCGCATGACCGATACATTCGACATCATCAACAAAGCCGTTGCCGAAGTCATGACGCCCGAGTTCGTCAAGGACAAGGTGGCCACCCGCGTCGAAAAGCTGGTCACGGAAGTCATCGACGACGCCCTTCGCAGCTACAGCGATATCGGGGAGATAATCAAAGCAGCCGTGGAAGCCAGCCTGAAGGTCAATGATCTGAACCTGCCTTCTTACGGCGCGCTAGTGACAGGCATGATCGAAAAACAGGTGAAGGATCACGCGGGCGCATTGATCAACGCCCGACTGGCAGACGACATCCGCGAACTGCTGAACATCGCGCCCGCCGAAATCAAGCTGTCCGAGATCGCCAGAAACATGATCAAAGCACGGTACGGATACACTGATGATTATGGTGAGGTTATCACGGTCATAGTCCGCCACACGGAATACGACTCTGCATGGCTTTACCTTGATGAAGAAGAGCACCTATCCGAGAGCGATAAATACAATTGCCGCCACCAGATACTGCTCAACAAAGACGGCACTATTTCCAGCGCGACTATCGATAAGCGCGATCTGAAAGACGTTCACCATATTGGACGTAGCTGGCGTCTGGGCGACCAAATCCGTGCCTATTACGCCGCCGGAACCAAGATCATTCTGGACGAGGACAACGTGGTCACCTCGGTCGGTGACTACTGATGGGCCATCCAATCTCAAATGAAGCCGCGTTCGATAATCCGGACGTAATGACTGCCGCCGCCCAAGGCCGCCTTCGCACCATCGTCGAGCGCATCGAGCGCCTCGAGGAGGACAAGAAGGCCGTCATGGAGGACATGAAAGAGGTCTTCGCCGAGGCCAAGGGCGAAGGCTACGACGTCAAAGTCCTGCGCAGGGTCATCCGCATGCGCAAGCAGGACAAGGCCAAGCGACAGGAAGAGGAAGCCATCCTCGATCTGTACCTGTCGGCCTTGGGTGAGCTGTGACCATGGCACACCCGCAAAAGCGCATCATCGGCAGTGAAGCCCTGAATGCCCACCGCCCTGCCCTTCAGGTCCGTTTCCTGCCCCGCCGTCGGGCAGTGCCCGTCTGGACGTGGATCGTCGGTGCCGCTGTCGCCGTGATCCTCGGTGCATGGATCGATGCCGTGATCGAGGTGCCTGTGTTCGGCGCGATCTTCGCCTTCATCGCTTGGCGCGTCTGGAGGTCCGCGTGACCCGCAACCGCAAACGCGCGCTCGTCGCCATCATCGCTGCCGCCATTCTGTACGGCGCGGCAACCTACCTGTTCCGGAGCTGCTGCTGATGGGTAACAAATCCCTCGATGTCGAGATAGGCCGCCGTCTGCGCCAAGCCCGCATCGCCAAAGGCCTGACCCAGAAAGACATGGCCGCCAGTGTCGGCCTGTCGCATCAGGCCATCCAGAAATACGAGAACGGCGATAGCCGCCTGTCGCTGTCTACTCTGGCCCAGCTGCGCCAGCACACCGGCATTGAACCAGCCGACCTGCTGCCCGCCATCCGCGCCGATGGCACCGCCGTCGCCGATCCTCTGGCCAACATGGGCCAATCCATCACCGGGCTGCGCCTCGCCAACCTGTTTGGCCGCATGCGCCCCGACCAACAACAATCCCTGCTGAACGTGGCCAAGGCCATCGTTCCAGACGCCGTGAGCGCCACATGACCGACCAGATCACCAACAAGCGCATCCTCGCCAAGATCCGCACCCGCCAGCGCGTCATGGACGCCGCCCGCACTCTCTGGGCCACACCGGGCAGCTATACGGCGCAAGGCATCCGCGAAATCGCCGCAGAAGCGGGCCTGTCCACCGGCTCTGTGTTCTCCAACTTCGACACCAAGGAAGACCTGTGGCTGGCCGTGTTCGAATGCCCCGCCCCGATCGACAGCGCCCTGACCCGCGCCGCCCCCGAAATGCGCCGCGTACTTCAGAACCTGATCGAGCAACGCCCCGAGGTCATCGGCACCCTGCCCGCCCCTATCGCCAAAGATTGGGATGATGCCGAGCGCATCATCGAGCATCTGAAGGATCTCGAGCTGGCCAGCCAACTGCCCGCACAGGAGTTGATGGCCGCATGACCTTCGACCCTTGCGACAAGCCCGTCCTGTTGGACCGCCACCCGCGCCTTCTCGTCTGGGCACGCTGGTTCATCGCCGCTGGATACAACGTCCGCACCATCGCCGACCTGTTCGACTGTGACCCCCACGAACTGAACATGGGGCTGAAGGCATGATCTCTGTGAAGATTGGCGATCGAAACATCTCCCACACTGGCCCCGCCCCGTATCTCGCTCGGTCGGCATCAGACAAGAATCCTGATTGGCCTTTCTGGTTCGTTGCCGATGCTGTGGGTTTCAACGGCATCAGCATTGAGGGCAGTTTGGGTAAGCTGTTCGACAAACAGACGGCCATCTTTATTGCCGCAGTTTTGAATGATGCCGCTGGGATCGTGACAACCAACGGAGCGGCGTAATGAACAAGCGCCCTCGCTCAATTTCCATGACACTACAAGCTGGCTGCACAGTCTGTCATGGCGACAAGGTCCACTGGCTGGGCCGCAACGCCCAAGCCGTCGCCGCCCGCCATCACGATGCCACCGGCCACCGCACTTGGGTCGATGCATCTTCCCGCATCACCTATGGCGAACGCGAACAGCACCCCGACCTTTTCGAAGGAGCGCCCCAATGCTGATCTTCCTGCGACTGGAGCTTGCCGATCGCGCCTGTGCTGCCATCGAGGACGCAAGGGCCATCACCATTCAGGCCGCCCTTGCCCTGTCACCCGCCGCCGCATGGATGCTGGCCCAGATGGAAGCAGAACGTGACGGGGTCAATGCCAAGGACTTCCCCCACGACGACGCCTTCATGAAGCTTCCCTTCCTGCGCCAGTCTCCGCTGATGACCCGCCTGGTCAATCAGATCCACGACGCCATCGGCACCGACAGCACCCTCACCGAAAACGGCCTGATCCGCCTTACTCCGCTGGGCCGCCTGCGTATCCGCAATGCCATGGGAGAACCCGTGCTGTGATGTCAGACAAGAAACTCAAGCGGATTCTCACCCGTCCGAATCCGCATGACTGGCCAGACGATGCGCCTATGAGGCTGGATGAAATCGTCGCAGTCTTCGGGCCGCACTATCCCTGCACACCTTCGACCTTGCGCCTTGAAATAAGCCGTGGCCGCTTGACAGCTTCAAAAGTTGGCGGCGCTTTCTGGGTCACTCCCGCCAACCTCAAGGCTCTGTTCGCATGTCCCGTACCGCAAAAGGCCCCCGCCTCTACCTCCGCAAAGGCCGCCGTAAAGCCTGCGGCACAACCTTGCCGGACAGGTACTTCATCCGAGATGATAAGACTGAAATCGGCACAGGCTGCGGCCCAGACCGCTTTGTCGAAGCTCAAGAACAACTCGCCCAGTACATCATCCAGAAATACGCGAACGACGTCGAGCCAGCGCGTGAAGCGCGAGTGCGAAAAAGTAATCCAGCTGAGGTCTATGTAGCCGAGGTGCTGGCCGAGTACGCCGCTGGCCCCGCCCAGCGCCTCGCCAATCCGGCGAACGAAGCCAGTCTGATCGAAACACTGCTGCCATTCTGGCAGGACATGACCTTAGCGGACGTTCGGAGATCCACCTGCGAAGGCTATGTCGCAAAGCGCATCACCGAACCTCACAAGGCTTACAAAAAGGATCCGGCGTCGGCACCTCGAGTCAGTGACCAGACTGCCCGCCGCGAATTGGAATGTTTAGGGACCGCCATCAGCAAATGGCACGAAGAACACCACCTGTCCGTCGTTCCTAAGATCGTCCTCCCTCGTAAGGCCGAAACTCCCCGCGACGCGCTCACACGCAGCCAAGCTGCCCGCCTGCTTTGGGCGTCGATGGGCTGGGGGCTGAGAGACGGTAAATGGGTGCGCCTGTCGAAAACGACGCGCTCCAACCGCATGCACCTTCGCCGTTTCATCTTGATATCGATCTATACGGGATCAAGAGCGGGGGTAACGTGTCGCGCCCTTTGGAACGAAAGTCCGCTGCACCCTTGGGCTGATATTGATTCGGGCGTCCTCTATCGCCGGGGCCGTAATGAAATCGATCACCGTACCAAGCGCCGCCCCGTCGTCGCATTCCCCGATCGACTGCTGTCCCACATGCGCCGCTGGAAAAGATTGGACGAAGCCAAAGGCTATCAGCCGGTCATCCACTTTGGAGGCAAGCCGATAGAGAGAGTGAAGACATCCTTCGCCAGCTGTGTGGCCGACTCTGGCCTGTCAGACGAGATCTCGCCTCACTGGATGCGACACACATGCGCGACGTGGTTGATGGAAGCGGGCGTCGATGTCTGGGCTGCGGCAGGCTTCCTAGGAATGTCGCCTGCGACCCTGATCAAGAATTACGGACACCAGCGACCAGACTACCAGGACGACGTCAGGAATCGCTTCGGATAGCCGAAAATCGCCGTCATTCTGGGGACCATTCTGGGGACTGGTGATTACCGTCTTAAGCCCTTAAATCAGAATAGTTCAATGATTTAAGGGCTTAAGATGGTGGGCGGCGAGGGGTTCGAACCCCCGACCCCCTCGGTGTAAACGAGGTGCTCTGACCAGCTGAGCTAGCCGCCCATTCCCGCGTTGCTGTTGCAGCGCTGCGAGGCGGTCTCTTTGCCCATATTCGGCTAACCATTCAAGAGGCTTTTTAATCCCTCCCCCGCTCTAAAGCGTGCAGTGCGGGATGCCGATCGCTCAATTTCCTCGCCAGTACGGGGATTTCGGGCTTTTCCGGCGGCTCGTTCAGATACAAAAAAACTTCCGAAACCAACGATACGCACGTCTTTTCCGTCCTTTAGCCTCTGCCCGATCTGGTCTGTGACCGATTCGAAAGCCAATTTGGCCTGTTCGCGCGATATGCCAGCAGCCTCGGCCATGCGGCCAATCAGTTCGGTTTTGCTCATAAGCCCCCTCCTCCACCGTTTATGATTCTGCCAAATCCATATCATTGATGGACAAGAAAAAATGCGGCCCGGAGAACCGGACCGCATTTCTGTTCGTCATCGCTGCAGTCAGTGACTGACTGATGCACTGCTACCCGATGGCGCGGGTGCAGCAGCAGGCGTCAGAGGCTCTGCCTCTTCATCCCACTCCACCGCAGTCGGCGTGCCGGTCAGTGCCCATTTCAGAGCCTCGTCCGCCGTAGAGATCGGGATGATTTCGAGCTCGGCCTTCACATTGTCCGGCACATCCTCGAGATCTTTCTCGTTCTCTTGCGGGATCAGTACGGTTTTCACGCCAGCACGCAGGGCGGCCAGTAGCTTCTCTTTCAAGCCGCCAATCGCCGTCACACGGCCACGCAGGGTGATTTCCCCCGTCATGGCAATGTCCTTGCGGATCGGAATACCCGTCAGCACCGACACCATAGCCACGGTCATGGCCACACCGGCCGACGGCCCGTCCTTGGGCGTAGCGCCGTCCGGAACGTGGACGTGGATATCGATCTTCTCGAACATCGGCGGCTTAACGCCAATGCTCAGAGCGCGACTGCGGACATAGGATGCCGCCGCAGAGATCGATTCCTTCATCACATCGCGCAGGTTCCCCGTCACGGTCATGCGACCGCGGCCCGGCATTTTAAGCGCCTCGATGGTCAGGATATCACCGCCGAACTCGGTCCAGGCCAGACCGGTCACGATACCAACCTGATCTTCAGCTTCGGTTTCGCCATGGCGGAACTTATGCACGCCCGCATATTCAGCCAGTTTGGCCGCATCAACCGTGATCGACTTGGCCTTGGTCTTGGCCATTTCGCGCACAGCCTTACGGGCCAGACCGCCCAGAGCGCGCTCCAGATTACGAACGCCTGCTTCACGGGTGTAATAACGGATCAGGTCACGGATCGTGTCTTCCGGCACAATCAGTTCGCTGTCCTTCAGGCCGTGGTCCGTCATCTGCTTGGGCAGAACGTGACGCTTGGCGATCTCGACCTTCTCGTCCTCGGTGTAGCCCGAGACGCGGATGATCTCCATGCGGTCCAACAGAGGTTGGGGCATGTTCAGGCTGTTGGCTGTGGTGACAAACATCACCGGCGACAGGTCGTAATCGACCTCCAGATAGTGGTCGCCAAAGGTGTTGTTCTGAGCCGGATCCAGCACTTCGAGCAGGGCCGAAGACGGATCACCGCGCCAGTCGGCACCCAGCTTGTCGATCTCGTCCAGCAGGATGAAGGCGTTGGTGGTTTTCGCCTTCTTCATCGACTGGATGATCTTGCCCGGCATCGAGCCGATATAGGTGCGGCGGTGGCCACGAATCTCGGCCTCGTCACGCACGCCGCCCAGCGACATACGGACGTACTCACGACCCGTTGCCTTGGCGATGGATTGCGCCAGCGAGGTTTTACCGACACCCGGAGGACCGACGAGGCACAGGATCGGCCCCTTGTGAGAACCGGTACGCGCCTGAACGGCCAGGTACTCGATGATGCGTTCCTTGACCTTCTCCAAACCATAGTGGTCCGCTTCGAGAATGGCCTCGGCCTTTTCCAGATCGATCGGCTTGGCCTTGGTCTTGCTCCACGGAATCGAGAGCAGCCAGTCCAGATAGTTGCGAACCACGGTCGATTCCGCCGACATCGGCGACATGTTGCGCAGCTTCTTGAGCTCGGCATCCGCCTTGATGCGGGCTTCCTTCGACAGGCGAGCCTTGGCGATGCGCTTTTCAAGCTCCATCAACTCGTCGCGCTGGTCGTCGGTTTCACCCAGCTCGCGCTGGATCGCCTTCATCTGCTCGTTCAGATAGTACTCGCGCTGGGTCTTCTCCATCTGGCGCTTCACGCGCGAGCGGATTTTCTTCTCGACCTGCAGGACCGAGATTTCGCCCTCCATCAGGCCGTAAACCTTTTCGAGGCGAGCCGGCACGCTGACAGTTTCGAGCAGAGACTGCTTTTCGCCAATCTTGACGGCCAGATGCGCGGCCACGCTGTCGGCCAGCTTGGACGGGTCCGAAATCTGCGGGATAGAGCTGAGCGCCTCGGGCGGCACCTTCTTGTTCAGCTTCACATAGTTTTCGAACTGCTCGACCACGGCACGCAGCAAGGCTTCGGACTGCGAGGCATCGCCCTGCTCGTCTTCGATCGCTACGGCTTCGGCTTCGTAATAGTCTTCGCGGTCGGTATAGCTGAGCAGACGCGCGCGCGACTTGCCCTCGACCAGAACCTTTACGGTGCCGTCGGGCAGTTTGAGCAGTTGCAGAACGCTGGCGATCACGCCCGTCGGATAGATGGCGTCAGTGGCCGGATCGTCGTCGGTCGAGTTCTTCTGGGTGGCCAGCAGGATCTGCTTTTCACCCTTCATGATTTCGTCGAGTGCACGCACGGATTTTTCACGGCCGACAAACAGCGGCACAACCATGTGCGGAAAGACGACGATGTCTCTCAACGGCAGGACTGGGAGAATTTTGCTCTCGGTCATGGTGCTTACTTTCTGGGGCCTTTGTGAATCTCCGGCCCGTCAAAGCCAATCAAAAGGAACAACCCGCCCCTCCTTCCCGACTCGACCCGCATTGCGGCATTTCGGAAGATTATGTGGGACGTGCGCACGCAGGTTCAAGCTTAACGCCGGATTGGCCCACAGAAGTCTAAGGCCCAATGGGTTCATAGGGCCATATATGCAACAAGGCGGCCCGTTTCCGAGCCGCCCTGCAACATTTTCTATGGCTTTATACGGCTTAGGCTGCCGGATCGGCCTTTTTCTTCTTCGTTTCCGAATAGATCAGCAGAGGTTGGGCGCGGCCCTCGATAACCTCGGCATTGACCACCACCTCTTCCACGCCCTCGAAGCTGGGCAGGTCGAACATGGTTTCCAGAAGCACGCCTTCCAGAATGGAACGCAGGCCGCGGGCACCGGTCTTGCGGGTGATCGCCTTCTTGGCCACCGCTGACAGCGCGTCATCGGTGAAGCTCAGATTGACGTTCTCCATCTCGAACAGTCGCTTGTACTGCTTGACCAGAGCGTTCTTCGGCTCGGTCAGGATGGTGATCAGCGCCGCTTCGTCGAGGTCTTCCAGCGTGGCCAGAACGGGCAGACGGCCAATGAATTCCGGGATCAGACCAAAACGCATCAGATCGTCAGGCTCGACCTCCTTGAGGACCTCGCCCATGCGACGCTCGTCGATTTCCTTGACCTTGGCACCAAAGCCGATCGAGGCACCTTCGCCGCGTGCCGAAATCACCTTTTCAAGGCCGGCAAATGCACCGCCAACGATGAACAGGATGTTGGCCGTGTCCACTTGCAGGAACTCCTGCTGCGGATGCTTGCGACCACCTTGCGGCGGAACCGAAGCAACGGTGCCTTCCATGATCTTCAGCAGGGCCTGTTGCACGCCCTCGCCCGACACGTCGCGGGTGATGGACGGGTTGTCGGACTTGCGGCTGATCTTGTCGATTTCGTCGATATAGACGATGCCGCGCTGGGCACGCTCGACATTGTAATCAGATGCCTGAAGCAGCTTCAGGATGATGTTTTCGACGTCTTCACCGACATAACCGGCTTCGGTCAGGGTCGTAGCGTCGGCCATGGTGAACGGCACATCGATGATGCGCGCCAGGGTCTGGGCCAGCAGGGTCTTACCCGAGCCGGTTGGACCGATCAGCATGATGTTCGACTTGGCCAGTTCGACGTCGGAATTCTTCGTCGCGTGGTTCAGGCGCTTGTAGTGGTTGTGTACGGCAACCGACAGCACCTTCTTGGCGTGCGATTGGCCGATCACATAGTCGTCCAGAACGTCGCGAATCTCTTTCGGTGTCGGAACACCGTCCTTCGACGTTTTGAGCGTAATCTTCTGTTCTTCGCGGATGATGTCCATGCACAGCTCGACGCATTCATCACAGATGAACACGGTCGGGCCCGCAATCAGTTTGCGGACCTCATGCTGGCTCTTTCCGCAGAAAGAGCAGTAGAGCGTGCTTTTGGCGTCGGTACCGGCGGCTTTGGTCATAGACCCATCTCACTCTCCGCCATCTCCACCGGGATTGGGGGAAAAGGCGACTTCCTTGATGTTAGACACTAGAATCTAAGCATCAAAGTCTTCAAAAAATAACAATCACCCATCAGAGGTTCCGCCACAAGCCCGATTAGCAAGCGTGGCGTACTTAACGGCCACTCTATGGGTTATTATGCGGAACATAATTGGAATGTCACAAATGGGTAATCCGGACGCAAAGCGCCAGTCCTCTTTTCGCACAAGCGAAATGCCAAAGGAAATAGTGGCGTTTGATTTCGACGGCACCCTGTCGATTCGTGACAGCTTTACCGCATTTCTGAAATGGCGCGTCGGCCCGATGGTGTGGGCGGCAGGTATGGTCCAGCTGATTCCCGCTGCCCTGCGTTATGTCGTTGATCGCGATCGCGGTGCCATCAAGGCCGCATCGGTTGACCTGTTCCTCAAGGGGCTAAGCCGCAAGCAAATCAGCGACGAGGCCGAAAGCTATGCCGCATCTGTCTATGCGCACTTCATGCGCCCCGACGCCCTCGCCTGCTGGGAGGAATGGGGCAAGAAGGGCGTACACCGAGTGATCGTTACGGCCTCGCCCGAAACGACTATCGAACCGTTTGCACGTCGCCTCAACGCCGACAACCTGATCGGCACACAGTTCGAATTCGACGCCGACGACAAACTGACCGGCCGCTTCGCCACGCCAAACTGCCGACGCGAACAAAAGGTTCTGCGTATCCGCGAGGTCTATGGCGATGATGTGCGTATTCTCGCCGCCTATGGCGACACATCCGGTGACGAGCAAATGATCGCCGAGGCAGAGGAAAAGGGCTTCCGCGTTTTCACCGGTCGCCCCTGACTGTATCAATAGCCTTTGGCATCCACGCCAAAATTGACAGCCTTCC
Organism: Brevundimonas terrae; assembly: GCF_011761985.1. Lineage (GTDB taxonomy): Bacteria > Pseudomonadota > Alphaproteobacteria > Caulobacterales > Caulobacteraceae > Brevundimonas > Brevundimonas terrae. The sequence continues at coordinate 708,068 of NZ_JAASQT010000002.1, read as the reverse complement.
CGCGCGAAGCCGGTTCCCATCCGGCTTCAAGGATCGAGCGGACGCTGGTCTTGACGACGTCCAGATCAACCTTCTGTTTTTCCAGATTCGGTGAGCCATTAGGGCGATAGACCATCGGAAACTCGACGATGGCTTCGCGCTTGTATTCCTGATGGCGAAGGGTGATCGCCATCCCTTCCCATTCCCGTTTGCCTACGGGGCGCGGCTGACGGCGAATTTCCCAAACATAGATTTCGCCATCGACCTCAACGGTCCCGCTGGTTTCGTTAGTGTACTGCATAGGCGGCCTGATAGCATAAAAAGTGCATCTGGCCGCCATGAAGGTTTAGGCGATACGTTTGAGCGTACCGTCTTTCCAGACAAACTGGTGAACCAGTGCCATTCCCAGATGCAGCACGATCATCGCGACCAAGACCCATGCGAACTCGCCGTGAAAATCGCCGCCCAGCTTGGTCATCCATTCAATCTTCTCGTGACCGCCCTGCATGATCGTTAGGCCAAAGGCATCAAAGGGGCGGCCCGAACCATATTGGCGGATCAGAGCGACGCTTGGCACAAACAAAAGCAGACCATAGAGAGCCAGATGGCCAGCCACAGCCATTTTGCCAATCAGGCCCGTATGCGCTCTAGGTCGGCGCGACAGGTTCAAAAGCCCCCAAACCGCACGAACGACTGCCAGAACAAACAGCAGTAATCCCACTGGCTTGTGCGTGGAGCCAATCGCATCGGTAAACGGGGTTTCTCCCAAAACCTCACCGGCGATCACAGCCCCCACCTGCCACAGTAAAAGCAGGGCGATGCCCCAATGCAGTATGCGCGTTACCAGTCCATATTTCAGACCGTTATCCATCAGGCTCATGCGCCACCCTCCATCAAATCCCGATTGGAGAGCAAACACGATTCGGGGCAGCAAGGTGAACCCTGCTGCCCCGAACAATCAGACTTGATAGTCTAGCTTAGGGCGCCTTCACGCCGTCAGCATCGGCTTGGATGCGGCGGTCATAGACGTGGTCCACAATACCCCAGGCCTTGGCTTCTTCGGCCGTCATGAAGTGGTCGCGGTCCAGCGTACGCTCGACTTCCTCATAGGTGCGGCCGGTGTGGTGCACATAGATTTCGTTGAGACGACGCTTGGTGGCGATGATGTCCTCGGCGTGGCGCTCGATGTCCGAGGCCGTACCACGGAAGCCGCCCGACGGTTGGTGAACCATGACGCGGGCATTCGGCAGAGCAATACGCTGTCCCGCCTCACCTGCTGTCAGGATCAGCGAACCGGCCGAAGCCGCCATACCCATCACCACGGTCGAAACCGGCGACTTGATGTATTGCATGGTATCGTAGATCGCCAGCGCCGACGTCACCTGACCGCCGGGGCTGTTGATGTACATGCTGATTTCCTTCTTCGGGTTTTCCGATTCAAGGAACAGCAGCTGGGCGCAGATCAACGAGGCCATACCGTCCTCGAACGGGCCGGTCAGGAAGATGATCCGCTCGCGCAGCAGACGCGAGAAAATGTCGAACGCACGCTCGCCACGGCTGGATTGCTCCACCACCATAGGAACGAGGTTGTTGGAGATGTAATCGATCGGATCGCGCATGTTGGCCTTTTCGAGAATCTCGGGGCGACTCACAGCCACCCGCTTTGCTCATAAGGATATCATCACCCACCAAGGGCGATGCAAGGCCATCCGCACACAAGATGTCGATTATGGCACTTCCTTCGCGTCAACCTGCTCCTGACGCTTCAAAGGGCGTCGAATCTGCCGCTCCGCCATCAGGTATCTCAGTTCCGCCATTTGATGGGATTTGAGTTTATGGGTAAGATCAGCACTGTAGATGGATCTAAGAAAAGCCATATCCCATTCCGTCAGACCTAATATATCTTTGTCGGTCATCAGCGAAAGCACTGAGTTGTAATCTGAGTAATCAGCATCCATGTTGACACGAGTTAAAGCAATCATGGCAATGTAGTCCGCAATCTGAGGTACGCTGATGCCAGCTACCTTTTCCATATCGAGAATTATGATTGCGCTAGCCAAATCTGATCGAAGGCCGCTTCTAAGATTCGTTGATCTGACCTCTACCGAAGGAAAATCAACTATAGATTTAAGGCCATCTGATTCATGTCCGACCGCATATTCACCCGTGATGTGACCGTTCTGCATTCTCGAGGCTGCTTGCCCAGTATCCGGATCAATCAGTATGGAGATATGCCACCAACGCACAGGCAAATCGCTTTCCGCGAATCTTTCCAATGCCTGCCGCGACCTTCTCGCCCCACTTACATCGGGTAGAAGAGTGTTTCTGTATCGATTGACAATCTCGCCCGTTGTCTCGTTAGCGTTTGCAGTCGCAATAACCGTCACATTGGCCGAACATCCTGGATCGCCGGGTTTCACATCGACCTCGAGCGCCACTTCGGCAACTCGGTCAATGATATATTGCGCTACGTCATTTTGCATATTCACGACACTAACGCACATGTCGCGATGCCAACGGGCTACGTTCAGATTAAAATCAGGGACACTGATATCTCGGACAAAGCTAGAGACCTGCTCATCAAGTTGACGAGCAGACACCACAACTTCATCAACCGCCACCGGAGATTCAACCTCCTGTGGCCCCGGGCTCAATAACAGGCTTGAGGCCAGAGCGCTTGCTACCAACATCACAGTCACCTCTAAACCTTAGCGTCAATAATGCTCATATGCCCTATTCAGAATTAGTAGTTATTACTACCACCTCAAATAATAGAGCGAATGATTTAGTTGTACGATTACGGCATTACGCTTGCTACACTCTGTTCCTGCCGCCTCAAAGGGCGTCGGATTTGCCAATCCGCCATCAGGAAACGCAATTCTGTCAACTGATGAGATTTAAGTTTATGGGTGATATCAGCGCTGTAAATAGCCTTTAGATACGCCATATCCCATTCTGTCAGGCCAGGAACGTCCTTATCTGACATGAGCGATAGAACAGAATGATATCCTGAGTAATCAGCGTCCATATTGACACGAGTTAGTGCAACCATGGAGATATAGTCCGCAATCTGAGGCACGCTGATGCCTGATAACTTTTCCATATCAAGAATGATGATTGCGCTAGTTAGATTTGATCTAAGACCAGTCCTAAGATACGTCGATGTTACCTCGACCCTAGGAAAATTTATAGGTAAATCAATGCCCCCGGCATTATACCAACCAGTTATATGATCGTTCTGAATTTTTGAAGCGACTTGCCCAGTATCTGAGTTAATAAGCATGGAAGTATGCCACCAGCGCACAGGCAAATCGCTTTCAACGAATTTTTCCAATGCTTGCCGCGATCTTCTCGCCCCACTTACATCGGGTAGAAGTGTATTTCTGTATCGATTGACAATCTGGCCTGTTGTCTCAGTTGCGTTTGCAGCCGCAATGACCGTCACATTGGGGGAACACCCCGGATCACCTGCTTTTACACCGACCTCGAGCGCCACTTCGGCAACACGGTTGATAATATACTGCGCTGCATCATTTTGCATGTTCACGACACTAACGCACATGTCGTAATGCCAACGGGCTACGTTCAGATTAAAATCAGGGACATTGATATCTCGAACAAAGCCAGTGACCTGCTCATCAAGTTGACGAGCCGACACCACGACATCATCAACAGCCACCGGAGATTCGACCTCCTGAGGTCCTGGGCTCAATAACAGGCTAGCGGCCAGTGTGCTTGCGATAAACATCGTGGTCATCTCCCCTAAAATATATACCAGTGATATCCGCTAGTGTGGCTTGTTAGCAACTGCTATTTTCATCAATCTTAATTTCTTTGAAAATTAGATCTTGTCATCATGTAACTTGTGAAAATGTTGAATAACGACTGTAGGCAAGCGTGGTCACTGGTAAAAAAGAAAGGGCGGCGCTTTCGCACCGCCCTTTCCATATTCTCTAGTTAAAGATGAAGCCGATTAAGCTTCGTCTTCGTCCTTGAGCAGCTCTTCCTTGCTGATCGGGGTGTCGGTCACGTCGGCGACCGAGACGATCAGGTCAACGACCTTCTCTTCGTAGATCGGAGCGCGCAGCTGGGCGGCTGCGTTCGGGTTCTGGCGGTAGAAGTCCAGAACCATCTTTTCCTGGCCCGGATAGTTGCGGGCTTCGGCCATGATGGCGTTCGACAGCTCTTGATCCGTCACGCCGACATTGTTGGCGCGGCCGATTTCGGCGAGGACCAGACCCAGACGCACGCGGCGTTCAGCGATCTTCTTGTACTCGGCCTTCAGTTCGTCTTCCGACTTCTTGGCGTCGTCTTCCGGCAGGTTGCCAGCTTCCTTGTCAGCCGACACCTGAGCCCAGATGCCTTCAAACTCGGCTTCCACCATCTTCGGCGGCAGCGGGAAGTCATGGGCTTCGTCCAGAACGTCCAGCAGGGCGCGCTTCAGCTTGAAGCGGGCAGCGCCGGCATATTGCTGGTTCAGGTTGGCTTTCAGCAGCTCTTTCAGCTTGTCGAGCGACTCAAGGCCGATACGCTTGGCGAACTCGTCGTCGATAGCGGTTTCAGTTTCAGCCTTGATGGCCTTGACGGTGACGTCGAAGGTCGCAGCCTTACCGGCCAGATGGGCGGCTTGGTATTCTTCCGGGAAGGTGACCTCGATGGTCTTCTCTTCGCCGACCTTGGCGCCGGTCAGTTGCTCTTCAAAGCCCGGGATGAAACGGCCCGAACCGATGACCAGATCGGCATCGGTCGCAGCGCCACCATCGAACTCTACGCCGTCGATCTTGCCGACGAAATCGATGGTCAGTTGGTCGCCTTCAGCAGCCTTGACGGTCTTGCCCTTCTTGTCCTCGTAGGACTTGGCTTGCGAAGCCAGTTCCTTGAGGGCTTCGTCCATGTCTTCTTCCGAAGCTTCGTAGGTCGGGCGCGACAGCTTCAGGGTCTTCGGATCAGCCGGAGTGAATTCCGGCATGATTTCCAGCGACATTTCGTAGGTCAGGTCTTCGCTACCGGCGATAACCTTGTCCATGTCCGAAATCAGCTTCATCTCGGCCGGAGCAGCCGGACGAACCTTCAGTTCATCCAGAGCGCCCTGGCTGGTGGAGTTCAGCTCGGCATTGACGATTTCACCCATCAGGTCGCGACCGAAGGTCTTCTTGACATAAGAAGCCGGCACCTTGCCCGGACGGAAGCCCTTCAGCTTCATCTGGGGGGCGACTTCTTTGATGCGGGCTTCAAGCTTTTCGTTCAGCTCGGCTACCGGAATGGTCACCGCGATCACGCGGCTGAGGCCTTCGTTCGACTTTTCGACGACTTGCATGGTCGGATATCTGACGCTCTGGGGCGACGCCCGAAAGGCGCGCGAGTGGAATACGCAAAAGGACCGCCCACTGCAGGCGGCACCTCGAAGCCCGCCTTATGTAGACAAGGGGCGCTTACGTCAACGCGCGGCGGGTTTCTTTGATGTCCCAGCGGCGCTATTTCATGGGTATGAACCAGCAAACTGCACCGATTGGCGTTCTCGTCAGCCCCGTCACACCGCTTCAGCAGAACTGCACCATTGTCTGGTGCGCCAAGACCCTGAAGGCAGCAGTCATTGATCCGGGTGCCTCGGCCGAAGCGCTTTATGCTGAAATCCAGCGACGCGGCCTGACCCTTGAAGCCATCTGGATTACCCATGGCCACCTTGACCATGCGGGCGGTGCGCAGGACCTGCAGCAGATTTCAGGCGTCGAAATCATCGGCCCGCACAAGGCGGACCTGTTCTGGATCGAAGCGATTCCCGAGCAAGGCCTGAAATGGGGTTTGCCCGATGCACGTAGTTTCACCCCTACCCGCTGGCTTGAAAATGGCGATGTACTGAGCTTGGGCGAGACGCGCTGGGAGGTTTATCACTGCCCCGGCCACACGCCCGGTCACGTCATCTTCTTTAATCGCGAGGCGCGATTCGCTCAGGTTGGCGATGTTCTGTTCAAGGGATCAGTAGGTCGGACCGATTTCCCGCAAAGCTCGCACGAGGATCTGGTGAATTCGATTGTTGGCCGGCTCTGGTCGCTGGGCGACGATGTCACCTTCATCCCCGGTCATGGTCCCCACTCGACCTTTGGCCATGAACGCCGCAGCAATCCCTTTGTGGGCGATGCGGTAGTGAACAGCGCGAAGATGGCTGGAAATATTTCCGGCCCATCGTAGGTTACAACTAATTATATTAAATATTTCAGATATTTGACTATTGGGTCACGCTAAAGTTGAAAATTTGAAATCTACCAAAAGGAACCTTAGCCATCCTTGTCTCTTCTGTCCTGTGAGCCGCACAGTTACAAGAGGAGTTCTTAGTATGGCCGATCCAGTGCAGAGCAAACCGTCGGGCATCTCCAAGCGGGGATTTGCATCTATGGACCCGGCGCGTCAGCGCGAGATTGCCCGTAAGGGTGGTGCCAGCGTTCCTTCGGAAAAGCGCAGCTTCTCTCAGGACCGATCGCTGGCCGCGCAAGCTGGCCGCAAAGGTGGCGAAGCCTCACATGGCACGCGCAACAAAGACGCCGTCAAAGCGCAGTCGGAAGACCGCAAGCCAAACTAGGCCGCTTCAAAAGAACAACTTTTCAGGGCGCTGTTTTCACAGCGCCCTTTATTCTTTGGGTTTCAATAGCGCCAACGCCACATAAGGTGCCGTCGAGACACGCATATCGGCCAGTGCCCAGCCACCAGCCTCGACAAGTTCGACCAAACGCGCACGATCGAATTTACGGGAGTTCTCGGTGTGCAAAGTCTCCCCCGCCTTAAAGTGGAACCGGTGATTATCCAGCTTCACCGTCTGATCCTTCAACGATTCCAGATGCATTTCGATACGCGCCTCGGCTTCATTCCAGACAGCATGGTGGCGAAAGCTGTTTATATCGAAATCCGTACCCAGTTCGCGATTGGCGCGGTGTAGCAGGTTCACATTAAAGGCCGCCGTCACCCCTTGTTGGTCATCATAGGCCGCTTCCAGCGTGTCGCGGTCCTTGATGAGATCGACACCCAGAATGAACAGGCTGTTGTGGCCCAGCATCCGGCGTGATGCCGCCAGAAGTTCAATCGCAGCGTTGGTATCCAGATTGCCTATCGTAGAGCCCGGAAAAAAGCCGATCCGCCGCCCTGTAGGTAGATCAGCGGGCAGGTCCGGCAGATGCTCGAAATCACCCGATACCGGTCGGATATCCAGTTCAGGATAATCGTCCCGTAAGGCATCAGCCGCGGCATTGAGGGCCGTTACGCTGATATCCAGCGGCACATAGGCGGCCAGATCCGAAATGGCATCCAGCAATATCCGCGTCTTCTCGCTGGCCCCGGAGCCCAGCTCCACCAGCACCGCTTCCGGCCCGATAAGGTCCAGCCATAACGGGATTGTCTGCCGCAACAGAGCCGTTTCCTGTCGTGTCGGGTAATACGCGTCGAGGCGTGTGATTTCTTCAAATAACCGCGACCCTTCGGCGTCATAAAACCATTTCGGCGAGAGTGATTTGGGTGAAGCAGATAGTCCCTCAATCAGGTCACTTCGAAAGGTTTGCATGTCGCCTCCTCTGTCGTTGATATGTCGTGTGCCAGCCTCAAACCACAGAAGGCCCAGCGCTGTGACGGGTAATAGAAGTTGCGATAGGTGGGACGCAGATGATCGCGCGGCGTCGCAAAACTGCCGCCACGCAAGACCATCTGGTTGACCATGAACTTGCCGTTGTACTCGGACGCGGTTCCCTCAGTCGGGCTAAAACCGGCATAGGGGGCATAGGCAGAACGTGTCCATTGCCACACCTCGGTGTCCAGATTGCTGAAGGCGTTACCGCTATGGCGGGCGGCATGTTCCCATTCCGCTTCGGTCGGTAGTCTGGCCCCTGCCCACCGCGCATAGGCATCGGCTTCGTAATAGCTGACGTGGCGCACAGGCGCGGCGGGATCTAGATCAACCTCACCGGTCAGAGTGTAGATCGTCCAGCCTGTGCTACCGGCCGTCCAGTATGCCGGACTATCCCAGCCCAGCTGGTGCAATGTCGCCCAACCGTCCGACAGCCACAGCGCGGGATTGCGATACCCGCCATCCTCCATGAACCGCAGCCAGTCGCCATTGGTGACCAGATCGGCATCCAGTGCATAGGCGTTTAGCCACACGCGCTGGGCGGGCATTTCGTTATCAAAGGCAAAGCCGTCATTCTTGGCCGCACCGATTACGCTCAGCCCTTCGGCAAAGCGGACCTGTCCGCCTTTTGAAAAGGCCCGTGGCGCGGTTCTAGGCTCTACCCGCCAAACAGTCGGCTTTAAGGGACTGCAAGAGAACAGGTGAAGCGCATCCTGAAGCAATAATTCCTGATGCTGCTGCTCGTGGTTCAAACCCAGTTCGAACAGATAGGTCTCTATCGTCGACAGTGACTGCGCTAATCGTGCCGCCATCCGGCGATCGATTTCACGACGATAGCTTACGACCTCGCTCAAAGATGGTCGCGTCATCAGGCCTCGGTCGGGCCGCGCGACGCGCTGTCCCAAGGCTTCGTAGTAGGAGTTGAAAAGCGCCTGAAAACGCGGATCGACAGGTTGGTAATCACTGTCACGCGACAGGATCATCGCTTCGAAGAACCAACTGGTATGGGCCAGATGCCATTTGGCCGGACTGGCATCCGGCATGGATTGCACCACCATATCCTCGGGTGACAGACCCGATACCAGATCAAGGGTTTTGGCTCTTACGCGCTTGTACCGCTCGACCAGAACGGTCGATGCGAGCGGAAGGGGGCTTGAAGCTGGCGGCATCGGTTCCCTCTATGCTTGTGCCAGTTAGTGGCCTCGATAGAAGGAACGCGATGCGGCTATAGCCTGTTCCGCAAAAGCTTGTGCTTAATGGCCTGCCTTCATAGAGCGAGCTGCATATTCTAGGCGCGCAATCGTGCGGTTGTGAACCTCGTCCGGACCATCGGCGATGCGCAAGGTCCGCACCGAAGCGTACATTTCCGCCAATGGTGTGTCGCCGGAAACCCCTGCCCCGCCAAAGGCCTGAATGGCATCGTCGATGACTTTCAGGGCCATGCTCGGTGCCGCAACCTTGATCTGGGCGATTTCGGAACGCGCACCCTTGGCACCGACCTCGTCCATCATCCATGCCGCTTTCAGGACCAGAAGACGGCACATTTCGATCTGGGTGCGGGCCTCGGCCACGCGCTGTTCCCACACCGAGTGCTCGGCCAATGTCTTGCGGAAGGCCACACGTGACATCAGGCGATCCACCATCAACTCAAGCGCCCGTTCCGCCGCCCCGATCACACGCATACAGTGGTGGATACGGCCCGGCCCGAGGCGCCCTTGGGCCACTTCGAAGCCCCTGCCCTCGCCTGCAATCAGGTTCTCGACCGGAACACGCACATTCTCCAGCACCACCTCGGCGTGACCAATGGGCAGTTCGTCATAGCCGAACACCGACAACATCCGCTCGACGCGGAAACCCGGTGTATCGACCGGCACGATGACCTGACTCTGTTGCTGGTGAACTGGTGCATCAAAATCGGTTTTGCCCATGACAATGGTCATGGCCAGATTGGGGTGCGCCATATTGGTGGACCACCATTTACGGCCATTGATGACATAGTGGTCACCGTCGCGATCGATGCGCGTTTCGATATTGGTGGCGTCCGACGATGCCACAGCCGGTTCCGTCATCAGGAAGGCCGAGCGGATATCACCGGCCATCAGCGGCTTTAGCCACAGATCCTGTTGTTGCGGATTACCATAGAGGTGCAGCACCTCCATGTTTCCGGTGTCGGGCGCATTACAGTTGAACACCTCGGCCGACCAAAGATGACGTCCCATCATCTCGGCCAGAGGCGCATAGTCCAGATTGTTCAGCCCCGCCCCATGCTCACCCGGCAGGAACATATTCCAAAGACCGGCCGCCTTGGCCTTGGTCTTCAGTTCCACCATCACAGGCGACATCAATTTAGGGTTGGCGCGTACCGAGGCTACATAGGCCTCTTCGCGCGGAATGACCTGATCCTGCATAAACCGCGACAGCTTTTCCTGCCACGCCAGCGAACGGTCAGAGAAACGAAAATCCATGGCATATCCCCCGTAATGATCTGCCACCCGCTCTTTGTTGGCGGTTTGCGGCAAAGAAAAAGGCGCGGCCCCTTGGGCACCGCGCCTTCACTGTCAGCCTAAGCGATCAAAGGATCAACGACCCTTGAGCAGCGGGGCCAGTTTTTGGGCCAGCATCATGTCGCCAGCAACCTTCAGCTTGCCTTGCATGAAGGCCATCATCGGGTCGAGGCGGCCTTCGGCCAGAGCCATGAAGTCTTCCATTTTCAGCGACACGGTGGCGTCTGCGGCATTGTCATCGTTCGAAACGGTGTTGTTGATGCCGTCGATGAAGATTTTACCAGCTTCGCCAAGGTCCAGCTTGATGGTCTTGCCGAAGCCGCCATTCGTGTTGATGGCTTCTTGGATTTTTGCAGTGATTTGAGCCAAATCGGCCATGAGCGTCATCCCTTAGACGTTGATGTTCAAGAGCTAGCGACTCGCAGCCCCTATGCCAAGATCACCTAGGGTAAGTCTTCGATCACTTCCACACTATTTTCATCAATGAAATTAGGACAAGCCTCAAAACTCCACGCCCAAAGTGGCCGAAAGACGAGGATCGGTCAGGGGTGAACTGATCGATGCATCCCAGTACCGAACATCCATCGACAAGGCTTTGGTCAGATTCACACCGACACCTAAATTCCACGCGGTGTAATCGGACGTGACGTCTACAAACTGACGCCCGACACCTCCGGAAACACTCCATCGGTCGTTAAATTCATAAGCACCGTTGGCTTCCAGATAGGTCGCCGTCTCGTCCACACCATAAAAATCGGGCGAGTAGTGAACCGCCGCACCTAGTGTCAGCTTGTCAAAGCTGTGCGAGACGGCTGCCTTGAACTCGACGAAGTCGTAATCCGCGCCGGATGGAGCCCCTACGTAATAATAGTAGGTGACACCCAAATCCCAATCTATGGCCCCTGCCGTTCCGGTAAGGCCCGCGTAGAAATCCCACTCGACATCCGTGTCATCGTCGAAATCTACGGTCGAGGCCCAACTGCCCGCATAGAAACTTCCATACGCAAAATCGATACCGCCCTGAACCGCTGCGTCCTCTCCGGACTGGCTGGCTCCGCGCCATACATAGTCATTGGTTACGCCTGTATTGAAGGAAAACTCCGGCACAGGTTCTTCGGCCAAAGCGGCACCGGCAAAGCCGAGAAGCCCCAGAGCCGCCATACTAAACAGCAGTTTTTTCATTGTCGTATCCCCTGGTCATCATTGAAAATCAGACACGCAAACTCGACCGACAGCGCACATTGCTGTCGGAGAAATCGGGTACACACTGATAGAAATCTGCGTGCCGGAAGGCTGTGGGAGGACAACCTCCCGACACGACTTGGTTCGGATCAGACGATCCAGTGGCCCAAGGCCATTTGGTTAGGATGCTTCCAGAGCCTCGCCATGTAGGTGGGTATCCAGACCTTCGTCCTCGACCTCTTCCTTCACACGCAGTCCAATGGTGTATTTGCATATCACCAGCACAATCAGTGTGCCGATAGCGCTCCACACGATCGTCCAGACCAGGCCCATAAACTGAGCCCAAACGGTTGCGTCTGCCGACAGATCATTGACGGCCGTTGTGGCGAACACACCGGTCAGAAGCGCGCCCACCAGACCGCCCGCACCGTGCAGACCAAAGGCATCGAGGCTGTCGTCATATTTGAGCAGCTTCTTCAGCCACACCGACGAGACATAGCAAACAGGACCGGCAATCAGTCCGATGATGACTGCGCCCTTTGGATCAACAAATCCGGCCGCGGGCGTAATGGCCACCAAACCGGCAACCACACCTGACAGCACACCGATGAGCGACCATTTACGCTTTTCGATACGCTCGATGAACTTCCAGCTCAGCGAACCCGCCGCCGCCGCCAATAGTGTATTGATCAGAGCGACGCTCATGAGCCCATCGGCAGCGCCCGCCGAGCCTGCATTAAAGCCGATCCAGCCCACCAGAAGCAGCGATGCGCCAATCATGGTCAGGACCGGATTGTGCGCGGTAATCGGCACGACGCCGTACCCCTTACGCGCACCAAGGAACAAGGCGCAGACAAGTCCCGCGACACCCGAGTTCACATGAACAACGGCACCGCCCGCGAAATCCAGCACACCCTCGGCACCAAGGAAGCCGCCGCCCCAAACCCAGTGGGCTATCGGCGCATAAACAATAAGCGACCAGAGGGCGATGAACAGCAGCAACCCCGAATATTTAATTCGCTCGGCAAAGGCACCGGTAATCAGAGCCGGCGTAATGACGGCGAAGGTCAACTGGAATGAAATCCAGAGGTATTCCGGAATGCCCGGCAATGCCGAATAGGCCGTATCCTTAGTGACGCCGTTCAGAAAAACAGCGTCAAAACTGCCTATAAAACGGTTGAGTCCTTCGTCGGGGTTCACACCAAAGGCGATCGAATAACCCGCCACGAACCATACCAGTGTCACGACCGCAAAGGCGGCCACCGACTGGGTGATGGTCGCAATCACATTCTTGCGCCGCACCATGCCGCCATAAAACAGCGCCAGTCCCGGCAAGGTCATCAGCAGCACCAATGCTGTCGATGTCCCTAGCCATGCCGTTGACGCTTCGTTCAGTTCGAGCGGAACCTGATGTAAAAACAGCGCCGGAGCCTGCTCCGACGCTGTTCTAGCGGTTTCCGATATTGTTCCTGCGGCAAGCGCCGCAGTGGTTGCCACTTCCGGCGATCCTGAAGCAAGCGCACTGCCCGCAACAAGTAGACCGGCCGTTAAACAACCCAAGGCTACGAGCCTTGGTCCCATCTTTATGGATAGCGTCACTTGAGTATCCCCCTCTTCGTTTACGCATTTGCGAAATGTTCATCGCAGTTGCGAAATCGACAAGTTAAAAATACCGATTTCTGAAAATATTTTGCTCAAATGACATGAAGAACGGCCAGCAGGACACGAAACCACTAGAACGGCTTCATCAAGGGAAACAACACGTCCAGAAAATTTTCAGCCCGTCCACAGGTCGGGCATAGCGAGCCGAGCCAACAGGTTATCCCTGCGCCATACGCGTAAACGGAACCCGGCCAAAGCCGAGGTCCATGTACGATTGCCGATCTGGAGAAGATCTGGCGGAGACGGAGGGATTCGAACCCTCGGTACCCCTTACAGGGTACGACGATTTAGCAAACCGTTGCCTTCAGCCACTCGGCCACGTCTCCGGCAGGCGGCGTAGGTAGCCCGTAACTCTCGGGTATGCAACGGGGTTTTCAAGAAATCTTGTCTGTTAACCCCACGTATAGGCAAGCAAGTCAGATTTCGCCGTGATCCAGGCTGCTTTTATGCGCCGGACGGGGTGGAAATGAGCATTTTTTTGAAAGTTCGCACGGGTAGCCAGGCTGAAAGCGACGTCGCCGACTCATCAAGAGCCGAATCAAATGCGCCGCATGATTCCTTGCCGCGCATGCGGCGCGGGCCTTTTCGTCCGGATGTTTGGGTCAATGCACGCCAGCGTAATGCCCTGCGCCTGCGTACATTCTATTATAGAGGGCTGGATGTAGCCCTGACGGCCCTGCTCACGCTTGGCTGGCTAACCTATCCCTCGGCGATTTCCAGCATTGGCCAGCTAACGGTGGCCCAGGTCGCGCCCTATGCCGTCGGCTGGCTGTGCGCCATGTGGTTCATCATCAGCGCCAATCTGTACAAGTTTTCTGCCTCGACCGGCGTATGGCGACATGTCGTAGCAACGGCATTGGTGTCGGCAATCGGATTGCTGGTCGGACTGGTTGTGCAGGCGCTCGTCTCGACATCGGCATTGATTCCTTATTTGCAGTGGGCCGGTTTCACCGTACTCGCCATTACTATTCTGCATTTGATCTGGGCCTCGGTTGCAGCGCGCGGTCGCAAAAATGGAGCCCTGACCCCCAATGTCGTGCTGGTCGGCGCAACCCAGTATGCGGAGTTGCTGATCACCCAGGCGCTGGAACGTCGCGATATCAATATTCTAGGCATATTCGACGACCGTAGTGATCGCAGCCCCGAGGCCATATGCGGGGTTCCTGTACTGGGCCGCGCCAGCGATTTGTTGGCACATCGTTTGACGCCGTATCTGGATTGTATCGCCTTGACGCTCTCGCCCGATGCGGTCGAGCGTGTCGGCCAGTTGGAAAGACAGCTTTCGATCCTGCCCAACAGGATTGCGGTGCTGCTGCAAAGCGATGCACCTGACGCGGTTGAAATCACCCGCGCGCTCGACAAGCTGGCCTATACGCCGGTTCACCTGTTGAATTCGCCGGACAATGATGATCGGCGCGCCTTTTACAAACGGCTTCAGGACCTTGTTCTGGGATCGCTAGCCTTGTGCGCCCTCATGCCGGCATTGCTTCTGATCGGTGCATGGGTACGTCTGGATAGCCGCGGTCCGGCCCTGTTCCGGCAAAGCCGTCACGGCTTCAACCACGAAGAGATTGTGGTGTGGAAGTTTCGTACCATGCACCATCATCGCGCCGATATTGCGGGCACCCAGCAAGTCACGGCTGACGATGATCGTGTAACCCGTGCCGGACGCTTTCTGCGCGCGACCAGCCTGGATGAACTGCCGCAACTCTTGAACGTCGTATTGGGCCATATGAGCCTGGTGGGGCCCCGCCCGCACGCCATTGGCATGAAGACAGGGCATGTCGTTTCTGCCGATATCGTGGCCGAGTATGCACATCGTCATCGCATCAAACCCGGCATGACCGGCTGGGCCGCCATCAAGGGTTCGCGCGGGCCTATGCACAATGCCTCCGATGTACGCCGCCGCGTGCAATTGGATATCGACTATATCGAACGACAGAGCTTCTGGTTCGACATATGGATCATGTTGCGGACCCTGCCGGTTCTGCTGGGTGACAAGGTCGCGATGCGCTGATGTTTGTACGCGGATTACTGGGAAATTTTCCCGCTAGTATTTTGCAGGCTGTCGTCGGCGTGCTGACCATTCTGGTCTTCACGCGCCTGTTGTCATCGACCGAATTCGGCATCTATGCGCTGGCTTTCTCCGTGTGCTCGCTGGCCCATGTGCTGGTCTTCACATGGCTCGAAGCCGCCATGGCCCGCTACTGGGCCGGAGAGGCCACGCCCGAAGGTCTGGCCGATCTTTATGCCACGCTTTACCGCGTCGGACTGGTCCTCAGCCTCGTATTCATACCGGCCGCGATTGCGGTCTGTCTTCTGCTTCCGCTGGGCATGGAAATACGCCTTGCCATGGCTGTCGGCCTGATAGGCGTGCCAATCCGCTGCCTGTTGAACATGGTCAAGGTTGCCCTGCGTGCGCGCGGCGCAGTGCGACAGGCGGCAGGTCTGGATATCTTTTTCACCCTCGCGGTTTTCATTCTGGGTATCGCCGCCGCATGGCTGGGCCTTGGCGGCGCATCACCTCTGGTCGGTCTGTTGGTAGCGCCCCTTTTGGCCCTTCCCATCGCCTTGCCACTTGAACGGGGCAAGCAGCGACACGGCCGGTACAACCCATCGCGCCTGAAAGCCTATATCGCTTACGGCTATCCTATTTCGATGTCGCTGAGCATGGCTCTGATCCTCGCTTCGACCGATCGCTTTATGCTGGCATGGCTGATGAACGAAGCGGCTGTCGGGGCATATCACGCCAGTTACAGCATCGCGAACCGTACGCTGGACATCATATTCCTCTGGCTGGGAACCGCAGGAGCACCGGCCTTGGTCATGGCTCTGGAAAAAGGCGGTGCCCGTGCCTTGAAGATAGCCGCCGAGGATCAGGCGCGTATCTTGATGCTCGTCACCGTACCTGCTGCCGTTGGCGTCGCACTTGTGGCGCGCCCGCTGGCCGAGGTGGTGATCGGCCCCGAACTGCGTACCGCCTCCGCCATGGTCACGCCGTGGATTGCGGCCTCTGCCTTCCTGTCAGGCTGGTTGTATTATTATTTCAATCAGGCCTTTACCCTGTCCAAGCGCACCTTGCTGTTGTTGATGTCGATGATCATTCCGGCCATCGCCAATATCGCTCTGAACATTATCCTGATCCCGAAGTTGGGCTTGATGGGGGCCGCCATATCGACCGTACTGGGCTATTTCATCGGCGTGCTGGCATCTGTGATCATGGCCCGCCGCATCATGACCATGCCCCTCCCCTGGAAGGACGTCATGTTGTGCAGCCTGTGCGCTGCGACCATGGCCATTGCCGTGCTCTGCCTGCCGCAAATCGGCGGGTTTGCAGAACTGATGCTGGACGCCGTTGTCGGGGCCTTGGTGTATGGCGTTCTAGCCTATGGCACCAATGCGGGCGGCGTGCGTGATTTGCTGAAACGGATTCGCGATCTTCGCCTCAACCCCGAAGAGCAGGCCTTATGATCCTCCACCCCAATGCCCGCTGGCCGGACGTCAAACCTGTTCTGTCTGTGCTGGTACCGTTTTTGCGTGACGATCCCACAGAACTGTTGCTGGCGCTTGAGGCTGACCAAGGCGAACATACCCACCGGATCGAGGTCATTATTCTTGATGATGGCACCAATGACGTAACCCTGACCCGCACGCTACAGGGTTTAGTCAACCAATCGCATCTCGCCACTTGTCTGCGGTCCTCAACAGAAAATCTGGGGCGCTCCAAGGGGCGCAACCTGTTGGCCAGTCAGGCGCGTGGCGAATACCTGCTGTTCATCGACGCCGATATGTTGCCGGACCATGCCGATTTCCTACGGAGCTGGCTCTCGCATATCGATGACCACACACCCGCAGCCACTTTTGGCGGCTTCAGCGTCACCCAGGCCTCGGCCGCGCCGGAATATGCCGTTCACCGCAGCATGGCGAATAAGTCCGACTGTGTTCCAGCCAGTGTCCGCAGCCAGCAACCAGAAAAGTACGTCTTCACGTCAAACCTGCTGATCAGAAAAGACGTGTTCTTGCAGAATCCCTTTGACGAGAATTTTCAAGGCTGGGGCTGGGAAGACGTGGAGTGGGCCATGCGCGTGACCAAGACGCATGCCATCACCCATATCGACAATACTGCCACCCATCTGGGCTTGGACACCGTCCCTGCCCTGATGGGCAAATACAGGCAGTCCGCGACCAATTTTGCCCGCATAGCCCGTTTGCATCCGCAATATGTGGCGCGCTATCCCTCTTACCGGATCGCGCAAAAGCTCAAGGCCCTGCGGCTGGCCACACCGGTGCGGATCGTGGCCGAGCGGTTCGCCGTCAGTTCGTACATGCCGGTATCAGTTCGCGGACTTGCCCTGCGTTTTTATCGGGCAGCCCTCTATGCCAAGGCGCTGACATGAACCGGGCGACTATTATTATCCCGACCCTGCGCCGTCCCGACAGTCTGAACCGTGCAGTACGCTCCCTGTTCGACCTAAGCGAAACCGATACGGTCGAGCGCCTAATTATCGTCGACAACGACCCGCAGGCCACCGCCGAGGCCACAGCCCGCGCCCTGATCACCGACGCCCCTTTTTCGGTTATCTATGTCCATCAGCCACAGGCCGGTATTGCAACGGCCCGAAATACCGGCCTCGTGCATGTCGACGATGCGCGTTTCATCGCCTTTCTGGATGATGATGAAATCGCCAGTTCCCACTGGCTGAAATCCCTGCTGGATGTGCAAAATCAGTTTGATGCCGATGTGGTGTTTGGCCCCATCAAGGGCATAGCGCCACAGGCACGTTCCGTTATCCGACCAGTGGTCGAAACCTTCTTCAGCCGTCATGGACCGGACACTGACGGCTTGATCGCGCGGACCTATGGCTGCGGGAATAGCCTGATGAAACGCCAGACCGCGCTTAGCGGCGATGCGCCTTTTGCCATCTCTACCAACCAGACCGGCGGCGAAGACGATGTTCTGTTCGCCACCTTGCAACAACAGGGTGCCCGCTTTGCCTGGGCCGCAAACGCATGGGTGCAGGAACATGCCCCGCCCCACCGCGCCAATCTGGCCTACCTACTGCAACGCGCCTTTGCTCGTGGACAGGGACCCAGCCAGAGTGCAGCCCATAGAGGCGATATCGCGGTTCTGATACGCTGGATGGCCATTGGCTTGGGTCAGTTTGCCGTATTTGGTTTGGGCAGTATCGGCACCGGCTTGGGCCTGACCCGAACGGGTGCGCAACTGATGACCCGCAGCGCCGAGGGCATCGGAAAGGTCTTATGGTTCAATAGTTTTGAACCAAAACTTTATGGATCAGCCGAATTAAAGCGCCGTGACCAAGGCGCTTAACCCATAAATTTCTGCATTAACTTGGGCGGTTGATAGGTCGCGCGGTTGATGACCATGCCTGTAACGCGCCCGCCCGCAGACAATATCTGCTCTTTCAGCAGCAGTGGCGGTTCGATGGCGGCATTTTCGCCGACGACGATCACCACTTCGTCCATGAACGGTGCCATCATCAGCGCCGCATCACTGACATCCACCGAAGGCGCATCAACGATCACAGCCTCGGCATGCTGGCTCAGACCCGACCAATAGTCCCCCTGTTTCAGGATGTCCGCAGATTGGCCCGCTTTCAGGGCTTCCTGTTGAAAGCGCGTGGCATAAAGGCGACGCCCCAGAAAAGGCTTGGCCGTTAAAAGACGTGCAGGGCGGATGCGCTGTCCGCTTTTATCCAAAAATGGCGGCTTGATCGTGAAAAAACTCGATCCATCGGGAGATCCGGCGACAGTCTCCCCTGCTCGCCCAAAGCGGTCGGGGTGCTGGATCATATGAACCTGCTGCTGCTGGTGCATCAGGTCCGCATCGATCAACCAAACCGGTTTCGTAGCCCTTACCGCAGCCAGTCGGGCAAACTCGCGCGAGACTGTGGAAACGCCTTCGCCCTTAACGGCGCTGACAAACATAATCAGGCGGCCACGATGGGTTGGCGCAGCGCCAAGCGCCGTCCATAGCCCCGCCATTTCCGCCGTCAAATCCACCATGCGAATCGCTAAGATGCCTGTCCTGTCACGATCCTAGCACGGCTTAGGTCTTTGATGGGGCTACGGCCAGAACTGGCAAACCAAAGGTACGCTCTGCCGAGGAACGGGTCAGGACACTCCGACGCAGGAAAACGCGCAACAGACCGGCACACAGGGCGGTAAAACCGGCAAACAGGATCAGGGCCGCCATCAGTGGCATTTTGAGACTACGGCCCGACAGTGGCGGCTGGGCGCGCTCAATGACGGTGACATTATCGGCACCGGCCGACACCAGTTCACCATCCGCGCGGCTTTGCGTCTCGCGCAACTGGAACTCGCGAATCGACTGGCTCAGCACTTCACGATTGCCCGCCAAGGTGGCGTTTCGCGATTCCAGATCGGTCAGGCGTGCCTGTTTCGTTGTCAGATCCGCCATTTGCCGGTTCAGAACGGCCAGACGGGCCGACAGGGCATCGCGCTCGGCCAAGGTCGAGATACGGTTGGTTTCCAGCTCGACCCAGATCGGATTAGGGCCGGTGCGAACCTCTTTGGCCCCTACCGAGGTGCCGGTTTCGACAAAGGCTTGCAGGCGACGAATACGGGCGTCGACTTCCTGAACCGGTGCAGCATCGATCTGATAGCGCGACAAAAGCTGCTCGCGTTCAGTGCGCAGTTGCAAAATCTGGTCCTGCGCTGACACATTCAGGTCTTGCTGTAGCGCAATTTCTGCGGGCGTCCGGGCCTGTTGCGCCATCAGTGTCGTGAGGCGCTGCGCCGCTTGATTCTGTTGGGCCTGAACCGACAGTCGTTCGGCAAATACGGTTTGATAGCTTTGCGACAATGCCGCCTTGGCCGTCGCAAAATCACCGATATCGTTGGAGGTCAGGAACTCTTCATAGGCGCGGTCCGCCGCTTCCAGCTCGCCCTCGAATGCGGCGCGCTGGCTACGGATAGCGGGTGTGGCGCGGTCACGAAAAACTTCGCGGCGATAGGTCAGGTACTGATCGATGACGGTGTTGAGCACCTGTGCGGCCTGACGTGGGTCATGGCTGCTATAGGACAGACCGATCACCGGACTTTCCGGCGAGACAGAGACCTTAAGGGCGTTGCCGACGGCCTGAACTGCCGAAGCCTCTGCCCGCGATGCTGCAATAGGAGTGGCAGGCGCATTATGGAAGGTTTCCACGCCCATAGCGCGGACAACACGCTGTTTGACCTCAAGGCTGTTCAGGATGGCCGCTTCGGACTGCGCCACTTCGGACGCATTGGGCGGAGAGCCGTTGCCTTGGGTGCCGACGCGCGGCTGATACACATATTCCTGACCAACCCCGACAAACAGGGTCGCACCGGCAAAATACGTCTTCTTCAGGCTGATGATGGCAACAGTGCCCAGGGCCACAATGACCAAGAAGACAATAACCATCAGCCACAGCTCTCGCAGCAGCAGAGCAATGACATCGACCACGCCATAACGTGGGCGGCCATATCCGGAGCTGATTGACGCCATGCGCACAAGCCTGCGAAAGGTGAACCTCTGCTACATGAATGCCCTACAGGGTGTTAATCAGGCGTGAACCATAAATTACGATCATTGATATTCAAGGTATCGGCACTGGGCTCGCCGGGGGAAACGAATGATCGACCGTAGGTTTTTTCTAGGCGGCTTGGCTATCGCCACGGCAGGATGCGCATCTTCTGGTGCGTCTGTGCGTGACGATGCTGCCGTCATTGCCGGTTTTCGGCCATGGTCGGATATCGAGCCGCCCTATGTTCTGTTCCCCGGTGACGAGATCGATCTGGCCCTGCCTTCAGCGCCCGAACTGAACCGTACCCTAACACTGGCCCCCGATGGCCGCATCTCTTTGCCGATGGCGGGTCATGTTATGGCCGCAGAACGCAGCCTGCATGCGTTGGAGGCCGATATTTCCACAGCCTATGCCGAGCATCTGGTGCGCCCTGCCGTCGAGCTTTCTTTGCGCCGCTCTGGTCCTGCCAAGGTCTGGGTGAACGGTCAGGTGCGTAATCCGGGTGCCTATGACCTGCCCGGAGAGCCCATCAATGCCTATCAGGCCATGCTGATGGCAGGTGGTGAATCACTCGGGGCAAGAACCGGCAAGGCCGCATTGATTCGTCGCGGGCCGGATGGCTATCCGATGATGACGACGGTTGATCTGGGGAATCGCAGCCTGTTCTCGCCGCGCATTCGTCGTGGCGACATCATCTTTGTTCCGCGTACGGCCCTTGGCGAAGTCACGGCCTTCTTCACGCAGGTCCGCGAGGCCATGCCCATAGGGTTCAGCTATGCGCTGAACGGCTGGAACTAAGTTAAATTTTAGGGAGAGATTTTTTCCGTGGTCGGGGCACGAGGATTCGAACCTCGGACCCCCTGCTCCCAAAACAGGTGCGCTACCAGACTGCGCCATACCCCGAGCCGCGGAAGCCGTTCTAATGTCACGGCTTGTCGTTTACCGCAACAGAAAAAACCTACTTTTTGAAGAAGTTGTGTTTAATTTGGTCGCCGGGCTTGGCACCGATTTCGTCAGCACGACCCGCACGCAATTCCAGAACGCCGTTCGCTGCGCCATAGGACGGTACAGGGGCTTCCGAATAGGGGGTTGTATGGCGGGCAATCGAGATGATTTTGCCATCCGGCGCAATATAGATGATGTCCAGCGAGCTGGGCGTATTACGCATCCAGAAAGATTGTTCGCTGGCTTGCGGGAACTGGAAAAGCATCCCGCGATCATCGGCCAGTGGCGGGCGGTACATCAGCCCCCTCGCCCTCGACGCATTGTCATCGGCGATTTCGACCATGAAATGATGCTCGCCGCTTTGCGTAACGACAGAAAGCGGCTCTAGCGGACGTCCGCGTTCGTCAACGACCTGCTTGCCTGCCGCGCAAGCAGATACAGCCAGTCCCAAAGCAAGTACGGCAAGGCCGCGTCGCGAGCACTTCATGGTTTCGCCTTCCAAAAACAGGCGCGAACCTTACTGCGCGGGACGAATTTCGGCTACCACCAATCCTTTGGGTCCTTCGGCAAAACGCACATCGACCGCATCGCCCGGCAAAAGATCTTCCAGACCGTTGCGGCGCAGGGTTTCAACGTGGACGAAGATGTCGCCCTCGGCGCTGTTGCGAACAACAAAGCCATAGCCCTTGGTGCGGTTGAACCACTTCACGACCGCCGGTTCCATTTCACCGATCGGGGTCGCATCCACGCCGGAACGCTGGATCAAGGGACGTTGCGGGCGGGAATCAGGCAGCGCCTCGTCCAGCACCTCGATACGCACGACCTGCCAGCCTTTTGCACGACGCGCACAGTCCGCACTAATGCGGGCACCCTCGCCGGCATCTTCACGCCCGATGTCGCGAAGACTGCTGACGTGCAGAAGAACATCTTTCTGATCGGTATGATTCGCATCATCAGGCACGATGAAGCCGTAGCCCTTACCGGGATCAAACCATTTTACGTGCCCCTCGACACGTACAGTATCGTTATCTTCCATCCCCACAGACCCAAGCAAAAGCGAACAAGAGTTTCAATCTAGGCCAAAACCTTGGATTGAACGAACAACGAAACTTAACACACTATTTAGTGTCACGCAGAGTGAAAAATGACGATTTTACATCTCTGTGATTTGCGCGAGCAATAAAGCTACGAGCGCAAACAGATCAGCCCTGTACTTACAGGCTGTAATCAGATTGTCCGGTGATGGGGGCTTAGAGCTCCGCGTGGCAGTCCCTAGGGGAGTCGAACCCCTCTTTTCAGGTTGAAAACCTGACGTCCTAACCGATAGACGAAGGGACCGCAGCGCGAGAAGCGATCTAAATTGTATGGCTCCGACCGAAGTCGGATAGCCGGTCCGCGTGGCAGTCCCTAGGGGAGTCGAACCCCTCTTTTCAGGTTGAAAACCTGACGTCCTAACCGATAGACGAAGGGACCGCAGCGCGAGGAGCGGTCTATTATCTGCCTCCGAACCCTGATGCAAGCGGCTTCTTCATCTTTCTTCGGTATTCGGAAAATCTCCAAAACCGAGATGCGTCAGGCTTGAACCGAAGTTCGAAAACAACGTCGCGTGGCAGTCCCTAGGGGAATCGAACCCCTCTTTTCAGGTTGAAAACCTGACGTCCTAACCGATAGACGAAGGGACCGCGTCGCGAACGTGTGGCTAGATAGACGGCGAATCCAAGAAACGCAACGGGCTAGAACGATTTCTGCGTCTTTTTTCAAAGACCTGTGACGCAGGATCGTAAATCCTATGCGCCCATTCGCGGGTCGGCGATGTCTTCGATTTCCAGTTGCACACCGCGACGACCGTTCCAGTCATCGGCCTTCAGGCGACCGGAAACACACAAGCCACCCTGCCCGGACAAGATCATCCGCCCCAAAGGCAGGTCAGCACAGCGCCATGCAATGGCCCGTACCGACGCCCCGTCCGGCCCCACCAGACGACAGCGCACATGCCCGCCATTCATAGCCACCGGTTCGCGCACCTGAATATGCTCGAATGCAAACATCGGCTCGGGATTGGCCGGACCATAGGGAGCCAGCTTCTCGAAACTCTCGAACAGGTCACGCGTAGCCGAGCGAGCGTCAATCAGGGCGTCAATCTCCACCCAGTCCAGAGCCTGTGCCGCTTCCTGCTCACCGCTCAAGGCGTCATTCAAAAAGGCCCGCAAGGTTTCAAGATTGTCGGTGGCCACCGTCAAACCCGCCGCCATAGCGTGTCCACCGCCCGCAATCAGGACGCCCTCTTCCCAGGCCTTTTGCACCGCACGGCCCAGATTCATGCCCTGCTGGGAACGTCCCGAGCCCTTGCCGATGCCGGTCACCGGATCAAGACCAACCACAACTACCGGCTTGCGCCAGCGCTCACGCAGACGTCCGGCCACAATGCCCACCACGCCGGGGTGCCAATCCTCGCCCGCCACCAGCACACAGGCGGTTTCATCCTGATGTGCGCCCGTCGCCTCGACCATGCGGATAGCTTGCTCTGTAACGTCGGCCTCGACATCACGACGGGCGCGATTCAACTCGTCCAGTTCACGCGCCAGCATATCGGCTTCACGCGCATCCTGCGTGGACAACAGGCTGGCCCCCAGATCGGAACGGCCAATACGTCCGCCCGCATTGATTCGCGGCCCCAGCACAAAACCCACCGTCTGCGACTTGGCTTCGCCCAGTTCGGCACCCGCCACCCTCATCAGGGCCGACAAGCCCGGATTATTCCATCCCGACATTGATTTCAGGCCTAGACTGGCCAAGGCCCGATTAAAGCCCGTCAGGCGGGTCACATCACAGATTGCGCCCATAGCGGCCAGATCCAGCCACTGGCGAATGTCCGGCTCGGGCGTCGCGGCGAACAGGTTACGCTTGCGCCCTTCCCTGTTCAGCGCCGCCAGCAGCACAAACACCACCCCCGCCGCAGCCAGATTGCCCTGTCCCGACGGACAGCCGGGCCGGTTTGGGTTTACAACCGCCAGACATTTTGGCGGCTCTTCGCGCATCATATGGTGGTCAATAACCACAACCTTCAGGCCGATATCGGTCGCATGGGCCACAGCCTCGTTGGCGGCGGCACCGCAATCGACCGTAATGACCAGATCGGCACCGCTGGCCTTTAATCGGTCAAAGGCTGGCGCACTGGGGCCATAGCCTTCCTTCATGCGGTCCGGCACATAGATGGGCAGTTCGGCCCCCAGACAGCGGAACCAGCGCACCAAAAGCGCTGCACTGGATGCCCCGTCTACATCGTAATCGGCAAACACATGGATGCTTTCACCCGCTTGCAGGGCATCCAGAATGGCTGTGGCGGCCTGATCCATATCCATAAAGGTAGAAGGATCGGGAAATAGCGCGCGCAAGGTCGGGTTCAGGAAGTTCTCGCCCTGATCCGGTGCAATCTCGCGCGAGGCCAGCGCACGGGCCAGAGGCTCGCTCAAACCAAGCGACTGGATATGCGCCCGCGTGACATCAGAATCTGCCGGACGCATGCGCCAGTTCCGGCCCGATGCAGACCGGCTGAATCCCAGAAACGGCTTTTGCGTCATATCATCAGCCATGCGGCCAGTATCCTCGAATATCGGTATCCTCGTGCTGTCAGCTCCGCGCTGCATGGCGCAGAAACCGATTCTCGACGCCTATCTTACGATCACGTCAGGCACGGACGTATAAGGCCTTTAGCGCAGGGGGCGATCTACAGGCGGCGGAGCCTTGGCGCGGGCGCGCAAGGACGCCGCCAAAGCCTCTATCTGTGCCGGCGTATCGGCGGTCGGGATTTCGACATTGTCCGCTGCCAGACGCTGACGGATCGTCGTCACAAACTGCTCGGCATCGCCCAGTTCCCAGTCAATCGCCGCGACTTCGGTGTTAAGTACACCTTGAGAAGCCTCAAGCCCTGTCACAGCCGTGCGAACCGTTGCGGCATCAGGCACATTCACAGGTGCCGCCGGAAAGTCCTGCCAGCGCGGATAATCGCGTTTCTCGGCCACAAGCGAATCTATTCTGCTAGCCAATGGCGAGGCCGGATCAGCCGGAGGATCAAAGGCACACGCCGACAGCCCTGCACACAGGGCCAGAGCAGCAAACGGCTGCAATACGATTTTCACAAGATTCACGTTCATGTCCCGAGCATTCATATGCCAACATAGGGTGCGGCGATAGGCATACGCCCATTCCTTGCTCTGGAGAACTGAACGGTGACCAAATCCAAGGCCCCGACATCCACCGCAAAACGCGCCCCCGCAGCAGCGAAGCGCGCCCGTCCGGCCTCCTTGGACGCCGCTTCAAAACCTGATGTAAAAACGGCCGAGACGGTGAAAAAAGCCTCCAAGGCCAAGGCCACCCCCAAGGCTCCGCCCCAAACCGAAAAGCCGTCGTCTGGCACCGAAGGCGGTGCCGCTTTCGGTGCAGAGCATATTCACCAGATCGAGCAGTTGTCGCTGAATCTGGCCAAGGCTGCGATGCTGGCCCAGTCCGCCCTTGCCGAAGCGGCCCTGACACAGGCCGATCGTCCTGCGGCACTGTCCTCTGATCCGTTCAATGTCACCCCCGCCATGGGCGCGGTGATGAGCAGTCTGGCGGCCAAGCCCGAAAAGCTGTTTCAAGCGCAGGCCGACCTGTTCAACCGCTATCTGGGTCTGTGGACCACGGCCACGCGTCGCGCATTGGGTGAAGAAACCGAAGCCGCTCCTGCCACAGACAAACGGTTCCGCGACCCTGCATGGTCGGAAAATCCTGTCTTTGACATGATGCGTCAGTCGTATCTGACAACAACGGAATGGATGCACGCACTGGTCGCCAGTGCCGATGGCATCGATCCCAAGGTCAAACGTCAGGCCGAGTTCTTTACCCGTCTGCTGACCGATGCCTTGTCGCCCTCTAACTTCCTCGCTTCCAATCCGGTTGCTCTGAAGGCTCTGGCCGAGAGCAATGGCGAGACTCTGGTCAGGGGTATGCAGAACTTCGCGACTGATCTGGAACGTGGGCGCGGTCGCCTTGCAATTCGCCAGACCGATACGGACAGTTTCAAAGTCGGAGAAAATGTCGCCACGTCACCGGGGCAAGTGGTCTGGCGCGACGATTTGTTCGAGCTTTTGCAATATGATGCAGCGACGCCAAAACAGTATGCGATCCCGCTGCTGATCTTCCCGCCGTGGATCAACAAGTTCTACATCCTCGACCTGCGCCCCGAAAACTCGATGGTGCGCTGGCTGACGGCGCAAGGCTTTACCGTCTTTGTTTGCTCGTGGGTCAATCCGGACAAGGACAAGTCGCACTACAATTTCGACGACTACCTCGAAAAAGGCATTTACCGCGCCGTTGAAAAAGTACTGGAGCAAACCGGCCAGAAAACCGTGAACACGGTTGGCTATTGCATCGGCGGCACCCTGCTCGGCTCCGCCCTCGCCCATGCTGCTGCCAAGAACGACACCCGCATCAACAGCGCCACCTTCTTTGCCGCCCAGCACGATTTTGCCGAAGCCGGTGATCTGGCCCTGTTCACCGACGAGCACTGGCTGGCCGAAATCGAGCGCCAGATGGACGAGGCGGGCGGCGTACTGCCCAGCACCGCCATGGCCGATACCTTTAATGCCCTGCGTAGCAATGATCTGATCTGGTCGTTCTTCGTCTCAAACTATCTGATGGGCAAAGACCCGCCCGCCTTCGACCTGTTGGCATGGAACGCCGACCAGACGCGTATGCCCAAGACTCTGCATCTGGATTATCTGCGCCGCATGTACGGCCAGAATGCTCTGGCCAAGGGCGAGATCACCATGGGCGGCGAAACCATTGATCTGGGTCGCATCACTGTACCGGTCTATTTCCAGGCCAGTCGCGAAGACCATATTGCGCCCATGCGCTCGGTCTATCGCTCGGCACGCCTGTTTGGCGGTCCCGTCACCTATACGCTGGCCGGATCGGGCCATATTGCGGGCGTCATCAACCACCCCGATGCCGGAAAATATCAGCACTGGTCCAATCCATCGCTTCCCGAAACGCTGGAAGAATGGCAAGCGGGCGCTGAACCACATCCGGGTAGCTGGTGGCCGCACTGGGGGGAATGGCTGTCGGCTCTGTCCGGCAAACAAATCCCCGCACGCGATCCTGCCAAGGGCGTGCTGGCTCCGCTGGAGCCCGCACCCGGATCCTATGTTAAGGTCAAGTCTTGATGCGTTTTGAACCCAATGCCCTGCTCGCCGTCACGACTGGCTGTGCGCTGGGCGTTCTGATCGGCAGTGCCGCCATTTTTGGCGAGGCCGGCCAGTTGCTGAAATATGTGCTGATCGCGGTTGTCGTGACTGCTCTTTACGTCCCGCTGAACAGCTGGATGAAGAAACGTGCCGGACAAGAGGTCCGCCCGCTGATCCATCTGGAATCACAGGTTTCGGCCATGTGGTCGAACATGTTTCCGGCGGTCATCGCTCTGGCGGCCTTCATCCCCGTTATCTGGATGGGGCACGATTACGGTCTGCTGATCGTCATCGCCTCGGTCTGGTTTGCAGGTACCGTGGCTTCGGCGATCGCGGCCCGCAAAGCCTGATACAAAAAAGCGCCGGAGGATGTCTCCGGCGCTTTTCTTTTGGTTCAACTACGAGGCCCAGAATTAAATATCCGGGGACGCGCTCGGCGCACCAACCACAGGTTCACTGTCGCCAGACCCAGTACAAGCGCAGCCACTGCCTGATGAACCACGCCAAGCGTGATCGGCACGGCATGCATCAGGGTCAGAATACCCAGAACAGCTTGTAGCCACAGGCTCAGCGCCAGCGCATAGGCCGCCGCGCCCGAGCCTTCGGACAAACGCCAGCGCCATGCCTGAACAGCATAGACCGTACCGAAGGCCAGCAGGATATAGGCACCCAGACGGTGATTGAACTGCACCAGCCCCTGATCGTGCAGGAAGGCCAGACCGCCCTGCCCCCATTCGACCGGCGGGAATATGGCACCGCTCATCATAGGCCAGTCCGTAAAGACCATGCCAGCCTTGGAACCGGCCACGAGACCGCCCAACAGGCACTGGATGAACACTGCGGCCAACAGCAAATTAGCCGCAATATTCCAGCCACGCGAAGGGCGGTTAAACTGCTCGCCCGACCATGCCTCGAGGCCAGCCCAGATCAGACCCGCGAAAATGATGAAAGCCAGCCCCAAATGCGTCGCCAGACGCTCGGGTGCCACATCCACACGCTCGCTCAGGCCGGATGTCACCATCCACCAGCCGATAAGCCCCTGCAAACCGCCCAGACCCAGCAGAATCGCACAGCGCAGCACCAGACGGCGCGGCATGATGCGGAACACCACGAAAATCAGGAACGGTACCGCAAACGCTATACCAATCAGACGGCCCAGAAGGCGGTGGATCCATTCCCACCAGAAAATGCCCTGAAACTCGCCAAGGGTCATACCCGCATTGACCAACTGGTACTGCGGAATCGCCTTGTACTTTTCAAACGCCTCAAGCCAATGCGCGTGCGTCATCGGGGGAATAGCCCCCATGATCGGCTTCCACTCCGTAATCGACAGACCCGATCCGGTCAGACGCGTCGCACCGCCAACAACGACCATGGCAAACACCAGGACCGCACACACAAACAACCAGATTGCCACAGACCGGCTGTGGGTGACTTCGCCTATACGCATCATTCGACGCCTGCTCTTTGCCCCGATATGGTGACCGTCTATCGTCAGACGGAGAACAGAGGGGTATGCCCCTGTCTCGCTACGATTTCGAGTCGCATTCTTGCATTAAGCGTCACGGTTGTTTGAGGAGGCAATTTGCCTATGCCCTATATTGAACTGGCCGTGACCGTTGTGGTCGTGTCCGTATTGGCTCTTTTGGCCGACCTTCTGGCTGGCCGCCGTGAAATGCCGGCCTTCTTTATTGTGGCCTATGCGGGGGCCATCTGCGGCGTATTCCTTGTCTTGCGGGTGTTTGCGCTCGTCACGCTGGATAGCTGGATATGGCCCGTATGGGCTGCTGGCGGCGCTGTCGCCGGTCTGCTGCTGTATTTTATCTTCCGGAAGAAACGCTGATGCCGCCACGTCTCAGAAAACTGATTGCCACCATTATGGTCATGGCCTTCCTGACCTTCTGGGTGTGGGGCGCTGTCACCCTGTCCGGCTTCTTGCCCGATATCTTCTGGGTGGAGGCCATCTATTACGCCATTGCAGGGATTGGCTGGGGCGTTCCGCTGATCCCCATGTTGCGCTGGGCTGAAAAGCCAGGCAAGGGCGCACAGAATCATCCCGCTGATCCTCGATAGAATCCAGATACGAAAAAAGGGCACCCGAGGGTGCCCTTTTCATTTCAACCAATTCCTTGGAGGAAATGGTCGGAGCGACAGGATTCGAACCTGCGACCCCTTGACCCCCAGTCAAGTGCGCTACCAGGCTGCGCCACGCTCCGAAGACGCTTCGTATAGACGGGCAAATCGTCGATCGCAAACCAAAAAAGTGGCTTATGAACAATAAGCTGCGACTATTATGCCAAGACAGCGTTCAGTCGCGCCTGCGCCGCCTCGATCTGCTCCAGAACACGGACAAGATGAGGCTGGTTTACGCCCGAAGACACCGTTTCCGGTTTATTCAGCGCCTTTACGGTCGCTGGCGTTTTGCCCGAGCGAACCGACTTGTCTTTAAACAGGCGCTCTACGCCCTTGATGGTCATACCTTCATCATGAAGAAGGCGACGGACATCCTTTAGAATCTGGATGTCCTCGGGGCGATAGAAGCGCCGGCCGCCCGCACGCTTTACCGGCTGGATAAAGTCCAGCTTCCCTTCCCAAAACCGCAGAACGTGTTGCGGAACTCCGACTTCGTCGGCGGCTTCGGAAATGGAACGAAAGGCTTGTGGGCTTTTAGTCAAAATCAATCCTCGACTACGGCGTCGTGGACCCTCGATTTCATGATTTGGGAAGCGCGGAAACTGATGACACGGCGCGGGTTAATCGCCGCCGGTTCACCTGTCTTCGGGTTACGGCCCATACGGGCCCGCTTTTCTCGAACCTGGAACACGCCAAAGCCGGACAGTTTGACCGTCTCGCCGCGCTCCAGAGATTCAACCACCAACTCGAGTGTACGCTCTACAAGATTAGAGCATTCCTGACGTGAAAGGCCCACTTCATCGTGAACCGCGTCACACAGATCTGCCCGGGTAAGGGTGTGCTGTCCCGACACTTGCGTCTCCCCGCTGTCAATCAGGAGTCATACAAAGCCAAAACTACGAAAAATCAAAGCACTCTTTGCGGAATCATAGACGGAAAGCGCATGCTCCCCACGTCAAACCTCCGCCCATGGCCTCGATAACAACCAAATCACCGCGTTTTATGCGGCCATCCTTGATCGCAGTATCCATAGCCAGCGGGATCGAAGCCGCAGAAGTATTGGCATGCAGATCGACGGTCGAGATTACGCGGTTCTCGTCCAGACCCAGCCGTTCACCGACACCACGGATGATTCGCGCATTCGCCTGATGCGGCACAAACCAGTCCACATCCGGAATGGCGATGCTCGCCGCTTCGGTTGCGGCCACGATGGCTTCGGAAATGTTCACCACAGCATGGCGGAACACCTGATTGCCGGTCATACGAAGATGTCCGACTGTGCCCGTCGTCGAAGGGCCACCATCGACATAAAGCAGATCGGTCTTGGACCCGTCACAGCGCAAGGCAAAGCCAAGAAGGCCCTGATCGTCCTTGGTGCCCTGACCTTCGCGCGGCTCCAGAACAAACGCCCCTGCCCCGTCACCGAACAGAACGCAGGTCGTGCGGTCTTCCCAGTCCATCAGACGGGTCATTTCCTCGGCACCGATCACCAGCGCACATTTGGAATGACCACGCGCAACGAAACCGTCAGCCACGCTCATGGCATAGACAAAGCCCGAGCAGACAGCCTGAACATCGAAAGCGATGCCGACAGGTGCGCCAAGTTTCTTTTGAACAATAGCCGCCGTCGCCGGGAAGGTATTATCCGGCGTCGTGGTAGCGACGATAATCAGGTCGACATCCGCCGCCGTCTTGCCGGCATCGGCCAGTGCACGAAGCGCGGCTTCTACGGCCAGATCACTGGTCGGCTGGTCGTCAGCCGCCTTGTGGCGCTGGCGAATACCTGTCCGCTCGATGATCCATTCGTCGGATGTATCGACGGTCTTGCTTAGCTCTTCATTGGTGACAATGTGCGGGGGCAGATAGGAACCCACACCCGTTACAGCCGTCCGAACTACGCTCACTCGTCTACTCCCCCGTCCGTCTTTGCGCCCATATCGGCCATTTCGGCCATGCGGGCCAGATTGGTGCCGACCTTGGACAGATAATCACTGCGCGCCAGATCAACGGCGACGCGAATAGCATTTCCAAACCCTTCGGCGGTTGCCCCGCCGTGGCTTTTCACAACCAGACCGTTCAAGCCCAGAAGCGGGCCGCCATTCACGGTGCTGGGGTCAATCTTGCGCGACATCTTTTTCAGCGCCGGCATGGCGATCAACGCACCGATCTTGGATTGCAGACCCGACTTCAGCGCATCTTTCAGCAGAGTGCCGATAAAGCGGGCCGTACCCTCGGCGGTCTTCAGCGCGATATTGCCGGTAAAGCCGTCGGTGACGATCACATCGACCGTGCCCTTGGCGATATCGTCGCCCTCGACGAAACCGTAATAGTTGATCGGCAGATGACCGGAACGCAGCATGGCATGTGCCTCGCGTACCTCGTCATGACCCTTCATTTCCTCGGAACCGACGTTCAGAACGCCGACTGTCGGCTTTTCAATGCCGTGGACAGCCGACTGGAAGGCCTCGCCCATAATGGCGAACTCAACCAGTTGTTTGGCATCCGAGCCAATATTGGCCCCGACATCCAGAACCGCCGTGGTGCCGCGCAGGGTCGGCCACGAAGCCACAATCGCCGGACGCTCCAGACCCGTTGCCGCCATACGCAGTTGCAGCTTGGAAATCGCCATCAACGCGCCGGTATTACCCGCCGAAACCACGGCCTGAGCCGCGCCGGTTTTCACGGCTTCGATGGCGTTCCACATGCTGGAACCCTTGCCACGACGCATGGCTTGGGCAGGCTTTTCGTCCATCGCCACAACCTTGTCGGTGTGGAAGATGGTGCAGTCAGCATCCGTCAGGCCGTGCTTGTCCATTTCGGCGCGAATAAGGGCTTCATCACCATGCAGATGGAAATGAACCTGTTCGCCGCCGAAACGGGCACGGTAAGCCTTAATACCGGGGACGACGACCGACGGGCCGTGATCGCCACCCATGGCGTCTAGAGAAATCAGGGTCTTGGATGCCAAAGGCTTCGGTTCTCCAGCACAGCTGTTGCTGCACTTAGTGGGGGTAAGATTCAGTGTGGATGCTACCAAGGCAACCCTAGGTCAACCTTGGCTCGTATCTTTCAACGCTTTCAGTGCCGCAAACGGTGAAATATCCACCGGCTCCGGCGGCTGCACGAACACGGCACCCTCCTTGCGCGGGAATGGATCAAGCGACAGCGACAATTGTTCGACCGCATGTTGGCCAAGGTCGATTTTTCCTTCCTCGATAACATCGGGGAAGTTGTCATCGAGTTCGATGTCGATTTCGCCGTCTTCGTTATTCTGCGGTTCGGCTTCGTGGACGAAATACACGGTGAAGGGACGATCCACGCTAACCGGCATCGGCTCCAGCGACAGACCGCAGGTCTGCTCGGCCTCGGCCTTTACGCGCCCGTCCATGCGAAATCCCGAAACGGTCGGAACCAGCGTCATATCGACAGACAGAGAAGCCAGCGACGCCAGATTAAGCGCCTTGGCAATACGCACGAGATCGGCCGCCTCGGGCACAAGGGTGCGCTCTAGACTTGCGCCGATCTGATGGAGCCGGACAGGCTCGCTATAGGGGAGTTGAATCTGGGTCATCCGTTAATTTGCGCCCATTGCGGCGCCTGTTCAATCTCGGCCATCGTCTGACGGCTCAGGGCTTGGTGGCTGGCAAGGGTGTAGTCAGCCAGGGCGTTGGCGTGCGGGGCATCCTCGGCTTCATAGACATTGCGGGCAATGGAAACGACCAGAGCCTCGCGGTCACCTTCCGACAGCGCCTTTTCATAGCTGGCCATACGGCCATACAGAGCCTCGCCCAGCTTGCGCATCTTCTTGCCTACCGCAACATCGCCGACGCCGAGTTCGCGCAGCACATTATCCAGTGCGGATACATAGTGATCGAACAGCTTCTGGGCCAGTACCGCACCGCGCTCGTTTTCATGGCGCAGGCGCACATACAGCAGCAGGACGTGGAGCGTATAAATCTCGAATCGCGCATCGATACGGTCTGCGACACCCAGATCGGTATAAAAGACCGGCTGGCGCGCCTGATCTACCGCCTTGGCATACAGCTCCAGCGCGTCACGTTCGACGGGTTTGGGTCTGAATAGTGATTTGAACATATTATTTCATGGCCCTCGTGACTCCGCGACGTTGCACT
Organism: Brevundimonas terrae; assembly: GCF_011761985.1. Lineage (GTDB taxonomy): Bacteria > Pseudomonadota > Alphaproteobacteria > Caulobacterales > Caulobacteraceae > Brevundimonas > Brevundimonas terrae. The sequence continues at coordinate 674,165 of NZ_JAASQT010000002.1, read as the reverse complement.
AAGGCGCTCCGGAGGTTAGGTCAAAGAACAGTTTTCGCAGAGGCCTATCGCAGATGCTCCGCACCAAGTCGCTTCTTGCCGTGATTTCCCTGACCGTTCTGACCGCTGCCTGTGCGCCGCGCGTCTCGCCACAGGGTTTTCAGGTCATCGACAACAAGCCCGAAGACATTGTCGTCGGCACCGATACCCGCGAATCCGTCCTGACGAAATTGGGTTCGCCTTCGACCGCTTCGACCTTCGAGGCCGAAAACGTCTGGTACTACATCTCGCAGACGACCGAGCGCTATACCTACAGCACGCCCAAGGTCACCCAGCGCAACATCACCGAGATCACCTTTAACGAGGACAGCGGTACGGTGACGGCTGTTCGCAGCCTGAACCTGGACGACAAGGTCGATATCGCAATGAACAAGCGCGAAACTCCGACACGTGGCCGTTCGCTGACGGTTCTGGAACAGCTTCTGGGTAACGTCGGCCGCGGTCAGCTGCCCCGCACAGACGAAGACCAGCCCGGCCAGCAGCGCCGCGACTAAGCTGTCGTCAGCCAAAAATCAAAACGGCCCCGAAAAATCGGGGCCGTTTTTGTTTGTTCAGCGGGTTGGTGCCGCAGCGACTGTCCGCACACGCATACGCGGGGTCTGTCGCACGATCTCCACCCGCACCACATTGCCACGTCCCAGTTGGGTATTGGCAATCTGCATCACCGCCGACGCCAGCGCACGCTCGTCGATACGGTTCCAGTTATCGGCCATGCCGAAAGAACGCCTGTGGCCTTCACGGATCAGGGCATCGCGCATGATGGTATCTTTTGCGCGGGCCTGTTCGACAGCAAAGCCTGCCTTCAGGTGCAGTTTCAGTTCGACAAAAATGTGGTTACGGACCCGCCCGTCCACGAAAACGGGCAGTCCCAGACCCGTCATAGTGACAGATGCGGCCTCGGGGGTCGAAGCTTCCGGTGCGGCCATGACTGAGCTTGCGCCAAGCGCCAAAGCAGCCATCGAGAGGATCAGTGTGCGTCTCTGCATGATCCCATAATATGGCACAGCTCTTAGCAACTGATTGCTAGTCGTGGGTCCAACCCGTTTTGGCGGGGGTTACATCCTCGCCGCGATAGCGAACCACAAGCCCGTTACCCTCGACAACCTGACCGACGCGGGTCAAGCGCACATGACGCCGGTCGGCCTCACGACGCATGGCCTCTTCCTGAGAGGCAGGAACGGTAAAGATGATCTGGTAATCGTCGCCACCACTGGCCAACTGTTCCAGCGCCGCCTCTTCATCGACCCGTCCGGCAAACCAGCTATCGGCCGCCGCCGACAAGGGGGTGACTTCCAGATCCAGCTCGATGCAAACACCGCTGGCTTCGGCAATGCGGCCTGCGTCTGCCATCAATCCATCCGACACATCGGCGCTGGCAGTTGCCGATTTCAGGATGGCATCGGCAAACTCGGTCTGTGGCAAGGGCTGGCGATAGGCACGGCACAGATAGTCCAGCCGGTCCTGCTCCAGCTTCAACGTGCCTTGGCAGGCCTGTAGTCCCAGCCAGCCATCGCCAATCGTTCCGGTCACAAAGACCACATCACCCGGCTTGGCACCGCCGCGATGCACAGCGCGCCCTGCAGGCACCCAGCCCAACATGGTCACCGAGAACGTCAACGGGCCCGGTGTCGAAACCGTGTCTCCGCCCAGCAGATAGATATCGAAAAGCGCCTGATCGCGGCGCAAGCCCGCTACGAAGGCCTCGCGTTCCGGCCAGCCACACCGCTCGGACCAGTGGCACGCCAGCAGATAGCCGAACGGCACCGCGCCCTTGGCGGCAATGTCGGACAGGTTCACGCGCAAGAGCTTTTGCGCCAACGTATCCAGCGGATCTTCTGGGAGAAAATGCACGCCCTCGACCAAGGCATCCTTGGTCAGGATCAGATCATACCCCGGACGGGACGGCAGGGCGGCCACATCATCGGCCAGCCCCCTCGCCCATTCGGGGTGCGCCAGCGGCTTGAACAGCCGCTGGATCGTCTCGAATTCGCCTACGGCATCAATCGCGGGCATCGCGTGCAACAGCGTCCAGCGCTGCGTTCACGAATTTGGATTCCGCATCGTCGAAGAAGGCCTTGGCCAGTTCGACATACTCGTCGATGACGATTTCGCGCGGCACTTCGGTCTTGTGCTTCAGTTCCCACGAACCGCAGCGCAGCAGGGCACGCACCGTCGAGTCCAGGCGCTCCATGCGCCAGTTCGAAGCCAGATGCGACTTGACCAGCGTATCAATCGCCGACTGGTCCTCGACCACACCGCGAACGATCTCGGCAAACCAGTCTTCGTCGGCCTCGGCCATGGTCTGACCGTCGATGTCACCGTCAAAGCGGAAGTTGCGGAACTCGCGCACAACCTGCTCGACCGGCTCACCGATCAGTTCCATCTGGTACAGGGCCTGAACAGCAGCCAGACGGGCAACCGTACGGGCGCGGCGCTGACGGCTGGTCAGTTGCGGCTCGGCCTTGTTCTTCTGGACTTCGTCCAGTTGCGCCATGACTTCGGCCACGGTTGCGGGCTTGGGGGCGTCGGTCACGAAGCCAGTCCTTTAGACAGTCGTTTACGCAGGTTGATCAGATCAAGACAGGCGCGAGCGGCAAAGCCACCCTTGTCCGCTTCGGAAACACGGGCGCGGGCCCATGCCTGATCTTCGTCTTCGGTCGTCAGGATGCCATTACCAATGGCGATACCCTTCAAGCCCAGCGTGCTGATGGCCGCAGCCGATTGGTCGGCGACGATTTCGAAGTGATAGGTTTCACCACGGATGATTGTGCCCAGCGCAACATAGCCGTCATAGCGCGGCGCGGTTGGCAGACGGCCAGCGTCTTCAGCCATGGCGATCACAGTCGGCACTTCCAGTGCGCCCGGAACCGTCACAACGTCGAATTCAACGCCCTGCGCGCGCAAGGCATCCTTGGCCCCTTCAAGAAGGGCGTCGGCCAGATCGTCGTAGAAGCGTGCTTCGACAATCAGCACGCGGTAAGGATCGTTTAGGATTGTTCTTCTCCGTCCATGTCACACCAGCCGACAATGCGCAGGCTATAGCCTTCCAGCGCCGTCGGGTTGGGGCGTGTGGAACTCATCAGTTTCATGTCGCGAACACCCAGATCCAACAGAATCTGCGCACCAACGCCATAGTTTTTCAGGGCACGATCGACGGCGGCCGGCTTGTCGCCGCCAACCAGTCGTTCAGAAAGTCTGTGAAGGCCCGGATCGCGCAAAAATACGGCAATGGCGGGGCCGTCATGCTTGCTAAGGGCCTGAAGCGCACGCGGGATATAGTCCTGACGCGCTTCGATGTGGCCCAGAAGGTCCGCGGCAAAGTCGATCTGGTGCATACGAACCAGCGTGGTCTGGTCCGGCGTAATATCGCCCTTCACCATCGCCACATGCTCGTTGCCCTCGATGGTGTCGCGATAGACGACCATACGGAATGTGCCGCCATAGATGCTCTCGAACGGCGTATCCAGCGCACGCTCGACAAAGCGCTCGGTGCGACGGCGATAGGCGATCAGGTCGGCAATGGTGCCGATCTTGATGCCGTGCAACTGCGCGAACGAGATCAGCTCCGGCATACGGGCCATGGTGCCGTCATCGTTCATGATCTCGCAGATCACGCCCGCAGGCGTCAGGCCCGCCATGCGGCTGATGTCGACAGCCGCTTCGGTATGGCCGGTACGAACCAGAACACCGCCATCACGCGCCACCAGCGGGAAGATATGGCCGGGCGAGACGATATCGTCGGCACCCTTGGTCGGATCGGCTGCCACCTGAACGGTGCGCGCGCGGTCCGCCGCCGAAATGCCGGTCGTTACGCCCTCTTTGGCCTCGATCGAGACGGTGAAGGCCGTGCCCATGCTCTCGCGGTTTTCCGCAGCCATCGGCGGCAGGCGCAATTGCTTGGCGCGATCCGCCGTCATGGCCAGACAGATCAGGCCACGCGCATGCTTGGCCATGAAGTTGATCTGGTCAGGGGTCGCGAACTGGGCGGGGATGATCACATCGCCTTCGTTCTCGCGGTCCTCGGCATCCACAAGGATGTACGGACGCCCGTTGCGGGCATCGTCGATGATATCTTCGATCGGGCTGATCGGGCTATCGGTCATGGTCGCTGTCAGTTGCATTATGCGGTCTCCTGCCACCGGGCGAGGTAACGCGCCAGCATATCAATCTCTAGATTGACCTTATCCCCGACCTTTAGCGAGCCCAAGGTCGTTGCTTCCCACGTGTGGGGAATGATGTTCACACCAAATACGCGGCCCTCAACCTCGTTGACGGTCAAGGACACGCCATCAACAGTGATCGAGCCTTTGGGCGCGATGAAACGGTGCAGAGGCTCGGGAGCCTCGAAACGGATACGGTGCGAGCCGCCTTCCGGCGTGATGGATGCCACCGTGCCCAGACCATCCACATGGCCCGAAACAATATGGCCCCCCAGTTCGTCACCCAGCTTGGCCGCGCGTTCCAGATTGATGCGCGAACCTTCGGCCCATTCGGCAAGCTTGGTCTTGGACAGGGTTTCACCCGAAACCTCGACGGCGAACCAGCCATCGCCTTTTTCGGTTACCGTCAGACAGCAGCCAGCATGAGCAATGGACGCGCCCAGATCGATCGTCGTGGTGTCCCACACGGTCTCGATTTCATAGCGCCAATCCCGCTCGGTACGTTGCACGCTGCGAACGCGCCCGATGTCGGTAACAATACCGGTAAACATAGTTCAGACCTTCTCGTAACGTTCCCACAAGTCGTCACCCGAAGGCTGGACCGCAAGACGCCGGAAACGCGGAGCATCAGAAAGTTTCGTCAATTCGAGCGCAGCAATACCCGAACGGCCGCTATCACCCAAGATCATAGGTGCACGGAACCACTCGATTATATCGACCAAACCCGCCTGGATGAAGCTGGCGGCCACCCTGCCCCCGCCTTCGATCAGCAAGGATTGAATGCCTTCGCCCGCCAAGGCCGCCAAAACCGCCCCGACCGCAGGGCGACCATTAGAATCAGCATCAATACGCACAACGCGCGACGTGCCGATCTGCCGAGGCTCGACCGCTGTCAGGATCAGGGCATTATGGGCCAGTTTTGCAGACGATGGCGTCCGCAGGCGGCTGTCCAGCACAACCCGTAGGGGCTGTTTCGGTTCTTCGCCCGCAATCCGCGCCGTCAGTTGCGGATCATCAGCCAGCACCGTCTCGATCCCAACCAGAATGGCATCATGACTGGCCCGCAGGCGATGCCCCTGAAGACGCGAGGCTTCGCCCGTGATCCACTGGCTTTCACCGGAGGCCATAGCGATCTTGCCGTCCAGAGACGTCGCCAGTTTAAGTGTGACGCGCGGGCGCATCAGTCGTCGCCGTAAAGCGGCTTGTTCTCTTCAAAGCCCTCGTCACCGAGGAATTTGGCGAAGTCGCTGGTATGGCGGAAGTCTTTGTAAACCGAGGCGTAGCGCACATAGGCCACTTCATCGACGCTCTTCAGCGCCTTCATGATGAAGTCACCAACGACGTGCGACTGGATTTCGGTTTCGCCCAAGCTCTCTAACTGGCGCACGATGCGGCTGACCAGTTGCTCCACCTGATCTGGCGTTACCGGACGCTTGCGAAGCGCAATGCCCAGCGAGCGTTCCAGCTTGTCACGGTCAAACGGCGTACGACGGCCGTTGCGTTTCAGGATCACCAGTTCGCGCAACTGCACCCGCTCAAAGGTGGTGAAGCGCCCTCCGCACTGCGGACACGAGCGACGGCGGCGGATAGCCGAACCGTCGTCTGACGGTCGGCTGTCCTTAACCTGAGTGTCGGCGTTACCGCAGAAAGGGCACTTCATTTCAGAGCCTTAGCGGTAGATCGGGAAGCGATGGGTCAATTCGCGAACCTGAGCCGCCACCGAAGCGATGACAGCCGGATCCGCTTCGTCGCCACCGTTCATCGACGAAACAACGTCGGCGATCCAGTGACCGATCTGACGGAACTCGTCCTCGCCGAAACCACGGGTGGTGCCAGCGGGCGTCCCCAGACGGATACCCGAAGTGATGGTGAACGGTGCAGTGTCGAACGGCACGCCGTTCTTGTTGCAGGTCATCAGAGCCTTTTCGAGCTCACGCTCGGTGGCCTTGCCGGTCACGCCCTTCGGACGCAGATCGACCAACATCATGTGGCTGTCGGTACCGCCGGTGACGATGGCCAGACCGCGCTCGATCAGAACCTCGGCCAGAACCTTGGCGTTCTTCACGACCTGCTGGGCGTAGAGCTTGAACTCCGGCTTCAGGGCTTCACCGAAGGCCACGGCCTTACCGGCAATGACGTGCTCCAGCGGACCGCCTTGCAGACCGGGGAAGACCGAAGAGTTGATCTTCTTGCCCAGTTCCAGATCGTTGGACAGGATCATGCCGCCACGCGGACCGCGCAGGGTCTTGTGGGTGGTGGTGGTGACAATGTGGGCATGCGGCAGCGGGTCAGGATAGGCACCGCCCGCAATCAGGCCCGCATAGTGGGCCATGTCCACCATCAGATAAGCACCGACCGAATCCGCAATCTCGCGGAAACGCTTGAAGTCGATCTGGCGCGCATAGGCCGAGGCACCCGCCAGAATCAGATTGGGCTTTTCGCGCTCTGCCATTTCGGCGACGTTGTCATAGTCGATGGTCTGGTCGTCTTCGCGGACCTTATAGGTCACAGGACGGAACCACTTGCCCGACTGGTTGGCAGGCGAACCGTGGGTCAGGTGACCACCACAGGCCAAATCCATACCGAGGAAGGTGTCACCCGGTTGCAGCAGGGCAAAGAACACAGCCTGGTTTGCCTGTGCGCCCGAGTGCGGCTGGACGTTCACATATTGGCAGTTGAACAGTTTCTTGGCGCGCTCGCGGGCCAAATCCTCGGTGATATCAACGAACTCGCAGCCACCGTAGTAGCGACGGCCCGGATAGCCCTCGGCATATTTGTTCGTCAAAACCGAGCCTTGGGCTTCGAGAACGGCCTTGGAGACGATGTTCTCCGAGGCGATCAATTCGATCTCTTCCTGCTGGCGACCAAGTTCGCCTTGGATACCCTTGAAAATCTCCGGATCGGAATCGGCGAGAGACTGGGTGAAATAAGCGTCGTGGGTAAAGGCGGTCACTGTGGGAATCCCCAAGGCTGAGCGGCTGGTTGGTGCTTCCTTCTAGGCCGTGCCGCCCGTAACCACAACATCTAGTAGGTCAGCGATTTTCCAATGCGCGTTTCAGCTTGGCCACAGCCACGCGCTCGACTGCATTGGGCTCACGCGCTGGGCCCAGAGCCGACACTTCGACGCCTGTTTTCACATGCACCGCCGAGCATTTTAGATAGGCACCGTTGCGAACGAACTCGACGATAATATCGCCGAGTTCAGCATCGCGTTTCATCAGGCCGCAACCGGACGGCGCGCCACGTTGCAGTGGGAGAACAGCTTGTCCATCGCATCGACCAGCTTGTTCATCATGTCGTCGTCATGGTTCGGCGACGGCGTGAAGCGCAGGCGTTCGGTACCCTTGGGCACAGTCGGGTAGTTGATCGGCTGAACATAAATGCCGTAGTCATCCAGCAGCATGTCCGAAATCTTCTTGCAGTGGACCGGATTGCCCACCAGCACCGGCACGATGTGGCTTTCCGACGGCATGACCGGCAGGCCCGCCGCGGCAAAGCGGTCCTTCAGAGCCTGAGCGCGTTCTTGATGCTGCTCGCGCAGTTCGGAATGTTGCTTCAGGTGACGCACCGAGGCCAAGGCACCAGCGGTAAGTGCGGGCGGCAGCGAGGTCGTGAAGATAAAGCCCGAAGCCCAGCTACGAACCGCATCCACGATTACGGCGTCGGCAGCGATATAACCGCCCATCACACCAATGGCCTTGCCCATGGTGCATTCGATAATGTCGATCTGGTCCTGCACACCATCGCGCTCGGCCACACCGGCACCCGTGGCACCATACAGGCCAACCGCATGGACTTCGTCCAGATAGGTCATGGCATTGTATTTGCGCGCCAGAGCAATCGTGCCCTTCAGGTCGGCAATGTCGCCATCCATCGAATAGACAGACTCAAAGGCGATCAGCTTGGGCGCACCGGCAGGTGCTGCCGCCAGCAGTTCTTCGAGATGGGCCAGATCGTTGTGGCGGAAAATATGACGCGGGCCGCCGCCATTACGAATGCCTTCGATCATCGAGGCATGGTTCAGGGCGTCGGAGAAAATGATCAGACCCGGCAGGATTTTTTGCAGGGTCGAAAGGGTCGCCTCGTTGCCGACATAGCCCGAGGTGAACAGCAGCGAAGCTTCTTTCTGGTGCCACGAAGCCAGTTCGGCCTCCAGGTCCACCGCAGAGCGCGTCGTGCCGGAAATATTGCGCGTACCGCCCGCGCCCGCACCGACCGTATCCAGCGCATCATGCATGGCGTCCAGAACCGCCGGATGCTGGCCCATACCCAGATAGTCGTTCGAGCACCAGATCACGACGTCTTGCTCGGTTCCATCCTCGCGACGACGGGTGGCCAAGGGGAATTGGCCACGCACGCGCTTCAGATCAGCAAAGACACGGTAACGGCCCTCGCTACGGACCTGCTCTACAGAGTTTTGAAAAGCGGATTTATAGTCGAACAAAACTGCGTTTCTTTTCTTTATATGGGCTTTAGCTTATTTGGACCCTTGTTAGACGTATGTCCACGCTCGTCGAGGGACAAAATGCCCCAGCCCGACTAGGTGATAATCGTTCGCACACGCACCGACACTTCATACCCACTGGAAACAACTGAAAGTTACGGTTTCATCACGTGTTTTGCGTGATGCGGCGGATTGGTCTAGCACCGCCGTTCGCGTTTCAAGGACTACTGCCATGAGCATCCCTCCCTACCAGCCCGCCGCCTTCCCCTATGCACGTCCGCGCCGTTTGCGCACGGCACCGTGGGTGCGTCGTCTGGTTGCTGAAACCACGCTCACTCCGTCCGACCTGATCTGGCCGATCGTTGTCCATGATGGCGATGAAGACAAAGTCGCCGTCTCGTCCATGCCCGACATGTTCCGCCTGTCTCGCAAAGAAGCGGTTAATGCCGCCCGCGAGGCCCGCGATCTGGGCATCCCGATGATCGCCCTGTTTCCGAACATCTCGAATACGCCCAAGGACAATACCGGCAGCGGCGCAACCGATCCGGACGGCCTGATCCCCGAGACGATCCGCGCCATCAAGGATGCTGTGCCGGAAATCGGCATCATGACCGATGTCGCGCTCGACTGTTACACCGACCACGGCCATGACGGCGTGATGGAAGGCAACAAAATCCTCAACGACGCTTCTATCGAGCGCCTAGAGGAACAGGCTTTCATCCATGCCCATGCCGGTGCCGATGCTGTGGCCCCGTCCGACATGATGGACGGCCGTATTCAAGCCATCCGTAATGCTCTGGAAGCCAATGGCTATTCGGACACGATGATCATTTCTTATGCGGCCAAGTTCGCTTCGGCCTTCTACGGCCCGTATCGCGATGCCGTCGGATCGTCCAAATCGCTGACCGGCGACAAGAAGACCTACCAGATGGACTTTGCGAACACCGAAGAAGCCCTGCGCGAAGTCGCCATCGACATTTCCGAAGGGGCTGACGCCGTCATCGTCAAGCCGGGTCTGGCCTATCTGGACATCGTCCAGCGCGTCACCTCGACCTTTGGTATTCCGACCTTCGCCTATCAGGTGTCCGGTGAATACGCGATGATGCAGGCCGCCATCCAGAATGGCTGGCTGGACGGTGATCGCGTCATTCTGGAAAGCCTGCATGCGTTCAAACGCGCTGGCGCATCCGGCATCATCAGCTATTTCGCGCCGACCGCAGCGCGCCAGATGCAGGGCTGAGTTAAAGGGGGCATCTGCCCCCTCGCCTTTTACTTATGGTCAGATCGTCGGATCGACAGCCTGACCATATTTGCCACGGAAATAGGTCAGGGCATCGCCCGGACGGGTGGCGAAACCGCGCACATGGCCGACAATCACCAGATGGTCGCCCATGACGATCTGCTGGTGCATGTCGCAATCCAGACGTGTCACCGCATTGCGCAGGCATGGCGGTTCGGGGTTTGCAGTCTCGAACTCGTCCTCGCTCAGGCGGGCAACACCCCACGCAAAACGGTCGGACATCTCCTTGTCCTCGACAGGCAGCATATGGACCGCAAAACGGTCTGCGCCTGCAAAGGCATCATGGCGGTCAGACTTGATATCCATGCACCACAGCACCAGCGGCGGGTCCAGTGATACCGAGGTGAACGAGTTCACGGTAATCCCGAGCGGCCCGTCCTTGGTGTGGGCCGTCACAACGCAAACGCCCGTGGCAAAGCCACCCAGCGCGCGGCGATAGGCTTTGGGATCAAAGGCTTCGGTATTTTCAATCAGTCCAGTCACGCCCTCTGACTAGGACTTACCGCCAAGCACAGCAAGTGTGTGCGACACCGCAACCGCTTCTTAACGGCCCGTGTGGCATCAACAGGCTTAAAGACTAAGGTTAAGGTTGCGCATAATGGCATCGAGTGATCGGCCCATTCTGATCAAGAAGGTCAAAAAGGTTCAGGGACACGGCCACCACGGTGGCGCGTGGAAGGTGGCCTATGCCGACTTCGTAACCGCGATGATGGCCTTCTTCCTGCTGATGTGGCTCATCAACACGACCGACCCCGAACAAAAGCGAGGCATTGCCGAATATTTTGCCCCTTCCAGTGTCTCGGCCAGCACCTCCGGTTCGGGTGGGATTCTGGGCGGCACGTCTCTGGGCGACGCCGAAGGGGCCAAGGGTGCCGGTTCCAACTCGGTGATCGAGCAAATGGCACCGCCCGCACCGGATTCCCCCGAAGAAGCCGGACAGTCCTCCGATCTGGCCTCCGCCAGTGAATCGGCTCTTCGTGCCGAGATTGCCCGCCGCGAAGCCGCAGACTTTGCCAGCGCCGCTGAATCCCTGCGCCAAGCCATGCAGACCATGCCGGAACTGGCCGAACTGTCGAAACAGCTGATTATCGACCAGACCCCCGAAGGTCTGCGTATCCAGTTGGTCGATCAGGAAGGACGTTCGATGTTCGAGAATGGCTCCTCGCGCCCCAATCCACGCGCCCAGACCCTGCTGCGTGCCGTGGCCCGCGTCATCAACCAGTTGCCGAACCGTATCACCATATCCGGCCATACCAGCTCTGCCGCCGGTTCCAACCGCGCCAGCGCAGCCGGCGACTGGCCGCTGTCCGCTGCCCGTGCCGATGCTTCGCGTCTGGTCCTGCAGGCTGCCGGTGTGAATATGGACCGCGTCTATTCGGTCAATGGCAAGGCGGGTTCCGATCCGCTGTATCCGGATGATCCCGCACTGGCTGGCAACCGTCGCATTGCCATTGTCCTGCTGCGCGAAGCCCCTGTTTTACCGCGTGATACCAGCCTGTAGACGCAATAAGTCTATGTCCATCCCCTTGCGTAAATCGCGCAAGGGGCGACATATCGCCTTATGATTATGGCCTGTTCCAGTGATCCGGTTTCGCTTCGCCAAAAGGATTTGGCGGTATGACCGAACATGTCCCCACGCGACAGCTACAGTTCTTTGTCACTGCCGAAGCGCCCTGCCCTTATCTGAAGGGCAAGCAAGAACGCAAAGTCTTTACCCATCTGCCGTTTGCCGATGCTGCCAGCGTCAATGACGCCCTGTCACATGCCGGTTTCCGCCGTAGCCAGAACATCGCCTATCGTCCCGCCTGCGAGCAATGTGCGGCCTGTGTCTCGGTACGCATTCCGGTCGATCGCTTTGTCGCCAACCGTACCAATCGCAAGATCATCAATCGCAATGCCGATCTGGACCGCTTCGTCGTCGATCCGGTTGCGACCGATGAGCAATACGACCTGCTGAAAACCTATCTGGCGGCCCGCCACCCCGACGGCGGCATGAACGAGATGAACGGCAGCGACTTTATGACGATGGTCGAGGACAGCACAGTCCGCACCCATATCGTCGAATACCGGCTGCGGGACGGTAACGAAAAGCGCGGCACACTGGTCGGGTTTACACTGGCCGATCTTCTGAATGATGGCCTGTCACTGGTTTACAGCGCCTTCGATCCCGAAATGCCGCACCGCAGCTTGGGGCGCTATGCGGTGCTGGACCACCTGCATCAGGCTCGCACCATCAACCTGCCCTATGTCTATTTGGGCTATTGGGTGCAGGGCTCGCCGACCATGGACTACAAATCGCAGTATCAGCCGCTTGAGGGACTGACCCTGTTTGGTTGGCAGCCGATACAGCCCTAAAAAAGGGGGCTTTCGCCCCCTTTTCTATACTTATCGGAACTTGCGCATACCGCGCGGCCCCTGACGGCCCGCACCGGCACGTTTGCCCAGCCAGTCACGCCAGTCGTCCCACTTGCGTTTGCGGCCACCGCCATCGACCCATTCCGGGCCGGTTTCAGCGTTGAACACAGCCACGTCGGCCAGGCCGCCCTGCTTGAAGTTTTGCAACCGCACGCCCTTGCCACGGCCCATTTCGGGCAGTTCGGCAATCGGGAAGATCAAGGTTTTGATGTTGTCGCCAATGGTCACGATGTGATCGCCGGTCACGCGCATCATGGCCTTCATGTCGCCGTTCAGAACCTGCTTGCCGCCGCGCTTCTGGGCCAGCAAATCATTTTCGGGGGCCACGAAGCCATAGCCCGCCGCCGAAGCCACTAGCAGTTTTGCATCAGGTTCATGCGCCAATACATTGATAATATCGGCTTTTTCATCAAGGTCGATCATCAGTCGTAGCGGCTCACCATGCCCACGACCGGATGCCAGCTTGTCCGCGCCAATGGTGAAGATACGGCCATCCGATGCCCCGATCAGAAGCTTGTCGGTCGTATAGGCCGGCACGAGGAAGCCCAGCTTGTCGCCTTCCTTGAACTTCAGTTCCGACGGATCATCCACCTTGCCCTTGGCCGCACGGATCCATCCACGATCCGACAGGATGACGGTGATGGCCTCGCGAGGAATAAAGGCCTCGGGCGCGACAAAGGCCGAGGAATCCACGGCGTCGGCGATAATGGTGCGACGCGGCGACAGCAGGGCCTTGCGGACAGCCTGAAGCTCCTTGCCGATGGCCTTCCACTGCTTGGCTTCCGACGAGGTCAGAGCCTGAAGAGCGGCCAGTTCTGCGGCCAGTTTGTCGTATTCTTCCTGAATGACCATCTCTTCGAGACGGGCCAGCTGACGCAGGCGCGTATCGAGAATGAAATCGGCCTGAAGCTCCGTCAGCTTGAAATGCGCGATCAGTGCCGCCTTGGGCTGCTCTTCCTCGCGGATGATGCGGATCGCCTCATCCAGATTGAGGAAGACTAGCCGCAGACCTTCCAGCAGGTGCATGCGCTTTTCAATGCGGGCAATGCGCCACTGCGAACGGCGGTTCAGCACCACACGGCGATGGTCGAGGAAGGCCCGCAGGCATTCCTTCAGGCCCATGACACGTGGCGTGCCCGTGGCGTCCAGCACGTTCATATTGATCGGGAAACGCACTTCCAGATCGGAAAGCTTGAACAGGCTTTCCATCAGCATTTCAGGCTCGATGGTGCGCGACTTGGGCTCGAGGATCAGGCGGATATCCTCCGCCGATTCATCGCGCACATCGCCCAACAGCGGGGCCTTTTTATTTTCGATCAAGTCGGCCAGTTGTTCGATCAGCTTGGACTTCTGGACCTGATAGGGAACCTCGGTAATCACCACACGCCAGGTGCCGCGTTCCAGTTCTTCCTTCACCCACTGGGCACGCAGACGCACACCGCCGCGTCCCGTCTCGTAGGCTTCAAGAATGGAGGCCTGGCCTTCAACCGAAACACCGCCCGTCGGGAAGTCCGGCCCCGGTACGATCTGCACCAGATCAGCGGTCGTGGCTTCGGGCCTGTCTATCAGCAGTTGGCACGCATCAATCAGCTCGCCGACATTATGCGGCGGGATCGAGGTGGCCATACCCACCGCAATGCCCGACGACCCGTTAGCCAACAGGTTCGGGAAACCCGCAGGAAGAACCATCGGTTCTTCGTCCTGATCGTCATAGGTCGGACGAAAATCGACCGAGTCCTGATCGATACCTTCCAGCAGCAGCACCGCTGCAGGCGTCAGCTTGCATTCGGTGTAACGCATGGCGGCGGCGCTATCGCCGTCGATATTGCCGAAATTACCCTGACCATCGACCAGCGGATAACGCTGCGCGAAATCCTGCGCCAGACGGACCAGCGCCTCATAAATCGATGCATCGCCGTGCGGGTGATATCCACCCATGACCTCACCCACCACCTTGGCGCATTTACGCGCCGCAGACTGTGGGTTCAGGCGCATCTGGTGCATGGCGTACATGATGCGGCGGTGGACCGGCTTGAAGCCGTCACGCACATCGGGAAGCGCACGGTTGGTAATCGTCGAAAGCGCGTAGGCCAGATAACGGCGCGACAGCGCCTCGGCCATCGGTTCTTCAACGATGCGGCCGCCTTGCGGCGGATTGGTATGGACGGTCATACGAAATCGAATCGAGGATCAGGACGAAGAAGTCTAGCCCACTCTGTAACTAGGCTGGGGGCGAAGCGGAAAAAGTGGTGGCTTTCTTTGCATGCCATGCCGCCAGACGTGCCTGAACATCGGCCATGGTGTCGGCATAGAACAGATTATAGGGCTTGGCTTTGCGGCGATCCGTCCATGATCTGTTCTCGCGGAAGGACTCGGAATTCAACGGCGTATTGCGCAAGAAACCCTCGCGGCACTGGGCCTCGACGACACGGTCGATGAATGCCGGACGCACACCCCATTCCAGACCTGCGGCGTTGGCCGCGCCCAAATGACGGCGGGCCTCGGTTTTCACTTCATCGGACGAGCCGCTGACCGGATTGACGCAGATTATAGGCCGGTTGCCGGATTCAACCAGTTGGCCACGCTCGTCCCAGAAAAGGGCGCGGCGCTGCCTGCGGGGAATGGCTCCTGACTTGCCCTCGTCCACCATGGACCATGCCACCAGACAGCCGCTTTCCTCGCGGCGCGAACAGACCGGCAGGTCAATGGCATCACGCGGGATCATAGCGTCCATCATATAGGCCGCGACCAGACGGTCCCTTAGAGCGGCATCCTTGGCCACACGGTCGCGCAGCAAGCGCGCCAATAGTTCTGCACCCTGCTCTACGCCAACAAGCACAATCGGCCCTTGCGGGTGACGCGCGATCCAGTGATCAAAAGCCGCCTCAATGTCGCGATAGGCAAAGGCCCGCGCTTCACGCGCATCGTCACGCAAGGTCAGACGGCTATACAGGCTGCCCTGTCGGTATTTCGGCACGCTGACGGAGCCAGCCATAGCAAACGGACCTGCGAAGTTCGGCAGGACTATGCGCTCCAGATAGGCATCGGCTTTTTCGTCGCCGATCCGGCCATTCCATTCATGCCCGCCATCAAACGTGGTGGAATGCACGAAGAACACCGCTGCATCTTCAGCGCCCGCAATCTTCACATCGCGCAAAGCCCAGCTATCGGCACGGGCATAATCAGGTGCGTCAGGCGGGGTATAGGTCTGGAACGGAACCTGAGGGTCCAGTGCCGCTCGGACAATATCACCGCGCCACACCACCAAGGCCAAAAGAACCAGAAAAACAATCGCAAATAGCGTCAGTCTAATCCAATGCTTTAAGCTAAGGCGTGATTTTATCACCGATAGGAATCCCCGCTCGACAGGTAGTTCTGGACGTAGCGACGGACGCCTTCTTCAAGCGGCGTCTGCTGGCCATCGTAACCCAGAGCCCGCAAGCGATCCATGCTGGCCTCGGTGAAATACTGGTACCGGTCGCGGATGCTTTCGGGCATGTCGATATAGGAAATCTTGGCTTCCTTACCTGCCGCTGCAAACGTGGCCTTGGCCAGATCAGCAAAGGATCGCGCCTGACCCGAGCCTGCATTAAACACACCGCTCACATCATCACGAAGCAGCAGCCAGTTGATGATCGAGACAATGTCGTCAACAAACACGAAGTCCCTAAGCTGTCCGCCATCGGCATAGTTCGGGTTGTGCGACTTGAACAGGCTGATCGTTTCGTCTGCTGCGACCTTGGGCCAGATTTGAGCGACGACAGACTTCATCGAGCCTTTGTGGCCTTCATTCGGACCATAGACATTGAAGAATTTCAGACCGGCCCACTGCGGTGGTGCCTGATCGCGATCGGCTTGACGCACCGCATACTGGTCAAACAGATATTTTGAGTAACCATAGGCATTTAAAGGGCGAAGCGCATTCAAGCTCTCAGGATCATCGCGATCCTCGAAGCCCTGCTCGCCGTCGCCATAGGTCGCCGCCGACGACGCATAGAGCATCCGCACATTGCGAATGGAGCACCAGTCCCAGATATCACGCGACAGGCTGAAATTGGTGCGGATAATCAGGTCTGCGTCCGCCTCGGTCGTCGAGGAGATCGCCCCCATGTGAATGACGGCCTCGATCTGATCCGCGTGGCGTTCCAGTTGCTCGAACAGCTCTTCGGGCTGCCAGAAGTCGGCAATCGGGTGCTTGGCGATGTTCTTCCACTTGCCAAGGTCCGCCGTTTCCAGACGGTCGCACACCACCACGTCCCATGCCTGTGTTTCACACAGATGGGCCACGATGTTGGAGCCAATAAAGCCCGCTCCACCCGTCACAACAATCATACGCGGGGTCATCAGGCCTTGTCCGTCTTTGCAGTCATTTTTTCGATGGTCTTGGTGGTGGAATAGCCGTCCTCGAAACTGGCAAGGCGTACTTCACCGCCCCAGCTTTCGACCTCGGCAGCTCCGACCACCTGTTCTTTGGTGTAATCCGAACCCTTGATCAGCACATCGGGTCGCAGACGCTTGATCGCGGCAAGTGGCGTATCATCACTAAAGAAGGTCACTGCATCCACGCTGGCCAAGGCGCCGATCACGCTGGCGCGGCTTTCCAGATTATTGACCGGACGGCTGGGCCCCTTGAGCGCGCTAACGGATGCATCGGTATTCAGTGCCACCACCAACCGGTCGCACCAGCGACGCGCCTGCGCCAGATAGGTGACGTGACCACGATGCAGGATATCGAAACAGCCATTGGTAAACCCGACCTTCAGGCCATCAGTCTGCCAACGGGCGACGGTTTCAGCCAGATCATCGACTGCCACCACATCGCCCATCAGCGGACGACCAACCTCGTCTTCTTCGGCATCGATCAGTTCTTGTGGCGTGACGATAGCGGTCCCCGCCTTGCCTACAACGACACCCGAAGCCAGCAATGCAAACTGGACCGCCTGTCCCAGCGTCAGACCTGCGGCAAGCGCCAGTCCCAGTGCCGCAAGGCTGGTATCACCGGCACCCGACACGTCGAACACTTCGCGCGCACGGCCCGGATAGTGCTGAACCTCGCCACCGCGCTGGATCAGGCTCATACCCTTGCCTGCACGGGTGACGACCACGGCCTTCACCGTCGTTTTATCCAACAGTGCCGCCAGTGCCGCCTCGACCTCTTCGTCGGTCCCCGTCGGCATGCCCGTGGCAGCGGCCAGTTCACTGGCGTTCGGCTTGACCACGTCCGCTGCGCCATAGCGGGCAAAATCGGTTCCCTTGGGATCAACGATCACCGGCGCGCCATATTGACGACCGGCCCACAGCGCGGCCTCGATCAAGTCGCTATCGACAACGCCTTTGGAATAATCCGAGACCAGAATGGCCTTGGCGTGGTCAAAAACGCTCTTGTCCCGATAGGCAGGGCTGAGGCCCACTTCATCGTCCAGACGCAGCAGTTGCTGGCCCGAAGAGACAAAGCGGGTTTTCACGATCGTATGGGCATCATCCGGTCGCTGGATCTTGTCCTCGATACGGGTATCGGCATCAATCAGCGCCGCCAGTTCATCACCGGCGCGATCCTGTCCCGTCACAGCGCCAAGACGCGAGACAGCTCCCAATGCCGCAATATTACGTGCCACATTGCCCACACCGCCCGGCATAGACACCGTGCGGCGGGCCTTCAGCACCGGGATCGGTGCCTCGGGAGAAATGCGGTTCACCTCGCCATAGACGAAGTGGTCCAGCATCAGGTCGCCCACACAGGCGACCTTGATGCTTTTGATCCGCTCCAGAAGATTGCGGAGCTCAGCGAGATCGAAAGAACGTTCAGCCATAATGCTGAGCTACCGGATTCAGGCCGATCAGGCCACTGGTCCCTTTGCACCAATCTTGATCGCCAGATCATCGAAAGCGATCAGTTCGGCAGCCAGAGCCTCGAACTTGTCCAGCGGAACCATGTTCGGACCGTCCGACGGCGCATTGTCGGGGTCTTGGTGGGTTTCCATGAAGACAGCATCCACACCGACCGCCACAGCAGCACGGCCCAGAACCGGCACGAACTGGCGTTGACCACCCGAAGACGTGCCCTGACCACCCGGCTGTTGCACGCTGTGGGTCGCATCGAACACAACGGGGCAACCAATGGAGCGCAGTTCCGGCAGGGCGCGCATGTCGCTGACGAGGGTGTTGTAGCCGAACGAAGCGCCACGCTCGCAGGCCATGACGTTCAGATTGCCCGCGCCGGTGATCTTGGCGATGACGTTCTTCATGTCCCAAGGCGCGAGGAACTGGCCCTTCTTGACGTTGATGGCCTTGCCAGTGGCTGCTGCGGCCAGCAGCAGATCGGTCTGGCGGCACAGGAAGGCCGGAATCTGCAACACGTCCACGACTTCGCCCACCGGACCGCACTGGGCCTCGGAGTGGACGTCGGTCAGGGTCGGCAAGCCATAGGTTTCACGCACTTCGGCAAAGATCGGCATTGCGTCTTTCAGGCCGATACCGCGTGCGGCATTGGCGCTGGTGCGGTTCGCCTTGTCGAAGCTGGTCTTGTAGATGATGCCGACATTCAGGCGGTCACCGATTTCCTTCAGCTGGTGCGCGGTTTCCAGCGCATGCTGGCGGCTTTCCATCTGGCACGGGCCAGCGATGAAAGCGATCCGGTTACCACCGCCGATGATGACCGGCTTGGCCAGACCTTGGGAGAGTTCGATGACAGCGTTAGGAAGGGTCACAGCAGAGCTTTCAAACTAATAGGCGGGCGCGACTCAACACCCTGATTCTGAAACATCAGGTGGCGTCTGATGCGGTTAAACGCAAGATACCATGCCACTATCCGGCCTGACCACACCCTGCGTTTAACCCCTAGATGTGATAGAAAGAACGCATGACAAACCCTGCCTCCCCCATGATTTCGACAGAAGAACTAGCTGCGCTTCTGGATCGCGGCGCGCTGAAACTGGTGGATGGCAGTTGGTGGCTGGATGGCCGCGATGCCTATGCAGATTACAAGGTCGAACATATCGATGGTGCGATATTCCTCGATCTGGAACAGATATCCGCACCCGATTCACCCTTGCCCCACACCCTGCCCTCGCCCGACCATTTTGCCACGGTCGTTGGCAAGGCGGGCATCAGCCGTAACGACACCATCGTCGTGTATGACGCGCAGGGCCTGTTTTCGGCAGCGCGCTTCTGGTGGATGTTCAAGCTGTATGGGGCAAACCATGTCCGCATACTGGATGGCGGATTGCCCAAGTGGAAGGCCGAGGGACGGCCAACCGTATCCGGCCCTGCCGGAACACCCGACGCCGTGATCTTTGACGCCGTATTCAATGAGGACCCTGTGTCCTCTCTGGATGACGTCAAAACCGCGCTAGGCAGCACAACCCAGATTCTTGATGCGCGTGGCAGCGCCCGCTTTAACGGCAGTATGCCCGAACCGCGCGCCGGCGTCCGAAGCGGCCACATGCCCGGTGCTTTTAACCTGCCGTTCGGACAGCTTCTCAATCCCGACGGCACAATAAAAAACGGCCCCGAATTGGAGGCCGCTTTCCGGTCAGTTGGACTGGATATGAATCGCCCCGTTATCACCACATGTGGTTCGGGCGTTACGGCTGCCATTCTGACGCTGGGCCTGACCCTGCTGGGCAAGTCCTCGCGGCTTTATGACGGCTCGTGGAGTGAATGGGGGAGTCGTACCGACACCCCCATCCAGCCCTGATACTCAACCAACCGATGGCCTGACATCGCCTTCATCATAGCCGGTATCTTCCTCGCCCCGCGACACCACCGTTGCGACGACCAGATCCCCCGTGACGTTCAGCGTGGTCCGGCACATATCAAGGAAGCGATCGACACCAAGGATCAGGCCGATCCCCTCGACCGGCACGCCAACAATGCCGAGGATCATCGCCACCACCGGCAAAGAACCGCCAGGTACGCCCGCCGTCCCCACGCCACCCAGAATACAGATCAGCATCACGACGAACTGTTGGGTCAGTGTCAGATCAACGCCGAAGAACTGGGCGAGGAATAGTACCGTCACCCCCTCGAACAAAGCCGTACCGTTCTGGTTTGCCGTCGCGCCGACCGTCAGGACAAAGCGGGCAATCTTGCGCGGCAGACCCAGTTCCTGTTCGGCAACGCGCAAAGACACCGGCAAGGACGCATTGGACGAGGCCGTCGAAAACGACACCACCATCGCCTCGCGGATGCTGGAAAAGAACTTGATCGGCGACATGCCGCCCATGGTCCAGACCAGCAGCGGATAGACCACGAACATGTGGATTGCCATGGCCCCGACCGCCACGCCGACAAACGCCGCCAGACGCACCAGAAGGTCCAGACCGAACAGTGCCGACAGGTTGAACATCAGGCAGGCAATCGCATACGGAGCCAGTTTGATGACGAGGCCGATCAGCTTCATCATCACTTCGAACAGACCTTCGAGCGATTTCAGCATGTGATCGGTGGCGCTGTTACGCACCATCACCACACCGACACCGAACAACAGGGCAAAGACCATGACCGGCAGAATGTCGTTGTCGGCGGCCGCCTTGAACACATTGCTCGGGATCAACTCGACGAAGAAGTTGGTACCAGAAGTACCGGATTTTGCATTTTCGACAATGCTGGCAGCCCCCGCCTTGCCCTGCTCCAGCAGTTGCGCCGCCACGGTCGGATCAACACCGGCCCCCGGACGGAACAGGTTCACCATCACCAGACCGATAACCACCGCAATGGTCGATACTAAAACGGTGAACAACAGGCTCTTGATACCGGCGCGGCCCAGAACCTTGAGGTCGCCCATTTCCGCCACGCCGACAACCAATGCCGAGAACAGCAAGGGTAATACCAGCATGAAGAGCAGTCGCAGGAATATCTGGCCGATTGGGCCTGTGACATTTTGAGTGACCTGCTGGACCCAGTAGTGATCGCCCCCAATCGTCGCATTGACGATCAGTCCGCCAGTTAGCCCCACTGCAAAGCCGATCAACATCAACACATGCAGCGGCAAACCGCGTTTTTCTACCTGATCCATAGATCCCCCTCTCCTTCGGTTTGGCCCCCTAACGAATAGGCAGGCCGTAGATCAAACCACTCTCCGGTGCGTTCCACTGGGCATTCAATCCGCGCTCTAGACCCAGAGCAGACTGACGCCCGATATTGCGTTCAAAAATCTCGCCGTAATTGCCGCTCGCAGCCACGGCATCGCGCGCCCATTCGCGGCTCAAGCCCAGACGCGGGCCGAATTCCCCCTCATAGCCAAGCAGGCGCTGTACATCGGCCGAGCCTTCGCCCTCTTTGATGCGCATCACACTGTCTTGGGTCAGGCCCAGCTCTTCAGCTGAAATCAGGGCGTTCAACACCCAGCGAATAACATTGGCCCAGCGCTCGTCGCCCGCGCGTACCACCGGTCCCAGCGCTTCCTTGGAGATCACCTCGGGCAAGAGAACATGCTGCCTCGGGTCGGTCATCAAACTGCGGGCCGCCGCCAGTGCGGACACATCTCCCGTCAGCGCATCACACCCTTCGCGCAGGTAGGTTTGGCGAGCCTCCTCCTCGGTCGGCAGGATCACAGGCCGGACCTCGATCTGGCGCGTACGGAAGAAATCTTCGGCATTCAGTTCGTTGGTCGAATTGGCATGAACGCACACACGCGCGCCGTTCAACTCGGTCGCACTGGACAGGTTCAGCGAGCGCCGGACCAGAAAACCCTGCCCGTCATAATAGTTGATCCCCGCAAACGTCAGTTCGCCGCTGGAATCACGGCTCATCGTCCACGAGGTATTGCGCCACAACACATCCACCCGACCTTCGGACAGGTACTGGAAACGCTGGGCGGCGGTCAGCGGGACAAAGCGGACAGCATCGGGATCGCCGAACAATGCCGCAGCCGTGGCCCGACAAAAATCAACATCGAAACCACGCCAGTTACCCTTATTGTCCGTGTAGGCAAACCCGACCAAGCCTTCATGTACACCGCACAACAGATGGCCGCGTTGAAGCACCCTTGCCAGTGTCGGGCTGCTCATCTCGATTTCGGTCAGGTTGGTCGCCGCAGCGGGAGGCTGGGTGTCGGCTTTGTTGCGGTCATCACCAGAACGTTGACAACCGGCCAAGGTCAAGCTGACTGCCAAACCTACCAAGGCAATCCGCATTCCGACGGCCAATCCCATGCCTGAATCTCCATACACGTCTTGCGCCCCGCACCCTTTAGACCCCTGTATGCCCTTGGCCGCAACCCGAGATAACCATGAGCGACGATTCAACTCCCCCTAAAGCGCTAGCGACGCGTCTGATCTCCCCCGCCACCCAGCGCGGCAAGGGACGTCGCCCCGTCAACCCGCCCATCGAGCGGGCGTCGACCATGCTCAGCGACGATCCGGCCCAGATGACCAGTTCGCGCGATGGTCCGGTTTACGGTCTCGAAGGTGGCTCGGCCGCGCGACAACTTCGCAGCATTCTGGCCGACATGGAGGGCGCGCATGACAGCCTGATCGTGCCGTCCGGTCTGGCTGCCGTGACCGTTCCGCTGACAGCCATTTTGCGTGCCGGTGATGAAGTGATGTGTACGGATGCCGTATATGGCCCCACCCGCCGTTTCCTGACCCGCCATATGTTCGAGCGTGGCATTCAGACACGCTTTCACCCTGCCGATGCCTCAACCGATGCCATCATCGACAGCCTCGGCGACAATACCCGCGTGCTGCTGATCGAAGCGCCCGGTTCCCTGACTTTTGAAATGGTGGACATGGCCACACTGGCCCGTGCCTGTAAGGAACGCGGCATCATCACGATTGTCGATAATACATGGGGTGCAGGGCTGGCCTATCGCCCGCTGGAACACGGCATAGACATCAGCGTGCAAGCTCTAACCAAGTATGTCGGTGGGCATTCCGATATCCTGATGGGCGCAATCTCGGTTGCGACCAAGGCTATGGCCGATACGATATTCGAGACCATTGACGATAATGGCTGGCATGTGTCGCCCGATGACGCATGGCTGGCCTTGCGCGGTATTCGCACCCTGCCCTTGCGATACCGCAGCCAGTTCCAGTCAGCGATGAAAGTCGTGCAGTGGCTAGAACAGCAACCGCAAGTCTCGCGCGTGCTATATCCACCCCTCCCGTCCTTCACGCACCATGAGCTGTGGAACAGTCAGTTTGACGGTGCCGCCTCGCTATTCGGTGTGGTTATGAAGGGCGGCAGCCGTGCGGACGCACACCGCCTGATGTCGGGCCTCAGCCTGTTCGGCATGGGCTATTCGTGGGGTGGCTTCGAGAGCCTCGTCACATACGAAACGCCGCAACTGGAACAACGCCTGCACCAAGCCGACCTGGAAGGGCAACTTATGCGCTTTCACATTGGCCTAGAGGACACAGATGACCTGATCGCCGATCTTCATCGTGGACTAAGTGCCTGGCCGACCTAAAGCCGCCTTGCCGCCTGTAGGGTCGGGGCGCACACTGATGCGTCCCGATTCCCCGCCACAGAAGTCTCGATGCCCAGTTTCTATGAATTTTTTGCTGGCGGCGGCATGGTGCGTCAGGGGCTGGGTGCAGGCTGGGACTGCACTTTTGCCAATGATTTCGACGCCAAAAAGGGTTTCTCTTATCAGGCCAACTGGGGCACCGGCGGCGAGCTGAATGTCGGGGACATCCGTAATCTGACATCCGGTGATTTGCCCGGTCACGCGGACATGTGCTGGGGCAGCTTCCCCTGTCAGGACCTGTCGCTGGCAGGATGGGGCAAAGGACTGGCCGGAGAGCGCTCCGGCACCTTCCACACGTTTTGGGCCCTTATCGAGCAACTAAAATCCGAAGGCCGTGCGCCGCCGGTTGTTGCGGTCGAGAATGTCTGTGGCGCGCTGACCTCGCGTGGCGGGGCCGACTTTGTTCGCATCTGTACGACCTTTGCCGAGGCGGGCTATCGGTTTGGCGCTCTGGTTATCAATGCAGACCAGTTCGTGCCCCAGTCCCGCCCGCGCCTGTTTGTGATCGGTATTGCCGACAGCATTACCATCAGTGACGAACTGATATCACCCGAGCCGTTTGCGCCCTTCCACACAGCCCCCCTGCGCCGCGCAGCCATGGCCCTGCCGGAAGATGTGCGCGCCAAAATGCTGTGGTGGAACCTGCCAACCCCGCCGCGACGGCCTCTGGATTTTGTCGACATCATCGAAGAGCGGCCCAAGGGCGTGGAATGGCATTCCATGGATGAAACCCGCGCACTTCTGGCCAAGATGTCCGACGTTAATCTCGCCAAGGTCACAGCCGCCAAACGCTCTGGCCGACGCATGGTTGGCGGCATCTACAAGCGCACGCGCCGTCTGGCCGACGGCACCAAGGTTCAACGTGCCGAAGTGCGCTTTGACGATGTGGCGGGATGTTTGAGAACCCCTTCGGGCGGCTCCAGTCGTCAGATCATCATGGTGGTGGATGGGCGTCGTATCCGCTCGCGCTTGATCTCGCCGCGCGAGACGGCACGTCTGATGGGACTAGATGACCAGTATCGCCTGCCCAAAAACTATAATGATGCCTATCACCTGACCGGAGACGGCGTGGCCGTTCCCGTCGTCAGCCACCTTGCCCGATATCTGTTCGAGCCGCTTCTGATGATGCAGCAGGATAACGAACAGAAAAAACCCGGCACGAGAAGCGCCGGGTAAAAGTATTCGGTGGTGGTGGGTGCTCTCGAAATTCAGAGAACGTCCCTAGTTCTATCTGTTTTGGTTAACAAAAGATTAACGGTAAATATTTCATTACCAAACAGCTATCTATCGACAGGCAACCATGTGGATTGCACAGCCTTGTCCCCGATTTTTCGCGTAATGCGCCAGCCATCGGAAACAAACTCGACACCTGATTCCACCGCCCCAAGTCCGGGATAATGATAGGCCTTGTCGTCTAGCTGGATCAGCGCAGCCCCCGTTCCCGCGGGCAAGACAACCGCCCAATGTCCTAGCCCGTCGAGCTCGACCGGCATAGGCTGCCCGTTCACCAACAGCTTCGGGATCGCGGTTGTCGATGCGTGCCCGGACACAATCAGCATAGCCCCGTCACTATCGACAGCTTCCAGAGCGTTATTATGCGCCAACCGGTAACTGGCCTCGCCATCCGTTAGCGTCACTGCCACCGGATGCTCACCGGGCCTCAGAAAAACCAGCCCTTGTCCGTCGATAAATTCCTGACCAACCTGCGATCGCGGTTTCAGATACAATCCTTGGTCGGGGACGTTCAGTTCGATTTCAAAACTGCCGCTCGGCTTGGCATTGACGGCATAAACACGGCCACTAGGGTCCGCCAGAACAACTCGTCCGTTAGGCTCTGCCTCGCCATCAAGGCGAATAGAATTTCCATTCCAGGTCGCATTTTCCAGCGACGGAGGCCGCACCCATTCCGTGCCCGAGATGCTCTGATCGATCTTGGTTTGGTCCGCAGGCTTGCATGCCGACAAGGCGAATATCGACAGAACCGCAGCACAGGTCAAAGTTTTGGCGACCCGACAAGGTTTCATCTTCACTCATCCCCCAGATTCTCTGCTAGATAAGTCCATGCCCGTTTCAAGGCGTATTGTCTCCCCTTCCCCCACAGCCAGAGCTGCCATGACTGAACTGAAATCCACTGTCGCGCCTTATGAAGGCCAATCGGTTTGCCTGTTCTGCGCCTCTTCGGACGGCAATGATCCTGCCTATCTCGAATCCGGTCGCGCATTCGGACAACAGACGGCACAGGCGGGCTGGCGACTGGTTTATGGCGGCGGCGGCGTTGGCCTGATGGGCGCATCGGCACGCGCAGCCCACGCAGAGGGCGGTCGCGTGGTGGGCATCATGCCGCGCTTCCTACGCAGCCGCGAACGCCTGTTCGACGAGGTCGAAACCGTGATCGTGGAATCCATGCATCAGCGCAAACAGATGATGTATGACGAGTCCGACGTGTTTGTCGTGGCGCCGGGCGGCGTAGGCACGCTGGAAGAAGTCATCGAGCTTCTGTCGTGGAAACGCCTCGACCTGCACGCAAAGCCGGTCATCTTCCTCAACATTCTCGGTTTCTGGGACAGCCTGTTCACCCTTCTGGAAGAGACCGTGAAAGCAGGCATGACGCCCGCCTCCTTCCTCGAAGCCTATACGGTTGCGACTTCCGTCGAAGAAGCGATCAAAATGATGCAGGAATCCGAATCAACGCCCCACGTCCGCCACGATCCCCGATAAAGTGCGACAAAGTGAACGCCGTTAACAAATCAGCGTTCACCTATGTTGACAGTCTCCAAAAACAACGCACATAACTCCCCTTTCTGTTGCGTGTCCTCCCCGGTTTTTGGTTCAGGAGATCTACCATGCGTGCCATTGCTATCGCTGCTGTTCTGTTCGCTGCAGCCCCTGCCTTTGCCGACGCGCCGGCTACCCGCGCGACCCTCGTTGACACCGCCAAGGCTCCGGCCGGCCGTCTGATCGTCGATGGCGCTGCATGGCGCTGTGAAGGCACCTCGTGCACGGCTTCGGGTGGCTCGGCCCAACCGGCACCGCGCGCTTGCCGCCGCGTTGTCGCCCGCATCGGCAAGGTCTCGGCCTTTGCCTATAAAGGCACCGAGCTGACCGCCGAAGAACTGGCCGTTTGCAACGCCGACTGATTTATCCCGCCCAGCGCCGATAAACTGACAACTACAAAAAAGGCCGCTCCCGATGGAGCGGCCTTTCTTTATTACCTGGCGATCCGATGGATCAGGCCGTTTCGCCCTTAAGGCGGGCCACAAGACGCTCGCGCGGGATCATCGGCACAATAGCACCCATATCCGGCCCATGCGCCTGTCCGGTCAGGGCCAGACGCAGAGGCATGAACAGCCCCTTGCCCTTGGCACCCGTCTCGGCCTTTACGGCACCAGTCCAGACAGACCAGACATCGGCACCGATTTCTTCGGGCAACAGCTTCAGCGCCGCCTCGGCAAAGGCCGCATCTTCGATCACCGGCGTGATCGGACCATTCACAATCGCAGCCAGCCCTTCAACTTCCTTGAAGAAATTCAGGTTCGGACGCACCACATTCCAGAAGTCCTCGCCCAGATCGACGCCCAGTTCAGCAAGACGCGGCTTGGCCACTTCGTACGGCATGACCTGCAATGCCTGAGCGTTCAGACGGCCCAGATCGGCTTCGTCATAACGCGCAGGCGAGCGGCCCATCTTGGAGAAGCTGAAACCTTCGCCCAGTTCCTGCATTGATGCCGCAATTTCGAGATTGTCCGAGGTACCGATCTTGCCGAGGTGGCTGGTGATCGCAATCGGCTCATAGCCGTCGGCGCGCATATCCATGATGGCCAGCGAACCAAGGCGCTTGGACAGGGCTGATCCATCGGCCCCCACCAAAAGCGGCATGTGCGCAAAGCCCGGCATCTTGGCACCCAGAGCTTCGAAAATCTCGATCTGCGCACCGGTATTGGTAACGTGATCCTCGCCACGGATGATGTGGGTGATCTCCATATCGATATCATCGACCACCGACGGCAGCGTGTAGAGGAACAGGCCGTCCGCGCGGATCAGCACAGGGTCCGACATCGAGGCGGTATCCACCTCGGCATGACCACGGGCCAGATCTTCCCACGACACGCGCTTGCCTTCCAGCTTGAAGCGCCAGTGCGGCTTGCGGCCTTCGGCCTCGTATGCGGCCTTCTGTTCGTCGGTCAGGTTCAAAGACGCACGGTCGTAGATCGGCGGCATACCGCGCGACAACTGCACCTTGCGGCGCAGATCCAGCTCTTCGGCCGTTTCATAGCAAGGATACAGGTGCCCCGACGCCTTCAGCTTATCGGCTGCGGCCTCGTAACGGTCAAAACGCTTGGACTGGTTGTAACGCTCGTCCCATTCCAGACCCAACCACTTCAGATCGATCTCGATATTGTCTTCCGACTCCTTGGTCGAACGAACCAGATCGGTATCGTCAATGCGCAGCACGAACGAGCCGCCCTGCCCCTTGGCGAACAACCAGTTCACCAGAGCGGTACGCACATTACCTACGTGCAGCTTACCCGTCGGTGACGGGGCGAAACGGACCTTAACGGACATGGCAGCCTTTGACCTCAAAACGAGGCGGTTTGGTCGCGCCGCCGTGGAGCGAAGTCAAGGGACCGAGACCATTATTGCCCCGACACCATCGACAAAACAAAGAAAAGGCCGCCTCGGAACGAAGCGGCCTTTCAAATCTCAGTCGTCGCGGTGAACGCGCTCGCGGCGCTCGTGTCGCTCTTGCGCCTCTACGGACAAGGTTGCCGTCGGTCGGGCCTCCAGTCGGCCCAGACCGATAGGTTCACCCGTCTCTTCGCAATATCCGTATGACCCTTCCTCGATACGACGCAGTGCTTCGTCGATCTTGGAAATCAGCTTGCGCTGGCGATCACGCGTCCGCAGCTCCAGTGCCCGATCGGCTTCGGAAGATGCCCGATCCACCAGATCAGGATGGTTTTCCGTTTCCGATTTAAGGTTCGTCACCGTTCCACGTGCTTCGAGAAGGATGTCTTCCTTCCACTGCAGCAGCTTGCCCTTGAAATAGGCCAGTTGCCGATCGTTCATAAACGGTTCGTCATCCGAAGGCCGGTACATTGCCGTTTCTTGACGGATCAAGGTCGCGGTTGCGTTCATTGGCTTAACGCTCGTTTGGTCGCGCCCCCCTGTGGCGCAGTGCCGCCTATATTAAACGATTCCCTAGTGCGCAATCCCACTATTCATCCTTTGATATAGCAACGCTATACAGATTGGTGGATAACTCCGTAAATCCATACCTATGATTGCATGATTTACCCAAGAAAAGCGGTCTTGCTGTAAAATCTCTAGGATTTACGACGACTTTCCGCCTTGGCTATTTCAACCGCAGCGCGAAGATCAATCTGATCGAGCACGGCCTTCAGGCCCGGCTCTTCATCACCATCGCGTGTCTCGCTCATGGCACGGGCCAGCCCCTGAAGGTTCACAGGCGAGGATTCTCCGCCCAAAAGCCCCAGTTTCAACTCGTCCAATTTGTCCAGCAGTGTCGATCCACGCCGGATGGCACGGCGGCGACGCTCCATCGGATCTTCGACCCCCTGCAATGCCATCAGCGCAGATAGCCCCGTCAAGCCCGCACTGGCACTGGAAGCACTGGCTGCACTTGCTGCCCCCGCCCCGCCTGCACCGGGCAGGCGAAAACCGTCAGCGTTTTTGGACGCCGGTCTGGACGCAGAGGGGACGGCGGGGCCGCCTACACCATTGACCTTCATCAGACTTGCTCCTGATCTAGCCTGCAATCTGGACTGCGGGGCTGAAATCTTGGTTAACGCCCCGGCATATTTTGCCGCACTGCCTACTCCAAGAATTTACCTACTATTGAAAACACTACGAAATTTCTTCGGCACGAAGTTCGCATGGTTAATCGCGAACACCTAAACAGGGACGCCTGTCGTATGCAGAAGTTTCTTACCACTCTTATAGCTCCGGCAGCAGCCCTCGCCTTTTTGGCCGTGGCTGCCCTGCCCTCGGACGCCCTGTCCCAGTCGCGCATCAAGGATGTGGCGTCGGTTGAAGGTGTGCGTACCAACCAGTTGAT
This sequence comes from Brevundimonas terrae, assembly GCF_011761985.1. Taxonomy (GTDB): domain Bacteria; phylum Pseudomonadota; class Alphaproteobacteria; order Caulobacterales; family Caulobacteraceae; genus Brevundimonas; species Brevundimonas terrae. The sequence continues at coordinate 644,261 of NZ_JAASQT010000002.1, read as the reverse complement.
GGGCTATGGTCTGGTGGTCGGCCTCAACGGCACCGGCGACTCCCTTCGTAACTCCCCCTTCACCCGCCAGTCGGTCGAAGGGATGATGGAGCGTCAGGGCGTCAATATTCGCGGCACCACCGCAAACACCAAGAACGTCGCCGCCGTCATCGTCACCGCCGAACTACCGCCCTTCGCCGTCCCCGGTGGACGTCTGGATGTGACAGTATCGGCCATGGGCGATGCTAAGAGCTTGCTCGGCGGCACGCTGATGGTCACCGCCCTGCAAGGTGCCGACGGCCAGGTCTATGCCGTCGCCCAAGGCGCCGTTCAAACGGGTGCCGTCTCGGCTTCAGGGGGTTCGGGTTCATCCATTACACGCGGCGTGCCGACCGCAGGCCGCATTTCTTCGGGTGCCGTGGTCGAGCTGGAAACCGGCTTCAACCTGCAAGACATGGACATTTTGCGCCTCGCCCTGCGCAATCCTGACTTCACTACAGCCCAGCGCGTAGCGCAGGCCATCAACCAGACCTTCCCCGGCACCGCCCATGCCGAGAACGGCACGGTCATCGCCGTTCGCACGCCGCAGGGCCAGTCAGTCGCGGGGTTCATCAGCAGCGTCGAAAACCTGCCTGTATCTGTCGATACCCCCGCCAAGGTCGTCATCGACGAGGTCAATGGCGTGATCGTTATGGGCGAGGCCGTACGCGTCTCAACTGTCGCCATTGCCCAAGGCAACCTGACCGTATCGGTTCAGGAAAACCCGATGGTCAGCCAACCCAACCCGTTTGGTAACGGCCAGACGGTCGTCACCCCGCAGTCCTCGGTGACTGTCGAAGAAGAAATGGGGCGTCAGATGCAAATTGTGGGCGGCCAAACCTCTCTCTCATCACTGGTCAACGGCCTGAACGCCCTCGGGGTCAGCCCACGCGACATGATCTCCATCCTGCAAGCCATCAAGGCCGCAGGGGCCCTGCAAGCCGAAATCGAGGTGATCTGATGGACGCTTCCGAACTGAACCCCGCCCTGATCCGTCCGCTTGGCGGTTTTGGAACGCCACCCAAGGCCAAAAGCCCCGACCAAATGCGCCAGATCGCGCAGGATTTCGAGGCTAGCTACCTGTCCCAGATGCTCAAGCCCATGTTCGAAGGGCTCAGCACCGAGGCTCCCTTCGGCGGTGGCGCGGGCGAAGAAATGTGGCGCGGGTTTCTGGTCGAGGCCATGGCCAAGGAAACCTCCAAGGCTGGCGGTGTCGGCCTTGCGGACAAGGTCATGTCGCACATGCTTAAGGCACAGGAAGGCCTCGTATGAGTTTGGACGCTGAAATGGCGGGCCTTCAACTACAAAAGTTGATTGGTCTGACGGAACGACTGGATGCGCGTCTGCTGCAAGAACTTGAACTGGTTCGCAGCCACAAGGCAGCCGACATGGCGCACGGCATGGCCGAAACCGCAGAACTGGCGAACGAGTATCGCCGCGAGTCCGCCCGCCTCAAAGCCAATCCCGGACTGGTTGCCAATGCACCGCTGGAATTGAAGCAAACTCTAATCAGCGCCACCGAGCGGTTTGACGAAACGCTAGCGGTTCATTCCGAAGCCATCGAGGCCGCGCGCCGTATTTCCGAAGGACTGGTGCGTACGATTGCTTCCGAAGTGGCCAGCAACCGCGCCATGGGGACTGGCTATATGGCATCCGGTCATGCTGCATCCGGCGACGGACGCGCCGTCGCGCTGGATCGTAAGGCCTGATTAAACACGCGCCATCATAATGCCTTGCGTGTATGGTGATGAACCTTCAATTTACAACCCGTTCTTCAGTCAAGGCTTTGATTCCACCGTATGACGCTTGCCACACGCCTTTTAGGCTTGGCCTTCGCTTCGGCAGATGCGTTGATCGAGCTGGACAAACAAGGTGTCGTACGCTTCGCCTTGGGCGCTGGACCTGTGCCTACGGCACCCGTGGCCCAATGGGTTGGTCATCCCCTCGCTGACCGGCTCAGCCCCGAAGGGGCCGCTGCCCTCAAAGCCCTGATCCAGTCCCTGCCAGCGGGCCATCGCAGCCCGTCTGTGGATGTCGCCATTGATTGCGGTGGCAACCATCAACGCATGGCAAGACTGAATGTTTTTCGGCTGCCTGAACTGGCACCGGCGGTTTCCTGTTCCTTGTCCTATATCGACAAGACCGCCACGATCCGTCCCGTCACACATCCAGATTCAAGCTCGGATGAACTGCCCGAAGCACAGGACATGCTGGCCAATCTCAGGTTCCGCCTGCACGACGGCACAGAAAGCGATGTCCAGAAACTGGCACTCGCCTTTGTCGATGTCGCCGGTATGGACCGTGTTCCCACTGAACAGCGCCCCGAGATTTACGCCGGTCTAAACGCCACTTTGCGCTCTATCTCTCTGGACGGTCAGTCTGCGGGCCGACTGGCACATGACCGCTATGCTGTTGTGCATGCCCCCGATAATGGTCGCGATATCGATGCCGAGATCCGCGCCATAGGCGAGAACAAGGGCGTACCGCTAACCTCAAAATCCGGTAACTCGCCCTTGGGCAGTGATCCGGCATCGGCACTGCGGGCCATGCGTTTTGCGATCGAGGCCTGCCTGCGCGAAGACAATCTGGAAAACCCCGAAGCGCATTTCGCCGAGGCTTTGCAGCGTACGCTCAGGGACGCCGAGCGGTTCCGCAATATTGTCCGCGACCGCGATTTCGAGCTGCACTATCAACCGATTGTCGATCTGAAGACCCGCACGGTTCACCATCACGAAGCCCTGTCGCGCTTCCCGCGTTCAACCAGCCCCGGCCCCGCCATTCGCATGGCCGAAGAACTGGCCCTGATCGAAAGCTTTGACCGCACGGTCGCCGAAATGGCCATCAACCGCCTGAACAGGCCGGAAAATGCCTCTCTGAATGTCGCCGTCAACGTCTCGGGCGCGTCGCTATCCAACGACTCCTATGTCTCGGCTCTGTTGGCCATGACGGCCGATACGCCGCAAACCCGTAACCGTTTGCTGATCGAAGTGACCGAAACCGCAGCCCTTGCCGATATCGGCTCGGCCAATCGCCGCCTGACAGCCTTGAAAAATGCAGGCGTCAGAATCTGCATTGATGATTTCGGTGTCGGCTCGGCCAGTTTCGATTATCTGCGCGGCCTGAATGCCGACATCGTCAAGATCGACGGGTCTCTGGTACGCGGCCTGACGGATAATTCCCGCCACCGCACCATGATTGCCCATCTGGTAGAACTTTGCCGTTCGCTGGACATGGTGACAGTGGCCGAGATGGTCGAAACCGAAAGCGAAGCCATCACCCTGCATTCGCTCGGCGTCACCCACGGTCAGGGCTGGCTGTTCGGCAAGGCAGAGCCGGAACCGCGCACGCAGATCAACACCCCGTCGTCACGACGCAAGGGCGCTATGGACAGCTGGGGCTAGGCTCAACTCCTGCTCTATGCCGATGGCATCCAGAAAATGGCGATCATGACTGATGACCACAAGCGCACCGTCATAATCGGCCAATGCGGTTTCGATGGCTTCCACCGACGCGATATCCAGATGGTTCGTCGGTTCATCCAGCAACAGATAACGTGCCGGTTTTTCACCGCCCAACACACAGGCCAGCCCTGCCCTCAGGCGCTCGCCACCGGATAACTCGCCGACGCACTTCATCGCGGCTGTATTGCGGAACAGAAAACCCGCCAAAGCCGCCTGTGCCTGTTGCGGGGTGCATCCGGGATTGAGGCGCAGCCATGCATCGCGCACCGTCTCTTCAGGATGCAGAAGACTGACATCCTGATCCAGCACGGCCGCAGGTTCCAGAACTTCGGCCAAGCCATTATCAGGCTCAACCTGCCCTGATAGCAACGCCATCAATGTGGATTTACCCGCACCGTTCGGTCCGGTAATCGCCAAACGGAATGGTCCGGCCAGACGCATATCCAGCGGCCCCACTATGGTTCGCTCGCCATGCCGGACCACAGCCTGTTCCAGCCGCACAATCTCGCGGCCCGAGCCCAGACCTGTGCTGCTGATCCTGATGTCAGGGTTTCGGGTGCGGGCAACCGCCGCTTGGGCCTGTGACAAGTCGCTCTGGAGCGTATCCATCTTGCGCATGGCCAAGGTGTTTTCGCGTCCTGCGCTCTGCTGGGCTATACCTTTACGCCGACCAAGCAGGATTTTGGGCTGGCCGCCCTGTAGCGAAGCCCGCTTACCGGCACCATCGCGCCGGTCGCGGGCCTCGCGCTGGCTTTGCGCTTCTACCTTGGCGCTATCCATGGCTCGCTTGGCCTGTGACAAGGCCGCATCTGCTGACTGTCGCTCGGCATCGCGCGTGGCACGGTAAAGCTCGTAATTGCCACCATAAATGCGCGGCCCCAGTGGTGACAGCTCTACGATCCGGTCCACATGCTGCAACAGGTCGCGATCATGCGAGGCCACGATCAGACAGCCTTCCCAATCGCGGACAAGAGCCATAACGGCCTCGCGACCTTGGGCATCCATATGGTTGGTCGGCTCATCCAGCAGCACAATATCGGGCTGCGTCAGTTTTAAACCGGCCAGATAAACTCGCGTCCGCTCGCCGCCACTAAGGCTGGACATAGGGCGGGCAGGATCAAGTCCTGTCAGGCCAAGCGCCAACAGCGCCTTGTGCATACGCGGCTCTAGATCCCAGTCCGCCCGCTCCAAGTCGTCGTCGCTGGCAACACCGTCCAGAATACGGGTAATCCGCGCCCAGTCCTCGCCGACATTCAGGGCCTCGGCGACGGACATATCGGTAAACGCGCCCGTTTGCTGATCCAGACGCACCACATCACCCGCAACCGACACATGTCCGTCATCGGGCGCACGTTTCTGTGCGATCAGATCAAGCAGGGTCGATTTGCCGGAACCATTGGCACCGACAAGCCCGATGCGTTCGGCACCGACAGCAAGATTCAGATTTTCGAAAAGCGTAGAGTCGTCAGTTGTACGGGCGGCGACCGATACGAGGGTCGCGTATGCGGACGCGGACACGCTTGGCTTTAGGTTGGTTGGCATGGAGCACCACGAGCATCATTGCAGACAAAACCGTTGCGGTAGCCAGTGCGATGATCATGATATTCAAGCCTCCTAAAACTGTGCGGCGAACCAAAACATGGGGCCATGCGCGCCTGCATGCAAGTAGCTAAAAGTAACAAGCGAATGCCAAAACGTCACAGAATGACTGGCAAATGATTGGCGCCAGCTTGGGATTACCGGCCACCACACCTATCTAGGCACATATGAAACCCACGCGATCCACCCTCGATTTTTCCATCCAGACACCGGACGAACGTCGCGATGCCGAAGCCCGCCGTGCAAAATCTGTATCGCGCGTTCAGGCCGAAACCGGCATTGACGATGCGATGATCGACCGTCTGGTCGAGGGCTTCTACGACCGTGTGCGACAAGATCCCTTGATTGGTGCTGTCTTTATGGAACGGATCAGCGACTGGGGACCGCATCTGGCGCAGATGAAACTGTTCTGGTCGTCGGTGGCCCTGCATAGCGGCGTCTATCAGGGACGCCCGATGCCCAAACACCTGCCCCTTCCGATCGACGCCCGCCATTTTGACCGCTGGCTAGAGATTTTCGAGGCCACAGCGACGGAAATTTGCGGGCCTGTTGCCGGTCACCACTTCATTGTCCGCGCCCGCCGCATTGCCCAAAGTCTGGAACTGGGCATCGCCAATGCCAATGGCGTTTTGTTGGATCACGGCCAGCGTTTTGTGCGTTCCGACACAGGCTGAACACCGGAAGAGGCATAAGCCTCTCGACTAATGTTCAATCTTTGTTCTAGATACAGCTCCTCCCTTCTGTTTGCGTGTTTGCGGCTTCCATGAGCGAAAAACATAACTTCATCCGCGTGCGTGGCGCCCGTCAGCACAACCTCAAGAATGTCGATATCGACATTCCGCGCGAGCAGTTGGTGGTGATGACCGGCCTATCCGGCTCGGGCAAATCCTCGCTGGCGTTCGACACTATCTATGCCGAGGGTCAGCGCCGCTATGTCGAGAGTCTGTCGGCCTATGCCCGCCAGTTTCTGGAACTGATGGGCAAACCGGATGTGGACCTGATCGAAGGCCTGTCTCCGGCCATCTCGATTGAACAGAAGACCACATCCAAGAACCCGCGCTCGACGGTCGGCACGGTCACGGAAATCCATGACTATATGCGTCTGCTGTGGGCGCGCGTAGGTATCCCCTATTCGCCCGTCACGGGCCTGCCTATCGAAAGCCAGACCATCAGCCAGATGGTCGACAAGCTGTCTGCCTTGCCCGAAGGCGAGCGCATCATGCTGCTGGCCCCCGTCGTGCGCGGTCGCAAGGGCGAGTATAAAAAGGAAATCGCCGAGTGGCAGCGTCAGGGCTTCCAGCGCCTGAAGATCGATGGCGAGCTTTATGCCATCGAGGACGCCCCGACCCTCGACAAAAAGTTCAAACACGACATCGACATCGTGGTGGATCGTATTGTCACCAAGGCTGGCCTTGAAAGCCGCTATGCCGACAGTCTGCAAACCGCTCTGGGACTGGCCGATGGTCTGGCTGTGGCCGAATGGCTCAAACCAGCCGAGGGTGAAACCGAACCACGCACCCTGATCTTCTCGGAACGGTTCGCCTGTCCCGTATCGGGTTTCACCATTACCGAGATCGAACCGCGCCTGTTCTCGTTCAACAACCCGTTCGGGGCCTGTCCCAAATGTGACGGTCTAGGCGTAAAGCTGGCATTCGATGCCGATCTGGTCGTGCCGGATCGCGACAAGACCCTGCATGGTGGAGCCATTGCGCCATGGTCGCGCGGCCAGTCACCGCTCTACACCCAGACCCTACAGGCGCTGTCGCTGCACTATGGCTTCTCGATGGACAAGCCGTGGCGCGAGCTTACGGCCAGTGCCCAGAAGGTCATTCTGCAAGGCACCGGCAGCGAGAAGATCAAGTTCGTCTATGACGACAATGCCCGCAAATACGAAGTCTCCAAGCCGTTCGAAGGCATTATGCCGAACCTGGAGCGTCGCTGGCGCGAGACGGACTCGGCATGGGTGCGTGAGGAACTGGGCCGCTACCAGTCCGAAACGCCTTGCGATGCCTGTGATGGCAAACGTCTGAAACCCGAAGCTCTGGCCGTTAAGGTCGGCACGGCAGATATTGCCGAGATATCGGTGCTGTCCATTTCCAAGGCCTTCCTCTGGTTCTCGACGCTGGAAGACAGCTTAACCGAGAAACAGATGGAGATTGCGCGCCGCATCCTGAAGGAGATCACCGACCGGTTGCGCTTCTTGAACAATGTCGGTCTTGAATATCTGAACATGTCGCGCGCGTCCGGCACATTGTCGGGCGGCGAGAGCCAGCGTATCCGTCTGGCCAGCCAGATCGGTTCGGGTCTGACCGGCGTGCTTTATGTGCTGGACGAACCGTCCATCGGCCTGCACCAGCGCGACAATACCCGCCTGCTGGAAAGCCTGCGCGGACTGCGTGATCTCGGTAACTCGGTGTTGGTGGTCGAACACGACGAAGAAGCCATCCTGACCGCCGACTACGTCATCGATATGGGCCCCGGTGCGGGTGCGCACGGTGGTACCGTCCGTGCCGAGGGTACGCCAGAACAGGTCATGGCCAATCCGCAAAGCCTGACGGGTCAATATCTGACGGGAACGCGCGAAATCCCGCTGCCGCCAGAAGGTCGCCGCCCGATCAACCGCAAGAAAATGCTGACCATTTCAGGTGCGACGGGCAATAATCTGAAGAACGTCACTGGTTCAATTCCGGTCGGCGTTTTCAACTGCATCACCGGCGTATCCGGTGGCGGCAAGTCCACCTTTACCATCGAGACGCTGTACAAGGCTGCGGCTCGCCGTCTGCACAATGCTTCGGCCGCCCCTGCCCACCATGACCGGATCGAAGGCCTGAACCACTTCGACAAGGTCATCGATATCGACCAGTCGCCGATTGGCCGCACACCGCGCTCCAACCCCGCCACCTATACGGGGGCCTTCAACCCGATCCGTGACTGGTTCGCGGGTCTGCCTGAATCCAAGGCACGCGGTTATGGACCGGGGCGTTTCAGCTTTAACGTCAAGGGCGGTCGCTGCGAGGCCTGTCAGGGCGATGGCGTCATCAAGATCGAGATGCACTTCCTGCCGGATGTTTACGTCACCTGCGACGTCTGCAAGGGCAAACGCTATAACCGCGAAACGCTGGAAATTCTGTTCAAGGGCAAGAGCATTTCCGACGTGCTGGATATGACTGTCGAGGAAGCCGGCAAGTTCTTCGAGGCCGTACCGTCGATCCGCGACAAGATGCTGACACTGGCCCGTGTGGGGCTGGGCTATGTCAAGGTCGGCCAACCTGCCACCACCCTGTCGGGCGGCGAGGCCCAGCGCGTCAAGCTGTCCAAAGAACTGTCACGTCGCGCCACTGGCAAGACCCTGTATATCCTCGACGAGCCGACCACAGGGCTGCATTTCGAAGACACGCGCAAACTGTTGGAAGTGCTTCAGGAGCTGGTCGATAACGGCAACACCATTGTTGTCATCGAACACAATCTCGATGTCATCAAGGTCGCCGACTACATCCTCGACTTCGGCCCCGAGGGCGGTGATGGCGGTGGCGAGATTGTCGCCATTGGCACCCCCGAAGAGGTCGCCGCCAACAAAAACAGCTGGACCGGCAAGTACCTCAAAGACGTGCTGGATCGGCACGAGAAACGCCGCAAGGCACGGGTCGCCCAACTGGCAACCGGATAAACAAAAAGGCCGGATCACCTTCAGGGCGATCCGGCCTTTTCATTATCGTTCAACTGTCTGTCAGTTCGGCTTCAGCATCCGGTAGGCCGCCGCAAACGGCGCATACAGGATCAATGCCTGCGCCGAGGCCATCAGCAGGCTAAGCACAACCGTGCCAATAAAGCCGGTAACCGTCAGGGCCGTTACACCCTGCCCTGTCAGCAGGCCAAAACCTCCACCCGAAATGGCGGCAAACGGCATGGAAATAATATTGACCAGCAGGTTCACGCCAAACGACAGAATGCCCGCCAAGAATGCCATGCCCAGCAACGGCCAGAAATGACCCTTGGTCATGCGGAAGCTGTCCATAATGGCGATACGCTTCTCGGCCACGGTAATCGGCACCGCAAGGCTGAACTTCACCCCGAACCAGATCGCAAAAGCCACGACGCCGCAGAAGACCAGCAAACCGACCAACATCGCTGCGGCCATCCCGCCCATAGCGGCCACACCCACAATCCCACCGGCGAGCAAGATTACAGCACTCCAGACCACGGTCAGAGCCAAAATCACCACAAAGGTGTTCAACTCGTCACGGCCAAGGCGAAGATAACCGAACCGGCTGTCTTCTGGCGTCAGAATGGCCCGCACTACAGCAGGATAGGTTACTGCCGTCGCGATCAGTGACAGCGGCAAGGCCACAATGATCACGCGGCCATAGGCCCCCATGATCTTCATGGCCTCTGCTTCGTCAGGCTGCTGGCCGCTTTGAATGTTGGCAACCACCTCCATCAACTGGACAAAAGGTTGGTATGCCAGCGCGACAGCAATCGCACTCGTCACCGCATAGACCAGCGACAGCCACAACAGCAGCACAGGCTTCTGGCGGGTGATGCGGAATCCTTCGAACACCGCATCTGTTGCCCCGAATTTCATAGGCAGATCCTTATTAGAGTTCCGGCGTAACGACCGGAGCAGCCTGTTGTTCAACAGACGGTTTCAGTTGACGCCATGCGGACGTGTACGGGGCAATGGACAGAACCGAATTCACGCCCTGCATGAAGAAAGTCGGTACGGCCAACAACACTCCACCAATAATGGCAAAGGGCACCCAGTTCCACTGGGACGGGTCTGCACCCATATTCACCATGCCCGTGGCACCGCCAATGAGGCCCAGCAAAATAATGACCACCATCAGGACAATCATCCAGACAATGCTAATGGCCAGCGCGATCAGAACCGATAGGAAAACCGTGCCCAACAGCGGCCAGAAATGCCCCTTGGATGCCTTCCATGCCGGAACCAGCGCAAAGGTGTTCAGGTCAACACTGGCCGGAATAAGCAGACACAGACGAACTCCTGCCCAAATCAATGGCAGCACCGCCAGCAGGGCAACAAAAATACCGGCCCCCACACCTGCGGCCTCTGTACCACTGCTGTAACCCACGATCACGCCGACAAGTACCGCGATCATGCCAACAACCATGGCCACCACGCAGAAGCCGAGCACAAGCGCGATATAGGTCACGAAGACCCACAACTCGTCCATGCTGGCGCGCAGACCGATAAAGCGGCCTGTTCCCTTGTCTAGCACCAAGCGCACAATGGCGCCGATTATCGGGATCAGCAGCACGAACTGCAAAATCGAAGACAGATTGGCGAGCATGTTCAGCCCGATCATCTCGTTCATCGCTTCGGGATTATCGACCAGAACCTCGAAATTGCCTGCTATCCAGACAAACATCGGAATGACGGGAATGGTCGGCAAAACAATCAGCAATGCGCCCCATGCCACAACCCACCAAGGGCGAGCGCGCACTAATGCAAAGCTGTCCGCGAACACCTTACCGATATCGTATTGAACACGCATCTTGATGGAATCTCCCTCCCGAGCCTCGCGCAGAGATTAAGCGATGTTTGTTCAACATGACAGCGGGCCTTTTCACCGCTAGAAGCCGCTGCATGTCCACCCAATCCCCTATTCGCCCTGTCCACGTCATTGGCGGCGGCATGGCCGGTTCCGAAGCCGCCTGGCAGATCGCCAATGCTGGCGTCCCTGTCATCCTGCACGAGATGCGCCGCGACGAGACAGCCGCCGACGGTTCGACCGTCGAGATTCGCACCGATGCCCACCAGACTGCCGGTCTGGCCGAACTGGTATGCTCCAACTCGTTCCGTTCGGACGACTGGGAGTATAATGCTGTCGGCCTGCTGCATCAGGAAATGCGCGAACTGAACAGCATCATCATGGCCTGCGGTCACGACCATCAGGTCCCCGCCGGTGGTGCGCTGGCTGTGGACCGTGACGGTTTCTCGGATGCCGTGACCAAGAAGCTGTCCGAGCACCCGCTGATCACCATCGTGCGCGAAGAAGTCGCCGGTATCCCGCCCGAAGAGTGGGACAATGTCATCGTCGCCACCGGCCCGCTGACGTCACAGGCGCTGGCCGATGCCATCCTCAAACTGGGTGGCGAAGAAGGGCTCAGCTTCTTTGACGCTATTGCCCCGATCGTCCACGCCGACAGCATCAATTTCGACATTGCGTGGCGCCAGTCGCGCTATGACAAGGAAGGCCCCAGCGGCGAGACGGCGGCCTATGTCAACTGTCCGATGGACAAGGAACAGTACGACGCCTTTATCGACGCCCTGCTGGCCAGCCCGACTGCTGTGTCCAAGGAATGGGAACACGTCCCCTATTTCGATGGCTGTCTGCCCATCGAGGTCATGTCCGAGCGTGGTCGCGAGACTCTGCGTCACGGCCCGATGAAGCCGGTCGGCCTGACCAATCCGCGCAACCCCACCGTGAAATGCCACGCCATTGTCCAGCTGCGTCAGGATAATGCCCTTGGCACGCTGTATAATATCGTCGGCTTCCAGACCAAGATGAAGTACGGGGCCCAGACCGAGGTCCTGCGTATGATCCCGGGTCTGGAAAATGCACAGTTCGCCCGTCTGGGTGGCCTACACCGCAACACCTATCTGAACAGCCCCAAACTGCTGGACAAGCAGTTGCGCCTCAAGGCCATGCCGCGTCTGCGCTTTGCCGGTCAGGTCACGGGCGTCGAAGGCTATGTCGAGAGCGCAGCCATGGGTCTGTTGACCGGTCGTCTGGCTGCGGCTCAGTCACTGGGCAAGGCACTGTCCGTCCCGCCGCCGGAAACGGCAATGGGCGCACTGGTGGAACACATTACCGGTGGCCACATGGCGGGTTCGAAATTCCAGCCGATGAACATCAACTATGGTCTGCTGCCGCCGCTGGAAGCGCCCAAGGTTGATGAAGAAGGCAAGCGCATCCATCCCAAGGAACGCGGACGCGCCAAGAAGCGCCTGCAAAGCATACGCGGCCTTGAAGCCCTCAAGGCTTGGCGCGACGCCAACGCCTGATCAGGCCGGACCAAAAAAGAAGGCGGTGACCACGGTCACCGCCTTTTCTCTTATCTCACAGCATTGATCAGCACCGACGCAGACCACATCACGATCGGCGGACTGGCGATGATCAGGGCCAGCTTGTACTGACGTCGCATCAGCATCCACCATGCAATCAACGGGCAGAGCATCAGGCTGCAATACGGCACCATGGTCAACAGCGCGGTGCCCAGCGGCACCGTGCCCGCCCGAAAGCCGCCCCAGACCATAATAACCGGCAATAGTCCCACAATCGTCCCGGCGAGGCCGAACAGGGTCGTTACCGCCAGCCACATGGATGCCGGTTTCCTCAGGTGTGCTTCAGACATCAGATACGGCCCCTCACCGTGTTCCAGAATAGTTGTAGCCGTTTGACGGGTTCGGGTGCCGAACGCGACAGGCTGGCATGGGCGACCGCCGGAAACGCCTTGGCCGGAAGTGCTTTCAGCGCCCTGTTGGCCTTTGCGCGCAAGGCCTTGGCCTCGGCATCCCGCCCCGTCTGCATCAAACCAAACAGCTTGCCAGCCTCGGCAACAGCCGCATCATGGCCCTTGCCAGCCAATATCTGAACCGCGATCTGCATCGGTGCCACAAAGAAGGCATCCAGATCGTGAGGCTGATTATGAACACGGCCGATGTGAGCCTCGATCAAGGCATCAAACTGCGCCCGTTCCAATGCACGACGTGTTGCAAGCTCGGTCAGTGCCTCCAGAATAGGATGGCCTTTGCGCGGCGTGTTGGAAAATACCCCGTCCAACTGCTCGGCCCACCACGTAAATCGCATCTCGGCCAGTAAGGGCTGGGTGACGCGCGTAGGGATGGCCAGCAACTCGGCCTCGAATGCATAGAGGGTGATAAGGTCGGCGCGTGCCTGAAGATCATCAACAAAGCGGCTGGACAGCCAACGGTCAATGTCGGCCACGCGGACCTGTGAGTCTAGATCTAGGGAAGTCATGTTGCCCATGCCATGCGGCACCCTGCCCCGTGGCGCAAGCCCGAACGACACAACGCACCTGCGACCAAAAAGAAACCCGCCCTTTCTTACGAAAGAGCGGGTCTATGTCTTTAGGTTTCGCTGTCCTTACGGACGGCTGGCCATGCCCAGCTTGACGGGCTTCAGGTCGTCCTTGTCGCGGTCGATATTACCGCGCTTGACGCCCCAGAGCAGCACGACCGGCGTGCCGACATAGATCGACGAGAAGGTACCGATGACAATACCGATCATCAGAACGATCGAGAAGTCGAACAGGGCCTCACCGCCAAACAGAGCCAGAACCGCCAGAACACCAACGGCTGTCACACCGGTAATGATCGTACGCGACAGGGTTTCGTTCAGCGACTGATCGATAACGTCCTTGAGTGGCATGGTTTTGTACTTGCGCAGGTTCTCGCGCAGGCGGTCAAATACAACCACGGTATCGTTCATCGAATAACCGATAACCGTCAGAATGGCGGCCACGGTATTCAGGCTGAACTCGAAGCGGAACAGAACGATCAGTCCAAAGGTCAGGATCACGTCGTGAAGCAGACCGATGATGGCACCGAAACCGAACTGAGGCTCGAAGCGGAACCAGATGTAGAGGAACATCAGGAAAATGGCTGCGCCCAGTGCATAGATGCCTGAACGGAACAGTTCGCCAGAGACCTTGGAACCCACGACGCTGACACCCGAATAGGTGACCTCGCCAACTGAGTCGCTGATCGCTTTTTCAACGCGAGCAACGACTTCGGACTGATTGGCACCGTCGGGAATCTGGAAACGGATCAGAGCGGCAGAGTCACTGTCGATACCCTGAACCTGTACGTCACCAAGGTCGAGATCGCCCATGGCAGTACGCACTTTATCAAGCTCCAGAACCTGACCGGCAGGCTTGCTCACTTCCATCGAGGCACCACCACGGAAGTCGATACCCAGGTTCAACCCCGGATAGAAACAACCCACGATCGAGGCCACGCAAAGAAGTACAGCCAAACCGCCCATAAGCTTGGAGTGTTTGACGAACTGGAAGTTCGTTGTCTGCGGAAGCAGTTTGATGAGAGGCCATCCACGCATCGGCATTACTCCGCAATCGGCAGTTTTTTAGGCTTGGCCACTTTGAGCCAGTAGCCAAGCAGAACTTGGGCAACCATCACCGACGAGAACATCGAGGTGAAGACGCCAATGGTCAGGGTCCATGCGAAGCCGCGAACCGGACCGGCACCGAACATGAACATGATCAGGGCCGCCACAAGGGTCGTCAGGTTGGCGTCAACAATGGTGCCCATGGCGCGGTTGAAACCGGCATCCATAGTCGCGATAGGCGAACGTCCCAGACGGGCTTCGTCACGCATACGCTCATAGATCAGCACGTTGGCATCAACGGCCACGGCGAACGTCAACACCAGACCGGCAATACCGGGCAGGGTCAGGGTTGCGCCGATAAGCGACATGGCTGCCACGATCAGGATACCGTTCAGGATCAAGCCCAGAACAGAGATACCGCCGAACAGGAAGCCGTAGGCACCGATCATGAAGACAATGATCAGGCCAAAGCCGATCATGGTCGAAATCGCACCCGCCTTAACAGCATCAGCCCCCAGTTCCGCAGTCACCACGCGGCGCTCTTCAACCTTCAGCGGAGCCGGAAGGGCACCACCATTCAGAAGGTTCACCAGTTCCGAAGCGGACTGGATCGAGAAGCTGCCGGTAATCTGGCCGCTACCGCCGGTAATCGGCGACTGGATGGTCGGTGCCGAAATAACCTTGCCGTCCAGAATGATGGCAAAAGGCTTGCCGATGTTCTGGGCTGTAGCCTCGCCAAAGCGACGTGCGCCTTGACCATCGAACTGGAAGTCGATGGCCGGACGGCCCGACTGGTCCGAGCCAACATTGGCGCGGGTCAGGTTTTCACCCGAAACCAGCACGCGGCGCTTCACCAGATACGGCGTGCCGGCATCATCGGCCAGCAGTTCCGAATCCGGAGCCACACGGCCTGCCAATGCGTCCTGAAGACCCGTGGCGCTGGTATCAACCATCTGGAAAGTCAGCTGGGCGGTTTGGCCCACCAGACGTTCCAGCTCGGCCGGATCGCTCTGACCCGGGGCCTGAACCACAATACGGTCCGAGCCCTGACGGGTGATCGAGATTTCCTTGGTGCCCGAGCTGTCGAGACGGCGGCGTACAACCTCGATCGACTGGTCGACGGCAGTTGCACCCATATTGGCCATAGCCAGATCGGTGAAGCCGTAACGGATACGGTTACCGCTGAGGCGCGAAACCTGACGATCCGAAACGCCGGTCGAACCGACGCCCGTATTGGCCATGTCACGCAGCGTTTTCAGGGCTGTATCGAACTGGGCACCATCGGCCACAGTGATAACAACACCGCTATCTTCACGTTGCAGATTGCCAATATTAACGCGCTGCTCGCCCAGCGAGACGCGAACATCTTCAATCAGGTTACCCACGCGCTTCTCGCGCATGGCCGGAACATCGACTTCCAACAGGAGGTAAGAGCCCCCCTGAAGGTCCAGACCGAGGTTCACACCATTTTTCGGCAGCCAGCCCGGCAGCGCAGCGCGCTGCTCGGGCGTGAGCATGCTCGGGAAGGCCAGCAGTAGCCCGAAAACGAGCGACAGCGAGACCAAGACGACTTTCCAGCGTGCAAGCTGAATCATGTCAGGGCTTCTCCGGGCGGCTTAAAAGCCGTGGTAAAAGGGGCTTAGCCCTTGTCGTTGGCGGCGATGGCGGTGCGGTTGCGCACGTCGGCGATCATGGAACGGACCACACGGACCGAGACGCCCTGGGCGATATCCACCATCACTTCGGTTTCTTCAACGCGGGTTACCTTGCCGACCATGCCGTTCGACAGAACCACTTCATCACCGCGCTTCAGAGCCTTCAGCGTGGACTGGTGTTCCTTCATGCGCTTTTGCTGCGGACGGATCATCAGGAAGTAGAACAGGACGAAAATCAGAACGAGCGGTGCGAACTGAATGATAGCACCCATCATGCCGGGATCTTGGGTATTCAATGTAAGGCTCCCCATACTGAGCCTCGTCCCACAGTGGGGGGCTCAATGGATTTAAGGCGCGAAAACTAGGGTGCGCCGCATGCATTTGCAACGCGACGGCATGACAGGGACGGATCATTTCAACCAATCCGCCCCCGATAATGTCACTTTGTCGCGATTTTAGCGCGGTAGGACGCCCAGCGGGTCCAGTGCGACCGGATCATCACCGCGCATCTGGCGCACTTCGTAATGGATCGACGGGCGACCATCACCGGCGGTTGTACCCACCGTTCCGATCACCTGACCGGCACGAACCTGTGCGCCATCACGAACGGTCGAAGAACCGAGATGGCTGTAAACCGTGCGCCAGCCGTCGCGGTGGACGATCAGAACCGTCAGGCCCTGCCCCACAATGTCATCGCCGACATAGGCCACAGTGCCATCCGCCGAAGCCTTGACCTCGGCACCGGCCGACGCGCCGATATTGATGCCGTTATTACGCTCGCCCATGCCTGTCGGGCCGAAACGGCGCAGGATGTCACCGCGCACCGGCCATTGCAGGGCAATGTTCTGGCCCAATGCGGCGGCGGGTTGCGCCGGAGCTTGCGCTGGGGCTTGCACTGGCGCTTGTGTCCGGGCTGGCGGCACGCTTGCTGCCGGTTGGCGGGCCACCGGTAGAGGCGCATTGCCGCTCGGTGGTGGCGGTGGCGGCGCGGTCACGCCCTCGACACGGCTCACGACACCCGAAGGAGCCGGACCTGTTGCATAGGGATCGGTTCCACCATCCACAGCCGTCGTCGGCAGGATAATCCGCTGGCCGGAACTGATGGCCCCGCGCGGACCAAGTCCGTTCAGCTCGATCAGAGTTTGAACCGGAGTCTGGAAACGACGGCCCACGCCGGAAATCGTGTCACCGGGCTGAATGATATAGGCAGACCCAGCTTGTACAGGACCGGACGATGCGGGCGGCGTCACGCGCACCGGCTCACCCGTAGACGGATAGGCCGGTCCCGACGAAGCCGGCGGCAACCCGCCCCCTGCAATAGAGCCCGCCGAAGCAATCGGCCCCTGCTCTACTGCAGGTGGCGTGGTCGGCTGGTAATAGGGATTGTTCGGCTGCTGGGCCGGTGCCGCAGGCTGTTGCTGCGGACGGTTGGCATACGGGCTTTGGCCATAGGGTACAGGTGCCTGACCGGTCGGCACCGGACGCGTCGAGTAGCGCGGCTCTTGGGGGTAGGTCGAACAGGCGGCGAGCGTCAGCGCACTCCCTGCCAGCAATCCCGCTTTGATCCAGTTGCGGCTGCCCAGCATGCCCGTCTCCATCTTGAAAATCACATCATCAACCGGCCTTGCCGGATTCGCGGCAGACTGAAACGGTTAACTTGTGCAAAAATGGGGCGGAATAGTTAAGGGCGCGTTTACCCTTCTTTGGCGGTGCCTTCGACCAAGGGCACAAAGCGCACCTCGCACAGGCTTTCGCGTGTGAAACTGCCGTCCGGTTGTCCGGTATAGCGGTTCAACATCTGAACCGAAGTACGCCCCACCGGAGCCACCAGAACCCCGCCCGGCTTGAGTTGTTTCAACAGTTCGGTCGGTTCGTGCGGGGATGCCGCCGTCACCATGATGCGATCAAACGGTGCCTGCTCGATCCAGCCCACACCGCCATCACCATGGCGGGTAAACACATTTTCGAGACCAAGACGTTTCATCCGGATTTCGGCCTCGGTCAGCAGGCTTTTGTATCGCTCAACCGTATAGACGAAGCGCGCCATGCGGCTGAGTACCGCGCACTGATAGCCACTGCCGGTGCCGATCTCCAGCACACGGTGGCGCGGCCCGACCTGTAGAGCCTGCGTCATCAGGCCGACAATATAGGGCTGGCTGATGGTCTGGGCGCAGTCGATGGGAAGCGCCTGATCTTCCCATGCCTGATCCAGAAATCTCTCATGTACGAACAGGGAGCGATCCACCTGTTCCATGGCCGCAAGGACGCGCGCATCGGTGACACCCTGCCGCCGTAGCGACAGGATCAGGCGTCCGGCACGGTCGTCCCTTAAAGTCATTGTTCGTGCGGTCCCTTGGGTGGTGCGCCACCCAGCACTTTCTTGAGATCGTTGATCATTTGCGTGTGCGTCAGATCGATTTGCAGCGGTGTGACCGAGATACGGCCCTCTTCCATAGCGCGCAAGTCGGTGCCTTGGGCATGTTCGTGCGGCTGGCCGCGGAAGGCCATCCAGTAATACGGGCGCCCGCGCAGGTCATCACGACGGATGGCATGCAGTTCGCCAATATCGCGGAAGCCCTGACGGGTGATTTCTACCGTCTTGACCAGTTCCGGCGGCAAGCGCGGGAAGTTGACGTTCATAATCACGCCGTCCGGCCATTTCTGGTCCAGCAGCTTTTGAATGATTCCCGGCGCAAAGGCTTCGGCCGTTTCCCAATGGGCGACGGCCTCGTCATGGAAGCGCTCCAGCGATTGCGACAGGGCAATCGAGCGAATGCCAAAGGCCATGCCTTGCAGCGCACCGGCGACAGTGCCCGAATAGGAGGTGTCCTCGCCGACATTGTGGCCGCGATTGACGCCCGACAGCACCAGATCGGGCTTTTCAGGCATCAGTTCATTGACGGCCAGAATAACGCAGTCGGTCGGGGTGCCGGTCACCGAGAAACGCTTGTCGCCCAGTTTGTTGACGCGCAGAGGCTCGGTCAGGGTCAGGCCACGGCCCTTGCCCGACTGTTCAACCGCAGGGGCCACGATCCACACATCGTCCGACAATGCGCGGGCGATGTTTTCCAGACAGGTCAGGCCTTCGGCATCGATGCCGTCGTCATTGGTCAGAAGAATACGCATGATACTCGTTTATGCAGCAGCGATGGCGGTCAGACCGCCCATATAGGGTTGCAGCACGGCAGGCACAGCAATCGAGCCGTCTTCGCGCTGATAGTTTTCCATCACGGCCACAAGGGTGCGGCCTACCGCCAGACCCGAACCGTTCAGGGTATGCAGGAACTCGGTCTTCTTCTCGCCAGCGCGCTTGAAGCGAGCGTCCATGCGGCGGCTCTGGAAGTCACCGCAGTTCGAGCAGGAGCTGATCTCGCGATAGGTGTTCTGCGACGGCAGCCACACTTCGAGGTCGTAGGTCTTGGTGGCAGAGAAGCCCATATCGCCCTTGCACAGCAGAACCTTGCGATACGGCAGTTCCAGCGCTTGAAGCACAGCTTCGGCACAACCGGTCATGCGCTCGTGTTCGGCTTCACTGTCTTCCGGCTTGCAGATCGACACCATTTCCACCTTCTGGAACTGGTGCTGACGGATCAGGCCGCGCGTGTCACGACCGGCAGAACCCGCCTCGGCACGGAAGCAATAGGTCAGCGCCGTCATGCGGATCGGCTGGGCCACTTCCTCATCCGGCAGGATTTGTTCGCGGACGAGGTTGGTCAGAGACACCTCGGCGGTCGGGATCAAATAGCGTGCATCGTTGACCGACAGTGCATTTTGAGCCGGAATGTAAGCGCTAAGTTTGCCGCTACCATCTTCAAAAATATCCGCACCAGAAACGTTCGGAATGAAGACATTATCGCCCGAAATAATCGGGTTACCGTTTTCATCTTTTTCGAGCGTAGCCTTGCTGGTGGCGAAGAAGAGATCTTCCTCGAACTTAGGCAATTGGCCAGTGCCAAACATGGCTTGATCTTTCACCAGCAGCGGCGGGTTCACTTCGGTGTAGCCGTGCTTGTCCGTTTGCAGGTCCAGCATGAACTGGCCAATGGCGCGTTCCATACGCGCCAGTTGCCCCTTCAGCACTGCAAAGCGCGAGCCGGACATCTTGGCCGCGCCTTCGAAGTCCAACATCTTGAGCGCTTCGCCCAGATCGGCGTGGTCTTTCTTCGGACCTTCGGTGCGCGGGCTGCCCCACTTGCTGACTTCGACATTGTCGTTTTCATCGGCACCGTTCGGCACGTCGGCAGCAGCGAGGTTCTTAAGGCCCGCCAGCAGGTCGCGCAGTTCACCACCCTTGGCGGCTTCGACTTCGCCCGCTTCGGCAATCTCGTTCTTGAGGGTTTCCACCTCGGCCTTCAGGCGCTCGGCCTCGGCCATGTCCTTCTTGCCCATGGCCGCGCCAATGGCCTTGGAGGCCGCATTGCGTTTGGCCAGTGCTTCCTGACCCTTGGTCTGGGCAGCACGCAGAGCTTCATCCAGTTTCAGGATGTTATCGACCACGTTTTGCGCGTCATCCACGCCGCGCGACGACCAGCCGGCCACATAGAGGTCGGGGTTGTCTCGGATCGCTCTGATGTCGTGCATGGTCTTGGCCTGTATCTGGGGCAAAGGTTGGAAGAGCGCCTGCTCTACCGCCCCCTGCCCCATCAGGCAAACCCCGTAGCGCCTCAAACGCTCAAAGAGTGCTGCAATCGGTCAGGATGCGCGCTCGGCACGCACCTTGATCGTGACCTCGATGGCCTTGGACACCCAGCTTCCGGCGGCATCGGACGCCATGCCCAGATCAAAGGCCGTGCGATCCAGCTCGACCTTACCTTCGACCGTGGCCACGCCGGATGCCTCGTTAAAGGTAAAGGGTAGAACCACCGGAACGGTCATCGATTTGATTCGCAGGGTGCCGCGCGCCTCGAAGCGGTTGCCGCCCAGAGCCGTAAAGCTGTCGGCCTCGAAACGGGCCGTCGGATAGGTAGCCGGATCAAACCATTCGGCACCGCCCAGCGAGCCATCCTTGGTCGCATCGCCCGTCTTGCCCGATGCGGTCGAGATGGTCACCACCGCCTTGGAGCCCGCCAGATCAGCCGGATCGAACCAGACCTTGGCATCCCATTCGCCGAACGTGCCGGTAAAGGGTGCGCCCGAATGGGTGCCGCTGAACGCGATATTCGATTGCGCCTTGTCGATAGTCCAGGCTTGGGCCGTACCCGCCACCACATCGGCATCCTGCGGAGCCGAAGCTGCGACCGGTGCCTTTGCCGGACCTTCGGTCATTGGGGCCGGACGCGCCGCAATGGCACCCGCCACAGCCAGTACCGCAATCAGGCCCAGACCCGCCATTCGCTCGGCCCATTTGGTCGATGCCTTGGGTTCAGCCGCCGTCGGGCCGTCAACATGTTTGAACACCGGCACCATGTGGGCCAGCACGCCATCACGGTTCAGGAACTGGTGCTTCAGAGCCGCACCGACATGCAGGGCCACCAGAACCACCGCACCCCACGCCATAAAGGTGTGTGCGCCCATGCTGGCAAAGGCGATGTTGCGACGGGCCACCTCGGCCGCATGTTCAACAAAGCCGATATGGGGAATGCCGAACAGACCAAACCAGCTGGTTGCCACCGCCAGAGGATGATCGGTTGTCACCGCCCACCCCGAGGACACATAAACCCAACCCGTCAGAGGCATGGCGATCATCAGCGCATAAAACGCCACATGCGTTGCCCGCGCCGCAAACTGTTCCCAACCCTTCATTTCCAGCGGCAGTGCCGGAACCGGATGACTCAAACGCCACAGAACACGCAGAACCGTCAGGGTTAAAATCAGGAAGCCGACCGACTTGTGGATCTGGAACACCCGATAGGCCAGCGCCTGTTGCGCCGGATCATTGATCGCATCGCTCATCCACAACCCCATCGGGATCATGGACAGGATGGCCAGCGCAATCAGCCAGTGAAGGGTGATGGCCACAGCAGAATATCGGTTCGGGCGCTCGGACATGGTCAGGCTCGGTTTTTTTGAACGTCTAAAAGAAACGGGCGGAGCTTTTGGCCCCGCCCGTCAATCAAGCTCGAAGCTTAGGCAGCCGGAGCAGCGGCAGCCGCCGGAGCGACTTCCTGAATGAACTCGCCATCAAACTTGATGGTGGCCTCATCGCCCACATAGCCGGCAGGCATACCGAAATCGCTACGCTTGAAGCTGCCTTCAGCCGAGAAGCCGAGGGTCGGAACTTGCAGGAACGGATGCTTTTCGATCTCGCCGCCGAAGGTCGCCTTCAGGGTCACCGGCTTGGTGACGCCGAGGAAGGTCAGATCACCGGTCACATCAGCCGTGCGCGGGCCGGTCAGTTCAACCTTGGTCGACTTGAAGGTGATTTGCGGGAAAGCAGCGGCGTTCAGCTTGTCAGCCGCCTTGGCAATGTCCTCGCTCCAGCTCTTGAAGCCGGTGGCAGCGTGGGTGCCGAGGTAATCGCCCGCATAGTTGGCATCAACCGAAGTCGGATCGATGGTCGCTTCAATGGTCGACTTCGACAGATCGGCAGCATCCAGAACCAGCTTGGCCGAGAAGGTGTTGAAACGGGCGGTGTAGTTGGAAACCGAGTTGTGCGGCACCGACCATTGCAGGCTGGCATGGGTCGGGTCCAGATTATAGACGCCCGACGGAGCCTTCAGCTCGACCGGAGCGGTGGCAGCAGCATCGGTCGTGCCCGTAGCAGGCGTAGCCGATTGACCGCAGGCAGCCAGCAGTGCGGCGGCCGAAATAGCAACAAAAGCAGCTTTGATCTTCATCTTGAGTTCCCGGATATGGCCTGCCCCTCTTTGAAGGTACCAAAGCAGGGCAGGAAAAAATGGCTTAACGACTCTCGCCGCTAGTCCGTAACAGTATATGTTGCGAATAGAAAACCGCAACCCCGCCGGTATCAAAAAAATCTTCGCGAGAAACAGAATGCGCCAGATGCACCTTGGTGCCATCCGTCCTATCTTGTGAATCACATGCCCATTCGTCGTCTCCCACCCGAAACCGTAAACCGCATCGCCGCAGGCGAAGTGGTTGAACGCCCCGCCAGCGCCATCAAGGAACTGGTGGAGAACGCTATTGATGCTGGCGCGAGCCACATCGAGATACAGGCGGACGGTGGCGGACTGACCCGCATCCTGATCGCTGACGACGGCAAGGGCATACCCAAAGACGAACTGCCCATCGCGGTTGAACGTCACGCGACATCGAAACTGGAGCCCGATGATGCGGGCGATGTGGACCTGTTGCGTATCTTTACGCTGGGCTTCCGTGGCGAGGCCCTGCCCTCGATCGGTTCGGTTGCGCGTCTGAACATCACGACCCGCGCCAAGGCCGAAACCGGCCAGAACGACGCATGGGCGATCACTGTTGAAGGCGGCCACCATCATCCTGTCGCCCCCGCCGGTTTCCCCGGCCCGCACGGCGCGCGCGTCGAAGTGCGCGACCTGTTCTACGCCACCCCTGCCCGCCTGAAATTTATGAAGTCGGAACGCTCCGAGGCCATGGCCATCTCCGAGGAGATCAAGCGACAGGCCATGGCGCACGAGGAAGTGGCCTTTACCCTGACGCTGGACGGCAAGACGACCTTGCGCCTGCCTGCCGAACACAAAGGTGATGAAGGTCGCCTTCGTCGCCTCGGCTCCATTCTGGGCCGCGATTTCGAGGCCAATGCCCTGCTGATCGATCAGGAACGTGATGGCACCCGCCTGTCGGGCTATGCCGGTCTGCCGACCTATTCACGGGGCAATGCAGCGCACCAGTTCCTGTTTGTGAATGGCCGCCCAGTGCGGGACCGTTTGTTGCAGGGCGCACTACGCGGAGCCTATGCCGACTTCCTTGCCCGCGACCGCCATCCGGCGGCAGTTTTGTTTATCGATATCGACCCGCTCTATGTCGATGTGAACGTCCATCCCGCCAAGGCCGAGGTCCGTTTCCGTGATCCGGCACTGGTGCGTGGCCTGATTGTCGGCGCGTTGAAACATGCGCTCCACGCCGCCGGTCACCGCGCCTCGACCACAGTGGCCGCCGATGCCCTGTCCGGCTTCCAGCCGCATACGGGCGTGCAGAACCACGGGCAGTATGCGCCGTCCGAACCTTCGGCTTCGGGTTTCTCGGCATGGGCCGGATGGTCCAGACCCGAAGCCGCTGCCCAGATCATCCCCGGCCTGTCCGAACGCTCGGCCCGCGTTGAACACACATGGTCGGGCCAGCAGGCCGCGCCAACCTTCCGCACTCTCGCCGAGGTTCAGGCCGAACATGCAGGCCAGATCGCGCCTGCGCCCCATACGCCGGTCGATCCCATCGACTTCCCGTTGGGGGCCGCCCGCGCCCAGCTTCACGCCACCTATATCGTTGCCCAAACCCGCGACGGTCTGGTGATTGTGGACCAGCACGCCGCCCATGAACGCCTCGTCTATGAGCGCATGAAGGGACAGATGGAAGGCGGCCACGTCTCCCGTCAGGCCTTGCTGACCCCCGAAGTCGTTGAACTGGACCCCGCCGAAGCCGAACGTGTTTCCGCCAAGGCCGACGAATTGGCCGAGATGGGCCTGATCGTCGAAGCCTTTGGCGCAGGTGCCGTGCTGGTGCGCGAAACCCCTGCGCTGTTGGGGGATACAGATGTTCAGGGCCTGATCCGCGATATTGCCGATGACCTGTCCGAGCATGGTTCGGCTCTGTCGCTGAAAGAACGCATGGCCGAGGTCTGTGGCACTATGGCCTGTCACGGTTCTGTCCGTGCGGGTCGCGTGTTGAGCGCCCCCGAGATGAATGCTCTGCTGCGCCAGATGGAGGCTACACCCCATTCTGGCCAGTGCAATCACGGCCGCCCGACCTATGTCGAACTGAAACTCAACGACCTCGAAAAACTGTTCGGAAGGCGTTGATAATCAATCATGTACAGCGTTCTATTCGTCTGTCTTGGCAATATTTGCCGCTCCCCTCTGGCCGAGGGCGCGTTCCGTGACGAGGTCGCCAAGCGCAAACTGTCGATCATCACGGACTCGGCAGGAACCGCCGCCTATCACACCGATAATCCGCCCGATCCACGTGCCATAGCCACGGCAAAGCGCAACGGGGTGAATATCGCCTCTCTACGCGCCCGTCAGGTCAAACCCGCAGATTTCAAGCGCTTCACCCACATCGTGGCGATGGACACCGACAACCTCGCCAACCTGAAACGCGTGCAGCCGCAAGACAGCACGGCCCGCCTCAGCCTGATGATGGACTGGGCCAAGGGCCGCGAGGGGGCTTCGGTAGAAGACCCCTATTATGGCGATGAAGACGGTTTTTCCGTCACTTGGGCCGATGTGGTCGAGGCCTCAAAAGGTCTGGCCGATCATCTGGCCCACAAGCCGGACTAAGCCCTTCAGGCTGCTATCAGCTTGATGTCCAGCGGGGCCGCGCCATCCACGATCTCGATAAGGCGGTCGATATTCGGGTGCGCGCCCGGACGGTTTTTGGCATCGGCCGTATGTTCGGCAAAAACATCCAGACCGTGCGCGGCAGCCTTGGCATCAAGCGCGCCAAAGACTTGCAGCAGGTATTGATAGACGCGCAGCGATCCCTGTTTCCCAGCCTGATTTTCGATGGATGCGACCACAGCGCCCGCGTCATCAACCAGATCGATACGGGCAAGGCCATCGATTGACGGCAGCAGTTGCAGGTTATCCTTGAACGAAGCAGTGGGCTGGATCATCGACACATCCTCGGGTCGCGTAAAACTGCCCCGCCTGTAACAGCTTCGCCCCCATACCGCGACACCTACAGTCTCAGGGCCTCGACCACACCGCTGGCCTTGCCGCCCGAATAGACCTCGCCACCCGCAATGGCATAGATGACGCCATCCACACTGCATCCCGCCAAGCCGTGACGCGGCACGCCCATATCCGGCCCGCGCGTCCAACGGTCTGCGGCAATGTCGTAAATCCACGTCTCGGTGAAAACACCGCCCGGTCTGGCCAGCCATTCACCGCCAAAGGCCACCAGCCTATCACCCACAGTCGCCATGGCCAGACCGCCACCGACCTGATTGCCCGTATCCGATACCGGAACAGGGCTGAGCGTATCCCATTGGTCTGATTGCGGATCATAGCGATCCAGACGTCCCGTCCCACGCCCGCCTTCGACCATGCGCCCGCCAGCAATGTAGATATGACCGCCATACACCGCCCCCGCCGCACTGTTGCGGGCCTCGGGGGCAGGACGTGCTGTAGTCCAGCTATTATTCGAGGCGTCGAACACCAAATGGGTGGCGACATCACCCTGATCGTTCCATTGGCCGTTCTTGCCCCCAAGAGGAGAGCGCCCCGTCACCAGATGCACATGATCGCCCACCGTGACGCCGACAGTCTCGGCCAAAGGCTCTGGCATCTGGCCAACCGGATGCCAGACATCGCCATCCAGCGCCCAATAGTCGGTCATGGACGTCCATTCACCGCCCTCGCGCCGGTCATAGCCGCCAAAGGCCCAAACTCGCCCGCGCGCAGCGGCCAGCATCGGGTGGTGGCGTGGCTGCGGCAGGCGCGTCCCCTCCGCCCAACTGTCATGGGCCGGATAATAGATGCCCATGCGGTCATTGATCCGCGTTCCAACGACATCACGGATCAGCCCGCCCGCCACATAGACCTTGCCATCCAGCACCGCGCAGTAGATCTCCTGCGTCGCCCACGGCATTTCGGCCCGTCGCTGCCAGTGCGGGCTTTCCGAAGCTATAGACATGCGGGGAAGTGCCGCGGTTACGGCAACAGAGGCGATCAGGCTGCGGCGATGAATCATCATGCGCCACAGCCTAACCTTGTTATTGCGAAGGTGCGACCTTCAGGAACAGCACACGCGCCGCGCCATAGTCACGCGCATCCATGCGTTCATAACCGGGGGTGTCGATTTCCGGCTCGTCCGAACCGCGCTCGTAAACAACCACCGCTTCAGGGGCCAGCCAGTTGCCCTCCAGAAGCTTCTGCAAGGTCTGCTCGCCCAATCCCTTGGCATAGGGCGGATCAAGGAAGGCCAGCGTAAAGGCTTCGCCCGTTGACCCCGGACGAGGCCCCAGATCAATCGCGCTGCGGCGATGAACCCGTGTGCGCCCGAACAGGCCATAGGCATCCATGTTTTCACGTATGGCACCACGCGCCTCATCGTCGGTTTCGACGAACAGGCAGAAGGCACCACCACGCGAAATGGCTTCATAGCCGAGCGCACCGGAACCGGCGTACAGGTCGATGACCCGTGCGCCGTCCAGAACATCCTCGGCCCATGCGGCGTGTTCAAGCACGTTGAAAATAGCCTGCCGTGCGCGGTCGGAGGTCGGGCGTGTGCCCTGCCCCTCCGGCGCGACAATGGCGCGACCTTTCAGACTGCCGGCGACAATCCGCATGGCTTAGGAACGACCACGCGGGCCGCCACGGCCACCGCCCGAAGGCTTACCACCACCGGAAGGTTTACCGCCAAATGGCTTGCCGCCCGAAGGACGATCACCGAACGAACGGCCAGCAGGCTTACCGCCCGGCTTGCCACCAAACGGACGATCCCCCCCCGAACGATCACCCGACGGGCGATCCCCATACGAACGGCCAGCAGGCTTGTCACCGAACGAGCGTTCACCGCCCGAGCGTTCGCCCGAAGGACGGTCGCCATACGAACGACCCGCCGGCTTGTCGCCGTACGAGCGTTCACCGCCCGAACGATCACCCGAAGGACGGTCGCCATAGGAACGGCCGGCAGGCTTGCCACCGAACGAGCGTTCACCACCCGAGCGTTCGCCCGAAGGACGGTCGCCATAGGAACGACCCGCCGGCTTGTCACCGTACGGGCGTTCACCGCCCGAACGATCACCCGACGGGCGGTCGCCATACGAACGGCCGGCAGGTTTGCCACCGAACGTGCGTTCACCACCCGAGCGTTCGCCCGAAGGACGGTCGCCATACGGACGCCCCGCCGGCTTGTCTCCGAACGAGCGGCCCGCTGGCTTGTCGCCAAAGGACTTGCCCGCAGGTTTGCGGCGGTCATCGATGAACTGCACGTCACGCTGGAATGCCGGACGCGGGCGATCCTCGCGGGGGCCGCGCTCATAACCTTCATCCGAACCCGGACGGGCACGAGGTTTAAAGGTCTTCTTGTGCTCGAACTTGGGCGTGGCCTTGGCCCAGCCTTCCTTCTTGACCGGACGTGCGGGTTTCTCCGGCACACCGTCCTCGACAGCCTGATTGGCAGCGCGAACGCGGCTAGGCTTGCGCGACGGGTCGGACATGGCCGAGCCCGAACGGCCCTTGATGATCGCACCGGCAGGGCGGCGACCGGGGATCGGCGCAGGCGTGCTGACCGTGTTACCGGTCGGCAGGTTTTCCGGACGGATATACTCGCCCAGCATCTCGCGGATCACGCGCGGGCCGATTTCCTCGACCGAGTTGACCGGCAGGGTGCCGAGGTTGAACGGACCATAGGCCAGACGGATCAGGCGATTGACCTGAAGACCGAGGCTTTCGAGAACCTTGCGGACTTCACGATTCTTGCCTTCGGTGATCGAGACGCTGATCCAGAGGTTGGCCGAGCTGGGCTGACCGTCCTCTTCTTTTTCCTTGGCCTTGTCGATTTTGGCATCGACCGGACCATAGCGGATACCGTCAACGACACAGCCGTCTTTCAGGGTATCCAGACGGTCCTGGGTGATGCGGCCACGGGCACGTGCGCGGTACTGACGCACCAATGCGGTATCCGGCAGTTCCAGCGCACGGCTCAGCTCACCATCATTGGTCAGCAGAAGCAGACCTTCGGTGGCCAAGTCGAGGCGGCCCACCGAGATCACGCGCGGCAGATCAGCCGGAAGCGCGTCCCAGACCGTCGGACGACCGGCAGGGTCGTTGTGGCTGGTAATCAGACCGGCGGGCTTGTGGTAGCGCCAGACGCGGGTGGCTTCGGCGGCTCCAACAGGCTTGCCGTCAACGGTGATCACATCGTCCCGCTTAACCAGCACAGCCGGCGTGTCGAGGATGCGGCCGTTCACAGCGACCTTGCCGAGGCCGATCAGGCGCTCGACTTCACGACGCGAAGCGATCCCGGCGCGCGCCAAAGCCTTGGCAATGCGTTCGGTACGTTCGGGCGTTGCGGGCTTCGCAGCCGGCCTGTCGCCTTTCTGGCCTCCTTTGGAGCCACGATTCTCGAATCGACCTTCGCTGCGCGGACGGTCATCGTCACGCGAACGAGGGCCGCGATCGTCAAAATTGCGGTCCTTCTTGTCGCCTGAGCCGAATTTCGGGCCCTTATCGGCGAATTTACGGGGTCCACGCGAGGCGTCGTCTTGACGCGGGCGGGGCTTCTTGTCGTTGTCTCGGGGATGGCGATCCATGATGAGCGGTTCATGAGCATGGCGCTGGACTTGGCGCAAGCGGCAGCGAAAGCTGGCGAGGTGCCTGTCGGCGCGGTGGTTGTGAACGAATTAACCGGTGAAGTGATAGGTAAGGGGCAAAACCGTCCAATCACAAGCCATGATCCGACGGCTCACGCCGAAATCGTAGCGCTGCGCGACGCAGCCACGACCTTAGAGAATTATCGTCTTACTGACCTGACTTTATATGTCACGCTTGAACCATGCGCCATGTGCGCCGGTGCCATCAGTCATTCGCGCATCGGCAGAGTGGTCTGGGGCGCGGACGATGTTAAGGGCGGAGCCGTAAAAAACGGCCCGAAATTCTTTGAACAGCCTACATGTCACTGGCGCCCCAAAACCGACAGCGGCCTCTATGCCGAACAGGTCTCGGCACAGTTGAAAGACTTCTTTCGCTCGCGTCGTAAAAAGGGAACCGCCAAGCCTGAACCGAGTTAACCCTGTTGGCCAAGGTGTGACCCCCGTCACCAACATGGCCGATCGGGTGGTGGATGCAGAAACTCGCGGCAATATTGACGACAGGCATCGTACTGTCCGCATGTCAGGATCACGACACCATTGGCTCGCATCCCATCGACGAGCATCTGCGAGCCGAAATACCCGATGATATTTCTCCCGATACGGCTGCCGAATGGATATTCAACTGCCAGAACGGCCAGCGCTTGATCGTCACCTTTGACCACCCGCGCCAGATGGCCACGGTGCGACGCTTTGATGGTCTGGCCTTTGATCTGACCCGCAAGGGAACGTCAGACGGATATCTCTACGCAGCCACAGGCGTCGCCCTGAGCGGCAGTGGCAAGACAGCCAAATGGCGCTCGCCCAATATCGAAGATACAGTATGCGAAGTGAGTGAAATCAAGTCTTTAGACTCATGATTTGAACCCCTATCGCAAACGCGATTCCAGTCCCGCACGCACAGCGGGCCAGTCCTCGTCTATGATGGCAAACTGTTCGGTATCGCGCATACGGCCCGTCCATGTGCGCTTGTGCTTCCTGAGGCGGCCTTCATAGGCCGCACCCAGTTTTCTGATCGCCGACTGGCTGGCCATGTTCAAGGCGTCAGTGATGATCTCGACCCGCACCATGCCATGCCCAAAGGCATGATCCAGTAACAGCAGCTTTGTCGCCGGATTGACCACCCCGCCACGCGCATCCGGCCGATAAAAGGTCGAGCCTAGCTCGCATCGCAAATGCTCGATGCGGATTTCATAAAGGCTGGACGTGCCGACAATCACATCATCGCTTTTGCGACGGACCGCATAGGCAATACGCGTCTGCGACTGCATGGCCCCGATGGCGGCATCCCACCAGGCTTCGAAATGGGGGCCGTAGGCTGCGCTCACCATGCCATCCCATGCCGCCGGATCATGGTCCAGCGCGGCACGGACAGCCTCTTTGTTGGCCTCTTCAAACGGTTCCAGCCTTACAAAGGCATTTTCCAGAACCGTTACGGGCAACATCAAGCCGCGCCTTCTTCTTTCAGGAAGGACAGGACATCGACCGCATCGACATCCTTGGTCACAAAGGCCTGCCCGATGCCATGCGCGAGAATAAGCGTCAGTCGCCCGCCCTCGGCCTTCTTGTCACCCTGCATCCGCTCCAGCAGCGCAGCGGCATCAAAAGCGTGGGCAATATCGGCCAGTCGCGTAGGCAGGCCCGCCGCTCTGATCCCCTGCTCTGCCCGTTCGGCTTGGGCCGCTTCACAAAGGCCCAGACGCGCCGAATAGCGGAACGCCATGGCACAACCCACAGCCACGGCCTCGCCATGGGTCAGGGTATCGTCAAACCCGACCTCGACTTCCAGCGCATGGCCAAAGGTGTGGCCAAGGTTCAGCAAGGCACGGCGGCCCGCTTCTTTTTCGTCTTCGCCGACAACCTGCGCCTTGATCTCGACAGAGCGGATGACCGCCTTGGCCAAAGCCTCGGCATCGCCTTCGGCACCCACAGCGCCTTCGCCCGACAGCCAGTCGAAATAGGCCGCATCGCAAATCAGGCCGTGCTTCAAGATTTCGGCCCAGCCAGAGCGTACCTGACGCACCGGCAGCGTCTTCAGAATATCAATATCGGCCAGCACCAGACGTGGCTGGTGAAAAGCCCCGATCAGGTTCTTGCCACGCGCCGTGTCGATGGCGGTCTTGCCGCCAACAGATGAATCCACCTGCGCCAACACCGTGGTTGGCACCTGAATGAAGTCGATGCCGCGCATGAACAGCGCCGCCGACAATCCGGCCAGATCACCGATCACACCGCCGCCAAGCGCCACCACCAGACTACGACGGTCCATACCAGCCGCCATCATCCGGTCCAGCACGGTTTCCAGTTCGCCAAAGCTCTTGGAAGCTTCACCCGCCGGAACGGTTATCTGTTCGGCTTGGATACCCGCCGTCTTCAGCGAAGCCAGGGCCGCATCGGCATGTAACGGGCCGACCGTGCTGTCGGTCACAACCACCACACGGGTCGGCTTCAATGCCTTGGCGCGTTCGCCAAGCGAGGCCAGCAATCCCGCACCGACCACAACGTCATAGGCGCGGAAGTCACCGCCCTCTACCCTGATCGAAGTGGTCATCGGACACCCTGCTCCCGCGCGTATTTTTCCAGTTCCGTCAGCATGGCCTCCAGCGCCACACCATGCGATCCGCCGCCCACATCCACCGTCACATCCGCCTCGGCATAGACAGGATAACGTTTCTCGGACAACTCGGTCAGCACCTTGATCGTGTCGCGCCCGCGCAGCAGAGGCCGCGTATCACGACGCGCGACACGTTCGGCAATCACATGCAGGTCCGCGCGCATCCAGACCGTTACGGCGTTCTGTTTCAGCATGGCGCGGGTTTCATCATTCATCATCGCGCCGCCGCCGGTGGCCAGCACAATCGGCGGCCCTTCCAGCAGACGCTTCATGACACGCACTTCGCCTGCCCGAAAATCCGCCTCGCCCCGGGTCGCGAAAATCTCGCTAACACTCATACCGGCTGCGGATTCGATCTCGTGATCACCATCGGCAAACGGCAGACCCAGACGCGTAGCCAGACGGCGCCCCACTGTGGATTTGCCGACACC
Source organism: Brevundimonas terrae (assembly GCF_011761985.1). Lineage (GTDB taxonomy): Bacteria > Pseudomonadota > Alphaproteobacteria > Caulobacterales > Caulobacteraceae > Brevundimonas > Brevundimonas terrae. The sequence goes on along the minus strand of NZ_JAASQT010000002.1, from coordinate 611,965 downwards.
CATCAGCCCCACCAGTGCAATGGTGCGGTTCAACTTTAGAATCGGAGAATCAGATGAGGCGTCACAGTTCATGTTCTTAACGTCCTCTTCTATACACGGATGACCATTCTCCACACCCCTCACAGACACCCATGACGCCACAAATCGAAGCCTTTCTGGAAATGATGGCCGTAGAGCGGGATGCCTCCCCCCATACGCTGGCGGCATATGGTCGTGATCTGGCAGATGCAGAGCATATCCTGCAGGATAAGGGCGGGCTTTTGAGAGCCGGTCAGGAGGATATAGAGGGCTGGTTTTCCGGTTTGGCCGTGCGGGGGTTATCCGCCTCGACCGCTGCCAGACGCCGCGCTTCGGTGCGCCAATTCTATCGCTTTGCCATGGGCGAAGGCTGGCGAAACGATGACCCGTCACGCCGTCTGGATGCGCCGAAACAGGGCCGCCCCCTGCCCAAAAGCCTGTCGCGTGATGAAATCGACAACCTCCTGAACACCCTGTCGGCACAGGACGGAGCTGCAGCCTTGCGTTTGCTGACCCTTGTCGAGCTGACCTATGCCTCGGGGATGCGGGTTTCAGAAGTTCTGGGCCTGAAACTGGCGGCGGTCCGGCGCGACCCCGCCTATCTGATCATTACCGGCAAGGGCGATAAAGAGCGGCTAGTGCCCCTGAACACCTCGGCTCGGGAAGCGGTCAAGGCATGGCTTGAGGTCAGGGAAAAACCCGCTGCCAAGACCAAGGCGGCACCCAAACCTGTCGAAAGCCCATGGCTGTTCCCGTCGCATGGACGTTCGGGCCACCTGACGCCGCGCCGGTTCGCCCAGCTATTGGACAGTGCCGCTGCCGCCGCCGGTATCGACCCGTCGCGCATCAGCCCCCACGTTTTGCGCCATGCCTTTGCCACCCATCTGCTGGAAGGCGGTGCCGATTTGCGGGTGGTTCAAACCCTGTTGGGCCATTCGGATATCTCGACGACCCAGATCTATACCCATGTCGCGACGGACCGATTAGCGCAGGTCGTACACAAGTCGCATCCCCTGGCGCGTAAAAACTGATAGGGTTCAGTCTTGCCGCGAGGCCCGACGAGTTTTAGGGTCCGCGACTTTCCGTAGCGCCAGGATGGCGCGGTCGTTACACGGGCGCTTTATGGCCACGCATTATCTCGAATTCGAAAAACCTATCGCTGAGCTTGAGGCGAAGATCGCCGAGCTTTCCCAGCTCGCCCCCTCCAGCGGTGACTTCGAGGCAGAGATCGACACTCTCAAAGCCAAGGCGTCAGCCCTGCGCGTCGAGACCTATGACAATCTCGATCCTTGGATGCGTACACAGGTGGCCCGCCACCCGCAGCGTCCGCACTTCATCAACTATATCGACGGCCTCTTCACCGATTTCGAAGAGCTGCACGGCGACCGCCAGTTCGGCGACGATCAGGCCATCCTCGGTGGCGTGGCGCGTTTCCGTGGTCAGGGCGTTGTCATTATGGGCCACGAAAAAGGCCATGACACCCAGACCCGCCTGAAGCACAATTTCGGCATGGCCCGTCCCGAAGGCTATCGCAAGGCTGTGCGCCTGATGGACATGGCCGAGCGTTTCGGTTTGCCGGTCCTCAGCTTTGTCGACACCGCCGGTGCCTATCCGGGCCTTGGTGCCGAAGAGCGCGGTCAGGCCGAGGCCATTGCCCGCTCGACCGAGCGCGGCCTGACACTGGGCGTGCCCTATATCGCCACCGTCACCGGTGAAGGCGGTTCGGGTGGTGCGATCGCTATCGCTGCCGCCAACCGCGTGATGATGCTGGAACACTCGATCTATTCGGTCATCTCGCCGGAAGGTGCCGCAGGTATCCTGTGGCGTGACGGCAGCCGTGCCAAGGATGCGGCCATGGCCATGCGAATCACCGGCCCCGACCTGCTGGAGCTGAAAATCGTCGATCGCGTGATCGGTGAACCTCTGGGCGGTGCTCATACCGCCCCCGAAGCCGCCATCAATGCCGTTGGCGATGCCATCGAGGACGAGCTGAAAACCCTTTCGGCGCTCAGCCCCGATCAAATCCGCGCCCAGCGTGCCGATCGCTTCTATGCCATCGGTCGCTTCGGCTAATCCGGCCTGAAACAGCCGCTTTGCCATAGATAGAGGGCATTGACCCTCGTAGGGTCTATGGCAAAGCTGGCTCTATTGCCTGCAAGAGGATTAGCGTGACTTTGATGACTGCGCGTTCACCGGGTATCGGCGAAACCCTGCGCGAAAGTGCCGTCTTCAATTTCGAAGGCGCGGTGACCATGGTCATCGACGATTCCAGCTTCGCGCAAGAACTGACCATCCGTGCGCTCAAAGGTTTCGGCCTTTCGACGCGCCATGCCTGTAGTTCCGCCGCCGAAGCTATTCCCATCCTCAAGGAAAACGCTGTCGATCTGATCCTTGTCGATTCGGACATGCCGGGCATGTCGGGCTTTGAATTTGTGCGCTGGCTGCGCCGCTCCAAGCTGGAGCCGAATGCTTTTGCGCCCGTCATCATGACCGCCGCCCACGTCCGCCAGTCCAAGGTGCAAGAAGCCCGTGACTGTGGTGCGAACTTCCTGATTACCAAGCCGTTCAGCTCTTTGACCCTGCTGGAACGTATTGTCTGGGTGTCGCGCGATAACCGTCCCTTCCTCGAAGTGGGCGACTATCTCGGCCCCGACCGTCGCTTCCGTGTGGGCGATTATGATGGCCCCGAGCGTCGCGCTGATGAACTCCGCAGGAAGGCAGGACTGTAATGACCACTGTCATCACCCATAACCGTCGCCGCTCGCGGCTCTCCAGCCTGATCGACCAACCGGGCGGCATCAGCACCGGCATCGCCTTGAAACAGGCTGCCCAGAACCTGTCTTCGCTGGAAGAGCAAAGCCTGAAACTGGTCGAGCAGACGATCCAGCAACTGGCCGCCCTGCCCGCGCCTGACGGCATCGAGAATCTGGAAGGCGCGCTGAACAAGGCCTATGCCCTGTCGGCAGGCATTATTGACGCCGCCGGTCCATTTGCCCGCGAAGATCTGTGCATGGCCGCGACCAACCTGTGCGACCTGCTGGATGGCTCACCATCCGATCAGCCGTTCGACTGGCGTATCATCACCGTCCATGCCCAAAGCTTCCGCCTGTTGCTGGCCCTTCCCCTCGAGGACAAGGCAACCCGTCAACAGGTTCTGGACAGCCTCAAAGACGTGCTGAAGTCCAAACTGGGCAGCTAGGCCGTCGTTTTACGGGTGCGGGTTTGCTTGCGCCAAAGCGCAGCATATTCGCCACCCTGACGGGCCACCAGTTCATGGTGCGTGCCGCGCTCGATGATGCGGCCCTGTTTCAGAACCAGTATCTGTTCGGCATCCATGATCGTGGACAGGCGGTGCGCCACAACCAGCGTGGTACGCCCGTTGCGGGCACGGCGCAGGGTTTGCTGGATGGCGGCTTCTGTCCGGCTATCCAGCGCGCTGGTGGCTTCATCCAGAATAAGCACGCATGGATCGGCAATCAGAGCACGGGCAATCCCCACGCGCTGGCGCTCGCCACCCGACAGCTTCAGACCGCGCTCGCCGACACGTGTTTGCAGTCCGTCCGGCAATGACTTGATGAAGTCGGCCAGTTCCGCCCCTTCGACCGCCGCCCAGATTTCCGCCTCGGTGGCTTCGGGACGGGCAAAGGTGATGTTGGCCGCCAAGGTATCGTTGAACAGGGCGACATCCTGCGGCACCAGTGCTACGGACTGTCGCAGCGACTGCTGTTTGATTTCACGCACATCATGACCGGCAATCGACACCGTGCCAGACTGCGGGTCGAGCAGGCGCAGGGCCAGTTTCACAATCGTCGATTTACCCGATCCAGAAGGGCCGACCAGTGCGGTGGTCGTATGGGCCGGAATAACGAAGCTGACATCGTCCAGCCCGCTGGATCGCGCATCGTGACGGAAGCTGACCTGATCGAACTCGACCTCTGCGCCGCATGTCTCTTCCGGACGTGGCAAGGCGACCGCATTAGGGCTGTCAGCCACCAAGGGCTTCTCGCGCATGACCTTCAACATTTCTTCCATGTCTATGAAAGATTGTCGAATTTCACGATAGGCAAAGCCCAGAATATTCAGAGGCTGATAGAGTGAGGTCATAATCAAGACCGCCGCTGTCACATCGCCCGGTCCCATGCGTCCCGCCGCGGCCTCAAAGCCCGCCAGCACAGCCAGAACCCCGAGGCCGAGGTTCATAATGGCCGCTTGGATCAGGTTCAGTGTCGCCAGCGAGGCATTGGCCTTCAGCGATGCGCTGGCATAGGCCGACAAGGATTGCTCATAGGCACCCGAGGTGCGCTCTTCCGCACCGAACGACTTGACCGTTTCGTAGTTAAGCAGAGCATCAACCGATAGGCCCGCCGCCTCGGCATCCGCCGCGTTCATGGTGCGGCGGTGTTCCAGACGCCAGTTGGCCATCATGAAGGTGGCCGTCGCATAGACCAGAACGACCGTGATCGCGACCGCAGCAAAGCGCCAGTCATAACGCCCGCCCAGCACCGCCGCCGCCAGTATTAGCTCCAACAACGTCGGACCTAGGTTGAACATCAGGATACGCAGCAGGAAATCCACCGCCCGCGCCCCGCGATCCATGACGCGCGACAACGTCCCTGAACGCTTGGTTTGGTGGAAATCCAGTGACAGGCCCAGCGCATGGGCAAAAGCATCGGACGCAGTTTGTTTCTGGGCCGCGGCCCTGACCGGCGCAAAGACCAGATCGGACAGTTGCGGCGTCGCCGCTGCCAGAAAACGGATAAATGCCCAGCCGATAGCAAGGGCAGCAAAGCTGATCCCGACCGTTGTGGCGACGCTTTCACCCTCGGCCAGATGGTTGACCGCGGCCCCCAGCATCAGCGGTGCCAGTACGCCGAGCCCCTTGCCCATCAGGGTCAAGCTGACCGAACCGGTCACGCGCAAACCCAGTTGCGGCGCTTTGGATCGGCCCACCAGACCAATCAGATCGGCCAGAGCGCGCAGTGTACCCGGTCCTTCTGATACAGAAGTGCCCGCCCCTGCCTGTTGGGCCTTGGACATAACGTCGCCGCGACGCGAGCCGCCTCTTTCACCACGCATGGTCCGTACCTTTCCAACCGCTAACCGCGCCATCTCGGCGTGGATGCGGGGTTTCAGCCAAGCTGGCCCAAGACCGTAATCAACTCGTCTACCGCTTCAGTCTTTGTAGCCCACGAGCAGACAAAACGTACTGAACCATCATCAAATGCATAGGCCGCAAACCCCTTCGCCCGCAAAGCGGTAAGGGATTCGTCCGGCATGCGTACAAACACCGTGTTCGACTCTACGGGATGGGCCAGAACAAACGGCGTGTCGTCTTCGATACCCGAGGCCAGTTTCTGGGCCATCGCATTGGCGTGCCGGGCACCGGACAACCATTCACCGCTGGCAATCAGTTCGCCCATGGGGGCGGCCAGCAAGCGTCCTTTGGATGCCGTCTGCCCCGCCTGTTTCAAACGATTGTCCAGACGCGATGAAAGCGACTTGTTCAGGATAACCAAGGCCTCGACGCCATGTGCGCCCGCCTTGCAGCCGCCTAGACTAAGAATATCGACGCCCATCCGGCCCAAGGCTTTCGGATCAAATCCGGCCGCTGCCGCATTGGCCAGACGCGCACCATCCACATGCACGCCCAGGCCCTGCCCTTTCGCCAATCGGATCAGCAGATCCATTTCCTCGAACGAATAGACCGTGCCGTATTCGGTGGCCTGCGTCAGGGTCAGCGCCGCCGGTGGCTGGCGATGACCGACCACAGGCTCATCGAGAACCGCACAAAGGCTCTCGTCGTCAATCTTGCCCGAATAGCCCGGCAGGCCAATCAGACCGACGCCATGACCGAAAAAGCCCGGCGCACCGGTTTCGTCCGTACAAACATGCGCCGTGTGATGCGCCAATACAGCTTCATAGGGATTGGCCAGCATAGACAGGGCAATCGAATTGGCCGCCGTGCCGGTAAACATGAACCGAATATCCGCATCCACATCCAGAAGCTTGCGGATTTCATCTGCGGCCTTGCGGCTGTACTCGTCCGCACCATAGCCCGCCGCAAATCCGCTATTGGCCTCAACCAAACCCCTCAGCGCCGATGGAGCCATGCCGGCGGTGTTATCAGATGCAAAATCGTAGCGCACAGCACTCAGTCTTTCTGGGGAGCAGCGGTTTCGGAATCAGTACGCAAGACGCCTACCTGCCCATAGTTTAGAGACACTTGGTGAGGGAAAGGTATCTCGATCTCTGCCTTATCCAGCGCCTCCTTACCGGATTGGGTTAGGTCGGCCGTGGTTTGGAAATGGTCTTCGGAGCGGACCCAGCAATGCAGGGTCACCTGAACCGAACTGTCCAGCAGAGCTGTCACACCCGTCCAGACCTCGGGGTCTTTGAGTACGCGGAAATGGGCCTTGGCACAGTCTTCCAGAACCTGACGCACGCGGTTCAGGTCTTCGCCATATCCCACAGTGAACTTCACTTCGACACGGCGGGTACGCTGGCCACTCAGATTGATAATAACATCGGCCAAAACCTTAGAATTTGGCACTATAATCTTGTTATTATTACCATTCGACATTTCCGTGGTGAACAGCGTCAGCTTTTGCACCGAACCCACCACGCCGTTCAGATCAATCACATCGCCAACGCGGTAGGGTCGCAAAATCAGCAGCATGACCCCTGCCGCCACGTTTGACAGTGTGCCTTGCAGGGCCAAGCCCACGGCCAGAGATGCGCCACCCAGAACAGCAATGATCGATGTTGTTTGCACCCCGAGGCGCTGCAGAACGGCAATCATGCCGATCAAGATCACGATCACCCGAACGATCTGGACCAGAAAACCCAGAACCGTTGGATCGCGCTGAACCGATCGTGTCCGCGACAATATCTTGCGCGTCGCCGAGCTGGCCCATTTTGCAGCGACCAGAGTGACAACAAAGATAATCGCCGCGATCGTCAGATTGACGGCGAAATCCCCCAGCATGTCCATTGCCTTGGCAATGACGACAGCATCGGCACTCAAACGCCCGTCAATCGCTTGCAGGGTCGGTGTAAGGGTTTCAGCGGCGGGCAGATTAATACGCATGGGATCAGGCTAACGCTTCAGCCGCCGAATGGAAGCATCTGATAGAGCTAAAGTTTCATTCGCCCTATCAGGCCGCCACATAGGCCAGATCAGATGCAGAGGTCAGAGACTGCAACGCCGTCCGGCCCAATGCCGCCTGTTTCATAAATTGAGACAGTTGCCGGAAATCAATCGGCTTGTTCAGATAGGCATCCGCGCCCGCCGCAAAGCCCGCCTGATGGTCCTCCGCCCGTGCCGAGGCAGACAACACAATAATAGGCGTGTCCTCATTGACGGTGCTGCCGGTACGGATACCGCGCGTGGCTTCAAGGCCATCCATCACCGGCATGTTCACATCCATCACAATCAGATCAAAAGCTTGCGTGGCGGCGATCTCTACGGCCATGGCCCCATGTTCGGCTGTGGTGGCATCGTGGCCATTACTGCCCATCCATGCCTCGAGGATCATACGGTTTACGGGGTGATCCTCGACCACCAACACCTTCAGGCCCGAAACATCTTCAATACTGACTGCGGCTGGCCCTTCCTCGATTTCACGCGACCACTGCACCACCTCGGCCTCGACGGCCAGTGTAAAGGTAGAGCCCTGTCCCACGGCGGATTTCACATGGATATCGCCGTGCATGATATTGGCCAGACGGCGCGAAATGGTCAGGCCCAGTCCTGTGCCACCAAAACGGCGCGTCGAGGAATTGTCGAACTGCGTAAACGGCTCGAACAAGCGCTGGATGTCGTCTTCGGAAATGCCACTGCCCGTATCGCCGACAGAAAACTCAAACGCCACGCGTTGATCGGAAATGCGTCGCGCATGCCCGCTATAACGAATCTCGCCCTTTTCAGTGAACTTCACCGCATTGGACAACAGATTCGACAATATCTGTGTCACCCGCAGAGGGTCGCCGCGCACGACGGCCGGCATGTCCCCTGTGAACTCGGAGATCACCTTCAAGCCCTTGGCGCGAGCCTGTGCCTCAAACGGTGACAACAGGCGCTGATGCAGGTTTTCCAAGTCGATATCGATAACCTCGAAGGCGATCTTGCCCGCTTCAATCTTGGTCAGGTCCAGAATATCGTTCAGCAAGGACAACAGGCTGTCGCCGGAATTGCGGATGATCGACAGCATTTCCCGCTGTTGCGGGTCCAGACGTGAACTGCTGAGCAGCTGCGCGGCCCCCAAGACGCCATTCATAGGCGTACGCAGCTCATGCGATATGACGCCGAGGAAGTTCGACTTGGCAGTATTGGCCGCGTCCGCCTTGTCGCGCGCGGCTTCAAGTTCGGAAATCAGATGGGTCTGGTGTTCCTGAAACGCATGGATGCGCTCTTCGCGCAGCATGGTCATCAAAACCAGCACAAACAAACCGCCCAGCATGAGCGGCCCCATGGCCAGAAAGGCCCAGAATTCGGGTTTTCCCCACATACTGATGGCGATAATGGCCGCTGCGCCACCATAGGGCGACGAAATCAGCACGGCCTGACGCGGCGAATTCCGAAGCTGGGCAAATACCAGCAGATAGCCGGACGCCAACAGCGCCACCGCCATTTCATGCCCGAATGACTTTCCCGAGAACCACGACAATAGCGGCGCGGTTGCCCAGACCGCCGTGGTCAGGGTGGCGACAACAGGAAAGACAGTGCCCCAGTCTTCTTTCTCGCGGCGGCTGGCACGGCGCTCGGCCGCGCCACGCACAAAGCCGGCAAACAGGGTCACAACCAGCCAGCCCAGACCCATCTTCCAGCCGACAGCCGCGCACATGGCCAGCCCCCAGCTGAGGATAATCAGGTACCGAAGATACTGTGTTTCAAGAATCGCGCTCAGCGCTTGCGCTGCCGAGCCGGGCGTATCCCCGTCAAGGCCACGTCCGATACTGCCACTACCCACCATATTATGGTGCCCCCTGCCCCACGGCGATGTCTTCGTGGCAACATTACGGCCAAGTCGCTAAGACACCGTGAATCCGAAATTTCGCCGTTAGCCGGAGATTGTAGCCTCGGCAGGCGTGCGCGCTTTAATTGAAAGTGCGTGCACAGGCCCGGCCAATTCTTCAGCCAGCAGTTTTTGCACCATGCGCTGTCGGGCTACACGCGACTGGCCTTCAAATGCATCACTCACCACCACCAGATTGAAGTGAGTCTCTCCACCTGGCTTGGCATCCATCCCGCCTTCATGATGGTGCCCCGCATGGCGCCAGCTATCATCTTCCAGCTCCAAACGTTGCGGAGATAACGCGGATTGCAGTTTTTGGCGGATAATTCGGGCAACCGGGCCGTCAGTCATAGGTCAAGTCCTTGAAGCAACACAAATCAGGCCTAGACTAGCGTCAATGTCCGGTTCTTTCGAATACAAACCCCGTTTCACCGATATCCGGGTGAAGCCGCCCAAACCTGAAGAGGAGGCGGCCGCCAAGGATGTCCTGCGTTTGAAGCCCGGTGAGATACCGTGCGAGTGGGCGGATTGTTCGCGTCCGGCCACGGCCAAGGCGCCTAAATCGCGCGAGCAGATCAACCTGTTCTACAATTTCTGCCAAGCCCACGCGGCCCAGTACAACAAGGCGTGGAACTTCTATGCCGGCATGTCCGAAGGCGAAGTTCGTGCGGCGCAAGAAAACGAAGCCATGACGGGTGGCCGTCCCACATGGGACATGAAGGTCAGCCGCAATACGCGCGAGGCTGCGGGTTCTGCCGCCAATGCGGCCCATGCCGCCGCTGGCTCTTGGCAAGACAGCTATGGCCTATTTGGACGCCGCGTAAACGAATCTGCGCCCAGCGGTCCCGTCATGTCCGAAGCCGAGGCGCGTATGGGCAAGCTGGAGCGTCAGGCGATTGGCGAACTGGGTCTGGAACCCGGTGCCACCAAGGCAGACGTCAAGGCGCGCTATCACGAGCTGCTGAAACGCTTCCACCCCGATTTGAACGCTGGTGACCGTGCGACCGAGACCAAGCTACAGCACGTTATCAAGGCCTATAAGACGCTTAAAAAAGCTGGGTACGCCTGATATTTGAACCGTTATTGTCTTGGCCATTGAGCCATGACCTTCCCCGCCCTATGGGACTAGTATGACCTCTCCGCTCGCTGTTGCCACCGATCCCCTTTTGACCCTCGCCCCGCACCGCAAGGTGACGCTGCGCGAGGTCTTTGGCATCGATTCCGATATGGAAGTGCCGATGTTCGACGAGCGTGACAGCCACGTTCCGGAGATCGACCCCACCTACCAGTTCGATCCGCAAACCACGATTGCGATCTGCGCGGGCTTTGCTTTTGACCGCCGCGTGATGGTTCAGGGCTATCACGGTACCGGCAAGTCGACCCATATCGAACAGGTCGCCGCGCGTCTGAACTGGCCACTGGTGCGCATCAACCTCGACAGCCACGTCAGCCGCATCGACCTGATCGGCAAGGACGCCATTGTCCTGAAAGACGGCAAACAGATCACCGAATTCCGCGAAGGCATCCTGCCTTGGGCGCTGCAACGCCCCGTCGCTCTGGTATTCGACGAATATGATGCGGGTCGCCCCGACGTGATGTTCGTAATCCAGCGCGTACTTGAAGCCCAAGGCGCTCTGACGCTTCTGGACCAGAACCGCGTCATTCGTCCGCATCCGTATTTCCGCCTGTTCGCCACCGCCAACACGGTCGGCCTCGGCGATACGACGGGCCTTTATCACGGTGCCCAACAGATCAACCAGGCCCAGCTCGACCGCTGGAACATCGTCACCACGTTGAACTATCTGGATCACGACGTGGAAACCGAGATCGTCGCTGCCAAGGTGCCGCAATATGCGGACGAAGAAGGCCGTCGCAAGATCGCCGCCATGGTTCGCGTTGCCGACATGACCCGCAACGCCTTCATGAACGGTGACATCTCCACCGTCATGTCGCCGCGTACGGTCATCACATGGGCGCAAAACGTCGAGATTTTCGGCGATATCGGTCTGGCCTTCCGCCTGACCTTCCTGAACAAGTGCGACGAGCTGGAACGCCCGACGATTGCCGAGTTCTATCAGCGGGCCTTTGGTGAAGACCTGCCCGAAGCCGCCATGCGCGTGAAGGTGGGCTAAGCCCCTTCCCGTCCGATACAAAAAAGCCCCCGATCAGCAGATCGGGGGCTTTCTTTTTGTACGCGGGATCAGATCACTTCAGGCCGATGGCCTCGTCCAGTCCCAGCATGATGTTGAGGTTCTGGACCGCAGCGCCCGAGGCACCCTTGCCCAGATTGTCCAGCATGGCCACCAGACGCACCTGCTCGCCGCCACGGTCGCCAAACACATGCAGACGTACCGTATTGGTGCCGTTCAGAGCTTCAGGCTCGATACCACCCATGGCCTCGGTCGCTTCCAGATCGGCAACCTCGACGAAACGCTGGCCCGCATAGGCCTCGACCAGTGCGCCGTGGATACGCTCCACCGACGGGGTTTCCGGCAGGGCCGACAGATGCAGCGGCACCTCGACCAGCATGCCCTGACGATAATTACCCACTGCAGGCGAAAACAGTACCGGCAGATTCAGTCCCGTATGCTTGGTCATTTCCGGCACATGCTTGTGCTTCAGGCTTAGGCCGTATGACCAGAACGGCTTGGCCGTTCCTTCGGCCTCGAACTCGGCAATCATCTGCTTGCCACCGCCGGAATAGCCCGACACCGCATTGACCGTGACCGGATAATGGGCCGGCACGATACCGGCCTTCACCAGCGGGCGCATCAAGGCAATAAAGCCGGTCGGATAGCAGCCGGGGTTGGACACGCGCGTCGAAGCAGCAATCGCCTCGCGCTGGCCATCGCCCATCTCGGCAAAGCCATAAACCCAGTCCGGATCAACGCGATAGGCGGTCGAGGCGTCGATCACCTTTACCGCCGAATTCTCGATCATCGACACCGCCTCGCGGGCCGCATCATCCGGCAGGCACAGAATGACGGCATCGGCGCTATTCAGCGCCTCGCGTCGGGCTTCCACATCACGACGTCGATCACCCAGCAACATCAGTTGCAGGTCGTTGCGCGCCTCGAGGCGTTCGCGGATTTCCAGACCGGTCGTACCGGCCTCGCCGTCAATGTAGATGCTGTGTGTCAATTCACTCTGATCCCTAAGCCGGAAACGTCCGGCTGCGTTTCAATAATCCTGTCAGACCCTGCTCGCAAAAGGAAAAGGGCCACAAAAGAAAAGAGCGCCGCGGATTTCTCCGCGACGCCCCTTCCGAATACCGATCGCGGTAAAGCGATTAGCGCTTCGAGAACTGGAAGCTACGGCGTGCTTTCGCGCGGCCATACTTCTTACGTTCAACGACGCGGCTGTCGCGGGTCAGGAAGCCGTGCGGCTTCAGAACCTTGCGCAGTTCCGGCTCGTAGTGAGTCAGAGCGTGCGACAGGCCGTGACGGATGGCACCAGCTTGACCCGACAGGCCCGAACCGGTGACGGTGCAGACGACGTCGTACTGGGTGGTGCGGTCCGAAACGGTCAGCGGCTGAGCCACCATCATTTGCAGAACCGGACGCGCGAAGTAGGCGTTCAGCTCTTTGCCGTTGACGGTGATCTTGCCGGTGCCGCGCTTGACCCAAACGCGGGCGATAGCGTTCTTGCGCTTGCCGGTCGAGTACGAACGGCCCAGTGCGTCGATCTTCGGCTCGGCGATAACAGCTTCAGCAACAGTGCCGAGGCCCTTCAGCGCGTCAAAGCCTTCGGCGGTTTCTTGAATCGCGTCAGTCATGATCAGGCGCTCCGGGTGTTCTTGGCCGACATCGACGCGAAGTCGATGGTGGTCGGCTGTTGGGCTGCGTGATCGTGTTCCGAACCCGCAAACAGACGCAGGTGAGTCATCTGCGCGCGAGCCAGCGGGGACTCCTTCGGCAGCATGCGCTCAACAGCCTTTTCAAGGACGCGTTCCGGGAAGCGGCCGTTCAGGACCTTTTCCGGAGTCGTCGACTTGATGCCACCCGGGTGGCCGGTGTGACGGTAGTAAACCTTGTCGGTGTTCTTCTTGCCGGTGAACACCACCTTGTCCACGTTGGTGACGACGACGTAGTCGCCCATGTCAACGTGCGGGGTGTAGGTCGGCAGGTGCTTACCGCGCAGGCGGTTTGCGATGAAGGTCGCGAGGCGGCCCACTACGACGCCTTCAGCGTCGATATGGATCCACTTCTTTTCGACCTCAGCCGGCTTTTGTGCAGCCGTAGTGCTCTTCAGCATTGTGAGGGTCCTAAAGACAAAAAACAGTCCGTATCCCGAAGGACTGGACATTGGCGGGCTTGATAAGGTGCCTTGCGCCAAAGGTCAATGTCAGATGGATTGTGGAAAAATCATCAAGATATTGATTTTATTAGAATAATTTGCATTGGTATTAAAATACCCGATACTTGGTATTAAAATACCGCACTTCTTTACCAGGCGTGGCTTTCTGCCTTGCGTTCGACCAAATGGCCGTCCTTCAAAGCGAAGACACGATCCATATGACCGGCCAGTTCCATATTGTGCGTGGCAATAAGGGCCGCGACGCCCTCCTCCTTGGCCAGACGGCGCAGGGCCTCGAACACGGTCTGGCTGGTAACAGGGTCCAGATTGCCGGTCGGCTCGTCCGCCAGCAGCAAGCGCGGGCTGTTGGCCAGTGCGCGGGCAATGGCCACACGTTGTTGCTCGCCGCCCGAAAGCTGGGCAGGCTGATGGGTGACGCGCTCGCCAAGGCCGAGGGCCGACAGCATGTCGGTAGCCCGTTGGCGGGCCTCCGCCTCACGCATACCCGCAATACGCATGGGCAAGGCCACATTATCGCGGGCATCGAACTCCGGCAGCAGATGATGGAACTGGTACACAAAGCCGATCCGTTCCAGACGGATACGCGTGCGCGCCCGCTCGTCCAGCGAACCGACATTCTCGCCATCGATCATCACCTGACCCGTGGTCGGATGCTCCAGCAAGCCCGCGGCATGAAGCAGCGACGACTTGCCCGAACCAGACGGCCCGATCAAACCAACCACCTCGCCCGGCATGATGTCCAGATCGACACCCTTAAGCACCGTCAGGCCGCCCTGTCCGGTCTTGTAGGTCCGCGTTACGCCCCGCAGCGACAGGGTCGGTGCCCCTGCCACCGGTGCCGATACGATCTTTTTCTTCAGCAACCTATTCAAAGCGAAGAGCCTCCACCGGATCGATCCGCGACGCATTCCACGACGGCGGCAAGCTGGCGAGGCAGCTCATAAAGAAGGAGAAAACAGCCACCCAGGTGACATCCCACGGGTCAACATCGGCCGGAATGGAATCCAGCATATAGACGTCGGCATTGAACAGCTGAACGCCCAGCAAGGCTTCGAGGAAGTGCTGGATCGAACCAATATTCAGACAGAACAGCAGCCCCAGCGTCAGACCTGCAATCGTGCCGCCGATGCCGATAGCGGCACCCGACATGAAGAAGATACGCAGGATGGACGACTGGCTGGCACCGATGGTCCGCAGGATGGCGATGTCGCGGGTCTTGTTCTTCACCAGCATGACGATGCCGCTGATGATGTTCATCGCTGCAATCGCCACAACCATGCCAAGGATGATGCTCATGGCCACACGCTCGACCTTGAGTGCGCCCCAGATCGCCGCCTGACGGTTACGCCAGTCGGTGACGACTGCCCCCGGTCCGGCGATTTGGGCCACCGGCCCGACCATCTGCTCGACCTTGTCAGGTTCATCGACCTTAAGCTCGATCACATCCCAGACGCCGTCCTTGCCAAAGAACAGTTGGGCCTGTTCCAGCGGCATAAAGACATAGGCGCGGTCATAGTCGGATGCGCCGGACGTATAGATGCCGCCAACGATATAGGTTTTCTCCAGACCGCCCAGATTGCCGAACGCACTGTCGGCCCCCGTCGGGGAATAGAGCGAGATCGGGTCACCGACGCCAAGGCCCATTTCATTGGCCAGCGTCTTGCCGATCAGAACCTTGTCGCCGCCCCATTCGCCCTTGCCGAAGCTGGCCTTGGCCTCTTCGGTCAGGCTTTCATAGATATATTTACTGGCCGCGAGCTCCTGCGGGCGAACGCCGCGCACAATGCCGCCCGTCGCCATACCCGCCACACGGAACATGGCCGCGTTCTCGGTATAGGGGCTGACCGACGCCACGCCCGGCAGGTCGGACATGCGCTTGACCGTGGCGTCACGGTCGGCGGCCCATAAAACCGGCCCCTGCACATACATATGCCCGTTAAACGACAGGATCCGGTCCATCAGCGTGCCTCGGAATCCGGCCATGATGCTCATGACCGAAATCAGCACAGCCACCGCCAGCATGATGCCGACGAAGCTGATAATGGCGATCAGGGCCACCCCGCCCTCCTTGCGCTTGGCACGGAGGTAGCGCAGCGCCAGCCCGATCTCCCAAGAGGAAAACGGGCCGGACGGCTTGCCGGAAACGGCGGCGGGGGCCGGCGACGGAGCGGATCCGGTCGCTTGTTCGGTCATTTCGTCAGCAGCTCCACAGCAGCATCCAGCGACAGGGTTTGCTTCTCGCCCGTCGCACGTCGTTTCAGTTCAACCACGCCATCGGCCAGACCTTTCGGGCCGATAACCAGTTGCCACGGCACACCGATCAGGTCGGCAGTGGCGAACTTGCCGCCCGGACGCTCGTCGGTGTCGTCATACAGCACATCTTTGCCAGCGGCTTCGAGGCGCTTGACCGCCTCTTCACACGCTACCGAAACGGCTTCGTCACTGGCGCGCAGCGAAATGACCGAGACGTCGAACGGTGCGACCGAATCCGGCCAGATGATGCCGCTGTCGTCATGGCTGGCTTCGATGATCGCGCCCAGAAGACGCGAAACGCCGACGCCGTACGATCCCATGTGGACTTCGGTGTCCTTGCCATCGGGACCGGCAACCTTGGCCTTCATTGGCTCCGAATATTTGGTGCCGAAATAGAAGATATGGCCAACCTCGATACCGCGCGCCGACAGGCGGTCGCTCTCGGCTGTCGTGGCTTCGAACTGGGCCGCGTCGTGCATTTCTTCGGTCGCGGCATAAAGGGCAGTGCGCTCGTTGAACACGCCTTCCAATTGCTCGACACTGAGATCGTGACCCGGAGGGGCCATTTCCACCAGTTTACGGTCGCAGAAGACCTCGCTCTCGCCGGTATCGGCCAGAACGATGAACTCGTGCGACAGGTCGCCGCCGATCGGGCCGGTGTCGGCGCGCATCGGCACAGCCTTGAGGCCCAGACGCGAGAAGGTGTTCAGATAGGCCGCGAACATGCGCTTATAGGCGATACGGGCCGAGGCTTCGTCGATGTCGAACGAATAGGCGTCCTTCATCAGGAACTCGCGGCCGCGCATCACACCAAAGCGCGGACGGCGCTCGTCGCGGAACTTCCACTGGATGTGGAACAGGTTCAGCGGCAGCGACTTGTAGGATTTCACATAGCCACGGAAGATATCCGTGACCATTTCCTCGTTGGTCGGTCCGTACAACAGCTCGCGCTCATGACGGTCGGTGATACGCAGCATCTCCGGACCATAGGCGTCATAGCGGCCCGACTCGCGCCACAGATCGGCCAGTTGCAGCGTCGGCATCAACAGCTCGACGGCACCGGCGCGGGTTTGTTCCTCGCGGACGATGTTCTCGACCTTGCGCAGCACGCGCAGACCCAGCGGCAGCCAGGCATAGATGCCTGCGGCTTCCTGCTTGATCATGCCCGCGCGCAGCATCAGCTGATGCGACACGATCTGGGCGTCGGAGGGGGCTTCCTTGAGGGTCGGCAGAAAATAGCGCGACAGACGCATGGGGTAGGCTTTCCTAAATCTAGTCCGCGTGATTAGCCCTTGGGCCTTTGGCATGACAACGCACACCGGCGGAAAAATGGCATTCGAAGCGATTACAAAGCCGGAAGTTGTTCCGGATTAATCTGCGGCACAGGGATGATACCCGACCACACCACGCCGACGATCAGCACCCATACAATGGCAGCGACCCAGGTCGTCGTGATGAATTTCTTCTTCAGGTTCGGATTGGCGGGCGCGCCCCACTGGCTGCCATCGGTCGGCGGCGCGCCAACCTGGCTGCTCATACCCAGCGGCAGGATCACAAACAGCACAATCCACCATGCCGTCAGATAGATAGCGACAAGGGTAAATGGACCCAACGGCATAGACTTAATCCCTCATAGACAATCACTACAGGTGACGCATCCCTGCCATGGGCCTAAGACGGGTCACCTCAGTCAAGGGACCGTCATGCCACAGATTACGCTGGAACACTCCACCCATTTCGACACAACAGACTTCCGCGCCCTAGCTCTGGAAATCCACCAGCTGTGCGACACCCACGTAGGTGCCACGATTCAGTCCTGCAAAACACGCGTTGTGCGTGTGGAAAACCTGATTATTGCAGATGGCGCGCCCGAACAGGCCATGGCCCACTGTGACCTGCGTATCCTCAGCGGGCGCACTCAGGAGCAAAAGACCGCTCTAGCCGATGCCGTGCAGAAGGCCATGCTCAAACATCTGATCCAATATGATGGCCCGCGCCAGATCAGTGTCGAGATCGGCAATCTGGACAAGCCCAACTATCGCAAAGACGTGTTGGGCTAATCCCCAGATTTACGGATGCGGGCGGCCGATACCGTAACGGGCCGCCCAATATGGCAGGATGGCTTCGTCTTTCAGATAGCGTGCGCCTGTTTCGGCACTGACCAGAGCCTCGGGCCAGTCGAATTGGCCATCCAGCACCAGCATAGGGCAGGACTGGTCAGCCTCCCCCACCACAGCCACAACAGCCGCACGCGGACGCGGGTGATCCACACGGATCACCTCTGTCACGTCTTTCAGGCGCGGATAGAGGTTCAGCACCCCTTCGATCACCGCGCCCGGCGGGCAGTACCAGGGACCGCCCTGATCGTCGAACCAGTCCGGGTTCAAGAGATAAAGACGGTCCGCCATCACAGCCTCAGAACAACAGTTTCAACGATGGGGCGACGGCCCCAGACCTTTTGCGAGGCCTTTTTCAGCGTGCGGGCCACAGCCTGCTCGATGACGATTTCGTCTTCCAGAGCCTCGCCCTTAAGACCGCGAACCGTATCTTCGACGCGCTCGGCCAGATGGTCCAGCACTTCTTCCAGCGGACGGTCTGTATTACCGGGCAGACCCACCGAACGGATGTCGATATCGCTGACCATCTTGCCACGGCGATCCAGTGCAAAGGCCACGATCAGCATACCGTTGCTGGCAGCATGTCGGCGCTCGCGCAGGGCTTCGCCCTGTTCCTCGACCAGAATACCGCCGTCTACGAACAGACGACCTGCGGGCACCTCGTCGATGATTTCGGCAAAGCCGGGAGCCAGACGCACCATGTCGCCATTGCGCGGTGTGACCACCTGTTCGATGCCGATAGACTTGGCCAGATGGCCATGCTCGATCAGGTGACGGCGCTGGCCGTGGGTCGGCACAGCAATTTTCGGACGCGCCCATGCATACATCTGGCGCAGTTCGTCACGGCACGGGTGACCCGAGACGTGAATGCCCGGATAGCCGCGCTCGGTGTAGATTTTGACGCCGCGGTCGGCCAGCTTGTCCTGCAAGCGGGCGATCGGCAATTCGTTGCCCGGAATGACGCGCGACGAGAAGATGCAGTGGTCGCCCTGCCCCAGCTTGATGAACGGGTGCGTACCCTCGGCCACGCGTGACAGAGCCGCACGCGCCTCGCCTTGCGAGCCGGTGCACAGATACAGGATCTTGTCGGCGGGCCAGATCTTGGCCTCTTCTTCCGACAGGAACGGCTGCACATCCGACAACATGCCCACCGATTTGGCGGCGGCCGTGATGCGGTGCATCGAACGACCGGCCAGTGCCACGCGGCGGCCAGCGGCTTCGGCGGCGCGGATCACGCTGTCCATACGGGCGACGTTGGACGCAAAGCAGCCGACAGCGACGCGGCCCTTCAAGGGCACGATCAGGTCGGCCAGATGCTTGGCCACATCACCTTCGGAACCGGCTGTGCCTTCCACGAATACGTTCGTGGAATCACAGACCATGGCCAGCACGCCTTCATCACCCAGCTTGGTGATGGCGGCCACGTCGGTCTTTTCACCGACAACCGGCTCGTCGTCGATCTTCCAGTCACCCGTGTGCAGCACCGTGCCCAGCGGGGTCTTGATGGCCAGACCATTCGGTTCGGCAATCGAGTGGGTGATAGTGACATAGGTCACTTCGAACGGGTCAAGATTGACCGTACCGCCCAGAGCGATCTCGTTCAGTTCGACCTCTTCGGCCAGATTGTGATCGCGCAGCTTTTCGCGGATCAGGAAGGCCGTGAACGGCGTCGCATAAAGCGGAGCCTTGATGCGGTCGAACAGCCAGCCCAGAGCGCCGATATGGTCCTCGTGCGCGTGGGTCAGCACGATACCGAGGATTTCCTCGCCTTCGAGGAAGGAGGGATCGGGAACAATCACATCCACGCCGGGCGTGGACTGATCGCCAAAGGTTACGCCGACATCGACGATGATCCATTTGCGGTCGTGCTCGGGACCAAAGCCATAAGCATTGAGGTTCATGCCGACCTCGTTCGACCCGCCAAGCGGCAGGAAGACGAGTTCGTTTTGAGTTTCGTTAGTCATACAGTCCTTAACGGAGGTTGTTCCGCCGCCAGATTTCCAAAAGGCCGCGGATGGTCAGATCCGGATCAAACCGGTCGATAGTGGTACTGGCCCCCTCGAACAGAGACGCGACGCCGCCGGTTCCTACGACGGTCATCGGACGTCCCCACTCTGCCTTGATCCTGGTGACAAGCCCGTCAATGAGGCCGACATAGCCCCAAAAAACCCCCGATTGCATCGAGGTTACGGTGTCACGCCCAATCACGACGGAGGGCCGTTGAATGGCAATACGCGGCAGTTTCGCTGCCGCTTCGTGCAGAGCCTGCACGGAAAGATTTATCCCCGGCGCGATCACACCACCCTCGAAGGCTCCCGCCCCCGGCGTGTCACCGGCCGATACGATATCGAATGTGGTGGCTGTACCGCTGTCGATCAACAGAAGGTCGCCGGAATAGGCCGTCAATGCGCCAATGGCATTCACCAGACGGTCAGCGCCCGCCTCGCTCGGCTTGGGGATACGCACCTCTATACCCAGTTCGGCATTCTCGCCAATCACCAGAGGTTCGACCTCAAGATAGCGGCGCGACAGGTTGCGCAGATTGAAGATCGACTGGGGCACGACCGACGAAATAATGCAGCCGTCCATATCGGTCATAGCCAGACGATTGCCGGTCTTGGCGCTCATCAGTTCAAACAACTGATGCAGCCAGACAGCATATTCGTCTGCCGTGCGCGTGGCTTCGGTCGCCGTACGCCACTGGGCGATCCATTCGTTACCGTCATGGACCGCAAACAGCGTATTGGTGTTGCCCTGTTCAATCGCCAGCAGCATCAGCCATTCTCTCCGAAAAACACATCGCCTGCCGAGATTATACGCACGCTTCCGTCTGCCAGCTTCAACCGCAAAGAACCATCCGGTTCGATACCGTTGGCGGTACCTTCCAGAGTTTCATTCGGCAATCGGGCAATACAGGGGCCAAACAGGCCCGGCGTGCGTGAAACCCATGCCTGACGCACACCGTCAAAGCCCTGTGTCTGCCACAGGACCAACCAGTGGTCGAAGATTTCGGCCAGTGCCTGACCGGCTTCTTCAATCGTAGGGGCAAAGATGTGGCCGGTGCCCAGATGATCGGCAACGCATGTGGCCGGACGCTCTGTGCCTGTAGGTGCCGCTTGAAGATTTACGCCGATACCGACTGCCAGCCACAAGCCACCCTCGGGCGCAGATCCGCTTTCCAGCAGGATACCGCTGACCTTTTTGCCATCCAACAGGACGTCATTGGGCCATTTGATCGTAAGCAGGCTGGGCGGGACATAGCGGGCGACAAGATCGTACACCGCCAGCGCGGCGACAAAGGTCAGCTGCGAGGCTTCGAAAGGCGTCTTGTCGAGCTTGAGAAGCAGGGTCTGGGCCAGATTGCCCGTATCCAGATCCCAGCCGCGCCCCCTGCGGGCGCGACCGGCTGTTTGGTGTTTGGCTGCAATCCACAGGGGACCGAACTCGCCCTCCTCTGCACGTCTCCGTGCTTCGAGATTGGTCGAGTCGGTCTCCCTTAGGATCAGAACCGGAGCCACCAAGGCTCCTTAACCTACGCCTACGCCAGCGGCCGCAGCCTTGGTCAGCGGCTCCAGCCATGCGAGAGCGACGATCACGACAGGGAAGGCAAAGGCTGCAGCAGCCCAAGCGATCCACTGGGCTTCCAGCGGGGCTTTGTCGGTCTTCACTTCCGTTGCCGGAGCATCGAACCACATCATCTTGATGAGGCGCAGATAGTAGAAGGCCGCCACAACCGAAGCCACCAGACCGGCAACACCAGCCATCCAGTAACCGGCATCAGCTGCCGCACCGAAGACGTAGAACTTGCCCCAGAAGCCCGACAGCGGCGGAATGCCGACTGCCGACAGCGACAGGATGGTCAAGGCAATCGCCGTAACCGGACGGTCCTGCTTCAGACCAGCCAGATCGGAGATGTTGCGGATCGGACGACCATTGCGGCTCAGCGACAGCAGGACAGCAAAGAAGCCGAACTGGTCGATGACATACAGGGTCATGAACATCAGCATGGCTTGAACGCCAAGCTCTGTACCCGCAGCAACACCCAGCAGGGCATAGCCGATATTGATGATCGACGAATAGGCCAGCAGGCGCTGGATGTCTTTTTGCATCAGGCCGCCGAAGGCACCCACGGCAAACGAGATCAGCGAGATCAGGATGATGACCTGTGCCCACTGGAAGTGCGCAAGGTTAAAGCCGTCGATCAGAACGCGAGCGATCAGGATCATGGCCGCGACCTTCGGGGCCGTGGCAAACAGGGCCACAACCGGGGTCGGAGCGCCCTGATACACGTCAGGCGTCCACATGTGGAACGGCGCTGCCGAAACCTTGAACGCCAGACCGGCGATCAGGAAGACCATGCCGAAGATCAGGCCCGGACCCGGATTGTTCGAGGCAAAGGCGGCGATTTCGTCGAACTTCATCGAACCGGCGAAACCGTAGATCAGGCTGGCACCATAAAGCAGGATGCCCGACGACAGCGCGCCTAGCACAAAATACTTCAGGCCCGCTTCCGAGGCGACAAGGCTGTCACGACGATAGGCGGCCAGAACGTACAGGGCCAGCGAGTGCATCTCGATGCCGATATAGAGCGAGATCAGATCGCCCGACGACGCCATCATGCCCATACCGACCGAAGCCAGTACGATCAGAACCGGATATTCGAACTTGGCAATCTTGTTACGGTGCATCCAGCCATCACCGAGGATGATAGCCACAGCCGAGGACAGGAAGATAAGCGCCTTGCCATAAACGGACAGCGGATCGGCGATATAGGTACCGCCGAAAGCCAGACCCAATGGGCCGGTGACCGTCAGTGCCGTTGCGACCAAAAGCAACAGAACCGACAGGCCGGAAACCAGACGCGTGGCCTTCTCGCCGGCGAAAGCGCCGATCATGAGGAGGACCAGGCCGCCGACCGCGAGTGTTACCTCGGGGGCGGCCAGTTGGAGTGCTGAAGACAGATCAGTCATAGTTCTCTCACCCGCCGATTGCTGCGCGATAGGCGGTGGTCAGGGCTTCAACGGACGGGCCGGTGATGTCCAGAATGGCGTTCGGATAGAGGCCGAGGCCGATGGTGCCGATGATCAGCGGCACGAACAGAAGCAGTTCGCGCTTGTCGATATCGGTGATGCTTTCCAGCGCCGGATTGGTGATCGGGCCGTACATGACGTTGCGGAACAGCGTCAGGGCGTAAACAGCCGAGAAGATCACACCCGAGGCCGCAATCAGGGCCGTCCAGGTCGAGACCTGATAGGCACCAGTCATGGTCAGCACTTCACCAACAAAGCCCGAAGTGCCCGGCAAGCCGACATTGGCCATGGTGAACATCAGGAAGATGGCAGCATACCAAGGCATGCGCGCCGTCAGACCGCCGTAGAAGGCGATTTCACGGGTGTGCATGCGGTCATAGACAACGCCAACGCAGAGGAAGAGCGCGCCCGAGATCAGACCGTGGCTGAGCATCTGGAACACGGCACCCTGAACACCGGTTTCGTTACCGGCGAAGATGCCCATGGTCACGAAGCCCATGTGTGCGACCGACGAATAGGCGATCAGCTTCTTGATGTCGGTCTGACGGAACGCCACCAGCGAGGTGTAAACCACGGCGATCACCGACAGGGCGAACACCAGCGGGGTGAACATTTCCGAAGCCAGCGGGAACATCGGCAGGTTGAACAGGATGAAACCGTAGCCACCCAGCTTCAGCAGGATACCGGCCAGAATAACCGAACCGGCGGTCGGTGCCTGAACGTGGGCATCCGGCAACCAGGTGTGGACCGGCCACATCGGCATCTTCACCGCGAACGAGGCGAAGAAGGCCAGCCACAGCAGGGTCTGTGCCTGTGCGCCAAACTCGTAGTTCTTCAGATCAGGAATGCTGGTGGTGCCGGTTTCGTGCGCCATCCACAGCATGGCCAGCAGCATCAGAACCGAACCCAGCAGGGTGTAGAGGAAGAACTTGTACGAAGCGTAGATACGGTTCGCACCACCCCAGATACCGATGATGAGGAACATCGGAACCAGAGTGCCTTCGAAGAAGACGTAGAACAGGAACAGGTCCAGCGCGGTGAACACGCCAATGACCAGCGTTTCCAGAACAAGGAACGCCACCATGTATTCCACGACGCGATGCTCGATCGATTTCCAGCTGGCGATCACGCAGATCGGCATCAGGAAGGCGGTCAGCAGCACGAACAGGATGGACACACCATCCACGCCCAGATGGTAAGCGGCACCCGCAAACCAAGGCATGTGTTCAACGAACTGATAAGCCGTGTTCGAAGGGTCGAACTGGGCCGTCAGCAGGACGGATACAGCCAGAACCACCAACGTGGTGCCAAGGGCAATCCAGCGTGCGGCGGGTGCTGCGGCTTCCTTGTCGCCCTTGATCAGCAGGCTGGCGGCGATAATCGCCGCAGCCCCGAGAAGCGGAAGGAAGGTAACGATGCTCAGAATGTGAGGCACGAGGTTCAGGCTCCCCACGTGAAGATGGCGAAGGCGAGGAACGCGGCCACACCAATCAGCATCACGAATGCATAGAAGTAAACGAAACCGGACTGGAAGCGCGACAGCCAACCGGCCGACTTAAGCGAGGCCCATGCCGCGCCGTTCGGACCCAGACCGTCGATGATCTTCACGTCACCGATCTTCCAGAAGAAGTCGCCCAGAGCCTTGGTGCCCTTAACGAAGGTGACATTGTAAAGTTCGTCCCAGTACCACTTGTTGTAGAGGAAGGTGTACAGCGGCCCCTTCTTGGCAGCCATTTCCTTGGCGGCACCTTCCTTCACGACATACAGCCAGTAGGCGATGAACGTACCCAGCAGGGTTACGATCAGCGGAGCCCACTTCACCCAGGTCGGAACGCTGTGGCTGTCGTGCAGCACATGGTTCGCCTCGGCGGTGAAGATGGCACCACGCCAGAACTCGGCTTCATGGTGACCGATGAAGTGCGGCGCAAAGATCATACCTGCAAACACAGCACCAATCGACAGCAGCAGCAGCGGCACAACCATGATCCACGGGCTTTCGTGCGGTTGCAGCGGGCCGTGGTGGTGGTCGTCGTGAGCGTGGTCATCATGAGCGTGGGCGTCGTGGTGGGCAGCGCCCTCCTCTTCCTTCCACTGTGCTTTGTTGTGGAAGGTCATGAAGACCAGACGCCACGAATAGTAGGCCGTCAGCAGAGCGGCCGACAGACCGATCACGAAGGCGAACATACCGAAGACGGCGTGGCCCGAAGAGGCCGAAGCGAAGGCGCTCTCGAGGATCGAGTCCTTGGAGTAGAAGCCCGCAAAGCCGCCGATACCCGGAATGCCCAGACCCGTGATGGCAATCGTGCCGATCATCATGGTGGCATAGGTCACCGGAAGCAGCTTCCACAGACCGCCCATCTTACGCATGTCCTGCTCGTGGTGCATGCCGTGGATGACCGAACCGGCACCGAGGAACAGCAGAGCCTTGAAGAAGGCGTGCGTGAACAGGTGGAACATGGCCGACTGATAGGCACCGACGCCAGCAGCGAAGAACATGTAGCCGAGCTGCGAGCAGGTCGAGTACGCGATCACGCGCTTGATGTCGTTCTGCATCATGCCGACGGTCGCAGCGAAGATCGCCGTAATGCCACCGATGACAGTGATGAACTGGCTTGCAACCGGAGCATGCTCATAGAGCGGCGACAGCAGGCAGACCATATAGACGCCTGCGGTCACCATGGTTGCCGCGTGGATCAGAGCCGACACAGGGGTCGGGCCTTCCATCGCGTCCGGCAGCCAGGTGTGCAGGAAGAACTGGGCCGACTTGCCCATCGCGCCGATGAACAGCAGCAGACCCGCAAGGTCCAGAGCCGACCACGTATAGCCGAGGAATTCCCAACCGGTGCCAGCCTTGTCCGCGATCAGCGGGAAGAATTTGGCAAACTCGATCGTGCCGAACATCCAGAAGACGGTCATCATGCCGAGCAGGAAACCGAAGTCACCCACGCGGTTGACGACGAACGCCTTGATGGCGGCCGCCGATGCGGTGTCCTTCTTGTACCAGAAGCCGATCAGCAGATACGAGGCCAGACCCACGCCTTCCCAGCCGAAGAACATCTGCAGGAAGTCAGCGGCCGTCACCAGAGACAGCATCATGAAGGTGAACAGCGACAGATAGGCAAAGAAGCGCGGACGGCTGTCGTCCTCCTTCATATAGCCCCAGCTGTAGAGGTGAACGAGCGCCGAGACGCTGGTCACCACGATCAGCATGGTCGCCGACATGGCATCGATACGGATCGACCAGTTAGAAACAAAGTCACCAACATGGATGAACGGCAGCAGCTTGATGGTGAAGGCTTCCAGCCCGCCCCACGTCCACTGGCTGAACACGATCCACGAGATAATGCACGAAACGAACAGCAGGCCGGTCGTCACTGCCTGAGAGGCAATGTCGCCGATCCGGCGTCCGAAGAAGCCGGCAATCGCCGCGCCGACCAGCGGGGCGAAAATACCGATAGTGACGAGAGTTTGGATAGTCACGGTTCCAATCAACCCTTCATCACAGAGGCGTCGTCCACAGCGATATCGCCGCGGTTACGGAAGAAGGTCACGAGAATAGCCAGACCGACAGCCGCTTCAGCAGCCGCAACAGTCAGTACAAAGATCGCCATCAGCTGACCTTCGACATTGCCGAGGTAGCGCGAGAAAGCGACGAAGTTGATATTCACGGCCAGCAGGATCATCTCGATCGACATCAGGATGACGATGATGTTCTTGCGGTTCACGAAGATGCCGAACACGCCAATGGTGAACAGCATGGCTCCTACGGCCAAATAGTGCGCCAGAGCGATTTCCATCACAGAAGCTCCTCGGGTTTCACGCCAGCACCCGTAGTGGCCGACTTGATTTCAACGGCATCCACGCGGCGACGGTTTGCCTGAGCAGCCAGATCCTGACGCAGAACACCGTCACGCTTGCGCAGCGTCAGAACGATCGCGCCGATCATGGCCACCAGCAGGACGATACCCGCAGCCTGGAAGAAATAGATGTAGTCGGTGTACAGAACACGACCGATGCTCTGGGTGTTGCTGACGCCTTCCGGCAGTGCCGCCGGAGCCAGTGCAGCACTGGCAGCGCCGCCCTGCACAACAGCCAGCGAAACCATGATCATCTCGGCCAGCAGGATAATCGCCACGATACCGGCCAGAGGCAGATAGCGCGCATAGCCTTCGCGCAGGCGCACGAAGTCAACATCCAGCATCATCACGACGAACAGGAACAGAACCGCGACCGCGCCGACGTAAACCACCACCAACAACATGGCGAGGAATTCGGCACCGAGCAGAACAAAAAGACCGGCTGCCGAGAAGAAGGTCAGGATCAGCCAGAGAACGGAATGGACAGGACTACGCGCGGTCACGACCAACAGGCCGGACACCACAG
This sequence comes from Brevundimonas terrae, assembly GCF_011761985.1. GTDB lineage: Bacteria > Pseudomonadota > Alphaproteobacteria > Caulobacterales > Caulobacteraceae > Brevundimonas > Brevundimonas terrae. The sequence continues at coordinate 584,833 of NZ_JAASQT010000002.1, read as the reverse complement.
CAATCGTTGCCAAAATATAGAAGGCCAGGCCTTGCAGCATGTGCGGGACGACGCCCCCTTCAAAACCAATGGTTCAGACGACGGTCCGAACCCTTCCAGAATTGTGGCCCCGATCCGGATGAACGGGGTCAGTACGACAGAAATAGACGCCCCGTTTAACGGTACGGCGCGTCCAGTTCCAGATTCTTTGCGATCAAACGCTCCCAACGGTCGCCATTATCGAGCAGGCGTTCCTTGTCGTAGAGCAGTTCTTCACGCGTTTCGGTCGCGAACTCGGAGTTCGGACCTTCGACGATCGCGTCCACCGGGCAGGCCTCTTGGCACAGACCGCAGTAGATGCACTTCACCATATCGATGTCATAACGGGTGGTACGACGCGAGCCATCGGCACGAGGTTCTGCCTCGATGGTGATGGCTTGAGCCGGACAGATCGCCTCGCAGAGTTTGCAGGCGATGCAGCGTTCTTCACCGTTCGGATAGCGACGCAGCGCGTGCTCGCCACGGAAACGCGGCGATTGCGGGTTGCGCTCGAACGGATAGTTCACCGTCGCTTTCGGCTTCAGCATGTACTTCATCGACAGGCCGACGGCGCCGAACACGTCGGTCAGCATCGCGCCCTTGGCCGCCTGAACGATACGGGTCAGCATTACGATCTCACTCCAGCGCACTCGCGTTTATAGCGTGCGCTATCCTTATCCAAAGTCTGACAGAGACGCTGTTTTTCAGCGCCCTGCCGCATGATTTCATTCTGCCGCTCTTCCCATTGATAAACCGACACAGGGTCGGCCTCATAGGGCGCACTACAGGCTGTCATGCCGAGCAAAACAGCCAATAGCGGGAGCGACAGACGCATTACATCAGGCTCCGACGGCGAACACGCGCCACGCTGCCACAGCGATAACGGCAACCAGCGAGAACGGCAGGAAGATTTTCCAGCCCAGACGCATCAGTTGGTCATAGCGGTAACGCGGGACGAATGCCTTCACCAAAGCAATCATGAAGAACCAGAACACCGTCTTCACGATGAAGGTCAGCAGATAGATGGTGTAAGCCACAAATGCCGGCAGGCTGGCCATAAAGTCTTCCGACAGGAAGCCCGGGTTCCAACCGCCCGTGAACATCAGGGTCAGCATGGCGCACATGAAGACGATGTTCGCGTACTCACCGATCATGAACAGCAGATACGGCGTCGACGAATATTCGACCTGATAACCGGCAACCAGTTCCGATTCCGCTTCCGGAAGGTCGAACGGCGGACGGTTAGTTTCAGCCAGTGCCGAAATGAAGAAGACAATGGTGATCGGCAGCATGATGACGATCAGCGGCCAGGTCCCTGCCCCGCCACCGAAAACGTTCCAGTTCCAGAAGAAACCGGCCTGGTCGGTGACGATCTTGGTCAGGTTCATCGAACCCGACATCAGGATCACAGTGATCAGGATCAGACCCATCGACACTTCGTACGACACCATCTGTGCCGCCGAACGCAGTGCGCCAAGGAACGGATACTTCGAGTTCGAAGCCCAGCCGCCCATGATGATGCCGTAAACACCCAGCGACGAAATCGCCAGAATGTACAGGATACCCACGTTCAGATCGGCAATGACCCAGCCCGGTGCGAACGGAATGGCCGCCCAAGCCACGAAGGCCAGCACAAAGCTGATCAGCGGAGCCAGAATGAAGACCACCTTGTCCGAACCAGCCGGAATCACGATCTCCTTCAGAACGAATTTGAAGAAGTCCGCAAACGATTGCAGCAGGCCGAACGGGCCAACCACGTTCGGGCCTTTACGCAGCTGAACACCTGCCCAGACCTTACGGTCGGCCAGCAGCAGGAAGGCCAGCGAGATCAGGATACCAACGGTAACCAGCAGGATCCCGCCGACAGTGATGAGGGTCCAGCCGAGCGGCGTAGCCCAGAATGAAGTCGCAGCTTCCATGTCTTACTCCGCCGCCAGTGCGACCGGCGCGACCCGTTCACGGGACAGTTCGGCCATGGTTTCGCTGGCGCGCGCAATCGGGTTGGTCAGATAAGGATCGGTGATCGTGGAGACGAAGGCGATATCGCCCGCATCACCTTTAACACCCAGCGATGCCACGTCGAACGAAGCCGACGGTGCCAGATAGTCGATACGGCCGAACGACGGCACATCGGCCATCAGCTTGGCGCGCAGTTGGTTCAGATTGTCATACGGCAGGGTTTGACCCACGCGTTCCGACAGAGCGCGAACGATGGCCCAGTCTTCCTTGGCCTCGCCCTTCGGGAATACAGCGCGTTCTGCCATCTGTACGCGGCCTTCGGTGTTCACATACAGGCCCGACTTCTCGGTGTATGCGGCACCCGGCAGGATCACGTCAGCGCCATGAGCGCCACGATCACCATGCGAGCCGAGGTAAACGCGGAAGGCGTCCGAACCCGAAGCGTTCACTTCGTCGGCACCCAGCAGGAACAGAACGTCCAGAGCGCCCGGCTTCAACATGTCAGCAACCGACAGGCCACCGTCTTGCGGCAGGAAGCCCATGTCCAGACCGGCAACGCGCGATGCAGCGGTGTGCAGTACGTTAAAGCCGTTCCAGCCGTCCTTAACCACGCCAGTCTTCTTGGCCAGCGCGCCCAGAGCGTTCAGTACAGCCGGACCGGTTTCACCGACCAGAGCGCCCATACCGACGATGATCGCCGGACGTTCAGCCTTGGACAGGAAGTCGGTGACAGCCTTGGTCGGCTTGCCAACCAGCTTCGAGCCTTCGCCCAGATAGGCGTAGTCATAGGTCAGGTCGGCTTGTTGGCCGATGACAGCCACTTCGGCCTTACCGTTCAGCCAAGCCTTGCGAATACGGGCATTGAGCAGCGGCGCTTCGGTACGCGGGTTTGCACCCACGATCAAAATAGCGTCTGCATTTTCAATGCCTTGAAGGCCAGAGTTAAACAGATAGCTCTCGCGGATATCGCCGCTCAGAGCCGCGCCGTCTTGGCGGCAATCCGTATTGTTTGAACCCAGCGCGCGGAACAGGTCCAGCACAGCCTTCATCGATTCAGCGTCTTGCAGGTCGCCAGCGATAGCACCGATGCGATCAGCCGAAGCCGACTTCAGCTTGGCAGCGACAGCGTTCAGAGCCTCATCCCACGATGCGGCGCGCAGCTTGCCGTTTTCACGGATCCACGGACGGTCGAGGCGACGGGTTTGCAGACCGTCAACCGCGTAACGCGAACGGTCGGCCAGCCACTCTTCGTTGATGCCCTCGTTCACACGCGGCAGCACACGCATCACTTCCGAACCACGGTAGTCGGCACGGATGTTGGAACCCAGAGCGTCCATCACGTCGATGGTTTCGGTCTTCTTCAGTTCCCACGGACGATAGTGGTACTGCCACGGACGGTGCGTCAGCGCGCCCACAGGGCACAGGTCATTGACGTTGCCCGACAGTTCGCTGTCGATGTTCTTTTCCAGATAGGTCGTGATCTCGGCACCTTCGCCGCGCGAGATCATGCCGATGTCCGGAACGCCGGCCACTTCGGTGATGAAGCGAACGCAACGCGTGCACTGGATGCAGCGCGTCATGAACGTCTTGACCGTCGGGCCCATGTTCTTTTCTTCAACCGCGCGCTTGTTCTCGCTGTAACGCGAGCCGTCGCGGCCATAGCCCATGGCCTGGTCTTGCAGATCGCACTCGCCGCCCTGATCGCAGATCGGGCAATCCAGCGGGTGGTTGATCAGCAGGAACTCCATCACACCTTCGCGGGCCTTTTTGACCATCGGGGTGTCGGTGAAGATTTCCTGACCGGCAGCAGCAGGCAGGGCGCACGAAGCTTGCGGCTTCGGCGGTCCGGGCTTCACCTCGACGAGGCACATACGGCAGTTGCCGGCGATGGACAGGCGTTCGTGGTAGCAGAAGCGCGGGATTTCCTGCCCGGCGCGTTCCGCGACCTGCAGCACGGTCATGCCCTGCTCGAACTCAACCTCGACACCATTTACCTTGGCGATAGGCATTACGATTACTCCGCCGCGATCGTATGGCCGGCGAAGTTCGCACGGCTATTACGGTAGGTGTTGATGCGGTCTTCGATCTCGTGACGGAAGTGGCGGATCAGGCCTTGAACAGGCCAGGCCGCGGCGTCGCCGAGAGCGCAGATGGTGTGGCCTTCAACCTGACCGGCAACGTCCAGCAACAGGTCGATTTCCGACGGGTCGGCATCGCCGATCGCCATACGTTCCAGCACGCGCCACATCCAGCCGGTGCCTTCGCGGCACGGCGTGCACTGGCCACAGCTCTCGTGCTTGAAGAAGTAGCTGATGCGGGCAATCGCACGAACGATGTCGGTGCTTTCGTCCATGACGGTCACACCGGCAGTGCCCAGCGACGAGCGATGCTCGCGCATGGAATCGAAGTCCATCAGAGCGACTTCGGCCTGTTCACGGGTGATAACGGGGCACGAGGCACCGCCCGGAATAATGGCTTTCAGGTTGCCCCAGCCGCCACGCACGCCGCCGCCGTGATCTTCGATCAGTTGGCGCAGCGGGATCGACATGGCTTCTTCGACGACGCAAGGCGTGTTCACGTGACCGGCCAGCGACATCAGCTTGGTGCCGGTGTTGTTCGGGCGACCGAAGCTGGCGAACCAGTCTGCGCCACGACGCAGGATGGTGCCGACCACAGCGATCGATTCCACGTTGTTCACGGTCGTCGGGCAGCCGTACAGGCCAGCGCCAGCCGGGAACGGCGGCTTCAGGCGCGGTTGGCCCTTCTTGCCTTCCAGCGATTCCAGCAGAGCGGTTTCTTCGCCGCAGATATAAGCGCCGGCACCGTGGTGGATATAGACGTGGAAGTCCCAGCCATGGACGTTGTTGTCGCCGATCAGCTTGGCTTCATAAGCCTGCTTGACGGCAGCTTCCATGCGCTCGCGCTCGAGAATGTACTCGCCGCGCAGATAAATATAGCAAGCATGGGCCTGCATGGCGAAGGACGCGATCAGCGCACCCTCGATCAGCAGTTGCGGATCATGGCGCATGATCTCGCGGTCTTTACAGGTCGCGGGCTCGGATTCATCGGCGTTGATGACGAGGTAGTGAGGACGGTCCGTCACTTCCTTGGGCATGAACGACCATTTCAGGCCGGTCGAGAAACCCGCACCACCACGACCGCGCAGGCCCGAGGCCTTCACGTTGTCGATGATCCAGTCGCGGCCAAGGTCCAGCATGTCCTTGGTGGCGTTCCACGCGCCGCGTTTCTTCGCGCCCTCAAGGCCCCAGTCATGGAGACCGTAAAGGTTGGTGAAGATCCGATCCTTGTCTTCGAGGATTCCGATCATGGTTCCTTAAAGTCCTTCCGCCATGCGGCGTTTGTGGTGGCGGGTGCGTTGGAAAATGGCCGCAATGACCAAGACCCAACCGGCAAATAGCATGCCGTACGCAACCTTCACCGCATCCTGGGTTAGGCCAAAACGGCCTTCCTGAGCGAATACAACAAGCAGGGCCGCGACCACGATCAGCACAAAGCCGCCAAGGCGCAGTTTCCACCCTACCCGCTTCAATTCAGCGCGATAGGCCGTTCTGCCTTCTGGAGTGTCGAGGTTCGGCCGTGCCATCAGGCGTCTGCCTTTTTCGGTTCGGAGTTCGGCAGCTTCTTGATCTTCTTGGCTGCCGAGCCGTCATACAGTGCCGGATCGAGCAACACCTTGGCCCCGCCAACCGGTGCCGCATTGTGGCGACCGCAATAGCTGCCAGCCTTCGGCGTCTTGCCAGCGGCAAAATCGTCGATGATCTGGGCCATGTTTTCCGGCGTCAGGTCTTCGTAATACAGGTCGTTGATCTGGGCGACCGGCGCATTGGAGCAAGCCCCGATGCACTCGACTTCCTGCCATGTGAAGCGACCGTCGGCGGACAGCTTGTCCTTGGGACCGATCTTTTCCTTGCAGACGCGCATCAGGTCTTGCGACCCGCGTAGCATGCACTGGGTGGTGCCGCAGACCTGGATCAGGGCGACCTTGCCGACCGGCTCCAGCATGAACATGGTGTAGAAGGTGGCCACTTCCAGAACGCGGATATAGGCCATACCCAACAGCTCGGCGATTGCGCGGATAGCCGGTTCGGAAACCCAGCCTTCCTGCTTCTGCACCAGCCACAAGACCGGGATCACAGCCGACTGGCGGCGCGATTCCGGATACTTCTTGATCCACCACTGGGCCTTTTCCATGGTTTCCTTCGAAAACTCGAAGGAAGCCGGCTGGACCTTGGCCAGACGACGAGCGCTCATCGGTCAACTTCTCCGAACACCATGTCGAGCGAGCCGAGAATGGCGGACACGTCGGCCAGCATGTGGCCACGGTTCATCCAGTCCATTGCCTGCAGGTGGCGGAAGCCCGGTGCAGACAGCTTGACGCGGTAAGGTTTGTTGGTGCCGTCCGACACCAGATACACGCCGAACTCGCCCTTCGGCGCTTCGACAACCGCATACACTTCACCTTCAGGCGTCTTGAAGCCTTCGGTGTAGAGTTTGAAGTGGTGGATCAGCGCTTCCATCGAACGCTTCATCTCGCCACGACGCGGTGGGGTGATTTTGTTGTCTTCGGCCAGAACCGGCTCACCCGGGCAGTTACGCAGCTTGTGTACGCACTGTTCCATGATGCGGACCGACTGGCGCATCTCTTCGACGCGGCACAGGTAACGGTCCCAGCAGTCGCCGTTCTTGCCGACGACGATGTCGAATTCCATGTCCTCGTAGCAGTCGTACGGCTGGGCCTTGCGGATATCCCACGCAATGTCCGAGCCGCGCAGCATGACGCCCGAGAAGCCCCATGCCAGCGCGTTCTCTTTCGAGACCACGCCGATGTCGACGTTACGCTGTTTGAAGATACGGTTTTCCGTAACCAGCTTTTCGATGTCGTCGAGGGCGCGCGGGAATTCCTTGCACCAACGGTCGATGTCGTCGATCAGCTCGGGCGTCAGGTCCTGATGGACGCCACCCGGACGGAAATAGTTGGCGTGCAAACGCGCACCACAGGCACGCTCGTAGAACACCATCAGCTTTTCACGCTCTTCGTGGCCCCAAAGCGGCGGGGTCAGAGCGCCCACGTCCATGGCTTGCATGGTCGAGTTCAGCAGGTGGTTCAGGATGCGGCCGATTTCCGAATACAGAACACGGATGAGCTGGCCACGGTAAGGCACATCAACGCCCAGAAGGCGCTCGATAGCCAGACAGAAGGCGTGCTCTTGGTTCATCGGGGACACATAGTCCAGACGATCCAGATACGGGATGTTCTGCAGATAGGTGCGCGCTTCCATCAGCTTTTCGGTGCCGCGGTGCAGCAGGCCGATATGCGGATCAACGCGGGTCACCAACTCGCCGTCCAGCTCCAGCACCAGACGCAGCACACCGTGCGCGGCCGGGTGTTGCGGACCGAAGTTGATGGTGAATTTACGATCGTCCATCGCACGGGCGTGCGGGGTCAGGCCGTCTTCGTAATCCTCGAAAGGATCGACAGTGACGCCCAGAGGACGCGCGGGGGTGTTGTGTCCGTCAGCCATAGACTCAGGCTCCTGCCTTCTCGTCGCCGGGCAGCGGATATTCCGCACCTTCCCACGGCGAGAGGAAATCAAACGAACGGTATTCCTGAGCCAGTTTCACCGGCTCATAGACCACACGCTTCTGCTCTTCGTCGTAACGAACCTCGACATAGCCCGTCATCGGGAAGTCTTTACGCAACGGGTGCCCCTGGAAACCGTAGTCGGTCAGGATGCGGCGCATGTCGGGGTGATCCGAGAAGATCATGCCGTACATGTCGAACGCTTCACGCTCGAACCAGCCCGCCGACGGATAAACCGAAACCACGCTGGGAACCGGCTTCACTTCGTCGGTCTGGACCTTGACGCGCAGACGCGCCGCGCGGGTCAGCGAAAGCAGGTGATAGACAACCTCGAAACGCTCTTCGCGATCCGGATAGTCGGCACCACAGACATCCATCAGTTGCTGGAAGCCAAAGGTGTCACGCAGCGACTGCATGACTTCGACAATCTTTTCGCGCGGGGCGATCAGGGTCAGTTCACCAAAAGCAACAACAGCCTCGACACCCAGTGCCGCGACCATTTCCGTACCCAGAGGGGTCAGGGCCGATTCACGCTCGGCCACGCGGACGAGTTCGCTCATCGTTCAATGCTCCCGGTACGACGGATCTTCTTCTGCAGTTGCAGGATACCGTACAGCAGGGCTTCGGCAGTCGGCGGGCAGCCCGGGACGTAAACATCAACCGGAACCACACGGTCGCAACCGCGAACAACGCTGTAGCTGTAGTGGTAATAGCCACCGCCATTGGCGCACGAGCCCATCGAGATGACGTAGCGCGGCTCGGGCATTTGGTCATAGACCTTGCGCAGAGCCGGAGCCATCTTGTTGGTCAGGGTACCGGCAACGATCATCAGGTCGGACTGGCGCGGCGAACCACGCGGTGCCGTACCGAAACGCTCCAGGTCGAAGCGCGGCATCGACAGGTGGATCATTTCCACGGCGCAGCAGGCCAGACCGAACGACATCCACATCAGCGAACCCGTACGGGCCCAGGTGATGACGTCGTCCAGCGAGGTCGTCAGGAAGCCCTGCTCACCCAGTTCGGTGTTCACGGCCTCGAAAAACTTGTCGTGGACCTTGGGATCATATCCCTCGACGGTCGAACGAGCGGCGGTGCCAGCAGGCACCAATGGCGACGACGGCGCAATAACCGACGACGAAGGCGTGATCACTGCCATTCCAGTGCTCCCTTCTTCCATTCGTAGATGAAGCCCACGGTCAGGACGCCGAGGAAGGCCATCATCGACCAGAACGCAAACACCATTTCACTGTGCGACAGGTCAAACAGCGACACTGCCCACGGGAACAGGAATGCGATCTCGAGGTCGAAGATAATGAACAGGATCGACACCAGATAGAAACGCACGTCGAACTTCATCCGTGCGTCATCAAAGGCATTAAAGCCGCACTCATAAGCCGACAGCTTTTCAGTGTCCGGGTTTTTGGGAGCCAGCACCCATGCTGCGAGCATGAAGGCGCAACCCAAAACTATTGCGATCCCGAGGAAAACGACGATCGGTAGGTAATCTAGAAGAAATTCATTCATTCGAGCTGCCTCGCCCGCCAGTTGGAGGGGGCGGATTCGGCGCTTCTTAGACCCAACTTCGCCAGTGTTCAAACCCATGAGGCCAATAAGCGCACATTGAGAATGGTTCTCAAAACACTGGCGTTTTCAGAGGCCTATGTTACGCCAAGAAAACGACTGTATTGGTGACGCTTGAACCACATTTATGTTCCGCGCCCTACCCCTGCTTTAAGCGCATTGCGGGCCGAAATGCCGCACCTCGATCGTCTGGAATCCTCAATCCCCCTGCCAAAGCGGGGCAAGTTGCGGAAATTTTCGATAAATTTCGCAAAAACGCATTTATCCACAGGCCGTCGCTTGACGCAGGGCTCAGCCCCGCATAAACGACCGCTCTCGCCGCAGCGCACTGTCGCTCCGGCCGGGAAACGCGGGTGTAGCTCAGTTGGTTAGAGTGCCGGCCTGTCACGCCGGAGGTCGCGGGTTCGAGCCCCGTCACTCGCGCCACTCTTCTTCTTTATAATCTTATCGAAGCAAGAGTGGCGCAGCCGCCCTTTTCCCTTTCCAAACATTTCGAGCGTTTACCTCGGCCACGCTGATTCAGCCGTTCAGGCGCATGTCTGGCGCAGGCATCGCGAATTCCGCACAGCCGCTGACCTCGCCATAAAGCATGCTCAGTTCCTCGAACACGCGAGGCCACGCAAACTGCTCGACGGTCTTCACACGCGCGGCAGCTCCCAAGGCTTCGATATCGCGCTCGAATAGGGCCGCAATCGCCTCGGCATAGTCATCGGCATTGGCGCTTCTCGCCAACTGCCCCACGCTGTCATCGACCGTTTCGGCTACGCCACCCGAATTGACGCCCACCACAGGTCGCCCGCAGGCCATGGCCTCCAGTACGATCAGACCGAACGGCTCCTTATCATTGGCATGAACAAAGGCATCGGCACTGGCCACAATACGGGCCACCGCCTTGGGATCTTTTTCATAGTCGAGCGCAATAACACGCTCTTCGGCCGGCATACCCTGCCCCGCCCCGACCAGTATCAGATGATAGGGGTCGCCCAGCTTCTGGACCGCATCAATCAGGATATCGACATTCTTTTCTTTTGCAGGACGCCCCGCAAAACAAAGAAGACGCGCATCCTTGGGCAGTCCTGTGCGCTTCAGCAGCCAGTCACGATCACGCCGGTCAGGATGGAAGGTGTCCACCTCGACCCCCAGAGGCCTGATGACGATATTGTCGATTCCCGCCTCTTCGAGACGACGCGCAATAAAGCGGCTGGGCGAAACAACGCGGTCAAATTGCGAGAACACCTTGGCCCAGCGTTTTTCAACCGGCTTCTTGGCCCATTCACCGAAATGCAGCGCCGCCAGCGCCGCAGGGTCCGAGTGACAGAATCCGACGACGGGCGCACCGACTCTCTGCCCCGCCTCCAGCGCCCCTTGGCCCGCACTATATGGGTCACCTGCCTCGATAACCGCAGGATTCAGTGCGGAAACCCAGGCACCCCATTTACGGGCGGAACTGGGCCAGCGGTAGCCGTCACCGAAAGGCAGTTTGGGCGAACGGATTCGCAAGATCCCGTCGGCATCAATGTGATGCCTTGCTCCCGGCACGACGAGTGTATGGTCAACGCCCGGACGGTTCGCAGCCAGCCACGCCCCCTTGGCCTGTAGATAGCGCTTTACCCCGCCGGAACGCGGCGCAAACAACATGGTCGTATCGACAAGTCGCGGACGTCCTGACTGGGTGCCCGACTGCGCCATGGTTTTCAGGCGGCTGAGCGTATTGCCAATCTGCTCGTCTAGCGCGGGAAGAAGACTGAATTCCGCTTCCTGGATATCGATCTGACTCATCTATCTCTCAAATCCGTCGCTAGGGAATTTCACAACGCCCCAAACGCATCGGGGATGCGTGTGGACACAAACGAATCAACCGGCATCGTCGCGCAAAGCCTAATCACACAGCACAGTTACACCGTAGTAATATGACAGCGGTTGATTGGTGCCAAACCGCGCCTAAAGCCTTGCATTCGCCTTAAAACTGAGAAACTTGGAGTCAACGGGCAAATGACCTGCTAGACGGTCTGCTTGCTTCACTGACGACTGATTGCCTTGAGGGATTTGTTTCGAATGCGTGCACTACTGGCCACAGCAGCAGCGATTGCGCCTCTTGTCGTCGCTTCTGGCGCCTTTGCAGAGACTGTAGTCTCCACAGCCCGTACCACCCCGATTCTGACCTCGACCGCTACGGGTACAGGGCCGGACAGCGTCCGCATCGACAGTAAAGGTTCGATCACAGTCGCTAGCGGCAACGCTGTCACCATCGATTCCTCGCACGATTTCAAGATGGATGCGGGTTCGACCATCAAGATGGACAAGTCTGCTGACGGTTCGACTGGCGTGCTTGTACAGCCCGGTCACACCAGCAACATCACCATCGGCGGCACTATCAACATCACGGATTCGATCGAAACCTATCCGGATGACAACAAGGACGGCGTGCCGGATGGCCCGTGGGCCGCAGGCAGCGACCGCATGGGTCTGCGCTTTGCAGGACCGGGTGTATCCACGGGCAACCTGCTGATCGAATCGACCAGTGTCATCAATGTCGAAGGTAATGATTCTCGCGGCATTTCGGTTGAAAGCGACCGCGTTGGCAATCTGACCAGCTATGGCAGCATCAATGTTGTCGGTGATCGTTCGACCGCTGTGCATCTTGGTGGCAGCACCACAGGTGATGTGAACCTGCTGGGCTCGATCAAGGCCACCGGCGAAGGCGCAATGGGCATTGACGTCCAAGGTGATGTCGATGGACGTTTTAACGTACAGGGCACCGTCATTTCGACGGGCTACCGTTACACGACCCGCCCGGGCAACAAGCCTGAAAGCGGTGGTATCGACGGTTACATCTATTACGAGAACCTCGATGCCGATGACCTGCTGCAAGGCGGTCCGGCGCTTAATGTCTCTGCGAATCTGACCCAGGGCCTGCTGCTGGACAGCGGCCCGGCCTATGGTGCCGGCGGTATCGACGGTGACGAGGACGGCGACGGCGTCAAGAATGGCGACGAAGACGATGACGGCGACGGCATCAAGAACCGCGAAGACCCTGACCGCGATGGTGATGGCCTGACCGACGCCAACGAGGGTCGCGCGTCGGTCACCTCCTATGGCGGCGCGCCTGCTGTTCAAGTCGGATCGGCCACCCGTGACATTGATCTGGGTGTAACCGGCACCGGCGACAATGCTTATGGCATCGTCAACCGTGGATCGATTGCGGGCATCGGCGTCTATGACGGCGTTCATTCGACCGCGCTCAAGATTGGCGTCGATGGTGGCCATGCCGTCAATATTGCGGGCGGTATTCGCAACTCCGGCGAGATTGTCGCCACCAGCCTGCATGGCAATGCAACCGCTATCCAGATGGGCGCGGGTGCCAATACCCCGACCATCAATAACTCGGGCACGATCCGCGCAACCGGCGTTTCCAATACAAACAGCCAACTGACGGCCATCAATATCGATGCCGGTGCCAATCTGGGCAGCATCACCAACACCGGTTCGATTGTCGCCGATGTCACCGGAGGCAAGGCCTCGGTGACGGCCATCAATGATGCGTCCGGCACTCTAAGCAGCTTTGTGAACAACGGCACCGTTCTGGCCGTTGTCGCACCGACTGACAGCAAAGATACCGTTACCGGTTCGGCGACGGCGATCAATGCCTCCAACAACACAACCGGCTTCTCGTTCATTCAGGACGGTATCGTCGGCGGCGTTGTCGATGGCGTAGTCGATTCCGATGGTGATGGTGTTCCCGATACCAAGGAACCGTCGCTCACCGGCGACATCAAACTGGGATCGGGTGCCGATACGATCGATATCCGCAACGGTACCGTGAATGGCGACATCTCGTTCGGTACCGGCGCAGACAGCCTGCTGATCTCGGGCGGCGCTGTGGTGACGGGCAAACTCGATTCTGGCGACGGCCTGCTGTCGATCGACATCAGCAAGGGCACTCTGGACGCACGTCAAAGCGGCGTGACGGACCTGACCTCGCTGAATGTCGGCTCCGAAGGCACCCTGATCGTCACTCTGGATCCCACCAACACGGGTAATGGCGGCTTCAAGGTCAATGGCGATGCCACCCTGGCCGACGGTGCCGGTATCGGTGTGCGGTTCGACAGCCTGATCAAAGAACCGTCCAGCTTCACCATCATTGATGCCGACAACCTGAACCTCGGCAATGTTGACGAGCTTTCGCTCAAAGAAAACTCGCCATACGTTTATGAAATCGATCTGGATGACAGCAATGCCGCCAACGGCAAGCTGGACATCACTGCGCGTCGCAAGTCCGCCGACGAAATGAACATGATTGCCGTCGAGGCCGATGCCTATGACGTGCTCTATAACGGCCTTGAGCAAAACGACGCGATCCGTAACGCCCTGCTGGGCCAAACCTCGCGTGAAGGCTTCTTCGATCTGTACGAGCAGATGCTGCCGGACCATTCGGGTGGCCCGCTGATGTCTCTGGCTGCCGGTGTGGATGCCGTTACGCGCGCCCTGACCGGTCGCAACGCCTCGGCCGCACAGGGTGAAACCAGCGCCTGGGTGCAGGAAATCAACTTCTACGCCGACAAGGACAAGACCGATTCCTACGGCTTCCGCTCCGAAGGCTTCGGCGTCGCTGGCGGTATTGAACGCGGCACCAAGGCTGGCGCACTGGGTATGTCGGTGGCCTTCACCTCTTCGGACATCGAAGATCCCGAATCGGCTGCTGAAGAAGTCCTGTCGGCCAACCTGCTGGAACTGGGCGTCTATTGGCGCGCTCAGGGCCAGGCATGGACCACATGGGCCCGCGCGGCTGGTGGCTATGCATGGATGGACGCAACCCGTCGTCTGGTCGCTGACGGTATCAATCTGAAGAACGAATCCGACTGGAACGGCTTTACCCTGTCGGCGGCTGCCGGTGCTTCCTACGAGAAGAACTACGGCCGCCTGAACATCCGTCCTGAAGTCTATGCCGAGTACTTCTCGCTCAGCGAAGATGCCCGTACCGAAGTGGGCGGTGGCGACGGATTCGATCTGGAAATCCAGGATCGTGACAGCCACATCTTCTCGGGCGTGGCCGCTGTGAACATCGGCTACGGCTTCGGTCAGGACGGCTGGATTCGTCCGGAGGTCCGCGTCGGCTATCGCCACAACTTCTCGGTTGATACCGGCGACACGATTGCCCGCTTTGCTTCGGGTGGCGATTCCTTCCTGCTGAAGAGCCAGGGCATCGAAGGTGGCGGTCCGATCGTCGGCTTCCGCCTGAATGTCGGCAATGCGCTGGGCATGCTGTCCGTCACGGGCGATGCCGAGCTGCTGAAAGACTATGTGCGCTATACCCTGCTGCTGCGCGCCAGCTTCAAGTTCTAATCGGGCTATTCGCCTGACAAGAAAGGCCGGTGGAGCAATCCACCGGCCTTTTTTCTTGCCTCGCCAAGCCCTCTCATCGGCCCTGTCGCTGTAATCCGGTGCCACAGGCTATGGAAACCGGCAATGGTTTGCCCTTGACCCTCACAATGGCGGTAACGCCCTCTCCAGCGCGACGAATGAGGCATCAGGTCGTTATCGGTGCCAGCCCGCAAAACTTGGCCAAACCGGCTCGCACTGTCATGGTTTCACACGCATAGACCACAAAGCAAAAAGGCCACCTGTTAGGGTGGCCTTTTGAAATCCGATGGCTGGGGAACTAGGACTCGAACCTAGAATGACGGTACCAAAAACCGTAGTGTTACCATTACACCATTCCCCACCGCTTCGGTGGCCCGCTAGAGCGTTGCGCCCCGGCGAGGTCGGTTAGATATGCCAAGCTTTTCCGGAACGCAACGCCTTTCTTGCTGATTTTGTAGAAAATTTCATCGATCAGCGTCTTTTTTCAAAAGTGCATTTTCTGACTTGCAGCACCATGATGTGCTGGTTATAAGCCGCCTCCTCGACGCCGGACGGACACGTTGCCAACCGGATCGAATGTCGGAGTGTGGCTCAGTCTGGTAGAGCACCGCGTTCGGGACGCGGGGGTCGTAGGTTCGAATCCTATCACTCCGACCATCTTCCTGTTAAATCTGGAAGTTACAGAGGCCACCCCAACGGGTGGCCTTCTCTGTTTTTGCGCCTATGTTTCACACATGACCCAAGCGCACCTCCCCAACCCCTCCGACGTCATTTCTTTCTGGATCAAGGCCGGTCCCGAAAAGTGGTTCGCGAAAGACGATTCTTTCGATCGCGAATTCAAGTCCAGTTTTCTGGACGCGCACTATGCCGCTGCGCGCCGCGAACTGGATTTCTGGATGGACACCGCTGACGGTGCACTGGCCCTTTTGATTCTGCTGGACCAGCTCCCGCGCAACTGTTTCCGCAATACCGGCCATATGTTCGCGACCGATCCTCTGGCCCTGCATTTCACCCGTCAGGCCATCAGCCGAAACTATCAGCACGACGTTGACAGTGAACTGTTACCCTTTGTCCTGATGCCGCTAATGCATTCGGAAATTCTTCAAGATCAAAATGACCTTATCGATCTCCTCGACGAGAATACGCACAAAAACACTTATGATTATGCAGTGATCCATCGCGATGTGATTGCTCGCTTTGGTCGCTTTCCTCATCGAAACGCAGCCTTGGGTAGAGATACGACTGCTGACGAATCCGCTTTCCTGAAAGAGGGCGGTTTTTCAGGTTAGAAAATATGGTTCGTTAAGCCCCAGTTCATCCAAAGCTCTGCTATAAAACGCCCAACAATTACAGCAGAGCTTCCTCATGCAATTCTCACGTTATAGCGCTGTCGCTGCGGTCGCGCTTGCTATGGCCCTACCCGTTCCCGCCGAAGCCCAGATGCTTTTCGGTCGTGGACGTCAGGGCTCTCAGACTGCGATTAACGAAGTGCCCCGGTGCACCCAGAATCTGGGCACCATCACCATCGCGGACACTCAAAACCAGTTGTTCAGCCAAATGGATCTGGGCGCGCCCAGTGAAGTTCTGCGCCATTTGATTCGTGAATCCGGTTGTTTCCGCCTGATTGAGCGCGGTCCCGGCATGGATGTTATCGAACGCGAGCGCGGTCTGGGTGCTGCGGGTCGTATTCGTACTGCCGACTTTGTTCTGATTGCAGAGCTGGGCAACTCCATTGATGCCGATGGCGAAGACCGCAGCCGCGGCCTCATGGGTGCACTGGCATCCACGGGCGGACGTATGCTGCTACAAGCGGGCGTCAGCGCCCTGACGCAGGGCGAAGGCGGCATCCCCGGTTTCGGCGGCGGCGGCATGAACGATGCCCAGATGGGCCAGATGCTGAGCCGTGGAGCCTCCATGCTTCAAGGCCAACAGGCAGCGCCGGCCCTCAACCGCCGAACCGTAGATTCGCTGAACGACCTCAAGAAGGACATCGGCAAGGGCAAGGAAGACGCCCAGATCATCATGTCCATCGCCAGTGTGCCTATGGCCGAGACTGTCGGCTCGACCCGTTCCATCGCCAATGAAAATGAACTGCGCCGCCTGCGTATCCGCGACAACCATTTCGGTGGCCGTGTGGGCGCTGGCTACGAAAACAAAGACGAAGGCAAGGTTATCGCCCTGGCAATGGTGCGCGCCTATGCCGATCTGGTGACCTCGCTGGGCGGAACTGGCCCCGATACGCCAGAGGTTGTCATCGCCAATCGTGAAGCTGTGGCTGCGGCCGAAACCGAACGCCGCAATGAAGAAAACCGCGCACAACGCGCCGAACAGGCCGACCGTAGTCGTGCCGAGCAACGCCGCCGCGACGAAGAAGATCGCATGCGCGATGAAATCCGTCGCGAAGAGCGCGCCCGCTACGAAGCAGACCGCGCCGAAAACGAGCGCATCGCAAACCGCCGCGATAATGACCGCAGCGACACTGTTGAAACGGCCTCGCGTTCGTCCTCGACCGTAAAGCAAATCACGGTCAGCCGTAGCTCGGTACTGCGTGACAGCCCCAGCGGCGAGCCTCTGCAAGCCGTTCGTGCCGGTGACAAGCTTTTGGCCACCGGCCGTACTCAGGGCCAGTGGCTGGAAGTCGAACTGACCGATGGCAGCCTTGGCTGGGTACAAGAAGACCGTGTCGGCGGCTAACGCTGAATCTACAGACAAAAACAAACGCTGCCGGACACGTTTCGGCAGCGTTTTGATTTCTCAATCAAGTCATCTATTGGGTTAAGTCGTGGCAAAATATAGCCACCCAATGTTTTAAGGCCAATCTCTAAGCCTACAGGAATATGTCGTGAAACTATCGCCGAGAAACGTGGCTGTTGCCGCTACAATCCTGAGCCTGTCCATGCCCGGACTGGCCGAAGCGCAAAACCGTCGTTCGGGTGCACAACGTACCCAAGACCAACAGATGGCGAATATTCCACGCTGCACGACCAATCTCGGCAGCGTCACGATTGCAGACGGCCAGTCCGACTACTGGCGCGAGCTTCAACTGTCGCCGCCGCAATCCCTGTTGCGCGTTGTGATTCAGCGTTCCGGTTGCTTCACCCTCGTTGACCGTGGCACCGGCATGAACATCGCCGAGCGCGAGCGCGAGCGCGCCCGTGGCGGCGATCTGCAACGCGGTTCGAACGTTGGCGGCGGTCAGGTTCGCGCGGCGGACTATGTTCTGATCGGCGAAATCGCCAGCCAGAACGACAACACCGGCGGCAGTGCCCTTGCCGGTCTGGCAGGGGCCGCTCTGGGGGGCCGCGCCGGTGCCCTGATCGGCGGCCTGCGCACCCGCAATATGGAAGCCAACACGGTTCTATCTCTGACGGATGTCCGCACCTCGGAAACGCGTGCCGTTACCGAAGGTTATGCCTCGCGTAGCAACATGTCGTGGGGCGTCGGTGCCGCAGGATTCGGTGCCGGTGCGCTGGGCGGCGGTTCTTATGAAAACACCGAGATCGGCCGCATCGTCGCTGCATCGTTCATTCAGGCCTATACGGATCTGGTAACCCAGCTGGGCGGCCTGAGCGGCAATGCTGCAGCCGAAGCACCGATCCAGACCTATACGGTCCAGCAAGCTTCGACCCTGCGTTCCAGCCCGAATGGCGGCTCCGTTGTTCGCGCCCTGCCGACAGGTCTGCGCCTGTATCCGACCGGCAACCGTGATGGTGCATGGTGGGAAGTTATGGACGACAACGACAATATCGGTTGGGTCCAAAACGAGCGCCTCGCGCCCGGAACCTGATAGGAAACAAACGCTTGTTTCAGCGCCCGTCGGATACCTCCGGCGGGCGTACTATTTTGTGAACAACCGGTCCACAGTTTGCGACACCACCCGTCCTGACAAGCACAGTGATTCGAGTGCATCCTGTGGCTCATGAACGCCCATGCTGCCCTCGCCGATCTGGAAAACCGCATTCACGCGGCCCCTGCTGACCATCCCGAATGGCAGTACCTGAACCTGTTGCGCGATATTCTGGAAAACGGTTCCGAACGCGGCGATCGCACCGGCACCGGCACGCTGGGCGTATTTGGCCGCCAGATGCGCTTTGACCTGTCCAAGGGCTTTCCGCTTCTGACCACCAAGAAGCTGCATACCCGCTCGATCATCGTCGAGCTTTTGTGGTTCCTGCGTGGCGAAACCAACATCGCATGGCTTCAGGAAAACAAGGTCAGCATCTGGAATGAATGGGCCGATGCCGATGGCGAGCTTGGTCCGGTTTACGGCAAGCAATGGCGTTCGTGGGCGGCCCCTGATGGCCGCGTGATCGACCAGATCGAAAAGCTGGTTGATGGCCTGAAGAACAACCCGAACAGCCGCCGCCACATCGTTTCGGCATGGAACCCCGCCGATGTCGATGACATGGCGCTGCCGCCCTGCCACTGCCTGTTCCAGTTCTTTGTCGCCGACGGAAAGCTGAGCTGCCAACTGTATCAACGCTCGGCCGATGTCTTCCTCGGTGTGCCGTTCAACATCGCTTCCTATGCCTTGCTGACCATGATGGTGGCACAGGTTGTGGGACTGGAACCGGGCGAATTCGTCCATTCGTTTGGTGATGCCCACCTGTATCTGAACCATCTGGATCAGGCCCGCGAGCAACTGACCCGCACGCCGCTGGCCTTCCCCCAAATGCAGATCGCGCCGCATACCGACCTGTTCGCCTTTGCCCCCGAGGATTTCACCCTCACCGGCTATGAGGCATGGCCCCACATCAAGGCCGCCGTTTCGGTCTGATCCACTCCCAAAGCCCCCAAATGAATCTCAAAGATCTTCAAGCCGATGTGCTGCGCATTTCGGACATCTATGCGGCCGAGCATAATATCGACCGTGACCGCGACTGGGCGCTCCTGAAGCTTCAGGAAGAGCTTGGCGAACTGACCAAGGAACACCTGAACCTCAGCGGCCGTGCGCGTGGCGAAGCCAATCCGCAGGCACAGGCCGACGAGGCCGCCGATGTGCTGGGCATGTTGCTGATCTATTGCGAGCGTGCCGGTATCGACATTGAATCGGCCATGGAACGCAAATGGCTTCAATGGCTTAAGCCGAAAACCTAAATTTACATACAACATCGGTTTTTAAAGCCACACTCCTTCTCGAGAGCCTGAGTCTTTCAGGCCCGAAAATGAGAGGGAGGACTTCCATGATTAAGAAGTTTGCGGCCGAACTGATCGGCACGGCTGTTCTTGTATTCTTTGGGTGCGGTGCCGCCGTACTGGCCGGTTTTGACGTTGTCGGCCAGTTGGGCATCGCTCTGGCCTTCGGTTTTGCCATTATCGCCATGGCCTATGGAATCGGTCCGGTTTCGGGCTGTCATGTTAATCCCGCGGTCAGCCTCGGTGCCTTTATCGCCGGTCGTATGAGCGCCAAGGACATGGTCGTCTATTGGGTCGCCCAGTTCATCGGTGCCGTTATCGGGGCCATGATCCTTGGTGCGATTGCCAAGACCGGCTTTGCTCATCTGGGCCAGAACGGCTTTGATGCCGGATCGCCCGGCGGTTATGGCCTACACGCCGCTCTGATCTTCGAGATCGTCGCCACCGCCATCTTCGTGATCGCCATTCTGGGCGTGACGGGTGCCAAGGGTCATGGCGCATTTGCCGGTGTTTCCATCGGTATCACGTTGGCTGTCATCCACATTGTCGGCATTCAGGTGACCGGCGTGTCGGTCAATCCGGCCCGCAGCTTCGGCCCTGCCATTCTGGCCGGTGGCCAAGCACTGTCACAGCTTTGGGTGTTCATCGTAGCCCCGCTGGTCGGCGCTGTGCTGGGTGGTCTCCTGTTCCGCTTGAAACTGCTGGAACCGGAAGCCTAACCTAGGGACAAAGGGGGCGGCACCGCTGCCCCCGATTCCCTTTCGGAGACTGCCCTTGCCCCTCGCCCAGATCGCCCTTGTCGTCGCCCGTGGCTCTAATGGTGTGATCGGACGCGACGGTAATCTTCCGTGGCGCATTCGCTCGGACCTGCAACGCTTCAAGGCCGTCACCATCGGCAAGCCCTGCATCATGGGCCGCAAGACATGGGAAAGCCTGCCGCTTCGCCCCCTGCCCGGTCGCCTGAATCTGGTGCTGACCAAGGACGAATCCTATCACGAGAGCGAAAAGGCCAAGGGCTGTGTGGTTGTCACCAGCCTCGATGAAGCCCTGTCCATGGCCCGTGAACAGGCCGCCGACGACGACGTGAACGAAATCTGCGTCATTGGTGGTGCCGCCATTTTCGAAGCCGCCCTGCCGCGCGCCAAGCGCCTCTACATCACCGAGGTTGACGCTGCCCCCGACGGCGATGTTCTGTTCCCCGCCTTTAACGAAGCGGACTGGACGGAAACCCTGAACGAAGCGCATCCTGCGGGCGAGAAAGACGACCACGCCTTTACGTTCCGCACTCTGGAACGCCGCTAACAGGAACCAGTCCAATGCTTGTTGCGACTACAAATGATCTGGCCGGATACCGCATCGTCAAACATCTGGGCATGGCGCGCGGCGTGACTGTCCGGTCCCGCAATGCCGTTTCCGACTTTGTCGGTGGCATCCACGCCATGATCGGCGGGCGTATCACCGCCTATGTAAAGCTGGCCGAGATGGGCCGTGCAGAGGCCTATAGCGAACTGATCAATCACGCCCAGAGCCTCGGAGCCAATGCGGTAATCGCTGTGCGCTATGACGCCACCGAGATCATGCCCGGCACCACCGAGGTCCTGTGTTACGGCACCGCCGTGGTGGTCGAACCCGTATAAAAAAGACCGGAGCGATCTGCTCCGGCCTTTTCTCTTAGGTCAGCTGCATCATGTGCGAGCGGTCGAAATCGACCATATCGTCTGACCGGCCTTCCTTGACCTTCTTGACCCAGTTCGGGTCCGACAGAAGCGCACGACCGACGCCAACCAGATCAAACTCTTCGCGCTCAAGACGGCGCAGCAACTCGTTCAGATCTGCACGATCGGCACCCGCGCCCTTGGACAGGCTGGCCAAAAACTCGCCGTTCAGGCCCACCGAACCCACAGTGATGGTCGGCTTGCCCGTCAGCTTCTTGGCCCAACCGGCAAAGTTCAGGTCCGAGCCTTCAAATTCCGGCTCCCAGAAGCGGCGCTGCGAACAGTGGAACACATCCACGCCCGCCTCAGCCATCGGCAGCAGCCAGTCGGACATTTCATCCGGCGTAGTCGCCATCTGGACGCTGTAATCCTGCTGCTTCCACTGTGACAGGCGGATGATCAGCGGGATATCCTCACCGATACCGCGACGGACCGCCTTGATGATCTCGATGCCCAGCTTGCTGCGCTCGGCCAGGGTTTGTCCGCCCCACTGGTCTTCACGGCGGTTCAAACCATCCCAGAAGAACTGGTCGATCAGATAGCCGTGCGCGGCATGGATTTCGACAGCATCAAAGCCGACTTCGCGGGCATGTCGGGCCGAGGCCTCGAAACCAGCAATCGTGTCGGCAATGTCCTCGTCGGTCATCGGCTCGTATTTGGCCTTGTCCGGCATCACCAGACCCGACGGCGCATCCACCTTGCCCAGCGGCTGCCAGTCCGGTGATGCCCCGCGCGCCGATCCCACATGCCAGATTTGCGGCGCGATCAGGCCACCGGCAGCGTGAACCTCGTCCACCACCTTCTTCCACGCCGGCATGGCATCGCCGTAGAAATAGGGGATGTTGGCGTCATTACGGGCTGCGGGGCGTTCAATCGTCGTGCCTTCGGTGACGATCAAGCCCACCTCGCCCTCGGCGCGACGGCGGTAATAGGCCGCGACGTCATCGGTCGGAATACCGCCCGGCGAGAACATCCGCGTCATCGGGGCCATAACCACCCTGTTCGGCAGGGTCAGGTTCTTGATTTTGAAAGGCTGGAAAAGAAGATCAAGGCTCACGCAGCATTCTCCGGAGTTTGGTTATTCCGAAGATGGTTCACCTTGACGCGGGTTTAAAGGGTCCGTTGCGATTTTAAACTTTGTCAGCCTAAATTTCGCGCGCGGCCAGCATCGCATCAGCCATATTATAGGCCAGTCGCGCCACAGCCTCGTCCTTGGAATAGTTCTTACGGCCCATCAAACGGTCCAGTTCAGCCACCGCCATCTTGGAATAGATGGTGGTCGCGTGATCCAGTGCCGACATGGCGAAATCATCACGCAAATTGCGCTCAGGTATCTCGCCCCTGACTTTCGGTGCCGCGCCGCTGTCTTTCAGCGACTCTCGCAAAGCAAAACCCCGTACGGGCGCAAACTCGCTCATCGGTTTTCTCCAACGCTACTCTACACCCCGATGAGATGGGGGCACGAAGCTATGGTGACAACCAAAAGTGGCAAGGTTCGGCCCAACTGTAACGGTAAAGCTCAATAAAAGTTACAGTGCGCGCCGCGCGGCCCTATAGGGACAGCGCCTCGATCATAGCCGCAGCCACGGCATCGAAACGCTCGGCAGCCTCTCCGAACGGCACCGCCACAGTGACCGGAACACCGGCATCGCCACCCTCACGCACCGATGCCGACAGCGGAAGATCGCCCAGATAGGCCACGCCCAAACGAGCTGCCTCGGCTTCTGCACCACCTCTGCCAAAGACATCACCGCTCATATTTTCGATCAGGCCCAGCGTCGGAACGCCCACCTTCTCGAACAGCGTATGGGCGCGTCGGGCATCGGCCAGCGCCACTTCTTGCGGCGTCGAGACTATCACAGCGCCATCCAGCGGCGTTTTCTGGATCAGGGTCAGTTGCACGTCACCCGTACCCGGCGGCAGGTCCACCACCAGCACATCCAGCGGCTTTTCCGCCGTTCCCCAACGGGTCTGGGTCAGCATCTGGGTAATGGCCTGCGAGGCCATCGGCCCGCGCCACACCATGGCGTCATTGCCAGCGGTCAACAGGCCGACCGACATAGCTTTCAGACCATGCGCCTCGTGCGGCACCATCTGGCCGTCTTCATAGGCAGGCTTGCCGGAAATCCCCAGCATGGTCGGCATGGACGGACCATAGACATCGGCATCCAGAATACCGACCGACAGGCCGCGCTTAGCCAGAGCGACCGCCAGATTAACCGAAACCGTGGACTTGCCCACGCCGCCCTTGCCGCTGGCCACCGCCAGTACGCGCTTCACATGGGCCGGACGGTCGGTCGGGACAGGTGCCTTGGGCCGGTTCTGGTCCACGGCTTGCGGCGACAGGCTGGCCGTGCGGCGCTGGGGTTTGACCACAGTCTCTGCCGTCAGGATCACCGAGACACGCTCCATGCCCTCGATAGCCTTAAGCGCCGCCTCGGCCTGATCACGCACCGGCGCATAAAGGGCGGTGTCCGCTGACGGCACCTCGACCACAAAGCCCGCGCGGCCATTCTCCACGACCAGTCCTTGAACCAGTCCAGCCTGAACCAGTCCCTTGCCGGATTTCGGGTCGATAACAGTGTCCAGAACAGCGGTGACAGTGGCGCGGTCGATCAAGGTGATAACTCCAATCCTGCCGACGGGTCTTGCCGCATCGGTCCGCGCCTTCTATCGCCTGCGGACAAGAACCGCGAGCCTCACCCTTGTCTAATTCGAATCCACAGCCCTCCATTACCCTGATCGGTGGCCCGACGGCCTCCGGCAAATCGCGGCTGGCGCTGGATTTGGCGATGGAAACGGGCGCGGTCATTATCAATGCCGACAGCCAGCAGCTTTATGCCGATATGGATGTCCTTAGCGCCCGCCCTCCCGCTGAAGACGAAGCCAAGGCCCCTCACCGCCTCTATGGCGTGGCCGATGCGGGCGAAGCCTGGTCGGTCGGCAAATGGTCCCGCGCGGCGCTGGATGAAATCTGCCGCGCCCATGCCGACGGCAAGAACGCCATTCTGGTGGGCGGCACCGGCCTGTATTTCAACGCCCTGACCAAGGGTCTGGCAGATATCCCGCCCGTGCCGCCCTTCATCCGCGACATGGTCGAGGAAGAATACGATATCGGCGGCGAAGAGGATTTTCGCGCAACCCTGCGCGAGATCGATCCCGAATCCGAAGCCCGCATTTTCCCGTCAGATCGTCAGCGTCTGGTGCGCGCCCTGTCGGTGTTTCGTACGTCCGGCAAATCCCTGACCGAGTTTAAAGCCGAAACCCGCCCCCTGCTGCGCCCCCAAAGCTGGAGCGGCATCATCGTGGAGCCGGAACGCGACGTGCTTTATGCCAATTGCGACCGCCGCGTGGACATCATGCTGGAAACCGGCGCGATCGAGGAAACCCGCGCCCTGATGGCAAGGGGTCTGGATATGGGTCTGCCCGCCATGAAGGCCGTGGGCTTGCGCGAGATCGCCGCATGGCTGGACGGCCAGATCCCCCGAGAACAAGCCGTTTCGGCCATGAAACAGGCCACCCGCAACTATGCCAAACGACAGCTGACATGGTTCCGCAACCAACAGGCGGACTGGCCAAGGCACAGTTAAGATTTACTTGCTATTCGTACCGTGGAATATCAATGTTCCACAATGGAGCATTTCAATGATTGCACTTATGATTTCCACCCTTCTGGTCCTCTCTCCGGAACAGTCGCCGCAATCTCAGGATGCTCTTGCGCCAATCTCTGCCTCAGACCGCTCCGGTGAACAGATGGCCACTTCCAAAAATCCGGATGAGGGCAATAATGTCGTTTGCCGTAACGAGCGCATTATGGGCTCGAACCGCTCTGAACGCGTCTGCATGACCCCGCGCCAACGCGAAACCCTTCGCGCCAATGCACGCGATGCACGCGAAAGGCGTGACGAGAGCCGTGGAGATGGCCGCCGCAGCGAAAATGCGGCACCTGTTTCTCGTTATTAATTCGCGCTGAACCTTGGCACAAACAACAAGCTGCACTATCTTAAGGGTGTTCGGGCTTGCTCGGACTATGGCGATAAACGCGCTTGTAATAAGCGGACCGGACCCGGGTGCGATTCCCGGCGGCTCCACCAATCTCTTCCTCTTCGCGTTATCGGCGAGGCGAGTACGGGGCCGACTAGCATCGACGGACGTGTAAAGAGGTTGCTTTCGCCCGACGTGGCTCATCGTATCGGGCTATTTAAACTAAATGCGAACGATAACTTCGCTGGTGAAGTCCGCCTCGCTGCGTAATGCAGTTCGGTGATTTCCGATCTAAGTCCTAGGGGTTCAGATCCCTAGGCGGGGCCCGGAGGGTGCCTGCCAACAGAAACCCTCCACTTCTCCCGATACAATTCATAAAAAACGTGTTGCCGCTGGCCACAGTTTCTTTCATCACATTCGCAGACCGCTACACACACCGGTCGCGCGAGTTTTGAGGCCAACGATGACCGACCAACAACCCCCGATTGACGAAATGCAGTACGAGCAACTGGCTCAGGATGCATTGCGCGGCGTCATCAAGTCTGCGCTGGAACGCGCGGCCTCTCCCGAGGGCATCCCGGGGGCCCACCACTTCTACATTACCTTCAAAACGCGCGCCGCTGGCGTGTCGCTTCCTGCTGATGTGATCGCTAAATACCCCGACGAAATGACCATCGTCCTCCAGCACCAGTACTGGGATATGGCGGTCAATGACGACCTGTTCACGGTCACGCTGAAATTCGGCGGTCTGCCCAAGGTTCTGACGGTGCCCTATACAGCCATCGTGCGCTTCTATGACCCCAGCGTGCAGTTCATGCTTCAGTTCGACGAGCCGGAAACCGTCGAGGCCGAAATCGCCCCGCTGCTGACGCCTGTGCGCGATCCCGAAGCGGCACCGCCTCCTCCGACCGGCGACGATGACGACAGCGGCCCGAAGGTCGTGTCTCTGGACCAGTTCCGCAAGAAATAACGGCAACTATAAAGCCCGCTTTTCGTTATGAACCAGACGCCGCACCTTGCGTCTGTACGGAGCGTTTTCATGTTTAAAAACAATCGTGCCGCCTTCACCATCGCGCTGGCCGCCGTCACAGGCAGTCTGGCACTATCCGCATGCGGGTCGCCGGAAAACAATCCGCCCGCGCAAGCGCCTGCCGATCCTGTTGCTGCGGAACCCGCACCGGCGGCTACGGCAACTTTGAGTGGTGAATGGGCTTCACTGGAGCCGCTGGTCAGCCAATATCCTAGCCAGAGCGGCCTGTTTGAGGCCTCGGTCATTGCCGCGCCGCTCAAAACCCTGCTGGGCGACAAGTTTGAAACCTTCAAAACCAATATGAAGGTTGAAAGCCCGCTGACCCGTGAAGGCAATGTCCTTTATACCAGCGGCAACAAGCCCCACGATGGCGGTATCAATGCGGCCTATCTGCTGATCGACCCCGCCACCAAGGCGATGGAAGTCGGTCTGTGGGAAGGCGGCAAGCTGACCACCTATCCGGCTGGCGGCACCTCCATCGCAAAGCCCAAAGACATCCAGACGCTGATAAGCAACGCAGCGTCCTAAGCCACATCCCCAAATGGCCGATCCTGAACAGGGTCGGCCATTTTAGTTTCTAGCCCGACCTATATCGCCCGTCTTGAAATTTGGATGTCGCCGATCTAGAACAAACCATAAACATGAGGGAGGACGTTATGATTTCAGGTGGCTGCCACTGCGGCGCAATCCGTTACGAAATGGATACGGATGTCCAGCACCATGCCCTGTGCCACTGCACCGACTGCCGCAAGGCGACGGGTGCCCCCGCGGCATCATGGGCACTGGTGCGTAACGACCAGATCAAGATAACCGGCACACCCAAATCCTATGCCTCGTCAGAGGGCGCACAGCGTATGTTCTGTGGCGATTGCGGGACCAGCCTGTTCTACGTCAACGAGACCATCTTCCCGAACATGATCGATGTTCAGTCCGCCACGCTGGACAATCCGGCGGCCATCCCGTTGCAGGCCCAGATCCAGACAGCAGAGCGCATCGACTGGATGAAAAACCTCGATGCCCTGCCCTCGTTCAACCGCTATCCAGGCATGGAATAGGTTTGGGGACTAACGCCGATAGCAACGGATGATGATCCGCTCGCGCTCGCCTTCATTGCGTTCCACCAGAAGGCGGGCGACCTGACTGTCGTCATGGAACAGATAGCCCTTGATGGAATCCAGTAGCGCCTTGGCCAGATTGTCGAGGTCCATCCATGGCGGATCGCCGACATGCTCCATCACAATCTCGACGACATGGTCGCCCCATTGCGGACGCGACTGCCATTCCTTGCGCATGAACTCATAGACCAGCGGCTTGTAATATTTGGCCTGCGTGGTCAGTCCGTCGATGACGATTTCAACCACTTCACCGACTTCGCGCGCACGCACTTTACCGGTGCCAACCCAACCCTGAACCACGCGAACTTGCCTTTCCTGCCGTCAGTTCCCTTGCCCTGACCGTCGCAAGTGCTACACCCCCAACCAACTTCCCGCCACGTCTGAGAGTTCGTTATGAGCAACGTCCGCACTGAAACCGATACCTTTGGCCCGATCGAAGTGGCCGCCGACCGCTATTGGGGTGCCCAAGCCCAGCGTTCGCTTGGCAACTTCAAGATTGGCTGGGAAAAGCAGCCTCTGCCTGTTGTCCGCGCTCTGGGTATCGTCAAGCGCGCCGCTGCCGAGACCAACCGCGATCTGGGCAAGCTGGATGCCGGTCTGGCCGACGCCATCATCAAGGCTGCCAACGAAGTCATCGAAGGCAAGCTGAACGACCACTTCCCGCTGGTCGTATGGCAAACCGGTTCGGGCACCCAGTCGAACATGAACGCCAACGAGGTCATCTCGAACCGCGCGATTGAAATTCTGGGCGGTGAAATGGGCTCCAAGAAGCCGGTTCACCCGAACGATCACGTGAACATGAGCCAGTCGTCGAACGACACCTATCCGACGGCCATGCACGTTGCCTGCGCCGAACAGGTGGTCAACGACCTGATCCCGGCCCTGAAGCACCTGCACGCAGCGCTGGACGCCAAGGCCAAGGCCTGGGCGCACATCATCAAGATCGGCCGCACCCACACGCAGGACGCCACCCCGCTGACGCTGGGCCAAGAGTTCGGCGGTTACGCGCACCAAGTGGCCATGGGCATCGAGCGCATCGAGCAGACCCTGCCGCGCCTGATGGAACTGGCCCAAGGCGGCACCGCTGTCGGCACCGGCCTGAACGCCCCGATCGGTTTCGCCGAGAAGGTTGCCGAGAACATCGCCAAGATCACCGGCCTGAGCTTCACCACCGCCCCGAACAAGTTCGAGGCACTGGCCGCCCACGACGCCATGGTCTTCTCGCACGGCGCGATCAACACGGTTGCCGCGTCGCTGTTCAAGATCGCCAACGACATCCGCTTCCTCGGTTCGGGGCCGCGCGCAGGTCTGGGCGAGCTGTCGCTGCCGGAAAACGAGCCGGGTTCGTCGATCATGCCTGGCAAGGTCAACCCGACCCAGTGTGAAGCCCTGACGCAGGTTTGCGCTCAGGTGTTCGGTAACAACGCCGCCCTGTCGTTCGCTGGCTCGCAAGGCCATTTCGAGCTGAACGTCTATAATCCGGTCATGGCCTACAACTTCCTGCAATCGGTCCGTCTGGTTGCCGATGCGGCCATCAGCTTCACCGACAACTGCGTCGTCGGCATCGAGCCGCGCGAAGACAACATCAAGCACGGCCTCGAAAACTCGCTGATGCTGGTCACCGCCCTGAACGCCAAGCTGGGCTATGACACCTGCGCCAAGATCGCCAAGACCGCACACAAGAACGGCACCACCCTGCGTGAAGAAGCTGTTGGTGGCGGCTATCTGACGAACGAAGAGTTCGACCAGTATGTCCGTCCGGAAAACATGATCTCGCCGTCGTAAGACGCCGTCATCATTCCAGACTGAAAAGCCTCGCCGGAGATATCCGGCGGGGCTTTTTCATGGCTCGCGCATATTGCCGATCAGCGATAGGTTAGAGCCGACAGTGTAATTACCGAGGCCGCCCCCATGTCGCTGATCCTTCACCATGCCCCGCAATCCCGTTCCACCCGCATGCTGTGGTTGCTGGAAGAACTGGGGGCCGACTACACGATTCACTATGTCGATATCCGCCGCCAGAACGGTCAGGGCGGTATGGATCCGACCAATCCCCATCCCTTGAAACTGGCCCCCTCTATCGAACTCGACGGACAAGTCCTGATCGAGTCGGTGCTGATCTTCCTGTTCCTGACAGACAAGTACCGTGTGGCGGCTATGGCCCCGACACCGACGCACCCCAGACGGGCCGAGTACGTCTCGTGGTTGGGTCTTTATAACGGCGTGCTGGAAACGGTTCTGACGTCAGGCCCGCGTGAGGGTTGGTCGCAGGTTCAAAAAGACGCCTATGCCGAGCTGGACCGCCGCTGGCGCGAGGCGATCAAGGATGGCGGATTCATCCTTGGCAATTTCTCGGCCCTCGACATCCTGTTCGGCAGCCTGCTGCAATGGTTCCGCGCCGCCATGCCGGCTGGCGAGCCGTATGACAGCTATGTCCGTCGCATCTCGGAACGCCCAGCCCTACAACGCGCCCTGCAAAAGGACAGCCCGCCCGCCTGACCCCGTCAGGCCTTGGCGCGGATCGTGCGACCGACCGGTGCCAGCGATAGTTTGGCCAGCTCCAGATTTTTCAGTGCAAAGGGAATACCGATGATGCTGATGAACTGGGGCACGGCCACAAGAATATGACCAATGGCGATGTACCATCCGGCCAGTATCAGCCAGATGATGTTCAGACCCACACCAAAGCACCCCACCCCGATCACCGAGGCATCGGGCTCGCGCCACACCACCTCACGGCCAAACGGCCAGAATGAGTAGGATGCGATGCGCCACGCCGAAAAGGCCCACGGCGCGCCCACCACGGTCAACAACAGCAAAAGCCCGCCAATCAGCCAGGTCAGTCCAGTCAGAAAGCCCCCCGTGAAAAACCACAGCAGGTTCAGGATCAGGCGGATCAATGGCAAGTCGTCATTCCTTCATCGTGGATGATCTATAGAGTTAGGTAGCATCGCCCGCGCATGCGAGTCCGCACCTAGTCTGATGGAACGGATAGCGGTCATCAACACTTGGCCTTACATAGACCCTGACTTTCGTTAACCGGCTGGAATCCATGCACCCGATCTTACGCCCGTTTGCCATTGCTTCGCTTGCGCTCAGCGTCGCCGCCTGTGGCACACTGGATCGTCCTAACGGCCCGCTGCGTCTGTATGATCCCGATGGTGCGGTCTCGGCGGCTATGGCGCGCACCAGCGTTGAATCGCGCGTCACCGACTTCAATGCAGATTTCAGTCACTTGCTGGCCCGTGACGGTACGACCCGCCTGCTGGCCCTGTCAGGCGGCGGAGCAAACGGTGCCTATGGCGCGGGCCTGATCTATGGCTGGAGCGAAGCCGGTACCCGTCCGCAGTTCGATATTGTCACCGGCATTTCTACGGGCGCACTTGCCGCCCCATTCGCATTTCTTGGCCCTGAATGGGACGAGGAACTGCGCGGGGCCTATACTGGCAAGCAGACTGAAAGCCTGATCGGTTTGCGCAGTTTTGCGGCCATGTTCAATCCCAGCCTGTTCTCGTCCAAGCAGTTGGAAAACCTGGTCGATTCCTACGCCACTTTCGAGTTGATGCGGGCGATTGCGCGCGAACACGCAAGCGGGCGCCGTCTTCTGGTCGCCACCACCAATCTGGACACCCAACAGAGCGTGATCTGGGACATGGGCGTGATTGCCACCCGTGGTGACGAAGACGCCCGTCTGCTGTTCAAAAAGATTCTGGTGGCCTCGGCCTCCATCCCCGGTGTGTTCCCGCCCGTTCTTCTGCCCGGCATGACACAGGATGGTCAGGCCATTGCCGAGATGCACGTCGATGGCGGCGTCAACCTGCCCTATCTGGCCATTCCCGAAGAACTGATGCTGTGGACCTCGCCGCGCGTGCAGGAAGGTCGGGGGGCCTTCTACATCATCGTCAACGGCCAGACAGGCCGCAATACCGGCACCACCCCCGGTCGCCTGACCGGCATTCTGGGCCGCACCTATGACAGTATGAGCAAGGCCTCGCTGCGGACCCATCTGGCGGTCACATCTGGCTTTGCCCGCCGTAATGGTCTGGAAATGTCCTTCACCGCCATTCCCGACAACATCCACGCCTCGGCCCTGTCATTCGATCAGGTTTCGATGACGGCCCTGTTCGAGGTGGGCCGCCAGCGCGGGCGCGACGGTTCGGCTTGGCGACGCATGGACCAGATTGATCCCGCCGCAGGGCTGATTTCAGCCGATATCATCGACGAAGCCAATATTCCCGAACCCTTGGCCCCCAAGCCCGCGACCCCGCCGTCGCAAACACCGGTCAACAACGAGGCGGCGATCAATACACCCTCCAGCCCGACCGAAACGCCTTATAGTCCCAAGCCCTGACACATGGCCGAAATCATCAATCTGAACCGCGCCCGCAAACAGGCGGCCAAACAGACAGACCGGAAACAGGCCGAGGCCAACCGCCTGACCTTTGGCCGCACCAAGCTGGAGCGCCAACAAAACCAGAAGAACGAAGCCGCCCGCGTGTCCCGCCTAGAGGGACATAAGCGCGACAGCACAGAAAAGGATGACGGCGAGGTTTAGGCCGCCGACTTCCTCGGCGCACGGCTCATAAACATCTGACCAGCCAACACCAGCACAAGCCCCGCAAAGGCCGGAAGCCCGAAACGTGCGCCCTCGAATACGATCGACACCAGCATGGCGATGGGCGGGGTCAGGGCCGAAATATAGCTGGCCAGCGCATAGCCGTAATTCCGGGCCAGCGTGAAATACAGCCCAAACGTCAGCACCGACCCGATCACGGCAAGATAAAGCAGCGATCCGACATAGGCGACGCTCCAGTCCACATGCCAGCTAATGCCTGTGACCAACGCATACAGTGTCAAAAATGCCGTGCCATATCCCATGGCCCACGCCGTCGCCGGAAGCACTTGCGCCCCTGCCTGTTGACCGCGCCATGCGAACCAGTTGCCCATGGCCGATGCCAGTACCGCCACAAAGGCAAACACCACACCTGTGACCGCGTGATCCCCCAGACCCGCACCCGTGATTTCGCCTGCCGATAGCACCGCCACACCGACGACGCCCAGAATGGCTCCGATCCATGCCCCCGCCGAGGCTTTCTGGCGCGATAACAGCCGGAACAGGATCAGGTTCACAAAGGCCAGAGCGGCAAACATGATGGCCACAACCGCCGAGGCGATCTTCTCTTCGGCCGCATAGACAAAATAATAGGACACGGCGAACGCAAACAGCCCCTGTCCCGCCGCCGCCAGATGCTGGGCGCGGGTCAGTGACAGCTTGTTCTTCATCAGCTTGGCCACAGCCGCCAGACCCAGAGCCGCCAAACCAAAGCGCAGGATCACCGAGATCGCCGCATGGGTTTCACCCAGCTGGAAAGTAATGGCGTACCAGGTCGTTCCCCACACCAGCGCACAGACAGCAACGCTGCCATAGGCCTTCATATCCACACTCGAAGGCTGTTCCACCCCGACGCTCCCCGCTTTAAGTCCCTATACAGGGTGTCCTTACGGCGCTTTCGTGTAAGAAACTGCATTAATTTTCGGCACCATGAGACAAGCTGTGCGTTAGCGGCTTGCCACCTCTTTTTCATCACACACGAGGCCTCAAAAATGCGCCTGCACATACCCCTTGCTTTGGGAACCATGGCCGCCACAGTTGTTCTGGCATCTTGCACCACCATGCCCATGCCGGAGAACAACATGCGTACTGTTGATGTTACTGCGTCCTATCGCGAACGGATCATGCTCACGCCCGGTCACAAGCTGACGGTGACACTGGCCGATGTCAGCCTTGCCGATGCGCCGGCACGCGAACTGGACCGCGAAGACATCATGCTGGACGGCCGCGCCCCTCCCTATCAGGTTCAACTGAAGGTTCCGGCCAGCCAGATCGATCAGCGTCACGAATATGCTGTCCGTGCTGAAATCCGTGACCCTGCGGGCAATTTGCGCTTCACTACCGATACCCGCCACAGCGTGCTGACCCGTGGCGCACCCGATAGCGCCAACATCATGATGGTCGGGGTTCGCTAGTCTTTTGAGTAGTCTGGTCAAACGCTCGGTGCTGTTGTCGGGTCATGCCACCTCTGTCGCACTCGAGCCAGAATTCTGGGTCGTGCTGGACAGTATTGGTGACATGCTGAAGCTGACCCGCGCCGAGCTTTTGATCCGTATTGATGCATGGCGTGGTCGCCGCCCGCTGGCTTCGGCCTGTCGGGTTCTGGCCCTTCAATGGGCCGGTGGCGACCATAGCTTTGTCGAGTTTGAACCCTCGGCCTGATCCTTTAGGTGCAGAATTCGGAAACGGGCCTGACTTTGCCCCATGTTCCGCTTATGTTTCAGTTCGAATCCGCCAACTGAACCTGCCGCCCGAGTGATCTGTTTCGTGACCGAACAAGCCTCCCCCCGCATTTCCGACCTTGCCCGCGCCGATAATGGTCGCGTTCAGACACCGGACTATCTGTCCGGTCTGAACCCCGAACAGCGCGAAGCAGTCGAAACCACCGAGGGTCCGGTTCTGGTTCTGGCCGGTGCGGGAACAGGAAAGACGCGCGTTCTAACCACGCGCCTTGCCCATATCCTTGCAACAGGCCGCGCCCGTCCGTGGGAAATGCTGGTCGTCACCTTTACCAACAAGGCCGCGCGCGAAATGCGCGAGCGGATCAGCCACCTGATCGGACCCGATGCCGAGGGCCTGCGCTGGCTGGGGACGTTCCACTCGGTTGCCGCGCAGATTTTGCGCCGCCATGCCGAACTGGTCGGGCTGCAATCGTCCTTCACTATCCTTGATACGGACGATCAGGAGCGGTTGCTGAAGCAGCTTCTCGAAGCCGCCAATATCGACACCAAAAAGCACACGCCCAAGTCACTGGCCGGTGCCATCGACCAGTGGAAGAACCGTGGCTGGACGCCCGAGAAACTGCCGCCCGGTGAAGACTTTGCCGAGGGCAAGGGCCAGAAACTGTATGCCGCCTACCAGAACCGCCTGCGCACGCTGAACGCCTGCGATTTCGGTGATCTGCTGCTGCATAACCTGACCATCCTCAGCCAGAATGCCGACATTGCGGAGGAATACCGCCGCCGCTTCAAATATATTCTGGTGGACGAGTATCAGGACACCAACGTCGCCCAATATCTTTGGCTGCGCCTTCTGACCTCTTCATCCGGCAATGTCTGCTGTGTGGGTGACGACGACCAGTCCATCTATGGCTGGCGCGGAGCCGAGGTGGACAACATCCTTCGCTTCGAGCGCGACTTCCCGGGGGCCAAGGTCATCCGTCTGGAGCAAAACTATCGCTCTACGGCGCATATTCTGGGCGCTGCCGGTGCGCTGATCGCCGCCAACAAGGAACGCCTCGGCAAACAGCTTTGGACCGAGGACGACAGCGGCGACAAGGTGCGCGTGCGCGGCTTCTGGGACGGTGATGCCGAGGCCCGCATGATCGCAGAGGAGATCGAGGACGCCCGTCGTCGCGGTATCGCCTATAAGGACATTGCCGTTCTGGTGCGCGCCTCCTTCCAGATGCGCGCCTTTGAAGAGCGGTTCGTCATGCTGGCCATCCCCTATAAGGTGATCGGCGGTCCGCGCTTCTTTGAACGCGCCGAAATCCGCGACGCCCACGCCTATATCCGCCTGATACAATCCGAGGCCGACGATCTGGCGTTTGAACGCATCGTCAATGTGCCCAAGCGCGGCGTTGGCGATACTTCGGTGTCGAAAATCCTGCACATGGGGCGCGAGAACGGCGTCTCGGCCATGCAGATTGTGCGTCACCTGATGACGAGTGACGAGTTACCGGGCCGTACCCGTACGCCGCTGACCAATTTCGTACGCGACCTCGACCGCTGGCGCGACCTGTTAAAGACCGGCACCCCGCACTGGCAGGTGATGGAAACCGTTCTGGACGAGAGCGGCTATACGGACATGCAAAAAGCCGACAAGACCAGCGGCCAGACGCGCCTCGATAACCTCAAGGAACTGGTGCAATCCATGCAGCAGTTCGACACGCTGCAATCCTATCTGGAACACGTCTCGCTGGTCATGGACCTTGAGCGCAATGCCGAAGAGGAAAGCAGCAGCGGATCGGTCCAGATCATGACCCTCCACGGGGCCAAGGGGCTGGAATTTCCGCTGGTCTTCCTGCCCGGTTGGGAAGAAGGCGTCTTCCCCAGCCAGCGCAGCATCGACGAAAAGGGCATCAAGGGCCTCGAGGAAGAGCGTCGCCTTGCCTATGTCGGCGTCACCCGCGCCAAGCGCGATGCCCGCATCAGTTTTGCCGCCAACCGCATGGTCTATGGCCGCTGGCAAACCCAGATGCCCAGCCGTTTTGTCGATGAACTGCCCATCGAACACGTCGAGCCGCAATCGGACACCGGCTATTACAGTCCCACGCCCGCCCAGCGCCCGCAGAGCAGATGGGACGACAAGCCGTTTGCGGGCTCCAGCCACGACACCCCCGGCTGGAAACGCGCACAGGCCAGCAGCAACAAGGCCATCTATGGCGACACCGGCTTCGGGGCCAATCTGCACGGCGGCAATGCCAGCGCGCGTAACACCTACGCCCCCGCCCGCAAGGCCATCGTCGAAGGCAAGGCTCGCGTCATCGCCCCTGCGCCCAAGCCCTCGGGCGACTGGTCACGCGGCGATCGCGTCTTCCACCAGAAGTTCGGCTATGGCCTCGTCACCGCCATCGAAGGCAACAAGCTGGTCGTCGATTTCGAAAAGGCCGGCGAGAAAAAGGTCATCGACAGCTTCGTCGAAAAATCCTGAGCCGCACCTTTTGTTTAACCCTGTTCGATAAGCCTAGTCCTCGTGACCTATGCTGCCATCGCACAGACTGACGCTACAACGCGCCCTGTCGCTGTTCCCCTGTGGGAGCAGTGGTGTGCGGGCTATGTGCTGATGATGCTGACGGGGGCGCTGATCGGGCCGATACTGGCCCCCGATCAGGGCGAGAACCCGATCCTGCGTTTGTTCTGGTTGCCCAGCTATGCGGTTACGGCGGGGCTGTGCCTGTTGCGATGGCGCGATCTGGTGCGGGTGTGGCCAGCCATGGTTCTGGTCGTCCTGATGGCGCTTCTGACCTTTGCCTCGCGCTATTGGTCGATTGATCCGGCCACCACCCAGCGCCGTTTCATCGCCTTGGCGGTCAATAGCGGCTTTGCTCTTTATCTGGGGGCCAGATATCGCGGCGTCGCCCTTCCTCGTCTTTTGGCCATGGTCTGTCTGTGGATGGGGGCGCTGTCGGTCGTCTTTGTCTTTGCCCTGCCCCAGATCGGCGTCCACCACGGTGTCAATGACGGCCTGTGGCGCGGTGTCTGGTATGAAAAGAACCAGATGGGTCTGGTCATGGTAGCCGGTGGCATCAGTGCCGCCGCGTGGCTGGTGGCCGAACCGACTAAACGCAAATGGGCCATGGCGGCATTGGTACTTTGCACGCTGCTGGTGCTGGCCACAGCCTCCAAGACCTCTCTGGTGTGTCTGGTACTGGGTGTAGGCGTCGTGTTTGGCATTGCCGTTATCCGCAAGGGCGGACCTGTTCTGGTGATCCTCAGCCTGTGGCTTGGCGTCATATTGGCCGCGCTGGGCTGGTGGATCTGGACACAAGAATCCGCCTTCCTGCTGGGTTTGATCGGCAAAGACCCCACCCTGACCGGCCGTACCGAAATCTGGGAAGCCGTACTGGAGGCCTCGAACCAGCGTCCTTTGCTGGGTTACGGCTATAATGCCTTCTGGGGTGCGGATTCCGTTCCGGCCAACTGGATACGCTTCAACACAGCATGGGAAGTGCCATCGGCCCACCATGGCTGGCTGGATGTTCTGTTGGAGTTGGGCTGGGTGGGTGCCATCGGCTGCGCCATGATCCTGAGCGTCGCCGTCGTTTCGCACCTGTGCCGCATCAATGGCTATGGTCGCACCGAAGGCTGGTGGTCCTTAGCCTATCTGGCCGTCTTCATCCTGCTCAGCCTGTCCGAGAGCGTGGTGATGACCGCCCAGAATTTACCGTGGGTATTATGTGTTGCAGCCCTCGCAAGAGCGTGTGATCGCGCTATAGTCGTTCATGCACCGTTCTCGTCGGCTGTCCCCAAGGGGATAACCCGCCCACGCTTGCACACATCGCCCGCAGGGCATACCTGACCAAGTTCCGAATCGCCGCAGACTGACCTGATGGACGACCTTTTTTCAGCCTTGAACGACACCGCCCCCGAACCCGCAAAGCCGCAAAAGCCGGCTGAACCGGTAAAGACAGCCGCCCCTGTCGCAGCCAAGGCCGTTGCCGCGCCTGCGGCACCTGTTGTTGCGCCTGCATCGGCACACGCTGCGGGCACCGCAGCCGCTACCGGCTATTCGGCGGAGTCCATCGAGGTTCTGGAAGGGCTGGAGCCTGTTCGCAAACGCCCCGGCATGTATATCGGCGGCACGGACGAACGCGCTCTTCACCACCTGTTTGCCGAAGTCCTCGACAACGCGATGGACGAAGCCGTCGCCAAACATGCCAAGCTGATCACTGTCGATCTGGATGCCGAGGGCTTCCTGTCGGTGCGCGATGACGGTCGCGGTATTCCGGTCGATCCCCACCCCAAACACCCCGGCAAGTCAGCGCTAGAAGTCGTCATGACCGTGCTGCACTCGGGCGGCAAGTTCTCGGGCAAGGCCTATGAAACCTCGGGCGGTCTGCACGGCGTGGGTGTGTCGGTCGTCAACGCCCTGTCCACCAATCTGGATGTCACGGTCTGGCGCGACGGCTTTGAATGGCGTCAGTCCTTCAGCCGCGGCCTTGTCCAAGGCCCGATCCAGCAGGTCGGCCCGTCGCGTAAAAAAGGCACCCTGATCCGCTTCAAGCCGGATGAGGAAATCTTTGGTGCCGGTGCGACCTTCAAGCCCGCGCGCCTGTTCCGCATGACCCGCGCCAAGGCCTATCTGTTCCGTGGCGTCGAGATCAAATGGACCTGTGCGCCGGAACGCATCACCGACGAAACGCCCGCACAGGCCACGCTCCACTTCCCCGGTGGTCTGGCCGATGCACTGGCCGAGCGCGTGGGCGAACTGGAAACCGTCACCCCTGTCTTTGCCGGTCGTGTCGAGCGCAAGGGCGAAGCGGGCGCGCTGGAATGGGCGGTCACATGGTCGCCAATCGGCTTTGGCGATGCCGACAGCTTTATCGCCTCCTATTGTAATACGGTTTCGACGCCCGACGGCGGCACCCACGAGGCTGGCTTCCGCGCGGCGCTGGTCAAGGGCCTGAAAGCCTATGGCGAGCTGACCAACGAGAAGCGCGCCACCCAGATCACCGCCGAAGACGTGATCGCCAATGCGGGTGCGCTGATTTCGATCTTTATCCGCAATCCCGAATTCCAAGGCCAGACCAAGGACCGCCTGTCCTCGCCCGAAGGTTCACGTCTGGCCGAGCAATTGCTGCGCGACCCGTTCGACCACTGGCTGACCGAAAGTCCTAAACAGGCCAATGCCCTGCTGGGCTTCGTCATCGACCGCGCCGAAGACCGCCTGCGCCGCCGCAAGGACAAAGAAGTCCAGCGCGCCGCCGCCACGCGCAAGCTGCGCCTGCCGGGTAAACTGGCAGACTGCTCGCGTCAGGCCGCCGAAGGCACCGAACTGTTTATCGTCGAAGGCGACTCGGCTGGTGGCTCCGCCAAACAGGCGCGTGACCGCACCACACAGGCCATCCTGCCTCTGCGCGGAAAAATCCTGAACGTGGCCTCGGCCACTGCCGACAAGCTGCGCGCCAATATCGAACTGACCGACCTGATGCTGGCGCTTGGCGTACAGGCGGGGACCCGTTTCAGCGTCGATGACCTGCGCTATGAGCGCGTTGTCATCATGACCGACGCCGACGTGGATGGTGCGCACATTGCGGCGCTGCTGATCACCTTCTTCTATCGCTCCATGCCGGACTTGATCCGTCAGGGTCGTTTGTTCATGGCCCTGCCGCCGCTTTACCGCATCTCGGCGGGCCCGCTGTCCGAATATGCCCGCGACGATGCCCACCGTGACGAGCTTCTGGCCACTGTATTCAAGGGCAAGAAGTTCGAGATCGGCCGCTTTAAAGGTCTGGGTGAAATGATGGCGTCTCAGTTGAAAGAGACGACCATGGATCCGAAAAAACGCACCCTCGCCCGCGTTTCACTGCCTGAAAGCGAAGAGGAAATCGAAGATCTGGTCGAACGCCTGATGGGTCGCAAGGCCGAGGCCCGATACCAGTTCATTCAGGAAAACGCCAAGTTCGCCCAAGACGTGCTTGACGTATAAAATCCATAGAGCCGCCCTTTAGTCACAACTTGGGGCGGCTCTTTTATTTGCAGCGCACAATTCTTGGCAAATTCATTGTTCTAGATCGATGAAACGCTTATCCTAGAGAAATGACTAAGCGCTGGACCCCAGATTCCTGGAGAAACAAGCCCGCCCTGCATATGCCGGCGGACTATCCTGACGCGTCCGAACTGGTACGCGTTGAAGACGAGTTGCGTGCAATGCCCCCGCTCGTCTTTGCCGGTGAGGCCCGTCGCCTTACCAACCACCTTGCACAGGTCGAGGCGGGTAACGCCTTCCTTCTGCAAGGCGGGGACTGCGCCGAGAGCTTTAAAGAGTTTTCCACCGACAATATCCGCGACACCTTCCGCCTGATCCTTCAGATGGCGGTCGTGCTGACCTTTGCCGGTCGCAAGCCTGTCGTGAAGGTGGGCCGTATCGCTGGCCAATTCGCCAAGCCGCGCTCCTCGCCTGTCGAGGAAATCGGTGGCGTGGAACTGCCGTCCTATCGTGGTGATATCATCAACGGCATGGCCTTCACGCCCGAAGAGCGCGTGCCCGATCCGCAACGCCTGATGAAGGCCTATCACCAGTCGGCGGCCACGCTGAACCTGCTGCGGGCGTTTGCCGGTGGCGGCTATGCCGACCTGTACAATATCCACCGCTGGACCCTGGGCTTTGCCGATCACGGTGCGGGCGCGGCATACCGTGAACTGGCCGAAAAGATCACCGAGGCCCTGGCCTTCATGGAAGCGGTGGGCGTTACGCCTGAAACCCACCCCGACCTGTCGCGCGTCGAGGTCTTCACCAGCCACGAAGCCCTGCTGCTGAACCTTGAATCGGCCCTGACCCGCCTTGATGGCAATACCGGCGAATGGTTCGACACCTCGGCCCACATGCTGTGGATCGGCGAGCGCACCCGTCAGCTGGACGGCGCCCATATCGAGTTCATGAAGGGGATTTCCAACCCCATCGGCGTGAAGTGCGGCCCGACCATGACGCCGGACGACATCCTGCCTCTGATCGACGCCCTGAACCCGAACAATATTCCGGGCCGCCTGACCCTGATTGGCCGCTTTGGCCATGACAAGGTCGGTGATCGTCTTCCGGCGCTGATGCGTGCCGTCAAGGCCGAGGGCAAGCGCGTGATCTGGTCGATCGACCCGATGCACGGCAACACCCTCAAGGCCGCCAACGGTTACAAGACGCGTCCGTTCGACCGCGTCATGGGCGAGGTTCGCAGCTTCATCGACGTGGCCGAGGCCGAGGGTGTCCACCCCGGCGGCGTCCACCTCGAAATGACCGGCCAGAACGTCACCGAATGCCTCGGTGGCGCACAGCCTGTCACCGAAGATGATCTGTCCAGCCGCTATCACACCCACTGTGATCCGCGTCTGAATGCCGATCAGGCTCTGGAACTGGCCTTCCTCGTCGCAGAACGCCTGAAAGCGGGCCGTCAGGCTCAATCGAAGGCTGCATGACCGAGACCGGCGAAGACATCCGTCCGGCGCGCATCTCCTATCAGGGCGCGCCGGGGGCTTTCAGTCATGAAGCCTGTCTCGACCTTCGCCCATGGGACGTGCCTGTGGCCTTCGAAACCTTCGAAGGTGCCATTCAGGCCGTCCTGACCGGCGATTGCGATCTGGCGCTGATCCCGTTGGAAAACACCACGGTTGGCACGGTTGAACCCGCAGCCACTCTCGTTCGCGAGGCCGGTCTGGAACCGCTCAGCGAGGCATGGCGTCCTATCCGCCATGCCCTTCTGGGCCTGACCGATGCCCGCCTGTCGGACATCAAGACCGCCGAAAGCCATCCCATCGCGCTTCAGCAATGCGTTCAGAACCTGAAGGCATTGCATATCGAACCTGTTGTCGTTTTCGACACCGCAGGCGCCGCTCGCGATGTGGCCGAAGCGGGCGATATCACCCGCGCCGCCGTCGCTCCCGCCCGTGCCGCAGAGGTGTATGGCCTGCAAATTTTACGCAATGATCTGCAAGATTTCAGCGACAACCGCACACGTTTTGTCCTCTTGGCCGCGCCAAAGGCTTGACGGCGCATAAAATTTGCGGCCTATAGCGACCACCGGATCAATATCGATCCAGAAACCGGACCCGAAAATGTCGTCTCTGAACGCACAATTCGACCTTGCAACCGCTTCGTTTGAAGTGGCCGGTTTCTATTATGGCTACGGCTTTTACGGCTTTCGATACGCCGGCTGAGGCGTCGGGAAACACTCTTCCCTGACAGCTTCTCCGGCGACCGTTCTACCCAGAGCGGCTCTGCGCCTCGTCGCGTCTTCCCCATCGAAATCCTTATTTAAGTAAGCCAAAACCATGACCACCCATATCCTCGCCAAAGCTCTCCCTGCCGAAGTTGTCGAACTGACCGCCGAACAAATGGCCCTGTCGGCCCTGCGCTCGGAAATCGACTCCATCGATGACCAGATTCTGGAGCTGTTCGAGCGCCGCCTCGCCATCGCCGCACAGGTCGGCAAGGCCAAGGACGCCCCCACCGGCCCGCACACCAAGCTGCGCCCCGACCGTGAACAGGCCGTTCTGGCGCGCCTGACCGCCAAGGCCGAGCCGGAAAACAAAGAAGCCGTCAGCGCACTTTGGCGCGAGATCGTCGGCTGGGGTCTGGCCCGCCAAGGCCGTCTTCAGGTGCATGTCTATGCCCCGATCGACGGTGCGCGTGCCATGGATGCCGCCCGCACCCGCTTCGGCGCGGCGGCCGATATCCGCGTCGTCTATGATGCACAGACCGCCCTGACCCATGCCGCCGAAGGCAATGGCGTGTCGGTCCTGTCGGTCAGCGGCGATGACGCATGGTGGATCGGCCTGCGTAAAGAATGGTCGATGCTCAGCGTCTTCGAGGGTTTCGGCCCGAACGATACCCCGACCTCGCTGGCCGTCGGCAAGATCGACCCGCCTGCCCTGCCGACTGGTCGCCGCGTTATTGTGACGGCCGGTGGTGACGCCGGTGACGGCTCGGGTGCCCGCCGCTGGGGCCTGAACACCCACCACGGCTGGACGCTGGCCCTGACCGATGCCGATCTGGGTGTCGGCGATGTCGAAGGCTGCGTCGGCGCCATCATCTAAAACGCCACGTTAACGACGCTTCAAGACTGCGACGCGACACTGGGGGCCATGAGACCTGTATCTATGCGCCCCCTGATGTCTCTTGCAGCCGTCGCCATGCTCGTGGCCGCCTGTGACACCGCATCCGACGCCCAGCCCTCTGCCTATCAGGCCTGGGCGGACAAGGTGGCCACCATCCCGCTGACACCGGCATCCGATGCCGGTATCTCGTCCGATGCACCGCGTGTCACCCTGCCGCTTGATCCGCAAAAACCGCAACCGGATGCCAAGCCATCAACCGGCATGAAGGTGGAACTGGTGTCCCCGCACCAGCTTTGGGATTTGCGGGACGGCCCTGTGAAACTGCCCGCTATCGAAGTTTCCGAAGGCCCGTCTGTCACTGCTCCGGCAAACACCCCCGCCCCCGCGACAACCGGCGCACGCACGATCCAGCTCGGCGCGTTCAGCACACAACAACAGGCGCAAACCGCTTGGGATAGGCTCGCTTCCGGCTCCAACAGAACCGCCCTTGCAGGTCTGTCGCCCCGTTTTGATCCCGTACAGGTCAACGGGCGCACCCTGATCCGGCTGCGTGTCTCGGCCTCGGCACAGCAAGCGCACAGCCTTTGCCAATCAATTGCGGCAGCCGATCCATGGTGCCAAAGCCCCGCCACTTAAGGGAAACTACGCAAATCATTGCGATTTAAGGCACGATCCACAACACCGTTATTAAGCTTTCATTGACGATTGAGGCAAAGCGACCGATTTTCCACGCTGAATGGGGAGGCACTCGATGATGAGTCGCCTTCGTCCTCAGAGTGAGATCGAAAATGGCGCAGCCTCTGGTCATCGTCATCGGCAATGAAAAAGGCGGAGCGGGCAAGTCCACTCTGGCCATCCACATCGCCACCGGCCTGCTGCATGCGGGCAAGAAAGTCGCCATCCTCGATCTGGACCTGCGCCAGCGGTCGATGGAACGCTTCTTTGCCAATCGTGCTGTCTGGGTTGCAGCCAATAATCAGGATCTCCCCATGCCGTTGGTACCCGACATGGGCGACGGCAAGGCACTGGCTCGCGCCACGCCCGAAGAACAACTGGCACGTTTCGAAGCGGCCTATGCCGTGGCCCAGACCGTGTCCGAGGTCATCCTGATCGACACCCCCGGCGGTGATACCACCCTGTCACGCGCAGCCCATGCCCGCGCCGACCAGATCGTCACCCCGATGAATGACAGCTTCGTCGATTTCGACCTGCTGGGTCAGGTCGATCCGGTGACGCTGGAACTGCAAAAGCCGTCCATCTATTCGGAAAGCGTCTG
The DNA here is from genome assembly GCF_011761985.1 of Brevundimonas terrae. GTDB lineage: Bacteria > Pseudomonadota > Alphaproteobacteria > Caulobacterales > Caulobacteraceae > Brevundimonas > Brevundimonas terrae. Next base: position 540,675 of record NZ_JAASQT010000002.1, on the reverse strand, counting down.
GGAAGCCCGCAAGGAGCGCGCCATCAAGGAAGGCCGCCACGCCACCATCGACTGGTTGGTCGTGACCAACCGCCTGCAAGGCACCCACGCGCGTAACCGTGACCGTCTGGAAGAGCGTATGGGCAAACTGGCCAAGCGCGTCGGCTTCCGCGTCGGCCCCGGCCTGCGCGAGCGCGTGATCTATCGTGAACTGTTCCCGTTCGGTCTGACTGTGGCCGATCTGTCCAACGAAGTGCGTCCTGTCTCTGTGACCATGTCGCACGTTTCGGCCCGTCAGGAACTGCGTGGCCTGATGGCGGATATGGGTCTGCAAGACGCGCTTTCGCCGCTGACGGCAGCGGCCTGACGTCTAGATGCTTCTCATCGGACTGGGACTGGCGGCTGTCGCTATTTGGGTGCTGGTTCGTCTGGGTAAGCAGACCGAAAAAGCCCGTCGCGGTCATTGGCGGATTTCGGCAACCCTGCTGGGCGGCACCTGTTTTGCGGGTGCCGTCCTTTGCGTTGCCAAGGGCAGCTATATCCTCGCCGCGGCTCTGGCCGCAGCGGGGCTTTATCTGGTGATGCAGTCGCGTATCCGCAGTGTCGCCAGCCCCAAGCCCGCCGCATCGACAGGCCCGCTGATGAGCAAGGCCGAGGCCCGCGCCATTCTGGGTGTGCGTGAAAACGCCAGCCGCGACGATATTCAAACCGCGTGGAAACGCCTGATGGCCAGAACCCACCCCGATCAGGGTGGGTCCGAGGGGCTGGCCGCGCGGGTCAATGCCGCGCGCGACCGCCTGTTAGGCTAAATCAGCAAGCGCCGTTCGGGCGCTTTTCCTTCATCAGAACCAGTTCTTCTGCGGCTGTCGGGTGGACCGCACAGGTGTCGTCCCACTGCTGCTTGGTCAGGCCGGCCTTAACGGCAATACCGGCCAGCTGGATCATTTCCGGCGCGTCGGGGCCGACAATGTGGACACCGACCACCTTTTGCGACTGGGCATCCACCACCAGCTTCATCAGCATGCGGTGTTCGGCACCATAGAAGGCGTATTTCATCGAGCGGAAGGTGGTCATGTAGATGTCCACCTCGGCCGGACATTTCTTGCGGGCCTCGGCTTCGGTCAGACCCACCGTGCCGACCGGCGGCTGGCTGAAGACAGCCGTGGCAATGTCTGCATGATCAACCGTCTGCGGGTTGTTCTTGAACACCGTCTCGTGGAAGGCCACAGCCTCGCGGATCGCGACCGGCGTCAAGTTCACACGGTCGGTCACATCACCGACAGCCCAGATATTATCGACATTGGTCTGCGAATAGGCATCGACCTTGATGGCCCCACCATCGGTCAGTTCAACGCCAGCCGTTTCAAGGCCCAGACCCTTCACATAAGGCTTGCGGCCCGTCGCAAACATGACGGCATCGGTTTCGATGTCCATGCCATTGCTAAGGCGGTTCATCAGGCCGGTTTCGGTCTTTTCAATCGCCGTATGTTCGGCGCTGAGGACCACCTTGATGCCGTGACGCTCGATCTCGCGCGACAGGTGTGCGCTAACGTCCTCGTCAAAGCCGCGCAAAATACCCGCACCGCGATAGACCAGCGTCGTCTCGACACCCAGGCCGGCAAAAATGCCCGCAAATTCGACAGCAATATACCCGCCGCCAACCACGACAATACGCTTCGGCAGTTCCGGCAGCAGGAAGGCTTCTTCAGACGTGATCGTATGTTCGGAACCGGGGAAGTCCGGCACGAACGGACGACCGCCCACCGCGATCAGGATACGTTCAGCGGTCACGGTCTTGCCCGTGCCGACGATCTCGACCGTATGCTTGTCCTTCAGGACTGCACGGCCATTGATGATTTCGACCCCCGCCTTGGACAGGTTGGCATTATAGAGGCCCGACAGACGGGCAATCTCGGTTTCCTTGGCATTGCGGAACCTGGTCCAGTCAAAGCTGGCATCACCCACCGTCCAGCCAAAGCCCTCGGCGACTTCGAGTTGATGGGTAAATTCCGACGCCATCACCATGAATTTCTTGGGCACACAGCCACGGATCACGCAGGTGCCACCCACACGATATTCCTCGGCAACCGCAACCTTCTTGCCGCCCATCGCCGTCAAACGGGCTGCACGCACCCCGCCCGAACCGGCACCGATCACAAACAGGTCGTAGTCAAAGGAATGGGACATATGGGGCTCCAAGGCGAACGGGTAGGTAAATCTGTTACCGCTATCTAGGAAGCGGCAGGCGGTCTTGCGAGGGACGAACCCTGACAAGCCCGAAATAGCTTAAGCTTTAAGTGTCTCGTGGCCGTCATCGGTGCCGATAACCGCCAGATCGGCCAGACCCAAGAACAGACCGTGCTCGACCACGCCGGTGACGGCTTTCAGATCGGCGGCCAGTTTGACCGGATCGGCAATCACACCCTTGTCCGCATCATAGATGAGATTGCCGCCATCGGTGCGGACCATGCCACGGTCGGCCTGACGCACGGTGGCTTCGCCCATACCGTGGGCAGCCAGAACCGCATTGATGCGTGCGCCTGATGTCTTGTGCCCGAAAGCCACCACTTCGATCGGCAGCGGGAACTGGCCCAGTTGCTTCACGACCTTGGCCGCATCGGCAATGACGATGCAGCGGTCGGACGCTTCCCACACCAGCTTTTCACGCAAAAGAGCCGCACCACCGCCCTTTATGAGCGCAAGGTCCGGTCCGATCTCATCGGCACCGTCCACGGTGAGGTCCAGACGCGGCGTATCTTCCAGCGTGGTCAGGGTCAGGCCCAGTTCACGCGCCAGATCGGCAGTCCTTTCCGAGGTCGGAACGCACTTCAGGTCGGGCAGGTTACGCTCTGCCAGAGCCTTGACGAACCATGCCGCGGTCGAACCCGTGCCAAGACCCACCTTCATGCCCGCCTCTACATATTGGGCAGCGGCATAGCCGGCGTTCTTCTTTTGGATGTCGCTCACTTCTTGGCCGCCTTTTTCGCACGCATGGTGTCCATGAACCGCTTGGCCCAGCCGGACTTGTTCACTTGCGGGGCGCGCGCCAGCGCCAGCTCCCCCGCCTCGACATTCTTTGTGACCACCGAGCCGGAACCGACCATGGCTCCGTCACCGATAGTCACGGGCGCAACCAGCGAGCTGTTCGAGCCAACAAACGCCCCCTCGCCCACCTCGGTGCGGTGTTTGAAGAAGCCGTCATAGTTACAGAAGATGGTGCCCGCGCCGATATTGGCCCCTGCCCCCACCGAACCGTCGCCCAGATAGGCCAGATGGTTCGCCTTGGCACCGGTGCCTAACGTGACGTTCTTCACCTCGACAAAGTTGCCGATCTTGACCTTTTCACCCAGGTCCGCACCGGGGCGCAGACGTGCATAGGGGCCGACCTCGGCCTTGGTGCCGACCTTGGCACCCTCGATGTGAGAGAAGCTGCGAATACGCGCGCCGCCCTCGACCACGGCATTGGGGCCAAACACCACGAACGGCTCGATCACCGTACCCGCGCCCACTTGCGTGTCATAGGCGAAGTGGACGGTTTCAGGCGCGCTCATCGTTACGCCGTTGGCCATGAATGTCTCGCGCTGCACCTTCTGGAACAGGGCCTCGGCCTCGGCCAACTCTGCTTGCGAGTTCACGCCCATCACGGCGTCTTCACCGGCGAACACGGCGCGGGTGTCGTGACCGGCCTTGCGGGCCAGTTCGACCACGTCGGTCAGATAGTATTCGCCCTTGGCGTTTTCGTTGGTCACATCGGCCAGCAGCGTGAACAGCAACTGCGACGGTGCCGCCATAACGCCGGAATTACAGGCGCGAATGGCCAGAACCTCGGCACTGGCTTCCTTGGCCTCGGTAATGGCCACAAGGGTTTCGCCCTCGATGACCAAACGGCCATAAGCACCCGGATCGCGGGCCTCGAAACCGATGACGCTGACCCCCTTGCCTCCAAACACCGGTTCGATGTCCGTGGCTTTCAGCAGCGGTACGTCGCCATAGGTGATGACAACCTCGCCTTCAAAGCCCTTCAAAGCTTCCTCGGCGGCGCGCACAGCATGGCCGGTTCCGCAGGGCGGATCCTGAACGGCAATCGCATCTTCGCCCAGACGTTTGACGATATGGGCGCGCACTTCCGGCGAATGGTTGCCCACCACCACAATGATCTTTTCACAGCCCAGAGCCTCGGCGGCATCAATGGCATGGTCTACCATGGCACGGTGCCCGACAGGGTGCAGCACCTTGGGCAGGGATGACTTCATCCGCGTGCCTTGACCGGCGGCAAGAATGATGGCGGCGCGTGGGCTGGAAATGCTGGTCATGAATCGTCCCAAAGGCTAGTTCCCTAGGCTCTAACCCATCAGACGCCACAACGGGAGACACCAATGAGCCAACGTGATCTGGAAGGCTGGACGATTGCCTTTGATCTGGACGGAACTTTGGTGGATTCCGCACCCGATCTGATTGGCACCCTGAACCGCCTTCTGGTTGCCGAAGGCTTGCCGCCCCGCCCGCTTGAAGCCGCCCGTCATCTGGTCGGCCACGGGGCGATGGCCCTGCTGAAGGACGGCTTTGCCGAGGCCGGTGCCGAATGGAATGACGAAGGCGGCAAGGTTCTGTTTGATGCCTTCATTGCCGACTACATCGCCAATATCGCCGTCGATACCCGCCCCTTCCCGTCCTGCGTCGAGGTACTGGACCGTTTGAGCGCACGCGGTGCCACGCTCTGTGTGGCCACCAACAAGCGTACCGACCTGTCGCTGGCCCTGCTGGATGCGCTGGAACTGACCAACAGGTTTGCCGCCATCGTCGGCCCTGATGCCGTGTCCGCCAAAAAGCCCGACGGTGCCCATATCCGCGAAGCCGTTCTTAAAGCCGGTGGCGATCCGGCCAAGGCCATCATGGTCGGCGATTCCACCACCGATACTGGTGCCGCCGCCAATGCGCCTGTGCCGTGCATCCTCGTCAGCTTCGGCTATAGCGACGTGCCAATGGCCCAGATGGGTGGCGACATAACCATCGACCACTATGACGAGTTCGAGGACGCTCTCGACAAGCTCATCGCCTGATCGTTTAGCTAAACTAAACATCTATCCAGAACTTCTGGGGGCGACTTCCGTCACCGGACGGTTGCCCCCGAAGGCATCAGACCAGACATAGGCACCCTGATTTCAGGTGTTGCTATGATCCGTCGCTTCTTTGCCATTCCCCTTTGGAAACGAACCTTTGCAGGTCTCGCGCTCGGCGTGATCGCGGGCTTGCTCCTGCGGGATATGGCTCCGAAAATTCTCCAGCCAGTAGGCGATGTCTATCTGAACCTGATCCGCATGGTGGTGGCCCCTCTGGTGCTGTTCACCATTGCCAGCTCCATCGCCAAGCTGGGCGAAGGCGTGGGCGCAGTACGTCTGGGTGTCCGTACCATCATCTGGTTCGTCATCACCTCGCTTCTGGCCGTGCTGGTCGGTTTTGCCACCGCCCACATCATCAATCCGGGCGTCGGTCTGGCCGATCTGCCGCTGGGCGAGGTCAAGGCGCGTGAAATCCCGACGCCGCTTCAGGTTCTGCTGGATATCGTCCCGCGCAATCCCTTTGCCGCCCTGAGCGAAGGCAAGGTGCTGCAAATCATCTTCTTCTCGGCCTTTGTCGGGGCATCGCTGGTGGCACTGGGCGACCGCGCCCAGACCGCCCGCCGTGCCGTTGATGAAGGGGCGGCCATTGTTTTCCGCATCACCCGCTGGATTATCCAGCTGACCCCGTTTGGCGTGTTCGCCCTGATCGGTTCGGTTGTGGGCGGTTATGGCTGGGAAAGCCTGCTGCCGCTCGGCAAGTTCATTCTGGCCATCTATGTCGCCTGCCTGTTCCACATTCTGGTGGTCTATTCGGGTCTGTTGAAACTGCATGGCCTGAAGGTCCGCAGCTTCTTCCGTGGCGCATTCGCGGCCCAGCAGACCGCCTTTGCGACCTCTTCCTCGCTTGGCACCCTGCCGATTACCCTGCGCCAGACCGTCGAGCGACTGGGTGTTCCCCAAGCCTATGCCGCCTTTGCCGTGCCTCTGGGGGCCAACGTCAAGATGGACGGCTGCGGGGCCATCTATCCGTCGATTGCTGCCATCTTCATCGCCCAGTATTTCCAGATCGAGCTGTCCGTTACCCAGTACATCCTGATCGGCCTGACCGCGGTTCTGGGTTCATTGGGCACAGCGGGCGTTCCGGGTACATCCATCGTCATGCTGACCCTGACCCTGTCCACCGCTGGCCTGCCGCTGGAAGGCATCGGCTATATCGTCGCCATCGACCGTATCGTGGACATGATGCGTACCGCCACCAATGTCACCGGCCAGATGTTGGTGCCTGTCATCGTCGCCAAGGAAGAAGGTATTTTGAACGAGGACATCTATAACGGACACGTCGCATGGCTGCCCGGTGATCCTGAAAACGAAACGCCCGAAAACGCGATAACCGCAGGTATTTGATAAGTTTATCCTTGCAGTCGGGAGACGGGCGGGCTAAATCGCCGCCTCCCGACGCGGTTCGTGCGAACCCGTTCCAGAAGATGGACGCGTAGCTCAGCGGGAGAGCACCTCGTTCACACCGAGGGGGTCACAGGTTCAATCCCTGTCGCGTCCACCATCTTCCCACGACAATCCTGCTAAATGGCCTTGGTCATCTTTTGTCAGTGATGTGAAAAATATTCCCGCCGCATTGGCACCCTTTTAAAATTCAGGCGTTGCTATACGGCCTGCTGTCTCTGCAGTAAGCCGATGCACCCTGATTGTTCCTATGCATCGCTACACCGCATTGTAATCGCAATATTTGGGGCTGTTTGTGATGTCGGACATTTTGGTGGATCGCCGCATTCTTATTGTCGAGGATGAATCCCTCGTCGCCATGCTTCTGGAAACCATCCTCGAAGATCTTGGCTGCACCATTGCCGGTCCCGAAGGCAGTGTTTCAGGCGGTGTATCGGTTGCCCGATCCGAACAAATCGACGCGGCCCTGCTGGATGTGAACGTCGCGGGTGAACTGGTCTTTCCCGTTGCCGAAACTCTGAAGCAACGCGGCATCCCCTTTGTGTTCTCGACCGGATATGGCGAAGGCGGCCTGCCCGAACAGTGGCGCGGCCACACCACCATCCAGAAACCGTTTACCGAGGTGGCCGTGCGCGATGCACTGGTGTCGGCCTTGGGCCAAACGCCTCAAACCTGAGCTTTTATCGCTCCACCCGTTCCCATCGCAATCACACTCGGGGTAGAAAGCCTCCTAGAATAGTGGACGCGTGAGAGCCGAATATGCGCAAACAGTCGCTTTTGTGGGGTGGTATCGCCTTTGCTGCACTCGCAGCCGGTATCGCATGGGCGGGCATCACCGTCCTAGGCGGTAGCAACGAACCCGCCGCAAACCCCGATGGCGCAGCTCTGCGCGTCGATGTGGTTGCCCCCAAAGAACCCGAGCTTGCCAATAGCGGCGGACAATTGGGCGTAGGTGAACTGGCCAACGGCTATGACCACACCGAAACCATGTCCCGCATCCAGACACCCGAAGAAACCGGCGAGGACATCGACACCAGCTGGGACGACGACAACTGGAACTATAGCGACGGCACAGGTCCGGCCACGCGCCCCGCACCTAGCCCCGCACCTAGCAATGACGCTATGGACGACAAAAAGCCCCTGCCCGTCGAAAAGACCGTCAAAGTCACCAAGGTCCCCAGCGGCTACGAAGGCTGATCCGCTTTTGCGGACCATGGTTATAGCGGCTTAAATCTGGCTATTGCGGCTTCTGGCGGCTAATGTGCGCCATGGTACTGCACACTAAGGCCCGCCTCGACCTTCCTCGCCTGCCGCAAGCCGTTGTCTTCGATATGGACGGCCTTCTGCTGGATACCGAACGTCTGTGGATGGCGGCGATGATCGAAACCGTCGCCGATCACGGCCACGACATGTCGACCGGTTTCTACCAGACAATGTTGGGAAATCCCTGGGATGGCATCAGAGCTATGCTGGTTGCCGAATATGGCCCCGAACTTCGCGTGGATGACATACGGCCCGTTTGGACCGGCCGCTTTGTCGATCTTTGTCGTGAGCAACTGGCCCTGAAATCAGGTGTGGTGGAGCTTCTCGATCTGCTCGACGCGCTGGGGATTCCTGCCGCAGTCGCCACATCGTCTCCGAAGGATCTCGCGATCGAGCATTTCGATCATCTTGGTATCGGATCAAGGTTCAAGCTTATCGTCGCTCAAGGCGATTATGACAAAGGCAAGCCAGACCCCGCTCCCTATCTCGTGGCGACAAACCGGCTGGGTGTGCGTCCGCAAGACTGTCTGGCTTTGGAAGACAGCCATAATGGTGTCCGGTCAGCGTCTTCCGCGGGCATGATGACAGTCATGGTACCGGACCTGCTCGGCCCAACCGACGAGATCAGCGCGCTATGCACCGGTGTCGGCATTGATCTACACGAAGTGCGTAACGCCCTGTCTGTATGTTCCGGTAAGGCTTGAGAGCCCGCCTGTTTCGCCCGAAACGTCACCTCTGCATTAAGGTAGGGCCCCCATGGTGGGCGTCACAGAGTCGTGAAAGCTGTAGGGTCGCGGGAACGTCCCCAGACATGATGCGCTGATGCATGGCGCGGCATTAAAGCCGCTAACCGACTGCACAGTCTGGAAAGACCCAACATGTCCAAGTCGACAGCCATTGTCCTCGTTCACGGCTTCTGGGGCGGTGCCGCCCACTGGGCCAAGGTCATCACCGAGCTTTCGAAACGGGGCTACACCTCCCTACACGCGGTCGAGATGCCGCTGACATCTTTGGCCGACGACGCCGAACGGGTGCGCAAGATGGTGCGCCAACAGGAGGGACCGGTCGTCCTCGTAGGCCACTCCTATGGCGGAGCGGTGCTGTCGGAGGCGGGCGACCTGCCGAATGTGGCGGGTCTGGTCTATGTCGCCGCCTTCGCGCCTGACGCTGGCGAAAGCCCCGGAGGCATCACTCAGGAAGACCCGCCGGTCGCCGCCCCAAACCTGGCCCCCGACAGCGACGGCTATCTGTGGGTCAAGCCCGACAAGTTCCACGAGAGCTTCTGTCAGGATCTGACGGCGGACGAGGCTCTGGTGATGGCGGTGACGCAGAAGGCCCCCATGGCCAGCACCTTCGGCGATGCGGTCACAGCGCCCGCATGGAAGGTCAAACCGACCTGGTATCAGATTTCAAGTCGGGACAACATGATCGCCCCAACCAACCAAGCGCGCATGTCGGCACGAATGAACGCCCGCAAGGTCATCACTCTGGACGCCAGCCACGCCTCACTGGCCTCTCACCCTGTCGAGATCTGCGACCTGATTGAAGAGGCCGTGGCCACGGTCTGATCGCACCGTTCCAGTTCTCGGTGAAGCGTGCCTTCTTGTCGAAGAAGTTATGAACGCCGAAGGTGATGTCGGCGTTATCGCCCGCATGTTGGCCTCGCTAATAATGGCGAGGCCACTTTAGATTTCGGACTACTCATAGTCCCCCTTAACGCACGGGCAAAAGCGGGACGCGTTTCAGGTGTTCTAGACTAGGGGCGTTGACGCAGAAACAGGCGGTGCGCAATTGCCGTGTCATGGTCTGGAAATGGCTGATGACGGCCTCGGTGGACTGGGTGGCGGCCTGAATGACACCACCAGCGACGCCGACGACATCGGCACCCAGACGGATGGCCTTGGCCGCATCGACGCCATGACGCACACCGCCTGATCCAATCAGCAAGGTTGTCGGCAAGGCGTTGCGGGCCTCGGCAATGGCGCGGGCGGTGGGGATACCCCAATCGGCAAAGGCGGCGGCGTGAGCCTGTGCATCCTCGCCCTCTCCGCGCGCGCCTTCAACCAGCGCCCAGTTGGTGCCGCCTGCGCCTGCAACATCAATACCGGCGGCCCCCATGGCTACCAGTTTTTGCGCCGTCAGGGCCGATATACCGGCCCCCGTTTCCTTAATGATGACCGGCACATCCAGATCGCGGATCAGCGCATGCAGCGCCGCACCCACGCCCCACCAGTCACGGTCGCCCTCGGGCTGGCAGGCTTCCTGTAGCGGGTTGAGATGCACGACCAGAGCATCGGCGCTGATCATATCGATGATCCGCATCGCCTCATCGCGGCCAAATCCTCGCGTCAGTTGCGCCGCGCCGATATTGGCCAGAATGGGCGTGTCGGGCGCACGATGGCGCAAGGCCTTGTCCAGTCCTGCCACGGCTTCATCACTATGCAGTGCCGCCCGTTGCGAGCCGACCGCCAAGGCAATGCCCAGATGCTGGGCTGCTTCGGCCAGTCGGGCATTGATCGCCTCGGCCCGCGCAGGTCCGCCCGTCATCGCACTGATGAGGAACGGTGCCCGCAAACGGTAACGCAGGAAATCTACGCCCAGATCGATCTTGGCATGATCGATATCCGGCAGGGCTTCGTGGACAAAGCGCCAGTCATCAAAGCCGGTGGCCAAGGCATGACGGCCCCCATTAGCCAGCACCACATCCAGATGCTGGTCCTTGCGCGTCAAATGTATGCGCGTCGGGTCGGGGGAAACCGTCATGCAGGAAAGCCTACTATTCAAACGCTCAGGATTGCGGCTCCACGATCAGCGAGTAGTCGCCGGTCGAGTTGGAACCGAAGCTCGTTACGCGCACCACATAGTCGCCATCGCGCGGTGCCGTCCAATTCAGACGCGAATGGGTATCGGACAAGCCATCGTCATCTTGTTTGGCGACGTTGAACTCTTCACCCTCGCCGCTGCCGACCATGACCACAGCGTCAAATTTCGGTGCAACCAGAATGAAGCGCAGCTTTTCGTCCTTTTTGGCGGTGAAACGATAGTCGTCATAATAGGGTGAACCCATCATGCCGCCCTCCGACGTATTGTCGTACTCGCTCAGCGAGCCACGCACGGTTGAACCCACCAGCAGACTGCCCGCCTGCGGGGCCGGTCCACGGTCGATCAAGCGGATTTCATAGGCTCCGCGACCATCCCCGCCATAGCTGGAGGCGCGCACGACATAGTCGCCATCTTCCGGCACCTCGAAGACCAGACGCGAATCCGTGCTGTTGCCCATGCCGTCATCGTCGCTGGCCAGCGCGCTGAACGTGCCTTCTGCCGAGCCGACTTCAAGCGTGGCGTCAAAATCAGCGGAGGTCAGCGTGATTTGCAAACGCTGTCCCTTGGTGGCGCTGAAGACATAGCCGTCATAGCGGCCTGACGCGCTGGTCCGCGCATCATGATCGGTCAGTTCGCCTTCGACTTCCTCGTCCATCGGCAGGGCAAACGGCGCGGGCGGCGGCTCTACAGCTTCGACAAGCAGGTCGTACTTGCCCTTGCTGCTGCCATATGCGCGCGCCTCGATGATGTATTCGCCATCCTTCTCCGGCGTGAAGATCAAGCTGGCATTCAGGCTGCCACCGCTGTCGTCATCGGTGGCCAGTTCGATTCCATTGGCATCATAGACGGCCAGATAGGCATCGAAATCATCAGAGCCGAGGCTGATTTCATGGGGATGGCCCGCAGCAGCCACCAGTGAATAGCGGTCTGCGGTCACGCCTCCAAAACCCGTATCGGTCTTGTCGGTCAGTTCACCCGAAGTTTGCTCGCCCAGGGTGACCGGACGGGCCGGTGCCATCGGTTTGGGCTCGGCGATGCTGAGATCAAAACGCCCCTCGGCACTATTGCCAAAGGAGGAAACGCGAATGGCATAGGCCCCCGCTTCCGGCGCGATAAAGATAATGCGCGAGTTCAAGCCATCGCCCGAATAGTCATCGTTCTCGGCCAGCGCCGTGAAGGCAGGACTGTCATGACCTATGGCCAGCATCGTATCCAGATCATCCGAACGGGCCGAGATATCGACGCGCTCGCCCTGCGCCAGTGTCAGGCGATATTGCTGGAAGCGATTGCCGGAATCCGTCTGCGGACTACGCGCATTCAGACGACCGCTGGCATTGCCGCCCTTGCGGATGCTGGTCGAGCGGACACGCTCGGGTTGCCATGCGGTCACCGAAAGCTGGAACTGGCCATCACTGTCGTCGATGGATTCGGCCCTGATGGTGAAAACGCCCGACTGCTGCGGATAAAAGCGCAGGCGCGAATGGAAGCCTTCGCCCAGGCCGTCATCGTCCGTCGCCAGCGCCTCGCTCTGGTCATCCTGTCCATAGATCGACAGGAAGGAATCGATGTCGCTGCTGCGCATAACGATCTCGACGCCCTGCCCTTCGCGAAGATCCAGTTGGTAATCGCGGCCCAGCGTTCCTGTGCTGCCGTCAACGCGATCGCCAATACGGATCGCTCCGCCGTCAGTCTGTGCCACTGCCATCGGCGCGGCGGCCAGCAAAACAATCGTACTGACGGTCAACAGGAAGGATGAGCGCATAAAGACAAGACTTTCCATTTTTGGTGGTGGCATCATAGACGCCGAACCGGGGTGGCTGTAAATCGCCAGCATCTCAATCAGTTCCTTCGCCCAAGGAGAGTTCCCGTCATGGCGACCGAAAATGCCGCTGCCGCAGTTATTGATGGCAAGGCCTTTGCCCAAACCCTCGTGACCCGCGTGGGCGGTGCCGTTGAACGGTTGATCGCTTCGCACGGCGTCAAGGCCGGTCTGGCCGTGGTGATTGTGGGCGAAGACCCCGCAAGCCAGCTCTATGTCCGCAACAAGGGCGAGACGACCCTGAAGGCCGGTATGCGCTCCGATACGCACCGTCTTGCCGACACCACCACGCAGGAAGAACTACTGGCCCTGATTGCCCAGTTGAATGCCGATGACGGCATCCACGGCATTCTGGTGCAACTGCCTCTGCCCGCGCACATCGATTCCAATGCTGTTCTGGACGCTATCTCGCCTGACAAGGACGTGGACGGCTTCCACGTTGTGAATGCGGGCCGTCTGGCTGTGGGTCAGGACGGTCTGGTGCCGTGCACCCCGCTGGGCTGCCTGATGCTGCTCAAGGACCAATTGGGTGATCTGTCGGGCATGAATGCCGTCATCGTTGGCCGCTCCAACATTGTCGGCAAGCCGATGGCGCAATTGCTGCTGGGTGAAAGCTGCACCGTCACCATCGCCCACTCGCGCACCAAAGACCTTCCGGCCCTGTGCCGCACCGCCGACATTCTGGTCGCCGCCGTGGGCCGCCCCGAAATGATCAAGGGCGACTGGATTAAGGAAGGGGCCACCGTCATCGACGTCGGCATCAACCGTGTCCCTTCCAAGGATCCGGTCAAGGCCGCCGAGGGCAAGACCCGCGTGGTCGGTGATGTCGCCTATGAAGAGGCCGCACAGGTTGCCGGTCGCATCACGCCTGTTCCCGGTGGTGTCGGTCCGATGACCATCGCCTGCCTGTTGGCCAATACCTATACGGCGGCGTGCCGCTCTGTCGGTGCCACGCCCGAAAAACTGGGCTGATCTTTTTTGTCACGGGCGGTCGGGTTTCTCTTGCAAACCCCGCCCGTTAGACCCCACTCCTATAGTTCTGGTTTGGTCACAGTGACCGACAGGAGGAAACAGATGGCTGCTATCTCCCCCCGTATGGCCGCAATGGCCGCTGTAATCGTTATGGCCCCGGCTGTGGGTGCGTGCGGCTACAACACCATCCCGACCGAGAAGGTGAACGCCGAGGCCAAGTGGGCTGATGTGCAAAGCCAGTATCAGCGCCGCGCCGACCTGATCCCCAATCTGGTCTCGACCGTTCAAGGTGCCGCCATTCAGGAACGCACCACCCTGACCAATGTCATCGAGGCCCGCGCCAAGGCCACCAGCGTCACGGTCAATGCCGATGATCCCGCCTCGTTCGAGCGTTATCAAGCCGCCCAAGGCGAGCTGACGGGCGCCCTGTCGCGCCTGATGATGACGGTCGAAGCCTATCCGCAACTTCAGTCGAACCAGAACTTCATCGCTCTGCAATCGCAGCTGGAAGGCACCGAAAACCGCATCGCCGTCGCCCGCCGCGACTATAACGAAGCGGTGCGCGCCTATAACACCACCTTGCAGACCTTCCCGAACATCATCTGGGCCAAGACCCTGCACAGCGGCTCCAAGCCCATGCAGTTGTTCACCGCGACGGCCGAAGCCCAGAACGCGCCGAGCGTCAATTTTGACAGCCTGAACCCTGCGGCCCAACCGGGCGGCTCTGCACCTGCTGTAACGCCGGGTGCAGCACCTGCTGCCGCTCCGGCCACCGGCAACTAAGGCGCATCCTGCATGAAAAGGGCCATTGCCCTTCTGTTTGTCCTTGGCTTGTGGTTGGGAACGGCACTGCCGCTTCCGGCCCTTGCTCAAACGGGCATCCAGTTTCCGGCCCTGACGGGGCGGGTTGTCGATAATGCCGACATCCTGACCCCGCAGCAGGAAGCCGAGCTGACCCAGAAACTGGCTATTCTGGAACAGCAGACCACAGACCAACTGGTCGTGGTCACCCTGCCCAGCCTCAACGATTACGATATTGCCGATTACGGCTATCAGCTGGGCCGTCACTGGGGCATCGGCCAAAAAGAAGCCAATAACGGTGCCTTGCTGATCGTGGCCCCCAATGACCGCAAGGTGCGGGTTGAGGTCGGCTATGGGCTCGAAGGTATTCTGACCGATGCCTTCTCGGCCCTGACGATCCAGAACTATATCCTGCCGCCTTTCCGCGAAGGCGATTATTACAGCGGCATCAACGCCGGTGTGGACCAGATTTCGTATCAACTGACGCTTGATCCCGAAGAAGCCGCCGCGCGTGCCGCTGAAATGGCGACCCAGGTCGAAGAAGGCGGATCGGGTGCAGGTATTCTGATCATTATTATCGGCGTCTTCGGTGCCATCTTTGTTATCGGCTCGGTCATTGGTGCAGCCAGCGCCGGCAGCGGCCGCCGTATGCAAGGTGCTGCAGACGGTGCCGGTGCCGTCTTGTGGACCACGGCCCAGATCATTGCCGCCATTGCATCCAGCAGCGGCAGCGGTGGTGGACGCGGCGGTGGCGGCGGTGGCGGATTTGGTGGAGGCGGCGGCGGCTTCGGCGGCGGCGGCGCTTCGGGAGGTTGGTAATGGATTTCACCCCGGACGATCACGCCCGTATTTCAG
Source organism: Brevundimonas terrae (assembly GCF_011761985.1). GTDB lineage: Bacteria > Pseudomonadota > Alphaproteobacteria > Caulobacterales > Caulobacteraceae > Brevundimonas > Brevundimonas terrae. The sequence goes on along the minus strand of NZ_JAASQT010000002.1, from coordinate 525,642 downwards.
CCGCTATCGCCAAGGCCGAGGCCGGAACCAGCGGCGAGATTTTCTGCGTTATCTCGCGGCAGGTCTCGACCTATCGCGATATCCGTATGGCATGGGCCGCGGCGGCATCGCTGATCCTGCCTGCCGTCCTGATCCCGCTCGGCCTGTCGGGCGACTGGTTCGGCTTCAGCAATGACTGGCAGGTCGCCCACGCAGCCAGCCAGTCCGACGAGGTCAACCGCGCCCTGACTGCCTATGCACTGGCACAGGTCATCACCTTTATCGGTGTGTATCTGCTCAGCAAAATCCCGTTCCTCGGGCTTTTGATGGTGCCGCAACGTGTGCGCCGCTCGCGTGTGCGCCGTGTGGCCCTGCAGCAGTTCATGGCCCATGGGCTACATGCCACGGTGGACCGCACAGGCGTGCTGATCTTTGCCGCCATGGCCGACCACGAGGTCGAGGTGATTGCCGATACCGGCATCTATACCCAGACCTCGCCCGAGTTCTGGGGCAGCACGGTTTCGGTTCTGGTCAAGCACATCAAACAGGGCGATCCGATCACCGGCATGGAAAACGCCATCGCCATGTGCGGTCAGGCTCTGGCCGAGAAATTTCCGCCTCGCCATGATGATGTCAACGAAGTGCCCGATCACCTGATCGTTCTCTGACAATTGATCCTTCTTAGCCTGCGGACGTTTGCAAACGGTCATGCCCAGACTGCTTACCTATAATGTCCATCGCTGTATCGGCACGGATCGCAAGCTTGATGTCGCCCGTATTGCCGAGGTGATTGCTGCCGAGCGCCCCGATATCGTCTGCCTTCAGGAACTGGATGTCCGGCGTATCCGCACCAATGGCGTGGATCAGGCCTCGGAACTGGCCAGTCTGTTGGGCATGTCATCGCGGTTCCACCCCGCCATGACAATCGAGGGCGAGGAATATGGCGATGCCATCCTGACCCACCTGCCCGACCGTCTGGTCAAGGCCGACAGCCTGCCGACCGTTAAAGGTATTCGCGGGCTGGAACCGCGTGGGGCGATCTGGTCCGAAATCGATGTCGGCGGCACAAAGCTGAATGTGCTCAACACCCATTTCGGCCTTGTCCCGAATGAACAGCGTCGTCAGGCCCGCGCACTGGCGGGCAAGGACTGGGTGGGAAACTGCAAAGGCCCGACCATTCTGACCGGTGACTTCAATGCGACCTCGATCACACGCCCCTATGGCATCCTGACCCAACACCTCAAGGATGCCCAGCGTGTACTGGGGCTAAGGCCGTCGGTTAAAACCTTTCCGTCCAGCTTCCCCGCCATCCGGATCGACCACTTCTTTGTCAGTCCGCATATCCGCATCGAGAAGATCTACACACCCTCGACGCCGTTGGCGCGGGTGGCATCCGACCACCTGCCCCTGCTGATCGACTTCCAGATCGCAGCCTAGCCCGCCGCCTTACCGCCCTCAGAGACAGGTCGCGTACTACGTGACAGGTGACGGCGCATCCAGGGCCGCCACGCATCGCGCGAGGACAGCGGGTCGCCAAGCTGCCACTCGGCAAACATGCGCTCGACGCCCGTCGGTCGCCGCTGTCCCATCAGCTTCATGCGTGACGCGCCGAAGGTTTCCACCGAGCGCCCGATAGAGCCCATCAGGCTCTCGGCCTCGGCAAAATGGCTGGCCGATACGCCGATGAAATGGCCCAGCGAATGCTGGCGGTAATGGCGGATACGCGCCATCTCCTCTTCATTCGTCGCCTCGAACGACAGGTCGCATTCGGTATCCAGCCCCATCGAACGGTTGTTCAGATTGGTCGAACCGATCCGCATCAGCTTGTCGTCGATGATGGTCATCTTGGCGTGCACAATGATGCGGTCGCCCAGTGTCGTCACCGGATAGAAGGCATAGAAACGGTCATAGGCGTCGGCTTTTTCCAGCCGCCACAGCACCTCGGCCCGCGCCGTATCCATCGTCAGCCCGTCAAACCATGACGGACTGCGCCCTGTCGAAACCAGCACCACTTCCGGCCCGTCCGGCTCGGCCAGACGATCGGCAATCGCCGAGGCCAGTAAGGGCGAGGTGAAATACTGGTTCTCCATATAGATCAGCGATTTCGCCCTGCGGATGGCCTCAAGGTGCAGCGTCTCGTTCTCGCGAACTTCGGGACGGTCTTTCAGTTGAGGCTCGGTGCGCGAAATGCCGACAGGGATATTTTGAAACGCCACGTCCACATTCTGCGGCCACGGATCATGGTCGGTTTCAACCCATGGCAGGTCTTCGCCGCAGGCCTGTTTCCAGCGTTCGCGAGCCAGTTGCGCCAAGTCACGCGCCGCATCACCATCGACAACGCACATCCATTCATGGCGCGGTGACGGGATCAGGCCGGACGGCATACAGCGACGCGGATCACCGCTGTAGTGGCCCTCCTCGTCCCAGCGATCGACCGAGATATCCCCACCGCCGCAAAAGGCGATCTTGTCGTCGATAATGACAACCTTCTGGTGGTGGCAGGCCCCCAATATGCCCACACCGTCCAGTCGCAACTCGACAATCCGCTTGTTGAACAGCTTGAGCGCCTTGTGCGGATAAAAGCCCTGTGAGGCCGCAATCACCAACGGAGAGCGCCAGATCAGCAACCGCACCGACAGTTCAGGCCGGTCACGCACCATGGCCTTCAGGCGGTCACCGATTTCAAAGCGACGCTGGTCTATCGGGGATTGCGGGTCCAATCGGGTGCGCGGATCAAATTGCCAGCCCAGAATAAGGATGGACTTCTCCGCCTTCTCGATCGCCGCCTCAAGCGCCGCGAAATAGGTGTCGTTCTCCATCAGAGGCGTTAGCCGATCCGCCATACCCTTGCGCCAGACGGCAGAACCCTCATCCAGCAAAGAGTGGTCATAAACGCTTTGACGCAGCATGGCCCCTCCCCATCATGATTCAGCCGGTCTTCACCCGGAATGCGAAACCCAGTTTGACTGTCAAACAGCGACAAACCAATGACAAGGTTCCATACCCCATATTCTTGATTTCAGGTCGCAATCTCCGATTGATTTATCATCGGTATTTTGGCAGACTTTAGATATGAAGCTGCTCGTTGAATTCCTTGCAGGCATTGTGGCCTTTTTGGCGGCTATGGCTATGTCACAGCTGGGCATCGACATGAATCGTGACTCCCAGCCTATGGAAATCAAACGCTTGCCAAGCGCTGCCGATGTGGTGGATCAGGAAACACCTCCACTCGCCTCACCCGATTGCTGACACGACAGGCCGCGTTTTCGCGGTCTTTTCAATTTAACCGCCGGATTTCTCGGCTTTTGCACTTTTTCTGAGCCGCTTTCAGGCGGTTACGGCTTTGCGACCGTGTGTCCAGCGGTTAGGGTCACAGCTTGGACCGTGCCGACTGGCGCTGAAAGACCGAAATCGAACGCCCATGACCTCACCACAACGGCCTGAAACCTCGTCAGATACCGCTGCACCCGAGGTCACAACCACCCCATCGCCTGACACGGCCAGTGATGCATCCATCGTGGATGCACCCCTTGGTGATCCGGCTTCGGATAGTGCCGAGATCGATCCCTATGCGCACCCGATGTCCGAACGTCAGCGTCGCCGTCTGGCCGAGCAGCAAAAGCTGGCCGAACAGCGCACAGCCGAGGCCAGCCGCCAGAACCAGTTCCTGTCCCCTCTGGACGAAGCCAGCGATGGCGCACTGACCAAACCACAGACCACCAGTCCGTCTGTATCGGCCACCAAGGTCTCGAAATCTTCAAAGTCCAAATCAAAAAATTCCGGTAAATCTGTATATTTATTAGCGATTTTGGCATCCGGAATGTGGGCTGGCGGCATTGCCTCATGGTTCGCCTACGAGTTCGGTTCGGGCATGGTTGATCTGGAGCCGATCCGTCTGGCGGTCTATGCGCTGATTGCAATTGCACCTGTCGGCCTGTTCTTCATGCTGGCCCACGCCCTGCGTCTGGGGGGCTTGCTGGCACAGGAAAACCGCCGGGCACGCGAACTGGCCGATGCCATGGTCGCCCCGACGGTCTATGGTGCCGAGCAGACCTCGAACATCGTCTCTGCCCTGCGCAGCGACATCGACGAAGCCGCCAATGTGGCCGAACGCGCCCGTCAGGAACTGACCAAGCTGCGCGAAAGCCTGCTTACCGAAGCGACCCGCCTGACCGATGCCGCCCGCACGGCGCAGGTCGCGACCCAGAATATCACCCGCACTATGGGTGACGAGCGCCAGCAACTGGCCACCCTCGGCGACACCCTCGACAGCAAGGCGCTGTCGGTTGCCGAAGCCGTCCAGCGTCAGGCCCAGATGGTGGCCGATGCCTCTGACCTCGCTCAGGCCCAACTTCGCGAAGCCGAAGCCGCCCTCGCCGCCCGCGCCGCCGATCTGGCTGCTGCTGCCAACGAAGCACAAGACGCTGCCCGCCTTGCCGCCGACGACCTGTCGCGCCAGACCCAGCGTCTGGAAACCGCAGGCAGCGGCGTGACCGAACAGATCAAGGCGGTCGAAGACGGTCTCAGCCAGCAACGCGCCGCGCTTGTGAATGCCGCCTACAGCCTGCGCAACGATCAGGAAGGCTTTGCCGCCCAGATCGAGAACCAGCGCATCCAGTTCGTCGACCAACTCAGCCAGACCCGCACGGCGGCCAATGATCTGAACCTGACCGGCGACCAGATTGCCGAGGCCATCAAGTCCCAGACCGAGGCTGTGCTGGACCAGTTCCGCACCCTGATCGGCATGTCCCAGCGCGAGGCCGACGGCTTCGACGCCGCCACCAAGCTGTCGCTCGACAAGTTCGAAATGCTGGCTGCCGAAAGCCGCGAACGCCTGTTGAACGAAACCCGTATCGCGGTCGAAACCCTCAACCGTGCCTCTGTCGAACAGCGTCAACTGGCCGAACAGGCCCTGCAACAGGCCCAGATCCGCGCCGATCGTCTGGGCGAAAGTCTGTTCGATGCCGCCCGTCAGGCCGATGATGCCGCCGAGTCCCGCATTGCCGGTGCCCGCCGCATTGTCGATGAGACCGTCAAGATGGTGGACCAGACCGGCATGGAGGCCATGACGCGTCTGGAATCCCTAACCCGTCGCATGACCGATGCACTGGCCCAGATCGAAAGCTCGGTACGCGAACTCGATGACCGTGCCGCCCGCCTGCCCGAAGAAACGGCCCAGCGCATGGCCGCCGTGCGCACCAGTGCCGAACAAAGCCTTGCCAGCCTGAACGACGCCTCGCGGCGCGCCGCCGCCGAGGCCGAGGCTCTGGATATGGGCTTCCAGGATCGCGTCCGTAAAAACTACGAGATGGTCAACGAGGCTGTCCGCCTGATCGGCACACCCAAGGCCGAAACCTCGCCCATGCCGTCCGAACCCTCCGGTTCTATCGTCAATGATGATCCAATGCGGATTCCGCTGCGTCCGGCTTCGCTGCATGAGCCGGTCGCGCCTCAGGTCGAGATTGCGCCCGAGCCGCCGCTTCACTGGCAACCGGCACCGCGCCAGACGCAGGAACCGGCTGTTCCCCTGCATGTCCTGAGCGAACTGGCTGTGTCCTCGATCCGCCGCATGGGTGTTGATCCCAACGCGCTTCTGCCGCGCGCACGCATCGACGATGTGGCCTTTGCCCTGTCGCGTGACGATGTGGTTCGCGCCCGCCAGATTGTCCGCCGCGTCGCACCGGCCGCTGTCCGAAGCGTCAATCGCCGCGTCGTGGCCGATCAGGAACTGCATCGCGACATCAACCGCTTTATTGATGCCTATGCGCGCCTGCTGGCCGATCTTGGTGACGACCAGAACGGCGTCAATAATCGTCTGGCCAGTGACGAAGGTCGCGCCTTTATGATTTATGATGCCGCACTCAACGAAACTCGCTGATAGTCCGCAACCTATTCAGGGCTTGACCACTACACCGTCTGCACACAACCTTCCGGCGGCCTCGGGCAGGAGTAGCTTCTAGCATGGCTATATCGACGCATATCTCTGACGAACGGTCGCAAGATCAGGATCGCCGCCCCCTTTTGCTGGTATGCAACTGGTCCGCAACCGATCCTGTCTGGGATATGGTCGAAGACCTGTCCGGTGTGCCGTGGCAACCCGAAGGCATACGCACCGAATTGGTCGAATCCGCTGCGGACATCACGGCTCTGGCCGAAAACCTTGCCGATCAGCTTGATCATCAGGACGCCCGCGCCCTGTTGTTGATCGGGCGCACCCAGCACGAGGGACCGGCCCGCCTACAATTGCGCGCTGAAATTCCTCAAAAGAACGGTCAGCGCCTGTCACAGGACGGTCCCGGCGTTGTGCGTGCGACGGCTCCCGCGGGCCAGATTCTCGAAGCCGTCACCAAGGCCCGCGTTTCGATCGTCGCCTCGTCGGAAAACGAAGCCGATGATGGCAGCCGCCTGCTCTATGAAATCCTCACGCGGCTGGACGAGCGTTTGGAGACACCGGCGGTTGCCCTGATCCGTTTCCCGAAATCCATGCCCGAAACCGCTATCGCCCACACGATCAAGAGTGCTGTCCATGTGATGACACAGCACCTTTCGCACGCGCCGCGCTTTAACGCAGCGCGCTGATAACCTGCCGCCTGACCGACAGGGCGAACAGGCCGCCCATCGCCGCAAGTCCGGCCATCGCCAGATAGCCATGGGCCCCGAAGGCATCATACAACTGCCCCGAAGCGGCGGTTGCCAGACCGATCAAGAAGCCCGCCGCCACGACCGATGACAGAGTCTGCGCCGCCGTGTGATCCTTGGGCGGCGACAGGGCCTCGACGATTTCCACACCGGCTAGATAGGTCGCGGCAAAGGTTAGGGCATGCAGGGTTTGCAACGGCCATAACCACCAGAATGACGGCTCCATCGCCATCAGGACCCAGCGCACAATCGCCGCCGATACCCCGACCATCAACAGCGGGAATGCGCCAAAGCCCTTACGCTTGCGCCACGGTTCGACCACCCACATGAAGCCGATCTCAACCGCCACGGCGAAGGCCCACAACAGCCCCGTCATGCTTTCGGAAATGCCCTGCGCCTTCCAGGCAATGGCCGAAAAGCCATAATAGAATCCGTGCGCCGCCTGTACCGCCCCGATCCCCAGAATGGCGCAGACAAAGACGCGGTTTTTGGCCAGTCGCCCCAGCCCCTGAAAACGGGCCAGTTTAGACACCTGCGCTCCATCCAGTTGCACCGGCTCGGCAGGTAGACAAAGCCATGCCGTCAGCGCAATCAGCGCACTGGAACTGACGATCCAGACGATGATGATATCTGCGGGCATCATGGTCAGCAGCGCGCCCATACCGATATTGGCCACCACAAAGGCCAGCGATCCGCATCCGCGCGGCAGGCTGAACGGATAGTTCTCGCGTCGTGACAGACGCAGGGTCATCACATCGCTGAGCGGGATCAGGGCCGCCGCCGCCGTCGCGCCGACGAACCAGCACAGCGCCCGTACATAGAAATTATCGACCAGACCTGCCGTGCCATAGCCCACCGCCATGGCCAGACCCAGAATGGCAATCGCTGTACGCCGTAACCGGAACCCGTCGGCCCATACGGCCAGCAAAGGACCGGACACAATCCGCCCCAGCATCGGCAGGGCCAGCAAGGCACCGATCTCGGCCCCGCTCATCCCCTGTGACCTGAACCATAGTCCGGCAAAAGGCAGCGTCACCCCGCTGGTGCCGAACAGGAGGATGTATTGCAGTGCTGTGCGTGGTGCCGAACTCATACGCATGCCGATAGCAGACTCGGCGCGATATGTGGTCTAGACAATAGACCATGACCTTCAGCCGCAACCTGCTTTTGTTTGCCGCCCTGAACGGGGCAATGTCCGTCGCCGTCGGTGCCTTTGGCGCACACGGTGTTCCGCCCGAGGCCAAGGTGCTTCTGACCACAGGCGGGCAATATCAAATGGTCCATGCCCTGATGGCGGCAGTTCTGGCCATCTGGCCAGCGGCTGGCCGTGCGGGGCGTGTGGCCGGATGGCTTGCCGCCAGCGGCGGGCTGATCTTCTGCACCACACTGTTGCTGATTGCCGTGGCCGGTATGCGTTATATGGGTGCCGTCACCCCCGTTGGCGGAACCCTGATGATTATCGGCTGGTTGGTACTGGCGTGGCGGGCTGTGCGCCCCTCGCCTGTTGCCTGATATTTACCCCAAGACCGAAAGCTCAATCCTATGGCCTTTCCTGCGATCCCTACCCCGCGCCGTGACCTGTATCCCGAAATCGAGTCGTACAATCACGGCTGGCTGAAGACCGGCAGCATCCACGAGATTTACTGGGAAGAGAGCGGCAATCCCGATGGCGTGCCGGTCATTGTTCTGCACGGTGGACCGGGTGGCGCGGTCAATCCGGGTATGCGTCGCTATTTCGATCCGGCGGTCTATCGCATCGTCATGCTGGACCAGCGCGGGTGCGGCCTGTCGCGCCCCAATGCCAGCCTCGAAGACAATACGACGTGGGACCTGATCGCCGACATCGAAGCCATCCGCGACATGCTGGGCATCGACAAATGGGTGGTGTTCGGCGGGTCGTGGGGTTCGACCCTGTCGCTGGCCTATGCCGTAATGTATCCCGAGCGCACACAGGCACTGGTGCTGCGTGGTATCTTCCTGATGTCGGAAAAAGAACTGCACTGGTTCTATCAGGAGGGGGCGTCGATGATCTGGCCGGACCTGTGGGAAGGTTTTCTTGCCCCGATCCCCGAGGCCGAGCGCGGCAACCTGATGGCGGCCTATTACAAGCGCCTGACGGGCGACAATATCGAAGAGCGTAACCGCTGCGCCGTGGCGTGGTCCACATGGGAGGGCAACACCGTCAGTGCCGCAGGCCCGACCGCAACGCCCGACAAATTCGCCGACCCCGAATTCGCCGTCGCCTTTGCCCGTATCGAAAACTGGTACTTCACCAATAAGGGCTTTTTCGAAAGCGATGGCTGGCTGCTGACCCAGATCGACAAGATCCGCCACATCCCGACATGGATCGCCCAAGGCCGTTTCGATGTGGTCACACCGGCATCCGGCGCATGGGCGCTGCACCGCGCCTTCCCCGAGGCCAAGCTGGAAATCATTGCCGATGCCGGTCACGCCTCCAGCGAACCCGGTATCATCGACAGTCTGGTTCGCGCCACCGACTGGGCGGCCAAACAGTAAGCCCAAAAAACAAGCCCTGCGGATATCCGCAGGGCTTGTTCTCTATTCGGCGGGGTTGGTGTTCTTGACCATCTCGTCCAGTCGGAACCCGATGCGATTAGGCTCGGGTTGGTCTTCCGGTTTCTTCATCGCGCTCAGGACCACATTGATCTGGGTATAGTGCTGGATCAGACGGACCGGCTTGCCATCGGGATTACGGCCGAAGAACATGATCAGGTCCGGCCCCCAAAAACCGACATCCAGAATCTGCATGGTGCCGTCACCGGGCAAACCGACCACGCGCACGCCAACCTCCTCGTCCTTGTCGAGATTGGCCTCGAACTCCTGAATCATCTTGGACAGGCGTACAAAAGCCCATTCGGCAGGATTGTCGCGCATGCGGACACTCATGTCCTGAACGGCTTTGGCATTGGCCGGATCGGCGGTCATAGGCTGCGGGCACGGCGTTGCGCCGCAATCGGAGAACATGGCCGGATCGGCCTTGGGTATCGGCGTTTCACTCATGCCCCTACCCTAACCCCGTGGATCAGATCAGGCCATTGCCTTTGGAAAGTTCGGCATAACGGTGAACGTGAACCGACATGATCAGGCCAAAGCCGATCATCACCGTCATCATCGACGAGCCACCATAGGACAGCAACGGCATCGGCACACCGACCACAGGCGCCAAGCCCATCACCATCGCCCCGTTGATCAGTACAAACAGAGCAAAGAAGGCGATCATGCCTGCCGCTGCAATACGCCCGAAATGGCTATGCGACAGGTTCGATATCCGCAGGGCAATCAGGATCAGGATCGCGTAGCAGACCAGCACAGTGAACGAGCCGATAAAGCCGAACTCTTCGCCCACTGTCGAAAAGATAAAGTCCGTATGGCGTTCCGGCAGGAATTCCAGCTGGCTCTGGCTACCGAGGCCGAACCCCTTGCCCAGCAAGCCCCCCGAGCCCACAGCAATCTTGGACTGGATGATATTATAGCCGGTCCCCGACGGGTCCATTTCAGGGTTCAGGAAGTTCAACACGCGATTGCGCTGGTAGTCGTGCATGACGAACAGAACGAACGGCGGAATAAAGGCTACGGCTGCAGCTACGGCTGCGCCAATCACACGCCAGCTCAAGCCCGCTATCACCATCATGGCCGCCCCGGTCAGGCCGATAATCATGGCCGATCCAAGGTCGGGCTGGGCCGCAACCAGCAGGAACGGCACCCCGATCATGCCAGCCGGTATCAGCAGTTTCCATGACCAGCGGGCCTCTTGCGCCGAATGGCTGTGATACCAGCGCGCCAATGCCAGAACGAGACCGATCTTCATAAACTCGGCGGGCTGGATGCGGATCACGCCCAGATTCAGCCAGTTCTTCGCCCCGCCCGCCGTATAGCCCAGCGGGGTGAAGTCAACGAGCGCCACCATGATCAACAGCACGCCGTAAAGCGGATAGGCCGAACGGAACCACCATTTGGGGTGGATCATGGCCATGCAGATCAGTGCAACCAGCAAGAAACCGTAACGGATCAGATGCTTGGCCGCCCACGGTTCCCACGACAACTTGCCGAGAGAATACAGCATCAGCGTACCGACACCGGCCAGGAACGTCAGCAAACCGATCACGCGCCAGTCCAGCTGGGCCAGCTTGACCGACAAACGCTCGCGTTCACCGGGGCGTGTCAGGGCAGATGAAGTCATTGTCCAGGCTCCACAAGCGGCGGCGGGGCGGCGGCGTCGATGACAGGGCTGTCTATCGGCTCGCCTCGCGCCTCGGCCTCGCGGGCACCGGCATCCTCCGGCGCTTCAAAGCCGGCTTGCTCGATACGGGCGCGCATTTCCGGATCTTTGAGCAAGGCCACCTTCATAACCTCGCGGGCGCGCGGCGCACCGGCAGTGCCTCCGCCCAAGCCGCCGTGCTGGACAATAACCGACACAGCATAGCGCGGATTATCGGTCGGTGCATAAGCCACAAACAGGTTGTGGTCTTTCTCTGCCCACGGGCGACCTGCGCCCTTGCGCGATCCCGCGCCATAGTTGCGGGCCTGAGCCGTACCGGTCTTGCCCGCCATTTTCACGGTCCCGAGACCCAGTTGGCTGTTACGGAAGCCGGTACCACCTGCTGCCGTCACCGCTTCCATCCCGTCACGCAGGACCTGAAGCATCTGTGGCTCGAAAGGCAGGTCCTCGAAAGCACTACTGGTTTGCTCGACGCCGCCGATAGACTTGATCAGACGCGGTTTCACCGCCTTGCGACCATTGGCGATCCGCGACGTGTAAACCGCCAGTTGCAAGGCATTCACGGTCAACGCGCCTTGGCCGATGCCATAGCTGGGTGTTTCGCCCGGAAACCATGTCTTCTGTTCGCCACTATAGGTTCGGCGTTTCCATTCCCTATCCGGCACCAGACCGGCCTTCTGGCCGCTGATGCCGATATCAAACGTCTGGCCAAAGCCCATATCACGCGATGTCTCGGCAATCGCATCCGGCCCCATCTCGGTCGCCAGCGTCATGAAATAGACGTTGCAGGACGCCTTGATCGCTCCGCGCAAATCCAGTGCGCCGTGGCGGCCCAGACAGGCGAAGCGGCGGCCCAGATAGAAGCTGCCATTGCAGACAATGCGGCGGCTGGGGTCCAGACCCCGCTTCATAGCCGCCAGACCCACAACCGGCTTGAAGGTCGAACCGGGCGCAAACGTCCCCGCCAGCGCCTTGTCGGTCAGCGGACGGCGTTCATAGTCCGCCAGTGCGCGGTAAATCCGCGTTGGAACACCGGACACGAACAGGTTCGGATCGAACGATGGCGACGACACCATGGCCAGAATGTCGCCATTGCGAACATCCATGACAACGATACTGCCTGCTTCCTCGCCAAACACCTCAAGCGCCCGTTGCTGGACATCATTATCCAGCGTCAGAACAACCTCGGAACCCTGCACCGCCGGTTTGGAGCCTGCCGTATCCTCGGCCACCACGCGGCCACGCACATCGACCTCGACGCGATTACCGCCCGCCTCGCCGCGCAAAGGCTCGTCCAGCGCTTTTTCAACGCCCTGACGTCCGATGCGATAGCCGGGATTGTACAGGATGGAGGGAATTTCCTCGCCCCGCTCGCGCATCGCCTTGACGTCATTGTCCGACACCTTGGCTACATAACCGACGACGTGGGCATAGGCCCCGCCATACGGATAATAGCGGGCCTCGTTCATGTCGGCCATGACACCGGGCAGGTCCGCAGCGTGCAGATTGACCTTGGAAAACTCTTCCCACGTCAGATCGCTCTTGATCGGAACCGGCGAGAAGCGCGGGGCCGCGTTCACTTCGCGGATAATGGTGCGGCGACGCTCCAGCGTATCGGGCAGCAGGCGGCCCAACAGGTCCAGCGTCTGGTCCAGATCCTTGGTCTCGTCACGCACCACCAGCACACGGAAGCTGGGCCGGTTGCCCGCAATCGTCACCCCGTGTCGGTCTTTGATCAGACCACGAGGCGGCGGCACCATGCGGAAATTGAACTGGTTGCGGGTCGAAAGCGTGGCGTATTGCTGCGTCTGGAACAGTTGCAACTGCGCCAGTCGGCCAACCAACAGGCCCACGCCGGCAAGGGTCGCCCCCCCGAAAATAACGGTACGGCGCAGGAACAGGGCCTGCCGCTCGTTGACGTCGGTAAAGAACAGTTGCGGTTCGCTGCTCACAGGAACCTCACATCATTGTCGTCGAATTTCTGAACGAACCAGTCCGCAAGCGGGAACAACAACAAGGTCGGGATCATCTGTCCTGCAAGCGCCAGCATGCTGGGCGCATTATTGATACGCAAAGCCGTCACCACATAGGCCACGAAAAACACCGTGACGACGCAGCATACATAGAGGACGAAATTAATGACCGTTGCATGGCCGGACATAAATGTGCGGCTGACCAGCATACCGCCATAGGCAATCAGGAAGGACAGCGGCCATAGGCCGATCGGTCCGCCCCAGAAGATATCCAGAAACAGGCCCACAACAATCAGCGCCACAGGACCGATAGCGGCAGGCCGGATCATCGGCCACGCATAGACCAGCACCAGTGCAAACACCGGCTCGGGCAATGCAATACCGAACAGTCTCAGCGGTGTGGCCAGGACTATGGTTGCCAGAACCGTCAACAGGGCCGGATAGACGATCCACTGCAACGGACCCACGACCCGAACCGAAATCGGCCGCCTCATCCCCCTGTATTCCCGTTAGAGGGTGCCGGAGGTGTCGCCGTATTTTGAGCCGGCGCAGTGGCGGCCTGCTGGCGGGCCAGTTCTCTCGCCTGTGCCTCGGCCTGTTCGCGGGCAACGGCACGGGCTTCGGCCTGACGCGCACGTTCGGCGGCGGCTTCGTTAGCAGTCGCGCGGCGCGTGGTGGCATCGGCAATCGCAGCGGCCTGCTGGGGCGTCGGTGCCGGTGCCGTATTCAACGAAGACAGGGTCGGTGCTGTTATAGCCGACGGGTCGATCAACTGGTTGAAGTCCTGGAACAAAAGTACCCGAACATAGTCAATCGCCGCACGTTCACTGAAAAGCTTTACGCGCCACGAACCGTCAACACTTTTGGCCACGGTGCCGATGGGTAGACCACGCGGGAACCCGCCGCCGTCACCCGAGGTGATTACACGATCACCGGCCTGCACCATGTTCACACCGCGCACATAGTCCAGACGCGGATTACGGCTGGCATCACCGGTCAGAATAGCGCGCGCATTGGTGCGCTCGACCATCACCGGAATACGCGAGGACACATCCGTCAGCAGGACAAGACGGCTGACACGGCCACTGACGCCGCTGATACGGCCGACAACGCCATGTTCGCTGAGAACCGGATTTCCGGCCTGTACGCCGTCGCCCGTACCCAGATTGACCAGACGTGCGCGTGCAAACGGGCCACGCGCATCGGTCACGGCACGGCCTGTGACCATCGGGATCGGCGGATCGGTATGGACGCCGAGCATCTTCTCGTAGCGGCCATTGATATTCTTCAGCGCAATGGCTTCGTCACGCCAGTCATTCAGTTCGGCGATCTCTTGGCGCAGACGACGGTTTTCCGAGACGGCGAAGAAATAGCCCTGAACATATTCAAAGGCATTGCCCGTCCAGCGGACCGGAGCCGACAAAACTTCGCCCACCGGCGCCGCAGCATTTTCGACACCGGCGCGCATATAGGAGACGCGCGTGGCGTCTTTTTGATTGCTGCCTGCCAGCATGAAGATGCTGGCGATCATACCAACGACAACAACCACCGCGGCGACCCACGCCAGCGGCAGCTTCATATTATCGAATGGTCCGTCGCGAAACGCCACGGCCAGCCTTCCTGCTAAGGGTTCAAATCGACCGGAGCCGACAAGGGAGAAAAGAGTAAAGGCCGATTCTCACGAAATCGGCCCCTACACCAGCGGATAATCCAGGCTTAGAGCGTGGAGTCCAGAATGCCCTTCATCCATGACGGATGTTCCAGCACCTTACCGCAGCCGATAGCCACGCAGGACAGCGGATCATCTGCCACCTGAACCGGCAGACCGGTGTGGTCGCGGATTTCAGCATCCAGACCGCGCAGCAGTGCGCCGCCGCCGGTCAGCATGATGCCCTTGTCGGCAATATCCGCAGCCAGTTCCGGCGGGGTCGCTTCCAGAGCAACCTTCACGGCCTCGACGATTTGCGAGACGGGTTCAGCCAAGGCTTCGGCAGCCTGACGTTCGCTCATCTTCACTTCGCGCGGCACGCCCTGCATCAGGTCGCGGCCCTTGACCTCGATCTGCAGGCCTTCGCCATCGGCAGGCGTACGGGCGGTGCCGATGTCCTTCTTGATGCGCTCTGCCGTCGTTTCACCGATCAACAGGTTGTGGTTACGGCGCATATAGCTGATCAGCGCGTCGTCCATCATGTCGCCACCGACACGAACCGAGCGCGAATAGACGATACCCGACAGCGACAGAACGGCCACCTCGGTCGTACCACCACCGATATCGACAACCATCGAGCCGGTCGGCTCGTGGATCGGCAGACCGGCACCGATAGCCGCAGCCATCGGCTCGTCGATCAGGCCGACGCGGCGTGCCGAAGCATTCAGGCAGGAATCGTTGATCGCGCGACGTTCAACAGCGGTAGCACCCGACGGAACGCAAACAATCATCTTCGGATTCACGAAACCCTTGCGGTTGTGAACCTTGCGGATGAAGTGCTTGATCATTTCCTCGGCGACTTCGAAGTCGGCGATGACGCCATCGCGCATCGGGCGAATGGCTTCCATGTGGCCGGGGGTGCGGCCCAGCATCTGCTTGGCTTCAAGACCGACAGCGTGGACAATCTTGCGACCGCCGACATTGCGCAGGGCAACAACAGACGGTTCGTTCAGGACGATCCCCTTGCCGCGCATGTAGATGAGGGTATTGGCCGTACCCAGATCCATCGCGATGTCGTTGGAAATCATGCCGAAGAGGGGTGAAAACATGGGCGTCGGTTACCGCTTGTGTGTTTCGGGCCAGAATGGGCGCTAGAAAGAAATTGAGTCTGCGCTGGCTACACCCCTATCCCCGATCCGCCCTTTGAAGGCGCCTCGAGTCTTTATGATCGTATGCCAGCCGACCGAATGTCCGGTTTGCCCTTATGAAGCGACGATTGCAAGCGCCTAAGCAACTGCCATCACCACCTTGTCAAAGGGGCATGAGAGTTACGTCATCAATGAGGCGAATTGATATCCCTTTCAGGAACATCCAACCCTGTTTCACTAGGGCAAAGCTTACCGAAGAGATTTACCGGCGACGGATGATTTCACGCACCCACAGCATCACCGCCAAGGCCGTCAGCCCGATCACAGACAAAATGACCGATGTCCATACGCCATCGCCCTTCACCGCCGTCATAAATCCCCCGCCAAAGAAGGCGACCATGGCGGTCTTGGGCAAAACCCCCAGCGCACATCCCGCCAGATAGCCCCAGAACCCCGCCCGAACCGCCCCGAAGGCCGAGTTGACCACGATAAAGGGTGCCGAGGGCACATTGCGGATGATGAAACTGGCCACAAACGCATTGCGTCCGACAAAGGCCTTCATGCGCTCGAACCCTTCGCCGCCGATCCGCTCCAGCCACAAGGCCGCCGGTCCGCGTCCCAGCCAATAGGTGACCGCCGCCGACACCACGGTCGCGATCCAGCTATAGGTAAAGCCGTGCCACGGCCCGAACGCCAGAACACACAACCCGATCAGGATAAATTGCGGCGCACCGACAAATGCCGCCACCGTGAACAGCACAATCGCCGCCACCAGTCCCCACGGCCCTGCCCGATAGCCGGATAGCCACAGGGCCAGCTCTTCCTCGCTATGGGCAAACTGCTGCTTGCCCACGGCAAAGACGAGGCTGATAGCCGCCAGAACAAGGACACCGGCCAGCAGGACGCGCCAGCGCTTGCCTTCCATTTGCATCAAAAAATCGACGATATGTCGCATAAATCTCGCTCAAACGAAGGAAGTCGCCCGCCATACGCGCACAAACATTGTGCAATAGGTCCCGTATGCGTATCTAGCCACGCCTACCGGCATTTTTGTTCATTTCCTCAGACGGGATAGCTATGTCCAGCCTTCAGTCGTCCGCCCTCGCCCGCGTCAAGCCCTCGGCCACTCTGGCCGTGACTGCCCGTGCGCGCGAGCTTAAACGCGAGGGCCGCGATGTCATCGGCCTTGGTGCAGGCGAGCCCGACTTCGACACCCCCGAAAACATCAAACAGGCCGCTATCGACGCCATTTCGCGCGGTGAAACCAAATACACCGACGCCGACGGCATGCCGGAGCTGAAGGCGGCCATCTCGGCCAAGTTCGCCCGCGAGAACGGCCTGAAATACGAAACCAACCAGATCCACGTCGCTCCGGGCGGCAAGCCGGTCATCTATAACGCCTTCCTCGCCACCCTGAATCCGGGTGACGAAGTGATCGTTCCGGCCCCTTACTGGGTTTCGTATCCTGATATGGTGCTGCTGGCCGGTGGCGAGCCGGTGATGGTGGTCGGTGCCGAAGCCGACGGCTTCAAACTGCGCCCCGAAGTGCTGGAAGCCGCCATCACGCCCAAGACCCGCTGGATCATCCTGAACAGCCCGTCCAACCCGACCGGTGCCGCCTATACGGCTGCCGAACTGGAAGCGCTGGCCGCTGTCCTTCGCAAGCACCCGCACGTCTGGGTGCTGACCGACGACATGTACGAACACCTCGTCTATGACGGCTTTGAGTACACCACCATCGCTCAGGTTGCGCCGGACCTTTACGACCGCACCCTGACCGTCAACGGTGTATCCAAGGCCTATGCCATGACCGGCTGGCGCATTGGCTATGCCGGTGGCCCAAAGCCGCTGATCGACTTGATGCGTAAAGTCGCCAGCCAGACGACCTCGAACCCGACCTCGGTATCGCAATGGGCGGCTGTCGAAGCCCTGAACGGCACGCAGGAGTTTCTGGCTTCGCGCGCCGAGGCCTTTAAAGCCCGTCGCGATCTGGTCGTGAAAATGCTGAACGAGGCCGAGGGCATCACCTGCGCTACGCCGGAAGGGGCCTTCTATGTCTATCCGTCCTGCGCGGACCTGATCGGCAAGACCACCCCATCGGGCGTTGTCATCGAGAATGACGAGGTCTTCACCACCGAACTGCTGAATGACCAAGGCGTGGCTGTGGTTCAGGGCTCGGCCTTTGGCCTGTCGCCCTATTTCCGCATCTCCTATGCCACCTCGGATGCCGTGCTGGCCGAAGCCTGCACCCGCATCCAGAAGTTCTGCGCTTCGCTGAAATAATCCTAACCCGGACGAGGATCAGGGCGCTGGCGGTTTCCGTCAGCGCCTTTTTTCTTTTGAGCCCAAGACCTTCGACAAACTCAGCCGTCATCCTCCGGCTTGACCGGAGGATCCAGCGGCACCGAAGGTGATCTTTAAGCCATCCACGTGCATGTATTTTCGCGCTACCGCGCGCCGCTGGGTCCCCCGATCAAGTCGGGGGATGGCGAAGGTGTAGCGTCGTGCGTTAAATCAAGCCCCGCGGCTGACCGCATAGTCGGCGACGGCTTCCAGCGCCTTGCGCCAGTCGCTGTCCGGCAGGATGGCCAATGCCGCCTTGGCCTGATCCGCATACTCATAGGCACGGTCCAGCGTGGCGTTGATCGCACCCGTACCGCGCATGATCTTCAGTGCATGCTCGAAATCGCCATCCTTGCGGTCGCCACGATGGATGGTGCGTTCCCAGAAGGCATCTTCGTCACCCTTGCTGCGCTCGATGGCCAGCAGCAGCGGCAATGTGACCTTGCCCTCGGCAAAGTCGTCACCGGCATTCTTGCCCAGCGCTTCGGAGGTCGCGCCGTAATCCAGCGCATCGTCCGACAACTGGAAGGCAATGCCCAGTGCCATGCCGTATTCGCGCAGGGCCGCGACCTTCTCGGCCGACACACCTGCACCCAGTGCACCCGTCTCACAGGCCGCTGCGAACAGTTCCGCCGTCTTGGCGCGAATGATCTGCAGATAGGTGTCTTCGTCCAGATTCACATCATGCGAACGGGTCAGTTGCAGCACTTCGCCCTCGGCAATCACCGACGACGCCGTGGCCAGAACGCCCAGCGCCTTGATGGAATCAGTCTCCACCATCAGCTCGAACGCCCGCGCAAACAGGAAGTCGCCGACCAGAACCGACGAAGCAGCGCCCCAAATCAGATGCGCCGCCACCTTGCCGCGACGCATCTCGGACGAATCCACAATGTCGTCGTGCAGCAGGGTTGCCGTGTGAATGAACTCGACCGAAGCGGCCAGCTTGCGGGCGGCGACGATATCGCCCTCTCCGCCACAGGCGCGGGCCGATGCCACGGTCAAAAGCGGGCGCAAACGCTTGCCACCAGCGGAAATCAAGTGTTCCGCCAAGGCCGGAATAACCGGCACATCAGACTGCATACGCTCGATGATCAAGGCATCAACAGCGGCCATATCCGGCTTGGCCAGAGTGACTAGAGCATTCACATCACCCATAGGGCGCGGTGCGACGGCGAGAGCTGCGTCCACGAAAATCTCTTTCGAAGTCAGAGGCAAATGGGGGAATTGCCTAAAATCCACACGCCTCGACTTGCCCCGAAGCGATGGCGCGCACAATGGTAGCGGCACCATGACGGGTCAAGCCGAACCAATGCCAGAAACTACCCTTGCCTCCACTGAAACGCACGTTTTGGGCGGACGTGTGCCTTTGCGCCAACCTGCACGCGGTTATCGCGCGGGTATGGACGCCGCCCTTTTGGCCGCCTGTGTCCAGCCGCGTAACGGTGAAAGCCTGATTGAAGCGGGCTGTGGCGCGGGGGCCGTGCTGCTGCAATTGGCGGCCCGTCATCCGTCACTGGTGCTGACAGGCGTCGAGCGCGACCCGTTCGCCTATGAGTTGGCCAAGCACAATGTCATGATCAATGGCGCAGGCGATCGCGCCACCATTATCAATGGCGATATCGGCGAAGGCTTCAAGTCGCTGAAACTGCCCCTGCATGACTGGGCCATATCCAACCCTCCCTATTTCGATGATCCGGGTGCCATGCGCGCCCCGATGGAGGAAAAGCGCGGCGCGTGGATGGCCGATCACGGCCTGAAGGCATGGGTACAGTTCCTCAACAAGTCGGTGCGCGAGGGTGGCCGCATGGTGATGATCCACCGCGCCGACCGACTGGCCGATATTCTGGGGCTGATGGCTCCCAAGGCCGGATCGTTCGCCATCCGCCCTATCCATTCCTTTGCCGACGAACCGGCCAAGCGCGTGCTGGTTCAGGCCATCAAGACCGGCAAGGCTCCGCTGCGCCTCTTGCCGCCGCTGATCTTGCACAACCGCACAGGCCCCAAACACACCCCGCAGGCCGAAGCCATTCTGCGCGGCGAATCCAATCTGTATTTCGAGTGAACATTTCCAGACGTCAGGCCTTAACTTCGCACGAACAGGAGCCTGCCATGTGGCGCAAAATATTAAGACCGTTCGGCGTGGTGTCCTCGCTGGGCATCCTGCTCGGGGCGATCTGTTTCTTTACGGCGCTCAGCCCCAGTCTGGTGCCGCGCAGCGGTCTGTTACAGGGCGTATTGGCAGGCTGCTGTTTTGCAGCAGGTTACGGCATCGGCGTCCTGATCGCCTCGCTATGGAAATGGCTGGAACTGCCCGTTACACGCACAGACATTCACAGACGCATCTATTTCGGCGCTCTGGCCATCGGAGCCATCCTGATCCTTGCCGCCCTGATCCTTGCGGCGGGATGGCAGAACGACGTGCATCGCGCCATGAACTTGCCGCCTGTCGAAAGCGTGCGTCCCTTTACGATTTCCGGTGTGGCCCTTGTGGTGGCCGCCATCTTGCTGGCGATCGGACGTCTTTTCCGCCGTGCCGCCCGTACAGTGTCGTCACGTCTTTCAGGCCATTTACCCCAGAAAATCGCCATCCTTGCCGGTGTTCTGGCCGCGCTCGCCCTGTTCAACTTCATCGGTAGCGAGGTCATTCTCGGACAGGGGTTCAAGCTGTTCGACAAAACCTATGCCCGTGTGGATGCGACCATATCCGATGATACCATCGCCCCTGCCGATCCCTTGAAGACCGGCAGTTCGGCATCGCTGCTGGACTGGAACACTCTAGGGGCCGAGGGACGCAAATTCATTCTGGCCACGCCCGACGCAGAACAGATCAGCGCCATCACCAGCCGCCCTGCCCTTGAACCGCTTCGTGTCTATGTCGGCATGGGCTCGGCCGAGGATGCCGACACCCGCGCACAACTGGCCCTTGATGAAGCCATCCGCATTGGCGCGTTCGAGCGCAAGGTGCTGGTTCTCGCCACCCCGACCGGCACAGGCTGGATGGACCCGTCGGCGCATTTCCCGCTGGAAACCCTGCTGGACGGCGATGTCGCCACCATCGGGGTGCAATATTCCTATCTGCCGAGCTGGCTGTCGCTGCTGGCCGTGCCGGAATATGGATCGGAAAGCGCACGGGCCGTGTTTCTGGCCTTCCACGACTATTGGGCAGCTCTACCTGCCGACAGCCGCCCGCAGCTTTATCTGTTCGGGCTCAGCCTCGGTGCCATGAATACCGACCTGTCCTATGATTATTACGACATCGTCGATGCCCCGCCCAATGGCGTGTTCATGGCCGGACCGCCCTTTACCAGCCGCTCATGGAACCAGATCACCCATGACCGCGAT
Organism: Brevundimonas terrae; assembly: GCF_011761985.1. Taxonomy (GTDB): domain Bacteria; phylum Pseudomonadota; class Alphaproteobacteria; order Caulobacterales; family Caulobacteraceae; genus Brevundimonas; species Brevundimonas terrae. The sequence continues at coordinate 504,330 of NZ_JAASQT010000002.1, read as the reverse complement.
GCCGGATCACCCGCATGGCTCCCCACATTCCGTGATGGCAAGGTCGTGCGCTTTATGAGCCAGAAGGGCGTTCCAGACCACGGCACGGTATGGGCCGATACCCGTATCCTTTATCTGCAATATGCATCCGACGGGATCGTGTTCTTTTCCCCGTCGCTGATCTGGCAGCGTCCGCAATGGCTGGACCAACCCCATGGTCCAGATGTCAGCCCCAAGCTGCGCTGGTTCCCTGTTGTGACCTTCCTGCAGGTCGGCTTTGATCTGCTCACCGCCACCTCCACACCGCGTGGTCACGGCCATGTCTATGACGGCGGCGACTATATGGAAGGCTGGAACGCCATCTTGAAAACCGAACGCCCGCCTGAAGAACGCGAGAGTCTTCGCGAAGCTATGAAAGCGCAGGACCTTTAAAACGGCCCCTAGCCCGCACTGATCCTCAAGCGTATGGAAACGCCCATGTCTCTACGCACCCTCTTCCCGACCCAGATCTACGAAACCTCCGTGGCCGCCGACAAAGGCTGGGCCGAGCTTCACGAGGAGATTTTGGATCTGTGTCTGGTCATGGGCGAGGAAGACGAGGCGGGTATCAAGTGGTGCGCGGACAACCATTATCCGGGCTATACATCGTATGGCTCGATCAATGATCTGCCTGTCCGCTTCCCAGAGTTTTCCGAGCTGAAGCGTATCCTCGACAAGCACGCGAATATCTATGCCAAGGCGCTGAACTTCGATCTGGCCCGCAAACCCAAGCTGGACAATCTGTGGGTCAATATCCTGATGCCCGGCGGTGGTCACACAGGCCATATCCACCCGCATTCGATCATTTCAGGCACCATCTACATCCACATCCCCGACGGCGCTTCATCGCTCAAGATGGAAGACCCGCGTCTGGTGATGATGATGAACCGCCCCGGCGTGACCGATAATGCCACCGAGGCCGAGCGCCCGTTCGTCTATCTGAAACCACAGGCCGGAACGATCCTGATGTGGGAAAGCTGGCTGCGCCACGAAGTGCCCGCCAACCGCGCCACCGAGCAGCGCATCTCGATCAGCTTCAACTACAGCTAAATACAGCTTCGCCATTCGTGCGCCCCATTCCTCCGCAAACCTGCATTACGGGAAACGGTTGAACGGGGGAGTTCATGAAATTTCAGGTCATAGCGCTGATGGCGCTTGCGATATCGGCCGCCGGTTGCAATCGGGCCGCCGATGCCCAAACCCCCAGCAGCAGTACAACTGACGGCGCGCCCTATGTGCTGGCAGGAACGCAGGTCTGGTCTGTACCCGATCCGGTTTCAAACCGCGAATACGACATCTTTGTCAGCCTGCCCGCCAGCTATGACAGCCAGCCGAACCGCCGCTATCCGGTGCTGTATGTCACCGATGCGGACTATGCCTTCCCCATCATTCGCCAGATTGCGCGGCGCGTAAATCTGGACGGTCCGGTCATCGAGGAGTTCATCCTGATCGGCCTGTCCTATGGCAAGGATGACAAGGGTGCCGCCAGCCGTCGACGCGACTATACCCCCACGCCCAACGGTCCACGCAATTCGAGCAATGACGTGCATGGAGGCGGCGCAGCCTATCAGAGCTATCTGAAGGAACAGGCCCTGCCCTATGTGGACGCCAAGTTCCGCACCGATCCGTCACAGCGGATCATGCTGGGCCACTCCTATGGCGCGCTGCTGGGCGCACAGATCATGTTTACCGATCCGGCCATGTTCAGCGGCTATGTGCTGGGCAGTCCGTCCTTCTGGTACGACAAGCGCCATATCATGACGATGGAGGCGGACTATGCCCGCACCCATACCGACCTGCCAGCCAATGTGTTCATGTATATGGGCGGCTTTGAAACACGCGGCCCAACGCCCCGCCACATGACGGATGGTGACATGGTGCGCGACATGCACGCCATGGAACAGGTCCTGCGCTCACGGAACTACGACAGTCTAAAGGTGCAATCGACCGTTCTCGACAACGAGGATCACCTGACAGTAGCCCCTGTCGGCTTTACCCGCGCCCTCATGGCTATCCTTCCCGCCGGATCGGCCCGTTAAGCCCGAAACCCTACGACCTATGGGGGATATATCGCCGTATCGGGCCACTGTGATTTGCCCTTTGGCCTCCCAATCGCTACATCCCCTGCCAACACTCCCACTTCTTCTGAATCAAGGGCGCGACGCACCAGTATGGCGCAACAATATATTTTCCAGATGCAAGGCCTGACCAAGACCTTCCCTGGCGGCAAAAAGATCTTCGAAAACATCTGGCTGAGTTTCTACAACGACGCCAAGATCGGCGTGGTTGGCGTCAACGGCTCGGGTAAATCCACCCTGCTGAAGATCATGGCCGGTCTGGACAACGAGTTTCAGGGCGAAGCCCGCGCTGCCGACGGCATCAAGCGTGGCTATCTGGAACAAGAGCCGAAACTGGACGACAGCCTGAACGTTCGCCAGAACGTCGAAGCGTGGTGCGAAGAGAAGCAGTGGGTCAACCGCTTCAACGAAGTCGCCAACGAACTGGGCGAAAACTACACCGACGAACTCATGGAAGAGATGACCGCTCTCCAGGAGAAGATCGACGCCGGTGACGTCTGGGACATCGACAGCCGTATCGAAATGGCCATGGGCGCTCTGCGCTGCCCGCCGGACGACTGGGCTGTGACCAACCTGTCGGGTGGTGAAAAGCGCCGCGTGGCTCTGGCCCGCCTGCTGCTGTCCAAGCCCGACATGCTGCTGCTCGACGAACCGACCAACCACCTTGACGCCGAGTCCGTCGCTTGGCTGCAGCACCACCTGGAAAACTTCCCGGGCTGCGTCATCCTCGTGACCCACGACCGTTACTTCCTGGATCTGGTGACCAAGTGGACGCTGGAACTGGACCGCGGAAAGGGCCACCCGCACGAGGGGAACTACTCCTCGTGGCTGGAAGCCAAGACCAAGCGCGTCGTGCAGGAGCAATCGGAATCCGAAGCTCGCCAGCGCGCCCTTACCCGCGAACTGGAATGGGTACGCTCGGGTGCCAAGGCCCGTCAGGCCAAGTCCAAAGCCCGTCTGGCCGCCTATGAGCGCATGGTCGAGGAACAGGAATCGATGCGCGGCGCGCAAACGCACGCCCACATCCAGATCCCGCCCGGCCCGCGTCTCGGCAACGTCGTTCTGGAAGTCGAAGGCCTCAAGAAGTCCTATGGCGACAAGGTCCTGTTCGACAACCTGACCTTCAAACTGCCGCCGAACGGCATTGTCGGCGTTATCGGCCCGAACGGTGCCGGTAAATCGACCATGTTCAAGCTGATCACCGGTCAGGAAACGCCGGATGGCGGCACGATCCGTGTCGGCGAAACCGTCAAGCTGGCCTATGTCGACCAGTCGCGTGACGATCTGAAGCCGGATGACACCATCTGGCAGGCGATCTCGGGCGGCACCGACATCATGATGGTCGGCAAACGCGAGATTAACACCCGTGCCTATGTTGGTTCGTTCAACTTCAAGGGCGGCGACCAACAGAAGAAGGTCGGCCAACTGTCCGGCGGTGAGCGCAACCGCGTCCACCTTGCCAAGACACTGGCCACCGGCGGCAACCTGATCCTGCTCGACGAACCGACCAACGATCTGGATATCGAAACCTTGCAGAACCTCGAAGAGGCTCTGGAAGAGTTCGCCGGCTGCGCCGTCGTCATCTCCCACGACCGCTGGTTCCTTGACCGTCTGGCCACCCACATCCTCGCCTTCGAAGGTGACGGCCATGTGGAATGGTTCGAAGGTAACTTCGAAGCCTACGAACAGGACAAGATGCGTCGCCTCGGTGCCGACAGCATCATTCCGAAGCGTATCCAGCACCAGAAGTTCGGTCGCTAAGACCGGCTTTGATGCCAAAGATCAGCGGCCCCGTCTTTCATGGCGGGGCCGTTTTTCTTTGCCGGAAACGGCGACTGGTCATTTGGCATAACAGGGGTAATCTGGACTTATGACCCAGAGACCTGCCCTGCTCATCACCCCGCGGCACCTTGGTCCGCTCAGCGCTTTCCTTGAAAGCAGCTATGACGTCTATCGGCTGTGGGAAGGTCCACCGACCGAGGCTGCCCCCGATATCCGCGTTGTCATTACAGCCGGTGAATACCCACTGGGTCATGAACTGCTGGAAAAACTGCCGAACCTGTCACTGGTCGCGTGTTTTACGGCGGGGTTTGAAGGCATTGATCTGGACTGGTGCCGCGCCAACAACATCCCTGTCACCCATGCCCCCAATGTGAACCACGAGGATGTGGCCGATCACGCCATGGGCCTGATTATCGGCTCTCGGCGCAATATCGTCAGTGGTGACCGGTTGATGCGTAAAGGCGAATGGACGCCGGAACTGCGACTGCTGACACCGTCCTTGCGCCATCAGAAACTGGGCATTGTCGGATTGGGTGCGATTGGTCAGGCCGTGGCCCGCCGTGCCGAAGCCTTTGGTATGGAGGTGTCGTGGTGGGGGCCGCGTTCCAAGGACGTGAAATGGCCGCGTACCGAAAGCCTGATGGAATTGGCCTCGACCTGCGACATCCTTGTGGTGGCCTGTCGCGCCGATGACAGCAACCGGCATCTGGTAGGTGCTGATGTCATCAAGGCGCTGGGCCCGCATGGCCTGCTGGTCAATGTCTCGCGCGGTCAACTGGTTGATGAATCCGCCCTGATCGAAGCCCTGAAAAGCGGGCAACTGGGGGCCGCCGCTCTGGACGTGTTCGAGGTGGAACCCACTCCCGCCGAGCAATGGGCGGGCGTACCGAATCTGGTCATCACCCCGCATACAGGCGGCGCGACCAGCGAGGCCGTGCAGGGCATGCTGATGCTGTTGCTACAAAATCTGTCGGCGCACTTTGCGGGCGAGGCCCTGATTACGCCCGTTTAGGCGGAATATGCCCTTTCAGCCCTCTAAGCCTTTGTAGGTCGGAACAAAGATTGCGCCATTTTGGCTGTGATTGCGGTTAAACACGCGCCAAGCAGCACCTTTTGGCTTGCATAATCATATAAAGATATCTTTATATGAGGCATGAACCTTAGTGCTGACCAGACTGTAGAGATTCTCCGTGCCACGGGTGAACCCACGCGCTTGCGCATCCTTTCCCTGCTGGCCGCCGAAGAGCTGTCGGTCATGGAGTTGTCGCGCGTATTGGACCAGAGCCAGCCGCGTGTCTCGCGCCATCTGAAGCTGATGGCCGATGCCGGTCTGATCGAGCGTTTTCCGGACGGGGCGCGGGTCTATTACCGCCTGTCGCACGATGCACAGGCCCGCCGCCTGACCGATACGGTTCTGGATATTCTGGCCGACGACGAAGGCGAGGCCGACCATCGCCGCCTCGAAGAAGTCCGCAGCGAGCGTGCCGCCGATGCCGCCCGCTATTTCGAGCAGGTCGCGCCCCAGTGGGACCAGATGCGATCGCTCTATGTCTGCGAAACCGACGTCGAAAAAGCCGTCGAACAGGCCGCTGGCCCGGGCCCGTTTGACCGCGTTGTAGACCTTGGCACCGGCTCGGGCCGGATGCTGACCCTGCTGGGCAAAAAGGCCAAGATGTCGGTCGGTCTGGACCTCAGCCAGAACATGCTGAACATCGCCCGCGCCAATGTCACCAAGGCGGGTCTGGACAAGGTCGAACTGCGTCACGGCGACATTTTTTCCACGCGCCTGCCTGCCGAAAGCGCCGATCTGGTGATCGTGCATCAGGTTCTGCACTATCTGAACGATCCGGTGGCCGCCGTATCCGAGGCCGCCCGTCTGGTGGCCCCCGGCGGTCGTCTGCTGATCGTTGATTTTGCGCCGCATAATTTCGAACAACTGCGCGAAGAACACCAACACCGCCGTCTGGGATTTGCCGATGAGGAAATCGCTGACTGGCTTGAACAAAGCGGCCTGCAAGCCGCAGACCCCATCATCCTTCCTCCTGACCGCGAAGGCCTGACTGTCCATATCTGGACGGGCATCCGTGCGGCTGAACACGTCCGAAAGATTGCCTGATGGCTCCCTCTTCTCTCGCCGAAGCTCGCGCCCTTTTGCTGTCGCCTCTGGGCCCCGTTGCCCGCGCCGGTAACAGTAAAAAACCGGTCAATGTCTCGTTCGAGTTCTTCCCGCCCAAGACCGACGAGGCCGAAGCCAATCTTTGGAAGGCCATCCGTCGCCTTGAGCCACTAAATCCGGCTTTTGTTTCCGTGACCTATGGTGCCGGTGGCTCGACGCGCGAACGTACGCACCGCACGGTTCACCGTATCATCACCGAAACCTCGCTTCGTCCCGCCGCCCACCTGACCTGTGTCGAGGCCAGCCGCGCCGAAGTGGACGAGGTGATCGAGGGCTATAAGTCCATCGGCGTTGATCACATCGTCGCCCTGCGCGGTGATCCGCCAGGCACCTCGGGCATCGGCGGTGCCTACACGCCCCGTACCGATGGCTATGCCAATGCCACGGAACTGGCCCGCGCCATCCAGAGCGCCGGTGGGTTTGACATCACGGTCGGTGCCTATCCTGAAAAACACCCCGAAAGCCCGTCCATCCAGCACGATCTGGATGTTCTAAAGGCCAAGCAGGATGCCGGTGCCACCCGCGCCGTGACCCAGTTCTTCTTCGATATGGATGCCTTCCTGCGGTTCCGCGATCAGGTTCGCGCCGCTAGCATCACCCTGAAATTGATCCCCGGCATCATGCCCGTGTCGAACTTTGCCGGTCTGCAACGCATGACCTCGGCTTGTGGCACAGCCCTGCCCGACTGGCTCGCCGCGCATTTCGACGGGCTGGATGATGACCACGAAACGCGCAAGCTTCTGGCCGCCTCGGTGGCAGCGGAAACCTGCGCCCGCCTTCAGGAAGAAGGCTTTGAAGACTTCCACTTCTACACCCTGAACCGCGCCGATCTGGTCTATGCCATCTGCCGCGTTCTGGGCGTTCGCGAACATAAGGTAGCGTAATATGGCCCTCACCCGCTCGGAGCGTATCGCGGCCCTGCACAAGGCCGCCAAGGAACGCATTCTGGTTCTGGATGGTAGCTGGGGCGTGATGATCCAGCGCGAGAACCTGACGGAAGAGGACTTCCGTGGTGAACGCTTTGCCAATCACAACCACCCGCAAAAGGGTAATAACGACCTTCTGATCCTGACCCGCCCCGACATCGTGGCTAGTCTGCACGATGCCTATTATTCGGTCGGCGCGGACATCTCGGAAACCAACACCTTCTCGGCCACCACCATCGCCCAGGGCGATTACGGTCTGGAAGATGCGGTCTATGACCTCAACTTTGAGGGTGCCCGCATCGGTCGCGAGGTTGCCGACCGTTGGACCGAAAAAGAACCGCACAAGCCGCGCTTTGTCGCCGGTGCCATCGGCCCGACCAACCGCACCTTGTCGCTCAGCCCCGACGTCAACGACCCCGGTTTCCGCGCCGTTTCATACGACGAGGTTTACGAAGCCTATAAGCAGCAAGCCAAGGCCCTGCATGATGGCGGCGTGGACCTGTTCCTGATCGAAACCGTCTTCGACACCCTGAACTGCAAGGCGGCCATCAAGGCTGTAAAAGACCTCGAGGACGAGGGCTACGAGCCCCTGCCCATCTGGATTTCCGGCACCATTACCGACCGTTCGGGCCGCACCCTCAGCGGCCAAACGGCCGAGGCGTTCTGGAATTCTATCCGTCACGCCAAGCCGTTCGCTGTCGGTTTCAACTGTGCCTTGGGTGCAGAGCTGATGCGTCCGCACATTGCCGAGCTTAGCCGCGTGGCCGACACACTCGTTTCGGCCTATCCCAATGCCGGCCTGCCCAATGCCATGGGCCAGTACGACGAACAGCCCCACGAAACGGGCCACTTCATCGAAGAATGGGCCAAGTCGGGCCTCGTTAACATCGTCGGCGGCTGCTGTGGCACCACACCGGACCACATCAAGCACATCGCCGATGAAGTCGCAGGCGTTACACCGCGCGCCATCCCCGAACGCCCCAAGGCCTTGCGTCTGTCGGGTCTGGAACCGTTCGAACTGGTCGCATGATGTCTGCCGACCTCGAACAACTGGCCAACGAGCTGGATGTCATTCCTGACGACCAGTTTGTGGTTTGGGACAAGACCGGCACCGGCTTCACATACGCCAAATACGCGCCCGTCTTCCATGCGTGGGAGCGAGCGCTGGGGGCCATCGGCCTTGGCGGGCCGTCGGATGTTTATGACCGGATGCTGAAGGGCGAACCTGTGCCGAACCCTTCGCTTGAAACCATCGCTACCGCCGATCAGGCCACCCTGCTCGGCTACGCCACCTATATTGTGAGATCGGAACGCTTCAGCGAAGGCCACATCGCCTCATGCCACCGCAAGGGCTACCTCGCCGCTATCGTCCGCCGCCTCGCACAACTGGATAACGCCTGATGCGCCCTGTATTTATCAATGTCGGCGAGCGGACCAATGTCACCGGCTCGGCCAAGTTCCGTAAGCTGGTGGTGGAAGGCGACTATACGGCGGCCCTTGATGTTGCCCGCCAGCAGGTCGAGGCCGGTGCCCAGGTCATCGACGTTAACATGGACGAAGGCCTTCTGGATGGCCCCAAGGCCATGCGGACCTTCCTGAACCTGATCGCGGCCGAACCCGATATCGCGCGCGTGCCGCTGATGATCGACAGTTCCAAATGGGAGGTGATCGAGGCGGGCCTGAAGTGCGTTCAGGGCAAACCGATCGTCAACTCCATCTCGATGAAGGAAGGCGAGGAAGCCTTCCGCCATCACGCCGTGCAGTGCCTGCGTTACGGTGCCGCCGTCGTTGTCATGGCCTTTGACGAGCAGGGTCAGGCCGACACCGCCGCGCGCAAGATCGAGATCTGCACCCGCGCCTATAATATCCTCGTCAACGAAGTCGGCTTCCCGCCCGAAGACATCATCTTCGACCCCAATATCTTCGCTGTGGCGACAGGGATCGAGGAACACGACAACTATGCCGTGGACTTCATCGAAGCGGTCAAGGTCATCAAGGCCACCCTGCCCTATGCACGTGTCTCGGGCGGCGTGTCGAACGTATCGTTCTCGTTCCGTGGCAACGAGCCGGTGCGCCGCGCCATCCACTCGGTCTTCCTGTATCACGCCATCAATGCGGGCATGGATATGGGCATCGTCAATGCGGGCGACCTGCCCGTCTATGACGATATCGACGCCGAACTGCGCGAAGCGGTTGAAGATGTCATCCTAAACCGCCGCCAGCGCACCAATGTGTCCAATACCGAGCGACTGGTGGACATGGCCCCGCGCTATAAGGGCGAAAAGGGTGCCGCCAAGGTGGTGGACCTGAAATGGCGTGAACAGCCGGTTGCAGGCCGTATCGCCCATGCTCTGGTGCACGGCATTACCGAGTTCATCGTCGAGGACACCGAAGAAGCCCGCGCAAACGTCGATCGCCCGCTGCACGTCATCGAAGGTCCGCTGATGGACGGGATGAACGTGGTCGGTGACCTGTTCGGAGCGGGCAAGATGTTCCTGCCGCAGGTGGTGAAATCCGCCCGCGTGATGAAACAGGCCGTCGCCTATCTGGAACCCTATATGGAAGCCGAAAAGGCCGGTCAGGAACGCTCATCCGCCGGTCGCATCCTGATGGCGACCGTCAAGGGCGACGTGCACGACATCGGCAAGAACATCGTCGGCGTTGTGCTTCAATGCAATAATTACGAGGTCGTGGACCTTGGCGTCATGGTACCCGCCGACCGTATTCTTGACGAAGCCATCGCCCACAATTGCGACATTGTCGGCCTGTCCGGTTTGATTACGCCTTCGCTGGATGAAATGGTGTTTGTGGCGGCCGAGATGGAGCGTCGCGGCATGAACCTGCCGCTGTTGATCGGCGGGGCCACCACCAGCCGCACCCATACGGCCGTAAAGATCGAACCCACCTATGATCGCGGCTCGACCACCTATGTCATCGATGCCTCGCGCGCCGTGGGCGTGGTGGCGGGCCTGTTGTCCCCCACCGACAAGGCCAAGAACGAGGCGGCCACCCGCGAGGAATATGTCCGTATTCGCGAGCAATATGCCCGTGGTCAGGTGGTCAAGGCCCGCGCGGCCCTTCCCGATGCCCGCGCCAACCGCTTCAAGGCCGAAAACCCGACACCGGCGCCCAAACCCACCTTTATCGGCACCCGCGCCTTTGAATGGGATTTGCAGGATCTGGCCGACCACATCGACTGGACGCCCTTCTTTGCCAGTTGGGAACTGATCGGGCGCTTCCCGCAAATCTTGGAAGACGAGATCGTCGGCACCGCCGCCCAAGACCTCTATCGCGATGCCCGTGCAATGCTCGAAAAGATCGTTGTCGAGAAATGGTACACCGCCAAGGGCGTCGCCGGTTTCTGGCCTGCCAATGCGCGTGGTGACGATATCGTCGTCTGGACCGACGAGAGCCGAACAACCGAGGCCGCCCGTTTCCACGGCCTGCGCCAGCAGATCGCCAAGAGCAACGGCAAGCCGAACCTGTGCATCTCGGACTTCGTGGCCGAGGATGGCGACGACTATATCGGTGCCTTTGCCGTCACCGCCGGTCACGGCGAACTGGCCAAGGCCAAAGAGTTCAAAGATGCAGGCGACGACTATTCGTCGATCATGGCGACGGCCCTTGCCGACCGTCTGGCCGAAGCCTTTGCCGAGCGCCTGCACAAGGAAGTCCGCACCACCCTGTGGGGCTATGTGCCGGACGAACAGACCACGGTTCAGGACCTAATCGAGGAAAAATACCTCGGTATCCGCCCCGCCCCCGGCTATCCGGCGCAACCGGACCACACGGAAAAGGCTACGCTTTTCCGCCTGTTGGATGCCGAAGCGCAAGCGGGCATGGAACTGACCGAAAGCTTTGCGATGAACCCACCCGCCTCGGTCAGCGGCCTCTATTTCGGCCACGTCGAAAGCCACTATTTCGGCGTCGGCAAGATCGACCGCGACCAGATCAAGAGCTATGCCAAACGTAAAGGCTGGGACATCGCCACGGCCGAGCGCTGGCTATCCCCCATCCTCAACTACGATCCGAGCAAGATCGCCAAGGAACAGGCCGCGTAAGGGGCCTCATCTTCCCTCAAAGAAAACCCCGATGGCTTATATAGCCATCGGGGTTTTTCTTGAGACTTGCCTAACTCAGTTCTGGAAACAAAAGAGGCGGTGGTTTCCTCCACCGCCTCTCTGCCTAAGCTTAATCGCTTTTAGAACTTAGCGGTCAGACCCACGAAGTAACGACGCCCCAAGATGTCATAGGTCGACGGATCCGTGTTGGCCTGAACACCCGGGTTCCAGGTGCGCGGCTCTTGATCCAGGAGGTTGTTCACACCACCACGAACCGAGACGACGTCGTTGATGTTCCAGCTACCGCTCAGATCGAAGTAGTTGGTTGCATCCAAGGTGTCTTCCGAACCGTAGATGGTCATTTCACCCACACGACGCCAGCGGGTCGTTGCCGTGAACGGACCATGAGCCCAGCTGACCGAAACCAGCGACTTCCACTCAGGGAAGGTGTTGCCGAAGTCGTCCGCGATCGTACCCATACGGTCGATCATAGCACCACCGGCCACGACGCTGTCTTCGCGCGAACCAAGCCAGCCAACCACAGCATTAACACCAATGGTGCCCCAATCCGGACCACCGACGTCGATCAGGTCAATGCCCCAGTCGACTTGCAGGTCAACACCCGAGGTTTTCAGAACACCCAGGTTGTCCAGGTTTTCGATCGCATCGATGATGTTGCCGTTGTTCGGGTCACGGCTGAACTGCTGGCAATACGAGTTGCTGGCATCATAGTTCGGGTTCTCACCCGTACCGTTGAAGCAGCCGCTCAGAGCATCCGAGATCGAGATGCTGGAAATCACGTTTTCGATCTCAATGCTGTAATAATCCAGCGAAGCCGACAGACGTGAGAACCAGGGCGACTGGAACTGCGACTGGTAAACCAGACCCAGCGACCAGGTGTCTGCGGTTTCTTCTTCCAGATCGATGTTACCGCCGGACCAGCCGTTGGTTTGATCATTCTCGAAGGTGTAGGTGTCAATAACTGCGCTCGAAATGCCTTGTGCCAAGCAGAGCGAACGGACTTTGTCCTTGTCCGCACCGTTACGGTACATGCCCGTTACGTCGCACGGATCACCACCGCCCGAGGTCAGGCTGGCATTACCGATAGCCGGGAAGTTCACACCTGCAGGCGAGTACAGTTCACCGATCGAAGGTGCACGCACAGCGCGGTTGAAACCACCGCGAACACGTACGCCGTTGACGATTTCCCAATCGATATCGGCGCGATAAGCTTGGGTGCCACCAATCGAGCTATAATCGGAGTAGCGATAGCCCAGGGTCAGATCCAGCGATTGAATAAATGGCAGGTTTGCAAGGACCGGAATCAGAGCTTCACCGAACAGGTCAATGCTGTTGACGCTACCGTTGACCGAATCTGCGGCGTTAAAGCCAGCAATTTCTACGCCACCGATGGTACCGCCATCCGGCAGGCCATCTGCACCAAGGTGCGGCGTTTTAGGATTGATACGGGCCAGCGACGGGTCCGAAGCATATTCATAGCCATTTTCACGGTACTGGGCACCAATAGCAACCAGAACTTCACCTGCCGGCAGGTCGAAGGCCTTACCTTGCAGGGTACCTTCAATGACGCTTTGCTCGACGGTGGTTACCGTACGCGAGGTGCGGCCGATGTAGTTCAAGCATTCAGCAGAAACAGCATTCTCACCAAACGGGTTGAAACCACCTTCACAGATGCTCGCGCCACCGTCAGCAGCGTCCAGCAGCGTCTGAACAGCCGAACGCGATACGTTACCGGTTTGGGTCTCAATGTTGCTGACGCGGCCATACTGGGCATACAGGTCATAGGTCCACGAGCTGTGCGGAACCTGACCACGAACACCGCCGGTCAGTTGGTAAACGCTGTAATCATATTCAGCATGACGTCCACCGAGGTCGGTAAAACGCTTGTTGAGTTGGAACGAAGAGTTCGGGTTTGCGCGGCTATCTAGGAAGGCCTTCAGATCGGCCGGAATGAACGGGTTTGTAGACGGAGCGCGGAAACCGGTCGTCGAGGCTGCCGGAGTAGCGGCCAGTTCTTGCGATGCAGTGTACTGGTTGAACAGGGCATCGCCATAGAATTCGACGTTCTCATTCAGGGTATATTTAGCGCTCGAATAAACGTTCCAGCGCTCCATCGGCAGCGACAGATAGTTCAGCGCCCCGGTGTTGAAGGCATAGGTCGAACCCGGTGTGTAGAAACCGGTGTACTGGATGCCATCCGAAGGTTTAAAATTCAGTGCCTTGGCGTGGCTGAAAATCGAGCCGTCGTTATTGAAGCCAAATGCACCAGTCAGAGACAGGTCGCTATCACCGAAATAACCACGGACAACATCGGCATCCGGCAGGTTGGTGCTGTCAAAGACAACCGAGCCCATCGGGGTCGTGCCCGATGCACCCGAGATAGCCGAGAATTCACGTGCCGAGTTAAAGATCAGGTCACGGGTCGAACGGTTGATCGAGATCACAGCATTACCGCGATCGTCAGCGAAGTTACCGCCAACAGTCATGGTATAGCTCTGGGTCGTGCCGTCGCTGCGGTCAGTTACACCGTACTGGGCATCGATCTGGGCACCTTCGAACTGATCGTTCAGGATGAAGTTGGCCACACCAGCAATAGCGTCCGAACCATAGGCCGCCGAAGCACCGCCCGAAATAGTTTCAACGTTGCGGATCAAGGCTGCAGGGATCAGGTTGACGTCAGCAGAACCATCGCTGTTCGACGGAACGAGACGGCGACCGTTTACCAGCACCAGCGTACGCTTTGGCGTCAGGCTGCGTAGGTCAAGGTTGGCCTGACCGCCGTTCGACGGGTTGTTCGAGGTCGAGGAGATCGACGGCGTGAACTGCGGCAGGTCGTTCATCAGGCTGTCGATCGTAACCGAACCGGTGGCCTGAATGTCCTGTGCATCGACCGTAACAATCGGGCTCGACGACTTGTAGTCCTGACGCGCGATACGCGAGCCAGTCACGACGATCTGCGAAACTTCTGTGGTTTCTTCCGTCTGCTCCTGAGCTTGGGCAATGCCCGCGCTGGTCAGCATGGTGAAGCCCGCGATCATCGAGGTTGCAAGCAGTTGCTCGCGTTTCGACAGCGATTTCATTCTGTTCTACCTCCAAAGCGAAGGGCCGCCCGAGTTTCCCCTCTAGGCACGCGCCTTCTATGTTCCCCGTCATCATGCAACCAGTGCTTGATGACCGACCTCTCTCACTAGGCCCAGATTATCGCTGGAGACACGACAATTAGCGCTTGCGATAAAAACGACCGAATAATGTCGTAATTTGGCAACGATGGCACAATCACAACCCTACAAATAGCAAAGGTTTGAAATTCAAAAAACTTCAAATTTCTAAAATGACATTTTCCGTAATGAAGCCAAAAAAGCAAAAATAATTACAAAAATATCATTATGGGAGAAAAGTTATCAAAATCAGCATTTAAGCAACACCTAGCCATAAGCTACACCTACGCTGCAAGATGGTTAGTCAAGATTCTAGATAAATCCCACAAAATGGCAGCTTTTAAGCACGTTCTAGAATCACCCAGCCACATGAATCGACTATTTTTCTCGCTCTGAGCGATCACCGGATAGCAATAATTATCCAAGATTAACTTTAGTTCACTTGCCTAATTCTATCAGCAAATCGCGGCACCATATCGCCAATTACAATTAATATATCACCGAAATTAACGACACATTTTGTGTCCAAATTTGAATCTCATTCCATAATTTGGTTATTAATTCCGCCAACCTAGTCACAACCTGGAGATTAATATCCCTCGAAATCTCTCCATAACCCAGGCAGCGAACTCTGGTCTGAATTCTGCTCCGGATCGGTATTAGGCCAACATCAGTACGCACCTCTGCTATCAGGGTATCCAGACGTCGCTGATCCTTGCGTCGGGAGTGCCTTATGCAGTTCACCAGAGAGTTTGATTTTGCCTATGGGCGTTGCGACCGTTTGTCGGAGCGGGTTGAGCGGGTGATTGCCAATAATCCGGGCCCGTTCACGTTTACGGGCACGGGTACTTATATTGTGGGCAGGGCCGATGCGGGGTCGCAGGTCGCCGTGATCGACCCCGGTCCGCCGGATCAGGATCATCTGGCCGCCCTGCTCCGCGCCATTGGGCCACGCACAGTCAGCCACATTCTGGTGACGCATACCCATGCGGACCACTCGCCTCTTTCGCACGACCTCGCCAAGGCCGTTGGCAGCGCGCCTATCTATGCCGCACGGCCGCCACACGGGGATAATCACGGCCTTCGTCTGGACGAGGGCCATGACGAAGGCTTTGCGCCGGATATCATCCTGAATGGCGGAGAAGTCATCGAGGGTGATGGCTGGACGGTCGATGTCATGGCCACCCCTGGCCATGCGTCGAACCATATCTGCTTTGCCCTGCGTGAAGAAAACGGCCTGTTCAGCGGCGATCACATCATGGGCTGGTCCACCACCATTGTGGCACCGCCCGATGGCGATATGAGCGACTATATGGCCAGTCTCGAGGCCATCATGGTCCGTGGGTTCGACACGATATGGCCCACCCACGGTGCGCCCATTGTCGATGTCGAACCTTTCCTGAAGGGCTATCATGCCCACCGGATGCAGCGCGAGGCGCAGGTTCTGGAACGTCTGGCCGCAGGTGACACCACCGTGGCCCAGATGGTGCCGGTTCTTTATGCCGCCGTCAGCCAGAGCCTGTGGCCCGCCGCCAGCCTGTCGGTACTGTCGCATCTGCAAAAACTGGTGCGTGACGGGCGTGTAGAAACGAATGATGCCAACAGCCTGCAAGGCCATTGGCATCTGGTCGATCACATTTCCTAGCCGTCTAGCGTAGCGCGTTCATCTCGGCGACGACGCGCTTGGCCAGATCACAGGCGCGTGGCCCGATCGGCATATTGTCACGCGCCGCCACGCGCACATCCGTACGCCCCGGACGGATACGCACCGTCACGTCATGCTGGATGCCGAACCACATCCCCTGCTGCCAGCCATCGACGCGGAAGGGCGAAGAGCCCATCACCGTCACACCCGACTGTTTCAGTGCCCACGCGGCCACATCGGGTGAAAGCTGGCTGTCGATAGCTTGCAAGCCTTCGCAAGCCACAGCGCTGCTCGGCAGAACACGCGCAGCACGACGATCCGACAGCATGGTGCGGCCAAAACCCGGAGCATCATCGGCATTGGTCGTGACATCGCGCGGATCAGGCCCGATGCGCGACAATTGATACTTATAAACCCCGAACGTACCGCCCGCGACCAGCATAGCCGTCAGTGCATAGAGCCACAGGCCACGGTCCTTCAGCATCAGCAGCACCGAGAGCAGGGCCGCAGCCAGCCCCGCCCATGCCAATATCGAACCCAGTTTAAGGGCCATTACGCCCAGACCGGTTTCCAGACTGATCCATCCCAGACGGGTCGCCAAAACCGCCACCAGCACCATGACCGGCGTGATACAGGCGATCAGCACTGCCAATCGCGCCCAACCCGTCAGCTTCTTGTCCGGTTGCATTTTGTCACCTTCCCGAGATGCCTAGCCGGCTGAAGGCAAACGATAGTCCTTCATCCGTTCACGAAGTAGCTTCTTGTCTATCTTGCCTGTGGCGCCAAGCGGAATTTCATCAACCGCAACAACATCATCGGGCATCCACCACTTGGCGATCTTGCCAACGAGGAAGTCCAGATGCTCCTGCTTGTCGAGGACTTCGCCTTCCTTGAGCTTGACGATCAACAACGGGCGCTCGTCCCATTTCGGGTGCGCGGCACCGATCACAGCGGCCAGTTCGACCTTGTCGTGACCCACGGCAATATTCTCGATCTCGATCGAGCTGATCCACTCGCCGCCCGATTTGATGACGTCCTTGGCACGGTCGGTGATGTGCATAAAGCCATAGTCATCAATGGTGGCCACATCGCCCGTATCGAAATAACCGTCTTCGTCCAGCACCGAGCCATCGCCCTTGAAATAGGCACGCGAGATGGTTGGTCCTTTGATCATCAGACGGCCAAAGGTGGCCCCGTCATGCGGAAGATCGGCCCCCGCTTCATCGACAAGTTTCAGCTCGACCCCCAGCGGCGGCATGCCCTGTTTGATCCGCTGTTTGACCTGATCATCGAAGGACCAGCTCTTCATTTCAGGCAGGATGTTGGAAACCGTGCCGATGGGCGAGGTTTCGGTCATGCCCCAGCCCTGCACGACCTCGACATTGAACTCGTCATTAAAGATGCGGATCAGGCTTTCGGGCGTCGCCGCCCCGCCGATCATGACGCGTTTCACCGTCGAGAGCTTCAGATTGTTCTCGCGCATATGCTGCAACAGTCCCTGCCAGACGGTCGGCACCGCCGCCGAGAAGGTCACGCCTTCGGTTTCCAGCAACTCATAGATGGACGCCCCGTCCATCTTGGCCCCCGGCATGACCAGCTTGGTGCCCGCCGCAGGACCGGCAAAGGCAATCCCCCACGCATTGGCATGGAACATCGGCACCACCGGCAGGATCACATCTCCCGGTGTCGCACCCAGCACGGTCGCCTGTAGGCCCATCAGGGTGTGCAGGAAGTTGGAACGGTGCGAATACAGTACCCCCTTCGGGTTGCCCGTCGTACCGGACGTGTAGCAAAGACCGCAGGCCGTTTGCTCGTCAAAGTCGCCCCATTTCACATCCGCAGACGCTTGGTCGATCAGGCTTTCATAGGCCTCGGCATTGGGCAGCTTGGTCTGCGGCATATGGGCCGCATCGGTCATGATAACGAAGCGCTCGACCTTGGGAATATGCGGCAGGATCGCTTCCAGCAGCGGCACAAAGGTCAGGTCCGTGAAGATCACGCGATCTTCGGCGTGGTTGATAATATAGACTAGTTGCTCGGGGAACAGACGCGGGTTCAGCGTGTGGCACACCGCACCTATACCCATAATGCCGTACCAGGCTTCCATATGGTTGCCGGTGTTCCATGCCAAAGTCGCGACACGGTCGCCCTGCTGGATGCCCCATGCCTGAAGGACGTTGGAAACCTTGCGTGCACGCTCGTGCAGTTCGGCATAGGTCACCCGCACAATCGGCCCTTCGACAGAGCGCGTCACCACTTCGCGGTTCGGATGCCATGCCTTGGCATGGTCCAGAATACGATCAACCGTCAGCGGCCAGTCCTGCATCAGTCCGAGCATTGGCGTCCCTCTATAAATCAAAGTCCCGTTTGCGCTTGTTTTGGTTCACAGACCCGCGCTTTACCGGACGCTAAGCCATTAAGGGCGGGGCTGGCAACGTGACCTTAGGTCAGGTTTGCCGCGACAAAATGTATTTTTCGTCTTTTGGCTGTCTTGCGCCCTGCCTTGCGACAGTGGATGAGGTCGCCATGACCATTCTGATTGCCATCACCGGCGGCTCGGGTTCGGGCAAGTCCACCCTCGCCGAAGCCCTGATTTCCTGCCTTCCCGAAGGCACGGCCACCTTGCTGCGCGAAGATTCCTATTATCGGGATGCGGCCTCGGTGGCGGGCTTTGATCCGGCAACGCATGATTTCGACCATGTGGATTCCCGCGATCACGAACTGCTGATCCATGATCTGAAGGCGCTGAAGGCTGGGCAGGACATTGTCGCCCCGCTCTATTCCTTCATTACGCATGGTCGTGAAGAAGGCGGCGAGCCGGTCAAGTCTGCAGATGTGGTGGTGATCGAAGGCACGCACCTGTTGTGCAACCCTGAACTGACGGCCCTGTTCGACATCAAGGTGTTTGTCGATACGCCTGCCGATATCCGCTTTATCCGCCGCCTGCTGCGTGACCAGATCGAGCGCGGCCGCACAGCGGATTCTGTGGTCAACCAATACCTGCTGACCGTTCGTCCGGGCCATGAGGCCTTTACCCAGCCCTCGCGTATTCATGCCGACTTTATCGTCGCCGATACGACCGCTGCCGTCCGTCTGGTCGACCACAATGCGGTTATGCGACTGGTTGCCCCCGTACTCGCACACCCCTTGCTTGCAGAGTTCAAATAGTCACGTGACCAATAGTTGCATTCCGCAAAGGATTTCCTGAATGCGGTTTTGTTATATTATTGCACTTGATTAAATAACACCGGTACACTTGCGCTTACGGTAAAGCTGGATCACTGTTACGCAAGAGCAACAATCCGGCGAACCGCAAATGCCTGTCCCACAGGATCCCCGTGTTCATACGATTATCCACGAAGCCAGATTGCGCTTCGTGTCGGACGGATATGCTGCTGCACGTATAGAACCGATTGCCCGCTCTGCCGGTGTGTCCACGGCGACGCTCTATACCTTCTTCCCAAGCAAGGTAGCACTGTTCGAGGCGGTCATAGAGACGGCTGCTAAGGATTTTTACGACCGCGTTGGCCCGCTACTCAACACAGAAGCGCCAGACAGAAGTATCCTCACGGATTATCTGATCCGCTATACAGAGTTCCTCTCCGATAGCTTTGTGCGCAAAATGTTTCGCCTGATTGTGGCCGAACGCCCGCGTTTCAATACTCAGGCCGTAGACTTTTTCGACAGGGGGCGCGGCGATATCGCCCACACCCTGATCGCCATGTTCGAAACCATGAGCGCCAATGGCCTCATCAAAACCGAAAAACCCAGTTGGGCCGTGAGCCAGCTACTGGGCATGATCGAGCATCCGGTGCTTCTGCTTCCGCTGGCCTCGGGCAAGGACCCGATACAGGCCCGCAGTGCCAGAGCCATTGCCGAGGACGCCGTAGAGACCTTCTGGGCCCGCTACGGCGCTTAAGCCTTACGGATACAGGCGCTCGATACTCCAGCCGTCACCCTGTTTCACAAACCGCATACGGTCGTGCAGACGGAATTTGCGGTCGCGCCAGAACTCGATCGAGACTGGAACCAGACGCCATCCCGCCCAATGCGGTGGACGCGATACGTCTTTGCCTTCAAAGCGTTCCGTTTCTTCGACCACTCGCTGCTCCAGCGCCTCGCGGCTTTCAAGCAAGTGCGACTGGGATGATGCCCATGCGCCGATACGGCTTTCGCGCGCGCGACTGGCAAAATAGTTATCGGCTTCGGCGGCTGTCACAGGCTCGATCACACCGCGCACCCGCACCTGACGTCGCAGTGACTTCCAGTGGAACACCAGCGCGGCCACCGGATTGGCCGCCAGTTCCTGACCCTTGGCGCTTTCAAGGTTGGAGAAGAACGTAAAGCCGCGAGCGTCCATGTCTTTCAACAGCACGATCCGCGCATCCGGCACACCTTGGGCGTCCACCGTGGCCAGCGTCATGGCATTGGGATCGTTCGGCTCGGTCGCGCCCGCCTCCTTCAGCCAGTCAGCAAAAATGGCAAACGGATCGGCACCTTCAAAGATGCTGTCGTCCGAATTGCGAACCAGCTGGTTCTCATACTCGTCGCGCGAAGGGCTGGGCGGGATGGCGAAATGACTCATAGCTCTGCTTATAGCCCGCCCGACGTGATTTGCCCAAATATTGAACACCGTTCATTCGCATGACGGAAGGCGATTACGGTTAACACCCTCTTGACTATATGGGGTCAGTGTAGGGCCCATGAGCGCAAGGCCACTCACAGTTCTGGACGCCTACCGGATACTGGACCTGACAGGTCCGGTCAGTCCGGCCGAGCTGTCGGCTGCGTTCCGCCGCGTCGCCAAGGCGGTCCACCCCGACCAGCCAAACGGCGATGTGGTGCTGTTCCGCTATGTGGTTGATGCCTACCACCTGCTGCAAAACCAGTCCGGCCAGCGCCTGCTGCTGGAGGGGCCGCAGACAACCGGCCTGCGGGTTGTTCGCCCTGATCCCGAGATCGTCATATCGCCGATGCAGGCTCTAAAGGGCGGCATTACCAGCCTTTATGTCGATGACCGCCTGTACCGTGTGCGCCTTGCACCGGGTCTGCGTCATGGCGACCAACTGCGCCTCAAAGACCTGATGACTGTGCCGGTAAAGATCAGACCCCGCGATGGGCTGTCGGTTTTCGGCTCGGACCTGTTCTTCCAGACCCGCATCGAGGCCCATCTGGTGCGCGATGGCGGTCGGGTCGAGTTTGACACCCCCGTCGGGCCACAATCCGCATGGCTGGTGCCCGATATGACCTCGCCGGTCAGGTTGCGCTTCGAAGGTTTGGGCCTTCCTGCACGCGGTTCGCGCCCTGTCGGTGACCTGTTTGTCTCGCTGGAAGCCAAGCCTGAAAGCCTCACAGAGACACAAGATCGTCACCATCGCTTCACTCAGCTCTGGACGACACAGGCCGCAGCGGCTTAAGCCCTAGCCTCATGTCACATAACAGCTTCGGTCACCTGTTCCGCATCACCACCTGGGGCGAAAGCCACGGGCCGGCCATTGGCGTCGTCGTTGACGGCTGCCCTCCCCTGATCCCGCTGACCGAAGCGGACATCCAGCCCTTCCTCGACCAGCGTAAACCGGGCGGCAGCCGCTTTGTCACCCAGCGCCAAGAGGCCGACGCGGTGAAAATCCTGTCCGGCGTGTTCGACGACGGTAATGGCCCGGTCACCACCGGCACACCGATCAGCCTGATGATCGAGAACACCGACCAGCGCTCCAAGGACTATGGCGAGATCGCCCATGCCTTCCGCCCCGGTCATGCCGACTTCACCTATCAGGCCAAATACGGCGTGCGCGACTATCGCGGCGGCGGACGCTCATCCGCCCGCGAAACGGCCAGCCGCGTGGCGGCCGGTGCCGTGGCCCGCAAGGTTCTGGGCGACAGCATCCAGATCCGCGCTGGCGTGGTTCAGCTTGGCCCGCACCGCATACCTGACGACCAGATCGACTTCAGCGCCGTCTATGACAACGCCCTGTTCGCCGCTTCCAACGAAGTGGTGCCGCAATGGGAAGCCTATCTGGATACCGTTCGTAAAGCCGGTTCCAGCATCGGCGCGATTGTGGCTCTGGAAGTCATCGGAGTGCCTGCCGGATGGGGCGCACCGCTCTATGCCAAACTGGATAGCGAACTGGCCGCGGGCCTGATGACCATCAACGCCGTCAAAGGCGTGGAAATCGGAGCAGGCTTCGAGGCCGCCATGCTGTCAGGCGAGGAAAACGCCGACGAAATGCGCATTGGCCCCGATGGCGAGCCGGTCTTCCTGTCGAACAAGGCAGGCGGCATCCTCGGCGGCATCTCGACGGGCCAGCCCGTCACCGCCCGCGTGGCCTTCAAGCCCACCTCCTCCATCCTTACCCACCGCCAGACCATCAACCGCGACGGTGCCGAAGTAGACCTACGCACCAAGGGCCGCCACGACCCTTGCGTGGCGCTACGTGGCGTTCCGGTCGTGGAAGCGATGGCAGCCATTGTGCTGGCAGATGCGAAGCTAAGGCATCGGGCGCAGTTGGGTTAAGCCCTAAAAGATACCAAATTTCGAGGTGCGCATGCTCTACAAACTGGCTTACCGATTTTCGATTATAGCGCCATTCCTCATCATCGGTTTCTTCATATTCAACAGAAACTTGGATGTTTTTTGGGTTTTTCTGCTCCCCATCCCTTTCTCCATTGCTGTGCTCTACATCATGTTCGCGGATTGCAAATCATGCGGTGAGCGCATCAATCCGACCCAAACCGATTTCTTCAAAAAACCTGAAATCGCGAAGGACACCTGCCCCCACTGCAAGACAAGGTTCTGACCGCTAGAAGCCGTTTGCGTCTCGAAACGTCCACGCAATCACGACAGCGAATAAGAGCCTGCGCACCAAAAGCCGCCACGACCACTGCGTCGCCCTGCGCGGCGTTCCGATCGTGGAAGCGATAGCGGCGATTGTGATGGCGGATGCGAAGCTAAGGCATAGAGCGCAGGTGGGGTAACACCACCTGCGGTCAAACGAAGTGTGTCTGCACCACGGTATTCCACTAAGTGCCGATCAAACTTTGCTAATAAATCGGAAGAGCCAAATTACCAATACAACTGGCAAAATAGCCAAAACAGGTATGATAGCATGCCAGTATTGCTTTTGAGCAAGAAAGACTAAAAAGGCTAGCAACCAACATCCAACCCATAAAGTGGCCCAAACTTTCAAAAATATTCTTTGGTAACGCTCCATAGATTGTCTCATCGAAGACACTTCTTTACCTTCACACCCTGACACGAACTGCCGAAGGCAAACGTTCAAACAAATAAAGTGGGCACTTCCCCTCGCCCAGAACACGTGTTCGGACTTGGCTCTCACGTCTTCAATAGAGCTCCCTCTCAGCATTACATTTTTTCCGCGTCAGCAAGGGTAAACGCCGAACCGAGAGTTCCATCCAGTCTCCAG
Organism: Brevundimonas terrae; assembly: GCF_011761985.1. GTDB lineage: Bacteria > Pseudomonadota > Alphaproteobacteria > Caulobacterales > Caulobacteraceae > Brevundimonas > Brevundimonas terrae. The sequence continues at coordinate 481,041 of NZ_JAASQT010000002.1, read as the reverse complement.
CGCCGACGCCTACAGAAACGACATCTGGATGTGATCGCCACAAGGCCGCGTCAGGCTTGGCCGCACCGATGATATAGCCGCGCGGGGCTCAGACCGAAAATCATCCAGCCAAGTTACACCATAAGTTAGACCTCACATAACACCGGCCCATAATTAACATCCTCCCCTGCTCGCGGGGGAGGGGGACCATGCGCAGCATGTGGTGGGGATTAGAGCCGCAAAGCAACTACGCCCCCTCCGTCACAGCGCGTGCGCCGCGCCACCTCCCCCGCTACGCAAGGGAGGAGTTACGTGTAACAATCCGTGATCATCACACCCCTATTCGTAACAGTAGCAGTTGCGTATATAGCTCTCAACGAAGCAGCAACGCGCTGCACACTCTAAGCGTTAGGGAGATCACCATGATCGATGTCCGTCCTTTCAATACCCTCGGTGGTGCCAACCACGGCTGGTTGGATGCCAAGCACCACTTCTCGTTCGCCAACTATTACGATCCCAATCGTATGGGCTGGGGCCGTCTGCGCGTCTGGAATGATGACGAGATCGGTCCGAAGTCGGGCTTCCCGCCCCACCCGCACGCCGACATGGAAATCATCACCTATGTCCGCACGGGGGCCATCACCCACCAGGACTCCATGGGCAATACGGGCCGTACGGGCGCTGGCGATGTTCAGGTCATGAGCGCCGGTACCGGTGTGCGCCATGCCGAGTACAATATGGAGAACGAGCTCACGACCCTGTTCCAGATCTGGATCGAGACGGACCGTCCGGGTGCACAGCCTTCATGGGGTCAGCGCGAGTTTCCAAAGGCCGACCGCTCTGGCCAGTTCACCATCGTCGCCTCGGGCAACTCTGCCGACGAAGCCCTGATGATCAATGCCGACGCCCGCGTTCTGGCTGCGACCCTCAAAGCCGGTGAAAGCCTGTCCTATGATCTGGCCGCCGGTCGCCGCGCCTATCTGGTTCCGGCAGTCGGCAAGGTGGATGTGAACGGCACCACGCTGAACGCTCGTGATGGCGCAGGCATCGTCGATGAAGCCACCATCACCATCACGGCCAGCGAAGACGCCGAACTGGTCATGGTCGACAGCCTGTAACCGGCGTACAAACAGCAAAAGTCAGGGGGACACCATCGGTGTCCCCCTTTCTGTTTAGGCTCTGTTCCAGAGCATTTTCGCATTCGGGTGCGGCAGACCCTGATCATCGGTTTCACGGGTGCTGACCACCGCAAAACCCATGGCCCGATAAAAGCCGACCGCGCTGTCATTGTCGGTATAAACCTCTAGCGACAGCTTATTTCGGCCGTTTTCGACATGGCGCAGCAAGGCCTTGCCTATGCCCTGCCCCTGACAGTCAGGGTCAACAAACAGGGCCGCGATGTGATCGTCCATCAAACTGGCAAAACCGACAGGCCGGTCGTCCAGACAGGCCACCGTGGTGTTGGCCATAGGCAGATAGACCGCCTTCATCAGCGACTTCTGCTCGCGCAGGGTATGTTCGCCGATAAAGTCGTGGGCGATCATTGATGCCCTGAACCAGATGTCAGACAGGTGTGATGTATCCGTACCCGCGACGAACGGGCGGATCGACAAGTTCTCGATCATGAGAAATTCCAAAAATTAAACGCAGAAAATCAGCGCCTCCATGCGGAGCGCTGGCAAACCCTTTCGGGTGGCTCAAATTATTTCTCTGCGCATAAATCTCCGTCTTAGTTTGCGCCAAACTAGCGGCACCAACTTCATAAGGTCAATTCGGTTTTAAGTTGCGCCATCAACTGCGCTGCGGACATAGCCCGCACCCTTGGTGCGCCCTGCCCCGCCCATTGCGCGCCAAACCTGCCGTCGCCCGCCGATTTCGCCGCCTGATTGAGCGCCTTGCCCGCATCATAGGCACGTGGATAGTCTGGCACCAAGGCATCTTGCCCCTGATCCAGAGCTGTAAATCCATTGGACAGACAACGCGCCGGACGCCCCGAAATCACCCGCGTCATCACGGTATGGCGGGCCGCATCACTGAACAGAGCCGCGCGATAGGCATCATCAGCGGCACTCTCAACACAGCCGACAAAGGCCGTACCCATCTGGGCCGCCACCGCCCCCATATCCAGCGCGGCCTGTACATCACGGCCATCCATAATACCGCCTGCGGCTATGACCGGCAGACCGGCTTCTTTCACCAGCAATCGCGTAAGATCCGCCATGGACAGACGACTGTCGGGCATATCGGGATCGAACATTCCACGGTGCCCGCCCGCTTCATAGCCTTGGGCCACAACGGCATCCATTCCCGCATTCCTTGCAGCCATGGCCTCGTCCAGACAGGTGGCGCTGGCCATCAACAGGCACCCCTTGGCCTTGAGGGCCGCAACCTGCGCGGCATCGGGCAAGCCAAAATGAAAACTAACCACCGCAGGGGCCGCCTCCAGAACAACCTCCAGCATCGCCCCGTTACCAAGAAAACTGTCATAGATGGTTTGTAGCGTCTGTAGTGGCTCTGCACCAAAGCGCTGAAAATACGGGGCCAGATAATCCACCCAAGCCGCCTCGATATGCGGTTGCAGCTTAGGCTGGGCATGCACGAACAGGTTGACGTGATAGGGGCGCGCCGTCCGATCCCGCACCGCTTGCATCATAGAGGCTGCACTTGCAGTATCCGCCGCACCCAGCCCCAGCGAACCCAGACCACCCGCCTCGCAGACCGCAGCCGCCATACCAGGCGTTGATACACCCGCCATCGGGGCCTGAATGATCGGCACTTCAAGGCCGAGGTTTGCAGCCCAACTCATTCCCGCTACCTCTATTCAGTCAACTGACCTTCCAGACCTGTAACTTTAAAGGCCTACTCCATGACAACCGCAATCATACGCTGTTCGTGCGTCATCATGGCCGCCCTGTTCCTACAAGGATGCGTCGCCGGTGCTGTTGTCGGCGCAGGTGCTGCAGTTGTAGGTGGAGCCGCAAAAGTAACCGGCGCGGTAGTCGGCGCAGGCATTGATGCGGCGCATACCTCTGACGAAGAGCTACGCGAGAAACGTGAACGCGAGCAGCGCGAGGCCGAACGCGAAGCCCGCCGCTGTGAACGTCGTCAGCAACAGGGCAAGGCCTGCTAGGGCTTTAGAGCGCCCTCGCCCGCCCCATCGTCCACACCACCAGTGCAGACACGCCACACGCAGCAATGGCGGACATGATTGGTACCAGCGACGCCATACGCCCGGCCTCGATCGCCCAGAACACCGCTGCCATCACGCCGCCCATAACCACAACCCACATGGCCAGATAGGTAAAGCGGTCAATCGCACGGTGTTTGGCGATGCGTTCCAGAACCGCGATCTCGAACCCGTAATCCTGCGCGGGCGGTTTAGATGCCGCAAACAGGGCTTGCAGCTTTTGCTCGGGGGTCATGATGGTTCTCCCAACGCCTTCAACAAACGCTCGCGTCCTCTGGATAGATGGGATTTTACCGTCCCCAGCGGAATACCCAAAGAGGCGCAAATCTCGGCATGGCTCCAGCCTTCGGACAAGGACAGCGTCAAACAGGCCCGTACATCTGCGGGCAAATCGGCCATCGCCTTTTCCATCGATAACCGTTCCTCGGCACTGACACCTTCGGGCGTGGACAAGGATTGCAACCAGTCCTGATCGCGGCGGGCGCGGCGCTGGTTACTACGGATATAATCTTGCGCCCTGCGCCACGCGATGCCGATCAGCCATGAACGAAACCGTTCGGGCTGGCGCACCGTATGCAGCCCCTGCCACGCATGGACGAACACATCCTGAGCAACATCGTCGGCATCGGCCCAGCCGTTGCCCAGTATCCGGCGCAGGAAGCCGCGCACCACAGACTGATGCGCCGCCACAAGCCGCCCATAGGCCATGTCCGATCCGGCCTGTGCCTCGGCCAGCCAGCGGATTTCCTGCGGTGTCATTGGTTCAGCGCTCCGTCAGCACACCGTCTATTTCTTCCTCACGCTCAACCCGATGGCCATGACCATAGCCCAGACGGCGACCGCCCCCATGGTGAAGGCCACAATGGTAAAGGGATAACCTGCCGGGCCACTGCTCCACGAGGCATAGGCAAACCCCGCCGTAAACACTGAAAACAGCCCGACCAGCGACCAGTAATGCATCGGTCCCTGTGCTTTATACGAACCCGTCGGCATACGGTTCGGCGCATTCACGCCCTCTTCGGCCAGCGAAAACCCGTTGGTCAATGCCGTCAGGACGTCTTGCGGCGGAGCCTCGCCCCGCTCGGCATAGACCTTGAGCACATCCAGCATGGCGCGGTGCTGACGATACTTCAGGAACGAGGTGAACCCCGCATAGACAATGCCGAACAGTGGCACCGAAAACACCAGAATCCAGAAAATCATACCCATAGCCGTACCCTTTCCAAACCGTCGAAAACCTTGTTTCGTCAGTTAGTCGTCGCTGCAAGGATATTTGGATGCAGGGTCGGCGCTTAAATTTCCGCCTAGATAATCAGGCACACATGCGCCATTGCGTCTTTCAAGCCCCTTGATGTTATCCGGGACTTCTTAAATATTCGAAGCGTAGATTCGGTCGTGGCTCTCTCTAGGCTGGCCACCATATGCCATCTTTCTGCAATTTTTCATTTTCAATGAGAATTTTGGGGTCACAGTTTTGTCGATTAAACAAATTTGGAAAAATTTACGCTCGGCGCCCCGACGTCTTAAAAACATAGAACGAGAAATCATTAGAACCCGCGAGCTGGTTCAAACGCATCAGCGCGAAACCCAACTGATTCTGAGCTATCTCACCTTACCGGACGCATCACTCTGGCGTAATCCTGCGCCTATCGCCGGAGCGCCCGGCCACAACATCTTCCCCGGCGGCGCACTGTGCCGTGAGGATATGTTCCAGCAACCCTATTTCCATTATTGGTGCAGCCGTATCCGCGAGCCCGTGCGTTACCACCGCAAGCAATGGGAATTCGTATTTATTCTCCAAGCGGCATGGGAACGCGGCTTGCTGGAATCCGGCCATCGCGCTCTTGGATTTGGTGTCGGCACCGAACCGCTAAGTGCTGTTTTCGCCGCCCACGGCATGACGGTCACAGCAACCGATATGGCTTCCAGCGATATTGAAGCCGCAGGTTGGCAATCCACCGACCAGCACGCTTCGGGAAAAGCCGCTCTAAGACGTCGTGGCATCTGCTCCGAAGACATCTTCGAACAAAACGTAGAGTTCCGTACCTGCGACATGAACAATGTGCCGGATGACTTGACCGGCTATAATCTATGCTGGTCGGCGTGCGCTCTTGAACACCTTGGCTCTATCGAAAAGGGGCTGGCCTTTATCGAGCGCTCTTTGGAATGTCTGGCCCCAGGTGGCTATGCCATCCACACGACCGAATACAATATTTCCTCGAACAGCGACACAATCGATAACGAAATGACCGTCTTATTCCGGCGTCGCGATATCGAAGACTTGGTCGTCCGTCTGCAAGAACGCGGTCACGAGGTCACAAAAATTGACTGGACCGAGGGAACCGGATCCCTGGATCAATATGTCGATCTGCCCCCCTATCGCAGCGAACCTCATCTGAGCTCGGCGATACTGGGTTACAAATGCACATCCATCGGCTTGATCATTCGCAAGGCTCAATAAGGCCCGTTAGCGGACCCCGATATATTTGTGGGTCTGGATGCTGAGCCGCCATTTGGGGTGTTTCAGGCAGTAATCCATGGCTGCAGCGGTATTTTCGACTGCGTCGGGGCCGTCCATGGGTTGCAGCCAAAAACGCTCGAAATCCATGTGCTCGAATCGCTCGGGCATGGCTTTTTCTTGCGGATAGACCAGTTTCAGTTCCTGCCCCGAGGTCTGCACAACCTCTGCGTCGGCCTTGGGGCTGATGCAGATCCAGTCGATACCTTCGGGGGCCTTGATCGTGCCATTGCTCTCGATGGCGATCTCGAAACCGCGTGCATGCAGGGCGTCGATAAGTGGCCCATCCAGTTGCATCAGAGGTTCACCACCCGTGCAGACCACAAGTTTCGGATCGCCTTCACGGCCGATCCAGAAACTGTTGACGTGGTCGGCCATCAGGTCAGGCGTTTTGAACTTGCCGCCACCATCGCCGTTTACACCGACAAAATCGGTATCGCAGAAGGTGCAGACTGCCGTGGCGCGGTCACGCTCCAGACCGCTCCACAGGTTGCAGCCTGCAAAACGCAGAAAGACAGCCGGACGTCCTGCCTGCCCTGCCTCGCCCTGAATGGTGAGGAAGGCCTCTTTGACGGAATAGGTCATCAGCCCTCGATCCACTTCTTGTAACCGGCTTCACGCAGTTCGCACGCCGCACAGGTGCCACAGCCATAGCCCCACGCATGGCGATGCTGGCGGTCGCCTTCATAGCAGGTGTGCGAGGTTTCAATAATGGCATCGACCAAAGGCTGGCCACCGATTTCAAGCGCCAGTTCCCACGTCTCGGCCTTGGTCAGATGCATCAGCGGCGTTTCAATCGGCACCGGGCGATCCAGCCCCAGCGACAGAGCCTGCGACATGGCATCAATCGTGTTCTGGCGACAATCGGGATAGCCCGAATAGTCGGTCTCGCACACACCCGTCACCAATACCTTCAGACCGCGACGATCCGACAGAGCAGCGGCCGCCGTCAGGAAGATCAGGTTGCGCCCCGGAACGAATGTCGGCGGCAGACCGCGTTCATCCATTTCAATGGCGACTTCGCTGGTCAGGGTACTTTCGGCAATTTTGCCATAGCCGGTCAGGTCCACAACGTGATCCGGTCCCAGACGTTCGGCATATTGCGGCAGGACACGTTTTGTCTCTTCACGCACCGACAGACGGGCCTGCATCTCGACAACATGGCGCTGGCCATAATCAAAGCCGATGGTTTCGACACGCTCGAACTTTTGCAACGCCCACGCCAGACAGGTGGCGCTGTCCTGCCCGCCGGAAAACAAAACGAGCGCAGAATGGGACGATGTGGGCGTGAAAGCGTTCATAGCAAACCTGCGGTCGGCCAACAGCCGCGCGCATCCGGACAAAACTGATAAAAGGTAGAGTTGTCGCTGCTTATAGCGACGAACCGTCACTGCTGCAAAAAAGCAGCATTTTCATGGTCGGTCACTTCGTGAAACACCACCTTGCCAGCGGCTTAACCGTTCGGAAAAGGTTTCCGAGCGATGTTACATTCCCATTAGTGGAGTGCGGCAATGCCGACGGTTGAGTTGCTCACAGAATGTGTGCCGCCAATAAGCCCCGAGGCATCTGTCCCCGAGGTGTTGGATTGGTTCCGGTTACACCCCGATGCCATGGCCCTGCCCGTGGTTGAAAACGGGCGTCCTGTGGGCTTGATCGACCGTCAGGAATTCCTGCTCAAACTGGCCTCGCCCCTGGGTCGCAGCCGTTATGCCTCGCGTCCCGTTTCGTGGATTATGGATTCCGATCCGTCGGTCATCGAGGCGGACACCCGCATTTCCGCCTTTTCCGAAATCATCCTGAAATCCAGTGCCTCGACGCTGATGCGCGGTTTCATTGTGACCCGTGACGGCCAGTATCTTGGCACCGGCACGGCCATCAAACTGTTCCACCACGTCAATCTGATCCAGGCTGCCCGTCTCAAGGAACAGGAAAACCATATTGCCGCCCTACAGGCGCAGCAGATCGACCAGACTGCCGTTTCCAGTGCGAACAGCCGCTTTGTAGACACCCTGACCCAGGCCCTGTCGGCACCGCTTTCCACGGTCGATGCCTTTTCCAAAATCGTCAGCCGTCAGCCCCTGCCCGTAGAAACCAGAGACCATCTGGACGCCATTTTGCAAGCCTCGACCGAAAGTCTGGACATGCTGCAAAAGGCCCGTGATCTGGCACGCGCCGAGGCGGGCAATTTTCATCTGGATTTGTCTCCGACAAGCCCGCGCCTTGTCATGGACCAGATAAACGCTGACTGGACCCAGCGCGCCAACGAAGCCGGTGTGACCCTGATCGTCAGTTACGAAGGCGATCCGGACCTCAGCCTGATGGTCGATGAAACCCGTTTTCGCGCGACCTATGACACCCTGATCCAATGCGCCTTGAAATGGGCGCGTAACGGCATGGTCGAGGTCGGGCTTAAGGCTGTGGTCCGCGATGACCTCGTTGATCTGCAAGCCCGCGTTCGTGATGACGGCCCCGGTCTGGAGCCGGATCAGCTGGCGAGTTGCTTTGGCGATCTGGCCACCACGGGCGACCTCTCCTGCGCCATGGCATGGTACCTGCTCAAATACATGAACGGGGATTTATTCGCCCGTAACAATCAGGGGCGCGGCACGACTTACGGCTTGGACGTGACAGTCCAGCGCGCCCGTGCCGACACTATCGAAGAGGCCAATGTCACCCAGATCGAAAGTCTGGAACTGTCATCACGGCCGCATGTGCTGATCGCCGACGACAATGCCACCAACCGCGTCGTGGCCCGCGCCCTGTGCGAAATGTTCGGCTGCACCTCCGAAGCCGCAGAAGACGGATACGAAGCCGTAGAGGCCGCACGAACGGGTCATTTCGATCTGATCCTCATGGATATCAAAATGCCGCGCATGGACGGTATTCAGGCGACACACGCCATTCGCGGCTTTGCCGATGATCGTGCCCATACGCCGATCATCGCCCTGACGGCCAATGCCGACCCCGATGATGTCGTCGGCTATATCGCTGCCGGTATGGTCTGCGTGGTCGAAAAACCGATCAAGCCGGAACGCTTGCGCATGGCGATGATCCGCGCGCTCGAAGAACGCCAGACCCTGCCTTCCCCCGACACAACCGCACGGTTGAGCGCCCAAAACTGACGGGCGTGCTGGACAGTCCTTGCAGGCAGGGCCAGTGTTTCGGTCTTCCAAGGAGACCAGATGCCAAACCCCGAATTATTAGCCATTCTGCCCCAACTGGCCTCCGGCTCGGCCCACACCCATGCTCTGGGTTTTCGTCTAGAAAGTATCGAGGGCCAGCGCGTGCGTATGCGCGTGCCCTATCGGCCCGAACTGGTCGGCGATCCGGCCTCGGGCGTTCTGTCCGGCGGATTGGTCAGCACGCTTCTGGACCATGTCGGTGGCATGTCGGTGTGGCTGGCTATGGACCAGTTCCAGTCTATTGCGACGCTGGATATGCGCGTGGACTATATGCGGGCTGCTTCACCGGGGCGTGACCTGCTGGCCGAGGCCGAATGCTATCAGTTGAACCGAACCATGGCCTTTGTGCGCGCATGGGCGTTCGAGGACAGTCCCGACAATCCGGTCGCCGCCTCGCAGGCCGCCTATATCATCCACAAACCGGCGCTGCGTGATGGCGGAAGCGATCAGGCCCAGATCCAGAATCAGGCAAACGCATAATGACCAAGCCCCTGCTGGACCACCTGCCCTATGCCCGTTTCCTGAAGCTCAAAACCGACGTCTATGGTGACGAGGTCACTGTCGTCATGCCGTTTTCGGAACACCTGATCGGCAATCCGATGATTCCGGCCCTGCATGGCGGATCGACTGCCGCGCTGCTGGAACTGGCCGCCATGGCCAAGGTTTCGCATGACTATCCGCGCCTGCGCCTTCCTCGCCCGATCAATGTGTCGATTGCCTATCTGCGAGTCGGCAAGGCCAGCGATGTCTTTGCCCGCGCACACATCAGCAAGGCCGGTAAAAAGGTGGCCTATGTGACCGCATCGGCATGGCAGGAAAGTCAGGACAAGCCGATTGCAACCCTGACTGCACATTTCCAGCTAGACGATACTACCGGAGATTAGAAAAGCGTAAAAAATAAGTAAATTTTAGGTTAACAAACTCTTTACGAATAACCTTAACCGCTGTTAAACATAACGCGCCATATCGGCGTTTTATGGGGAACACACATGGACCGCACCCAAGTCGTCACCAGCATCTCGACTGAACTGTATGCTACGGAACAGTCGGTTGATGCCGCTATCGCCCACGCCGCAGCCATGGTTCAGGCCATGATCTCGGGTCGCGCCGCCCTGTCGGTTTCCCCGGTTGCGGCCTCGGCTTCGCAAACCAAGGCACTGGCCACGCTGGCTGCCCTCTCGACCGCTCGCGAAGCCATCGTCGAGTGCCACGCCGAAATGCAAAAAGACCACCGCCGTATGGGCTGGGGCGTCTATGCCGCCGGTCCGGCTGACAAGCCGCTGGAGTGGGATGACACGCCGATGAGCCCGAAAAAGTCGGCTCACCTTCGCGCCGTCTAACAAATTTGTAACGCACGATTTGTTAGGGATTACCCTCACAAATAACCCCCATCGACTATCTCGATGGGGGTTATTTTGTTTACAACCATTATCGGTTGGTCTGGCGCATTCCTTATGCTGGCAGGATGCACTTTTGCCCTGACACTTGGCGGGAAAAACGAAAGAATAGGGGCCACAGCCTATCTATTGTGCTGGCTATTCAGCACCCTAGCTCGCGCAGGCATATTAGAAAAGCAATACTCAGGTATTGCCGTCATGTTGCTTGATATTACACTACTAATTATATTTGCTTCATTAGTTTGGAAATCATCATCAAACTGGCCTGTTTGGGCAACAGCACTTCAATTACTAGTCGCTACACTTCAATTTTTATACACAATAGACTTCAAGCCAACGATTTCAGCTTACTTCACCGTTTTGAACGTTGCATCCGTAGGCATCATCATCTCCTTGATCGTCGGAACCTTCATCGCGTGGCAAGAACGTGCCGTGATTGGTTCCAGTCGTGATGATATAGGTAGATATTCCTAAACCATTGGCCTATTTTGGGTGTCCCCTAGGACGACCCCATGACACTTACGCACGCCGGTATCTGGAAAAGCTTGGACACACTCGCCAAGCGGGCAGGCACGTCCCCATCAGGGTTGGCGCGGCGTGCAGGGCTGGATCCGACCAGCTTCAATCCATCCAAACGCTTTGGGGCCGGTGACCCGCCCCGCCCGCGCTGGCCCTCGACCGAGAGCCTGATGCGGGTACTGGAAACCTCGCAATTATCACTTGGCGAGTTTGCGTCTCTGGCCAACGACACCGCGCCTCAGACATTGCCGGTGCTGGGCCTGGCCAAGGCGGGCGAGGACGGCTTCTTCTCCGATGAAGGCTTGCCGCTGGCCGAAGGCTGGGACCGTACCCCCCTGCCCGCCCTGCGCGAAGGACTGATCAGTCTGGAGATTGATGGCGATTCCATGCTTCCGCTGTATCGCCCCGGCGACAAGGTGATTGTCGATCTGGAAGACACCCGCATCCGCAAGGGGGACCGTGTCGCCTTGCGGACATTGGCGGGCGAGACACTGGCCAAGGAACTGGGGTTCGTGTCCCACAGCCAGATCGAACTGCTGTCGGTCAATCCCGACTATCCACCCCGTACACTGGATCGCAAGGACATCCAGTGGATGGCGCGCATCGTCTGGGTCAGCCAATAGAAAAGGCCGCCTGCACCGCAGACGGCCTTTTTGAAATACTGGTCAGTCGCAATCAGTAGTTTCCGACATAGCGGGCATTCACCCAGCCACCACCGGCGATCTGAACCCACTCGCCTTGCGAACCGATAGCCGTAAAGGGCTGTCCTGCCGAAAGGTTACCGCTAACGCCATAGTTGGTGCCCGGACCCGAGCGGATACGCAGGTTCGAGGTTGCGCGATACATGTTCTCGCTGCCCTGCTGATTGGCGCGGGCACGTTGCTGGTTACAGCCGATATAGGAACCCGCCGCAGCACCGGCACCGGCACCGACGACGGCACCAAGGGCGCGCTCGTTGCGTGAAACCTGACTACCCGCCAGACCGCCGATCAGCGCACCGATCGCAGCACCGGCCTGCTGGCGACCACCGGGCGCGTCACAGTTGGTGATGCCATTGGCCTGGGCATTGGCCGTCATTGGAACCATAGCGGCTCCCATGGCAGCAATCATCGAAACGGTGGCCAAACCGGCCTTGAACATCTTCGACATGGCTCTCTCCTGTCATCGAGTTGGTCGTGACAAGAACAATGCGCCCCACTGCCTGAAGGCTCCCCGACAATGACTGTCAGGTTTCGTTCATCCCGCAAAATACCTACAAAAAAGGGCCGCCTCATCGAGACGGCCCTTTAATCTTCAAAGCGCTAGCTGATCAGCCGACCAGTTCGCCATTGGCACCTTTTTCGATCAGTTCGATCGATTGCGGCAAGCCATAGATGGCTGCGAACGAGCCAAAGCGCGGGCCTTGCGATGCGCCCAGCAGCACTTCGTAAAGCGCTCCGAACCATGCCCGCAGCGGCTCAAAGCCGTGTTCCTTGCCTACGGCATAGACTTCATTCTGGATGATCTCGCCATCCGTAGTGTCCTGCGGCAGTGCCTTCAGACGACCGGCGAGGTCCAGCAGAGCCGCCTTTTCCATTTCGGTCGGTGCGCGATACACCTTCGTGGGCTTCACGAAGTCCTCGTAATAGTTCAGCGCATAGTCCATCAAACGATCCAGCAGCGGCTCGTTTTCCGGCGTTGCATCCGGCAGATACTTGGCGAAATAGGCCCAGAGCTGTTCCTTGCTCGAAGCATTGGCCACGCCCACCAGATTCATCATCAACGAGAAGCTGACCGGCGAGGTCGTTTCGGGCGGGTTACCGCCGTGGATCGACCAGACCGCATTATCGATCTGCTTGTTCGGCTCTTGGGTCTTGTACTGCTCCACAAACGACATCCAGTCGTCGGTCGCGCGCGGAATGACGCCGAAGTGCAGGCTCTTGGCCGACTTGGGCGACTGGAACATGTACCAGCTCAGCGATTCCGGCGGGCCGTAACGCAGCCATTCTTCCATCGTCAGGCCATTGCCCTTCGACTTGGAAATCTTCTTGCCCTCGATGTCGAGGAACAGTTCGTAGTTGAAGCCGACCGGCGGCGCGCCATCCAGCGCACGACAAATCTTGCCGCTTTCGCGCACCGACTCGATCAGGTCCTTGCCCGACATTTCGTAATCGACGTCCAGCGCGGTCCAGCGCATGGCCCAGTCCGGCTTCCATTGCAGCTTGACGTGACCACCCGTCACCGGAACCTCGGTGCGGCCACCAACCGGATCGTCAAATACGATGGTGCCCTTTTCGAGATTGCGCTCGAGGGTCGGGACTTGCAGCACATGGCCGGTAAAGGGGCTGACCGGCAGGAACGGCGAATAGGTCGCGCGGCGTTCTTCACCCAGCGTCGGCAGCATGATGCCCATGATGCTGTCATAACGCGCCAGCATCAGCAGCAGCGTCTCGTCAAAACGGCCGGACTTATAGGTCTCGGTCGAAGACATGAATTCATAGTCGAAGCCGAAGCTGTCGAGGAAGGCGCGCAGGCGGGCGTTGTTGTGGGCACCAAAGCTTTCATGCGTGCCAAACGGATCGCGCACCTTGGTCAGCGGCAGATGCAGGTCTTCGCGCAGCATCTCGGGGTTCGGGATGCCTTCCGGCACCTTGCGGAAACCGTCCATATCGTCCGAGAAGGCGATCAGCTTGGTTTCCCAGTGGTCGCCCGTCAGCGCACGGAACGCATTGCGGACCATGGTGGTGCGGGCCACTTCGCCAAACGTGCCCATGTGCGGCAGGCCAGACGGGCCGTAACCGGTTTCCAGAATGACCGGACGGCCAAGGCCTTCGAACTGTTTGAGAGCCTCGTCCGCCTTGCCAGCATCGATCAGGGACTGCGCCACAGCGCGGTCGGCGTCCGACAACCGTTTTTTGAGCACATGCGCCAACAGATTACGGGCTTGCTCAAACGGCCACGAACGGGCCTCACGGGACAGGGTTTCAAGGTTCTGTAGCATAGGCGGGGTTTGCCGCCTCAGGCGCGCGGGGTCAACGGCGACTTGAGGATGAAGCGACAGATTTCCCCGATCTATCGCGCTTTCAGCACATTACGGATCGCCAGACTGGACTGGATACGCGACACACCGGGCAGTCGCGACAGCACATCCTTATGCAGCACCTCATAGGCCGCCATGGTCGGTGCCACCGCGCGGACCACATAATCGGCCATGCCCGCCATCAGATAACAGTCGCGGATTTCGGGATAGTGGCGCACGGCGTCCTCGAACCGGCGCATCTGCTCATCTGTTTGTTTTTCAAGCGTGATCTGGACGAAGGCAACAATGCCCTCTTCCTCCTCGACACCCAGAATGGCCGTATAGCCGCGAATGACACCGCGCGTTTCCAACTGGCGCACACGTCGCAGGCAGGCCGAGGCAGACAGCCCGACCTGATCGGCCAGATCGGCATTGCTGATACGGCCATCGGCCCGCAACTTTTGGACGATCTTGCGATCGACTTCATCCAGTAACATTGCAACTTTCTGCGGTTTGACTCGTATAATATTGCAGCAGCAATACCACCGCCGCACATATCGTCGCAATAAGACAGGAAAACTCTGATTGTTGCGCGTAGCTTCCCGCCAACGGGAGGCCCGCGTCGGGCCACTATAAACGCGAGCGTATAAAATGCGTGTACTGGTTCTTGGCGCAGGCGTGATCGGCGTCACCACAGCCTGGTATCTCAATCAAGCCGGTCACGACGTGACTGTGGTCGACCGCCTGTCCGGTCCCGGCCTTGAAACCAGCTATGCCAATGCCGGTCAGGTCTCGCCCGGCTATTCCGCACCGTGGGCCGCGCCCAGCGTTCCGGCCAAGGCGATCAAGTGGCTGATGATGCGCCACGCGCCGCTGATCCTGCACACCCGCGCCGACATGGCGATGATCCGCTGGACCTTGCAGATGCTGCGTAACTGCACCCCTGCCCGTTATGCGGTGAACAAGGGTCGCATGGTGCGTCTGGCCGAATATGCCCGCGACGAACTGGACCTCCTGCGCCAGAAAACCGGCATCCAGTATGACGGCCGCCAGCAAGGCACGCTGCAACTGTTCCGCACCGAGAAACAACTGAAGGACGCCCACAAGGATGTGGCGGTCCTGCAATCCGAAGGCGTGGCCTACGAACTGCTGGATGCCGACGGTTGCCGTCGTGCCGAACCGGGTCTGGCCCATTCGGAGGTTCCGTATGTCGGTGCCCTGCGTCTGCCGGGTGACGAAACCGGCGACTGCCGCATCTTCACCGAAACCCTTGCCCAGATGGCCGAGGCTGCCGGTGTCAAATTCCGCTGGAACGAAACCATCTCGGCCATTTCGCGCGATGGCGACAAGATCGACGGCGTGCTGACCGACAAGGACACCCTGACGGCAGATGCCTATGTCATGGCGCTGGGTTCATGGTCGCCGCAAATGATCCGCAACCTTGATCTGAAGCTGCCGATCTATCCGGTGAAGGGCTATTCCATCACCGCCGACATCCTCGACGATGCCAAGGCCCCCGTCTCGACCGTGATGGACGAGAGCTACAAGATCGCCATTACCCGTCTGGGCACCCGCATCCGCGCTGGTGGCATGGCCGAGCTGAACGGCTTCAACCGTGATCTGGTCGCCCGTCGCCGCGACACGCTGAACTATTCGGTGGACAGCCTGTTCCCCGGTGCAGGCAATCTGAAGGATGCCGAATTCTGGTGCGGCCTGCGCCCGAACACGCCCGATGGCACCCCGATTGTCGGGGCCAGCAAGTATACGAACCTGTGGCTGAATACCGGCCATGGCACGCTGGGCTGGACCATGTCGTGCGGTTCTGCGGCGGTGATTTCGGACATGATTTCCGGCAAGGCACCCGCCATCAAGACCGACGATCTGAACCTTTCGCGCTATAACGGCTAAACGCAGCACTTGACCGCCCGCGCGGTCAGGTGTTCACCCCGCCTGTGAAAACTTCAGACTTCGATTTCGACCTGCCCGAAGACCGCATAGCCCTGCGGCCTGTATCTCCGCGTGACAGCGCCCGTTTCCTGATCGTCAAGGACGGGACGCTGCAAGACCGGATCGTGCATGAACTGCCCGACTTTCTGCAGGCGGGCGATGCGCTGGTGTTCAACGACACCCGCGTCATCCCTGCCCGCATGAGCGGCATTCGCGAGCGTATCGGGCCAGAGGGCGAAACCCTGACCGTCGAGGTCGAGGCGACGCTTCACCACCGCGACGCCCCCGATGTCTGGTCGGCTTTTATGAAGCCGGGCAAGCGGCTTAAGGTCGGCGACCGCGTACGTTTTGGCACCGATACCGACCGTGCCTGTGAAATGGGTGCGCTTGATGCCGTGATCGAGGCCAAGGGCGATGACGGTTTGGTCACGCTGAAATTCGATCTGGCCGGTCCGGTGCTGGATGATGCCATCCGTAATGTCGGCGTCATGCCCCTGCCGCCCTATATCGCGGCCAAGCGCCCCGAAGACGATCAGGACCAGAAAGACTACCAGACCGTCTTTGCCGAACATGACGGCTCGGTCGCGGCTCCGACGGCGGGCCTGCATTTCACGCCGGAACTGCTGGAAGCCCTGAAGGCGCGCGGCGTCTCGACCCATGCCGTAACCCTGCATGTGGGCGCCGGGA
The DNA here is from genome assembly GCF_011761985.1 of Brevundimonas terrae. Lineage (GTDB taxonomy): Bacteria > Pseudomonadota > Alphaproteobacteria > Caulobacterales > Caulobacteraceae > Brevundimonas > Brevundimonas terrae. The sequence goes on along the minus strand of NZ_JAASQT010000002.1, from coordinate 464,627 downwards.
CCTTCCTGCCGGTCAAGGCCGACGACACCAAAGACCACAAGATGCATTCCGAATGGGGCACGGTTTCGCAGGAAACTGCCGACGCCCTGAACGCCGTGCACGCCAAGGGCGGACGCATTGTCTGCGTTGGCACCACGTCCTTGCGTCTGCTGGAAAGTGCGACCGGCGAGGATGGCGTCATCCGTCCGTTCCACGACGACACAGCCATCTTCATCACCCCCGGCTATCGCTTCAAGGCCGTGGACATTCTGATGACGAACTTCCACCTGCCCAAATCGACCCTGTTCATGCTGGTCAGCGCCTTTGCCGGCTATGACACCATGCAGGCGGCCTATAAGCACGCGGTCGATAACAAATACCGCTTCTATTCCTATGGTGACGGCAGCCTGTTGTTCCGCAAGGCCTAGAGCCTAGAACAGGCCGACCGCCGCGTCGGCCCAGATCACCAGAACCGCCAGCACAATGACCGCCCCCGCAATCCATCGAGCGCGGGCGGTCAGCAGTTTCCACGCCGCCAACTCGTACAAAAGTCCCGCTGCAACCAACAGCAGGGCCGCAAAGGCAAAGTCCTCCGCCCCCCATGCGACTTCGCGGGTGAACTGCATGGCGATGGCCGGAATGGCCAGAATGACGGCAATCGCGCCCCACATGAGCGGGCGGCGATAGCGGGCCATGGGTGACATCGGGCGGGTGTGGGCAACCATGATGTGTGGTCTTTCCAAAAGACGCGGCGAACAGGGTCTGGACGCAGATGTCGTCCTTGAATTTGCAACGCGCACCTTCGCTGCCGGTTCTGCATTGCCAAGATTAAATCATCACAGCGTTTTATTCCTGCGTCATACCGGACTATAGAACGGTCATGGTTACGTACTACGATGATCTGCCCGAAGACCTTTCCGCCGCCCTCGACATCCTCGCCTCGGCGTCCGGTGTCATGCAGGACCCGTGGTGGGTGTTTGGCGGGGCGGCCATGGTGCTAGCAGGCCTGACCGACTGGCGGGTGCCGGATGTGGATGTCCTGTGCAGCCCCCGTGACGCCAAGGCCCTGATCGACGCCCTATACGGCGAAGTGACCCCCGACCCCGGCGAAGGCCTGTTCCGCTCGCGTGTCTATGGCCAGATCCTGACCACCCCCGTTCCGGTCGAGGTCATGGCCGAAATGGAAGTGCGAAACGGCGGTGACTGGCAATTGGTGACCTTTGAAAGCCGTATCCCTGTGGCGGTTGACGGCGGACGCCTCTATATCCCCTCCGTCGCCGAGCAGATTGAGACCTGCAAACTGTTTGGCCGCCCCAAGGACCTGCAACGCGCCGAACAACTTCAGCGCCTGCTCTAACCGCGTAAGAACACTTTGCCTTTTCCGTTTGATATCAAGGCCACCGATGGCCGCGCCCGTACCGGCGTCCTGAAAACCGCACGCGGCGATATCCGCACGCCTGCCTTCATGCCGGTTGGCACCGCTGCCACGGTCAAGGCCATGACGGTCGATCAGGTCAAACAGACCGGTGCCGACATCCTTCTGGGCAATACCTACCACCTGATGCTGCGTCCGGGACCGGAACGCATGGAGCGTCTGGGTGGTCTGCATAAGTTCATGCACTGGGATAAGCCGATCCTGACGGACAGTGGCGGCTTCCAAGTCATGTCCCTGTCGGGCATCTCCAAGCTGACCGAAGAGGCTGTGACCTTCTCCAGCCACATCGACGGCTCCAAGCATGTTCTGACACCGGAACGCTCGATCCAGATTCAGGCCGACCGTCTGGGTTCGGACATCGTCATGCAGTTGGATGAATGCGTCGCATGGCCTGCCGAGGAAAAGCGCGCCCGTCAGGGTATGGAGCTGTCAGCCCGCTGGGCAGTGCGCTCCAAGAACGCCTTTGGCACCCGCGACACGCAGGCCCTGTTCGGCATCCAGCAGGGTTCGACCTATGAGAACCTGCGCAAGGAAAGCTCCGAGCGCCTGCAGGAAATCGGCTTTGACGGCTATGCGCTTGGCGGTCTGGCCGTCGGCGAAGGCCACGAGGCCATGTGCGAGGTTCTAGACTTCGCACCGGAGTTCCTGCCCAAGGATCGCCCGCGCTATCTGATGGGCGTCGGCAAGCCGATTGATCTGGTCGAGGCCGTCTATCGCGGCGTCGATATGTTCGACTGCGTGCTTCCGACCCGCGCCGGTCGTCATGGTCAGGCATGGACATGGGATGGTCCCGTCAACATCAAGAATGCCCGCTTTGCCGAAGACGAGAGCGCACTGGACCCGATGGTCCCCTGCCCTGCGTCACAGGACTATAGCCGTGCCTATCTGCACCACCTGATCCGTGCCGACGAAATCCTCGGCAAGATCCTGTTGAGCTGGCACAACATCGCCTTCTTCCAGGCCCTGACCGCCGCCATGCGCGATGCGATTGAAAAGGGCGAGTTCGAGCAGTTCCGCAAGGACTTCCGCGCCCGCCACATCAAGACCTGAATAAAAAACGGGGAGCCATCGGCTCCCCGTTTTGCATTAGTGCTTCCGATAGCCCGTAGGGGCCGCTGGCGGGGCGCAGTTCTTTTGCTGCCCCACCCCCTTCAGGAACGCGCGGCGTTGCAAGCCCGCGCGAACAGCGGCCTGAACTTCCTGACTATGGCGATGCGCACCCGTCAGGCGGCGCACCCACGAGCGGGCCGGAATAAAGTCCGTCACGGTGCTACGAACCGCATCCAGTGTCGCATCGGCTGCGGCATCGGCGGCCTTGTCACCGACGTCTGTTTCTTCGGTCGTGGCAGGGGCATCCAGATCAGGGCCCAAAGCCTCGTCCAGACGCCCGATCTCGGTGGCAATGGCAGAACAAGTCCCCATGCCCTGAACGCTGTAGGGCGAAGTCGCAGCCTCGTTCAGAACAGCCGGTATTTCCTGACGCACGAGGTTCAGGTCTTCCAGCGGGGCCTGCAAGGCACTGCCGAGGCCCGAATTGACCTGTTCGACCCCTCTGGAGGCCGACGAGGTCGCAGACGAAGACGTCTCTGACAGGGTGCTGCAGCCCGCAAGCGCAATACCCGCCAGAGCCAGTGTGGCGATGGATGTTGTTTTCATAGTCAAGCTAACCGCTCCCCGCGAAGGATGTTCCATCTTTGTAGACGCAAACAATCACACCGTCGCGCACGCAACAATGTGAGGCATAGCTTATTCAAATGTCGGGGAAAGTGATTTTCGCAGTGGTACGCCCCCCCGGGCTCGAACCGGGGACCCTCTGATTAAAAGTCAGATGCTCTAACCAACTGAGCTAGGGGCGCACACTGCGAAATCAAACACTTAGCTGCCGCTTGGGGAAGCCCCGTGGGCGACCGCTCCGTGTGAGGGCGGTTTTTGTTGTATTCCGCCCCGAAGGTCAAGGGCCAGTTTGTGCGGAAGTGCTGTTTTCATGAAATAAATCGTATTTTGTCGACTTCAGACATGAATTCCGTCTGTTTTTGCCATTTGAAACACCGCCAATGGAACCAGAACGCCCTTTTTGCCTTTCATAAGACGTTGAAATCTCTACGGATCGATTCGTGTTTCAACCCGACTTAAGATTCCCTTCGGGGTTTCAACGATACAAAAGGTTACGAGAAACCATGCCCCATGCATCTCGCATTGCGCTAGCAAGTCTGTGATTCACAGGCGGTTCATCGGCAACGGTTTATGTAGCGTATCAATATGCTGGGAGCCCTGACTTCACCGGCGCTGGAAATCTTCGAGAACACCATGACCATTCGCAAGTCCTACACCACCGCCTCCATCGCCCTGGCCCTCGCTGGCGGCCTGATCCTTTCAGGTTGCGACAACTCCTATGACTCGTCTGACTCGGCCGTCATGGAAGTCGAACAGGTCGAAGACGCCGCGCCCGCCGCCGAGGAAGAAGCAGCACCGGTTGTTGCCGAAGCCCCTGCCGAGACAGCGGATACGGCACCGACCGAAACCCTGCCGCCAGCGGTTCAAAGCTCCGAAGAGTCGGTGCAGCCTGAAAGCGAAACCCTCTTCTATTAATCTCGGGACCGGAGGCTGCTTTTCAAGCTAGCCTCCTTCGCCTGCACTTGTTCCCGCTGCCCGAGAAAGTCACCGACGTCACTTCTCATCGGGCTCCCCTTGGGAAGGACTTATTTTGACCGCTCGCCACGGCTTTCTATTTTCCAGCGTCGCAGCCTGCGCCCTGATCGCATCCGCAACGCCGTCGTTTGCCGAACAGGCGCGGGCCACTTTCGAATTCTGTACGCCGGACAAAACCAATTATGGCGATCTGGACGACCGCCTGCGTCAAGCCATTGGCGAAGCCGGCGGCAACGAACTGGCAACGGCATCGCGCAGACGTGCCTCTGCCGAACGCGCCATCGAACTGGCCACCGAGCTTCTGCGCTCGGAAGGCTATTATGGCGGCTATGTCAGCCTGAACGATGCCAGCAATACCAATGCGCCGCCTCGGCTCTGCATCAATCCCGGTACGCGCTTTACGGTGTCTGATCCGACGATCGAATGGTCGGACAGCCTCTTGCTGGTGAACATCACCAACCGTCCTGCCAGTCTCGCTGACGAAGCCAACGCCCCGCCGTCAACGGCCAGCGATATCGCGCCGCCAAACGATCCCGACAGCAACCGCACCGTGACCTATGACACGCGCGTCTTCGATGCCGCGCCGCCCGTGCGGCTGGCTGAAGGCCGCAACGAGGCCCGCGATGTGGTGGCAGATGCCCGTAAGGCCATCCAGCTGGAAGGCAAACCGGCCCGTGCCGAGGACATTATCAGCGCAGAATCCCGTATCCTGCGTGCCCTGCGCGAAGACGGCTTTGCCGATGCCCGCGCCCACCCTCGCCAAGTCCATGTCATCCACCCCGATCTTCGCCCGGATTCGCCAGCTTCGCGGATCGACCCCGAAACCGGCGAGGTTCTGGACGTCCCGTCAGCAGATGCCGAGGCCACCACACCCGGCAATGAAACCATCGCCACTCTGGCTGACCGCCTGCACGAGGAACTGATCGGTTCCACACCGCCCCCGCAGTCCGCCAGCGACGGCTCTGAAGCTTCGAACGGCGAACAGCCAACCGGTACTGATCCTGAGGCCACTGTGCCCCTGACCCCCATTCTGGTGCCGGAAAGTCAGCGCTATGCCGGCCATGCGGGCAATGTCGCCATTCCTCACTTTGTCATTCAGGCGGGCCAACTGGTTCGCCTGAAAGAAGACGTTTTGCTGCTGGGTACGGAAAGCACCCCTTCCGCACGAAATGCCTCTGCGCCGCGCGAAGAATCCACCGGCGAGACACAAGAGGACCAGTCCACGGCTCGTACCGCTCCCGATGCCGACGAACCACCCAAGACACGCACACGTCCGCAGTTCGTGCAGTCGCTGGTGACGTGGAAAGAGGGTGACATCTATTCGCCAGAGCTGCTGAACCGTCTGGAAAAAGACCTGTCGGATACGGGTGTCTACAACTCTGTTTCGGTCAATCTGGAACGCCAGCCCATGCGTATCCAGACCATCGAGAACGGCGTCGCCGGTCCGGTCCGCAACAACACCCCCGATGAGGGCGCACTGCGCGAGGTTCAGGTCCAGCTTGTCGATCGTGACAAGAAGCTGCTTGAAGCGGGTCTTTCCTATGCCACGCTGGACGGCGTCGGTATTGATCTGATGCAGAGCCAGTTCAACCGCTTCGGACGCGCCGATACCCTGCGCTATATCCTGCGTGTGGCCGATATCGACAGCCGGATCGGTCTGGACTGGACGCGCCCCCACTTCCGCAAGCGCGGACGCACGATTTCGGCCAGCGCCTTTGTCGTCAACGAAATCACCGATGCCTATGAACGTCAGGCCCTGACATTCGACGCCGATGTTTCCGAACGTCGTGGTGAAAAATGGTGGGCCTCGGTCGGGCTGGGTCTGGATACCGGCCGCTATGCCGAGGTGCGCTATGATCCGATCACCCAGCAGGCGCTCAATCTGGATCGCGATCTGGCCATTGTGACCCTGCGCGGCGCCATGCGTACCGACCAGTCCAATGATCCGCTGGACCCGACCCAGGGCTGGAAAGCCAGCCTGTCGGTGCAACCTACCGCCGTGACGGGTGAAGACACCGTCTTCTTCCTGCGGACTGTGGGCGATGCCAGTGCCTATTACGGACTGGGCGAGAATGATGCCACGGTTCTGGCCGGTCGCGTCAAAGTCGGCTCTATCGTCGGGGGCGACGAACTGATTATCCCGTCGTCCCGCCTGATGTATTCCGGTGGCGGCGGATCGGTGCGCGGTTACTCCTATCAGAGCATCAACCCGCGCCTGCCCGACAATACACCGCGCGGTGGCCTTGGCCTGTTTGAAGCCTCGTTCGAGGTGCGCCGCGACGTCCGTGACAACTGGCAGGCCGTGGCCTTTATCGATGCCGGTGCTGTCGGCTTCGAGGCCACCCCCAACCTGAGCAATATGCGATACGGTGCCGGTGTGGGTGTTCGTTATAAATTGCCGTTCGGCCCGATCCGCGCCGATGTTGCCTTCCCGCTGAACAAGCGTGAAGGTGACTCCGACTTCCAACTCTATATCAGCATCGGCCAGTCGTTTTGACCGAAACGCCCTCTTCGCCCGAACCTGAAAACCTACCTGAACACGAAGCCGCGACTTCCGAAGAACAGGCTCCTGCCGAGCGCGCGAAAAAGCGTCGCCGCAAACGCTCGCTTTTGCGTACTGTCGCCGTCTTTTCGGGGATCGGTATCGGGGCGCTGGTGGGTGTGGGCGTGGTCGCCCTCATTGGCGGGCGCTATTACCTGTTGTCCGATGCCGGTCGCGAACTGGTCACCAGCTTTATTGCAGGCAAAAAGATCGGTCGTTACGGGGCCATCAATGTCGAGGGCGTCAAAGGCGACCTGTTTGACGATTTCACCATCGCCAAGATCACCGTCACCGACATCAACGGGGCGTGGCTGACCGCCGAAGACGTGCGCGTGGACTGGTCGTTCTGGCCACTGGTCATGCGCCGTTTCCACGCCGACGAAATCACCGCCAAGAGCATCAATGTGCTGCGCCGTCCTGTGCTGGAGCCGCCGACCGAGCCCGGCGGCCCCATGCCTATCAGCGTGGATATCGACAAGTTCGCCACCGACATTCACCTGATGGAGGACTTCTCCAAGGAATATGGTCACTGGCGTCTTGCGGGTGATGCCAATATTCCGCGCAACGGGGCCAAGACGGCCAATGTCGATGCGCTGAGCCTCAGCCGTCCGGGCGATTTCCTGAAACTGGCCGCAACCTTTAGCGACAAGCCCGAAGAACTGCGCCTGAACCTTCAGGCACAGGAAGCCATGGGCGGTCCTCTGGCCGGTGCAATGGGCTATTCGCCGGATGTGCCCTTCTCGGCGGTCGCCGTGGTGGATGGCAACCGCGCCGATATCGTCATGAAGACCGGTGCCTTTACCCCGCTCAGCGTCAAGGGACGCTTTGCCGAGGAAGGCTCGCGCCTGTCCGGCTATATGGATTTCTCGGGTTCGGACCTGCTGGCTCCGTTCATCGACCGCATCGGGCGCACGGCGCGTATCGGCTTTGCTGCCTTCCCCGTGAAAAATCGCGAAGGCGCGCAAAATATTGGCTGGCAACTGATTGCCGACAATATCAACTCTTCGGCCTCGGGTACGATCCTGACCAAGGGCGGGATGAAGGCCGAGAATATCGCCCTGAAAGTCGAGACGCCTTCATTGTCGCGCCTGGCGGGCATCAAGCTGGCTGATGCAACCCGTTTCGAGGGTGTTTTCAGTGGCGACGCCAAGGACTTCACCCTAAAGGGCAATCTGGCCGCAGAGAATGCCGAAGCCGCCGAATACCGCATGGCCCGACTGTCGGGTCCGGTGGAGCTGTCCGCGGCGCGCGGCGAGTACAACCTGCAAGGCCAGCTTCGTGCGGCGGGCGCTTCGACTGACGGCATGATCGGTGGCCTGATGGGATCGGCTCCGGCGCTCGACCTGTCTGTCTCCATGCTCAAAGATGGCGCGATCCTGCTGCGTAAGGTCGACCTGCAAGGTCAGGCCGCCAGCCTGACCGGATCGGGCGGACGCAATCTGGCCGGTGGCCTGAAGTTCGACGGCGATATTGTCCTCAAAGACCTGTCGCGCCTGTCGCCCGAGGCCAAGGGCGCGTTTAATGCCCGTATCTCGGCCAATTCCCCGCGCGCCCGTGCGCCTTGGAGCCTGTCACTGGACGGTACCGGCAACCGCGTCAAAACCGGCTTTGCCGAGGCGGACCGCCTGCTGGGTGAACGTCCCAAACTCAAACTGGCGGGTAGCCTGAATCAAGGCGTCGTGTCCGTGACGCAGGGCCGTCTGGATGGCGACAAGAACACCTTCGTCAACGCTATGGGCCAGTTCAACAACGGCAATCTGGCGCTGAAACTCAACTGGAATGCAGCGGGCGAGTTCCTGATCGGCCCGATCTCCATTCCTGAAGCCATCCGTGGTTCTGGGGCCCTGACCGGCAGCTTGAACTATCCGGTCGTCAACCTGCGCTCGGACTTCCAGCAGATCCGTCTGGCCGACAATGTGTCGCTGGATAACGCCATGCTGGCGGTCAATTACAGCAAGCGCCCCCACCCCAACAACACCAACGGCTTTGTCGATCTGCGCGGCACCATGGGTGGCCATGCCGCCTATGCCCGCAGCTTCTACAGCTTCATTCCCGACGGTATCCGCCTCAGTGATCTGAACGTGAATGCGGGCGGTGTCCGTGCCGCCGGTTCCGTCACCCTGACAGGTTCCACCCCGTCCAGAGCCGATCTGCGTGTCTCGGCCCGTCCGGGGGCACTGGTTCAGTCCGGCTGGCTGGATGGCACCGTTAAAATGGTCGAAAACGAGCCTAGCGCCATCAATATCCGTGGACGCAACCTGCGTATCGCGGGCGTCAACATCCCGATCAATACTGTGGATGTGGCGGGTACCGGCTCGCTGGAACGCCTTGAGTTGACGACCCTCAATATCGCCATCGGCGGTGCCTTGCCGGTGCAATATAATGGCAGCCTGATCTACGAAAATGCGGGCGAGCAGCACAGCTTCTATCCTGTCGGTGCCGTGACCCTGCGCGGCCAGACCCTGCGCGCCGCCACCCCGGCCTATGTCCGTATCAACAAGGACCGTGTCTATGCCGACCTGCCGCTGACCAATGCGGCGGGTGCGCGTGTCGTGCATGTGACGGCCAAGGATGGCGCGCGTTCGGGCCTCGGTCATGACAACCATAGCTGGCACCTGCATGCCGATCTGGACGGCTTGCCGATATCGCTGCTGGTGCCGGATATGCGCGGCAATATCAGTGGCGAGGTGCTGGTTGGCGATGCCGGTCAATATCTGAGCGGCACGACGCGCAACCTGAAACTCGACAACCTTGCGACCAGTGACGCCGAAGGCAGCAATGCCCCCAGTGTTGACCTGAATGTACAGGCCACGCTGGATGCCAACACGCTGAAGCTTCAGGTCAACAGCCCGCTGCTGAACAATGCGAGTTCGACCCCGAATGCCAGCAATGTCGATGTGAATGTGCCCGTCACCAATACGGGTTCGCTGTTCGGTCTGGGCGTCAATATGGCCGGCCCGCTGTCCGGCACCGTCCAGACCAATGGACAGATCGGCCCGCTGTGGAACCTGTTTGACGGTCTGGACCGCAAGATGTCGGGACGCCTTACCACCGCCCTGACCATCGGCGGCACGCCCCAGACCCCGTCCATTGACGGTGCCATCCATCTGCGTGACGGCACATTCGAGGATGTGGCCACCGGTGCCCTGATCCGTAAGCTTAATCTGGATGCCCATGCCTCCAATAACGGCATCACAGTCCAGCATCTGAGCGGCAACGACTTCAACGACGGCACACTGTGCGGATACGGCTATGTCGCCCTGCGTACCGGATACCGCCAGACCCGCGTCGAATCCGAACTGCCGCCCTGCGAAGGCTGGCAGGCCCCCAATGCCCGTGATGCCCGCATCAGCAGCGGCGGCCTGACGCTGGACCTGAACAATTTCCGTATCGTCCGTTCGGAAACCGCAACCATTGTCGCATCGGGCAAGATCAATGCCCTGCATAATGGCTCGGTCATCAACCTGACCGGCCGTCTGGACGTGAACAGCGCCGAGATCAGCCCGACCTTCCCGCCCAGCACAGGCATCACGCGGATGGACGTGATCGAGTATAATCGTCCGGCCCATCTTGGCCCACGCCATCAGGCGGCGGCACGACCGGCCACCAATACGACGGCGGCCCCTGCCCCCGGTTCGACCTTCTCGCAACTGGGACGCACACCTGTGCGTGTGAACGTGACCCTGAATGCCGACAGCATCATGGTGCGCGGTCGCGGGCTGGACCTGATGCTCAGCTCCAACGCCACCATTCAAGGCTCGCTGACTTCGCCGCGCCTGAACGGTCGTGCCGAGGTGGTGCGTGGTACCTACGAGTTTGGCGGCAAGCGTTTCAGCTTTGACCCGTCAGGCTATGCCACACTGGATACCTCGCCCGAGCGCATCCGCCTGAACCTGTCGGCCCGCCGCGAGGATGCCGACATCACCGCCGTTATCAATGTGACGGGCACTGCCGCCCTGCCGCGTATCGAGCTGACGTCCGAGCCGGAACTGCCGCAGGACGAAATCCTCGCCCGCGTGCTGTTCGGCCGTTCGGTCACACAGTTGTCGGCCATCGAGGCCGCGCAACTGGCATCCAGCGTCGCGTCGCTGGCGGGTGGTGGCGGTCTGGATGTGCTGGGGGGCTTGCGCCAACTGGCACAACTGGACAGCCTGTCCTTCAGCGGTGACGGCACCGACCTGATGATCTCGGGCGGTCGCCGGATCGGCAAAAACCTGTTCCTCGAAGTCCAGAGCGGTGGCCGCGATGGTCCGGCCATCAATGTGGAATGGCAGGTCCGCAACAATGTCGCCGTGACATCGACCATGGCGGGGGATGGCAATGCCATCATCTCGGTCAGATGGCGCAAGCCCAGCAACTAGGGCGCAAACAAAAAGGCCGGACATCGCGTCCGGCCTTTTCATTTGGATATCGGTCCGTTCTTCAGAGAACGTCCAGAATGTCTTCCAGGGGACGGCCGACACGCGCGCCCTTGGGGGTTTCGATAATGGGGCGCTGCACCAGAACCGGATTGGCAATCATGGCCGCACGGATGGCATCGTCGGACGCACCATCGGCCACCAGAGCCTTGGCCTCGTCCTCACGCATCCGCAAAAGGCCGCCAAGGCCCTTACCTGTCGATTGGGCCAGACGGTCCAGCACGTCTGTGGTCCATCCGGTTTTCAGGTACTCGACCACGTTGGTCTGAATGCCTTTTTCCTGCAACAGCTCCAGCGCCTTGCGCGAGGTCGAGCATTTGGGATTGTGATAGAGGGTCACGGTCACGGCTATACGTCCCTGAGCTTGTGATAGATCCGACCCCCGCGATAGGCGGCGATCATGACAAGAGCAAGTATCAGGTTCAGCCCCCAGCTGAAGAGATTAACCGGATCCAGCAAGGCCGATCGATAGGAGGGCTGCATTATTGCGGACAGCACCAGCGCAATACCCGCCAGTGTCAGCACCAGAAAAATCATCGGAACAATCCAGCCGGGCCGTCTCCACTGCCACACGGCAAGGCCGATCATAACCACCACCGTAAAGCCTGTGATACCGGCCCCGACCCAGCGCATCAGTTCGGCCAGTTTCTCGAACAGCACCAGATCGACACCGGCCTCTTCGAGAGTTACCGGCCCGCGCACATCGCGCATGCGCTCCATCATCTCTGTTTTGGTCGGAATGGTCAGCAAGTAACGGATGGCACTGGCCATTGCCGAAACAGCCAGTACGCCCGACGCCAAACGCGCATGCAACCTGGCCTGCTCGGGGGTTTCCGGCGCTCGCCAAATGCTTTTGATAGACCCGAAACCGGTCATTATTTTCAAAGCCCCCGCTCCAAAGCCCCGCCTCTATGCCCATACCATCGCACGCATCCCATCTGGCGCACGAAATCTTATATGGACCTTATAATTCGCAGGTTCGCTCAGGAAAATCGCGACAGGGCCACTGTCCCGCGCAGTCCGCCTATGTGCAAAATCACGCACACCATCATCACACCTGTCGTCAGGGCCGCCGCCCATGCCGGAAGCCCGCTGACCGCCATCGGCATGCCAACCATCAAACCCACCATCAGAGATGACACCTCGAACAGGTTCCACGCCACGCCAAAGACCGGAAGGATGCGGTTAGGTTTGCGCCATTGGAACAGGGCCGCCATGCCCGCAATGATGGCCTGGAACACCAGAAAGCCCAGGGTCGAGCCCGCACTGTCCGCCCGATCCGGCGTCCACCAGACCAGTCCCGCCTGCACCAGAACCACCAGAACCCACAGACCGAATCCCGCGACGCTGTAGCGCGCCATCGACATGGCCTGTTCACGCGATTCGATATTGGCAAACGGTGAAGAAAATCGACGGTTCATGCGTAACTCCGGCCCTGAAGGGTAAAATCCTACCGGCTAGCGCCCGCGATTCCCATAAGCGCCGATAGAAAACACCGCTCCTTCACCTTTGTTCTTTGCCGGATTAGGGTGTGAAGATGAAACTGGACCCGCACGATCACACCGTCCTCGGCAGTCCGGCCTTGCACGGCGACGTCCTTATCGGGCGAGCCGTTGACTGGGCCAATATCAACTCGGGCAGCCGCAATACGGCGGGCCTTCTGGCTGTGCTTGCGGCACTCGAAAACGCCTTCTCCGTACTGCCCGCCACAATAGAACGCGTGCAGACCGGTACTTCCACTAGTGTCGCCGCAGATGGTTCGGTCAGCGTTGACACCTATGCCCCTGCTCTCAAAATCACCTGTCGCCCCGACGCAGTGCTTCAAGTCGTTCTGACCGGCCACTATGATACCGTCTTTGCCGAGAACAGCCCGTTCCAGCGTGTCGTCACGCGCGACGACGGTGCGCTGAACGGCCCCGGCATTGCCGATATGAAGGGCGGGATCAGCGTCATGCTGGGGGCCCTCGAAGCCTTCGAGGCACATCCGCTCAAAGATCGCGTCGGCTGGACGGCGCTCCTCAGCCCCGACGAGGAAATCGGCTCACCGGGCTCTGCGCCCCTACTGGCCGAACTGGGTGCCCGTGGCCATATCGGCCTGACCTATGAACCGGCCATGGCCGACGGCACTCTGGCGGGCGAGCGAAAAGGCAGCGGCAACTACCACCTGATCGTCCATGGCAAGGCCGCCCATGCGGGCCGTGCCTTCCACGAAGGTGCCAATGCCATTGCAGGGGCCGCCATGATCGCCGCCAAGCTGCACGGCCTGAATGGCCAGCGCGCGGGTGTGACGGTCAATGTCGCCAAGATCGACGGTGGTGGCCCGCTGAACGTCGTCGCCGATAATGCCGTGGTGCGCTTCAATGTACGCGTACCCGATGCCCAAAGCGCTTCATGGGTGGTGGATGCTATCGACGACATCTGCAAGTCGCCGCCACTTGATGGCCTGCACCTGCATCTTCATGGCGGCATGACGCGTGCGCCCAAGCCTATGGATGCCAGCCAGACCGCCCTGTTCGGCGCGGTGAAAAACGTCGGCGACCTGTTGGGGCAAGCTATCCGCTGGCAGTCTTCGGGCGGTGTCTGCGAGGGCAATAATCTTCATGCCGCCGGTCTGCCCAATGTCGATACGCTGGGCGTCATTGGCGGCGATATCCATTCCGATCAGGAATATGCGTGGCCCGACAGTTTCGGTGACCGCGCCCGCCTGTCGGCCCTTATTTTGTGCAAGATCGCTTCGGGCGAGATTGACGCCCACAAGCTGAAACAGCTCCGACTGGAGACCCTGTAGTCCATGCTTATTGTACGTCCTGCCGGCCCTGCCGATCTGGCTCATTTGCTGGAACTGGCCATCCTGTCCGGTCCCGGTTTTACCAGCCTGCCCGAAGATGCCGATGTCCTGACCGAGCGTCTGGAACTGAGCCAGAAAAGCTTCCTCGGCCAAGTCCCGTGGGAAGAAGCATGGTACACCCTGATGCTGGAAGACAGCGATACCGGCGACATTGACGGTATCGGTTCGGTCAAGGCGACCGTGGGTCTGAAACGCCCCTTCTTCTCGTTCCGTCTGGTCAACAACATCGTCCAGTCACCGTCTCTGGGCGTAAAGCTGAACCACCAGACACTGGTGCTGGTGAATGAATGCGCGGGCTGGTCCGAAGTCGGCTCGCTGTTCCTCAAGGCCGATCGTCGTCGCGGTGGCGCAGGTCGCCTGTTGGCCCAGTCGCGCTATATGCTGATCGGTGCGCAGCCGGAAATGTTCGCCGACAATGTTCTGGCCGAATTGCGCGGTGTGTTCACGCCGGATGGTGCCTGTCCGTTCTGGGATCATGTGGCGCACAAATTCTTCCCGATGGACTTTGACGACGCCGACCGCATGACCGGATCGACCGACAAACAGTTCATCCTCGATCTGGCCCCGCGTCACCCCATCTATGTCGAGCTTCTGCCCGAACCGGCCCGCGCCGTGATCGGCAAGGTCCACCCGCAGGGCATTCCGGCTATGGCGCTACTGGAATCCGAGGGCTTCCGCATCAATGGTCTGGTCGATATTTTCGATGCCGGTCCCACGGTTTCGTGTGGCCGCGACAATATCCGTACCGTGCGTGATGCCCGCGCCCTGAAGGTCGAACTGGGCGAGGATATTCAGGCCGAGCTTCCGGCACTGGTTTCAACCGATAGCATCGCCAATTTCCGTGCTGTACGCGCCAAGGTGGATATCCACGGTGATAGTGTCACCATCCCCTCCGAGGCTGCCAACGCCCTGCGCGTCAAGGCGGGCGATATCGTCCGCGTCAAAGTCTGACCCCCAACCGAGCCGTTCCATGACCCAGTTCCAGTCCATCGATCCCACCACCGGCGAAGTCGTCTGGGAAGGCCCAGAAGCCACCACCGCACAGGTCACCGATGCTGTCACCAAGGCCCGCACCGCCCTGTCCGACTGGGCGCTGCGCCCGCGCGAAGAACGCATTGCCGTCATGAAGGCCTATCAGGGCCGCCTGAAGGAGCGTAGCCCCGAGATCGCCGAGGCCATCAGCCGCGAAACCGGCAAGGCCATGTGGGAAACACAGGCCGAAGCCACCATTATGCAGGGCAAGGTGGATATCTCGATACGTGCCTATAACGAGCGTACCGGCGAGCGCAGCAATGACATGGCCTTTGGCCGCGCTGTGCTGCGCCACCGTCCGCACGGTGTGGCAGCTGTGCTTGGCCCGTTCAACTTCCCCGGCCACCTGCCCAATGGCCACATCGTTCCGGCCCTGTTGGCGGGCGATACGGTCGTGTTCAAACCTTCCGAAGAAGCGCCGCTGACCGGCCAGATCATGGTCGAATGCCTGCTGGAAGCGGGCGTACCGGATGGCGTGATCAATCTGGTGCAAGGCGGCAAGGATGTCGGCGCGGCTCTGCTGGACCAGAAGATCGACGCCCTGATGTTCACCGGATCGGGTGCCGCCGGTGCCCATTTCCGCAAGAAGTTTGCCGATGATCCCCATGTGATCCTCGCGCTGGAACTGGGTGGCAATAACCCGCTGGTGGTGTGGGATGTGGCCGATGCCGAGGCTGCGGCTACCCATGTGGTGCAATCGGCCTTCATCACCTCGGGCCAGCGTTGTTCCTGCGCACGTCGTCTGATCGTGCCGAACGGTCCGCAAGGCGATGCCGTGGTCGAGGCCGTCGCCAAACTGTCCGACCGTCTGAGCTTTGGTCCGTGGAACGGCAATGCCGAGGTCTATGGCGGCCCGCTGATTTCGGCCCGCGCCGCCCAAAAGGCTCTGTCCGATCTGCAAGCCCGCATCGACATGGGTGCCAAGGTCATCCGCGCCTCGGGCAATATCGACGGCCTGTCCGACGCCTTCGTCAAACCGGCCATCATCGACGTGACCGGCGTGGACGTTCCGGACGAGGAAATCTTTGCGCCCTTCCTGTCCGTGATCCGCGTGGACAGCTTTGAAGACGCGCTGAAAGCTGCCAACGACACCCGTTACGGCCTGTCGGCGGGCCTGATCAGCGACGACGTCTCGCTATGGGATCGCTTCATCACCACCATCCGTGCGGGTGTTGTGAACTTTAACCGCCCGACCACCGGCGCGGCGGGTGACATGCCATTTGGTGGCCTTGGTGCCAGCGGTAACCACCGCCCCAGCGCCTATTACGCCGCCGACTACTGCGCCTATCCGGTCGCCAGTTTCGAGGCCCAAAGCGTGGCTAACATCACGAACGAAATCAAAGGCCTGAAATAATGTCTGCACAGGCCATCGAAACCAATGCCGATGGCCTGATCGGGCCAACCCACTCCTATGCAGGGCTGTCGCCGGGCAATCTGGCGTCCAGCCTGAACAAGGGCGTGGCGTCCAATCCGCGCGCGGCTGTGTTGCAGGGGCTGGAGAAAATGAAGCGTCTGGCCGACCTGGGCCTTCCGCAATTCGTCCTGCCCCCGCACGAGCGCCCGAACATTCCCTTCCTGCGCTCGCTGGGATTTAACGGCACCGACGCACAGGTGCTGGAACGCGCATGGAAAGAGGCACCTTCCTTTGCCGCTGCCGCCTGTTCGGCATCCCCCATGTGGGCGGCCAATGCGGCCACCGTCACCCCCAGCGCCGACAGCGCAGACGGGCGTGTGCATTTCACCCCCGCAAACCTCGTCACCAATCTGCACCGCTCACTGGAGCATCAGCAGACCCAGCGGGCGCTGAACGTCCTGTTCCCCGACAGCCGCAAGTTCGCCGTTCACGACGCCCTGTCGCCCGTCGCCCATCTGGCCGACGAAGGCGCGGCCAACCATGTGCGCCTGTGTGCCGATCACGGCGAGACAGGTGTCAATCTGATGGTCTGGGGCCGCAATGCGTTCGAGAACTGGGACGGTCCCTACCCTGCCCGCCAAACCTATGAGGCATGCGAGGCCATCATGCGCCGTCACGGTGCATCGGGCGCGGTGCTGGCCCAGCAATCCCGCGCCGCCATTGCGGGCGGTACATTCCACAATGATGTGGTCTGTGTGGGCGCGCTGGACACGCTGTTCTTCCACGAACTGGCGTTTGAAGACACCAACGCCACCAAGGCCGCCATACGCGCCGCCGCCAAGGGTTTCGAGCCGAAATTCGTCGAGGTGTCCGCCGCCGACCTGCCGCTGGGCGATGCCATCAGTTCCTATCTGTTCAACTCCATGTTGGTGCGACTGCCCGGCGATGACCGGCTGACCCTGATCTGTCCCACCGAAACCCGCGATAACCCGCGCAGCCACGCCGTTGCCGAACAGATCGCCGCCTCTAACGGCCCCATTGGCCGTGTGGAATATGTCGATGTGCGCCAGTCCATGGCCAATGGCGGTGGCCCTGCCTGTCTGCGCCTGCGGGTCGTGCTGACCGACGAAGAACTGGCCGCCACCAACCCCGCCATGCGCATGACCGACGAGCTTTATGCCCGTCTGACCGTCTGGGCCCTGCGCTGGTATCGTGACGAGCTACGTCCTGCCGATCTTGCCGATCCGGCATTGCTGATCGAAAGCCGTGGCGCTCTGGATGAACTCAGCGCCATCCTAAACCTGGGCCGCGACTTCTATCCGTTCCAGCGGCTCTAAGCCTTGAGCCGCTCCAGTGCATGCGGATAGCGCCGTGACAGCGGCGCTTCCAGCGGCCCTAGACCGACCGTCCAGTCACCGGAACCGACCGGCACCAGCCCTGTCATTCGCGTCGGATTGACCAGCCATGACCGGTGGCTACGCACAAACCCGACTGGTTCCAGACGCGCCTCGACTGCCGCCAGCGTCGCTCGCATCAGAGGTTTTCGTCCGTCGGCCAGATGGAACTCGACATAGTTTCCTGCCGAGGCCACGGCCAGAATATCGTTCAGCGGCACCCGTATAATCCGTGCCCCGTCGCGGATATCGAAACTGACAGGGCGCACCTCGTCCTTGCGGTTGCGGCGCACCTCGGCCACGCCCCAGAACACGGTGATGAACAGTAGATAGACCAGAATGTCCTTGCGGAACTCGTACAGGAAATGGTCGCCGAACGTGTACGGGCCATGCTCCATCACGACATAGGCCAGTTTTCGCAGCACAATAAACACCGCCACATGCAGCACCGAATAGGCCACCACCGCGGCACCATGCACGGCCACAAAATGCAGGCGCGTTTTCCATCCGGCCGACAATAACTGGTCCGCAGGCGCACGCGCGGCAGCCAGCCATGGAATCCAGATCGCACAGACAAGCCCGATCAGGCTGCTAAGCTCCCACACCACCGGCTCCCAGCGATGGGCGTCCGCCGTATCCACCCATGTGGTCACGATATTGATGGTGGTGACCACACTGGCACAGGCCAGCAACAAAAGCCCCCCGCGAAACAGATCCGACCTGTCCGCACCGCTCGTCACACTGTTCACGCCACTCGTCACAGCCGCTCCCCGTCTGGCCCCTTTATCGGGCCTATTCGCCCGCGCACATTGAGCGCCGTGCCGCCAGCCGCTGTCTAGAGGGCATGACCCAAACCACTACACACCGCTTTTCGCGCAGACATGATCTGGATGCCATCCGCATAGGGGCCTTCATGCTGCTGATCCTCTACCACATCGGCATGTTCTATGTGCCGTGGGACTTTCATGTGAACAGCGCCCGCCCGCAGGAATGGCTGCAACCCGTCATGTGGTTCACCAATCCGTGGAGGCTGACCTTGCTATTCCTCGTTTCGGGCGCGGCTACACGGCTATTGCTTGAGAAGTACCGCGCCGAAGGACCGGGGGCCGCCGAACGGCTGGGCGGGTCGCGTCTGTTGCGACTGTTTTTACCCCTGCTGTTCGGCATGTTGGTGATCGTGCCGCCGCAGACCTATTATCAGGTGGTCCAGCATGTGCGTGATAACGGCCTTGCGACCGATATCTATCACAACGCCATGACCGCCGATTTCTGGGTGCGCTATGTCTCATCCAAGGGGAATTGGTGTGATGCCGACGGCTGTATCATCACCCCGACATGGAACCACCTGTGGTTCGTCGCCTATGCCATGATCTACAGCCTGATCGCTGCGCTGGTGGCCGGTTGGGCAGGCCCGCGTCTTGCCAGGGCCACACAGGTTTTCGAACGTCTGTTCAGCGGTATCGGCCTGTTTATCTGGCCGATGGCCTATCTGGCTTTGATCCGTTTGTGGCTGTTTCCCCAGTTCCCGATCACGCACGATCTGTTCGGCGATCTGTATAACCATGCCCTCAGTCTTGCCGCCTTCGGGTTCGGTTTCCTGATGGCCGATGCGCCGCGTGTAACCCAGGCGTTGAAGCGCTATCGCCATGTGTTTCTGGCGCTGGCACTGGTCTCGTACGGGGTCTGGGTCGGCTATATGACCGGCTTCAAAGACACCGCGCCACCAGAGGCTCTGAAACAGGCCATGCGCGTGGTTTATGCCATCGACCAGTGGGCCTTTATCTGCGCTATTTTAGGTTATGGCGCGCAGCATATCCGCCAGACCTCGCCGCTGATGCGCTGGCTCGGTGGCGGTGTCTTTACCTTTTATATCGTCCACCAGACCCTGATTGTAGTGCTGGCCTTCCATCTCGAAAAACTGAACCTGCCGCTGTTTGTCGAAATGGGTCTGGTGCTGTCACTCACCCTGACCGGCTGTGCTGTGGCCTATGAAATCGCCAGACGGGCCGGTGTGCTTGGCATACTGATGGGCGTCGCTGTCGCTAAGAAAACTGCGGCATGATGACCTGTCACACGGCCGTTAAACTCGCGTCATTCACACGTTATCCAATCAGCCTACGGAGCGCCCTATGAACCCTTCACGTCGCGCCTTTATGGCCTCCGCCACCGCCCTTGCCCTGTCCGGCTATGCTCTTCGCGCACAGGCCGCCACCAATGGTTTCATTGACGGCCCAGCCCGCAACGAAGTGTTCGGCTATGGCCCGATGGTCAAAGATCCCTATGGCGTTCTGGACCTGCCGGAAGGGTTTTCGTACCGCGTGGTATCGCAGGCTGGCGAGACCATGAATGACGGCCTGATGACGCCGGACAAGTTCGACGGCATGGGCTGTTTCCCGCTGGATGATGACCGCGTCATTCTGGTACGTAACCACGAGGTCGATGCCGACGAGTTCAACCTCAGTGCGTGGGGGACGGCGCACCGTCTGGCCGACGATATCGACCGCAGCAAGGTTTACGGCGTCTATCCCGACCCCGATGGCGGCATCTATCCGCTGGGTGGTGGCACGACCACGCTGGTTTACAACCTCAAGTCCGGCAAGCTGGAACGCAGCCACCTGTCACTGGCGGGCACCGCTACCAATTGTGCAGGCGGCAAGACGCCTTGGGGGTCGTGGCTGTCGTGCGAGGAAAGCCTCGCAGGCATCAAAGACGGCCTGCCCCAAGACCATGGCTGGGTGTTCGAGGTTCCCGCCAATGCCACCGGTCTGGTCGAGCCCAAGCCGATCAAGGCCATGGGCCGCTTCAAGCACGAAGCCGCCTGTATCGATCCGCGTACCGGCGTGGTCTATCTGACCGAAGACGTCGAGAACTCGCTCTTCTATCGCTATCTGCCGGTCGATCCGCGTCATCTGGACAGGGGCGGCAAGCTGCAAGCCCTCGCCATTATCGATCAACCGTCGGCCGATACCCGCAACTGGAACGGCGTGCTGTGGTCACAAGGCCATAAACTGGCCACGCGCTGGATCGACCTGTCGGATGTCGAAAGCCCCGAAGGCGATCTGAACCTGCGCGGCCACGCCTCGGGTGCCGCCCTGTTCGCGCGCGGCGAAGGCATCCACTGGGCCGAGGACCACCTGTATTTCACCTGCACCTCTGGCGGTGTGGGCCGTCATGGCCAGATCATGCGCTATGTCCCCTCGCCCCGCGAAGGTGCCCATGACGAAGCCCTGCAACCGGGCCAGTTGGAACTGTTTGTTGAAGCCAGCGACCGTGCAGTGCTGGACTATGTCGACAACATCACCATCGCCCCGAACGGCCACGTCATCGGCTGCGAGGACCGCAAGATCGGCACCAACCACATCAAGGGCGTCACGCCCGATGGCCGTATCTATACGATTGCCCGTAATGCCGAGTCCCATGATGCCGACGAAACCAATAGCGAACTGGCCGGTGTCTGTTTCGCACCTGACGGCAAGACACTGTTTGTGAACATCTATTCGCCGGGTGTGACACTGGCCATCACCGGCCCGTGGGAGATGTTCCGCGCCTGATCCCTATTGCAGGGCGTGAACTCTGGGGGCGTGGCGGCCATTACTGCCGACGGTGAACAGCCGGCATTGTTCCTGTTCGGAAATCGGCTCCACGCCCTCTGTCACCGCCAAGGCCTCTTCGGCAGCATAGGCAATCGCCACGCCGTCATCGGTTTCAACCATGACCGAGTAAAAAGGCTGTTCGGGATTGATGGAGCCAATATCCTCGATTGGTCCCTGATAGCGAGCGTCCACATCCAGCACCAAGCCATAGAAGACGTGGTGAATATGGCGGACCTTCTGACCTAGTCCAAAACGTGCTGTGCGAGCTTGGGTCATAAGCCTGATACGTTTGGCGCACATGAAGGTTGCTTTAAAAATAGTCATTCACTGTGACCATTTGTAACCTCCGATCCAGTAATCACGATTCCACAGCTTAAGGGCTTGGCCTGATGACAGGATGCGGGCTAGGTTAAGTGTGACGGGCGCCGCTTTGGACCGCCCACATACCCTTGTCGGCCCATGCCGGAGACCAAAGGCGCGCCATCGAAGCGCGACTCACGGTCCCAGCCCGCCAGATCACGTCGGTCTGGCGATTCAAATCGGGAAGCGCCTCTGTATGGTGCCCTCGATTTAGGGACCAATAATTGCCGCCTGCTGATCGCGCGTCCGACGCGTGAGGGCTTCCGTGTGGTTGATTCCTTCAGCCGGATTGTGCGCCTTGGCGAAGGCCTTTCGCGCACAGGCCTTCTGGATGATAACGCCATGGAGCGGGCCTATGAGGCCCTCAGCCTGTGCGCGGAACGCATAGCCAGACGTGGCCTGAAAGCTGAAAACCTGTCTGCTGTCGCCACCCAGGCCTGTCGCGGGGCATCCAATGGTGTCGCGTTCATCGAGCGCGTCCGCAAGGGCACGGGCCTGAACCTGCGGATTATCGACCCGATCGAGGAAGCGCGCCTTTCGGTCGCCGGTTGCCTTAACCTGATCGATCCGGCGTCCGAGGCCGTTCTGGTTATCGATGTGGGCGGTGGATCGACCGAACTGTCGTGGATGCGCCGCACCGAACAGGGCCACGACACACTGGCATGGATGTCTGTGCCTCTGGGTGTTGTGACACTGGCCGAGCGCCATCCCGAACCGCAAGGATCGCCGCGAAACTGGTACGAAGCCATGGTCGCCGATGTTGGAGAGGCCATCGCAAAGGGCGCCCCCGACGACCCCGCCTATCACAGCCTGTATAAACAGGGCCGCGCCCACATGGTCGGCACATCGGGTGCAATCACCAGTCTGGCCGGCATACATCTGGGTCTGCGTCGCTATCAACGCGATCTGGTTGACGGCCTATGGATGACGCGGAGCGATTGCGAAGCCGCCGCCAACCGCCTCATCAGCCTCGGTCCCGATGGACGTGCCGCAGAAAACTGCATCGGGCCGGATCGGGCCGATCTGGTTCTGGCAGGTGCTGCAATACTGGAGGCCGTGCAGCGGGCATGGCCGTGCGAGCGCGTGCGCGTGGCCGACCGTGGCCTGCGCGAAGGCTTGCTGCTGACCATGATGAGCGAGCCGAACCGTGCAACGCGCAAGCGCCGTCGTCGTCGCAGACGTTCGCGGGGTGCAACCAATGCCGCACCCGCTTCGGCAACCTAGGGCTTAAGGTTCGATCCGCACCGGAATCTGGATGTCGCACGGCGAGAAATCTGCACCTCGCGCCTGACGTACAGTCGCCACCATGCCCCTGAAGGTGCGGCTATCTGGACGCAGACGATAGACGCTAGGGCGCTCGCCTTCCGGGATGGCCGAGGCCACCTGCACCTTGGTCATGATATCGGGGTCGGTCACCATACCGCTGGGCAGATCGCCCGCCTTCAACGCATTGACGACATCCTGACCGGCCACAACGCGGCCCCAGATGCTGTAGCGGCGATCCAGCGACGGATAGACGTCGCGCATAAAGAAGAACTGGCTGTCGGCGCTGTTTTCATCCGTATCGCGGGCCATGCCCGCAACACCGGGGCAGTACATGCCCCATGCCGTCACCTTGCCATCCTCGAACCGGCCATAGAAACGGTCTGGCTGGCTATAGACGGGTACACTGTGGTGAAAACCCTCGGGATAGCCCGCAGGATGGGCCACAGGCTCGAACGGCGTTTCCGGCCCGCGACGGAAGGTCAGCTCGGCCTTTACAGTGCCATGGGTGCTGCCACCCTCGCCGGTGCCCGTCGGGTCACCTGTCTGGGCCATAAAGCCGTCAATGACGCGGTGCCATTTAACGTTGTCATAAAAGCCCTCACCCGCCAGCAAGCGGATACGCTCGACATGCAAGGGGGCAATATCGGGCGTCATCTCGACCCAGATACGCCCTTTGGTCGTGTCGATAACCAGCAGGTTCTCGGGGGCGATGGCCTCGTAATCGCTATCGGGGCCCACAGGGTCCGCAAGGGCGGGAGAGAAACCGAAACTGGCCACAAGGGCTGCGGCTACAAGGTTTACCGGTTTCATCATCCCGCCTTTGTTATTGTTTTCAGTACCGACGTATTCAGCCGTTATCGATCTGAACCGGTATCTGGATATCGCATGCTGTAAAGCCGTTGCCCTTGGCCGTACGCGCCGTCTCGACTGCCGCATTGAACGGCGCACCACCGGCCACAGCCACGCGCACCTGCGGGCGTTCCGCTGGCGGCAGTTGCGAGGCCAGACGCACGCGCGTCATCACATCGGCCCCCTCGCCCACGGCACCGTCCGCCGCTTCAGAGCCGGCTTTCAGCGACTTCACAACGTCCAGACCCGACAGTACGCGACCAAACACCGTATAGTTGCCGTTCAGCGTGTCGGCATGGCCCGTCGTCAGATAGAACTGGCTGTTGGCGCTGTCAGGTTGGCCTGCACGCGCCATACCGGCCGTGCCCGCGCAGAACAGCGGCGTGGCCGACACCTTCATATCGGCATTGATCATCATCTGGGCGTCGGGCTGGGTCGCAACCACGACCGAGCCCACAGTGCCGATGTAGCCGGGGCCACCATTGGCAACCGGCACATAGCCCGCATCGCGGCCACGGCGGAAGCTGAACTCGGCGGCGATATCGGGCAGCTCACTGCCCCCCTCGCCCGTCCCCTTGGGATCACCCGTTTGCGCCATGAAATCGGGAATGACGCGGTGGAATTTCAGCCCGTCATAGAAGTTCTGGTTCGTCAGGGTACGGATACGCTCGATATGGTTCGGCGCAACGCGCGGTTCCAGCTCGACCAGAACCCGCCCCTTGGACGTATCAATCACCCACAGATTCTCGGGGGCCACCGTGCGCCAATCCGCCGACGATGTGGATTGGGCCTGTGCAGCACCGGCCAGAAGGACGGTGGCTGCGCTCATGCAAATCAGCAGGTTTTTCATAGACTCAATGTTTCAGCGCTTGGCGACCTTGTCGAGTACCGCAGCGGCAATCGACGGACTGACAAAGCTTTCGATGTTACCGCCCAGCTTGGCGATTTCCTTGACCAGACGCGAGGCAATGGCCTGATGGCGCGGATCGGCCATCAGGAAGACCGTTTCGATTTCGCTGTTCAGGCGCTGGTTCATCGCCGTCATCTGGAACTCGTATTCAAAGTCGGCCACAGCCCGCAGACCGCGCACGATACAGGTCGCCTCGACCTCTTCGGCAAAGTGCATCAGCAGGCTAGAGAACGGGCGTACCTCGATGGCATCACCGAATCGGGCGACCTCGTAGCGCAGCATCTCGACGCGCTCGGCCGTCGTGAACAACGGACCCTTGGCATCGTTCTGGGCCACGCCAATCACCAGCTTATCGACCAGTTTGACCGCACGTCCGATGATGTCGAGGTGGCCATTCGTGACCGGATCGAAAGTACCTGGATAAAGTCCGATACGCATAGGCTGCCTCAAGCCTCCCCAACTCTAAGTTCGTACTGCTTAGCAGGTGCAAAAAGAGGCGAACAGCGCAAATGCCTTCATTCCGCAGCCGAAAATGACATCCCCTACCGCGCTAGAGCGGTTGCAAAGCCTGTCGCGTCCATGCGTCGCGGATGATCGCCAGCATCGGATGCTCGGCATCAAAGCCATAGCCGTCGATGGCTGAAATACAGGCCGCAGGTGTTGCCGCATTGCACAAAAACGCCGCCTCGAAGCGGCTGATATCGCGCAAGGACTCCGTTTCATAGGCTTGGGAGATACCCATTTCCGACAGGCCGTTTTCAATCAGACGGCGCGTTACCCCATCCAGAATGTCGCCCTTGGGCCAGACCACGGTGTCATCGCAAATCAGGCCTATATTCCAGACTGTGCCTTCCAGTATCTGGCCAGTGGCTGAAACCAGCAGGGCATCGTCAAACCCGTCCATGCGGGCTCTGCGACGGGCATGGATGATACCGGTCGTGCCCAGATGTTTGAGGTGCGCCAGTTCGCGCTGGTGCGGGATGGCGCTGAGGCGTTGACCATCGGCCAGAGCCTGTGCCGGAGCCGATACCCACACACCGATCACCACATCGCCAGCCTGTTCAGGCGTGCGGATCGACAGGTCCGGTGCCGTCAGGGTGACACGCACCCACGCCTCGTCCACTGCCGCAAGAGCAGCGCGCAAGGCCTTCAGAATGTTTGATTTATCGAGTTGTTGGCCAAACAATTCCTGCCCCGATGCGATCAAGCGCTCCAGATGCAGATCCAGTCCGCGCACCCCGCCCGCCTGATAGGAAAACGAGGTCAGGGCACCATAGTTGATCATGGCCATACGGCGTAGATCCGCCGCAGATGCAGCATGGCCGTCGATCCACAACTGCGGTTCGACGGCCATCTGTGTCTTAGTCTTCCGAGGCGGTCGGGGCTTCGGCGATCTCGGTGGCTTCACCTTCGATCACGCCCTCGCCTTCAACCTCGGTATCGTCCTCGTCCGAACCCGGCAGGCGCTCGACCGAAACCACGGTCTCGTCCTTGCTGGTGCGGAAGATCATCACGCCCTGCGACGAACGGCCCACAATACGGACCTGATCGACAGGGGTGCGGATCATCTGGCCCGCATCGGTGACCAGCAACAGGTCATCGCTGTCCAGAACCGGGAAGGCTGCGGCCAGACGCTTGCCCGCACGACCGCCAAGGCCGTGTGCGGTCAGACCCTGACCACCGCGACCGGTGCGACGGTATTCGTAGGCGCTGGAGCGCTTGCCCAGACCGTTTTCAGAGACGGTCAGGATGAACTGCTCGGCAGCGGCCAGTTGCTCGATACGCTCCGGCGTCAGGACAGCATCATCGCCGCCTTCATCCTCGGCCTCGGTCGCAACAACCTCTTCGTCGCCTTCGCCAGCCGCCGCGCGGCGGGCCGCATTGGCGTGTTTGACATAGGCGGCGCGTTCTTCCGGCGTCGCATCCACACGGCCCAGTACGGCCATGGAGATCACTTCGTCGCCGTCTTGCAGACGGATACCGCGAACACCGGTCGAGTCACGGCCCTTGAACACGCGCACATCGTCCGCCTTGAAGCGGATAGCGCGGCCCAGTGCCGTGGTCAGCAGAATGTCGTCTTCGGCATTACAGATGGCGACGCCGACCATGTGGTCACCGTCTTCCAGCTTCATGGCGATCTTGCCCGCGCGGTTCACCGTGGCGAAATCGCTGAGCTTGTTACGGCGCACATCGCCCGACTTGGTGGCGAACATGATGTCGTAATCGCCCCAGGTTGCCTCGTCTTCCGGCAGCGGCAGCACGTTCATGATGCTGTCGCCCGGCTCGATCGGCAGCAGGTTCACAAAGGCCTTGCCCTTGGACTGCGGCGTGCCCAGCGGCAAGCGCCACGTCTTGAGCTTATAGGCCTTGCCGTTGGTGGCAAAGAACAGAACCGGCGTGTGGGTCGAGGCCGAGAAGACGCCGGTGATGGCATCTTCGTCCTTCATGGACATGGCCGAACGGCCCTTACCGCCGCGATGCTGGGTGCGATAGGCGTTCAGAGCCACGCGCTTGACGTAACCGGTATGGGTGACGGTTACGACCATGTCCTCACGCGGGATCAGGTCTTCGTCTTCCATCTCGTGATCGCCCTCACCGATAAGGGTGCGGCGCGGCACAGCAAACTGCTCCTTAACGGTCAGCAGGTCTTCGCGGATGATGGCCAGAACATTCTTGCGGTCCGACAGGATTTCGAGGTGGCCCGAAATCGTACCGGCCAGCGTATTGGCCTCACCAAAGATGTCGTCACGGCCCAGACCCGTCAGACGCGACAGGGTCAGCGCCAGAATGGCCTTGGCCTGTTCGTCGGTCAGGCGGATCAGACCACCGTCAACCAGAACCGTGCGCGGGTCGGCAATCAGCTCGACCAGAGCCATCATGTCGCCAACCGGCCAAGCCTTGGACTGCAAGCGCTCGCGGGCTTCGGACGGATCGGCCGACGAACGGATGATGTGGATCACCTCGTCGATATTGGCGACCGCAACCGCCAGACCGACCAAGACGTGACCACGGTCACGCGCCTTGTTCAGCTCGAACTTCACGCGGCGGACGATCACTTCTTCGCGGAATTCGAGGAACAGTTCCAGCAGCTTGCGCAGGCCCATCTGTTCAGGACGGCCATGGTTCAGCGCCAGCATATTGACGCCGAACGACGATTGCAGCGCCGTATAGCGGTAAAGCTGGTTCAGGATCACATCGCCCGAAGCGTCGCGCTTCAGTTCGATAACAATCCGCATACCCAGACGATCAGATTCATCGCGAACGTCAGAAATACCTTCGAGGCGCTTTTCGCGCACCATCTCGGCAATGCGCTCGATCAGGGTCTGTTTGTTGACCTGATAAGGCAGCTCGGTGATGACGATGGCATCGCGGTCCTTGCGGATTTCCTCGATCGACGCCTTGCCGCGCACGATAACCGAGCCACGACCGTCGCGCAGGGCATTGCGCGGCGCGGTGCGGCCCATGATCTCGCCGCCGGTCGGGAAGTCGGGGCCCGGAACAATATCCAGCAGCGCCTCGTCCGAAACGTCGGGTTCGTCCAGCAGGACAACGGCGGCATCAATGACTTCGCCAAGGTTGTGCGGCGGAATATTGGTCGCCATACCCACGGCGATACCACCGGCACCATTGACCAACAGGTTCGGAATCCGGCTCGGCAGAACGACCGGCTCAAGTTCTTTTTCGTCGTAGTTCGGCTGAAAATCGACAGTGTCCTTGTCGATATCGGCCAGCATCGCCACGGCGGCATGCGTCATCTTGGCTTCGGTATAACGCATCGATGCCGGCATATCGCCATCGACCGAACCGAAATTGCCCTGACCGTCTACCAGCGTCAGACCCATGGAGAAGTCCTGGGCCATACGGACCAGCGCCATGTAAACCGAGCTGTCACCGTGCGGGTGGAAGCGACCCAGCACGTCACCCACGACACGCGCGCACTTGGAGTACGAACGCTCGGGTGTCATGTTCAGGTCATGCATCGAATACAGGATGCGGCGGTGAACAGGCTTCAGACCATCGCGCGCATCAGGCAGAGCGCGGCTGACGATCACGCTCATGGCGTAGTCAAGGTACGAGCGTTTCAGCTCGTTTTCGATGGTGATCGTTGCAATATCGCCGGACGTCGAAGGGGCGGCGTTTTGGTAACTATCGTCGGTCAAGGAAATCAGGCTTTAAATGGCCGGAATCGGAACGTGATCCGCTAAGGTCGGTTCTAGCACTCGGGGGACGTCGTGGCAAAACAACAAGCCGCGCCAAACCTGTACTTTCTGGAGGCAATGCCATGCGTAAAACAACCACAGCCCTTCTGGCCGGTAGCGCAGCGGCTCTGGCCGTTGGCTGTACCGCTGTCGCCGCCGATCAGGCTTCGCACGCGGCCCAACAAAGCCCGTCCGCAACCGCGCCTGCGCCCGCCGCATCGGGCTATAATGTCCACCTATTCAACAACGAGGGTGCCGCCGCCGGTACCGTCACCCTGAAGCAAGGCCCGAACGGTCTGCTGATGATCGTCGAGGCCACCGGCCTGACGCCGGGCTGGCACGGTATCCACCTGCATGAAACCGGCCAGTGCGAAGCGGCCTTCACCTCGGCAGGGGCCCATATCAATCACCCCGAAGCCAAGGTTCCGCACGGTCTGATGAATGCCGACGGTCCCGATGACGGCGACCTGCCCAATATTTTTGCCCATGCTGACGGTACGGCCAAGGCCGAGATTTTCACCACCCGCGCCCGTCTTTCGGGTGATGGTCAGGCACAGGACCTGCTGGACAATGACGGCTCGGCCATCATCATCCACGCCAGTGCCGATGATCATTCCAGCCAGCCCATCGGCGGTGCCGGTGCACGCGTCGCCTGTGGCGCGATCCAACTGCTGCACTAGGACATAACAGACGAAAAAAGGGGCGCAGCGGCCATAGCCACTGCGCCCCTTTTTATGCCCTGTGCGGACCTTTAACGCGCTGCGCCGTATCTCAGTCCGCGCTCGGCCAGAGACACCACCACCACGCCGGTCAAGGTCAGCACCGCCCCCGTGATGATTTGCGGGGTCAGCATGTCATTCATAAACAGCCAGCCCATCAGCACCGACACCACGGTCGAGCCGAGAAGATACGGCGTCACCCGCCCTGCCTCGCGCCGCTGGACCAGCCAGAACAGCATGCTGGTGGCCAGAACCGAAGACAGCAGGCCCGCCCAGACAACCGACGCCCAGACCAGCGGAGGTGCCGCCATGGCTCCCTCTAACTGGCCTTTCTCGAACATGAACGAGCCAAAGGCCATCGTCGGAAATGCGGTCAGGGCCAGAATGCCCTGCATCTTCAAAGGCGGCACCGCAGCCGTGCGGCGGGCAATCACCGTCACCAAGGCCCAGACAGCCGCCCCCAGCGTACCAAATACAATCGCTTCCCAGTCCCGAAGGGCATGGGGGTCCGCCGTCATCCACGCCACACCGACAAAGGCGATCAGCAGACCCACAATCCCCGGCCACTTCACCCGCTCGCCCAGCAGAAGGAAGGCAAACAGTGTCGTGAAGGGAATCCACATCTGGGTTGCGACCGATACCGGACTGACATCATGCGCCAGAGAGAACGCGTAATAGATCAGACCATAGTGAACCGGCCCGCCCAGCACCGCGATCAAAAGCATGGCCTTCCAGTTCGGAAACGGCGGGCGCACAAACGGTGCCAGACACAAGGCAGCCAAACCGAACCGCAGCGCGGCGACCATCATGGGCGGCATGTATTCCGTCGCCAGTTTGGCGGCAGCATTATTGACGCCCCAAATGATGACGATGGCTACAATGGCCCCGATTTCCAGCGGTGTGAGCTTTTGATCCAACATAGTGATCTGGCCATGCCATAGGTAAATGCGTTTGGCTTCTCACGAAGCTTGTCGTCGTGTTTCGACCGACCAAAGCCTCGCGCCTCAAAGGTGTAATCCTTGGCCAGTTCCATGTATGGGGGGCGCTAAATATCCATACGAGAGTTCCCCCATGGCCACTGCCCGCCTCCCTATGTCCCGTATTTTTGCTGCACTTGGTGTGGCAGCCTGTATCGGCACGATGGCGAGCGCGGCCCATGCCGAGCCTCTTCTGGTGACCTCGCCTACGCCTCTGCCGCTGGATAACCACATGCCGCGCGTCTTTATGGGCGGCAGCATCGACATGGGCGGCGCACCCGACTGGCAGGCCGCCATGACACACGCCCTGTCGGATATGGATGTGGTGATCCTGAACCCGCGCCGTCCCGACTGGAACCCTGCATGGCGTCCAGAAGCCGACGAGCCGGAATTCCGCCGTCAGGTGGAATGGGAACTGGCGGCCCTCGAAGCCAGCGACGTCATCGTCATGTATTTCGCGCCGGGCACCCAAAGCCCCATCAGCCTGCTGGAAATGGGCCTGCATGCCCGCACCGGAAAGCTGATCGTGCTGGCCCCCGACGGTTTCTGGCGCAAGGGCAATGTGGACATCACCGCCCAAGCCTATGGCGTGCGTCAGGTCCAGACCATGGAAGAGCTGACAGCGGCTGTGCGCGAAGCCCTGAGCGAAGCCGCCACCAAGGGCCGCTTCACCCGTTAAAAGACTGGCTTAGCCACCATCAGCCAATAGATGCCGATCACACCGGCAAAGGCGGGCCAGCCAAGGATGAACCAGATGCGGAACAGGCTGAAATAGCGGGGCGGCAAGGCCTCCCCCTCGACCTGTGCCCGCTTGGCCATTTTCGCCAGTTCCATCTGGATCCACACCACCGGCAGCCAGCAAATGCCGATCAGCACATAAAGCCCATAGGCCGCCATCAGCCACGGCTCGGTCAGGCTGTAGCCCTGTAGGTGGATCAGGCCCAGCCCGCTGATCGGCTGCACCACCACGGCGGTAGCCGTGAACACAAAGTCCGCCAGCACCACGATCGACCCGACGGCCGCCATCGTGACGACATTGCGGGTCATGTGGGCGCGCAACATGAAGAAGGCGATCCCTGCGCCCGTGCCGAACAGAACGGCACCCGACAGGATGTGAATGATCTTCAGCCACTCATACATTACCGTCTCGCCTCCGTTCCGGCCACAAACAGGCACAGCGCCATCATCGGCAGAACCTTGAGCCACGGCCCCAGCGGGCTGAGCCAGTATTGCGGCAACAGGATCGTCGCGGCGATCAGGTATCCGATGGTGGCGAGAAACATGAAGACCGCCACCCGCGACGTCCATGGCCGCACAAACAACATCAGCCCCAGCACAACGTCCAAAAGCGCGCCGAACCATACAATCGGCCATGCAAAGCGGGCCGCAGCCGTTTCACGGATAATGGCCAGAGACTGCTCCCAGCCGACGGTATAGCTGACCACGCCGGTCAGGAACCAGAACAGGCCCAGCACCACAATGGCAATGGGCCGCACGCCCCACAGGCGGGCATGCCAGACATCCTGAACCGAGGCCGGATTTTCCGACAAGAAGCGGCGGAAGCTGCGGGCATCCACGCCCAGACGACTGGCCCAGTCACTGTCCGCACCCGCCGCGCCATAATCCAGTTGCTTCATCGCCGTGCTGCGTAAAGGCGACGGCCAGCCCAGCCTTCCCAGCACATCCCCCACCACAATCGCAGGGGCCGCCATCCAGCGTGGCACCCGCACAACCGGAGCGGCGTCAAACCCCAGCCAGCCGCGATAAAGCGACAGGGTTTCCACCATTGTCACGGTTTCGGGGCCGGTAATGTCCAGTGTTTCGCGGCTGATGCTGCGATCCGAAACCAGCTTCACCACCGCCTGCGCCAGATCGGCCAGCGCCACAGGCTTGAACACCTGCTCGCCGCCGACAACCGGCATCACCACCGGCATGGCAGACAGGGCACGGATAAAGCCGGTGCCGCCAAAGGCTGCGCGATCCACCACCAATGATGGTCGCAGGATCACCCAGTCCAGTTTTGAAGCCATGACCATGGCCTCGGTTTCGGCCTTGGAGGATGCATAGAGGGTACCCGCGCCTTCATCGGCCCCGACCGCTGAAACATGGATCAATCGAGATATGCCCCCAACCTCGCACGCGGCAATCAGCGCACGCGGGCCGTCGACATGGGCGATGCGGTTGCTGTCCTTGCCGCCGTCCTGAAGCACACCAACGCAGTTCACCACCGCATCGACACCGGCCAGTAAGCCCTGCCAGTCATCGGCATGGGTCAGGTTGAAGAAATCCGCCTTTACCCATTCAAAATGCGGGGCCCGACGCGAGGCCGTGAGCGTATCACGCGCCCCTGCCCGCACCTGATACCCCGCAGCGGACAAGGCCGCCGCCACACGCGAACCGATAAAACCATTGGCCCCGAGGACCAGTACACATCCACCCATAGTCACCCCCGCCGGTTCCTACCCCAGAATCCGGTCCTTCATATCGACGCCTTCGGGCGCCATGGCACACCATGTCTTGCCCTTAAGCCTGCGCCGGTTACGCGCCACAAAGCGATAGGCCGCATCCCTGATCGGGCGTGGCACCACATGGCCAACCACCCCCAACCGATACGGAAACGGCAGATGCCGCGCCAGATGCAGCACCGCGTCCGACATACCCATCGCCTGCCCGTCCTCGATCACCAGCATGCTTGCCGGATCATCGGGACTTAGACCGTAATGGACCAGCAAGGCCCGCCCCAGATCGCTTTGCATCGGCAACAAACGAAAACGCGGACCGTGCTTGAGCAGGGTCCGCGCCGAATGCGTGCAGAGAGCACAATCGCCATCAAACAGAACCACAGGCCGGTCATCCTTAAAGGACGGAACGGCGGGATCATGGCGATAGCTATAGGCTCCCTGCCTCATTTTTTTCGTGACTTAGAACGGCCAAACTTTTTAGAAGGGAATATCGTCGTTCAGGTCGTAGCTTTCCTTCGGACCGGACGGGCGATTGGCACCGCCTGTCGAGAAGCCCGACGAATAGTCGTCATCATTGCGACCGCCACCTTGACCACCGCCATAACCACCGCCCGAGCCGCCATCCGAACGACCGCCCAGCATGGTCAGGGTGCCGTTGAAGCGTTGCAGGACGATTTCGGTCGAGTATTTCTCGACGCCTTGCGCGTCCGTGTATTTGCGGGTTTGCAGCGAGCCTTCGATATAAACGGTCGAGCCCTTTTTCAGATACTGCTCGGCCACCTTGACGATGTTCTCGTTGAAGATGACCACCGAGTGCCACTCGGTCTTTTCCTTGCGCTCGCCCGAGGCCTTGTCGCGCCAGGTTTCCGAGGTGGCGATACGAAGGTTGGCGACGCGGTCGCCCGAGTTCAGGGTGCGGATTTCCGGATCGCGGCCCAGATTGCCGACCAGAATAACCTTGTTGACGCTGCCCGCCATGACCGATGTCCTTTTATTATTGCCCGCCGGTCTGCCCAGCAGCGACGGGTATGTTCCATTTATGTTCCGATTTCACAACCGGAAAAATCACTCTTAAGGGGCGATTGCGATGGGACGCCCGTCGATCTCGCGCTGAATGGCACCCGGTATAGCGAGTCGGCCATCCCCCGTGCGCGTCAGAGCGAAAAATCGTGGTCCGGTCAGCGAGGTACTCATCTTCACGCCCTGACGGTCGATGAAGATAAAGCGCCCCTGATACGATCCCACCAGATCGTTATTGGAGCCACCCATACGCAGAAACTTGATGCGCAACTCTTCCAGACGCGCCGCACAAAACTCGATCTGCGGCTGGTCGCGGGCCACCACATTAAAGCGCAGTCCACCCTTCTGGGTGTCGTCATTGCCAACGTGGTAGCAGACGCCCTCGTCCATCGGAGCCTCGACCTCGGTGGACGAACAAGCCGACAGGCCAAGGCCCGCAGCCCCCAACGCACCCACCATCAAAGCGGTTTTGAACACTGCACGCATCAGAGCCTCGGGAACTGGCATTGGCGGTTTTGATCCGCATAGGTGCGGAAGGTGGCATTATCCGACGAAACTTCAACCCGACGCGGGACCAGACGTAACGTCAAATCGTTCCAGCGGCCGTACTGGGCTTCGCCCGGCGTGCGGATACAGGTGCCGGCATACAGCGCCTTGACGCATTCGGCCTGACCCATGCCCGAACCAACCAGACGCCATTCGGAACCGACATGGCGCATGCACTGGCCATCGGCCGGAGCCGCAGCCTGTTGGGCTTGTTGTGCGGGGGCTGCCGGATTGGCGACAACCACCTTCGGCTCCTCAACCGGAATTTGCGGTGGCGGCGTGAAGGACGCAGCGGCCAATGCACCTGTCGCATCCAGACCAACGTCCAGAGTTCCGGTCGCCACGCCATTGCGCTGGGCGCAGCTGGCCAGCGTTGCCATGCCGACAAACTGGCCACCGACATAGCAGCGCAGTTCACGCGTTGGCTCCAGTACCGGAGCCTCGGCCAGATCGATCTTCAGACCGCCCTCGGCGGCTGGTGGCACATTGTCGGGATCATTGGGATTGCCCGCACCGAAGAACATTGCAGCCGCCACCGCGGCCACAACGGCCACACCTGCGCCCACAACAACCATTGTGCGAGTATCTTTTGGAAAAGCCATACGGGTCTCTACGCCATCAATGGCTTCAATAGCCCTGTCCTTGCAGCCCGCGTCAACTGCGCCTGTGCAGAACTCAGCCGCCCAGACGGGCCAAAGCCGCCTGATAATTGGCAATCTGGCTTTGCATATAGGGCGAAGGTGCCCCGACCGGACCTTTGTTGGCGTTCAGCATGGTCGGGCTCATGGCGCGATAGCCCTCGCGCACACTGCGCAAGGCCGATTGCACGAAGTCACGCGCCTGAATGATGGAATCAGCATTCAGCAGGTTCAGGCTGGACGGCAGCTCAAGACCGATCGTCTTGCGCTTGTCATCGCCCTTGCCGACATAGCCCGCCGTCAGGCCAAGCCCAGCCAGCGCATCACGCCCCGTCTCGCCCGAGGAAATCAGCGCGCCCTTGCGGCCATCGGCATTGGTCAGGGTCAGGTACTGGCCGCCCCCTTGCAGGACACGGCTGTCGCCTTCGCTGGCCGGACCCTCCCCGCGATTGGTCGAGACAGTGACCTTCAGGTTGCGGCCCGATGCCGTTTCGATCTTGGTCGCCAGAGTTTGCAGGGTATCGCGGGCGTCGATCGTCACGGCGGTTTTGCGGTTGGTGTTGGGGTTGGTGACATAGAAACGATCACCGGCCCTAAGCCCCGTGGCATCAACCAGTTTTTGCGACACGTCCTGCACCAGTTCGCCGCTGGGCAGGCCCAACTTGTCCAGCACGCTGGAGCCATTGCTGGTCACGGCCAGCGCCATCGGCATGGCCTGTTGCTTGTCACCGGTCCATGTCCGGTTCCAGTCCACGGCCCCTGTCGTTGGGTCGATACGCGCCAGATAGGCAATGGACGGGTCTGTATCCTTGGCGGTGCGGGCACGATCCCATGTACCGGTCAGCCAGACCTCGCCATCCACGATCTTGACGTCTGCCGCCGTGTCATCGCCTGCGGTGCCGTAATAGGTCAGGCGATCATCGCCCGAGGCCTGAAGGTCGGTCGACAGACTGGCCACAAACGCATCCGATCCGCCCGCATGGGCGCGCGTCACGGTGCCGATATTCAGCCCCGAATTACGGGTGGCCCCCGATACGACCAGCTTCCCGTCCGACACCGCAATCCCTGCGATCTCGCCATTATGGGCGGCACCCAGATTTCGCGTGGACAGAAGCTCGGGCGCGCCGTCCTGACCGATCTTGAATTGGCGCACGACAAAGCTGCCGTTCTCGATACCGGCCGTATAAAGATTATCGCCGTCCACCGTCATGGCCTGAACGGAATCGTCGCCCACCGTTCCGAACTGGGTGGTGCCTAGAGACGTTCCCTTGATCGGGGCCGCAGAGTGGCTTTGGGTTTCGCCAAAGACCTGCACATAGCTGTCCCAGCCGCCGGTCGCCGTGGTGCCCGGCATGGCCGACTGGGCACGTCCCGACACATAGACCTTGCCGTCAGCCCCGAACGATACCGCCGTGGCTTCGTCAGCGGCCTTGGCACCGCGTGAATGGGTCCATTGCTCGACGCCATTGGCATCGAAGACCGAGACAAAGCTGTCGGACAGACCGGCATTGGTCGGGTTCTGGCCCGGGATCAGGCCACCTGTGACCGATCCGGCAACCGCAACACGACCATCATCGGACACCGAAATGGCATAGCCCGCCGCATTGGACGCTGCCCCCAGCCCGCGGCTGACAACCACCTGCCCTGCGGAGTCCAGCTTCATCAGCACAACGTCCGACTGGCCGCGCACCGTGTGGCCGCCCGCATCTGCCGTCATGTCGGCGACGATCCACATACCGCCATCGGCCGTGGCAGCCGATGCTCTGACCGTGCTGATGCCGTCCGGTAGATTCGACTGGTTGGTACGCCCATCAACCCAGTTGGTTTCACCGATGCCGGAGCCGCCAACGCCCGAGGGATCAAACTTCAGAGCCTGATTTTTGCCACCCGGACCACTGCCCTGAATCACATGCACCGCAGTGCCCGAGGACACCGCCTGGAAACCGACCGTTTCACTGGAATTGCCCGCAACGCGCAGTCCCCAGCTATTACCCGAAGCCGGCAGGGTAATGGTGCGGTCGCCCACAGTCATCTTGCGCGGCTCGCCCGGAATGTCCTGACGGCTGAAACGGGTTTCGACGCCCGCCGTTTTCAGCGTGCCGTTAATGTGGTCGATCACCGCATCCATCGTGCGCGGGGTGGACCCCATTTCGTTCAGATCGATAGCAATGGACTGTGTGCCGCTGCTGGTACGAATGGTGATGTTGAACTGCACCTCGCCCTGAAACGCTTCGACAGGTTCGGACAGGCTGCCCTTGTGCAAAGGCCCTGTCTGATAGGCATGGTTATCACGCGGGACGACCGTCGTGCCCTGACTGCGGGTCGAGGAAACACCGTTGATGAGATTGATCGTGTCCACATCCGCGCCAGCCGTGGCCAGATATTGGGAAACCTCTTTCAGCCCCGCTTCGAAGTGTTTTTGCAACTGCGCGGACTCGGCCTTGGTAACGCCCTTCTCCATGCCTCTCAGGGCCAGAGATTCCAGCAATTGCAGGCCGGTATGTAGCGAAAACAGGGTCTTGTATTCGTAAGAATTTTTAGTCTTGAGATCGAGTTTATTGGCGCGTTCGTCGATAAATTTGTTGCTCGACAAGGCTTTGCGCAACAGCTCCGACTGGGTCGGCTGCTTGTCCGCGACAGAGCTGCTCCACGGCGCGGTCGGTTGTGATTTTACGCCACCACCAGACGCACCGGTGCCGCCCGAGTAGATGCTGTTGGCATCACCCCCGTAAAGTCCCAACAGATAACTGTTGTTGATCTTCATGCGGCACGCTCCATTTCACCCGAAGCTATACCGCAACAGGCTCTGCAAGTCGTTAACATCTGCGCTGAAATATAAAAACGCCGACCTGCGTGAACAGATCGGCGCTTTGAATAGATTGCAGAAAGTGCCTGTTTTACTGGAAGTGCCTGGCTTACTGGAACAGCGACAGGATGATCTGCGGCGACTGGTTGGCAATCGACAGAGCCTGTGCGCCCAGTTGTTGCTGAACCTGCAAGGCTTGCAGTCGGGCGCTTTCCTTGGCCAGATCGGCGTCCACCATATTGCCGACGCCCACTTCCAGCGAGTCCATCAGCTTGCCGACGAACACGTTGTGCTTTTCGATCTGCTTGGCCTGTGCGCCCAGCTCGGCCAGACGTTCGTTGGACGTCGCCAGAGCCGCCTCGACAGCGGTCAGTGCCGCAGCCGGATCAGCTTCCAGATCCAGACCGTCCAGCGTCAGGCCCGTCAGGGTCAGGTCTTGCGGGTTCAGGGCTACGGTTTCCTGCCCGTCAGCGCTGGCGAGGAAGTCCAGCGGATTCGCTTCGCTGGCGTCCAGAATATTCTTGCCATCGAAGGTGGCGTTCTTGGCAAACGAGTCCAGCGACAGCAACAGCGCCTGGAACTCGTCATTATAGGCTTTTTTGGTCGCCGCCGAAGCCGACGGGTCCGCCGCGGACGTTGCCTTCTGGCGCAGTTCGACAATGATGTCGGAAATCTCGGCACCGGCCGCCAGAGAAACATCGGCGATCGAGGTCGCACGGTTCAGGCTGGACTTGACAGAATCCAGCGAAGACATATCCGCACGCTGGTTCTGGGCGATGGCCCACGTCGCAGCGTTGTCCTTGGCACCCTGCACCTTCAGGCCCGTATTGATACGGCTCTGCGTGGTCGCAAGCTTGGAATTGGTCTTGTTCAGGTTCTGCAGCGCAATGAGTGCAGAGCTGTTGGTGTGAACGCTGGTGGTCATGGCTTTTTCGCCCCCGGACTTTCTGTACCGGTGCACTATTAACCATGAGTCGTGATCGTATGGTTAACGTATAAAAAACCATAAAACCGCCGCCCGGTGCATTTCCGGGGGCGTTATAAATATCTGGCGATCAGATTGAAGACGTATCGAGATTTAATCCCGCAACGTCAGATATTTAGGTCAGACAGACGTGCTGACGACGCCGCCCTGACGATAGGCCGGATCTGTGATCAGCTTTTCAACTTCCTCGCGCGGAAGCTGGCGGATGACCTCGCCCGTAACACGGTCCATGACCTTGTATACAAAGCGGTTTTGTCCCACAGCCTCGATCACGAGCCTCTGGCTGGCATTGTCATTGCCTTCCAATGCCGATGGTGCCTTTGCGGGCGGTACCTCGACACTTGCAGCGTCCGGATTGATGGCCGTCACTGCTGAAACAGAAGAAATCGGTTCGGTCATTCTATTCGAGCGCCCTTCTGGCGCACCCTCCTGCGTTTAGGTGTACGGAGCAGGCCTGAGACCTGCTCCGTTTCCCGTTTAGCGGAACAGACCCAGCAGCATGCTGCTGGACGAGTTGGCAATCGACAGAGCCTGCACACCCAGTTGTTGCTTGGTTTGCAGAGCCGTCAGTCGGGCGCTTTCCTTGGCGAGGTCAGCATCCACGAGGTTGCCGACGCCGGTTTCCAGAGCGTCCTGCATCTTGCCGACGAAGGTCAGCTGACGATCCAGCGACTTCGACTTGGTACCGAAATCGGCCAGTACCGTGGTGAAGGCGCTGATGGCATCATCAACATTTGCTGCCGTGCGGTTGGCCGTCGCTGCAAGGTCGGCACCGCCGCCCGTGACCGGGTTCACAACCGTACCATCACCCAGCTCGAACTTGCCGCCCGAGGTGTTGGTGGAAACTTCGGTCGCCGTCGTTGCCGTGAACAGGTTCACGCCATCAAAGGTCGCACCGTCAATTGCGCTGGTGATTTCGTTCACAATCGCAGTGAAGTCGGCATTCAGCTTGGTCGCGGTTTCACCGGTCGGATCAGCGTCCTGAATGGCCACAGCAAGGCTCTTCAGTTCGGTCAGGGCGTCAACGACGGTTTCGCCAGCAGCCAGAGCCACATCGACGATCGACTGACCGCGTTGCAGCGACTGTTTGACGGCGTCTTGAGCGCCCATTTCCGCACGTTGCGAGGTCGCAATGGCGAAGATGGCACCGTTGTCCTTGGCCGAGGAAACCTTCAGGCCCGTATTCACACGGTTCTGCGTGGTTTCCAGCGCCTTGTTGGTGTTGTTCAGGGTTTGCAGGGCAACGAGTGCACCGCGGTTGGTGTTGATCGAGTTGGCCATTCTGGCCTCCTTATCTACATATATTCACTGCCTTTTTGGCAGCTGGAGCATTTTGCTCCGGGGTAGCCCAATGAGGTGGTCAGGATCGGGAGGTGTGCCATCGCACCCCGCCCTCACCTACGTGTTAGCGGAACAGGCCCAGCAGCATCGAGCTGGACGAGTTTGCGATCGACAGAGCCTGCACACCCAGCTGTTGCTTGGTTTGCAGTGCCGTCAGACGAGCGCTTTCCTTGGCCAGATCGGCATCGACAAGGTTGCCCACGCCGGTTTCCAGCGAGTCCTGCATCTTGCCGACGAAGGTCAGTTGGCGATCCAGCGACTTCGACTTGGTACCGAAATCGGCCAGCGTCGTCGTGAAGGCATTCAGCGCGGTTTCGACATTGGCAGCCGTATAGGCCGTGCGCTTGTCGGCAGCTGCAGCCGCCGCCGTCCAGGTGCCCGCATCAGCGTCCGCAGTACCACCGAAAGCCAGCGCAGTAGCAGAAGCTGCACCACCAGCGGCCTTCAGGCTGAACTTGCCACCCGAGGTGTTGGTGCTGACTTCGATCGGCGCACCGGCAGCGGTCGCCTTGAACAGGTTCACACCATCGAAAGTCGCACCGGCCAGAGCCGAGTGAACTTCCTTGGCGATGGCGTCAAAGTCGGCCATCAGCTTGGTTTCGGTGTCGGAGTCAGCCGTCGCGTCCTGAATAGCCACAGCAAGGCTCTTCATTTCGGTCAGGGCGTCAACGACGGTTTCACCAGCAGCCAGAGCCACATCGACGATCGACTGACCGCGTTGCAGCGACTGTTTGACGGCGTCCTGAGCGCCCATTTCCGCACGTTGCGAGGTCGCAATGGCGAAGATGGCACCGTTGTCCTTGGCCGAAGAAACCTTCAGGCCCGTATTCACACGGTTCTGCGTGGTTTCCAGCGCTTTGTTGGTGTTGTTCAGGGTTTGCAGGGCAACGAGTGCACCGCGGTTGGTGTTGATCGAGTTGGCCATTCTGGCCTCCTTTGGTTTTACAAATCATCGCCTTCTGGCGACGCGAACATTTTGTTCGAGGTACAGTTAGTCGAGGTAATCAAAGGAGGGTGCCAAGGTTTAAACCTCAGCACCCTTCCCCGAATTTTAGCGGAACAGACCCAGCAGCATCGAGCTGGACGAGTTGGCGATCGACAGAGCCTGCACACCCAGCTGTTGCTTGGTTTGCAGAGCGGTCAGACGCGCGCTTTCCTTGGCCAGATCGGCATCCACGAGGTTGCCGACGCCGGTTTCCAGCGAGTCCTGCATCTTGCCGACGAAGGTCAGCTGACGATCCAGCGACTTCGACTTGGTACCGAAATCAGCCAGGATCGTGGTGAAAGCATTGATCGCCGAGTCCACATTGGCAGCCGTACGGTTGGCTTTATCGGCCGTGGCCAGATCATAGGCGCCCGCACCCGAACCACCGGCCAGCGGATTGGTATCCGCCGCTGCGATAGCTTTCAGGCTGAACTTGTTACCGGTCGCGCCAGTGTTCGTAGTCACTTCAACAGCCGCTGCGTTAGCCTTGAACAGGTTCACACCGTCAAACGTAGCACCACCGAGGGCAGCAGTGATTTCGTTGGTGATCGCGGTGAAGTCTGCATGCAGCTTGGTTTGGGTGTCGCCGGTCGCCGGTGCGTCCTGAATGGCCACAGCAAGGCTCTTCAGTTCGGTCAGGGCGTCAACGACGGTTTCACCGGCAGCCAGAGCCACATCGACGATCGACTGACCGCGTTGCAGCGACTGTTTGACGGCATCCTGAGCGCCCATTTCCGCACGTTGCGAGGTCGCAATGGCGAAGATGGCACCGTTGTCCTTGGCCGAGGAAACCTTCAGGCCCGTATTCACACGGTTCTGCGTGGTTTCCAGCGCCTTGTTGGTGCTGTTCAGGGTTTGCAGAGCAACGAGTGCACCGCGGTTGGTGTTGATCGAGTTGGCCATTCTGGCCTCCTTATCTACATATATTCACTGCCTTTTTGGCAGCTGGAGCATTTTGCTCCGGGGTAGCCCAATGAGGTGATCAGGGTCGGGAGAGCCGCCATCGCGCCCCTCCCTCACCTACGTGTTAGCGGAACAGGCCCAGCAGGATGCTGCTGGACGAGTTTGCGATCGACAGAGCCTGCACACCCAGCTGTTGCTTGGTTTGCAGAGCCGTCAGACGGGCGCTTTCCTTGGCCAGATCGGCATCGACAAGGTTGCCGATACCGGTTTCCAGCGAGTCCTGAAGTTTGCCGACGAAGGTGGCCTGGCGGTCCAGCGACTTCGACTTGGTACCGAAATCGGCCAGAACCGTGGTGAAGCCATTCAGAGCTGTATCAACACTGGCCGCCGTATAGGCCGTGCGCTTGGCAGCAACTGTGCCTGCGGGTGCCCACACGCCGGTTGCCGGCGTTGCCGTACCGCCAAAGGCCAGACCCGTCGCGGCTGCTGGATCGGCCGCGGCTTTCAGAGTGAATTTGCCACCCGAAGTATTGGTGGAAACTTCAATCAGGGTGCCGGTTTTGAACAGGTTCACACCGTCAAAGGTCGCACCGGCCAGAGCCGAGTGCACTTCCTTGGCGATAGCATCAAAGTCCGCCATCAGCTTGGTTTCGGTGTCAGAACCGGCCACCGAGTCCTGAATGGCCACAGCCAGACTTTTCAGTTCGGTCAGACCGTCAACGACAGTTTCGCCGGCAGCCAGAGCCACATCGACGATCGACTGACCGCGTTGCAGCGACTGTTTGACAGCGTCCTGAGCGCCCATTTCCGCACGTTGCGAGGTCGCAATGGCGAAGATGGCACCGTTGTCCTTGGCCGACGACACTTTCAGGCCGGTATTCACGCGGTTCTGCGTGGTTTCCAGCGCCTTATTGGTCGCGTTCAGGGTTTGCAGGGCAACAAGTGCACCGCGGTTGGTATTGATCGAATTGGCCATTCTGGCCTCCTACATCCACATTGTGTGTGAGAACTGCCATTTTGGCAGCCTGAGCATTTTGCTCATGTAAAACGCGATACTGATACTAAACCGGATGAGCCATGCTGCCCGAAGGGTGCTTATTCGGTCTGAACAAACACCCCTACCCGCAGATTAACGGAACAGGCTCAGAACGATGGAGCTGGACTGGTTGGCGATCGATAAAGCCTGAACGCCCAGTTGCTGCTTGGTTTGCAGCGCCGTCAGACGGGCGCTTTCCTTGGCCAGATCGGCATCCACAAGGTTGCCAATGCCGGTTTCCAGCGAGTCCTGAAGCTTGCTGACAAAGGTCAGCTGGCGGTCCAGCGACTTCGACTTGGTGCCGAGGTCAGCCAGAACCGTGGTAAAGTTGCTGATGGCGGTATCCACGTTTGCCGCGGTACGTTCGGCAACATCGTCAAAGTTGAAACCGGCACCATCGGCGGTTTGTGTCGGGTCGATCGAACCGTCAGCGGCGATCGCGCCCGCAGCCGTGCCCGCCGCAGCCTTCAGCTCGAACTTGCCGCCCGAAGTGTTGGTGGACACCTCGATGGCATCGGCATTGGCCGTGAACAGGTTCACGCCATCAAAGACAGCGCCGCCCAGCGACGAACGGATTTCCGAAACCATGGCCGAGAAGTCGGCGTTCAGCTTGTTTGCGGTTTCCGAACCTACGGCTGCGTCCTGAATGGCCACAGCCAGGCTTTTCAGCTCGGTCAGGGCTTCGACGACAGTCTCGCCCGCTGCCAGAGCCACATCGACAATCGACTGGCCGCGTTGAAGCGACTGCTTCACGGCGTCTTGCGCACCCATTTCGGCGCGCTGCGAGGTAGCAATGGCGAAGATTGCACCGTTGTCCTTGGCCGAGGATACCTTCAGGCCTGTATTGACACGGTTCTGGGTCGTCTCAAGCGCACGGTTGGTCGCGTTGAGGTTCTGGAGCGCGATAAGCGCACCACGATTGGTGTTAACCGAATTAGCCATTCTGGCGTCCTGTTGTTTTCACTTCGTGAAGGCCGTCGCCATTTTGGCAACGAGAGCATTTTGCTCATCACGCATCGAAGCAAGAGTCGCGCCATAAAGCCAGAGGCAATCTGCACGATCAAAACAACAGTATTTCAAGATGTTGGAATACGGAGGTGGGTAGAAATTACCCACCCTACCTAGGCATATTTTGCCGAGTGCGGCACTTATTGCCCATCTGAATAGAAAGAGGGGGCGGCGAACCGCCCCCTTTGGCCTAACGCCATCCGTGCCTTCTGTGGGCCTCTGCCGCGATTAACCGCGGAAGAGGCTGAGCAGGATGGAGCTCGACTGGTTCGCAATGCCCAGAGCCTGCACACCCAGCTGTTGCTTGGTTTGCAGCGCCGTCAGCTTTGCGCTTTCTTTGGCGAGGTCTGCGTCCACCAGATTACCGATACCGGTTTCCAGAGAGTCCTGGAGCTTGTCGATAAAGGTCGCCTGACGACCCAGCGACTTCGACTTGGTGCCGATGTCCGCCATGGTCGTGGTGAACGAATCGATCGCCGCCTCAACGTTTGCCACCGAATAGTCGGTCA
Source organism: Brevundimonas terrae (assembly GCF_011761985.1). Classification (GTDB taxonomy): domain Bacteria; phylum Pseudomonadota; class Alphaproteobacteria; order Caulobacterales; family Caulobacteraceae; genus Brevundimonas; species Brevundimonas terrae. The sequence goes on along the minus strand of NZ_JAASQT010000002.1, from coordinate 419,864 downwards.
GTGCCGAAGGCGTAGCGCCCGCAGTATTGCCAGCCTTGGCATTCCACGCACCGGTTGCCGCATCGAACTGACCGGCACCAGCACCTGCGGCGCTGCCGAAGGCCAGATCATCCGCCGCAGCCGCTACACCATCTGCCTTCAGTTCGAACGTGTTGTTCGCGCTTCCGGTGTTCACGGTGACAGCCAGACCGCCCGTTTGACCCAGTTTAAAGACGTTTGCGCCATCAAAGGTCGCGCCAGCCAGAGACGTGTGAATTTCCTTCACGATCGCCTCGAAGTCAGCCACGAGCTTCTTGCCGCTCTCGCCCATACCGGTCACAGCACCACCTGCGTCGTACTCTTTCGGGGCATCCTGAATCGCCACAGCAAGACTCTTCAGCTCGGTCAGGGCCTCGATCACGGTTTCACCCGCCGACATGGCAACGTCCAGAATCGACTGGCCGCGCTGGATCGACTGACGAACCGCATCTTGAGCACCCATCTCGGCGCGCTGAGAAGTCGCGATGGCGAAAATAGCCCCGTTGTCCTTCGCATTGGATACCTTCAAGCCGGTATTCACGCGGTTTTGCGTGGTTTCCAGATGACGGTTGGTCGCGTTGAGGTTTTGCAGCGCAATCAGAGCGCCACGGTTGGTGTTGATCGAGTTGGCCATTTTGGCTGTCCTTGCTCACTTTGTGATGGCCAGCGCCATTTTGGCGCCGGGAGTCTTCTACTCAGCCAGCCTTGCAGCAATCAACGAGCCAGTTAACAGCGTTATCTTATCGGCTTAATATGCTGATTTTTATATCATAAATATAAAATCACATTGGCCAGAATTGCCCCCGGCCACTTAAGGGCAAAACCTGCCCGGCAAGACTTACCGCCTCGTATTTTCCCGTAGTCCCCTCTCGCGTTTCAAAGTCTCGACCGCGAGAGCGCGGGCGGCGTCACAGGCCAGTATCTGCTGCCCGCGCCGCATATAGGCCGCCTCCAGCGCCGCCAGATCACCGCTGTCCTCGACCATGGCCAAGGCGCAGTCCCGATCCACCTCAGGAGGCAGCGCCAGCAAAGGCGGCGCAACCGCGTAAGGAAGGGGCCTGTTCGCACAAGCGCCTGTCATGCTCGCGCAGACGCTGATGGCGATCATCGCCCAAAGATGTTTTGGCATCGCTCTGCGCCCTTGCTTGCTCGACAAATTTTTCGGTGATCGCCGTCACGGCCAGTTGCTGTTCCTGAAGGTCGCGCTGGCCCTGCACGATGGCCTCCTGTGCGGTGTGTTCCACGCGGCGCATCCGGGCCTCGGCCTGTCCGACAGACGCCGCCTGTTCCGCCCTGTCCAGACGTCTCGCCCGCCAGCCAAACGGGTCCGCGAACAGGGCCAAAACCATCGCAATCGCCACAACCACCGCGCCCCACACCACGGGCGTCAGCAGACGCCACCCCGCCGTTGGAAGCACCGTCATGGGTATGTCTTCCGGCACAGTTCGAAATGCGGCCCGTCGCGCAGGCGCGGCCAGTCACCGCCCCACACCAGCGGCACATCCAGATCAATAGCCGCCTGTTTGAACGCCCCCGCAATGCGCGGATAAAGTGGCCAGTCCCAGCGCAATGTCCCGCCAATCCATGCCGCCACGTCCACGGCATGGCCTGTCAGGTGGCGACTGTTCAGGGTGCGACTGGCCCCCGCCTTGACCAGTTCGGCCTGACGCGCCGGTTTCCGCAGGCCTTCGGAGATGGTGAAATCGACGGGGGTGATCGCAATCGCCCCTTCGATCACCCGCACCAGATCGGGATGCAGCCCCGCCATCCGTGTGCGCGAACGCGCCGACAGACGAAAGCTCATGCCTCGCCCCGCGCACGTCCACGCGCCAGATTGACCACCTGCTGCGCCGACGGTGCCACCAGATAAAGCAGCCCCAACAGAGCCACCAATCCCATCAAACCGTCCGCCAGATAGCGCAACTGTTCGGGTGGTGCGCGTTGCACCACCTCGCGCAGCAAACCCCAAAGCAGCAAGGTGGCCAGATAGACATACATCCGGTGCCAGAACCAGCGACCCTCGGCCAGATCAGCGGGTTTAGGCATTTGTTCTTTCATCATATTTCATCCCCTTCTTCAGAAAATCCTCCGGTCGTGCTGCGCCAGTCCACGCCGATTTCATCAAGGCATTCGTCGGCGCTCAAACGCTCGGGCGAGGTCCAGATTTCAGCATCCGGCAACAGGTCGTCCCAGGCCGTATCCAGTCCATAATCAGGCTGCATGGCTCACCCCGTGAACGTCAGACGCACGAGGCCCGCCGCCCCTGCGCCGCCCGCACCGCCAGTGCCAGTGCCAGTGCCGGTTCCGGCACCGCCGCCACCGCCGCCCGCGCCATAAAGACCTGCCGCACCGCCCGCATGGCCGACACCTCCGGCATTGGCACCACCACCACCACCGCCGCCGCCCAGCCAGCCGAGATTGACCAGTGACGGTGACTGCCCGTTCCAGCCGCCATATTGAGAACCGACACCGGCCACGGCCTGCACCCCGCACGGATGGCCCATGCCGCCATCACCACCAAAGGTCGCCGCATTGGCTGCACTCAAGCCACCGCCCGCGCCACCACCGCCCGCACTATGAGGCGCAGAAACCCCGCCCGGTTTTCCACCGCTGGCAGGCCCATCCAGCCCCTGCCCACCGGCACCACCCGCGTTCAGAGCCCCGCCGCGCCCACCTTCGGCCAGAGCGATCACATGGCCGTAGGTCACCACCGATGAGGCCGCGCCATGACTGCCCGAGGCACGACCGCCGCCGCCCACCACCACGTCCAACTGTCCCAGATGTTCAGCGGGCCACGCCGCGTGGCTGATGCCGCCCGCGCCGCCACCACCGCCGCCGTGGCGGGCAGTCCCTGCATTACCGCCCTGCCCCGCAGCGCCCGCACCGCCACCACCGACACAGACCGCTTCCACCCAGCGCGCCCATAGCGGCACAGCAATGCTGTCCGACGCCGTCAGGATGGTAGTTTCACGCCGCACCGCCCCCGCCGGAAACCATATCCGGCCTGTCGATCGGTCCACTCGCAGGGCATCGTGCCAGTTGCTGCCGTCGGGACTGACCTTAAAGCGCAGGTCGTCATCGCCCATCAGGCCGATCTCGGCACATCCCTGCCAGCCGCTCTGGAACAGCATAGAGGCCGTATGGCTGGCGTCCTGTTTATTGAAGACAAAGCGCAGATCGCCGTCACCGCCATCATCATCGGGACGCGCCGCCCACAGGGCCTTGTTGATGCGGGCACTAAAGGGATTACCGGCATCCGGTGTCGCGCCCACGCCCACGCGCTCCAGCGTCAGCGTGCCGCCGAGCGTCTGCGCCAGCGAGGTCCACGCCCCGCCCATGCGGACCAGCGACACGCCTTCGTCCAGCACCACCAGACCCATGCCCTGTGTCGGCACCACCGGCACCCAGCCGCCCACATCGGCCCGTACCAGATCGCCCTCGGCCAATCCGGCCCAGCCGCCGGACGGTGCCGGCCCGACCAGATAAAGCGCACCCGTTGGCGGTTCTGTTGGCGGTACCGACAGCTTGCGGCTGACCACCGCCGTCTGCACTAGGGCATCCAGACGGGTGAAGGCCTCGTTCACCGTCACATGTTTTTGCAGCTGACCAGACACCACATAGGGCAGGCCCAACCGCGCACTATCATCGCTCATCACGATCTCCGAACTATTATCGAAGACCAGTCTTGGCCAAACCGCCGCTAGGGCTTGCAGTCTGGCGCGAAAGGCACCCAATCCCTTATTTTTAAAGGCATTGCCTTGTCCGGTTAGGATACCTTGCCCCGTTCAACCGGCACACTTGGCGCACCCGCCGCTTTCCGATATCGCTGTCGAATGCCGCGCCAAAGCTCCCTGATCCGCATCGCTCTGAACCTTCTGGCCATGGCGGTGACGCTGGCTCCGCTGGGGCTGGCCGTGGCGTCATTGATCCAGTCCGATCACCGCTGGCCGGACCTTGCCAACCAGTTCGTTGCGCCTGCTTTCTTGGCCAGCATCGCGTGGTTGCTGTTCCTGCTGGTGCTGCGCCTGCGCCCCGCCGCCCTCATGGCTGCGCTGACCACTGGCCTACTGTTCCTGGCCGTCTGGCCCCAGTGGTTCCCGCCGCGCATTACGTCCGATCCGGTATCGGAAACCATCACCGTCTATTCGGCCAATGTCTGGGCGCGAAACACCGATGTTGAGGCCATGGCCCGCTCGATAGCCGAGGCTAAGGCCGACATCATTCTGCTGGTCGAGGTTGGCGATGCCCCCGCCGCCGAGCTGGATAGCCTGCTGCCGGACCACCCGTATCGGGTGGTATCGATTGTCGGCAACCGCACCGTGGCACCGGCCCGCGCCTTGGTCGCCAGTCGCTGGCCGCTAAAATCGCTCAAGGAAAACGTCCACGACCAGCTATTCTCGGCCGCCGCCCGCGTGGAAACACCGCTGGGCGAAATCGGCGTCATGTCCGCGCACCTGACCCGCCCGTGGCCCTATCAATATCAATGGGCGCAGATCAACCAGACCACCGACATGGCCGTAGAGCGCCGCCGACTGGGCGACGCCGCCATCATTGCCGGTGATTTCAACGCCGTCTCGTCCGGTCGCATTGGCCGTCAGGTCAAGGACAGTATGGGCCTGATCCCTGCCCCCGCGCCCGCCTATGCCGGTACATGGCCCGCAAAGATTCCGGCCTTCCTCGGCATCACCATCGATCAGGTCTGGTACAGCCCCGAACTGGCGCTGGTGGATCGTCGTCTAGGACTAGAAAACGGCTCGGACCACCGTCCGGTGATTACCCGTTTTCGTGCGCCTGCACCTGATCAATAGCCGCCTGTAAGCGGGCCGCATGGCCATCAGCGGGAAAATCGTCCGCAATCCACGACTGCTCGAAGGCCTTTAAAATCTTGCCCGTCATCGGCCCCGGCTTGAACCCTGCTTGCGCCAGATCACGCCCGCCCACCGGCATGGACGGGATGCGCCAACCCTGCGCCATCTGTCGCAAGGCCTGCATGTTTTGCGGCGCGATCCCTGCCGCCTCGGCCCGATAGGTGCGATCCACAAAGGCCGTCAAACCATCGCGCCAAACCATGGCGCGGGCCTGTTGCTCGCTCATATCCGCATCCAGCAACACCGCAGACGCCACCATCCGCTCCTGCTGGGCATTGGACAGGCGCAAACGTCTGGCATCCTCGGCCAAGCCCTCTGCTGACAACGGCAACAGGGCCACAAGGCGCAGCACCGGATCCAGCGTAATCGCCACCATGGCTGCAAAAGACGTGCGATCCAGACGCGGCAGGATCACACTTAAAACCCCCGCCTCGTCCATAGCGTTGACCGCCGCTACCGGATCAGGCGCAGCCAGCAGTTTCAGCAGTTCTTTGGACACCCGCTCCGCCGACAGCGTCGCCACGCCTTCGGCCAGTTTGCGACACGCCGCATGCCCCTCGGCATCCACCGCCCCGCGCCCGTACCACGCCCAAAAGCGATAGAACCGCAGGATACGCAGATAGTCCTCGCGGATGCGCTGTTCCGGCTCGCCCACAAACACGATGCGGCGCTGCTCGGCATCCGAAAGACCACTGCCGGTAGGGTCAAATAGCTCGCCACGGGCATTGGAATAGAGCGCGTTCAGGCGAAAATCGCGCCGTGCAGCGTCCTCGGCCCAGTCGCGGGTAAAGGCCACTACGGCGCGACGCCCGTCAGTCTCGACATCACGGCGCAGGCTGGTGATCTCGAACGGCTGGCTGTTTACGACGGCGGTAATGGTGCCATGCTCGATCCCTGTCGGCACAGCGCGGATTTTAGCCGCCTTTAGCGCCGCCAGAACCTGTTGCGGCTCCAACTGCGTGGCAATGTCCACATCATCGACCGGCACATCCAGCAGGGCATTACGCACACAACCGCCGACATAGCGCGCGCAGTCCGGCCCACCCGCTGCTTCCAGCGCCGCCATCACCGCCTTGGAGGCATCGGCCTCCAGCCACGACTGGCCTTTCAGGCTGGGCGCGCTCACGCCACCTTGTCCTCATACAGGCGCGCACACAGACGGCGCAAAATGCCCGCCGTCACGCCCCAGATATAATGCTCGCGATAGGGCATGGCCCAAAACCAGCGGCGGGGCTGGCCATCACGGTCGTAATAGTCGCGACGATGGTTGACCGGATCCATCAAAAACGCCCACGGAGCCTCGAACACCTCTGCCACCTCGGCAGGGGATGGTTTCAAAACAGGCTCGGCCTTCAGCCAGCCCACCACAGGCGTTACCGCAAAGCCGGTACCGGTTTCATAACCATCACCCACCCCCAGAACCTCGACCAATTCAGGGTCCAGCCCCACCTCTTCCCATGCTTCACGCAGAGCAGCCTCGACAGCGGTTTCGCCCGCATCCAGCCGCCCGCCCGGAAAGGCAATCTGGCCGGTATGGCTGGCCAGCGAATCCGAGCGGCGCGTCATCAACACGGTCGGCCCATCCTCGCGTTCCAGAATAGCGATCAACACCGCCGCCGGACGCAAGGGTCGATCTGGCCGCTCCATCTGTGCATTCAAATCAAAATCGGAATGCAACGGTGCCTGATCCAGCCGCCATTCGGACGGGGCCATCAGATGTTGTTTCAGACGACGTTTCAGGCTCTCGCACTGGGTCGCAACCACCGATGCAGGCATCACCGCATTATCGCTCACAGGGTTGCCACTCACAGGCCCGCCCCTTCCGGTCCCAGAGCAAAGCTCTTATCGCCCGACGTCACGGCCAGACGACCGTCAACTTCATGCGCCATCTCGACCAGTTCATAAAAGACAGACCGCACAATACGCGCCCACAAATCCGCTCGGATATGGATACGTGGCGCCGGCTCGCCCGTCTGTGGATCGGTTTCGACGACCAGTTCGTGATCCGCTCCGGCCACCGCCTCGTCACCCTGATCGGTCACGAAAACCAGCGCCCCGTTTTCATGCCTCATCGACACAGCCCTAAACGGCAGGTCTTCAACCCTGATCTTCAGCTTCTCGACCGGCGTCACCAAGTGATAGCCGTCGGCATCATGACGCAGAATAGTCGAGAACAACCGCACCAGTTCAGGCCGGCCAATCGGCGTGCCTTCATGCATCCAGACGCCATCGGCACAGATCAGGATATCGATATCGCCACAGTGCTCGGGGTGCCACAAATGCACGGGCGACAAACCCCGACCGGGTGCCTGTTTTGTGGCTTCGATCACAGATTGTAGTGACGGTGTCGGTTTGTCCTGATGCGCAGTTGAATTGTCCATACTGTGAATATGGGCGGCATCGGCCCATATTTGAAGCTTGGATTTAGGCGACCGGCCTGACCGCGCCATCCGGCGAAACTTCGCTCAGCGGCAACCACATGACACGCTGCTTGTTCACCGGTCCCGAGAACACGGCATCGGGTGCCGCAAGAAAGCCGAAACGCTCGAAATAGGGCGGATCGCCAATCAGCAGAATCCCGTCCAGCCCCAGCGCCTTGGCTTCCTCGATACATTGCTGCACCAGCAAGCCGCCCAAGCCGGTGCTGCGCTTGGTTTTACGCACCGCGATCGGACCAAGAAAGGCCCCGCGCGCCGCGCCCGAAGTCACACTCCACAGACGCACCGAGCCCAGAAGCTCTGTGCCATCATAGACGGTGAACCCCGCCAGAATGGCCGATTTTTCGCGCACGCGCTCGGCAGTCTTCGCAAATCGCCCCGGACCAAAGGCGGACATGACGAGGGCATCAACAGCCGTCGCGTCAGAAGCCTGCTCGCGTTGGATCACCACCGGAACGGCGGTCTGGGCAGATGGTACGGACGCGAGCACTGATGTCATGTGCGGCGCACTAGAACCAAGCGCCACACGAATCAATCGGCAATTGATCGCATGGCGGCGCGAAATCGCTAACCGCCACGCTATCTTGTGGGTTATCGCCCGCCTTAGAAGCTCGGCTTGCGTTTTTGCATGAAGGCCGAGAAGGCTTCGACGGCCTCGGGGCTACGCATCTGTGCCGAGAAGATTTCCCCTTCGCGCAGCATCAGCTCCCACATCGCCCCCGCATCGCGCATCAGACCCTTGGTCTGACGGATGGCATTGGGCGCACGCTCGGCCAGACGCAGTGCCAGCTCAACGGCCACCGTATCCACCACACTGGCATGAACGGCGCGGTTGGCCAGACCCCAGTCGCATGCTTGCGAGCCATCAATCGGCTCACCCAGAGCAAACAGTTCAAACGCACGCGCATGACCCAGCACACGCGGCAACAACAGGGTCGAAGCTGCTTCCGGCACCAGTGCCAGATTGATGAACGGTGCCGACAATTGCGCGTCCTTGGCCACCACAACCAGATCACAGTGCAGCAGCATGGTCAGACCCACACCGACCGCACGACCGCGCACCGCCGCCACCAGCGGCTTGTCCAGATCGGCCAGTGCCTTGAGGAAGCGGAACACGTCGCTGTCGGTCAGGCTGCCTTCGCCCTGCCCGATCTGCATAAAGTCGGCAATGTCGTTGCCCGCCGAGAAGTTCTCGCCCTTGGCCCCGATCATGACCACACGGACACTGTCATCCGTGCGTGCGCCGACCAGTGCCTCGGTCATGGCCATATACATGGCCTGGGTGATGGCGTTTTTCTTGTCCGCGCGGTCCATCACAATGTGAAGGACGCTGTCTTCTACATAGGTTTTTACAAACTCGGTCATTGTCTTCCCTCCACAGCAGACCACCATTCAACGCCATGTTCGTCGGTTTCGCGAACCGCACGACCCTGACCTTCCAGATAATTCAGATGGGCCAGCGATTCCGAAGTCGCCATACCCAAAAGCTCGGGACCGATCTGCCTTGCAAACAGGGCCCCGAACACATCAATCGACCTTGATTTCTGTTGTAGCGAGCGCATCAGGCGCTTCAAGCCGACCTCGTGGCCGCGCAGCAAGGCCTCCAGCCGCGTCGTCACGCCATAGAACGGCTCGCCATGCGACGGCAGAACCAGCAAACCTTCCGGCAAACGCGCCTTGAGATCTTCCAGCGATAACAGCCAGTCCTTCAGCGGATCGGCCAGCGGTTCGGTATCCCAGACGCCGATATTGGACGATATCTTGGGCAGTATCTGATCACCGGCGATAAAGACGTCATCGTCCTTGCGCCACAGACAGACATGCTCGGGGCTATGGCCTGCGCCAATCACCACCGTCCATTCACGCCCGCCAATCGAAAGGACCTCGCCTTCTTCAAGGCGGGTATATTGCGGAGGGATCGGCGAAATACTGCGGCTGAAACGCCCTGTATTCGCTTTCCAGCGCGCAATGGCATCATCATCCCAGCCTTGACGGCGGAAGAAGGTCTCGGCCTCCGGCGTCGGCCCTGCCGCATCCTCGGTCACATACATCCGCGCACAGACATATTCGAGACGCGACATAAGCAGCGGAGCGCCCGTCTTTTCGTACAGCCAACCCGCCGCCCCGATATGATCCGGATGCATGTGGGTGACAATCAGGCGATGGATCGGCTTGCCGCCCAGCGGCCCCGCCAGCAGCTTTTCCCATGCCGCGTGCGTGGGCGGAATGCTTAAGCCCGTATCCACAAGCACCCAGCCGTCACCATCGGCAATGGCATAGACATTGATGTGGTCCAGCGCGATCGGCAGGGCCAGACGCATCCACAAAACGCCGTCGGCGACCGTCACCGCTTCGTCCGACAACGGCAAGGCGGGCTGAGGATAGGTCAATCCTCGCTCCGTCCGCTCCAAAGAGGGGGGTGCGCCGTCCGCCAAGGTCCGTCTCCAATCAAAACTTTCAAACGGACTTGTCAGAATTTGCGTCTCGGGTCCAGTCTTGGCCGATTTCTGATCTTGACCACACCAGTGCGGAGCGCCAAGGCTCTGGCAACTTTATAAAGGCGAGGAACAACCCAGTGACCCACCGTACCAAATCGCACGCCATGTGCGTCGCCGCCGCTATGGCCCTGATGACCATCACGCCGGCATCGGCCTTTGCCTATTCGGGTCAACAGACGCCTCACCCTGAAGATCGCGTTGTCACCGACCAAAACCAGTCGGGCCGCGCGCCGCGCGGCCGCGTGTCGGGTCGCCAGAACCGCAACCAGTCACAGCCTGCTCCCGTAGCCGCCCCCACACCCGAGGAAAACCTCGCTGCGGCCCAGCAACTGTTTGCCGCCAACAGCGTCCCCTGCCAGATGACCGAAGCCAATCTGCGCGGTCAGACCCCTGACACCCGCAGCATGTACGAAGTCGTCTGCACCAACGGTTTCGGCTATCTGTCGCTGACCGGTCTGGCTGCCAGCACGGACGCGGCGGGCCAAGCCAAGGCCGCTGTAGAGCCGGTCTTCATCGAATGCATCGAAGCGCAGGTCACCTATGATCGCGCCGTGGCAGCCTCGGCCGAGGCTGCCCCGCCGCCGAAATGCGATCTGCCCGCCAACCAGAACTTCACCCAGGTCTTGGCTGCAATGTCTACCGAGGCCGGCATTGCCTGCACCGTGGACCAAGGCACCATTATTGGCCGCAAGGGCTCGACATCGGTTTATGAAATCGGCTGCGCCGGAGCTGACGGTTACCGCATCAACCGCGCTGCCGAAGGCTGGGAAGTCGCTTCGTGCCTCGAATTGGCCAATGCCAATGTGACTTGCAACTTCACCACCAAGCCGGAACAGTTGGCCACGGTAAAAACCTGGCTTGCCGCCAACGACAAAACGGCCGCTTGCGACGTCAACAATGTCCGCTTCATGGGCTCCAACCCTAACGGTGCCTTCTACGAAGCCGCCTGTAACGGTGCTGAAGGCTTCATCGTCCGTATGGACACCGCCAAGGCCATCCAGGAAGTCTACCCTTGTGCCGAGGCCGAAAAGATCGGCGACGGCTGCAAGCTGACCGCAGCGACACCGCAGGCTCCGAGCGCATAACCCCACAGGTCACTTAACGACGCAAAAGCGCCGTCGGGGACCACCCCGACGGCGTTTTCTTTTTGCCCTCTATCGGACAGGCCTCTGACGGCCTAATCTTGAACCCATGCGTATAGCCACCTGGAACGTGAACTCGGTCAATGCCCGCCTGCCGACTGTGCTGGCGTGGCTTGAATCCGCTCAACCCGATGTCGCCTGTTTTCAGGAGATCAAATGCGTCGACGAGAAATTCCCTCGCGAAGCCTTTGAAAGCCTTGGCTACAATGTCGAGACGCACGGCCAGAAGAGCTATAACGGCGTGGCCCTGCTGTCCAAATTCCCGATGTCCGACGTCGTGCGCGGCCTGCCGGGTGACGAGAGCGACGAACAGGCCCGCTATATCGAGGCCCTGATCGAAGCGCCCAAACCTGTGCGCGTGGCCTCGATCTATCTGCCGAACGGCAACCCGATCGACACCGAGAAATTCCCCTACAAGCTGAACTGGTTCCAGCGCCTGCACGACCACGCCAAGGGGCTTCTGGCCTATGAGGAGCCTCTGGCCCTGTGCGGGGACTATAACTGCATCCTGACGCCGGAAGATGCCGCCAAGCCGGACGAATGGGTCAATGACGCCCTGTTCCAGCCCCAGACCCGCGCGGCCATGAACGGTCTCAAATGGCTGGGCCTCAGCGATGCCCACGAACTGGGCAAGGAGCCCAAGGGCACCTACACCTTCTGGGACTATCAGGCAGGGGCGTGGCAGCGGAACAATGGTATCCGCATTGATTACGCCCTACTCTCTGCCCAGGCCGCCGACCGATTCCGCGGCATCGAAACCCATCGCGACGCGCGCGATATGGAAAAGCCTAGTGACCACGTTCCTGTGGTCGTGGACCTTGATCTGGAGGGATAAGCCATGGAGGAGACGTTCAGGGCCATATTACTGGTCGCCCTGATCGCCGCCTTTGCGACCACGACCTTCCTGTTCCTTTCGTGGTGGATGGAATCCGAGCGGCGACTGCGCAGAGCTATGAAATCTGCCCTTTCGGGAGGGTCGGACATGCACGCTGTCGCCCCTTCCGAAGGCAAGGCTGCCGGGCTTGATCTGGAAAACAAACAACTGGCCGTCCTGTGGGATCGCGGGTCGATCGGTCTGGTATTCGACTTCGAAGAGATCGAAGGAGCAGAGGTCATCGTCGATGGCCATGTGGTCGGACGTGTCCGTCGTCATCTGGGTCGCAAGGATCTGGAGGTTCTGGTCGAGGATGCCGAAAGCGTCATCCTGCGCCTGATGTTCCGCGACACGCACTGCCCCGAGTTCGAAGTCAGTCTTTGGCGGGCCAACTGGTCCGCGCCCCTACCCGATACCGCCCCCGCGGGGCAGATGGTGTCTGGCCCACGCCAGACAGGGTCAGCTAATGAAGGGTTACGTTTAGCCCGTCGCTGGTTGGCCCATATCCAAGCGGCCGTCACGGCATAACTGCCCTTCACGCGCCATACACGCACCGCTAGAAATAGCGGTAAAATTTCAACGACTATTATCAATGGAGCCCAAAGTGGCCCGATTGTTCGACTCTTACATCATCGCAAAATGGACCGCCGCCGAGGGTAAAAAGCTCGGGGACCAGACCTTGTGGATTGGCGTTGCCAAGCGCGATGTGCGCTTCCGCCTCTATACCGAGACCCACAATGTCGCCACGCGCGCCGAGGGCGAAGCCCTGCTGGAGCATCTGCTGACCGAACACCGCAAGCGCGGTGACCGTGTGATGCTGGGTCTGGATTTCGATTTCGGCTTCCCGGCTGGCACCGCGGCCCTGCTCAAGCTAGAAGGCCGTCCGTGGGAGGCTATGGGCAAGTTCCTGTCGGCCAATATCGTGGACAAGGCCGACAACACCAATAACCGCTATCAGGTCGCCGCCAAGATGAACCGCCTGATGACGGATCAGCCATGGCCGTTCTGGGGTGCACCCGCATCTCAGGCCCAGCGCTGGCTGACCTCGACCAAGCCGCCCGAAGATGCCGGTGTCGATATTCCTGAATTCCGCCTGACCGAAGAAGCGGGCCTCAAAAAGAAACTGCCCGCCAAGAGCGTGTGGCAGATGCACGGTGCCGGTGCCATTGGTGGCCTGACACTGGTGGGTGTGCCTATGCTGCGCCGCCTGATGGACAAACTGGGTACGTCCGCTGCCATCTGGCCATTCGGCACCGGCTGGCGTGAACTGGGCGAGGAAGATCTCGCACCGCTCTCGACCCTCGTGGTCGAGGTCCTGCCCGCCATGTTCAAGGCCACCCGTCTGGAAAACGCCGACGGTGTGAAGGAATACAAGACCCAGTCCGAAGTCCGCACGGCTGCCGAAGCCTTTGCCGTCATGGATGACGAGGGCCAACTGCAAAAAGCCTTCGCCCCTCCGGCCAAGACCTCGGCCAAGACCATCGACAAGGTCGAAAACGAAGAAGGCTGGATCCTCGGGATCGGCTAATAAAAAAAGGGGGCCAACCGGCCCCCTTTTCCATATCTGCAACCGACAGGCTTATTCGGCCCAATAGGGCGTGCGCTTGTCGAGGAAGGCCTTCACGCCCTCCTGTCCTTCCTTGGACACACGCGCCCGCGCAATGCGCTTTGCGGTGTCTTCCATGAGGCGGTTGTCGATGTCCTGACCCACAACGTCATTCACCAGACGCTTGGCATCGCCCATAGCCCCCGGCGCATTGGCGCTCAGGCTATCGACCATCATCGAGATGAACTCGTCCATATGCTCGGACGGCACCACCATGTCGATCAGACCGGCATGGGCGGCATAATCGGCATCAAAGATATTGGCCGTCAGGAACAACTGACGCGCACGACGCGCACCAATCGCCTCGATGACATAAGGCGCGATGGTTGCCGGAATGAGGCCCAGCTTCACTTCCGAGAAGGCAAAGCGGGCATCGTCCACGGCCACGGCCATGTCGCAGGCAGCCACAAGGCCCGCACCGCCGCCCATGGCTGCACCTTCGACCAGTGCCACGGTCAGGGCCGGCACTTCGTGCAGTGCCTTGAGCATCTTGGCCAGACCCATGGCGTCTTCGCGGTTCTCGCTTTCCGACCAGTCAGCCGCATCGCGCATCCAGCCCAGATCGGCACCCGCACAGAAGGTGCCGCCCGCGCCACGGATAAAGACCACGCGCACATGGTCCGCCCCGTGCAGGGTCTCGAAGGCTTCATAGAGGCCCGCAATCACCTCGGCGTTAAAGGCGTTCTTTTTCTGCGGACGGTTGATGGTGATGAACACCACGCCCGACGGCAGGCTTTCGATCAGCACCAGATCGGTATCGGCATCCGGTGCCGCCTCGGCGACCAGAGGCTGGGCGATACGATTGATCTCTGCCGCCTCGGCATCGGTGATGTCGAGGGCGTTCAGGTCGTCTTCGCTGGGCAGTTCGTTAGACGGATCGTGGGGGTCTGACATGAATCAAGTCCGTTAAATCTGGATTTGCACCCATTAGACAGGATCGCAGCGCAGGGCGCGAATGGTTTTACCATGCGTTTCCATACGCAGGTTGATGCCCGCCACCGGCGACAGTCGCCACACCTGGGTCAGGACTTTATTGCCGTCCGAAGACTCGTTTTCCATCACCACGCGCACCGTCAGATCATCAATGATCTCGATGGCCTGAAGCTTGGACGTATCCTCATAGCCTTTGACTTCGCTGGCGGTAATGCGGAAGCGCGTACCGCTCTCGTCCGCACCGCAACCGTTTTCGTTATAATCCCAGTTGCCACGGAAGGCCGCCGGAAAGACCGCTGTCGCCGGTCCACCCGCCGCCGCTTCTTCAGCCGCAGATACCGGAGCCGACGGGCTTAGGCCGGAAGTCGCAACCGCGGCCACATCGGCACCGTGGCTCTGGGCCAGTTCCGGTGCCTGCGCTGCGCTTGAATCCTCGCCCTGACCACAGGCCGATACCAGACCGGCCACGGCCATGACGGCTATTGTTCGCAAGAGACAGGTTTTCATAAATCCTCCCCACAACAAGATAAGCTTCAGATAAAAGGTCTAGGCTGACTTCGGGTTGCCGAAAACCCGCCGTGGTAAGAAAGGTTTTTACGCCTGTGACGTCAAACGGATCGCATTTCACAGCCGATACAGCCCCTGATGCGCTGGACGTCACTCTGGCGCGTATTCTGGCCGACAGTCTTGATCCAAGGGCCAGCTGGTTTGCCCTGACCGAGGGTGACCGTCTGTTTTCCGAAGGCGATCCGGCCGATACCTTTTATGTGCTGCAATCGGGGCGTCTGGGTGTCTTTACCCCGCGCGAAGGTCAGCCCGCCGAATTCATCGGCGTCGTCCACCCCGGTACCCCTGTCGGTGAAATGGCCATGTTGGCCGACACCACCCACACCGCCAATGTGGTGGCCCTGCGTGACAGCGAAATCATCGCCCTGCCCCGCGAGGCCTTTTTCGAGATTATCCGCCAATATCCCGACCTGATGGCCGATGTGGCGCGGGTTATGATCCGGCGCGCCCGCCAAAAAGGGGCCAATGACGCTCCTACGGTCTTCGGCTTTGTCTCGGCCCGCAACCAGCCCATCCGTTCGTTTGTCGAGGCTGTTCACAAGGCCGTCGAAGCACAGGGCTATCACGCCCTGATTATCGACCGCGATGCCATGACCCGCGCGGTGGACTGGTTTTCCCGCGTCGAGGACAGCCACGATTTTGTCCTCTATATCGCCGAGGCGGGCGATCCTCTTTGGGCCAATCTGTGTGCACGTCAGGTCGATCGTCTGTTCATTGTCGGCGATCCCGACAACAGCCCGCCTCCCGATCCCGCACGCCGCAATGGCGATAGCGAACTGGTCCACCAACTGACCGACCTGATCCTGCTGTCCGAAGAACCGCTCTCGCGCCGCGCCACCTGCCAGCCGTGGCTGACAGCGATGAAGCCGGGCCGCTGGTTCCACTGTGTCGAAAACCACCCTGCCGATTCCGAGCGTATCGCCCGAATCCTGACGGGGGCCTCGGTCGGTCTGGTGCTGTCGGGGGGTGGTGCGCGGGCCTATGCCCATATCGGCGTGCTCAGAACCCTCGAAGCGGCCAAGATTCCTGTCGATTTCATCGGTGGCTCTTCCATGGGCGCATTGATCGGTGCCGGTCCCGCCCTTGGCTGGTCACAGGCGCAGATGGAACAACGGATCAAGGACGTATTTGTCCATAGCGACCCGCTGTCCGACATCGCCCTGCCGCTGATTGCCCTGACACGGGCGGGGAAGCTGTCGCGGCTTTTGAACTCGACCTTTGGCGACGTCATGATCGAGGACATGGCCCTGCCCTTCTTTGCCGTGTCGGCCAATCTGACGACGGGACAGGTCGAAGTGCACCGTGAAGGGCTTCTCAGGCACGCCCTGAGGGCAACAGTGGCCATTCCGGGGGTCATCCCGCCCTTTGTACATAATGGGCAGGTGCTGGTGGACGGCGCGGTTCTGAGGAACTTCCCCAGCGATGTCATGCGCCGTTATAATCGCGGCCCTATGATCGGCAGCGATGTTTCGCAAACACGCGGCGTAAATGCCGAGCAACTGGAAAACCCGCCCTCCTGGTGGCGCTGGATCATGTCCGGCGCATGGAAACAGGGGCCGCCCATCGTTTCCATCCTGATGCGCGCCGCAACCTTGTCCACCAGTGCCGAACTGGCCGAGGCACGGGCCGAAACCGATGTCCTGATCATGCCACGACCGGAAGGCATCGATATCCGCGAATGGAAAGCCTTCGAGGCGGGGGTACAGGCGGGCCAGCGCGCCGCCGAGGAAGCGCTGGAAAAACTGGAAATGCCGGTGGCCGATCTACGCCGCCCCGCTCCCAAGCCTTTCACGCCTCCGGCGGAAGTCTCGACAGGGCTCGCAGCACCGACGCCGATCCGCTCGGCACTGGCGCGCCTGTTGCCACAACGCAAACCCCAGCAGGCTGTAGAAGAATAGGTGCTAAACGCAAAAGGACCGGATGTGGCAAGCCAGCATCCGGTCCCTTGATTCGCGTCACCGCCCTGAAGCGGTGGAATGGTACAGCCTCTCAGGTTTGAACTGAGGACCTCCGGCTCCACAAACCGGCGCTCTAACCAACTGAGCTAAGGCTGCACATCGCTGCGAGGCGGTTTCTCTAGCGAGCCTCAGCGTTTGATTCAAGAGAACTTTTCATCAAACGCATCTATTTCTTTGTTATCACTGAAAATCAGTAGCCCCGCTCGGTAATATAGGCCTGCAAAGCTGCAATACGGGTCTGGTCCGACGGGTGGGTCGAAGCGAACTCCGGACGGCCCGCCCGATTCTGTGCCGCAGCCATCAATTGCCACAGAGCGATAGATTCGCTGGCCCGATAGCCACCGCGCACCATGTAGTCCACGCCCAGACGGTCCGCTTCCAGCTCGTGCTTGCGCGAGAAGGGCAGCAGGATGCCCAACTGCGCCCCGATGCCACCAAGCCCACCCACGGCCTGCGCATAGTCGCCTGCCCCGCTCTGGAGCGCTCCCAGAGCCAGTTGCGTCAGGCTGCTGGTGCTGCTGCGCTCTGCGGCATGGCGACCGACCACATGGGCGATCTCGTGCCCGATAACCGTAGCCAGTTGGTCGTCATTACGCACCAAACGCAGCAGGCCGGTCGTTACGCCCATATGCCCCGATGGCAGCACGAAAGCATTTGGCGTCGCGTCGTCGAACACCGCATAGGTCCAGTTGCGATTCTGTAGCCCCGCCGCTTGCACCAAACGGTCGCCGACACGGCGCACACGGTCGTTCATGGCGCGATCATTGGAAACCTTCTGGGTTTGCAGCGTCTGGTTCCATGCCGCTTGCGATGCCTGAATGAGCGCACTGTCATCCATAATCACAAGCTGGTTGCGCCCCAGAGTCTCGTTATAGGCGCAGCCGGCCAGTACCATTGCCCCCGCCACAGCCGACAAGGCCACCCGTCGACGACGCCCGTGGGCAGGCTGCTTTTGTACCGGTGTCGGCATCGAAACATGCGTCATCTGTGTAACTCCTGCACAGGCTGTTCGGACGGATGTTATTCCAACGCCCTGATCGCTCCTAGGTGCCCGAACCCCATTCGCCAAAAAAGAAAAAGCGCCCCGGGCGAACCCGGAGCGCTCTAACTTTTTCAGTCTCGTTCGATCTCGACTTAGTCGAGGTTGAACGGAACCCGCACAGTGAACTTGGCGTTCTGTGCAGCACCATCGATGGTACGCGGCGAAAGTTGGCCACGTTGTACGATGCGGACTGCGGCAGCACCAAAGCCCATGCCCGACGGCTCTTCGGCGATCGGACGGCAGTTTTCCGGACGACCCGAAGCACCAACCGTACATTCAACCGTTGCCGAACCACCCACACCACGGTCCAAAGCCCGCTGCGGGAAATCACGCTCGGTCGGACGCGGCATGCGTGCCCATTGAACGTTCGTGATAACCGACTGCTTCGGCGGAGCCGGAGGTGCCGGCGGCGGCGGCGGCGATGGGGTGATTACCGGAGGACCTTCGTATTCACGACGTTCATCTTTCTTCACCGGCTCGACGTTGATCGTCACAGGCGGAGCCATGTCCGTAATTACCGGCTCACGAACCTGAAGCTTCGGCGGCGGCGGCTGATCCGTCGGCGGCGGCGGAGGCGGAGGTGGCGGAGGCGGCGGTGCCGCGATCTCGATCAACTCCACATCGACAGCTTCATCGACGTAATCAAACGGCTGGATCTCGAACTTCGCCTTGTACAGGTACAGACCTGCCAGGGCGTGAACGATCACCGACGCCGCAATACCGACAACGGCACCCGTCGAAAGTTTTTTCTTCTTTCGCGGTGCGTCAATCAGGGGGTTTCTATGCTGAGTAGGTTCAGCTGTCATAGTTAAACCTAGCCCCCTTACTGTTCGTTGCCGACAAGCGCGACACTGTAGAAACCATTATCCTGCAGCGCGTTCATGACCTGCATGAAGTTGCCATAGCGGGTTTGCTGGTCACCACGGATGAAAATCCGCTCATCTTCAGGCGAACGGTTGCCGATCTGGCCCTTAAGGTCTTCACCCAGGGTCGCCACCGACGTTTTGAAGTCACCGACATACACATCGCCATCGTCCTGAATGGAGATGAAGATGGGCTTAGGCGGATTCGGAGCCGGCGGTGCGACGGCACGAGGAAGTTCCACCGGCACCGACACAGTGGCGAGCGGAGCCGCCACCATGAAGATGATCAGGAGAACAAGCATAATATCCACGAATGGCGTGATATTAATTTCGCTGTTCGCCTGGACGGTGTACTTGCCGCCGCCGGAACCGGAAAGTTTGGCGGCCATCCGTCTTATGCTCCCTTGTCGAGCTGACGCGAGACCGTGTTCAGCAGTTCAGCTTGGAAGCCGTCGGCACGGGTGCCGTAAGCAGCAATCTTGGTGCTGAAGAAGTTGTAGAAGATAACGGCCGGGATAGCGGCAAACAGGCCGATACCGGTAGCCAGCAGAGCTTCAGCGATACCCGGAGCAACAACGGCCAGGTTGGTCGTGTTGGATTCGGCGATACCGATGAACGAGTTCATGATGCCGTAAACGGTACCGAACAGACCGATGAACGGACCCGACGAACCGACCGAAGCCAGGAACTGTTGGCCACCCGACAGACGACCAGCGATGGTCGACTGAACAGCAGCAACTGCAGTTTCGATACGACCGACGGTCGAACCGCGGTGAGCACCTGCTACGTCAAGGCCAGCTTGACGCGAGACTTCCAGTTCTTCGGTAGCTGCAGCAGCCATGTCGGCCAGCGGGTTACCGTCGAACTCTTCCGAAGTAGCAACGCGACGGATGTCAGCGATGGTACGGGCGCCGCGGAAGGCGTCCAGGAAGTTGTTGGTGGCTTTCTTCAGCGAACCGAATTCAACCAGTTTGATCAGCAGCAGAGTCCAGGTCACGATCGACGCCAGGACCAGGCCCAGCATCACAACCTTAACGACCGGGTGAGCGATCAGGAACATGCCGATCGGGGTCAGCTTGCCGTGGCCACCGCCAACGGATTCGTTCAGCGATGCCGGTTCTTCGGCGGTCGCAGCAGCGTCGGCAGCCGGGGCTTCAGTCGAAGCCGGGGCAGCTGCATCAGCGGCGGGTGCGGCTGCGGCGGCCGGAGCGGCCGGAGCGGCGTCCTGCGCCAGAGCCGGCGAAGCAGCCATAAGGACGGCAGCGCCGGCCATGGCCAGGAGGATATTCGTCTTCTTGCTATCGAGCATGTTTCGCCAGTTCCTGCTTTGGTCTGACTCGTGGAACCCAAGAGACGCCCGCGTCAGTCGAACGCCTCTCAAATGAAATCTTATACCACCGCCGGATTTCTCCCCCGCCGGTCGTCGCCGTACCCCAAACTTACGCCTAAGCGCCAAAGACCGGGACAGCAGGATGAACCATAACTCACCCCCCTATCCCTGCAAGACCGGAATGCAGTTAAAGACCCTTTGACGAACGGCTCACGGAGCGTCAAGGCCGGAAAATAGCTTTTACCTGTTTGAAGAGGGGCAGAAGTGCGTCAACGCAATAAAATTGCCGTTACAGCCATAACGCCGCAAGATCATCGGTAGCTAGGCGCTTAAATCGCGCACAAATTTCCGGCTTAAATTGTGTCCATTTCACGGCAAACATTCGTGAACACGAAAAACCCCAAGCGTCCCGCTTGGGGTAATGTTGTTATCTTAACATTTTAGGAAGATGGTGCCCGGAGGCGGGTTCGAACCACCGACACGTGGATTTTCAATCCACTGCTCTACCAGCTGAGCTATCCGGGCATCTTCTCTTCGCTGCGGGCGTCTGCGCCGCGGCGAGGTGTGTGTCTATAGGGGCAGTGTTTCGGCCTGTCTAGAGGCTAATTCACTCAATTCCACGATCTTTTTCATCATATTCAACTTCCTCGGCCGGGATAGCATAGCTACCCGAAAACCAGCGTTGCAGATCAACATCTGCACAGCGGCGCGAGCAAAAAGGTTTGTACTGGGCCTCGGCCTCGTTACGGCGGCAAATCGGGCATTTCGCCATGATTTCTATCCCTGTTTGATAATGAACTGGCCGGACGGACCATCCGCAGACAGCCGCGCCCTGGGGCCAAGAGCTGCAACCAGTGGCGCGAGCCTTTTTCCTGATTCAGGCCCACACACCAGTTCGTAAACGGGTGTGGCCCGATCGCTTAGCATTGCGTGGTGCAAGCGGCGGACGGAATCAAGCATCGCCATATCCTTATGGCCGAACCGCTCGTCCAGCGGCGTATATGTCCACGGCACAGAGAGTTGCAGCAGGCCAAAACGGCTGAGCGGACCGACGACGACGCCTTCCCATCCTGAAAACACGCCCTTGGCCAGATTCAGAATGTAGTCGTTCTGGAAAGCGACGCCCGCCAGATCAATCGCGATGATTCCGCCCCAGTGCTTCAATCGCAACTGGCGCGCCACCTCGTTCAAACCAAAGCGATTCACCGCTTCGCGGCCCTTGCGCGAATCCCTGCCCGGCAGCGGGGCATAGTCGATATCGGCGGCAATCAGCGCCCGTGTGCGCTGGATTGCCAGATCCAGACCGACATCGGATCGTGTAATCGTCGTGTTGCGGGCCTCTTCTTCGGCATGAAGCGACATTTCCAGAGCCTTTAGCCCCGTAATGATCTCTTCGCTTCCGGCCAGTCCGCGCAGAATCTCCACGACACCCGGTCCCGCTGTAATGATTCGGACATCCCCCTGCCCTTCCCCCAAATATTTGAGGGCCGGACCTTTTGATTCCCGAATCTCTGCAGTGACCTGAACGCGAACCTTCTGGCCTTCACTGAGGTGAACCGCCTTGGGTAGCGACATAAAGCCAAACGGCTCGCCCGCCCCTGTATCAATGAAGGCAGCCCGAAGGCCCGGCTCGACCCGGGCCACACGGCCAATCAACTGGGTCCCGAGACGGTTTTCGGCGCGGTCGCTATCGCGCTCTATATATAGAGAGTGGATGTCGCCATTTTGCGTGACGACAGCGCGGGTTTCGCCGGGCATCTCGTCGAGATAGAATTCCAGCGCCGCCATTGCGATTACGCCGCCGGACGCCAGCCCGTGCCATAAAGCAGGTTGCTGGTCTCGAACAGCGGCAGGCCCATCACGGCAGGATGGCTGCCGACAATGCGCTGGACAAAGGCCGCAGCCCGTCCCTGAATTCCGTATCCGCCCGCCTTGCCGCGCCATTCGCCCGTAGCGACATAGGCGTCAATCTCGGCATCGGACAGATGTTTGAACGTCACGCGGGTATCCACCACACGCCATGTGGTGCGCCCTTCGGCGACAACGGCGATTCCGGTGAAGACACGGTGGTTGCGTCCCGACAAAAGCTTGAGGAAGCGGCGGGCTTCGGCTTCGTCAGCGGGTTTTTCCAACAGACGACGACCAACGGCCACAACCGTATCGGCCGCCAGCACCACATCTTCAGGGTGCCGTTCCGCCACAACAGCCGCCTTGGAACTGGCCAAACGCTGGGCCAGCCGCGCAGGCATTTCGGCCTCCAGCGGTGTTTCGTCGATATCGGCGGGATCAATCTGATCGGGAGTGATCCCGATCTGTGCCAGGAGTTCCACCCGGCGCGGGCTCGAGGAGGCCAAAATCAGCCTCCGAGCCGGTGCGTCAGTACGCGACAAGCCGCGTCCTTACTTAAAGCGATAGGTGATGCGACCCTTGGTCAGGTCGTACGGGGTCATTTCGACGAGAACCTTGTCACCAGCCAGCACGCGGATGCGGTTTTTGCGCATCTTGCCTGCAGTATGGGCAATGATCTCGTGATCGTTTTCCAGCGTCACGCGGAATGTCGCGTTCGGCAGCAGTTCGCTGACCACGCCGGGGAACTCAAGTAGTTCTTCCTTAGCCATGCGGCCTCTCTCGCCCGTTGAAACAGCAATAAGCTCGCGCGGGCTGGACGCGAGCCACTCATAGGAGGGCGCTCTAATGCACCAAAAACTGTGATTAGTCGAGTTCAGCCGCGACGATATAAGGCGCAAACCAGCGTGAACAGGCGTCGGGACGTCTCCTTGTCCAGCTCAACCTTGCCTTCAAGGCGGTTTTTCAGCAGTTCCGCGCCCTCGTTATGCAGTCCGCGACGGCCCATATCCACCGACTCGATCTGGCTGGGCGAAGAGCCTTTCAGCGCCTCGTAATAGCTTTCGCAGATCAGGCCGTAGTCACGAATGACCGTCTTGAGCGGCGTGAGAGACATGGCATGGGTGCGCGTGTAATCTTGACCGGAAATCTCGAACACCAGACGGTTGTCCTGCGAAGAGAGCCGCAGTTCGTATGGGCCGCCCTGCCCGCCTTCCGGCTGGAACACATTATCTTCGACAAGGTCAAAGATCGCCACGCGGCGCTCATGCTCGATCTCTGCGGTCGGCGCAGGCAGGCTGCCATTATCGATATCGATTCTGGTCAGATCCACAGTCATCCCCTCAAGCCCCTTCTTCGGCAGCCGGATGTTCCGGTTCCGCCCCTGCCGGCCAACGATCGGACAGATCGGTCAGCACAGCATCAAGACATTCCACATCAATCCGCAGATCGCCACCACCGGCGAACATCATAATCACCCGCCCCGAAGGCGCTTCGGTGGGTATGAAGTCCATGGCCAGCAGCTCCAGCGCCCCTTCGGGCGCGCGTGGCAGGCGGCGGCTCTTGACCGAATGGACATCGCCGAACTGCATGGCCGACATCACGCGCGTCTCGCCACACTCCCAGCAGAAGCGCGACAAGACCAGCGTCAGACGGCGTGCCTTGCGCTCCCAACGGATATCGACAGGACGCATAATCGCGTCCTGCAAGGCCGCAGACATGATCTGGAGATCGATAGCATCGGCGGCGAGCAGGCGCAGAGGCAGGGCTTCCGCCTTGCCTTGCACGCCATCATGGCTGTGCTGGTCGCCTATGCTGTCGATCTCGATAGTCATTAGTGCTCGGGACCTTCGCCCTTGATACGCCGGACGTCTGCACCGCAGGCCCCCAGCTTTTCTTCCATACGCTCGAAGCCGCGATCCAGATGATAGACGCGCCCCACCGTGGTTTCACCCTCGGCAGCAAGGCCTGCAATCACCAGAGACATCGAGGCCCGCAAATCCGTCGCCATGACCTGTGCGCCATGCAGGGCATTAACACCCCGCACGCGCGCCTCGCCTGCCGATACGGTAATATCGGCCCCGAGGCGCATCAGTTCCGGCGCGTGCATGAAACGGTTCTCGAAAATCGTCTCGTGAATCACGCTCTCGCCATCGGCCAGCGTCATCAGGGCCATGAATTGCGCCTGTAGATCGGTGGCAAAGCCCGGATAGATTTCGGTCGTGACATCGACGGCCTGCAGGCGCTGGGTCGGATCGCGACGGATCACGACATCGCCATTGGCTTCCTCGATCACCTCGACACCCGAACGGCGCATCGGATCGGTCAGGGCTGTAATCAGGTCGGCACGTCCCTTGGTCAGGCGCACCTCGCCGCCGGCCATAGCGGCGGCCAGAGCATAGGAACCCATTTCGATGCGGTCGGGAATCACCGACCAGTCCGTCCCCTTGAGCGAGGTCACGCCGGTAATCACCAGCTGGTCCGTGTCCAAGCCTTCGATCTTGGCACCCATTGCCATCAGGCAGCGGGCCAGATCCCCGATTTCCGGCTCCTTGGCCGCACGTTTCAGAACCGTGGTGCCATTGGCCATCACAGCCGCCAGAAGCGCATGCTCGGTTGCACCGACCGAAACGAAGGGGAACTCGATTTCCGCGCCTTGCAGACCGTTCTTGGCCGAGGCGGTCACATAGCCCTCTTCCAGCTCGATATGTGCGCCCATGGCTTCCAGAGCCATCAAGTGCAGATCGACGGGGCGCGCCCCGATGGTGCAACCACCGGGCAGCGACACCTTGGCCTCGCCGGTACGGGCCAGCAACGGACCCAGCACGTTGAACGAGGCCCGCATCTGGCGAACCAGATCATAGGGGGCAAAGGTCGATGTCAGTTGGCTGGCATCGAACAGGGTTTCCTGTCCGTCTGCGCCGTCGCCTTCGGTGACCTTAATGCCGAACTCGCGCAGCAACGCGCCCAGAAAGCGCGTGTCTGCCAGACGCGGCATATTGGTAAGGCGCAGCGGCTCCGGCGTCAGAATCGATGCGGCCATCAGTTTGATGGCGGAATTTTTAGCGCCACTGACGGGAATCGAGCCGCTCAGGCGATTGCCGCCGTGGATGACAATACTGTCCATGGGAACCTTCAGAACCAGTACCACTGTGGTCCGGTGGACTGGGTATCTAGCAAGCCCCGGACGCAGGTTGAAAGAGCTAGTTTTGATCCTTGGGTGCAGGACGGCTTGCAGCCCCCGGCATCTTGCGACGATGCAGGTTGGTTCTCAGCGCCGCAGCCAGCCGCAAAGCCCGCTGCTTCTTGAGATCAGACGCCTCTGGCGCAGCCTCGGCAGCAAGCTGCTTTGCCTCGTCATTTGCATCTACCGCTGGAGAACCGTTGATATCGTGATCTGACATATCCATCAGGATACCAGACATTGTGCAAAGATTTTGATCAAGCTTGCATTTTTACTCTTGCGCCCACCGAGAGTCGTTGGCTAAAAGCCGCCTCCTCAGCGAGACGCCGCCGTAGCTCAGTGGTAGAGCGCATCCTTGGTAAGGCTGAGGTCGGCAGTTCAATCCTGCCCGGCGGCACCATTCGGCCCTCTGTTTACCGACAGAGGGCCGGTCCATTTATGGTGTTGTCTCGTTGTTAAAACAGGTATGGTCCCCATACCGCCGTCGCCGTCGTAGCTCAGTGGTAGAGCGCATCCTTGGTAAGGCTGAGGTCGGCAGTTCAATCCTGCCCGACGGCACCATACAGGCCCCTGTGAAACCCACAGGGGCCTGTTCCATTTTACGGCCACGCTGAATTGGTTTCGCATTTCACCCGATGATTCTTCACCATCAGGGCCGCAAATGTGGAAGTTATTTCGACGCATCCCCCTCGCGCACACGCCGTTGTCCCGTTAGCTTCGCTCCATCGAATAGTTTTCGAGGTTTAGAGGGGGGCTTCGATGAAGCGTATTTTGCTGGCGACTGCGGCTATGATGGCCGTCGCTACACACGCCACGGCTTATGAGGCCGCGGAAACACCCGCCAAATGGGATGTCCAGACCCTGACGGGGCCGACGCGCGATGTCAAAATCGACGTCACCGAGGGGACCTGGATGTCGCTGGACGTCAGCCCTGACGGTCGCGAGATCGTCTTTGACCTGCTGGGCGACATCTATGTGATGCCCATCGGCGGCGGCGAAGCCCGCCCGATCGCATCCGGTGTCCAATGGGACATGCAGCCGAAATATTCGCCGGATGGCCGCTATATCGCGTTCACGTCCGACCGTGGCGGTGGCGACAATATCTGGGTGATGAACCGCGACGGTTCGGACGCACGCCAGATTTCCAACGAATCCTTCCGCCTGATCACCCAGCCGGAATGGACCCCCGACAGCCAGTTCATCGTCGGCCGCAAGCACTTCACCTCGTCGCGCTCGCTGGGCGCGGGCGAAATGTGGATGTGGCACCGCAATGGCGGCGGCTCGGGCGTGCAACTGACCGAACGCCGCACCCAGCAAAAGGATACGGGCGAACCCGCATTCTCGCCGGATGGCCGCTATCTGTACTACAGCGACGATACGACACCGGGTGGCGTTTTCGATTATTCGAAAGACCCGAACAGCCAGATCTACGTCATCCAGCGCCTTGACCGTGAAACCGGCCGCATTGCGCCGTTCGTAACCGGTCCGGGCGGCTCGATTGCCCCCACCCCGTCGCCGGATGGCAAGACCCTCGCCTTCGTGCGTCGTGACCGTTACCAGTCGGTTCTGTACCTGAAGGATCTGGAATCGGGCCGCGAGACGCCGCTTTATGCCGCGCTTGACCGCGACATGCAGGAAACCTGGGCCGTCCACGGCGTCTATCCGACCTATTCGTGGACCCCTGACAACAAGTCGATCGTCATCTGGGCGGGCGGCAAAATCCGTCGCGTGGATGCCGCCTCCGGCGAAGCCACCGAGGTTCCGTTCCATGTGAACGACACCCGCACCATCCAGAACGCTGTCCGCGCCTCGGTTGACGTGGCCCCCAACGAGTTCGACGTGAAGCAGGTCCGCTTCGCCAAGACCTCGCCGGATGGCACCAAGGTCGTGTTTGAAGCTCTGGGCCGCCTTTATGTGCGTGACCTGCGCGCCGATGGCACCGCCGGCACGCCGCGCCGCCTGACCCGCCAGACCGACAATTTCGAAAGCCAGCCGCAATGGTCGCGTGACGGTCGCAACATCGTCTTCACGACGTGGAACGATCAGAACCTCGGTACCGTGCGTATCGCCCCCGCCTCGGGTGGCGAAGGCCGCGTGATTACCAGCCAGCCGGGCCACTATGTCGAGCCGACCTTCTCGCCGGACGGCCAGACCGTTGTTTATCGCGCAGCAACGGGCGGTTATCTGACCACGCCGCTGTGGAGCATGAACCCCGGCGTTTATGCTGTTCCGGCACGCGGTGGTGACGCTGTTCTGGTCACCGCCAGCGGCAGCCAGCCCCAGTTCGGTGCCCGCAATGACCGCCTGTTCGTCACCGCCTCGGCGGACGGCAAGCGCGTCCTGCGTTCGATGGATATGGATGGCTCGGACAGCCGCGATCACCTGATCTCGGAATGGGCTGCAGAGTTCACCGTCTCGCCGAACGAGCAGTGGGTGGCATGGAACGAGCGTTTCAACGCCTATGTCGCACCGTTCGCCTCGTCGGGTCGCCCGATCACCCTGTCGGCTGACGGCAAGGCGCTGCCGCAAACCCGCATGACGCACGATGCGGGCAAGTGGCTGCACTTCTCGGCGGATTCCAGCGCCCTGCAATGGTCGCACGGCCCCGAACTGTTCCAGCGCAAGCTGTCGGACAGCTTCAGCTTCGTCGAGGGCGCACAGGCTACGCTGCCCAAGCCGCCGGAACACGGTATCCAGCTGGGCTTCAAGGCCCAACAGGAAGCCCCGCAAGGCTATACCGTCCTGACGGGTGCCCGCATCATCACGATGAAGGGTAACGAGGTGATCGAGGATGGCGTCATCGTCATCAACGGCAACCGCATCGAACAGATCGGCGCACGCGGCAGCGTAACCCTGCCTGCCGGTGCCACCACCCACGACATGGCGGGCAAGACGATCATTCCGGGTCTGGTGGACACCCACTGGCACGGCGGCGTCAGCGCAGGCGACATCATCCCGCAGCAAAGCTGGATCAACTACGCTTCGCTGGCCTTTGGCGTCACCACCCTGCACAACCCGTCGGCAGACACGACCAGCTTCTTCGCCCACAGCGAACTGGCCCGTGCCGGTCTGGTAACGGCACCGCGTATGTTCTCGACAGGCACCATCCTGTACGGGGCCACCACGCCGACCACGGCCGTCGTCAACAATATCGACGATGCCCGCAGCCACATGCGTCGCCTGCAGGCCTCCGGCGCCAACTCGGTGAAGAGCTATAACCAGCCTCGCCGTGACCAGCGCCAGCAGATCATTCAGGCCGCCCGCGAACTGGGCATGAGCGTCGTGCCGGAAGGCGGCAGCCTGTACCACCACAACATGTCGATGATTGTTGATGGTCACACCACCATCGAACACTCGGTGCCGGTTGCGGTCATGTACAATGACGCCATGCAACTGTGGTCGCAGAGCCAGACCGCCTATAACCCGACACTCGTCGTGGCCTTTGGCGGTGCGTGGGGCGAAATGCACTGGTACGAAACGACCGACGTCTGGAAAGACCCAATCCTGACCCAGTACGTCCCGCGTCCGATGCTGGATGCCGTTGCCCGCCGCCCGACCAAGGTGCCGGTCGAGGAACTGAACCACATCAACGTCGCGCGTGAAGCCACCAAGCTGAACAACCTCGGCGTCACCGTCCAGATCGGTGCCCACGGCCAACGTGAAGGCCTCGGCTCGCACTGGGATATGTGGATGTACCAACAAGGCGGCATGACCCCGATCCAGGCCCTCGCTGCCGGTACCATCAATGGTGCCAAGGCTCTGGGTATGGACCGTGATGTCGGCTCGCTGGAAGTCGGTAAACTGGCCGATCTGGTGGTGCTGGACGCCAACCCGCTGGAAAACCTGCGCAACACCCGCGAAATCAGCCACACCATGCTGAACGGTCGTCTGTACGACAACCACATGAACGCTGTGGGCGGTAAGGCCCGCCAGCCGTTCTGGTTCGAGGGCAATGCCGCAACCAATCCGGCCCATTCGACCACGGTCACGGAATCCGCTCTGGAAACCTATACCGAAGGCCACGGCCATACGCACAACTAGGGCGTAGGTCCGAACCAACAGAAAAGCCCCGATCCGCACTGGATCGGGGCTTTTTTATTGAACCGTCTAAAATCTGAAATCAGCCTTCGCTGACGGCACCGCGCAAGATCTGGTTACGGCGTACAGCGCGGGCTTTCAGCAGCTTCTGGATCACCAGAACCGCTCCCACCAGAACCACAGCCGCCACAGCCACAAACGTCTTGCCGTGGCCCTCGGCCAGATGGTGCAACCCCTTGCCGACCAGCCAGCCCGGAATCACCATGGCCAGCACCCAGACAAAGGCCGAGGTCACATTGGCCAGTTGGAAGGTACGGCGGCGCATCTGCAACACGCCCACCATGGTCGGCACAAAGGCCCGCAGCGGACCAAAGAAACGACCGATAAAGATCGAGGCCACGCCATAACGACGGCAATACAGGCGCGTCCACGCCACCTTGCGGCGATGGTTCTTCAGCAAACGGTGACGCAGCACCCGAATGCCCATGTGACGACCGATGGCGTAGGAAACGGCGTCCCCCAGCACTGCACCCGCCACACAGCCCAGAATAACATTGGCCGGATCAAGAATGCCGGTCGCGATCATGGTTCCTGCCAGAACCAGAAGTCCGGTCGCAGGTACAAAGGCCCCGATCACAAGCAGGGACTCTACAAAGGTAATAGACCCCAAAATCACTCCGGCCCACATCGCATTACGCGATATGAATTCGGCGACCGAACTCAACAAACTGTCCATTTTGATCCTAAAGGCGTCGGGAAACCCGACTTAGGGGCATCGCCCTCGCCTGCACATGCGGCTTAGCGCCGCCGACGCCATCCGTCACAGGTCAATTGGTCGGAGTATCCGCATTTTCCGATTTAGGGCTGACCCTGTGTCGCGGAATCCGCGATCCGTCGTCAAACGGGGAAACACTCTGGCCCGATGGCGTGGTCCACGCGCGGCGGCCCAGCCCACCCCATTCATTATAGGGATCGCGTGGATCCCAGAACAAACCGTCACGCCCGATAGGACGTTCGTACCAGCCATTCTTGGTCTGGCTGAAGCCGAGGCTGACGGTCGCGTTCTCGCCAACCGGAAGATCGACATAGCCCGAAACATGGCTGTAATCATGCGAGCCAATGCCCAGACTGACCTCGCCCGTCATGCGGCGCGGTTCTTCTTCGCGCCAGACCGGCATCTCGTCGCGGCGGGTATCATCCGACAGCCAGTTATCGATCTGCTGGGACGTGGTCAGTTTCAGGCTGGAACCGGCACCGATATTCTGGCCCGCCGATGAAACCGTCGAGGACGGGCTGGCCGCGACAATCGCCTCGGCGGGCATCCTGACAGAGCCACCGTCGCTGCGCGCGGTTGTGACCACAGCATCCTGATCGTTCGAGGGTGTAGATCCGGCCATAGAGCCGCTGAGCGCCAAGGCCGACAAAACAGAAATCATCATGGTCATTTCGCACACCTCGCACCGCTCTGCGGCCAGTTTACTCTACCAAAAACGGCCTTAATCAGGCGACACCGTCACCGCGTCCCAACGGATCGGGCAGCGCCTCTCCCTCGGGCGTAAAGCTTAGCGCTACCGAGTTGATACAAAAGCGCAAACCGCTGGGTGGCGGACCATCGGGAAACACATGGCCCTGATGGCTATCACAACGGCCACAGCGGGATTCAATGCGCGTCATGCCGTGGCTGTCATCGCGCACACCGACCACATGCTCGCGGTCCACCGGCTCCCAGAAACTGGGCCAGCCCGTGCCGCTTTCAAACTTGGTCGAGGATTTGAACAGTGGAAGCCCGCACTGGCGGCAACAAAACACGCCCTTGCGGCTTTCTCCCAAAAGGGTGCCACAGAAAGGAGCCTCGGTGCCGTGCGCCAGAAGAACACGCTTTTCCTCGGCATCCAGTCCGGCCTCCAGCCGCGCACGCTCTTCTGCGTCGGGCGGGGTCAGATCATAACCGGCTTGGGATTGGCGCGTCATATCGTTCATGCTCGTGTCACTCAAAACAGCTAGCCACGAACATAGGTATCCTGTCGCCCACGCGATAGAGCCAAGCCTGCTTAGGCCGCCCATCTCTCGATAACGTCATCAGAACAAAGCCCTATGGACGTTTACTCTCGCAAGCCCGTCACGCTAAGCCTCGCCATCCCTCGGACTACAGACGTGCTTACTTACGGTATGATTCCCCGTATCGAGATTTTCTGGCAATCCTCGCATCGCGTGGGCCGCACAGGTTTTGTGCTGGGCAGTGCTGTGCTGGTGGCCTTGCGGGCAGGTATCGATATGTGGGCCGTCCATGGTCTGCCGTCCTGGCTAGCCCTGCCCATGATTCTGGTGATCGGCTACAGCGCCATGTGCGTGCTTTCCTTGCGCCTGCATGACCGCGGGCGCTCGGGCTGGTGGGGCTGGCTTATTCTGCTGCTGTTCGCGCTGGCATGGCCGATGGCACAGGGCACCGCGCCGGATGTGGTTAGCATCGGGGCTGCTATCCTGCTGGTGACCGTATTTGCCGATCTGGCGCTTATGCCCGGCCAGAAGACGCTGAACCGCCACGGGCCGCCGCCTTCGCAGCGCCCGCTGTTCTCGTCCGTATCCTAAAGCGGCGGCTGGCCCGCAATGACAGGGCCGAAATGCTTCTGGAACGACGCCTTTAACGCATCGTCCGCATCATCCATCGACGCCAGAATCCCGAGGTCCATCAGGCTGGTCACGCCGTGCTCGGTAATACCGCACGGCACGATGCCGCCAAAATGGTCGAGGTCCGGTTCCACATTCAGGCTGATACCGTGGAAGCTGACCCATTTGCGGACCTTGACGCCAATGGCCGCAATCTTGTCCTCGCGTGCCCAGCCCGCGCCCTTGCGCTCGACCCAAACGCCGACACGGCCCTCGCGCATCCCCGCCTCGACACCGAAACGGTCCAGCGCGCCAATGATCCAGTTTTCCATCCCATGCACAAAGCCGCGCACATCGCGCCCGCGCTGCGTCAGGTCCAGCATGACATAGGCCACGCGCTGACCGGGGCCGTGATAGGTGAACTGCCCGCCCCGCCCCGTTTTATAAACCGGAAAACGGTCAGGCATCAGAAGGTCGTCCGCCTTGGCCGACACGCCCGCCGTATAGAGCGGTGGATGCTCCAGCAGCCAGACCAGCTCGCTCGCCTCGCCTGCCGCAATGGCCGCCACGCGGGCCTCCATAGCCGCTTCCGCCTTGGCATAATCGACATAGCCCGAAGAGGTCGCCCATTCGACGGGGCGGCCATCGGCACGCAGCAGCGGAGATTCGGCCATGTGAGATTCGGTGACGTCAGCGGACATATTTAACGGCTCGGAAAGCATAACGGGTTCAATGTGCCTTCAAGAACGGCAAGGCAAGGCCGTCTTTAATGTGGTGGGTGTTCTTACGTGAGCCAAATCGAAGCTGTCGATGTCGAGATTTCTGTCGTGCTGGGCCGTTCGGTCCTGCCGATGCAGCAATTGCTGCGTATGGGTCGCGGTGCCGTGATTCCCCTCGATGCCACAGAAAAGGACGAGGTCTGGATTCTGGCCAATAATCACCCTGTCGCGCGCGGCGAGATCGAGATTCGCGATGATCGCATCGCCATCACCGTCACCCGCACCGCCGATGTTTACGACTTTATGGCCGGTCAGGCCTGACCCCGTTTTCATAGCAACGGTTTTTATCAAAGACCAAAGCCCGCGTTTGCGGGCTTTTTGCTGCCTTTTGTGCCGAACGGGCGAAAATCATACCCGGCCAGCGCATTTTCGGCTTTCCTTTTTCAAAAGGCTCGACTATTCAACCGCCTCCGATGCGAGCGGTCGTGGCGGAATTGGTAGACGCGCAGCGTTGAGGTCGCTGTGGGGCAACCCGTGGAAGTTCGAGTCTTCTCGACCGCACCATTGAACAGACAGGACGAATCTCGGCTACTACCAAGCTGACGACTTCATTTCAGAGAGGCACCCGACGTGAACAACACGGACCCCGCCAATCTGATGCCTGTTCTGACTTCTTCTGAAAATCAGAACGACACCCTCGGCTCCGTAATGGAAGCCGAGGATCATGTCGCTCTGGGCGATGACTACGCCCTGACAGCCAGCTTCGTCGAAAAGGTGGTCGATGCCGCCGATACCGGCGACGGCATGCGCCTGCGTAGCCTGCTCGAAGACCTGCACCCTGCCGACGTCGCCGACCTGATGGGCTTCCTGACGGCCGAGCACCGCGCCGTTGTGGTCCAGTGGCTGCCGCCCGAACTTCTGGCCGAAACCCTGCCGGAAATGGACGACGGTATCCGCGAGGAGGTGCTGGAACGCGTTCCGTCCGGCGTACTGGCCGAAGCCCTGCAAGAGCTGGATTCGGACGACGCGGCTGCCGTTGTCGAAGACCTCGAGGACGACCAGCGCGAAGAAGTTCTGGCGGCCATGCCGGAAATCGACCGCGCGGCTATCGAATCCTCTCTGGGCTATGGCGAGGACACTGCCGGTCGCCTGATGCAGCGCGAATATATGGCGGCGCCACAGTTCTGGACTGTGGGCGACACCATCGACCATGTTCGCACCCATGGCGACGACCTGCCCGAGCTGTTCTTCAACATCTATGTGGTGGACCCGCTAAACCGCCCCGTCGGCGGTGTCGCCATCAGCCGCCTGCTCCGCGCCAAGCGCGAGGTGGCCCTTACCGACCTGATGGAGCCGGTGAACGAGATCATCGTTGATGTCGATCAGGAAGAAGTCGCCTATATCTTTGAAAAATATCACCTGATCTCGGCACCTGTCGTCGATGCTGCCGGACGCCTCGTCGGTCAACTGACCGTCGATGACGTGGTGAACATCATTCAGGAAGAAAACCGCGAGGACATTCTGCGCCTCGCCGGTGTTAATGACGAGGACCGTTCGTCCTCGGTGCGCGAGATCGTGCGTTCGCGTGTGCCGTGGCTGGGCATCAACCTGTTCACCGCCATTCTGGGCGCGGCGGTCATCGCCGTGTTTGAAGGCACCATCCAGCAGATCGTGGCTCTGGCCGTTCTGATGCCGATTGTGTCGGCGATTGGCGGCAATGCCGGTACACAGTCTCTGGCCGTGACCGTGCGGGCGCTGGCCACGCGCGAGCTGAACTCGTCCAATGCCCATCGTACCTTCCGTCGCGAACTGACGGTTGGCTTGCTGAACGGTCTGATCCTGTCACCGCTGGTCGGTGTAGCCGCCGGTCTGTGGTTCTGGGACTGGCGTCTGGGTGCCGTGATTTCGGCGGCCATGGTCATGAACATGATGGTGGCGGCAACGGTCGGGGTTCTGACGCCGGTGACGCTCAGCAAGCTGAAATTCGACCCTGCCGTGTCGTCCGCCGTGTTTGTGACCGCCACGACCGATTTCTTCGGCTTCCTGATCTTCCTGGGTCTGGCGACCGCCATCCTTCTGTAAATACAGACAAACCGTCTGCGTCCCGAAACGGCGTCATGCAATGGAACAGGGTTTGCTGTTCCCCATACGAAGCCTGTCTTTGAGTTTCGTTTTGGATCATTTCGTGCCGAAACCCGCACCCCGAACCCGACGCAAACTGTCCCGCGAGGGGCTGTTGCTGATTAAAAGCTTCGAGGGTTTTCGCCCTTGCGCTGTATCGCGTCGCGACGGCACCCTGACGATCGGTTACGGCCACACCCAAAGCGCCCGCGAAGGCATTTCCATCAGCGAGGAAGAGGCCGAGCTGTTGCTGATGCACGACCTGATTCCGGCGACCCATCTGATCCACACCCAGATCAAACGTCCGCTGAACCAGAACCAGTTCGATGCTCTCGTCAGCTTTATCTACAGCATCGGCCCCGAGCGGTTTGTGAAAACCGGCATACTGGACCTTATCCGCAAGGGGCGCATGGCCGAGGTCGCCACTGTTCTGGCCAGTATTCCCGACCGCCAGCAACCGCCCGTCGATACCCCCTATCGCCGGCGCTGTGCCGAACGCGCCCTGTTCGAACGGGCCGACAAGCCGACACTGGTCCAGTTGCTGCTGGCCCCGATCAGCCGCCCCGACAAATCGGCCGTGGTACCTGATGATGCCGTTCTGGGCGTCACAGGCGTCATGCGTCACGAAAACCTACAGCCCCTTCACACACGACGTGCGCCCGAAACCCGTGGCGATCTGGGCACTGTGGTGCTGCTGGCAGCGGTCGGCGTTGTCGTGTCTCTGGCCGCCTTTATGGCGTTCCAGCACGGAGCCAGCGTGCCGGTATTGGAAAGCCACGGCCTGTTGATCGCCGGATCGCTGTGCCTTCTGGGGATGGTGCTGATGGGCGGGGCGGTCTGGCTGTTCTCGCGCGCGCCCAAAGCCCTCTGAGAAAACCATAGCGCCTTAGGCCTGCTGCGTTTTTCTACATAGCGACACTATGAAAGCTTCGCGTCTGTTGCCGGACGCGCTATGCCTGTTCATTGACGACCCTGGTTGAAACGCCCCTCCCCTGTTTCCGGACCCTATGACGCTTCCTGCCGTTCCGATTGCTGCTGACGAGTACAGGAAGTTTTCCGACGTGCTGGAAAACCTCGGCCGTGGCGAAAACCCTCGCCTCAGCATCCGTGAAATGACCGAGGCCTTTGGCGAGCGCGGCTTCGGGGCCATGCTTTTATTGCTGACATTGATGGCCCTGTTTCCGTGGCCACCGGGTGGCAAGGCCGTCTTCTCGATCCCGATCATCCTGATTTCGATCGAGATGGCGTTCCAGATGCCCAAGCTGCGGCTGCCGCAGTTCATCATGCGTGCCGAGGTTTCGCGCGACACCTATCGCCGCCTGATCAACAGCCCTGTGGCCCTGCCGAAATGGTTACGCCGCCGCCTGATGTCGTCCAACACCTCGCGCCTTGGCCGCTGGTGGAGACAACGTATCGCCGTCAGTCCCGACAGCGCCACGCCCCTCATCCTGCTACGCAGGGCCGAGCGCCTGACGCGCCCGCGCTGGCCTTTTATGACTGGCGAAGTCGCTGACACCATTATTGGTGTCGCCTGTATTCTGCTGGCCATGATGATGGCGCTGCCCGTGCCGTTCGGCGATGCCTTGCCGGGTCTGGCCATCGGCATGCTGGCACTGGGGATCATCCAGCGCGATGGCGTCTTTATCCTGTTAGGGGCCGCAGGTACCGCCATCAGCGGCATCTATGTGCTGCTGGTCTGGAAAACCGTGGTGGCCATTTCCACCGGCATTTTCGAATGGATCAGCAACCTGTTCTAGGGTGACTGAGGCGGCGACCTATTCTGTCTGCCCGCTCAGTCCCTGCATGATCGAACGGTTGATATCGATCAGCGTCGTGAAATCGTCTTCGCCACGCGCCACGGCCGAGGTGTGACGGCCGACAAACAGGCTGATGGAAATGATCTGTGCGCGCAGGGCTTGCGGCAGGCCGTTACCGGAATCCGAGCACGCCGTCGCCAGCGTGGACCACAGTCGGCGGTTCCAGTCCAAAGCATCCATACGTTCGGCAAACTTGGTCTTGTCCAAGGTCGCCGCATGCATCAGCGCACGGGTGACTTGCCCGAACAGCCGGTATTCAGCCTGACGCGGGGTTTCAGCCCGCGTCGCTGCTGTCTTGTACGCCTGTAGCGACATTGCCGAGTCTCTGCTCTTCGTAATCTACAATCTTGCGGGCGCTCATCAGCGCCTTGTAATGCTGGCGGTTCATAACGTGGCGCGAACAGTTCACGCACTCGTTGAGAATCTCGGGGTTCTGGATGACCCCCATGAATTCCGACAGACGAAGCGCAAACTCGTCATAGAATTTGCTGGCCTCGTTTTCGTCCAGATACATCATCATCACCGGGAAATAGATCCGGCGGGCCGGAGTATTCACATCCTCCGGCTGCATGATGTCCTTTTCACGCAGGACACTGGCCTTGTTTTGCAAAACCAGCACGCCGCGACGATCACCGTTTTGGACAACGGCACCGTTCAGCACAAATTTCTCGCCAGGTTTTAGCGACAGTTTCAGAGGCAAGAGCAAAGTCTCCGTAAGTGCGCCTACCGTGACGGTAGTCGGCTGAGGAAATGTAACCGGACGTGGTTAACCATCTATTCCGATTTGCGCCGAACCGTCACCTTTAACGGCCTCTTTTCATCATCTGCGACAAAGTTTTTACGGAACACCGATGTGCCGGACCCGTTGTTTCATCAGCAACGCTGACAGGAGGCCCAAATGGTTGTTCCTGATTCTGCCTCCTATGCCGGAGGCGATCCGCAGGACGTAGCCGAGACGTTTGACGAAACCCATCTGGATGACGAGGGCGAAGGCGACTTCCTGCTCGACGAGATGGAAGACGTTTTCGACGCGACACGCGATCACAATGGCGGACAACCGTCACGCCTCTCTCCTGCCGACAGCGACCTGCCCGACCCCAATGCCCACCTGGAGGCCGAAGCCGACGCCCTTCTGGGGGAAAGCCCCGCCCCCGAAGACGAAGATTCAGAATCGGCCCCCGTCGCCCCCGACGAGATCGAACTCGTCTATGGCGGCCTGATGCGAAACCATCGCGGAGCCCAGGGCTCTGCCGCACACTGGGAGGCCAAACGCCTGTCCAGCGAGGACATCGCTGATCTTGGCTATGGCACCGATCTCCCGCCCGAAACGCCATAAGGAGGAACGTCCATGACGCAGAAGTCCCACCAAGACATGAAGGCGCAGGAAGACGTCAATGCTCCGATGTCGCGCAAGGTCAAACCGCAAAAGGGCAAGCCCGACCAGCTCAAGGAAAAACTGAAGGAAGCGGAAAACCGTCAGGAAGCCCTGATCGACGAAGCGGTCGAGGAAACCATGGATGCCAGCGACCCGCCTTCACCGAAACACATCACCTGACCTGTTCAGGACAGTATCTTTAAGCTACCTGCTCCTGAAAGAGATTTCAGGAGCAGGTTTCGTATGAGCAGCCGGTTCGAAGGCACGTCCGACTATATCGCCACCGACGATCTGAAGATCGCGGTCAACGCCGCTGTGGCGCTGGAACGTCCGCTGCTCATCAAGGGCGAGCCCGGCACCGGCAAGACCGTTCTGGCCTATGAGCTAGCCAAGGCGATGAATGCGCCGCTGATCACATGGCACATCAAGTCCACCACCAAGGCCCATAACGGCCTTTACGAGTACGACGCCGTTTCGCGCCTGCGCGACAGCCAGTTGGGCGAAGAACGCGTCAAGGATGTCCGCAACTATCTGAAAAAGGGCAAGCTGTGGGAGGCCTTTACCTCCGACGTGCGCCCTGTCCTGCTGATCGACGAAATCGACAAGGCCGATATCGAGTTCCCGAACGACCTGCTTCAGGAACTGGACCGGATGGAGTTCTTTGTTCAGGAAACCGGCGAGACCATCAAGGCGGCTATACGCCCTGTGGTCATCATCACCTCGAACAATGAAAAGGAACTGCCGGACGCCTTCCTGCGCCGCTGTTTCTTCCACTATATCCGCTTCCCCGACACCGAGACGATGAAGGATATTGTCGAGGTCCACTTCCCCGGCATCAAGCCGCGTTTGGTCGCCGAGGCGCTCAAGACCTTCTACGAAGTGCGCGACACGCCGGGCCTGAAGAAAAAGCCCTCGACCAGCGAGCTGCTGGACTGGCTGAAGCTTTTGCTGGTGGATGACATCAGTCTGGAGAGCCTGCGCGAACAATCTCCGCACAAGCTGATCCCGCCACTTCACGGGGCTCTGCTGAAAAACGAACAGGACGTGCATCTGTTCGAGCGTCTGGCCTTCATGGCCCGTCGAGAAGGTATGCGCCCCGGTTAAGCTTGTGGCCGGATAGCCTTGCCTTCAACACTCTAGGTTACTGCGAATTCACTGGTGGCCGGGCCGCAAACGGCACACGATAGGGCCATCAGGAGTTGGATTATGTATAAGTTCTGCCTGCCTATTCTTTCGCTCTTTGCACTCGCGGCCTGCGACTCCGATCAGGGTGTCCGCATTACCCGCAGTGTCGAGATCGATACCGACGCCAGCGCATCTGCGTCCAAGGCACTGAAGGTCGTCAGCGCCCTGCAATGCCCGTCGGACCAAGGCGTGCTGACCCGTGTCGGATCGGCCAGTGTTGACGGGCAGACCTGCACCTATGCCGGTCCGCGCGGTGCCGAAATCCAGCTTCACCTCGTAACCTTGAACGGCGAAACCAGTTCGGAAGCCCTCAAGCGTTTCCAGAACGAGTTGGCCCCCTCGGCCGGTGGTGCCTCTGCCACGGTCAGTTCCCTGACCGAAGAAGACGGCACCGAAACCGCGACCGTCACCGCACCGGGCGTCGATATCGCCACCAAGGGCGATGATGCCTCGGTCAAGCTGCCGGGCCTGAACATTGAATCCAAAGGCGATCGCGCCACGGTCCGCATGCCGGGTATGTCCATCGAGGCCGATGGTGACCGCGCCCAGATCCGCATCGGCGGCATGGTCATCAAGGCCGATGACAAGGGCAGCACCATTACGGCACCGGATGGCTCCTTGAAGATCGACGCCAATGAAACCGGCGCGGTCGTTCAGACCCAGTCGCGTCAGGCCGTTCGCGCCACCATGATCCACGCCATCTCCAAGCCCGGACCCAATGCGTGGCGTGTGGTGGGTTACGAGGCCCGCGGTCCGTCGGGCGGCCCGATCGTCGTGGCCACCTTCCGCACCCGCGACCGTGACGAGCAAGCCATCCTTGAGTCGGTTCGTGAGCTGGTGGTTCTCAACGTCGGGGATTAATCGCGTCTTTTACGTCTCTCGGCCTTGAAAGCGTCGCGCGGGTAGTTCACCTGCCTGACTTATGAGCAAGACGACGACCCTGGCCGCCCACGACGACGAAATGGCCCCCCTTCCCAAAAAGCCACGCACCCCCAAGCCCCCGCGGGCATGGCAGCGCATGCTGTCAGGACGCCGTCTGGACCTTTTGGACCCCTCGCCTTTCGATATCGAGGTCGAGGACATTGCCCACGGTCTAGCCCGCGTTGCGCGCTGGAACGGGCAGACCATCGGCGAGCATGCCTTTTCTGTCGCCCAGCACTCTCTGATCGTCGAGGAACTGTGCCGCGTTATCCGCCCCGGTCTGGAACCGAAATGGCAGATGGCGGCCCTGCTGCACGATGCGTCCGAATATGTGATCGGCGATATGATCTCGCCATTCAAATCGGCGCTGGGATCGTCCTACAAGGATTTCGAGGCCCGTCTGGAAGCCGCCATCCATGTGCGTTTCCAGCTACCGCCCAAGACGCCGCAAACAATCAAGACGCTGATTAAAAAGGCCGACCGTGCCTGCGCCTTCTTCGAGGCCACGCAACTGGCCGGCTTTAACAAGCGCGAGTCGGTCCAGATTTTCGGTGCGCCACCTGCCGGCTATTCCATCACACTGGAACCCATGCCCGCATTCGATGCCCAAAAAGCCTATCTGGACCGTTATCACGAACTGGCCGAAGCTATGGGGCTAAGCACCCGCGCCTGACGGTGTTATGACTGCGGCCATTTATGGCAGGGATATTATGACGGACGGCGAACATCTTGTGCCAGCCTGCCCGAACGAGACGCAGATCGGCGTCCGCATCGGCCTGTCCGTCGTCATTATCGCACTGCGGGGCCATCAGGCGGTGGTCCTCACCACCCATGCCCCCGACGGGGCCGCAGCCCTGCCCTTCGGGCCGTTCGATCCGGTCAAGGACCGCACCTTCGAGCTGGCCCTGCGCGACTTTGTGGCCCAGCAGACCGGCTTCCCGCTGGGCTTTGTCGAGCAGCTTTATACATTTGGCGATATGGGCCGCGCCTCGCCGCGCGCCACCCCCGGTCCTGTAGCGGCCCGCGAGGTTTCTGTCGGCTATCTGGCCCTGACCACCGGTTCACACGCCGATACCCGCCACGATGCCCGCTGGACGCCGCTGTTCGACATCTTCCCGTGGGAAGACTGGCGCAAAGGCCCGCCCGCCTTGCTGGATACCCTGCGTGTACACCTGCTGGACTGGGCCGGTCAGGACGCCAAGCGCCGCTCGCGTGCCGAAACCCTGTTTGCCCTCGCCCCCGAGTGCCGCTGGAACGAAGAAAAGGTCCTTGAGCGCTACGAGCTGCTCTATGAGGCCGGTCTGGTCGCAGAGGCCGCGCGTGACAACGAACGTGATGCGGCCATCCTGCTGAACGATCTGCCCATGACCTCGGACCACCGGCGTATCGCGGCGACCGCACTGGGACGTCTGCGCAGCAAGCTGAAATACCGGCCGGTCCTGTTCGACCTGATGCCGGACGAATTCACCCTGTCCTCGCTACAGGCCGCAGCTGAAGCCATTTCCGGCCTGTCCCTGCACAAACAGAACTTCCGGCGCGGCGTTGAACGCAACGCACTGGTCAGCGCCACAGGCCGTTTTGCAACCGATACCGGCGGCCGTCCGGCCGAGCTGTTCCGCTATGCCGGACCAGATATCAACGGTGGCTCGGCCCCCGGTCTGACCCTGCCGGGACAGCGTTGAACAATATCGGATTTTTTTGAAAGAATCGGCTTGCGGCCCCGGAACGACTTAGCTACATAGCGCTCCTCGCTCGGCCCCACAGGGACCAACGATCTCGCGGAGAGGTGGCAGAGTGGTTGAATGTACCGCACTCGAAATGCGGCGTACGTGGAAGCGTACCGGGGGTTCGAATCCCCCCCTCTCCGCCATATATTCCGAAAAATAAATCATCCCCTACGGGGAAAACAGCCAAGCTAAGCTTTAGAGCTTACAGCTTTGCTGTAATATTTACCTCGAATTTTAACACTGTTGGTGCCTATAGGGCATGATTTTGGCCAGTAAGCTGGCGCTTTACGACCGCAAAACCTCGCAAAAATCATTATAAAATTAAGCTTTTTCAGGCCCATGACCCCTGTTTGGGGGATAGTTTGCCTTTGAGTGCAACATTACAGTGGTATTTAAGGTTATAGTTTCCTTAAGCGGCTTCTCGCGAGGGGGGTTCAGATGTTTCAAGAGTTGCTTCCCGGCATCTCGCCCGAGAGTGAATTCGATGCCTTTAATCTGACCGGCAGCACAGACAATGGCGGCCTGTCTCCACAGCTTTGCAATTTTGCCATGACCAAGTGGCTGGATAATGAAAGCAAGGCGCGCATGCTTGTTTCCTCGGACATGGTGGTCCGCTGGATGAGCAACAAAGCCGAGAAACTGGTCGAGGCAGGCATAATCCGTATCCGCGATGGCCACCTTGTTCCCCGCTCAATGATGGTGAGCAATCTTCTGCACAACTGCACCACCGATACCTATGACTGCGCCATCTCGATGGACTGCCAGCAGCGGGCATGGGTGGTCTGGGCGCGAAGGCTATGCGAGCCGCCGATTTCACTTATCGGCTTGATCTTCAACCCGCCCCGCCTGTCCTCGCGCTTCGAGGCACTGGTCGATACCCACACCCTGACCCCGACCGAGGGGCGCGTTGTGGAAATGCTGCTGAACGGCTTGGAAACCGGCAGGATTGCCCAAAGCCTGAACATCTCCAGCCAGACGCTGAAAACACACATCAAACATATCTACAGCAAGCTGGGCGTCAAAAGTCGCGGCGACCTGTTTGCACAGGCCGCCGGTTTCGCCAGACCCTGACCCACTCGTCTTTCGCCTATAGTGTCGAGATCTCGATGGTCAGTTCGTCATTATAGTTACCGGCCTGTGCGCCTTCGACCTTGCCCAGCGTCAACAGCAGCTCGAAGGCCTGACCGGCATAGGTTCGCGGCGGATCGATATCGCGAACCGCCATCTGTTTTAAGTCCAGAACACTGCCATCAAAACGCACGCTGTAATCAAGGGTGGCGGTTCCCTCCCCCAGAACTTTCAGCTTCCCGTCATTGGC
The DNA here is from genome assembly GCF_011761985.1 of Brevundimonas terrae. Classification (GTDB taxonomy): domain Bacteria; phylum Pseudomonadota; class Alphaproteobacteria; order Caulobacterales; family Caulobacteraceae; genus Brevundimonas; species Brevundimonas terrae. The sequence goes on along the minus strand of NZ_JAASQT010000002.1, from coordinate 376,870 downwards.
GGACTTAAAGGTCAGGCGGGCCGGATTATTGGCGCGGGTCTGTACGAACAACTGGCGTTCCTTGCCTGTCTCGGCCTTGCCGAAGTCCACCACACTGACCGATGCACCTGAACCAAAATCACCGCGCGAGCCCGACAGATTCATCTGGGCGCGCGGCAGAGACATCAGGTCCAGCACAACAGGGGCCTGTTCATAGGCCACGCCGCTACCCGGTTGGCGCAGTTCCAGCATAAGCCGCTCGCTATACTGACCTGCGGGAACCACAGCATCATCCAGAATAGCCACATCGAACAGGACCTCGGTGGTTTCCCCTGCCCCGACACGGGTTGTGAAGACCGCGGGCACGACCGAACGTGCAACTCCTGTCATCGGGCGAAGTTCAATGTCCAACCCCGTCGTCCCGACATCAAAACGTGTCATGGCCTGCCGCGAGGTATCCACCAGCGCCAAATCCGCCTGACAGGCCTGTGCGCCGGGATTACTGACGCGGAACTGCATGCGGGCCGGTGCCGTTGCGGGCACGAACGGATCATAATCCAGCCGCACCGAGGGCGGCATTCCCTCGATCTTGAGCGAGCAGTCCTCTGCCTTGGCCCCACCGGCCCATAGTACAAGCGAAGACACAAAGGCCATCAGGGCAAGCCGTTCAAAGCCCCCCCGATCCATCGGCACAGTCCTAGCGCGGGGAGATTTGCAATGTACCAACATCGACCATTCCTTCACTGTCTTCAGAGATTACGAAACGGGCCACCTCTTTGCCGCCGATCAGGATGCGATAGCGGCCGGGGGCCAGCCGATCGGCGACAAAGCGCCCTGCACGATTGGTGAAGAAGGGACGCGCCTCGGCCGCATCCGCGCCTTCGCCGACAATCTCGCCGACTGCCAGCACCAGCGGGCCTTCCGGCCCGATCAGCGAACCGACGGCAATGCGCGAGGCATCGCTGCCGATCTGCTGGCGATAGCCGTTACCAAAGGCGGGGAAGACATTGATGGTCCCCGAACCGATGTCATAACCGGTCGGCAGCGGATCAATCAGAATGTCATAGCTGTTGATGCCATAGGCGCGCTGGATCGGGATCAGCGGCGGCCCCAACAGGCCCGACTTCGCCACCTTGCGCGAACCGGACATGATGGTGATGTCGGATTCCGCCAACGACTTGTGAACCGGCGCAATGATGAAGGCATCATCGACAGGCCGCCCGATTGCAAAGGCTCCGTCGGCAAACCCGATAAAGCTGCGAACCGCCAGCACCGACTCCGCGCCCGAGCTTTCACCCCGCAGGCGATCATACGGACGGTTGTGGGTTAGCTGGGCCTCGAAGCGGTTATGGATATAGTCCGCGCGTCCCGAAATATTGCGCGTACGGTCGTCATTGGTGAAGCGCACCTCGCCACTCAGATCATTGAGCGATCCCTTCGAATAGCGGCCAAGCACCACTTCCGAACGGCTGTCACCGCTGTCATAGCGCGCCTGTGCATTCCAGCGCCCGCCCAGAGGCATGGTCAGGCCGATAGAGAAGCGGACCTCGTCCTCGTCCCGTGCATTGGTGAAGCTGACATTCGACACCAGATTGACGCGTCCGAAGCTGCGGCTGACGCCCAGATCGATCTGGTGGCGGCGGAACCCGTCCAACCGCGCCTCGGCCACGCCGACGCCCAGACTGAGGCCCAGTTCCCACGGTGCATTCCACTGTACCAGAGTGCTGAACCGCCATACTTCAGGATTGCTGCGATCCGGCTGGAACACATCGACAAAGTCGCTGCTCGTGCCCATCAGCGTGGCCGTGACCCTGAAGTCGTCCGTGTCGCGGAAGCTGAAGCTTTGTCGATAGCTCAACGAAGCCGCCATACCGTTACGGTCATTCAAGCGATCTCGACTGGCCGCCATTTCCAGCATCATCAGGCCAAAGCGCGACCCCCAGATGGCCGTGCCGCCAATCTGCTGCACATCGCTGGAGGCCTGTGCATTGACGCCCAGGGTCAGGCTGTCGCCAAACCCTTTGCTGACAAAGCCCGTTGCCAGCACCGGCCCGTCATATTCAAACGGCGAAGAGCCTTCATACTGGCCCGCGGCAAAGCCGAAATCGACCACACCATCGCCCAAAAGCTCCGATCCGCTGAAGACATCAAAGACGGCGATCTCCCTGCGCCCCGTCACATCATCGACCACCAACTGGACCTGATTGGCACCGGTCGCGAAAGGAAAGTCCGCTACCGAGTAACGACCCGGCTCCAGCCTCAGCGTCTGTGACATCAGGCCGTTTACGATGACATCAACGGTCGCGGCCCTCTCCAGCGTGAATTCCTGACGGCCTGTAGGACGGATATTCTGGAATGGCCGCACCGCCGAATAGGCCCGCTCGACACCGATCCCGACCACACGGCCCGAACCCTGAAAGCCATCGGCAATGGGGGTGAACTCGCCCGCCATGGCGCGGATGCCCGACTTGAAGAAGTCCTTGACCAGTCGCGTCTCTGTACGCCGCCAGCCACTGCCTTCGCGCGCACCGTCATATTCCGCGCCGGTAATCAGCGTGACGCCGCCAAAGCCGCCCCAATGGACAATTCCGTCAATCGCCCCCCGAAACGGGGCCGTGTCGCCATCATCGTGCAAGTAACGCTCGGCCAGCGAGATATTGGCCCCTGCCGAGAAACGGGCGGGCTGGGGAAAGGACGCCGGATCGGGCGGCGCACGGCTACCGCTCAGGCTCATCTCGGTTGCGTTCAGGCTATTGCCGCCCGCAGTGGCCCGTAGTTCCAGCGCTGTTGTCGAAAAGGCCAGCGCAAAACCCGCAGTGTCCAGATCGGTAAAGGGCACACGCTCGCGCCCTGCGGCTGCCTGTTGCAAGGCGGCAAGCGTCTCGGGCGTGACCACCGGCTGGATCAGATCAAAAAAACGCCGCGCATCCACAAGACCATTGCCCTGCACATCCACATCCGCACTGACCATGCCCACAAAGCGGCCATTCAGCGTCAGCGGCACATCAATCGAGGTATAGACCCGTGGCGTCCCCGGCGCAGTCGTCTGCACCGCGACAGGTGCAACCACATCGGGCGCGCTAGCAACAGGGGTGCCTTCGTCAGCAACAGGCATGACCTTATTGGCCAGCGCGTCATCTGATCGGGCCGGCGTTCCGGTGGTCGGGGCCGCTGCCGCGGTCCTGGGGCGAGAACGCGCAAAGCTGACACCCGCCTCAGCCGGAACGCCCGTGTGAGAGCCGGACAGTGCGGCGTCCAGCTCCGGCCCGCCCGACGACACCGACCCGTCCGAATAACGGTTCGTAATGATAGGTGCGTCGGGATCGTTATTTTCCGCACCGGTCGCTGCCTGGGCAGTTCCGGCCAGAAAAAGCGTCATCATGAGAACAGCATGCGAGCAACCCAGATAGGCGCTACGCCCCCCTGCCGTCATGTGCTGAACGGACATGTTTGTATCCGTTCATTTCAAATGGATGGCGACCGTCACATTACCGGTCATCGCCGCAGCCTGAGCCGCAGGAATTGTCATGCTCCGTTTGCCCCCGGGGAGAATGGCCCCGAATGCGCCGAACGCGACATTCTCTGCATCAACCACAACAGGTGCGCCGCTTTGTGGCACCAGCGTCCATTCCGCTGTCCGCAACAATGCCACGCCATCACCCGTATTGCTGACATCGAATGCCAGATCATTATTGGCCTGACGGACCGTCGGCCCGATGACCAGATTGGCTTTGGCCGAAGGCGGCTGGACCACCATGTGGCTGACAAAATCAAAGCCGATTTTGACCTGTGTCTGGGTGTTGTCACTATTGTTCAGGGTCGTGAAATCGACAGGCAACTGGCTGACCACAACCGCATAGAGCCGCCCTTCGGTGACCGAGGGATCGCCCACATAGCGGATCTGGATCGCTTGCTCTCCGCCCGGCTGGACAATGATCTGGGGTGGAAACAGAATGACATCGGCATCCTCGGGGGTCCGGACCGCCGTCCCTTCATCGGTGATCGTCACGCGATAGGGATTGATTTCCAGCGTAATGGGCATCGCATCCGTATTACGGATCATCAGCCGATAATTCGCGTTCGAGCCTGACGGCGCGACCGTGGCAATCATGGGCTGGACTTCGTGCGCATCCACCACGGACGGCACAACGAGGCAGGCGGCGGTCACCAGACCGGCGCATGCGACAATAGCTGCTCTTTTCATGGAATTGACCCCAGAAAGAAAAGGCGGTCGGGCTGCACAACCCGACCGCCGCTTGGCCTTAGATGGCCGACAGTTCGAAGGAGAAGGACTCGTTGTAGGTACCAGCCGGAGCCGCATTGGCTGGATAGAAGGTTTGACCCAACGGTGCCGGTCCAGGTGCAGCCACGTTCACGTTCAGATAGAACTGTGCGGCACTGCCATTAGCCAGAGATTGGCTATAGCCGACTTTGTTGCGGGTAAACTTGCCCGAACCTTCAGCATCACCGGGATAGGCATCGGTGGTGTTGATGTCGAACGCATTGTCAGCAGCGTCAAAACGCATGGCATAGTTGATCAGGTTGTTGCCATTTTTGAAGTCGCCGTTCAGCGGGTTGACGACCAACTGGGCCGTGCCGCCGGTGTTGCAGGCCAGTTCCAGATTGGCGACCATTTGTTCGGCTTCATGAGCTACCGAAGCGGTGCCGCTGGAGACGTTTGCAAGACGGATACCGCAATACGGTGCGACAGTCGTGTTGACGGACAGATTTTCGGCCTGGGCAGCGCCACCGGCTGTAAGTGCCGCGAGAACCGCAAGACCGGATACAATACCAACTGCTTTCATAACTATTTCCTCCCAGTATCCGAACCTGTATTATATTTTCAAAGCTCGGACTTTTGTTAATAATCGTACCCACTATTGTTTACGACTAAGGAACACGGCAGCAAAAACACACTGACGCCCTCGAAATGACAAAAGTCCTTTTCACTTCAAAAGAAGTCACCCGTTAACGGTATGTTAACGGGTTATTTTGGGGGTCTATCAATGTTAATAGCGACCATCAGGCGCGCTAACACCCTGTTTGGTTAAGAAAATATTGCACTTAAAATACAATGATATGGCGAATGCGAGTACATCTGGAGGCGCTCATGGACGGGCTTTTTACCCCGAAAATGCAGGTCTGCGCTTGACCCGCCCCTCGGCGAGAGGCCACTGAATATTTATCGGTTTCGGGGAGAATCCTGACAGTTCTATGATCAATCTGACATGGCGGTCTGGGCGCGACCTGTGGACGCGCATTGTCGAGCGACCGGGCGCACACCTGCCGGATACCGAAACGCGCAAACTGGTTGATGACCTTCGCGCAATCGCCAGCCTGACCCTGAATGACAGCGAGTTGGAATATGGCGTTCTGGGCGGCGATGCCGAGCGGTTGAAGAACTGCGTCATCACCATTGTCTATCAGGCCGAAACGAAAAACGGCCCGCGTCGCCCCATCGCCTTTAACGTGTTGTCGCTTCTGGATGTCGAGCTATCCAGCCGCCCGACCACGGTGATGCATCTTGGTTTGGTCATGGTGGACCCGACGGTGCGCGGACGCGGCCTGTCGGCGACCCTTTATGGCCTGACCTGCGTTCTGATGTTCCTGACGGGTCAGGGGCGCCCACTATGGATTTCCAATGTCACGCAGGTCCCCGCCGTGGCCGGTATGGTGGCCGAGACCTTCTCGGATGTGTTTCCATCCCCTCGCCCCGATGCCCGCCGCAGCTTTGATCACCTCAGCCTTGCCCGCCAGATCATGGCCCGCCACCGCGCCGCATTTGGCGTGGGGACAGAGGCCGGATTTGACGAAACCCGCTTTGTCATCACCGACGCCTATACGGGCGGATCGGACGCGCTGAAGAAAACCTTCGCGCAGGCGGCTCCGCACAGAAAACAGAAGTACAACGACTTCTGCCAGCAGCAACTGGACTATGAACGCGGCGACGACCTGATCCAGATCGGCCGCATCGACATGGCCGCCGCGGGCCAATACCTGCGCAAGGTCGCCCCGCCCACCACCGCCATCGGCCTGACCGGACTGGTGCTGTTGCTGGGCGCGCGCATGACCTTCCTGCCTCTAATCCACTGGCTGTCGCCGAACCGCGCCTGGGGCGTGCTGCGACCCGCAAAGCAGAAACCATGACCCAAGACTTCTATTCCGAAATGACCACCCGCAATATTGGCTTCATTTCCGAGGCCGAGCAGGCACGCCTCAAAGGCGGCGCGGTCTTTGTGGCCGGTGTCGGCGGTATGGGTGGCGTAGCGGTGCAGATGCTGGTCCGCGCAGGCGTCGGCAAGATCGCCATTGCCGATCTGGATACGTTCGAGGTGTCCAACCTGAACCGCCAGTTGTTCGCCTTTACCGACACCGTGGACCGTCTGAAGGCCGAGGTCACTGCCGAGGGGCTGAAACGCATCAACCCCGATCTGGACCTTTTGGTTCTGGGCGCGGAATGGACCGAACGCCTCGACGAACTGGCGCGCGACTATCCGGTCATCATCAATGGCTGTGACGACATCCCCGCCACGGCGCAACTGTACCGCAAGGCCAAACAGCACGGCGCAACCGTCATCGACGCCTATGCCTCGCCCCTGCCGTCGGTGATTGTGGTGCGCCCGAACGACCCGCGCCCCGAAGACCGCCTCGGCTATCCGATCAAGGGGGTGGACTGGAAGTCGATCACCGATGAACAGGCCGCCGACAGCTTCATGAAAGAGCTGGAATGGGTGATGACCCATTCGTCGTCCCACACCCATATCGACCTGACCGCCGCCGCCGAAATGGCTGCGGGCAAACGCAAACGCATGAGCTTCGCCCCCATGGTCACCACCGCCGGATGCCTGATGGCGGGCGAGGCTCTGGCCATCCTGATGGGACGCAAAACCAAGACCGACTATCGCGGCTGGTTCATCAATACGCGTGATGCCAAGTGCGAACGCCCGCTGCCCGCGCCAATCGGCTGGCTCAAGGGCATAGTGGTGCGCCGTCTGATGCAAAAGCTGCTGGCCGGATAATGGAGCTTTCACTGACCGACACCACACGCATGCTGGTCGATGGCTTTGGTGCCATCGGCGCATTGGCGGTTGCGCTGGTGCTGTGGCGGCGTGCGCGTCGCTCGACCGTGCAGAATGTGCTGTTGCTGGTGTTTGGTCTGTCGGGCCTGTTCTACGCGTTTCGCGCTCTGGTACGGGCCACAGGATTTGAGGTCTTTGGCGCCCTGACACTGGTACTGGCCTGCGCCCTGCCTTTAAGCGCGCTGTTGCTGGCCGAAATCCTACTACGCCGCCATGCACCTTTGTGGATCAAGATCACCATCGGTGGCGGCACGCTGCTGGGCATATTCGCCGCGCTTCTGGCCGGCAGTGGCATCGACAAGGCTTTTAGCCTCGCCATCTATGTGCCCTGTGCGCTGTTGCTGGTGCTGGGCCTGATCGTGTTCCGCCGTCGTGACAGCCTGTCGCCGATGGAGAACACCACCCTTAACTCCTATGGTCGCGCCCTGCTGGCCACCGGTCTGTTGGCCGTCACCGATTTCGGCATTGGCTCACCGTTTGGCCTATCGGCGCTGGGCATGTTGGGACTGGCCTATGCCGCCGCCGCAGGGGCCAACGCACCCAAGGGCTGGCTGGACACCATCAAGGAATTGTCGCTGGCCTTTGCCACGGCCCTGATACTGAGCGGCGCGCTTTTGTGGTTGCACAGACCCGACACATGGCTGGATGCCGCCTCGGTTCTGGTGGTAACTTTAGCGGCCCTGTTGGCCCTATCGGTGCTGTTGCGCCTACGCTCCGGCGGTAATGACCAGCAGCGCCGCCTGTTCGATCAGGCGCTCGCTAATGCCCGCACGGATACCCTGCCCCACTTCATCAATGATGCCAGCCGCGTAACGCCGCTGGAGGGCCTGATCCTCATTCAGGGCGATGACCTGAAGGACTATGATCCCGCCCTTCTGCCGCAAGCCTTTGAAGGCCGCGCCGTCATGCACCTGTCCAGCCTGTGGGGCGCGCATGAGCGGGCCGATGCGCGCGAACAATTGCGCGACCTTCTGCTGCGCCATAACTCGACCCACGCCATTCTGATCGGCGATCAACCCTTACAGATCGGCCTTGTCGCGCTTGGCGGATCGGCCATGCTCGACGAAGACGAGCGTGCCATGGCCCTGTTCCAGAAAATGGCCGCCCTGATCGTCCAAAACACCGGAGCCGCCTGATGGCCCTCGAACTGGTTCAAGGCGATTTCGACGCCTTCTTCGCCACGCCTTTTCACGCCTATGGCAAGGAGACACCCTATGTGTCGCCCATGCGTTCGGACCTGAGAAAGTATCTGGATGCCGCGCAAAACCCGCTGATGAAGGCAGGCAGCCCGCTGGAGTTTTACGTCGTCAAACGCGATGGAAAGCCCGTGGCCCGCGCCACCGCCCATCGCCATCTGCAATCGAACGAACGTTACGGCTGGTCGCGGACCTGTTTCGGCTTTTTCGATGCCGCCGATGATGCCGAGGCCATCGACCTGCTATTTTCGGCCATCGAGGATTTCGCCAAACGCCATGGCGATACCGAGATCATGGGCCCCTTTAACCTGACCGCCATGCAGATGGTCGGCCTTGTCACCGAAGGGTTCGAACACGCCCCCTATACGGACATGGTGTGGTCGCCAGAATGGCTACCCGTACATCTGAAACGGCTGGGTTATGGCCGCGAGTTTCCGATGGCGACGTGGCAGTTCAACCCGCAAACCGTGCCGGACGACCAGCCCCTGACCGACAGGGCCCGCGCCATCCTTGGTTCACCGGACTGGAGCTTTGCCCCCATCACCCGTCGCGACTTCAAGGAGCGCATGGAGGAAGGCCGCCTGTGCCTGAATGGCGGGTTCGACACCAACCCGATGTTCGTGCCGCTGACCGCCGAAGAGTTCCAGTTTCAGGCCGGTGAAATGATGTGGGTGATGGACCCGAACCTGTCGGCCATACTGCATTATAAAGGTGAACCAGCAGGCGTAGTGATCTGTATTCCAGACCTTAACCCGTTCGTGAAACATGCCGGTGCGCGATACGGATTGCGGATGATCTGGTCTTGGCTGCGCGGGCTGTTTGCCCCCAAACGCGCCGTGATTATCCTCTATTCGGTCATGCCAGAACATCAGGGCAAGGGGGTCAATGCCGCCCTGCTTCACCGCGTTCTCGGTGCCCTTAAAAAAGGCGGATACCAGTCCTGTGGCGGCACATGGATCGCCGATGTGAACGGGGCCAGCCTTGCCCAGCTTAAACGCCTGAACGCGCAGGTTCTGCACCGAACCTACCTGTTCCGAAAGGCGCTGGCATGACACCCGACCTGTTCCGCGCTCTGGTGGCCGATGCCTGCCTGTCGCCCAATGTCCACAACATCCAGCCGACCCGCTGGCGTCTGGTGGATGATGCCACCATCGCCCTGATCGCTGCACCCGATCGCCATCTGCCTGTTGGCGATCCGACCGGCCGCGATGCTGCCGCCAGCCACGGCGCGGCCTTTGAAGGCATGATCATCGCCGCCAGCGCACACGGCATTCAACTGACTGCCGCCCCCGCCGAAAACGGCGAGGTCGCCAGACTGGTCGAAAAAGGCATCTGCGCGCCCGATCCCCTCACCCCGTTCCTGACCAAACGGCGCACCTATCGCGGCAAGTTTGACACCCGCCAAAAAGATGCCGCCCGCAACGCCGTGCAAAGCCTGTCACAGCACCCAGGCGTGCGCCTGATTGGCGATGACGCCGCCATCAAGGACATTGCCCGCCTGACCAATCAGGCGACCATGCGTTTCTTCCGCAACCGCCCCTATCGTCGCGAACTGACGTCATGGATGCGGCTGACCAAGGCTGATCCGAACTGGAGCCGTGACGGACTGAACGCGCGGGCGATGGAAATGTCCGCTCCGCTAGCCGTCGCTGCCGGCGTTGTCATGGGCCAGCCCATGTTCGAGATACTGGACAGGCTGCAACTGGCCGCTCCCCTGACCGGAGAAGCCGCCGTCACCAACTCTGCTGCCGTGCTGGTGGCCTTTGTTCAGGACCGCGACACTGCCCCGTTTCAGACAGGCCGCGACTGGCACCGCCTGTGGCTGGAACTGACGGCACTGGGCCTTGTCGCCGCGCCCCTGACCATTCTGGGCGATGATGAAACCGCCGCGTCCGAAATGGCCCGCCGCCTGAACCTGCCCCCAAATCAGCGTGTGGTCACAGTCCTGCGGGCAGGCATGGTGGACGCGGGAAAACTGCCCCCACCCGCCCGCCTGCCCGTCGATGAACTGATCGTGCCTCAGTCGGCGCTACGTTCTTTTCGACCGGCCAGTTCCTTGGCCATACGGTCGACCGAGATTTGCAGTCCATTGGCGAAAGTGTCGTCACCGCCCTTACGACTGGCCTGCATCAGGTTCTGGATTTGCTCGATGCTCTCAACCAAATCTTCATCGTCCAGATCGGCATATTCAATGCGTTCGGGGAACTCGTTAAGTTCGGTCAACTCGTTCATGGCTATGCCTCTGTGACGACGTAAAGACACATCAGCGCATCCTGTCGTCACAGACACGCCTCGCCACCCGTCTAGAGTCGCTTCAAATACTCTAGCAGATCACGCTTATCCTCGTCGCCAAGATCGGCAAACATGCGGGTATGGCCGCCATTGCCCATGCCGCGCTGTCGCGTATCCACCTGTGACGGTCGGCTATAGGGCTGATAGCCCGCAGGATAGGCCACGCCGACCTTGTCCAGATCCATCGCATGACCGCCGACGCTAAAGGTCTGTGGCCGTTCCTCCAGCCCCAGCAGAGCCGCCAGTGACGGCACCGAGCCATTATGCAGATAGGGCGCGCTCTGCCAGATGCCGGTCAGAGGCGGCGGCGCATAACGCCCCGTATGCTCGGCACGGATATAACGGCGCATCGGGCTGGCATTGATCTTGGCGGCCAGAACATCATCGGCCAGTTCGGCCCGCACAGGGTCCGTGCCGACATTGCTCAGCTTGTTGGGGAAGCTGTTCAGACGCGGCCCCGCCGCTGTCTCCTGATAGGTGCCGTGACAGGTCGAACAGTTTTGGGCGAACAGCCGCGCCCCGCGCTCTGCCCGCACCCTATCCACCTGACCGGGGAAGGCTTGCGGTCGCACGGTCCCCACAAAGCCAAACGTCTCGCGCACCGTCGGAATAGCCCGCACAGCGCCCTCGCCCGTCATGGCCATGGTCGGCACAGTGAAATAGGCCGCAATCGCCGCAAGGTCCGCCTTGTGCGCCTCGGTCAAATCCTCGGCCCGCATTTCGCGCTGGCGTTCGCTGGCATTGGCGGGCGCATAGACACCGTCCCACAGCAACATGCTGCGCCACATCCGGTCCGACAGGTGCGGAATAGAGGTCAGCCCCCGCTCGCGCTCATAGGCACCGGCGTCCCCCTCCAACAGTCCGTGCTGGAGCTTCAGCGCCGCCAGACCGTTGGAAACGCCCGCATGGCCATTGGTATAGGGCAGCGGCCTGCCACCCGTTGCCGCAATCGCTGCCAGCCGCTCTTCCACACGCGGCAAGACAAAGTCCCGCAGCGTCTTTTCCTCGCGGGCCGTCATCTGCGGGTACAGGGTCCGCACCGCCGCCATCAGCCGCGCCTTGTCCTGCATGCCCGAGGCCATGCCGTCATAGATGCCCTGCGTATAGCGATCCATGTCCAGCGACGGATTGGGTGCCCCCATCCATATCCGCTCCGGTTGGGGTTTACCCTGCGCATCATACACCGGTGCCGAGTGACAGGCCGCACAGCCAATGCCCGCAATCTGCACCTCGATATGAGGGATCGAGCGCGTGCCTGTGCCCAGTATCAGGCCCATCGCCACTTCGGGCATGGGCGGTGTTGGTGCGCCCTGCGGCCAGTTCTCGATCCGCTCGGGATAGAAGAAGCCATAGTCGCGCATAATCCGTTTCAGCGCGTCCGGTGAAATGTCGTCAGGTGATTGATGCAGCACCAGTGCCGCCGCCGTCAGCTTCCACGGCACAGCCACCGTATCCATGGCGTCGGAGTTCAGGCCGCCATAGTCGCCAAACGCGAACTGCATCGCCCCGCGTTCCATCGCATCATCCGACGGCGTCCAACCGGCCAGCACATCGGACGAAGCCCCGATATGCCCGCGAAAGAAATCCCATGTGCCCTGCGTCGCCGCACACCCTGCCACCATCAGCAAGGCCAGCGACGCCACCGTTCCCGAGATTACACGCTTCATAACCGGCCGCTCCCTGAATACAGGGCCAGCATAGCCGCCACTGTCGCCCTCTGCCTACAAAGGATCGGATAAATCCCTGCGTCAGGCCATGCCTCGTCAAGCATACGCGCCCGTACGGTTACATATGACGATTGACACAGCCCATCCGCATCGTGAGGGTCCGCCAATGAGCGTGACACCAAAGGCCCCCGTAAAAGACGATCTGAAACAGACCACTGCCAGTTCGGCCAGTCGGGCTCTTAATCTGCTTGGGGATCGCTGGGCTTTGATGATCTGCAGTCAGGCCTTTGTCGGCGTCACCCGCTTCGAGGACTTCCAGTCACGCATAGGTATTGCCCGCAGCCTGCTGACCGAGCGCCTTCGCCGTCTGGAAAATGGCGGGGTTTTGGCCCGTCATCGTTATCTTGAACGTCCGCCCCGCGACGAATACCGCCTGACCGATCGCGGCGAAGACCTTTTCAACACGGCGCTGATGATCTTGCGCTGGGAAGGATTGTGGCATCACGATCCCAAGCTACGCGCCCACAACCTGACGCATAACTGTGGCCACCAGCTGGTTCCGCAATGCCGATGCAGCCATTGCGACACCGAAGTTCTGGCTCGCGATGTTAACGCCCTCCTCGGTCCGGGGGCCGGCTTTGACCCTGCCCCAAAGGCGCGCGCCCAACGCCGCTCTACCGTCGAAGTCCGCAACAATACCGAAGCCAAGCTCGAGCGCACGATCGAGGTTCTCGGCGACCGCTGGGTCGCGCACACAATCGCAGCGGCCTTTAACGGCTGCCACCGATTTGGCGAGTTCCAGCAGAAAATGGGGATTGCGACCAATATCCTTTCCGAACGTCTGGCCCGCCTTGTGACCTTAGGGGTTTTTGAACAGCGCCCCTACCAGACCCAGCCCGTGCGTATGGAATACCGGCTGACGCAAAAAGGGCTCGACCTCTTTCCGCTGGTCGTCACCCTTGTCGAATGGGGACAAAAATGGCTCTCCGGCCCTGAAGGGCCACCGGAAATCCTGATGCACAACTGTGGTCAGCCCCTGCACGCACGTATCGTCTGCGCTCATTGCAAAAAAGTCGTCAGCCGCGAAAGCCTTAGCGGATTGCACGCCACGCCCCAGTAACTTGTATAACGAAACTAACAAGGTTACGCTGCCTCATCAACCAATGGGGCTGTGATGAAACTCGAACGTCTTGAGCCTGTTAAAACGTCACTGGGCGCTACCAACCATCCGTATATGACGGGGGCATGGACCCCGCAGTGGGAAGAGGTTACGGCCCTTGATCTGGACGTGATCGAAGGGGCCATCCCCACCGATATCGACGGGGTTTATCTGCGAAACACGGAAAACCCCCTCCATCAGCCGCTGGGCCGCTATCACCCGTTTGATGGCGACGGCATGCTGCACCAGATCGATATCAAGGACGGCAAGGCCGACTATCGTAACCGCTTTATCCGTACGCGCGGCTTTGTGGCCGAGCAGATCGCCGAAGGTTCGCTGTGGGGCGGCATTCAGGATGGTCCGGGTGTATCCAAGCGCCCCGGTTTTGGCGCGCATGAAGGCCTGAAGGATTCCTCCTCGACCGACGTGGTGATCCACAACGGCAAGGCCGTCTCGACCTTCTACCAGTGTGGCGAAGCCTACATGCTGGACCCCGAAACCATGGAACAGATCGGCGTCGCGCCGTGGGTTCCGCTGGATGGTGTATCGGCCCACCCCAAGACCGATGAACGCACCGGCGAGATGCTGTTCTTCAACTATTCCAAGCACGCGCCCTATATGCATTACGGCGTGATCGACAAGGACGGCAAGCAGGTCCACTACACCCCTGTGCCGCTATCCGGTCCGCGCCTGCCGCACGACATGGCGTTCAGCGAAAACTATTCGATCCTGAACGACTTCCCGCTGTTCTGGGATACAGACCTACTGGCCAAGGGTTATCACGCCGCCCGCATGCACGACCTGCCGTCACGCTTTGCCGTGATTCCGCGCTATGGCACCGAGGCCGATATCCGCTGGTTCGAGGCAGCCCCGACCTATGTACTGCACTTCCTCAATGCCTATGAGGAAGGCGACGAGATCGTCATGGACGGCTATTTCCAGGAAGTCCCGATGCCCGAGCCTCTGGTCGATGCTCCCAAGGGTATGGACCGCATGATGGCCTATCTGGACGAGCACAGCTTCAAGTCCAAACTGCACCGCTGGCGTTTCAACCTGAAGACGGGCGAGACGACCGAGGGCCATCTGGACGACCGCGTGCTGGAGTTCGGCGTCATCAATAACCGCTATGCGGGCCGCAAGAACCGCTATTGCTACTCGACCACGACCAAGCCGGGCTGGTTCCTGTTCAACGGCTTTGTGAAGCACGATCTGGAAACCGGCGAAAGCTGGTCGGTCACCCTGCCCGAGGGTCGCTATGCCAGCGAAAGCCCGTTCGTGCCGCGCATCAATGCCACCGACGAAGATGACGGCTATCTGATCAGCTTCATCATCGACGAGCATGCGGGCACGTCCGAATGCATTCTGGTGGACTGCAAGAAGTTCGAAGAAGGCCCTGTGTGCCGCATTGCCTTGCCGCACAAAATCTCCAGCGGCACGCATGCCTGCTGGGCTGATCGGGCCTATATCAAGAACGGAGTGGTGGCCGCGTAATCGGCGCCGCCGCGTACAGCCTCGTTGATCGAGCCGCATCGATAGTGTTTGAATTCAATCTGTTGTATAAAGAACCTTATGTGCCGACGACAAAGCTGACCGTGGTGGTGGTCGAGCCCCCGATGTTCAGGGTCTGGACGTTTTTGGCACCCTCAACCTGATAGTCTGCCGCCTTGCCGGTGACCTGACGGGCTGCATCCAGCACCATACGAACACCCGTTGCGCCGACCGGATGGCCCAGACCGATCAGACCGCCCGAAGGGTTGAAGGGCAGCTTGCCGTCAAAATCGATAGTGCCGTCTTCGATGGCTTTCCACGCCTCGCCTGCCCCTGTCAGGCCCAGATGCTCGATGGCCATGTATTCGGTGGTGGTGAAGCAGTCGTGGGTTTCCACGGCATCAATCCCCCACACATCGGCAATGCCGGCGCGGCGGCGCGCATCCTCGCCCGCCTTCTTCACATGCGGGAACACCCAGCCCCCGCCCGCCGAGGCGTCAAGCTTGGTTTTCAGCGAAAGCGCCGCCCCCGTATGGCCCCACCCCTTGATACGCGGCAGGTCTTCCAGTTTTAGGCCGCACTTCTTGGCATAGTCAGCCGCCGCCCGCTCCGAGGCGAGGAACACCACTGCCGAACCATCCGTGATCTGACCGCAGTCCTGACGACGGGTCAGGCCCTCGATGACCGGATTGGCCTCTTCGTCTGCCATAAAGCTCTCGGCTGTGAATTCCCATTTGCGGGTCTGGGCATTGGGGTTGCGGCGACCATTGGCATAGTTGATCTCGGCAATACGTCCCAGATGCTCGTATTTCAGGCCGAACCGCTCCTGATAGGCCTCGCCAATGTCCGAAAATGCACGCGGCCACAGATAGCGGGCATCGGTAAATTCGTGGCCTGACCAAGCCGCCGCCCCCAGATGCTGGGCTGCGATCTCGCCCGGTACATTTCGCATCATCTCGATGCCCAGCACGCAGGCCGTATCATAGCGCCCCGCCTCGATCTCGGCCATGGCGGCAAGGATAGCCAGCGATCCCGATGCACAGGCGCCTTCGTGGCGCGAGGTCGGCATGCCGTCAAACCCCTTGTGGGTCTGTGCAAAAAGACCGCCCAACAGGCCCTGATTACAGAACAACTCGCCAACGAAATTACCGACATGGCCGGTCTCGATCTCGTGCGGATCAAGGCCCGTCGCTTGCAATCCGTGGTTCAGTGTATCGGCAAAGGCGTCGGCGATTTCCACGCCGTCGCGCGCCCAGTTACGTGCAAAATCACTCTGCCAACCGCCCAGAACATAGACCACCGGACACGTCTCCCTGTTGTGTTGGGATCAGACTGCGATAGTCAGTCTCATAACGCAAGCATCAATCACAGCAAGGTGACGGCGACCAAAAAGGGGGCCGCGTTTGCAGCCCCCTTTCACCGGTTTCGTAGTATTGCCTGAAGCGTTTATTCTTGTGACGAACTGGCAGGACCGTACAACAAGCCATTGAAGAACAGTCGGAATGTTCCATGCGGCTGTGCGCGTTGGATCACCTCTGCGCCATAAACGAACAGCTTGCCCTCGCCCATATCGATATCCACGACGGCGCTCGTATCCTTCAGCCTTTCCTGATGCTGCGCCCAGCCACTACGCAGCGGCGTGTCGGTATCGAAGCGCACCACCGAACGGGCATTGTCGCCTGTCAGGCGGAAGGTCTGGCCATTGCTGAAGAACACATCCGAGGACGCGGCCATGCCATAGGCCAGCGGGTTCGACGGCTCGACCGCCGCCGTCAGGATCGACCCTGGCAGGAAGAACTCGCTGGTTGTCAGGGTCGTCACCTGACCATTCTCGGTCTTGACCAGAGCCGGCTCGATCGGTGCACCCAACAGGCTGGCCAGACGGTTGGCATTGCCGATGGTCAGCACCGTGCCACCCGCCTCGGCAAAGGCCTTCAGACGCGGCACGGTCACATCGGCGCTGATATCCCCCAGCCAGTCACGGTATTCCGCAGGAATGCTGTCCGCGCTCGGCTGTCCGCCGCCCGAGGTACGGCGATAGCCCGCTGCGTTCAGCGCAGGCGTAGTGCCATCGGTGAAGACCAGCACGTCATACTTGGCGTTCAGATCGCCCTGATCCAGCGCCTGCGGATAGACCACCTCGAACGGGAACTCGTATTGCTCCAGCAGCCAACGGGTCCAGCCCGACGACATCACCCCGCCATAACGATCCACCAGACCGATACGGACAGGCTTGAGCGCCAGCGCCTCGCCAACGGGACGGCGCGACACGGCATGGGCATCAATGCCCAGCGGGCCGACGGCCTCGCGCACAATGCGTGTGGCCTCGGCCGAGGCAGGCACCCAGATAGCCCCCGCCTGCAAGGTTTCCGATCCCGCCCGCACCGACTGGCCGATCCATTCCGGCTTGATACCCGCCGCCAGCAGACGGTTGGTCAGGATGAAGCTGTTATTGGCCTCGTGGCCGATCACATAACCCGCACGCCCCGAACCGATCACGCGGCCAGCGGGTGCCACCAGATCATCCTCGGCGCGCACGCCCGTCGCGGCAAAATCACCCGTGATGGCGTCGAAATTGACCCCCATCTGCAGGGCCAGTGTATAGCCCGCCATGTCATAGGGCAGCTTGGGCGGACCACCGGGGTATTCGGTGTTGTGGGGGTGGTCCTGCTTCGTGAACATATCCATCACATGCGGGCGATAGGCCTGCGCCGTGCGGACAATATAGGACCCTGCCGGATAGCGGACACCATCGGCGGTAAACGGCTTGTCGGCCACCTCGACGTCCACACCGTTGCGGATCAGCGTGTTCAGGAAGGCCACCGAGGCCGGAAGATCGCGCTGGTCGTCAGGGCGGATCACAAAGGCGCGCGGCTCGCGGTTCTCGGCAGTACGCACCACCGTATCCAACAGCGACGCATCCACCGCACCGCGCGTGGTTTCGGTCGCCGCTGCCTTCATGGAATCCACCATGGTCGGCGTCATGCGCCAGCTATCGCGCTGGCCACGCTCGATGCCGTTCATCCCCATGCGCCAGATATTGAACAGCAGACGTTCCTTGTTGCGCGAGGCATAGTCGATGACCGCGCGGTTCATGGTCCACTGGTACTCAACGCTATCGCGCAAGTGCCACAGACGCGGCGCGATCGGCATGGGCTTGTCATTGCTGGCCAGTTGCACATCCGGCAGCAGCGGGATCTGTTCCGGCACCGGCCCGCCGATGATCTCGGTCAGGATGCCCACGGCGTTATGGAAGTACGGCGTCGAGCGGTACATGCCATTGTGCCAGGTCGAATAGTTGGCCGCTGAATCCATGCCCGAACCGGCCTTGCCTTCCGAGATCAGGCGGCTGTGCATGATGGTGCCGACCTCGGTCGTGGTGGTCATCACCAGCGGGTCGAAATTATAGTTGAACGGGTCGCGGAACGGCGGAATGAACACCACCATGCCGCGCGGGCCGGTCTGGTGCTGGTTGAAGACGATCTGCGGGAACCATTCGCGATAGTGGATACGGTTGGCGTTTCGCGTCTCGGCCTGCGTCACCATGAAGGAGTCGCGGTTGTTATCGTGGCCAGTATATTTCTGGTACAGGCGCGGAATATCGCGGAACGACCGCGCCTGCGGGTCCGGATTACGCATATACCAGTCGGCCACCAACTGATGCCCGTCAGGGTTCACATGGCCGAAGATCAGGATGGTGTCGTCCAGCGTCCGCAGCGTCTCGGTATCCTGCCCTGTCAGCAGACGATAAAGCACATGGACCTGCGCCTGAGGCGTTACGGTTTCGGTGGCATGCAGTCCGGCATCGATCCACACCACGGCCTTGCCCTCGGCGGCCAGTTGGCGGGCTTCGTCTTCGGATACGCCCTCGGCCTTGGCCAGTTTGCGGGCGATCTCCTGATAGCGCTCGAGATTGGCCAGATTGGCCGGAGAAGACACGATCCCCATCCACTGGGTGCGGCCTTCCTCGGTCGTGCCAAAGCTTTCCAGCTTGATGCGGTCCGACTGTTCGGACAGGCGCTTCAGATAGGCTTCGTACTGGTCATAATTGGCCAGATAATAGTCCGTGCCCGGTTCCTGCGCGAAGAAGTCCTTTGGCGCCGTTACTCCCGCCACCGCCGGTGTAATGACATCCGACGGCACAGCCGCCGCAACGGCCTCAGCCGTTTGGGCCACAACAGCCGGAGCCGTCAGAAAAGTCGTAGCCAGAAGAACCGCCGAAAGTGCGGTCGCACGAACCGATGAACGCATAATCACCCCTTACATCATCAGTCCCGAACAGGCTGATGCTCCGGCGCGGAGTTTCATCGCCATTCGTGGCTATGTGCAAGACCGAATGTACGGGGT
Source organism: Brevundimonas terrae (assembly GCF_011761985.1). Lineage (GTDB taxonomy): Bacteria > Pseudomonadota > Alphaproteobacteria > Caulobacterales > Caulobacteraceae > Brevundimonas > Brevundimonas terrae. Next base: position 357,663 of record NZ_JAASQT010000002.1, on the reverse strand, counting down.
CTAAAACAAGCTACCCGATGTGGCGCCACTGGGGCTGGGACGAGCTGTTATCGCGGGTCAGCATCATGTGGTATTCATAGTGATCGGGATTATAGAGCCCGATATAGTGCTCCAGCGGCTCGCCCTTGTCGTTCAGTATGGTCCGGCGCAAACGGATCACCGGCGATGACACCGCCAGACCCAGCCAGTTGGCGACCTGATCGTCTGCGGGAACCGCGCTGAGGGTCTGCTCGGCTCGGTGCGGGCGCACCCCGCCCTCCTCCAGCATACGGATCACAGGCCGATCATCCAGCAGATGCTCGGCGGCCAGATGCGATACACTATGCGGCAGATAAACCGTAGAAACAGAAAGCGGCAGGTTCTGGTGTCGGCGCAACCGCACCAGACGCAGCACCGTGTCATCATGCTGTAGGCCCAGGGCCTGAAGCACACGCGCGGGCGGGGCCATATCGGCGCTGAACTCCAGCAGTTCCGCCGTGGTCGTCATCCCCATCGAGATCAGGTTTTCGACAAGGCCGGAAACGGTCGGGCCAGCGGGTTTTTGCACCTGCGCCTGATCCGAGGCGACAAAGGTGCCGACGCCATGGCGGCGCACGATCAGACCTTCGCTCTCCAGCATTTCCAGCGCACGACGCACCGTGACCCGCGACACCCCGTAACAGGACGACAACTGCATTTCCGAAGGCATCGCCTTACCCATCGCGAACAAGCCGTCCTTGATCTGCTGGCGCAGAATGGAACGCAGTTGATGATAGACAGGAATAGCCCGATTGCTGCCATCGGACGAAGCGCCACGAAGCCGTGATTCTGTGCGCGATCCGGCCCTGTCCGGCGCTGTATTATGATCAGTCATATGCGCCCCGCTCCATTTATTGTCACGGTTGCATGGTCTGCCACAGTGATCCATGCCCGATTCAGAATTTGCGGCATGCAGGCGGGAAAAATACACGAAAAAAGGCGGCAAGAAAACTTGCCGCCTTTTTGGGTACAACGCTTACTGGTACGCTTACGCTTACTGATACGCTTACTAAAATGGCCTAACATGCTGTTCGCAGGTCAAGCCATCAGTGGTATTCTTGCTAATACAAGATGACCAAAATAGGGCGTTGCGGTCCAGCAGCCTTACTCGCGGCACTGACCCCACAACGGGTTACACACAAAGCGAACAAAAACAGTCACATCGACCTGTTCAGGCATAAGGCGAAACGTGTGCGCAACACGGAGGGGAGGATGTCGCGCGGCGGACAGTTACGCGTCCGCTATCGTTTCGGCACTGAGGGGGGAGGAAACGCCTCAACAAGCCGATGTGTTAACGGTGATAATATACGCAAAATGCCGTAAAAACAGCCAGACCAAGGTCGAACACCGTTTTGCACCCGCGCATCAAGGCGACAGCCCCGCAGTGTGTTGCTATCTAAAGCGAATGACCACTGATCGCTCTGCCCCGAATCCGCTTTTGGCTGGCCCGCTTGCGGGTATCAAGGTTCTGGACCTGTCACGCGTTCTGGCCGGACCATGGGCCACACAGACACTGGCCGATATGGGGGCCGAGGTTATCAAGGTGGAGCGTCCCGGCGTCGGTGACGATACCCGCCAATGGGGCCCGCCCTTCACCACCGCCACCGATGGATCACGCAGCGACGCTGCCTATTTCATGTGCGCCAATCGCGGCAAGAAATCCGTCGAGCTGGACATGGCTTCGCCTGAAGGGGCCGACGCCATCCGCAAACTGGCGGCCGATGCCGATATCGTGGTCGAGAATTTCAAGGTCGGCGGTCTGGCCAAATATGGTCTGGACTATGCCAGCCTGTCGGCCCTCAATCCGCGTCTGGTCTATTGCTCGATCACCGGCTTTGGCCAGACAGGGCCGGACGCCCACCGCGCGGGCTATGACTATATGATCCAGGCCATGGGCGGGCTGATGTCCATCACCGGCCAGCCGGACGGTGCCGACGGTGCCGAACCCATGAAGGTCGGCGTGGCGGTCGTGGACCTGTTCACCGGCCTCTATGCCTCCAATGCCATTCTGGCCGCCCTTTGGCATGCGCGCGCCAGTGGCGAGGGCCAGCATATCGACATCGCCCTGTTCGATGTTCAGGCGGCCATGCTGGCCAATCAGGCCACCAACTATTTCGTTTCCGGCAAGGCTCCGACGCGCATGGGCAATGCCCATCCCAACCTTGCGCCCTATCAACCCTTCCCCTGCTCGGACGGCATGGTCATCATCGCCGTCGGCAATGACGGCCAGTTCCGTAAACTGTGCGAGGCACTGGGCCAGCCCGATATGGGCCATGATGAACGCTTTGCCCGTAATGCCGACCGCGTCGCCAACCGCGATGATCTGGCCCCGCGCCTGAAAGACCTGACTGTCCGTCACACCATGGCGGGACTGATGAAGCTACTGGAAGATCACGGCGTCCCCTGCGGCCCGATCAATCACATCGATCAGGTGTTTGACGAACCCCAAGCCCTCCATCGCGGCCTGACCGTCGAACAAACCCGCGACGACCTGAGCGCCCCCGTTAAAACCGTCGCCTCGCCGATCCGCATGTCGAAAACGCCTGTGCGCTATGACCGCCCGCCGCCTGCCTTGGGGGCCAACAATGCGGATGTGCTGGGCAAGCTGAAACCTTAAGATGAGCGAATTTGTTGCCCGTACCCAGCCGTTCAAAGTGGTTCTGGGAATTCTGATCGCGCTGGGCTTTGTGGCCATCGGCGTGATGATGGCGGGCATTCTGGACCAGCCCGCCACACCGCCGCCCGGCAATGCCACCGACCTGACGATCTATCCCCTACCCGCCTCGACGTCTCGCTATCCCGATTGGTTGATTGTGCCGATGGGTTGGGCCTGCATCATCCTTTTCGGCGGGATGGCTATCATCGGGGCCATCCGCCTGACCAATCCTGCGGACCATCTGCGGATCAACCGTATGGGGATCACAGTCCCGTCCTATAGCGAGCACCCGATTGCATGGGCGCAGATTGCCGCCATCACCACATGGTCCCATCGCGGACAAAAGTCGCTGATCATCAAGCTGCATGACCCATCGCGTTTTGAACGCAAGTCATGGCGACGCTCTATCGACAGCCTGAACCGGAGCCTGACCGGTGGCGATATCGGCCTGTCGCTGACCGGAACGGACCGCACCCTCAAACAGGCACTGGACGCCATCGAGGCCTTCCGCCCTAAACCCTGATCCGTCTATTTCGGCACAGGCGTTGTGCGAACACGCGGCCCCGCCAATGCCGCCTGCATCAGTTTCTGGAACTCGGGACATTCGACGTGGCTGGGCGCAGGACATTGTGCGGCATGGCGCAATCCGTCCCGCATGGCACTCAAGCGGCGAATAGACATGTCCAGCTCATCGGCCTTGGCGTGCAATTGCGTGCGGTCAATCATGGCCTGTCCTGTCGCATCGAACATGCCCGCAATTTCGTTCAGCGAGAAACCAGCCTGTCGTGCCAGAGCGATCAGTGCGAGCTTCTGCATGACCGCATCATCAAAAATACGCCGCAAGCCATGCCGCCCGGCCGAAGCGATCAGGCCTTTTTCCTCGTAATACCGCAGTGTGGATGCAGGCAGTCCAGAGCGGCGCGATAGTTCGGCAATGTCCATTTTTCACGCTTGACCTCAAGTTCACTTGAACTGGTAGCACCGGCTCTACTTCATTGCGACCAATGGAAAATTTTATGAAGCCTGCTATCGAATTCCTGACATACACATTCGCCATCGGGCTTATAGCCACAGCCTTTATGGACCTGTGGGCGTTGGTCCGAAAACGGCTCTTCAACATCCCGTCGCTTGATTTTGCTCTTGTTGGCCGATGGCTGGGCCATATGCGCAACGGCCATTTCATCCATGCCTCCATAGGCCGAGCGGCCCCTGTTCGCGGCGAGGCCCTGATCGGCTGGATGGCCCATTATGGTATCGGGATTATATTTGCCGTGGTGTTCACATCCCTAACCGGCGAGAACTGGCGACTGGCCCCGACGATCTGGCCCGCCATACTCTTTGGCGCTGCAACCGTGGCGGCCCCCTATTTTATCCTTCAGCCCGCCATGGGGGCCGGAGTAGCAGCCCGCAAAACACCGGACCCCAACGTCGCGCGTTGGCGCAGTCTGGTTTCCCATCTGGCATTTGGCGTCGGTCTCTATTTTGCAGGACTGCTAATGCGCGTCATCATGGCCTAGTCATCCGCACGGCGCGCGGCCTGTTTACGTACCGGCCTTGCCGCGTGTCCGGCATGGATGGCACTGGCACGTTTCTCGACCTCGTCCAGAATGGCGGCCAGTTCGTGATCGGTCAGATGCTCGATGCCGATAAAGCCCGCATCGGCATGGCGCACCGCAAAGATCAACTCGTCCAACTTGGCATGCATGGCCGCTGCGTCGCGGTTCTGGGAATTCTGGATCAAGAACACCATCAGGAAGGTGATGATGGTCGTGCCTGTATTGATGACCAGTTGCCACGTCTGGCTGAAATGGAACATCGGGCCGGTTACGGCCCACACCGACACCAGCAACAGACAGAGAATAAAGGTCCACGGCCTTCCGGCCAGACGGGCAGTTGCGGTCGCAAATGCGCTGAACAGCTTTTCCATAAGCGCTGAACGAGCGCATTTGGCGACGGTTCCTGATTGTCAGAAAGGTGGAGGGTTCGCGAACCCAACTCTCGCCCTATAGCCGACGTCAATTAGGTCCTGATCGAAATCGGATTTTGTACGCTCCCCAAACGCGGGCCCAGGGAAAACATATTTGCATTTGATCAGAGTACTAAGCCGCCTCTTCTGCCTCATCCAACCGATGCTGTCGCGCCATATAGATAGCCCCGCGAACACCGCCGATTGCCATCACTGCAGCAAAGAACGCCAAGCCCATGCTTATCTTGTCTGCCACTTGGGTCACCAAATTATGTGTGAACCCAATCGCTATCCAACACAGACAAAAAACAGGCAGCCACACAGGCTTGCTCAGCTGTGAGAGCCGATACATCGCAATCGCGATAATAGATAAAGCCACACCCAAAATGACTTGTGGCTCGTTAATCCATCGCGCGTCAGAGCCTAGCTGCACAGCATGCGCATGATGGAACACCGCCGCGACCACATGGGCCAAGGCTACCAACAGCCAAGCACCGCCTCCCCTGTCCCACAGTTGGCGCGCCTTCCAATCGGCATCGATGCGACGGAACGACAGCGCCGCAAAGTCGCCCCTCGCCTGTGACGGCGTTTTGTAGACCGGTCGGCGGTCCCATATCGGTGGCTCTGCCACGTTCCCCCCAATAAAAACGGGGCCGAAGCCTTAAGCTCCTGCCCCGTGATTTCAGGCCTTACTGGCCGCTGACATCGGCGCGGGTGCCGATGGTGCGGTCGAGGAAGTCCAGATAGGTGCGCCACTGGTGCAGTTGGCGGTCATTGCCGCGAATGCCGTGACGCTGGCCCGGATAGAGCATGGTCTCGAACGGGATGCTCTTTTCCTGAAGCGCGTTGAGGACGCGGGTGGTGTTCTCGAAGATCACGTTGTCGTCTGCCATGCCGTGCATCAGCAGCAAACGACCCGTCAGATTATCGAGGCGCGTGTTCACGTCCGATGCGGCATAGCCCGCCACATTGCCCTGCGGCGTGGACATGTAACGCTCGGTATAGGCTGTGTCGTACAGGCCCCACTCGGTCGGCGGTGCGCCCGAGATCGCGGCGGCCAGACCCATTTCCGGCTCGGTCAGCGCCATCAGGCTCATAAAGCCGCCATAGGACCAGCCCATCATGGCGATACGGCTGTCATCCACATAAGGCAGGCTACGCAGATAGTTGGCCCCGATCACCTGATCGGCGATCTCGGGCTGGCCCATCTTAAGGTACAGCGCCTGTTTGAAGGCGGCCGAACGGTCGCCTTCGCCACGGTTGTCCAGACGGAAGACGATATAGCCCGCCTCGGTCAGCAGTTGCGTGGTCGCCGGTTGCCATGCCTTTTTGACGCCACCGCCCGACGGGCCGCCATAGACCTGCATCACCACCGGATAGGTCTTGGTCGGGTCAAAGTTCGGCGGGGTGGTCATCTGCCACAGCAGCGTCTCGCCCGCGCTGTCCAGCGTGCCGAAGGTCGGCTTTTGCTGACGCTCGGCAAACGCCCAGAACGGGTGACCCGGTTGCAGCTTGTTCTCTTCGATCCAGCGCACGCGGGTGCCGTCGATAGAATAGAGCGCCGACTGCGACGGAGTGTTCAGGTCGGTATAGTTGCCGACATAGGCCGTGCCCGTGCCGTTAACCGATGCCGACCACCAACCACCGCGCGGGGTGATTTCGGTCGGGTTCACGGTGCGCTTCAGCGACGCCTTGAACAGTTGTTGCTCAATCGGCAGTTCACGGCCATCGCGCATGGAGGCGGTAAAGAAGACCTCGCCCGTATCCTGATTGACGCCGTCCAGCGATTTGACCGGATAGTCACCGCGCGTAATGGCGCGGATCTGGCGACCGTCCTTGTTGTACAGATACAGGTGGTTCCAGCCGCTTTCCTCGCTGGACCAGATGAAGTTGCCGTCCTTCAAGGCCTTGAAGTTGTGGGTCAACGGCACCCACGCATTCGAGGTCTGGCTGGCGATCACACGGCTCTGGCCAGTGGCCGGATTAACGCTGAGGAGGTCTAGCGTCTTTTGATCGCGCGACAGGCGCTGAACATAGGCGACCGAGCCATCCGAGGCCCAGTTCACACGGCCCAGATAGATGTCTTTATTGGTGCCCAGATCGACCTGAACGCGGTTGCCGGTCGCCACATCGTGGATGAACAGTTCAACCACAGCATTGGGGCGGCCCGCACGCGGATAGCGTTGCTCGACAACCGAGGCACCACCGCCCGAAATATCCAGACGCGGCACGACATCGACAGTCGATTCATCGGTGCGTTGCAGCGCGATGTATTTCTCGTTCGGGCTCCACCAGTAACCGGTATCGCGGTCCAGCTCTTCCTGAGCGATGAACTCGGCGGTGGCCCAGGTAATCAGGTCTTTGCCATCAAGCGTGACAGCCTGTTCGGCACCCGTTTCAAGGTTCTGGATGAACAGGTTCTGGTCACGCACGAAGCTGACGAATGCGCCCTTGGGCGACACCTTGGCGTCAATTTCATCAGCGGCCGTTTGCGTCAGGCGACGCACCGATCCATCGGCACGGTTGGCCAGAAACACATCGCCTTCCAGCGGGGCCAGAATATAACGGCCCTGCTCGTCCCAGCTATATTCCACCACGCCGCGCTGCGAAATGCGCATACGTTCGCGGCGGGCCTTTTCGGCCTCGGACAGCTCACCCGCATCCGGCACAAGAGCGCGGGCGTCGATCAGCTTGAACGGCTCGCCACCCGATACGGGTGCGGCCCACAGGTCCAGCACATCCACGTCATCCTCGCGCGAGCGCAGGAAGGCCACCAGTTCGCCATCGGGCGACAGGCTGACACCGCGCGCCACAGGGCCGGACAGCGACGGATTGGCGAACACACGCTCGACCGTCAGGATGTTGGAAGCCGGAGCCGTAACGGCCGCCGGAGCGGAATTGGTCTGATTGGTGCTCGTGGCCATCACCGGCGTTGCAGCGGCTGCCATCAGGATCGTCGAGGCGAGAAGAAATGTGCGCATGCGGCAAGCTAGAACGGGAAGGCTTTGCCGTCACCTCCCATTTTGTCTTTCCCGACACTGGAAAAACAACACCATTTAAGACTCGTAAAAACGCACAAAAACAGTAATAATAAAATAACTACATACATCAATAAGTACAAATTGAATGAATAGCTATCCCTTGATGATTATACTTGATTAAAGTCTTCAGAATACTTCTGAGATCATTATATAGCTGTATTCAAATTGACTCAAAATTTTTACCGATCATCACATCGCACAAAAAAGTTATGTCACTATTTTTATAAATAGCCTATGGTTCCGCTTGGTTCATTCGGAACATATCTGGCGTCATCTCAAAAAACGCCTTCGCAGCGCTCGTCCCCGACGGGCGCTTTGCACGTTGCAGAGTCGACCGCACCCTCTTGCCGCCATGCGCGGTGACGTCTTGGCGTGCGGCGCTGCGCCCTTGTTATCCGATCAGGGCCCGGCACCACGAAAGGAGCGCAAACAAGCGTGGATGATTTACAGTTAAACGGTCTGGGCGGTCCGCTGACGCTCGCCTTATTGGCCGTGTTTTTTGGCGGGACGTTACTGATATCCCTCACGATCCGACACCGTAAGGATGATGCCGACGGTTATATGACCGCAGGTCACGGTATCGGTTTCGGGATATCCGCAGCGTCCATGACGGCCACCTGGATCTGGGCCGCGTCAATGTATGCATCGGCAACCTCCGGCTATACCTACGGCGTTTCCGGCCCCATCCACTACGGCTTGTGGGGCGCGCTGATGATCCTGTTCATCTATCCCTATGGCCGTCGTATCCGCGCGCTTGCGCCCAATGCCCACACCTTGGCCGAGGTCATGTATGCCCGCCATGGACGCTCCAGCCAGTTGATGCTGGCAGGGTCCAATATTCTGGGCAGCCTGATCAGCCTGACCTCCAACTTCATCGCTGGCGGCGCACTGATCTCCATGTTGTCGCCCTTCAGCTTCAGTCAGGGCGTGGCCATCATAGCCGCCGGTGTGCTGCTCTATACCCTATGGTCCGGTTTCCGCGCCTCGGTGCTGACAGACTTCGTACAGGTCTGCGCCATGCTGGGTGCCGTTGTGGTCATCATTCCCGCCGTATTCTTCGCCGTCGGTGGCCCGCAGGTGTTTGTCGAAGGCAGCAGCCATGTCACCCCCGAACAGGCTTCGTTCTTCTCGTCCGAAGCGTTTCTGAATCAGGGCGCGCCCTATATTGCCGCCGTTCTGGCCTATGCGATTGGCAACCAGACCATTGCCCAGCGCCTGTTTGCGGTGCGCGAAGACCTGATCAAGAAAACCTTCGTCACCGCCACTATCGGCTACGGTGCCACCATTATCGGCATAGGCATGTTGGGCGTCGTGGCCCTTTATGCCGGCATCAAGCCGATGGATGGGGATCCCAATAACCTGATCCCGCAACTGGCCGCGACCTATCTCGGCCCTGTGCTGCTGGCCGTGTTCTTTGTGATGATTATCGGTGCGCTGGCCTCGACAGCCGATTCCGATCTGTCAGCCCTGTCCGCCATTGCCATGACCGACGTCTATGGCCGCTCGGGATTGCCCACCAACCCCAAGACCATGCTGATGATCGGTCGCGCCACCATGATTGTGGCGACCGCTGCGGGCCTGTATTTCGCAGGGGGCCGAATGAACATTCTGGACCTTCTGGTCCTTGTCGGGGCCCTGTGGGGTGCCTTGGTCTTCCCCGTCATCGCCAGCTTCTATTGGGACCGCGTGACCAACTCGGCCTTTACCGTCTCGGTTCTGACGGCACTGGCCTGCTTTGTTCCGGTGCGTTTCGGCTGGATTCCGATGGATGGCCTGCTCGGCTATGTGTCGGATGTTCTAGCTGTCATCGGCGTGGGTACCGTGGCGGGCCTGATGATCTTCGGCTTCTTCGGACGCCGCCCCGCCATCGTGGCCGGCATCATTGCCAGCCTCGTTACCGCGCCCTTCGCCATTGGCTTCCTGCATGACTACGCCGTGCTGAGCAGCGCGCTGATCGCCTATGCCGTTAGCACACTGGTCTGCGTCGCCTTGAGCCTGCGTAACAAAGGTCGCTTTGACTTCGCACTCATCAAGGCCCGCACCGATGATTTCGGGCCTGCTGAAAAACGACCTGCCGAATAACCTAAGGAGATTACCACCATGGGCACTTTTGGACTCACCACCTATGTTCTTATCTGGCCAGCTCTGGTCGCCATTGTTCTGGCGGTACTGGTCAAAGCCTTCTTCGCTGACTGGCTTACCGCCCGTCGAGAAGGCCGCCGGATGATCTAACCGGCTCATATTCAAGAAAACGGCCCGCCACGGATTATCGTGGCGGGCCGTTTTCTTTGCCGCCCCTGCAAAACTTCGCCTGACTGGCGCATCAGGCACAGCTTCTTGGCAGAGAATGACGCAACGGGCTTTCGCTTGGCGTTTTGACCCCCTAGTTAGAGGCCATGACCGACGCCTCCCCAGATCAAACCGCGCAAAAAACTGCTGCGGCCAAACCCAGCCCCTTCCATGAACTGGAAGTGCTGTGGGTTCGCCACTGGACCGACCAGTTGTTCAGCTTTGGTGTGAAACGCCCCGAGGACTTCCGTTTCCGTTCGGGCGAGTTCGTCATGATCGGCCTGCCGGGCGAAGACGGCGCAAAGCCGGTCTTGCGTGCCTATTCGATCGCCAGCCCGTTCTGGGCCGAGGAACTGGAGTTCTTCTCGATCAAGGTGCCGGATGGTCCGCTGACCTCGCGCCTGCAAAAGATCGTTGCGGGTGACACCGTTCTGATGGGCAAGAAGCCGACCGGCACGCTGGTTCTGGATGCCCTGACGGGTGGCGAGCGCCTCTGGCTGATTGGCACCGGCACCGGCCTTGCGCCGTGGCTGTCGGTCGCGCGTGAGCCGGAAACCTATTCGCGCTTTAAAGAAGTGATCGTCTGCCACACCGTGCGCAATGTGCAGGATCTGGCCTATCGCGACTTCTTCACCAAGGGCATCCACGAGGACCCGCTGATCGGTGACGAGGCCAAGGCGCAACTGAAATACTATCCCACCGTCACCCGCGAGCGTTTCGAAACGCCAGGCCGGATTACCGACCGCATCAAGTCGGGCGACCTGTTCGCCGACCTGCAACTGCCCATCGGTTTCTCGCCCAATACCGACCGCGTGATGCTGTGTGGCTCGATGGCCATGATCAAGGAAACGGCTGAACTGCTGGAATCCTATGGCATGAAGGAAGGCTCGAACGCCGAGCCGGGTGACTATGTTCTGGAGCGTGCCTTTGTCGGCTGATGTGATTTCCCCTGCCAGCGTGGCTATCGATGCGCGTCCTGCGCCCGAGGCTTGCGAAACCATGCTCGACGTCCGCAAGGGCGTGGATGCACTGGACCGCGCTCTGGTGACACTGCTGGCCGAGCGCCAGCGCTATATGCATGCCGCTGCCCGCATCAAGCCTAACCGCGAGGCCGTGTTCGATCAGGCGCGTATCGATGATGTGGTGGCCAAGGTGCTGGTCGCTGCCGAGCCTGCGGGTCTGTCGGCCGATATTGCCGAGCCGGTCTGGCGCCTGCTGATCGACCGCTGCATCGCGCACGAGTTTTCCGTATGGGACAAGACGCGCGTCTGATCCAATAGATCAGCGGATATGAAAAAAGGCGGGCCATAGCGGCCCGCCTTTTTGTTTTGTCATCGAGGCCTGTTAGCCCTTCAGTCCTTTGAGCATCAGCTCGTGGCGATAGGCCGCCACATCCGCCAAAGCCCTGTCCAGCGCATCGCGCACACGAAGCAACGCCCCCTCAGACACCGCTTCGTCCGCCTCTTCGGCCTCGGCACAGGTAGCGGCCAGTTCGCTCGCCCCTATGCCACCGGCCGCACCGCGCAGGGTGTGCGCGGCGTCGCGCCAACCGGATTCGGTCGTGGTCAGCATCGGCGACCAGATACCGGCCTGCTGCACGAACAGGCCCAGTATCTCTTCACTGATATCATCCATGCCTGCGGTGGCGGCCTCGAGGACCGAGAAATCCACCGCTCCGGTCAGGTCGCGACGCGCCATCAGGCTGCCTCTTCCTCGCCCTTGGCCAGACGCGAGTTACGCGACGACCAGACCAGATAGATCACCAGACCCAGCACATTCCACAGCAGGAAATAAAGCTGGGTCGATGCTTTCAGGCTGAAGAAGAAGACGATGCAACCAATGATGGCAACGCCACCGACCAACCACCACAGCGGAGCCTTGAACTTGCGTTCGCGGTTCGGCTGGCGCACGCGCAGCACGATCAGGCTGATACCCACGGCCATAAAGGCCATCAGCGTACCGGCATTGGCCAGCGAGGCCAGCTCGTCCAGACGCATGATACCGGCCAGGAAGGCCACTACGATGGCGGTAAAGATGGTCACCACGGTCGGCACACCACGCGTCGAAATCTTGGCCAGACGGTTGGGCAACAGACCGTCACGCGCCATGCCAAGGAAGATACGCGACTGGCCGAACAGGAAGGCCAGAAGCACGGTCGGCAGGGCAATCACGGCAGCGGCTGCGATCCATTGTGCAGCAGCGCCCTGTCCCAGACCACGCATGATCAGCGACAGAGGCTCGGGGCTGTCCGAGAAGCTGGACACCGGCGCGGCACCGATCGCAGCGGCAGCAACGACGATATAAAGCACGGTGCAGACCACCATCGAACCGATGATGCCGATGGCCAGATCACGTTCCGGCTTCTTGGTTTCCTCGGCCGCCGTCGCAATGGCGTCGAAGCCATAGAAGGCGAAGAAGATAATGGCCGCCGCCGCCATAACGCCCGTCTGGACGAAGGGCGCACCGAAACCGTACGGCATAAAGGGTTTGAAGTTGGCAGAATCAAAGTGCGGCAGCGCAATGGCCACAAACACGACCAGAGCCGCGATCTTCACCAGAACCAGAATCGCGTTCAGCGTGGCACTTTCCTTAGTGCCCATCAGCAGCAGGCCGGTCACCACAGCAATGATGAAGACGGCAGGCAGGTTGATCAGGCCACCCTCGACGTGCGGGCCGACGGTCAGGGCCAGCGGCAGATCAATGCCCAGGCCTGCAAGGAACGGAATCGCATAGCCGGACCAGCCTACGGCCACAGCCGAGACAACCAGCGAATATTCCAGAATCAAACTCCACCCCACGACCCAGGCAAAGATCTCGCCCAGCGACGCATAGGTGTAGGTATAGGCACTGCCCGAGGCAGGCATGATAGTCGACAGCTCGGCATAGGCCAGCGCCGCACAGGCACAGACCAGACCTGCAAGGCCAAAGCTGATCAATACAGCCGGTCCCGCCAGCCCTGCGCCGACACCGATCAGGGTCAGGATGCCGGTACCGACAATGGCCCCGACGCCCAGCGCCATAAGGTGTGGCCAGCTCAGCGTCTTCTTAAGCGCCGGTCCAGATTGCGGTGCCAGCATGGCATCGATTGAACGGCGTCTGTTCCAAAAAGCCATACGTCCCTCCCTAAACTACATTATTGTCCGAATGACATTCGGTATCATTATATTCATCGAAGAAAAAACGCTTTTGCGAAATTAAACACTTGCACCCTTCGGAGGTCGTGCGTATTAACCCGCCCTCGCCGCAACGCTACGAAGTGCGCGAGACACCGGAGCCCAACCAAAGGCTCATACGACGGTACGGGTGATTAGCTCAGTTGGTAGAGCAGCTGACTCTTAATCAGCGGGTCCACGGTTCGAGCCCGTGATCACCCACCATCGTTTCCTCATATAATCAAAAGCATACCTACCCCTGCGGGGCGCAATTGGCGCACCTTTGGGCAAGATGGGTGAATTTACCCACGCATGGCCTGTGGTCTAATCCAGCGCCAAATCCATAATATCGGCAGCCTTGTTTTGCGCGTGTCGGGCACGGATTCGTATCGCGCTGTTCATGGCCCCCAACAGTTGTGCCAGCACGATTGGCTTGGCGACATAGCCATCAGCTCCAGCCTCGATGGCACGCTTGCGATCCTCGGCATCATCATTGGCGGAACAGACCACAATCGCGGCGGGTGATGCCCCCGTTTCCTGTTCCGACATACGGATACGGCGCACCGCCTCCAGACCGTCCATAACCGGCATCTGCACATCCATCAGAATCACATCGAAGGTCCTGTTGGCTGTCGCTTCGACGGCTTCCAGCCCGTTCGTCGCATAGTCCAGACGGTATTCGTCACCGCTCAGCAGAATCCCGATGATGTTGCGGTTGACCAGATTGTCATCGACAATCAGCACCCGCAGCATTTTCGTATCGCTGGACCGTTCCGCGCCACAATCCTCGTCATGGCCGGATTGCGCCACAGTCCGCTCATAGGTTTCGGGCAGTGGCAGGCTGAACCAGAACTGCGCGCCCTCGCCCGGCTTGCTGGCCGCATTCAGCCGCCCGCCCATCATCTTCACCAGATTGCTGCTGATCGACAGACCAAGGCCTGTGCCGCCAAACCTGTTCGAGATCGTACCGTCCGCCTGACGATAGCGCTCGAAGATATGGCCATCGCTGCCTTCGTCAAAACCGATGCCCGTATCGGTCACAACAAACAGGCACTGCCCGTCCGGCATTTTGACAACGCTCAGCAGGATGCGGCCCTCGGGCGTGAATTTCAGGGCATTGCTGATCAGATTGTTCAGCACTTCGCCCAGGCGCACCGCATCGCCACACACCCAGTGGCTGCACCCCAGATCGGTTTGCAGCGACAGTTTCAGATCACGCGCTTCGGCCTTTGAGCGCCACAGGGCCGCAACATCGCGAACCAGTTGTGCCAGATCGAATGGCCGGGCCTCGATGGTCAGTTCGCCCGCTTCCATCTTGGCATTGTCGAGAACGTCGGACAAAAGCCGGTTCAGCATCTCGCTGGAGGTCGCGATCAGTCGCACCTTCTCGGCGACATCGCGCGGCAGGTTCTCTTTGCGCAGCGCATCGGCCATGGCCACCACACCATTCAGCGGCGTGCGGATTTCATGGCTGACATCGGCAAAGAACTGGCTCCGTCGTGCATTCTCCTCGCGCTCGCGGGCATGGGCTTTTTGCAGCGCCTTCGACATGCGGCGCTGGCGCAGCAGCAACAGGATCAGGCCCGCAATCAGAACGGTCACCGCCCCCATCAACCACCACAGGGTCGCAATGGTTCGCGCGCGTAATTCGTTTTGATGATGTGCCTGTTGAAGCTGTTCGTCGATATCGACGACCACCTCTTCCATCACATTCGCAGACCGCTGAGTCGCCCTGCGATACTGGCTGAGGTGATAATCCCTCAGTGCCTTGATGCCGCGCCGGTAATCTCCCGCCGCGATCATCACCTCGGCCTCGGCACGATGGACAGGCGCAGTAAACTTCATCTGGCCCGCATCAATGCGGCGGCGGATTTCACGAATATCCTTCTGGGCCAGTGCCAGTTGGCCGGTACGCGCATAACCCACGGCACGGCGGGGCAGGATGGACTGCGCCATGACCACAGGCACATCCAGCGCGGGCCTGAAGGGTTCGTAGCACGCCAGAACCGCAGGCCAGTCGTCGCGTGTCACCGCCACATAGCCGCACAAACTGCCCGCCATCGCCCGACGCATCGGCGTGTCCGTGCGCTCGGCCAGTGCCTGATAAATCCGCATGGCCTGATAGGCTTCGTCGTAGCGCCCGACATAGGCCAGTGCCAGCGACAGATTATTGACCGCCTCATAATCCGGCCACGGATAGCCGCTGCTCGCCATGGCGCGTTCGGCGCGCCTCATCGCCTTCAGATAACCGGCCACATCAAATAACTGGCTGTGGGCCAGTCCCACATGGCTCAGCAACTGCACCTCGATGCCCCGATCGCCGTGCCGGTCAACCGGCAGATCACGATAGACATCGCGCAAAAGCGCCATCGCAGCCGGGGCCTGCTTGTTGTCGATCAGAAGGCGCGCTTTGAGGATTTTCGCGCGATGCCCCGCGACCGTGCCCCCGTATCGATCAATCAGAGCGTCCACATCGGCCATAGAGACCGACTTGTCGCGCTGATGGCGGATGGTCACATCATTGATTTCGACCAGCCCCAGATAGACATTATCGTGACCTTGCGTCGCCAACTGGCGCAGACGCGCATTCCACAGGCTGGCGGCCTCGTACTCGCCCTGCTCGCTCATCATCACCGTCAGGTGCTGAAGCCGCCCCATATTGTCCGGTGTGGCGCGCGACATGGCCGCAAGGCCGTATTGTTCCAGCGCCGCAAAGTCAGTGGCCATCGCCCGCTGTTTGACAGCCAAGGCGTAATCCAGCGCAGACGAGTCCTTGCCCCGAATGGCCGCAGGCCCACTCATCGGCCCGCTCATAGACATGATATCGCCGACGGCACCTGAAGCATTCTGGGGCGCAGCTACCAGAAGCATCGCCGTAGACAGACAGGCTACACGGCTGAAGACATCGGCGCGAAACATGGAACCTACGGCTTAAACTTGCGGCTAAGTGTGCGATCCCGCAGATAAGGTCAACGTCCGGCCAAAATTTGACGTGCCTGCCCCAGTCGCTTGGCAGCCTCGGCCAATACCGTCTCGGGCTTGGCAAAACACAGGCGAACAATATTGCCCTGACCCGCATCGCTTACAAAGGCCGACACCGGAATCGCGGCAACGCCGAACTCTCGAACAATGGCTTCACAAAAATCCGTATCGCCCATGGCAATGCCCGACCCCGCCAGATCGACATTCAGGAAATAGGTGCCGCGGCTGTCCAGACAGACATAGCCCTGCGCCACCAAGGCCTGTCGCAGATAGTCACAGCGCTCTGCCATGCCCTGCGCCATTTGTGCATACCACGCCCCGTCCCATGCCAGACCCTCGGCCACGGCGGTCTGTAACAGGGGTGGTGTGGCAAAGGTCAGGAACTGATGCGCCCTCGCGACCGGATCAAGCAGGTCCGGTTCGGCACACACAAAGCCGACCTTCCAGCCTGTCAGGCCAAACATCTTGCCCGCCGAACCGATTTTAATGGTGCGCTCGCGCATACCCTCGATCGTAGCCAGCGGAATATGCGCCCTGTCGGTCAGGCGGACATGCTCCCAAACCTCGTCGCTGATCACGACCAGATCATGCGCCGCACAGGCCTTGGCCAACGCAGCCAGTTCGTCGGCCCCGAACATCTTGGCGGCGGGGTTCATCGGGTTATTAAACAGCACTGCCCGTGTTTTCGGGCCGATGGCCTGATCCAGCATCTGCGCCGTGATCTGCCAGTGCGGCGGCTCCAGCCGGATCGGTTTCACAATGCCGCCTGCCCGCTCGATCAGCGGACGATAGGCATCATAGGCAGGCTCGAAAACAATCACCTCGTCGCCGGAACGGACCCACGCCATAACAGCCGCCGCGATGGCTTCGGTAGCGCCCGAAGTAATAATGACCTGATCCGTCGTCAGGGCCGTGCCCTGCAACCGGTTATAATGCTCGGCCACCGCCTGTCGCAGTTCGGGCAGGCCGCGCGAAGGCGCATACTGGTTCCAGCCGTGGACAGCGGCCTGTGCGGCCCGTTCCCTCAAGGCCAGCGGGCCGGGGTCTTCGGGAAAGCCCTGCCCCAGATTGATCGCCCCGTATTCCCGCGCCAGACCCGACATCTTTTCAAAGATGGTGACGGGTGCCTCTGCAAATACGGAATGGGGCGTCATCATCAAGCGGCCGGAAATGCCCCGCGACGCAGCCAGTTCGTGAACAGGCGGAACAACAGGCTGCCCTCGCGCGTATGGATAACGCGACGCGCGTGACGGCCCTTACCCTTGAAAACCTGTAGCGGCACGATGCGCTCCTCCCCTCGAATCAATCAGCCCATGCTGGACCTTTGATCTGAGAATAGGAAGAACATGGTTAATCGGTTTTAAACATTCCACAAACGCGCTCGGATCGCTTTGATCTAGGTTAAGGCGTTGTTGACCCTAAGCTTTAAAAGAGCGCTAAGCGTGTCTGATCGCCTCAGATTAACCGCTGCTGGCTAGAACAGACACAACGATTGCATGACGAGAAGCGTCATTAAGAGGTCTGTAACCATGAAGAGATTCGCTTTAGCCGCCGTATCGATGGCTGTGGCCCTCATGGCCATGCCAGCCACTGTTCAAGCCAAGGACACCGCCAACGGCACCTTCCGTGTCCGCGCGCATGTTCCGGTATCCTGCTGGGTGCGCCCTGACCGCACAGTGACCGCAGAAGAAGGCGCAACCGGCGCTGTCATCGAGGCCTGCAACAATCCGGGCGGCTATACCGTCAGCGCCCAGTATCGTCAGCTTGGCACCGGTGAAAGCGCCCGCATGATCTATAATGATCAGGCCGTCGAGCTTTCCTCCAGCGGCCAACAGGTTCTGCGCCAGTCGAACATGGCCACCATCCGCACGGTTTCCTACCAGTTCCAGAACGTAAATCTGGAACAGCCGCTGATTCTGGCCCTGACGATCCAGCCGATCTGATCAACGATCAAACCTAAAAAAGAACGCCCCGCCTTTTTAGAGACGGGGCGTTTTTGTTTGCCGCAACCGCTTTAGATCGCCGTCACGGTAAAGCGGAGAATATCCCGATAGCGACCCGCACGTTTGCCACCGATATCGCGCACATCGATACGCAGCGGATAATCATCCACGCGGGCACGGGCTTCACGGCTGGTCATGATGTGCGGGCTGCCCAGATTGATTTCGGTCCCGCCCAGACGCAGACCATAGGGAATGGCCCAGCCCGGTTGCTCGTGCAGCAACAGACCACGGTTCTCGGACGTGACGGTCACCTGATAACCACTGCTGGATCGCACATAGACCTTGGCATTTAGAGGCACCACGCCGTTCTGGGTCAGATCGCCCAGATTCAGCGTCGGCGTTCCATTTACGCGAGTGAACTCCCCCGCCAGACCGATCATCAGCGACGGCGTGACCTCGAACACCAGCGTCACATCGGTTGCCGCATGGATTTCACCATTGGGCATACGGAACTGCACCGTCACCGTCTGGGTATAGCGACCGGCTGCAATGTCCGCAGGCGGTGTAACCGCAAAAGTAATACGGCCGGTTGCGGTGCTTCCTGCACGCACAAGCGTGGTGCGACCAACCAGATTTTCCGAAGATCCGGGCGTCAGGTTATTGCGGTTCGTTTCATCGCGCAGACTGAAAGGCACGGTCTGGGCGCTGGTGCGACTTTCCAGCACGCGCTTGTTGCCTATGGAGGTCACTTCCAGACGACCAACGCAGGGCGTCCTGCCCGCATTCGAAAACTGGATTTCAAACGGCAACGACAACTGGTTATCGCCGAACGGATCATGACGGATCACCCATTGCGACTGGGTGGTCATGGTCAGATCGCATTTGTCTTGTGCCAGAGCTTGCGGAGCCCACAGAGCCAGACCTGCCACAACAGCAAGGGCCGCGATTATCTTTCGGCGTAAAGCGGAGCGGATCATTGTGACGGACCCTCCTGTCATTGCTCGGTAATGATGATGGGCAAGGAAACTGTCTGGAGATCCAGCAGCCCCTCGTTGTCTTCCGGCACCTTGAACTGGAAGCCCTGTGCCGAAGAGGTGAACAGCTCCACCCGATAGGTATGACCCGGCTTCAGTTTCTGGATCGCAAAACGGCCCACCGAGTTGGTAAAGAAGATTTCAGGCTCGGTATCCGGTTCATCAACCGAGAAGATACGGCCCGACATCAGGCTGGCGGGAATATTGCCCTGCCCCACCAGTCGGCCCATGGCCGAGACAAAGGCATCACTGCCGGCCACGATGACATAGCCGCTGCGATAGGCCGGACGAACCCGCTTGATGCCGTCGCCAATGTCATAGCCCGCTGGAACATCGATCACGTCATAACGGATCGACTGGTTCACATAGGAGCTCAGATTATTGGCCAGTGCCGGACCCAGAGCGCCGCTACGCGAATTATAGCGGCCGCCTTCCAGGCTATCGCCGACAATCGCATCGCGTCCATCCAGCGATTCATGCGTATCGACGATGGCAAAGCTGTCATAGATACGGCGACCAATCGCGAACTTGCCGCCCGTAAAGGCCAGTGACGAGCCGACACTCAGCGACGTAACCTGCTGATCGGTTACACGGTTGAAGTCCTGACCGAAGGAGGAATGGGTCAAGGCACCATCGAAGCGGTTGCCGACATAATCCACCTGAGCCGACAGGCTTGCAGGGCCGTCATCATAGGTCGAGGCCAGAGAATAGCCCAAGGCCCCTGCACGGTTTTCGCCAGATTGCTGGAACCGCACCGAACCGGAATTGCGGGCCGAATTATAACGCGCCTCGCCACGCCGGTCGAAACGCGGTGTCCAGATCAGGGCGAAGGTAACGCCGAAGCCCTCGGAATTACTGGCGAACGGCAGGCCATAATCGGCATATTCCACGCCCACCTGCACACCCCAGGCCGGTGTGAAATTATAGGTGCTGTAGGCGTTGACGTTATATGAGTCGTCAAAGCTGGCATTGCGACCAATGCGATAGGCCGCACTCAGCGAGCCCATCCAGTATTGGCTGAAACGTCGGGTATAGGCCCCTTGCATCGACCATTCGGTCGCGTTCTGGGCCGTTGGATTGCCGATCGAGGAAAAATCTTCGGACGTATATTCCAGTGCCACGGCCCATGAATCGTACACATCGCCACGATCCACAAAATGGTCAAAACCGAGCGCGGCCATAAAGCCCTGCCCCGCATCGGCATTGGTGCTGAGCGCCCCGTCCAGACGCAGGCGGCTGCCATTCTTGAGAATGAACTGGGTTTGCCCCGTCAGGGTCTGGATGTCTTCACTGGCCTGAAGCCCGAGCCCCAGAGCCGGACGGTTCTCGAACGCCTTGCGCCAATAACCGCTGAACGCCAGTTGGCCGTCATCATAGTTGGGCGTCCCGAATGTACCGCTGCTGGTCATGCCCAGAAACGCGCCATACTCGTAATCGCCCGGATCCAGATCAATGGCGTCCAGATAGGCGCTGTAGTTCAGGGTTTCGGTACGGCCCAACTGGTCACGGATTTCCAACTGGATATCGTTGGAACCGGTTTCCAGCGGCAGGTTGGACAGGTCGTACTGACCCGCATCCAACTGGAACTCGCGCACGAACACACCATTGCGCATGACCCGAACCGTCGAGCCTTCTTGCAGGACAACCTGACGGTTGCCGGACAGCACACTGTTGCGGAAGCTCTCGAAACGCTGGCGCTGTCGGGCTACACCCACACCACCCATCTGCACATAGCTTTGACGGCCACGGATTTCCGTATCCAGATCACCCGCCCACCAGCGGCGAAAATTCTCGGGATCGTCGTAAACCAGACGGGCATAGCGACGGTTGAATTCATAGTCGCCCGTCCCGAAAGTCTCCTGCCCCTGATAGTCGGCCTCAAGCACCACACCGCCCAATCGCACAGCACCGTTCAGGTACACGCTGGGCGTCTGAATATCGCTGACATTATGACGTTTCGAAACACCGAGGCTGGTATTCAGATAGGCCGAAAAGCTTTCCGGTGCCGCCGCATGCTCTTCAGGCTTGCCTTCCTGAAACAGGTTTTCGATGGCCCGTTTGGATGGATCAATCCGCAACACCATCACGGCCAATTGCGCCGGATCGTATTCCAGACGGATGCCGCTGTTAGCGATGTCTTCGGGGCTAAAGCTTTCGCCGTCACCCAGAATGGCTGCGATCTCGGCCTGAGCTTCTTCCGTCAGCAACGGGTTGATTAGACGCTTGAAACCTGACGAATAGACGATGAAACGATCGTCTTTCGTCAGCAGAACATCCATCTCACCCAGAACGCGACGGTTGAAATTCAACGGCACAGTCATGCCAATGTCGCGGTTATAAGGGTTGATGTTCGGACGCGCCGGAGCTTCCTGTTCCGCTGTCTCCGCTGTTACGGCTTCTTGGGCCGCAGCCGGAAACGCAATCGCCAGCAGCACAGCCGCCGAAGCCGCCATACGCAGACGCGCTGGTGTGGCTATACTGCTCATCGCGTGAACCGCACCTTGATCGGCTTGGTGCCATCCAGTTGCGTCTCGGTCGGCAGTTGGAAGGTGCGCTCGCCACCCAGCGGTTGCAGATAACCCACGCCAACACTCTGCGAGATTTCATCACCGGTATACTGGCGCATGAAGGGCTGACCGGCCGTATCGGTGGCTTCGACGACCCAGTTCGCACCGCTCATCAAGGCATAACGGCGCCCTGTATTGCGCACCTTGACCTCGATACCGTGGGTCAGAGGCGCAGCCTCCGCCGTTCCCAGTTCCGGATCAATCTCGGGGGCCATCGGGGCCACCATCGCAGGCGTCGCCGCCACAAGTTGCACGTTCGGCTCGGCCCCCGGAGGTGCCACAACGATCAAGGCCTTCATCGTATAAAGAACCTGGATCGAAGCCGTGCCGCCAGTGTCAGAATCCGGAGCCTCGGTCTGAACCGGCAACTGACGAACCCACAGATAATAGGCTTGCGAAGCCGGCAGCTCCTGAGCGCCAACCCATTGCACACGCACGACCTGGCGCCCCCCGACGGGCACCAATCCTTGCGGCGGGAAAATCAGAAAATCTTCGTCCGCAGGCGTTTCGACCATATTGCCCGCAGCATCCACTTCCATGCGGGTCAGCAGGGTTTCAAACGGCAGGGCAGCACTGCCCACATTTCCCACTTCGATACGCGCGGTCGATCCGGCCCCCGAAGTCGTCAGTTCCGAAACCATCGGAGACACGCGCATGGCCCACGCCACAGCGGTCACACTCGCAACGCCGATTACCACTGCGGCAAGGCCCACAGCAAAACGGTTCAAATATTGAATGGCAAACGGCATTTTTGGTTAGTCCCCGGTCCCTCTGGTGCCTCGTCCGTTTCATTTCAGATCAAGCGGCACCCAACAGAACAACAATCTGCAAACGATACGCCAAAGCTTGCCAGTCGCGCGAATTATATGCGCAGACCAGAAAGACGCGCCCCGCCGAAACGGGGCGCGCAGTACGCTTAATATTTTAAATCAGAACGCTTGGATCTGAACGGCGACGGTACCTTCGTAGTTACCGGCCAGCAGAGCCTTCGAAGCGACCGGGATGTTCACGGCCAGCGAGAACGGCGACTTCCATGCACCGTGGTTGGCCACGTTGCTCAGTGCGGTCGAGGACACGCTCAGGGTTTGTTGGCTGCCGTTGGCGACCGAGTTGTGCGCAGCAGCGGTGTATTTGGCCTCAACCGAGAACGGCAGGTTGGCCTGGAACACGTTGCTGTCATAGCCGGCGGTGTTGCCCGAGTTGATCAGGCCGTTGGCGCTGTTCTTGGTGATGGTCACCGAGTTCGCCGTGTTGCAGCCTGCCAGGTTGGTGTAGACGGTCACGTTCGCCGGAGCGACCATGTCAAACGCAGCAGCCGGACCGGTATTGTCCGAGGCGTAGATGCCCAGAGTGCCGAAATCGAGCGTCTGGTTGGTGCTCGAACCCGAATAGAACGAGCAATCCTTGGTGACATTGCCCTTCAGGGTGAAGGTCGCGCCGTCATTGCCCGCAGCCGTGCCGTTGTTCAGGCTGTATTGGAACAATGCAGCCCAAGCTCCGAACGCGACAGAGTCGTCTTGAGATGTCGTCCAAGGTTGCGAACCAGACGAGCTATTTTCGCCCGTCAGATGCCATGTGCCGGATTGGGCATTCGCCACGCCAGAAAATGAAACCACGGCAACGGCGGATAGCAAAGCAATACGCTTCATGTCTTATCTCTCGATTGGAGAGCCGGATATCGAAGCGCTTTGCCTCAAATCGCCAGCCATAGGTGATTGAAAGAGACGGGTGGCAAACCTAAAGCCTGCCACCCGCTTAAGCATTACTCGGATCAGAACGCCTGGATCTGGACGGCGACGGTACCTTCGTAGTTACCGGCCAGCAGAGCCTTCGAAGCGACCGGAATGCTCACGGCCAGCGAGAACGGCGACTTCCATGCACCGTGGTTGGCCACGTTGCTCAGTGCGGTCGAGGACACGCTCAGGGTTTGTTGGCTGCCGTTGGCGACCGAGTTGTGTGCAGCGGCGGTGTATTTGGCTTCAACCGAGAACGGCAGGTTGGCTTGGAACACGTTGCTGTCATAACCACCGGTGTTGCCCGCGTTGATCAGGCCGTCGGCGCTGTTCTTGGTGATGGTCACCGAGTTCGCCGTGTTGCAGCCTGCCAGGTTGGTATAGACGGTCACGTTCGCCGGAGCGACCATGTCAAACGCAGCAGCCGGACCGGTATTGTCCGAGGCGTAGATGCCCAGAGTGCCGAAATCGAGCGTCTGGTTGGTGCTCGAACCCGAATAGAACGAGCAATCCTTGGTGACATTGCCCTTCAGCGTGAAGGTCGCGCCGTCATTGCCTGCAGCCGTGCCGTTGTTGCCTTCGGCCGAACCGATGGCCAGCCAAACCGACTGGTTGTTGATCTTGGCAAAATTCACATCATCGGCTGACGTCAGCGTGTGACCTTGTGCAGCCTTCAGGAAGCCCGTCTGGTTGTACGTGCCAACGATCTGGCCCGAACCGCCGTTTACATACTGGCCGCGGTTCATCATGTTCTGGGCCGAAGCCGAGGTTGCCATGACGCTGAGGGCAGCAACGCCTGCAAGAAGTGCGAAACGCTTCATTTTGGTAGTCTCCGGTGCGCGGAAGCCGGTTCTACCGGCCCCATTTGGGGCTGTTACCGCCCGATTTCAATCAGAAAACGGGTGACGGAGCCTTACTCCGTCACCCGTACTTAAGCTTGCTTAGAAAGCTTGGATCTGGACGGCGACGGTACCTTCGTAGTTACCGGCCAGCAGAGCCTTCGAAGCGACCGGAATGTTCACGGCCAGCGAGAACGGCGACTTCCATGCACCGTGGTTGGCCACGTTGCTCAGTGCGGTCGAGGACACGCTCAGGGTTTGTTGGCTGCCGTTGGCGACCGAGTTGTGCGCAGCGGCGGTGTATTTGGCTTCAACCGAGAACGGCAGGTTGGCCTGGAACACGTTGCTGTCATAACCGCCGGTGTTGCCCGCGTTGATCAGGCCGTCAGCGCTGTTCTTGGTGATGGTCACCGAGTTCGCCGTGTTGCAGCCTGCCAGGTTGGTATAGACGGTCACGTTCGCCGGAGCGACCATGTCAAACGCAGCAGCCGGACCGGTATTGTCCGAGGCGTAGATGCCCAGAGTGCCGAAATCGAGCGTCTGGTTGGTGCTCGAACCCGAATAGAACGAGCAATCCTTGGTGACATTGCCCTTCAGGGTGAAGGTCGCGCCGTCATTGCCTGCAGCCGTGCCGTTGTTGCCAACCGAAGCACCAACCGAGTGCCATGCCGACCACGGCGAACCAGCGGTTTGCGCGTCGATCAGGTTGGCACCGGCGAACGGAGGCGAGTCAACGTGGGTTTGGAACAGGTGCGAGAACCACTCACCTTGGTTGATGGAACCAGCAGCTGCCGGCGAAGCGATCAGAGCAGCGACAGCAGCCGCAGAAAGAAGAGCCGAAACTTTCATCGTATTTTCCTATCGAATCATTTGAACAGTTTTCACAATTGAAAACAAACTAAACTCAACAAAATCAAACTACATTTAGATTTCTCGAACAAAAGGCAATTCACCAGATAGTTGAGAAATCCAATACTTATTCACAAATCTACATTCTTGGCGTAATCGTCAGAACTATAGATTCCGAATACTCTCCCGCCAGAAGACCCGCGCCCTCGGGGGCTCGTGTCTCGAAGCGCAAAATCGCTCCGCCCTTCGCGATGGCATCCGCGCTACTCAGCGTGACGCCCGACAGAAGTTGGCGGCTTTCATACCGGCCCGACATCAGACCTTCGACCGGTGCCAGAACCGGCACATCAATCCCGAGCCCGTAACCCAGGCGTCCCGAGAACGGTCCCTCGCCAGTCGGCTTGGACTTGTGGGTTAACCCCCCATTGGCGGCACGAATATTCAGGTCAAACGGGACGTTGCATTCCAGTCCCACATGCGCGACAGCGCTCAGACCACCCGTCAACTCGCCAAAATCGATATCCGCGCCACGTCCTAGCTCGCAGCGCGAAGGGATGCGCGCTTCTAGCGCCACATCAAATCCCGTCGGGCTTTCGATGGCATTGGCACCGATCGGCATGGTGGGCAGATTGGGATCCGGCCCGATAACAGGCGATCCCGAGGTGTGGGCCTGGGCCATATTAGCCGCCAGCAGAATGGCGACCGCGCTCACGGCACCCACAGCGATCTTTGCACCGTAGGTGACAATATTGGCGCGATGACGGCGCTGTTGCCCCAGAAATTCGATCAAAGGTCCCGCTCCCCATGCCGCAAAGTGCGACACCGCCCGAACCCCCTCGGCTCGAACTAGGGTCAACCTTCCAAAACCCGTGCCATCCTGTTTTGAAACAACATGACATCGAATGGGTCAATTTCAGACCCGAACGTGGTTAGCGAAGGTTAACACTTGGAGCGTTTATGGCCATTTCTAGCTATTTGCAAGCGAAGTGTATCATTTTGATATGGATCATAAACATCTGATACAATTACGAACCATGTCTCAAAAAGACACTGTTCAGCTTTGTTTTCTCAGACGACGGAACGCTGTCAGCAAATGCTCCGTATATCCGTTCGCCTGCTCTCGCCCTTTAAAAACAAGGGCTACGGACGCCTGCCAGGCCAATCCGTCATAGGTCGGGGCCATGGGGCGATAGGCTGGATCGCCTTCATTCTGACGGTCCACAACCTGTGCCATACGTCGCAATGAATCCATCACCTCGGCTTCGATTGTAAAACCGTGATGCAGCCAGTTGGCGATGTGCTGGCTGGAGATTCTCAACGTGGCACGGTCTTCCATCAGGCCGATATCGTGGATGTCGGGCACCTTGGAACAACCTACGCCCTGATCGATCCAGCGCACCACATAACCAAGAATGCCCTGACAGTTGTTGTCCAGTTCCTGACGAACATCCTCGGGCGCAGGCAGTTCACTGGCCAGCGGCAGGGTCAGCAACGGCGTCAGGCCTGTTTCGGTACGGTGTGCCAAATCTTTCTGCACCGACCAGACATCGACCTGATGGTAATGCAGCGCATGTAAGGTCGCCGCCGTGGGCGATGGTACCCATGCCGTCGAAGCCCCTGCCTTGGGATGCCCCGCCTTGGTGGCCAGCATATCGCCCATACGATCCGGCGCGGCCCACATGCCCTTGCCGATCTGGCCGCGCCCCGACAGACCCGCGCTCAGGCCGATATCGACATTGCGATCCTCATAGGCCTTGATCCACGCTGTTGCCTTCACGGCCTCCTTACGGACCACCGGACCAGCCTCCATCATGGTGTGGATTTCATCGCCGGTGCGATCAAGGAAGCCGGTATTGATGAAGACCACGCGATCCTTGGCCGCCGCGATACAGTTACGCAGGTTGACGCTGGTACGGCGTTCCTCGTCCATAATACCCATTTTGAGCGTCAGCGGCGCAAGGCCCACCCCCTCCTCCACCGCACCGAATAGAGCGGCGGCAAAGGTCACTTCTTCCGAGCCATGCATCTTGGGTCGCACCACATAGACCGAACCGGCCGGACTGTTGCGCTCAACCACAGGGCGCTTCAGGTCGTGCAACCCGATCAGGCCCGTTATGGCGATATCGAGAATGTTCTCGGGGATTTCGCGCCCGTCACTGTCCAGCACGGCATTGGTTGTCAGGTGCAGACCGACATTGCGGGTCAGCAACACACTTCGCCCCTTCAATGCGAACGCCTTCCCGTCCGGCGCCGTATAGGCGCGGTCAGGGTTCAGGGTCCGGTCCATGGACTGGCCGTCCTTGCTGAACCGCGCCGATAGATCGCCCTTCATCAGCCCCAGCCAGTTGGCGTAAACCAGAACCTTGTCCTCGGCATCGACGGCAGCCACGCTGTCCTCGGCGTCGCAAATCGCCGTCAGCGCCGCCTCGACAACCACATCAGCCACGCCCGCAGGATCGGTCGCGCCGATACGGTGATTGCGGTCGATAACGATCTCGAAATGCAGACCATTATGGCGCAGCAAGATACCCGTCGGCGCGGTGGCCTCGCCGGTATAGCCCGCAAACGCCGCCGCATCGGCCAACCCCGCCACCGAGCCATCTTTCAACTCGACCGACAGCGCACCACCCTCGACGCGATAGGCCACCGCATCGGCATGGGAGCCACTGGCCAAAGACGCCGCGCTATCCAGAAACGCCCGCGCCTTGTCGATCACCTTTTGGCCGCGCGCCGTATCATAGCCCTTGCCCGCTGGCAGATCGCCCAATGCATCGGTGCCATAGTAGGCATCATACAAGCTGCCCCAACGGGCATTGGCCGCATTCAGCAGATAGCGGGCATTGGTCAGCGGCACGACCAGTTGCGGCCCCGCCATGGTCGCCATTTCGGGATCGACATTGGAGGTTGTCACGGTGGCATCTGCCACAGGCGGCTCGATATAGCCAATCCCTGTCAAAAAGGCCTGATAGGCATCCTGATCCGGTTGCCCCGGATGGGCGCGGTGCCAGTCATCAATCAGGGACTGCAACCGGTCGCGCTTGGCCAACAGGTCGCGGTTGGCATCGGCAAAACGATCCACCAAGCCGTCCAGCACCGCCCAGAACGCCTCCGCCGTCACGCCCGTACCGGCCACAGCACGATCGCGGACAAACACATCCAGTTCGTGGGCTACGCTCAGCTTGCCGTGGCGGATCATTGAATGGCTCATTGGGAGGCTCCTGAATAACAGACCCACACCCTAACCCCACACAGACCCACTATCGACAGCAAAGAATGATGTATATCTTTGCATAATACGCAAAGATGGAGCCCCGCCATGCTGGCCGAATACGAGATTTTCGTGCGCGCTCTCGAAGAAGGCAGCCTATCGGCGGCGGCCCGCCGTCTGGACCTGTCGCCCGCTGTGGCCTCGCGTCGGCTGGCACGGCTGGAGGACCGGCTGGGCGTGCGCCTGATCGAGCGCACCTCGCGACGTCTGGCCCCGACCGAGGCGGGTCGTCTGGTTTATGAACGCGCGCTTCAATTACTGGATGGCGTCGAGGATCTAGAGGCCCAAGTGTCGCGCCGCACCACACAGGCGCGCGGCCTGTTGCGCGTCACCGCCCCCACCTCATTCGGGCGCAGGCGACTGGCTCCCTATCTGCAACCGTTTCTGGAGGCCCATTCGCGTCTGACGCTAGAGCTGAATCTCACCGACGCCTTTGTGGACCTGATGGCCGAGGATGTGGACCTCGCCATCCGCATCGGCACATGGGATGCCGACAATCCGGCCATGCACCGTCTCGCTCCAAACCGCCGCGTCCTGTGCGCCAGCCCTGACTATCTGGCCCGTTTCGGCAGTCCCCGCACGCTGGAAGACCTGCGCGACCACGCCCAACTGGCCGCCGAAAACCAGTCTCTGTGGCGTCTGCTTGGCCCCGATGGTCCCGTCACCTTCCGCGCCAAGAGCCGCGTTCGCACCAACTCGTCCGAGGTCGCCCGCGAACTGGCCTTGTCCGGTGCCGGTATCGCCCTTCGCTCCACTTGGGATGTCGGCGAAGAGCTAAAGGACGGGCGGCTGAGTGTGGTCCTGCCCGATTACCAAGGCTCTCCCGACATCGCCATTTTCGCCCTGACCGCCGGTCGCGCCCGCGCCGAGGCCCGTGTTCAGGCCTTCATCACCTTTACCGCCAACCTCTATGGCGAGGTGCCGGACTGGGACCGTTAAGCCACAGGAACAAGGCCCATCCCCGCCACGTTACTATACGGGGGCGTTAATCCGGCAAGGAGGAACGCCATGCAACCTGTTGAAGCTCACCGACACAACAAGGCCGCCGACGCTGTGCATGAAGGGCGGCCCGTCGAAGCCCGCTTTGTGCGCGGTGGCGGCAAGGGACGGTCGCTGATGACCATCCTCGTTATCTCGACCTTGGTGACAGCCTTGCTGCTTATCGGGATGTTGGTTTTCTGGAATGTTATGGATGGCGATGCCGACCGTTCGGCCCGTGAAAAGGCCGCAGATAGCGCAGCATTTTCGCAAACCGTAACGCCCTGACCAAAGCCTGACCGGCACATAAAAAGGGCGGAGGATATCCCCCGCCCTCTTGTTTATGGCCCAGACGTTTACTGCGCCGAGGCTGCCGGTTTCATCCAGCGGTCCAGCCAGCTCGACATTTCGTAAAGCGTGTGGCCCACGCTTTCACGCGCACGATAGCCGTGGTCCTCCAGCGGCAGGACGACATAACGCGCCGTCGCACCATTGCCCTTCAGCGCCGCATAAAAACGCTCGGTCTGGATCGGGAAGGTGCCGGAATTGGCATCTGCCTCGCCGTGGATCAACAGGATCGGCTCGTTGACCTTATGGGCATAGGTAAAGGGCGACATCTCGTTATAGGTGTCGGTCGCTTCCCAATAGGTGCGCTGCTCGGCCTGGAAGCCGAACGGCGTCAGGGTGCGGTTATAGGCCCCCGAACGAGCAATGCCGGTCTTGAACAGATCGGTATGCGCCAGAAGGTTGGCCGTCATGAACGCGCCATAGGAGTGACCGCCCACAGCGATACGCTCGCGGTCGGCAACGCCTAGAGCCACCACCGCATCAACCGCCGCCTCGGCACTGGCCGATAGCTGCTCGATATAGGTGTCGTTCGGCTCGGCCCCGTCCACACCGATGATCGGCATGGTCGGATTGTCGAGGATGGCATAGCCCTGTGTCAGCAGGAACAGGTGGCTGGAACCCGACGGACGTACAAAACGGTTGTCGCTATCGACCACCTGACCGGCCACGGCGGCATCAGTAAACTCAGCCGGATAAGCCCACATCAGCAGCGGCAGCGGACCATCACGGTCCTTGTCATAGCCAGCCGGCAGATAAAGCGTGCCCGAAAGCTGTACACCGTCCTTGCGGGTATAGGTGATCAACTCGCTGGTCACATTGGCCAGTTGCGGGGCAGGATCGGGGAAATGGGTCAGCGGCGTGATCTGGCCGTCCATCGCACGAATACGCAGGTTGGCCGGATCGGTCTTGGACTGGCGATAGGTCACGAAACGCTGGCCGTTATCGTCCAACAGGCCAACGACGGTTTCATATTCGCCCGTAGCCGAGCGCCACAGACGCTGCACGTCTCCGGTTTTCAGGTCCATCGTGTCGAGGAACGGATAGGCACCCTCGCGAGTCGCACCCTCACCCGTCACAAAGACGCGCGAACCATCAGCCGTGAACTTCATCACCTGACGACCGCTGGCATTGGCCTCGGTCATCACGCTGCCGGGGTTATTATAGCGGTCCTGATAGTTGCGCTCCAACAGCACCTTGGTTTCCGTCGGGTTCGACGGATTGACGAGGGTGCGCGTCTCGGTGCGGTTCTGGAACCAGCGGCTGTTGACGATGGCAGCATTGTCATTGCCCCAGTCGATACCGGCAAAGCGGTGTTTCAGGTCCGCCAGCGTCACGGTCGCATCGTTGAATGGCGCACGCAGCATGAAGACACGATCACGCACCTCGGCGGCATTGCGCGGATCACCACCGTCCTGTGCCTCGGTCCAGACAAGGGTCGCGTCCTGATCACTGCGCCACTGGGCCGAGCGCGGGCCCGCCGCCACAGCATCGAACGATGTCGGCACATTGTCACGCAGCGGCAGATCCGCCACCTGATGCACCATACGGCCATTCATGTCCGACACCGTCACCTGTGTCGGGAACAGTGCCGCCGGAACGATGTAGGAATAGGGCTTCTTCACCCGCGTCTGCAGCACATAGCGGCCATCGGGCGACACGGATGCCCCCAGAATCACGCCCGCCTCGCCAACGCTGCGCATACGGCCGTTCAGGCTGACCACCACCGGCTGGCTGGTGAAGTAATAATCGAACTGGGCCTCGTCCATCGGATTGGACAACAGGTCCTGATAGGTCCGCACAGGGGCCACACGGCCACCCGTCTCGTCAATCATCGGGCCCGACGGCGGACGATCCGTGACCGGCGGACGGCCACGGCTGGTCGGCGTGGTCAGGGCCATCAGACCCGAGCTGTCCGGCAACCAGCTAAAGCCGCTGCCCGTCGTGGCATTGATGACGCCATTGGTCAGGCGCTTGGCGCGGCCATCCGACAGGCTGGCCGTCCACAGTTCCAGACCGTTGGTGGCATCCACCAGAAACGCCACCGACTGGCCATCGGGCGACCACGACACATTGGTCAGGCGCGCATTGGCGGGCAGACCCGCAACCTTGCGTTCCTCGCCACCATTGACCGACTGGAAGCTGAGCCCCGTAATCCAGCTGACGCGGCTATTGGCCGGACCATTATTGCGCGGATTGATGCGATAGCCGCCCAGACGCAGCATCGGCTCGGCCAGTTCCTGAATGGACGGCAGATTGGTGCGGTCCGTCAGCAAAAGCGTCTGGCGATCCGGGCTGATGGACACACCCGGATTGGGGCGCGAATCCAGAATATCGGCAATCGGCGCTGGCGGTTGCTGATAGGTCGGACCATCGGCCATCGCCGCCATTGGCGCACCGGCAGCCAGCAACAAGGCCCCGCAGGCCACAGATAGATTACGCAAACGCATAGCGCCCCTCCACATCAGATACTTTGTCCTGTTTGTGCGCGCCCGCTTCGCAGGTCAACCAAGCGGTACCTTTTGGTACTCAGTGACACAGGGTTGGATCACCATCTTGCCGCTGTCGCATTCACCCTTTAGATGGGAGGATATACCGCAATATTCATCAGACGGTGAAAAAGGGAGCGACATGGGAAAGATATACGCTGACGTGAAGTCTGCGCTGGAAGGGCTGACGTTTGACGGCATGACTGTCATGTCCGGCGGCTTTGGCCTCTGTGGCATTCCCGAAAACCTGATTGCCGGTTTGCGCGACAGTGGCGTCAAAGGCCTGACGGTCATTTCCAATAATGCAGGCGTGGACGGCTTCGGCCTCGGCCAACTGCTGGAAACCCGCCAGATTGCCAAGATGATCTCGTCCTATGTCGGCGAGAACAAAGAGTTCGAGCGCCAGTATCTGGCCGGTGAACTGCAGCTGGAATTCAACCCGCAAGGCACGCTGGCCGAGCGCATCCGCGCTGGCGGTGCCGGCATTCCGGCCTTCTTCACCGCGACCGGCGTCGGTACGCTGGTGGCCGAGGGCAAGGAAGAGCGCGAGTTCAACGGTCGCCGCTTCATCATGGAAACGGGTCTGGTCGCAGACCTCGCCATCGTGAAGGCGTGGAAGGCCGACGAGCGCGGCAACCTTGTATTCCGCAAGACCGCCCGCAACTTCAACCCGATGATGGCCACCGCCGGTAAGGTCACCGTCGTCGAGGTCGAGGAAATCGTGCCGGTCGGCTCGCTTGATCCCGACCACATCCACACGCCTGGCGTCTATGTAGACCGCCTGATCCAGACCGTTTCGGAAAAGCGCATCGAACAGCGCACCGTCCGCCAGAAGGGAGCTTAAGACCATGGCTCGTACTCGCGAACAACTGGCCGAACGTGCCGCCAAGGAACTGCAGGACGGTTTCTATGTGAACCTCGGCATCGGCATCCCGACGCTGGTGGCCAACTATATCCCCGAGGGCATGGTCGTGACCCTGCAATCGGAAAACGGCATGCTGGGCATGGGCCCCTTCCCCTATGAAGGCGAAGAAGACCCCGACCTGATCAATGCCGGCAAGCAGACCATCACGGAAATCCCCGAGAGCGCCTATTTCAGCAGCGCGGACTCGTTTGCCATGATCCGTGGCGGCCACATCAACCTGTCGATCCTCGGCGCGATGGAAGTGGCCCAGAACGGCGACATCGCCAACTGGATGATCCCGGGCAAGCTGGTCAAAGGCATGGGTGGTGCCATGGACCTCGTAGCGGGCGTCAAGCGCGTCGTCGTGGTCATGGAACACGCCAACAAGCACGGCCAGTCCAAGGTTCTGAAGGCCTGCACCCTGCCGCTGACCGGCACGGGCGTCGTCAGCCGCATCATCACCGATCTGGCCACCTTTGACGTCAAAACGGACGGTTCGGGTCTGGAACTGATCGAGCTGGCAGAAGGCGTCTCGCTGGACGAAGTCGCGGCCAAGACCGAGGCTGACTACACGGTTGCCGCTGGCGTCGCCTAAGGCACGGTACAACCCGAAATGAAAAGAGCCGGAAGTTCAGAACTTCCGGCTCTTTTTTATTGGCTCCTAGTCCAGCTTGAACTGGACACGATGTAGGGCCGGCATACCCTCAAGCTCGCTGAATATGGTCACCGCCCTGCCATCGCGAGGCTCGACCACGGTGCAGGTAAAGCCCTGGAACGGATTACCGTTCTGGAACAGGATCAGAACCCCCTCGGCGACCATCGCAGCGTTATATGTGGCACCATCGGCGCTGTCGGCGGCATCCAGACGTGCATGGACTTCCGGAACGCTCGCGATTTCGTTGTTGGAGGCGATGTACATCATCTCGCCATCGGGCTTGAAGCGCATGTAGTCGCGCGGGAAGGCTGCGGCAAAGCGTTCTACGCCCGCCTCTTCGGCGCTCACCACCTTGCTATCCCACACACCGACGACATCCGCATAGGCACACAGACGCCCCTCGGCCAGCGGCTTGGCAGCCACCTGCGCATTCGCCACAGTCGCTACGAACATCATAGCGGCTGATACTCCAACCAATTTCAGCATATTCCCTCCAGTCATAGCTGCATCCCTTGGTGCAAAGCCGCTATGGTTTGGCGGCTTTCACTCTGCCTAGCGGACGACGGCAGCCTCGGTGGCCGTCCATTCCACAATCTTGCGCGTCACATCGGCATTGGCGCGATCATAGGCCGCCACGATAGAGGCCACGCGGTTCTCGCCTGCGTTCTCGACACTGTCGAAGCGATTGGACGCCACAACCTCGCGTTCGCGGTTGGTCAGATGCACGGCCACCGAAACGCGCACATCCGGCACGGCCCCGGCCGAGGCATAGACGGTTTCAAACCGGCGCACATCGACGCTCAGCAACAGCCCGTCACGCGCAAAAGCGCCCGATGCCAGACGCACACAGGGTGCCCCTGCGGCAAAAGCATCTTCAAGCGACGAATGGAACAGGGTCTCGGCCTGTGACACCCACCGCGCCGTGCCGATATAGGCCGTCTCGGTCCCCGTCACAGTCAGCAGACGATCCCCGCGAGACGCGGTGTCGAAATCAATACGGCGCAGGGAAACCGAGATCGGCTGGCAACGCGGCACATCATCTGTGCTGGCAAAAACAGGGAGCGCCCCGAAACGATAGGTCTGGACCGGATCAGGCGTTTTCAGCACCGCGCAACCGGACAAGGTCGCCGTTACCGCCAGCACAGCCATAGGCGTCAGAATACGGATCATGGCTGGACCTCCAGTTCCTTGGCCGTCGGTCGGCCGATAAATTCGCGCGGGCTCTGGCGCACATTGTCGATCATGTCTTCCAGAGCGCGGGTCGCCTGATTGAGTTGACGCACCGCATCATTGATCTGTGG
Organism: Brevundimonas terrae; assembly: GCF_011761985.1. Classification (GTDB taxonomy): domain Bacteria; phylum Pseudomonadota; class Alphaproteobacteria; order Caulobacterales; family Caulobacteraceae; genus Brevundimonas; species Brevundimonas terrae. Next base: position 322,654 of record NZ_JAASQT010000002.1, on the reverse strand, counting down.
CACCGTGGTCGTGCCGAACTCGCCCAGCGGCTCTTCGAGGCTGGAGGCCGAACGGTTGATCGAGGCAATCGCCGTGCGCGCTTCTTCGGAGGCCTTGGCGATATTGGCAATCGCCGCGCGGCCATCCGTATTGATGATCTGGCGGGTATCGGCAGCAAGACCCTGATATTCCGCCACAGCCGCATTGGCATTTTTCAGCGTCTGTTCCAGCTCCAGCAGCATACCCTTGCGGGCATTCAGCTCGGCGGTCATCTCTTCGACATTGCGGATGCTGGACGAGAAGGAACGGATATTGTCATCCGACAGGACGCGGTTAATGCGGTTCAACGCATCCACGGTCTGTTGCAGCACCGTTCCCGATCCGGTCAGCAGTTCTGCCAGCGGGCTGGCCTGTGACTGGATCACCGGCACGACATTATCGGCATGTTGGCTTTTCAGCAGCGGCGTTTCCGTGCTGCCTGCCGTGATCTGGATATAGTTCAGGCCGGTAATGCCCTGCGGCTCCAACTGGGCGCGGCTGGTGACGCGCACCGGCGTGGTGCCGTTTACGCGCACACGCGCCACCACCTGATTAGCTCTTTCCGGATTGAGGTTCAGCTTGGTGACTTCGCCGACGCGGATACCGTTAAAGTAAACCTCGCCGCCTTCCGACAGACCACGCACAGGGCCGTAGAAGATGATGTCATAGACATCATAGTCCTCGTTGAATTGCAGGCGTGCCAGCCAGATGGTGAACACAGCCAGTGCCACCAGAAGGGCGACGGTCACAATGCCGACCGCTGCGTAATGAGCGTCTCTTTCCATTTCGATCCGGCCTCCTAGTTGGCACTCTGTTTGGCCGCCCGCCCTCGTGGGCCAAGGAAGTATTCCTTGATCCAGGGATGGTCAGACTTTTCCAGCTCCGCAACGGGAGCCTTGGCAATAACGTGTTTGTCCGCCAGCACCGCCACCTGATCACAGATGGTATAGAGGCTGTCGAGGTCGTGCGTAATCATAAAGACCGTAAGGCCAAGGTCGCGCGACAGTTCCAGAATAAGCTGGTCAAAAGCCGCCGCCCCGATGGGGTCCAGCCCCGCTGTCGGCTCGTCGAGGAACAACAGTTCGGGGTCCAGCGCCAAAGCGCGGGCCAGACCGACCCGCTTGATCATCCCCCCCGACAGTTCGGAAGGTTTCAGGTACAGCGCCTCGGGTTTCAACCCGACCATGGCCACCTTCATCTCGGTCAGCTCGCGGATCACATTGCGCGACAGGCGCGTATGCTCCAGCAAAGGTGCCGAGACATTCTCCATCACATTCAGCGACGAGAATAACGCCCCGCGCTGGAACAGGATGCCCGTGCGCTGCTCGACTGCGACCGCCTCGGCCTTGGTCATGGTGCTGCGGTCCTGCCCGAACAGCTTGACCGAACCGTCCTCCGGCTCTTTCAGACCGATGATCGAGTTCAGCAGCACCGTCTTGCCGGTGCCGGAACCGCCCACCACACCGACGATCTCGCCGCGATTGACGGTCAGGTCCAGATTCTGGTGGATCACACGCTCGCCAAACTGGCTGAGCATGCCGCGAACCTCGATGACAGGTTCCTGCCACGCACTCGATGAAGCCGGTGCCTTTGACGCGCTCATAGGCCCAACTCGATAAAGATCAGCGCAAACACGGCATCCAGCAGGATGATGGCAAAGATGGCCTGAACCACAGCCGCCGTCACGCGATAGCCAAGGCTCTGCACGTCACCGGCCACGGCCATGCCCTGACGGCAACCGATCGCTGCCACAACCAGCGCAAATACCGGAGCCTTGATAAGGCCCACCAGCATGTGTTTGGGCATGTAGCCATCCTCGACCAGACGCTGGAGGAAGAAGGCTGGCCCCACGCTCAACTGGCTCCACGTCACCAGCATACCGCCCAGAAGCCCGCCCAGCATGGCCACAAAGGTCAGCAACGGCAGCATAATCAACAGCGCCGCCAGACGCGGGATCACCAGCGCCTGAAACGAGTCCACGCCCATGACCTGCATGGCATCGACTTCCTGATTCATCTTCATGGAGCCGATCTCGGCGGCAAAGCTGGAGGCCGAACGGCCCGCCAGAAGTACCGCCGTAATCACCACGGCGAATTCACGAAACACCGCCACGCCGATCAACTGGACTGCAAACACCCCTGCCCCGAACTGGTTCAGAAGGTCCACACCGATAAAGGCCACGACTGCGCCGATAAAGAAGTTGGTGACGACAACAATCGGAATGGCATCCAGACCCGACCGCTCCATCTGCGACACCCACGCCGCCCAGCGAATGCGTCGCGGATTGCGTAGCGTAGACAGGCACGACACCAACAAGCGGCCCAAAAAGGCAAAGGCCGCCATGGTTTCGGAGGCGAAATCGTAAACGCCGTGGCCCACCTTGCTGAAACCGCGTACCCATGATGGCGGGCGCTGGGGCGGCGGCATGGTCATGTCTTCCAACCGCGCCACGGTCTTGTAGATGCTGCCGGCCTCGGGGCGGGCTTGCCACAGGGTCTTGGTCGTCGCGACATCGGCAGACTGGCGCAAGGCCAGCGCCCCCGCCGTATCAAACCGTTCCAGCGACGACAGGTCGAGGCTTTCGACCGTGCGGCCATCCAGCTCACGCTTCAGACGTTCGGCAATAAAGCCCAGCCCGGTCGCCGACCACGATCCCGACAAGGCAAGGCACACGCGTCCTGCATCATCCGTATCAATGCGGTAGTCTGCACCGTGCGCTGTCATAAAACCCCATGCCTGAAAACTAGGCTGTCCCTTACCGGAAACCCGCCGGAAATCTTGCCAAGCTTTAGACCCGACGCGCTAGTCAACACAAGATGACATATCGAAACGGGCGTAAGGTCCGGCGTTCAATGAACGCGGATTACGTCTTTTTGTTCAGCTTGATCGCGATCTGTCTGCCTTAGCGCAGATAGTCCAGCAGCGAGACCTGTCGCAGTTGGTTGATCACCTGCGCCGAGGCCTGCAGGGATATCTGCGACAGTTCCAGCTCAGATACCGCCTTGAACATGTCGGCATCGGTTTTTTCGCCCAGCATGATCTCGACGGAATCGGCACGCACCTGATGATCCTCGATCAGCTTCTCGACACGTTGCTGATAGGTGCCGTTCTTGGCCTGCTCGTTGACCACATTGGTCGCGGCGGTGCTGAAACGGTTCATCAGGTCGGTCAGGGCCGTGGTTGTTGCACCATCCAGCGCCCCCGTCAGCGGCGTGGCTGCATCCAGTGCCTTCAGGTCCTTGAACACGGCAAACATTTCTTCGCCCAGCGTGTCAGCCAGGAAACTGGTGTCCATCACCACGTTTTCATCCACGCGGCTGGACTGGCGCATATAGCCGTTTTCAAAAGCGTCTGCTGTCGTACCTGCGGCATGCAGATCATCAAGATTGCCTGTCGCCACCGGCGGCTTGTCCGTCACCCCGCCCGAGAACAGATACTGCCCCTGATGCTTGGTATTCAGGGCGTTCTGGGCAATCTGGAACTGGACTTCCAGCTCGGCCATCAGGCCTTCAGTGCGGCCGCTGGCAATCGCATTGGCAATGGCCAGACGCGAATTGGTCGCCGCCTCGTTCAGGCGGCCCATGGCCAGATCCTGTGCTTCCAGACGATCAGCGACGGTCTTGCTGACCTCCTGATAGGCCGTGATGCGGTTCTGGCTGGTGCGCAGGGCATTGACCGTCGCGGCATCCCGCCCGAAGCCGTGCAGGTCCGTGGCGTTCTTCTTCGTCGACACGGTATTCTGCGCTTCGCTGTTACGCTGCTGCGCCGCCATCAAATTCATGAGTGCGGACTGATAGTTCCCGTAGGTGGATACGCGGCTCATCGGACCATCCCGAACAGTGTGTCATACATATCCGACGCCGCCTGGATCAGGCGCGCCGAAGCGTTGAAGGCTTGCTGATAGGTCGTCATCAGGACCAGTTCTTCTTCCAGATTGACGCCTTCAAAAGAATTGCGTCGGCTGGACGCCTCGTTCAGCAGGGCCGATGCCCCGCTGGCGGCGCTCTCGGTCAGGTTGGACTTGGCACCGATGCTGCCCGCCATGTCGGAGGCATAGCGGCTCAGCGTCGAGGTATTGCCCGACACGCCACCTGCCGCACCGAAACGGGTCGAAACATCCCCCGCCCCCGCCAGCAGGCGTGCGCCATCACCATTGGCTGCGCTCAGGGCCGGTGTCCCTGCCGGAGCGGTCAGGTCCAGTCGGCCTAGTGCTAGGTTGCTTGGATTACTGACAATATCGCTGCGGATCTCGAAGGTGCCCGAACGGGCTGTGCGCGTACCGCCAAGCCCGAACAGTTCGCTCATGGATACGCCAGACGGTGCCTGACTGGTGCGGTCATTAACGACCGACATTTGTGCCGGAGGCGATCCGCGCCCCGTAAATGTCACCTCGCCATGGGCGTTCATCGCAAAGGTACCGTGACGCCCTGCCCCGTTCACCGGATCATTCAGGTGCGCCAGCAGTTCGGTCATCGTGCCACCGCCAGCGGGCATGGCGACCTCGATATCGCGAATCTTGACGCCATTGCTGTCCGAGAAACGGAAGCTGACCGTCTGGCCCGGTGCGAAACCGTGCTGGGACGCGCCCGTCATGCCCGTCTCGTAGTTCGAAATACCCGAGGTGGACACCAGATCATTGAGACCGAAGAAGTGCGAGAAACCGCGTCCCGCCTTGCTGCTGGGCGCGGTGGCATCATCGGCAATCGCCACGCCATTGCCGCCCGTCGCCTCTAGCTTCAGCTTGCCGTCCGTAAAGCTGGCATTCAGCCCCGGCACCTGTGCGTTCAGGACGGTCAGGAAGGTGGCGGGCGTTGCGGCCACGCCATTGATCGTCATCGTGCCGCCGTTGAAAACAATCTCGGCCGAGTTCTGGATCACACCGGCCGCATTGACCACGGCAATCGTGGTGGTGCCGGTAAAGCCGCTCAGGGCTGTGATTTCCGACATGCCGGTATTGCGGCCTTCCAGCACCGAAGGGGCCGGAAACGCCGTCGAGGCATTGTGCGCGCGGTTCAGTTCGTCCGCCAGCTTGGCCGTCAGTTCGCCCAGTTGCTCGGCGGCCTGTGCCGTATCCACATCGCGCAGTTGCAACAGGCCCTTCAGCTCACCGCTGACCAGACCTTCGTTAAGCGAACGCACCGAACCGCTCGGCTCGTGCACCATGATGTCGTTGAAATTCGTCGTGCCGCTGACGGCACCGGCGCGGTTATATTCCAACTTGCCCGCGCTGTTGCCCACCAGCAGCAGGCCTGCGCCCGTGCGGATTTCGACCCCGCCCGTAGAACGCGGCGTCAGGCGCACATCCATAAAGCCGGACAGTTCATCGACCAGTATCGCCTGTGCATTCTGGGCACCGGTTGAATCAGCCCCCGTGACCGTAGCGCGCGTGATCTCGCGGTTCAGCTTGTCGATCTGTTCCAGCAGGCCATTGATCGTTTCGACCGATGACTGGATGCGACCATCCGCATCCTCGCGCACGGCCTGAATCTGTCCGGTAATACGCTTGGCTTCGTCAAACACAGCCTGCGTCTTCCAGATTGCGCTTTGACGCGCCGCCGCCGAGGTCGGCATTTCTGCCGCCGTGGCAAACTCGCCGAACAGTTTGTCGATGCTGCTAAAGAAGCTGGTATCGCCACCGGGGTCGCCAAACAGGGACTGGATGCGGTCATACAGTTCATAGCGAACCGTCTCGCGTCCGGCATCTGCCGAGGCATTCAATGTCGAGGCCTGAAGGAAACGGTCGGTTGCCAGACGCACACGGGCGATCTCGACGCCCGAGCCGACGCCCTGCGTGGTCAGCGATCGCTGATCGGCAATCTTGCGCACATAGCCGGGGGTGTGGATGTTGGAGACATTGTCGGACACCACCCGAAGCTGGCTCTGGGCCGTATTGATGCCCGCCGTGGCGTTATTCATAATCAGTCCGAGGGACATCAGCGAACTCCTTCGTCAGGGCAGTAACGGGCAGCAGGGCCGTAGCGGGCGACGCCCGGCAAGGCTTGCAGACAACCGCGCAGTTCTTGCCCGGTTCCCGCGTGAGCGATTTTGCTCAAGATATTGATTTTACTAGACATTGGCATTCGGCCCCTGTACTCTCGAACACCAGAGGGGCAATAAGCGGGCCAGTTTGCCACCACGAAACGACCCTGCCTATTCATGCCTGCCCGCCCGGCAAAAACGATCAGGTACGGCAGGTTTGTCCACCAAGTCGCCCTGTGGACGGGCCGTGGACAAAACCTGAAAACCCTATCGTTTTCTTTAGGTTGAGCCGTTTTCGGCAAACTGGCCCGTCCCTTGCGACAAGGCTCTCGAATGTTTCCGGCGCAGAAGACGCCCACCCTCACCAACAGTTATCGCTGGGCAATGTCCGCATCCGCTATCTTGTCTGTTCTGCCGCTCGGCGCTCCCCATGGAGCGGCGGGTTTTGGCGTGTCTGCAAATAGTGCGGGCACAGACAGCGCAACCGATAACGCGTTTGCCGGTCTGCTCGACGCAGTGATGGACAGCGAAACCCCAACGACCAAAGAGGCCGTTGCCAAAGATACCATTACCAGTGGTGACAACGTCGCGGCATTCGCCTTTGCGGCCCCGCCGTCGCCGATCCTACCCGTCACGCCCGTAGAAGCCCCGCCTGTCGAAACCGCTGAGGTCTCGGCTGAAAACGCCGATACAGCGGAAACGAAAGCACCGGCACCGGACGCATTCCGTCTGCCCGACAGCGAGACGCCGCAAACGTCAGCGCCCGATGCCGAGCCTGAGACTAAGACCGAGCCAGACCCAGAAGCCGATCCGGCGGTTCTCGCCGCTCCGGTAAACGCGCCGGCTCCGGCACCCGTTGATGCCGCGCCCGAACCTGTGGCCAAGCCCGAGACGCGCCTGAACCTGCGTCCCGAAGTGCCGCTCATGGCGCAACTGGCTACAGACGATACCGCCACAGCACCCGACGCCGAGCAAGCCGAAATCCTTGCGCCCGCACCTTCGGCTCAAGACGCCGAAGCGGCCAGCCGCCAACGCGCCCAACAGGTCGAAGCGACCCTGCGCCAGACGCAAAACCCGCAGCTTTTGGCCACGACAGCCGCACAAGCCCTGCAAGTCGCCCCGAAAACCACGGGCGAGTTCAAATCCAATGCCGCCGCCCACCGGCTGGACAAGGGCGGCAATGCCCTAACCGCAGATATGTCGGCAGAGACAACGGCAGCGACGGCGACGACTACAGGAGGTAATCAAGCCTCCACCATGGCCTCCAGCATGGCTGATGCCGCTGCCGCATCGGCCACACCGGAACAAGCCCAAGCCGCACGCTCGGCCCCTGCCCCGCTCCTACCCGCCGACGCTGCCCCCGAGGCGCAAGCGGCCATGGCCGAGATCGCCCAGAACGCAACGGGTGCCGATACAGCCGCCGCACGTCTGGACCAAACCCGCCTGTCGGCAGCCACCTTTAATACCACCGCCGAAATCGCCGCCCAGTTCGTCCAGAAGCTGGGCCAGCGCGTGGCCCGTTTCGACATGGTCCTGACCCCTGAAACGCTCGGCACGGTCGAGATCGCCATGGAAGTCGGTGCCGATGGCGACGTGAAGGCCCGCATGGTCTTCGATACGCCCGCCGCCGCCAACGAACTGCGCGCCCGCGCCGAGGAACTGCGCCGCCAGTTGAACGAGGCGGGCTTCCAGATTTCCGAGAACGCACTGGAATTCACCGACCGCGAAAGCGACCAGCGCGGTGGCTTCCAGCAATTCATGTCCGATGGCCGTTCCGGTCGTCGCGCCTTTGCAGGCAGCAGCCGTCTGGCCGAACAGGCCGATGCGCCCCCGCCGGTCTGGCAGTCCCTTAACCTCGCGCCCACCGGCGTCGATATGAAGGTTTGAGCCGATGGTTGATGCCGTCCAGAAAACCGCGAACAGCCAAAACCGGATCAATGCCGGTGCGACGACGCTGTTCGACAATTTCGAAACCTTCCTGACCCTTCTGACCACCCAGTTGAAGAATCAGGACCCATTGTCGCCGCTGGATTCCAACGAGTTCACGGCCCAGTTGACCCAGATGGCGGGCGTCGAGCAGCAATTGCTGACCAATGACCTGCTGCAAGGCATGCTGGCCGCCCAGAACGGCAATGCCCTGTCCAATGCCGCCGCCTATATCGGCAAGGAAGGCACGGCGATCTGGAACACGACCCGCTACGAAGACGGTAGCGCCGAGTGGTCCTACGAACTGGGCAAGAATGCCGAAACGGTGTCGCTGGAAGTTCTGGATGCGTCGGGCAAGGTCGTCTGGCGTGGCGAAGGCGACGGCAAGACCACCGGCGTTCACGATTTTAGCTGGGATGGCAAGACGACCGGCGGCGGTCAGGTCGATGATGGCGGCGTCTATTCGTTGCGTGTCACGGCCAAGGATGCCGCTGGCAAGGATGTCGGCAGCCAGACCCTGATCCGCGGCCGCGTCACCTCCGTCGAGATGTATGACGGCGTCCCTTACGTCACCATCGGCAAGTCGATCATGCCGCTGGAAACCCTGATTTCGCTTGAGGAACGGGCTGCTGTCACCCCGCCTCCTCCTGGCACTGACGAGGAAGACCCGCCCGAGGTCACCCACCACTCGCGTGTCCGCACTCTCAATCCTCTTTCGTATCTGTCCTAAGGAAATCCAGTCATGAGCATCAATGGCGCCATGTTGGCCGGGGTATCCGGTCTGGCTTCAAACGCAGCGGCCCTTTCCTCGATCTCGCAGAACATCGCGAACGTGAACACGGTCGGCTACAAGCGTGTGGCCACCGAGTTCTCGACCGTCGTCAACACCCAGTCGCAGGGCGTGTCCTATTCGGCAGGTGGCGTGAAGGCGAATACCCGCCAGTTCATCAGCCAGCCGGGTCAGCTTCAGCGCACCACATCCTCGACCGATCTGGCCATCGCCGGACAGGGCTTCTTTGTCGTCACTGAAAAGTCGGAAAACCTTACGCCTTCGGATGCCCGCCTGTTCACCCGCGCCGGTGCGTTCAAGATTGACGAGCTGGGCTATCTGCAAAACACCTCGGGTTATTACCTGCAAGGCTGGCCGGTCGATGCCGACGGCAATGTGAACCTCGACCCGTCGGACATGAACCGCCTGTCGACCATTAACGTCGGCTCGGTTGGTGGTGCCGCAGAGCCGACCACCCGTGTCAGCCTGAACGCCAACCTCAAGTCCAGCACCAAGCTCAACGACGACATCGCCCTGTACGATCCGGCAACCCATTCGATGTCGATGTACGCGCTGGACCCAACCACCGGCATCAAGCCCGATTTCGAGATCACCGTGCCGGTGTCCGATTCCAAGGGCGGCCAACGCAACATCACCATCTCGTTCCTGAAGAGCGCCACCGCCAACGAATGGCATGCGGAAATCCGCGCGCCGGACGGTGCCGTTGATCCAGCGGTCAGCCCGAACAACCTGCTGAAATCGGGTACGGTAGCCTTTACGCAGGACGGTCGTTTCGACGTCGCCCGCATGACCGCCCTCGGCGCTGGTGCCCTGTTCGATCCGGCCAATCCGGTCCTGACCTTCGCCGGTTCGGATGGCAGCCTGCCGCCGGGCGCAACCGGTTCCGAGGCCCAGTGGGATGCCTCGCTGGGTATTGCGGGCCAGAGCATCGTGTTTGACCTGAACGCCTCGGCGGGCGGTCTGACCCAGTATGACAGCACCAGCTTCGTACAGGCGACCTTCACCAACGGTACGGCCTTCGGCAATCTGACCGAGATCCAGATCGACGATACCGGCTTTGTTACCGCCGTCTTCGACAATGGCGTGATGCGCAAGATCGCACAGGTTGCACTGGCCACCTTCCCGTCCACCGACAGCCTCAGCGAAGTGTCGGGCAATGCCTACCGCGTCAGCCAGAATTCGGGCACCTATAACCTGAAGGCTCCGGGCACCGGCGGTGCAGGCATGATCGGTGCCTCGCAGCTGGAAGCGTCCACCGTGGACCTTTCGCACGAGTTCACCAGCCTGATCACAACCCAGCGCGCTTACTCCGCTTCGTCGAAAATTATCACGACAGCAGACGAAATGTTGGCCGAGCTTATCAATATCAAGCGTTGATTTTTGCCGGTATTTTTCCGGTAAGTCCCCGTGAGTAATAGTAAATTCGAGTGTTCTGCGGCCATACCACGACCGCAGAACATTGCTCGATATTAGGCTTTCCTTCACCACAACGCTTAAATTGGCTTTAGCGGGAGGCCCCTATGGTGAGTGTCAGTGGTGATGGTGGTGAAAGAGGCATTAGCCCATGCTGCAAGAGCGACGCCTAAATAATAACGGCGAACAATATGTGGTCGGCCCAACGGGTACGCCCTTGACGCTGCGCGATCTTCCGCCCGTGGATACGAACCGCTGGGTGATCCGTCGCAAGGCCGAAGTGGTAGCTGCTGTGCGTGGTGGACTTATCAGTCTGGAAGATGCGCTAACGCGCTATCGCCTGACCGCAGAAGAGTTTGCGGCCTGGCAACAGGCGATTGAAAAATGGGGTATGCAGGGTCTTCGGACCACGCGTATCCAGAGCTATCGCGACTGACTTCACGTCTGTCGCACATGATAAGGGCCGCGACCGAGGGGGAGCGGCCCTTCTTCATATCCGGCTTCGTATTTGGCTTCATTGTTGGCATTTTTGACAACTGTGGCCCCTATGGCCTCGAAATCGCGCCGCTTAGCCCCTAAATGGCGGCTATGACTATGACCGATGACCTGACCTGCCCTATTCCCGATATCGCCCCCATGTCGTCCGCCGACATGGAAGCCGCGATCGAGAGCGTGCGACAGGCCGTCGGCCTGCCGCTGGGTGCCCGCATTGTTGCCGCCATGTCGGGCGGTGTGGATTCCACTGTCGTTGCCGCCCTGCTGCACAAGGCAGGCTATGATGTGGTGGGCGTCACCCTGCAACTTTACGACCATGGCGAGGCCCTGAAGAAAAAGGGTGCCTGCTGTGCCGGTCAGGACATCCACGATGCCCGTCTGGCTGCCGATACGATTGGCATCCCGCACTATGTGCTGGATTACGAGAACCGCTTCAAAGACGCCGTGATCGACCAGTTCGCTGACTCCTATCTCAAGGGTCAGACGCCGGTTCCCTGCATCCGCTGCAACCAGACCGTCAAGTTCCGAGACCTGCTGGACGTGGCCCGCGATCTGGGTGCCGAGGCCATGGCCACCGGCCACTATGTGCGCCGCGCCATTGCCGGTAACCGCGCCCAGATGCGTAAAGCCATCGACCATTCGCGCGACCAGTCCTATTTCCTGTTTGCGACCACGCAGGACCAGCTGGACTATCTGCGCTTCCCGCTGGCCGATCTGGAAAAACCGCAGGTGCGCGGCGTCGCCGCCAGCCTTGGCCTTCGCATCGCCGCCAAGCCGGACAGTCAGGACATCTGTTTCGTGCCTTCCGGTGACTATCGCACCCTGATCGACCGTCTGCGCCCGCAAGGCCGCGAGGCGGGCGAGATCGTGCATATGGACGGCCGCGTTCTGGGCAAGCACTCCGGCATTACCGACTACACCATCGGCCAGCGTCGCGGCCTGAATGTCGCGGTGGGCGAGCCTCTGTTCGTCACCAAGCTGAACCCCGAACTGCGTCAGGTCATTGTCGGCCCGCGCGAAGCCCTGTTGACCGCCAGCCTCGTGCTGGAAGAAACCAACTGGCTGGGCCAGCAGGCCACGATCGAGGAAGCTGCCCGCGACGGTGCCGAGGTACTGGCCCGCGTGCGCTCGACCCGCCAGCCCTCCCCTGCCCGTCTGGCACTGGCAGACGACGGCATAGTGAAGGTGGTGTTTGCCGAGGGCGAAGAAGGCGTCGCCCCGGGACAGGCCTGCGTCCTCTATGATCCTGCCGATGACGAGCGGGTTCTGGGCGGTGGCTTTATCCAGTCCACACAGGCCGTTCTCTAGGGCACAAAATCAAAGCCCCCAAATCAAAGGGCCACGGTATCGCTACCGTGGCCCTTTTTCTTGCCTCAACCCGTTGCCAGATGCGGCCCATGTTCGTGCAGGACCGTCCGGTTACGGCCATCCCGCTTGGCGCGATACAGGGCCGCATCGGCATGTTGCAGCAGCTCCGCGCCATTACGGTCCATGCTCGGCTCCCACTGGCTGATACCGAACGACATGGTGATGGAGCCCAACAGGTCATTGCGAAGGCGTGGCGACAGGCGCGAGACGGACTCGCGAACATCCTCGACACGACGCAGCAAGTCTTCCTTGGTGGTGCCCGGCGCAATAATGGTGAATTCCTCGCCCCCGAAACGGCAGACAATGTCGCCATCGCGGAAACGCTCCCCAAGCTCGCTGGCCACCAGCGACAGCACCGCATCACCGGCATCATGGCCATATTCGTCATTGAAGCGTTTGAAGTGGTCCACGTCGCACATCACAACGCATAGCGGCACTTCGGAACGGCTGGCACGGGCCACCTCCAGTGTCAGCGCCTCTTCCATATAGCGACGGTTGAACAGCCCCGTCAGCGGATCGCGGATCGTCTGTTCTTTAAGGTCGCGTTGCAGGCGGCGGTTGGTCATGGCCGAGGCAATATTCTCGACCAGCACATTCATACGGAAACGTGCCTCGTCATCCAGAATGCCGTCCAGATACAGCACACCGATGACCTCGCCCGAGGCCAGCAGAGGCTCGCAGTGATAGGCCTCTATATCGCCGCACACATGCTCGCAGACCACATCCTTGCCCTTGCCGCTGACATAGTGATCCTGACCGCGTCGCAACGCCCAGCACTGGTCCGGCGGGAAGCCTTGTCCAACATCGCGCGGATCGCCCCAGACCGACATCGGCACCAGAAGATTGCGTGAATTATTATAGGCATACAGCACACCCGGCAGACCGGGCATGACGCGCGGCACGAAGATGCTGATGACCTCGGCCAGTTCGGCATCGGTGCGCGTGGCCTGCATGCGGTGCGACATGGCCCCCAGCAGTTCGATAACCTCACCGCGTTCCTTCAGGGTCTGGCTGCTGGACAAAAGCTCATCGTGGACACGACGCAGTTCGCCCTTGCTGCGCTCCTGCGCCGCAACCGTCATTTCCAGCTTTTCGGCCATGGCATTATAGCCGTGGGCCAGACGGTCAAACTCTCGCGATCCCATCTGTTCGGGCACGCGGGCATCCAGTTCGCCTTGGCCAAAGCGGCTCATCGCCCCGTTCAGCATACGGGTCGGATAGCGAATGCCACGGATCACCATGGCCGACAGCAACAGCGTAATCAGCGCGATCAAAGGCCCGCCAAACAGAGCCAGACCGCGCCCCCAGGCCAGACGGCGTTCCGCCGCCATAATGCGCCTGTCGCGCAGTTGTTCTTCCTCGTTGAGGAAATCCTGCGCCAGCAGAACCAGCGCATTCATGGTTTCGTGGCCACGTCCCTCGGTCACCATCGCCCGCGCTTCGCTGAACGCATTTTGCCGCGCCATCTGAAGCGGCGTATGCATCAGCTCGATCCGCTCTTCCAGCAGAGTGCCGAACTCGCGCATCCGGTTGCTCTGCGCCGGATTATCCTTGGTCAGCTCGTAAAGCTTGGCATAGGACTGGCGGGCATCTTCGATACGGCGATCAAACGACTGTGCGAAGCCGGGGTTCTGGGTCAGCACATAGCCGCGCTGGCCGGATTCCGCATCGCGCAAACCGGCCATTGTCTCTTCCATAGCCTGAATAAGCTGGCTGGAATGCATCACCCACTGGAAGCTCTCGCGGCTTTGGCGCGAGGCATCGACAATCGCCAGGATCAAGGCAAACAGGGCAATCGCGACCATAATACCCACGGCAGCGATACGCGACGTCAGAGACTTAAACATGGATTACATCATAGCCCCAGACTTTTGACGCATCCTAAACGTATCGCGCGCCCTAAGCCCTAAACCCTCAGCAAACCTATCAGTTTCCACAGAAGAACTGATGCGGGCGAACACGGCCTGTTTGATACGGCTACCTGCTGTTTTGCGGACAGGGGATCGAAAATGCGCCACGAACCATCGACAGAGGCAACACGCGCACGCCAAAACGCCGAAGCTGTCTCGCCCGCCCGTCGTCATCTGTTACTGGGTGCCGGTGCCACAACCGCTGCGATCGTCACCATGACCAAGCCCGTCCATGCAGAAGCCGCCACGACGACAGTCCCGACATCGACGGCCTATGCCGCGCACGTTCCGCCGCCATCCGTCGGCCAGTCACCGTGGGGCGATGTGCTGAACGAGGTGATTACTGCGCCTGTTTCCTTGCGCCCGAACGAGCAAACTCTGCCGGTTAGTCCGCAGCCCTTCACGCGCATCAGCAGCTATCACGCCCACATCTATTTCGACGAAGACAACCACCACAAGGCCGCCTTACTGCGCCAGTGGGTGCTCGAGCGTTTCCCTGTCGAACTGGGCAACTGGAACCTCGAACCGCGCGGCCCGCATGTGACGCCGTCATTCTATTTCGGCTTCACCAATGATTTGTTGGCCGTCATCATCCCGTGGTTGCAGTTAAACAGCCTCGGCCTGACCATCCTGCTGCATCCTAATACGGATGATCCCCGCGCCGACCATCTGGACTATGCCATGTGGATCAACCGGTCACAGCCGGTAAATGCCTATCGCATGGCCAGCCATGTCGAGCCGCATGAAGTCGAGAAAATCCTGCCCAATACCCACCCGACCATCGTGCCGGAACGGGGCTAATCAACCACCGACCGGAATGCAGAATAGGCGTTTCAGATCAAAGTTGATCACGTGGAAAATATTTCACACTGGGAGCGCTAACTACTGGGGAACTGAGCGGCACCGGCGGACGGGTACATTCGTCTGTAGCATCCCCAAACGGCTCATGCGTCCATTCCCAATGTCGCGTGATATGACCTCCCGTAAAGAACTCCAGCAGCGCCACACCCTCTCGATCATCCGCCCACAACCGCGCGCCGATCACAACTTTCTCGGCCGAAATCACAAACCAACCGAATAATCTTGTAACATTGCAAGAAGCGACAAAAGGCTCCGTTGATTGCAGCGTGACAACCAGTCCCGTGCCAGAATTGTAGCGTTCAACAACCTCGCTTGAAGCAAGGTATCGAGCCAGTTCTACGGCATCGGATCCCGCCGCGACGAGCAGGTTTTGCAAAGCCGCAACCTCTAAAGGCGAAAAGCCATCGGCCTGACGAGGCTGGAAGTTTTGGTGAGAAAGCCACGATCTATAAACGCGAATGGCAGTCTTCGCCTCCGAAAGGCCAAAGACCAACATTCCCAGAACGTATAATCCTATTACCCACACCGCGGCTCGGTTCCCCAGTCCGAAAAGACTGGCAAAACAACTCGCTACGATAATGAAAAAGGTACTGCCAATCAGCAGTTTGCGTCGGCGCGCTTTTCTGGCGCGGCGTTGTGAAACCTCGTTGATCATCCCCGCCTGCCCCGATTAACCCTGCGTACTAAGCCACTTCGTCCTCGGCCATCATATCGCCGACGGTGGGGCGGTCGGCGGTATAGATGACCTGAACCTCGCGAGGACGGACCATCTCGTTGCAGCAGCCACACGCGATGCGCGGTTGCAGAATATTGTCGCAAGTCTTGTGACGCAGGACCACGCCCGATTGCTGGTCGTGATAGACATGCTTTTCACCCCATGCGTGCAGGGTGACCAGAATGCCGTACAGATCCTTGCCCTTGGCCGTCAGCACATATTCGTTGCGCGGCGGACGTTCGGAATACAGGCGCGGCTCCAGCACACCGTGATGCACCAGAGATTTCAGGCGCGCCGCCAGAACATTGCGGGCCACGCCAAGATGTTCCTGCCATTGCTCGAAACGCGTCACACCGTTGAAGGCGTCGCGGATCACAAGCATGGTCCAAGGATCACCGATGACTTCGAGAGCACCGGCGACAGAACAGCTTTGGCGTGAATAGTCGGCTGTGCGTCCCATGCCTATAGAGTGACCCCGCGTCAGGATTTTTACAAGGGTTGCGATTTTAAATGCACCGAGTAAGTTTCTAATTAAAACCCAACTACCATCAGATCGACCTCCCCATGGCAGACCCCCACCCGACTTCATCGCTCGAACTGCTGGAACAGGCGTTCGCGCTGACACCCGTCGAAGGCGGCCTGTCCAGCCTGATGCGCGAAGAGTTTTCCAACGCCCCGCAACAGTTGCCGCCGGAAAAAGGCTTTCCGTTCGGGGGCTTGCTGGCCGCCCTGTGTGCCAAGGCCATGCGACAGGGGCTGGATATCGATGCGCCGCTGCAAACCCTGTCGGTGCAGTATCTGGCGGCGGCAAACTATGGCCAGCCGCTGTTGTTCACCCCGCAAATGCTGCGAAAAGGCCGCCAGATCACCTATGCCGCCGTTCAGGCCGCACAGGGCGAGCGCCTGACCCACAATGCCAGTGGCACATTTGGTCGCAACACCCCGGATGCCGCCGCCCTCTATGATCGCGCTGTGCCGCCCCCCGCGCTCGATAGTCTTCCTGTCGGTGCCGGTATGGAGGGACCATTTGCACCCCGCTTTGCCCAACATGCCGAATACCGTTTTGACGGTGGCCCGAACATTTTTGGCGGCAACAAGGACGGCAAACGCGTCGAGCGTTGCTGGATCAGGATGCGCGACGGCCAGCCGCTGGATGAAATCCGCCTCTGCTATTTGCTGGATGCACTGTATCCGCCGTCATGGACGGGCTTCGAGGCACCGCCGATCATGACCACAGTTGATCTGCGCTATGATTTCCTGACGCCGCCAACGCCCGAGAATGCGCCCGATGGCTGGGCCTATTTCGAATACAGCCTGATCCAGCACTCCGATGGCTGGGCGGTCGATGACGCCATCGCATGGGGCGCGGACGGCAGTGTGCTGGCCACATCGCGCCAGCGACGCAAAGTCCTTGGCCACGCCTAAGCTAATCGAGAACAGTTTACCCGCATATCTCTTGCTTCGGGGGCATCGCGCCCCCTAATCAGGCGCACTCTAGTGATTTGCCGCCAAAGGCTGAAACCATGACTACCCCTGCTGATCCCGTCGTCATCTGCTCCTATGCCCGCACGCCGATGGGCGGGTTTCAGGGCGCTCTGTCCAGCGTAAAGTCCACCGTACTGGGCAGCACTGCTGTTAAGGCCGCGGTCGAGCGCGCGGGCGTGGCCCCTGAAAAAATCGACCAGATTTTCATGGGCTGTGTCCTGCCTGCCGGTCTGGGTCAGGCTCCGGCCCGTCAGGCGGCACTGGGTGCCGGTCTGCCGCTGGGCGTCGAGGCCACCACGCTGAACAAGATGTGCGGTTCGGGCCTGCAAGCCGCCGCCATGGCCCATGATGCCCTTCTGGCCGGTACCGCAGACGTCATCGTCGCCGGTGGCATGGAATCCATGAGCGGCGCGCCGTACCTGATGAACAAGCACCGTGGCGGTGCGCGTATCGGCCATGACACCATTATCGACTCGATGATGATGGACGGCCTCGAAGACGCCTATGAAGGCAAAGCCATGGGCGTGTTTGCCGAAGGCTCGGCCGAGACCTACGGCTTCTCGCGCGAA
Source organism: Brevundimonas terrae (assembly GCF_011761985.1). GTDB lineage: Bacteria > Pseudomonadota > Alphaproteobacteria > Caulobacterales > Caulobacteraceae > Brevundimonas > Brevundimonas terrae. The sequence continues at coordinate 305,124 of NZ_JAASQT010000002.1, read as the reverse complement.
GACATGGACGCCTATGCCATCGAAAGCCTGAACCGCGCCAAGGCAGCCATTGCCTCGGGTGCGTTCCAGAAGGAAATCGTCCCCGTCGAGATCGAAACCCGCAAAGGCGTGGTGACCGTTTCCGAAGACGAGCAACCCGGCAAGGCTGATCCGGCCAAGATCCCGACCCTGCGTCCCGCCTTCATCAAGGATGGCCGCATCACGGCCGCCAATGCCTCGTCGATCTCGGACGGTGCCGCCGCTCTGGTCATGGCGCGTGAAAGCACGGCCAAGGCACTGGGCCTGAACATCGTCGCCCGCGTCGTCGCCCATTCGGGCCACGCGCACGAGCCGGGCCTGTTCACCACCGCGCCGGTTCCGGCCATGCAAAAGACCCTGCAAAAAGCGGGCTGGAGCGTGGATGATGTGGACCTGTGGGAGGTCAATGAAGCCTTCGCCGTCGTCGCCATGATCGCCCAGAAAGAAATGGGCATCGACCGTGCCAAGCTGAACGTCAATGGCGGCGCAACCGCTCTGGGTCACCCGATCGGTGCCTCGGGTGCCCGCATCATGGCCACCCTGCTTGCGGCACTCGAAAGCCGTGGCCTGAAGCGCGGCGTTGCATCCCTGTGCATCGGTGGCGGCGAAGCCATCTCCATGGCAGTGGAACTTACTTAATAAATAAGCGTTACCGAGGGCAGATCTTCACCTGAAAGGCATTTCATGCGATTTTTTGCCCTCGCTACCGTTGCAGCGCTAGCACTTTCTGCCTGCGCAACCCCGTCGGTTGAGGCTCAATCGACCCCTACTGTGCAGGACGCGATGAAAGCTTATCCCGAAGCAACCGCCGGCCAGAAGCGCCATGTCCTGAACCTGCCGGCCCTCGATAACGAAGATGCGGTCAAGGTTGAGCTGATCATTGGTCAGACCAAGACCATCGACTGCAACCGTCAGATGCTCGGCGGCCAGCTTGAAGAGCGCACAGCCGAAGGCTGGGGCTATAACTACTATGTCCTGCCACAGATCAGCGCCGGTGCCTCGACCATGATGGCCTGCCCCGCAGGTTCCGAGCGCGAGGCGTTCGTAACCCTGCCGCAGCAAACCCTGGTGCGTTACAACTCGCGCCTGCCGGTTGTGGTCTACACGCCTGAAAACGTCGAGGTTCGCTATCGCTTGTGGCGTGCGGGCGAGGTTCTCGAACTGAACTGAGACACCGAGCCTTCGATAACCCGAAGGTGAGGACGTTCAACAGGGCGCAGGGGTTCATCCTCTGCGCCCTTTCTCATGAGGCGTGACAGTTGCGACATGCCGATGCCCAGAATAATCATCGCGACCTCCATCTTGCGAATGATTTGCAAGATCAGTCAGTCTTGATGATTCAGCAAGCCCTAATATCGATGACCTAACGGGGATCGACCGTCTGTCCGATCTGCTCGGCCAGATCACCGTCTGCACCGTCCATCGCCATGACCCAGACATGGATATCGGCGGGCTGGGCGTCCTCACGCCGGAACAGGTGCTCGACCGCACGACGGCGCATGCCTTCGGTCACGATGATGCTGGTACGGCCCGCAACCTCGGCCTGATCTCCGCCATAGATCGGATAGTCCGACTGCGGGCCGGTATAGATCATCAGCAGAGGCGTATCGCCGCGACGCACCGAATAGACCTTGGCCGTCGGACCGGCAGGACGCTCGACAATCTGTGCGCCCTTCAGATCAATACGGAATGGCAGGGCTGCAATCGCGGCGGCGTTCAGCGGACGCGGTGCCGATGCGGGGGCCGCAACTGGCGCTTGTGCAGGTGCCGCAGCAGGTGCGGGTGCAGGTGCCACCGGCGCTGGTCTCGCCCCGCTAGTGCTGGCCACAGGCGCAGACGCCGGACGTGTCTCCATGCGGGTCGCAGGGGTCAGCGCGGTCGCCGGAACCGATCGCGACGCAGGCGGCGCAACAGGTGCCGCAGCGGGCCGCTGTGCCTGTGCCGGAGCCGGTGCCCGTACCGGAGCCGGAGCGGTCACAGGTGCCGCTTGAGGTGGTCGCGAGTTCAGCGAACGTGTCAGTTCCTGCGCCGTTGGTGCAGAGGCATTTTGGGCCATCGCAGCCTGCCCCGCAGACAGAGCTATCACCGATACTGCCAGCGCAGAAAATGTCTTGGCCTTCGTCATAAGCTCACCATGGTTCCCGAAATATAGAGCCAAAACCTCAATAGGCCTCGGCCAGTTCCACCCAAAACGACGCGCCCTGCCCCTGAACGGAGACAACGCCCATCTGGCCGTTTTGCAACTCGGCCAGTCGTTTGGACAGGGCCAGCCCGATGCCATGCCCCTCGATGGATGTGCGCTCCAGCCCCAGACGGTTAAACGGCTCGAACAATTGCACCTGTTTTTCCGCTGTCAGACCCGGACCGCCATCCTCGACCGCCAGACGTATCTGCCCGTCCTCGCGGCGTGTGGCCGTGAAACGCACAAAGCCGCCCGTACGGCCGTATTTCACAGCGTTACTGCCCAGATTGACGATGATCTGCGCCAGTCTCTGGGAATCCGCCATCACCTTCAAACCCGGCTCTACCACCAGAATATCCAGCTTTAAGCCAGCCGCCTCGGGCATCATGGAAACGGTCTTGCTGGCATCGTGCAACACACCCGCCACATCGGTCGGGCGCATTTCGATACGCACAGCGCCAGACTCTGCCTGTGATACATCCAGCAGATCATGGGCCAGATTTTCAATCTGACGCCCCGTGCGGACCATCATCTGCGCCATGTCTTTTTGAGCGGGCGTCACCTCGCCCAGATGACCCGCCGCCCACATTTCGGCGATGCCGATAATGCCCCCGACGGGGCTTTTGATTTCGTGCGCGACATTGGCCAGCAGACGCGATTTGGCCGCAGAAGCGATCTCGGCCTTCTGGCGTCCGGCCCGCGCCCGTTCGGCCAGCGCATCACGTTCGTCCAGCAAGGCAGCAACAACCAGCACAGGCGAGTATCCGAACAGGATCAGCATCTGCGCCATACCCAGAGCCGCCGGAACCTGCATGGTATGATAGGGGCCGGTTCCTGCCATCGTGCCCTTGATGGCGATCACACTGACGACCAGCAAGCCAATCGCTGTGCCCAGCACACGCAACCGGACCGCCATGAGCAGCAATAGCGGCAAGATTGCAAAGCCCAGTGCCAGATACGAAAAATAGAACACCATCAACGATGCCACCACCAGCACAGCCAGCATGAACACCATCTCGGCCAACTGCCTGATGCGATAGCTTCTGCTGGTCTGCGCCCCGTCGAAGATCCCGCCCAGAGACAGCCCCGTTGCCAGCACCATCAACATGCCGACGCCATGGCCCAGCCACCACATCCGCACACCGCCGAAATAACCGTCAATGGCACCGTGGTTCAGAAACGCCCCGCATATCAGCGCCGAGGGCAAGCAGGCGGCCATACAGGTCACGAACAGCTTCACATTGCCCTTGACCGTATGCACATCCAGTTTTGGAAACACATATCGCAGCAGCGCCACCGCCAGCATGATTTCCAGCAGGTTCAGACCGACAAAAATGATGGCGCGATGCGGCGGGTTGCCGAGGATCAGCTCGCCCGCCATCAGGGCCATTGAGACCAGTGCCGCAAAGGCCACGCCATAGGTCAGGCCACGCCCGCCCTTGAACCAGGTCACGACGGCGACGCCGCTGGTAATCCACAGGGTCGAGATTATGCCGGGTCCCGCCGCCATAAAGCGGACCGAGACCACAACCAGTAGGCACAAGGCCCCGATAGTTCCGACCAGAGCAAATGGACGGCGGAAAAAGGTCATATTGGCAGGCGCACCGCGTCCCCGCAGTTGCGCCATAACAGCCCCCGGACCCGAGGCTTGCCTCTTTTCGTCCTTCTGGAGCGGCGTATCGGTCCAGGTTTGTCCGACTTCCATGACGTTCCTCGCGCTACATATGCGCCTAAGCCTATTTGCGCGCAGTTTTACCGCACGCTCTTTAATAGGGTCTGAAGCCGTCTAAAATCCCGGACCTAAATGCGCGCCTAATAGGCCGTATTCAGAGCATGCGAAAACGCACTTACCGCTGCGGCCTCGCCGTCGGGATGGTTCCAGACCGCACCGCTGACAGCCACAAAATCGGCCCCTGCGCGGGCAATATCTGCTGCCGTTTCAACCGTGATACCGCCAATGGCAACGCATGGCGTTTCCATCGTCTCCTGCCAGATGGTCAGGACATCGGTTTCAGCGCGGTGGGTGGTTTCCTTGGTGTCCGTCGGGAAGAAGGCCCCGAAGGCCACATAGTCGGCCCCCGCCTCAGCCGCTTCCATCGCCAGATGGCGGCTGTCGTGGCAGGTGGCACCGATCATGGCGTCTTCGCCCAGCATACGACGGGCATCGGCCACCGAGGCGTCATCCTGACCGACATGAACGCCGTCGCAACCCGTGGCCTTGGCCAGATCGGGGCGGTCGTTCAGCAAGACCGGCACGCCATGGGCGTGGCAGACAGGTTTCAGCTTGGCCACGGCGGCGCGGATCTGGTCATCCGATGCCGGTTTCAGGCGGATCTGGAAGGCGGCAACCTCACCGGCACCCAGAGCCTTGTCCAGACGCACAGCAAAAGCATCCAGATCATCAATCGACGCAGGCGTGATCAGATAAAGCTGACACACAGGGCGAGGCGGGACTTTGGGTTCACGGGCCATGCCCCCGCCCTGCCCGCATAAGCAGGGCGCGTCAATGTCTTTGGCAGTCTCCCTTGCCCATACGTCTCCGCAACTGGAATGCGAATGAGTTGCATAACTCTCGATTCATGCTACAGAGAACCATTCTCATTAACGAGCAGGGGCAGCAGCCTTGTACGTTTGTAACTGTAACGGCATCCGCAGCCGCGACGTCCACTTCGCCATCGAGGCCGGTGCCAAGCGTCCGAAAGACATTTTCGCCTCGCAGGGCTGTCAGGCCCAGTGCGCGAAATGCGTCTGCGAAATGCGCCAGATGATTCAGGAATCGCAAGACTCTTTCGCGATTGCCGCCGAGTAATCGCCACCTGCTTCTGAGAGTGAAAAACGCTCGCATTATCAATGCAGTGAAAGTAACTCGCAAATAAACATAACGCCCAAAGCCGTGTTATTCTCCGTTCCACGAGATAGCGGCCCCTCTCCGCTGTCAGCTACGGAGAAGAATGCCATGAAGGGCGATCCTGCGATCATTCGCACCCTGAACAAGGTGCTGACAAACGAACTGACAGCCGTGAACCAATACTTCCTTCACGCGCGCATGTTCGAAAGCTGGGGTCTGACCCACCTTGGCGACATCATCTACAAAGAATCCATCGGCGAGATGAAACACGCCGATCTGCTGATCAAGCGCGTCCTGTTCCTCGACGGCCTGCCCAACCTGCAAGACCTGCACAAGCTCAAGGTGGGCGAAGACCCCATCGAATGCCTGCAAGCAGACCTGCAATTGGAAATGGACAGCCGACTGGCCACCCGCGACGCTCTGACCGAATGTGAACAGGCCCGCGACTATGTCAGCCGCGACATGCTGCTGACCATCCTGTCGGACACCGAGAACCACATCGACTTCCTCGAAAACCAGCTCAACCTCGTCGAGCTGATGGGCAAGCAGAACTATCTGCAATCGGCCATGAAAGAGATCGTCGGCGAAGGCCACTGATCCTTCGGGTCAAACCGGAACATGCAAAGGCGGCGGGGAACATCTCCGCCGCCTTTTCATTTGCCTGTAGTGACCACAGTCGGGGGAAAGCACATGGCCCATATGGACGACCTGATCGACACCGCACGCGACAAGGCGGGCGACTTCCTCAATGCCGACAATCGGGACTGGAAGCATGTGGCCCTCGGCGCTGTGCTGGTGGTCGGATTTGCAGCCTCCGTCACCATACTGGCCAAGGAAGCCGCCCCCGACCCGTCTTCGCGCGCCCTGTTCCGACGCGTCAAGAAAGAGGTCAGGGCCGGAAACCTGCTGCTGCCTGCTGTGTTCTCCGCCAATACCTTGTCGGCGCTGCGGGTCTGGAACGCCCCTGCCCGTCACGGAAAGACCACCGCCATGGGGCTATGGGCACTGGCCCAGACCGCCAATGCGTGGTGGTTGGCTGCCCGTCCGCAAAACCGCTGGAGCCAGATCGGTGCCGCCATGGCCTCGGCCGGACTGGCCGCCGCCTTTGCCTATGAAGCCCGCCGCCTCAAGGTGGATGCGGCTGTCGATCCGGCATCGCAGGCCAATAGTCTGATCAAACAGCCATAGAAATAGCCGCCGACATTGCCATTTGCCCTTATCTATTCTAGGTCTCGCGGCGATTTGGAGCGCCCCAAACGGGCGGCGCCCACCTGCCCATAAACGAGCCCGAACGGTTCCCTATGAAAATCAACGCCAATACCATCAAGCCCGGTATGGTCCTGCAGCACAATGGTGGTCTGTGGGTCGTAACCAAGGCCAGCCACGTCAAGCCCGGCAAGGGCGGCGCCTTTGCCAACGTCGAGGCCAAAAACCTCGAAACCGGCAACAAGCTGGCCGAACGCTTCCGCTCGGAAGACAAGGTCGAGCGCGTCACGCTGGAACAGCGTGACTACTCCTACCTGTTCGACAATGGCGACACCCTCGTCTTCATGGACGACGAGTCCTACGAACAGATCGAACTGTCCAAGGCATGGGTTGGTGAAGACCGCATCGCCTACCTTCAGGAAGGCATGAAGGTCATCATCGAGTCGCACGAAGAGCGTCCGATCGGTCTGGAACTGCCGGACCACGTCGTTCTGGAAGTTGTCGAAACCGAGCCGACCGTTAAGGGCCAGACCGCTTCGTCGTCCTACAAGCCGGCAACGGCCTCGAACGGCGTGCGCGTCATGATCCCGCCGTTCATGTCGGCCGGTGAAAAAATCATCGTCGATACCTCGACGGGTGAATACGTCCGTCGCGCGGACTAAAAAACGCCGTCTTCCCCCTGCAATGGGGCAAGACTACTCTTACAGGGGTGCGGATGGTCCGCACCCCTTTTGACTTCTCCGTCCATCCGGGGCCTCGCTCTTCACATACAGGATGCACGGACCAGGAGATCGACCAATGGCTCTAAGTTCCGCACTTCTTCAGGTCATGATGGACGCCGTCCGCAAGACCGCTCGCCCGATGCTTCGTGACTTCGGTGAAGTCGCCCACCTACAGGTATCGCGCAAGGGCCCCGGCGATTTCGTCACGGCTGCCGACATCAAGGCAGAAGACACCCTCTTCGAACTGCTGATGAAGGCCCGTCCGGGTTACAGCTTCCTCGGCGAAGAGCGCGGTCTGATCGAAGGCACCGACAAGACCCACATGTGGATTGTCGATCCGATCGACGGCACCACCAACTTCATGCACGCCATGCCGCATTTTGCGATCACGGTTGGCCTGCAACGCACCCACCCCGACGGTACCGCCGAAATCGTCGCCGCCGTGACCTATAATCCGGTCATGAACGAGATGTTCTGGGCCGAAAAGGGCAAGGGCTGCTATCTGAACGACAGCCGCATCCGTCTGGCGGGTCGCAAGGAACTGGCGGACTCGCTGGTCTCCACCGGCCTGCCCTTCATCGGCAAGACCGGCCATGCCCAAGCCATCAAGGACATCCACGCCGTAGGCCAGCGCGTTGCCGGCATCCGTCGTCTGGGTGCGGCCTCGCTGGACTTCGCATGGGTGGCCGCCGGCCGCTATGACGCCTTCTTCGAGCGCGGCCTGCAACGCTGGGATGTCGCTGCCGGTATCCTGCTGGTGACCGAGGCCGGTGGCCTTGTGACCACTATCGAACAGGATGGAGATCCCAAGCTGGGCAAGACGATTGTCGCGGGCAACCCCGACATTCAAGCCAAGCTGCGCAAGGTGCTACAAGGCGCCTGATCCAGCCGCAAAGCTGAAAAATAAAGGGCGCATCCTGTTACAAGGATGCGCCCTTTTTCTATTCAAGCTGCTCGCGCCGCCTAGGGCTGGAACACCTCGAAGGTCACGCCCTGAAACTCCGGCAGAGCTTCAAGTTGCGGCCGTACAGTCGCCAGATCACCCACGACAATGACCGTCATCTTGTTCAGGTCGATCCTTTGGGCCGCCTGCTGGATATCGGCGGGTGTTACCGACATTACCCACGGGATGTAGCGATCATAATAGTCGCGCGACAGGTTACGATCATCCAGTGTGATGATGTTGTTCACTACGCCGTTGGTCGTCGACATGCCCATAACAAAGCCACCAGTGCTCATATTCTGGGTGCCGGTGGTTTCCTCTACGGTCGGCGCTTCATTTTGCAGGCGATGGATCTCGTGGAAGATTTCCTTGAGGGAGTCTCCCGTATGGGCCGCCGTTACATCGGCATTCTGGCTCCAGTGCGTGGTGTTCACATCCAGCACGTTGAGGGCGCTATAGGGCGAATAGGTATAGCCCTTGTCCTCGCGGATATTGGTGGTGATCCGCGAGTTGAATGAACCACCCAGCAGGGAATCCATCACCTCGGCACGGATATAGTCCTGACCGCCGATCTTGGGCGCATCGGCCACCAACATCAGCGTGGACTGTACGGCACCGGGGCGGTCCACCAGAACCACACGGCGCGCCACAGCCGGAGCCACAGGCACATTGGCCACATCGTTATTGATGCGCCAGCCACCAAACTGCTGTTCGATAGCCGCCTTCACCGCTGTGGTATCAAACTGTCCACCGACATAGATATGTGCGCCGTTGGGGCCAAAACTGCGGGCGTGGAAGGCCTTGGCCTGATCCAGCGTATAGGCCTGCATCTGGGCTTCGGTCGGCACATAGGCTGCGTACGGGTGGCCCGCAAAAACCGTGCGGTGATAGGCATTGAAGGCCTGCCCGCTCGGCGTGCTCAGTTTGATGGCAATGTTGCGCACAAAGCCCTGCTTGGTGCGATCCAGTGCATCGGCAGGAAAGGTCGGGCGCTGCATCAGATCGGCAATCAGCGCCACCGCATCAGGGGCCCGCTCGCCAAGCACATTGGTCGAGAACACGGTACGCGAAGATCCAACCGAGGTGCCAAGCCCGCCACCCATGTCGGCAAAGGCTTGCGATATCTCGCTGCCGCTACGGTTGCCCGCGCCCTCGCGCATCAGCGCCACAGTCAGGTCCGACAACCATGTGTCCTGACCCTCGGAGGCATTTCCGGTTGGAACACGCACAGCCACAACGGCCTTGGGCACCACCGCATAGGGCACCAGAGTGACCTTGATGCCGTTCGGCAGTTGATAATCCTCGGTTTGCGGCACCGAGACGGGCTTGGGCGCACCGATAGGTGGTTGCGGCACAACCTGTGCCGATGCAGGCACGGCGCCCAGTGTCATCGCCACTGCGACACCAAGCACCGCAGCAGACATAGAAAGACGACGGATCATTGCTGGGCCTCCGATGCCGCTTGGGCTGCGCCCGGTTGCAGAATGACAATGGTGCGGTTGCCGTCGCGCAGATACTCGCGGGCCGTCGCGCGGATCAGTTCCGGCGTCACAGCGGCAAAGCCCGCCTCGACATCATTGAACTTAGCGGGGTTGTCATCGAACAGGGCATAGGCCGACAGGATTTCGGCCAGACCAAAGCGCGATGCACTGTCGATCGTGCCATATAGCGAAGAGCGGATCTTGGTCTTGGCGCGTTGCAGTTCCTGATCGGAGACCAGATTGTTCTGCAGGTCACCCACCACCGCATCCACCGCCGCCGTAATCTGGGCTTCGGTCTTGTCGGCATCGTGGGTCAGATCGACCACCATCTCCATCGGGCCATTATAGGTATACTGACTGCCCAACAGGTTGATGCCGCCACCGATACCCGACGTGATGGATTCCTGACGCACCAGCTTGTCGTAAAGACGGCTGTCCGTTCCTTGAATCAGCATCTGGTTGATCAGGCCCATGGCGTACCATTCTTGCGAATGGCGCGGCGGCATGTGCCAGCCCGCAGCCCATGCCGGTTTGGGGGCCAGCGGATCATTATGGATCACACGGCGCGGTTCGGTCTGGCGCGGCTCTGAGATGTCGGGCATCTGCACAGGTGCACTGGCCGGAATGGCTCCGAAATACTGCTCGATCCAGCGACGGGTCTGGGCCTCGTCAAAGTCGCCACCGATGAACAGCACCGAGTTATTCGGTCCATAGAAGCGTTCGTGGAACGCCTTGGCATCATCGACCGTAGCCGCTTCCAGATCATCCAGCGCGCCATAGAAATTATGGGCATTGTGCCAGTTGGTATTGGCCGCCTGAGGCATGACCAGCCATGGCCAGCCGCCATAGGGCTGGTTGATGACATTGACCTTGACCTCGTTGGCCACGACGTCCTGCTGATTTTTCAGCACTTCGGCATTGATGACCGGACGCGCCATACGGTCGGCCTCGCCCCAGATCATCGCTTCCAGAGCGCCCGACGGCACCACCTGATAATAGTTGGTGTAGTCAAAACGCGTCGAGCCGTTCATCGCCCCGCCCGCATTGCTGACCAGATTGATGAAATGCCCCTTGGGTGCGTTTTCCGATCCCTGGAACAACAGGTGCTCGAACAGGTGGGCAAAGCCGGTACGGTCGCGCGGCTCGACGCGGAAGCCGATGCCGTAATGCACCGCCACCGTCACCGTCGGCACGCGGCTGTCTTTCAACAGCACCACACGCAGCCCGTTCGGCAGGTTGTAATAGACCGGATCAACGCGGAACTGCTGGCTTGGAGCCGCAGGGGCCGACGGTGCTGCTGGCGCAGCCCCCGCAGCCATCGGAACGGCAGCCAGCACAAGTGCCAGCGCAGCGCCCCTCAACATTCGATGTTTCACTTTCCCTCCAAGGTCGTGACGACACAATCGTCCCCATAAATGCCTGAAGTTCCCCAACCCACAAAATGTAGATTTTGTAAGTTATTGCGGCATCCCGTTTACAAGGTATCGCAAACACTTTGCTTGCCTTGATGCGAGATCTGGGGCCCCATCACACAATGCTCAGCGTTGTCCTTGCCGTATCCTCCATGCTGGCCACGCCAGTCATCATCGCCCATCGCGGCGCTTCGGGTGAACGCCCCGAACACACACGCATGGCCTATGAGCGGGCTATCGATCAGGGGGCCGATATTATCGAGCCTGATCTGGTAATGAGCGCCGACGGGCATCTGGTGGTGCGCCACGAGAACGCGATCGGGGAAACCACCGATGTCGCCGATCACCCGCAGTTTGCAGACCGCAAAACCACGCGCATGGTTGACGGCGTCGAGATCACCGGCTGGTTCACCGAAGACTTTACGCTGGCCGAGTTGAAAACCCTGAGGGCCAAGGAGCGGTTGCCGCTGTTACGCCCCGCGTCGGCGGCCTTTGATGGCCAAGACCCGATCCTGACCTTTGACGAGGTGGTCACCATCGCCCGCGAGGCCAGCGCCCGTACGGGCCGCAGCATCGGCGTGGCTCCCGAGTTGAAACACCCGCTGCATTTTCGGTCGCGCAACCTGAATATCGAAGACGCCTTTGTGGCCGAACTGGAACGGCTGGACCTGACAGGGGCCGATGCGCCGGTTCTGGTGCAGTGTTTCGAGGTCGGGCCGCTGGAGCGCCTGTCCAAGCGTATCGATACGCCCCTGCTACAGTTGATGCAGGTATTCGGTGGTCCTGCCGACCGTCCCGACATGACCTATGCCGATATGGCCACGCCGGAAGGCTTGGCCGCCATCCGTACCTATGCGGGCTTTATCGGTGTGCAAGACCAGATGATCCTGCCGCGCGACGACCGGTCCGCCGCCCTGCCCGCCACGTCGCTTGTGGCCGATGCCCATGCCGCGGACCTCAAGGTGGTAGTTTGGACCTTCCGCGCCGAAAACATCTTCCTGCCGCTGGAACACCGCTCAAACGAAAGCCCGTCAGACCATGGCGATCTGACGGGCTATCTGAACCGTTTCTACGACCTGAAGGTCGATGCGGTGTTCAGCGACTTTCCGGCGCTGGCGGTCGGGGCCAAGCTGGGCCGCCTACCTTAATCAGTCGTTCTGGAACTGCAGCTTGGCAAGGCGCGAATACAGGCCGCCCTTGGCCACCAGTTCGGCATGGGTGCCCTCTTCGACCACCTGACCGGCATCCATCACGATGATGCGGTCAGCCCGCAAGACGGTGGCCAGACGGTGGGCAATAACCAGCGTGGTACGCGCCTCCATGGCCTGATCCAGAGCGGCCTGAACCAGACGCTCGTTCTCGGCATCCAGCGCACTGGTGGCCTCATCCAGCAGCAGGATCGGCGCATCGCGAACCAGAGCACGCGCAATGGCCAGACGTTGGCGCTGACCACCCGACAAGCTCTTGGCACGTTCGCCAAGCGGGGTATCAAACCCTTGCGGCAGGGCTTCGATAAAGCCCAGAGCCTGAGCCTCGGATGCGGCCTGTCTGGCCTGTTCCAGCGTTGCGTCCTCGCGGCCAAAGCGGATGTTTTCCAGCGGTGATCCCGAGAACAGAGGCGCTTCTTGTGATACCCACGCATAGCGGCTGCGCACCTCGACCGGATCGGCCTTGCGCACATCCACGCCATCCACCGACACCAGACCCGATTGCGGATCATAGAAACGCAGCAACAGACGGAACACAGTCGACTTGCCCGCGCCCGACGGCCCGACCAGAGCCACCGTCTCGCCCGGACGCACTGTCAGGCTAAAGCCCTTCAGCGCGGTCAGGTCAGGGCGGCCCGGATAGGCAAAGTCCACCGCCGACATGGACACCTCGCCGCGTGCCGGTACCGGCAGAACGCTGGGGTTGGCAGGTGCCGCAATCGCAGGCTCTGCTCGCATCAGTTCGTCGATACGCTCCATGGCACCGGCAGCCTTTTGCACATCGCCCCAGCTTTCGCCCAGAGCGCCCACAGCGCCAGCGGCAAACACGGACAGCAACACGAACTGCAACAGCGAACCCGGCGTCATGTTTCCGGCCACCACGTCTTGTGCGCCCAGCCACAGCACCAGTGACACACCACCGAACATGACGGTGATAATCATGGCGGTCATGACAGCCCGCGCGCGCATACGCTTCAGCGATGCGCCAAAGGCCATTTCCACCGCCGCATCAAAACGGCCACGCGCATTGTTTTCGCGCCCAAAGGCCTGAACCGTTTCCAGTGCATCGACGCTTTCACCGGCAAAGCCTACGGCACCTGCGAACGTGTCCTGTGATTGCACCGTCAGTTTGCGGACCTGACGCCCGAACAGGAACAGGGGCACAATCAGGATCGGCACGATCAACAGTACAAATGCCGTCAGCTTGGGGCTGACGAAGAACAGCAGGATCGTCGCACCGATCAGGGTCAGGAAATTACGCAGCGCATAGCTGATCGAGGTGGTCAGCAGCGTATCGACCAACTGGATGTCGGTCGTCATGCGCGACAGCACCTCGCCGGTACGCATATGGGCAAAGAAGACCGGGTCCAGCGACAGAATACGCGCAAACAGCCCCTGACGCAGATCGGCAATCATGCGCTCACCGGTCTTGGTCACATAGAAATAACGCAGCGCCGTCAGCAGGCCCAGCACCAGCGCATTGGCCCCGAGAATACCGAACCAGAAGTTCAGATGCGCCCCGCCATTTTCAAAGCCGGTATCAATCGCACCGCGCGCCGTCGCCGTCAGCGCCAGCGAGGCCACGGTCGAGCCCACAAGGAAAAGGGCCGACAACAGGGCATGGCCCTTATGCGCCGCCAGATAGGGCAGCAAGCGCGCAAGTGGCTTGACGTTACGGCTGCGTCCGCGCTTTCCGGCCGCTTCGCCGATCTGTTCGGCCAGCAGGGCTCCGGCCCCGGGGCGACCATGAACGGCAGATTCAGTGGGTGTGGCATTTTGCTGGTTCATACACCTGCTCTTGCCCCGTAACGCCCCTCGGTGTAAACGCCCGACCTCGCTCCCACCGTCTCGCACGGCGGGATTCTCGAATTTACGCGCAGTGACGGTCGGAATCGTCGTCGCGCAGAGACGGATTTACATCATGAAGACCGATACGCACCCGGACTACCACTTCATCAACGTTGTGATGACCGATGGCACCACCTACCAGACCCGTTCGACCTACGGCAAAGAAGGTGAAACCCTGAACCTCGACATCGACCCGACCTCGCACCCGGCCTGGACCGGTGGCAACGGCCAGATGCTGGACCGCGCCGGCCGCGTGTCGCGCTTCAACGGCAAGTTCGGTGGCTTCCTCAAGAAGTAAGTCCGTTACCGTTGGTGACAACAAGAAGCACCGCTCCGAAAGGGGCGGTGCTTTTTCTTTAACCGGAACAGGGATAACCTGCAGGCGTTCAGATCAGGTCGGCAGATATGGTGTCTGACGAAAAGGTCGAATGGACAGTATGAGCGGATGGGTTATGAATCGACGTGAATTGGGTCTGGGTGTCGCAACGGCATCTCTGGCTCTGGGTGCAGCAAATGCGTCACTGGCACAGGTGCAGGTGACCGTTCCAAACACCATCCCCCCTGCTCTCGACGCCCAGATCGGCCGCCTTGCCCAAGATATCCAGCCGGATGTCCGCAAGGTCTACGAACTGACCGGCGGTCGCCCTGTCTGGAACGCCGAACGCCTTCGCGCCTTGCAGGACATTGCCAGCCGCGCCGAGCATCACGCCCTTCATGCCGGTGACTATTTCGATTTCGTCGGCCTTGCCGCCCAGCCCGATACCGCCGAAGTGCGTTCAACCGCTGCGGCTCTCGGCTATGCCAAGGTTCTGGCCCATGGCCGCATCGCACCGGAAACGGTCGAAGAACTGTGGGAAATGCAGAAGAACAGCGTCGATGTGGCTTCGGGCCTTGTCGGTGCCTTGAACAATAACAACCTGCCGGCTTGGTTCGACGGTCTGGCCCCGCAGGACATCGGCTATAAGAACCTGTCCGCCGGCTATATCCGCTATCGCCGCATTGCCCGCGACGGTGGATGGCCTGCCTTTGCCGCCGGTGCCCAGATCGAACCGGGTGCCAGCGACCCGCGCGTCCCCGGCCTCGTCAAACGTCTGACCCTAGAAGGCGATATCAGCCCCTCGGCGGCAACCGCCATGGGCAACAGCGCCGTTTATAGTGCCGCTGTCCAGCAAGGTATGCGCAGCTTCCAGACCCGCCACGGTCTGGGCGTGGATGGCCGCGTCGGTCCGGCGACCCAGCGCTCGCTCGGAGCCTCTGCCGAGGACCGCGCCCGCCAGATCGCCCTCAATCTGGAACGTCGCCGCTGGCTGAAACGCGACCTGCAACCCGAGCGGATCGAGGTCAACACCGCCGCCGCCATCATGGTTTACTGGAAGGACGGCCAGCCCGTTCACTCCAACCGCGTGGTTGTCGGCTCTCACGCCAACCAGACCCCCAGTCTGGAACGCGACTTCGCCTCGGTCGTGGCCAACCCGCCATGGACCGTGCCCATGGGCATTGCCCGCCGCGAAATCCTGCCCAAGGGGCCGGGATATCTGGCCGCCAACGACATGTATATCAACGATAATGGCTGGGTGGTGCAGCGCGCCGGTCCCCGCTCGTCGCTGGGCTATGTGAAGTTCGAGCTGCGCGACAGCTATGCCATCTTCCTGCACGACACGCCCAGCAAGGGCGCGTTCAACCTGTCGGTGCGCCAGCGCAGCCACGGCTGCGTTCGCGTGCAGAACGCCGTCGAGTTTGCCCGCCTGCTACTGGCACCCGATCCGACCAAGCTGGAACGCTTTGACACGGCTCAGGTCAGCGGCGACACCACCCGCGTCCAGACCGGTCGCCAGATCGGTGTGCGCCTGTTGTACTGGACGGCCTTTGTGGACGGTCAGGGCCGCGTCGCCTTCCGCGAGGATTCCTATCGTCGCGATACCAAGCTGGCGCGTGCCATGGGTATTGATGTGCGCCTGCCCGAAGTTGTGTCCGAAGCTCCTGCGGACAAGGATGACGACTGGGTTTGATCCCTGTTGGCAGACAAAAGAAAAGGCGGCGGGTGTGAACCCCGCCGCCTTTTTCTTTGTCTTGCGGCCTCTAGCCCCTAGCCAAATGCCGCCCTCAAACGCTCGATCTGGCTAAGCACCCCGTTGACGGGGGCCTCGTCCTCAACGGACACATACATTTTCTGGTCCAGATAATAGGTCCGGTCATACAGACGCTCGGCCCGCTGAACATAGTCCACCAGCGTGGCGGGGAGGTCATTGGACAGAGGTTCCGGCTTTGCTTCGCGTGTGGCCAGTCGATAGCGCGACTGGAAGGCGACATCGGCTTCCAGATTGCCCTCGTTCACGGCCCGCTGAACCAGCAGCCATGACGCAATCTGCATCAGTCGCGTGGTCAGCTTCATGCTTTCACTGGCATAGCTCAGCGCCGCAGAGCGCGTCAGCAGGCGCGACTCGCTGCGGCCGTCCCCGTCCAGATAGGCCGCCGTTTCCTCGACCAGTTCGATGCCTTCACGAAACAGGCGCTGGAACAGCTCCGAGGCTGTGAATTTCAGCACTTCGGTCGTGCGGACCGACGTCATTGATGGCAGTTCATTGACCAGATTCACGTCTTTTCCGTCCCCGCGCAGCACCCCTTTTCCGGGATGCGGCCTATTGTGTCTAGCCTACTGCCAAGCTTGGAAACAACCTTGTTACGTCCAAGGTCATACGAGACGCAAAGCCTATCCCCTGTCAGGTTAAAATTTGAACAGCGCATCCGCAGCATTACGCTGCGAGGACTTGGATGCAATGGCCGATTTAATGCGTGCGATCTCTGCCTCGAGCGCGGCAATACGTGTTTCCAGATCACCAACCGAATAGGGGTCGAGATCCTCGCGGATCAGGGCATGCAGGCTGTCACCACCTGCCGGATTATTCTCGAGATCTTCAAAAGACATACACGCCTCCTGGACCAAATATCGCGGCCGCATTTATGGTCGAACGCCATAGGACTGCGTAGAAGACGCTTGAAACCATTTTTTGGCAAGTCAGGAGCCTTCCCCATGCGCGTCATCGAAATCACAGACGGCAAAGGTCCGGCCTCGGCACTGGTGGTGGGCCAGCGCCCTGTTCCACAGCCGCAAGCAGGCGAAATCCTGATCCGTGTGCGGGCGGCGGGGGTTAACCGTCCCGACATTGTCCAGCGCAACGGCTTTTATCCGGCCCCTGCGGGCGCGTCCGACATTCTGGGTCTGGAAGTGGCCGGAGAGGTTGAGGCCATCGGTGATGGCGTCACCCGCTGGGCCGTCGGTGACAAGGTGTGCGCCCTTCTGGGCGGTGGCGGCTATGCCGACTATGTGACGGTCGATGCCCGCCATGCCCTGCCCGTCCCTGCCGGACTGGATTTCGAGCAAGCCGCCGCCCTGCCGGAAACGGCCTTTACCGTCTTTACCAATGTGTTCGAGGGCGGTGCGCTGAAGGCTGGCGAGACCCTGCTGATCCACGGCGCGACCAGCGGCATTGGCGTTATGGCGATCCAGATGGCCAAGGCCGCCGGTGCCCGCGTGATTGCCACCAGCCGCACCAAGGCCAAAGCCGAGGCCGCCAAGGCGCTGGGGGCCGACATCAGTCTGGATAGCAGCACGCAAGACCTTGCCGCCGAGATCAAGGCGGCAGGCGGCGTGGATGTGGTGCTGGACATGGTCGGTGCCGCCTATGCGGAACTGAACCTGAAGGCGCTAAACGAGCGCGGACGCTGGGTGGTGATTGCCAGCCTGACCGGCAACCGTACCGAGATCGACCTGCAACGCATCATGCTGAAAAAACTGGTCCTGACCGGTTCGACCCTGCGTAGCCGCCCTGCCGATGAAAAGGCCCGTCTGGCCGCAGCCGTCGAGGCCACCGTCTGGCCGTGGATCAAACAGGGCAAGATCAGCGCCCGCATCCATGCCCGTTTCCCGCTGGATCAGGCCGCACAGGCCCATGCCGAGCTGGAAGCCGGCGACCATGTCGGCAAGGTGGTCTTGATCCCATAAGCCACAAAAAAGGGGCCGGAAATGATCCGGCCCCTTTCCTGTTTCTACACGTCTAGCGCTTAGCGCGGACGATAGTTGTCATAGCCACGGCCCACAGGGCGCATCGACGAGATGGTGTCGTTCAGACGCAGACGGGTCAGATCGCGCGTATCCGACGAAATGCGCTCGCAACGGCCACGGAAGTTGGCGTCGGTGCAGATTTCCCAAGTCCCGCTATTGCGCGAGAAACGGATCGAGCTGACCGCATCATTCATGCCGTGGTTGCGCAGGTTGGCAACTTCACGGTCAAAGGTCAGCGACTGGCCGCGATAATCGGAGTCGCGATAGACAGTGATCGAGCCGCCACGGCCACCATTGCCGCCGCCCCAACCGCCGCCCCAACCATTGCCATTGCCATTACCGTTGCCATGGCCCGGGCGGTTGCCATTGCCTTGACCCGGACGACCATTGTCCTCGTAGTCCCCGCGATGGCCACGGCAGACCAGCAGACCGTTATCATTGCCGATATCGCTGCTGGAGCAGCGGTTCAGCTCGATCGAGGTCTCGCGGATATTGCCGCGCAAATCACGGCAGTCGGCATACAGACGGCCCTGATTGACATAGGAACCCGTGCACGACTGGGCATAGCTGCCGCGCGGGGCACCACGCGTCTGTACCTGTGCATCAGCAGGCGTAACCGAGGCAAAGCTGATACCGCCGGCCACAACTGTGAAAGCCGCCAAGGCTGCAAATCCATTCTTCATCGGTCACCCTTTCCAATCTGGTGCCAAACATTCATTCAACGCCAGCAGCATGACATTAAAATATGAACCCTAGCTGTATGGAGCTGGCAGACAGCGTTTTCTTTTTAGCGAAATAAGCCTATAGTCGTTCCATCGCGCCCGGCCGAAAAGGTCGGGCGCCGTCGTATCCAACGCCCATTATTCGGGCCTGAACCACCGGGATAAATGCCCATGTCCGAGATCCTGATGCCCAAGGCCACTGCGGTCTGGCTGGTGGAAAACACCTCGCTGACCTTCGAGCAGATTGCCGATTTCTGTGGCCTCCACCCGCTGGAAGTACGCGGCATCGCCGATGGCGATGTGGCGCGCGACATCCGTGGTGCCGACCCGCTCGTCAATGGCCAGCTGACCCGCGAAGAGCTGGAAAAGGCGCAAGCCGATTCCGCCTATCGCATGAAGGCCATCGTTTCGCGTCACGCCGAGCTGCTGAAGCCGGTCAAGACGGGTCCGAAATATACGCCGGTTTCGCGCCGTCAGGACCGTCCGGACGCCATCATGTGGTTCGTGCGTAACCACCCCGAAGTGCCGGATGCCCAAATCGCCAAGCTGCTGGGCACCACCAAGGCCACCATCGAGTCGGTGCGTAACCGCACCCACTGGAACTCGACCAACATCAAGCCTGTCGATCCTGTGACGCTCGGCCTTGTCGGCCAGCTGCAACTGGACGAAGTGGTCCGCAAGGCCGCTGACAAGAAGGCCAAGGAAGACGCCAAGAACGGCATCCTCCAGCCGGTCGAAACCGCCCCTGAAGAACCGGTTGTCATCTTCGAAGAAGACATCGACCACTTCGCCAATGCCGAGCCAACCGCCGAGTCGGTGTTTGGCTCGCGCGACTGATCGCACGGCTTGGAAATGCAAAAGGCTCCGAAGTTCTGCTTCGGAGCCTTTTTCTTTATCCTCTACCTGATCAGTGCATCCGGCTTTCCAACTGGCCGATCTCTTCCTTGAGCTTCAGCTTCTGTTGTTTAAGCCCTCTGAGTCGCGTGGCATCCGCCGTGGGTCGTCGCATTTCCTGCTGGATCGTATCGTCCAGATTACGGTGACGGTTACCGAGTTCTCTAATACGCGCCTCAATCGTCATGGCTTGCGCCTCCATGTCTAAGGGACGATGACAGTGAGCGCCGCGAACGCCTGTAAGGGGAATCACATTCCGGTGACATTCCTTGGTATAGAGTGTCTGACTGCCCCCGTTTCGAAAGGTCGCCACCCTTGAATCCCGCCGCCAAAGCATCGACGCCCGCCCGCATGGTTGTCGGAATTTCCGGAGCATCCGGCGTGATTTACGGTGTCCGTGTGCTAGACGCCCTCAAGGAAATGGGCGTCGAGAGCCATCTGGTCATCTCGCGTGCGGCCCTGCTGACCCTATCACAAGAAACTGATCTGACGCCGGACGATGTCACACAGCGTGCCAGCGTGGTTCACAAGATCGGCGATGTCGGTGCGACGATCGCGTCCGGATCATTCCGGACCATGGGCATGATTATCGCCCCTTGCTCGGTGCGGACCATGAGCGAGATCGCCACCGGCGTCACCTCCACCCTTTTGACCCGCGCTGCCGATGTGGTGCTGAAAGAGCGCCGCCCGCTGGTGCTGATGGTGCGCGAGACGCCGCTGCATCTGGGCCATCTGCGGACCATGACGGCGCTGGCCGAAATGGGCGCTGTCATCGCCCCGCCCCTGCCCGCCCTGTATGCCCGCCCCGAAAGCGTCGAACAGATTATCGACCAGTCGGTAGGCCGTGCTCTGGACCTGTTCGGTCTCGACTGGCACGCCGTACGCCGCTGGGAAGGCCTGAAATGAGCCAGAGCAGCATCACGCTCTGGGACTGGGCGCTGGCCGCCTATAAGCGCGAAGGCGTCTCGGCGGCCTGCCTCGCGCTTCAGGACTTTCACGAACAGAATGTTTGCCTGCTTTTGTGGGGAGCATGGTGCGCCGAGACAGGCCGCACGCCCGACGAGGAAACCCTTGAGGCTGGTGCCGACACCGCCCGCGCATGGGAAACCACCACCGTGGCCCCTTTGCGAGCTATACGCCGCACTTTGAAGGCCCCTGTGCCCGATCTGGATACCGGGGCCCGCCTGTCGGTACGCGAGCAGATCAAGGCTCTGGAGCTGAAGGCCGAACGGCACCTGCTGGAGCAACTCGAAGAACTGGCCCCGCCCGCATCGGGCGCGCCCCGTCCCGCTATAGACGGCATGGCCGATGCGGCCCGCCTGTGGGCGCGTATTATTCCACGTCCGGCCCTCAAGACATTGTCCGAACGGCTTTCAGCCTGACCCCCGCTCAGCTATAAGCCCCCAGTGCGTGGGGAAGCGTTATGAACGATCACGATCCGATCCAGTCCGAAGACGAAAAAGCGCTGCTGAAACAACTGGCAGAGTTGCAGCAAGAGCATGCCGATCTGGACGCCTCGATTCAGGCCCTGACCCTGATGCCCGTTCCCGACCAGATGATGATCGCCCGCCTCAAGCGGAAAAAGCTGTCTCTACGCGACGAGATCGTCAAAATCCGTGACCAGATCCTGCCTGACATCATCGCCTGAGCAGACATAAAAAAGGCCCGCCGAAGCGGGCCTTTTGCAAATCTCAGAGTGGCCGATCTCAGAGTGGCTCGTATCAGAGCGGCAGGATCGATGTATCCTTGACCTCTTCCATCACCGCATAGGTACGGGTTTCGCGCACCCCTGGCATGACCACCAGCGTGTCAGCCAAGAAGGCACGATAGGCCGCCATGTCCTTCATGCGGACCTTGACCAGATAGTCAAAGCCGCCGGCCACCATGTGGCACTCCAGAACCTCGGGAGAACGACGGATACGGGCCGCAAACTGGTCGAAAATGTCGGAGGTCGTGCGATCCAGCATAATCTCGACAAAAACCAGTAATTCGCGCTCGGCATATTTTGGATTGATCAGGGCCGTATAACCCATGATCACCCCGCGCTCGCGCAGACGGCGCACACGCTCGAAACACGAAGACGCCGACATATTGCATGCCGCCGCCAAATCCTGGTTCGTTATACGTCCATCCTGCTGCAACGCGCGTAAAATACGGCGGTCTGCCTCATCGAGCTTATAATCATTCGAGCTCATAATCTGCTCCCCCCACAGAACGTCGTGCAGACTTTATTGTCAGAGCTACGCATTGTCGACAATGGCCGATTTCACCAGTCTGATGCCAAAATGGCCATAAAAGGCCAGCGTATCCATATTTGTGATGGATACGCCGACTTTTATTCACCTAAGGGGCCGTATTGGCCTTCTGTTCTGTGATGAAGGCTTCCATCTCGGCGGTCATGGCCGGAATGGTTGCCACGATCAGGCCGATAAGCTTGTCGTGGAACTTACGGATATCGAAGTCGGAACCCAGCTCAGCCTCAGCCTTAGCCCGCAGACGGATAATCTCGATCTGCCCCAGCTTATAGGCCAGAGCCTGCCCCGGCCATGTGATGTAGCGATCGATTTCGGTGCGGATTTCATGGTCCGACAACGCTGTATTATTCGTCAGATAGGCCAGAGCCTGATC
Organism: Brevundimonas terrae; assembly: GCF_011761985.1. Taxonomy (GTDB): domain Bacteria; phylum Pseudomonadota; class Alphaproteobacteria; order Caulobacterales; family Caulobacteraceae; genus Brevundimonas; species Brevundimonas terrae. Next base: position 282,949 of record NZ_JAASQT010000002.1, on the reverse strand, counting down.
ACGGGACCACCCCTTGGAGTGAAGGCCGGTATCAATCACCAGACGAGCCGCACGCCACATCTCGTAATTCAGACGCCCGAAGTCCTCATAGGCGTTTTCATAAACGCCCATTTCAACACCAAGTTTCTCGGTGTACAGGCCCCAGCCCTCACCGAAGGCCGAGATGTTGGCTCCCAGACGCCATGCCGGAAGGGCTGGCAGTTCGCTACGCATCTTGCCATGCCAGGCGTGGCCCGGGTTGCACTCGTGTACGGTCAGGGCCGGAATATTGTAACGCGGGCGCGACGGCAGGTCATAGGTATTGAACGAACAGTTGCCGCGGCCAGCCGTATAGAAGGGCGCGATGTTGGCCGGGATTTCCGACACGTCGAAGGTCTGGCGCGGTTGCAGCTCGAAATACTGAGCCATCTTGCCGTCGACCTTCTTCACCACCCATGCCGCGTGCCACAGCAGGTGCTCGGGCTCGTCATAGGTGAATTGTTTGTCGGTCTTCAGGAAGCGGGTGAACTCGTTGAACGTGCCGGTCCAGCCGGTCGAGCGCATCACGGTTTCCATTTCCGCGCGAAGGCGGGCGACCTCGGCCAGACCGATCTGGTGGATCTCGTCCGGAGTCATGTCGATGCTTGTGTATTGGCGGATCTGGCTTTGGTAGAAGGCCTCGCCGTTTGGTAACTTGTCAGCACCCAGCGTCGCGCGCGTGGCGGGCAGATATTCACCGCGATAAAAGGTCAGCAGGTTCTGGAAGGCTGGAACAGCGATCTGGCCGATAACCTGAACAGCTTCAGCGCGCAGGCGCTGCTGGTCGGCTTCGGAAATTCCCGACATAAACTTGAACGGACCATAGAGCTGGTTCTCGACTGGATTGGTCGCCTCGCTGATGGTCGAGATCGAAATATCGCGGCCAGACAGAGCTTCGCGTGGCTGCACAAAGCCACGGGCGATACCGGCGCGCATATTGACGATCTGCTGATCGAAATGAGCCGGCGCGGCGCGCAGGCGATCCAGGTAGCGCTCGTAGTCGGCAACCGAAGAGAAGGTGCCGTTGGCCATGCCCGAAACGCCCGACCAGAACGAACTGTCGGCAGTGAACGGCATTTCGTATAGGCCGAACTGGATGTCCTCAACGAAGCTGTCGATCTGGTGCTTGTAGACTGAGTAGTTGGTGCGCTCTTGAGGCGACAGGTCATTCAGCGAAATAGCGTTCAGACGCTGCTGCACGTTCAGCCAATAGGCCAGTCGACGCGCTTGTCCTTCAGCACTGACGTCTGGAAAGCGAGCCGAACCACGGCTCGGCATTTCCTGACTGCGCCATGCCCATTCTTCATCGGCGATAGCGCGGAACTGTGCGTCCAGTGCGGTCAGAGGCGGTGCAACAGTATTGTTAGCGACAGCGGGTGCCTGAGCCTGTGCTGCTGCGGGTATAGCCAGCGTCGATCCGGCGGCCATGATGCCCATGGCGGCGGCGATGGCGCTATGCGCGATCAGCGTTTTCATCTTTTCCCCTCAGGAAATCTCGGGGCCGCTCCCTCGGGCTGGCCCCCAAAGGTAATGAAGCCGTCCGGCGACCGGACGGCTTCAACCATTTTGCTTAGAAGCGAGCGTTCACGCCCACATACATGTAACGACCAAGGTTGTCGTAAATGCTGGCATTGAAGCCGTTGTAGAGCGACGTACCCGTCCAGGTGAACGGGGTCTGCGGCGGGGCTTCGTCGGTGAAGTTGTTGATACCGCCAAAGACCGAGTAGTTGCCGAAGGTGTATTCCGCCCGGATGTCATGCGTGGTCCACGACGGAGCCTTCCAGACCTCGTAGGTACCCGGTGCATCCTGATTGGAACGCACCACGCTGCTCAGATAACGGTTCGAGTAGGACAGCGACAGGTTGTCATAGTCCCACGTCATGCGGAAGTTGACGCGGCGCTTGGGATTGGGCGCTTCGCCTGCTTGTTCGTCGCGCACGCTGGCATCGCCCGGAACCGGATCATAGGTCAGTTCGTCGAGGAAGCCCGCAGCCGCGCTGAAGGACAGCGAGCCGTAATCCGGCAGACCCAGCGAGGCCAGATCGGTGCGGTAGGACGCGGTCACGTCCCAGCCCGAGCTGGTATATTCGGCCACGTTCATCACCTGATTGACGACGCGGGCGATGTTGCCATCCGGGCCACGGGTGACATTGCCGCAGAACGGGTTGTCCAGCGTCGGGCTGTCCACGCAGTTGTCGATGATGGTGCGAGCGCCGAACGAGGCGATAACGTCGCTGATGGCGATGTCATAGTGGTCAACCGTGACCGCCAGACCCGGAATGAAGGACGGGGTCAGGACCACGCCCAGTGTCAGGGTTTCACCCTCTTCCGGCGACAGGTTTTCGTTACCCTTGCTGACCGAAGGCTTGGTGCTGACCGACTGGGTGAAGTTCGGGTCCAGACCCAGCGCCGCACAGTTCTTGGCACGGTTGGCCGGATATTTGCCGACGTTCAGGCGCGTTGCATCACACGGATCGGCAAAGTCGGCATAGCCTTCGCTGCCACCATTGAACAGTTCGCCAATGTTCGGCGCACGAACAGCCTTGGCATAGTTACCGCGGAAACGGATGTTGCGATCAACAGTCCATTCCAGACCCAGACCGAAGCTGCCGTCACCGCCCGTGGTGCTGTAGTCCTGATAGCGATAGGCACCGTTCAGGTTGACGTACTGGGCGAAGGGAACATCAGCCAGCAGCGGCAGGTTCACTTCGACGAAGACTTCCTTGGACTGGTACTCGCCCTCGGTGCGGGCCTGTACGTTCTGGAAGATCAGCCCCTGCTGCGAACGGATGTCCGGCACCATCTGGCTGTATTCTTTACGCCATTCCACACCTGCCGCGAAGGCAACCGGCAGGGCCGTACCGCTGAACAGCGACGGGAAGCTGAACAGCTCGCCGTTGACGCTGGCCACCGCGTTCCACTGACGGATCACATCGTCACGAACGGTGTAGATGTAGGAGTAGTCCAGCGCTTCCTGCGAAGCCAGACCGGCACCGAACAGGTTCAGCGGCTGACAGCCATTGGCGCGTGCTGCCAGATCACGACAAACGATCTGGCCGTTTTCGGAGACGGCATCGATCGAGTCATAGAACTCTTTTTGCAGACGGTCGAAGTTCACGAACTGCGATTTCGTTTCGCCATAGTTCACATAGGCTTCGAAATTCCAGCCATTGTTGAACGAACCGTCAAAGCCGGTGACGAAGCGCAGGGTGTCGTATTCCGACGTGGTCGTACGGATACCGAAGTCGGTATCGATACGGCTGATGTCGAAATACTGGCGCTTCAGAGGATCTTTGTCATCAATCGGAAGAGCGCCGCCCGCCATCACCGCCCGCAACTCCGGCGATATGAAGGCATTGTCGGCATAGATGCGATAGGCGTTACCCGTCGAACGGCCCGGAGACGTATCGGCAAACGTACCGTTACGCGCCTGGCTGCTGGCTTCCATGTGGAAGTATTTGGCTTCGGCAAACAGGTTCAGCGAGCTGAACACATTACCCGAGGTGTTGAACTGGTGACGCAGTTGCATCTCGCCGCCGAAACGCTCGACCGGCGTGCGCAGCATGTCGTCGCGCAGCTTGAAGCCGTCACCACCGATGGACAGCTTCTGTTCACGGCCCTGACCGTCATACAGGATCTGGCCACGGTCAAACGTGGTCAGCTTGCCATCCGGTGTGAAGGTCAGGCTGAACGGTTTGGCCGCACCGACCTGCGTGACAATAACCGGCGTAAAGAAGTCGTTCTGGGTGTTGGTATAGACGTCACGCGCCATGATGAACGACGGCAGGCCGTCATTGGCGCTCTTCTTGTCCGGGTTCGGGATTTCCGCCAGCGAGCTCATGGCATAGTCGCGCTCGTGGCGCAGCATGCCTTCGGACTTGTCATAGGTGAACGCGCCCATGATGTTGGTGCGGTCATCATTGAAGTTACGGCCCATAGCGACCGAACCGTAATAGGTCTGCGGACCATCTGCCGAACCGTACTGGGTCTGGAAGGTGATGCCGTCAAAGTCCTGCTTGGTGATGAAGTTCACCACACCGGCCACGGCGTCCGCGCCGTAAACTGCCGACGAACCGCCCGTTACCGTATCAACGCGGGCAATCGTGGTTTTGGAAACGGTGTTGATGTCCACGGCGCTGGTACCGGCTGCACCGGCAACGTGGCGGCGGCCATTGACCAGAACCAGAGTACGGCTGGAACCCAGATTACGCAGGTTCAGCGTGGCCAGACCCTGACCGTTCACCGAGTTGGTGGTGCTGGAAGCCGACGAGCCCAGACCGGCCGATGGCTGGCGTGCCATGACGTCAATCAGGTTGGTGCTGCCGATAGCCTCGATCTCGCCAGCATCCACAACGGCCACAGGCGTTGCGGCCTCGATGTTCGGGCGGCGGATGCGCGAGCCGGTGACGACGATGTCGCTAACCGAGCTGACTTCTTCCTGTTCAACAACATCCTGTGCGGTTGCCACAGGGGCAAGAGCCAGTGTCGCTACGCCGGCCAGGATTGTCCCTGCCTTGAGGTAAGTGGAGCGTCTCATTTCGTCATCCCCTAGCTATGACTTCCCTTGCGGGCGCAGACCTGCAATCGCCTTCCCTCAAAGGCGTCGCAGGAATTGGTTTGTTGGTTTTGCGGGGCAGCGTTTTATTCACCGCCCGCAGTTTCAGTCTTTGATCTTCAGTTCACGGTCATGGCTGGACCGGCTGACCGCGTGCGGTCTTTTGCTCGTCCACCATGGCCTTCACATCGGCCAGCAGTGCCTCGGCGTCATAGGCAACGCCGCGTGTGATGGTCCATTTGACCCCGCCAACCTTCTCGATGCGGTTTTCGGGGCTAAGGCGCTCGTGGCCGGTGCCGTAAAGCGTCTTGAAGTTCGCCAGCGGGTTTTCCGGCACGATCACCAGATCGGCGCTCATGCCGATGCGGACGATACCGAAGTCGGCAGGCTTGCCCGAAGGCTCGGCCAGTACCGATGCGCCATCCATCGTGGCCGCACGCACGACCTCCAGCGGATGGAAGCCGGCTTCCTGCAACAGCTCCATCTCCTCGATGTAGCCAAAGCCGAACAGTTTCCAGATGAAGCCGGAATCCGAACCGATCGTCACGCGGCCACCGGCGCGTTTGTAATCGTTCACCAGATGCATGAAGCGGTCATAGAACCGGCGCCATGACACTTCGTTCTGGGTCGTCCAGTCGAAGAAATAGCTGCCGTGATTGTCGCGCGTGGACTGGAAATAGTCCTTCAGCGTCGGCAGCGTATAGATATCGTGCCACGGCGCATTGCGCGCCCGCATCAGATCACGAGACGCGGCATAGATGGTCATGGTCGGGTCAAAGGCCACGCCCGTCTCGACCTGCGTCTTCAGGTACTCGTCCCAGCCCGGCATACCGACATCAACCTGACGCCAGATTTCGGCGGCCTCGCCAAAGCGTTTCTGCTCGTCGAGGAAGTTGTAATCGACCGGATAGTTCTGGATTTCACGACCGGCCAGCAGCGATTCAAAATGGCCGTAGAAGTGGGTGATGGTGCCCAGTCCCGCCTCGGCCAGTTGCTCGGCATTCAGTTGCGCCACACCCGGTTGGGCAATGTGCGCGACCGTGCCCATGCCCAGCTTGTTGGCCTCGTCGATGGCCGCCAGCACTGTTTCCGGTGTCTCGTCGCCACGGATGAAGAACTTGATGCCGTCGATACCGTTGGCCGCACCCCAGCGCACCCACTCACGCGCCTTGGCAGCATCGTGGATGCGTCCACGGTTCCAGCCCGAACCCATGGTTTGATAATTATAGATACGCGGGGCCACGATCTCGCCACGCGCCGAACGGTCACGTTCCGAGCGGGCAATGGCGTGCGGGGCCAGACTGACACCGCGCACCGTCGTAACACCATGGGCCAGCCACAGCTTGTAGGCATACTCCATTTCAGGAGCCTTGCCCGGACCGCCGGCATGAACGTGGGCGTCCACAAAGCCCGGCATCACATACATGCCACGGGCGTCGATTTCGTGGACAGCACCATGCGGCGGCCTGTTCAGGCGCTCGGGCATACCCGGCCAACCGGCTTGCACAATGTCGGTAATACGGTCGTTCTCGATCACGATATCAACCGGGCCGGTGGGCGGTGCCCCCGTACCGTCGATAAGGGTCACGCCACGAATAACCATGAGCGGATACGGGCCATAGCCCTCGCCTGCCCGTCTTGCAGGTGCAGGAATATAGGTCTGGCGTGCCGCTGGCGCATCACTGCCCTGATGCGCCAATGCGACCTGTCCTCCGGCCAGCGATGCCGCAGCCACGATCACCGCAGCACACACACCGGACCAGAATCTCGCCCCTACACGTCGGCCAATATTTGCCGCCATCCACTTCCCCCTCAACGCAGACCCAGTCTCTCGGGAACAGCTCCGGCTCCCTCAAGCCAGAACACTGTTCCCATATCAAATCGGTAGCATCGCCGTGTCGGTAAGGGCTTCGGATATTACGCTCGTTACTGAATATAATTCAGCGCTACATTACGTCTGTGACATATCCGTCCAAAAATCATATTTACACCCCTCGGCACAATATTTTTTACATCATTCAATGGTCTAGACAAAAAAGCCTTCGTTTCTCACCTCGCCCACCCCGCCCGGAAGAATGATTTCGCACACCTATCAAGGGAATGTGAAAACTTGGCGGCGAATGATTATTCGGTACGCGAGCCCAAGTTCGAATATTTTCACCGATGTAAGGCAAGGCTTACCCGATGCCGTACGCGCACGATACAGCCGCCACGGGCATGGCTGTGCAAACCTGCTGGCATGCAGGGTTTACAGCTTAACGGATGGAAGGTTTTTCGGCCTTGCGGAGCCACATGGCGGTGTCCGCCTCGGCCAGCCAGATTTCAGGATCGGTCTGCACAGATAGAGGCCTCACACCGATCGAGGCCGACAGGCCGTGATGGTGTCCCTGCCACTCAAAGCCCTGACTATGCAGCAGTTCCTGCAGACGTCCGGCCTTGGCCTTACCGTCCTCATAGCTGGCATTCATCATCACGACGGCGAACTCGTCACCGCCAAGGCGGCCCACCGCATCGGATTCGCGCGTCTGTTGGATCAGGATATCGACCACCGCCCGCAGGGCCTCGTCACCGGCGGCATGGCCATAGCGATCGTTCAGCGGCTTGAAATTGTCGAGATCCATATAGAGCAGGACCGCCGATTGCTGGTGACGTTGGCAATAGGCCATCTGGCGCGTCAGCACATTCACAAAGCCACGACGGTTCAAAGCCGGTGTCAGGACATCATGATCCGCCAACGCCTCGGCCTGTTCCAATCGTTGACGCAGAGCCTCGACATCGAAACGCAAGCGCTCGATTTCCGCCCTAAGGACGACAGGGTCTTGATCTTCAATCCGGCTCAAATCGGTCAATCCGGCACCGCAAAACGGGCGAGTCGCAGGCAATTCAGTTCGTTCAGAGTAGCGCGGTCGGTTGCGGACGCAACGCGCCTGCTATAAGCGGCCACTTTGACCGTTTGGGGAGCCAAAGCCATGACCGCCTCCACGCCGCCCGTTGCCATTATTATGGGCAGCCGTTCCGACTGGCCGACGATGAAGTTCGCCGCCGACAAGCTGGATCAGCTTGGTGTCGCATGGGAGGCCAAGGTCGTCAGTGCCCACCGCACCCCGCAACGTCTGTTCGACTTTGCCACCACGGCCAAGGCCAAGGGCTATAAGGTCGTGATCGCAGGCGCGGGCGGTGCCGCCCACCTTCCCGGCATGGCCGCCTCTATGACCGACCTTCCGGTACTCGGCGTTCCCGTACAATCCAAGGCGCTCAAGGGCATGGACAGCCTGTTGTCCATCGTACAGATGCCGGGCGGCGTGCCTGTCGCCACTCTGGCGATTGGCGAGGCCGGTGCCACCAATGCCGGTATTCTGGCCGCCCAGATTCTGGCCCTGTCGGACGAAGCACTGGCCGGTCGCCTTTCGGCCTTCCGTGCCGCCCAGACCGAATCCGTACTCGAAACCGTCGAGGACTAAGCGCTTATGACTGCCCTCCCCGCCGCCTTGGCCCCCGGATCAACGATTGGCATCCTTGGTGGAGGTCAGTTGGGCCGTATGCTGGCCGAGGCCGCATCGACACTGGGTTTCGATGTTGTGGTGTTGGAGCCTCAAGCGAACTGCCCCGCGTCGCGCGTGGCGGCCCGCCACATTCAGGCGGCCTATGACGACGCAGAAGGCCTGAAGGCACTGGCAGCGGCCTGTGATGTTGTCACCACCGAGTTCGAGAACGTCCCCGCCTCGGTTGTCGCCATCCTCGAGGCCGAAGGCGTGCGCGTCGCCCCCAATGGTCGCGCCCTTGCTGTGGCGCAGGACCGTATCGAAGAAAAAACCTATCTGAACAGTGTCGGGGCCACGACGGTCGATTTCCGTCAGGTCGATGGCCTGAACGACCTGACCGCCGCTATCGAGGCTCTGGGCCTGCCTGCCCTGCTGAAAACCCGCCGCGAGGGTTATGACGGTAAGGGACAGGTCTGGATCAGGGATACCGCCGATGCTGCATCGGCGCTGGAAACTCTAGGCGGCCGTCCTTCCATTCTGGAAGCGGCGGCCCGTTTCAGCCGCGAACTGTCGGTGATTGCCGCACGCGGTACGGATGGCGCGGTCGCCGTCTATCCGCTGGGCCAGAACATCCACGAGAACGGCATCTTACGCACCACGATCGCGCCCGCAGACAATGTGGATGCTGACACCCAAGCCCGCGCCGTCGACATCGCCACCAACATCCTGAACGGTCTGGACTATGTAGGTGTGATCGGTGTCGAACTGTTCGACCTCGGCGACCGTCTTCTGGTCAACGAAATCGCCCCGCGTGTGCATAATACCGGCCACTGGACGCAGGACGGCTGTGGCTGCGACCAGTTCGAGCAGCATATCCGCGCCATTGCCGGATGGCCGCTGGGTTCGACCAAGCCCCATGCCAAGGTCGAGATGACCAACCTGCTGGGCGACGAGATCAATGACTGGCCCGCACTGGCCGCCAATCCGGCCAACCACCTGCATTTCTACGGCAAGCACGAAGCACGGGCGGGCCGCAAAATGGCCCATGTGAATAAGGTGCTGGAAGACCTCTAATAATAAAGGGCCGCTGAAAACAGCGGCCCTTTCTTTATTCAGCTCTTGGCCCCGTAACGCAGGCGGCCCAGAAAATCGGTGATGTTGCGCATCGGCGCATCGAAATCCTTGCCCACCTTCCATTTTTCAAACGCCATGACGTTCTCGATCCGCTTGGCGACAAAGCGGTCGGCGGCATCCTTGCCCTCGAACAGACGGATGGTCAGGGCCGGAGCGAGAATCCCCCCCAGAATGGTGCGTTTCGAATAATGGTTCTGGTCGGTGGCCGTGTCTCCGGCCCAGCGCCAGATCTTGTCGGCGCTTTCCCACATCAGACCGATTCCCAGATCGGCGTTAAAGGGTAGTGCTAAAAATCCCGCACATTTGCGTGACGCATCAAGATCGGCAGCGGCAGCTTCCAGACGCGCTGAAACCCCCGCCGCGATTCGCTCGCGAATCTTCAGCGTGTGGGCGGGCGTGGCCTCCAGCGCCTTTAGCGCCGCCGCATCGTGGCGTCGTGAAAGCAGGGCCGCCAGATCGCGCGCGCCATGCGGGAACAGAAGTTCTTGATCTCCAAGAGAAAAACCTTCCGCCTCGCAGGCCAACCGCACCAGATTATTGTTCCAGCCCAGCCGTTCAGCCCTTGAAATAGCAGCGCTCAGGACCGCCTGTTCAGTGCGTTCGGCCCAGTCTGAAGACTGTTCCTTTCCGCTTGAAGCGGCTCCCAACGGCTCTGTCTGGTGTGGTGTCTCGGTCATCTGGATATAATAGCCGCATAATGATCGGGTTTCGACCCATCACGATTGCCACTGTCTAACTGGACAGAAGCCCAAAGATCATGTATCCCGCCGCCTTCATCCAGAGGGGTTAATCCTTTTGGAGAGGTTTTTGTTTTGTCTGCCCGTCTTCCCTTCATCAGGACGCGGCGGGCGGCCAAAGGAGAGAGAACCCTGGTTCAGATTTTCGTTCGCGACAACAATGTCGATCAGGCCCTGAAGGCCCTGAAGAAAAAAATGCAACGTGAAGGCAGCTTCCGCGAAATGAAGCGTCACGTGCACTTTGAAAAGCCGTCGGAAAAGCGCGCCCGTCAAAAGGCAGAAGCTGTCCGTCGCGCTCGCAAGCTGGCTCGCAAGCGCGCCCAGCGCGAAGGCCTGCTGCCGGCTCCGAAGCCGCGCGGCCGCTAATATAGCGACGCCTTTTCATTAAGGCACAAGAAAACCCGCCCCGCGATTTCGCAGGGCGGGTTTTCTTTTGTCTGTTACCTGCCCTGCGTTTGGACAGGCGGCACAAAAAAGGCGGACCATATGGCCCGCCTTAGGTTGTTAGAGGGCCAATAGCCCCTAGCTGTGACGCATAGCCCCGAGGAAGGACTTCCACGACAGCTTGGCGTCCGACATGGCCCCTGCGCGGAAAGCCCGCCCCGACAGCCACATCATCAGGCCAGCAAAGACAAACATCACTACGATGCTGAGGATGACCTCGATCAGCGGCGGCTGGCTGGGCGCACGGGCCGACATGATGAACGGCGTGAACGGCGGAATGAAGCTCAGCACCTTCAGGATGACCGCATCGGGGTTACGCACCGCCATCTGCATGAACAGCAGCGGCACCACCATCGCCATCATCACCGGCCCCATCAGGGTCTGGGCATCGCGCGGCGTCTCGCAGAAGGCACCGATGGCGGCAAACAGCACCGCATACATCAAATAGCCGCCCACCAGATACAGCAGCAGATACAGCCACAGTCCGTTGGTCAGCATCACCGCGCCAATATCACGCGCCACGTCCGGCAAGGTCGCAGCCAGACCCACAGCACTGATAATGCCCCAGCCCCCCATGACCGTCAGCGTCAGGATGGCCACGCCCAGCACCTTGCCCACCAGCAGTTCGGTGGCGGTGACAGACGACAACAGGACTTCGAGAATCTTGTTGGATTTCTCTTCCATGACCCCGTTCATCAGCATGCTGGCACCGGTGATAATCAGCGACCACATGAGGAAACCACAGATCACGCCAATGATGGACGGCAGACGGTCACGCAGACCGACCTCGCCACCCGATGCCGCACGCGGCGACAGCAGGGTAATATCCGGGCGGTAATTCTCGACCTGCGCCACCACGGCCGTGTCGATGCCGCTGGCCTCGAAAGCCTTCTGGCGGTTCACATCGCGCAGGGCATCACGAATCTGGCCCTCCATGTCGTTATTACCGGCACGGCGCGACCAGATACGGGCCGCAGGACCGCTATCCTTGTTGGACAGGATGATAATGGCGGACAGGTCCTGTCCGCCTTCGCTCTTGTCCTTTTGCACCCATTCACGGGCCTTGGCATCCAGTGCCACGCCGTCAGCAGCAGACGTAAGCTCGGCAGGGGCCGGAAGCTCGATCTTGTCACGACGCGGGGCCTTGAAGGATGCGCCCGCCCGCGGTGCCACCTGCTTCAGCGCCGCCAGACCGGCCTCATAGCCGCCCTCGTCCACGGCCTTGCGTACGGTATCGCGGCCGGTAATACCCGCCTCGCCCACCGCCGCAATGCTGAGCGACGACAAGACCGTGCGGTCATAGTCTTTTTCCAGTGCCTCGCGCACAGCAGCAGCCAGACCCGACGACGCCGCGGGTGCGGCTTCCTCGACCAGAATATAGTTTTGAACCGGCTCTGCACGCTTGATCAGGGTCGGCATAAAACCACCCAGAACGGCAAAGAACGGCAGGCTGAGCAGAGACAGCCAGAAACCGACCGTCTTCACATAGGCCATCACTTCACGATGGGCGATCAACATGGCGCGGTTCATTGCGCGGCCTCCTCAATCTGGGTGCCGGTGGCCTTGTGCCGCTGGTCATCGTCGGGATGATCGCCGGTCAAGGCGATAAAGGCGTCATGCAGGGTGGGTTCGCGCAACTGGAAACGTCGCACATCCAGATCGGACACAAAGGCCGCCCGTAAGGTGTGCTGGGCCTCGGCCCCCGCTGCGAGTGCCGCCTTCAGGGTAACAATCCCGTCGATGTCCGACAGGGTTTCTACCGTCCCCACTCCCGGCAGAGCCGCCACGGCATTCACATCCAGTGCGCCCTCGATTTCCAGATAGCGGGCCGATGTGGCGCGCGCCTCGGCGACTGTGCCCTCAAAGGCTTTGCGACCGCGCGCCAGCAACACCACCTTGTCGCACAGACGCTCGGCATGTTGCATGACGTGGGTCGAGAACAGGACCGTCGCGCCATTGGCCGCCAGAGAGCGGATCATCGCCTCCAGCCCCTGCTGGTTCATCGGATCAAGACCCGAGAAGGGTTCGTCCAGAATGACGAACTCCGGCTGATGCACCACCGAGGCGATCAACTGGACCTTCTGGGCCATGCCCTTGGACAGGTCCTTCATCTTCTTCTTGTGGGTGTCGCCAAGTCCCATCTGCTCCAGCATGTCGCGGGCGCGTTTGCGGCCCTCGGCTGCGGGCAGGCCTTTCAGCGATCCCAGGTAGGAGATCGCCTCGACAGGGGTCATCTTTTTATAAAGGCCCCGTTCTTCGGGCAGGAAACCGATCCGGTCACGCACCTTGCGTCCGTCATCGGCCCCCAGAATGGTGATCTGGCCCGACGATACGCCTTGCAGGCCCAGTATCATCCGTATTGTGGACGTCTTGCCCGCGCCATTCGGGCCGAGGAAACCACAGATGGTTCCGCGCTCTACCTCGAAGCTAAGATTTCTAACGGCTTGAAAACTACCGTAGTTTTTACTGACATCCGCCAGTTGCAGCACAGCAGCCATTTGCCCTCCAGCGCTTGTTCGGCGCCAAGGCTATCAGTCGCTCATCCTTGCGTCAGGATAGCCAACATTAAATGCCTGTAATCTGGCCCGCTCCAAAGGAGACGAGGCCCGCAAGCGCGAACAAGCGGGCCTCATTCAACCTAGAAGGCGAGGCTGACGCGAACACCGCCCATATGGCTGGTGAAATCGCTGCCAAAGCGGCCACGATAGCCGACCTCGACATTCATCCGTTCGCCGATCTTGCCCTCCAGACCGACCGCCGCCAGCCCTTGCGAGCCGTAGGGCAGGTCAACCTGTTCGGCCAGAACCTTGGCCGTATTGCCGACAAGGCCGGTACGGATATCGTCGCTGCCGTCACTTAAAGAGTCACGCCAGCCGCCCTCGGCATAGAAACCGAACCGCTCGGCACGATGCTCGACACGCACCGTCACCTCGCCCGTCACGGCATCCAGCTTGCGTTCTTGATAGTGATAGTCCGCCGCGCCGCCATTCTCGAAGAAGTCATCCACCGTGGTGTTGACCCAGGCCACGGCCACACGCGGCGAGATCGCCAGTCGGCCCGGCTGGAACCACAGCCCGCCTTGCGCACGCGCGCCCATCGAAGTGCCGCGCGTCGAGGAGGTATGCACCAGCGGTGCCAGTGCCGTCAGGCGCGAGACATCGTTATAGTCATCCTGCGCGGCCCCAGCGGCAAAGTTCACAAAGGCTTTTTCAGAGCGCCAGCCGCCATAGGCGTCGAGGCTGAAACTATCGAGGTCGGCCTTGACCGGACCCGCATCGATTTTCGACTTGCGGGCCGCACCGGCCAGACCGAAACGCAGGCTTTCATTGCCCGTTTCCAGTGCCAGACGCAGACCATAGCCGTCGGTCTTGGTTTCCTCGATTGCGCCACGCGCATCCACCTTGGTGGAATCGGCCAGTGCCGACAGGCTGAGACGCGTTCCCGTTCCCCAGCCATCGCGGGTGGACAAGGTGCGCGTCGCCAGATCCAGATCATCCTCGCGGTGACGCCATGCGGTCTCGCTCAGCACCGCCATGCGCGATCCGGCCGTGCCGTAATAGATATAGTCGTTCACCAAGCCCGCCAGCAGGGAATGCCCCTTTTGCGTCGGGTGAACCCCGTCAAAATAGAAATAGCTGTCGGGGTTGGAACAGACGGTGACACCGTTGAAACAGGCCTGTGTGGCATTGCTGATCCCGAAGGCGTCGGGATTGGCGGCCATGGCGTCACTGCCACTCAGCAGGTCCACATAGATGATGTTGGTGGCACTGGTGTTCGCCAAGGGCCTCAGCCCGTTCAACAGGGCCGAGTTGAACGTGGTGACGGCATAGTCTGCCAGCGGTGCCGCCGGCGTGCCACGGAACTGTGGCGTGGTGCTCAGACGCGGCAGGCTGATGACCGCAACCGTTCCGGCCCCTGCCCCCCCAATGGACCCGACCAGTCCGGTCACATCTGCCGCCGCCGCATTCGAAACCGCCGCAATCGACCCTGTCGGATTGCTGGATGCCCCCGCCGCCGGAAGCCCCTGGAAGATGTTGTTGGCCCCGCCCAGAACCGTCACCAGATCGTTCGGGCCAAAGGTGCCCCCGCGCTGGCGGTACTGGCCCAGTTGCAACTGCATGCCGGGCGGCATGGCTTGCGCGTCGGTTCTGGCCCCGCCAAAGGCCATGTTGATGCTGCCGGTTACCGGTCCCATAAAGTTGGCGGCATTAAAGCCCAGTTGCTCGGTAAAGACCGGCCCGCTGGAAAAACGCCCCTGCCAATAGGGCGGCGAAGCAGGCTGTGTGCCGCTGGTCGCCATATACAGATTGCCGTTGTCGGACAGACTGTCGCCAAAGACGACAAGACGGTTATAGGTCTGCGCCTCGACCCCCGTGGCGCAGACGCCCAAGGCCAGAACTGCCATCGCAGCTCCGCTCAACAATACCTTCATATCTTCCTCCCGACAGCCCTCGCGAGATCGGGGCCATTTGGCAGAGGATGCGCCGCATACAGATGATTGCAATATGCCGGTATGCAAAAAGGGCCGGAACTCTCGTTTCCGGCCCTTTCCAGCGTTTTTAATGCAACATGCGGAACTTCACCGTTCCGGGGATTTGCTTCAGCGCCTTGACGGCTTCGCGGTCATAATCGCGATCCACATCAATGATGACATAGCCGGTGCGTTCGTCTGTTTTCAGATGCTGGCCCAGAATGTTCAGGCCCGCTTCGGACAGGGCGCGGTTCAACTCGGCCAGAACGCCGGGCTGGTTTTTATGGATATGCAGCAGGCGGTGGGCACGGGTCACATCCGCCAGTTGCACATTGGGCAGGTTCACACAGAAGGTGGTGTCGCCACGGTTCAGATAGTTGAGCAGGCGCTCGGCGGCGAACTCGGCAATGGCTTCTTGTGCCTCTTCGGTCGAGCCGCCGACGTGCGGGGTCAGGATCACCTTGTCCAGACCGATCAGCGGGCTGTCGAACGGATCGGAATTGGTGCGCGGTTCCTCGGGGAAGACATCCACCGCCGCCCCGCCCAGACGACCCGACTTGACCGCATCGGCCAGTGCATCGACATCGACGATGTGACCGCGCGCAAGGTTCAGGAACAACGCGCCATGCTTCATCTTGGCGAACTGGTCGCGGCCAAAGATGTTGGCATTGTCCTTGCGGCCATCGACGTGCAACGTCACCACATCGGACTCGGCCAGCAGGTCATCCAGCTTGCGGACACGACGCGCATTGCCCAGCGCCAGACGCTCGTTCAGATCATAGAACAACACGCGCATGCCAAGGTTTTCGGCCAGAACCGACAACTGGCTGCCGATGGCACCATAACCGATAATGCCCAGCGTCTTGCCGCGCACTTCGCGCGATCCGGTAGCGGACTTGTTCCAGATACCCTGGTGCATCTGGCGCGACTTGTCGGCCACGTCGCGCATCATCACGACCATCAGGCCCAGAGCCAGCTCCACCACCGAACGGGTATTGGAGAAAGGCGCATTGAAGACCGCCACGCCCTTGTCGGCACAGGCGTCCAGATCAATCTGGTTGGTGCCGATGCAGAAGGCGGCAACGGCCATCAGTCGGTCGGCATGTTCCAGCACGCGCTTGGTGACGGTTGTCTTGGAGCGGATCCCCAGAACATGCACGCCCTTGATCGCTTCGATCAGGTCGTCTTCATCCAGAGCGCCCTTCATCGTATCGACGCTGTAACCGGCCTCTTCCAGACGCTCGACGGCAGCCGGATGGATGTTTTCCAGCAGCAGCATTTTGATGCGGTTGCGTGGATAGGACCAACGCCCCGAAACGCCCTCGGCAAACAAAAGCTCGTCCATGCTGGAGGCCACGGCATCGGCGACCTCGACAACCTTGGGACGGCTGACAATCTCGGTAAAGGCATAGAAACGGTCGGCAGCGCCCGACAGCTTGACCTCGGCATCGTTCCAGCCATCGCCCACCATCACGATGGGGCGTTCCAGATTCAGGCTGTTGATGGTGGTCGGCTTGCCGTTCTCGCGGGCCAGCGGATTGGCTTCGTCAACGCCGGTGACACGACCATCGGCGTCATAGACCAGATCATTGGCCAGCACATGGTCCGGCGCGATGCCCAGACGTGCAGCCAGAGGGGCGATCACCTCGGTAAAGCCGCCCGACATGATGTAGATACGCTCGGCATTGCGCTCGAAGAAATCGACATTGCGGCGTACCGAAATGGTCGCCTCGTCCAGAATACGATCGGCCAGTGCCTCGACATGCTCGCGGCGCAGACCCAGCAGGGCCAGACGCTGTTGCAGGGCCTCGCCAAAACCGAGATGGCCATTCATGGCCTGTTCGGTCAGTTCGGCGATCTTGGCCTTGCGCTCTTCGGCATCGGGGGCAGCCGCCAGTGACAACTCGGCCAGAGCCTCAAGCGTTTCGATGCGAACCAGAGTCGAATCGAAATCGAACACGAAAACGGGCGCATCAGCGTTGAGCGAGATCATGCCCGCCCGATAGCCCACCTTCGCACTTGCAGCAATAAAAAGGGGGCCAAACAGCCCCCTTCACGCATGATTTTTTCAAATCTTCGAATTTAGCGCCTACTTGCCGCTGATTTTGCGCTGTTCCAGAGCAATCGCGCCGATCACTGCGGCCACCAGACCGACCGCCAGCAAGGCCGCGCCCTCCTTGGCATGGTCCTTGGCAAAGTCGCTGGCATAGTCACGGGCGTCTTCTGCGGCACGGCGCGCTCTCTTGGCATAGCGGCGCGTGGTGCGGCGGCTGCGCGGGCCGTCGCGCCAGTCATCGAAGCGCTCGCGGGCATTATCGGCAAAACCGCGCGCGCGATCCCCCCAAATGTGCCCCAGTTCCTGCGCACGGTCGGAAAGGTCGTGCATATGGTCCGATGCACGGGCCTTCAAGCTGCGAGCGCGTTCCGAGGCGCGCTGGCCCAAATCCCCGGCCTCGTCATGAACACGGCCCCCCATCTGTTCCAGACGGTCACGCAGGGCATCGGTATCGACCCAGCCACGCGGGTCCATCCGGTTCATCAGCACTTCATACCGGCGCGGGCCGGTACGCTGGTTCAAAAACAGGGACGCAAAGCCCACCGCCGCCAGCACAGCCACCCCACCGGCAACAATGCCCGGGTGCTTGCGGACTTCTGCAATCACTTGGTCGATCAGATGCGTGTCTTCGCTCATGCCTGCCATCATTTTATCACTGTAGGGTTCACAAACATCAGCGGTTTACGGGCGCAAGAGTTCCCGAAATCTGCACAAACATCGCAATGAAGTTTGCCATATCGCGCACAGGCTGCAAGTCCGGCCCCTTACAAATGGCGCCATCGCTCACTATGTTGCGCGACTTCAAGTTTATTACAGTGTTTCAGGACCAAAAGTGACCGACGCTACCGCCCCTATCAATGCCCTGCATGATGATCTGGCCGCGGCCTTCCAAATCGAAGGCTGGCCTGTCCGTGGCCGTCTGGTCCGTATGGGCGACGCCATCAACACCATTCTGTCGTCGCACGACTATCCCCTGCCCGTTGCCCACCTGCTGGGCGAAGCCTGTGCGCTGGCCGCTCTGGTCGGTTCGGCTCTGAAGTTTGACGGTCGCCTGCTGGTTCAGGCCCAAGGCGACGGCCCTGTCCGCTATGTGCTGGCCGATTATGGCACCGACGGCACCATGCGTGGCTTCTGCCGCTATGATGAGGGCGAGTTGAAAGCCCTGTGCGACAGCAAGGATGCGCCGGGCGCGCAGGACCTGCTGGGTAAGGGCCTGTTCATCATGACGCTGGACCGTGGTCCCGACTTCGAGCGCACACAGGGCATGACCCCCATCGAAGGCGACAGCCTGTCGTCCTGCGCCGAGCATTACTTCGTCCAGTCCGAGCAGATCCCGACCAAGGTCAATCTGGCCGTAGGACAGATCACTACCGACACCGGCACGCAATATCGTGCAGGCGGTGCGCTGATCCAGGTCATTGCCGGTGACGAAGCCCGTGGCTCGACCGAGGAAATCTGGGACCGCACCCGCGCCCTGTTCTCGACCCTGTCAGACGACGAACTGGTTGATCCGACCCTGACGCCCGAAACCCTGCTGTATCGCCTGTTCCACGAGGACGGTGTGCGTCTGGAAGGCCCGACGGCTCTCAAGGCCGTCTGCCGTTGCTCGCGCGAACGTATCGTCACCGTGCTGCAATCCTTCTCCGAGGAAGATCGCAACGAAATGGTCGAGGATGACGGCCTGATCCACGCCAACTGTGAATACTGCTCGACCGACTATCACATCGATCCGAGCGAGGTAGTAGTTCCGGCTCCCGAAGCCCTGCACTAAGCGCGAACACAACATATAAAAAGGGCGCTGCGGCTTCGGCCACAGCGCCCTTTTCTTTAGCTGATTGCCTCTAGCAGGGGTGTTTCTCGGCCATCCATTCACGGACGGCCTGTGTCACCGTGATATTGCGACGGGCTTCGGGGATAGAACGAAACCGGCTTTCGATTTCCAGCGCGTTCAGCGTAACCTTTTCCGGCATACAGATGGTGCGCGGTTGTCCCCTCGCCTGTAGCGCCTCCTGTTCGGAACGCACGGTCGAGAAGGCTTCCCCCAACTCGTTCATCAGCCGTCGGGCAGATGGCATCAGCAAGGCCGTTGCATTGCGCGGAATACGGTCTGCCGAGGTCAGAAACTGCCGTACAGATTGTGCCATGGCTGGCGTACCGCTCAGGGTCACCAGAATGGACGCCAAAACCAGATACGAACCGATGCGTTGCATTGGATTGCCCTGAAGGGTTGTGACAAAGCCTCAAGCCTTGCCACAACCTATAAAGGCGAACCGGCGTTCGTCCAGACTAGTTGTTCAGGTCCAGCGAATAGCCCGCCGAGCGGACCGTGCGGATCGGATTGGTCGTGCCGTCCACGTTCAGCGCCTTGCGAAGACGACCGACGTGTACGTCCACCGTGCGGGCCTCGACATAGACATCCGAGCCCCAGACCGCATCCAGCAACTGTTCACGGCTGAACACACGGCCCGGATGCTTCAGGAAGTGATCCAGCAGACGGAACTCCGTCGGGCCGAGGTGGATTTCCTTGCCCGCACGGCTCACGCGGTGGGCCACGCGGTCCATTACGATATCGGCATGGTTGACGCGGTCATCGGCCAGACCCGGACGCAGACGGCGCAAGACCGCCCGCATACGCGCCGTCAGCTCGGTCATCGAGAACGGCTTGGTCATATAGTCGTCAGCACCGGTATCGAGGCCACGCACACGGTCGGCTTCTTCGCCACGCGCGGTCAGCATGATGACCGGCAGGTTGCGGGTTTCCGACTTGGCGCGGATACGGCGGCACACCTCGATGCCCGACAGTTGCGGCAGCATCCAGTCCAGCAGGACCAGATCAGGCTGGCGTTCCTCGATCATCAGCCAGCCTTCTTCGCCATCACCGGCGACAGCAACCTCGTAGCCTTCCTTTTCCAGATTGTACTGGAGGAGCGTCGACAGCGCGTCCTCGTCTTCCATCACCAGGATATAGGGCTGCATATCGGACTCTCTAGTCGTGGAATGTCAGGTCAGGTCAATCGGCCGACGGAGCATCATTGCCCGTCAGGGTCGGCGTCGGCGCTGCGTCCTCGCCGGGGGCCGGCACGGCACGCGGGCGTTCGCCCATCATGTCCTCGCCGGTGATCTCGTAGTGGACCGTCTCGGCGATATTGGTGGCATGGTCGCCGATGCGCTCAAGGTTCTTGGCCATGAACAGCAAATGGGTACAGGCCGTGATCGTGCGCGGGTCGCCCATCATATAGGTCAGCAGTTCACGGAAGAGCGCGTTGTAGTGCTCGTCCACCTCGTCATCGGTCTGCCAGACGCTCATGGCGCGTTCGACTTCGGACGCCGTATAGGCATCCAGAACATCGCGCAGACGGTTCGACACCAGACGGCCCATGCGCTCGATCGAGCGCGTCAGAAGTTGCATCGGCTCGCCTTCGGCGAGGATCAGGGCGCGCTTGGCAATGTTCTTGGCCAGATCGCCTGTGCGCTCGAGGTCCGAGGCCAACTTGATCGCACCAAGGGTACGACGCAGGTCCGACGCCACCGGCTGACGCAGAGCGATCAGGCGGATGGCCTTCTTTTCGATGTCGTAATGCAGCGTGTCCAGTTTCAGGTCACGCTCGATCACCGCGCGGGCCAGCGCCACATCGCGGCGGGCCACGGATTCAATGGCATCGGCCACCTGCGCCTCGGCAAGGCCGCCCATGCGGACGACCTCTGCCGTGAGCTGGTTCAGCTCGTCACCATAGGCTTTGACGGTATGCTGGTTCATGTCGCTCTTAACCGAAACGGCCAGTGATATAGTCGAGCGTGCGGCGCTCGCGCGGATTGGTGAAGATGTCTTCGGTGTCTCCCGTTTCCACGATGTTGCCCATGTGGAAGAAGGCCGTACGTTGCGAAACGCGGGCCGCCTGCGCCATCGAGTGGGTGACGATGACGATGCAATAACGCTCGCGCAGTTCGTCGATCAGCTCTTCGATCTTGGCGGTCGCAATCGGGTCCAGTGCCGAGCAAGGCTCGTCCATCAGGATGACTTCGGGTTCCACGGCAATGGCGCGGGCAATGACCAGACGCTGTTGCTGGCCACCCGACAGGCCGGTGCCCGGCGCGTGCAGACGATCGGCAACCTCATCCCACAGACCGGCACGTTTCAGGGCCGACTGGACGATGTCTTCCAGTTCCGACTTGCTGGATGCCAGACCGTGGATTTTAGGACCATAGGCCACGTTCTCGAAGATCGATTTCGGGAACGGGTTCGGCTTTTGGAACACCATGCCGACCTGTGCGCGCAGCAGCACCGGATCGACCTTTTTGTCGTTGATATCCTCGCCGTCCATCTCGATACGGCCCTCGACGCGCGCGCCGGGGACGGTGTCGTTCATGCGGTTCAAGGTACGCAGGAAGGTGGACTTGCCACAGCCCGACGGGCCGATCAGGGCGGTAACCGCCTTGTCGGGGATGTCGAGGCTGACGCCGTGAAGGGCCTGTTTCTCGCCATAGAACACCTTGATGTTCTTGGCTGAAATCTTGATCGGGCCAAGACCGGCGCGGGCGCTGTCGCCCACAGTCGGTGCCACCGAGCGGCTATGTTCTGCGCCTGCGCCGGTCGGCTGACCTTCCGGTCCATAGGCAATGGGGGTGCGGATAAGCTTGGTGTTCATAGACATTACCACCGGCGTTCGAAGCGGCGACGCAACAGGATTGCGGCGGCGTTCATCACGATCATGAAGGCGAGAAGGACAAGGATGGCGGCTGCGGTCCGTTCGTGGAACGCACGCTCCGAGGCATTCTCCCAGATATAGATAAGGGACGGCAGGGCACCACCGGGCGCATCAATCGCCGCCGAGATACCCGGCACAAAGCTGATCATACCGATCAGCAACAGCGGGGCGGTTTCACCCAGCGCGTGCGCCATAGAGATAATCGAACCCGTCATCACCCCCGGCATGGCCAGCGGCAGGACGTGACCGAACACGGTCTGGGTGCGGCTGGCACCCATGGCCAGTGCGGCATCGCGGATCGAAGGCGGCACAGCCTTCAGCGACGAGCGGGTGGCGATGATGATGGTCGGCAAGGCCATCAGGGCCAGCACCAGACCACCAACCAGCGGACTGGCCCGTGGCAGGTGCAGGAAGTTGATAAACAGGGCCACACCCAGCAGGCCGTAAACAATCGACGGCACGGCGGCGAGGTTGTTGATATTGACCTCGATGATCGCCGTCAGACGGTTGCGCGGTGCATATTCTTCCAGCCACACAGCGGCAAACACACCGACCGGAATGGCGATCAGGGCCGTCACGGTCAGCATCAGGGCCGAGCCGATCACTGCGCCCAGCAAGCCCGCCAGTTCCGGTTGTGTGGAGTCACCCTTGGTGAACAGGGCGCTGTTGAAGTGGGCACGGATCACGCCTTGCGACTTCAGGCTGTCCAGCCACTGCATCTGCTGGTCGCTGACACGGCGCAGGTTTTCAGGCGTCTCGCGGGTGATCTTGCCCTTCAGATACATTTCCGCATCGTCCGACAGCGGCGTCGTCAGCGGAATGGTCTGACCGATCAGCGCCGGTTGGGCGCGGATACGGTCTGCGGCAATGAATTTCAGTTCCGAAGACAGCAAGTTGCGCATGGCCGTAGCCTTGCTGCCGTTCTCGTCATCGGCCACGCCCATACGGACCAGCTGCTGCTCGGCCACCATCTGTTCGAAATTGGTGCCTTGCGGATAGGCCTGATCAATGCGCGCCGGATCCATATAGACCGGCAGGGTCAGGCTATGGGTATAGAAGGCCGTATAGCCCTGCAGCACGATGCTGGTCAGCAGGATGGCGAGGAAGGCCAGCGCGATGGCAATCGCACCACGACCGAACCATTTGAAGCGGGCCTCGCGGGCATAGCGGCCCTTCAGGCGAGCCTTCAGTTTCTCGGCGCGGGCGCTGACTGCGCCGGTTTTGGAGGCGGCGTCAGTCATATTGTTCACGATAGGTTGCAACGATACGCATGGCGACAATGTTCAGGATCAGGGTCACGACAAACAGGGTCAGACCAAGACCGAAGGCGGCCAGCGTTTTCGGGCTGTTGAACTCTTGGTCACCGGTCAGCAAGGTCACGATCTGGACGGTGACGGTGGTGACGGTTTCCAGCGGGTTGAGCGTCAGCTTGGCGGCCAGACCGGCAGCCATGGTCACGATCATCGTCTCGCCGATGGCGCGCGATACGGCCAGCAACAGAGCACCCGCAATACCCGGCAGAGCGGCCGGCAGTAGAACCTTTTTCACCGTCTCGGACTTGGTGGCCCCCATGGCATAGGAGCCGTCGCGCAGGGACTGCGGCACCGCGTTCATGATGTCGTCCGACAGGGACGACACGAACGGGATCAGCATGATGCCCATGACGCAACCGGCCACCAGAGCCATCTGGTTCTGGACCAGCATCAGATACTGACCAAGACCGTCCAGCGGTCCACCGACCAGCCAGCTACCGATCGTATTGAAGAACACACGCAGCGCCGGACCAACGGTCAGGGCAGCAAAGAAGCCGTAAACCACGGTCGGCACACCGGCCAGAACCTCCAACAGAGGCTTGACCACAGCGCGGGTCGTCTTGCTGGCATATTCCGACAGATAGATGGCCGAGAACAAACCGACCGGCGCGGCAACCGCCATGGCGATCAGCATGATCAGGAAGGTACCGGCAAACAGCGGCACAGCACCAAACGCACCCGACGATCCGACCTGATCGGCACGGATGGCGATCTGCGGGCTCCACTGGGTGCCGAACAGGAATTCCAGCGGCGACACCATGCCAAAGAAGCGAAGGCTGTCATAAACCAGCGAGAAGATGATGCCGACCGTCGTCAGCACCGCCACGGTGGCACAGGCAAACAGGATGCCCACGACCCAGGCCTCGACCGCATTACGCGCGCGCAGGTCTGGACGGATGCGCAGGAAGACAAACAGGCCGCCCAGAATGGCCGCGATCACCGATGCGGTCAGGCCACCCCATTGCAACAGGGCATGAATATTGTGGGCGCGACGGCCCTCGGTCGGCAGCAGTTCCGCATAGGGAGCCGCCCAGATTTGCAGCGCCTGACCGCCGTCACCCACGCGACGCGCATCGGCCATGAAGGCCTGACGGCGGAAGGGTTCAAGCTGCTCGACAACTTCGGGGCTGCCCGCCGCCATCAAGTGGCGCTCGATCGGTGCCGAAAACACCGAGGCCAGAATCAGGATGGCCATTGCAGGGGCCAGCACGCCGATGACGGCATACAGACCATGCTGGCCGGGGCGCGAGTGCGGTTTGACGCCGTGACTGCGCCGCACGGCCAGTCGCCGGCCGCCCAGATAGGACAGCACCGCAAACACAGCCATGAAAATCAGGAAAATCCAGGTCATTCAGGTCCGAAACGCAATCATTCGGCCCACCATTGGGCGAGCTTTGAATTGGGCAGAAAATGCCCTTGAAAGGCGAGCGGAATAAGACGGATGCATGACAGTTCTGTTACAGCGCCCTGCCGCCATTATGTCAGCTCTGCAAACACTCTCATGCGCATGTTAAGCTTTTAATATTTAAAAGATTTCTTCTATCGGCTGAGTTGCAACACTCTTGCGGTCAGGTGCCAGAGGGAAGGCTGCGGCAAATAAAGCGCCCGATCCCACAGCGCTTTCCACAGAAAGTGCGCCCCTGTGACGGATAACAATATGGCGCACAATGGCCAGCCCCAGACCCGTCCCCTGACGCTCGCCGCTCTTTTGGCCCTCGATGCGATAGAATCGTTCGGTCAGTCGCGGCAGGTACTCACGCGCCATGCCCGGACCATGGTCGCGCACCGTCACCACCACATAACGCGCGCCCTGTTCACGGTCCGGTGTGACCAGTGACAAACGGGTGCTGTCGGCCATGCGCGACTGGAAGGTTTCATCCAGCGTACGCCCCCGCTCGATGGTGACTTCGATCTTGCCGCCCGCCGAGGAATATTTCAGCGCATTATCGACGAGGTTCTGCACCACCTGCACAATCTCGTCGCGCTCGCCGATCACGTCGGCGCCACCGATTCCCAGATCGGCCTCCACCGTCACCTGACGCTCGCGCGAAAGAACACTGACCGCATCCAGCACATCGGAGGTGGCCCGCGACAGGTCCACACGGCCATCCGGCGCGATATGCTCGTTCAGTTCGATCCGCGACAGCGACAAAAGGTCGGCCACCAGACGGCTCATCCGGTCGGCCTGCGTGGCCATGATGTCGAGGAAACGGTCCCGCGCCTTGGGATCATCCTTGGCGTGGCCTTTCAGCGTCTCGATAAAGCCCGACAGCGAGGCCAGCGGCGTGCGTAGTTCGTGGCTGGCATTGGCCAGAAAATCCACGCGCATCCGTTCGATCCGGCGCAGATCCGTCTCGTCCTTGAGCGTCAGCAGCACCAGCGCCTCGGGGCGTACCTGCCCTTCATAGGCAAAGCCCTCGCGTTCCGGCAAAGGATGCACCTGCGCCCGCCAGTGGCGTTCGTTCGCGCCGCCCGAAATATAGTCCACCCGCGACGCCTCGCCGGTGAACAGGGCATCATCAATGGCCTCCAGCACCGTCGGCTCACGGATCACCGCCACCAGCAATCCTCCGGCAGCACTGACCGGAAACAGTTCGCGGGCCGCGGCATTGGCCAACACGATACGCCGTCCGGCAATATCGTCGGCCTCGCCACCCGAAATAATCATCATGGGATCGAAGCTGGCCTCGAACACATCGGTCATCAGGCCCGTATCGCCCGTAGCCTCGGCCGGAATTTCGGACACCAGCGGCGCATAGGCGGCCCCTGAAACCGGTCTGCGGTTTACGAACCAGGTCGTAAAGGCCACCGCCACCGCCCCCATCACCATCCAGCCCGCCACAGCCGGCTGCATGACGGCCAGCACCAGCAGGATGATGACAGCCAGACCACCACTGGCCCCCGCCGTCCAAAGACGCGACGTTGCCATGGGGGCCACCGGTGACTGCTGGGGTTCGTAGCTCATACTGGTCCGTATCAGGCCTGGTTCAACACCCTGAAACCTTGGGTGCGATTCATTTCCCATGGATTAGCACCCGCCTGCAACAAGCCTGCGACGAATACAGAAATCAGTCTTTTCCAGTATTTACCCATAAGCCGCTATCCACGGGCCCTTATTTGAATATCATCGGTACCCAAATAAGGGGTATGAACTATGGCGCGTATAGCGGTCCAGAATATCTCCCCGCCGGATTGGTCGATTCTGGCCGTCGGGGGCTTTGTCTGGCTGACACTCATTGCGGCCATGCTGGCCATCAGCGTCATCAAGACCCGCGCCAACACCGAACGACGACTGTGGAGCATTGTCACCTTGTGTGTCGCCGCCCACGGCCTGTGGTGGGCAAGCTATATCGCCTCGCCCTCCGGTTTTGCCGATGGTCTGAACATCTGGCTGGCGGCCTTGGGCCAGATCGCGGCAGTGGCCACCATGGCCGGGGTTTTGCGCTTACAGATTGCCCGTTCCGGTGCCGCCAATCCGTTTCTCTATACAATGGCGATTCTGGTCGTCTTTGCGTTTGGCAGTCTGGCCACACTGACCCTGTGCCGTCTTTCTATAGGCGTGGGTTTTGATCCGTCGCGCCTTACCACTGCCGCCATGTTTGTGGTGGCCGCGCCGCTCGCCTTCATCATCATTTCCGCAATCCGCCCGCGTCGGTCGGTCCGGCAGGAAATGCTGATCGTCTCGTTCTTGTGCGCCACTCTGACCGCCTGCATGGCATACGGGCTGGAACAGATGCTCGCCGCAACTCCTACAAGCTGGGCCATGACCGCCCCGCCGATTGCTTGGGGGCTGTCTGTCGCCAGCGCCCTGTTGTTCGGTGTGGTTCTGTTTGCTGCCGCTCTATGGCAGTCACAGCTACGCTTTGTTTCCAACCTGCGTAATGCCATCGAGGCTTTGCCGATCGGCTTGGCCCTGTATGACGAGCGCGAGCGTCTGGTGATCTGGAACAGCCATTTCCAGAGACTTAGCCGCGATATCGGCCCCTATTTGCGCGTCGGCATGACCTATTCGCACGCCCGTCAGACCGCCATTCCATTCCGTATGTCCGAAACGGCCAGCTCGGCCCACCCTGACGGGCTGGAACTGCGGCTTAACGAGCATAGTCCGGGCGACTGGCTGGTCCAGTCAGGCGACAAGAACCACTGGCTGCGCCTGCAAAACCGCCGCATTGCCCATCGCGGCCTTGTGAGCACCGTGTCGGACTTTACCGAACAGAAAAAACACGAGGCCGAACTGGCGACAGCACTGGAACAGGCCCGAAGCGCCAATGTGGCCAAGAGCCGGTTTCTGGCCAATATGAGCCACGAAATACGCACCCCGCTGAACGGCATTATCGCTCTGGCCGAGGCCTTGTCCCAGTCTGCCCTGAGCGGCACCCAGAGCGAAATGGTCGAGATCATCCGCTCGTCCAGCGACAACCTCCAGACCCTGCTCAGCGACATTCTGGATATGGCGCGCATTGAATCCGGCCTGATCCACATCAGCCCTGCCCCGTTCGATCTGACGCGGCTCGTCAATGATACCCATAAACTCTACGCCAATGCGGCCCGCGAGAAAGGCGTCCAGCTTTCCTGCCATATTGCCACCAGCGCTCAGAACTGGGTCATGGGAGATGCCACCCGCACAGGACAGATCCTCAATAACCTTTTGTCCAATGCTGTAAAATTCACCAACGAAGGTCACATCTCGCTGTTTGTGACCCGTCAGGATCGCAATGTTGTTTTCCGTGTCGATGACACAGGCATAGGCTTCGATCCGGCCAAACGCCGTGACCTGTTTGAACGTTTCCAGCAGGCCGACGAGGACATCACCCGCCGCTATGGGGGTTCCGGTCTTGGTCTGTCGATCTGTACGGAACTGGCCACCCGAATGGGCGGCTCGATTGATGGCAGCAGCCAGCTGGGCCAAGGCTCCAGCTTCACCCTGATCCTGCCCATGGAACCGATCACAGCCCCCAATCCGCCCATGAACAGCGATACCGCGCCGGAAACGATTGGCACGCCGGTAAGGCCGGACACGACACCGCGCAGTGACAGTCTTCAGGTCTTGCTGGCCGACGACAACGCCACCAACCGCCGCGTCGTGCAGATGATATTGGACAAGGACAATATCCAACTGACCGAGGTCGAGAACGGGCAGTTGGCGCTGGATGCCTGTGCGGCACGAACCTTCGATCTGGTGCTGATGGACATGCAGATGCCGGTCATGGACGGGCTTAGCGCCACGCGCCTGATCCGCCAGCTAGAGAAGGACACCGGCATTGCGCACATACCGATCATCATGCTGACCGCCAATGCCATGCCCGAACATGTCTCGGCCTCAATGGATGCGGGCGCAGATGCCCACCTGTCCAAGCCCTTTAATGTGCAGCAATTGCTGGACCTGACCTATCAACTGACCGCGCATAAAGCCGCGCCCCACTGACTTTGATACGAAAACAAAGAACCGCCCGAAGCTGAGCTTCGGGCGGTTCCTGATTTTCACAGCCTATTCGTAGCCGTGGGCGGCCTCGTTAATGACCTGGCTGGGCATGGACGAGAAATCCACGCTCAACGGGCGGCTCACCTTGGACTGGAAGGTCTTGATCACATGTTCCAGTCGGCGACGGGCTTCCTTCTCGCCCTCGCCTGCTCCGTCGAGGCCCAGCGGGGCCAGACAGTAGTCGATGATGGCTTGCGGTCGTGACAGGGGTTCCATGACGGGACCCTCCTTTCCATAGGTAGACGCGGGGGATCAGGCGGCGCTGAACTGGGCCGTCTCGGTGGAGTCTTTCAAAGCCGTGGTCGAAGAGCGGCCCTGCGAGATGACAGTGGCGACATCGTCGAAATAGCCGGTGCCGACTTCGCGCTGGTGGCGGGTGGCGGTGTAGCCGATGGCTTCATTGCTGAACTCGCGCTGTTGCAGCTCGGAATAGGCCGCCATGCCACGGTCGCGATAACCCGAGGCCAGCTCGAACATGCCGTTGTTCAGGCTGTGGAAACCGGCCAGCGTCACGAACTGGAACTTGTAGCCCATGGCACCAAGTTCGCGTTGGAACTTGGCAATGGTTTCCTTGTCCAGCTTGGCTTCCCAGTTGAAGGATGGCGAGCAGTTATAGGCCATCAGCTTGCCCGGATGCTCTTTCTGTACGGCCTCGGCAAAGCGCTTGGCGTCGTCCAGATCAGGGTGCGAGGTTTCCCACCACAGCAGGTCCGCATATTTGGCATAGGACAGGCCACGCGCGATGCAGTGATCAAGGCCGGTGCCTTCCTTCAGGCGGAAGAAGCCTTCCGGCGTGCGGTTGTCGCGGTCAATGAACGGATGGTCGCGCTCGTCGATATCCGAGGTGATCAGTTGGGCCGATTCCGCATCCGTGCGGGCAACCGTCAGGGTCGGGGTGCCGCAAACATCCGCTGCCAGACGCGCCGCGATCAGGTTGCGCTCATGGGCTTGGGTCGGGATCAGAACCTTGCCACCCAGGTGGCCGCACTTCTTTTCCGACGCCAGTTGGTCTTCAAAGTGGACGCCCGCAGCGCCCGCCTCGATGAAGGCCTTCATGATTTCAAAGCTGTTCAGAGGACCACCGAAACCGGCCTCGGCATCGGCAACGATCGGGGCGAACCATTCGCGCTTTGCGCCGCCCTCGGCATGTTCGATCTGGTCAGCCCGCTGCAGGGTGCGGTTGATGCGGCGGCACAGTTCCGGTGCGGCATTGGCCGGATACAGCGACTGGTCCGGATACATGGCACCGGCGGTATTGGCATCGGCGGCGACCTGCCAGCCCGACAGATAGATGGCCTTCAGACCTGCACGAACCATCTGCATGGCTTGGTTGCCGGTCACTGCGCCCAGAGCATTGATATAGGGTTCCGAGTGCAGCAACTCCCACAGACGATTGGCACCGCGCTCGGCCAGCGTATGGGTGATCGGCACCGAGCCGCGCAAACGTAGGACATCTTCAGGCGTGTAGGGGCGTTCGATACCGTCGAAACGGCCAGAGGGCGAAGGAACCAGATCAGCAAAGGTCGTCATTGTCGTTCTCGATTTGCGAAGGGCGCGGCCACAGCCGTCGTTGCCTCCAGAGAACACGCCAAAGTCACAAATGACACACCATCAGCGTCGAGATTAAAGTCACTTAGTCACAATATGACTTGACGCATTTAGTCATATTGTGACCTATCTTTGATATGCAGGATAATGCTGACCGCAAACTGTTTCTGGGTGCTCGCCTCAAACGGGTGCGTCGCGACCTTGGCCTGACCCAGACCGCCATGGCCGAAGACCTCGGCGTGTCGCCATCCTATCTGAACCATATCGAGCGCAACCAGCGCCCCGTCTCGGCACAACTGCTGTTGAAACTGGCCGAGACCTATGATGTGGACCTGCGCACCCTGAACCAGTCGGGCGCGGTCGATGCGGCCCGTCTGTCCGAAATACTGGCCGATCCGGTGTTCAAGGGTTTCAGCGCCCCGCGTCACGAACTGATGCAGGCCATCGAGGAAGCCCCCGCCGTGGCCGAGGCCCTGTTGCGGCTGTACCAAACCTTTGACGACCAGCGCGCCCGTATGCGCGCCGCCAACGAACAGGGCGAAGGTCTGGATGATGGCGCCCCCGCCGACTGGGTGCGCGAATATCTGCAATCACGCGGCAACCATTTTCCCGAACTGGATACGCTAGGCGAGACGCTGTTTGCCGCCCTCCAGCATGATCGCCCTGCCCATGCCGAGGGCTTCGAGCCCGCCGCCCGTCAACGTCTGGCCGCCCGTCACGGGCTGACGGTCCGCACCCTGCCCGCCGAGGTTATGGTGCAGTGGACGCGCCGTTTTGACCTGCATATGCGCCGCCTGTTGCTCAGCGAGACGCTGGGGCCATCATCGCGCGCCTTTGCCATCGCCTACCAGTTGGCCCTGTCCGAACATGGTCCAGAACTGAATGCCATGGTCGAGGCCGCCAATACGCCGGACGAACCGACCCGCAACCTGTTGAAGGTGGCTCTGACCAATACCTTGGCCGCCGCCATCCTGATGCCCTATGCCGCCTTCCAGCGTCTGGCCGAGGAAAGCCGCTATGATATCAGTCGGCTACAGGCCAAGTTTGGCGTTTCCTATGAGCAGGCCGCCCACCGCCTGACCACCCTGTCGCGGCCATCGGCGCGTGGCGTGCCCTTCTTCCTGATGCGGGTTGATCAGGCCGGCAACATCTCCAAACGCTATGCGACCGGCGCGTTTCCGTTCTCGCGCTTTGGTGGAGCCTGCCCGCGCTGGCGACTGCACTCGGCCTTTCGCACACCGGGCCGGATCATCACCCAGATCATCGAAACGCCCGAACAGGACGGCAAACCCGCCAGCCGCTGGTTCACCTTTGCCCGCACGGTCAGCCGCCAGGGGCATGACGTCATGGGCGACAATCAGGATCTGGCCATCGGCATGGGCTGCGAGTTGCAACACGCGCACCGGCTGATCCATGCACAGGGGCTGGACCTGACCCATCCCGAGGTCACGCCGATCGGCCCTGCCTGTCGCCTCTGCCACCGCCACCCGTGCGCCGAGCGGGCGGCCGCCCCTATCGACCGCCCTCTGGCCGTCGATGACTGGGCCAAGTCGGTCAGCCCGTATCCGTTCGCACCCGCCTAGATATTTACGATTAACGCAGAACCACGCGTCCATCCTGCAAGGTCACATCCCAACCTTCCAGCAGGGTCAGCACACTGGTCGCCGGATCAGGTGCACCCGAATTGATCATTTCCAGCATCAGGCGGGCCTGCTCCATACGCGCACCCGCCGCCGCATAATGGATCAACCACTCGCTGGAGGTCAGCACGCCGTCATCGCGGTTGGCATCAATCAGCGGGCCGATAAAATCGAGGAAGTCCCCGCCCGTCTTGCTTTTTTGCGCCGCCTCGGCCGACATGGCAAACACCGCGCCGCACGCATAATAGGCGCGATGCTCGCCGCGCGCGCCCGCCTCGGCCACAGGCTTGCCCGCATATTTCACGCAGTCGTCGATCTCGGTCTGAAGCTCGGCCTTGTCATCATAGGACGGATCGCGCGCCTTTAGCGCTCTCACCGCCATCAGATCGGCCCCGCCCTCGGTAATCCAGCTGTCGCGGGCATACTCATAGCGCACCGTCTGGCCCAACCAGAAATGCGCCGCCTCGTGGGCAATGAACCACAGGGCACGTTCGCGCACCCTGTCCGTCGGCTGGGTGATCCCCTGCCCTTCAAAATTCATCACGATCAGACCGGGCAGAACACTGCCGCCCATACTGGTCATCCGTTCGGTCGCGCCCCGCCATGCCGCCATCAGCACAGGCTTTTGCGCACCCGCAGACGCCGGTCCCAGACGCTGGCGATACCATTGCCCTGTCACCGGAGCCGCCTCTGACAGGGTGGCCGCCATCCAGTCCGGCAAGGCCGGATCAATCACCGCCGTCAGACCTTCGCTACGGGTCACATCGGCATCGCCCATCAGGACATAAGACCGTTCATGCTGGGTAATCAGGTACGGGCGGCGTTCGCCCGCGAACAATACCGGCCCCGCCTGATCGCGCCACGACACCTGCGTCGGGCCGACATGCGTATCCACTCCGTTCAGGTCCGAAGGCAGGGCCGCCACCTCGGCCACGCTGCCCATCGGAAACACCGACATCTGCCCCGTCGGCAGGGCCACCGCCCCGTTGGTAAAGCTCAGGGTCGGATATTCAGCCTCTAAATTTACACTCTGGGGCCGCACGCGGATTTCCACTGTGCGCGGGACAGGGCTGCCGTCTTCCGTACGCAAAAAATCGTAATGACCCGTCCGATCCAGCACCACATTGGGCGTCATCACCGTCCACTGGGTCGGTCGCCATGGCTGGCGCACCTCGCTGATCAGGGCCGAATCCGTAAAGACCCAAACCGCCGCATCGCGATCCATTTCATAACGGACCAGCAGGGTCTCGCCCTGCCGCTCGACCTCGGCACGCGGCGTCATAGGTGCTTGCTGCGCCAGGACGCTGCCCGATGCACATCCTGAAACCGCTGCGGCCATCAAGGCCAGACCCGCCACCATAGGGATACCGATACGCAAAGCTTAAATCTCCCGATTACAGGGCCAGCCTAGCCAGCAAACCCCGCCTGTCAGCTTACAAATCGGCAAGATACAGCCACGGTTCCGTTACACCGTTATCCGGCAATGGTGGCGCGGGCCTTTTCCAGTTCCTCGGCCATGACGTCTTTAAGGCGCTCGGGCTGGATGATCTGGGCCTGTCCGCTCCAGCTAAACAGATGCCATGCCAGTTCGCGCATACCGGACGCACGAAACCGCACCAGAACCGAACCGTCATCCTGATTTTCCAGTGCCTGCGTCGGGTGCCAGCGCCAGCCGCGTGCCTCGTCGGCGGCCTCGGGCGCAATCCGTAAGACCACATCCTCGATCTGGTCCTGATAGATACCGAAGGACTGGCTGGCGAAGGCCGGAAGGTCGAACTCTGCGGGCGGGCGGGCCATCCCTGCGCCAGCGCTGACGCTGCTCATGCGGTCCAGCCGGAAGGTCTGGATGCGGTCCGCTTCAGGCACATGGGCCACCAGATAGTTGGCGCGCCCGAACATCAGGCCACAGGGCGTGACAATGCGGGTGCGGGCCTCGGCCCCCGGACGCGAATAGATGAAATGCAGCGGCGCTTCGGCCAGAACAGCCCCGCGAATAGTGGCCAATACCGTCTCGTCCGCACCCGGCCTCGGCCCTGCCTGAACGGCAATGGTTTCGGCCCGCACCAAGGCTTCCAGATCAGGGGCCATCCGGTTCAGCGTCGTGGACCGCATCGCCGCCTTGATCTTGCGCTCCAGCCCCTGCAACTCTGCCGCACGCGACGGATCACCCGAGGCCGTCAGGCTGGCCGCAGCCTTGGAAAGCTCCAGCATTTCGGTGGCGGTCGGAGCCTGTTCAAACGAAGACAGGCCTCCTCGGATACGCCAGCGTTTGGACGGCGGGTCACTGATTTCCTCGGCCTGCGGGAACAGCATCAACACCGCATCACGCATGCGTTCGGCCGTGCGTCGTCCCACCCCCATCTGGGATGCCATTTCATTGATGGTCAGGCCCTCGGCACTGGCCGCCATGCCCCGCGCCAGATCAATGACCATGGCCGCCTTGTCATGCCGCATGAAACTTCTCCACAGAGGTACGTCCGATTTAGTCGTAATACTGTTTCATAAACAACCTGTCAGCAAGAGGCGAGCGCCTCAACAGCAGGAGTTTCCACAGATGGCCTTCTCTTTCGCCCGCACCGCCGCCGCCCAAACCGCCAACAACGCCCAGAGCCCGTATGCGGTCGCCCCGACCCTGCGCCCGTTCGAGCGCAAGAGCTTTGCCGAGCGCTATCTGATCGTACCGTGCGAGACGGAAACCGATCTGGCCGTCATCTGGGATCGTCAGGAAGAACAGGTGGTCGATGTGATTTGCGCGCCGCTGGGCCGCTATTCCGACGAAGACGCGATGTGGGACGAGTTCCGCGCCGCTTCTGAAAACCCCGCCATGGCTGCCTAAGACTGGGCTACCTAAGACTGGGCTGCCTAAGTTTAATGCAACTGCGGATCGGGCTTGGCGATACGACCCGCCAGCGCCCATGCACCTTGCGGCACCAGACGCACCCACGCCCCCGCCGGTGCGCTCATCCAGTGGCCGTCACCCGCATTCGAGCTTTCGCTGTGCACCGGCCCGCCCGTAGCGATTTCCAGCCTCAGTGGCCCGCCCATATAGCAGGTCCACATCTCTTCCTGATCCATCGGCACCCATTGCGGATCACTGTCCGCGATCAAAAGCCGATAGGTCGCCACACGTTCGGCATCCGGTTCCTGCCCCGGAAACAGGCGGAAATATCCGCCCTCGGGGTGTGGTGACAGACCCAGATTCATCGCCACTTCCTCGGCGGTGAAGCCGTCTTCGCTGTCGCTCATGATCGTGGCCGTGCAGGGTGCATACCCAGCCTATAAGGTGATCCGTCCGCCCCTGCCAAGGCAGACGCATTCTTCAAGGTTGAAGCTGGCGCGGATCGACCGGACGCCATGCACCATCCTCAAAAATATAGTCGCCGCCCCCCATCCACGGCACGCGCGTCAACGGCCCGCCTGTCTGGCCCGAAGCCCTGACATAATAGCGGACACCCGCACGAAGGGGCGATGCAGGTATGGCGGTTTCAAACCCTTTCGGGGCTTGCCCGTAAATGACCAGTTCCAGTCTGCGGCACCTGCTACCCTCGGCCTGAACCGACCAGACAGGGGCCATTCGCGGGTGCGATACTTCCTGAACAGAGAAGCCATTCACACAGGCCTTTTCCGGCTTGGCGACATCATTGCCGAAACGGGCCACAGGCTGTTCCAGCGAACCGCCAATATGCACCCCAATCATCGCCGAACATGCGGCCAGTAAAGCAAACGCCGGCACCACAAGGGCACCGGCGCGCAAGATTACGCGTGTTCTGGTCAAGCCTGAACCGGCATCAGCAACGACCCAGCGGCGTATAGCCCACCTCGATCTCGTCAATGCGGACATCTTTCAGCTCGCGCTGGGCCAGAGCATTGAACTCGGTCGTGCAGTTGAAACCGGCATCGACCACATAGTCCTCGCCCATCTTGGCCTTGATGGCATCGCGAATACGGAAGGACGCATCAATCGTGGCATCGCCGACCAGTACGGCCCCTGCACGGATCCCCGGCATGGAACGCAAACCTTCGCTTTCCAGATAGACCCACGGGTCGGCGGCATTACCGCACAGCGTCAGGCAATCGGCCTTGAACCTTGTATTGTCACGGCTGGTCGCAAACTCGCCCATGGTCAGGTTCAGCTTCTGCGGCAGATCAAACGCCTTGAGCGCGGCCATGGCCTGTGCGGAACAGGGCTGGGTCATCGGCACGATATAGCCTGTAACCTCGTTGTCGTCGGTGTGAACCCTGACGCGGCAACCACCGATTTCATAGGTCCGCTCATCGCCCGACACATTGCGTGCCGGACCCAGTTTGGATTCCAGATAGGCCACCTGAACACCCATCATGGCATCCATCAGCACACCGCCCGCAGCAGCCTGAGGCGCAGCCGCCGTATCGGCGACGGCCTCTGTGGCATCCGCCTCTGCCACCGTCACCGCCGCCTCGGCCGGTTTGGCGGCATCCTCTTTCGAGCCACAGGCGGCCAGTGCCAGAATGCCACCTGCCACAGCCACGGTCTTCATCATTGCGCGAACGGTCATAGCCCCTCCAAAGCCTACTTTATGACAACGCCTACCAACGCCTTTGGCGGGTATTGGTTCGGCAAAATCTACAGTCCTTTGACGATGCCCTCGACCATCTTCTTGGCATCGGCAAACAGCATCATGGTGTTGTCACGGAAGAACAACTCGTTCTCGACACCGGCATAGCCCGCCGCCATGCCGCGCTTGACGAACAGCACCGTGCCCGCCTTTTCGACATCCAGAATGGGCATGCCGAAGATCGGGCTTTGCGGATCGGTCTTGGCCGCAGGATTGGTGACGTCATTGGCCCCGATGACAAAGGCCACATCGGCAGAGGCAAACTCGGAGTTGATGTCTTCCAGTTCGAACACCTCGTCATAAGGCACATTGGCCTCGGCCAGCAGCACGTTCATGTGGCCTGGCATACGTCCTGCCACAGGGTGGATGGCGTATTTGACCTCGACGCCCTCTTCTTTGAGCTTGTCGGCCATTTCACGAAGGGCGTGCTGGGCCTGCGCCACCGCCATGCCGTAACCCGGCACGATGATGACCTTGGAGGCGTTCTTCATGATGAAGGCGGCGTCTTCGGCAGAGCCTTGTTTGACAGGGCGCGTTTCCACACGCCCTTCACCGCCACCGGCGGTCGTATCGGCCCCGAAACCGCCAAGGATCACGCTGATGAAGCTGCGGTTCATGCCCTTGCACATGATGTAGCTGAGGATCGCACCCGACGAGCCGACCAGAGCGCCGGTAATAATCAGCGCGATGTTTTCCAGCGTAAAGCCCAGCGCCGCCGCCGCCCAACCCGAATAGGAGTTGAGCATCGACACCACCACCGGCATGTCCGCACCGCCAATGGGAATAATCAGGGTCGCACCCAGAACCAGCGCAATGGCAAAGACCAGCCAGAAGGCCCAGATCGCCGTGCCGCCCGTCCCGATCAGAATACCGATCAGAAACACCAGCGCCGCCAGCAGCCCGATATTGATCAAATGACGCGCGGGCAACAGAATGGGCGCACCGCTCATATTGCCGTTCAGCTTGGCAAAGGCGATGACCGAGCCGGTAAAGGTAATGGCCCCGATCGCCACGCCGAGACTTAACTCGACCAGTGACAGGGTCTTGATGCCGCCAGAGACAGTCGCAATGCCAAAGGCGTCGGGCGCATAGACCGCCCCCACGGCCACCAGACAGGCCGCCATCCCCACCAGAGAGTGGAACGCCGCCACCAGTTGCGGCATAGCCGTCATCGGCACGCGGTTGGCGATCACCGCCCCTGCCCCGCCGCCGACAATCACGCCGCCCGCAATCAGGGCCAGCGTCACCGGATCAAGCGCACCCGTACTGGCCAACAGCGCAAGGGTCACGCCAATGGCCAGCGCCATGCCGGTCATGCCGAGCATATTGCCACGGCGGCTGGTTTCGGGGCTGGAGAGGCCACGAAGGGAGAGGATGAACAGCACCCCCGCCACCAAATAGGCCAGTGCTGCGATAGAAGCCTTCATTACCCCTCCCCCTTGATCCCCGGATCAGAAGACGTTGATGATCGCCGGTGTTGTTCCGATGGAACCCGCCGCCGTAGGCGTGCCGTCTTTGACGAGCGCCACACCGATATTTCCCTCGCCCGACAGACGGGTCAGGGTGCAGCTGCCGTTGTCCGCAGGCAGGTTGCCCGTCGATGCGCCCTTGCCCTCGCGGGTCATGCGGTTCTGATAGACGCCACGGATGGCGACCGGACGGAAACGACATTCCAGACGCCACGCAGTACCGTCCTGCGCCGCCACGGCCCAAGGCAGGCCACCGTCCAGATTACCCGCCACTTCCTTGGGCTGGGCCGTCGCAACAGAAGCGGCCAACAGAGCCGCACCAGCCGTCAAAATCGAAACAACAGTCTTCATAACTCACTCAGTCACAGTCAGGATTTGATAAAGCTCTGGGTCCGGATCAGACGCCATAAGGCAGAGCTTATGAACAGTGGTCCGAGGATGACCAGAAGCCAATCCAGAAAACCCAGTTCACGGCCTCGCAGGGCATAAAGCGCCAGATTGGCCGAGAACACGATCACCACGCCACAGTCTTGATAACGCAGTCGCACCAGTGGTGGCAGCGCCTTGCTCCAGCTCCACATCCACAGGCCGAACCCATAGGCAATCAAACCCCAGGCCAGATAGATCGAAGCCTCGACAGGCGTCATCGTCATGCCCTGCTCTGGCGGCGGATCGCCCGCACCGTCAACAGAACCATCAGCACAGCCCCCACTCCAAAACCGATTGCAGGTGTCGTTTCACCACTCTGGTAGCGCTCTAGGCCCAAGCCGGCGAATAACAGCCCGACCACCGCCGGATAACCCACCGAAACCAACAGCTCCACGATCCGGCGCATACGCTCCGGCAGACGGCTTCCAAACGCAACCAGCAACAGAACCAGCGCAATCGCCACCGCTATGATGGTGATGATCAACGCCGGTGAAATACTCATACCCATACTCAACGCTTATCCTTTTTGCGGTACATGGCCAGCATCCTGCGCGTGACCATGAAGCCGCCGAAAATATTCACACTGGCCA
Organism: Brevundimonas terrae; assembly: GCF_011761985.1. GTDB lineage: Bacteria > Pseudomonadota > Alphaproteobacteria > Caulobacterales > Caulobacteraceae > Brevundimonas > Brevundimonas terrae. The sequence continues at coordinate 244,280 of NZ_JAASQT010000002.1, read as the reverse complement.
AGGTGACAGCCGCAATACCGGCTCCCTTGGCAATCCACGCCTGTGCCCCGCCAACCCCTTGCCCGCTAAAGGCCGCCGCCGCCATCAGGCCGCCGACGATAATCACCGAGGAAATGGCATTCGTCACCGCCATCAGCGGCGTATGCAGGGCGGGCGTGACGCTCCACACCACATAATAGCCCACGAAAATGGCCAATACGAAGATGGCTAGACGAAAGACGGTAGGATCGACGTATTCCATTTTCAGCCTCCAAGTCCCTCATGCACCACCTGCCCCTGATGGGTCACCATGGCGGCTTTCAGGATTTCATCTTCCAGATCAATAGCCAGCACCCCGTCCTTCACCATCAGGCCGACAAAGGCCACGAGGTTACGGGCATAGAGCGCACTGGCATCGGCGGCGATCCGTCCGGCCATGTTATTCCAGCCGACAATCTTTACGCCATTGGCTGTGGTGGCAATCTGGTCGGGCTTTGAGCCTTCGACATTGCCGCCCGCCTCGACGGCCAGATCGACAATCACCGATCCCGCCTTCATCGAGGCCACATGCGCCGCCGTGACCAGAACAGGCGCAGCACGTCCGGGGATCAGGGCCGTGGTGATGACCACATCCTGTTTGACAATGTGGCTGGCGGTCAGTTCGGCCTGTTTGGCCTGATATTCGGCCGACATCTGTTTGGCATAGCCGCCCGCCGTTTCAGCAGCTTTGAACTCTTCGTCCTCGACCGCCACGAACTTGGCCCCGAGGCTCTCGACCTGTTCCTTGGCGGCGGGGCGCACATCGGTTGCGGTGACCACCGCCCCCAGACGCCGCGCCGTGGCAATGGCCTGAAGCCCCGCCACACCTGCGCCCATGACAAATACCTTGGCCGCCGCCACCGTACCCGCTGCCGTCATCATCATGGGAAAGCCGCGACCATAGGTATGGGCCGCCTCGATCACCGCGCGATATCCGGCAAGGTTGGCCTGTGATGACAGCACATCCATCACCTGTGCGCGGGTGATGCGCGGGACAAACTCCATGGCAAAGGCACTGGCCCCCTGCCCTTTAAGGGCATCCACCGTCGCCTTGTCGCGATAGGCGTCCAGCATACCGACCACAACTGTGCCCGATTTCAGGGCGCTGGTTTCCGATGCGGTGGGACCGCGCACTTTCAGCAACACATCGGCACCGGCTAGAACAGCCGCCAGATCGGATGTGACCTTGGCCCCTGCGGCCTCATAATCGGCGTCCGAAATCGACGAGCCCGCGCCGGTCCCCGATTCGACCGTCACACTGGCCCCCAGTGCCAGCAGCTTCTTCACGGTTTCCGGCGTTGCGGCACAACGGGTTTCCCCCTCGCGGCGCTCGCGGGTTACGGCAATGGCGATAGCCAAGATTCTGCTCCTGATTTCCCCTCAAAAATCAGTGTTAGATAATCATGAGCGCCAATCAAGCGCGACAACGCCAAATCGCGCAATAAAAAAGCCCGCCATCATCTAGCGGGCCTTTTCAAAGACAGAAACTGCCCTGAACTCAGTGTTGTTCGCTCTTTTTACCGCGCAGGGCAAAGAAACCGACGACAGAGACCACCGCTGCCGAAACAAAACCGGCGATGAAACCGGCACCAACGGCAAACCAAACCACCAGCATCAGGATCAGGGCCGCCATGGACAGCGAGCACCACTTCACCATTTCGAGGAACAAGAGGTACATCGAAGACTGGGCCGAGGTTTCCATCTTGCCGTGGACGTGATCGTGAGCGGTTTCAGCGTGTTGGTCAGCCATGGGACTTCCGGTAAAATGAGTCAGGATTTCGACGTTGTCTTATAGCGCCGAGTTCCTGCCACTCAAGGCCTTCGTTCAATCCAATGTCGCCAGAACATCGCGGGTGAAGGCCGCAACATCGAAACTCTTGCCCGCAGGGTCCTCGCCGCGACGCACAATCACGGTCCTTCGGCTGGGTATGATGACAATATACTGGCCGCGATTTCCATTGGCCGCATAGGTATCGGCAGGCACTCCGTCCGAGCGGTTAAACACCCAGAAGGTCGCGCCATAACCGAAATTGCCCGTTGGCGGCTGTGGCCCCGAAGGCGTCGATACAAACGCCCCCCAGCCTTGCGGCAGGATGCGCTCACCCTCCCAAACCCCGTCATCCAGATAAAGCTGGCCCAGACGCGACAGGTCGCGCGCCGTCGTCCAGACCTGTGAGGACAGGATATAGTTCCCGCGCCAGTCCGTTTCGGCATAGGTGCGGCTCATGCCCAGACGGTCAAAAAAGGCGGCGGGTGGATTTACCTCGAATCCCTTGGCAATCGCCATGACCGCCAACAGGGTGTCGTTATTGGCATAGCGATAGGTCGAGCCAACCGGATGCAGCAGCGGCCAGCCCGCAGCCTGTTCGTCGGCGGTCGTGCCGCCAAAATACAGGGCATCGGTGCGGTTACCCGCCGTGTCGCTGGTCAGGCCCGATGACATCCGCATCAGGCTCTCGATGGTGATGGCCGCACGGGGATCACCGGCCATCTGCCAGTTGGCGATATCCGCCCTGTCCGAAACCTTGACCTCGCCGCGCTGGACCGCCGCCCCGATCAGGGTGCCCGCAATACTCTTGGCCACCGACCATGTGCGTTGTGGCGTGTCCGGCCCGAACCCTTCGGCATAGGATTCAGCAACACGCTTGCCGTTCTGGAGAACCACCACGCCGGTCGTATTGGTGCCTGCGCCATAACCTTGAGTGAGTGCGCTCTGGATCACGCGCTCAAGGGCGACAGCATCGCCCGCTACCGCGCCGGTCGGCAGGTCTTTCGCATCCGAATGGCGCGTGACAGGGGCCAAGTTCGAACCGGAAACATATCCCATCGGCTGGATCACACAGCCCTGCCCCGGACGGTATGTGGCCACGCGGGCGGGGGCCTGATCGTCCCAAGCTACGCTCACCCCCTGTGCCGATACCTCGGCGACCAGATGACCGATGATGGGGGCCAACTCGGCATAGATGCCCACCAGTTCATTGGCCTCGACACTGGCGACAGTGCGCGAGCTTCCCGCCTCCTCGGCCGTTTTCAGGGCGCTACAGACCGTCAGCGCCTTATAGCCCGCCGCCAGCGCCCGCTGATGGGCGGGCTGGCTGGCAATAGCCTCGGGCATTTGCGCCATCGCCTGCGCCGGAAACGCCAGCGCCGCGACGGCTACACAGATGGACAACACACGTTCGGAATACAGGGTTTTCATCCGGCCAAGGTTTCTGCCTTGGCCTTAGCTGTCAACGCTATTCGAACACTAGTTGCTAACGCAAAGCGCCTCGAACTGGTCCACCAGACCTTCCAGCCGCTTGGTGCCGATGGTCCAGAAGGCCGGATCGCGCGGATTGAGGCCGAACGGCTCCAGCGCCTCGACATAGGTTTTGGTCCCGCCATCGGCCAGCAACTGGCGATAGAGCGGCGTAAAGCCTTCAGGGTCTTTCGCCCGCGTTTCCATCAGTGCCGCCACCAGCAGGTCACCGAACGCATAGGCATAGACATAGAAGGGCGAGTGGACGAAGTGGCTGACATAGGCCCACCAGTTCTCGTAGCCCTCAAGGTTCACCGACGGACCAAGGCTGGCCGTCAGTTCCTCGGTCCAGATCTGGCTGATGCGCTCGACCGACAGCTCGCCCGAGGCGCGTTCGTCATGCAGACGGGTTTCAAAGCGGTGGAAAGCGATCTGGCGCACCACCGTGTTCAGACCATCCTCGATCCGGCCCGCCAACAGGGCGCGACGGTCTTCATCGGTCGCTTCCGACAGCAGGCGGTCAAAGGTCAGACCCTCGGCAAAGATCGATGCCGTTTCCGCCAGCGTCAGCGGCGTATCGGCCAGCAAGCCGCCCTGCTCTGCCGCCAGTGTCTGGTGCACACCATGGCCCAGTTCGTGCGCCAGTGTCAGCACGTCGCGACGCTCGCCCATCCAGTTCAGGAACACATAGGGGTGGGTGCCTGCCGTCACCGGATGCGAATAGGCGCCCGACTGTTTGCCTGCACGCGGACGGGCATCAATCCACGGGCGATCAAAGAACCAGCCCGCACGCTCGGCAAAGTCTCCGCCGAGGTCTGCAAAGCTGGCCATGACCAGTTCGCGCCCGCCCTTCCAGTCATAGGTCTTGGCACCGGCTGCTCCCAAGGGGGCATTGCGGTCCCAGTGGTTCAACCGGTCCTGGCCCAACAGCTTGGCCTTGAGGGCGTAATAGCGATGGGCGATACGCGGATAGGCCCCGGCTACCGCATCGGCCATGGCATCGACGGATTCGCCGTGAACCTCGTTGCCCAGATGGCGGCTGTCAGCCGGACGGGCAAAGCCGCGCTTTTTGTCCTCCAGCGCCTTTTCGGCGGCCACCGTGTTCAGCACCATGGCCATGGTGCGGGTGATGCCGTTGAAGGCTTCGGTCATGGCCTGACCGGCCTTGCGGCGCACCTGCGCATCCGTATCGCTGAGACGGTTCAGACCTTCGGACAGGGTCAGCTTCTCGCCATCCACATCGGCCCGCATGGCCGCCAGTGTCTCGTCGAACAGGCGTGGCCACTGGGCCGAAAGCGGCCCGCGCTCGGCGATAAAGGTTTCCAGTTCTTGCGACAGTTCATGCGGTTTCATCGCCCGCAGACGGCGCAGCCAGGGCGACCAGCGACGGGCAGGCTCGAACGCCTCCAGCGCGGCCTTTACCGCCCCGTCGTCCAGCGCATTGATTTCCAGCGTCACCCAGACCGTGGGCGTGGCAATGGCCGTGATCTTTTCGCGCAGGTCGGCTTCAAAGCTCTGCGCCGCCGCGTTCTCGCGGTCGGTCGAGGCCCCCAGAAACGCAAACGCCCCCAGTGCGCCCAAAATCTCGCCCGCCTCTTCATAAAGACGGATGGCATGATCCAGTGCCTTGCCCAGTTCCGCACCGGACAGGGCCGACAGCCTGCCCTGATAGGCGTTCAACTGCCCCACCAGATCACGGGCGCGATCCAGATCGGTGCCAATGCGCGCATCCTCGCGCGAGGCATACAGGTCGGACAGGTCCCACAGAGGGGCATCGGCGAATTCGGTCGTTTTTACGGGCGCGTTCATGCCTATGGTTTTGGGGAGCCGCAGGCTTTCTGGCAAGGGCGCGTAGCGTAACTGTAACTTGTCACACGCATGTAAACTGCCATTGTGCGCCATCGAACCTGATAGGGGCACTGCCATGGATCGCTTGTTTTCGCCCAATAGCCGTACTGGACTGCGCCGGACGCAACTGCAGGAAGGACCGCCGCGATTGCTGGTCCGTTTGGTGCTGGGCCTTATTCAGGGTGCGCTGCTCTATGGCCTTTATCGTACCACCAAGCTGAACGACATCAATACCGGTTTTCTGGCGGCATGGGCGCTGGTTGCATCCTATGCGGTGCCGGTCGGCCTTGCGGCTATCGGCCAGATTTCATTCCGTGCCAGCCTGATCTGGACAGGTATTGCCACCGCGCTTCTGGCCGCTATCGGTCTCAGCAGCGGTCTGTTGCCGGACAATGACAATGTCTTTCTGGTCATGGCCATCTGCCTGCCTGCGGCCCTGTTCTGTGCCCACCACCTGATTATTCCCGCCCTCCGTAGCGGTCAGGCCTTTGCCCCCTATGACCAGTATTACGAGGCCGCGTGGAAGGCCGGTATCCAGCTGGTTCTGGCCCTGATGTTCCTTGGCGTGTTCTGGCTGATCCTGTGGTTGGGTGCCGCCCTGTTCAATGCCATCGGCATCGATTTTGTCGAGGATATGATTTCCGAGGAATGGTTCGTCTTCTTCGCTTCCTCACTGTTGTTCGCGCTGGGCGTCGAGCTTAGCGATGTGCGTGACGGCCTGACACAGGGCATCCGTACCGTGGCCCTGACCCTGCTGTCATGGCTGCTGCCGGTGGCTGTGTTTCTGGCGGCGGCCTTCTTGATTACCCTGCCACTGGCCGGCCTGTCCGAGCTTCACTCTTCGCTCAGCCCTTCGGGTCTGATGCTGGCCGCATCGGCCGGTCTCATCATCCTTATCAACACCGCCTATCAGGATGGTGGCGAGCATCTGACCGGCACCGCCTTCCTGCGTATGACCTTGCGCGTTGGCTGTGTGCTGTTGCTGCCGATGACCCTGTTTGCGCTGTGGGCCGTCTCGGTCCGCATCGGCCAGCATGGCCTGACCGTATCGCGCATCGTCGCCATTACGGCGGCGGTCATCGGTCTGATCTATGCCGTCGGCTATGTGCTGGCCCAGTTCATGGGGCGCAACCGTGGTGGCGGCTGGCTGCCATGGCTGGAGGGGACCAATGTGGTCGCCGCCATCATCACCACCGCGACACTGGTCGGCTATTCGACGCCGTGGCTGAATCCGCAGCAGTTATCGGTCAACAACCAGTTGGCCCGTCTTGAGAGCGGCACGCTGAAAGCCGATGCCATTCCCTATTCGTGGCTGGGTTGGCAGGCTGGCAAACGCGGGCGCGCCGCCCTCGAGGAACTGGCCAAGTCCAAGGACACCGCCATTGCGACCAAGGCCAAGGCGGCGCTGGAAAACCGCTATGTCGAGCCCGTCGCCAGTAACCCCGCCCTCACCATCCTGCCCGAAGGCACCACCCTGCCCGAAGGGTTTGTCGATACCCTGAAAGCATCCGAGTTTGGCTTCGAGTGTCCGGCAACCGATCCCTGCACCGCACGCCTGTATGATTATGACGCGGATGGCAGCGAGGATGTCCTGCTGGCCGTCTATGGACAGATCCGTGTCTTTAGTCGGGACAGTGAAGGTTCATGGGTAAACAAGGGTAATTTCTCGCGTCGCGCCGACTGCAAACCCGTTCAGCCCAAAACCGCCCTTAAGGATAATACGCCCAAGAGCGCGCCCCACAATTCCGTCCAGCCCATTGAATTAGGCGGACTTGTTATGGACTTCGCACCCGAGCTGGACTGTCAGCCTTAAAAAGAAATTAAGCGTAACCATTAACTTAGCTACCCTTTTCGGGAAACCCCATCTTCACAAGTGCCGTTTAGAGACACAAGATAACAGCGAACGTTCCATCTCAAAAAAGGACGTCGCTACAGTGGTGAAGTGAAGGGGTTTCCCATGGGTAAGACCGTTCTGGTTGTCGATGACGACCCGACCCAGCGCCGCCTGATTCAGGCGGTTCTGGATCGTGAGGGCTATGCGGTTGTCCATGCCGAGACCGGTGGCGAAGCCATCGATCGCATGACCAAGGGCGGCGGTGCCGATGTGGTGCTGCTGGATCTGGTCATGCCGGGTGGTCTGTCCGGCCTTGAAACCCTTGCCGAACTACGCACCGCTGGCGTCAATATTCCGGTCATTGTGCTGACAGCCAATGGCGGCATTGAAACCGTTGTGCGGGCCATGCAGGCCGGTGCCCAAGACTTCTTCGTCAAACCTGTCGGCCCCGAACGCCTTCTGATCGGCGTGCGCAACGCCTTGCAGATGACCCAACTGACCGCCGAGATCGGACGCCTGAAAAAACGCTCCACCGGCCGCACCAGCTTTGACGACATCGTCGGCGACAGCGCGCCCATGCGTATGGTCAAGGCGCTGGGTGTACGCGCGGCCAAGTCGTCCATTCCCGTCCTGATTACGGGCGAAAGCGGCGTCGGCAAGGAAGTGATCGCGCGCGCCCTGCACGGGGCCAGCAACCGCTCCGGCAAGCCGTTTATCGCCGTCAACTGCGGTGCCCTTCCAGCCAATCTGGTGGAATCCATCCTGTTCGGCCACGAAAAGGGTGCCTTTACCGGCGCGCATGAAAAACATGCGGGCAAGTTCGTAGAGGCTAATGGCGGCACCCTGTTCCTCGATGAAATCGGCGAACTGCCGCTGGATATTCAGGTCAAGCTGCTGCGCGTGCTGCAAGAAAGCGAAGTCGATCCGGTCGGCGGCAAGCGCCCCGTAAAGGTCGATGTGCGTATCGTCTCGGCCACCAACCGCGACCCTGCCCAGCAGGTCAAAGAAGGGGCCTTCCGCGAAGACCTGTTCTATCGCCTGAACGTCTTCCCGATCGAAGCCCCGTCTTTGCGCGAACGCCGCGAGGACATTCCGGCGCTGGTCGAGCATTTCATCACCCGCTTCAATATCGAGGAAAGCAAGCGCATCGTCGGTTGCTCGCCCGATACGATGGCCCTGCTCGAAGCCTATGACTGGCCGGGCAATGTGCGACAGTTGGAAAACACCATCTATCGCGCGCTGGTGCTGGCGGATTCGCCGATCCTGCAACCGCACGACTTCCCGTCCATTTCGGGGATTGCCGCACCGTTGGACGCCCCTCTTTCGGTCCAGAGCGGACCGGACGGCGAGGCCATCGAAGCGGCCAGCCACACCGATGGCGCACAATCTGCGACGGCGGGCACTGCGCAGGCCAACTCTGCACAGGCTGGCATCAATGACAGCCCGATCCGCATCACCGATGATCGCGGCCACGTCCGCACGCTGGAAGAGATCGAACGCGACCTGATCCAGCACGCCATCGAGGTCTATTCGGGCCACATGTCCGAAATCGCCCGTCGCCTCGGCATCGGTCGCTCTACGCTTTACCGCAAGGTGCGCGAACAGGGTCTGGAAGACCACATCAAGGAAGCCGGTTAAGCGGAACCACTGGCGTCCGTCCCGACTTCTCCTTTCAGGCACAGCCTTGACGGGAGAGCGGGATGGATATCCAGAACATGTTCCGGATGGATGGCGATGTCGCCATTGTCACCGGCGCAGCGGACGGTATCGGACGCGGCATAGCGGAAACCTTTGCCCGCGCCGGTGCTGCGGTTGTCGTCACCGACCTGAACAAGGACGGTGCCGAGGCTGTAGCCAAGGACATAGTGGACAGCGGCGGTCAGGCCATCGGCCTTGAATGCAATGTCACCGATGAAGCCCACCGTCAGGCCGTTATCGATGCGGCCCTGAAAAGCTTCGGCAAGATCACCCTATTGGCCAATAATGCCGGTGGCGGCGGGCCAAAGCCGTTCGACATGCCGATGAAGGATTTTGAATGGGCGTTCGAACTGAACGTCTTTGCCATGTTCCGTTTCATGCAGATGGTCGCCCCCCATATGGAACAGGCAGGCGGTGGGGCCGTGATCAACATCTCGTCCATGGCGGGCGAGAACAAGAACATCCACATGGCTTCATACGCGTCGTCCAAGGCAGCGGTGAACCATCTGACCCGCAATGTCGCCTTTGACCTTGGCCCCAAGGGCATCCGCGTCAACGCCATTGCACCGGGAGCCATCAAGACCCACGCCCTCGCCAAGGTACTGACACCCCAGATCGAAGCCGCCATGCTGAAACACACGCCTCTGGGACGGCTGGGCCAGACACAGGACATCGCCAATGCCGCCCTGTTCCTGTGCTCGCCCGCCGCCGCATGGGTCAGCGGACAGGTCCTGACCGTATCGGGCGGCGGCACACAGGAACTGGACTAGGCCCTCAGGCCGGTTCTGGCCCATAGCGGTTCGGACCGGCTTTGCCCTTTAGGCACAGGAAGACGATCAGGGTCGCCAGCGAGGCCATGTAGAGCAGGTTGCCCAACATGACGCCCAGCATCCCGAATTCGAAGCTCATATCGGTTGAGGAATCGCCCATCGGGGCATCTTGTATAAGCAGCTGAAATAAAAGCATAAAACCTGACATCACTGCCACCAAAAGCCCGACCGGGATCAGCGCCCATAGGCCGCTCAGTCCCCGATCATGCAGTCGTCGCGATACGGCTGCCGCAAGAAGGCAGACCAAAAGCAGCACACCCGCCACCATCGTTCCGATAAAAGCGATCACGAAATTCGCCTCGTCTCCCGATGCCATAGCCGTAAACATCACCAGATTGCCGAACATCCCCTGCACGACAAACCACACGGCGCACACCACCCCCGTATAGGGCCAGAACTGGCTCCTGCGGTCGCGGCCTTTAAAGTCGGCCAGTTTTTTAAAGCCGCGCACAATAGGATTCATTGCTCCCCCTCGAGGTCATAAAGTTTTGTCCGGATCGCACTGTTCGCCGGTTTGGCCAATCGGGCAAAACATGCTCCTTTACGGCCAGCCTAAACAGTAAGAGGGGTTATTCGTGATCAAACAGACTGCTTTTGTTGCCGCCGCTGCGATGTTGGTGCTGGCCGGTTGTTCACAAGGCGCAACGCCTGCCGAGAATACACAATCGGCCAAGAGCAATTTCAAACTGCCGGACACCTGCAAGGACCACTATCTTCTGGCCGCCCTGCCCGCACCTGCCGATCTTGGCGGCAAGTCGTTGACCTCGGTAGAATGCCAGCCCTTCTCGGTTGAAATGGTCTGGGGTGACGAGATGTCCCCCACCAAGATCATTCTGGTCGATTCCCAAGGTCCAAACGGCGATTTGCCAGCCGGTCTTGCCGATATGGGACGTAAGCTGCCGATGGATGCTTCCAGGACGGCGATCACCATGACCAAGGGTGTGCAGGAAGCCGCCCTCGCCTATCCGGCCTCTCTGGCCGAACTGGGCGGCGAAGATTATCTGTCGATCGTCAAAGAAGCTGGTGGCGGTCTGGTCTATGCCCTTCCTGTCGAGCCCAAGGATTCGGGCGGTGAGGTCGGCGCACTGATCGGCATCGTCAAGGACCGCTATTCCCTGACAATCGGTATCGAGGATGGCAATATTATCGGCATTGCTGCCGGTGAAGCCGCCTATGCGCCGTGGCTGTCCGCGCTGCGCCTGTCGGCACTGCAATAGGCCTCTATTCGTCGTTGATATCGCGAGAGGGGTACGGCGTCCGTGCCCCTCTTTTGCGTTGTGGGGCCGGACGCTCCTCGCCACTCGCTTTCTTCTTTGGGCTAAAGCGGTCTTCGCCGTTAGCCTTTTTCTTCGGGCTAAAGCGGTCTTCGCCGTTAGCCTTTTTGGCGATCTCTTTGAGCTTCCGCCCCTGCATGGCCGACAGGGCCTGACCGGGGCCGCCCAGCTCGGGATCACCAAAGGCGCGGCCATGCTCCTTCACCCGCTCGCTGACCGAGGACAGGAACTCGTCTTCCCATTCGGACAGCGAAACGCCCGCCTTCTCAGCAGAGCGGCGGGCGCGCTTGAGTGCGTTCAAGGCCGCCCGCTGGGCCGCCTTGCGCTGTAACTCATAAGGACTGGCAGGAGGCTTTCGCTTCAAGCCCTTATCCTGTTGGCTTAGATTTCGCCCAAGGCCGACAGGTACAGGTCGAGGATGGCTTCCTCTTCCTGACGCTTGGCCTTGTCCTGCTTGCGCATACGGATGACCTTGCGCAGCACCTTCACGTCATAGCCCTCGCCCTTGGCCTCGGCGAAGACCTCCTTCATGTCTTCCATGACGGCTTTTTTGTCTTCTTCCAGACGCTCGATGCGCTCGATAATGGTGCGCAGACGGCCTTGGGCCGCAGCGGTCATGACGTCTGGGTTTTCGAAGGATGCGTCGTCCAAGGTGGACCTCCGGCGAACTCTGGAAAGAATAGGATTGGCTGGCGACTAATCACGCCCGCGCCGCTGGCTCAAGCCACAGATTCGAAAAACACCGTCTCGGCGAATCCACAGCCCGGTTGCGGACACGAAAAAGGCCACGGACTTTTAGCCCGCAGCCTTGTAGATTTAAAAATCTACTACAAGACCACGGCGCACCCGATGGGCACGCCACAGTCACGCATTCCTTAGCCTTGCTTGGCTTTGAAGCGCGGATCGGTCTTGTTGATCACGTACAGAACGCCTTTACGACGAACGATTTTGCAGTCGCGGTGGCGACCCTTGAGCGACTTCAGCGAGCTACGGACCTTCATGGTCGGACGTCCCGTATGATTGGAGGCCCGTGAGGGCGGAAAAATAACGAAGCTGCAAGCGAACCCACAGCGGAGCGGTGCCTATAGAGAGCTATAGCTGCCCCGTCAACATCTACAGGCTGCTTGCCCGTGAAGTGCGGCGCATTTTTCCCCGTAATCACGGGAAATGACGCAAAGGTTAGCGGCGTATTAAGCCTTTTGTTTGAAACCCCTTGTGACGTCGCGCGCTTGTGATTGGTCGTTATTTTTAAGGGCGTTAGCCTAGTACCCATGCGAAATGCTTTCCGCCTACTTCTTGTGGCTTCTGTCGCGGCGTGCAGCCCGATGGTCCCCCAGCCCGCCCCTGTAGTGCCCGCACAGCCGGCACCGTCTATGCCTGTGCCGCCGGTCGATTCTACACCTGCGCCCACACAGCCAGACCTGACGCCAGCCTATGACCACGCCAATTTCGATGCGTGGAAAGAGAGCTTCCTTGATCGCCTCGGTGGCGACAAGCGCTGGGAATATGCGCGCGAACTGCAGAATGTGACGCCCAATCCCAGCGTCATCCGTCTGGACCGCAACCAGCCCGAATTTTCGCGCCCTGCCGGTACCTATATCCAGAACGCCACCACACCGGCCAGAATCGCTATGGCCCGCCAGCGCGTGGACCGCGTGCCGTGGTCTGTGACCCAGCGATTCGGCGTTCCTACCGAGATTCTTCTGGGCATCTGGGCGCAGGAAAGCGCCTTTGGACAGGTTCAGGGCGATTTTGACGTCATCCGTTCGCTGGCGACGCTGGCCTATGATGGCCGCCGCCGTGACTGGGCCGAGGGCCAGCTTAAAAACGCCCTCGACATTGTTGTCAGCGGCAAGCGCGACCGTGCGGGCCTGACCGGCAGCTGGGCCGGTGCCATGGGCCACACCCAGTTCATGCCCGACAACTATCTGCGTCTGGGCGTTGACCAGAACGATGACGGCAAGGTCGATATCTGGGGTTCGGACGCCGATGCCCTCGCCTCGACCGCCAATCTGCTGGCACAGGCCGGTTGGAAGCGCGGTCAGGGCTGGGCCTATGAGGTCATCCTGCCCTCTAATTTCGACTACACCCAAGCCGAGGGCCCAAAACACAAATGGTCCTACTGGCAGTCACGCGGTGTGCGTCTGGCCAATGGTCAGGTGTTGAACGATGCCGAGATGAACGAAGACGCCACCATCCTGCTGCCGCAAGGTGCCAAGGGTCCGGTCTTCCTCGCCCTGCCCAACCACTATGTGATCCGCCGCTATAACAACTCGGTCAGCTATGCGCTGGCGATCGGCCTGATTGCCGATGGCGTCACCGGCAAGCCGCCGCTGGTCGCCACATGGCCCAATGACGGCCCGCTGACCCGCGAACAGCGTGTGGGTGCCCAGACGGCCCTGACCAAGATGGGCTTTGACACCCAAGGTGTGGATGGCGTGATCGGCTCCAATACCCGCGCCGCCCTGCGCCGCTGGCAGGCTGCCAATGGCCGCACGGCCGATGGTTATCTGACCGATGTTCTGGCCGAAGAACTGATCCGCAAGGCACGCTAGGTCATGAAAATTGCGGTTCTGACGCTCGATGGCTTCAACGAGCTGGATTCCTTCATTGCCGCAGGAATCCTGAACCGTATGCGCGCCAAGGGCTGGGAAGCCCTGATCACCACGCCGACGAAAGAGGTCACCTCGATGAACGGGGTGACCATTCGCGGCCAGCGCGGTCTGGATTTTATCGAACAGGCCGATGCGGTCTTGATCGGCAGCGGCATCAAGACCCGCGACTATGCCGCAGATAGCGATTTTCTGGCGTCGCTAAAGCTTGATCCATCACGGCAACTGATCGGGGCGCAATGTTCCGGCACGCTGCTGCTGGCCAAGCTGGGCCTGATCGGCACCCTGCCCGCCTGTACCGATCTGACCACCAAGCCCTGGGTCATCGAGGCGGGCGTGAACGTCATCGACGCGCCGTTTGTCGCCCACGGCAATGTCGCCACCGCTGGCGGCTGTATGGCCTCGCTATATCTGGCCGCATGGATGATTGCCCGCATGGCCTCGCAAGCCGATGCCGACGAAGCCATCCACTATGTGGCTCCGGTGGGCGAGAAGCAGATCCATGTCGATCTGGCCCGTAACGCCATCGCCGCCTTTATAGACCCGACGAAACAGGTGGCCTGAGCTCTAGCGCCCCACGGCCTCGGCAATGCGTGTCACATGGCGTAGGTCCGCACCGCAGCACGCGCCCCACACCTTCAGCGAAGGCATACGGCGACCCAATAGGCCGTGAAGAAGGCCGAACTCCTCGGGGTCGCCATCATCCAGATCAGGGGCCTCGTCCAGTTGGGCATGGCTGCGCCGCGAGGCATTGGCCCGCACCCCACCAATACGTCTGGTCCACGCCTCTTGCGTCAGAACCGGCGAGAAATGATCGGGATGGGCGCAGTTGATCATGAAATAGGCCGCACCTGCGCCGGTTTCGTCATCGACCTGCTGGATGGCTTCGCCCAGAGACTGCCCGTCGGGCAAGGCCCCGTCCGTCTCGACCGTGAAAGACACCACCGCAGGTAATCCCTGCGCCTGTGCCGCCTTCACAAAGCCCACCGCCTCGGATGCCTGATTAAAGGTCAATCCCGTCACCATATCGACCTCGGTTTCGGCCAGCCAACCCAGTTGCTCGCTGAAATAGTCGGCGGCTTCATGCGCTGAAATGTGGTGTTCGGGACGATAGGCATCGCCCCTTGGCCCGACCAAGGCCCCCAACACGACCGGACGACTATTGTCTGCGCGATCCCGCAAGCCAGCGGCAAAGGCCACGGCCCGATGGTTGACATCGCGCAAGTCCGCGATAGAAGCGCCCAGATCCGCCGCCCAGCAGCGATGCGCCTTCCACGTCACGGCATCCAATACAAAGCCCGCATCCATTGTGTGCGCCAGTTGCAGGAAGCCGCTGAAATAGTCCTCCAGCGCCGTAATCCCTTCGGGGCTGCCCAAAAGGGTATGGGCGGCAAATTCGCGGATCGGAATATGTCGATTGAAGATTAGGTCTGTTTCCAGCCCTGCATCGGTCAGGAACAGACCGTCGCCAAGCTGGGGCAGTGCGTTTCGAAAACGTGACATGCGGGCCTCCCGCCTTCGTCAGCGTGCACCCCTTGCTGCGTCTATATCACACCTTGGTACCCACCCGAACCCGACGGGTCAGGCGACAGACGCGAGCGCGCTAAATCATTGAAAACATGCCCGTCAAAGGCCGTCTCAAAATCATTATAAAATTAAAATTACCAAATTCCGGAAATCTCGCCTATATTGGCTGCGTCGAATATCTCTGCGCAACGCTCTATCTTCTATGCAACGCATTGAGATCTTCCGTTTCCTTAGACCCGACCACCTTCAGGACTTTTCCCTGCGGGTAATTTTTTTCGGAGGTCATGGAAATGGCTACTGGTATCGTCAAGTGGTACAACCCCACCAAAGGTTTTGGTTTCATCGCTCCTGATCAAGGCGGCGACGATGTTTTCGTACACGCAACCGCCGTTGAACGCGCTGGCATGCGTGGCCTGAACGAAGGTCAAGCTATCTCGTACGAACTCGAGCGCGACCAGCGTTCGGGCAAGACCTCGGCTGGTCAGCTGCAAGCTGTCTAAGTCCTGAGATTGCTCGACGATCCGGATCACTCCGTGCCGTTGTGATCCGGAGCATCGAACAAAGAAGCCCCGCTGGAAACAGCGGGGCTTTTTGTATGCCAATATTGTATCTCAGAGGCTGGGGTTGGGGTCGGGCCTGGCCCTAACCCTTAACCCGCCCTAACCTTTTACTCGCCCTAACCCTTCACCCGCCAAGTCGCGCCTTGCGGGCCATCCATAACCACCACGTTCAATTCGTTCAGACGGTCACGGATACGGTCGGCCTCACCCCAGTTCTTTTCGGCGCGGGCCGCTGTGCGTTGTTCCAGCAGAGCCTCGACCTCGGCCTTCAGGCCGCTATCGCCGCCCTCGAACCACTGGTCCGACGTCATGGACAGCACACCCATCAGATAACCTGCCTCAAGCAGGCTCCAACGCGCCATGGCCACATCATTGATGTCGGCCTCGGCATCATTGATCAGTTCACGCAAGGCATTGCCCAGAGCAAACAACTGGGCGATGGCCCCCGGCGTGTTCAGATCGTCTTCCAGCGCATCCAGAACCGGATCGAGCGCGTTTTCCGCCAGCTCCATCTCGGCCTCTTCCAGCGTCTCGATATCGAAATCGCCCAGCAGGGCATCGGCATCACGCAGCACGCCATACAGACGGTCCAGATTCTTGCGGCTCTGGTCCAGCAGGTTCTGGTTCCAGTCCAGCGGCTGGCGGTAGTGGGCGCTCAACAAGGCCCAACGCACCACCTCGCCCGGCATGGCCTTCACCAAGCTGTTCAGCAACAGGACATTGCCGATCGACTTGGACATCTTCTCGGCGTCCACCGTCAGGAAGCCGTTATGCATCCAGTAGCGGCTATATTCGTCGTGCGCGTGATCCGCATGGGCGTGACCGTGGGCGCAGACGCCCTGCGCGATCTCGTTCTCGTGGTGCGGGAAGGTCAGGTCGATACCGCCGCCGTGGATATCGATCGGCAGGCCCAGATTCTTCTCGATCATGGCCGAGCATTCGATGTGCCAACCGGGGCGACCATCACCCCAAGGCGACGGCCATGACGGCTCGCTCGGCTTGGACGGCTTCCACAGCACAAAGTCGTGCGGGTTCTTTTTATACGGAGCCACCTCGACGCGCGCACCGGCGATCATGTCATCCAGATTGCGCCCCGACAAAGCGCCATAGGACGGATAGGACGCCACATCGAACAGCACATGGCCCTCGGCGGCATAGGCCGAGCCTGCATCGATGATCGCCTGAATCTGGGCGATGATCTCGTTCATGTGCTCGGTGACGTGAGGTGCCAGATCCGGCGGCGACACATTCAGCAGCGCCATATCCGACAGATAGGCCGCCTCGTAGCGCGACGTAATCTCGCCGATGGCAACGCCTTCCTTGGCGGCCTTCTGGTTGATCTTGTCGTCTACGTCGGTGACGTTGCGGGCATAGAGCACATGGTCCGCGCCATAGGTCTTGCGCAACAGCCGCACCAGCACATCGAACACCACCGGCGGGCGGGCATTGCCGATATGGGCATAGTCATAAACCGTCGGCCCACACACATAGAGGGTCACCCGTTTCGGATCGCGCGGTACGAACAGGCGCTTTTCACGGCGCAGGGTGTCATGGATATGCAGGGCCATCAGTCTAAAGTCTTTTTGCGAGTTTTCTTGCAGGACGCGCCATACGTCCCATATAGCGGGCCTGATATACAGTCCGCGCGTCCTGATAAAGCATCGGGGCGGGAACGTCGCCTTATTAAAAGGGATGGCCACCGTCATCCCTGCCGGAACCGAACAGCATGACCACCAAGTCCGTCCAGCCCGTCATCGCCGCCAATGAAGGCGCAGTTGTGCGCCCCTCGCGCGAGCAGGCTCTGGAAGCCGTTCGGACCCTGATTGCATGGGCCGGTGACAATCCGGACCGTGCGGGCCTGATCGATACGCCCAAGCGCGTGGTCGATGCCTATGGCGAATGGTTCGACGGCTATGATGCCGACGCCGCCAAGGAATTGTCGCGCACCTTTGAAGACGTGACCGGCTATGACGACATGGTCATCCTCAAGGAGATCGAGGTCGAGAGCCATTGCGAGCACCACCTCGCCCCGTTCCTCGGCAAGGCGTGGGTCGCCTATATTCCGGGTGAAAAGGTTGTCGGCATTTCCAAACTGGCCCGCGTGGTCGAGATTTTCGCTCGCCGTCTGCAAAATCAGGAAACCCTGACCAACGACATTATCGACGCCATTGAAGAGCATCTTCAGCCCAAGGGCGTGGCCGTCATGGTCGATGCAGCCCACCAGTGCATGACCACCCGTGGCGTGCATCACCGCCACGTCACAACCGTAACGACGCGCTTCACCGGCGTTTTCAAAAACGACAACGCACTGGTCGAGCGATTCCTGAAGCTGGCCCGCGGCTGACCGGTTCGCGATTCAGGCCCGATTCCAGAATAACATCGTTATAAATTTAAAGCCCGCAGAACGGAATTGATCGTTCTGCGGGCTTTTATCCGAAAAAATCGCAAGCTTATTTCGCAGTCTGGCATTTTCGATAGCGTAGCGGCTTTACAAGCGCTCAATCGAACGCCAAGAGGTTAGCCAGACTTTCAGTGCAGCCCGCCACCTTCGGTCGGGCCTTCATGAGGACGGGATCGCATGGGTGCGAAGCTTGGTGGGAATAAGGGTGGCGTTTCTCAGAACTCTGAGATCAACGTAACGCCGTTCGTTGATATTATGCTGGTTCTGCTGATCATCTTCATGGTGGCAGCGCCGATGGCTACTGTTTCGATCAAATTGGACCTGCCGCCGGCAGTGCCTTCGGCATCGAACGACAAGCCGAAAGAGCCGGTTTACGTTTCGATCCAGGACGGTGGTGATCTGTACATCGCCGACCAGAAGACCTCGCTGGCCACGCTGGCTGCCGACGTCTGCGCTGCTCAAGGCGCTGTGGCCAACTGCCGCGAAGAACGCGTTTTCGTTCGCGCCCAGGCCGACGTGAAATACAACCAGTTCATGGAAGTGATGAACACCCTGCAGGAAAACGGCATGTTCAAGGTCGGCCTGCTGAACGAAGACATCGAATAGTCTTCGGCTTCATCGCCTAAGGATTTGAGGGCTGCATCTTCGGATGCGGCCCTTTTTCTTTGCCCGATACCGGCAAACCCGTGGTTTGCGCTTGGCAAAGCGCGGCCCTGTGTCAATCTCCCTCAACTATTCGGGGGAGTATGATTATGGACCGTCGCACATTCTTGGGTGCCATTCCGGCAGGGGCCGCTCTGGCTTCCGGTGTCACCAGCAGCGCCAGTGCCCAAGAGGCCGTAAAGACGGCGGCTGCCCCTGCGGCTCCCGCCTCCCCTGTCGCTGATCCCTATGCCGGTATCGGCATTGGCGACCGCATCAGCGGACCCAAATTCGTTGGCCGCTCGACGGTGTGGGGTCAACATGGTGCCGCCGCCAGCGCCCACCCCATTGCCACACTGGTCGGTATCGAAACCCTGAAGCGTGGTGGCTCGGCCATTGATGCGGCTATTGCCATCAATGCGGCGCTGGGCTTCCTTGAGCCGACAGGAAACGGTATCGGCGGCGATGCCTTTGGCCTGTTGTGGGACCCGAAACAGCGCAAGGTGGTGGGCTTTAACGGCTCGGGCAACTCACCGCGCCTGTTGGGCCTCGAGACGGTTCGCAACCGCGCAACCAACGGCCTTCTGCCTCGCTATGGCGCGGTCACGGTCAATGTCCCCGGCACGGTCGATGCGTGGTGGAGCGCTCACCAACGCTATGGCAAGCTGCCGTGGAAGGATGTGCTGCTGCCGGTGGCAGAGCTGTGCGAACAGGGCGTGCCGGTGCCGCAAGCCATCGCCTATTATCTCGAACGCAATATGGGCCTGTTTGATCGCCAGTCGTCGATCATCGAGGAAAACGACAACCGTAAAAAGGTCTATGCCCCGAACGGTGCCACACCCAAGGTCGGCCAGATTTTCGCCAACCCCGATCTGGGCCGCACCTTGCGCATCATCGCCGAAAAGGGCCGCGATGCCTTTTATGACGGTGAACTGGCCGAGATCATGGTCGATTATTTCCGCCGCATCGGTGGCTGGATCGGTCGCGGCGACCTTGCGGCCCACCAGACCGAATGGGTGGAGCCGATCAAAACCACCTATCGCGGCGTAGAGGTCTATTCGCTTGGCCCCAACACACAGGGACTTTCGACCAACCAGATTTTGAACATCTGCGAGAACTTCGACCTGAAGACCATGGGCTTCCAGTCCGCTGCCTCGATCCACCATCAGGCCGAGGCCAAGCGTCTGGCGTTTGAAGACCGCGCCAAATGGTTCGCCGACGAGCGGTTCAGCCAGACGCCGATCGAATATTTGAACTCCAAGCCCTATGCGGCGGAACGTGCCGCCCTGATCAACCCTAACCGTGTCATGGACCGCGCCTTCCCCGGCGATGCCCCCACACAGGGCGACACCACCTATTTCAGCGTGGCCGACAAGGACGGGATGATGGTCAGTTGGATCCAGTCCAACTATCGCGGCATGGGCTCGGGGCTGGTCCCTGCGGACCGTCGCGGGCGCACGCTGGGCTTCATGTTCCAGAACCGTGGAGAACTGTTCGCCACCACCGATGGCCACCCCAACATCTATGCCCCTGGCAAACGCCCGTTCCACACCATCATTCCGGGCTTTGCATGCAAGGACGGCAAGCCGTGGATGGCTTACGGCGTCATGGGCGGCGGTATGCAGCCGCAAGGACAGGCCCAGATCATCATCAACATGGTCGATTACGGCCTCGATCCGCAAGAAGCGGGCGATGCACCCCGCTGGCAGCACTATGGCTCGTCAGAACCCACGGGCGAGCCGCAACAGGGCGTCGGCAAGCTGCATCTGGAAAACGGCGTCCCCGATGCCACCAAGGCCCGCCTGCGCGAAATGGGCTGGGACCTCGGCCCCACCGACGGCGGCTTCGGCGGCTACCAGAATGTCATGATGCAGCAAAACCCCGACGGTCGCTGGACCTACGGCGCAGCCTCGGAGATGCGCAAAGACGGCTTGGCGCTGGCTTATTAAAGCATCCTCGTCATCCTCCGGCGCTTCGTAGAAGCGACCGGGGGACCCAGCGGCACCGAAGGTGATCTTTACGACACCCGCAACGCCCACCTTATGGCTGCTACGCGCCGCCCTTCGGGTCGCGCTATCGCGCGCCGCTGGGTCCTCCGATTTACGCCGCTATGCGGCTTGTCGGAGGATGACGGCAGTTTTCAAAAGTATAAACCTTAACCCAACGCCTCGATCGCCTTGGCGGCGATGTGTTTCGCGTTAAGGCCAGCCTCGTCATACATGGCCATGGGGCTGTTATGGTCCTGGAAGATGTCCGGCAGGTGCATGGTGCGGATCTTCAGACCGCGATCCAGAGCCCCCTTCTCGGCCAGCATTTGCAGCACGAAAGCACCAAAGCCGCCCATAGCGCCCTCTTCCACCGTGATCAGCACTTCATGCTCGCGCGCCAGACGCAGGATCATGTCCTCGTCCAGCGGCTTGGCAAAGCGTGCATCGGCGATGGTGGTCGAGATACCGGCCTGTTCCAGCATATCCGCAGCCTTCAGGCTTTCCTGCAGGCGCGTGCCCAGCGACAGGATGGCGACCTTGGTGCCTTCCTTGACGATGCGGCCCTTGCCGATTTCCAGCGGCTTGGCCAGTTCGGGAATGTCCACGCCCACGCCGTCGCCGCGCGGATAGCGGAAGGCCGACGGGCGGTCATCAATCTCGAGCGAGGTGGCGATCATGGCGGCCAGTTCCGCCTCGTCCGCCGCTGCCATCAGCACCATGCCCGGCAGAGCGCCCATAAAGCCGATATCGAACGATCCGGCATGGGTCGAGCCGTCAGAGCCAACCAGACCCGCACGGTCCATTGCAAAGCGTACCGGCAGCGACTGGATGGCCACATCGTGGACCACCTGATCGTAACCGCGTTGCAGGAAAGTCGAATAGATGGCGCAGAACGGCTTCATGCCATCCGCCGCCATACCGGCCGCAAACGTCACGGCGTGCTGTTCGGCAATGCCCACATCATAGACGCGATCCGGATAGGCCTGACCAAACAGGTCGATGCCCGTGCCCGACGGCATGGCAGCCGTAATGCCGACGATGCGCGGGTCGTTTGCCGCGTGTTTGATCAACTCGGTGCCGAACACCTTGGTATAGCTGGGCGCATTGGAGATGGCCTTGGCCTGCTTGCCCGACTCGACGTCGAACTTGACCACGCCGTGATACTTGTCGGCGCTGTTCTCGGCGGGGGCATAGCCCTTGCCCTTTTGCGTCACGACGTGAACCAGCACCGGCTTGTCGGTGATCTTCAACGCATTTTGCAAGATCGGCACAAGATGGGTCAGGTCATGACCATCAATCGGGCCGATATAGTAGAAGCCCAGCTCTTCGAAGAAGGTACCGCCGACCACCATGCCACGGGCATATTCTTCGGCCTTACGCGCGGTTTCGCGGAACGGGCGCGGCATGTGATCGACGAACTTCTTGCCGATATTGCGAACGCGCTGATAGGCGTCACCCGACACCTGCTTGGCCAGATAGGCGCTCATGGCCCCGACCGGCGGGGCAATCGACATGTCGTTATCGTTCAGGATGACCATGAACTGGCCATCCGTCGCCTCGATGGCGTTGTTCATCGCCTCATAGGCCATGCCTGCCGTGATCGAGCCGTCACCGATAACGGCCACAACCTTGTTGTTCTCGCCCTGCTGGTCGCGGGCAGCGGCAAAGCCGAGCCCTGCCGAGATCGAGGTTGAGGCGTGGGCGGCACCGAACGGGTCGTATTCGCTCTCGGAACGCTTGGTAAAGCCCGACAGACCACCGCCCTGACGCAGGGTGCGGATACGGTCGCGCCGTCCCGTTAGGATCTTGTGTGGATAGCACTGGTGGCCAACGTCCCAGATCAGGATGTCTTTCGGCGTTTCCAGCAGGTGATGCAGGGCAACCGTCAGTTCGACCACGCCCAGACCTGCGCCCAGATGGCCGCCGGTTTCGGACACAGCATCAATGGTTTCAGCCCGCACTTCATCGGCCAGCTGTTTCAACTGGGGGATGTCGAACCCGCGCATATCGGCGGGGATGTTTACGGTGTCGAGCAAAGGAGTATTCGGCATAGGTTCTGAAATAGCCTTCAAAGGCTGAAACACGAAGGTCGATTATGTCTAACCCGTCACGGGACGGACAGTTCGCTTACGACCGGCGCTTGAGGACTAAATCCACGCTGGCCTTGAGGATTTCGGCATCGGCACCGAAAACATCAAGATGGGAGCGGGCCTGATCGGCGAGATGTGCGACTCTTTGTCTGGCCGCCTCGACGCCCAGCAGGGTGACGAAATTGGTCTTGCCCATGGCGGCATCCTTGCCGCCGGCGGCCTTGCCCATTTCCTCGGGCGAGCCTTCGGCGTCCAGCACATCGTCAACAATCTGATAGGCCAGACCGATATCGTGGGCGAAATTGATCAGGGCATTGCGCTGGGCATCGCTCGCGCGGGCCATGATGACGGGGATTTCAAACGCATAGGCAAACAGCGCGCCTGTCTTCAGGCGCTGCATGCGTGCCACGCCGCCAAGGTCGTCGCGTACCCCCATCAGGTCGATCATCTGGCCACCGGCCATGCCCTGCGCGCCCGAGGCAAAGGCCAGTTGCTTGACCAGTTCGCAACGGATCGCTGCATCCTCGTGGGTGTCCTCGTCGGCCAGAATATCAAAGGCCGCCGTTTGCAGGGCATCACCGGCCAGAATGGCGGTCATCTCGTCATATTCGATATGCACGGTCGGACGGCCACGACGCATGTCATCGTCGTCCATGGCCGGCAGGTCGTCATGCACCAGCGAATAGGCATGCACGCATTCCAGCGCACAGGCCGCCCGCAGCACCTGATCTTCATCGAGGTCAAACAGGCGCGCTGCCTCCAGCGCGAAGAACGGACGCAGACGCTTGCCCGGCCCCAGCGCCGCATAGCGCATAGCCTCTGTCAGGCGGCTTTCGGGGCCGTCGCCACGCGGCAACAGGCGATCCAGCGCCACCGTTACCTGATCGGCCACTTCGGCCACGCGATCCAGCACGGCCTGTTCAGGGGAGTTTGCAGCCAAGATAGTCAATACAGTCTCCCGCCCAGAGGCAGGTCACGATCGACACCGACCAGCACCACATGGCCGTCGGCATCAGGAAACCCCAGCGTCAGAACCTCGGACATTACCGGTCCGATCTGGCGGGGTGGGAAATTCACCACCGCCGCGACCTTGCGGCCGTGCAGTTCCTCAAGGGTGTAGTGATGGGTGATCTGGGCCGACGAGCGTTTGACGCCGATCTGCGGCCCGAAATCGATGGCCAGCTTGTAGGCGGGCTTGCGGGCCTCGGGAAAGGCTTCGGCCACGACAATCTGCCCGATGCGGATATCGACCTGCATGAAGTCGTCAAACCCGATCAGGGGTGCCAGCGCATCACCCGTCATCAGCCGAAGTCCGCAGCCTGCACGCCCTGTGCCTGCTGGTCAGGGCCGACCACAATCTTTTCGACACGCAGCTGGGCCGCCTTCAGACGGGCCTCGCAGTGGGCCTTGAGCTGGGCACCCTGCTCATAGAGCGTGATGGATTCTTCCAGCCCGGCCTGACCGGATTCCAGTCGGGACACGATGCCTTCAAGGCGCTGCAAAGCGTCCTCGAAGCTGAGGTCGGCGGGGATGGCATTGGGCGTTGCTGCTTCGGTCATGGGCGCAACCTAGAGGCCGCGCGGCAAGGGTTCAATCCTTGCTTCGCTTGCTGTGACAAAGGATCAGCGTTCAGCCTTTTTCAAAGCGACGCTGGCACCAGTATTTGAAGCCCTGATCCAGCGTCAAATGCCATCCGTGCGCCTTTAATTTCTGGCCGATCATGTGGTTGAAATAGCCGTGGGCCAGCACCAGAACATCCTCGCCCTGCTCTGCCCGCGCGATCAGCATCTGTGCCGCGCGATCGGCACGCGCTTCGGCCTCGCGGCGGCTCTCAAACCCGTCATTACGGTTAAACAGGTGCCACCAGATACGTGCCGTCACGCCCCATAAGCGCGGCGGCATTTTAAACCATGACGGTGTGCGCGGTGGCGGCAGGGGCGCTTCGACAAATATGACGTCGGTAATGATGTCCCGCCCGTCCACCACGGCCTGCGCGGTTTCCTGCGCACGCGGCAGGGTCGAGACGAAGATCACATCGGCCTTGCGGGCAGCCTCCACCAATGCCTGCGGAGGGGTCTGGCCGGTCTGTAGGCCCCCCAGATCATAACGTCGCCACCAGTCACGATAGCCGTCCGACGACAGCCAGCATTTGCGCGACAGGGCCGGTCGTCCGTGCCTGGCCAGAGTGATGGTGCCGATTTTTCGCTCCACGCCACGATCTTGCTCGGGATGGGGATTCTGTGTGGTGGAAGTCATCCTGTCGGGATGCAAAAGCTATGAAATCCAGCTTGTTGCGCCCCATGCCTCCCCGTCTGGTGCCAAACAACTGTGCGACTTTTTATCGCCTTGGATCCATTGGTTAGCCGCCTTAAAAAATCGCTGCAATCACAAGCCTGTGACAGTTTGGCCCGCCATTCGCCCCGCCAGCCTTAAAGGTCTGGAGATGAAAGCCATCTGGCGCTAATCCAGCCTGCATGAACCAGATCATCATCCGTGACGCCGAAACCCGCGACCTGCCTGCTCTGTCCGAGTTCAGCTGTCGCACCTTTACCGAGACCTTTATCGACGGTTTCAAAGTGCCCTATCCGGCAGAAGATCTGGCCACATTCTACACGGACAGCTTTGGCGAGGCCGCTCTGGCCAAACGGCTTGCCGAACCGAACTGCGTGTTCTGGGTGGCCGAGCGCGATGGCGAGATTCTAGCCCTGTGCCATCTCGGCCCCAACGGCCTGCCCCACCCCGATGCCAAGGACGGCGAATACGAACTGCGCCGCCTTTACGTCTCAAAGAACGCCCAAGGTCTGGGCCTTGGCACCACGCTGATGAAACAGGCGCTGGAATGGATGCAGGCACGCACCTCGGGTGCTTTGTGGATCGGCGTCTGGAGCGGCAACGAAAAAGCGCAAAAGCTCTACAATGCCTATGGCTTCGAAAAGGTCGGCGAATACCAGTACCCCGTCGGCAACTGGATGGATGACGAGTTCATCCTGCGCCGCGCATAGACGCCACCCAGGCTGCGTGGTCTATTCGGCCACGCTTTTCATCCGGTTCTGATGCCCATGCTCCTGCCCTTCTTTACAGCCTTGCGCGATGCCAAGGTGCCGGTGACGCCCAAGGAATGGCTCCATCTGATGGAGGCCATGGACAAGGATGTGGGCGAGCACAGCCTCGACGACTTCTATTATCTGTCGCGCGCTGTGCTGGTGAAGGACGAGAAACATTATGACCGTTTCGACCAAGCCTTCGGCAAGGCCTTCAAGGGCATTGAAAGCGTCGGTGCGGGCGAAGACCTGACCACCGACATTCCCGAAGACTGGCTGAAACTGCTGAACGAAAAATTCCTCTCTGAAGAGGAAAAGGCCCAGATCGAAGCCATGGGCGGCTGGGACAAGCTGATGGAGACGCTGAAACAGCGCCTCGAAGAGCAGAAAGAACGCCATCAGGGCGGCAATCGCTGGATCGGCACGGGCGGCACCAGCCCGTTCGGCAATGGCGGCTATAATCCCGAAGGTGTGCGTATCGGCGGCACCGGCAAGCATGGTCGCGCCGTCAAGGTGTGGGAAAAACGCGAGTTCAAGAACCTCGACGACAGTGTCGAACTGGGCACCCGCAACATCAAGGTCGCCTTGCGCCGTCTGCGCCGTTTTGCCCGTCAGGGCGCGCCCGATGAACTGGATATCGACGGCACTATCGACGGCACCGCCCGTCAGGGCTGGCTGGACATCCACATGCGCCCCGAGCGCCGCAACACGGTAAAGGTGTTGATCCTCTTCGACATCGGCGGCTCGATGGATGGCCATATCAAGATGTGCGAAGAGCTGTTCTCGGCGGCCAAGACAGAGTTCAAGAATCTCGAATTCTACTACTTCCACAACTGCCTCTATGAAGGCGTGTGGAAGGATAACCGCCGCCGTCATGCCGAGCGCATCCCGACATGGGATCTGATCCACAAATATGACAGCGACTGGCGCGTCATCTTCATCGGTGACGCCAGTATGAGCCCCTACGAGATCACCATCCCCGGTGGCTCGGTCGAACATTTCAACGAGGAAGCGGGGGCGGTCTGGATGAAACGAGCCCGCGAGCAATGGCCCAAATCGGTGTGGCTGAACCCCGTTGGCGAACGCCACTGGCACTATACGGCCTCGATCACCCTGCTGCGCGAACTGATGGAGGAACGCATGTATCCTCTGACGCTTGAGGGGCTGGATCAGGCCATGCGGATACTGACCAAATAGGTAGAACAAAGGCCGCACCATGCGGCGCGGCCTTTGAAAATTCTGTGACGGGACCGTGAGGGCCTATTTGCCCTTGAGGGTATCTTTCAGGCCGCCAAACGCATTCTGGGCCTTGCCCTCGATCTGGTCCGCCTTGCCTTCGGCCTTCAGCTTCTCGTCGCCCGTCAGATTGCCGATGCCTTCTTTAATCTTGCCACCGATATTCTTGGCGGCACCTTCGATGCGATCTTTATCAGCCATAAGACGTCTCCTTGAGTACAACCGCACGGGAGGCTGCGGTTATAAAGAAAACGTCCCGACCGGCAGGGTGTTCCTGAAAAATCAGCCCTGCGACACCTGCGCGCGCCAACGCAGCCATGCCGCAACCGCCCAAACATGGGCTTCATGGCGCAGGTTCACCAAGGCCTCTTCGGGACTCAGCCAGACCAGTTGATGGTCTTCCTCGCGCTTGTTTTCAGGGGTCGAGCCGCTGATGGTCAGGCTCCAGAAACCACAGACATTATTCAGCGCCTGACCGTCGGTCCGCACGAAATATTGCGATGCTTCGGTCAGCCGATCGACCGGCACCACGTCCAGCCCCGTTTCCTCGCCAAACTCGCGCACCAGCGCCTCGGCCTCGGTTTCCTCGCCTTCGAGCGCCCCGCCGGGAAGGTCGAAATAGGCCCCCTTGTCACGGCGGATATGCACGCAGGCAATACGCCCCTCGCGCTCGGCAATGCCGAACACAGCGGCGCGATGACGATAGTCCAGCCCCGCGCGGGGGTTACCGAATTGCAGCTTCATAGGACGCTTTTACAGGCCCGAAGATGATTTGCGAACGCCTTCGGCTGTGAAAACCAGATGCGCGCGCGTGCCCTGTGTCGAACTTTCGAACTGGATTTTCGTGCCCAGATCCGTCGCCATGGCCGCCAGTATCTGGCCACCCAGTCCGGTGCCCTTGGGGTTGGCATCGCCCATCCCCACGCCATCATCCTCGACGCTCAAGCGCACCGAGGCTCCGCCGTCATGACCCAGCAGGACGCGGATTTCCCCGCCCTGCCCCGGCTGATAGGCGTATTTGACCGCATTGGTGACCAGTTCGGCCACGATCACACCGACCGCCACCGCCTGATCGGTCGAGACCCAGACCGGCTCGGCTCTCAGGACCGTGGTCGCCCCCTTATCGGCGGCCATCGAATAGGACAGCTCGTCCACCAGCCCCTGCAAATAACCATCCAGCGCCACACCCGTCACATCACCCGAGGTATAGAGACGGCGGTGGACCTGAGAGACGGCCTCGATACGCGCCTGAACGCGATCCAGCGCGTCGCGGGCCGCAACATCGGTCAGTTGGCGCCGTTGCAGATGGATAAAGCTGGTGACCAGTTGCAGCGAGTTGCCGACACGGTGGTTCACCTCGCGCAGCAAGGCCTCGGCACGGTCGCGTTCACGAATGACCTCGGCCTGTACCCGCTCGGCAGCCAGCGACAGGCGGCGCCGTTCCAGCGCATCCTCGACCGCGCGCAGCAACAGATGCGGGAAGTCTTCGGACGCATCCTTGATGACATAGTCCGCCGCCCCCGTCCGCAGGGCCGCAACCGCGATACGGCCATCTTGCGCGCCGGTCACATAGACCACAGGCGGTGCATTCCCGATGGCCAGAATTTCCGGCAGCACATCCAACCCGTCACGCCCGGGCATGTGGTGGTCCAGCGCGCAAACATCGTAGTTTTGCGCGGCCAGCAGCCCAAGCCCCATATCGCCGTCGCTGGCCAGATCAACCTTGTGACCGGCCCGTTCGAACTGTTTCTGGATCAGGCGGCCAAGACCGGGATCATCATCAATATAAAGGAGACGGAACAGATTAGGACTCTGCACTGATTATGGGGGCCTGGATCACAGACAGGAACAGGCCAAGTTGACGGATGGCCAGAGCGAAGGCGTCATAGTCCACCGGCTTGGTGATATAGACATTACAGCCCAGGTCATAGCAGTGCTGTATCTCGGTACGATCATCGGTTGTGGTCAGAATCACAACCGGAGCACGACGTAAAACTTCGTCATTTTTGACTTTTTGCAGGATGTCGACGCCCGACATATCCGGCAGATTCAGGTCCAGCAGGATCAGGATCGAGGCCTTGTCGCGCACTTCATCGCCCATCAGATAGGCCAGTCCCGTTTCGCCATGGTCGAAATGGATGATGTCGTTGGAAATATTGGCACGACGGATATTTTTCTCGATCAGGCGCGCATGGCCGTGATCGTCCTCGATCATCACGATCTTAACGGAATTACTCATCATCCTATCCTTAAGGCTAAGCGGACGGTTTATTGCTGCGGCAGGACGACAAGGAAGGTCGCGCCCTTGCCCAGATCGGACCGGACAGTGATCTGTCCGCCCAGACGGCGTACGCTGCTGCGGACGAAGGCCAGTCCCAGCCCCTCTCCCGAACGATCCTGACGTCCCGACCGGCGGAATAGCTCAAAAATCCGTTCATGGTCCTTTGGCGCAATGCCGCGTCCATTATCGATGATCTCGAATTCCACCATATTACCGTCTAGTTCCCTACCCTTAATCTCTAAAAGCAAAGATTGTTCCGGATCCTGATATTTTATCGCGTTATCAATCAGATTTCCGAAAATTTGCTCAATCGCCATACGGTCGTGATTGATGGTGGGCAGGTCGCCGATAACCACCCGCCCGTTATTCTCCGAGAGCGGGTGCGCCACCGCATCCACCAAGCCCTGAAGCATCTGCTGCATATCCAGAGGCTGGGGATTCAGATCGCGACGGCCATCGCGTGACAGTTGCAGGATCGCCTTGATCAAGCCGTCCATCTTGGTGGTCGAGGCCCGAATAAAACCGATAGCCTCGGGCGCATCCTCAAACACACCCAGACGCGTTTCGTCATCCACAAGTCCCGGATGCTCTTTATCCAGTCGGGTCAGCAGGGTCCGGACATTTCCGGCAATCTGTTCCAGCTCGGATGTATAGCCCATGACATTGACCAGCGGTGCCCGCAGGTCATGGCTGACAATATAGGCAAAGCGCTGGATTTCTTCGTTGGCGCGAACCAGATCGGCGGTGCGGACACGCACCTCTTCTTCCAGCCCCGCATTGATACGGTCCAGTTGTTTCTGGGCCTTGAGAAGGTCGTGAATCTGGCGACGCACCAGCCCTGCCCCGATCCCCCCCAGGATCACCATCAACGCCCCCGAAGCAATACTCAGGATCAGGCTCATACGCTGGGCCCAGCGGGCGGCATTGGTCGCGGCATCGGTCCGGCGGTCGATCGTGGCCGACATCTCGCTGACTTCCAGACGCATACCGTCCATCAGGGCCTTGCCCTGACCGCTGCGAATAGCCCCCACCGCCTCGCCGATACGGCCCGAACGGGTCATCTCAACCGTATCCACCATCAGACGGCGGCGTTGTTCGTAAAGGCCCTTTATCCGGTCCAGTCGCGCAGACAGTTCCGCATCGTCGGCCACAAGACCATCCAGCCTTTCCAGCACGACGGGCAACTGTTCCAGCGCATTGTCATAAACAAGCAGATAGTCGGAGCGCGCCGTCAGCATAAAGCCCCGCTGGCCCGTCTCGGCGTCGGTCAGCAGACTGATCAGGCGCCAGCCCTCGATCTGGGTCTTGTGGCCCTTCAACTCGATCTCGGTATAGGCCGAGGTCTGACGCACCATGTACAGGATGCCCACATTGGTCATCAGCATCAGTGCAAAGGCCGCCCCCAACAGCAGCAGCAAGCGTCGATAAATCGGCTGCGACTGGCGGATAAAGTTCAGGGAAGTGACGTCAAAGCGGGCGCGTTGTTTCATAGGCACCACCATTCCGTGTCAAACCACCAGTGTCTAGCGCCCTTATTGCGCTCAGACCGTGCCGACGGTTCTCAGACGCGCCTTGGGGTGGACCTCGTTCTGGCTCATCACCACGGTCTGTCCACGGAAACGCTCGATAATCGAGCGCACATAGGGGCGGATTTGCGGGCCGGTCAGCAGGACAGGGTTTTCGCCCGCCATAGCGGCCCGCTCGAACACATCGCGCACGGCACGGATAAAGTCCTGTAGCTGACTGGGGGCCATGGCCAGTTGCTTGTCTTCGCCGGGGCCGATCAGGCTGTCGGCAAAGGCCTGTTCCCAGTCTGGTGACAGGGTGACGATCGGCAGGGCACCGTCCTCGCCGCGATTGGACCAGCATAGTTGGCGCGCCAGTCGCGTGCGGACATGCTCGACCAGAGTGGTCACGCTGGACGTATGCGGTGCGGCCTCGGCCAACCCTTCCAGAATAGCCGGAAGATCGCGGATCGACACCCGCTCGCGCAGCAGGGTTTGCAGCACACGTTGAAGGGTCGTGACCGTGACCACCGACGGAATCAACTCGTCCACTAGCTTTTGCGCCTCGGACGGCAGTTCCTTCATCAGCTTCTGTACCTCGGTATAGGACAGAAGCTCGGCCATGTTTTCTTTCAGGATTTCCGTCAGGTGCGTGGTCAGCACCGTGGACGGGTCCACAATCGTATAGCCTCTAAAGGTCGCTTCTTCGCGCAGGGACTCGTCGATCCATGTGGCGGGCAGTCCAAAGGCCGGCTCGCGCGTGTGTTCCCCAGGCAGTTCCACCTGACGGCCCGACGGGTCCATCGCCATCAGCATGCCCAGACGCACCTCGCCGCTACCGGCATCCATTTCCTTGATGCGGATCGAATAGCCCTGATTGGGCAGGCGCATATTGTCGAGGATACGCACGCTGGGCATCACAAACCCGTATTCCTGCGCCAGCGAGCGGCGCAGGGCACGGATTTGATCGGTCAGGCGACGGCCTTCCAGATCATTGATCAGGGCCAGCAGCGAATAGCCCAGCTCGATCTTCACATCATCAATGGTCAGGGCCGTCGCAATCGGCTCCTCGACATCGGCGCTCGGGGCCACCTCGACCGGCTCGGCAGGGGGTGGCTGCAAACGCTGGCGCCCTGTTTTCCATGCCAGATAACCGGAACCGGCCGCCAGCGCGGCAAACGGAATAATCGGCATGCCGGGAATGAGCGCCATCAGGCCCGATGTCGCCGCCACCACACCCAGTGCCACGGGGTTGGTTGCCATCTGTGCCACAAAGGCCTTGTCGGCAGAGCCTTCAACGCCGGCCTTGGTAACCAGAAAGCCCGCCGCGACCGAAACGATGATGGCCGGAATCTGGGTGACCAGACCATCGCCCACCGACAACTGGATATAGGTATTGGCCGCATCGCCCGCCGACATGCCGTGCTGGATCACACCGATCAGCATGCCGCCGATGATATTGATAAAGGTGATGATCAGACCAGCAATGGCATCGCCGCGCACGAATTTGGACGCACCGTCCATGGCCCCGAAGAAGGTGGATTCCTGCTCCAGTTCCTTGCGGCGGGTCTTGGCCTGATCCTCGGTAATCAGGCCCGCAGACAGGTCGGCATCGATGGCCATCTGCTTGCCGGGCATGGAGTCCAGCGTAAAGCGGGCCGAAACCTCGGCGATACGGGTCGCGCCCTTGGTGATGACGACGAAGTTCACCACCAGAAGAATGGCAAAGATGATCAGACCGATGACAAAGCTGCCGCTCATCATCAGTTCGCCAAAGGCCGCAATAATAGCACCGGCGCTGTTATGGCCGCTGTCGCCGCTGGACAGGATCAGGCGCGTCGAGGCGATATTCAGCCCCAAACGATAAAGCGTCGAAACCAGCAAAACCGTCGGGAAGATGGCGAAATCCAGAGGCCGCTTCATCATCACGGCGGTCATCAGGATCAGCACGCTGGACACCAGCGACATCGCCAGCAGCACATCCAGCAGGAAGGCCGGAATGGGCAGGATCAGCAACAGCATGATGCCGATCACGCCCGCCGCCAGACCCACCTCGCCGCGCATCAGCCAGCCAAGTGCATCCCGCCCCGTGGGGCGAGCCATGCCGTCCTTCATAAAGGGGGCATCAGCCATGGCGGATTTGCGGGTTACAGCTTTGCATCAGGACAGTGATGACAGGATTCGGCCAGGGTCAGCCATGCCCCAATACGACCAGCATCTGGCGGGTTGCCTCGGCGATGGCGGCCTCGCGCTGATCATTGCTCGACTGGGCGCTGCCGTGGAAATAGGCGGCCACAACAATCGGTGCCCCTTCAACGGGATAGAGGATGCCGATATCATTCACCGGACCATAGCCACCGGAGCCGGTTTTGTGCGCGACGGTCCAGTCGGATGGGGCACCGGCCTTCATCCGGCCCTGCCCCGTCGGCGTGGCCACCATCCATTCCAGCAGTAACCGCTTGGATTCCGGTTTCAGCGGCGAGGCTTCCGACAGGAACAGTTTTTCAAGATTGCGCACCGATTGCGACGGCAGGATCGTATCCTTGTCGCCGTCCCAGCGGTTCATCTCGGGCTCCATACGGTCCACCCGCGTCGTCGCATCGCCAATGTCACGATAGAACTGGCGCATCGCATCCAGTCCGCCCATTTCGCGGATCAGGATATTGGCCGCCGGATTATCGCTTTCCTCGACCGTGCCCTTCATCAACTGGGTGATTGTCAGGGTCTTGCCGATCGCCTTTTCGGTGACCGGCGCGTGTTCCAGCATGTCGGCGGGCGTGATCGCAATCGCCCGATCAAGGTCTTCGCTGCCCGTCTGTGCGCGCACCAGCGTCGCAGCGGCCAGATACATTTTGAAGGTCGAGCAATAGACAAAACGCTCGTCGCCGCGCCATGCACCGCGCTTGCCTTCGGTGGCAAAGGCAAAGCCCATACGGCCATCGAAACGCTGTTCCAGTGCGCTCAAATCCAGCGGCACAGTCAGTTCCGCTGCCTTGGCAGGTGCGGCAGCGGGTTTGCACGCGGACAACGACAATGCGCCTGCTCCGGCCAGTACGGTCCGACGATCCATAATCATCATAGACCTACCCTGCCGAGCCATAGGCATTGGCGACACCCGATTGCGGGGCAGGAATGGCCGTGCCGTCGTCGGCATATTCATTCAGCTTGTTACGCAAGGTGCGGATCGAAATGCCGAGAATATTGGCCGCATGGGTACGGTTGCCCAGACAATGGTTCAGCGTGTCGAGGATCAGGGTCTTTTCCATCTCGGCCACGGTCTGGCCCACAAAGCTGCGGGTGACAGCATCGGCCATCTGGGCCGCCGTTCCGGCCACACCCGGATCATAGGCCGTCGCCGTCGCTGCGGGTGCAGCCCCGCCCAACAGCGGGCGTCCATCCGGCAAACGGATGGCATCAATGTCGATTTCAGCACCCGCCGACAGCAGCACCGCGCGGTGCATGGCGTTTTCCAGCTCGCGCACATTGCCGTGCCACGGATGGCCCGTAATGGCGCGGATCGCGGGGGCAGCAATCGGCTTGACCGGCACACCGTTGGCGGCGGCGTATTTCTTGATGAAATGGCTCGCCAACACGCCAATATCGGCAGGGCGTTCCCGCAGCGACGGGATGCGCAGGTTCACAACATTCAGGCGGTACAGCAGGTCTTCGCGGAAACTGCCCTCTGCGACGGCCTTGGCCAGATCGCGGTTGGACGTGGCGATGATGCGGATATTGACCGGAACAGGCTTTGATCCGCCGACACGGTCAATCACCCGCTCCTGAATGGCGCGCAGCAGCTTGGCTTGCAGACGCACATCCATTTCCGAGATTTCGTCCAACAGCAGCGTACCGCCATCGGCCTCCTCGAACTTGCCGATCCGGCGGGCGACCGCGCCCGTAAACGCACCCTTCTCGTGACCAAACAGCTCGGATTCAAGCAGGTTGTCGGGAATGGCAGCGCAGTTGACGCTGATAAAGGCCTTGTCCGCACGGCGCGAGCGCGTGTGCAGGTGACGGGCCATGACTTCCTTACCGACGCCGCTTTCACCGGTAATCAGGATCGACGCCTCGGAGGCAGCAACCTGATCGGCCAGTTGCACCACGGCGCGCATGGCAGGGTCGGCCAAAATCATCGGCTTTTCATCATCGGCCACCGCCGACAGAACCGCCGCAATCAGTTCGGCATCGGGCGGCAGCGGGATGAATTCCTTGGCCCCTGCGCGGATGGCATCAGCGGCTTCCTTGGCATCGGCATCGACACCACACGCCACCACAGGAACATGGATGCGCTCGGCCTCGTTGGCGGCGATCAGGCTGGCGATGTCGATACGGTAATCGACCATCAGCAGGTCGGCACCCTGCCCGCGACGCAGTTGCTCGGTCGCCTGATCGGCACGTTCGACGTGGCTGACCTTGGCCCCGTGGGTCATGGCCATCTTTACTGCCGTTGCCAGCTGACCGCTCAGGCGGCCTACAACCAGTAGACGCATCATCGGGCTCCTCTAATCTTTCATCCGGTCGCCGTTCAGGCGCCCTTGTCGTCGGTCTTGATGATTTCCGTCATGGTGACACCCAGACGGTCCTCGACCAGCACCACCTCGCCGCGCGCGACCAGACGGTTGTTCACAAAAATATCGATCGCCTCGCCGACCTTGCGGTCCAGTTCCAACACCGATCCCTTGTTCAGTTTCAGCAGTTGCGACACCGACATGTTCGCCTTGCCCAGCACCGCCGAAATGTTCACCGGAACATCGAACACGGTGGCCAGATCGACAGCGGTTTTATCGCCGACCTCTTCCGGCAGGCTCAGGGCGGTGGATTCACCGAACTCTTCCAAGGGCAGATCGTCAGTGGCCATCAGAAGGCACTCCCGTCAGTGGTCGTGTAGGTTTGGGGGGAAACATTATTCTGGGTCGCATCCAGCACCGTGCCGATACGCTCGCGCAGGCGCGTCTCGACCTCGAACGGATCGAAACCGGCGCGGCCATCGGTCCATTCCAGCGAGAACGCAGCCGGATGGCTGGCATCATCGCGGAACACGACCAGACCGGAAAAACCGGCCTGCTGGCACAGTTGCTCGATCTGGTGACGCCCTTCGGCATCCAGATCACGCGCACGGATCACCAAACGCGGCGAGGCATCGATTTCCTCGGCCAGTTGTTCGATGGCCGCTTCCAGCGGGCGGCGCGGGAACAGGTCAAACGCCGCCGAAGACAACGCCTTGGCACAGGCCATGCTGAGCGCAGCCGATTCCTGACGATGCTGCTCGACCACACCACCAAGCTGGTGGCTGGCCTCGGCAATGGTTTGCGCCACGACCGACAGGGCATTGGCCCGTAGAGCCTCGACCTCGTTCAGCGCCTGCTGACGGGCCTCCAGACGGGCCTCGGCCAGCATGGCCTCGACCTCGGCGGGGCTATAGCTGCGCTTGGGCGGCTGCCATTCCGACTGCTGGACGACGCGGCCATCGGCATCGAACTCGGTGTCGAAAACAAACGGGCGCGGGGCTGTGTGATGGGCGCTCATCAGTAGATCAACTCGTCATCGCCACTCTGGCCGGCCAGCATGATTTCACCACGCGCCGCCAGATCCTTGGCCACCTGCACCATCGCCATCTGGGCGCTGTCCACGTCTTTCAGACGCACCGGCCCCATGGATTCCATATCTTCGCGCATGATCTTGGATGCCCGCTCGGACATGTTCGAGAAGAACATCTCGCGCAGGGTGTCCGATGCGCCTTTCAGGGCCAGACCCAGCTGGTCCTTCTCGACCGCCCGCAACAGGGTTTGCACCCCGCCCGGATCCAGCTTGGACAGGTCCTCGAACACAAACATCAGGGCGCGGATACGCTCGGCGGCATCGCGGTTACGCTCTTCCAGCGCGCCGATGAAGCGGGCCTCGGTCTGGCGGTCGAAACTGTTGAAGATTTCGGCCATCAGTTCATGACTGTCGCGCTTGGACGTGCGGGCAAGGTTCGACATGAACTCGTTGCGCAAGGTCTGCTCGATCTTGTCGAGGATGTCGCGCTGCACCGGTTCCATACGCAGCATGCGCTGAACGCATTCCAGCGCAAAGTCTTCCGGCAGGGAGGTCAGAACACGCGACGCATGTTCCGGCTTCACCTTGGACAGAACCACGGCGACCGTCTGCGGGTATTCGTTCTTGAGGTAGTTGGCCAGAACCGCCTCGTTCACATTGCCCAGCTTGTCCCACATGGTGCGACCGGCAGGACCACGGATTTCCTCCATCAGGGCATCGACACGGTCCTGCGGCATGAAGGATGCCAGCAGGCGCTGCGTCTGGTCGAACGAGCCGAGCAGCGAGCCGTTACCGCCCAGACCCGAGACGAATTCGACGAGGATTTCCTCGACGACCTGCGCCGTGACCGAGCCAAGACCCGCCATGGCCTGCGACACTTCCTTGATCTCGTCCTCTTCCAGACGTTCCCAAAGGGCCGTGTGCTCCTCGCCCAGAGACAGCAGAATGACCGCGGCCTTTTCCGGTCCGGTCAATCTGCGACTGTCTTCTATGGTCGCGCCTTTTGTAACCAGTCGAGCCGCCATCAGGATTCATTTAACCAGGTGCGAAGGATCGCCGTCGATTCCTCGGGATGAGCCTCGACGAAATCAGCAACCTTCTTGATTGAGGACGCCTTCACCTGACCTTCGATGCGGGCAATATCGATGCGTTGCTCGACCTCGGTCGGTCCGGGCAACATGGCGGCACCACCGGCGCCCGGCAGCACACCGCCCACCAGTTGCTCGTCCACCGAAGTTACACCGGCAATGGCCAGCGCCTTGGGCGACTTGCCTGTTGCGGTCTTCAGCAACGGACGCAGGACGAAGAAGATCAGCATCGCCGCCGTCAGGGCCAGAATACCCAGCTCCACGGCGCGCATGATGTCGTTCTTGTCGAAGGCGAAGTTCGACATCATGCCGCCCTCGCCGCCATTGGCCGCCGCTGCTGCCTCGGCATCGCGGTTGAAGCGGACATTCACCACTTCCAGCTTGTCGCCGCGTTCCAGATCAATACCCACCGCCGCGGCCACAAGGGCGCGAATCTGGGCCACTTCTTCTTCGGAACGGGCCGCATAGGTGGGCGCACCCTCGCCATTGGCCGCAGGGGTATAGTTGCCGTCCACAGCCACCGACACCGACAGGCGCTTGACCTCGCCCGGTTCGCGAACCGTCGTGGTGGTGGTGTTTGAAATCTCGAAATTGGTGGTTTCGGTGTTTTCCGCCGTCGTCGAGGCCTGATCGACCTGTTCGGGGGCCGCACCGCCCGGAATATTATTGGTCGCCGTCACGCCGCCCAGCGGCACACCCGAGGCATCACGCGACTGCGAACCATTGGTCGAGGTCGAGCGCACCACCTGACCATCGGGATCGAACTTCTGTTCCTGTGTTGTCGAGCGGGTGTGGTCGATATCGGCCGTCACCTGAACGCGGGCAGCACCTGCACCGACAACACCTTCGACAATGTCCTTGATGCGGGCCTGCATCTGGGCCTCAGTCGTGGCCTTGGCGGCCTCGGCAGTGGCTGTCGTAAAGCCGCCATCCTCGGAACCGGCCGCCAGCGTACGGTTGGCCTGATCGGTCACAGTGACCTTGTCCGGCTTGAGGTTCGGCACCGATGACGCCACCACATTACGGATGGCGCGGATTTGGTCCGGCGTCAGATCACGGCCCGACAGGCCGACAACCACGGCTGCGGTCGGATCAATCGCTGCGGCCTGGAACATTTCGCGGCGCGGCATGGTGATGTGGACGCGGGCCGAGCTGATACCGCGCATCGACATAATGGTGCGCGACAGCTCACCTTGAAGGGCGCGCTGTTCGTTCAGGTTTTGCTGGAACTCGGTCTGGCCCAGTACCGACTGGTTGTCGAAAATTTCGTAGCCAACAGAACCGGAGGTCACCAGACCCTGCCCTGCCAGCATCAGGCGGGCGGTGCCGACATCGTCACGGCTGACAAAAATGGTCGAGCCATCACCCTTGGCCGAATATTTGATACCGCTCTGGTCCAGCGCCGCGCCGATTTCGGCGGCCTCGCGCAGATCAAGATTGGAATAGAGCAGCGCGTCGGGGGCTTGGCCCACACGCAGCATGATCGCCACCAGCACGGCGGCCACACCGGCGGACACACCCAGCACAGCAGCCAGACGCCCGATACCGAACTTTTGTATTGCTGCCGTAAAGCCGCTCACGCGCCCCGCCCATAAGACACACTGAAGCTAACTGCTCCGCTAGGCAGAAAGTGCCGTGTGTTTGGTAAACGCCGCGTTAAGAAGCATTAAGAAGCACCCCCGATTCGTCTTTCGGCAACAAAAAAGGCGACCCGTTCGGGCCGCCCTTTCCGCAATCTACGTTAAACCCCGTAGAGGTTCACGCCTTAGACCTTGAGAGCCGCAGCCTTCTTGTCGGCCGCAACCTTGATACGCTCTTCGGCAATGGCGTCGGCGATCTGGTAGGTCGGACGGTTTTCCTGCTCGGAGCGAACGAGGATTTCCTCGAAGGTTTCCATCAGACGCGACAGCTTGCCCTCGACCCATGCCGGATCATAGGCCGTGCCGTTCTGGCGGGCGTTCATTTCCGAAGCGACATTGATGATGCCGCCGCCGTTCACGACGTAATCCGGCGAATACAGGATGCCCATTTCGTGCAGCGCATCACCGATGGCCGGCGTGGCCAGCTGGTTGTTGGCGGCACCGCAGATGGCCTTGACCTTCAGACGCTTGATGGTTTCCGGGTTCAGGGTCGCACCCAGCGCGCACGGCGCATAGATGTCGGCCTGAACGTCATAGATGGCGTCCGGCGAAACGATCTCGGCACCGGTCTTGGCGGCGACAGCGTTCAGGTTGTCCTGATTGACGTCGGTGATGATCAGCTTGGCACCGGCAGCGTGCAGCTTCTCGCACAGGTATGCGCCCACATGGCCCACGCCTTGTACGGCAACGGTCAGGCCGGTCATGTCGGACTTGCCGAACAGGCGACGTGCAACAACCAGGTTCGAGCGGAACACGCCCTCGGCGGTTACGGGGCTCGGATCGCCCGAGGCTTCCGGACCATCTTTCAGGCCCAGAACATATTCGGTGACCTTGCGGGCTTCGGCGATGTCTTCGACCGAGGTGCCAACGTCTTCAGCGGCGTAATAGTGACCGCCCAGACCGTTCAGGAAGCGGGCAAAGGCCTGGAACAGTTCCGGCGACTTCTGCGTGCGGCTATCACCGATGATGACCGACTTGCCGCCGCCCATTTCCAGATCGGCGATAGCGTTCTTGTAGCTCATGCCCTTGGACAGACGCAGCACGTCCTCCAGAGCCTCTTCTGCCGTCGCATAGTTCCACATGCGGGTACCACCCACAGCCGGACCACGCGCAGTCGAGTGCACTGCAACAATTGCCTTCAGGCCGGTTTTCTCATCACTGAAGGCATGGACGCCTTCGTGGTTCGCGAAATTCGGAGAATCAAAAAGTATCATGCCTACAAGCCCAGATAAGAGGGAATTTTGTTCCGCAGGCATACGCTCGGGAAATCATAACCGCAAGCGGTTCATCGCGACGATATTTGAGTAACTGCCGATCAGTTATCCGCAGCCGCCAGTGACGGCAGGACAGCGGGGGCATGTGATGGCAACGGTTGCCCATCCAGCCATGCCTCGACATCGGCAAAGATCACCTCGGCAGCAAGGTCACGGTTCAGGATATGCCAGCCGTCGGGATAATAGGCCGTCACCAGCCCGTCACGCGGCCCTGCCCGCTCCAGCGCCTTTTGCATGGCCTGACGCGGGACAACGCTGTCGTGGTCGCCATAGGCCAGAAGGGTCGGCACGCGCACATGGCCCAGCCCCTCGGCTCCCTCTTCCATCAGGCCGACCAGACCATGCAGCGCGTCAATGCGCGTGGCGACGGTAAAGCGCGGGTCGCGTCCGTTACGCAGCAACTCCACCACATTGTCGCTGGCGCGGATTTTCTGGGTTGCAAAGGCGGGCGGCTCCAGACGGCTCGACCCCAGAAAATGCCCGCCCGCCCACAATGCCGCACGGTTCAGCATGCTCTGGCTGGACCATCCCCATACCGCCGGGGCCAGCAGGATCAGACGATCGGCCGCGGGCGGATTATCCGATGCAAAGGCCGTAATCCCCAGCGCACCGCCCATGCTTTCACCCATAATGGCGATCTTGGCATCGGGGCGCTGTGCCCGCACCAGCGCGCTGACGGTCCGCAGGTCATCGCGGCTCAGGGCTGGATCGGCCCATTCTCCCTTATTGGGGGCACCGCCAAAGCCGCGCTGGTCATAGGCCCACACCTCGATACCGCGCTCGGCCCACCACGGACCGGCCAGACGCCACGCCGCCGAATGGTCGCTAAAGCCATGCAGGGCAATGATGACCGCCTTGGGCCTGCCTTGCGGGGACCAGCGGCGGAATGGCAGTTGCGCCCCGTCCTGAACGACGAAATGGCCCATTCCATAGTCTTGGCTGCTCTCGACAATCATCGGCCCGGCAAAGGCTGCGGGGGGTGCCATGGCGGTTTGTACATGGGGTGCACAGGCCGATGTCATCGCTACAACGCCAGCCAGAACTCCGGCCAGAACTGCACCTCGAACCGCACTATGTTTTGCCACCATCACCCGCTCCTCAAGCTTCGCAGCCAGCCTAGACCAGAATCCGGCTCACGCGCTCGCGCAATTGTGGAAGCACATCATCCTCAAACCACGGATTGCGTTTCATCCAGCCGGTCACGCGCCATGAGGGGTGCGGCAGAGGCATAAGTTGCGGCCCGTAATCGCGCCACGCCCTGACCGTTTCGGTCATGTTTTCCTTGGCGCGTTGTTTCAGGAACCAGCTAATAGAATAGCTGCCCACCATCAGGATCAGTTCCGGCGGTGGCAGTGTCGTAAACAGTTTCTCGCGCCACAGCGCCGCACAACGCGGCGGCGGCGGATAGTCTCCGCCTTTGGGTTTTGTGCCGGGATAACAGAAGGCCTGCGGGGCGACACCAAGGCGTCGATCACCGTAAAAGGTGGTTTCGTCGATCCCCATCCAGTCGCGCAGGCGATCACCGGAAGGGTCGGTAAAGGGACGGCCACTTTCGTGAACACGCCGCCCCGGAGCCTGCCCGCAGATCAGCAGGCGCGTTTCGGGAAAAATCCAGACCACCGGTCGGGGCGTATGCGGAAACTCGTGCGCACACGCCCGACAGGCGCGAATATCGGCCAGTAGGGTCTCGATATCAGAAGTTGTCGTCATCCTCGGATTCCGCCTTTGGCGGCAGTTTGGACAGGGCCAGCGCCGTCTCGTCAGCCGTCGGCAGACGCAGGCGCGTCACACCACGGAAGGCGTCAGGATCAACCACCTTGCCCTTTTTGGTGATGGTCAGCTTGCCCTGACGCATCAGGCCCAGCGCCGCAGCGCGGACCTTGGGCAGCATACGTTGCCACTGCTCGGCTTGCAGGATCTTGGCAATTTCTGCCGGTTCGACGCTTTTGCCTTCACCCAGTTGGGCCAGACGGTCAAGGATTGCGGATTCGATAGGATCGCTCATAAGCGCCTATATGCGCCAGTCACGGGCCGGAAGTAAGACCCGACAAACATCAAGCCTCACGACAACCCTCAACTAGGGCGTCGGTGCAACGCCCTTCCCCAGTCTTAAAGCCAGACCTTAAAGGCCCGCCTTACCCGCCGGACGCGACAGACACAGGTCCAGCCAGCGCTTCAGATGGGTGTATTCCTCGGGCGGGCGATATTTGACCAGACGGCCAAAATCGATACCGACCGCCGCCACAATATCGGCCATGCTGAAACGATCGGTCAGGTATTCGCTATTGGCCAGATGGCGGTCCATCGCCTTCATGAACTTCTCGGCACCCGCCTTGTTATAGGCCGCCACCTCGGGCTGGGGCGCTTCGAGAGCCGCCAGCGCAGGGTGCGTCATGCGCACATACATCATCATCGGATTGGCCAGATAAATCTCGGCGCGGCGCGTCCACATCTCGATAAGGGCCTGTTCACGCGCATCCACGCCAAACAGGTTCGGCTCGGGATACAGCGTCTCCAGATAGCGGGCGATGGCCAGGGTTTCGGTGAAACAGGTGCCGTCATCCAGCTCCAGTCCCGGCAGATGGCCAAAGGTGAACCTGTTGCGATATTCGGGCTGGCGATGCTCTCCGCCCAGCAGGTTCACATCGACGATCTCGATATCGCTGATGCCCTTTTCCGCCATCACCCAGCTGACGCGGCGCGGATTAGGGGCCATTCGGGTCGTATAGAGCTTCATCTGTTCATCCCCAAAGAGCGGCCCCGTCAGGGACCGCGTTTTCTTTAAGGACGAACCCTATCAGGCAAAAATGCTGGCAGGCAAGGCACCGACGATACAGGCCGTCATCATCGTGGCGAGGAAACCGCCCAACAGCGCCTTCCAGACCAGACCCAGAACTTCCTGACGGCGTTCCGGCAACAGCACCGACAGGCCCGTCACCGTAATGCCGACCGAGCCGATATTGGCAAAGCCGCACAGGGCATAGGTCATCAACATACGGGTGCGTTCGCTCATCGCTTCCGGCGCGATCTTGCCCAGTTCGATAAAGGCGACAAACTCGGTCAGGGTCAGCTTGACGCCCAGCAGCCAGCCGGCCTTGGACGCCTCGGCCCATTCCACACCCGTCAGCCATGCGACGGGAGCAAAGGCCACGCCGAGAATACGCTCGACCGACAAGGGCGCGCCGCCAACCGACAGGCCGCCCAGCATCACATTCACCAGCGCCACCAAGGCCACAAAGGTAATCAGCACGGCCGAAATATTCAGCACCACCATCAGGCCGTCTGCGGTCCCCTTGACGATGGCATCGACCGAAGAGTCATATTTCAAAGCCGAATTATAATCGGCGCTCTCGCCACCCTCGCCCGGCTTTTCAGGGATCATGATGCGGGCCAAAAGCACCGCCGCCGGTGCCGAAACGATCGACGCCACCAGAACGTGACCTGCGGCATTGGACAGAACCGGCGACAGGATGGTCGCATAGGCCACCATGGTCGAACCGGCCACAGTGCCCAGTCCCACCACCATCATCAGGAACATTTCCGAACGGCTCAGCTTGTCCAGATAGGCGCGGATAACCAGCGGGGTTTCCACCATGCCCAGAAAAATATTGGCCGCCACAGCCAGAGCCGACGCCCCGCCCAGACCCATGGTGCGCTGGAACACAAAGCCAAAGCCCAGTGTCAGCCATTTCAGAATGCGCCAGTGCCACAACAGGGCCGACAGCGCCGAAATGACAATCACCAGAGGCAGGACATTAAAGGCAAAGGTGAACAGAGCGCCCTGATTTTCCACCGGATAGGGCTGATCCCCGCCTGCCAGATAGCCGAACACAAACTTTGTGCCCTCATTGGTGGCGTGTTCCAGTCCGCGAACCGAGTTGTTGATGGCATCCAGAACCACTTGCGAGCCGGGAATGGCAAAGGTTGCCAGCACCAGAGCCGCCTGAAGCAACACTGCCCCGATCGCCAGACGCCATGGAAAGCGTTTGCGGTTCTCGGAAATTGCCCAGCACAGGCCGATAATGGTGGCCAGACCCAACAGGCTCTGAAGGTTCAGAAGATTGAACATACGGACTCTCTGTGCCGACCGGTTCGGCGTTAAACCCGCTTGAACGACAGCACGGGCGCAGAGGCAACCCCCTACGCCCATTGTCGTAGCAAAACGGTTTACAAGCTTAGGCTGTCCATCGCCGCTTGTGCCGAAGCCTGAGACTGCGGATAGAAATGCTCGCCCGGTGCCAGATAGATGGCCACATAGGCCAGTCCATCCTTGGCCACGACCTGACCAAAGCCCTTGATTTGCAAGCCGGAATTGGTGGCGGCAGTCAGGTCAAACCGC
This sequence comes from Brevundimonas terrae, assembly GCF_011761985.1. Classification (GTDB taxonomy): domain Bacteria; phylum Pseudomonadota; class Alphaproteobacteria; order Caulobacterales; family Caulobacteraceae; genus Brevundimonas; species Brevundimonas terrae. The sequence goes on along the minus strand of NZ_JAASQT010000002.1, from coordinate 199,778 downwards.
ACGCCGCGCTGGCCTGCAACGGTGACGGGACGCGGCGATGCCGATTCCACGCGCGCATAGCCATAGGCCTCGACACTGTCGCGAACGAACTCGACCTGTTCCAGCACGCCCATATCGGCCCGCCACGACGGTGTCGTCTTCTCGCGACGGCTGTTCGGGCGGGCCAGATGCTGGCCTTCCTTCAAGCCCTCGCTCAGATAGAGGCTGTTCAGCGTCGGCCCATCCAGCGTCAACAGGCGAACGCCCTTTTGCTGGGTGGTCACGGACGTCACGTCGTTCCAGCTACGGTCCAGCGTATAGGTGCCCTGCCCCACCTTGAGCGGCCCGCTGACCTCGGTGATCGACACACAGGCCGACATCGCCGCCATCAGGGCCAGCGCCGCGCCCATCTTCAGGCTTTTGTTGAACTTGCTCATGTTTTGTCCCCCTCAAGGCGCGAAATCTGGTCCTCGACGATCCACAGATCGTCCGCTTGCGGTGCCAGTTCACGGTATGTGTTGAAAGCGGTGCGTGCCGCAGCACCATTGCCCAGCCTGGCTTCCAGTGCGCCCAGCTCACGATAGGCCGCGACCGGTACATCGGCATGGGCCACCGCGGCGCGATAGGCATTGGCCGCCAGAAGGTCGTCGCCCTATTCGCGGCGGCGGCGATAAACCTCGCCCTTGTGATAGTTGATGACGCCCAGATCATCCCCATCCGCCCCCAGCCGCTCCAGCAGGTACAGCAGACGGCCAAAATCGCGGTGGCGATGCTCGTCCTCGATCCAGTCGGCCAGATGCGGGCGAATGATCGCGCGATACCGCTTGCGGTCCTCGACAGTGGTGCCGTCAAAGCCAAGTGCCTTGGCCTGTGCGCCCAGTGCGGCAATACGTTCGACCGTCAAAGGATGGGTCCGGAAGGCCGACCCGAAAGCCTCGGTATTGCGCACGCGACGGAAACTGGAGGCTGCCGTCTCGGCCTTCACATTTTCCCAGATCGCGGCACCGGCAGACGCATCCAGACCCAGCCCGTGCACCATGTCCAATCCCATCCGGTCGGACTGTGCTTCATGGCTTTGGTTATAGCCCATATAGGCGGCCATGCTGGACAGATAGACCGCATCGATCAGGGCGCTGACATCGACCTGATAATAGACACCCGTCGCTGCAGCCCCCAGCGAGAAGACCAGCAAGGCCGTGCTGGTATTCTTGAGGCTCCGCATACGTTCAAAAGAGTGCTCTTCGAGGAAATGCGCGACCTCGTGGCCCAGTACAAAGGCCAGTTCGTCCTCGGTCGAGACCCGCAACATCAAGCCGGACCACACCTCGACATAGCCGTTCGGCATGGCCATGGCGTTGAACACCGGACGGTCCATCACATAGACACGGATGTCCTTGCAGTGCTGGCCCGCGACACGGCAGGTCAGGCCTGACACATAGGCATTGAGCGCCGGATCATTATTGCGGTCGCCGCGACGACGGGCATAGGTTTCCGTCTCTTCGGACACGCCCCACAGACCCGCCTCGGCCGTATTGGCTGCGGGCGGTTCACCGGGGGCGCGCACCTGTGTCGCCAAGGCAGGCGATACCGATGCCATCAGCACCAGTGCCGAGGCTCCGCCCGCCAGTCCCCTCAAAAGATCAGGGCGCGACATTCGGGTTTACGCTGAGCGGTGCATCCTTGAGCAGACTTTCGACCAGCGACTGTGCGCCTGCATCCTCGCGCATATCGGCACCGGGTCCGGCCACCGCATAGTTGACCCACATGACCTGTCCGGTCTTCAGATCAACCAGCGATGCCATGACCTGTTGCTGGCCCAGAGGAATACCGACACCAAAGGCACTGGCCACCACAAAGGCAGCCACACGGCCACCGCTGGCATAGGTGCCGTTACCCGAGATGAACAGGGCATAATCCGCCCCGAAATGCTGGCCCACCAATTCCGAGCCATCGCCGATGGTCCACTCGAAATCATCTTTCTTGGTCGCCAGTTTCGCACCGGCATAGCCATTATATTCATGGGCAATAATGGCCTCGATAACGGCCTCGTTGACCCGCACCACCTGCCCCAGACGGCCCTCCATCAGGTCATCGACATTGCCCACCACAAATTTGTGGCTGTCCTGAACCATGGAGTTCTGGACATGGCGCAGCACATATTGGCGCGCCTGCTGGCTCCATTCCTCGCGCGGTTCGGTCACGCCCCCCGCCGTCAGCATACCCAACTGGATGCGCGGCTCGACAATCAGGATGGTGGCACCGGCTTCCGGCGTACGCACCGTTTCGGCCTTGCGGACAGCCGTCGTGGTACAGGCCGCCATCATCAGACACGCAGCCGCAATAAGCAGACGTTTCATTTTTCCCCCGCCGCGCATGACGCGAACCAATCATCACCCCCGGTGATAATTCCCCGCTACACCTGCCCCATTCTTGCCGCAATACAAAAAACGGCAGGCTATGAAGCCTGCCGTTTGGATATTCACAGATATTGTAGAGCTTATAGCTGGCCGCGGACCAGCTTGCCGTAATCGTCCATCAGGCCGAGGCTGATTTCGGCAGGGGTAAAGCGGTAATCGCCGACCTGTCCCACCGGCGTCACTTCTGCCGCCGAGCCGGTCAGGAAGCATTCGCTAAAGTCCGCCAATTCTTCCGGCAGGATGTTACGCACCACAACCTCGATGCCCTTGGCCTTGGCCAGTTCGATCACGGTCTGGCGGGTGATCCCGTCCAGAATGTTCGACACGTCCGGCGTATGGATCACACCATCCTTGACGAAGAAGACGTTGGCACCGGTGGCTTCGGCCACATAGCCACGCCAGTCCAGCATCAGGGCATCGTTAAAGCCGCGCTTTTCAGCCGCGTTCTTGGACATGGTGCAGATCATATAAAGACCCGCAGCCTTGGCCGTCGAAGGAGCGGTCGCAGGATCGGGACGGCGCCATTTGGCCCATTCCAGCGAGATGCCCTTCTTCTTTACTTCGGGATCGAAATAGGAAGGCCATTCCCATGCCGCGATCGCCACATGAACCTTGCTGTTGATCGACGAAACCGACAGTTGTTCCGCGCCCAGATAGGCAACCGGACGAATATAGCAGTCTGTCAGGCCGTTACGCGCACAGGTGTCCTTGCAGGCCTGATCAATCTCGGCCACGCTATAGGGAATCTCGAAGTCGAGCAGTTCGGCCGAGCGCTTCAGACGTTCGCTATGTGCGGTCAGTTTGAAAATCTCGCCATCGTACATGCGCTCGCCTTCAAAAACTGACGAGCCATAATGGAGGCCATGGGTCAAAACGTGCGTTTTTGCTTCGCGCCAGGGAACAAATTCCCCATCGAACCAAATCCAGCCGTCGCGATCATCGAAAGGAACTATGGCCATTGCAATACGATCTCCATGCACGATGGCCGTTTTAGACTCTTATCGACGCCTTACGTCAACGCTGCACACCACGACTTTTCTACCGGAGCCCCCCGTTGAGCCCAAATGACTATCGCAGCAACAGCCGGTCCGGCCCTGTCGCCGCCCCCGGCAGCGGACGCCATCTGCTGGTTGTCGATGACGATGACCGCATCCGCGAACTGCTCAAGGAGTTTCTGGCACGCGAAAGCTATCGCGTAACCGGAGCTGCCCACGCAGGGGCTGCCCGCCGTCTGGTCGAGCTGATCGAGTTCGACTTGATCGTGCTGGATGTGATGATGCCGGGCGAAAGCGGTTTTGACCTGACCACATGGATTCGCTCGCAAGCGGCCCTGTCGAAGACGCCGGTCCTGCTGCTGACGGCCAAGGGGGATCCGAACGACCGCATCGAAGGTCTGTCGCGCGGTGCCGACGACTATATGTCCAAGCCGTTTGATCCGCGCGAACTGGCGCTGCGGATCGAGGCCATCCTGCGCCGCACCGGCGGCAAGCCGCTGACGGCCAAAGAAATCCACATGGGTCCGGCGGTCTTCAATATGGAACGCCTCGAGCTGACCGTGAACGGCCAGCCCCAGCGCCTGACCGAGGCCGAGGCGCAACTGCTGAAGACCTTGGCCATTAGCGCCCACGCGCCGGTCGAGCGCATGGCCCTGTCACCCGATACCGCCGACATCACCGGCCGTGCCGTCGATGTTCAGGTCACGCGCCTGCGCCGCAAGCTGGAAGTGGACCCCAAGAATCCGCGCTACCTGCAAACCGTGCGCGGGATCGGCTATATGCTGGCCCCCGATTAACCGGCGGAGCTGGATCCCATGCGGCTAACGCCGTTCAATGTCTGGGCGCGATGGATGAAGCGCCGACTGCCGACCTCCCTGTGGGGGCGTTCGCTGCTGATCATCATCATTCCGGTGCTGATCATGCAGGGCGCAGTCACCTTCGTCTTTTTCGATGCCCACTGGCAGAAGGTCACCTCGCGCCTGTCCGAAGGGCTGGCGGGTGATGTGGCATGGGCAGCAGAGTCCTATCAGGATGATCCTACGCCTGAAAATCTGGCCATCATCATGGATCGCGCCCAGCGCAACATGCAGTTGTCCATCGCCTTTCAGGAAGCCAGAACCCTGCCCGAAGAGTCGTCCCGCGGTGCGCTTGGCGTCGTGGACCGCACTCTCGAGGCCGCGCTGAAATCGCGTCTGGACCAGCCCTTCTGGTACGACACCACCCGCTATCCGGCCTATGTCGATATCCGCGTTCAGGAACCGGACGGCGTGCTGCGCATCATCGCCCCGCGCGAACGGGCCGTCGCCACACAGGCGCACATCTTTGTGCTGTGGTTGATGATCGCCACCGCGCTGTTGCTGGCGGTTGCGGTGATCTTTATCCGCAATCAGGTGCGCTCCATCGAGCGTCTGGCCGCCGCCGCCGAGGCCTTTGGCCGTGGCGAGGCCGTGCCGCGCTTCAAGCCCAACGGGGCCCGCGAGGTCCGCGCCGCTGCGCAGGCATTCCTTGATATGCGCGAGCGTATCCAGCGCCATATCGACCAGCGCACGGCCATGCTAGCCTCGGTCAGCCATGACCTGCGCACGCCCCTGACCCGTCTTCGTCTGGAACTGGCTCTGGCCCCGCCGTTCAAACGCGCCGAGTCCATGCGTCAGGACATGGACGAGATGGAGCATATGATCGACGAATATCTGGCCTTTGCCCGTGGCGAGGCGGGAGAGCCGACCCAGAGCGTCAATATCCGCAATATTCTTGAAAAAGCCGCCGAGGATGCCCGCCGTGCCGGTGCCGAGGTCGAGGTGATTGCCCCCGACGATCTGAGCATCGCCCTGCGCCCGATGGCCTTCCGTCGCGCCTTGAACAATCTGGCGGGCAATGCGGCCAGCCATGGCGAGAAGGTGCGCCTTTCGGCGCGCGACCTGCCGTCCGGTGGCGTGGAGATCATTATCGAGGATGACGGCCCCGGCATTCCCGACGATATGCACGAGGAAGCTTTCCGCCCCTTCTCGCGTCTTGATCCATCGCGCAGCCAGAACCGCAAGGGTGTCGGACTGGGCATGGCCATTGCCCGCGATGTGGCCCGTGGCCACGGCGGAGACATTACTCTGGGCCGCAGTGATCTGGGGGGCCTGAAAGCCAGTATCCGTCTGCCCGCTGGCAAGGAATAATTGCCACATCCCCCTAGCGAAACAATCCGATTTACACCATGTTTACAGCGTTCCAGGGGGGCCTGGACAATAGGAGTGATCACATGCGTTCAATCGCTAAAATGACACTGATGGCTTCGGCCCTGTCGCTCGTGACAGCCACTGCCGCACTGGCCCAGCCTGCGGCCATCAATGTTTCGATCAGCCCGGCCTTTGCAGCAGATGCGGCCAAGCTGGGCGAACGTGACGTCAATGAACAGATTGCCGATCTGACCCGTCAGGTCGAGCGGACCCTGAACAGTCGCGATGCACTGGACGGTGCCGTCATTAATCTGGTCATCACGGACCTGCAACCGAACCGCCCGACCATGCAGCAACTGACTGATCGCCCGGGTCTGGATAGCATGCGCAGCGTGTCGATCGGCGGTGCCGCCATCGAAGGCGATGTCACGCTGGCCGATGGCACCAAGCAGGACGTGAAGTTCCAATACTACACGCCCAATATCCGCGATGCTGTGGGTACAGCCACCTGGACAGATGCCGGCCGCGCCTATGACCGACTGGCCCGCAATCTGGCCGAGGGGCGTTACATTACCCGCTAAGCTCGGTTGATTTATCGACCGCTGCCTTTACGGCGCCTTTGACCGGACGGTCGAGGGCGCCGTTTTCGTTCAGCACCACAAGTCCGGCCTGTGTCACGCCGCCCGGCGAGGCCACACGGTCGATCAGGGTATCCAGAGCTTCATCACCCACGACGCCCGCCGCTGCCGAACGCAGGGTCGCCCGCGCCAGCTTCATCGCTACGTCTTCGGGCAGGCCCTCGGCCACGCCCGCCTGTGCCAACGCACGCGTAAAGGCAAAGAAATAGGCCGGACCACAGCCCGACACCGCCGTCGCGGCATGCATCAGGTCTTCGGAGGTCAGCACAGCCGTCTCGGCCATCGGCGCGAACAGGGACAGGCCCGTATCCAGTGCCGCCTTGTGCGACGACCACAGGCTGGCCACGCCCTGCCCTTGCGCTACGCCCGTCGTCGGCATGACGCGCACGACGGAGCGGCCTTCAAAGCCTTGGGAAATGGTTGCCTCGGGAACGCCCGCCATGACCGACACGATCACAGCATCCTTGCTCAGGTGCGCCAGTACCGGCTGGCTGGCCTCGGCCCATTTGGCGGGCTTTACGCCGATCACAAACGCCTTGGCATCTGCCAGAGCGTCGAGCGGCGGATTGATGCGAGCCCCCAGTGCGCGGGCCTTTTCGGCGACCGGCTTTTCACTGGGGGTCAGGATAATCAGGTCTTTGGGATCAACCGCGCCCGTCAACAGCCACCCTTCAAGGATTGCAGACCCCAGACGACCCACCCCTTGAAGAACAACTGTATTAGACATTTTAGGCGTTACCCACGGTTTCAAACAGACAGGCATCGATGGCTTCCTGCGGCTTTTTGGAGCCACGGGACATAAAGTCGAATGCCGGATAATAACGGTCAGCAGCCTCGACGGCCGCATCAATCATGGAGGCCGCCTGTGCCAGTGTCGGGCGCTCGCCATGCGGCAGGGCCAGAGCGTGACGGAAGACGATCTCGCCCTCGTCCGGCCAGATCTCGAAATGGCCCAGCCATGTGCGCTGGTTGATCATCGAAGCCAGCTCATAGGCGGCTGTGCGACGGGTCTTGGAGACACGCAGGTCCAGAGCGAGGCACAGTTGCAAACAGTCGCCCTCGGGACGCCATGCAAACCACAACTCGTAGTCTTTCCAACTCCCGGCCAAAGCAAAAGCCAGATCGCCTTCATCCGTACGGTCGAACGGCAGGTTCTCCGCAACAAGAACGTGTTCGACCACGTCCAGCGGATCAAAAGGCAGTTCGACCTCGTCGGGTCTAGCAGCATCCATCAGGGCTTCAACTTCTCATACTTGGGCGACTCAACTGCACCGCCAAGGCAACGGTAGGCGTGTTCTGAGATTCGGCTCAACAGAGCGAATCTTACGACTCTGTGGACGGGTTGTTATTGTTGCCCTTCAAAGCCGCGATTTCGGCGCGCAAGGCGGTAATTTCGGCTTTCAGGACATCGAACTCGTCGCGACGCACCAGATCCATCTCGGCAACAAGGCGATCAGCCTGTGCGCGCCATGCGGTTTTCGCCTCTTCGCCAGCCGCCTGGGCAAGACCCATAGCGCCTGTTGTCATCTTGGCGATTTCATCGAGGATTGGATTACGGGTTTGCATCAAAGGCCTCCCATCCGGTCGGGTTAACAAAAGCTCACCCGATTTGGTGAACGAAACCTTTCAATCTGCTGCTTCGCTGCTTTTCACAAGCCGAATGACAAATTTCGAAGTTTTATAGAAAACCTGTCGAAAGCCTAGAATTTCAAGCCGTTCGCGATGCAGAGCGATGGTTTGACGCGCTTGCCGCCACGTACGGGCGACGTGTATTCTTTGACTTGCTATAGAGGTCATCCAGATCCAGCAGGAGCCACCCCCTTTGCCCTTCCCCGAATTCGATCCGGTCCTGATCCATCTCGGCCCCTTGCCGATCCGCTGGTACGCGCTGGCCTATATTGCCGGTATCACGCTGGGCTGGTGGTATGCGGCCAGACTGGTCAAGACTCCGCGCCTGTGGGCCGGTGGCAAGCCGCCGATCACAGGGCCGCAACTGGATGATCTGGTGTTCTGGCTGGTGCTGGGTGTGATCCTTGGCGGGCGCCTCGGCTATGCGCTCTTTTACCAACCGCAACTGTTCGGCCAGATATTCACCGGCAGTTCCATCGGCGAGCGTCTGGAACTTCTCCAGATGTGGACCGGCGGCATGAGTTTCCACGGCGGCTTCCTCGGCGTGGTGGTCGCAGCCATCATCTTTGCATGGAAGAAGGGCATTAACCCGCTCAGCCTCGGCGATGTGATTGCGCCTGTGGCCCCGATCGGTCTTCTGTTTGGCCGCCTCGCCAACTTTATCAATGGCGAGCTGTGGGGCCGCGAGACGACGGTGCCGTGGGCCATCCGTTTCTGTAACGACAAGATTCTCGAAACCTATGGCTACTGCCCTGCTGGCGATGTGCCGCGTCACCCCAGCCAGCTTTATGAAGCGGGCCTTGAAGGGCTGTTGCTACTGATCGTCATGGGCGTGGCCATTTGGGCCTTTGGCGCGCTCAAGCGTCCGGGTCTGGTTATGGGCCTGTTCCTTGTCGGTTATGGCCTGTCGCGGGCCGCGCTGGAAAATGTGCGACAGCCCGACGCCCATCTGTCGAACCTGCCCTTCGGTCTGACCATGGGGATGATCCTGTCTGTTCCGATGGCGCTGGCCGGTATCTATCTGATCGTTCGCGCCCTCAAACGTCCCGCCCTTCAGGCCTAAAGGGCTTAAGGATCTGAGCTATGAGTGACAGCCTAAAAGACAGACTGGTCAGGGAAATCCTCCTGACCGGACCTATGACCGTTGCCGATTATGTGACCCGCTGTCTGCATGACCCCAAGGGCGGCTATTACGCCACCCGGCCGGCTCTGGGCGAGCGCGGCGACTTCATCACCGCCCCGATGGTCAGCCAGATGTTCGGCGAACTGATCGGCCTGTGGGCGGTCGAGACATGGCAACGTCTGGGGGCCCCTGAAAAGGTGCGTCTGGTCGAGGTCGGCCCCGGCGACGGCACCTTGATGAGCGATGCCCTGCGTGCCGCCCGTCTGGCCCCCGCCTTCCTCGAAGCCGCCGAACTGATCTTGATCGAGCCTAGCCAGCCCCTGCGCCGCGAACAGGAAAAGCGTCTGGCCGATCACGACCTGTCGCCCCGTTGGGTCCGGAGTCTCAATCAGGTCGAAACCGACGCCCCCGTCATCCTGATCGCCAACGAAGTGCTGGACTGCCTGCCCGCGCGTCAGTTCGTGCGCACCGAAGGCGGTTGGGCCGAGCGCCGCATCGGGGTGAATGATGCCAATGAGCTGATCTTTGGCCTGACCGCCATCAATGACGGTTTCGATGCGCCGGACATGGATATCGAGGTCGGTCAGGTTCTGGAGATTTCCGAACAACAGGCCGGTTTTGCCCGCGATGTGGCCACCCTGATCGCGCAAGCTTCAGGCGCAGCCCTGTTGATCGACTATGGCCGTGCCAAGCCCGAGGCAGGCGATACCCTGCAAGCGTTGAAGCGCCACACCAAGGTTGGTCCTCTGGACGAGCCGGGCGAAGCGGACCTGACGCAATGGGCCGACTTTCCGCTGGTGCAGGAAGCCGCTGTGCGTAGCGGTGCGGACGTCACCGGCTGCATCACACAGGCCCAGCTTCTGGGCCGTCTCGGCATCGAGCATCGCGCCGCCAGTCTGGCCCGCGCCCGCCCCGAGGCCGAGCCTGTCATCCGCCGCCAATTCGAGCGCCTGACCAGCCATGACCAGATGGGCGAACTGTTCAAGGCAGCGGCGATCTTCTCTCCGCGCAGCCTGATCGTACCGGGATTTGAAGCATGACCCCCCTCACCCATCCCCTGCTCGACAAGGCCGGTATCAAGCACGGCTTCTTCACGCGTGAGGGCGGCGTATCGGAGGGCCTGTATGCGGGCCTGAACTGCGGCGTCGGCTCCAAAGATGATCCGGCCAAGGTGTTCGAGAACCGCCGCCGTGTGGCCGAATGGTTTGGCCGCAGCAGCGATGACCTGTGCGGCTGTTACCAAGTCCACTCGGCCATTGCCGTGGTGGCCGAGGATGGCTGGCGGGGCGAACGCCCCGAAGGCGATGCCGTCGTTACCAATGTGCGCGGCCCTGTGGCCACTGTACTGACCGCCGACTGCGCGCCCATCCTGTTTGCGGATGCCGAGGCCGGTATCGTCGCCACCGCCCATGCGGGCTGGAAAGGGGCGCTGGGCGGTATCATCGCCGCCACTGTCGAGGCCATGCGCGTACTGGGCGCAGACCCGCGCCGCATCAGCGCCGTGGTCGGCCCCTGCATCTCGCAAAGATCCTATGAGGTCGGTGCCGACTATCAGGCTCGCTTTGCCGCTGAAGCCGCTGGTAGCGAGCGTTTTTTTGCCGAGGGCAGCAGCGCCGACAAGCGCCAATTCGACCTGCCCGGTTTTGTTCTGTGGCGTCTGGAACAGGCCGGCGTGGCCGATGCCGCATGGACCGGCCACGACACCCGCACAGACGAGGCCCTGTTCTATTCCAACCGCCGTGCCTTCCTGAATGGCGAACCGGACTTTGGCCGCCTGATCGGGGCCATCAGCCTGACCTGACAAAAAGGCCCGCCGGTTCACACCGGCGGGCCTTTTCAAATCTTGGGGAACAGTTGGCTTAGCCTGCCATCGCCATCTGCGGCACCTTGGTGGTGACGCGCCATGCCTTGGGGTTGGCCAACAGGGCGCGAACCAGCTTGTTGTTCAACTGGTGACCGGCCTTATAGCCTTCATAGCGGCCCATCAGCGGCGCACCCAGCACATACAGGTCGCCAATGGCGTCCAGTGCCTTGTGGCGCACAAACTCGCGCTCCATGCGCAAACCGCCCGGATTGAGGATTTCCTCGCCGTCGATAACAACCGCATTTTCCAGCGAACCGCCACGGGCCAGACCGGCCTGACGCAGGGCCTCGACCTCATGGGCGAAACCAAAGGTACGGGCCGACATAATCTCGTTGCGGAAGGTGTCTTCGTTGACCACGAAATCCACCACCTGATTACCGATCACCGCCGTATCGAAGTCGATCTCGAAACGCATTTCGAAACGATCGCACGGCAGCAGGGTGGCGTGCTTGTCGCCCTCTTCCACGCGGATCGGTTCCAGAATCTCGATAAACTGGCGCGGCTGTTCCTGACGACGGAAACCGGCACGATCCAGCAGTTGCACGAACGGCAGGGCCGAACCGTCAAGGATCGGCAATTCCGGCCCGTCCACCTCGATCACGGCATTGGAAATGCCCAGAGCCGACAGAGCCGCCATCAGGTGCTCGATGGTCGACAGACGGACATCGGACGAATTGGCGATCATGGTGTTCAGGCGCGCATCAACCACGGCATCACCCGAGACGGGGATACGGTTGTCACGATCCTTGATGTCCGTACGGACAAACACAATCCCCTGCCCTGCCGCAGCGGGGCGCACCATCAAACGCACACGACGACCGGTATGGACGCCGACACCCGCACAGATGGCAGGGGCGATGATTGTATGCTCGAAGGGGTCGTTAAAGACCGTCACGCTTGGACTCACCACTACGCGCACCGCGAACGGACTACGCTGGAAGGTGGCATTTAACCAAACCTTGGCCAGTACGAAATGAAAGTCGAGTTTCGGATTGTTTCGAAATCACGACAGTCCGAAACACAGCCACACCGTTTCTGCGCATGAAAAAAGCCCCGCATTTCTGCGGGGCTTTAATCTTGTTATCGCTAGGCCTTAGTTGGCCAGACGACGCAGGAAGGACGGGATTTCCAGATCGTCGTCATCGGCGTAACCGCGCTGCTGGTCTTGAACCTGCGGCTGGACCGACTGGGTCTGGCGCAGTTGCTGGGTCGTGCGGTTCGAAGACGGCGGCGGTGCATAGGTCGGCTGCTGCGGCTGGGCGCGACGGCGACCAAACAGCGACCAGCCACTGCGGCGGTGCGAGTCTTCGTAATATTCTTCGCGCGGCTCCTCGACCGGTGCCTTCGGCTCCGGACGGCGCGGTTCGCGCTCGGCATACAGGTCACCCTGTTCCTGCTGGGCGGCGGTACCACGATGGTTGGTTTCGAACTCCTCGACCCAGGGATCGACGATCGGATCAAGATTACGAGGCGCGTCATGGATGACCGGCTCGGGCGCACGCGCCACTTGTGGCTCGACCTGCGGAGCCGCAACCGGCTCGATGCGGACTTCGTTGCGCGGTGCCGGAGCAGCCGGTTGTTCCGGCTGGCGACGGTTCAGGGTCGAGGCAACCGGCTCGATCTGCTGGATCGAAGCTTCGTCCATACCGGTGGCAACCACCGAGACGCGGATCTTGCCTTCCAGTGCCGGATCGAAGGCAGCACCGAAGATGATGTTGGCATCGCCATCGACTTCTGCGGCGATAGCGTTGGCAGCCTCGTCCACTTCCAGCAGGGTCATGTCCATGCCGCCGGTGATGTTGACCAGAACGGCCTTGGCACCTTGCAGGCTGGTTTCATCCAGAAGCGGGTTGGCGATAGCATTCTGCGCGGCAAGCAGGGCGCGGTCGTCGCCCGTGGCTTCGCCAGTGCCCATCATGGCCTTGCCCATCTCGCTCATGACGGCGCGAACGTCGGCAAAGTCGAGGTTGATCAGGCCCGGCAGGATCATCAGGTCGGTAATCGAGCGCACGCCCGAGTGCAGCACCTGATCCGCCATCTGGAAGGCGTCTGCGAAGGTGGTGCGTTCGTTGGCGACGCGGAAAAGGTTCTGGTTCGGAATGACGATCAGGGTATCGACATAGCGTTGCAGCTCGGCGATGCCCGCATCGGCCAAGCGCATACGATGACGGCCTTCGAAGGTGAAAGGCTTGGTCACAACGCCAACGGTCAGGATGCCGCGATCACGCGCGCATTTGGCGATGACTGGAGCCGCACCGGTACCCGTACCACCGCCCATACCGGCAGTGATGAAGACCATGTGCGCGCCTTCGAGGTGCGCGTGGATTTCGTCAGCCGACTCTTCGGCGGCATTCATGCCGACTTCAGGGTGAGCGCCCGCGCCCAGGCCTTGGGTGATCGTGTCACCCAGCTGGATACGGCGGTCGGTTTTGGCGAAGCTGAGATGCTGGGCATCTGTGTTGGCACAAACGAATTCGACGCCTTCCAGCCCCGAGTCGATCATGTTGTTGACAGCGTTACCACCTGCACCACCGACACCGAACACGACGATACGCGGCTTCAATTCTACGGCTTGTGGCTTAACCAGCGAGAGAGACATTAGTTTCCGACCTTCCGACCCTGCCCATTAGACCCAACACAACCCCCGCCGAATCGCATTGGTTATGAGCGGGTTAATAAAACACCCGACATCGTTAACGGACTATTACCGATCTATATATGAGTCGACGTTCTTGAAAGCCCTCTGAGTGCATGTTTTTGTACTTAAGGTTGCTTTTTACTCCCTAGTGACTCTCGGCCACCTCATACAGGTCTGCGTTGCCCTCACCGGACCATGCCGCCCCTCCCCCGATCCATTCTGAACAAAAATAAAGGGCGGCAGTTTGCACTGCCGCCCCCAGTCTTTGTTCCTGAATAAGATCAGAAAGTTTTGCCGAAGCTGATCGACATACGACGACCCCGCATGTCGTAACCATTCAGTGCAGCATTACCCATACGGAACATGCCAGCACCCACGGTCGGCGGAGCCTTGTCCCAAATGTTCTGCATACCAACCGTCATGTTCCAACCGTCACCGCGATAGCGAACGGAGGCAGAGTGGTTGTCATGCAACGGGGTGCGAAGCACATAACGCGAGCAATACGAGTTAGGCTGCGTACAATCGTTACTGTTAATGCCACCCGGAAGGTTAGCATACTTCGAGTTAGCGAATATATCGCCACCATTCTTATCTACGTCCGAAGAACGACCGATGAAGGTGATGCCGTAGTAGTAACCCCAGTTACCGCGATCAAGGTTGAAAGCCAACTGACCCGTATAGCGTGGACCATTATAGTTGAAGCTGTTGCCAAGATAATCGGTCGTTACACCGTCGAATGTTTCGCTGTCTTCCATCTTGTAGCTGTTTTGCGACGAGATGGTCATACGCCCCAGATTCAGGAGATCAAAGGACCAGTTCAGAGAGACATCGATACCGCGATAGTTTTGCTCGGCAACGTTGACATAGGCGTCATTAACGCTGGCAAGCTTGCCATCATCACTGGCACCTGGATTACGCGTGCGCTGATACAGCGAGCAGTAACCCGAATCCAGCGTACCTGCCGTCGACTGTTCGTAGCAACGCTCGATGATCGCGCTAGCCCCCAGACGGGACACAGCGTCCTCGATCTTGAACTCCCAATAATCGATGGCGATGTTCAAGCCCGATACACCAGCGAACTGAGGTTGCAAGATCAGACCGACGCTGAAGCTTTCGGCAGTTTCCGCTTCCAGCAAGTCACGACCGCCGACTGTAGCAACAGCAACACTGGAACCACCCGTTGTGATGGAAGCGTTGTCCAAAATACAGCCCGCCAGGATCTTGGGATCCAGGGAGTTAGCTTCGGTATAATCATAGCACGGGTCGGCAGAAGATTGAGCTGAGTAGCCGATTTGCGCGCCAAGGAACTGCTCATACAGAGCCGGAGCGCGGAACGACGTGCCATAGCTGGAACGCAGACGTACGGACGGAGTCATCTGCCAGTTTACGCCAGCCTTGTAGGTTAGGCTGTCGCCGTACGAATCGTAATCCGAATAGCGGCCCGATACGTTCAAGCTCAAGTTTTGAGCAAACGGTACGTCGCGCAGAAGCGGCAGATCGAATTCTGCGAATACTTCTTTGACGGTATCATCGCCCTTGGTTTGGCCTGCTGTCGAGTACAGGGCAACGTTGCGGTTACGCGCTTGCTCGCCCGGCAGATCGTCCAGTTTTTCTTGACGGATTTGCGCACCAAATGCCGCGCCGACCGGACCAGCAGGCAGGTTGAACAATTCCGGCGTCGAAATCACGGCTTCTACGTAGGCGTGATCGTAACGCGTAGTGTGATCTTCGTTAAAGAAGAGGAAGTTGCGTTCTGCGTCGGTGAAATTACCCGTCAGAACACGCTCGTCCGTCCAGGCCAAACCATTCGGCAGGTCTGCACAGCTGAAGTTCGAGACGTTACCACCAGCCGGATTTTGCTCACACGCAACATCCGGGCTCGAGACAGCCAGCAAGCGATCTAGATAGATACGTGGGCCATTATTATAAACGGCATCCGACAGTGTGTACTGGCCGTATACGTCCCAGTCCCACTTACCCAGATTACCCTTCAAACCAAGGATGCCACGATAGTAGTCGATGTCCTGGAACGAGCTTGATTCATAGATGCCGACCGGCTGGATACGCTGACCAAACGGGTTGTTCGGGTTCGTAGCAGCGACAGCATTATCTGCACCATAAAGGGTGCTGAGCTGAGCGAAGGACGGGAAAACCTGACCTACGCCGATCTGGCTCGATTTACGCTTGTTGTAGAGGAGTTCACCGTAAACTTCGACATTCTCCGTCAGTTTATAGCCGCCGGTGAAATATGCAGAATAGCGCTCTTGCGGAGAAACGATTGTCGAGTTTTGGTAGTAGTCGTTATCCGATGGCGTATACAAGTAGGTGTCAGGGTAACCTGCACGGTTGAAGCGAGCCCAGCCAGCAATCGCAGAGTTATTGCCTTCTGCCGCAGTCGGGTATTGATAACCCGGTTGCGTGCGCACAAGGCTCATAGGCGTATCAAGAAGAGAAACATAATTGCTGTTAAGGTTGTAACACTTGTAGTCGCCAGTATTCGGATCGATGTAGTCCTGACGCTCGCCAGTGCGCGGATCGAACGTATAATCCGTCGTACAGCTGGTATAGTCGCGGTCCCTACGGAGCTGCGCCTTAGATTCCAAGTATTCAACGCTGACGTTTGCATAACCGCGATCAAATACGCGACCGAAAGCGCCATCCAGACGCACCTGCTCGCCACCACCATCAAATGGTGCGGCATAGAATGCGTTCATGCGAGCGCCATCCAAATCGGTGCGAGTGATGATGTTGATAACACCCGCCACTGCGTCCGAACCGTAGATGGACGAAGCACCGTCCTTGAGGATTTCGGTACGTTCAACCATCGAACCTGGGATCACGCCAAGATCGAAAGCCTGAACCTGACCACGCGTGCCCGACGGGCCGGCGCGACGGCCATTCAAGATGGTCAGCGTACGCTGCGGGCCCGCGCCGCGCAGTGCCACCGACTGAGTACCCCCACCGCCTGCGGTCACGAAGCCCGTGAGCTGGTCATTCAACTGGAACGACGCCAGCGCCAGGGTCGATTGCAGGATGGTCTGAGCGACATCAGGCTGACCACGCAACTCGGCTTCAGCGCTCGTGAGCACCTGAACCGGCGATGCACTGGTGAATTCCTTGTTGCGAATCCGCGAACCGGTAACAACGATCTGTTGAACCTCAGTTGCCTGGCTCTGCGAGTTCTCTTGAGTGCTTTGCGTGCTCTCAGTTTGAGCGATCGCGCCCGTTGCCAGCATCGTGCTGGCAAACATGCTCGTGCAGAGCAATAATTTGCGATTGACAGCCATTTAGCGCCATCCCCTCCAATTAAGGTAACTTCTATGTTTCCAAATTCAGAAACAATTTCCCTCTCTTGAAATCGCATACCCACACTCACCGAGCAACATTCGTGACGCAAATAAGGCAAAATACGCCATATTGTTACAGAATTGACACGCGCTTTTTTCTAAAAATCTTAAGCACACTGGCTATTAAGTGTGCTTAAGCGAACACTTCTGCCACAAAGAAAATGTCGTAAATGCGGCACTTTACGGCCATAAAAATCAATGCAATTTAAACTTTATTTCCGAATTAACCCCCTGGGTGACAAAATATTTCACGCGCTAGCGCTTTGCAAGCTTCGTCGAAAAATTATTTTGATCGTCCAAAGTAGGACAGTGCGTTTAGCTCCGATATCCTACAAGGCTAGAAATTATCGCTCAGCCAGCCTGCGGCGCGGGAGATGACGCCGCCGCGGTTGACGCGGGGGGCGTCGGCGGCGGTGACGTGGCGGGCCATCAGTTTGTGGGCGGATACGGCTTCGCGCGGGCCATAGGCGGCACGTAGAAGCACACCTGCGGCAGAGCAGAAGGCGGGCCCTGCGGCGGCTTCGGCAAGGTGGGGGGCGCGTTGCGGGCGGCCAAGGCGTACGGACGGATGGTCGAACACGCGCTCGGCCAGTTCACGCACACCGTTCAGCTGGCTGGCACCGCCGGTCAGGACAATGCCCATACCCGGATCAATCCGCATACCGCCTGCACGCAGACGGTCGCGCATCAGTTCCAGCGTCTCTTCAACGCGCGGGGCAATGATGGTTTTCAGCATGGCGCGTGGCCACACCACCGGACCAGCCGAAGCGTCTTCGCCACGCGGCGGGGCCTCGACCATTTCGCGGTCTTCGTTGTTGCTGGCCATGGCCGAGCCCTTCAGCGTCTTGAGGCGTTCGGCCCCTGCGCGCGAAGTGGTCATGCCACGGGCAATATCGGCGGTGACGTGATCGCCACCGACGCTAACGCTTTCGATATGTAGCAAGGAGCGTCCGCCCCAGACCGCTGCCGACGTGGTCCCTGCCCCCATGTCGATACACAGGGCGCCCAGTTCCATCTCGTCTTCTTCAAGCGCCGCCAGCGACGTCACCAGCGGAGCCGCCGCCACGCCCTGTAAATCAAGGTGCGCGCGTTCCAGACAGTTGCTCAGGGCGCTGAACGCCCCTTCGGCCATGGAGATAACCAGCAGGTCCAGACCCAGCGTCCGGCCTTGCAGATGACGCGGATCATGCACACCACGCGCACCATCCACCGACCATGCCACCGGCAAGACGTGGATCGGGCGTCGATTCGGCAAGCTGATCTTGGACAAGGCCGCGCCGATGGCACGCGCCAGATCATGATCCGAGATCGGATGGGCGCTCAGCGACACACTGGCCGAAACGCGGTGGCTGGCCATCTGGCCGATCGAGGATGTGACAACGACGCCGGAAACCGTCTGGCCCGCGGCCCGCTCTGCGCGCTCTACGGCGCGGGCGATGGCATCGGCAGCGTCTTCCATATTGACGATCACACCGCCGCGCACGCCCTTGGACTGGACGTGGCCAGCCCCTGCGACACGGATGGTGTTGTCGGCACGGCGCACGCCGTCCGGCTTCATGATGAAGCAGGCGACCTTGGACTGGCCCAGATCAAGCGCAGCCACGGCAGGCGACTTCGCCGAGCCGACCTGATCCGCTTTCTTGTCCCGCAGAAGTCCGATCATCTTCTTTTTCTCCCGCGAAAAGGTCAGGCATCCCCTTCGGAAGGACGGATAGCCACTTCCTCGGGGGTGCGAAGGTCAACACGGGCAAAGCCCAAATCCAGAAGGCGTTCGCGCTGATCCAGCGCATCGAGGCGGATCAGGGCCGAATCCTGATCGACAGCCGGAAGCTGGATGATACCGCCGCCCTTGAGACGCAGATCCCAGCGGCGCTCATCCACGCGCACCAGAGCATCCACCCGCTGCATTAGATTGGGGCGCTGGCGCAGCAGGGGCACAATATCGGCCGCCGCCTGATCGGCACCCTTGCCCACCACCAGCGGCAGTTCGGGATAGCGACCGGCATCGGCCCCGTTAATCACCAGGCCGTCGGCGTCAATCACCTGGGCCTTGCCGCCCAATTGCCAGACAGCCAGACGGTTATGTTCTTTCACATCGACGATAATGGTGTCCGGCAGAAGTCGCACCACGCGCGCCTCCTTGACCCAACCCACCTGTTCAACGCGCTGGCGTACCGCTTCCAGATCAAGACTGACCATCGGCTGGTTTTGATACAGACCCACGGCACGCTGCACTGGCCCAAGCGCTTCGGGCGAGGCACCCGTCACATGCACCTTGTCCAGTTTCAGGCCCATGCCCACGGTCACGGTATCGAACTTTTCCTGCACGGAAGCCGAGATACGCTCGGCCCGCGCACCGGTAGCCAGCACAGCCGCCAGCACCGCCACACCGCCGATCAGGCAGGCCACGACCACGCGCGGCGACATGTCCATGCGGCCAACGGCATCCATGCGACCTTGAGGCTTGCCGCGTGCGGCCTGCCCCTTGCCCGATTGTCGTTTACCGCCGCGAACTACCGCCGGCATGAAGCATCCTCCACCAACCAACGCACCAGATTGCGATAATCCATACCCACATGGGCGGCCTGCTCGGGGGCGAGCGAGGTCGGGGTCATGCCGGGCTGGGTGTTGACCTCCAGCAAGACAAGAAGATCGTTAACGTCGTCATAACGGAAATCGGATCGCGACACCCCGCGACAGCCCATCGCCGTGTGGGCCAGCTCGGCCTGACGTAAAGCCTTGTCAAAAACGTGCTGCGGCAGTTGGGCAGGCAGGACATGGACCGAACCACCCTCGGCGTATTTGGCCTCATAGTCATAGAAGCCCTTGGTGGGCGTAATGTCGGTAATGGTCAGGGCGCGGGGGCCATCGGCCTCACCCAGCACGGTGACAGCCAGTTCCTTGCCCGCGACGAACGGCTCGACCATGACCAGCTCGCCATAGGTCCAGCTGTCTTCGCCCACGGCGGCGACAGGTTCATCGCCGTCATAAACCACATAGACCCCGACCGAAGAGCCTTCGGCATTGGGCTTGATCACATAGGGGGTCGGTATGACGTGGGTGGTCGCCACCAGCTTGCGGTCGAACAGGCCACCACCGGGCACAACAACACCCGATGCCGCCAGCACCGCCTTGGAGCGGTCCTTGTCCATAGCCAGTGCCGAGGACAGTACGCCGGAATGGGTATAGGGGATGGCCAGCGTTTCCAGCACGCCCTGAACGCAACCGTCCTCGCCCCACGCACCGTGCAGGGCATTGAAGACGATATCGGGTTTCAGTTCGCCCAGAACCTGTGCCAGATCACGGCCTGCATCGACGCGGCTGACCCTGGCTACCTGCCCTTCAAGGGCATCGGCGCACTGGGTTCCGGATGACAGCGAGACTTCGCGTTCCGAAGACAGCCCGCCCATCAGGACGGCAACATGAAGAGTATGAAGTGGCGCGCGCATGAGACAATCCGAAGACTAGCCTCCCCCTATCGCCTCAATAGGGTTAACCACTTGGAAACGATAGTGGCCAGATGCCCTGTCACGCTTGAAAAAAGTGCATCAAACAGGGGATGGTTTGCATCCCCTGCTGTGCGTCGCCCCCGGAGTCCGGCCGTAGCTTAACCCGGACGACCGATGCGTTTGATTTCCCAGCTCAGCTGGATACCGGTTTTCGAGAACACGTCCTGACGGACCACTTCGCCCAGACCTTCAAGGTCCGCCGCCGTGGCCTCGCCCGGATTGATCATGAAGTTGGAGTGCAACTCGCTGAACATCGCGCCGCCGCCCGTCATGCGGAACATCTTGCCCCGCCAGCCCGCCTGATCGACCAGTTTCCACGAAGAATGGCCCTCGGGGTTTTTGAAGGTCGAGCCGCCGGTCTTTTCGCGGATCGGCTGGGTGGTTTCACGTCGGCTGGTGATCTCGGCAATCCGCGCCGCGACAGCCTCCGGCGCATCGGCAGTGCCCTGATAGGTCGCCTCGATCCAGATGATGTCGATGGGCGCGTTCGAATGGCGATAGGTATAGCCGAACTGTTCGTTCGTCAGTTCGACCTTCTCGCCCTTGCGGTTAACGCCCCGCGCCGAAACCAGAATGTCCTTGGTTTCAGAGCCATAGCAGCCCGCATTCATCGTCAGCGCACCACCGATGGAACCGGGAATACCGGCATAGAATTCCATGCCCGCAATACCGGCCTTAGCCGAGGCCCGCGCCACCATGGAATCCAGAGCACCTGCGCCTGCCGTCACGGTCAAGCCATCAGCCACCACCTGTCCCCATGCACGGCCCGCAAGACGGATGACCACACCGGCCACGCCGCCATCGCGCACAATGACATTGGAGCCCACGCCCAGCGGATAGACCGGAACCTCGGCAGGCAGTGCCTTGAGGAAGTCGATCAGGTCGTCTTCGTCGGCAGGAATAAACAGGGCATCGGCTTTGCCGCCCACGCGGAACCAGGTGTAGGGGCCCAGTTCCTCGTCCAGCAGCAGCTTGCCACGCACGGTCGGAAGATTTTCAGTCCAGCTCATGGCAGTTCCCCTTAGTCCAGCGCTTCGAGCTGGGCCGGAAGGGCATAGGCCCACGACGTAATATCACCGGCCCCCAGACAGACGACCAGATCGCCCGGCTTGGCATCCTCGCGGATCACACGCGGCAGCATCGCTGCGCTTTCCAGCGCCGCAACCTGACGGTGGCCATATTGTTTGATACCGCTGACCAGAGCATGTTTGTCCACGCCCTCGATCGGCTGTTCACCCGCCGGATAGACATCGGCGACCAGAACCTGATCCGCATCCGAGAAACAGGTCGAGAAATCGTCCATCAGGTCGCGCAGACGCGTATAGCGGTGCGGCTGTACCACAGCGATCACACGGCCCGTTTGCTCGGCATTCTGAACCACCTGACGCGCAGCCTTCAGCACAGCGGCGATTTCCACCGGATGGTGGCCGTAATCGTCGATCACGCGCACACCGTGCGCCACGCCCGTCGTCGTAAATCGGCGCTTCACACCGCCAAAACCGGCCAGACCCGTGCGGATCGCGGCGTCATCCACGCCAACCTCGCGGGCGACCGAGATCGCCGCCAGTGCGTTCGACACATTGTGCCAGCCCGCCATCGGCAGGCGCACGCGCTCGATGCGCTGGTCCTCGTCGCTGGGGTGCGGGCCACGGATGACGACATCAAAGGTCGAACCGTCCGGATCCATGTCCACATTCTCGGCGCGAACCATGGCCTGAGGGTTCAGGCCATAGGTAATCAGGCGGCGATTGGTGATCTGGGCCGCCAGCTTCTGAACTTCGGGGTGATCCAGACAGACCACGCCGAAACCATAGAAGGGCGTGTCCTCGATAAAGTCGCGGAAGGCCTTCTTGACGGCATCAAAGTCGCCGTAGTGGTCCAGATGCTCGGGGTCGATATTGGTGATCATCGCCACGGTGCATTTCAGGCGCAGGAACGAGCCGTCCGACTCATCGGCTTCGACCACGATCCAGTCACCGTCGCCCACCTTGGCATTGGTGCCATAGGCATTGATGATGCCGCCGTTCACAACGGTCGGATCAAGGTTTCCGGCATCCAGCAGCGCCGCGACCATCGAGGTCGTCGTCGTCTTGCCATGGGTGCCACCGACGCCGATCGAGAATTGCAGGCGCATCAGCTCGGCCAGCATCTCTGCACGGCGCACCACCGGAATGCGGCGCTCGCGCGCTTCCATCATTTCGGGGTTCTCGGCCTTAACCGCCGTGGAATAGACCACAGCCGATACGCCCTCGGTCACATGGGCGGCGTCATGGCCGATATAGATGCGGGCACCCAGCTTTTCCAAGCGTTCGGTATTGGCACTGGCCTTGGCGTCCGAGCCCTGCACCTGATAGCCGATCTTGAGCATGATTTCGGCAATGCCGCTCATGCCAATACCGCCGATGCCGACGAAGTGGACTGGACCTAGGGAAAACGGGACGGGGCGAAGACGACGGATCATTTACGCCTCATAGCCTTGTCCGCGCCCGCTTAGAAGTGGGGGACAGGATCAAGCGTTGCGAAATTCGACCAAGTTGCACAACCGAAAGAAGAAAATCGGCTTTAAACTTCGGGTGCACAAAAAATAATTCGCACATCGCAATTTCGCTTGAACCCTTATCCACCGGAGTCTCGGGACTCACAAAAATCAGCGTTTGACTCTCCGAAGAATCAGAAAAGCGATTTGATTACCAACCGTTAACCACGATGACTCACCATGCGCCCTCAACACCACGGGGCCACTACATCCATGTCCGATATTCAAACCGACGTCATTCTTCGCGGCGACTGCATCGAGCGCCTGAAGGGCCTGCCAGACAAGTCGGTGGACATGGTTTTCGCCGATCCGCCCTATAACCTGCAACTGGGTGGCGACCTGCTGCGTCCCGACAACTCCAAGGTCGATGCCGTCGACGACGAGTGGGACAAGTTCGACAGCTTTGCCGCCTACGACGCCTTTACCCGTGCATGGCTGAAAGAATGCCAGCGCGTGCTGAAAGACGACGGCACGCTGTGGGTGATCGGCTCCTATCACAACATCTTCCGTCTCGGCTCAGCGATGCAGGACCTCGGCTTCTGGGTTCTGAACGACATCATCTGGCGCAAGTCGAACCCGATGCCGAACTTCAAGGGTACGCGCTTCACCAATGCCCACGAGACGCTGATCTGGGCCGCCAAGTCGCGCGACCAGAAACGCTATACGTTCAACTATGACGCCCTGAAGGTCTTCAACGAAGACACCCAGATGCGCTCGGACTGGACACTGGCCCTTTGCACCGGCGCGGAACGTCTGAAGGACGCCGACGGCAACAAGGCCCACCCGACCCAGAAACCCGAAGCCCTGCTTCACCGCGTCATCCTGTCGGCCACCCGCGCCGGTGATGTGATCCTCGACCCGTTCTTCGGCACCGGCACCACGGGTGCGGCAGCCAAGCGTCTGGGCCGTCACTTCATCGGTATCGAGCGTGACGAAGGCTATGCCGATGTCGCACAGGCCCGCATCGACGCCATTATTCCTGCCAATCCGGAAGACTTGGTTGTGACAGGCTCCAAAAAAGCCGAACCCAAGGTGCCGTTCGGCGCTCTGGTGGAAGCGGGTCTGCTGACCCCCGGTGACAAGCTGTACTGCCCCAAGGGCGACCACGAGGCCCGCGTGCGTGCCGACGGTTCGCTGGTGTCCGGCTCGCTGACCGGCTCGATCCACAAGCTGGGTGCGCTGCTGGAAAATGCTCCGGCCTGTAATGGCTGGACCTACTGGCGCTTCAAGACCGATCAGGGCCTGCGCTCAATCGACACCCTGCGCGCCGAGGTTCGCGCCGGAATGCAATAACGTTAAGGGCGGCGCATCGCCCGAAACTGACAGGGCCGCATCGAAAGGTGCGGCCCTTTTCTTATGCCGCCTCCTCTTTCGTCATCCTCCGCGAAGGCGGGGGAGCCAGAAACCCTAGCGGGGCGGGTTACCACTGGTTCCTCCGGTCAAGCCGGAGGATGACGGCAGGACGGTGAAATCAGGCCAGCGCCCGTTCCAGTGCCTTGCGGAAAACGGTCGGCAAGGATTTGAGCGCCTCGCCCTCCTCCATCCAGACCAGTGCCGGATCATCCACCCACCCCGTCGCCACATGGGCGGTCAGGTCGAGCGAGAAGTGGGTAAAGACGTGGTTGATCGTGCCCGCCTCTGTCCAGTCCGCTTCAAAAGGCGGCGCATAGTCAGGCGCGCCCCCCCATTCCGACCCGATCAAGCCCAGCATACCGCCAAGCAACCCCTTATCGGGGCGCGTCACCAACGCCACCCTGCCCTTGCCGTCGCGCAGCACAAAGGCATGGCCCAGCCGATGCGGACGCTCGGCCTTTTTGGCCTTCCTCGGATAGGATTGCGGATCGCCCTGCTTATAGGCCGCACAGCCGAACGACAGCGGACATTCCCCACACAAAGGCGATTTGGGTCGACAAATCCGCGCCCCCAAATCCATCAAGCCCTGTGGCCAGTCACTAGGGCGATGATCGCTGACAAACAGCCCCGCCAGACGTTTCAGCTCGGGCCGTGCGGAGGGCAGTTCGGCCTCGACCGCAAACAGGCGGCTCATCACCCGCTCGACATTACCATCGACCACATTGGCAGGACGACCAAAGGCAATTGCCGCCACCGCCGCCGCCGTATAGCTGCCGACGCCCTTCAGTTTCAGAAGCGCCTCTTCGGTATCGGGAAACACGCCGTCATATTCATCGGCCACCATCCGCGCACAGGCCAACAGGTTACGGGCGCGGGCATAATATCCAAGCCCCGCCCACGCCGCCATGACATCGGCATCCTCTGCCGCCGCCAGATCACTGACTGTGGGCCAGCGTGCCGTAAAGGCGTTGAAGTAAGGTGCCGCATGGACCGTGGTGGTCTGCTGCAACATGATTTCGGACATCCAGACCCGATAGGGATCGGTGCGCGTCGCCTCGCCCGGTTCGGTGCGCCACGGCAGGGTGCGGGCGCTTGCATCATACCAGTCCAGCAGCGCCGAACGCAGCGCCTTGATCTCGTTTGCCGTCATAGATTGTCCATAGCGGTTTTATTCATGGCAAACAGCCCGTTCCCCATCGGCAGACGCCTTCGTTTTAGTCTATAGTGGTGCCATGTCGCGCAGACCCCTGCCTACCGAAGAAGAAGCCCGCCGGATTCTGGCCCAGCGCCGGACCAAGCCGCCTATGCGCCCGCCGCCGCGCGCCTCGCACAAGCTTCAGAAATTCATCAAGTCGCTGGATGACCAGTTTGGCCGCAGCGCCAACAGTCTGGAAGGCCGCTGGACTGAGATTGTCGGCGAGCGACTGGCCCGCGTCACCCGCCCCGTCAAAATCATCAAGGCGCGTGGCAATAGCCCCGGCATACTTGAGCTGCGCGTGGTCACTTCGGGGGCTCTGTATGTCCAGCACCAGCAGCAAGAAATTATTGAACAGGTAAACCTGTTTCTGGGCGCAGAAGCTGTGGGCAAGATCCGCATCCAGCAAGGCCCGATCAAGCCGCTGGCCACAGCCAGCCAGCCTCGCCCGCGCTCTCGCTCCCTGCCTGCCTTGCCCCCCCTCCCCCCCGCGGAGGAGGCCGAGTTAGAGGCCTCGGTGGCGCACCTTCCCGAACCGCTACGCAAGGCTTTGACCAAGCTGGGCAAGGTCGCCTATGCCCGCAGTCGCGATGAAGCGGATGATCCGTACCGTTGACAAAGGGCAAGCCCTCTGTTTGCCGTAAACATAACAGCATGTGGCAGGTGACGATTCCTCTGCCCCATCTTCCTTTTAGATATCTGAATCCGGGTTTGAACCATGGCTCCTAAGTTTAAGTTTGCGGCGATGAGCCGCCGCGCCGCAATCACCGCCGCCGCTATGGGTGCCATGCTGGTGGTCGCCGGTTGTTCGGGCGGCTCGACCAGCTCTGCCGAGGGCGACATGGCCAAGGGCGCACCGGAAGGTGCCAAGGTCACTGTGGTAGAATACGCCTCGGTCACCTGTGGCGCGTGCGCGGCCTGGAACGAGCAGATCTGGCCGGAGTTCAAAACCAAATACGTCGACACCAACAAGGTGCGCTTCGTGTTCCGTGAATTCCCGACCCCGCCGCAAGACATTGCCGCCGCCGGTTTCATGATCGCCCGTTGCGCTGGCGAGGACAAATATTTCGACGTCCTGCACGCCATCATGGCATCGCAGCGCGAATGGCAGGCCGGTATTGATCCGCGCCAGAGCCTGAACCGCATTGCACAGGGTGCAGGTCTGTCGGCTGCCGAAATCGAAACCTGCCTGAACGACAAGAAGGCCGTCGCCGATCTGGAAAAACGCATCCAGAGCGCCATCAAGGCTGGCGTCACCGGCACCCCGACCTTCTTCGTCAATGACAAGCGCGTGGCTGATCCGAGCCTCGCCGGCCTGTCTGCGGCGATTGACGCCGAACTGGCCAAATAAGGGTTACTCCCATGGGTAAGCGACAGCTTTCTCTGGCTTCGATGGCGGCTGTTTCAGTCGCCATCGGCAGCATGTTCGCGACATCGGTCATGGCCGGGTCAGCATCGCCTACCCGCTCGGCTCCGACGCCACGTCCGGCGGCGGCGGCGGCGGCTCCAGCCGTGACGGCATCGGTGACGGCCCCCTTGGCCAGCGACCGCGTACTGGGTCGCGCCGATGCGCCGATCACCATCATCGAATATGCCAGCTTCACCTGCTCGCACTGCGCCAGCTTTACCAATACGGTCCTGCCACAAATCAAGGCCCGCTATATCGATACCGGCAAGGCCAAGCTGATCTTCCGCGATCTGCCGACCCCGCCGGTTCAGGTCTCGCAACTGGCCGCTGCTGTGGCCCGTTGTGCGGCACCGGACCGTTTCTTCACGGTGGCCGAGCATCTGATGCATGGTCAGGAACAAGCGTTTTCGTCGGGCGAAATCGGTGACTGGTTCAAGGGTGCCATCAACCTGTCGGGTCGTACCGAACAACAGATCAGCACCTGCGTTTCCGATCCGGCCACCAAGACCGCGATCGACAACGACACCAACAGCGCCGTCGCTGTGGGCGTGACCGGCACACCGTCGATCTTCGTCAACGGCCAGCGCGTTGCCAACCCGACCTTGGAGGGCCTGACCGAAGCCCTCGCTCCGTTGGTCCGCTAACGACACCATGCATTTCCAGCGCCTTCGACTTGCGGGCTTCAAGTCCTTTGTCGATCCGGCCGAGGTTCAGATTGAACCCGGCCTCACGGGGATTGTCGGGCCGAACGGCTGCGGCAAGTCGAACGTGCTGGAAAGCCTTCGCTGGGTCATGGGTGCCAACTCCGCCAAGGCCATGCGCGGTCAGGGCATGGAGGATGTGATCTTCGCAGGGGCTGCGGGCCGACCGCCACGCAACCATGCCGAAGTCATCCTGACCGTCGATAACAGCCAGCATCGTGCGCCCCAGCCCTTTACCGATCAGGACGTGCTGGAGGTCTCGCGCAAGATCGAGCGCGGGCGCGGCTCGACCTATCGTATCAATGGCAAGGAAGTGCGGGCGCGCGACGTCCAGCTTCTGTTTGCCGATGCCTCGACGGGGGCGAACTCTCCGGCGCTGGTGCGTCAGGGGCAGATTTCCGAACTGATCGCCGCCAAGCCGCAGAACCGCCGCCGCATCCTTGAAGAAGCCGGTGGCGTGGCGGGTCTGCACACCCGCCGTCACGAGGCCGAACTGCGCCTGAAGGCCGCCGAGACGAATCTCGACCGCCTCGACGACATCGGCAAGGAGCTGGAAAGCACCCTTAACCGCCTGAAGCGCGAAGCCCGTCAGGCCGAAAAATACAAGAAGATCAGCGCCGAAATCCGCGCCCTTCAGGCCGCGCTTTTGTATGTGCGCTGGACCGACGCCAAACAGGCGCAAGAGGTCGCACGTCAGGAACTGCGTCAGGCCGAAAAGGCCGTGGCCGAAACCGCAACCGCCTCTGCTGCCGCCCAGACCGCCGCCCTCAACGCCCAAGAAGCGATGAAGCCCGCCCGCGAGGAAGACGCCGTCGCCGGTGTGCTTCTGCACCGCGCCACGCTGGAACGCGACCGTCTGGACATGGCTGAACAGGCCGCCCGCGCCGAGGTGGATCGCCTGAAGGCCGAGGTCGCGCGTATTGCCGCCGATATCGAGCGCGAAGATCGCATGGCCGCCGATGCCCGCAAGGAACTGGACCGGATCGAAAACGATCTGTCCCGCCTGAAGGCCGAGATTGCCGCCGCCCCCGAGCGCGGGCCGGAACTGGATCGCGCGGTCGCTGAAACCGAAGACGCCCGCAAACAGGCCGATGCCGAGGTCGAACGCCTTGCCGGTACACTCGCCGCCGTCGAGGCCCGCGCCAATGCCGAAAGCGCGCGAAAACGCGACGCAGAAAGCCGCCTTGCCCGTGTCACCGCTCAACGAGATCAGGCGGTGCGCGAACGTGCTGCGCTGGGTCCACTGGAAACACCGGAAATCGCCGCCGCCGAAACGGCGTTGGCAACCGCCCAAGCCGAACTGCAAGCCGCCCGCGATGCGGTCGAGGCGGCCGAAAACGACCGCTCCGAAAAGGCCCGTGCCGAACAGGATGCCCGCACCAAGGCCCGCGAACTGGAAGACCGGCTTGGCCGTCTGCAAACCGAAGCGCGCGGCCTTGCCCAGCTTCTGGTGACCGGCAAACGCCAGCACGCACCGGCCTTGGACAAGGTTTCTGCCGCCAAGGGCTATGAGGCTGCACTGGCCGCCGCACTGGGTGAAGATCTGGATGCGGCGCTGGACAAGGCCGCACCCGCCCACTGGGCCGGTGCCGATGCCGCACCACATAGCTGGCCCGATGGTGTTGAACCTCTGTCGGCTCATGTCGATGCACCAGAACAACTGGCCGCGCGTCTGGCCTTCTGTGGCGTAGCGCCACAAGACAAGGCGGCGGACCTTGCCCGCAGCCTGCCGCGCGGTGCGCGTCTGGTCACGCGTGAAGGCGATCTTTATCGCTGGGACGGTTTCGTCAGCCGCGCCGAAGCCCCCCGCCCCGCCGCCGTGCGTCTGGCCCAGCGCACGCGCCATGCCGAACTTGAAGCCGAGATCGACAAGGGCAAGCCTGCTCTAGAGGCCGCACAGGCTGCCATGCGCGCGGCAACCGATGCTTTCCGCGCCGCAGAGGACACCGTCAAACAGGCCCGCACCCGCCCGTTCGGCCTCGACAAGGCCGTCACCGGTGCCCGCGACCGCCTGGAGCATCTGCGCCGCGAGCAAACCCGCAAAGAGGCCCGCGCCCAGTCGCTGGACGAGACCGTTACGCGCCTCGAAGCCGAAACGGCGGAAGCCCAGAGCGCCTGTGATGCCGCCCAGAATATCGAGGAAGCGTCCGAGACCATCGCCACCCTGCGCGGTGATCTGAACAATGCGCGGGGTAGCGCCGACAATGCCCGCCTTGCCGCCCAGAACGCCCGTTCACGCCGCGACGAGGAAGCCCGCGACCGCCAGCAGCGCGAGCAGCGCCAGCACAGCCTGACCCGCGCCCATGAAAGCTGGATCGTCCGCTCCAAGGACAGCACAGGCCGCATCAAGTCGCTGGAAAAGGATGCCGACAAGGCCGCCGCCCAGTTGAAGAAAGCCGAAGAAGCGCCGCAGGGCTTTGCCGATCAGCGCAACACGCTGATGGACACGCTGGTCGAGGCCGAAAACCGCAAGAAGGCCGCGACCGACACCCTGCAACAGGTCGAGTTCGACGCCGCCGAGGCTGACCGCGCGGCGCGTGCCACCGAAAGCCTTGCCGGACAGGCCCGCGAAGCCCGCGCCGCCCTGCAAGCCCGCGCCGAAGCCGCCGACGAGAAGCTGGGCGATGCCGACCGCAACCTTCGCGAAACGGCCCAGATGACGCCCGAAGAACTGGGCAAGAAGCTTCAGGAAGACGCCATTGCCCGCCCGCCCGATACGGCAGGTGCGGAAAACCTGCTGTTCGCGCTGGAACGCGAGCGCGAAAGCATGGGCGCGGTCAACCTGCGGGCCGAGGAAGAAGCGGCTGAATATGACGACCGTCTCGGGGCCATGAAGTCCGAGCGGATCGACCTGACCCAAGCCATCGCCAAGCTGCGAGACGGTATTGACGAACTGAACGCCGAAGGCCGCGAGCGCCTGCTGGCCGCGTTCGAGGTCATCAACGAGAATTTCAAAGCCCTGTTCGAGGCCCTGTTCGGCGGCGGTCAGGCCGAGCTAAAACTGGTGGAGAGCGATGATCCGCTGGAAGCCGGTCTGGAAATTTTCGCCTGCCCGCCAGGTAAACGCCTGTCGGTGATGAGCCTGATGTCGGGCGGCGAGCAGGCCCTGACGGCGGCAGCCCTGATCTTTGGCGTGTTTCTGGCCAATCCCGCCCCCGTCTGCGTGCTGGACGAGGTCGACGCGCCGCTGGACGATGCCAATGTCGATCGCTTCTGCAAGATGCTGCACGAAATGCGTTCGCGCACCGACACCCGCTTCATCTGCATCACCCACAATCCGGTGACCATGAGCCGGATGGACCGCCTCTACGGCGTCACCATGCCCGAGCGCGGCATGAGCCAGCTTGTCAGTGTCGACCTGAAACAGGCCGAAAACATTATCGCCGCCTAAGAAGGTCGCGCAGGGCCGGTTTCAACAGGAACCACGGCTCGTACAGATAGCGGCTGGCCAGTCGTTTCGGGTCGCTGCACAGACGATAAAGCCATTCCAGCCCCCATTGCCCCATCCAGCGCGGTGCCGCGTTCTGGACCCCCGCCTCATAGTCGAACGCTGCGCCTACAGGCAGGATTACACACGGCGGCAGGGCATCCATATTGGCGGCAATCCACATCTCCTGACGCGGCATACCCATCCCTACCAAAAGAACATCGGGCTGGAAGTCGTCGATCTGTTTCAGGACGGCGCGGTTTTCATTGCCGTCTATTTCGATATCGAAAAACCCGTCGCGCGCTTCGAATGTAATATCGGGATAGGTCAGGGCCAGACGCCGCATGGCCGACTGGGCCACATCCGGCGCGCCGCCCAGATAAAAGACCCGCCAGCAACGATTATGCGCCATGGTCCAGAAGCTGTCGCGCCAATCCAGATAGGTCAGACGGTGCGCCAGTTCCGCCGGATGCCCCGTCGCGCGGGCAAAACGGATCAGCGGTACCGAGTCGATCTGGATAACATCGGCCCGCGCATACATTTGCGCCATCTGCGGTGTGCGCGTGACCAGATACAGGCTGTGAAGGTTGTGGTTGGCGATCAGATAGCGCCGCCGCAAACCGACCATGCGGTCGATCTGCATCATCAGGTCTCCCTCGCACAGCAGGTCCATGTCCTGCCCCATGATTTTCACACGGCTGGACGGTGTCTGTGCGGCGGGCAGCCCGCGCCAGCGCCGCCGTCCATCAGGCCGCTTGGGTTCGGGGGCCTGCGGCTGTACAGGCATATGCGAAGACGTTTGCATCCACGCCTTTTAGCGAACCACGATTAATGACCCGTATGCTTTCTCTGATGCTTGCCACCGCTTTGATGGCCACGCCCGTTCTGGCCGAACAAACCGCGCCGCAACAACTGATGCTGTCCGGTCAGGGCCGCTTTGCCCAGTTTGCCGATGTGGCCACACGCGCAGCGGACGCTGACGGCAAGGTGCGTATGCGCGTGCTGCAACTCAGCACCGAGCCGATGGTCATCGGCCCGCACACCTATGTCGGCGGCTGGTCGTGGTGGCAGTTTGAATGCAAGAACGATGGCCCGCATAGCGGATACCGACAGGACTTTGCCTCGGTGCGCGATGATGCCCATATCGGCCCCGCCACACCGACCCGCGACCAGCCCATGCCGCTGGCCCCCGGAGGCGATGCCGCCGAACTGGCCGCCATTGCCTGTGGCGATGTCGAAATCCGTCTGGATGCCACCGACCTGAACAGCGCGATGGCCTTGGCCAAGGCCAACGAGGATTAATCCTCCAGCAGGATCGCCTTCTTGGGCAGGGGGGCCATTTCGAACAGGTCCACACGGTCACGCGGCAGGGCCTCGCGGCACTCGTCGCGCATAAAGGCCAGCATCTTTTCGCGGATTTCGCATTTCAGATCAAAGGCCGCCGAGGCATTACGCGCACTGGCCGTGCAGCGGATCTTGGCCGTGCGCTCGGTGATATCGAACACCACCAGCGCCACCACATCCCCATCCCAATGGATCGAGCTATGGACGATCTGTTCCAGCTTGTCGCGCAGGCGGTCCATCGGCGCTTCATAGTCCACCCACAGGAAGGCCGGCGCCAACAGGCGGGTATCCATGCGGGTCCAGTTCTGGAACGGCTGCTGGATGAAATAGGTCAGCGGCAGGATGATCCGGCGCCAGTCCCACAATTTCACCACCACATAGGTCGAGGTGATTTCCTCGACCCGACCCCATTCGCCCTCGACCACCACAGCATCATCGATGCGGATCGGCTGAGCCATAGCGATCTGGATGCCGGCAATCATATTGGCGAGGAAGGGTTGCAGCGCCAGACCGGCGACAATACCCACCACACCCGCCGAGGCCAGCAGAGACAGCCCCCACTGGCGCACGCCCGGAATGGTCAAAAGGGCAATCCCAACCGCCACCAGCATGATCAGCACCTGCACCACACGGCGCAGGATGCGGGTCTGGGTTACGCGCTTGCGGGCATGGGTATTGGCATCGTCCTCGGTGTCATAGCGTTTCAGCTGCACCGTCGCGCCGGTGTCCACCAGACTGACCAGCATCAGGCCCAGCGCCACCAGGA
Source organism: Brevundimonas terrae (assembly GCF_011761985.1). GTDB lineage: Bacteria > Pseudomonadota > Alphaproteobacteria > Caulobacterales > Caulobacteraceae > Brevundimonas > Brevundimonas terrae. The sequence continues at coordinate 166,741 of NZ_JAASQT010000002.1, read as the reverse complement.
AGGCGAACAACAGGGTGCGGCGCACCAGCAGCGACATTTCTGTCGATAGCGGCGACACCGTCACCGCCAGAGCCAGCGCCATAATCATCACCAGCGCGCCCAGCTGGATACGCCCGCGCTCCAGCGCTGCCTGCCAGAACGGGTCACGCTTGCGGGCCAGCAGTTTCAGCACCGCAAACATCGCATAGTTGGCGGCCCACCCGATGAAGGTGAACGCCACCACGATAATGCTGATGACAGCCCATTTGGGCAGCCAGTTGAACTGGCGCCAAAGGGCAAAAACTTCATTGGTCAGGTCAATGACAAACTGGGGCATGACGCAAGCTTACCCGCGTTCTCCAGACGACCCAAGAGCCAGTATGCGTAACCCTCAGCGGCCGCGTGCGCTGGCCGCAGCCTCGGCCAGATCGGCCAGACGCTCGGCGGCATCGGCAATGGCCACACCCTTGGCTGCTGCCGACATGGCCGCCAGCTTGGCGGGGTCTTCCAGCACCGGTTGCAGGATGCCCGTCAACACATCGGCGTTGAAATCATCCTCGGAAATACGCTTGGCCCCACCGGCGTCTACAAGCACGCGGGCGTTCAGGGTCTGGTGGTCGTCAGTGGCGATCTTGAGCGGGATCAGCACCGACGGCAGAGCCGCCACGGCCAACTCCGAACAGGTCGAAGCCCCTGCCCGACCGATCACCAGATGCGTATCCGACAGACGCTTGGCCATGTCGTCAAAGAAGGGCGATACCTCGGCCTTGATACCGGCATCGGCATAGATTTTCTTGGCCGCCGCCACGTTCTCATAGCGGGCCTGTTGCGAGACATTCAGGCGCTTGCGAAGAGCTTCGGGCAGATTGGCCAGAGCCTTGGGCGTTTCCTCGGACAGGATGCGCGCGCCCTGACTGCCGCCGGTAATCAGGATGTTGATGGTGCCGGTCTTGGACGGGGCCTTATAGGCGCGATCATACAGGGCGCGAATATCGGGGCGCACCGGATTGCCGACCACATGAATGCTATCGGCCACCGATTTGGGCGCACGGCCCACGTTTGGAAAGGCCGAGGCCACCGTATCCACAGCCGCCGCCAGCATGCGGTTGGTCTTGCCCAGCACCGCATTCTGGTCGTGGATCACCGTGGCGCGACGCGTGGCCAGCGCGGCCACCAGAGCCGGTGCCGACGGATAACCGCCAAAGCCCACCACCACATCGGCGCCAAGGGCGCTATAGGCGGTCGAAGCCTGACCCACGCCCTTGATGATGGCAAAGCCCGCCTTGATCATGCCGATGGGGCCGGAGCCGGTCGCCGCATCCAGAGCGATGATTTTCTTGGCCGGAAAATTCTGGGCGTAGTTCTGGCCGCGCTTGTCTGTGGCCAGCAGGACCGTCCAGCCCCGCGCCTTCATCACCTTGGCCAAGGCCTCGGCGGGAAACATGTGGCCCCCAGTGCCACCAGCAGCCACAACACAGACACGGGACGGAGCAGTCATAGGCGTAGAGTTCCGTTTGGACATCACAGGCGCGAGCGCGGATTGATATTGGCACCCGGTTCATAGGCACCGGGCAGGCGGCGCGTCAAAGACAGGGCAAAGCCCGCCGTCAGACCCATCGCCACCATGGACGAACCGCCATAGGAGATAAATGGCAGGGTCATACCCTTGGTCGGGATCAGGCTGAGATTCACCGCCACATTGATACAGGCCTGAAGCCCGATCAGCATGAACAGGCCCGCCGCCGCCGTCTGCTGGAACGGGTCGGCCAGCTTCATGGCCTTGCGCATACCGCGCAGGACGATGAAGCCGTAAAGGCCGATAATCAGCAGGGACAGCACAAGGCCGTATTCCTCGGCCCCGACCGAATAGATGAAGTCGGTATGTAGGTCCGGCACATGGCGTTTCATCACACCCTCGCCGATCCCGCGCCCGACCAGACCACCCGCACGGATGGCTTCAGAGGCACGGTCGATCTGGTGGGTGTCAGCGGTTTCCGGCGAGAAGAAACGGTCCAGACGATCCCGCATATGGCTGAAGGTGAAATACAGACCCACCGCCGCCACAGGCACAGCGCCCGCCACGCCTGCCACCCATTTCAGCGGCATCCCTGCCATAAAGAACACGGCGGCAAAGGTGGTGGTGACCAGCAAGGTCTGGCCGATATCGGGCTGGATCAGCAGCAGTGCCACGACCATGCCCCATGCGCCCACCGCGATACTGACCCCCGGTACGCCCTGACTTTTGCCCGCTTCGGAGAACATCCATGCGGCAAAGACAATCAGGCCCGGCTTGGCAAATTCGGACGGTTGCAGGCTGAACGGGCCGAGATTGATCCAGCGCGCCGCACCTTTCACCTCGTCACCGATAAACGGCAGCAACATCATACAGACAATGCCGCAGATCAGGGCCAGCACCGCCAGACGGCGCACACCCTTGGCGGACAGGATGCTGGTCATCAGCATGGTGGCGCAACCGGCCGCCGAGAAGACCATCATCCGGTAGGAATAGTGGAACGGATTGCTGATGGATTCATCAGCGAGGATCGCCGCAGGGCTGGAGGCAAAGCTCAGCACCACGCCGATGAACATCAGGGCCAGCACCGCCAACAGCAGCGGACGATCCACCGTCCACCACCAGCGGGCCAGCACACTTTGGTCACTGCGCGAAAAAGGATGGGCGTAGGACTGGCTCATAGGGCGACCTCCGCAGTGGCACCCAAGGCCAGAACCGCCGCGCGGAAGGCCTCGCCGCGCACTTCGAAATCGGGGAACTGGTCAAAGCTGGCACAGGCTGGCGACAACAACACAACCTGCTCGCCTCCGGCCTTGGCCGCATCGGCGGCGGCCATTTGCACGGCGCGTTCAATAGTGTGCGCCACCACATGCGGCACATCGCCCAGCGTCACGGCAAAGGCATCTGCGGCCTCGCCGATCAGATAGGCCTTGGTGACATGGCCGAACAGCGGACGAAGGGATTCAATCCCGCCTTCCTTGGCCTTACCACCTGCAATCCAGAATACTGCAGGGTATGAGGCCAGCGCCTGAGCGGCGGCATCGGCATTGGTGCCTTTGGAATCGTTGATGAAGCGCACTTCGTTAATGCGCCCCACGGCCTCCATGCGGTGCGCCAAGCCGGGGAAGGCTTTCAGGCCCGACAGTGCCACATCGGGCGCAACACCCAGCGCCGTCGCCGTCGCATAGGCAAAGGCCGCATTCTGGGCATTGTGACGCCCCGGCAAGGATCGGGCATCGGACAGGTCGATACGGTCTTCATCGGCCAGCAACAGCGCAGGAGCCGCCTGCCAGCCCGATGTCGGAAGATCCGCTTCCAGACGCGCCGTGGCGATGCGGCGCACATTGGCCCCCTCGCCTTCCAGACGGTCGGCCAGCGCCTTGCCCCAATCCTCGTCGATACCGATCAAGGCCAGCGCCCCGTCCGGCTGTGACTGGAAGATGCGGGCCTTGGCCTTCACATAGCCTTCCATGCCGCCGTGACGGTCCAGATGGTCGGGGCTGATATTGGTCAGGATGGCCACATCGGGCGCGAAACTGGTGGTCAGGTCCAGTTGATAGCTGGACACCTCGATCACATAGACGGCGTCAGGCGTCGGCGTAGGCAGGGCCAGAACCCCGATGCCGATATTGCCGCCCATATGCACTTTGAGGCCCGCCTGTTTCAGCACATAGGCGATCAGGGCCGTGGTGGTGGACTTGCCATTGGTGCCGGTGATGGCGACCACGCGTGGACGCTGATCGGCAGGCAGAGCATCCAGTGCGCGGGCAAACAGTTCGATATCGCCAATGACGGGAATACCCGCTGCATGTGCCTTATCGACGGTCCAGTGCGGCTTGGGATGGGTCAAGGGTGCGCCCGGTGACAGCACCAGAGCGTCAAAGCCCGACCAGTCAGCGACGGTCAGGTCCTCGACATTGAACCCTTCGGCCTCGGCCTGCATCCGCCCCGAGACACCATCGTCCCAGAGGACCGGCAGCGCTCCGCCCGCCTGTAGGGCGCGGGCAGCCGTGATCCCCGAGCGGCCGAGGCCGAAAACCGCAACGCGTCTGCCTTCAAAGCCGGGAACGGGGATCATGGGATTAACGCAGTTTGAGGGTAGAAAGACCGATCAGGGCCAGCATGGCGGCCACGATCCAGAAGCGGATCACGACTGTCGATTCCGGCCAGCCCATTTTTTCAAAATGGTGGTGGATCGGGGCCATCAGGAAGATGCGCTTGCCGGTCATTTTGAAATAGCCGACCTGAATCATCACCGATGCGGCCTCGACCACGAACAGACCGCCGACAATGCCCAGCACCAGTTCGTGCTTGGTCGCCACAGCCATCGAGCCCAGCGCGCCGCCCAGAGCCAGCGAGCCGGTATCACCCATGAAGATTTTAGCGGGCGGTGCGTTGTACCAGAGGAAGCCCATGCCGCCGCCAATGATGGCTGCACAGAAGATGGCCAGTTCACCGGCACCCGGCACATGGTGGACCTGCAAATATTCCGAGAACAGGAAGTTGCCGACCAGATACGAGATGATGCCAAAAGCACCCGCCGCCATCATCACCGGCACAATGGCCAAACCGTCCAGACCGTCCGTCAGGTTCACCGCGTTCGAGAAACCGACAATCGTAAAGGCGGCAAAGGCCACATAGAACCAGCCGATATTCAGCAGCACGGCCTTCAGGAACGGGAAGGCAATCGAGGTTTCCAGACCCGGCGAGGTCGGCGAATGGGTCATCCACAGAACGGTCAGAATGCCAGCAATCACGGCCACAACCGTCTGTGCGGCCAGCTTCTGTTTCGAGGTCAGACCGGCCGAGGACTGTTTGGTCACCTTGGCATAGTCATCGACAAAGCCCAGCACACCGAACGCCGCCGTCACTCCCGAAACGATCCAGATATAGGGATTGGTCAGGTCGCCCCACAGGAAGACCGCCACCGCGATACCGGCCAGGATCATCAGACCGCCCATGGTCGGCGTGCCGACCTTGGACAGGTGGGTGACCGGACCGTCTTCACGGATCGGCTGGCCCTTGCCCTGACGCAGGCGCATCCAGTTGATGAAGCGGCTGCCCATGGCCACAGCCACGATCATCGCCGTCGCCATCGCCAGCGCCACACGCACCGTCTGATACTGGATCAGGTGCAGCAGCGGATAATCCTGCGCGATGTCCGCATAATGTAGATACAGAAGGTAGAACATAGCCGGTTCCTGTTACTCCGCAGCGCCGTCAAGCTCTGCGAGAGCCTTGGCCACAATAGCGGCCCGCGAGCCGTTCGATCCCTTCACCATGACGATATCGTCCGGTGAAACCAAATCTGTCGCAATACCGGCCAGTTCGGCCGCGGTTTCGCGCCACTGGCCGCGCATGGCAGACGGTAGAATATCGTAGAGCAGGCGCATCTGCGGACCCGCCGCATGCACCACATCAATCTTGTTGGCGATCAGGCTTTCCGACAGGCCTTCATGCAGGGCACGGCTGTGATCGCCCAGTTCCAGCATGTCGGTCAGCACCACGACGCGCTTGCCACCATGAGCAACCGGACGCGCGCCAAGGCTGATAAAACCGGCCTTCATCGACAGCGGATTGGCGTTGTAGCTCTCGTCGATCAGGGTGAAATGACCGCCCTTGTGGGCCACGCACCTGGTTTCCCCGCGACCGGCCAGCGGCGCAAAATCAGCCAGAGCCTCGAAGGCGGTTTCCAGAGACACATCCAGTGCGCGCAGCATCAGGATCACGCACAGGCTGTTCAGGCCCCAATGCACACCCGACTGGGCCAGACGATAGGCATGGCGTTGCCCCTCGATCTCGGCGACCACTGTGGCCCCTTCGGGATCGGCATCGAACGACAACAGACGCGCATCGGCATCCTCGCCGGTGCCAAAAACCTTCAGAACCGCGCCCGCATCGCGTGCGGCCTGTTTGACGATCTCGGCATAGGCATTGTCGCCATTGATGACGGCCACGCCGCCCTCGACCAAGCCCTCGAAGATCGCGCCTTTTTCACGCGCCACGCCGGCTTCGCCATCGGCAAAGGCCTCGATATGGACAGGGCCGACCGTGGTCACACAGGCCGCATGCGGACGTACCTGTTGCGACAGGGGGCCAATCTCGCCCGGATGGTTCATGCCGATTTCAAACACGGCACGTTCGGTATCGGCCGGCATGCGCGACAAGGTCAGCGGCACACCGATATGGTTGTTATAGCTTTTGATCGAGGCGTGGCTGCGGCCCGCCAGATCAAGACCGGCCTTGATGGCCTGTGTCACACTGGTCTTGCCGACGCTGCCGGTCACGGCTCCGCGCTTGGCGGCGCTGCGGTCACGCGCCGCTGCGCCAAGGGCTTCCAGCCCCTTCAGGGTATCGGGCACCACCACATAGGCCCCGCCCTCGACCGGATGCTCGACCAGAGCCACAACCGCACCGGCTTCAAAGGCGGCCTGTGCAAACTCGTGGCCGTCGCGGGCACCTTTCAGCGCCAGAAACAGATCACCGGACTGGATTTCACGGGAGTTATAGGTCAGGCCGCCGACATCGGCGTCGGGGCCTTCCAGTTTACCGCCAACAGCCGAAGCTATGGCTTCGGCAGTCCACAGCGGCTTTTCAAGATCAGGCATTTTCGCTCAGGGCAAGGCTTGCTTCGGTGACGTCATCAAACGGATGAACCACACCGCCGACGATCTGGCCCTGTTCATGCCCTTTTCCGGCGATCACCACCACATCTCCTTCGCGCATCAGACCAATGGCGTAGTGGATAGCTTCACGACGGTCGCCGATTTCCTTGGCATCGGGGCAACCTTCTTTGACCTGAGCACGGATAAAGGCCGGATCTTCCGAACGCGGATTATCGTCGGTCACGATGGCCACATCGGCCAGACGCCCTGCAATCGCGCCCATCAGCGGACGCTTGGTGCGGTCACGGTCACCGCCCGCGCCGAACACCACGATCAGGCGACCCGTCGCATGCGGACGCAGCGCGTTCAGAACCGTCTCCAGACCATCCGGCGTGTGGGCATAGTCTACATAGACCTCGCCGCTCTTGCTCGAATGGGCCTGAACACGTTGCAGGCGCCCTTGGGCACCCTCGATCATTTCAAGAGCCGGAATAACCTTGTCGGCATCCTCGCCACCGGCGATGCACAGGCCCGCCGCGACAAGGGCGTTGGACGCTTGGAAGCCGCCCGCCAGCGGCAGCAGGATGTCGTGCATACGGCCACGCACATCGATCACCAGACGCTGGCCTTCCGGCGTCGGACGGCGCTGGATCAGGGTCAGGTCACGACCGCGCTCGCCCACGCCCATCACGCCCAGACCCGCCATGATGGCCGAGGACGCAAAGGCCGAATAGGCATCGCTGTCGGCGTTCAGAACCGCTGTACGGCCACGCGGCAGCAGGGTTTCAAACAGGCGCATCTTGGCCGCGCGATAGTCTTCCATCGTCGCGTGATAATCGAGATGGTCCTGACTCAGATTGGTAAAGCCCGCCGCCTTGATCGCCACACCGTCCAGACGGCGCTGGTCCAGACCATGCGAGGACGCTTCGAGTGCAAGGTGGGTCACGTCCTTGCGGGCCAGTTCGGCCAGAAGACGCGCGGCTTCTGCGGCATCGGGGCTGGTCAGGCCGGGGCCGGTCAGGGCGTAGGTTTTGTCGCCCTTTTGGCCGACCACGCCCAGAGTGCCCATGCTGGCCGACTTATAGCCCATGCCCGCCCAGATCTGACGGCAGAAGTTCGCCACCGAGGTCTTGCCATTGGTACCGGTAATGGCGACGCAGTTCTTGGGCTGGGCGCCATAGAATGCACGCGCTGCGATGGCATAGGCACGGTGAACATCGCCCGAGCCGATCAGCAGAGGCGCGGCATCCGACGGCGTATCATTGGGGGCCAGAACCGCCGCCGCCCCTTGCGACAGGGCCTGATGGATGAAGGTACGACCGTCGGCATTGGTCCCCGGCAGGGCGACGAACAGCGCACCGGGCGTCACCTTGCGGCTGTCGGAAGTGACCGAAGTGATTTCAGGATCGGACGCCAGATCGCGGTTCAGCAATTCTGACAGGCGCTGTGCGCTCATCGTGCCGGCTCCTCGACCACAGGCGGTTGAGGAATGCGCTCGCCCGTGGCGGTGAACCAGCGGTCATCCTTGCGCGCCACACCGAGGAACTCGGCGATGCGGTCGGCAATACGGCCCACAGCCGGTGCCGCGACAAAGCCGCCGGTACGCGGATAGTGACCCGGCTCGTCGATCAGGACGAAGACCGAATAGCGTTTGGCATTCACCGGACCATCGGCTGGGAATACTGCCGCGAACGAGCCGACAGCCACGGTCGGGTTATAACGGCCATTGACCAGCTTGTTGGCCGAGCCGGTCTTGCCGCCGACGCGCAGACCCGGTGCATTGGCGCGACCGCCCGAACCACGCGCCACGTTGCCGCGCATCAACTCCAGCATCACCGCCGAGGTTTCCGGCGAAATGACCTGACGGGTCTCCGCATTCGGATTGCCGCCACGACGCAGGGTTGGTGCCACATAGCGCCCGCCATTGGTCAGCGCCCCATAGGCCGCCACCGTCTGTAGCGGGGTGCTCATGATGCTGTAACCGAACGACAGCGAAGCCAGCGTCGAGTCGCCCCACTTCTGCGGATAGGTCGGACGGGCGCTTTCGCGCAGTTCGATCGGCGCGGCATCCAGCAGACCCAGACGCTTGAAGTAATCGCGCATCACATCGTCGCCCATTTCGACCGCCAGACGCGACGTGCCGATATTGGACGAGTGCAGGAAGACTTCTTCCAGCGTCATCACCTTGTTCTTGGCGTGGAAGTCGGTGATGCGGCGGTTGCCGATATAGAAGGGCTTGGAGGCATCAAACAGGGTGCCACGGTCGGCACGGCCCGTATCGACACCGGCCGCAATCGCATAGGCCTTGAAGATCGAACCCATTTCATAGTGGGCCGAGATCACGCGGTTCAGCGTGGCATTATTGCCTTCGGTCACCGGCTTGTTCGGATCATAGGTCGGCCACGAGGCCATGCCCAGAATCTCGCCCGTATGCACATCGGCCACGACGGCAATACCGGCCTTGGCATCGGCCTCGGCAATGGCGGCGGCCAGTTCGTTTTCGACCACGCCCTGAACGCGCATATCGATCGAGATCGGGAAGTCGTCGCCGCCCATACCCGCATTGCGGATTTCGCGATCAAACGCCAGCTCGACGCCCGACACACCGTTACCGCCCGTATCCGAACGGCCCAGCAGATGCGATGCGGAGGCCCCCAGCGGATAGACGCGGCGGTCTTCCGGCTCGAACGTAACGCCGCCCAGCGCCAGATCATGGATGGCGGCTTTTTCCTGCGGGGTCAGGCCGGTGGCGACGATCAGGCGACGATCCCCCGACAGAACGCGATCCAGCTTGGTCTTGGAGATACGCGGCAGGGCCGCCAGAAGCTGGCGACGGGCCACATTCACGTCCCAGACCTCGCGCGGGTCGATATAGACACCGTAATGGGCGATATTGGTGGCCAGCAGCAGACCGTTGCGATCCACCAGATCGCCGCGCTTCAGCATCGGGCGGCTATGGCCGTAACCCACGCGCCCCTTGTCGGCAAACAGCGCCGCATAGGATGCGCCGCCCATCAGCACTACAAACACCAGCGCGAAGACCGCCATCACCAAGAAGATGCGGAAACGCGGATCATCTTGTGCGCGATCATGGCTGCGGGCACGCCCGTAAGCGTTCTCGACATCCCAGACCAGCGCACCCACACGGTTGCCGATCTTGGCCATCAGGCCATCCAGCGCCGGAGCCTTGATACCGGGTGCCGGACGGCCCCAGTTCATGTCGCGGTGATCGTGAACGCTCATGGCTGACCTTCCTGGCCAGAAACTTGAACAGAGGCTTGAACAGCGGGCTTCGCAGGTGAGGTCACAGGTGCCTGCCCTGCCGCCACGGCAGGTGCCGGAACCACAGCCGGTGCGGGCGGCTGATGCGCCGCTGCGATCTCGGCCAGACCCTCTTCATCGGCGCGGCGCTGAACCTTGACCGGCTCCAGTCCCAACTGGCGCGACAAGGCTTCCAGACGGGCGGGTTGTTCCAGGCGGGTCGCTTCGGCACGCAGCAGACGCACGCGTTTGGCGTTCTCGCTGATCTCGCGCTCGATCTGGCTGATTTCCGTGCTTTCACGGGCCGCGGCCGTTTTGACGATATAGACCGACACTATCATCGCCGCGAGGCAGACAACGGACACCAGTTCAATCACGCGCACACCGCGCACACGCCAGTCGAACAAACGCTTTAGCGGGGTCAGGACAAGGTTCATGCCCGCCCCCCGATATTCCATGCCGGTGCCGAGGTGCGGACCGCTGCGCGCAGCTTGGCCGAGCGGGCGCGCGGGTTGACGGCGCTCTCTTCGGCGGTTGCGGCCTGTGCACCCTTGAACTGCAAGGCAAAGGTCGGCTTGCGGGTATCGACAGCCACAGGCGCGTGACGCGATCCGCCCGGCATATTGCCCGTGCGTTCCTGCAGGAAGTTTTTAACGATGCGGTCTTCCAACGAATGGAAGGTCACAACCACCAGACGCCCGCCTTCGGCCAGCGTCTTTTCAGCCGCTTCCAGACCGCGTTCCAGCTCGCCCAGTTCGTCATTCACCGCGATACGCAGCGCCTGGAAGGTGCGCGTGGCCGGATGGATCGGCGCACCGCGACGACCGCCAAGGGCCTTCTCGATGGCATCGGCCAGATCCAGCGTGCGGGTAAACGGCTGTTCGGCGCGGCGGCGCAGAATAGCCGAGGCAATGCGGCCCGACTGACGCTCTTCGCCATACAGCTTGATGATGTGGGCCAGTGGACCGTGTTCCCACGTGTTCACAATATCGGCTGCGGTTTCGCCCGTATCGGCCATCCGCATGTCCAGCGGCCCGTCGCGCATGAAGGAGAAGCCGCGCTCGGCCTGATCCAACTGCATCGACGACACACCGATGTCGAACACCGCGCCATCCAGCTTGGCCTTGCCGCTTTCGGCAAAGGCGTCGTCCAGATCACCGAACGGGGTGCGGATCAGTTGGAAACGATCACCGAACTCGGCCTTTACGGCATCGGCGTGGACCTGAACCGTCGGATCGCGGTCCAGACCGATCACCTCGGCTCCGGTCGCCAGAATGGCGCGGGTGTATCCACCAGCGCCAAAGGTCGCATCAATAATCACATCGCCGGATTTGGCATCCAGCGCCGCCAGAACCTCCGGCAGCATCACCGACAGGTGGGGCTTGGCGTCTTCGCTCATGCACCGCCCCCTGCCAGTTTGATCTGGGCTTCCAGCTTGGCCTTGGCGACCTGGGCCAGACCGGCCTTGGCCAGACGGCGCTGCTCGGCGCGGCGGGCCATCCACTTGTCCTTGGCCCAGATCTGGAAACGGTCGTTCAGGCCGACGATCACCACATCGCCCGACAGCTCGGCCTCGAGGCACAGATGGTCCGGCAGGGTGATACGGCCACCGCTGTCGAACGACAGACGGACCTGCTCGCCCATGACCTGCCACTCCAGCGCCGAACGCTCTTCGGAGCCGAACGGCAGCGACTGGATCACTTCATTATAGACAGCGAACAGATGGTCCCCGCCCGCTTCAAGGCAGTCGGCTTCGATGGAGGGGAACAGGAAAACGCCGTGCTCGGCACCGTTTTCAGCCGTGCGGAAGTCGCCCGGAATGAGCAGGCGACGCTTAGCGTCCAATTGTTTCTCGTAGGTCGAGAGAAACACGCCCTGTCCCATCGAGCCCGTCGGCCCGTCCCTGCGCCTTCGGCAGACAACACAAAACGTGCGCCCTACAGCCGATCAGTTCAGCTTCTGGGATACCATGGGATAGAATGGGCCTCAATGGGATGAAACGGGATGTTTAACCTTGTTTTCATCTTGCCAGTGGACAAGAACACCGCAAGAACAAGAACATACACAGAACAGTCCACTTGTGGATGATGTGGAAAACTGACGATATCTGTATTTCCTACAGTCATTTACGCAGACAGCTTGGTCACAGCACCGCATTTAGCCCCCGACGAGGCAACCTGCCCCATCAGGGTAAATAAAAAATCGATTTTTACGCGAGCCGTTCCCATTTTCGCGTCAAAGTGCGTTTTCGCACCTGCGCCAGAGGCCGGTGAATCACCCCGGTGGCGATCCATCCCATTTTCGGGACGGACTTTCACAAAATGGAAAAAATGCCAGACGGTCTATAAGCCGGGTTCTGTCCCGCAAGCGGTGACGATCATTCCTCTGGACCACCCGTTGCCGAGTGGTTCTCGCGACCTACCCGGACGTCCGGGGCAGTGAACCCTGTGGCCGAGGCCACGCGACGTCCCTATTTGGTCTTGCTCCAGGCGAGGTTTACCTTGCCATCTTCGTTACCGAAGACGCGGTGGGCTCTTACCCCACCCTTTCACCCTTACCCCGATAAATCGGGGCGGTTTACTTTCTGTGGCACTGTCTCTCGGGTCACCCCGGGCGGGCGTTACCCGCCGCCTTTTCACCGTGGAGCCCGGACTTTCCTCGACAGGGTCAAGCCCTGCCGCGACCGTCCAACCGTCTGGCGCGGTCCAAGTGACGTGTTCTGCTTCTCACGTCAATGCGGGTACGGGATAAAGATCAGTCCAGAACGCCAGTGACGCTTTCGACACTGGCCAGTTGCAACAGCCCCACCAGTCGCGCGCGGGTCTCGCCATCGGCGATGCCGTCCACGCGGTCGGGTCGCCAGTGGCGCTGGAAGGCTTTGACGGTCATGACGGTATCGTCGTCATAATCGCCGCCTGCCGTAATCGGATAGCCCAGTCGATGTAGCCCCGAACGCAGCACCAGCACCCCCAGACCCGTATCACCTGTCTGGAGCGCCGCGCCGAGCGCATGGATACGCGCCAGCGCCGGCTCGAACCACAGACCATGCCCCTCGCCCGCCAGACGCTTCCAAGGGAACAGCTCGCCCGGATCGTCCTTGCGCGTCGGTGCCATGTCGGAATGGGCGATGATGCGGGCGTCGGGAATGGTCCAGCGCGTGCGGATATCGGCCACAAGGGCGATCACCGCCTGAATCTGTGCATCGGGGAATTCGCGATAGCCGAACTCGTGACCGGGATTGACGATCTCGATACCGATCGAGGCACCGTTCACATCGTCCGTGCCCTGCCATGCGCCGCGACCGGCGTGCCATGCACGGCGCTCCTCGGCCACCAGACGGAAGATGCGGCCATCTTCCTCGACCAGATAGTGGGCGGAAACCTTGGCCTCGGGATCGCACAGGCGCTCCAGCGCCTCCTGCCCCGTCGGCATGCCGGTATAGTGTAGAACCAGAATGTCAGGGAGAACCCGACGCTCGTCGAAATTCGGTGACGGGGCCTCGATGAACTCCATGATGTTCACGCAGCCTTAGCGGCCGTCGCGCTCCCAGCCATAGGCCACCCAGGTGTCGCCGACCTTCTGGGCGTCGATCACACCTTCATCGGCGGCTTTTTGCGCCTGACGCATCTGGCGCGAGCGACGCGCACGCAGGGCAAAACCGGCAAAGAACAGCACCACACCGCCGACCACCGCCAGCACAGCCACAGTCGCAGCGGTCAGCACCGCCAGTATCGCGCCCACTGTCACAGCCACGGCTGTTGCCACGAGGCCGAACATCCAGACCACAAACGCAGCCAAACCACCATTGGGGCGGCGACGGGCGGCAAAGCCGATCTGGGCCATAGGGTCAGACTTGATCATAAGCACGATACCTTATTGGGCGCGGGAGGAGCGCACAGCCTCTAATGTCGGTCCGCAAACCTGAACGGTCAATGACTTGAGTCATCACAGACCTGTCACGTTACGCCGCACCCTCCTCCTAACGCATCAGAACGCCGGTTGTTCGGCCAGCACCGCAGCGCCTTGTGTACGCATCTGTTCGGTCCGCACGCGCTCCATCACTGCCACTGCTGCCGGATCGCCCAGAACCTGACCGATACGCACCAGTGTGGATGCCGCCTGACCCGAGGCACCAAAGGCCGAAGCCAGCGCTTCCCACGGGGTTTGCGGGGTCGGATAGTATTTGAAGCGCACGCCCTCGGCCGATGGAATCTCGGCCAGTTGGCGCGCCTTGTTAATGGCTTCATGCAGGCCGCCCAACTGGTCAACCAGACCGATTTCCTTGGCCTGCATACCCGTCCAGACGCGACCCTTGGCGATTTCGTGGGCGCGTTCCGGCGTCAGCTTGCGACCGCGTGCCACACGTTCGATGAACTGGGCATAGATGCGGTCCATCGAGGCCGAGAAGGCCGCGCGCTGGCCTTGGTCAAAGCCGCTGGCCGAGCTGAAGGCATCGGCATAGTCGCCGCCCACCGTCAGGTTGCGCGTGTCGATGCCGAAACGGCCCAAGGCCTCGCCAATGGCGAACTTGCCGCCATAGACGCCGATAGAGCCGGTCAGGGTCGAGGGCTGGGCCACGATCCAGTCGGCTTCGGAGCTGATCCAGTAACCGCCCGAGGCCGCATAACCGCCCATGGACACCACCACCGGCTTGCCTGCTTTCTTGGCTGCACGCAGCGCTGCCAAAATCTGTTCAGAGGCATCGGGCGAGCCGCCCGGCGAGGACACACGGAAGACAATCGCCTTCACGTCCTTGTCCTCGATGGCCTGATAGAGGGCGCGGGCCAGATCGTCCGAACGGATTTCCGAACCCGAACCGAACAGCGAGCCGCTATTGCCGCGACCGGTCATGATGGCACCCTCGCCGCCAACGATGGCGATCGAGGACTTGGCACCGGAGCCCATGCTGCTGCGCATGCCCTTCATCGAGCCATACTCGCCGAAGGAGACGATCTTGGCGTCTTTGCCGGCCTTTTCCTTCACATAGGCCTCGGCTTCCTCGACCTGACCGATCTTGTCGATCAGCTTCAGTTGCAGAGCCTGTTCAGGTGTATAGGGACCGGCCTCGATCACAGCCTTCAGGGCCACAGGGTCCTGCTTGCGGTCCGTGGCCACCACCGACAGCACCGAGGTATAGATAGAGTTCATCCACGCCGTCATCGCCTCGCGGTGGGCGGGGGTGAAGTCGGACTGGGTGAACTCGTTCACCGCATTCTTGTATTCGTAACGCTGCTCGAAATCGGCCTTCACGCCGTATTTTTCAGCGGCGCGGCCAAGGAACATCGAATCCATCGACACGCCCGTGGCCTGGAAGGACGAGGTGTTCTGCATCCACAACTCGTCGGCACTGGCCGCCAGCATATAGGACGACATCACCACACCCGACGGGGCAAAGCCCTGACTGTGGGCGACGACCAGCTTGCCCGTCTTGCGGAAGCGCTGGACGGCCTGACGGATTTCATCGGCATAGGCGGGCGTCATGCCACCTTCGGGCGCGCGGATCAGCAGCGCCTTGACGTTGGTGTCGCGCTCGGCCTGAGCGAGGGTATCAATCACCCCCAGAACGGACTGGCTGCTGTCCAGCATGGCAAACGGATTGGTCGGCACCTGATCGGTCAGACCCTGACGCAGGTCCAGTTCCAGCACCGTATGGGCCGGTGTCGACGGCTTGGACGTGCTGGCCGCCGCCCCCACCAGAAGCATCAACCCCACCACAGGCAGGATGATAAAGAACACCACCAGACCGGCAAAAACGCCAAGCATGGTCAGGAAAAACTGCTTCATAGGGTCGTTCGATCCGAAGGCGGCCCACAGGCCTTTAGACAGCGCAGAAGGACGGACCTTACCAGATCCGCCCTTCCCAGCCTTTTAGAGCCTGTTCCCGTGCCCTGTAAAAGGCATGGAGATTACATTATTGTAACGCGACCTACTGACCCAGATCATAAAGGCCGTTGATCTCGATCTGGACGGTCAATTCACCGCTCTCGACAGCGGTGCTGTCCAGCGCCATGGCACCGGCCGCACGCGAGTACATGCGCGGCGACGGCTGCGGCACATAACCACCGCTTTCGGTCAGGTTACGAATGCTGCCCAGCGGCTTGCCCAGAGCCTCGGCATAGAGCGCTGCCTTGGCTTGCAGAGCCTGAACCGCCAGACGACGGGCCTGATTTTCAGCCGCGCTCGGGTCTTTCAGACCAAAGCTGATGCCGTCGATCTGGTTGACGCCAGCGGCCACCACCGCATCGGCGGTCTGGCCGACCTTGGTCAGGTCATTGATGATCACCGTCACGCGGTTGGAGGCCTGATAGCCCCGCAGCTTGGGCGATTCATTTTCCTTATAGTCATATTGCGCCGACAGGTTCAGGCCCGAGGTCTGCACTTCGCGCTCGCTGATACCGGCACGGCGCAGGGCGGCAATGACCTGGTTCATCTGGCGGGCATTGGCCTGCATGGCTTCCTGCGCCGTCGCGGCCTCGGTCACGACACCAAAATTAATGGTGGCCTGGTCCGGCGCGACATTGACCTTGCCGGTCGCCGACAGATTGAGGGACGGTTGTTGGTTCATGGCGGCGACTCCCGAAACAGTCTGGGCTTGGGCGGCAACAGGAAGAGCGGCCAAAGGCGCGGCCATAGCCACCATGGCAGAACCGATCATCAGCGCACGCGAAAAGCGGGTCATAGAGAGTGTCTCCACTAGAGTTATCAGACCAACAGGGCCATGTACGCACTTCTGGCATGGCCCGTATGAACAAAGCTGAACGTAAATCAGTCAGTCTTTGTTCACCCGCCAGTCCATTTGTTGCCCAGATTGTTGTCCCGATCCCTCTTCTCAGTGGCCGCGACTGCTGCTAGGCACAGCCTCCTGCTTCGGGGGCGTGTAGCTCAATGGTTAGAGCCGACCGCTCATAACGGTCTGGTTGGGGGTTCGAGTCCCTCCACGCCTACCAAAGCTCTGAAATCCATTTTCTTTTCAGAGCTTTGAACAATAAATTCCGACAACCTCCGTTTGCACATTTCAAAATACAGATGTTATCTGGATTGTCGGCATATAGCCGACATCAGAGGGGGAATCTGTTTGTCCACGACACCTGCAACCGTCATCGAGGGCCATTTCAGCCCCAAGCTGAAAACCTATTTCTTCCTGCAGGGGGCCTTGCCTCTGGTCATCACGGTTGTCGGTATCCTGCTGTTGCCGCTCTGGGCCATTTTCGGATCATGGTGGGCGGGGCGTTATTATGCCTCGCTGAAGATGGAACTGACCGACCGTAATGTGGTCATCCGCAAGGGCGTCTGGTTCCGGCAGGAACTGACCATTCCTCTGGACAAGATTCAGGACATTTCTGTGCGCGAAGGTCCGCTGCTCAGCGCCCTTGGTCTGTTGGGCCTGCGGATCGAAACCGCCGGACAGCGCAGCAATGCCAGCGGCCAGTCCGAAGCAGACCTGATCGGCCTGATGAATGCCCGCGAGATGCGTGACCGTATTCTGGCCATGCGCGATGCCCAGACGCACACGCCCGCAACGGCGACCACCCACACCGCAACCTCGCAAGACCTGCTGGTCGAAATCCGCGATGCCCTGCTGCGGATCGAAAGCAAGCTGGGCGAGCGTAAAACGTCCTGATGACTTGATCTGGCGGGCAAGTGCGCTGACATACCGTCTCTGCATTTGCCCCTGCCCTGATTGAAGCCCCTATGTCCTATATCGCCCGTGACGACCGCCCTGCCGACAAGGCCGAATGCTATGCCGAGGTCGAGGCCGAGATTTTGGCGGTGCTGGACGGCGAGCCGAATGTGACGGCGCGTATGGCCACCGTCGCTTCGATGCTGGCCGATGCCTTTCCTGCCTTCTTCTGGACCGGCTTCTATGTGGTCGATCCGGCAAAAGAGAACGAACTGGTGGTCGGCCCCTATCAAGGCACGCTGGGCTGTCTGCGTATCCCGTTTGCACGCGGCGTGTGCGGTGCTGCGGCCCGCGAGCAAAAGACGCAACTGGTCGAGGATGTTCACGCCTTTGCCGGTCACATCGCCTGTGACAGCCGCTCCGAGAGCGAGATCGTCGTGCCGGTGTTTGATGCCGCTAAAAACCTGATCGCCGTACTGGATGTGGATGCCACCGAAAAGGCAGCGTTCGATGCCGTGGACCAGACCTGTCTTGAACGTCTGATGGCCAAGGTATTTGCCTGATATGCGCATCGGCATCGACTTTGGCGGCACCAAGATAGAAGCCGCCGCCATTGACGAGGCCGGTGGCTTTAGCGCCCGTATCCGCCGCCCCAATCCTGGCACCTATGACGGGGCGATCCGGCTGGTGGGCGAACTTATCACCGAGGTCGAACAGCTTGCCGGCCCTGCCCGCTCGGTCGGGCTGGCCATTCCGGGTTCGCCGTCACCGCTGACCGGCTTGATCCGCAATGCCAACAGCCAGTATCTGAACGGCCAACCGTTCCAAGCCGACCTGCAACAGCATCTGGGCCGCCCCGTGCGCCTTGCCAATGACGCCAACTGTCTGGCCCTGTCCGAAGCCGTGGATGGCGCAGGCGAAGGCCATGCCTCGGTCTATGCCGTCATCCTTGGCACAGGCTGTGGCGCGGGATTGGTGATCGACGGCAAACTGGTCGAGGGCCGTCATGGCGTCGCCGCCGAAATGGGCCACAATCCTTTGCCGTGGCCAACGCTTGACGAAATGCCCGGCCCTGCCTGCTGGTGCGGACAGTCGGGCTGTCTGGAGACGTGGATTTCCGGCTCCGGTTTTGCACGCGCCCACCGTGCCGCCACCCATCGCGAATGGACCTGCGAACAGATCATCGACGCTGTCCGCTCCGGCGACCTTGAGGCGGTGCAACAGATGGACCTGCTGCGCGACCGCGTGGCCCGCGCACTGGCGGCTGTGGTCAATCTGGTCGATCCGGAGATTATCGTGCTGGGCGGCGGATTATCAAACCTGCCGGAGCTTTATGACGGCCTGAACCAAGCCATTGCCAAGCGCGTATTTTCCGACATCTGGAATGCCGCCGTCGTGCCCGCCCGCTGGGGCGACAGTTCGGGTGTGCGCGGTGCCGCTCGCTTGTGGCCATGAGCCTCGCTATGCTCCCGAAAAACGAGCTTCAAGCGAGTCTCCGATGAAAGTCCGCAGCGTCCTCTACCTGCCTGCCAGCAACCCGCGCGCCATCGAAAAAGCGCGTGGACTGGATTGCGACGTCGCGGTTCTGGACCTCGAGGACGCAGTTGCCCCCGAAGCCAAGTCCGACGCCCGCAAGGCCGCTATTGAGGCCGCCATGGCCGGTGGATTTGGTCCCAAACTGGCCGTACGCATCAATGCGCTGGATACGCCATGGGCCGCCGATGATCTGGACGCCCTGAAAGACGCCCCCGTTGATCTGGTCGTCGCCCCCAAGATCGAGAACGAACAACAGGTTAAGGCGATCAGCGATGTCCTGCGTCTGGATCAACGCCTATGGGCGATGATCGAAACGCCCAAGGCATTGGTGGACCTGAAAGACATTGCCGAGGCTGGCGGCATCCTGTCGGGCCTGATGCTGGGCGTGAACGATCTGGCCAAGGAATTGAAGACGGGTGCCTCGCCTGACCGCGAACCGTTCAAGCCGTGGTTGGCGGCTGTGGTCGCCCATGCCCGCGCCAACAAGCTGCTGGCCATTGACGGCGTGTTCAACCGCATCAAGGACGAGGACGGCTTTATGGCCGAGGCCCAACAGGGTCGCCTCTACGGTTTTGACGGCAAGAGCCTGATCCATCCGTCCCAGATCACCCCCGCCAATACTGCCTTTGGCCCATCCCCTGTCGAGATCGAATGGGCGCAGAAAATCGTCGCCGCCTTTGCCGCCCCCGAGGCCGCAGGTCTGGGCGTGATCCGTGTCGATGGCGAAATGGTCGAGCGCCTGCATCTGCAACAGGCGCAAAGCCTGCTGGCCGATCTGTGATTGCCCACAACCGATCAAGACCAGCCCACTGGTTAAGCCTCGCCGTGCGGCCTAGACAAAACCCATGATGAAATCCGCACAGCCCGCCCCCACCCTGCCTCATAAGTCAGCATGGGTCTGTGCGCCGGGCGTGCTGAAGGTGCCGAACCTTGCCGCCTTCCTACCGGAATATGCGCTGAACCGCCTACCCTCCAAGGATGTGGATGTGGTGACGGGCTGGGGTCTGAAACCGTCCAGCCGCGCGGGCCGCACATGGGCCAGCCGCAACAACAAACCCTATGTCGCACTCGAAGACGGCTTCCTGCGCTCGGTCGGTCTTGGCGAGAGCGGCGCAACCAGCCTCAGCGTCGTCGTCGATGATCTCGGCATCTATTACGACGCCACCCGCCCCAGCCGTCTGGAAGCCTTGATCCACACCGCCCCGCAATGGTGCGATGTCGCTATGGCCACCCGCGCCCGTGCCCTGATCGACCGCATGGTCGAGGCGCGGATTTCCAAGACCAATATGGGCGGGCCGCTGGATGACAGCATCCTCGAGCCACGCCGCCGCGTTCTGGTGGTGGACCAGACCTATGGCGATGCCTCCATCGCCTATGGACTGGCGAGCGAGGCGCGCTTTGCCGAAATGCTGGCCGCCGCCCGTACCGATGAACCCGACGCCCAGATCATCGTCAAACGCCATCCCGCCGTGGCCGCAGGACGCAAACAGGGCTGTATTCCATCCGACCAGTTATCCGATATCACCCTGATCGACACCGATGTGCGCCCCGCCGAACTGCTGGATGCCGTCGATGCCGTCTATGTGGTGACCTCGGCTTTGGGGTTTGAAGCCCTGCTGCGTGGCAAGGCCGTGCGCTGTTTCGGCGCGCCGTTCTATTCCGGCTGGGGCCTGACCCGCGACACCGTCCTGACCGGTCGCAGGGGCCAGCCCCGCACCGTCGAACAGGTCGTGGCCGCTGCCATGATCCGCTATACCCGCTATGTCGATCCGGTCACCGGCCAGCCTTGCGAGGCCGAACAGGCGCTGGAGCGCCTGATCGCCCTTCGTGACCGCGCCGATCGCCTGTCGGGCGACTGGGCCGCCGTCGGCTTTGCGCCCGCCAAACGCCCGCCGGTGCGTCGCCTGCTGAACAGTCCCAAGGGACGGGTGCGCTATTTCTGGCGTGCCAAGTCTGCCGTCGCCCATGCCCGCGCCACCGGTGGCAAGTTGATCTGGTGGTCCGGCAAGGAAAGCCCCGAGATTCTGGCCGCCGCCAGCACATTCGATGGTCAGCGCGTGCGGATGGAAGACGGCTTTATCCGCTCACGCGGTCTGGGCTCCGACTTCTTTGGTGCCCTGTCCGTCGCGCTGGACGATCAGGGCGTCTATTACGATCCACGCACGCCCAGCCGTCTGGAAACCCTGATCGAAACGGGCGGCCTGTCCCCGCGCCAGCGCGACCGCGCCAAGGCTTTACGCGAGGCCGTGGTCGGTGCGGGCCTGTCGAAATACAACCTCAAAGGCAGCGCCCTTCCCGACACATGGCCCAAGGACAGACCCGTCCTGCTGGTGGTCGGTCAGGTCGAGAACGACAAGTCCATCCTGACCGGTTGCGGCGATATCCGCACCAATTCCGGCCTCGTCAAAGCCGCCCGCGCAGACTTCCCCGATGCCTTCCTTGTCTATCGCAACCATCCCGATGTGACCTCCGGCAACCGGATCGGTCTTCTGGATGCGGGGGCCATGCACGAGGTCGATGCCGTGGCCGACGATATGGACATTATCGACCTGCTGAATGCCTGTGACCGGCTGGCGACCCTGACCTCGCTGTCAGGCTTCGAGGCCCTGATGCGTGGCAAGGCCGTCAGCGTCTATGGCCGCCCCTTCTATGCCGGATGGGGCCTGACCGAAGACAAGATGGCGTTCGAGCGCCGCACGCGAAAAATCACCTTGGATGACCTGATCCATGCCGCCCTGATCGACTATCCGGTCTATGTGACGCCGGACGGTTGGCCGTGCGAGGCCGAGGATCTGGTGGCCGCCCTGATCACGGCGCGTGACCATCCCCTGCCCCCGCCGCCGCGTGGCCGGATCAGGCGTTGGTGGCGTGGCATAAAGGCCAGCCTCGACCGCAGCCTTCCGCCGTCGTATTGATACCCCCAACAACAATATTATGGACGTCGCTGTCGGACAGAAGTTCGCCCCAAACACCGGACATTAGATCGGTAACAGGTGGCCATTCCGGCCCGCCTTTTCGAGCGAACCGCGCGACCGTGCGTGAGGATCAAAGCAGTGCATAAAGCCGTCATCGCCGCCACCGGCCTCTTCACCCCCGACCAGTCCATTTCCAATGACGAACTGGTCCACGCCTACAACACCTGGGTTGATGGCTGGAACGCGGCCCATGCTGCCGCCATCGAAGCGGGCGAAATCGAGCCGAAAACGCACTCTTCAAGCGCCTTCATCGAAAAGGCATCGGGCATCAAGAGCCGCTTTGTCCTCGACAAGGAAGGTATTCTCGATCCATCGCGCATGCTTCCGCGCCTTGCCGCCCGCAGCAATGACGAAATCTCCATCCTTGCCGAGATGGCCGTCAAAGCCGCCGAGCAAGCCATTGCTGCATGGGGCAAACCCGTCAGCGAGATCGGCGCGGTCATCTGCGCCGCCTCCAACATGCAGCGCGCCTATCCGGCCATGGCCATCGAGGTGCAACAGGCACTGGGCATTGGCGGCTTTGCCTTTGACATGAACGTGGCCTGTTCCTCGGCTACCTTCGGCATCAAGACCGCGGCCGACTTTGTCGCCTCCGGCTCGACCAAGGCCGTTCTGATGGTGAATCCCGAGGTCTGCTCGGCCCACCTGAACTTCAAGGACCGCGACAGCCACTTTATTTTTGGCGACGTGGCCACCGCCGTCATCATCGAGGCCGAGGATCAGGCCGGCCCGGGCGGCTGGAACATTCTGGGCACCAAGCTGCAAACCCAGTTCTCGAACGCCATCCGCAACAATTTCGGCTTCCTGAACCGCACCCACCTGCCCACCGACATGCCAGAGCCGATCCCGTCAGACGGCCTGACCGACAAAATGTTCGTCCAGCAGGGTCGCAAGGTGTTCAAGGAAGTGGTGCCGATGGTCTCGGAAATGATCGTCGACCACGCCGCCGAACTGGGTATCGACCCGACCACCTATAAGCGCCTGTGGCTGCATCAGGCCAATATCAACATGAACCAGCTGATCGGTAAGCGGGTTCTCGGCCGCGAGCCTTCGCCCGAGGAAAACGTCATTATTCTCGACGAATATGCCAATACGTCCTCGGCTGGCTCCATCATTGCCTTCCACCTGCACAATCAAGGCTTTGAAGCTGGGGATAAGGGCCTGATCTGCAGTTTTGGTGCTGGCTATTCGGCCGGTACGGTTGTTCTTGAAAAGCGGGGTTAAACAGAAAGTTGAACACCGAGCCACAGCGGCGCTTGCACTGTTCTCTTTTTTTTGCAATCCCTACGTAAATTAAGTTTATCGGGGTCGGGATCCGGTAGTGCCTAAAAAGACAGATCAAAACGCTTCGCCTTGGGCAGAACAGCTCGGAGATCCACTGGCGCACGATATCGCGACAGTGCTTCACCGCATGGGTGGCTCTGCCCATCAGGACATGGTGATCAACTGCGTGGCCGCTATGCGCCGCCAGCGCGGTGAATCCGTCACGCAAGACCTGAAGGCGCGTATCATCGAAGTGTTCGAGCACTATCGTGACTTCTTCGTGCGCCCCTTTGGTGAAGGCTCGCTGCGCTGGGCTATCGCGCCGGACGCCTTACAGGCGCTCTAAAACCCCGCACAAAACGAAAAGGCCCGCCTCTCTCAAGAGGCGGGCCTTCGTCGTTTAAAGACCTATCGCTTAGAAGCGACGGACATAGCTGACGCCATAGGTATCCAGGTCTTCGCGGGCACCGCCCTTGAAGTCACGGCGGGTCCAGTCAGCACGAATGCCGTTGTCTTCGTTAAGCTTGTACTCACCACCGACACCATAGACCCAGTGCTGGCCACCGACATCGGTGCTGCCCTCGGCCACAGTGCGCTTCAGCTCGGTGTGGCCGTAGCCGCCACGGGCGTGCAGCTGGATATTCTCGCCGATCGGCAGCTTGCCCACCACATAACCGGCGGCATCCCATTCATGCTTCAGGGTGCCTTCGACGCCGTTCACTTCAAAGTCCTTGTCGCGAACACCCACGCCGACTTCGGTTTCAACAGCGAGGTAGCGGTTCAGGTCGATACCCATACGGCCCGTCACCGAGCCGGTGCTCGAACCGTCAAAATGGGTATAGCCCAGCGAACCATAGCCACGCGCATTGTCCATGCTCCATGCCGAGCCTTCGCCCGACTGGGCCATGGCAGGGGTTGCAGCAATAGCGGCCACAGCGGCCAACATCATCATCTTACGCATGTAAAAACTCCTTACAGAGACAAGGCAGCTCCACAGCCAAACCCGCTTGGGGCAGTCTTGACGGGTGCATTGCCATTTGCGGATCTTGAGGGGGAGGAACCGGCTGGCGATCCACAAACGCCAGCCGGAAAAACGGTCAGCCCTTAGAAGCGGCGGACATAGGACACCGAATAGACGTCCACTTCGCCCGCATCGCTGTCGGTAAAGTCGCGACGGGTCCAGTCACCACGCACACCGTTCTGGGCATCGAAGAAGAAGTTGGCACCGGCACCATAGTTCCAGCTGGCACCATCCACTTCACGCGAGATGCCGCCCAGTTCGCCCTTGATCTTGGACGTGCCGTAACCGCCACGGGCGAACAGCTCAAACTGGTCGGTTACCGGCAAGGTGCCGACAACATAGGCCGCAGCATCATATTCATGCTTGATCGAACCATCGACGCCCGCGATCGAGAAGTCGTCATCCTTCACGCCAAAGGACACTTCGCCCTCGACGCCGACATAAGGATTGAACTTGGCACCGAGACGTCCCGTCACAGCACCCAGGTCACCATCGGAATGGTCCAGTTGCGAGTAACCCAGAGTACCATAATAGGTCGGGTTCCATTGTGTAGCCGAAGCGGTTTGAGCAACCGCGCTACCTCCGAAAGCAACAACAGCAACCGCACCAGCAATAATAGCAAGATTACGCATATTCATTCTCCTAACTGTAGTCGAACTTAAAGCGAACACGCCTTGCGTCCCAGCTCGGGAATATAAATGGGTACGATCACTCTGCGTTCCATAGCAATTTACACGAAAGTCATGAGTGTGTACTGCGAAACACATACGTGGTTATGCCAATATTGGCAGAATTGGGCATTAAAAAAGGCGACCCGTTGGGCCGCCCTTTTCAATCCGTACTCTGTAAAGACCTAGCGGTCTTTTTCGCGGGCAATGCCCGACTTGGCCACCAGAGCCGCCTGCGCCGCCGCCAGACGGGCGATCGGCACGCGGTACGGCGAGCAGGACACATAGTCCAGACCGACCTCTTCACAGAAGGCGATCGACGACGGATCGCCGCCGTGTTCGCCACAAATGCCCATCTTCATGCCGGGCTTGGTGGCATGACCACGCTCTTCGGCAATACGGATCAGATCGCCGACGCCGTTCTGGTCGAGGCGCACGAACGGGTCATTTTCGAAAATGCCCTTGTCCATATAGACCTGCAGGAAGCGGCCCGAGTCATCGCGGCTGATGCCGAATGTGGTCTGGGTCAGGTCGTTGGTGCCGAACGAGAAGAACTCGGCATGTTCGGCCAGATCACCGGCACGCAGCGCCGCACGCGGCAGCTCGACCATGGTGCCGACCAGATAGTCCACACTGTCCCCTGCTTCCTCGAACACAGCCTTGGCGGTGTTGTCGGTCAGTTCGCGCAGGTACTTCATTTCCAGACCCAGAGCGACCAGCGGGTGCATGATCTCGGGGATCGGTGCCACGCCGAGGGTCTTCTTGACCTCCAGAGCGGCCTCGAGGACCGCACGGACCTGCATTTCGTAGATTTCAGGATAGGCCACACCCAGACGGCAGCCACGGTGGCCCAGCATCGGGTTGGTTTCCTGTAGGTCCTTGGCGCGGTGCTTCAGCTTTTCAGCATCCAGACCTTGCGAGGCCGCCAGAGCGTCCATTTCCGCCTCGGTGTGCGGGATGAACTCGTGCAGCGGCGGGTCCAGCAGGCGCACCGTCACCGGCAGGCCGGACATGATGGTGAACAGCTCGACAAAGTCCGACTTCTGGAACGGCGCGATCTTGGCCAGCGCCGCACGACGACCGGCTTCGTTGTCCGCAAGGATCATCTCGCGCACAGCCGCAATGCGGGTGTCGTCAAAGAACATATGCTCGGTACGGCACAGACCGATGCCCTCGGCACCGAAACCGCGTGCGGTCTTGGCGTCCAGCGGGGTTTCGGCATTGGCGCGAACTTTCAGGCGGCGCACTTCGTCGGCCCAGCCCATCAGGGTCTGGAAGTCACCCGTCAGTTCCGGCTCGATCATGGCCACAGCGCCTTCAAGGACTTCGCCCTTGCCGCCGTCGATGGTGATAATCTCGCCCGCCTTGAACACACGGCCACGCACCGTAAACGTGCCGGCCTTGTCGTCGATACGGATATCGCCAGCGCCCGAAACGCACGGGCGACCCATGCCACGCGCCACAACGGCGGCGTGCGAGGTCATACCGCCACGCGCAGTCACGATGCCGCGTGCGGCGTGCATGCCGTGAATGTCTTCGGGGCTGGTTTCGTCACGCACCAGAATAACGGCATCGCCGTTCTGGGCGGCGCGTTCGGCCTCGTCGGCGTCAAATACGATCTTGCCCGTGGCCGCGCCCGGCGATGCCGGAAGGCCCGTCGTGATGATCTTGCGCTCGGCCTTGGGATCCAGGGTCGGGTGCAGAAGCTGGTCCAGAGCCGCAGGCTCGACGCGGCTGATGCCCTCTTCCTTGGAGATCACGCCCTCGGCAGCCAGATCGACAGCGATCTTCAGCGCCGACTTGGCCGTGCGCTTGCCGTTACGGGTTTGCAGCATCCACAGGCGGCCCTGCTCGACCGTGAACTCGATGTCCTGCATGTCGCGATAGTGGCTTTCCAGACGGCCCACCACCTCGACAAACTGGCCAAAGACAACCGGCATGGCCTCTTCCATCGACAGAGCGGTTTCACCCATCTCTTCGCGGCCAGCCTTGGTCAGGGATTGCGGCGTGCGGATACCGGCCACCACGTCTTCGCCCTGTGCATTGATCAGGAACTCGCCATACAGCTTGTTCTCGCCGGTGGACGGGTTACGGGTGAAGGCCACGCCGGTGGCGCTGGTTTCACCCATATTGCCGAACACCATCGACTGGACGTTGACGGCCGTGCCCCAGCTCTCGGGGATGTCGTGCATACGGCGATAGAATTTCGCGCGATCGTTCATCCAGCTTTCGAACACGGCACCAACCGCGCCCCACAGCTGGGCGTGCGGGTCCTGCGGGAAGGGCTTGCCCAGCTCGCGTTCCACCAGCGCCTTATAGTCGGCGACGATCTTTTCCCAGTTCTCGGCGGTCAGTTCGGTATCGACCGAAACGCCCAGACGCTCTTTGTGCTCGTCCAGAACTTCTTCGAAATGGTCATGGCCGAGGCCCAGCACCACGTTCGAATACATGGTGATGAAACGGCGATAGGAATCGTACGCAAAGCGGCGGTCACCCGACAGCTTGGCCAGACCCTCGACGGTTTCGTCGTTCAGGCCCAGATTCAGCACGGTGTCCATCATGCCCGGCATCGAGGCGCGCGCGCCCGAGCGGACCGAGACCAGCAGCGGGTTCTCTACCGAACCAAAGGTCTTACCGACCACGCCCTCGACCTTGGCCAGAGCCTCGGCAACCTGCGCCTGCAGGTCGGCCGGATAGGCTTCGCCATGACCATAATAATAGGTGCAGACCTCGGTGGTAATCGTAAAGCCCGGAGGGACAGGAAGCCCCAGCGAGGACATCTCGGCCAGGTTTGCACCCTTGCCGCCGAGAAGATTCTTCATCGAAGCATCGCCGTCAGCAGAGCCGCCGCCGAAACCGTACACCCACTTGGTCATATCGCCATTCCTAGGTCGTGGTCGTCTCACGGAACCATAGGGGAATCCCGTGTTTCGAGCGCCTCTCTATCGTGCTGCACCCGCGAAGGCCACCGCCCCGAGGTCACAATCCGTGATCGGATGTAGCAATTAGCCGATTTTTATCTTTTTAGCACCGTGCCAGCAGGCTGAAACGCAAAACGGCACCCCGAAGAGTGCCGTCGCGTTAAGGTCAGAACCCTGCCCTTTATATTTGGAGCCTTAGCCTGCGATCTGACCGAAATCAGCCACGCGGCCCATGACTTCGCGTACATGGACCAGCAGTTTCAGACGGTTGTCGCGCTCTTCGGCCACATCCGAGTTGACCATGACGCCGGTAAAGAAGGCATCGACCGGCGCACGCAGCGCAGCCAGTGCCGTCATGGCGGCGGCAAAGTCTTCGGTTTCCAGCGCCTTGTTTACAGCAGCATCGGCCGTTGCGGTGGCGTTGGCCAAGGCCACTTCTTCGGCAGGCTGGTTCGCCATCGCGGTCGAAACCGCACCCGACGGCAATGCGCCCTTCTTCTCCTCGGCCTTGAGGATGTTCGAAGCACGCTTGTAGCCAGCCAGCAGGTTGGCACCGTCATCGGTGGCGAGGAAGCCCGACAGGGCCTCTACACGGCGAACGATACGCACCAGATCATCATCACCCAGCGCGAACACAGCTGCCACGAGGTCGTGACGCTGGCCTTGGTCGCGCAGCAAGACGGTCAGACGGTCAGCGAAGAAGTCGCTCAGTTCGGAACCCAGCGACAAATGATCAACGAGGCGCTGAACATTCGGTTGGTTCAGCGCCTCGAGCGCTGCCGGAATGGCATCGCTATCCAGCCCGATACGCAGGTTATTGTCGAGGATCAGGCGAATGATGCCCAAAGATGAGCGACGCAGAGCATACGGGTCCTTCGAACCCGTTGGCTGTTCATCAATAGCGAAGAAGCCCACCAGCGTATCCAGCTTGTCAGCCAACGCAATGGCGACCGTCAGCGGTGCTGTCGGCACGCTGTCGGACGGGCCTTGCGGCTTGTAGTGATCACGGATGGCATCGGCGGTGGCGTCCGACAAGCCAGCTAGGCGCGCATAGTAGCCCCCCATAATGCCTTGCAGTTCAGGGAACTCACTGACCATACCCGAAGCCAGATCGGCCTTAGCCAGACGCGCGGCCTTTTCGGCCTCGGCCGCATCGGCACCGACCAGCGGGGCGATCTCGGCGGCCAGTTTAGCGATACGCTCGACGCGCTCGGCCATCGTGCCCAGCTTGGCGTGGAAGGTGACGCCCGAGAGCTTCTTGTTCCACTTGTCGAAGCCGACCTTCTGGTCTTCTTCCCAGAAGAAGCGGCCATCGTTCAGACGGGCCGACAGAACCTTGGAGTTACCGGCCGCCAGAGCCTTGCCACCATCGGCAGCTTCGATATTGGCGACCACAACATAGTTCGGGGCCAGACCCTCGGCACCCGGTGTGCGGACGGCGAAATATTTCTGGTGCACCTTCATCGACAGGCGCACGACTTCCGGCGGCAGGGCGAGGAACTCGGGTGCCATGTCACCGAGGATCGGCGTCGGCCATTCGGCCAGACCGGCAACCTCGTCCAGCAGGCCGATATCATCGACCAGTTCCAGACCCTTGGCGGCGCAAACTGCCTTGGCACCTTCAAGCACCTTGGCCTTGCGGTCCTCGAAGGACAGGACAACGAAGTTGCGTTCCAGCTTGGTACGGTAGTCGGCAAAGTCGGTGACTTCGAACGGCTTGCCTGCGCCCATGAAGCGGTGGCCTTCGGTCACGTTCGAGGCGACGATCTTCTTGCTCACACCACCGATGGTGCTGCCGAGGTCCAGTTCATACGGGATCACCGCACCATCAAACAGGGCGATGATGCGATGGATCGGACGCACCCAGCGTAAGCTGTTGGAGCCCCAGCGCTGCGACTTCGGCCACGACATCGTGTGGAAAACCGTTTCCAGCGTCTCGGCCACAACCTCGGTCGTGGCGCGGCCCTTTTGCGAAACCTGCGCGTAATAGATGCCGTCACGCTCGACCAGTTGGTCCTGCGTCAGGCCGGTCTTGCGCAGAAAGCCTTCCATCGCCTGAGCCGGAGCCGAGGTCTTGGGACCTTTCAGCTCTTCGTTCAGGTCGGGCGTTGCCACCGGCAGACCTTCGACCACCAGCGTCAGGCGGCGCGGGCCGCCATAGGTGGTCAGGCTGTCCCACGTCAGGCCCGCCTTTTTAAAAGCGTCGGACGTGATCCGTTCCAGATCACGCGCACCGCCCTGCTGCATACGGGCCGGAATTTCTTCCGAGAAAATTTCAATAAGAAGCTGGGACATGATCAGGCGTTTTTCGCTTCGGCAGCCGCTTCTTCGCGGCGCTCTTGTTCAACTTGGGCGGTGGCGGCGGCCTTACACAGGTCGCGGATACGGCCGATATAGGACTGGCGCTCGGCCACGGCGATGGCACCGCGTGCGTCCATCAGGTTGAACAGGTGCGAGGCTTTCAGGACCTGATCATAGGCCGGAAGAACCAGCGGCTGGCCTTGTGGTCCCGTCATGCCGAGGAAACGCTTGGCCTCGGCTTCCATGTCCTCGAAGCGGCGTTTCAAACCGGCAACGTCATAGCCGTGGAAATTGGCTTCGGACTGCTGGCGTTCGTTCTCGAGGAAGACTTCGCCATAGGTCAGGCCTTCCTTGTTGAACTTCAGGTCGTAAACATTGTCGACGCCCTGAACATACATGGCCAGACGTTCCAGACCGTATGTCAGCTCGCCCGAGACAACATCAACCTCGATGCCGCCCACGCCTTGGAAATAGGTGAACTGGGTGACTTCCATGCCGTCACACCAGACTTCCCAGCCAAGACCCCATGCTCCGACGGTCGGGTTTTCCCAGTCGTCTTCGACAAACCGGATATCGTGCAGGCTGGGGTCGATGCCGATAGCGCGCAGGGAGTTGAGATACAGCTCCTGCAGGTTGTCGGGGTTCGGCTTCAGGATGACCTGATACTGGTAATAGTGCTGAAGACGGTTCGGGTTTTCACCATAGCGGCCATCCCCCGGACGGCGCGACGGCTGAACATAGGCAGCCTTCCACGGCTTCTTGCCCAGCGCCCGCAGGACAGTGGCCGGATGCAGCGTACCCGCCCCCACCTCGATGTCATACGGCTGCAGGATCGCACAGCCTTGCTCGCTCCAATAATGGTGCAGGGTCAGGATCAGGTCCTGAAACGAAAGAGGTTCAGTAGCGGCCACGGTCGACATTCAGTCCGATTTCGGGAAGGCGCGGACCATAAGCCGCCAACCCTTGCGCGGCAAGGCCAGCCCTTGCACGATAAGACAAGGCTGGAAGGCAAGGCTGGGCCTTCATTTTTCGGCAAAGCTATCTGCGCTAGAAGAGCAACGCTATGAAAGAACGCATCGACCAGTTCCGCCGCCGCGCTGCCCGTTATCTGGGGCGTGATCCCCTGCCCGTACAACCGGGACAGGGGGTTTTGAGCCTCAGCTTTGACGACTTTCCCAAGAGCGCATGGGAGGTGGCAGGGCCGATCCTGAAGGATCATGGCATCCACGCCACCTATTATGTCGCGGGTGGACTGTGCGACGGCAGCAATATGGACAAGGTACAGTTCTCCGAACGCGACCTTCAGGAAGCCTTTGAAGGGGGCCACGAGGTCGGCTGCCACACCTTTTCCCACACCAGCGTCCTGAGACTGGATGCCGCGAGCCTCAAGGCCGAGCTGGACCGCAATTCCGACTGGGTGGCCGAGCGGCTGGATGGCCACCGGATGAGCCATTTTGCCTATCCGTTCGGGGATGCGTCACTAGGGGCCAAAGGCTTGCTGGGCCGCCGTTTTACCCATAGTCGCGGTGTCACCGATGGCGTGAATACAGGCGTGGCCGACCGCAACAACCTGTTGTCCATCGGCCTGGAAAGCCGCCGCCTGCCCGATTACGATCTGGAAGGCCTGATGGCGAAAACCGCCGAGAGCCGTGGCTGGCTGATCGCCTATGGCCACGATGTCGAGGCAGACCCTACCCCCTATGGCTGTACACCGCAGGATCTGGTGCGGGTCATCTCTTTGGCCCGTCAGGCCGGATTGTCGATCTTGCCGGTTTCCTCGGCCTTTTCGATGATGTCCGCCAAGTCGGCCTGACGCTGGATTTCCTTGTCCGCCCAGCGCAGCAGTGCCTTACGCGGCCAGATCATCAGCCACGATCGCGGCTTGTACTTGCCGCTCTCGATCAGTGCGCGACGCGTGGGCGACGAGGCCGAGGCCCGCTCGGTATGGATATCACCCGGTCCCTGATGCACCATAAAGGCCCCGTTTTTCAGCGGGGTCTGGCGCAGATAGGCCAGACGCGGACTGATCTGGGTCAGGGGCGGATCATAGAACCAGCTTGAGCCGATCCCGCCACGCAGTCCCGAATAGCGGCGGACAATACCGGCCATGGCCAGCCATGCCTTATCCCAGCCCGCGGGATTAAAATCGGTCAGGTCGCGGCTCTCGGTATGGACCTCCAGCCACACGCCCCAGCCCTTGGCCGAGAACCAGCGCAGCGGAGCCGTCAGGCCATGCCCGCCCATCACATGCTCGACCGTCTGGCGCGGCCCCACAGGCGAGGACAGGTCGATCAGGTGCGTGCGGCTGCCCGGTACGCTCAAACCCAGCGCAAAGCGGACATCCTTGGCCCAGAAGTCGGCATCATAGGCACCGGTGTCTTCGCTCAGGGATTTCGCCGTCCGGCTCAGCCAGTACGGATAGGCCTCGAACACTTCGGGCGGCAGATTATAGGAGGCAATACGGCGCGGCAGTTCCAGCAGCCAGCTGGCAATCATGCCACGGCGCAGCGCCCCCGTGATCTCGTCCTCGGGACCGATGCCAATGATCTCGTCGACCTTTTTGGCGCACAGTTCAAAATCCCAGTGCGAACTGGCCTGAATGGCCGCAATCGCCGCTTCGGGAAGCAGCTCTTCCAAGCGCTCGCGCACATGCGTTGGCAGGGCTGCCAAGGTCAGGTGCAATCCATCGGTCTGATCAGGTGAAAGTACCAGCATAGCTTTCACATATCACCATCATGTCATTAAGCCATTCAATTTGGCACTCGTACCGTCACAAGGCGGCTGAAACCTAGGCCAGACGCAGCTCCGGTGCCCCCAGAACTGCGGGTCGCACCCACCAGCCCGGACGGTCCAGTATCATGGCCGCTTGCAGCGCATCACCGGCATTGTCGAACAGGCCGAACACCGTCGCCCCCGATCCCGACATCCGCACCAGACGGCAGTTCGGCACCAGAGCCATCGTCTCCAGCGCCTCGGCAATATCGGGCGTGACCGACAGGGCGGGCGCTTGCAGATCGTTGCGCTGCGCGGCCAGCCATCCGATCAACGCCGCAGGGTCTGCATAGGGTGCCGGACGCTGTGCATCGCCCGCAGGCGCAGCATCATAGGCGCGGTAAACCGCCCCCGTTGGCGACGGCAGGCCGGGGTTCAGCAACACCGCATGAAGAGGCGGCAGATCGTCCGCATCCTCCAGCACCTCGCCTACACCCGACGCATAGGCCGGACGGGCGCGATAACACATGGGCCCATCGGCCCCGATCGTTTGGGCCAGACCTTCAAGCACCTGATCGGACAGGCCAAGTTCCAGCAGGATATTGGCCCCGCGCAGGGCCGCCCCCGCATCGGACGAACCACCGCCCAAGCCCGAAGCAATCGGCAAGCGCTTGTCCAGCGTGACCGCCATCGGCAGGTCCTCGACACCCAGATGGTTGGCCAGCGCCAACAGCGCCCGCACCACCAGATTGTCGCCCTCCCCGTTCAGGGTCTGACTGAACGGGCCGGTGATCTCGAAGGAGAAACTGTCGGCCTTTTCAAAGGTCATCCGGTCGCCGATATCGGCAAAGGCCACCAGACTGTCCAAGGGGTGATACCCGTCATCGCGCACAGGCGCGACGTGCAGATAAAGGTTCACCTTGGCCGGCGCCAACAGCGTCAGGGTATCGGTCACTGGATCAGTTCGCCGCGTCAGTGCTGTCTGCCGAAATGCCCGCTTCGGAGGCCGGAGCCTGATCCAGACGTTCTTTCAGCTTGGCCTCGACCTCGGCACGACGTTCTGCATCGACATCCAGTGTCAGGACGCGCTGCCACTGGAAGCCCGCCTCGCGCTGGCGACCAACGGCCCAGTAAACATCGCCCAGATGGTCGTTCAGCTCGGCATTGGCCGGAAGCTTGGCGACCGCCTGTTCAAGATTTTCCAGCGCCTGATCATACTGGCCCTGTTTGAACTGCGCCCAACCCAGCGAGTCCTGAATATGCCCGTCACGCGGATTGGCCGCATGGGCGCGGGCAATCATGGCCGAGCCTTCGGCGACGCGGCGACCGCTATCCACCCACAAATAGCCCAGATAGTTCAGGATTTCCGGCTCGTCCGGTTGCAGTTGCAACGCGGCCCACAGCTCGGCCTCGGCCTCGTCAACGCGCTTGAGCGCTTCATAGGCCGCCCCGCGCAGGAAATGGACCTCATAGCCCTGATTGCCGACATTCAGCACCGGACCGTTCAACAGTTCCAGCGCCTCGTCATACTGTTTCATCGTCACCAGTTGCCCCGCCAGCGCATAGACGATGGCCGGATCATCCGGTGCGGCTTCCAGCGCGCGGCGGTAATCGGCCAGAGCCTCTTCGGACTGGCCCTGTTTTTCAAAGCTGACCGCACGCTGGGCGCGGGCATTGGCATAGTGACGGCCCTGCGACGGCTCGATCTCGCCCAGTACCTGCCGTCCGGCATAGCTCAGATTGGCATTGATCAGGGACTGGCCGATATAGAGCTGGGTCTGCGGGGTCGGCAGAACCTGTTGCGCCAGTCGCAGATAGACCGCGCCGAACTCGTTGGCATCCTGCGCGATCATCTGGTCGGCAGCGGTACGCAGCGCCATGGCCACGCCTTCACGATAGCGCGGCAGTTCGGGCGGCTTGCCACCATCGACGACACGCTGGCGCGCCAGATAGATACGCGGCTCGGCCTGATTGGCGGCAATGGACGCATCATAGAGAGCCAGTGCCTCTTCCTTGCGGCCACGACGTTCCAAGAACTCGCCATAGGGCAGACGGAACAGGGGCGCGGCCACAGCATGGGCCGTCAGGTCCTGCCATTCCTTTTCCGCGTCATCAAAGCGACGGCGGATTTCCAGAATACGGGCGCGGTTGCTGCGGGCCACCATGGCGCTGATGGGGTCGAAATCGGCGGGCGGCGCGGCAAAGGCGCGATCCCAGTCACCGGCCTCTGCGGCAATCCAGACCTGTGCATAGACGGCGGCGCGATCATGCGGCAGGTCCACCGGATCGGCGGCCAGCACCTGATTGGCGCGGCGCGCACCATGTTCCAGATAGGTCTCGATACCGTTGACCAGCTTGCCCGCCTCGGTAATCACCGGCGAGACGGTTTCACCTTCAGGCACGATGGTCGCGGCATAGGCCAGATCGCCAGCCAGAATAGCGGCAGTAAACGCCTGTTCGCGCAGACGCGGCTGCTCGGGGGTCAGGATATTGGCCTGTTTCAGAAGCTCTGCACCCAGTCCCGTATCCTCGCGGGCCAACGCGGCACGACCGGCCAGATAAAGCCCGTAGGCACTACGGCCTTCGGCATCTGTCGGCACAGGGGCCCACTCGGCGGGAATAGCCACGACGGGTGTCGGCGGCAATTCGGTGCCCGCCGGTTCGCCGTCTTCGCCCTCGGCCTCGCCTTCAACCTCTGTTGTGTCGGTTTGCGGCTGGTCCTGCGTCGCTTCGACGGGGCTGGCCGGTTCCTCTTCCACAGGGGCTATGACAACGGGCGGCGCATCTTGCGGCACAGCCTGCGGCTGGGCCTCCTGCGCCAGCGCGGGGGCCGCCATAATCAGGGCAGCAATCGAAGTGGTCAGCAGCAGAGGACGTAGAGGCTTCATAGCGCCGACCCTTCACCTTTTCGCCAGCGCGGGCAAGGGGCTGAACCTGTGTCGGCATAGAAAAAGGACGCCGCAGCCTGTGCGACGTCCTTTTCAAAACCTTCAAACCCTACAGGGCTTTAACAGGCCGATTACATATTCGGATAGTTCGGGCCGCCGCCACCTTCCGGCGTGGTCCAGACAATGTTCTGCGACGGGTCCTTGATGTCGCAGGTTTTGCAGTGGACGCAGTTCTGGGCGTTGATCTGGAAGCGCGGATTGGAACCGTCCTCGTCACGCAGAACCTCATAGACGCCCGCCGGACAATACAGACGCGCAGGCTCGCCATATTTGGGAAGGTTGACATTGATCGGCACGCTTGGGTCCAGCAACTTCAGGTGCGCGGGCTGGTCCTCGGCATGGTTGGTGTTCGAGATAAACACCGACGACAGCTTGTCGAACGACAGCTTGCCGTCCGGCTTCGGATAGGCAATCGGCTTGTGCTGTGATGCCGGCTCGGTCGAGGCCGCATCGGTCTTGTGATGCTTCATCGTGCCAAAGAACGAGAAGCCGCCCGTGATGTGGTTCACCCACAGGTCGAACATGCCGATGGCACCGCCGATCATGGTGCCGAACTTGGTCAGCAGCGGCTTGGCATTACGGACGACCTTCAGTTCCTTATAGACCCACGAGGTCTTATAGGCCGCTTCATAGGCTTCCAGCACGTCGCCTTCGCGACCGGCCAGAACCGCGTCATAGGCGGCATCGGCGGCCAGCATGCCGGTCTTCATGGCATTGTGGCTGCCCTTGATGCGCGGCACGTTGACGAAACCGGCCGAGCAGCCGATCAGCGCACCGCCCGGGAAGGCCAGTTTCGGCACCGACTGGAAACCGCCCTCGGTGATGGCGCGTGCGCCATACGACACGCGGGTGCCGCCTTCGAGGTGGTGCGCCACGGCGTCGTGGTGCTTGAAGCGCTGGAACTCGTCGAACGGCGACAGATACGGGTTCTTGTAGTTCAGGTGCGTCACAAAGCCGATCGACACATAGCGATCGCCGAAGTGGTACAGGAACGAGCCGCCGCCCGTCTTGTCATCCAGCGGCCAGCCGGTCGTGTGCTGGACCAGACCAGGCTTGTGGTTTTCCGCAGGGATCTGCCACAGCTCTTTAATACCGATACCGAACTTTTGCGGATCGGCCGCATCGCACAGGTTGTGACGGGCCATGATGGTCTTGGCCAGCGAGCCGCGAACACCTTCGGCGATGAAGACGTATTTGCCGTGCAGTTCTAGACCCGGCTGGAAGTCGCCGGTCGGCTTGCCTTCGCGGTCAATGCCAAACACACCGGCAACGACGCCCTTTACCTGACCCTCGTCACCCCAGACGACGTGGCTTGCAGCCATGCCCGGATAGACTTCAACGCCCAGCGCCTCGGCCTGTTCGGCCAGCCAGCGCGAGACATTGCCCAGCGAGGCAATATAGCAGCCGTGATTGTGCATGAAGGGCGGCAGGGCGAACATCGGCAGCGAGATTTGACCTGCCGGACCGAGGATCAGGAACTTGTCTTCCTTGACCGGCGT
This sequence comes from Brevundimonas terrae, assembly GCF_011761985.1. Taxonomy (GTDB): domain Bacteria; phylum Pseudomonadota; class Alphaproteobacteria; order Caulobacterales; family Caulobacteraceae; genus Brevundimonas; species Brevundimonas terrae. Next base: position 129,418 of record NZ_JAASQT010000002.1, on the reverse strand, counting down.
CTCCAGCGGCGCGCCCATCTCTTTCCAGTTGGGGAACAGCTCGTTCAGCGCCTTGGGATCGATCACCGCGCCCGACAGGATGTGGCCACCGATTTCGGCAGACTTTTCCAGAACGGCAACCGTGATTTCCTTACCGTCTTTTTCGGCGCGTTGTTTCAGACGGATGGCGGCGGACAGACCGGCGGGACCACCGCCGACGATGACGACGTCATATTCCATGACTTCGCGCTCGACACCGGCCAGCGCTTCCAGCGGCGGCAGTTTGTCGATGACGGCTTCTTGCCACGCATTCTTTGCGCCGCCTTCGGTAAGCTGTTCCACCATGATCCCCTGAATCCTCAATCTTGTCGTGGTTATCGCCTTATCGGGAGGTGACGTGGCGGCGGTCAAGCCCTATTGCTTTCATCTGTGATGAACACTCTTTCCTCCGATATGTTGGCTTATGAGTCCCTGCTCGCCTTTTGGCGCGATGCGGGGGTCGATGCCTGCTATCTGGAAGAGCCGTTCGACCACACGAAAATTCAGGCCATGCCGACGCCCGCAGCGGTGCAAAAACTGGCGGCTGTGCCGGTTTCGCGTGGCCCGTTGTCCAATACCAATGCCGCAACCGGCACCGCCGATGCCCGCCAACTGGCCATGGCCGCACAGGATATGGACGCGCTTGTCGCCGCCGTTACCGCCTTTGATGGCTGTGGTCTGAAAAAAATGGGCGCACGCTCGACCCTGTTCGGGCGGGGCGCGGTCGATGCCGATCTTCTGGTTATCGGTGATGCGCCCAATGATGTGGACGATGCACGCGGTCAGGCGTTTTCCGGCCCTGCCGGTCAGTTGCTGGACCGTATTCTGGCCGCAGCCCAACTGACCGACCGCGCCTATCTGACCCAAAGCGTTTTCTGGCACCCGCCCGGTAACCGCCCGCCAACGCCCGAGGAACAGGCCGTCTGCCTGCCCTTTATCGAGCGCGCCGTGCAACTGATCCAGCCCAAGGCGGTGCTGTTGATCGGCTCGGTCGCGGCACGCGGCATCCTGCCCAGCAACGAGAGCCTTTTAAAGCTTCAGGGCCGCTGGAAAGAATGGACCGTCGAGGGCCATGCCACCCTGCCCGTCATGACCACATTCCACCCCGGTTTCCTGCTGCAACAACCGCAAGCCAAGGGCCTCGTCTGGCGCGATATGCTGGCGCTTGGTGCGCGGCTTTAACCTTAAAAGTTGAGCGATCGCCCAAAAACGGGCATGTTTTGCGGATCAGGTGACCAATCCACAGAGCTTTTGATCGGTCGTGTACACCGTCAGAATGCCGACGAAGGGGGCCTCCGCGCTTATGAAATCTGCTGTTCGGGTGCTTGCCGCGCCCTCTTCGCATTGCTCTTTCTGGCGTTCTTCGACCCTGCTGGCCGGACTGGCCTGTGCCTTGCCGCTGGTTCTGGCCATGCCGAAACACGCCCATGCCGAGGTGGCTTATGCCGCTGTGGTCGGCACGGCGGCCTATGACGAAACCTCCGACACCCCCTCGGCCCTCAGCCGTCAGGACCGCCTGACCTACACCACCGCGTTTGATGCCCTGCGTCGTGGCGATCTGGAAGCGGCCCGCACGACGGCCCAGCAGGTTCAGGACCGTATTCTGCTGGGCGAGCTGGAATTCGAGCGCCTGTTCCATGCCAACCACGTCGCTACCTATGATGAACTGGTCGGTTGGCTGACCACCTATTCGGACCTGCCCATGGCCGAGCGTGTCTATACGCTGGCCATGCGACGCCTGCCGGACGGTGCCGCACCGCCCCCGCGTCCGGGCGGTTTCCTGACCCGCACATGGGACAGCGTCACCCGCGCCGGCCAAGCCGCCACCGATCCTGCCCGCGCCGCCCGTGTCATGCTGAATAATGACGACCTGCAAGGGGCGTATGATACCGGCATCGAACTGGGTGACTGGTGGACCTCGGGTCTGGCCGCATGGCGCCTACAGCGTTACCACGACGCCTATCAGGCCTTCCTGCACGTCGCAGACGATCCTACCGAAGACCCATGGGTGCGTGCCTCGGGATCATACTGGGCCGCCCGCGCCGCCGGTTTCAGCGGCCGTCAGGACCGTATCCAGCCCCTGCTGCGCCAAGCCGCCCGCTGGCCCGCCACCTTCTATGGCCAGATCGCCCAGCGCCAGCTTGGCGAGGACATGGTGATCCAGAACCAGGGTCCGCGCGCCTATTTCTCGACCACGCAGAACACCCCAGTCGAGGCCCTGAATCCTGTTGATTCCCGCGCCCTGAATGCCTTTGTCCATCAGGACGAAACGGCGCGTCGCACACTGGCCCTGTTCGAGGTCGGACGCCGCAATGCCGCCGCCCAGTCGGCCCGCGAAGGTCTGCGCCGTTCGCGCGACACACAGGCCCGCCAGATGTGGGCCGATCTTTACCGCATGGTCGCCCCCAGCCGTTCGGCAGAACGCGCCGCGTCCACCGTCAATGCCGCCGACTATCCGATGCCGGAACTCAGCCCCGAGGGCGGCTATACCGTGGATCAGGCGCTCGTTTATGCCCTGATCCGTCGCGAGTCGGCCTTTGATGCCAATGCCCGTTCGGGGGCCGGTGCCTATGGCCTGATGCAGGTCATGCCCGCCACCGCCGCCTATATGAGCGGCGACCAGTCCTATGTGCGTCAGCCCCAGCGCCTGCTGGATGCCAACCACAATATGAAGGTCGGTCAGGACTATATAAATCGCCTGCTGGCCATCGAAAGCTTCAAGGGCGATCTGCTGAAAACCGTCGCCTCTTATAATGCCGGACCCGGCCCGATGCTGGCGGCGGTTCGCAAGCTGGGCGTGGATGCCGATCCGCTATTGCTGATCGAGATCATCGACGTGCCGCAAGCGCGCGAATATGTCGAAAAAGTCGTCTCGGCCTACTGGATTTACCAGCGCCTGATGGGCGGCAAGACGAATACGCTGGATGCTGTGGTTTCAGGGGCAGCGGGTGTGCCGCTATCGCTGGACTATACGCCGCGCCCGCCTGTTGCCGTCGCGCCGCTTATCCAGACCGCACAGACCGAAACACCGGCTGCCGAACACTGACGATCCTGTTTTCAGCTCAAACCGGACTGTAGCAGCAGCCATCCCGCACCCAGCACCAGCGAGACGATCCCGTAGTTTCGCGCCTTGCGCTGCCAGTTCACACCACGGTCAATCATACGCATCTGTCATGCCCTCCCCGTCCTAGGGCATGACCTTGGCTGTAAAATGTAAAAACATCGTTCTTTGAATACGAAGATTCGATGACCGGCATTAAGACGCCAGTGCCTCGGCTTCCCATTCCAGAAAATCGGGCTGGCTCAACAGCGTCTGCATATAGGCCGCAGCGATACCATCCGTATCGCCATGCTGTGACAGGTCGATCCGGTAGTGCCGCACCCGTGCCGCGACCGGCGTGAAAAAGGCATCGGCAATCGACCACGCCCCAAACAGCCAAGGCCCGTCCGCGCCATAACGGCCGCGCATCTGTTTCCAGATCGAGACCAGCCGCGACAGGTCCCGATCCAGCGCCGGATCGGATGGCGGATCGCTGCGGACATCACCGGCAATCGGATGGCCCGGCCCCATGCCGCACAGATCGCGCAAGGCAGCAAAGCCCGAATGCATTTCCGCCGTCACAGAACGGGCATAGGCCCGCACGACAGGGTCGGCGGGCCACATTTGCGCTTGGGGATAGGTTTCGGCCGCCCATTCGGCAATGGCCAGAGTGTCCCAGATCGTGTCTTCACCGACCTGCAACAAAGGCACCAGCCCCGTCGGCGAGTGATCGCGCAGGGCCGCCTTTTGTTCGGCAGAGGCATATTCGACGCTGCGAACCGCAAAATCGGCCCCCGAACGTTTCAACACCAACCAGCCCCGTAAGGACCATGTTGAATACAAACGCGGACCGATTGTTAGTTGCATAGCCTCAACCCTTCATTTCAGAAGGTATTAATGGCTGGAGGACAGCTTCAGCACAACAATGCCCGAAACGATCAGCAAGGCACCAGCCACGCGCATTACGGTTACGGCCTCGCCCATGATGGCAATGCCGACCACAAAGGCACCGACAGCACCGATACCGGTCCAGATGGCATAGGCCGTACCCAGAGGCAGCGTCTTCATGGCCATGGCCAGAAGGCCGAACGACAGCACCATGAAACCGATGGTGCCGACCGACGGCCACAGCTTGGTAAAACCGTCAGACGCCTTCATCAGGGTCGCCCAAACGATTTCCAGCAAACCGGCAACAAAAAGGAAAATCCAAGCCACGACGTACTCCCGAACATGGCATGTCGGGTCGTCCCGACGTGAAGCCCAATGCGGGGGAGGTCGTCCTCCTGATCGCGGCTACATAGGGCAAGTGATCGCCAAGGAAAACCCCCATGCAATATGAAGGTTTCATGACCACCGCATAACAACGTCCCCTAACGCTTGACTCAAACCGTCAGTGGGATGACAGAGCGGGACCATGATCACGCGCTATACCCGCCCCGAAGCCGTCGCCATCTGGTCCCAGGACACCAAGTATAAAATCTGGTTCGAGATCGAAGCCCACGCCGCCACCAAGATGGCCGAGCTGGGCGTCATTCCGCATGATGCCGCCGAGGCCATCTGGGCCAAGGGCAAGGACGCGACCTTCGATGCCGACCGCATCGACGAGATCGAACGCACCACCAAGCACGACGTCATCGCCTTCCTGACGCACGTTGCGGAAATCGTCGGTGACGAAGCCCGCTTCCTGCACCAGGGCATGACCTCGTCGGACGTGCTGGACACCTGCTTTGCCGTGCAACTGGCCCGCTCTTCCGACCTGCTGCTGGCGGGCGTCGATCGCGTTCTGGCCGCGCTGGAAACCCGCGCCAAGGAACACAAATACACCGTCTGCGTCGGTCGCTCGCACGGCATTCACGCCGAGCCAGTGACCTTTGGCCTGAAACTGGCCGGTTATCACGCCGAGTGGCAACGTGCCCGTCGCCGTCTGGTGACCGCCCGTGAAGAAATCGCCACCTGCGCCATTTCGGGCGCGGTCGGCACCTTCGCCAACGTCTCGCCGGAAGTGGAACAATACGTCGCCGACCAGATGGGTCTGGCCGTAGAGCCCGTTTCCACACAGGTTATCCCGCGCGACCGCCACGCGGCCTATTTCGCCGCTCTGGGCGTCATCGCCTCGTCGATCGAGCGTCTGGCCACCGAAATCCGTCACCTGCAGCGTACCGAGGTGCTGGAAGCCGAAGAATTCTTCGACAAGGGTCAAAAAGGCTCGTCGGCCATGCCGCACAAGCGCAACCCGATTCTGACCGAAAACCTGACCGGCCTTGCCCGTCTGGTCCGCTCGTCGGTTGTTCCGGCTATGGAAAACGTTGCCCTGTGGCACGAACGCGATATCAGCCACTCGTCGGTTGAGCGCGGTATCGGTCCCGATGCGACGGTTCACCTCGACTTCGCCCTGCACCGTCTGGCAGGCGTCGTCGAGCGCATGAACATCTATCCCGAGAATATGCAGAAGAACATGGATCGCCTCGGCGGTCTGGTCTTCTCTCAACGTGTCATGCTGGCCCTGACCCATCACGGTATCAGCCGTGAAGACGCCTATGCTGCCGTTCAGGAAAACGCCATGAAGGTCTGGCGCGGCGAAGGCCGCTTCATCGACTTCCTCAAGGCGGACGAACGCGTCACCCTGCCCGACGCCGATCTGGAGGCCCTGTTCGACATTGGCTACCACACCAAAAATGTCGACGTGATCTTCAACCGCGTGTTCGGCGGCTAAACGCAAAATATCGGTACTGTGATTTAGGGGGAGATACCGGTTGGTATCTCCCCCTTTTCATATTCTGACCTTAACGCACACGTGGGCGCGGAAGCTTGCGGATGCAGTTCTCGAACGCGAATTTGGCAGCATTGCCGCCGCTATAATCCATAGCCAGAAGCTCATGCCCGTCGGCGCTGACCTTGATGTTCATCTGGTCACGCAGGCCGCTGACCGCCAGTTCAAGCGACGGAATGGCAAAGGTCACCGCGCCATGACCATCGACAGCATGGCGGATGGCATTGATGTTGGCAGGCGCGGCACCTGTCTGTTCCAGTGTCACCGACTGGATTTCTGGAACCTCGATCGGCTGCATGACGGCATTTTCGTTGGCATCAACCAGTGTCAGCGTTGCCTGTGCGCCGGGCTTGTTACTGCCCCAAAGCATTAGGAAATGACTGCCTTTGAGATAGACCGCCGAGCACGACTTATAGCCGCGTTCGACAGTATCAGCCGGACCGATATGCTCCCATGAGCCGTTCTGGCGCTTCTCGATTTCCTCCTGCATCCTGTGCAGGCCCATCATCATCGTGACGATGTCGGCCTGATAGGCTGTGCCGATGGCGTCGTTCATGACCTCGGCATCCGATCGGCGTGGTGCGCCACCTGCGCCACCACCCGGCGACGAGCATAGCGGAGTCTGATACCCGCCCGGACCACCGCCTGACATACCCACCACCATTTCACCCGGAGCGCCTGTACAGGCCCCTTGCGCACTGGCTGTGTCCGGCAGGAAGGTCACAAAGCCCAGTGCGGCTACGGCAGCCAAGATCAAAGTTGCGGCACGCATGGATACCTCTTTAAACCCTACGAACTGTGCCTCAATCACAGCATCAAAGGTCAAGCTTGCCTAGAAAGAATCTCGATCGGGCCACTAACGGCATATCCCTGTGCTGTGGGCTGCTTCATCGACTTCATGAAGCCGGATGAACGCGTCACCTTGGCCCACCCTTTTGCTTATGCTGAGTATTGGCTATCAGTGATATCTGCCTTGGGGAACGGCCTGATCATGACCACACCTGTTATCCGTATTAATCCGGCCATCGATGCCAAGGCCGCGCGCGACGCCTATAAGCGCGACGGCTTTGTGCAGATTGCGGATATTTTCGAGCCGCATGTAGCCGAACATATGGCCCGCATGATCGAGACCCTGACCTATGATCTGGCCTTTCAGGGTGAAGAGGACAAACCGGTCCTTCTGACACAGGAAGAGATCCGCCAGCAGGGCCAGCAGATGGGCCAGCGCATCCGTAATCTGATGGACCGCACCGGCGATAATTACGGCTTTCTCTACCAGTCGTATCCGCTGATTACCGCCTATTTGACGGGGCGCGATGCCGGTCATCCGATCCATAGGCTGACCGAGTGGCTGAATGCCGAGTTCACCGCCTTCGGGGCCTTCATCACCGACGAGCCGCGCGTGGCCAAGGCCGATGGCCAGTTGACCCGTTACCGTCCCGGCGATTTTATCGGATTGCACGATGATGTCGGCCCCGAGGACAGCCACCGCCTGACCGCGTACACGCTGGGCTTTACCCGTCGCTGGCGCAGTGACTGGGGTGGCCAGCTTCTGTTCCATGACAACAAGGGCGATGTGTCTCGCGGCTTTGTGCCGCGCTTTAACACACTGACCCTGTTCAAGGTGCCGCAACTGCACTCGGTGGCGGTTGTTGCGCCCTATGCCAAGGTCCACCGCCATTCGGTTGTCGGCTGGCTGCGCGACCACACGCCGTGAGCCGCGATGGTGTGCGCAGCATCGGTTTTGCGCCTGTTGTATCGGAAAAGACCCGCCTTCTGGTGCTGGGCAGCCTACCCGGTATCGCCTCGCTAAATGCTGCGCAATATTACGCCCATCCCCGCAACGCCTTCTGGCCGATTGCCGCTGCGCTGACGGGCCAGCCTCTGGACACCCTTCCCTATGAAGAACGCCTGCAAGCCTTGCTGAAAAGCGGGATAGGACTGTGGGACGTTCTGGCCTCTGCCGAGCGGTCCGGCAGTCTGGACAGCGCCATCCGCTCGCCCGAGGCAGCCGACCTTATCGCTCTTGTCCGCACCCTGCCTCGGCTCGAAGCCATCGGCTTTAACGGCAAGGCCGCCGCCAAAATCGGGCGTCCTATTCTGGAGGGTCATATCGGCAATGTCCGCCTGATCGAGCTGCCCTCCACCAGTCCGGCCTATACCATGCCGCTTCAAGCCAAGCTGGACCTGTGGCGCGAACGCCTGCCTGCGTTATAGCGATCACAATCGCGGCTCGAGACGCATCCTTTCGGACACTTAACCGTAAATTACCCCTGATCGCAGTTTTGCGACCCAATGGGAGAACCTCGTAATGATGAAGACCCGTACAGCCTTTGGCGTGATCGCCGCATCTGCCGCTGCCCTGACGCTGGCCGCTTGCGGCAATAACCAGAACAGCGAGAATGCGGCCCCGACCGCCGATCCGGCCACCAGCACACCGGCCCCCATGTCGCCAGTGGCCCCCACCGAAGACATTGTTGCCGCCGCCAGCACCGCGCCCGACTTCACCACCCTGACCGCCGCCATCCAGAGCGCAGGTCTTGCCCAGCGCCTGTCCAGCCCCGGTCCGTTCACCATCTTTGCCCCGACCAATGCGGCCTTTGACAAGATTCCGGCTGCCGATCGCAACGCCCTGATGCAACCGGCCAAGAAAGCCGATCTGACCAAGATCCTGACCTATCACGTGGTTCCGGGCCGCCTTGTCGCCGCCGATCTGGCCGCACAGGCCGCCGCCAATAACGGCACAGCAACCCTGACCACGGTTCAGGGCGGTAAGCTGACCTTGCGCGATGCCGGTGGCGGCAAGTGGGAAATTACCGACGCCAAGGGCGGCAAGGCCACCATTACCATGGCCGATCAGGCCCGCACCAATGGCGTGGTTCACGTCATCGATACTGTCCTGATGCCATAACACTGCAACCCGAACGCCGGATGCGCATTACAGACATGCGTAGGCAGTGCGCATGTCTGTCTCCTCATGGTGTTCGAGGCAGACGACAAAAAGGCCCGCAACCATCCCCTCCGGTTGCGGGCCTTGTTTGTTTTCAATCGCTTGGGGCGATTATTCGCCGGCGCGGATTTTCTCGCGCGCAGCAGCGGCCAGCTCGTCCATCTTGGAGCGGACTTCGCCTTCCGAGACGTTCAGGCCAGCGCCCTTGAAGTCACCGGCGATCTTGCGGAAGACGTCTTCCTCGCCCGGTTGCTCGAAATCGGCACGCACGACAGCCGCAGCATATTGCTCTGCGCTCTCGGCGGACAATTCCATTTTTTCAGCAGCCCAAAGACCCAGCAACTTATTGCGACGGGCAATGGCTTTGAATTCCTGTTCCTGATCGAGGACGTACTTGGCTTCGAAAGCCTGTTCCCGATCTTCGAAGGTCGTCATGCGCGTCGTAACTCCTGCTTTACGGACTCAAGTGCGAGCTCGCATGCGGCTCTATGGCCTTGAGCATGCCCGAACGTCAACAAGAGTTAAACAGGCCACACTCCGGATAACAAACTTATGGATATTTGTGTCACAGCCGTCATTCCGCTAAAGAGCGCTCGGTTCTATTTAGCCGCCATCGACTCGAAGACCGCGCTTTCCGTTCATGGAGGTGCGCGTTTTTCGTTTTGAAGGACACCTTACCTCCCCGTACGGGAACGCCAGTGATGAACAGCAAGCGCAAATTGATCTACGAAGGCAAGGCCAAGATCCTCTACGAGGGTCCCGAGCCGGGCACGCTGATCCAGTATTTCAAGGACGATGCGACCGCCTTTAACGGCGAAAAGAAAGCCCAGCTGGAAGGCAAGGGCGTCATCAACAACCGCATCAGCGAGTTTGTGATGACCCGTCTGAACCAGATCGGCATCACCAACCACTTTATCAAACGCCTGAACCTGCGCGAGCAGCTGATCCGCGAAGTCGAGATCGTGCCGCTGGAAGTGGTTGTGCGTAACGTGGCCGCCGGTTCGATCGCCAAGCGCCTCGGCCTCGAAGAAGGCACGCCGCTGCCGCGCTCGATCATCGAATTCTATTACAAGAAGGACGAGCTTAACGACCCGATGGTGTCGGAAGAGCATATCACCGCCTTCAACTGGGCCACGACCCAGGAAATGGACGAGATGCTGGCCACGGCCATCCGTGTGAATGATTTCCTCTGCGGCATGTTCTCGGCTGTCGGTATCACGCTGGTGGACTTCAAGATCGAGTTCGGCCGCATCTACGAAAACGATTTCTCGCGCGTTATCCTCGCCGACGAAATCAGCCCCGACTCGTGCCGCCTGTGGGATACCGCCACCGGCGAGAAGCTGGACAAAGACCGCTTCCGTCGCGACATGGGCAATGTCATCGAGAGCTACACCGAAGTGGCTCGCCGTCTCGGCATCATGAAAGATATGCCGACAGTTATTCAGGGAGGTCTCCACTAATGGCCAAGGTTAAGGTTCACGTCTTTCTCAAGCCAGGCGTACTGGATGTTCAGGGCAAGGCCGTTGAAGGCGCTCTGCAAGGTCTGGGCTGGCCGGGCGTTTCCGAAGCCCGCGTCGGCAAGCTGATCGCCTTCGATCTGGCCGACGACGTCGCCGACAAGGAAGCCGAAGTGAAGCGCATGTGCGAAACGCTTCTGGCCAATACGGTCATCGAATCCTACAAGATCGAGATCGCCTAAATGAAAGCCGCCCTCATCATCGGGGCGGCTTTTTTATTGGCCGCCTGTCAGCAACCTATACCCAAGTTCCATTCGACAGGGCCGGAACCGGAGATGCTCGTGTGCGAGATTGGATTTGATGCCAATGTTCGCGAGATCAAAGACCGCCCTATGATCGAGGCCGATGAGCACGGGCAAGGCTCTTCTGCTTATTTCGACAGACATCTGGAACGATTGTACATCGTAACCAAACCTGACCATCCCGCTCATCCCGCTATATTCATGCGGTGGGTCGTATTGACCTCCGAAAGCATCAATTACACGACCGATGCCTGCGGTTATGGAGACAGGGACGCGCTTAACAAAGCGGTTGGACGATATCGCGCATTCGATAAATTGTTGGACGCAGAGTACCCTTGTTGGTTGTGCGATAGACATCTCCGCTCTCCCACGAGAGCTTATCAGGTTGAAGCCGAGCATGGCTCACCTCCATATTAGTTCAACCCAAATCTTCTTCCCTGATGCGAAGCTAGGCCTTGCAGTGCGGCGTTCCGTTGCCCATCAAGTGTAGAGTTCAAGCGTCAATCATTGTGAAGGGAACGCGCACATGACCTTTACCCTGACTTCCAACGACCTGACGGACGGCGGGCAACTGCCGGACGCGCAGGTTTTCGCCAAGGGCAATACCTCGCCGCACCTAGCGTGGTCGGGCGCGCCGGAGGGCACCAAGTCGTTTGCCGTCACCTGCTATGATCCCGACGCGCCGACCGGTTCGGGCTTCTGGCACTGGACCGTGGCCAATATCCCTGCCGATATCAGCGAACTGGCATCCGGTGCCGGTGCTGTCGGCGGTGCCAACCTGCCTGCCGGTGCCATTCAGGGCCGCACCGATTTCGGCGATGCCGGTTTCGGCGGGGCCGCCCCGCCCGCAGGTCACGGCCCGCACCGCTATATCTTCACCGTCTTTGCCGTGGATGTCGAAAAGCTGGACGTCACCGCCGATAATTCGGGCGCGGTCTACGGCTTCAACCTGCATTTCCATACGCTGGCCAAGGCCTCGATCACCGGCATTTACGAAAACACCGGCGGATAAATCACACCAAGGGGGACTTTGGTGGTTCGCCCGCCAAAGTCCCCCTTGGTCGCATTGCAACATGGCCTGATCGGCCTATATCGGTTTCGTCGTCCTCCCCCGCAGCCTGAAGGCTGCATCGCCCCAAACGACCCCGGTATGCATGTTTGATTCCCCACGCCCCTCACAGGGCGCTGAACCCGCCGCGCTTTCCGCCGGACGGATTGCCCTTGTTCTGCTGGCCCTTGCGACAGGTGGCTTTGCCATCGGCGTGACCGAGTTTGCCGCCATGAGCATCCTGCCCGACTTTGCCAAGGGTCTGGGTGTGGACGAACCCACTGCAGGCCATGTCATCAGTGCCTATGCCGCAGGGGTTGTAGTGGGCGCACCTATATTGGCCGTTATGGGCGCGAGGCTGCCGCGCTGGCTGTTGCTGGTCGGGTTTATGGGCCTGTTTGCGATTGGCAACGCGCTCAGCGCCATCGCACCCACATATGAAAGCATGCTGCTGTTCCGCTTCCTCAGCGGCATTCCGCACGGAGCCTATTTCGGCGTCGCAGCCCTTTTGGTGGCCAGCATCGTGCCGCTAAAAATGCGCTCTCGCGCCGTGTCCACCACCTTACTGGGCCTGACCGTGGCGACACTGGTCGGTGTGCCTCTGGCCAATATGGTCAGCCAGCATTTCGGCTGGCGCTGGACCTTTGCCATTGTCAGCGTGCTGGCCGTCCTGACCATGGCGCTGGTGGCGATCTTTGCGCCGCGCGACGGGGGTGATCCCGACGCCATTCCCCTACGCGAGCTGGCCGCCCTTAAGAACACACAGGTCTGGTTGACGCTCGGCGTCGGTGCCATCGGCTTTGGCGGTATGTTCAGCGTCTATGCCTATCTGGCCTCGACCGCGCAGGCGGTGACGGGCGTTTCGGCATCCATGCTGCCAACCATATTTGCGATCTTCGGCATCGGCATGATGGCCGGCAACCTGATCGGCGGCTGGGCGGCGGACCGATTCGGCATGAAGGCCGCAGGTGGCCTTTTGCTGTGGAGCGCCTTTGCCCTGTCCCTTTATGCCCTGGCCGCACCGCGTCTAGAGACCCTGCTGGTGGTGATCGTGATGATCGGCATTGGTGGAGGGCTCGGCTCAATCCTGCAAACCCGCCTGATGGATGTGGCGGGCGATGCCCAGACACTGGCAGCCGCCCTCAACCATTCGGCGTTTAACTTTGCCAATGCGCTGGGTCCGCTGTTTGGCGGCATGGCAATTGCCGCAGGCTGGGGCTGGACCTCGACCGGATATGTCGGCATGGGTCTGGCCCTAGGCGGATTTGCCATCTGGATTATTGCCTATTTCACCGGTCAGAGCGCACCAAGTCTCCAAACCAGTGAAACCTGTGACTGACATTCCCTGCAAAGGGTGCTAGGAGGCCCGCCCATGAGCGCAGCCGTCATCGTATTCCCCGGTTCCAACTGTGACCGCGACTGTAAGGTCGCCGTCGAACGCTCCACTGGCGAGCAAGTTTCCATGGTCTGGCATGCCGAGACCGAACTGCCGAAAGGGCTCGACCTGATCGTCATTCCGGGAGGTTTCTCCTATGGTGACTATCTGCGTAGTGGCGCTATGGCAGCCCAGTCCAAGGTCATGCAGGCCGTCAAAAAGGCCGCCGAAGACGGCGTGACCGTGGTCGGCATCTGCAACGGCTTCCAGATCCTGTGCGAGGCTGACATGCTTCCCGGGGCCCTGATGAAGAACAGCGGACTGAAATATGTCTGCAAGCCCATCAGCCTGACCGTGGCCAACAAGGACACCCGCTTCACCAAGCGTTTCGGCGATCAGGCCGAGGTGGTGATGACGCAGGGCAATGGTGACGGCAACTTCTTCGCCGATGCCGAAACCCTCAAGCGTATCGAAGGCAACAACCAGGTTGTCTTCCGCTATGTCGACAACCCCAACGGTTCGGTCAACGACATCGCCGGCATCATGAACGAAGCCGGTAACGTCATCGGCCTGATGCCCCACCCCGACCGCGCCTTCGAAGCCGAACTGGGCAGCGCCGACGGCGCCACCTTCTTCCAGAGCATCTACGACGCGCTCTAAGCGGCTTGAAAACCAGCTTTTAAAAGCCCTGCCGATCCATTCGGGCAGGGCTTTTTGCTATTTGCGATCCAGCACACTGGCCGCGCGGCCGGTGTCGCTTTCGATGGTATTGTCTTTCTTCTTGCCGGGCTTTTTGTCGGGGCGGGCGGTTTCCAGCGTGCCCTTCTCGCCGCTTTCACCAATGGCGGCCAGTTCGCGGGCACCAACGCCAAGGCCTTGTTGCACGGCGCGGTTGGTATCGACTTCTTCGGGTTCGTTGTCGAAATCGTCTTGCGGGCGGTCGGCCATGACAGCCTCCATCATTGAACAGTGATGCAAGCGGAACCCCTGCCTGTTGCCACCGGTTCCGTGAACCAATAGCCAAGCTGTGCGTATAAAATCAGGCCCGCTGTTCAGCGCACCCTTTTCAGGAGCTGCCATGTCCTCGATCGTTCGCCCTTCGCCTGCCCAGCAAACCCGCCGCCTAGCGGTTCTCGGGGCTGCGATTTTTGCCATTGCGATCCCGATTCTTCAGGCGCTCGGCAATATCGGGCTTTCGCAGGCGCAGTTTGCCGAGGACGGCAACACCACACTGCGGGTGGCGGGCTATGCCTTCTCGATCTGGGGGCTGCTCTATGCCGGTCTGATGGCCTATGCGGTGCGTCAGGCCTTGCCGCAAACGGGCGAGAGCACACTGATAAACGGCTTGGGCTGGCCCAGCTTTGTCACCTTCTTCGGTATCGGGCTTTGGATCATCACCGCCGCTCTGGATATGAAGACCGCCAGCGTGGTGGTGATCTATGCCAGCCTGCTGGCGCTGTTGGTGCCCATGCTGATGCTGGGCCGCACCATCCGTGAAACCGGCGTGCTGGACCGCGACCGTATGCTGGTCATCTGGCCGCTGGCGGCACTGGCAGGGTGGTTGACGGTCGCCTCTCCCCTCAACCTGATTACGGTACTGACCGCCAATGATGCGCTCCCTGCGACACTCAGCCCGACGCTATGGGCCATTGTGTTCGTGGCCATCACCACTGTTTTTGCCATCGGCGTCAGCTGGGTCCTGCGTACACTGGCCTATCCGATTCCGGTCGCATGGGGCTTGGTCGGCGCATTTGTGGCCCATCAGGACAATAATCCGGTGCTGTCATTTGCGGCGCTGGGGGCTGCTTTTGTGGTGATCGTCTTTGCTTCGATCTTCACCTTTGGCCTTCGTCGCGCAAAATAAGCGCCCGCTAAGCTGTCTTTCCACCAAACGATGGCTGACAGATGCGCCGGACAAGGCTAATAGGCGCCATTATGAGCGCGCCCCAAAAGACCATCGCCCAACTGGCCGAAGAGTACGGCCTCGCCCCTAACGAATATCAGGTCCTGCTGGACCGATTGGGCCGTGAGCCCAATCAGGTCGAGCTGGGCGTCTTCTCGGTGATGTGGTCCGAGCATTGCTCGTACAAATCATCCAAGAAGCAGCTGATGAAATTCCCTGTCACAGGTGACCGCGTGATCTGCGGCCCGGGGGAAAACGCCGGTGTCATCGACATCGACGATGGCGATGCCTGCATCTTTAAGATGGAGAGCCACAACCACCCGTCCTATATCGAGCCTTATCAGGGCGCGGCGACGGGCGTTGGCGGCATTATGCGCGACGTCTTTACGATGGGCGCACGTCCGGTGGCCCTGCTGAACGCGCTGCGTTTCGGTGAACCCTCGCACGAGAAAACCAAGCGTCTGGTTAAAGGTGTCGTGTCCGGCATCGGCGGCTATGGCAACTGCGTCGGCGTTCCGACCGTTGCGGGCGAGACGAACTTCCACAAGGGCTATAACGGCAACATCCTCGTCAACGCCATGTGCGTAGGCTTGGCCAAGGCTGACGAGATCTATTACTCGGCTGCACCGGAAGCAGGCCACGACGTGGTTTACTTCGGCTCCAAGACCGGCCGCGACGGTATCCACGGCGCGACCATGTCGTCGGCAGAGTTCGACGATGAGTCCGATGCCAAGCGCCCGACCGTTCAGGTCGGTGACCCGTTCGCTGAAAAACTGCTGATCGAAGCCACGCTGGAACTGATGCAGTCCGGCGCGGTGGCCGCTATTCAGGACATGGGTGCCGCTGGCCTCACCTCCTCGTCGGTTGAAATGGCCGGCAAGGGTGGCGTGGGTGTCGAGCTGGACCTCGACAAGGTTCCGCAACGCGAAACCGAAATGACCGCCTACGAGATGATGCTGTCGGAATCGCAGGAGCGTATGCTCGCGGTCCTCAAGCCCGGCTTTGAAGATGTCGGCTACCGCATCTTCCAGAAATGGGGTCTGGACTTTGCCATCATCGGCAAGACCACCGACACCGGACATCTGGTTCTGAAACACCACGGCGAAACCGTCTGCGATGTGCCGCTGGCCCCGCTGTTCGACGATGCGCCGCTGTATGACCGCCCGTGGGTCCAGCCGGAACTGCATCCGGCGCTGGGCACCGACGAAGTTGCCGCCCCGACAAGCTGGAACGATGCGGTCCTTTCGGTTCTGACCTGCCCTGACATGGCGTCCAAGCGCTGGATCTGGGAACAGTATGACCGTCACGTCATGGCTGACACCCTGCAGGATTCCTCGACCGGTGCCGATGCGGGCGTTGTCCGCGTTCACGGCACCGAAAAGGGTCTGGCTGTCACGTCGGACTGCACCCCGCGCTATGTCCAGAACGACCCGTATGAAGGCGGCAAGCAGGCTGTGGCCGAGGCTTGGCGTAACCTGACGGCGGTGGGTTCGCGCCCGATCGCCATCACTGACAACCTGAACTTCGGCAACCCGCAGCGCCCCGAGATCATGGGCCAGATCGTGCGGGCCACCGACGGTATGGCCGAGGCCTGCCGCGAGCTGGACTTCCCCGTCGTGTCGGGCAACGTGTCGCTGTATAACGAGACGAACGGTGTCGCTATTCCGCCGACGCCGACCGTTGGCGCTGTTGGCCTGCTGACCAACTACGACGTTGTCACCGGCTTTGGTGGCGCGGCAGAGGGCGATGCCCTGGTGCTGATCGGCGAAACCAAGGGTTCGCTGGGGGCCTCCATCTACCTGCGTGAAGTGCTGAACCGTGAAGACGGTGCGCCGCCGCCGGTGGACCTGAAGCTGGAACGCAAGACCGGCGACTTCGTGCGCGCTCTGATCGAGGCTGGCGAACTGACGGTCGTTCACGACCTGTCGGACGGCGGTCTGGTTGGCGCGGCTGCCGATATCGCTCTGGCTTCGGATGTCGGTATGGAACTGGATGCCGGTGAGGCTGTCGCCCACGGCTTCTACTTCGGTGAAGACCAAGCCCGCTATCTGGTGGCCGTTCCCAATGCGGACGAACTGGTCGCCAAGGCCAAGGCTGCCGGTCTGACGGCTGCTGTGGTCGGCAAGGTCGGCGGTACCGACTTTGCGGGTAAGGCTGCCTCTGGTGAACTGTTCCGTATTCCGGTCGCCCATGTGCGCGAAATGCACGAAAGCTGGATGCCGAACTGGATCGAAGGCTGATGCGCCTGATCGCCCTGATGTCTGTTGCGGCGGCTACATTTGTGGCCGCCTGCGACGTTCAGCCTGGCGATCCGGTTCAACACGCCCTGCGTGATGCTGCCGCCGCCCGTCAGGCTGCAGCACTGAAAACCACCGAAGAAGAACAGGCCGAGGCCGCCAAACGTGCCTCGGTCGCTTCTGCACCTCAGGCGGGTGACGAACTGTCCCGCCTGATCGCCACCCGCCGTCAGGCCGTGGCGGACACCCGCGCCCTGCTGGACGCGACCACCGATCCGGCTCTGCGCGGCCAGTTGACCGGCGACCTCAAGGCTGAAGAAGGCCGTCTGCGGGCACTCGAAGCGCGAAGAAACAGCAGCCTCCAGGGCGACTATTAAAAATAATTCATCTAGAACGTGTACCGGAGACAACACTCTGCTCTCCAGTCGCTTCCGCAGGAGCCGTTCTTGAAAATCGCCGTCGTCCTTCCTCCGGGCTGCCATTTCTCGCTATCCCAGCCCAACTCCATGGAAACGGTCGTACGCACCCTCGCCCAGGGGGACAGCCAAGCCGAACTGCGGATCTTCTGCTGCGACAGTGACAATGACCACGGCGACCTGTCCGTACATCCCCTGCCGACCAGCAAAAAGCGCATGGCCGCGCTGGAACAGGCGCTGGAAGACTTCCAGCCGGACGTGATCGAGTTTCACCAACAGCTTAAACAAGCTTTGAAGATCGCCCGCCGCTTCCCGCGCGCCACCCGCTTTCTCTACCGGCACAATGCGCTCAAATCGCCGCGCAACCTGCTGCAAAAGTGGCGCTACGAGCATCGTTTCAGACAGATAGACGGTCTGATCTTCGTCAGCGAAGCCGGACGGCGCGACTTCTTGAGCGACTTTCCGTCTCAGGAACAAAAAACCTACGCCGTCCCCAACCCCATCAATGTCGATCTGTGGCATGCGCCGGTCGAGAACCGCGAACAGGTGATTGCCTTTGCCGGTCGGGCCATGGCCGAAAAGGGTGTGGACCTGATCTGTGCGGCTCTGCCTGCGGTTCTGGACCGCCATCCAGACTGGCGTGCCGTGTTGATGCTGAATGACTGGGAAACGCGAGGGGACTGGGCCGAACCGCATATTGCACCGCTGGCACGTTACGGAGACCGTGTCCGTGTCATGAAGTCCGCACCTCTGGCCGAGGTCAGTGCGGTGATGAAAAAAGCCGCCATTGCGCTGACCCCCTCGACATGGGCCGAGCCATTGGGCCTGACAGCTTTAGAGGCCCATGCAGCAGGCGCAGCCCTGATCAGCTCGGGACGCGGTGGCCTGCGCGAAGCCAGCGGTCCCCACGCCCTCTATGTCGATGACCTGACCTCCGAAGGGCTGCAAACGGCCATCGAAGCCCTGATCGCCGACCCCGCCCAGCGTCTGGCCATGGCCCGCGCCGCGCAGGACTATGTGACCCGCGTGCATACGCCCGGGCACAGAGCCCAGCAGTTGCGTCAATTGCGCGAACAGGCCGTGCAGAGAAAAGGGATGCAACGTTCCGCCTGAAACGGGGCATGATAGCGGACTACTTTTGACATTATCGTAGGTAGTGTATTCATTCCCGAAGGAGTGCACGATGACCGACATGGCAAATACCGCGACCTCGGCTGGATTTCGCCCAAAGGTCCCTACCCGCCGCAGCCACAAGATGGGGATGATCCCCTTTTTGTGGCAAAGCTGGCGTGACCCGCTGCAACTGTGGGGCGAGCTACATTTTCAGGAACTGTATGTGGCGGGCACTTCCCCGCTGGGCCGCACTCTGGTCGTCAGCGACCCTGTGGGGGTGCGGCGCGTCCTCACGGACAATGCGCTCAACTATGAAAAGGGCGACCTGCAACGGCGCGTGCTTGGCCCCATGCTGGCCGACGGGCTGTTGCTGACCGAGGGCGACCAGTGGCGTCGGGCACGCCGGATCATGGCCCCGCTCTTTACCCCCGCCTATACCGCCAAGACCGCAGAGGTGATGGATGCCGTCTGTCGCCGCCGCGTCGAAGGCTGGAAGCTGGATCAGGGCGCGCGGGTTCTGAACATCGACCACGAGATGAGCGGCCTGACCTTCGACATCCTGTCGGCCACCATGTTCTCGGATGATCTGGACGGCGATGCTGCGGGCTTTGAAAAGGCACTGAACCAGTTTCTGGAAGTCGGTGCCCGTATCAGCCCGCTGGATGCCCTGAAAGCCCCCGACTGGATACCGCGTCTGGGCAAGCTGGCCAGCCGTGGCTCGTCGCATTTCTTTCAAGAGCGCGTGACGGCTCTGGTCAAACGCCGCCGCGCACGCCTTGAGGCCGGTGATGCGCCCGATGACCTGCTAACCGCGCTCTTGTCGGCCCGCGACGAGGAAGGCGACGGCTCGGGATTGTCGGACCACGAGGTCATGTCCAACATCCTGACCTTCATCCTTGCCGGTCACGAAACCACGGCGCGGACGCTGGGCTGGACCCTGCATCTCATCACCCGCGATGCCGCCGTGGCGCAAAAGCTCAAGGAAGAGGCCGATGGCTGGGACCGCTCGTCTGGCGGCATCAAGGCCATGGTCTGGCACAAGGCGGTGATCGAGGAGGCCATGCGCCTGTTCCCTCCTGCCCCTGCAATGATCCGACAGGCCGTCGCCGATGACGTGATCGAGGGCCATGAGGTCAAGGCAGGCGACAGTATCGTCATCGCCCCTTGGCTGATCCAGCGCCACGAAAAGCTGTGGGACGAACCGGACGTGTTCAAACCCGAACGCTTCCTGCCCGAAAACCGCAAGAACATCGACCGCTATGCCTGGCTGCCCTTCAGCGGTGGCCCGCGCATCTGCATCGGTGCCGCCTTTGCCATGCAGGAAGCCATCATCGCTCTGGCGGAAATCCTCAAGGTCGCCGAAGTCGAGGCCATCACCCCCGTCCAGCCCCGCCCCATCCAGCAAATCACCCTGCGCAGCCGCGAAACAATGCGACTGCGACTTCGGGCGCGAAAGGACGTTTAGTCCTTTAGGGCGGCAAGCAAGGCTTGCTGGTCCCCGCCAAACAGGCGGCGGGCCAGCAAGCCGATTTCCCTTCGCACATAGTCGGAGCGAGAGATCAGGGCGCGATACTGCTGGCGTCCGTCGACGCGTTCCGAAAGGATTGCCCCCTTCTTCATCAACCGTCCCAGCAGGGTTTTGATCGTGGCATCGCCCCAGTCCTGAACAGACTTCACCTCTTCGATCAGAGGCTTGGCCGAAAGCGGACCGCGCCGCCAAAGCGCGGCAAGAATCTCGCTTTCAGCTTCGGTTACGGGAATGGTCATTGGACCCGCAAGACCTCCCTGTCGATGCGAGCCTCAATGGCCCAGTTGGCGATTACCGCTACAACGCCAGAGATCAGACCGACAATCAGAACAGCAAAGGCTTCGGCCACAGCAGGCATGAAGATCACGGCATTTACCGGTTCGGAAAAACCGGACAGGCCAATGAAGATATTCATCGCCGCATAGCTGGCCCCTAATAACCCCAACAGCGGGCCGCCAAGGCGAAGAGCCTTCACAAAGGCCGAGCCACCGACAAGGTTTGATCCCGCCATCAACTTACGCGCGGCAATGGCTATCGCCGAGACTGTGGCGATGACCAGCACCAGCATAACCAGTTTCTGGATCGGGTGGCTGAGTAGCACCAGAGTTGTAAAACCCAGTTGCGGGGCCGCGACAACCGGAGTGGCCATAGTGGTCACGAGGAACGACAACGATAAAACACGCACAATCAAATCCTCCAGATTACGTTTGTAATGCAAGTATTGATTACAGATGTAATCTATTATGTCAAACGTCGTTCTTTCAAAGATCGTCCAGCATCCTCCGACAAGCTGCGAAGCGGCTTTGATCGGGGGAGTTAGCGGGAGCGGGGGTGTTCTTTTTAGGGGACGCCTGCCAGCCGTTTTTGTGCTAACGCGCGCCGCTGGGCCCTCCGGTCAAGCCGGAGGGTGACGGAATACAGGCCGCGTCGGGTCGAGAAGGCGGAGCCTTCTGACCGCGGCTGACTTATAAAGTCGGGATTGCCTGTTTCAGGCGGCCGCCGATGCGGATAGGTTCGATGCGCTTGGCGAGGCCGGTGCGGTCGTCGGTTTCGACGAAGACGCCGCAGATGGTGGCGGGGCCGTGGGCCGGTGCATAGCGGCCACCCGACAGGCGGGTGGTGAAGCGGCGCAGCGGCTCTTCCTTATCGTTGCCGATGACGCTGTCATAATCGCAGCAGCCGCCCGCATCGGTCTGGAACGCCGTGCCGTTCGGCAGGATTTGTGCGTCCGCCGTCGGAACGTGGGTGTGGGTGCCCACCACCAGCGAGGCACGACCATCGCAGAAATGGCCCATGGCCATCTTCTCGGACGTCACCTCGGCATGGATATCGACGATGACGGCATCGGCCACGACGCCCAGAGGCGCGGCATCCAGTTCGCGCTCTACGGCGCTGAACGGGTCGTCCATCGGGTCCATGTGGACACGGCCCAGCACGTTGATGACCAGAACCCGCATACCGTCGGGCGTCACGAACACATCGGCACCACGGCCCGGTGCATCCATCAGGCGCGGATAGTTGGCCGGACGGATCAGGCGCGGTTCGCGCACGATATAGGTCAGGGCCTCGCGCTGGTCCCACGAGTGGTTGCCCAGCGTGATGACGTCTGCGCCTGCGGCATAGATTTCGTTGGCGGTGTTTTCGGTAATGCCGAACCCGCCTGCGGCGTTCTCGCCATTCACGACCACGAAGTCGAGTTTCAAATCGCGGCGTAGACCCGGAAGGTGGTCGCTTAGACCATCCCGTCCGCTCTTGCCGATTACGTCACCGAAAAATGCCAATCTCATTTGAAGGGTCTATAACCGTTCTCGGTCAAAATACCATGCAGACATATGTCATGGGCCTCGACCGGCAGGGCTTCGACCTCCTGCCCCGCAAAGGCCAGCCCCACACGCATGACATCAGCCAGGGCCTCGAAGGTGCGGTCATAATAGCCACCGCCCTGTCCCAACCGGCCTCCGCGCCCGTCAAACGCCACCAGAGGCGTGATGACCAGATCGGGCATGACCTCGCCCGCCAAGTCCAGAGGCGCAGGGCATCCGGCGGCATCGTCTTCCAGTGGATCACCGATGGACCACAGGCGAAACACCATTGGCGCATCACGATCCACCACCACCGGAAGGCACAAAGTCCGCCCCTGATCCACCAGTGCCATGGCCAGATCACCCGTCGGCACCTCCGCCCCGATGGCAGAATAAAGCGCCACCACAGCCCCCGCAGGCAGATCACCGGCATGGCGCACGATATCGGCCACCCGCTCGGGTGTGTTCAACAGCTTGCGCTGGGCGCGCATTCGGGTGCGGATTTCGGCTTTGTCCATGGCGCTATGAAACACAAAACCCCGCCCTGAGACAGGGCGGGGTTTGGGTTGGCGGCGCCACAAGAACCGTGGGGCGATGAATCCTCTCGAACCTGAAAGACAGGTGGGCGCCATATACTCAGGCCCTCGGGCCCATGCAGGGACAGCTCCCTTCGAGATGATTAAGGCCGGGAGGAATGTTGTCCCCGACGAGGGCCGCAGCAAGACCCGCCAAGTCGCAAAATAGGGTGTGATCCGCTTTCACTCAAGGGCCATCTGAAAAGATCTGGGGCCATGTGAAAAGATCAGGCGGCGCGATCCAGACCGGCAATCAGTTCGACCAGATCCAACTGGTCCTCGTCCACTTCCGGTGCGGGGGGCGTCGCATTCAGGCGCGGCTTTTTCGGCCCATGGCTGGGTTGCGCGTCCAGCCAGTCCAGCAGGTCAAGCTGGCGATCATCAACCCGCACTCGACGCGCACGACGACGTGCCCCGTTTTTGCGGGGGCGTGTCATCTTTAGCGGTTCGGAGCGGGGGCGTATCAGCTAAAAGCTTTGCGCCAGCTTCTCCAGACGGGCAGCCACAGCATTCAGGGCCTCGGCCACGCCGTCATTATTGGCAACCTCGGTGGCCACGGGTGGCGGTGCCACACGACCACGACGGGCCTCGGACAGTTCGTCCGCCAGCATCAAGGCCCCCATCAGGAACAGTTTCAGATCACCGACCTGTCCGACCTGATCAGCCACCTGCGACACCTTGGCGTCAAACTCCTGCGCCAGTTGGGTCACGCGGGCCTCCTGCCCGTCCGCACACCCGACCGGATAGGCACGACCGTTCACTTCAACGGTTACTGTCGCCATCAGCGCGGCTCCATTTCAGATACATCACCGGTTTTTGTAATGGATTCGCTGGCGGGCTGTTCCAGAATTTCGCGCACGGCCTGTGCTGCTGCTGCCAAAGCCGCCGCAGCTTGCTGACCGGCAGCCTCCAGTTCGGCCACACGTTCGGCATTCGCTCCATCGTCAGGGAGAGGCGCAAAAAGATCATCGTCCGGCAGGCTTGCGGCTGCGGACTTGGCCTTCAGATCCTGAAACTTGCGCTCCAGATCGTTCACGGCCCGCTCAATTCGGGCCTTTGCGGCTGTAAGGGCGTCCATCTGCATCCTTTCTTCAGATTCGCTATAGAACCCGTAGGCGCGGCGGGGTAAAGCGGCGCCGTCCCCATTTCTCTGTTCTGAAAAAGGCTTTGCCGTGACAGACGCCCTTTCGATGTTCTCGAAACCCTCACCTCAGATGATGGCCAATGCCATTCGTGTACTGGCAATGGATGGCGTCGAGAAGGCCAAGAGCGGCCACCCCGGCATGCCGATGGGCATGGCCGATGTGGCCACGGTCCTGTTTTCAAAGTTTCTGAAGTTTGACGCTTCGGCCCCGAACTGGGCCGACCGCGACCGCTTTATTCTGTCGGCCGGTCACGGTTCGATGCTGATTTATTCGCTGCTGCACCTGACCGGTTACAAGCAGGCGACCCGCGAACAGCTGGAAAACTTCCGCCAGTGGGGCTCGCGCACCGCAGGCCACCCCGAATATGGCCACCTCGAAGGCGTTGAAGTCACCACCGGCCCGCTGGGTCAGGGTCTGGCCCACTCGGTCGGTTTCGCCATGGCCGAGCGTCATCTGGCCTCGCGCTTTGGTGACGAACTGGTGGATCACCGCACCTGGGTAATCGCCGGTGACGGCTGCCTGATGGAAGGCATTTCGCAAGAAGCCATCGCACTGGCCGGTCGTCTGAAGCTGAACAAGCTGTGCGTGTTGTGGGACGACAACGCCATCACCATCGACGGTTCGGTGGCCCTGTCGGACGCGACCGACCAACTGGCCCGCTTCAAAGCCTCGGGCTGGGCGGTCAAGGCCATTGACGGTCACGACCACGGCCAGATCAAAAAGGCACTGGCCTGGGCGACCAAGCAGTCGGTCCCGACCCTGATCGCGTGCAAGACCAAGATCGGCAAGGGCGCTGCCACGATGGAAGGCAGCCACAAGACCCACGGTGCCGCTCTCGGCGACATGGAAATCGCCGCATCGCGTCAGGCCATGGGCTGGACCGCCGCGCCGTTCGAGATTCCGGCAGAGCTGGACAAGGAATGGAAAAAGGTCGGCAAGGCCGGCTCCAAGCACCGCAAGGCATGGGAAGCCCGCCATCTGGCCCACGCGCAACGTGACGAGTTCACCCGCGCCATGTCCGGTGACCTGCCGAACGGTGCCTTTGCCGCTCTGGATGCCAAGCTGAAAGAACTGGTCGAAACCAAGCCCGCCATGGCCACGCGCCAGTCCTCGGGCGAGGCTCTGGCCACCGTGTTCGACGCCATCCCCGAACTGGTGGGCGGCTCGGCTGACCTCACCGGCTCGAACAACACCTTCGTCAAGAACACCCAGATCATGGACGCGCCGACCTATCACGGCCGTTATGTGAACTATGGCATCCGCGAGTTCGGCATGGCCGCTGCCATGAACGGCATGGCGCTGCACGGCGGTGTCATCCCTTACGGTGGCACCTTCATGGTGTTCTCGGACTATAGCCGTCCGGCCATCCGTCTGGCGGCCCTGATGGGCACCCGTGTGGTCCACGTCCTGACGCACGACAGCATCGGTCTGGGCGAAGACGGCCCGACCCACCAGCCGGTCGAGCATCTGGCCGCCCTTCGCGCCATTCCGAACCTGATGGTGTTCCGCCCTGCCGATACGGTCGAGGCGCTGGAATGCTGGCAGGTCGCGCTGCAACACAAGACCACCCCGTCGGCCATGTGCCTGTCGCGCCAGAAGACCCCGGCTGTCCGTACCACGGATGCGGGCGAGAACCTGTCGCGCAAGGGTGCCTATGAGCTGAAGGCCGCCAATGGCACCGCCAAGGTCAGCCTGTTCGCCACCGGCACCGAGGTCGCCATTGCGCTGGACGCTGCGGCCAAGCTGGAAGCCGAAGGTATCGCCACCCGCGTGGTGTCGGTGCCGTCGTTCGAGCTGTTCGCCCAACAGCCGAAAGCCTATCAGGACGCCGTCATCGCTCGCGGCACCGTCCGCGTCGCGGTGGAAGCCGGTCTGGAGCAAGGCTGGATGCGCTTCATCGGTGAAGACGGTGCCTTCGTCGGCATGACCGGCTTCGGGGCCTCGGCTCCGGCCGAAGTGCTGTACGAAAAGTTCGGCATCACGGCCGGTGCGGTCGTCGAAGCCGCCAAGGCACGACTGTAATCCGATGCGCCGCCTGACCATCGCCCTCGCTCTTGGTGTTTCGATGGCAGGCGGCGCAACCGCTTCTGCCGAAACGCCAATGGCTATCGAGACACCGATTATTATCGGCCAGTCCTACGCCCTGCCCTCAAATGTCATGGGCCAGACGCGCCAGATCAATGTCTGGCTGCCGCCCGGCTATGAGCGCAGCGGCCAGACCTATCCGGTCCTCTATGTCCTCGACGGCGGACAGGATCAGGACTTCCACCACATTTCCGGTATTGCCCAGTTGGGCACCATTGTCGGCACGACCCGCGACGTGATCGTGGTGGGCATCGCCTCGATGGACCGCCGCAACGAACTGGCCCTGCCGACTGAAAACCCCGAGCTGATCGCCCGTTACCCGACACAAGGTCAGTCCGAGCGTTTCCGCCGCTTCATCTGGCAGGAACTACAACCCTTTATCGCCAGCCAGTTCCGCACCAATGGCGAAGAGGCCCTGATGGGGGAATCTCTGGCGGGCCTGTTTGTGGTCGAGACCTTCCTCAAAGAACCGCAAATGTTTGACGCCTATGTCGCCGTCAGCCCCAGCCTGTGGTGGGACGACGGTAAACTGGCGCGGCAATCGGGGGCGCATCTGCGCGATCATTCCAACGATCCGCGTACCCTGATCCTGACGCTCGGCGACGAGGGCGAAGAGATGCAGGCCCCTATGGATGTCCTGACCGCCAACCTGCGCGACCACGCCCTGCCCAATACCAAGTGGGACTTTACCCCGCGCCCGACCGAGAGCCACGCCACCATCTATCACGGTGCCGCACTGGACGCTTTCCGTCGCCTGTATGCGATGCCCGAACCGCAGACCGCACCATGAGCCATCTCGGTGCCGTCAGCCTGCTGGTCCGTGACTATGACGAGGCCATCGCCTTCTATGTCGGCAAGCTAGGCTTTGACCTTAGCGAAGACACCGACATGGGCGGCGCAAAGCGCTGGGTCCGCGTCACGCCTAAAGGCGGCCAGACCTCGCTGTTACTGGCCCGCGCCGCAACACCGGAACAGGTGGCCCAGATCGGCAATCAGGCCGGTGGCCGCGTCTGGCTGTTTCTCTATACCGACGACCTGATGCGCGATCACGCCAACTGGCTAAAGGCCGGTGTGGTTTTTCGCGAAATGCCCCGACACGAAGCCTATGGCAAGGTGGTGGTCTTCGAAGACCTCTACGGCAATGGCTGGGATCTGATCGAACCTGCTACCGGAGCATAACCGATGCGTCTGGCGACCGCCGTCATAACAGTGCTGATCTTAACGGGCTCCGCCCATGCCCAGAGCGACATTCGTTGGAGTGCCGATTCTCAGTCTGGCTTCACCAGAGCCCCTAGACTGATCGTGCATGAGACCATCAACGCCGATCTCTCGAGGATCGACTCTCAGGGCGAGTTCCTTCGTCGCGAATGTTTGGCTGACGGCGGTGAAAACGTTTTTTGGGAGCGTGACATCGACGCGCCCATGATCGGCCCTCGCTTTCTGGGCTTGACCACGACCACCTCCTCTTATTGCGGCGGCTCGCATCCTGACATCGATACGCGCCCCATGACGTGGGATCGCCTCACAGACGCGCCGCTCGACTGGAGCACGCTGTGGCCCGCAGCACAGGTACAGCCGATCCGTCCCTCTCCCGACTTCCTCCCCGAAGCGGCTGTCGCCATGTCGCCCGCACTGGTCGCATGGTTCCGTAGCACGGTCAGAGCGGAGCCTGAGCTAGCCCCAGATTGGCTAGCCGAGTGTGACGCCCATTACGGCGATGATCCCATAGATGAAGGCGTCGTTCTGTGGCTGGATGCCGAACATGACGCTATCGGCGTGGACCTAGCGTGGCTGGCCCATTCTGAGAAAACCTGCGCCTCTCCGCAGTTTCTACCACTTGCAGAAGCTGAGCGCCTTGGCGCCTCGCCCGCACTGACCCGCCCAGTTCATGAAGCCCATCAATTGGGCGCATGGCGCAAAGCTAAGGATCTCAACAAATGAAAATCGGCACCCCGTTATCGGACAACGCTGTGCGCGTCATGCTGCTGGGCTCTGGCGAACTGGGCAAGGAAGTGGCTATCGAACTGCAACGTCTCGGGGCCGAGGTTGTGGCGGTTGACCGCTATGCCAATGCCCCCGCCATGCAGGTGGCGCACCGCAACCACGTCATCCCCATGACCGATCCTCAGGTGCTCAATGGCCTGATCATGGCTGAGGCCCCGCACATCATCGTGCCGGAAATCGAGGCCATCGCCACCGATGCGCTGGCCTTGATCGAGGATGCTGGTCTTGCCAAGGTGGTGCCCACCGCACGCGCCACCCAACTGACCATGAACCGCGAAGGTATCCGCCGTCTGGCTGCCGAGGAACTTGGCGTACCGACCAGCGCCTATGCCTTTGCAGGCTCTGCCGAAGAACTGGCAGCCGGAGCTGAAAAGGTCGGCTTCCCCTGTTTCGTCAAACCGGTCATGTCGTCGTCCGGCAAAGGCCAGTCCTATGTCGAGAGCGCCGACCAAATCGCCGCCGCTTGGGACTATGCCGAACAATCGGGCCGCGTGGCTGGCGGCAAGGTCATTGTCGAGGGTCGCATCGATTTCGACTTCGAGATCACCCTGCTGACCGTCCGTTCGCGCGATGTGGACGGCATTACCCGCACAGACTTCTGCGCTCCTATCGGCCACCGTCAGGTCAAGGGCGACTATGTCGAAAGCTGGCAGCCGCAAGCCATGAGCAATGCCGCGCTGAAGTCTGCTCAAGACATTGCGGCCAAGGTCACGGACAGCCTCGGTGGCTGGGGCGTATTCGGCGTCGAGCTGTTCGTCAAAGGCGATCAGGTCTGGTTCTCGGAAGTTTCCCCGCGCCCGCACGATACCGGCCTTGTGACACTGGGCAGCCAGCACCAGAGCGAGTTTGCCCTGCACGCGCGCGCCATTCTGGGTCTGCCGGTCGATGTCACCTTGCGCGAACCCGCTGCCAGCGCCGTCATCTATGGCGGCATCGAAGCCACCGGCATCGCCTTTGAGGGCGTGGCCGAGGCTCTGGCCGTGCCGTCATCGGAACTTCGACTGTTCGGCAAGCCCGAAAGCTATCCCTCGCGTCGCATGGGTGTCGCCGTCGCCCGTGGTGCCGATACCGACCAAGCCCGCGAACGGGCGCGTGAGGCGGCATCAAGGGTCAAACCCGTCAAAGCCTGACACGCGACAAAAGTCGCTCTAAAAAGAGGGCAGCCTATGGTTGCCCTCTTTGCGTTTTAGGGCGCAAACTTCCCTCGAATGCCGCACAGACCGGCACGGGAGGACGACCAAAAGTGGGTAAGCTGAAAACCGGCCTGATATTCGGGGCCATCGCCATTATCGGCGCGATATCGATCGGGGTTCTGGCCCTGCATCAGGGCGAGAGCATCAGCGCCGTGTGGATGGTCACCGCCGCCCTGTGCGTCTATGCCATCGCCTATCGCTTCTATGCCAAATATCTGGCGGGCAAGGTGCTGCAACTGGACGCCAAGCGGCCCACGCCTGCCGTGCGCCACAATGATGGTCTGGACTATGTGCCGACCCCCAAGAACGTGCTGTTCGGCCACCATTTCGCAGCCATTGCAGGGGCCGGCCCCCTCGTCGGTCCGGTGCTCGCGGCCCAGATGGGCTATCTGCCCGGCATGTTGTGGATTCTGGTCGGCGTGGTGATCGCAGGGGCCGTTCAGGACATGCTGGTCCTGTTCATGTCCACCCGCCGCGACGGTCGTTCGCTGGGCGATATGATCCGCACCGAAATGGGCCCGATCCCCGGCATTATCGCCCAGATTGGCGTGCTGATGATCATGGTCATCATTCTGGCCGTGCTGGCTCTGGTTGTGGTCAAGGCTCTGGCCGAAAGCCCGTGGGGCACGTTCACCGTCGCCGCCACCATCCCCATCGCCATCTTTATGGGGCTCTATACCCGCTATATCCGCCCCGGACGTGTGGGCGAGATTTCGGTTATCGGTGTGGTCCTTTTGATCGGATCGATCATTCTGGGCGGACAGGTCGCCTATCACCCCGTATGGGGACCGGCCTTCACCCTGTCGGGGACGACGCTGGCCATCGCCATGATGGCCTATGGCTTTATCGCCTCGGTCATGCCCGTCTGGCTGCTGCTGGCCCCGCGTGACTATCTGTCGACCTTCCTCAAGATCGGCGCGATTGCGGCTCTGGCCATCGGTATCCTGATTGTCCGTCCCGAACTGCAAATGCCGGCCATCACCCCGTTCATCGACGGGTCGGGTCCGGTCTTCTCCGGCGCGCTGTTCCCGTTCCTGTTCATCACCATTGCCTGTGGTGCCGTCTCGGGCTTCCATGCCCTGATCGCATCGGGCACCACGCCCAAACTGATCGAGAACGAGAACCAGATTCCGCTGATCGGCTATGGCGCAATGCTGTGCGAAAGCTTCGTTGCTGTCATGGCACTGATCGCGGCCTGTGTGCTGGACCCCGCCGTCTATTTCGTCATGAACAGCCCTGCCGCCGTCATCGGCACGGACGTTACCTCTGCGGCTGCCGCTGTGGCGCAATGGGGCTTCCACATTACCCCTGCCGAGCTTGAAACCCTCGCACGGCAAGTGGGCGAACATTCCATCCTGTCACGCGCAGGCGGTGCGCCTACCCTCGCCGTCGGCATGGCGCACATCCTGTCCAGCGTCATCGGTGGCGAAGCCATGATGAGCTTCTGGTACCATTTCGCCATCCTGTTCGAAGCCCTGTTCATCCTGACCACGGTCGATGCAGGCACCCGCGTCTGCCGCTTCATGATTCAGGACCTGCTGGGCGTCGCCATGCCGAAAATGCGCAACACCCAAAGCTGGACCGGCAATGTCATCGCCACCGCCCTGACGGTCGGACTTTGGGGCTATTTCCTCTATGCCGGTGTGGTCGATCCGCTGGGCGGCATTAACAGCCTGTGGCCGCTGTTCGGCATCGCCAACCAGATGCTGGCGGCGATTGCCCTGATGCTCGGCACCGTCGTGCTGTTCAAGATGAAGCGCCAGAGGTTCGCATGGGTGGCCATGGTTCCGGCCTTCTGGCTGCTGGTCTGCACCCTGACCGCCGGTTTCCAGAAGCTGTTCCATCCGGACATCCGCGTCGGCTTCCTGTCGCACGCCGCCCGCTACAAAGGCTCGATGGAGGCTGGCGAACTGATGGCTCCGGCCAAGTCGGCGGCCGACATGCAGCACATCATCTTCAATGACTATGTGAATGCCGCCCTGACGGCTGGCTTCCTGTTCGTGGTTATCGTGATCCTGTTCTACAGCATCGGTGCTTGCCGCAAGGCCCTCAAGAACAGCCAGCCGACCGCAGTGGAGATCCCGCCCGCGAACGAGGTCGCCCATGCCTGAAGCCGACCTTCTGTGCCTGTGCCGTGACACCCTGTCCCGTTGGGGCAAGGATGCGCGGCGCACCGCCAGCCTGATGATCGGACAGCCCGACTATGACGCCTATCTGGCCCATAGCCGCGCCACCCACCCCGATCAGCAGCCACTGGATCGCACCGCCTTTTTCCGCCTGCACGAAGCCAGACGCTTTGGTGCAGGTGGCGGTTTCAAATGTTGTTAATTCACGCAAACCCTCTTTGAACGACAATGCGCCGTTCAAAGAGGGTTTTTCTTATGAAAAAAGCCGTCTCTGTAACCGATGTTCGCCATCTGTGACCGCCACAGACTTGCACTTATGGCCAGTCCGTCCCATTGAGACGCCAAACTTTCGTCCTTGCTGACCAGGAGATCTCCCATGACCGTTCGCGTCGCCATTAACGGCTTTGGCCGTATCGGCCGTCTTGTTCTTCGCTCGATCGTCGAGCATGGCCGCAAGGACATCGAAGTCGTGGCGATCAACGACCTCGGTCCGGTTGAAACCAACGCCCACCTGCTGCGCTATGACTCGGTCCACGGCCGGTTCCCGGGCACCATCACCTCGGGTGAGGACTGGATCGACGTCGGCTACGGCAAGATCAAGGTCACCGCAGAGCGCGATCCGGCCAAGCTGCCGCACGCCGAACTGAACGTCGACATCGCCTTCGAGTGCACCGGCATCTTCGCCACTAAAGAAAAGGCCTCGGCCCACCTGACCGCAGGTGCCAAGCGCGTTCTGGTTTCGGCTCCGGCCGACAATGCCGACAAGACCATCGTCTTCGGCGTGAACCACGAAACCCTCGGTGCCGACGACATCGTCGTCTCGAACGCTTCGTGCACCACCAACTGCCTGGCACCGATCGCCAAGGTTCTGAACGAACTGGTCGGCATCGAGCGTGGCTACATGACCACCATCCACGCCTATACCGGTGACCAACCGACCCTCGACACCATGCACAAAGACCCGTACCGCGGTCGCGCTGCTGCCCTGTCGATGATCCCGACCTCGACCGGCGCCGCCAAGGCTGTGGGTCTGGTTCTGCCGGAACTGAAGGGCAAGCTGGACGGTTCGTCGATCCGCGTCCCGACCCCGAACGTCTCGGTCGTTGACCTGAAGATCGTTGCCGGTCGCGCCACCACCAAGGAAGAAGTCAACGCTGCTCTGGAAGCTGCCGCCAACGGTCCGATGAAGGGTGTTCTGTTCACCTCGACCGACCCGCTGGTGTCGATCGACCTGAACCACCACAACGCCTCGTCGACCGCTGCCCTGCCGCAGACCCAGGTCATCGACGGCACCCTGGTGCGCGTGCTGAGCTGGTACGACAACGAGTGGGGCTTCGCCACCCGCATGTCGGACACCGCCCTGCAAATGGCCAAGTTCCTGTAAGAAAAAACGTCTTGGGCCCTCTCCCGTCGGGAGAGGGCTTGAGCGCCCAAGAGCCAAAGGCGATTGGCTGCGCGAAAGGGTGAGGGTTACGGCTTTGACAGCGAACCGCATCACCTTTGCCAGACAACTCAGACAGAGCTCCGGCCTCGCAGAACAAAAAGTTTGGGGACAGCTCAGGAGCGGCAAAATTGACGGGCACAAATTCCGTCGTCAGCATCCAGTAGGGCGCTATATTGCTGATTTCGCCTGTGAACGCCTCAGACTTATTATTGAGATCGATGGCAGCATTCATGCGCGCGACGATATCGCGCTCAATGATCACCTTCGCCAAACTGAACTCGAAACCTTGGGCTGGTCCTTGCTACGGTTCTCAAACGAACAGGCTCTGGCCCAACCCGAACTGATTGCGAACGCCATCCGTGACCACGTTCGCACTATAGATATTTAAGCACGGCCTCTACTGCCTAAGGCCAGCCCTCATCCGGCCCTGCGGGCCACCTTCTCCCCTCGGGAGAAGGAAGACTGGAACGCTAAGAATGACCTTCCGCACCCTCGACGACGCTAAAGACCTTTCAGGCAAGACCGCCCTCGTTCGCGTGGACTTCAACGTCCCGATGGAAAATGGCGCAGTCACCGACGACACCCGTCTTCGCGTGGCCCTGCCGACCATCAACAAGCTGCGTGAAGCCGGTGCCAAGGTGGCCCTGCTGGCCCACTTCGACCGTCCCAAGGGCGAGCGAGTGCCGTCCATGAGCCTGAAGCCGGTTGTCGAGCCGCTGGAAATCCTGCTGGGCGCACCTGTACGTTTCGCCGATGACTGCATTGGTGACGAAGCCAAGGCTGCTCTGGCCGATACCGACGCCGGCGGCGTGGTGCTGCTGGAAAACGTGCGCTTCCACAAGGGCGAGGAAAAGAACGACGCCGACTTCGCCAAGGCTCTGGCTGAGCTTGGCGACATCTTCGTCAACGACGCCTTCTCGGCCGCCCACCGCGCCCACGCCTCGACCGAAGGTCTGGCCCGCATCCTGCCGGCCTTCGCCGGTGAATCCATGCGCCGCGAACTGGAAGCTCTGGACGCCGCACTCGGCACGCCTGTGA
Organism: Brevundimonas terrae; assembly: GCF_011761985.1. Taxonomy (GTDB): domain Bacteria; phylum Pseudomonadota; class Alphaproteobacteria; order Caulobacterales; family Caulobacteraceae; genus Brevundimonas; species Brevundimonas terrae. The sequence continues at coordinate 95,849 of NZ_JAASQT010000002.1, read as the reverse complement.
AGCCGGTCATCGGTATCGTCGGCGGCGCCAAGGTTTCAACCAAGCTGGACCTGCTGAAAAACCTCGTTGCCAAGCTGGACTATCTGGCCATCGGCGGCGGCATGGCCAACACCTTCCTGCACGCCCAAGGCGTCGATGTCGGCGGTTCGCTGTGCGAGAAAGACCTCGCCGACACCGCCCGTGAGATCATGGAAGAAGCTCGTCAAAAGGGCTGTGAACTGCTGCTGCCAGTGGATGTGGTTGTGGCCAAGGGCGTCAAGCCGGGTATCGAACACGGCGTTCGCGCGCTGGACCGTATCGCCGCTGATGACCTGATCCTCGATGCCGGCCCTGAAACCGTCGCCCGCCTGACCCGCGCCATGGGCCTGTCCAAGACCTTGATCTGGAACGGCCCGCTGGGCGTGTTCGAGGTTCCGCCGTTTGACGCCGCGACCAATGCTGCCGCCAAGGAAGCCGCAAACCTCGCCAAGACTGGCAAGCTGACCGCCGTGGCCGGTGGCGGCGACACTGTCGCGGCCCTCAACCACGCTGGCGTTGTCGCAGACATGACCTTTGTCTCGACCGCGGGCGGTGCCTTCCTTGAATGGATGGAAGGTAAGCCGCTTCCGGGCGTCGACGCGCTTCGCGCATAATCACTCAAAGGGGCGGATACCATCGGTGTCCGCCCTTTCGTCATCGGGGCGCAAAGGTGACTTTTCGCCCCTTCCGGTCTACATCAGACCCACACTCGCTTAGATTCTTCGGAGACCTTTCAGGATGGCGCGCATCACCCTGCGTCAGCTGCTCGATCACGCAGCTGAAAACGACTACGGCCTGCCGGCGTACAACATCAACAATATGGAACAGGGCCTGGCCATCATGGAGGCCGCCGACGCCGTCAATGCGCCGGTCATCATCCAGGCTTCGCGCGGTGCCCGCTCCTATGCCAACGACATCGTTCTGGCCCGCCTGATCGACGCTCTGGTCGAGCTGTATCCGCATATTCCGGTTTGTATGCACCAAGACCACGGCAATGGTCCGGCAACCTGCGCCACCGCCATCCAGTACGGCTTCACCTCGGTGATGATGGACGGCTCGCTGGAAGAAGACGCCAAGACCCCTGCATCGTATGAATACAATGTCGACGTCACCCGTCGCGTCACCGAAATGGCCCACGCGTGCGGCGTTTCGGTTGAGGGCGAACTGGGCGTTCTGGGTTCGCTGGAAACCGGCATGGGCGAGGCCGAAGACGGCCACGGCTTCGAAGGCAAGCTGGACCACTCGGCCCTGCTGACCGATCCGGATCAGGCTGTTGATTTCGTGAAGGCCACCAAGGTCGATGCTCTGGCCATCGCCATGGGCACCTCGCACGGTGCCTACAAGTTCACCCGTCAACCGGACGGCGAAGTCCTCGCCATGAACGTGATCGAGGAAATCCACCGTCGCCTGCCGAACACCCACCTGGTGATGCACGGCTCGTCGTCGGTGCCGCAGGACCTGCAGGACATCATCAACGCCTATGGCGGTGCGATGCCGCAAACCTGGGGCGTGCCGGTCGAAGAAATCCAGCGCGGCATCAAGAACGGCGTGCGCAAGGTCAATATCGACACCGACAACCGCATGGCCATGACAGGCGCCATCCGCAAAATGCTGATGGAAAAACCGGGCGAGTTCGACCCGCGCTACTATCTGAAGCCCGCCAAGGAAGCCATGCGCAAGCTGTGTCAGGAACGCTACCTGCAGTTCGGCTGTGAAGGTATGGCCTCCAAGATCAAGCCGCTGTCCACCGCCCAGATGGCCAAGCGCTATGCTGCCGGTTCGCTGGACCCGCAAATCGGCTAATCCCGATTACGGTAAAATACAAAGACGCCCCGCAGATCACTCTGCGGGGCGTTTTCTTTACCAGACGCCGTAACGGCCACCGACAGAGCGGATAATCATCCGCGCCTCGTATTCGACAGCACGATATTCGTCCTCGGCCATACGCAGTTCACGCCGCGCATCGCGTAATTCTATCCGCAAGTCACGGATACGGGCGCGAATACGCTCGCGCTCCTCTTGGCTCAGATCTTCCTGACGCAGTTCGCGCTCCTTGGCCTCCAGCTTGTTCTCGCGGTCACGGATACGCGAGACCGCCGAGCGGACATTGCTCTCGGCATCCGACAGCACACGCTCGGCCTGATACACCCTCACCCCGTCCTCATAGGCGGGCAGGAAGTTGCGCTCTTCATCGGGCGTACAGACCCCGTTATAGGTCGACCCGTTGCGCCCAACACGAAACCCGTTGTCCCACCGGCAATAGGTCCGCAAACCCTGATCACGCGCCGAATAATAGGCCGCCGGATTGGGCGTGACCCCGAACTTGGCACAGGCCTTGGCATGGTCGTCCAGCCGTTCCGGCACACGCCCGTTCAATCCGTCCTGATAGCCCTTGCCGCCCCAGTCACCGGCCAGACACTGGTCCTCGCTCATGGTGGCGCAACTGCCCAGCAGTGCCGCCGCCCCGCTTACAACCGCTATCGTCAGTATGCGTTTCATCATCTGCCACCAGAGCGTTTCCGCTTGGCGGGTTGAGCCCGCTTCAAGCCGTGCTAATCACACCTCATGGCCGATGAACCAATAATGACCGACGAAGACAATACCGAAGATGCGGGAGCCGAAATCCTCTCCGCCGAGGTCACAGCCTCCGGTATCCGTCTGGACAAGGCCCTGTCCGATGCCTTCCCCACCCTATCACGTGCCCGCCTTCAGGCCTTGCTGGCCGAAGGTGCCGTATCCAAGGACGGACAGGTCCTGACCTCGGGCAAGGCCAAGGCCACCTGCGGCACCTACACCATCACCCTGCCCCCCGTGGCCCCCGCCGAGCCACAGCCCGAGAACATCCCCCTCACCGTCCTGTTCGAGGACGCGCATCTGATCGTCGTCGACAAGCCCTCCGGCATGGCCGCCCACCCTGCCCCCGGTTGCGAGAACGGCACACTGGTCAATGCCCTGCTCTATCACTGTGGCGACACGCTTTCCGGCATCGGCGGCGTCGCCCGCCCTGGTATCGTCCATCGTCTCGACAAGGACACATCCGGCGTCATGGTCGCCGCCAAAACCGACGAGGCCCATCAAGGCCTGTCCGCCCTGTTCGCCACCCACGACATAGAACGCACCTATATCGCCCTGACACGTGGCACCCCCAATGCCCTCAGCGGCCGCATCGACACCCAGATCGGTCGCTCCCTGCATGACCGTAAAAAAATGGCGGTCCTGAAACACGGCGGCCGTCAGGCCATCACCGACTATGTCGTCCAGAAAACCTATGGCCAGCCCGCCAAGGCCAGCGGCGCACCCCTCGCATCGCGCATCGCCTGCACCCTGCATACAGGCCGCACCCACCAGATCCGCGTGCATATGGCCTCGGTCGGCGCGCCTCTGCTGGGTGACCCCGTCTATGGCTCGGGTGCCGCCGCCATCCCCGTCCGCGCCATCCTCGAAGAACTGAACTTCACCCGTCAGGCTCTGCACGCCGCCATCCTCGGTTTCGTCCATCCGGTGACTGGCGAAGCCCTGCGTTTCGAAACCGCGCCGCCCGCCGATATGCAGGCTCTGGAGACGCGCCTCTGCGCGCTTGATTAGCAACCGATCTTGTGCTAGTTATCTCTCAACGCCCAGAGATGCTCCCCCGTCTGCATGGCCTTGGCACAAAATCGTAATTCAAACGCGCTTTTGCCCCTTTAAAACCATGCAACGAATACCATCTCTATCCATTGAGGGGCGAGGCGATGGTGCACGCATGTGGCCATAGCCGAAGCGCCCGCTCGTTATTCGGTCGGAGGGACCACATGGCTAATACCACTTTGACGGTGATGTCGCCTGAACAGGGGCTATCGCGTTATCTCTCGGAAATCCGCAAGTTTCCGATGCTTACCAAGGACGAAGAATTCATGCTGGCCAAACGCTGGTCCGAGCATGAAGACCCCGAAGCGGCGCACCGTCTGGTAACATCGCACCTTCGCCTCGTGGCCAAGATCGCCATGGGTTATCGCGGCTACGGCCTGCCGATCGGCGAAGTTATTTCCGAAGGCAATGTCGGTCTGATGCAGGCCGTCAAGAAATTCGACCCCGACAAGGGCTTCCGCCTGGCCACCTACGCCATGTGGTGGATTCGCGCGTCCATTCAGGAATACATCCTGCGTTCGTGGTCGCTGGTCAAAATGGGCACCACCGCCGCCCAGAAGAAGCTGTTCTTCAACCTTCGCAAAGCCAAGAGCCAGATCTCGGCCTTCGAAGAAGGCGACCTGCTGCCCGAACACCTCGAACAGATCGCGACCAAGCTCGGCGTCAGCCAGCAGGAAGTCATCGACATGAACCGCCGTCTGGGTGGTGACTCGTCGCTGAACGCCCCCATGCGCGCCGACGGTGAATCCGAGTGGCAGGACTGGCTGGCCGATGACGATGCCATCAGTCAGGAAACCCAGCTGGCCGACAACGAAGAGCGCGGCATCCGTATGTCGCTGCTCCAAGAAGCCATGGAAGAACTGACCGACCGCGAAAAGCACATCCTGACCGAGCGTCGCCTCAAGGATGATCCGGTCACCCTCGAAGAATTGGCCGGCCAATATGGCGTCAGCCGTGAGCGCGTCCGCCAGATCGAGGTCCGCGCCTTCGAGAAATTGCAAAAAGCGATGCAGGCTGCTGCCCTCGAACGCAACCTCGTCAACGCCTAGGCGTTACACCGTTTCTCCTCCCCCGAAGTGAAGAGGGCGACTGGATCACTCCAGCCGCCCTTTTCTTGTGCGCCCGTTCTTCCTAGCCAGACCGCGCCTAGGCCTGTCTGGCCAGCGTCTTGGACGAGGCCAGCGCCAGAATAGCCTTCACCGGCCCGTTCAACTGCTCCAGCGACGTGCGACCCATTTCCAGTTCGGTCTGCAAACCCACAGCCGCCAGTGTCAGGGCTGTATCACCCGTCTTCACACCCAACATCTTCAAGGTCTTGCCCTGCTCTCCGATAGCACGCACGGCTTGTGCCGGATCGCTCGAGAACTGAACCAGAGCAGAGGCCAAAATCCGCATGGACTGGTCCTTGATCCCGTCCAGCGTCGGCTCGCCGCCCTCGTCGGCCTTGCGTTTGCGCGGCCCCGCATAGTCCACCGCGTTGAAACGGCGGCGGTCCGGCCCGACATAGCCCACAGCCTCCACCCAGTCGCGCGGCTTGGTCGCCAGATTTTCGATCCGGCGATACAGATCACCACTGGTGAAAGGCTTTCTCAGAAACTCGTGCACACCGGCATCACGCGCGCCCTTGATGGACGAGGCTGTCGCCTCCGCCGTCACCATGATGATCGGCGCTCGTCGCGTGGACAGGCTGGACCTGCGGATACGGCGCGCCAAGGCCTCGCCATCCAGCTTCGGGCCAGAACGCTCCATAATAAACAGACCCGGTTCCATTTCACGGGCCAGATCAACCACGCGCGCATCATCGGATTCAATCGCGACATCGCGACTGCCAAACCCCTTCAACAGGTCGGCCATCAGCTTGGCCCCCGCCGGATTGGGGTCCACAATAACGACCCGGCGTACCACCGGGGCGATTTTTTGCATCGATCTGGTATCTAAAGCGAACAAGGCTGCCCCCGAATATCAGGGACAGCCTTATACGCACGGGGTTAAAAACCCCTTGTCTCTATTTAGAGATTATCCCTGAAACGGATCGCGCATCAGGATCGTGTCGTCGCGCTCGGGGCTGGTGGACAACAGGGCCACCGGCGCACCGATCAGTTCCTCGATACGGCGCACATATTTGATCGCATTGGCGTTAATGTCCTTAAAGCTGCGAACACCACCGGTGCTTTCGCTCCAGCCTTCCAGCTCTTCAAACACCGGCTCGGCTGCCGCCTGATCCTTCAGGCTCGACGGCAGATAGTCCAGCACCTCGCCATTCACGCGATAACCCACGCAAATCTTCAGCGTCTTCAGACCGTCCAGAACGTCCAGCTTGGTCAGGGCAATACCGTCAATGCCATTGATGGCCACCGACTGGCGCACCAGCACAGCATCGAACCAGCCACAACGACGCGCACGGCCGGTATTCACACCCACCTCGCGCCCAACCGTCGCCAGATGGTCAGCCACTTCGTCATCCAGCTCACAGGCGAACGGACCTTCACCCACGCGGGTCGTATAGGCCTTCACAATGCCCAGCACATAGCCAACGCCACGCGGGCCAATGCCCGAACCGGCTGCCGCCTGACCTGCAACGGTATTGGACGAAGTCACATACGGATAGGTGCCATGGTCCACATCAAGGAACGCACCTTGCGCGCCTTCAAACAGGATGCGCTTTCCAGCCTTCTGGGCCTGATCCAGCACACGCCATGCGGGCTTCACATAGGGCAAAATCTTCGGCGCAATATCCAGCAACTGCTGCAACAGAGCCTGAGGATCAATCGGCTCCAGCCCCAGACCGGCACGCAGCGGGTCGTGGTGCGAGCGCAGACGGTCAATCTTGACCTTCAGGTCTTCTTCATTGGCCAGATCGCAAACGCGGATCGCACGGCGGCCCACCTTGTCCTCATAGGCCGGACCGATACCGCGACCGGTCGTGCCGATCTTGGCACCAGGAGCCGAAGCTGCCGCTTCACGCGCCACGTCCAGCGCCGGATGGATCGGCAGGATCAGACAGGCATTGTCGGCAATCGTCAGCAATTCAGGGCTGATCGCCACGCCCTGCGCTTCGATCTTGGCGATTTCGTTTACAAGGTGCCACGGGTCCACGACCACGCCATTACCGATGATGGAGGGCTTGCCCTGCACCACACCGCTGGGCAGCAGCGCCAGCTTATAGACCTTGCCATCGACAACGAGGGTATGCCCCGCATTATGGCCGCCCTGGAACCGCACCACCATATCGGCGCGATTGGACAGCCAGTCCACGATCTTGCCCTTGCCCTCGTCACCCCACTGGGCGCCGACTACCGCAACATTTGCCACTGCACTGATCTCCGCGAGTAAAACGCGGTAGCAGCCTATAACCGTTGAATCGTCGGCTGTCGCCCTCGGTCATTGGAAATATCAGATTTCCGCCACCGCCGTTGCAAAAGCCCATTCCAGCCACGGCCCGATCGCCACCACATCGGCGGTTTCCACCGTGCATCCGCACCACAACCGCAGCCCCGGCGGCGCATTACGGTGCGGTTCCATATCGTAAACCGCCCCTTCGTCTTCCAGCAGGGCTTTGAAGCGCTTCACAAAGGTCTTCTGGCCCTTGTCATCCAGCGCCGAAACACGATCGTCGGTAAATTTCAAACACACCGAGGTCGTCGAACGAATATCCTCGCGTTGCGGCAAGAAATCGACCCACGCCGTCTTCTGCACCCACGCTTCCAGCGCCGCATAGTTGGCATCGGTGCGCGCAATCAGCGCCTCACAGCCCCCAACCGACTTGGCCCATTCCAGCGCATCGATCCAGTCCTCCATGGTCAGGACCGAGGCCGTATTGATGACCACGCCTTCCGCCAGCGTCCGGTCGAACTTCCCGTCCTTACCCGTCAGACGCAGCACCTTGGGCACCGGCCAGGCGGGCACATTCTCGTCCAGACGCGCCACAGCGCGCGGCGACATCACCATCACGCCAATGCCCGCCTCGCCGCCCAGTGCCTTCTGGAAACTAAAGGTCGTCACATCCAGCTTGGCCCAGTCCAGAGGCTGTGCAAACGCCGCCGAGGTCGCATCACAGATGCTCAAACCTTCGCGGTCCGCCGCGATCCAGTCACCGTCCGGCACCTTCACGCCCGACGTGGTGCCATTCCACGGAAACACCACATCATGCGACCAGTCCACGACCGACAGGTCCGGCAAGTCCCCCCACGGGGCCTTCACCACCACCGGATCAAGCTTCAGATGGTCCCGCACATCCTCGGCCCATGTCAGGCCAAAATTCTCGAACGCCACCACCGTCACAGGCTTCGGCCCCAGCATCCCCCACAGGGCCGCTTCCACCGCGCCGGTATCCGAACCCGGCGTAAACACCATGACATAGTCGTCCGGCACACCCAGCACTTCGCGGGTCAGCTTCAGGCCATAGGCAAAACGCGCTGTCGTCTCGGGCGCACGGATACCACGCCCGTGCAAAGCCTCCGAAAGTCCTGCCAGCTTATAACCGGGTCGCTTGGCCGTCGGCCCCGACGAAAACCACGGACGCGCAGGCTTCACAACAGGCTTCACAACAGGCATCGGCAGCAATCCCTCTAGGCCAAGGTTCTAGGCAGGGTGGCGAACGACAGACTCACCACCACAGAACGCAGATTGCCTTACGCCATCACTTGCCCGGCGTGTAGGGCCGATTTTTGCGCCAATCCTCGGCAAAGCGCACCAGAAGTTCGTCTTCTTCGTCCGGCAGCGTCACCATCAGCTTGGCCAACAGGTCCCCGCGCTTGCCATCGGCATAGCCACCGCGCCCTTTCAGACGCAGTACCTTGCCCGAGTTCGAGCCCTTGGGGATGCTCATCATCACCTTGCCCTCAGGCGTCGGCACCGTCACCTTGCCGCCCAGCACCGCATCGGGCACCGAAACCGGCAGGTCCATATGCAGGTCCGCCCCGTCGCGGCGGTAAAGCGCGTGCGGCACGATCCGAAGCTCGATCATGGCGTCACCGGCCTGCGTGCGCCCCGGCGCACCCTGACCTTTCAGACGCACCACCTGACCGTCCGACGCGCCCTTGGGGATAGCCACATCCACCATGCGCCCGTCCGAGAACTGGATACGGCGCGTGGTGCCCGAGATCACCTCTTCAAGGCTGACCTCCAGCGTGGCGCGGATATCCTGCCCCTTGCCACCGCCAAAGCCGCGATTGGCACCACCGCCACCGAAACCGGCAAACAGGTCCGACAGGTCGATATCTTCAAAACCACCCCGCTGGCCCGAGCCACCAAAGCCCGAGAAACCACCCGAACGACCGCCGCCGCCTGCACCGCCACTAAAGCCGCGATACTGCTCGCGTCCGTCGGCATCGATCTCGCCACGGTCGTATTTGGCACGCTTCTCGGCATCGCCCAGCAGGTCAAAGGCCGCCGTTATGCGCTTGAAACGCTCTTCGGACGCCTTGTCCCCCGGATTCTTGTCGGGGTGCAGTTCCTTGGCCAGCTTGCGAAAAGCCTTCTTGATCTCGTCAGCACTCGCGCCTTTTGAAACGCCAAGTTCCTTATAGGGATCACCAGCCACGCTTGTTCAGCTCCAGGATTCAAAATCACAACTCCCTGTCAGTTAGGGCATCCAAGCCCCCCTTGAAAGGGGTCGCGCTATTTCAAGCGTAACAAGGCTTCCTCACCCCACCCCCAACCATCGCCCCACTGAGCCACAGCCAGCGTCACTTCCGCTGCCATACCTTGCGGAAAATCGACCGCCTGCTGCGCTTTTTCATACAGCGCCCGCGTGTCGTGAACCTGCCATTCACGCACAGTCTCGCCTGCCGCCATCACCCGCAACCGGAACCGCCTCGGATCAGGCTCGATCCCATCCTCGCCCCAACCATCCCCGCCGGTTCGCACACAGACCTGCCAGCTCAAGCCAAGACCATCCTCGCCCGCCACCTTCCTGAAATGGGCGGGCCGCCACGGCATAGAGCCCCTGCGCTGCCAGACAAAACGCGCCTCGCTAAACCGCGCCCCTGCCGGTGCCACTCCCTTTGGCCCCACCCGCCAACCTGCGCCGCCTCATCTTCCGCACTGGTATAATACCAATCGAAATCACGCCCGCCCGCGACTTGCCCCACCTGATAATCCCCATCCTGCGGCCATGCGAAAACCGCACCATCCAACCCGCTATCCCCACCTCGCCAGCTACATAGGCCTTGCACAGCGAAAACGCCGTCAGCACCGCCATGTCGTCCAGCGACCGCAACCCCGCCCCGACCAGATAACGCCTGCGCCCCATCGCCCACGGCGTCGAACGCCGCTCATGGCCCGATGCCAGTTCCACAATCTCGGTTTTACGCTCCACCCCGCCGGTCGAACCAAAGGCCAACCGTGCCGGAATCGCTACTTCATCAAATATTTGAGACACTTCGCTCTCCCCCTTGCGGCACGATTTTTATCGCGCCATGATCCCGCCTTAATCGACCGGCTACCGGTTCAATCGGAGGGTTCCCCTTGCGCGGACAGATCACCAGCTACGACACGACGACCAATACCGGCACCATCAAGGGCGAAGACGGTATCAACTACCTGTTCGCCCGCCATGACATCCACACCGGTTCGGACATCAATGTCGGCCACGATGTCGATTTCGTCCCCAATGGCTCCACCGCGACCCAGATCGTCATTCTCGGCCTCGCCAGTGCTGCCGCCGACGCCGCTGCCTCCTTCGGCGCAGCCGCCAACTCGGCCATCAACTCGCTTCCGGGCACCGACGGCTACGATTTCAAATCGGCCCTTCTGTCCTATACCGGCCGCATGCGTCGCCAGCATTTCTGGATCAGCGTCCTGATCATCTTCGGCATCAGCCTCCTGACCTCGTGGATTCCGCTGCTCGGCGGCCTGATCGGTCTGGCCCTGATCTATCCAAACGTCTGCATCACCATCAAACGTCTGCACGACATGGGCAAAACCGGCTGGCTCACCCTTGTCCCCTATGTCGGTGGCCTCATCGCGGCCATCATCATGCTCATCGGCGGCGGCGGTGCCTTCATGATGGCTGCCGTCACCGGCGGCGAACCCAGCGCTGCAGCCATGATGGGTGCCATTGGTGCCATCAGCATCGGCAGCCTGATCGCCATCATCACCAGCCTCGGCTTCCTGCTGTGGATCGGCATCACCGACAGCCAACCCGGCACCAACCAATACGGCCCCAACCCCAAAGGCCTCTGATCCCCGCGATCACCAAACACAAAAGGGCGTCCCACCGGACGCCCTTTTTCTTGCCCGCTCACCCCGACGCGCCTGCTTCCCCCTTCCCTCCGTCATCCCCCGACTTGATCGGGGGACCCAGCGGCGCGCACCGCGCGAAACCCTTCTCCCGCTGGGAGAAGGTGGCCCGCAGGGCCGGATGAGGGTTTCTTCATTTAGTTTTCGCACCCATCCCCACCCCACTCCTCCCCTGCATCGCGGGGAGGTGGCACGACAAAGTCGTGACGGAGGGGGCCAAAACGACAAAGAGCGGCCCACCGGACCGCCCCTTGTCATCACTTTAGTCAGCCGCGATCAGAAGGCTCCGCCTTCTCAACCCTCGGCAACTTACTGCCCCCTTCCCCCTTGACGGGGGAAGGGTCGGGGATGGGGGTGACACCCTCCCCACATCCCTCTCATGCCTCAACCCATCCCCCTCTCCCTCTCGTCATCCCCCGCCTAGCTGGCGGCGATCTTCATCACCTTGATCGCATCAAAGTTCTGCACACCGCCCCCCACACGCTTGGTCGTATAGAACAGCACATACGGCTTGGCGGTGAACGGATCGCGCAACACCCTCACCCCCGCACGATCCACAATCAGATAGCCACGCTGGAAATCACCGAACGCAACAGAAAGCGAACCCGCCGCCACATCCGGCATCGTCTCGATTTCCGTCACCGGATAGCCCATCAGGCTCGCCGTCTCGCCCAGTCGCTGCGCCAGCTGCCAGACATAATGACCGTCCGCATCCTTGAACTTGCGCACCGCCGACACCGTCTTGCGGTTCATCACAAAGCGGCCACTGGCACGATACTGGGCCTTGGGCGCATAGATCAGGTCAATCAGCTTGTCCGCCGGATCACTGGCCGCAAAATCGCCCGCCGCACCACTGGCCACATAGCCGATCTTGCCCCACTCATGGGCACTGTCCGCCACCGTGTCATAGGCCAAAAAGCCCTTGGGCTTGTTCACGCCATTGCCGCTGACAAACGCAGACGTTTCCTGCGCGGCAAAGGCATCCTCGACCTCGCCCGCCAGCCACTCGTCCAGGTCCACCATGGCATCATCCAACAGCGCCTGCGTCGCCGCCGGATTGGCGTAAAGATCCGCCGCCGGAAACTCCAGCAGCGCCAGCGTCGCCGGATCCGTCTCGGGCCTCGCCGCCGTCTCGGCCACCCAGCCCGCAACCACACCCGCCGTCGAAACCGGTTTACGGAATACACCACCGGCCACCGTGCGTACCGAGGCAATCTCGCGCATCGGCGACACCGCCATCAGTCGTCGCTCAATGGCACGTTCCGTCTCCGGCGGCACCACATAACCCCCCGACGACGCACCACTCGACAGACCCGCCTTCACCTCCAGACCGGCCACCGAACCCGTCTTCAGATAGCCATCAAACGCTGCCTTGGCCTCCGGTGCCGACGCCGCCTCAACCGCCTCGCCACCCATCTGCGGACGACGCACCTGCGCCATCATCCGATCCAGCTTGGCCTGCGCACCCGTAAGCGCCTGATCAATCCGCGCCACCTTCTCTTCCAGCAGAGCATCAGCCGCAGCTTTCTTCTCCACCTCCATCAAACGCTCGTCATTGGCCCCCTTAAACGCCTCGAACGCCACCATCATCTCGCGCACGACTTCGCGCGCCTCGGGCGAACCCGACACGGTCTTAACCTCTTTCATTCTCTCTCCTTGAAAACCCGCACTATGCGGATACTGTCAGCGCCATGTGGAACCGCGCCAAACCTCGACTAGACGCCACCCAAAGCACTTGGGGTCGCGAGTTGGTGCAACCGGCTGTAACAAGCCTGGTCATCCTCGCTATAATGGTTAGTCAGTTCGTCGGCAGCATTGCCCAAATCGCTATGGGACCGATCACTGTTTTTATCGGGATACTTGTCCTAACTTGGATTTTCCCGCGCCTCATGACCAGCGGCTCGAAACTCAGCCGAACAACAACAAAGCCGGCCCCAAACTTCATCGCAAAGTCACGACTGCAAACCGTCGCGAATGGTGACTATGGCCCCCTTGATCCGGAATATCAGCCGCTAAAGCTGACCTACCTAAGATCGAAACTGCTCGCCCGTGGGCTCAGCGCCTCATCGCGGCTTTCGGTAAGCCTTTACCTCTGCTTCCAATCCCTCGCTGGATGAACAGAGTACTGAGTGAAGCCCATTGGCTTTCGTTGCCTGCCCTAATCGGCATCTACGTGTTCTCGCTAAATATGAACCCTCAATGGCACGCTCAAAACCTGTGGCTGCTACCTTCGCTCGCCCCCATTGTAATCATATTGGCCTACCGCAGCACCTTCCGCCGCCTCTACGACATCTACACCGCCGACGCAGTTAGCACCGGCCGCTACGCCTTCCCGGCCCTTCGTCGTTAAGCCAACTTCCCCCGCGACAAACACAGAACCGCGTTCCATAGTCCCCCCAGTTCTTACCTGAGGGGGTATCCATGTCATTTCTGAAATCCACCGCCGCCGCAGCCGCCATTCTCATGGCCCTGCCCGCCGTCTCCCACGCCCAGTCGGCCGATGCCGCGCTCGAGATGCTGTCTCGCGCCATCACCTACCGCACCGTCAAAACGGGCGAGTTCGGCCCCAACCAAACCCCTCAGTACGCCAACTTCCTCAAGGACCAGCTCGTCGCCGCAGACTTCCCCGCCTCGGCCATCCAGATCGACCCCATCGGTGACACCGCCGCCTTCACCGCCACATGGCAAGGCAGCGACCCGTCTCTGAAACCCGTTGCCATCATCGGCCATATGGATGTGGTCGAAGCCGACCCTGCCGACTGGGAACGTGACCCGTTCACCCCCGTCATCGAAAACGGCTACATTTTCGGCCGAGGCTCCGTGGATAACAAAGCGGGCCTTTCCATCGTCATGGCCACGATCATCAAGCTGAAACAGGCCGGTTGGCAGCCGAAGCGCACCATCATCCTCGCCTTCTCCGGCGACGAAGAAACCGGCATGGCCACCACCCGCCATCTCGCCCAAAAGCACAGTAACGTCGAACTCGTCCTCAATGCCGACGGCGGCGGCGGCTCCCTCGACACCCAGCACAACCCTACCGTCTATTCCCTGCAAGGCTCGGAAAAGACCTATGCCGACTACACCCTCACCGTCACCGATGCCGGCGGCCACTCCTCGCGCCCCACAGCGGGCAACCCGATCTACCGCCTGACCGCCGGCCTACAACGCCTGAACGACTACGCCTTCCCGGTCAGCTTGGATGAAATCACGCGCGGCTATTTCACGGCCGCGGCCGAACGCGCACAGCCGGAAATCGCTGCCGCCATGCGCGCCCTCGTCGCCAATGATCAGGATCAAACCGCCATTGCCACCCTCGTGGCTAATGGCAACTATACCGGCACCATCCGCACCACCTGCACCGCCACCATGATCAAGGGCGGTCACGCCGCCAACGCCCTGCCCCAACAGGCACAGGCCACCGTCAACTGCCGCATCCTTCCCGGCGTCTCGACAGCTGCAATCCGCGATCAACTTCAGGAAATCGTGGCCGATACCACCATAAAGATCGAACAACTCGACACCGGCACCATCGCCGCCCCGTCCTCCCCTCTACGCGAAGATGTCGTTGCCGCCGTCACCGCTGCGGTTCACAGTCGTTACCCCGACCTTGCCATCGTCCCGTCCATGTCTGCCGGTGCCACCGACAGCATGCATTTCCGCGCCCTCGGCATCCCTGCCTACGGCGTCGGCTCGGTCTTTATGCGCAGTGAAGACAGCTTCTCCCACGGCCTGAACGAGCGCCTGCCCCTCGACAACCTCGCACCCGGCATCACCCACTGGGAAACCCTGCTCCAACAGATCGCTTCCAAGTAAAACGTCTTCTACGGGCCCCGTAACACCTCCCCCCCTGCATCGCGGGGGAGGTGTCGCGACAACGCCGTAATCAAGGGTAAAACACCATGACCCAACCCTTCACCCACCAGATTCGCGTCCGCTGGGGCGAGGTCGATGCCCAGGGCGTCGTCTTCAACGCCCATTATCTCGTCTATGCCGATGTCGCCGGAACCGAATATTACCGCCACCTCGGCGTGCTGGATGCCAATATCGAAGACCTGCTTCAGGTCTATGTCGTCGATGCCCGCCTCAGCTTCAAATCACCGGCGCTTAACGACGATCTGCTCACCTGCACGGTACAGCCAACCCGTATCGGCGGCTCCAGCTTTGAACTCACCGTCACCATCACCCGCGACACCACCGTGCTCACCGAAATCCGCATGACCTATGTCCGCGCCATTAACGGCCAGTCCGCCCGCCTCTCGGACGCCTTCCGCGCCCTGATCAGCTAAAACCAAACGGCCCGCTAAGCCCGCCCCGTCTTCTCGCCCCTACCCGTCTTCTCCCGATGCGGACATCCGGGCCAGCAGCACGGCCTGCGCTTACCCGCCTTCAAATCAGCCCCCACGCGCTCGACATGCTGCGCGCGCGTCTCGGCCTTCTTCACCGACTGCACCCAGCAAATCCACTCGTTACGGGCCAGAGGCGTAATATCCTCCCACCGCTCGCGCACCTCGGCATCGGCAGCGATAAACGCCTCCAGATCGGGCGGCAGATCATGCACCACCCCCGCACTGATCCCGCTTGCGCTCATCGCGACCTCCTGCCTCCGCACCGGATCAAGTCAAAACCCTAAGCCGCGCACCCGTCAATGCCGGAAACGTCACCACCGACACCTCCCACAACTGCACTGCGCTCAGCACCCTTAACCGCCCGCATTTACGCGCCTTTGCCGTGCGATAGCCGATCGACAAACCATCCACCGCCCCCGATCCGCACACCGCCCGCGCCATGCGCGCCTCTGCCGACCAGTCCCCGATCACGCCCTCGACAAACAGCCCGCGCTCGTCCTCGAACAGCCTCTCCCAGCGCCCGACCACCACGCGCCCGTCATGCTGCCACAGCATCCGCACGCCCTCGGCTCCGGTCTTGATCAAGCTGTCCGCAAACGCGCCCTGATGCACCACATCCCCGTTCAGATCCGCCACGCCCCACAAAGACGCATAGCCCGCAATCCTCATCGCTTACCGCCCTCCAGCTGACGCTCGATCCGCTCCAGCGACGCCCGCATCGCCTCGCCCTGCGCCTCCAGCCGCGCCAGCCGCTCCGCCACCAAAGCCTGCTGCGCCACCTTCCCCTCCAGTGCCGAAATCCTCGCCGCCGCACCGCCAGCCCAAACCAGCCCCCCAATCGTCTGCACCACCAGCGCCACCACCAACGCCACCGGAACCCCCTTCATCCCAACCTCCTCTGCTTTCGCCCCACCGCCCCCCCTCAATCCCTTCTCCCAATGGGAGAAGGTGGCCCACAGGGCCACCTAACGGTCTCTCTTTTCTCATGAGCCGCGCTCGTCAGCCCTCCGGGACCACCTGAACGGCCTCGTCCACCAGTGCCTGCAACTGCACGAACACCCGATCCCGCCACTGCTGCACCGGCTCGCTTCCGCTGTCCCCATTTCCCGCCATACCCAAACCATAGAGCACCAGCGTCCACAGGCGGGCCGATTGGTTTCACCGCGCGCCAATCCCTTGTTTTTCCCGCGATTGCCCGCCCCCGACACGCGCACAAAAAGAAAAAGGCCTCCGTTTTCACGAAGGCCTTTGCCATTTTCTATTCCGCTTGCAGCCACTTCTTCAGCGTCTGCGCCAGATCAGCCACCTGAATGGGCTTGGGCAAATGCCCGTCCATTCCGGCATCAAGGCATTTCTGCACCTGATCCCCCCCCACATTGGCCGTCAGCGCCAAAATAGGCAGATGCTTTTCTCGCACCTGCTGGCGGATTTCCCGCGTCGCCGCCAGACCATCCATCTGCGGCATGTGAACATCCATCAGCACCAGATCAAAGTCCCGACGACGCACCGCTGCCACGGCTTCCACACCGTTACACGCCGTCTCCACCTCCAGCCCCAGCGTCCCCAGAATGATCTTCACCAATTCACGGTTCGCCTCGGCATCATCCACCATCAGGATGCGCCCCTGCACCCCCATATCGGGTACCGTATCCACCGCCACCGAAACCGGCAGGGCAAAGTCAAAGTCCAGCGGCACCTCGAACCAGAAGGTCGCCCCCTCGCCCGCCTCGCTCTCGTAACCGATCTGCCCGTCCATCAACTCGATCAGACGGCGCGAAATCGCCAGTCCCAGTCCGGTCCCGCCATAAACCCGTGTGGTTGACGCATCGGCCTGCGTGAACCGCCCGAAGATCAGTTCACCCTTCTCCTGGCTCAAGCCGATACCGGTATCGCTCACCTCGACCCGCAGCCGGTAACGCCCGTCCGCAGTTTCGGCCCCGAACACCTTCACACCCACACTGCCCGACGCCGTAAACTTCACCGCATTGGACAGGAAGTTCAGCAGCACCTGCCGCAACCGCGATGCATCACCCGACAGGATTTCGGGCAAACGCTTGTCCAGATCGACCTTCAGTCCCAGCCCTTTGGCCGCGCACTGGCTTTCGATAATCCCGGCCGTGTCGGTGATACGCTGGCGCAGATCAAACGGTGCATTTTCCAGCTCGACCGCATCGGCCTCCAGCTTGGAATAATCAAGGATGTCGTTGATCACCATCAGCAGGGCTTCGGACGAGGCCGCAATCCGGTCGCCATACAGCCTCTGGGTCGGCGTCAGACCCGGCGAGTTCTTCAACAACCCCGAATAACCGATGACACTGGTCAGGGGCGTGCGCAGTTCATGGCTCATATTGGCCAGAAACTCGGTCTTGGCCTCGGCGGCCTTCTCGGCACGTTCCTTGGCCTCGATCACCTCGCCTTCCAGAAGCTTGCGCTGGGTGTCGTCGCGGATAACCACCACGACATCATCCACCTCGCCATTATCGTCGCGTATGGCCTTGAACGTACACTCGACCCACAAGATACGCCCGTCACGGTGGACCGCACGGTGCTCCAGTCGGGTCGGCTTGCCCGTCTTCACCGCCTGCTGGATGGCTTTCAGAACCTTGTGGCGGTCCTCGCGATACACATAGTCGGTCGACTGACCGCTCATCTCCTCCAGCGTCCAGCCCAGCATGGACTGGATCGCGGGCGAGATATATTTGCTCGAACCGTCCATCTTGACGCGGGTAATCACGTCACTGACGTTCTCGGCCAACAGACGATAACGCGCCTCGTTGCGACGCAGCTTGGCCACGACAGCTTCCTGCTCGGTGACATCGCGGAACACGCCGAACAAGCCGTGCAACGTGCCTGCCGCATCCCTCATGCCCTGCGAATGGCTCATGACCGTGCGCTGCTGGCCATCGGGGTGGTTCAGCCGCAAACGAAGATTATAGCCCTCGCCCGTGACCATCGCCGCATCCAGCGCCGCCTCCAGTTCGGCCCTGTCGCTCGGGTGGTAATGGTGCACACCGGCACGCAACGAATAATCGCCCTGTCCCGACGGCAAGCCATGTATCTCGCCCACCCTGCGTGAACAGCGCGCAGACCCTTTTTGCAGGTCCATGTGCCACCAGCCCACACCGGACATATCCTCGACCATGTCCAGCATACGGGCCTGTTCCGCACTGGCGCGCTGCGCCTGCATGCCCGCCACCAGATCACCGGCCACCTTGGCCAGTTGCAGGATGATGGCGCACTGTCCCTCATCCGGCTCGGGACGTGTCTCGGGGCTCTGCAACACCAGAATACCGACGGTCTGCCCGTCGCAAGCCACCGGCGTCGCCGCCCACAGCCCGACCTCGCCCTTCAAAACCACTCCGGGCGGCATCTTTTCTGCCCGCTGGACCAGACCGCCCAACTCGCCCACAGGCTCGCCCGCCAGTTCCAGCACAAAGGCTTCAGCCTGCAACAGCATGGCCGCCAGAGTTTCCAGATGCTCGAAGCGCACAGCCTCGACCACAGGTACGGCATCACCCGTCCCTGCGGGCGCTTTCGCCTGCATACTGCCCTCCAGAGACATCACGGCCTCCGCTCCCAAAGCTGGCATTTTCAACTACATGCCCCCGACATGTGTCTACCCCTCGTGCATCTCCCGTGCACTTTCCTCCGGCCCGAGAAGCCCCCGCTCCTCGCGCCATTCCGACGCTTCAAAGTCCAGAGCATCCTCGGCCTCGGCCAATGCCGTCTCGGCCACCGTCTGGCGACGCACCGATACACCGGCCTGATGCACCGTCTCGGGATCGCCCGAAACCAGTGGATGCCACCATGCCAGATCACGCCCCTCGTTCAACCTGCGGTATGCACAAGACTTCGGCATCCACTCCAGGGATGAAACATTATTGGGCGTCAGCTTGATACATTCCGGCACTTCCTCATTGCGCTTGGCATAGTCGGTGCAGGTACATTTGACCGGATCGAACAGCTTGCAATGAACGCGCGTCGGCACGACCTCGCCTGTATCCTCGTCCTCGAAACGGACCAGACAGCACAGACCACATCCGTCACAGAGACTCTCCCACTCTTGCGGGTTCATCTCGGTCAGCGACTTGGTTTTCCAGAAAGGCAACATGGGCGGGTCTTTAAGCGACAAAGCGCCCCGTGTCGCCCCCCACCTGCGGCGCAACCCTCTTAATGGCTGACCGCCTTGGAAAACACGTTGATCACCACCACCCCGCCAACGATCAGCACCAGACCGATCACAGCGGGCACATCCAGCTTCTGCTTGAACACCACCATGCCGATCAGCGAGATCAGCACCACGCCCAAACCGCTCCAGATGGCATAGGCCAATCCCACCGGAATGGCCTTCAGCGCATGGCTCAGCAGATAAAAGGCCATGCCATAGCAAAGCGCCATGCCCACAGTTGCCCACGGCTTGGTAAACTGCTGCGAGGCCTGCAACAGGCTGGTGCCCACCACCTCGAACACAATGGCACTGCCCAGAGCCAGCCACGTCATCGGGTTCATGCTTTTTGTTCCATCAGTTCGGGCAATGCGGTTCCGGCCATCAGCAACGATGCCAGCGCCCGGCGTTGCTCGGGTGAAATCTCATAGGTGCCGAACAGGTCCGACATCCACAGTCCGTCAGCCAGCAGACGCATCATCAGCGCATCGTCCGCCCCTGCCGCATCGCGGGGATCGTCATAGCGGGCCTTTTTCATCCATGCCTTCCAGCGCTGTGCCAGCGCCGGATCAATGGCACAGGCCGCCAGCGCCGCCCGACCGATACTGACATCGCGCTGCGTCACCGGCTCGTCGATGACCGTCCTCAGATAGGCCCGCGCCGAACGTCCATAGGCTTGCGGATCTTGCACCGTATAGGCCTCGATCTGGGCCATAAAGCTCTCGCCCAGACTGTCGATCACCCCTTCCAGCAAGGCGGTCTTGTTCGGAAAGTGGTGCAGCAAGGCCCCCTTGCTGAACGACACCCGCTCCACCACCGCATCCAGCGTCAGTCCCAGCGGACCTTTCTCGGCCAGAACCTCGATGGCGGTGTCCAGTATTTCGGTGCGGGTCGCTTCGGGCATTCTACGGCGTGTCGATATTTCCATGGGCGCTACATACCGGCTGGACGGTATAAATAAAATACAGATTCGACACCCGAGCTCACCTGCCAATGGTAGTTCTCGTCGCGCCACGCTATATGCCCGCCCATGGCTGCCAAACCTCCCCTCGTTGCACTTAAAGACATCCACCTTCAGGACGGACAGCGCCCGCTGTTTTCCGGCGTGGACCTTGCTGTTGAACCGCGCTCCCGCGCCGCCCTTGTGGGCCGCAACGGGGCAGGCAAATCCACCCTGATGAAGGTGGTCATGGGCTTTATCGAACCGGACAGCGGCGACCGCGCCGTTCAGGCCGGTACCCGCTTTGCCTATGTGCCGCAGGAACCGGAAATCACCGGCGAGACCCTGATCGACTATGCCTCCTCGGGGGCCGCCGAAACATGGACCGCCGAAAGCTGGCTGACCACGTTCGGCCTTGATCCGTACAAGTCCACCCAAGGCCTGTCGGGCGGCGAGATCCGCCGCGCCGCGCTGGCCAAGGCCTTTGCCGAAGAACCCGAAGTCCTGCTGCTGGACGAACCGACCAACCACCTCGACATCCTCGCCATCGAGCTGCTCGAAGAAGAACTGGTCAGTGCCCGCTTCGCCGTTCTGGTCGTCAGCCACGACCGCGCCTTCCTCAACCGTGTGACCAATACGGTCCACTGGCTGGAAGGCCGCCGCGTCCGCACCCTGAACAAGGGCTTTGCCGAGTTCGACGACTGGGCCGCCAAGGTGATGGAAGAAGAAGCCGTCGCGCTTGAAAAGCTGACCAAGACCATCGAGCGCGAAACCGCCACCTTCTACAGCTCGATTACCGCACGCCGCACCCGCAACGAAGGCCGCGCCCGCAGCCTCGCCGCCCTGCGCGCCGAACGCGCCGAAAAGATGAAGGACGTGCCGCGCGACCTCTATATGGGCGTCGATTCCGGTGCCATTTCCGGCAAGCTGGTCGCCGACATCAAGGGCGTCTCCAAGTCCTTTGGCGATCGCGTCATCTTCAAGGACCTGACCACCCGCATCATTCGCGGCGACCGTCTGGCCATTGTCGGTCCCAACGGTGCCGGCAAGACCACACTGGTCAAGGTGCTGCTGGGCGAACTGGAGCCGGACGAAGGCACGGTCCGCATGGGGGCCAATCTTGAGCCGCTCTATCTGGACCAGTCCCGCGAGGGCCTGAAGTCCGACATGACCCTGTGGGACGCCCTGACCCCCGGTGGCGGCGACAGCATCCTCGTGCGCGGCCATTCCAAGCACGTCGCCGCCTATGCCAAGGACTTCCTGTTCTCCGAAGCGCAACTGCGCCAGCCGATCTCGACCCTGTCGGGCGGTGAGCGCAACCGCCTGCTTCTGGCCCGCGCACTGGCCAAGTCCGCCAACCTGCTGGTGCTCGACGAGCCGACCAACGATCTCGACATCGACACGCTGGACAAGCTTCAGGAACTGCTCGACGGCTATGACGGCACCCTGATCCTCGTCTCGCACGATCGCGACTTCGTGGACCGTCTGGCTACCTCGACCATCGCCATGAACGGGCGCGGCGACATCGTCGAAACCCCCGGCGGCTGGACCGAGTTCGTGCGCCAGAACCCGGGCTTCATTCAGGCCCCCAAGGCCGGTATTGCCGCCCCTTCGGCCCCCAAGCCCCCCGCGACACCCATCGCAACCAAGAAACCCACCAAGCTTTCGTTCAAAGACACACACCGTCTGGCCGAGATCGAAAAGCTGATGGAATCCCTGCCCAAAGAGATCGCCAAACAGGACGCCCTGATGGCCGACCCCGATCTCTACAGCAAAAACCCCGCCGCCTTCGACAAGGCCATGAAGGCCGCCGAAAAAGCCCGCTCAGAGCTGGAATCCATCGAACTGGAATGGCTCGAACTCGAAGAGAAAAAAGCCGCTCTCGGCTAAGCTTGGACTAGGCTGTGCTGGGCTGAACCTGCAGCAATCCATGCCACAAACAGGGGCGGCCGGAGTGATCCGGTCGCCCCTTTTGCATGTGTCCGTTCCTGCTTATCCACAGGCGTCCATAACGGATACTTGCCGACTTCAAAGGCTTGATATATCTTTGTTATGCTAAAGTCAGTCTGTACCGGTAATCGTAGAACTGGTCCGGATCGCATCGCGCCCTACTCCCCCCGAGCGGCGCCGTTGCCATCCATTTTTACGCTCCCCCACCCAGCATGCTTGCCCTCAACAGGCCTACTGATTGCGTAATTGCCCACCGCCAGCCCTAACGATCCGTCACGGCATGCCTCCAGCAACGAGAGGGGGCAGACCCCCTTCTGTCCTCTCTCGTCATAGGTTTTGCGAGCCCCCGTTCTTGGCCCCGTCCTTGGCCCTATCCTTGGCACCCTCATTGCCCCCGCCATCGAACAAGCCTCATCTTGGCCCTTCCCATTCCGGGCCTGCATGCTTATTGCAACCGGTAATGACGCTGCTCCGCCCTTCCCGACGCACAGTTTTGCAAAGCCTTGGTGCCGCCGCGCTTGGTGTGGGTGCCACTGCCGTGCTGGGCGGTTGCAGCCAGAGCGCGCCCATTGATGCCGAGGGGCGTGTGCGCCTGCGTCTGGCCATTTCCGGCCCCGCCCGCGCCGACCATGCGGGCTTTTATCAGGCGATTGCCAGCGGCCTCTATGCCGCGCGTGGCCTGAACGTCGAGATGTTCCACGGCAATTCCGTTGCCGATGTGTCCAGCCGTCTGGCCTCCGGCGTGGCAGAGCTGGGCCTTGCCCGCGACAGTTTCGGGGCCTTGCGCCTGATTGCCGACCGCGCACCGGTCAAGGCCGTGGCCGCCTTCTTCCAGAAGGACCCGCGCGTCCTGATCGCCCATGCCAGCGACGCCCCGCGTGACCTGTCCGCCCTCAGCGAACGTCCGCTCTATGTCGAGGATGCCGACTGGTCCGACATCTGGTCGTGGCTCCAGAGCAAGTACGAACTGACGCAGGAACAGCTTCTGCGTCCGCCCGAAGGGATGCTGGAACCGTTCCTGAACGATCCGCAAAGCCTGATGATCGGCTCGCTGACCCGCGAACCGGCTCTGGTGGCCACCTCGCGGCCCGAGCTTCGCACGCGGCTCTATCTGCCTGCCGATGACGGCTATGCCTCCTATGCAGGCATACTGATGGCCCCCAATAGTTTTGCGCGTGACAATACGCAGGCCCTCAAGGACTTCATCGCCGCCTCGGTCGAGGGCTGGAACACCTATCTGAACGGTGATCCCGATCCGGCCCACGCCCTGATCCGCCGCGCCAATCCGGCCACCCCGCAAGGCTCGCTGGATACAGCCCGCGACCTGCTGAAAACCCACAACATCATCGATAGCGGCGATGCCGCCCTCTATGGTCTGGGCACCATGTCCGCCGAACGCTGGCAAGCCTTTGCCGAACAGACCAAGGGGGCCTACAGCGTCGAACCGGACTGGCAGGCCGCCTTTACCACCGCCTATCTGCCGACCCGAAAATAACACCCGCTAAAATAGCACTCAAAAGGGCGCATGTTAGCGGTGGGTTAAGCCCGATCCGGCATGACTACGTCTCTTGCACCGCTAAATTGGGGATTTTTGCGTGCGCCTTGGCCTGATCCTGACCGTAAGCCTGATCGGAGGCAGCTATCCGGCCGCGTCTGTGGCCATGGCGGAATCCGGTGCCTCCGAGAGCAGCAAGGGTGCGCCTGTCATCCCCCGTGGCGGCTGGACCTATCCACGACAACTGACACCGGCCTCGGCATGGGGCGCACCGCCGCCGCCCGCCGTGCCTGTGCCGCCCGCCTATCTGTCTGCGCCCGCAACGGACACGGCGATGGCCTATGACGCGCCCACGCCCGCCACCCAGAGCGCGCCCGTCGCCAGACCTGTCTATCGTCCGGCCCCGCGTCCTGTAACGCCGCCCTATATCTATACGCCCGTGACACCGGAAGCCGTTGCGCCGCCCACCGCTACGCCTCGCCAGGACGACGCCACGGCACCTGCACAGGCCCCGCAAAACCCTGTCGCCCCTGTCGCCCGCTCCGAGCCGCCACGCGCGCCCAGCCGCCCGCCCTATGTTTACCGTCCGGTGCGCCCGACCGTTACAACGCCCGCGCCCGTACCACAGGCCGAGCCCGCCCCCATCCCGTTCGAGCCGGTCATCGAAGCGCCCGCAGAAACCTATCCCGCGCTTCCCGCCGAGCCCGTTCAGGTCGAAGCCCCGGCTGTCATCGCGCCCCCCGAGCCGGAGCCAGAACCGGCACCCGCAGCAGTGGTCGAGCCCGCCCCCGTCGCGGACACCGCTGTCCCCTACACGCCTCTTCCGCCGGAACCGGTGATCGAAGCGCCCGTAGAGACCTATCCCGCACCTCCTGCCGAACCCGTTCAGGTCGAGGCCCCAGCTGTGACCGCACCCGCCGAGCCAGAGCCTGAACCAGAGCCTGAACCGGCTCCCGTCGATCCCAATGCTCCGCGTCGGGACGCGCTGATCTTCCAGCTTGGCGGCAATGCCCCTGTGGAGCCTGCGACCACGCCCGAGGCCCCTGTCGCTCCGGTACAGGTTCCGACGACCGATGCCGCGCCCGCAGAGCATGATCCCTATGCGCCACGTCGTGACGCGCCGATCTTCCGTCTGCAAAATCCAGCCACAGCCCCCGAACCGGCAACCGAAGGCACCGCTCCGGCCCAGCCTGCCGCAAGCGCGGGTGGTGCCCGTTACTATTCCGTCCACCGTCAGGCCGGACGTCAGCCCGACCCGCCCCAACTGCCAGAGCCTGTCTATCTGGACGCTCTGCCCATTGACCTGACCACAGCCCTATCCAGTGACGATCTGGCCGCCCCGCCCGAGGCCCCCCAGATTATCCGCGATGCGAACGGCCGCGTGCGTACCGTTGCCGACCCTGATGATCCGCTATGACCATGACTGCCTCTTCGATTTCCGACACGTCTATCCAGTCCCGCCTACCCGAACTGATTGATCTGGCCCGCCAGTCCGACAGTGGTGCCCGCCGCACCCTGTTGCGCGACCTGACCGATAATTTCTTTGGCACAGCCCAGCGCACACCGATCGAACAAGATCTGTACGGGGCCGTCCTGAGCGACCTGACCCGCGCCATGGAGGTCGAGGTCCGCGCCCAGTTGGCCACGCGTTTTGCCACGGCACCGGATGCCCCGCACCAGTTGATCCGCCAGTTGGCCTATGACGAGGCAGAGGTCGCCAGCCCCGTTCTGGCGCAATCGCCGGTCCTGACCGATGACGACCTGATCGATGTGATCCGCACCCGTGGCAGTCAGGCCCATATGCGCGCCGTCTCGCAGCGCGAGCATGTGGCCGAGGCGGTGTCGGACGCCATTGTCGAGCATGGCGATGACGAGACCCTGCACGCGCTCTTGTCCAATGACGGTGCCCGCCTGTCGCGTGCCGCCAGCGAAGCGGCCATTGACCGCGCCAAGCTGAACAGCGAACTGCACGCCGTCACCGTCTCGCGGGCCGGTTTGCCGCTGGACCTGCTGAACGAAATGTATTTCGAGGTCGAAGAAGCCCTTCGCGCCAAGATCCTCGAGGAAAACGCCCGTCTGGACCCTGACGCGCTGGAACAGGCGCTGGCTGTGGGGCGCACCCGCATCGCCACCGAGGACGGTACCCTGCCCCCCGACTATGCCGAGAGCCTGGCCTATGTCGAGGAGATGAAGGTGGCGGGCCAACTGACCCCGCCGGTGCTGGCCCGCTTTCTGCGTTCGGGCAACCGCACCTGCTTCCTGATCGCCCTGTCGCAACTGGCCGATATCGATTTCCACACCGCCCGCAACATCATCGAGCGCCGCGAACTGGATGCATTGGCCGTCGTCTGCCGTGCTGCCGATCTGGATAAGGCCCTGTTCCTGACCTATGCGATGGTGCTGTTGAATAATGACGGCAATGCCATGGGCAAGGCACGGTCCTATGCCAGCCTGTATTCATCGCTGGATATCGAAACCGCGCGTCGCACCCTGCGTTTCTGGCGCACCCGACGTAATGCCTTGCAGAACGCGGCCTGATCTATCCGGCAGCAAGCATTAAAAAAGCCCGCATCTTTCGATGCGGGCTTTTTGTCTGGTCTATGACCGGACTTACTTCTTGGCGCGGGTTGTCGTCGCGCGGGCCGGCTTGCGGCCGCCCTGACCCAGACCCATTTGCTTGGCCAGTTCGGAACGGGCCTTGGCATAGTTCGGCGCGACCATGGGATAGTCTTTGGCCAGACCCCACTTCTCGCGGTATTCTTCAGGGCTCATATTGTATTTGGTACGCAGGTGGCGCTTCAGCGACTTGAACTTGCGACCGTCTTCCAGACAAATCAGGAAGTCCGGTGTGATCGACTTGCGCAGCGGAACGGCGGGTTCACGCGGTTCCGGCTCTTCTTCCACCGGAGCGACAGTAATACCGGTCAGGGCCGCATGTACCTGCGAAATCAGACCCGGTACGGCTTCTGCCGGCACCATATTGTTGCTGACATAGGCCGATACGATATCCGCCGTCATTTCCAGAAGTTCTGGTTTATCTTCCATTTTTGTCCCGCCAATGAAGCCAATAGAAAGGGCTATATAACTAGCCTCTTATGTTACTAAATCGGGCGGTATCCTGATCTTTATCGAAGGATTGTCAAGGAAAAATAGCGTAATCATCTGACTGTATTACTTGTATTTAATACAATCGAGTTCGCGACAGACAATACCCCACATTGAATAAGGTTTATTCATAATGTTGCGGCGTTAAAAAACAGGATCAGTGATCAGTGATAAGTAATACAGATGCGCGCACATCTAAATAAGGCAAAATAACGGCACACCGCCCCCTGCCACAAAATACTGAAATATCGGCATATTTCAGATTACACCTGTATTATCTGGCTGATCTCAGCTTTTAAAGTCTTCGGACAGGGCCAGCATGGCGGCGCGTTCCGCCGCCGAGAAGGCATCGACCAGATGTTCTTCGCCCTCGCGGATGGCACGGATCAATTGCGGCGTCAGGGCCGAGGTCAACGCCCAGTTCCAGTAGCGTAATACAGTCTGGGCGCGATCTACGGCCAGTATTTCATATACGACCTGCACCCGTTCCCAACGCACATCGCCATTCTCGTCCTTTTCGTCGAACGGGCGGCGCATCGCCTTCCACAACAGGGCGAGATATTGCTTGGTCAGACCTGTGGCCTTGCACATGACGGCAATGGATTCACCGCCCTCGTCGCTCAGCATCTTGGCAGCCGTCAGTGGCTT
Organism: Brevundimonas terrae; assembly: GCF_011761985.1. GTDB lineage: Bacteria > Pseudomonadota > Alphaproteobacteria > Caulobacterales > Caulobacteraceae > Brevundimonas > Brevundimonas terrae. The sequence continues at coordinate 68,313 of NZ_JAASQT010000002.1, read as the reverse complement.
AACGCCTGCCAACTGGCCGATTTCCGCCACCAGATCGGGCGTCAGGCCCGCTTCGGCGGCATGCTGGATTACGCCTTCCAGCCCGCCATAGTGCGATATCTGGGCGGCATCGCGATCACGCTGGCGGCGCTCGATAAATTGCAGGGCCTTACGCACATAGGCGTCATCCCCGCCGCCGTCCTTACCGAACAGATCGGCCACAGTACTTTGCAGCACCTCGCGCGATACAGCAAAGCGACGCAGAATAATGCTGCGCTCTTCGTGATTGCACCACCAGAACATCACATAGGCGCTGGACGGGCGCAGTTCGGGCCGTTTCAGAATAACCGCGCACAGTTCGGGGTGTTGTCTGCTTTGCGCCACAGTCGTTTCCAGCGCCGTGGTCGGGATGGAAGCATCCTTATTGGCCAGAACCAGTTGCGTGACCTCTGCATCGGCCCGCTCGATCAGCGCGTGACACACAGCAGGGGTCAAACCGCGCCTGCGGGCAATGTGTTTGCAGTGGTCTATACTGGCCGAGGCGGCACAACTGATCAGATCATGGTCGCTGAGCGAAGCCGCTTCATCCAGAAGTTCACGCGCCACAACAATGTCGTCGCGTAACAGAAGGCGGCAAATATTGTCGGGAATATCCGTCAGCGGCACCAGACGGGCGGCAATCCTGCGGCGCTCTTCCAGCGGGGCCTGACGCAGCATATCGACCATCAGGTCCGCCACCACCGAACGCTCGAAAGCATTGATACGGCTGGCAGGCAGGCTGACAACGTCAGCCAGTCGGCGCAACAGCACCAGCCTTGCGCGGTCGTTTTCGGCGGCCCTGTCGGCTGCGGATTTGGTTACAGCGGCACTTCCCATAGCGCCCCTATAAGGCATGCGGGTTAACTACAGGTGCAGAGAACAGGACAAACTGTGCCGCCCTCTGCACCTGATCGATTACAAAACCCGAGTATCTACGCTCTTACAGACCTTCGAACAGGGCGGTCGAAAGGTAACGCTCGGCAAAGCTGGGGATGATGACCACAATCGTCTTGCCCGCATATTCGTCCAGAGCCGCCAGACGGAAGGCCGCCGACAGGGCCGCGCCCGACGAAATACCGACAGGAATACCTTCAACGGCCGCCACCTTGCGGGCCATTTCAAAGGCGTCCTCGTTGGCCACCTGTTCGATGCCGTCGATCACACCCGTATCGATGACGGGCGGCACAAAGCCCGCGCCAATGCCCTGAATCTTGTGCGGGCCGGGTGCGCCACCGGACAGAACGGCCGAGGCGGTCGGCTCGACGGCGATCATCTGTACCGAAGGCTTCTTCTTCTTCAGCGCATGACCGACGCCGGTAATCGTGCCGCCGGTGCCAACACCCGCAACCACCACATCGACGGCTCCTGCCGTATCGTTCCAGATTTCCTCGGCGGTCGAGACTTCGTGGATGGCCGGATTGGCCTCGTTCTCGAACTGGGCCGGGGACACCGAACCGGGGATTTGTGTCAACAACTCCTCGGCGCGCGCAATCGCGCCCTTCATGCCCTTTTCGGCAGGGGTCAGCTCGATCCGTGCCCCGAGAAGGGCCAGCATCTTGCGACGCTCGATCGACATGGATTCCGGCATGCACAGGATCAGCTTGTAACCCTTGGAAGCCGCCACAAAGGCCAGCGCAATGCCGGTATTGCCGCTGGTCGGTTCAATGAGCGTCGCGCCCGACTTGATCTTGCCGGCCTGTTCCAGTGCCTCGATCATGCCGACGCCGATACGGTCCTTGACCGAGGCAATCGGGTTGAAGAATTCCAGCTTGGCCAGTACACGCGCCTTGGGGGCCAGTTCTCTGGTCAGGTTCGGCAGGGCCACCAGAGGCGTATCGCCGATCGTATCGACGATGCTGTCAAACACCTTGCCACGTCCGGCCTTCTTGTGACGGCTAGCATCATACGGGGTGTCGGACATGGGTGATCTCCTTGGATTTTGCTTCGGGAAAGACATAGCGCCTATACGCTCACCCACAAGCCGCCAAATCCCAGCTTTTCTCAAAAAGCTATTAGGATAGCTGGTCTTTAACGCTCATCTGAGGTGCGGGAGCGATAAGATTGCATGCGTGCCAGATACGGCTCTGCAATCTGCCCCGTCATCAGAAAATCATAGCGGCGCTCGCCCCACGCGATAGCCATCACGACATCATCCGGTTGATCTGCCATCAGCCTGCCGCACCACATAGTGACAACCGAGGGGTCTGGCCTGTGGGTAATAATGCCGCGCACGGAAAAACGCGGCGGCATATCCCCCTGAAGAACTTCCAGGGTTTCGACCTCGGCAATGGCAAAATCAGTCCATTCATCGCCGCCATCAGGCGTCACGGACACAATGCGACCTATGGCAATAGCCCGCCCGCCTTCCTGCGGTACCAGATCCCATCGCGGCGGCGGTAGCAGCGTACAAGCTTGGGCCATTGGCGCGACGGCGCTCATGAAGACCAAGCCAGACACTACTCCCAGCAATACAGACGCAATCCTCATCGCATCTACCTCCCTCGCGAAATCACCCGCTGGGACGGATCAAACGGCATGACCTCGCGGATGGTCAACAGGGTGGTGAAGTTACGCACCCGCGCATCGTCGTTCAGCGCGTCGCGGGTGAAGGTGTCATAGGCCTGCATATCCGGCACCACGACATAGAGGATAAAATCCACATGGCCGGTCGTGTACCACATGCCGTGCACCTCGGGGCGCGCCTTCAGCTTGCGCATCAGGGCGTCGATGACGGCCGTGCCTTCGCGCTCCATCTCGACCAGAACATGCATGGTCAGGGCTTTTTCCAGCCGCCCGCGATCCACCACCGCCACATCGGCAATGATGATTTTTTCATCGCGCAGACGGCGCAGACGGCGGGACACCGCCGATTCCGACAGCCCCACCTTTTCGGCCAGCACCCGCGCGGGCGTCAGGTTGTTGCGCCGTACCAGATCCAGCAGGCGGCGGTCGAATTCATCGAGGATGACTGTTTCTTGCATAAGAGCACAATCAAACGCCGAAATACGGCATTTAAGCAATCAAATTCGCCAGCACATATTTCGCGTATTTGGTTATTTCTGCCGCCATGTTCCGTAACGCCTCCCTCCCCCGTTCCCCTGCGCTTTCGATCGCGGTGCCCTATCTGGCCCTGATCGGCGGCATCCTGTTTTTGTCCATCGGCACATCCTTTGCCAAAACCCTGTTTCCGGTGGCCGGAGCCATGGGAACGGCGGCGATGCGCGTGGGTCTGTCATCGCTGATCCTGTTGATGGTCTGGCGGCCTTGGCGGCACAGTTTCACGCGCAAGGACCTGAAAGGTCTGGCCCTTTACGGCGCGGTCATGGGCCTGATGAACCTCAGCTTCTATATGTCGCTGGCCACCATCCCGCTGGGGATTGCGCTGGCCATCGAGTTCACCGGCCCTCTGGCCGTAGCGCTGTTTAACGCCCGTAAGCCGATCCACTTCGTGTGGGTGCTGGTGGCGGCGGCAGGCCTGTCCTTGCTGTTGCCGCTGGATGGCAATGTCAGCACGCTTGATCCGGTTGGCTGTGCGTGGGCGGCAATGGCGGCCCTGTTCTGGGCGCTCTACATCGTGTTCGGACAGCGCGTCAGCCATCTGCCGTCAGGGGCCACAGTGGCCGTCGGCATGACGGTTGCCGCCATGGTGGTGGTGCCCATCGGTGCCGTCAGCGCAGGTGCCGTCCTGCTTGATCCGCGCCTTCTGGCCATGGGGGTTCTGGTGGCGCTGGCCTCCAGTGCCATTCCCTATACGCTGGACATGATCGCCCTGAAGGCCATTCCCAAACGCACCTTCGGTGTGGCGGTCAGTGCCGATCCCGCCATTGGCGCACTGGCGGGTCTGCTATTCCTCGGCGAGCATCTGACCATGCTGCAATGGCTGGCGATTGCCGCCGTCATGACCGCCTCGGTCGGGGCTGTGCTGACCACGTCGCGCAGCGAGAAACCGGCCCTGCCCGCCGCAGACAACGACTCCGACGACCTCGGCGCGAAACAGGCCGCCTGAACGAAAAAAGCCCGCCCCGGGGAATGTCGGGCGGGCAGTTTCGAGGGGACTTGGGCCTACCGACCCCATGAGGGCCGGTAGGTAGTCTTGCGACCCTGGCTTTTTACTGAGGGGGGAAAAAAGTAAATGCCCAGGGCCGCCTCGTCTTAAAACTCCTCAAAGTCTTCGGCGGGGGAACCGTTGACGACAGCTTTAAGACGAGATCTCTGGCTTACGAGGGCGGGCGACATGCCCCCGCGCAAGCGGTGTTCAATGGGACGGGCTTCACGCGAGGTATCCGCAACGGTGGATCGTCCGGTGTTGAAGCGGTTGACCAGCGTGGCCAACTGGCGGGTTTCGTTTTGCAGGGCCGTCGCCGCAGCCGTGGTTTCTTCCACCATGGCGGCGTTTTGCTGGGTGACCTGATCCATCTGGTTCACGGCGGCATTCACCTGTCCCAGACCCGTCGCCTGTTCTTGTGACGAGGCGGCGATTTCGGCAGCCAGTGCGTCCATTTCGGCCACACGCGCCGCAATGGTTTCCAGGGCGCGGCCCGTTTCACCGACCAGTTTCACGCCTTCGGAAACCTCGCTGGCCGAGGCCGAGATCAACGACTTGATCTCCTTGGCGGCCTCTGCCGAACGCTGGGCCAGTGTGCGGACCTCGGAGGCGACCACGGCAAAGCCGCGTCCGCTCTCGCCGGCCCTTGCGGCCTCGACGCCCGCATTCAGGGCCAGAAGATTGGTCTGGAAGGCGATTTCGTCGATGACGCCGATAATGTCGCCAATCTCGGCTGAACGGCGCGAAATGCCGTCCATGGCCGACACAGCCTTCTGCATGACCTCGCCGGAACGATCCGTCTCGGTACGCGCCGCCACCGCGGCCGTGGAGGCCTGACGTGCCCCCTCGGCGCTGCGCTGGACTGTGGCTGTGATCTGGTCCAGCGCCGCAGCCGTCTCTTCCAGACTGGCGGCCTGCTGTTCCGTGCGGCGCGACAGGTCGTCGGCCGAGTTGGCGATTTCTTCGGAGCCGGTTTTCAGCACACCCACCGCGTCCAGCACCTGTTCCAGTGCGGTGCGCAGGCTGCTGGTGGCCCCGTTAAAGTCGTCCTTCACCCGTTGATGCGCGCCATCCAGCGGCGCATCGATCACGGCGCGCAGATCGCCTTCGGACAGTTTGGACAGGTTCTCGGCCAATATCTCGACCAGTCGCGTCTGGGCGGCCTCGTCGGACTGGCGCTGGGCCTCGGCGCGGCGGGTGGCCTGTTCGGCATCGGTGATGTTGATGGCCAGTTTGACCACCTTCACGGCGCGGCCATTATCGTCCAGCACCGGATTATAGGAGGCTTCCAGCCAGACCTCGCGCTGGCCCTTGGCCATGCGGCGGAACTTGCGGGCGACAAAGCGACCCTCGTTCAGTTCGCGCCAGAAGGCCGCATATTCCGCCGTGGTGGCTTCCTGCGGGTCCATGAACATGCGGTGATGCTGGCCACGGATTTCGTCCAGCGTGTAACCCATGGTCTTGAGCAGGTTTTCGTTGGCATCGATAATCGTGCCATCCAGCTCGAACTCGATAACGGCTTGCGAGCGGCCAATCGCCGCCATGCGGCGCTCCAGCTCTTCAAGCCTGATCTTATTCAGTGCGACAGCAGGGTTCTTTCTGAACATTAGAGCGCATCCGGTCTGACAACGGGGGTATTGCCGTAAGCGTGACCTTGGACTTGAAAACCTTTGTTTTTGTAATCACGGCGTTACGTCTTAATCCCCAGCCTAATCTTCACGCCTGATTAACCATAAGTACTGCACAGCAGAGGTTCCGCCTCTCTAGCTTGCCGACAGGCACCGGACCCCGTTTTGCGCCAGCTGATCGCCGCCGCCGAAAGCATCGACCCTGTTGTGGTCACCGGAAAGGTGGCAGGCGTAAACGGTCTGCTGATCGAAAGCCGTGGCGGTCTGTCGCGTCTGGCCGTGGGTGCGCGGGCCGAGATTTCGCGCCGTGGCCAAGCCCCCCTGCCCGCCGAGGTTGTCGGCTTCCGTGACGCCAAGGCGCTTTTGATGCCCTATGGCCCCGTCGAGGGCGTGGCCCCCGGTGCCGATATCAAGATTCTGGAGGCCGCCGCCTCGGTCAGTCCCACCATCCAGTGGCTGGGCCGCGTCATCGACGCCTTTGGCGAACCGATCGACGGGAACGGCCCGCTGTCGCAGGGACCGCAACCCTATATTCTGAAGGCCTCGCCGCCCCCTGCCCATTCGCGCGCCCGTGTCGGCGAGCGTCTGGATCTGGGCGTGCGCTCGATGGATGTGTTCACCACCACCTGTCGTGGCCAGCGTCTGGGTATTTTCGCAGGGTCCGGCGTCGGCAAGTCGGTGCTGCTGTCGATGCTGGCGCGTCAGGCGACCTGTGATGTTGTGGTTGTGGGCCTGATCGGTGAACGGGGCCGCGAGGTGCGCGAGTTCATCGAGGAGACGCTGGGCGAAGAAGGCCTGCGTCGTGCCGTGGTTGTGGTGGCAACCTCCGACGAACCGGCCCTGAAGCGCCGTCAGGCCGCCTATATGACCATGGCCGTGGCCGAATATTTCCGCGATCAGGGGCTTGAGGTTCTGTGCCTGATGGACTCGGTCACCCGCTTTGCCATGGCCCAGCGCGAGATCGGGCTGGCCGCCGGAGAGCCGCCGACGACCAAGGGCTATACGCCGACCGTCTTTACCGAACTGCCCAAGCTGCTGGAACGCGCAGGGCCGGGTCCGGTCTTGCCCGATGGCCGTCAGGCGGGGCCGATCACCGCCCTGTTCACCGTGCTGGTGGATGGCGGCGACCATGACGAGCCGATTGCCGATGCCGTGCGCGGTATTCTGGACGGCCACATCGTTATGGACCGCAAGATTGCCGAGCGCGGGCGCTTCCCCGCCATCGACGTGCTGAAATCGGTCAGCCGCACCATGCCCGAGTGCCAGACCCCGCCCGAGCGCGAGCTGAACCGCCGTGCGCGCCAGTGTCTGTCGGCCTATTCCAACATGGAAGAACTGATCAAGATCGGGGCCTATCGCAGCGGCGCGGACCCCATTGTCGACCGCGCCATCGCCCTTAATCCGATGCTCGAAGAATTCCTGCGTCAGGACAAGGAAGACGTCACCCGTCTGGATGAATCCTTCGAAAGACTTGAATCCATCCTCAACATGGGCATGCTAGAAGCTTGACCGGAGAAGCCACATGACTGCATGGGCGCAATCCCTGATCCGCCTCACCAACTATGAGGTCGAGACCCTGCAAAAGCGCATGGCCGAGGTGGCTGCACGTCGGGCCGATGCGGAAATGAAGCTGGTCATACTGGATGCCGAGGCCGAGGCCGAGCGCGGCAATGCTACCGGCGATCCCCAGCATGCGCTGATGCTTCAGGCCTATATGAACGGCTGGAAACTGCGCCGCGCCCATAGCGAAGGCCTGCTGCAAGCCCTGATCCGCGAGGAAGAAGGGGCGCGTGACGCTCTGACCGCCGCGTTCGAGGAACTGAAGAAGTTCGAGCATGTGGCCGAGGTTTCGCGCCTGAATGCCCGCATGGCGGCCAACCGCCGCGAGAATGCAACCTTTGACGAAATGGGCCTGCGCCGCCGCAACGGCAGTTAAGCCATGATCTCGCGCCGCCAGTGGATGCAGGGATCGGCGGCGCTGGGGGTGGCCCCTTTGCTGGGCGGCTGTTTTCCTTTTGACGAGGGGCCTGACCCTTTGCGGGGCATCCCCGCGCTCAAGGACATAGCGCCCTTCCCCATGGGCACCTGCGCCATGACCGGCCAGCTGGACGATCCGGCGTGGAGCCGTCTGGCCCTGACCCATTTCAACCAGATCACGCCCGAATGGGAGATGAAGATGGAATACATCCTCACCCCTGACGGCTATCGCTTTGATGCTCCTGACCGGATTGCGGACTTCTGTCGCGCCCACGGCATGCACATGCATGGCACAACGCTGGTCTGGTATTCGCAAGGCGAGGAAGCGTTTCGAGGCCTGTCACCCGCCGATTTTCGCCGCAAGTTCGACGACTATATCGCCACCGTTGCCGGTCGTTATCGCGGCAAGTTGCGCGGCTGGGATGTGGTCAACGAGGCCGTGGCCGAGGATGGCAACGGGCTGCGAAGCCATCACTGGTCCGCGGCGCTGGGCGAGATCGACCACATGGTGCGGGCCTTTGAGCAGGCCAAACTGGCCGATCCCGAGGCTGTCCTGTTCATCAACGACTATAATCTGGAGAACAATCCGGCCAAGGGCGACACCTTCCTGCGTCTGGTCGAGCGTTTGCTGAAAGCCGGAGCGCCTGTCGGCGGTATCGGCAGCCAGAGCCATCTGGATATCGAAATCCGTGAAGGACAGATCAGTCGCTTTATCCGCGAGGCCGCACAGTTCGGATTGCCCATCCATATCTCGGAACTGGACGCTTCGCTGAAACGCGAAGGCGGCATGCCGGATGTTAGAACTGTATCAAAAAAGATCAGTCAGCAGACGGAGCGGGTTAAGGAATTAACCGAAACTTACAATACCTTACCTGCACAACAGCGGTATGCATTAACACTCTGGGGTGTGCGCGATACGGATTCATGGCTGCGGCGTCCGCCACATGATGACGGCAAGGACAGTCCGCTGGCCTTCGGGGCGTCAGGACAGCCAACCGCGATGGGCCGCGCCATAGCCGACAGTCTGTCCGGCTAGGCCTCGTTGCCAGCCTATACTGACGCTGAAACGAAAAACGCCCGCTGTTTCCAGCGGGCGTTTTCAAATCCGGTATCGGGTAAATCAGGCCGCTTCGATAGCGCTGCCGACTTCCGACGGGTCGCGCAGTACATAGCCACGGCCCCAGACGGTTTCGATATAGTGTTTGCCACCGGCCGCCGTCGCCAGCTTCTTGCGCAGCTTGCAGATGAAAACGTCGATGATCTTGAGCTCGGGCTCGTCCATGCCGCCATACAGGTGGTTCAGGAACATTTCCTTGGTCAGGGTCGTACCCTTGCGGAGCGAGAGCAGCTCCAGCATCTGGTATTCCTTGCCGGTCAGGTGCACGCGGTGGCCGTTCACTTCGACAGTCTTGGCGTCGAGGTTCACAGCGACTTCGCCGGTGTGGATAATGGCCTGTGCGTGACCCTTGGAGCGGCGAACCACAGCGTGGGTGCGCGCAATCAGCTCGTCCTTGTGGAACGGCTTGGTCAGATAGTCATCGGCACCGCCGCCAAAGGTCTTGACCTTGGTTTCGATCTCGTGGCTGCCCGACAGGATCATGACCGGCGTATTGACCTTGCCGTTACGCAGTTGGCGCAAGACTTCAAGGCCGCTCATATCCGGCAGGTTCAGGTCAAGAAGAATGAGGTCGTAGTCATAGATCTTGCCCAGATCGATGCCTTCTTCACCCAGATCGGTCGTATAGACGTTAAAGCCTTCCGACTTCAGCATCAGCTCGATGCTTTGTGCCGTAGCGTGATCGTCTTCAATCAACAGGACGCGCATTTATGCCCCTCCAGGCAAAGCTTGAGTACAACCGCGCAGACAGCACAGCCCGAGTAACCTTGTTCGTACGTTAACGGGTTAAAACCTTAAGAATGGTTAACGCGATCCCGATATGAAACGCCTACGCTGATTTGCGAATCGGCGTCTAGAGGGTGAGTCAACGATTCGTTAATTTTTGCGCGTCGTGGCCGTTTGCCCCCTGCCCCGCATCGTCTGCGTGCGAACTATCCCCAGTCAATTCACCCATCAGCGATCTTCCAAAGCCAAGCTTTGCAAGGGCAAGCGTCCGCAACTGACGCAGGTTAAGAATATTTTCCTAGCCAACCCGATAGCCCGCACCATGATGGTCATACGGACCCAACAAGGGTCGAGGGGGCCGGAATCAAACGGAATGGGGGAGATGAAGGATTGAACGAGGTTTACCGCGTACCTGTACTGGAAGGGGATCGCATATGTGCCGATGCCGCCCTCAGCCTGACGGCACTGGCCTTTCGTATTCCCGTCGAGGAAATGACCCGCCGCGAGCGTATCCGCCTTCGGGCCTGCCGCGCGCGCTGGTCGGCCATGTATCTGGCCCATGTGTCGTTCGGCTGGCCTCTGGAACGGGTGGCGCATGCCTTTGGACTGAACCGCGCCACGGCCTCGACCGCCTGTCGCTGGGCCGAGGACGAGCGTGACCGCGCCGATTACGACCACCTGATGGAGGGGCTGGAACTGGCCCTGAAACGGTTACTGGACCTGCCTCGCGTCGATCTGGCTCCTGAAATAGTGAAAGGATACCGATGACCGATACCCGTATGCTGGAGCGCGCCCGTCGCCTGATCGAGCGCCCCGATGCGTGGCTGGACGAAACAGGGCAGGGCTATCCCTTGCGGCTGGGCGGAGATCGCAGGGGCCGCGTGGTGCTGTTGCTGGACGAGCCGGCCTTTCGCGCCATTACCGAGCAACCGGGTCTGCGCCGCCGCACCGGCGGAGGATGGAGCGCCCGTCGCATGGCCGCAAATGATGCGCCATCGCGCCCTGCCGGTTGCCCCGGCCAGATTATCGGCGAGCGCACCCTTATGGACAGCGAGGGCAACGCCATCCAGCACCGCGCCAATCTCGGCGAAAGCCCCATTGCCTGGCTGGCGCGGCGCAAGGACCATTCGGGCCGTCCGTGGCTGGCACCGGCCGAGGTCGCGGCGGGCGAGAGACTGCGCCTTGATGCCGAAGCGGCCCTGCGCGGTCCGTCCCTGACCATGCGCTGGGACGGTCTGCCGCGCAGTCGCTCGGGGGCCTCGCCTGCCCGTATCGAACCAACCGATCGCGCCATCAGTGCCTCGGCCCGCGTGGAGGCGGCACTGGCGGCGGCGGGGCCGCATCTGCGCGCCATGCTGGAACAGGTTTGCGTGCGCGGATCATCCCTGCAACTGGCCGAGCAGGCGCTGGCCCTGCGCCGCCGTCAGGGCAAGACGGTGCTGAAGGAAGGGCTACAGGTTTTGGCGCGATATTACGGCTTGACCCTGTAGCCGCTACAGGGTGCAAAAGCCCCGCCATGAGTAGATGTTGCGGTGATGACCTGTGCAGCAGCCAACGCCCCGCCGAAGGGCGCTGGCGGTTGGCCCTGTGGCTGGCGCTGGCGATCAATGCCGGCATGTTTGCGGTCGAGGGTGTGGCGGGGCTGTTGTCCGGCTCGGCCTCGCTTCAGGCCGATGCGCTGGATTTTCTGGGTGATGCGGCCAACTATGCCATCAGTCTCGGCGTGGTCGGGATGGCATTGGTCTGGCGGGCGCGGGCAGCCCTGTTAAAGGGCGTCACCATGCTGGCCTTTGGCAGCTGGGTGGCGGGCGTGACCCTCTGGGGTATGTGGAACGGCCAGACACCGGCCGCCGAGGTCATGGGTGTGATCGGGTTCATGGCCCTGATCGCCAATGTGGTGACGGCGATCATGCTGTTCCGCTTTCGCAATGGCGACGCCAATATGCGCTCGGTCTGGATCTGCTCGCGCAATGATGCCATCGGCAATCTGGCCGTAATGATTGCCGCTCTGGGGGTGTTTGGCACCGGCACGCGCTGGCCCGATCTGGCGGTCGCGGCCATCATGGCGGGGCTGGCCCTGCAAGGCGGCTGGATCATTGTCCAACAGGCCCGAGGCGAGCTGAAATCCACCCGCGTCCCAAGCGCCTAACACCAAATCCTTCTGTCCTTTTCCTCTCTGCGTTACCGGAGTCTGCGTGTCCTTCCATCCTGTTTCACCGCGTGGCCGTCATCTGTTGCTGGCGACGGTTGCCGGTATCGCCACCCTCGCGGCCTCGTCTGTTCTGGCCCAAGAGGCCGACCATCACGACGACGACCACCACGAGGAGGCCACCGAGGTCGAGGACATCATTGTCCACGCGACCCGTTCGGGCCGTCGCATTCAGGACGAGCCGATCCGCGTCGAGGTGGTGAACCGCGAAGAGATCATGGAAAAGCTGCTGATGACGCCGGGCAGCATCGCCATGCTGGTCAATGAAACGGGCGGCGTGCGGGTGCAGACGACATCACCCGCACTGGGCGGCTCCAACATCCGCATGCAGGGGATGAATGGCCGCTATACCCAGCTACTGGCCGATGGCTTGCCGCTGTATGGCGGATCAAGCTCGTCTCTGGGCGTGTTGCAAATCGCCCCGACCGATCTGGGTCAGGTGGAAATCATCAAGGGCGCGGCCTCGGCACTTTATGGTCCTTCGGCGCTGGGCGGGGTGATCAATCTGATCTCGCGCCGCCCGAGCGATGATTTCGAGGCCGAGATTTTGGCCAATATTACCAGCCGCGACGGGCAGGACCTGACCGGCTATGCCGCCCTGCCGTTCGAGGGCGCATGGGGCCAGTCCATTGTCGGTGGCTATCACCGCCAGAGCCGTCAGGACCTTGATGGTGACGGCTGGAGCGACATGCCCGCCTATGAACGCTGGACCATACGTCCGCGCCTGTTCTGGCAGGGGGATGACGGGGCCGAGGCCTTCTTTACGCTCGGGGCCATGACCGAACAGCGCGAAGGCGGCACCGAAAAGGGCAAGACAGCCCCCGACGGCCAACCCTTTGTCCAGTCGCAGGATACCGACCGTTTCGACGGCGGCGCGGTGGCCACCCTGCCCTTCAAGTCGGGCACCTTGCACCTTCGTGCCTCGGCCATGACGCAAAAGCACGACCACCGTTTTGGCCCCGATAGCGAAAGCGATCGCCACAATACCGGCTTTGCCGAGGTCGCCTATGGCCAGCAGAGCGGCGCGACCCACTGGACGCTGGGCGCAGCGGTTCAGGTGGATGACTATGCCAACAAGACCTTTGGCGATTTCGACTACACCTATTCGGTGCCGGGCCTGTTTGCGCAGGTCGAGCATGATTTCAGCGAGATGCTGACGCTGGCGGGTAGTGCGCGTCTGGACCACCACAGCGAATATGGCAGCCAGTTCAGCCCGCGCCTGTCGCTGCTGTTCCGGCCCGATAACTGGACCATCCGCGCCTCGGTGGGTCAGGGCTTTTTTGCCCCGACGCCGTTTGTCGATGTGACCGAGACGGTGGGCCTGTCACGCCTTGAGCCGCTGGACGGCTTAAAGGAAGAGATTGCCCGCACCGCCTCGCTGGATATTGGCTGGAAGCAGGGTCCGGTCGAGGCCAATCTGACCCTGTTCGGGTCGGACCTTGATGATGCCATCCGCGCTGTGACCGATCAGGGACGTATCACTCTGGTGAACATGGACGGTGTAACCCGCACGCGCGGCCTTGAGGCCCTGCTGCGCTATCGTCGGGGGCCGTTTGTGGTGACGGGCAGCTATGTCTATGTCGATGCGACCGAGCCGGATGACCTGAACCAATACCGCCGCGAGACGCCGCTGACGCCCAAACATACGGGCGGGTTTGTTGCCATGTGGGAGGACCACGACCGTGGCCGTCTGGGGCTGGAAGTCTATTACACCGGCAAGCAGTCGCTGGAGGACAACCCCTATCGCCGCGAAAGCCCGTCCTATCTGGAGGTCGGTCTGCTGGGCGAGATCGTGTTTGAAAAGTTCAGCCTGTTCGTCAATGCCGAGAACCTGCTGAACGAGCGTGTGACCAAGCACCACCCGCTATTGCTGCCCGCCCGCGCCGATGACGGTCGCTGGACCACCGATGCCTGGGGGCCAACAGACGGCTTTACGGTCAATGGCGGTATCCGTATCCGTTTTGGCGGCGGCGACCACCACTAGGACAACAGACATGGGCTTAAGCATCGGCGCACTCGCAAAACAGACCGACACCAAGGTCGAGACGATCCGCTATTACGAGCGGATCGGCCTGTTGCCTCAGCCCGCCCGCACCTCTGGCAATTACCGGACCTATGGAGAGGCGGAGTTGAACCGCCTCTCTTTCATCCGTCGCGCCCGCAATCTGGGGTTCTCGATTGAACAGGTCCACGACCTGCTGAACCTGTCGGACCGGCGCGACCAGTCCTGCGCCGAGGTCGATGCCCTGACCCGCAGCCATCTGGCCGAGGTCGAGCGCAAGATTGCCGACCTTCAGGCCCTGCAACGCGAACTGTCCTCGAGGCTCGGCCAATGCAGCCAAGGCACCATCTCGCAATGCCTGATTATCGAGGCGCTGGCTCCGGCCCCGTCTGCGGTCTAGCCTCCACTGGTTAGCGTCTGATCTGGCCCGCTTCTTCGGGGCGCAAGGTCAATACGCGAACACCATCGCGGGTAACGGCAACCGTATGCTCGAACTGGGCAGACAGCTTTCCGTCAGCGGTCACCACCGTCCAGCCATCATCGAGGGTACGCGATCCTCTGCGTCCCTGATTGAGCATCGGCTCGATGGTGAAGGTCATGCCTTCTTTCAGCGTCAGACCCTCCCCGCGCCTGCCGAAATGTAGAACCTGCGGGGCTTCGTGCATTTCCCGACCGATGCCATGGCCGCAGAACTCGCGCACAATGGAATAGCCGTTGCGACGGGCGTGGCGTTCGATGGCAAAACCGATATCGCCCAGCGTCGCCCCCGGCCTGACCGTTCTGATCCCGTGCCACATGGCCTCATAGGTACTGCGCACCAGACGATGCGCGGCATGGGATACGGTCCCGATCATGTAGGTCTTGCTGGAGTCGGCGATGTAGCCGTTCTTTTCCAGCGTGATGTCCAGATTGACGATATCCCCGTCCGTGATGATCTCGGTCGATGACGGCACACCGTGACAGATCACTTCGTTGCGCGAACTGTTCAGCACAAACTCGAAGCCGTATTGCCCCTTGCTGGCCGGTCGGGCCTGAAGCTGATCGACAATGAAGCGCTCGACGCTGTCATTGACCTGCATCGTGCTCATGCCTTGCAGGGACAGGGCATCAACATGGGCAAAAACCGAGGCCAGCAAGCGACCGGACTCGGCCATCAGTGCGATTTCATCAGCCGACTTGATCACGCGGCAGCATCGCCCAGTTGAGGCGCTTCAACCCCTGCGGCCTTCAACTCGCGGGCGACCAGTTCCTGATAGGACAAGCCCGGATGCATTTCGCTCAGCATACCGATCCTGATCCAGAAGGCCGCCTGCGCATTGATCGAACGATAAGACGCCTTGCTGGCACGACGCAGCATGTCGTGCAGATCGTCCTCGATGTTGACTATGCCCACAGGCTTAATCCTTAATATGGTTCATATACGTTTCATATATGAACCATATTAAGGAGACAAGTCCGCCTAGCTGAGGACGGCGGTGAGCTGTTCGGTCAGGGGCTTTTCGCCGGGTTTGATGATGTCCAGCACCTTCCAGCGGCCGCCTTCTTTTTCCAGTTTCACGATCTGGGATTTCTCGGTGCCATCGACGGTGAAGGTGACGGCGGCATCGGCATAGTTGCGTTCGCCCTCGGTGATGGCGACGGTTTTCAGAACCACCTTGCCGCCGCTGCAGTCGCAGACCGGATCATTCTTCAGGTGCGGCTCGCGGTTCGCTTCCTTGGCATTTTTCCAGTCGTAGAAGATCATCGCGTTCAAGGTGCGCTGGATCAGCATGTCGCGACCGGGAGCGACGGGCTCGGCGGGCGGGTGGTCATAGGCAGCATACAGCGCGCGCACGAACTGTTCGGGTGTGCCGTTACCCGCTTCGATGGCGGCCTCGCGTCCGACCTTTTGCGGGGCGGCGGGCTCAGACGGGGCCTCGGCCTCGGGCGAACAGGCCGCCAGCATCAGTGCCACAGCGGCCAGTAATGATAGTTTTGAAGCGGTTGCCATGAGCTGTTGTCCCGTCCCGTTTGATCCCTGTTGCGACCCTAACCCGCCCTGCGAGGGCGCGAAACTGTTTAGGCCCAAACTAGGCCTCGCGGGTCGGGGTCATCGCGATCCTTGCGCCGCGCAAGTATGGACGTACGGGCTGGCCGCTTGCGGCGTTGGATGGCACCGCGCCTGACGACAGCGACAATCCACGCTTGCCACTGGCGCAATCCGTTCATGGCCGTGCGCAGCTTTTGCATCGCGCCCAGTCCCGCCAGCAGCACCATGGCGTCCAGCATGATGGCCATGTCGAAGGCGGCAAACCACATCACCGCCTCGGGCGCGACCATGGCAAATACGCGCAGGCCCTCGGCTTCGAACAGCACCACCAGCCCCAGCCCCGCCAAGGCCAGAGCGGCGTAAAACAGCACCTGCCCACTGGTGATCGCGTTCAGCCGTTGTGCGATGTCGCGCACCCATGCCTGTCCTGCCGCCCGACCTTGCGGCGTTGCGGCCAGCATCAGGACCGCCAGCATCAAACCCGTTACCAGAAACATAATCCCGCCCCTCGAAGACCCGTGTTCATATTGGTGCCGGATGGCCGAATGGCAACGCTGCGTAAAAACAGCGACAAGAAGTGGCCCAATGGGTCTGGTCTGGTCGCACCGGCGTCTGCTAAAGCGCTGTGTATGACCTTTTGCGTGATCCGCACGATTTCGATTAGCCGCCCGGCGTAGCGCTCCAAACCCGAGTTTGGAGACTGGGGCGAACCGCTCCGCGCGCGTCGGGATCGATATCCAAAACGCCCTGATGACCTGTGCCTTTGCTTAACGCCTTTGGCCCTTCATCACTTCACGCTAGACTGCCGCAAATTTTCGCACCCGTTCATCAGGGTGCCGTGCGCTTAGACGAAAAAGACTGACCATGTCCGACGCCGACAACACCGCTACCGAAGCTCGCGATTATCGCGATACCGTCTTCCTGCCGGAAACCGATTTTCCGATGCGTGGCGGCTTGCCGAAAAAAGAGCCGGAAATCCTCGAAAAATGGGGTGATCTGTATTCGACCCTGCGCGCCAAGCGTCAGGCCGCCGGTGCGCCGCTCTATGTGCTGCACGATGGCCCGCCCTATGCCAATGGCGACATCCATATCGGTCACGCCCTGAACAAGACGCTGAAGGACTTTGTCGTCCGCTCGCGTTTCCTGATGGGCCATGACGTCGATTATGTTCCGGGCTGGGACTGCCACGGCCTGCCGATCGAATGGAAGATCGAGGAGGAATACCGCAAGAAGGGCCGTCGCAAGGACGAGGTGTCCAAGGACGAGTTCCGCACCGCGTGCCGCGAATATGCGGGCAAGTTCATCGACCTGCAGCGCGACCAGTTCCTGCGCCTTGGCATCACCGGTGATTTTGCCCACCGCTATGCCACGATGGATTTCAGCTCGGAATCGGCCATCGTTGCCGAGTTCCACCGCTTTAAAAACTCGGGCCAGCTTTATCGTGGCTCCAAGCCGGTGATGTGGTCGCCGGTCGAGCGTACCGCGCTGGCCGATGCCGAGGTCGAGTATCACGACCACGTCTCGCCGACGGTCTGGGTCAAATTCCCCGTCACCGGCATGTCGGACAGCCATCCGGACGACTTGCTGGCCTTCCGCAACAAGACCCCGTCCATCGTCATCTGGACCACGACCCCGTGGACCATCCCGGCCAACCGCGCCATCTCCTATGGCCCCGAGATCAAGTACGGTCTGTACGAAGTCACGGCCATGGAAGAAGGCCTTGAGTTCGAGCCGTGGGCCAAGGCCGGTGATCGTTTCATCATCGCCGACAAACTGGCCGAAGATGTGCTGAAGGCCGGCAAGGTGGCCACCTTTACGCGCATCTACGACATCGATCCGTCGGGTCTGGAATGTGCGCACCCGCTGGCCGCCATGGATACGGGTTACGGCTTTGCCGTGCCGCTGCTGTCGGGTGACCACGTCACCGACGATGCCGGTACCGGCTTTGTGCATACGGCCCCCGGCCACGGCGCGGACGACTATGCCGTCTGGCTGTCGCACGGTCATCGCGAAGTGCCCGAAACGGTTGATCCGGACGGTGCCTATTATCCGCACGTTCCGCTGTTTGCGGGCCTCAAGGTGCTAGAAACCGAAGGCAAGAAGACCGGCAAGTTCGGCCCTGCCAATGGCGCGGTGATGGACAAGCTGATCGAGGCGGGCAACCTGCTGGCGCGTGGCCGCGTCGAGCATTCGTACCCGCATTCGTGGCGCTCGAAAGCGCCGATCATCTTCCGCAACACGCCGCAATGGTTCATCCGTATGGATGAGGAGTTGGCCGACGGCGACACCCTGCGCGAACGCGCCCTGACCGCCATCGACAACACTGCCTTCTATCCGGCGGGCGGTCGCAACCGTATCCGCGCCATGGTCGAGGGCCGTCCGGACTGGCTGATCAGCCGTCAGCGCGCATGGGGCACTCCGCTGGCCATGTTCGTGGACAAGACCACCGGCCAGCCGCTGAATGATCCCGAAGTCGATGCCCGCATCGTCGCCGCTGTCGCCCAGGGCGGCGCGGACGTGTGGTTCACGGCTCCTGACGAAGACTTCCTCGGCAATCACAATCCGGCCCAGTTCGAGAAGATCACCGACATTCTCGATGTCTGGTTCGACAGTGGCTCGACCCATGCCTTTACGCTGGAAGCCCGTGATCCGGCCCACGGCTATAAGGGTGATCGCCCGTCGCACTGGCCCGCCAACCTTTATCTCGAAGGTTCGGACCAGCACCGTGGCTGGTTCCAGTCGTCGCTGCTGGAAGGCTGTGGCTCGCGTGGTCGCGCCCCGTTTAACGAGGTTCTGACCCACGGCTTCACGCTCGACGAGAAGGGCGAGAAGATGTCGAAGTCGAAGGGCAATACGATTGACCCTGCGACCGTCATCAAGGAATCGGGTGCCGATATCCTGCGTCTGTGGGTGTCGCTGGTCGACTATTCCGAAGACCAGCGCATCGGTAAGCAGATCCTGCAAACCACGGTCGATGCCTATCGCAAGCTGCGCAACACCGTGCGTTACCTGCTGGGTGCGCTGAACGGCTTCGACGAGGCCGAGCGCGTGGCCTATGCCGACATGCCGCCGCTGGAGCAGTTCATCCTGCACCGCCTGTGGGAACTGGACGCACAGGTAAAGACCGCCTTCGAGGAATACCGCTTCCAGGACGTGGTGCGTCCGGTGATGGAGTTCTGCACCGGCGACCTGTCGTCGCTGTATTTCGACGTCCGCAAGGACAGCCTGTATTGCGACCGTCCCGACAGCATCAAGCGTCGCGCCGTGCGCACCGTCATGGACGAGGTATTCAACCGCCTGACCGCATGGCTCAGCCCCATCACCCCGTTCACCATGGACGAGGCATGGTCGTCGCGCTTCCCAGAAGCTGAAGCCGGTGCCAACTCGGCCCGTATCCTGCCGTCGGCACCCGCCGAGTGGGAAAATGCCGCCGAGGCCGCACGCTGGGCCAAGGTCCAGCAGGTCATGGAAGTGGTCAACGAGGCCCTCGAAGGTGCACGTCGCGAGAAGGTCATCGGTGGTGCGCTGGACGCATGGCCGACCGTGACGGCACCCGCCGATCTGCTGGCCGCCTATGAAGGTCTGGATGCCGCCGAGGTGTTCCGTACCTCGGGTGCCGAACTGGTGGCGGGCGAGACGATCACCGCTGTGGTCAAGATCGCCGACTATCCGAAATGCGCCCGTTCGTGGCGCAAGGTGCCGGATGTCGGCTCGGATGCAGACTATCCGGACCTGTCGGCGCGCGATGCCGATACGGTACGATATCTGGACAGCTTGAAGGCCTAATGAAGGAAAACGCCCCATCGGAAACGGTGGGGCGTTTTTTCAGCTTCCCGAGTCCTATCCCTTCCTGTTAGGCGAAGGCTATGAAACTTTCCCGTCTTGCGCTGGGCGCCTATGCATTGGCCCTCGTCGTTATCATTGCAGACCAGATCACCAAGGCCATGGTGTTGTCGGCCATGCCCGCAGAGCCTTCGCCCCTGCTGGACGGCTTTCGCATCGCCGATGTCCTGCCGCCCGTCTTCAACCTGACCTTTGTCCTGAATACCGGTGTCAGCTTTGGCATGTTCGGAGGCGGCGAAGCCCGCTGGATCCTGAGCATCTTCTCGATCGGTATGGCGGTGGCGCTGTCGGTCTGGGCCTATAGGGCCAACCGTTGCCTGCTGGCGGCGGCCATCGGTCTGGTGATCGGCGGGGCCATCGGCAATGTCATCGACCGTGTGCGTTTCGGCGGCGTGGTGGACTTCCTCGATTTCTCGGGCACAGGCCTGTTTCCGTGGATTTTCAACATCGCCGATAGCGGCATCACCATTGGTATTGCGCTACTGATCCTCGATTCCTTCCTCTCGGAACGTCGTTCCAAGGTTGGCGTCGCCGTTGAAAAGTCGTAATCTCATCTCTTCCTTATTCGACCCGAGTTGCCCGAGCCTAGGCAGCCGACCGGAGCCGAGCCTGAATATGCGCATTCGTACTGTCCTCACCCTGTCCGTCGCCACCGCCGCGATGCTGAGCCTTGGAGCCTGTGGCTCCATCAAACAGGGCATCGGCCTGACCAAGGTGACACCGGACGAATTCCTGACCGTGTCCTCGGCCCCGCTGGTGGTGCCGCCGGAATACGGCCTGACCCCGCCGTCGCTGGGCGCACCGCGTCCGCAAGAACTGGCCCCCGAATCGGCCGCCCGCCAAATCCTGCTGGGCCAACGCCAAGCCGTAACCCGTACGCCGGGTGAACAGGTTCTGGTCGCTCAAGCCGGTGGCGAGCGCGCAGACCCGCTGGCCCGCTATGTGGTTGACGACGAGTTCGGCGATCTGGCGCACAAGGAAGAAGGTTGGGCCAACCGCCTGATGTTCTGGCGCAAGAATGATCCGGCAACCCAAGCCGCCACCAACCTGATGGGTTCGGACGGCGCGCGCACCGTGGACGCCAACAGCGAACACGCCCGTATGCAGGCCCTGACCGGCGGTCGCGAAGGCATCACCATCGCCCCGCGTCAGGACACCCGCCGCTTCAAGCTGCCGGGCCTGTAAACCCCGCATAGGCACACAAAATCAAAGGCGCAGCTTTAGACAAGCTGCGCCTTTTTTGTAATCTCGCCCGATCTTTACCGGAGCCAGCCATGATTCCACGCGACGTACGCGCCTCTATTGCCGCCCTTGCCCTGTGCCATTCGCTGGGCCGCAACGTCACCAGTGTCTATGACTATGACAAGGCCGAGCACCTGAACATCTCGGTCAGTCTGGACGGCAAGACCATCAGCGGCGTGGATATCTCGCGCAATGCCAAGCTGTCAGGCGACCTGCCCGACATCTATGACCATGCCCGCAAGAACTATATCCACCTCGGTGGCGAGCGCAGTCCCTATACCGGCTATGACCACCTGAGCGGCACCCATTTCATCATCGAGATGCGCGGTGAAACCGCTGCCCTGTATGACCACGACACCGAAAGCTGGAGCCAGTTCAGCTTGAGCTGAATCGGCGGCCGCTGCGCCCGCCTTTTGGCTGCTACGCGCCGCCCTTCGGGTCGCGCTCACGCGCGCCGCTGGATCCTCCGGTCAAGCCGGAGGATGACGGAGGTAGTGGGGCCGCTTACTCCTGCAAGAGGCGGGGCAGTTTGAAGGTGATGGTTTCGCGGGCGCCGTCGTCTTCGGTCAGGGTAACGTCGAAACGCTGGCGTACCGCCTCGATCAGGCCTTCGACCAGCGGCTCGGGCGCGGAGGCACCAGCGGTGATGCCCAGCGTGTTCACGCCGTCGAACCAGCTCCAGTCCACATCGCTGGCATCATCGACCAGACGGGCGGCCTTGGCCCCTGCGGTCAGGGCCACATCGACCAGACGGGCCGAGTTGGACGAGTTCTTGGAGCCGACCACCAGCACCAGATCACAGCCGTCGCCCAGCTTTTTCACGGCTTCCTGACGGTTGGTGGTGGCGTAGCAGATGTCTTCCTTGTGCGGATCGGGAAGCTCGGGGAAGCGGCGCTTTAGAACCGCCAGAATCTGCGAGGTGTCATCGACCGAAAGGGTAGTTTGCGTGGCATAGGCCAAAAGCGCATCGCCCGGACGCTCGAACTTTTCGGCATCCTCGACGGTTTCCACCAGCGAGATTGCCCCTTCGGGCAGTTGGCCCATCGTGCCGACGACCTCGGGGTGGCCCGCATGGCCGATCAGGATGATGTGGCGGTTGTTCTTGAAATTGCGCTCGGCCTCGACATGGACCTTGGACACCAGCGGACAGGTGGCATCCAGATAGAGCATCTGGCGGGACTTGGCCGTCGCCGGTACCGACTTGGGCACGCCGTGCGCCGAAAACACCACCGGACGGTCGTCGGGGCATTCATCCAGTTCTTTCACAAACACCGCACCCAGCGCCTTCAGGCGTTCGACCACATGGCGGTTATGCACAATCTCGTGGCGCACATAGACAGGCGCGCCATATTTCTCGATGGCCCGCTCTACGATCTGGATGGCGCGGTCCACACCGGCGCAAAAGCCGCGCGGCGTTGCCATACGGATGGTCAGGGGGCGCTTGGACATGGCGTGCGGATCGGCGGACACAGGAGAAATCATGGCTGTGAACCTAATGGTTTGCGCCGCACTTCGCCACTAGGACGAAGCGTCTATCCGCGCAAAGCGCATGTTACGGCTTCGATTATGGTGCACTTGGCGCATTGCCTGTTTGCGGCGTCTTGCTTTAGCCGCTATCACCGGACAGCGTGGTTCGCCGGAACAAGACTATCACCGATAGACTTGTGCCTGTCCCACCTGCCCTTTCGATTGCCGGAAAGATCCAGATGCGTCGCGTCCTGACCGCCCTTGCTGCTGCCGCCATTACGGCGTCGATGATGCCCACCACTGCCGTTGCACAACAACGACCAAGCCAGGGCCAGGGACAACAGGCCGATGCGGCCAAGCCTCGCCCGATGCGCTTTGCGCCGCTGTCACGCCGCGCCAATGCCGGTCCGTGCCCGTACGTCAAGATTCTGTATGATGCCGCCCGCTATGTGGAACTGAGCGACTTTAGCCGCCCGTCCACCAATGGCGTTGGCTATACCGGCGAGATCGAAGGCGTCAGCTCGGACTGCTCGTACCGCGACAATGATCCGATCCGCGTCGATTTCAACCTGCTGTTCTCGCTGGGCAAGGGTCCGGCAGCAACGGGTGACGGCAAGACCTATCGCTATTGGGTGGCCGTGACCGAGCGCAACTCGGCTGTGCTGGAAAAAGAATATTTCGACCTGCCGGTGAACTTCAACGGTGCGGAACGCACCACGGCAGAACCCGCCCACACCATCGTCATTCCACGTGCCGAAGCCACCACTTCGGGCGGCAATTTCGAAATCCTGATCGGTTTCGAAATCTCGCCTGAACAAGCTGAATTCAACCGCTCGGGCAGCCGCTTCCGCCCTCAAGCTGGCCAAACGAACTAAGAATATGACCGACCTCAAAACTGTACTCAGCGAAGCGGTCGCCACCGCCTTCGCTGCCGAAGGCGTGGACGCCGCTCTGGCCCGCGTTACCCCGTCGGACCGTCCCGATCTGGCCGACTTCCAGTCCAATGGCGCGCTGGCCGCTGCCAAGGCGTTGAAGGCCAATCCGCGCGAACTGGCCGCCAAGGTCGCCGCGCATCTGGAAGGCCATCCGGCCCTGTCCGCTGTCGAGATCGCCGGTCCCGGCTTCATCAATATGAAGCTGTCGGATGCCGCCCTGTCGCAACGCGCCGGTGAAGTGGCGACCGATGCCGACAAGGCCGGTGCCGCTGCGGTGGCCGATGCCCGCAAGGTCGTGATCGATTATGGCGGCCCGAACGTGGCCAAGCCGATGCACGTCGGCCACCTGCGTTCGTCCATCATCGGTGAAAGCCTGAAGCGCATCTTCCGCTTCCGTGGCGACGACGTGATCGGCGATGCCCACTTTGGAGACTGGGGTTTCCAGATGGGCCTTCTGATTACCGCCTGCGGTGATGAAGGCATTGCAGATGCGTTTATGGTCGAGGGTGATGGTCCCTTCCCGTCAGAAAGCCCCGTCTCGCTGGCCGATCTGGAACGCCTGTATCCGCTGGCCGCCGGTAAGGCCAAGGAAGACCCTGTTTTCCGCGACCGCGCCCGTAAGGCGACCGCCGAACTGCAAGCTGGCCGCGCCGGTTACCGCGCTCTGTGGCAACATTTCGTGGCTGTCAGCCGTACAGCTCTGACGCGCGAATTCTCGGCTCTGGATGTGACCTTCGACCTTTGGAACGGCGAAAGCGACGCCGATCCGGTCATGGAAGAAATGATCGCCGACCTGAAGGCCAAGAGCCTGCTGGTGCCGGATGCGGGCGCACAGGTTGTCCACGTCGCGCGCGAAGGCGAGACCCGCAAGAAGAAGCTGGATGACGGCTCGGTTGTGCAGGTGCCCTCGCCGCCGCCGCTGCTGGTCATCTCGTCGGAAGGTTCGGCCATGTATGGCACGACCGATCTGGCCACCATTCTGGACCGCAAGAAGTCGATTGCGCCGGACCTGATCCTGTACGTCGTCGACGAGCGTCAGGCCGAGCATTTCGAACAGGTGTTCCGCGCCGCCTATCTGGCCGGTTACGCGCCCGAAAAGTCGCTGGAGCATCTGGGCTTTGGCACCATGAACGGCACGGACGGCAAGCCGTTCAAGACCCGCGCGGGCGGCGTTTTGAAACTGCACGACCTGATCACCATGACCACCGACAAGGCGCGCGAGCGTCTGAAGGATGCGAAACTGGGTGACGATCTGCCGGAAGCCGAGTTCGAGGAGATCGCGCACAAGGTGGCCATCGCCGCCCTGAAATTCGCCGACCTGTCGAACGCCCGCACCACGTCCTATGTGTTTGATCTCGACCGCTTTACCAGCTTCGAGGGCAAGACCGGCCCTTACCTGCTGTATCAGGCTGTGCGTATCAAATCCCTGCTGCGTAAGGCCGCCGATCAGGGTGCTGAAGCGGGCGAGATTGTTATCGCCGAACAGGCCGAGCGCGATCTGGCCCTGACGCTGGATGCGTTCAGCACGGCCGTGTCGGATGCCTATGACAAGCGCATGCCGCACCTGATTGCCGAACATGCCTATCGCGTGGCGCAGAGCTTCTCGAAGTTTTACGCTGCCTGTCCGGTGCTGGCGCAAGGACATGAAGCCACCCGTGGCTCGCGCCTTTCCCTGTCGGCGGCAAGCATGATGCAACTGGAAACGGCGCTGCGCCTGCTGGGTATCCAGACGCCGGAACGCATGTAAGCGGATCGGTTAGACGCACAAATCAAAGAAAGGCCGGACGCTGGGTTATCGTCCGGCCTTTTTGTTTGCCCTTACGGGTTTGCGTAGTCTCGTAAAGGAAAAAGGATTGCCGCTATTTCTGCGGCGGTTGTTTCTGTTTCTGGCCAAATGCATCCTGAACCTCGTCCTTGTTGATGCGTGCCTCGGGTTGGCCGCGCTGGTTCAGGTTTTGCTCTTCGGTGCCATCGCCAAGCATACCCGGATGCAGATCGGGCTGCGGCTTGTTCGGGTCGGGCTGTGCCATAGACATCTCCGTGTTTTGCCATCCCAGCGATAAATTAACCCGCCATCCTCCACCGCGTTCCGCACAGGGCGTTCACGATTTCGCTGCCGATAGATTGCGCGGCGGGGTTGGGGTATAGTCAGTAATGACTGATAGCCTCCCCTCCGCTTCCGTATTCGACATCGAAACCTTTGTGGCCAAGCTGCCCAAGGCCGAACTTCACCTGCACATCGAAGGCTCGCTTGAGCCGGAACTGATGTTCGAACTGGCCCAGCGCAACAATGTCGCCATCCCCTTCGACAGCGTTGAAGCCGTGCGCGCCGCCTACGACTTCTCGAACCTGCAGGACTTCCTCGACATCTATTATGCGGGCGCAAATGTGCTGCTGACCGCGCGCGATTTCGAAGACCTGACCTTTGCCTATTTCAAGCGCATCGCCGCCGATAATGTGCGCCATGCCGAGATCTTCTTTGACCCGCAGACCCACACCGATCGCGGCGTGGCGTTTGAAACGGTCGTCGAGGGCATCATTGCCGGTATGAACCGCGCCGAGGCCGAGCTGGGTGTGACCTCGGGTCTGATCCTCAGCTTCCTGCGCCACCTGCCGGAAGAGGCCGCGTTTGCGACGCTGGAAATGGCCAAGCCCTATCTGGACCGTTTCATCGGTGTCGGCCTCGACAGCTCCGAAATGGGCCACCCGCCGTCCAAGTTCGAGCGCGTCTTTGCGGCGTGCCGTGAGCTGGGACTGAAAATCTGCGCCCATGCCGGTGAGGAAGGCCCGCCGGAATATGTGCATGAGGCGCTGGACCTGCTGAAGATCGACCGCATGGATCACGGCAACCGTGCCATGGAGGACGAGGCTCTGGTGGCGCGTCTGGCCAAGGAACAGATGACCCTGACCGTCTGCCCGCTGTCGAACCTGAAGCTGTGCGTGGTCAAGGACCTGAAGGATCACCCGATCCCGAACATGCTGGCCAAGGGTCTGCACGTCACCCTGAACTCGGACGACCCGTCCTATTTCGGCGGCTATGTGAACGACAACTATATCCAGTTGGCCAAGGCCGTGGGCCTGACCCGCGAACAGATCATCCAGATGGCGCGTAACTCGTTCGAGGGCAGCTTCCTGCCGGACGAGAAGAAGGCGCAATATCTGGCCGAGATCGACGCCTACGTCGCGGCAAACTGATTAGCGAAAGCCCCGCCCGAAACGGCGGGGCTTTTTCTTTACCACCTAGCTTCGTCATCCCCCGACTTGATCGGGGGATCCAGCGGCACCGAAGGTGATCTTACTTGAACTGCAATGCCCACCTTTTGGCTGTTACGCGCCGCCCTTGGTTCGCGCTCACGCGCGCCGCTGGACCCTCCGGTCAAGCCGGAGGGTGACGGCGGAAAGGGTGACTCCACACGCGCATTTGTTCCTGTTATGTTCTTAACATGGAACCCCCGCTACCCCATCCTGATCCGGCTCAACTGCGCTGGCTGTTCATTGACCTGAACGCCTTTTTTGCCAGTGCCGAGCAGCAGATGAACCCCGACTGGCGGGGCAAGCCGGTGATTGTGCGCCCTGCCCCCAGTGAATATTCGGGGGCAATTGCTGCCAGCTATGAAAGTCGCCCATACGGTATCCGCACCGGAACGCGGGTGTCGGAGGCGCGCAAACTATGCCCCGACCTGATCGTCGCCGAGGCGCGGCCGGATGTGTATGTGAAGCTGCACAAACAGATCATGGCCGAGATCAATCTGCATATTCCGGTCTTCAAGGTCGGCTCGATTGACGAATGTTCGTGCGAGCTTCAGGGACCGGAGCGGATCGAGGCCAATGCCGTGGCACTGGCGCGGCGTATTCAGGACGGCATCAAGAAGAATGTCGGGGAATGCCTGAGGTCGTCGGTGGGGCTGGCTCCGTCGCGTTTTCTGGCCAAGACGGCGTGCGGGATGAAAAAGCCCGATGGCCTGACTATTTTGCGCCTCCATGAACTGCCCGCGCCCTTGCTGGACCTGCCGGTATCGGACTTTCCGGGGATCGGGCGACGGATGCAGCAGAGGCTGGCGGCGGCGGGTATTCACGACACGCAAGGACTGTGGGCCATGAGCCCCAAACAGGCCCGCGCCGTCTGGAACAGTGTCGAGGGCGAGCGTATCTGGCGCGGCCTGCATGGTCTGCATACCGAACTGCCGCCCGAACAGGCCCCGGCCTCTATCGGGCACAGCCATGTGCTGGCCGCCGAGATGCGAACGCCGGAAAAAACCCGCGCCGTCGCCCGTCGTCTGCTGGTCAAGTGCGGGGCGCGGTTGCGGCGCATGGGGGTGACCGGAGGCGTGCTGGGCCTGCACATCGAGATGGAGGGTGCCGACCGCTATGAGCGCCGTCGCGGCGAGCGGGTGGCGGTGCAATGCCATCTGGACCCGACACAGGACACCTTTGCCCTTTTGGCGGCGCTGGACGGCTTGTGGCGTCAGGCCGCGCCGGTCCTGAAACGCGGGCGGCCCAATACGGTAGGGGTCAATATCCTCAACCTGAAACCGCGGGCCGCGTTCGAGGCCGACCTGTTCAGCGACGGGCCGGATATGAACGGCAATGCGCCATCCTTGCGGCTGTCACAGGCGATGGATGAACTGAACAAACGCTTTGGCAAGGACACGATCAGCATCGGTCCCAATGCCGGATTGCCTGCCTATATCGGGGCCAAGATCGCCTTTAACCGCATTCCGGACGAAGAGGATTTCTGGGAGTGAAGGCCGGAGCCCCTTCAACAGTTTTTAGAAAATAACGTCCTCATTTCATGGAGCCTATTTGTTCAATCCCCATTCATCGAACATGGCTTTTATGGGCCTATCTCAAGGCGTTGGGCCTTAATGAACGGGAATAGAATGTCGTCTCGAATGATCCGCACGGCTATCAGCGCCGCTGTCCTTGCCACCATGGTGGCCAGCCCTGCCCTCGCGCAGGAAATCGGCGCACAACCGACCTTTTCCAATCTGACGCTGGAGGCCGGTTTCACACCCGACCCCTATCGTATCCAGTTGACCGCAGGCGGAGACATTAACGTAGAGCGCACACAGGGCGGCGAATGCGTGGGCATGATCGCCAATGCACCGGATATCCGCCTGACCTACAGCCCCGACGAACTGCCCCTGAATATTCGCGTCAGCTCCAAGGAAGACACCACCCTGGTCATCAATGGCCCCGACGGTAGCTGGTATTGCGACGATGACAGCGGCGGCGGCGAAAACCCGATGATCAGCTTCACGGACCCGGAAGAAGGCGTCTATGAAATCTGGGTCGGCACCTATGAGGACGAGCCAGTTCCGGCAACGGTCATCATCACCGAACTGGACGACTAAGCCCTGAATACCGCTCCGGCTGGTCCACGCCCGCCGGAGCGAAACAGGTGTCAGAGGCGGGTGACGCCCAGTGCCGCAAAGCTGTCGCGGGCGGCCTGCGCCGTTTCAGGGGCGATGGCGCGGCAGGCGTCTTCGATGACGATGGCGTCAAAGCCTTCGCGCACGGCGTCTTCGGCGCTGTAGCGGACGCAATAGTCATAGGCGAGGCCGCAGATGAATACGCGCTTGATGCCGAGGCCGCGCAGAAGGCCCGACAGGCCCGTCGAGGTCTGGTGGTCGTTCTCGAAAAAGGCGGAATAGGAGTCCACCGCAGGGTTTGCGCCCTTGCGGATGATGGCCGCGGCCCGCTGGATGGCAGGGGCCACAGCGGGGTGGAAGTCTGCGCCCGACGTGCCCTGCACACAGTGGTCAGGCCACAGCATTTGCGGGCCGTAGGCGACCTCGATCTGGGTGAACGGGGCCGCACCTTCGTGGTTTGAGGCAAAGCTGATCTGGTCGGGCGTATGCCAGTCCTGAGACACGATCACGGTTTTGAAGCGGGCCGCGATCGCATTCAGCAACGGCATGATCCCCGCCCCGCCCGATACCGCTAAGGCCCCGCCTTCGCAGAAATCGTTCTGCGGATCGACGACGATCAGGGCATCGGTATCGAGAACGTCAAAGGCGGGGATGTTCATTCGCTTAGACCCCGCAAGTATCGGCGATGATGTCGATTTCGTTGGCGGAGCCGAGGATGACGGGGACGCGCTGGTGCAGCTCGGTCGGGGTGACGTCGAGGATGGCGGCGCGGCCGTCGGTGGTGGACTTGCCACCGGCCTGCTCGACGAGGAAGGACATGGGGTTGCCTTCGTACATCAGGCGCAGCTTGCCCGGCTTGTTCGGCTCGCGCTTGTCCCATGGATACAGGAACACGCCGCCGCGCATCATGATGCGGTGAACGTCGGCGACCATGGCGGCGACCCAGCGCATGTTGAAATTCTTGCCGCGACCGCCTTCGACGCCTTGCAGACAACCGGCGACATAGGTCTGGACGCCCTGCGCCCAATGGCGCTGGTTCGACATGTTGATGGCGAACTCTTTGGTGTCGGCGGAAATCTTGATGTCGGGGTGGGTCAACAACCACTGGCCGTCCAGCGACAAGGTGAAACCGGCCACACCGTTACCCGTCGTCAGCACCAGCATGGTCTGGCCGCCATACAGCACATAACCCGCTGCCAGTTGCTTGCGGCCATCCTGAAGGAAGGACGCGTCGGTAATGTCGCCCTCGGGGGCGGCCAGAACCGAGAAGATGGTGCCAACGGGCGCATTGATGTCGATATTGCTGGAACCATCCAGCGGGTCGAACAGCACCAAGAATTTGCCGCCCGAATGCGGGGCTGGCTGGCAATTGTCCATTTCTTCGGAGGCCACACCGGCCACCAGCGGGGATGCCAGAAGCTGATCGGTCAGGATGTCGTTGGAGATGACGTCGAGTTTTTTCTGCTCTTCGTCCTGCACGTTCACACTGCCCGATGCGCCAAGGGCACCGGCCAGCGCACCGCCCGACACGACTTTGCGGATATCCACACACGCCGAGGCCACCAGAGCCAGCAGTTCGGACAGGCCTTGCGGCAGTGCGGCACCGTCAAGATGGGTGGCAAGGTCGATGCGGGTATCGGTCATTTTGGCGGTCATCTCGCAAACGGCAAACAGATTAGGCTCTCAATGACGCCTCAAAACCGTTCCGACAAGTCCGGTGCCGCTTGACTTCGAACAGGAGTCGATGGCTTAGGACATTTGCTCTCGCGGGAGAGATCGGGAGACGGGCAACCGTCTTTCGGAGCCGAAGGCGCAACCGCCCCGGAAACGCTCAGGCAAAAGGACCGCGAAAGCTACTAAACGCTGGAAAGTCGCTCAAGGGTCACGAGGGGTCCGAAAGCGCGCCGAAGGAGCAAGGTCGCCTGTCCCCCGGGCTGATCGGAATCTCTCAGGCTTAAGGGACAGCGGGGGCGCGGACGGCAAGGCCTTTGCCGTGATGACGCGACTCCGGAGTGCGCCTTATGAGCGACGAGATCCTGAAAACCACCCCGCTTAACGCGGCCCACCGTGCGCTGGGAGCGCGTATGGTCGGTTTCGGCGGCTATGACATGCCTGTGCAATATGAAGGCGTGCTGGCCGAGCACAAATGGACGCGCGAACATGCGGGTCTGTTCGACGTCTCGCACATGGGTCAGGCCAAGATCACCGGCAAGGACGCCATCGAGCAGTTCGAGCGTTTCGTTCCCGGCGACTACAAGATCGTCAAGGACCACAAGCAGAAATACACCCACCTGCTGAACGACAATGGCGGCATCATGGATGACCTGATGGCGGGCAAGCCCGACCATGACGGTCTGTATGTCGTCGTCAATGCCGGTAACAAAGACGCCGACTTTGCCTATCTGAACGCCAATCTGGCGGGCGATGCCAAGCTGGAAATCCTCGAAGACCGCGCGCTGCTGGCGCTGCAAGGGCCGGAAGCCGTGGCTGTGCTGTCGGCATTCGAGCCTGCTGTCGCCGAGATGGCCTTTATGGACGTCAACTGGCTGAACATTTTCGGCACCAACTGCATCATTTCGCGCTCGGGCTATACGGGCGAGGACGGCTTTGAAATCTCGATGCCGAACGCCGATGCCGAGCGTATCTGGAACACCATTCTGGGTGACGAGCGCGTCAAGCCGATCGGTCTGGGCGCACGCGACAGCCTTCGTCTGGAAGCCGGTCTGCCGCTGCACGGTCACGACATGGACGCCACCACGTCGCCGGTCGAAACCGATCTGGCCTTCACTATTTCCAAGTCACGCAAGGAAGCCGCCGATTTCCCGGGTGCCGAGCGCATCCTGAAGGAACTGGCTGAAGGCCCGTCGCGCAAGCGCGTCAACCTGATCGTCAAGGAAGGCGCTCCGGCCCGTGAAGGCGCAGAGATCGCCGATGCGGACGGCAATGTCATCGGCGTGGTCACCTCGGGTGGCCCCTCGCCTTCGACCGGCAACAAGATCGCCATCGGCTTTGTGCCGCCGGCCTTTACCGAAATCGGGACCGAGCTTCAGGTGCTGGTCCGTGGTCGCCCTTCGGCAGCTACGGTCGTCGCCTCGCCGTTCGTGCCCACCCGCTATTATCGCAAACCCAAGGCTTGAGAGGGATCAGCCATGAAATTCACCACAGATCACGAGTGGGTATCGCTGGACGGCGATATCGCCACTGTCGGCATTTCGGCCCACGCTGCCGAAGCCCTCGGCGACGTTGTGTTCGTTGAAACCCCGCAGGTCGGCAAGACCTTCGCCAAGGGTGACAGCTTCGCCGTTGTGGAATCGGTCAAGGCCGCATCCGACGTTTACGCTCCGGTCTCGGGCGAAGTGGTCGAGGCCAACGAAGCCCTCGCCGACGCACCGGAAACCGTGAATGCCTCGCCGGAAGGTGAAGGCTGGTTCGCCAAGATCAAGATCTCGGATGCTTCCCAGCTGGACGGCCTGATGGACAAGGCGGCTTACGACGCCTTCCTCGCGACCCTCT
Organism: Brevundimonas terrae; assembly: GCF_011761985.1. GTDB lineage: Bacteria > Pseudomonadota > Alphaproteobacteria > Caulobacterales > Caulobacteraceae > Brevundimonas > Brevundimonas terrae. Next base: position 36,190 of record NZ_JAASQT010000002.1, on the reverse strand, counting down.
AAGACTTTCGCCCGCTTCGGCCCTGCCGGAGCGGGCTTGCTTTTACCCCTTCCCACTAGTCCGGCCCCAAGCCGGATGGATCGGACCTGACCATGCGTTACCTCCCTCTGACCGCCGATGATCGCGAGGCCATGCTGGCCGCGATCGGCGCCAAGTCGATCGATGACCTGTTTGTGGACGTGCCTGAAAGCGCACGCCTGAGCGCCCCTGTGGACCTGCCGCGCGTTGCGGGCGAGTTGGAGGTCGAACGCGCCCTGTCCGCCATGGCCGCCAAGAACGCCACCGCCGGTTCGGTGCCGTTCTTCTGTGGCGCCGGTGCCTATAAGCACCACGTTCCGGCCACGGTGGATCACGTGATCCAGCGTTCGGAATTCCTGACCTCGTACACCCCGTACCAGCCGGAAATCGCGCAAGGTACGCTGCAGTATCTGTACGAGTTCCAGACGCAGGTTGCGAACCTGACGGGTATGCCGGTTGCCAACGCCTCGCTGTATGACGGTTCGACCGCCATGGCCGAGGGCGTGCTGATGGCCACCCGCGTCACCCGCCGCAACAAGGCTGTGATCTCGGGCGGTGTTCACCCGCACTATGTCCGCGCCACCGAGACTGTGGTTCACGCCATGGGCGTTGAAACGCAGGTTCTGGCCCCTGCCGTCGATGCCGAAGCCGATGTCATCGCCCAGATCGGCCCTGACACCGCCTGCGTCGTCGTGCAGACCCCGAACGTGTTCGGCACCGCCACCGACGTCACCAAGATCGCCGAGGCCGCACAGGCCCACGGCGCGCTGCTGATCGTCGTCGTGACCGAGGCCGTGTCGATGGGCCTGCTGAAGTCGCCCGGTGAAATGGGTGCCGACATCGTGGCCGGCGAAGGCCAGTCGATCGGTAACGCCCTGAACTATGGCGGTCCTTACATCGGTCTGTTCGCCACCCGCGAAAAGCTGCTGCGCCAGACGCCGGGTCGCTATTGCGGTGAGACGGTCGATTCCGACGGCCGCCGTGGCTTTGTTTTGACGCTTTCGACCCGCGAGCAGCATATCCGCCGCGACAAGGCGACGTCGAACATCTGCACCAACTCCGGTCTGTGCTGCCTCGCCTTCACTATCCATATGAGCCTGCTGGGTGAAACGGGCTTACGCCAACTGGCCCTGTTGAACCACGAAAAGGCACTGGCCACGCGCGATGCACTGGCCGCGATTGATGGCGTTGAGGTTCTGACCCCGCGCTTCTTCAACGAGTTTGCGATCAAGCTGCCGAAGAATGCCACCGATGTGGTCGAGCAACTGGCGGCCCAAGGCATTCTGGCCGGTGTGCCTTACAGCCGTCTGGCACCGGAAGCGGGTCTGGACGATGTGCTGCTGGTCGCCGCAACGGAAACCACGCTGGACGCCGACATCAAGATTTTGGCGGGTGCGCTCGCCAAGGTTCTGGCGGCCTAAGGGGAGATTGATAATATGAGCACGATGAACACTGTCGGCCGTCCGACCACCCCAAACACCCTGCCGGACAATGACTACAAGCACCCGACCCTGACGGGCGGTCGCGGTCTGTTGCAGGACGAGGCCCTGATCTTCGAAGGCGAAGGCTGGGGCAAGACCGGCGTCGATCTGCCGACACCGAAAACCGATGGTTCGGACCTCGGTGATCTGGTCCGTCGCGACCCGATCGGCCTGCCCGGTCTGTCGGAGCCGGAAGCCATGCGCCACTATGTGCGCCTGAGCCAGAAGAACCACGCCATCGATCTGGCCATCTATCCGCTGGGTTCGTGCACGATGAAGCACAATCCGCGTCTGAACGAGAAGATGGCCCGCTTGGCCGGTTTCTCGGACATCCACCCGCTGCAACCGCAATCGACGGTTCAGGGCGCGCTGGAGCTGATGGATACCCTGTCGCACTGGCTGACCACCCTGACGGGCATGCCGGCGGTTGCACTGTCGCCCAAGGCAGGCGCGCACGGTGAACTGTGCGGCCTGATGGCTATCCGCGCCGCCCACGAAGCCAAGGGCGAGCACGAGCAGCGCCGCAAGGTGCTGGTGCCGACCTCGGCGCACGGCACCAACCCTGCGACCGCAGCCTTCGTTGGCTATTCGGTCGTGGAAGTGGCCCAGACCGATGACGGTCGCGTGGACGTGGCCGATCTGGCGAGCAAGCTGGGTCCGGACGTGGCGGCCATCATGGTCACCAACCCGAACACCTGCGGTCTGTTCGAGCGCGACATCATGGAAATCAGCCGCCTGACCCACGAGGCCGGTGCCTATTTCTATTGTGACGGTGCCAACTTCAACGCCATCGTCGGTCGCGTGCGTCCGGGCGATCTGGGCGTCGATGCCATGCACATCAACCTGCACAAGACCTTCTCGACGCCGCACGGCGGCGGCGGTCCGGGCGCAGGTCCGGTCGTGCTGTCCGAAGCCCTCGCCCCGTTCGCACCCGCCCCTTGGGTCGTGAACACGGGTGACGGCTACAAACTGGTCGAGCGTGAAGAGGACGAGGCCGAGCAGGCCTTTGGCCGTCTGTGCGCCTTCCAGGGGCAAATGGGCATGTATGTGCGCGCCCTCAGCTACATGATGTCCCACGGTTCTGACGGTCTGCGTCAGGTCGCCGAGGATGCCGTGCTGAACGCCAACTACATCAAGGCCCGTCTGGAAGACCTGATGAGCCCGGCCTTCCCGGACGGCCCGTGCATGCACGAGGCCCTGTTCGACGACGAATGGCTGAAGGGCACGGACATCACCACGCTCGACTTCGCCAAGGCGATGATCGACGAGGGCTTCCACCCGATGACCATGTACTTCCCGCTGGTGGTACACGGTGCGATGCTGATCGAGCCGACCGAGACGGAATCCAAGGCCGAGCTGGATCGCTTCATCCACGCCATGCGTCTGCTGGCGCAGGCCGCGAAGGACGGTGACGTCGAACGCTTCAAGGGCGCACCGTTCCACGCCCCGATGCGTCGTCTGGACGAGACCCGTGCGGCCCGCTCGCCCAAGCTGCGCTGGGTCAAGCCGGAAGGCTCCAACCACGCCGCCTAAGGCCGGTTGACAAACCCTGACCAAAGCAACGCCGTGTCTTTCGGGACACGGCGTTTTCTTTTGTGGGGTCATGACACCTTGTTCACCTAGCAGTCATGGTTCGGCCACCAATCTAGGTTGATATCGGTCATCGATTTAGTTCTCCCCGATTTGTGCCTTTAGACGTTTCCCGATTCCTCCCGAAAAGACTGCTGCGCCCGTGTCTCTGGTTCTGACCTCCCTGCCGCAACCTTCGCGCCGTCCGGCGTCGAAGAACCGCATGCGCCGTTTGGCCATGATGACGCTGGGTGTGTTCATTATCCTGGTCGGGATCATCATCTCGCCCCTGCCGGGTCCGGGCGGTATTCCGGTGATCACGCTGGGTCTGATCGTGGTGCTGCGCCATTCGTACTGGGCCAAGCGCCAGTTCATCAAGGCACAGCGGGCCAAGCCGAAATGGGTCTACCCGTTCCGTCGCCTGATGCGCAAAAACCCCGAGATCGCGCCGGTGTTCTGGCAACAGGCCCTGCGCGTCGAGAAGATGGTGGTGCGCTCCAAGCGTCACCGCGCCCTGCCGCGTATGCGCCGCCGTATCCGCTGCATGTACCGCCGTGCCATGCGTAACCGCACGCGCGGCCTGCGTACCGCCCGCAAGCGCCACTTCTAAAACCGACCTACAGACCCCTCTCCTGCCCCGCAGATCGCCTTGTTGCGCCTTATGGCCAAGGCTCGCACGCTAAAGTGAACGCTGTTTTTCGACATTCGCTCGAAAATGGCATACTCTGGTTGTGCGTAGTCTCGGTGTGTTGGCGTTGGGAGGCGCTATACTAATGATGTCACGCGTAAAAAACGGCATGATTGCCGGTGTGGCTGCAACTGCAGTTGTCTCGGTCCTTGAGGCCGTTAATATGTTCGCACTCAAGATGTTCCCCGCTTTTCCGCTGATCGTCGCAAAGATGTTCGGCATGACCGGCAATGTTGCAGCCGGATGGGCGTTGCACATCTTTATGGGTATCGTGATCCTGGGGACGGCCTTTGGCCTGATCTATGATCGCCTGCCGACCAAGGTTCCAATGGCCAAGGGCATCACCTTTGCTGTCGGGGCATGGGTCGTATTGATGATCTACGTCATCATGATCGTCCCCGGTCAGCGCATCCTGCCTTCCGGCGGTTTCGATATCATCGCCTGGATGCTGGCCACCCACGCCGTCTATGGCGCTGTGCTGGGTTCTACGTTCAACCGTCTGCTGCAACGTGACAAACATCACATCCATCCAGCGGGCGCTGCCCCCGCCCACTAGGCGCGGAACAGCAAAGGGCCGATACGGCCTATAAGGTTACGAAAAAAGGCCCCGCAGAAAAGCGGGGCCTTTTGACGTTTCAGACCTTGCGGCCAGAAAGTTTTAGTTCAGCTTGCCGGCCAGCTGGCCGATGGCTGCGTCCAGAGCCGGATCGCTCTTGGCACCGGCGATGCGGGCCGCGAGGATGTCCTGAGCCGCCTTGGCAGCGAGGTCAGCCGCAGCCGACTTCACTTCACGGGTGGCTTCGGCTTCGGCCTGAGCGATGCGGCGCTCGGCCAGAGCTTCACGACGAGCGGTCGATTCTTCGATACGGACCTTGGCTTCGGCTTCGAGGCGCTTGGCCTCGGCTTCGGCAGTGGCCAGCAGTTCGGCAGCTTGAGCTTCGGCCTCGGCCTTTTCCTTGCGGATCTGGGCCAGCATGGCTTCGGCTTCGGCACGCAGACGGGCGGCTTCGTCGAGGTCGGACTGGATCTTGGAGGCCTTGGCATCAAGACCGGCAGCAACCAGTTTCGGCACACCAGCCATGATGACGATGGCAAAGAAGACCAGCAGGCCGATGGCAACCCAGAATTCAGGGTTGGAGATGTCCCAGAAATGGCCAGTCAGAAAAGCGGGCATATCAGGCAGCTCCCTTGATGGTCGCGCTCAGCTCGGCAGCGGTCGGTGCCTTGCCGGTCAGACGCTCGACCATAGCGCTGGTGGCGTCGGTAGCGATGGTGGTGACGTTACCCATGGCGGCATCGCGGGTCGCGGCAATCTTGGCCTCGGCCTCGGCGATACGGGCACCGACGACAGCTTCGTCGGCAGCCAGACGGGCGTTGAATTCTTCGGTGACGCGGGCCTTCGCAGCGGCTGCGGTGGCGCGGGCGTCGGCGCGGGCCTTGTCGACCTCGGCGCGGGCAGCTTCGGCTTGAGCTTCAGCTTCGGCCTGAACCGAACGGGCGGTGGCAATAGCACCGTCGATGGTTTCGGCACGTTCGTCGATGACGCGGCGCATACGCGGCGCGAACACCTTGGCAATCAGCACATAGGTGATGGCGAACAGGATCAGCAGGTAGCCGATCTGGCCGGCCCAGTGCTGCATTTCGAACTGGGGCAGGCCGCCCGAGGCGTGCTCGGTGGAGGCATGGGTCTCGGCGGCTACGTCGCCGATCGGTGCTTCTAGTGTGGGTTCTGCGGCCATGGTCCGTCTGTCTATAGATCAGGACAACGGCGCGTAGGACGAACCTACGCGCCGTCGATACTGTGTGGTCTTCGTGAGGCTAGATTTAGCCGAAGATCATCAGGACGCCCAGCACGAAGGCCAGGATGCCCAGGGCTTCTGCCAGAGCGGCACCCACGAACAGGTTGCCGACTTGAGCGGCAGCAGCTGCCGGGTTGCGCAGAGCGCCAGCCAGGAATTGACCGAAGATGTTACCAACGGCCAGGGCCGAACCGATCATGCCGAGGGTGGCCAGACCAGCGCCGATGTACTTTGCGGCTTCAGCTTCCATGATGATTTCCTAAATCGAGAGAGCGTTAGAAGGTAGGGTTTAAGCGAACTGGTTTCAGGCCTTAGTGGCCTTCACCCAGGTTGACCACATCATTGAGGTAGATGCAGGTCAGAACAGTGAAAACGAAGGCCTGAAGGAAGGCCACCAGAAACTCTAGTGCGGTCATCGCAACAGTCATGCCCAGCGACAGCGCCGCGACGCCGAAGAAGGCGTAGGCGATACCGCCGGTGGCGATGGCCACAGCACCCAGTTGTACAACAAACTGAGCAAAAATCTTAAGGGCAACGTGGCCGCCCAGCATGTTGCCGAACAGACGAAGGGCCAGGGTGGCCGGACGCAGCAGGAACGAAACAAACTCGATCAGGCCGACAACCGGACGCAGCAGCAGCGGCGCGCCCACAGGCCAGAACAGCTTGAAGAAGCCCAGACCGTTCTTGACGAAGCCGACAACGACAACGGTCAGGAAGGAGATCAGGCCCAGCGTCATGGTGACGGCCAGTTGCGACGTCGCCGTGAAGGTCAGGAACATACCCAGCAGGTTCATCGACAGAACCAGCATGAACATGGTGAAGGCGAACGGGAAGTATTTCTTGCCCTCGTGACCGATGATCGACGAGGTCAGACCATCCACCATGCCGAACATGGTTTCGCCCGCAGCCTGCATACGGCCCGGAACGACGGAATTCTTGCTGGTAGCCAGCGTCAGGAAGCCCACCACAGCCGCAAACGCCAGCGTCATAGCGACGTGCGAATTGGTGATGGCGATCAGTTGTTCGCCCAGAACGGGAACATTGACCGTGCCGAGCTCAACGAGCGGCTTGACCTCAAATTGTTCAATCGGACCGGCCATGGAGCCTATCGTTCCTCGTCTTCGTTTAGCTCGACATCCGGCTCGCCCGCAGGGACTTCACCGAGTGCCTTGGCCTCTGCCATCAGCCGGTTGGCTGTACGACGGGCCATAAAAATGGACAGAGCGAAGCCCAAAAGGACACCGCCCACTATGCCTACAGGACGGGTATCGAACATGAAGTCGATACCAGCCCCGATACCCAGACCAATAAAGACGCCGCCCACCAGTTCGGCGACGATGCGCCAAGCCTGACTGACGACCTTCTGAGCCTCGGCCGAAGCAACAACTTCGGTCCGAGTCCGCGCCTCAAGTGCAGAAGCGCTTTTGGCGAGGCGTGCGATCGCCTCTTCGCGCGATTCCTTAGGTGAGGACATGGCCAATTCGCTCAGAGCCAAACAAGTTCGGCAGGGGTCTGAATTTCGCGCGGAACCTACAGATGCAGGGGCTTCAGGTCAAGGCGAACAAGACGCGACTTAAGTGCATGATTTTCAGCGATTTCTTATGGAGGTGCGAGCTTGCATCGCCCTTTCGTCTACGACTCGCTGTCTTCGGTGACGAAATCCTGTGCAAACTCGGGGGTATCCGGATCGATACCCGACAGCAAATCCTCGCCGTCTTCATCGGACACCAGCGACGGATCGGGCACTTCAAAGCCCACAGGCATGGACAGGTCCAGCAAACCCGCCGCCTTCATTTCCTGTACGCCCGGCAGATCATAAAGACCGGCAAGGCCGAAATGTTCGAGGAATCGGTCGCTCGTACCATAGGTCACAGGCCGCCCCGGTGTACGGCGACGCCCGCGCAGCCGCACAAAACCCATCTCCAGCAGCACATCCAGCGTGCCTTTGGACAGGGAAACGCCGCGCACGCTTTCAACCTCGGCACGGGTGCAGGGCTGGTGATAGGCAATGATGGCGAGGGTTTCCAAGGCCGCCTTGGACAGACGGCGCGGTTCCTCGCGCTCTTCGGTCATCAGGAAGCCGAGGTCCTCGGCGGTGCGAAAACGATAGCGCCCCGCCACACAGTCCAGTTCGACACCGCGTCCGGCATAGCGTTGTTGAAGCGCGGTCAGGGCACCGGACACATCGGCCCCTTCGGGCAGGCGACGTGACAGCTCTTCGCGCGACAGCGGGGCCGCTGCGGCAAAAAGTAGCGCCTCGATGCGGCGTTCGATTTCTTCGTGGTCGGGGGTGAAGTCGAGGCTCACGGTGTCAGCTCCAGAGGCTCACAGGGTCCACGGCGTTTCAACCAGATTTCGTCAAAGGGCTTTTCCTGCCGGATATCCATGCCGCCTTCTTTCACCAGTTCCAGCGAAGCCGACAGGGTCGAGGCCGTATAGCTGGCCTGTGTCGGGCCGTCATGGTCGTCGGGGCGTTGCGGGGCCACCCGTTCCAGCGGTGTCCAGTCGGCAAGGCGCGGCATGATTTCGCGCAGCCAGTCACGGGCGGCTTCCAGTTGGAAGGCCTCGACGCGCTGGCCGGGATTATAGTTGCGGCGTTCTTGTTTGATGCGCTGATGCACATAGGCACCCATCAGTTCGTACAGGCTGGCATCCACCTGATCGGAAGGGATGATGACTGTCTGTTCGGGATCGCCGCGCATAAAGACATCGCGCCCCAGTTGCGGGCGCTTGGTCAGGTTGGCGACGGCGGTACGCATGGCTTCCAGCTTTTGCAGGCGAAAGGCCAGTGCGGCGGCCATCTGCTCGGCGGGCGGCTCCTCGCCCTTGTCCTTTTCGTTGCGCGGAATCAGCAGGCGCGACTTGAGATAGGCCAGCCACGAGGCCATCACCAGATAGTCGGCGGCCAGCGAGAAGTTGCGGCGGCGCGCTTCATGAACGAACAGCAGATATTGTTCGGCCAAGCGGGTGATGGACAGTTTTAACAGGTCCACCTTTTGCCCGCGTGCCAGTTCCAGCAGGACGTGCAGTGGGCCTTCATAACCTTCGAGATCGACGACAAAGGTTTCCTTCTCCTCGGCCTGCTGGACCGCGGTGAAGTCGAGATTGGGCTGGAAGGCGTCGGTCATTTCCCCCTGCCCTCTCTCTATTAAGCCAGTGCCGGAGCTTGGGCTTCGCCGACATCAGGGCCGCGAGCGGCCGCAAAACGTCCGTCCATCGCCGCAAAGAAGCGGGCGCGGTCAGCCTCGATATCCAGCGGTTCGGGCAGGCGGACAATGCGGGCCAATGCAGCATCGGCGCGTTGCTTGGCCTCGCCCTTCAGCTTGGGCGTGGCCGACAGGACCTCGGCCATTTCGTCCAGCTTGCCATTACAGTGCAGCAGCATGTCACAGCCCGCAGCGATCGAGCGTTCGGCACGGTCTTTAAGCGTGCCTTGCAGCGCGTTCATCGACAGGTCGTCACACATGATCAGACCGCCAAAGCCCAGATGATCGCGCATCAGGCGGATACCGGCTTTTGACGTGGTGGCGGGCTCGGCGGCGTCAACGGCGGTGAACACCACATGGGCGGTCATGGCCATCGGCATGTCGGAATTGGCGCGGAAGGGCACAAAGTCCCATGCATCCAATTCCTCCAGCGGTGTTTCCACCACCGGCAGGTCATGGTGGCTGTCCGAAAAGGCACGGCCATGGCCCGGAATATGTTTGATGATCGGCAGGACACCGCCCGCCAGCATGCCCTCGGCAGCGGCGCGGCCCAGACGGGCCACGGTCTGCGGATCGCGGGCATAGGCGCGGTCACCGATAATGTCGTGGGCATCCGGCACCGGCACATCCAGCACCGGCACACAGTCCACATTGATCCCCAGTTCATGGAGGTCATGCGCCATCAGGCGTGCACCAAGGCGCACCAGTTCGCGCGCCTTGTTCACATCGCCGTCTGCGGCCTGAAGATAGGCGGCACCCGGCGGATATTTGGGCCAGAAGGGCGGGCCGAGGCGTTGCACACGCCCGCCTTCCTGATCGATCAGGACCGGCGCATCATCACGGCCCACACAGGCGCGAAGCTCTGAGACCAGAGCCTTTACCTGATCGGGGTTTTCGACATTGCGTCGGAAAAGAATAAAGCCCCACGGATTGGCCTCGGCGAAGAAGGATTTCTCCTCCGCCGACAGCCGATAACCCGCACAGCCGAAAATGACGGCAGAAACCACAGTCCCGATCCTGTCTTAGCGAACGAGGCAGTCGCCGCCCGACGACTTGATCGCCGCGCAGAAGGCATTGGCCCGTTCACGGCTCAGGCCGTTGAAGGTGGTGCGGTAAACCGTGTTGCCGTTCGGCAGGGTCACAGCCTCGATGCCCTTGGTGGCACCCGAAGCATACTGGCCGTGGCGACCGGCGACGCTGGCATATTGCTGGTCGGCAATGGCACGCGAGGAGAAGGCACCGATCTGGACGCGCGACGAGCCGGAGGCCGCGGCGGGAGCCGGAGCCGCAGGGGCTGCAGCCTTGGGTGCCGCAGGAGCCGTCGTGACCGGAGCGGCCTTAACCGGAGCCGGAGCGGTTGTTACAGGCGCGGGCTGGGTCACGGCCTTGGGCGCAGGCGGCGGAGTTGCCGAAACCGGTGCCGGTGCTTCCAGCGACGGGGCCGGACGCGGCAGGACTTCTTCGGGTCCGGGGGTCAGGGTCGGGGTGACACCTTCGGGAGCGGCCGTATCGCGATAGACGCGGATGCCTTCTTCGGGATCAACCGGCTGGGCGTCCAGCGGCGATTCCACCTTCATGGTTTCCACCGGCGTGCCGACCGCAGGCGGGGCATCGGTCGAGGAACGCAGGCCCGAGCGATAGAAGAGCGCCACCGCCACAACCAGCAGCAACAGCACAACGGCGCTGATAATCAGGGTCAGGGGCGGCGATTTGGACGCCGGTGCGCGGCGCGGGTCATAGCCGCTGCGGTTGAACGGCAGGTCGTCATCGCCGGTCGGCGGCGTATAGGCACCGCGATCACGGCCCTGATCGCGACCATTCTGCTGGCCGTTTTGGGGATAGCCCCGGTTATCGTCGTCATAGGACATGGTCGCGCCTTTAGCTCGGGTACAACCCCGCGAATCGGTACGGGGCCACAGTCATTTTATCGTTCCCACCCGCCTCTTTCGAATCATAGATCGAGGGCGAGGTCGAGACTGAACAGCTTTCTGTGTACTTCGATGGCATATCTGTCGGTCATACCGGCGATATAATCGCAAACGGCGCGGGCGCGGGCGGTGCGGTCCTGCGTCATGGCCGCCTTTTGCCATTCGGGCGGCAGAACCTCCGGCTCGGCCATGGCCAGATTGAACAGTTGCGCCAGAACGCGACGGGCCTGACTGCGGGTGCGGTTCACACGGTAATGGCGATACATGCGCTCGAACAGGAAGCGGCGCAGGACCGACAGTTCCTGCATCATGCCCGCCGAGAACTGGACGAGGGTTTCGGGGGCAAGGCGCACATCTTCGGGGGTTTCGATGCGGTGCGACTTCAGACGGTGTTCGGTCTCTTGCAGCACATCGTCCACCATCACCCCGATCATGCGGCGCACGGCTTCGAGCCGCAGCATACGGTCGTCGATGCTCGGATAATCCGCCCGCGCCGCCGCAATGGCCGGACCGATCAGAGGGATTTCGGCCAGATCGTTCAGCGTGAACAGACCGGCCTGAACCCCGTCATCGACGTCGTGGTTATTATAGGCGATGTCGTCGGCAATGGCCGCGCACTGGGCTTCCAGCGAGGCAAAGGTGCCAAGGCGCAGGTCCCAGTTCATGGCCCCGCCCGTGTGATACTCGGCCACCTTGGCCCATGCGGGCTCATCCAGATGATGCAGGACGGGGCCGTTATGCTTGACCACGCCCTCGACCGTTTCCCATGACAGGTTCAGGCCCGCAAAGGCCGGATAGCGGAGTTCCAGCTCGGTCACGACGCGGAAACTTTGGACGTTGTGGTCAAAGCCGCCATAGTCGGCCATCAGTTCGGACAGCTCGTCCTCGCCCGCATGGGAGAATGGCGGGTGGCCCAGATCGTGGGCCAGCGCAATCGTCTCGGCCAGATCGTCATCGAGGCGCAGGGCGTGGGCCAAGGAACGCGCAATCTGGGCGACTTCCAGCGAATGGGTCAGGCGCGTGCGATAGGTGTCGCCCTCATGCGCCACAAAGACCTGCGTCTTTTCCTTAAGACGGCGGAAGGCCGTGGCGTGGATGATGCGGTCGCGGTCACGCGCAAAGGGGGTGCGGGTACGGCTGGGCGGCTCGGGGATCCGGCGACCAAGGCTGTTTTCGTGCTTTTCGGCGTAAGAAGCGCGTTCGTTCTGGATCACGACATCATCTTTGAAGACTACGGGCCTATCTTAATGGCCCAAGGCATCACATATAGAAGCGTGTAAGACCCGTCCAATCCACAGAATTATCCACAAGTGTCCTTTTCGATCTCTGCCCGCACCCCCGAAGGCATCTCTCTGTCGCAAAGCGCGGCCCGCCGTCTGGCGACCCTGTCACAGGCCGAGGGCAAGGCGTTGATGCTGCGCGTCGCGGTTGAGGGCGGCGGTTGTTCGGGCTTTCAGTACCTGATGGATCTGGTCGAAAATGCCGAAGCGGACGATCTGAAGATCGAGCTGGAAGGCCAGACTGCACTGGTGGACGCCGTCTCGGTGCCGTTCCTTAAGGACTCGGTGATCGACTTTGTCGACGAGCTGGCCGGTGCGCAGTTTGTGATCAAGAACCCCAATGCCTCGTCCAGCTGTGGCTGCGGGGTCAGCTTCTCGATCTAGGGCTGGTCGGACGTCGCGTCTTTAGCGGGCTTCTGTCTGTGGCTACGTCATTAGCTCGGAAAACAGCGCTGCAAACATAATGCTAAGCTTTGGATGAGAGTGATATTCCCTGCACAACCAATGGGTTTCAAGGGGACGGCATCACCGATGTCCAATCTAAGTCACGACACGCAAGCCATGATGGCTTTCCAGAATAACAAGAAGTCTACAGGGCTGGCCTATGTTCTGTGGTTCTTCCTTGGCAGTCTGGGCGCACATCGCTTCTATCTGGGTCGCACCGGCTCAGCCGTAGGGATGCTGGTTCTGTTTATTCTGGGATGGATGACGGTCTGGGCCTTGGGTCTGGGCCTATTGTTCCTGATCCCGCTGGGTGTCTGGCTGCTGGTGGATATTTTCCTGATCCCCGGCATGGCCGCCCAGCAGAACAACCAGCTCATCAACCAGTTGTCAGCAAACTCTGCCCCCAAAATGTCGGCGGTGGACGAACTGGCCCGCTATGCGGCCCTTCGCGACAGCGGCGCTATCTCGTCGGACGAATATGAATCCCAGAAACGCCGCATCATGGGCGTGCTGTAGTCCGCCTGTGAGCGAATAGAAAAAGCCCCGACCATCCGGTCGGGGCTTTTTTGTTTAATCGACGATCTTCTTGGCCACGGTAAAGCCGAGGACCAGAAAAATCAGGAAGACGATCAGCGCCAGAATGGCCAGAAACTTGGCAATGCCAGCGGCCGCTCCGGCAATCCCGCCAAAGCCCAATATGCCTGCCACAATGGCGATTACCGCGAATATCAAAGCCCATTTGATCATCTGACTGTCTCCTGTTGCTGTCACAGAAGAACGAAGCCGCGCACAGGCCGTTCCCGCAAACCTTGATCAGTCGCGTACCAGACCGCCATCGACGACGAGGTTCTGGCCGGTGACGGCGCGGCTCCACGGCGAGGCGAAGAACAGGATGGCGTCGGCGAATTCCTGCGGGGTGGTGACGCTGCGAAGGGGTGTCATTCCGGCGATCAGGTCGAACACGGCATCGGGGGTGGCGGCACTGGCATCGGTCGTGCGCAAAAGCCCACCGGAGACCATATTCACCGTAACGCCCAGCGGGCCAAGGTCGCCTGCCGCTGTGCGGGTCAGGCTCATGAGCGCGGCCTTCGCTGCCGTGTAGTCGTGGTAGGGCACGACAGGGTTTTGCACCAGGTTCGTGCCGATATTGATGACGCGGCCAAAGCCCTGCGTCTTCATGGCGGGGGTGGCGGCCTGAATGACATTCAGCGCGCCGTGGATGACGGTTTCGAACTGGCTGGCGAACTCGTCCCAGCCGATGGTTTCCATCTGGGAGCGGGCATCGCCGTTAAAGCTGTAGTCCAGCGCGTTGTTGACCACCGTGGTGACCGGCGCACCAAAATGGCTGTGGGCGGTGGCCAGCATGGCCTCGACGCTGGCGCGGTCGGTCACATCGGCCTGTAGGGCGATGACGCGATCGCCCAGTTCAGCCGCCAGAGCCTGTGCCGCATCGGCGCTGGCCCGCCAGTTGATGATGACGCGGGCACCCTCATTGGCAAAGGCGCGGACGGTTGCCGCACCCACCCCACGCGCACCGCCGGTGACGAGAACAATCTGATCTGAAATCTGCATGGGGCGTTTCCTCACTACCTGTGATGTTCGTCTAGGACTTTGGCCTGATAACCGCCAGCCTTCGCCGTCATGCGCTGGCTTGGCCGGAGGATGACGGGGCGAGGGTCTCGATTACCGATATTTCACTTTACTTAGGATATTTCCTAATTAGGGTATTGGCTTATGAACAACCTGTTCAAAGCCCTGTCCCATCCGGTGCGTCGTCGCATCATCGCCATGCTGAGGCAGGGTCCGATGGGGTCTGGCGAGATCGCCGCCGCCTTTGACATGAGTTGGCCAACCATTACCGGCCACCTGAATGCGCTCAAAGACTCCGAGCTGGTTTCGACAGAAAAGCACGGCCAGTCGGTGCGTTATCGTCTCGAAATATCTGCCGTCGAGGAGGCCATGGCCTTTTTGATGGACCTGACCGGAACAGGAAGCCGCACGCCAGAGGACGACAAGTGAACCCCAAACTGCATCCCGCCCATGTGTTCGGTTTTATTGTCAGCGCCCTTATTCTGGCCGGTGCCATCTGGGTGGCCCTGCATGGTCCGACAGGTCCGATCCCCATGCATTTCGATGCCTCGGGTCAGGTTGACCGTTATGGCACGCGCTATGAACTGGCGGCTGTGCTGGCGGGGATGTCGGTTCTGAACCTGATCGTCGGCTTTTTGACCGGAAAACAGGCCGACAGCACGCCTGATCCTGTGCGCCAGAAGGCTTTGCGCAGCGGGCAATACGTCACCGTGGCCATCATGGCCGCCGTCGCCGCCTTTATAAGCTGGTCCAGCCTTGGGCCGTCGGCCGCATCGGGCATGACGTCCCTGAGCGGTGCCATGGCCTTTATGGGCGCGGTGTTTCTGACGGTGGGGGCCATTCTGGGCCGCGTCGGTCCCAATGCCTTTATCGGCGTACGCACCCCGTGGGCGTTCAAGTCGCGTCTGGCATGGGACAAGTCCAACCGCTTGGCGGGGCGGCTGATGTTCTGGACCGGCCTTGTCGGCCTGATCGCCAGTCCTTTGTCGCCCCAGCCCTTTGGCCTTATCGCCCTGACCGTTGCGGTCGTGCTGATGGCCATCTTCAGCGCCTATGAGAGCTGGCGCGTGTGGAAGAACGATCCTGAAGCGCAATCCTTCTAAGATTTGGCCTTCTAAGATTTGGCCTTCTAAGCCCAAACCTTCTGAGTGGAGATAAACTGTGAAACTGACCCCGACACTGATCGCCGCCCAGATGGGCCTGATGTTCGCCCTGCCCGCTATGGCCGAGCCGGTATCGTCACAGGTGGAAATGGCGGCGCAACCGTCCGCCCTTTACGGCACCCTGTTGCGGCCTGAAGGCGCGTTAGAGGCCGCCGCCGTTATCATCCCCGGTTCCGGCCCGACCGATGGCGACGGCAACAACCCGCTGGGCGTCAAGAATGCCAGCCTGAAACAACTGGCCGAGGGGCTGGCGGCACAGGGCATCGCCACGGTCCGCATCGACAAGCGCGGCATTGCCCGTAGCGTGGCGGCAGCCAGCCGCGAAGAAGACCTGCGCTTTGACACCTATATCGACGATGCCCGCGCATGGGCCGCCCATACGGTGCAGCAACTGGATGTGTCCTGTGTCTGGCTGATCGGCCATTCCGAAGGCGCACTGGTGGCCCAGTCAGCGGCCAGCAATACCGATAGAAATATCTGCGGTCTGGTTCTGCTCTCGGGTGCGGGCCGTCCGGCGGGTGTGGTTCTGCGCGAACAACTGGCCCAAACACCCGAGCCGTACAGAACCCAGCTCTTTGACGGCATTGCCGAACTTGAGGCCGGACGCACCATCCCCAATCCGTCGCCCATGCTGCACAGCCTGCTACGTCCGTCGGTTCAGCCCTATATGATTTCGTGGATTTCGCGCGATCCGGCCAAGCTGGCCCATGACGATCTGGGTCCGATCTTCATCGGCCAAGGCACCACCGACCTGCAAACCAGTGTAGCCGATGCCGAAGCCCTGTCGCTGGCCCAGCCCAACGCCCAGATGAAGCTGTGGCAGGGCGTCAACCACGTCCTGACGCAAGCCCCTGCGGAACGCAGTGCCAACCTTGCCACCTATGCCGATCCGGAGGCGAAGATCGATCCGCAGGTGGTTACGGATGTCGCCGCCTTCATCAAGAACAACACGCTTTAAGGTGAAGGCGAGGCCTCAGCCCTCATCCACATAACGGGCGCGGCCTGCACCAAGGCCCAGCGTGGCCACGATCAGGCACAGGGTGCCGCACAGGATGAACGGCACCAGCCATGCGCCGGTCAGGTCGTGCGCCAGTCCGACCGTGACCGGACCGCAGGCGGAGATCATATAGCCGAAGGACTGGGTCATGCCTGACAGACGCGCGGTCTGTCGGGAATGGCGCGTTCTCAGACCGATGAACATCAGGGCCATGATGAAGGCCCCGCCCATGCCGATGCCAAAGATCATCACCCAGACCACGGCATAGGCGGGCAACAGATATAGCCCGACCACGCCGCTAAAGCCGGACAGGGCCAGACCTGCGGCAATCGCCCTTTGGTCCTTGGCCTTGGCAATCAGCAGCGGCAGCAGCAAGCCCGGTACAGCGGTGCACAGTTGCAGAAGGCCGTGCATATTTCCGGCCTCGACCTGCGAATAGCCCTGACTGACCAGAATGGAAGGCAGCCAGGCGGTGAAGGCATAATAGTTGAATGAGGTGCAGCCGAAGAACAGCGTCACCTGCCACGCGACAGGCGAGCGCCACATCGGGGCCGCGGCAACCGACTCCTCGGCCGCTTCTTCGGGTGCCGCGTTATTTTTCAGTCGCGGCCACCAGACCAGAGCACTGATCACCGGTAACAGGATGAAGCTGCCCAGAGACACCTGCCAGTCAAAGGCCAGCGTCAGGGGCACAATAATGGTCGAGGCCGCCGCTGCGCCCAGCCCCATGGTGATGGCATAGACCCCCGTCAGGCGGGCAAAGCTGTTGGGATAGTCACGCTTGAGAAGGCTGGGCACCAGTGTATTGCCCAGAGCAATCCCGCCCCCCAGTATGATTGTCCCCGTATAGAGCATCCACACCGAGCCCGTGGACCGTATGGCAATGCCTGCGATCATGATCAGCAGCGCCCCGAACAGCACCCGCTCCAGCCCGTAAAGGCGTGCCAGCGGGGCCGCAAAAGGCGAGATGACACAGAAGGCCAGCACCGGCAGGGTCAGCAGCAGGCCCGCCTGTCCCGCCCCGATGTGCAAGGAGGCCTGAATGACCTCCAGCACCGCGCCCGCCGCCGTAAAGGGGCCACGCAGATTGGCCGCAAACAGCAGGATACCCGCCAGAGCCAGCAGGGAGAAAAGCGTCGTGTGTCGCGCGGATGCGGACTTGGGCATGTCAGGATTTCACTCGGACAGGGGGAGGACCGGCAGTATCGTGCATATAGCAATGGGAAAATGCGCCGGATTTAGCTATCTAGACACTCTATTTCTAAATCTGGCCAATCTTGATGATGCAGTGCTTTGATCCCGATGCCATCGACGTGCCGGTCTGCGCCCTCAATCTGGACGCCGCCGAGCACACGCGCGAAGCCCCGATGCACAACCACAACAGGGGCCAGTTGGTGGTGGCCCTCAGCGGCGGGGTGATCTGTCGCACGGAAAAGGGCCTGTGGATGGTGCCCGCCGGTAGCGGGGTGTGGGTGCCCGGCTATGTCAGGCACAGTAATGAAGTCACCCGCAATGGCCGTGTTGTGGTGCTGTTTGTTGCGCCCGAAATTGCCGGACTGCCCGAACATTGCGCCTGTCTGAACCTGTCGCCGCTGGTGATCGAACTGATCTGTCGTCTGGCCGAAAATCCGACCGCCCTTTACCGCAGCGGCGACCATCTGGACCGTATCGCTCAGGTTTTGCTGGAGGAGTTGCGTCTGCAACAGGTCAACGATCTGCACCTGCCCATTCCCGATGATCCGGCGCTGCGCTTTATCGCCAATGCCCTGATCGAAAATCCCGGCGAGCGTCTGTCGTTGGCGCAATGGGCCAGCCGCGTGGCCATGAGCGAGCGATCCCTCTCGCGCCTTGTGACCCGCCAGACCGCCATGAGTTTTGGCCGCTGGCGCCAGCAGCTTCAGGTCATCATCGCCCTGCGCCAGCTTTCCGAAGGGGCTTCGGTGCAGAACGTGGCCGATAATCTCGGCTATGACTCGGTCAGCGCCTTCATCACTATGTTCCGAAAACTGCTGGGCCAATCCCCTGCCCGCTACATGAACGAGACGCGCCGCGCGGGGTAAGCATACGCCCCAGATAATGAGGCGACGCCTTAGCCCACGGACGCGCCAACCCACTGATAGGCTTCATTTGCTGTGGCCCTATGGACGGCCCGACAAAAATGAACATAACAATGTTCCATGTTAGCCCTGCTCGCCGCCCTCATAGCCTCGCCCGTCTCGACCGAAATCACGCTGCCTGCGGAGCCTGCTCCACTGGTAGGAACACTGGTCACGCCTGAAGGGCCGACAAAGGCGGCGGTTTTGTTCGTACCTGAGTGGGACGAAACCGACGCGGACGGCTTCTGGGCCTACGATTATGTGGCGTCAGATAGGATCTCTATGGCCGAAGAGTTCAGTCGGCTGGGCGTAGCTTCCATTCGATACCTTCCTCGCAGTCGTTTGGGCGACAAAGACTCAGCCACCATGCCTGATTATGACTTGAACCGTAGCGACGGCGTGGAATGGGCTTCGCATATTGCCGAGCGTGTCGGCACACCATGTGTCTGGCTGTTCTCTACAACGAAAAGCACTCTCATCAGTCATGCCATCGCGCAATCCAGCGACAAGATATGCGGGATGATCGTCGTGGCACCGACCCTGTAAACGCCATTGGAGCGGGACATCTACAGCCTCACCGCAATGCCTGGCCCATTGGAAGGGACGGTGGGGGCCACAATAGATGAATTTATGAACGGCTTCATCGAAGCCCTCAAGAGAGAGCATCCGGATTGGGAGACCAATCCTGAAATCAAAAAGACGATCGCGGAAATCGAAGAAATCGAAAAAAACGCGACGACCGATCCCGAATTTCAAGCCGCTATAACGCGTGAAAGGACAGTGATGAAGCAACACCGCGAGGTGTTGGAGGCCAATGCTGACGGTCGAATTATTGAGGTCAACGACCCGGATATACGGGACATCTATCCCGCAGAGATGCAACGTCACAACATCCAGTCGAATAGATTTAACCGGAGTGAAGCGCTAGCGAATGCTGCCGCTCCGATGCTGGTGATCATCAACGAGGTCAACGAGGCACCCGTCGTAGAAGCTGCCACGGCCTATGAGCCCCTGCCCTCTGTAACTGTCCGCGTTTACGAGCACGCTTATCCCACAAATTTCATCGAGGATACTCCAGCACCCGCTCATTTGACGCGCGTGCCTGAAGGCCAGTTCTTCCAGACCGTCACAGACTTCATTCTGACGCCGCGCTAGGGCTTAGCTGTCCAGTTCACCTCTGGCCTTGTCGAACAGGGAGAAGAAGCGTTCGCGCACGCCGGCGGCAAAGGGGTTGTCGCGTTCGATGGCCTGATAGACGGCGGGGCTGTCGTGGCGGACCATATCGACGCCCTGCATGAGACGCTCGAAACTGGCGGTGGTCATGCGGGTGGGCAGCGGTTCCATTTTCAGCAGCACCCGTGCGATCAGATGGGTCAGGCCCTGAACGGTGGCGGCCTCACGGTCGTGGTCCTCGGGGGTGACGTTGAACACCTTGAGCGCCAGCATTTTGCGGCACCATGCGGCGGTGCGGCGGGCGTCTTTGGCTCCCCTCACCTCGCACACGGCGATGCGAAGGCCCGCCAAACCGTCCTTGGCCGATTGCGGACCGAACAAAGGATGGGTGCCGACGATACGGACATGATCGGGCAACAGGCGCAGCATGGCCTCGGCCGGTTTGACCTTTACCGAGCCGACATCAATCACCAATGCGCCCGCCGACAACTTGGGCGCAATCTCGGTTAGCGTCTGTTCCAGAATACCGACCGGAACGGCGAGGATCACCACCGGACAGCCCGCTGCCTCGGCCAGATCGACCTTGGCGGCATGGGCATCATCGGCATCCATCGCCGGATCATAGGCGCGCACGTCAAAATGCGGCGACAGGTGTTGCGCGGTCAGTTTCCCAAACGCGCCGTAACCGATCAGGCCTAAACGGGGCTTTTTATGCATTTATTGCCACCGCACACGGCGCTGTCCACTCTCTAAACAAGCTCATAGTTGCTTGCACTGCATCTGTGGGCGAGAGCTGTCTGTTGTGCCATTCGACCATCAGCGCGTGCCCATCCAAACCAAATACCGCTCTGCATAACTCTTCATGACATGCATAAACGGCTCCGCCCTGCCCCTTCACTGGGATAGGTGCCGCTGGCAGCAGGGAGACCATATATTCTTCGTAACCGCTTAGAGTTTTCGTAGTCGCTTCAATATCTGTAGCCTCGATATCCAGCACCAACATCGGGGAATAGGGCAGAGACACCAATAAACGACCAATGGAGCCACCCGAGAGGCATGCCCCCTTGTCGATTGCTACCAACCTATCGTTGCCTTCTACATTACAAAACGTCTTTACGGCCTCAAGCTGACACGTTCCCCTAGCTTGAGCCGGGCGTTCAGCACATGCAGCCGCAGCAATACATAGCCCGAACAGGACTGCTGCGCCCTTCCAATCCGCGGAACGCCTAATCACCCTTACAGCGTTTCCTGGAAGCGGACGGGCTGGCCGTGGGCGGTGCCGATCAGTTCGCCGTCCTGCATGACCACGCGGCCACGGATGATGGTGGCAACCGGCCAGCCAGTGACTTCGCGACCGTCAAACGGGGTCCAGCCACTGCGGTTGGCCTGCTGGTCGTGGGTGATGGTCTTGGTGGCCTTCATGTCGACAATGGTCAGGTCGGCATCATAGCTGACGGCCATGCGGCCCTTGTTTGCGGTGCCGAACACGCGCTGGGCGCCGCCCGAGGTCAGGTCGATGAAGCGTTCCAGCGTCAGGCGACCCTTGTTCACATGGTCCAGCATCAGCGGCACCAAGGTCTGCACGCCCGGCATGCCCGATGGCGAGGCAGGGTACAGCTTGGACTTTTCTTCCTTGGTGTGTGGCGCGTGGTCGGAACCCAGCACATCGGCCACGCCCTGCTGAATGCCCCACAGCCACAGGGCGTCGACATGTTCTTGCGAGCGGATCGGCGGGTTCATCTGGGCATAGGCGCCGAGGCGCTCATAGGCTTCGGGGCCAACCAGCGTCAGGTGCTGGGGCGTGATTTCAACGGTCGCCACGTCCTTGTGGAAGCGCAGGAACTCCATTTCCTCGCGCGTGGTGACGTGCAGGACGTGGATACGCGCGCCGGTTTCCTTGGCCAGACCGACCAGACGGCGGGTGGAACGGATGGCGCTTTCGGCGTCGCGCACCTCGGGGTGGCTGGTCCAGTCGCCGGTGCGGGCCAGTTCGCGGCGCTCGACCAGACGGTATTCGTCTTCCGAGTGGAAGGTGGCGCGGCGCTTGGTATTGGTCAGGACTTTGCGCACGCCCTCGTCGTCGGCAATCAGCAGGTCGCCGGTCGATGCGCCCATGAAGACCTTGACCCCGCACACACCCGGCAGGCGCTCCAGCTCGCCCAGATGGTCGGCGTTTTCGTGCGTGCCGCCGATATAGAAGGCGTGGTCCGTCCACATGCGGTTGCCCGCGCGTTTCAGCTTGTCCTGAAGGGTCGCCTCATTGGTCGTGTTGGGGTTGGTGTTCGGCATTTCAAACACGGCCACGACGCCGCCAAGGGCCGCGCCACGGCTGCCGGTTTCAAGGTCTTCTTTCCATTCCAGACCCGGTTCGCGGAAGTGGACCTGCGTGTCGATCACACCCGGCAAAACGGTAAGGCCGGTGGCGTCGAACACTTCACCCGCCGAGGCGTGGGACAGGTCACCGATAAAGGCGATCTTGCCGTCGATCACACCAACATCCGCACGGCCGCGCCCTGCGTGATTGGCCACCTCGCCCCCGCGAACGATCAGGTCATAGGTCTGATTCATGGGCGATTGGGTCATAGGGGAGGCTCCGACAGGCAAGGATTACAGTCGGACCTACTTCTACGCCCTATAGGGCGCGAGCGAAAGGCGGAGGTCGGATTACATCGTCTGCTGAACCCGCCTTACCAGAAGCGGGCATGCTGAATGTCGGTTAGGGACCGGAAGCAGGCATTGGCATCGCGCCGCCTACTGCTACCATCGACCCAGATCGACCGGGAACTTCTGAGCGATCGATTTAGGCAGACTCTTCCACCATCTCATGCGAGAGTTAGCCATGCGCTTCCTGACTCTTTTCCTGCTGATGATGCTCGGGGCGGCCGCACCGGCCGTGGCTCAGACGGAGCGTATGCCCGACGTGGAAACGCCGGGTTCGTGGCAGCGCGGAACTTGGCGTGATCCGGATTTGGGCCACGCGATTTTCGAGGGCTATGCTGATCTCGCATCTCTGTGGTTGCGAGGCGAGTCCGGAAAAGTCGTGCGGTTCGACCGCACCGATGGAACGCGAACAGTCGTTGCCGAAAGCGTCTTGGACCTGATGCCGGACGGGACGCGCCTCTGGGTCCTGACGTCGGGCGCTGGGGGTGAGGGCGAAATCCGCGATCTGCGCTCTGAACAGTCCGAGCCTGTTCGATTCTACGCCGGGGAAACCCCGATGATCAATCTGTTCGCGACTGGCCAGGACCGCCCGGGTGTGCTCACCGGCGCGGTCGCCTATCGCCCCGCAGAGCGCGGTTGGGTCCGTAAGGAACTGGCGGCGACGTTGGCCGCTGGCGAGGTCGTTTTCGATGGACAGACCGCACTCTATGTCGGCCTCAATCGCGGAGAATTCGGTGGCGGTCTGAGGCGCGTCGATCTCGACACAGGGACGATTTCGATCGTTTCAGCTCAAGGCGATGGTCTATGCGGGGGAGCGCTCAACCCAGCCTGTCAGCCGGTTATCGGCCTGTTTCCCGCGCCCGACCGGCCGGGATGTGTGATCGTTGGAACCGGCCTATCCCACCTCGGATCGAGTATGGGACGCATCTATCGCGTCTGCCGAGACGGCATTTCCTCCGAATTCAATACGCCGCCGCCGACACTCCCCGATCGGTGGATGCTGATGCCGTCGCCTTGGCCGCTCTACGATCTGGTCCCCATCCGCGACGGTTGGGTTGCGACTAGTCGAGGCCGTTTCTTTCGCAGTCGCGGCGGCCGAGTTGAGGAGAGGGCGTTCAAGCCTTTTCATGACTGGTCCGGCCTGAGGATCAGCCACGAGCAAGACGGGGTCCTGTTCGTGGTTGGCTCATGCTGCTGGGGGGGGCCGGACAAGCCCACTCTGTTCCGCGCCCTGCCCATCCCAGTCTTGGACTGACCATACCAACAGGCGGGCACTCCCGTAGCTTCCCTCATCCGCCTCTAAACCGAAGTGAAAAACGCCCAGAAGCCAATCAATCGAAGGTCCATAATTGGTCGTGACGCGAAGTTCGCTTAAGGGTGGGAAGCGGACCTAGCTAGCCTTCGTATTGGCGCTGTTGGCGCTCCGGTTCAAAGCGTTTTCGTATGCGTCCAACGCCTCGCGTCTTGTGTCACTGGCAAAAGTGGTTGCCCGATTATCAGTCGCGGCTAGGTTCTAGCGACAGGTAGCAAGAAGGTCGTCAAACCAGTCGTCCGCTTTGCCCTCCCAGCCAGCGGCAATGTTTCTTTCCACACCCAGCTCTCATGGTCGAAAAGCAGATACGTTAAGTGAAGCTACTCGACTATCTACGCCAGGGCACAGGCGAACTCGATGATTGCCAACACGGCTCAAGCGTTTGCGCCATCTCTACTGCCCATTTGGCAGGCGAACTATCACCAGTCCATCCGCTGAAAGTCGCATTCCAAAGTTTCTTGCGGAACGTGACCGTGACCTTATCTGCATGCAACACAAGGGAAGGAAATGGTTCATTAATATCCGGCGGGACCAACACCTCGGCCGGAACCCACGCCACTTCTTCTGCACGCTTCAACTGTTCAAGAGCACCAGGGCACGTGAGTAGATTTGCCTCCAGCCACTGCAATTCAACATTGTCCATTGCATCACGTAGCTTTTCTGGCGTGTCGGCCCCTGCATCCGCCATTTGCCGAACCAGCCTTGCTGCGGCATTTCTGGGGCTTTGATCGCCACTGTTAACCACACGCAGCATCCGTGCTGACATGCCCAGACGACAAATAGCTACAGGCTCGTTTTCATTCATACAGCCCGGCGCAATGGCAAACGCATAAACAGGCCATCCGTAGTCATCACCTGTGTAGAGGACGCCAATATTTGAACGGTCCCAATGACGGGACCTAAAAAACAAAGTGGTGTCAAAGGCCGTCTCTCGGATCAAAGAGGTCACGGCCTCGGTGCCGACCATATTGGGCATAACTTCACTGGCAGCAGCAGGTGCTGAACAAACAAGTGGTACGCAAAAAGTCCAACGTAGTATCTTGGTAAGCTTTCGCATCTCGTTGCCCCTTAGAAGATAAGACTGCCTATTCCGCCATCTCCGCCAGATATTTCAGCGTCTTTTTGAAGACGCGTTCAGCGGGAAGGTCCATCATGTGCTGGATGTGCTGGTTCAGGCGCGGGTCCAGTTCGCGGTATTCGTCGAGAGTACGCGGGCCGCGCACGGCGATGCCGTTCCATGGGCGGCGCTTGGTGTCGTCGGACGGGCCGAACACGCCCACGGTGGGCACATTGGCGGCTACGGCCAGTTGGGTCCAGACACTGTCACCACCGACAAACAGGGTGGCATGGCGCAGGGCCGCCGCCGTTTGCAGACGGGTCAGCTTGCCCTGTAGCTCAATCACGCGGTCGCGGCTGACGGCAAAGCGGATGGTGTGGGCGGCATCGCGGTCGGCTTCTTCGCCGACAATCATCAGACGCCCGCCCGCCAGTGGCCCTGACGGGGCCAGAAGCGCACCGGCCAGCTTGGAATAGCGTTCGGCAGGCCAGCGCTTGCCGATCCAGTCCACGCCCGGACCAACGGCCAGAATAGGACCGTCCAGAGCCGCAGGCGGGATGAAGCTGTCGGCGATGGCCATGGTTTCGGGCGAGAAGAACAGATGCGGGGCTGGAATCTCGTCCAGTTGCATGGCGCGGGCGGCTTCTTCGACCCAGTGGACGCCCGGCACCGGCGCGGGGCGCACGGCGCGGCGCTGGCGGCGCAGCTTGCCCGACAGGTTGGAGCCGCGTTGATCGACCACCAGACCCCAGTTGGTATCGCGCACCTGGTTCCACAGCGAGATCCAGTCCCAGCGCCCGTCCTTGTCCAGAACGATCAGGCGGCGCAGGCGCGGCAGATCGGCAAACAGGGGCGCAGACGCCGCCGAGCCCACCACCGTAAAGTCCGCATGGGGGATCATTTCCACCAGATGCGCCAGCACACCCGAAGACAGGATTGCCTCTTCGGGATCGGCCTCGGCGATATAAAGGATGGGAAAACGCCCGCTCATAATCCCTGTCTAACGGGATTCTCTCGGCGTTTCTCTGCCCGCCTGCTGAAATAAACGTTATCGGCGGCTTTCGCCAAAGATTGCCAAAGCTTCACTTGCTGTCATCGGTCCAATCCCTAGCCTGCGAGCTTCCGGGGGGCCGGGAGGGATCAAAATGAGCTGGCGAAACAAAAACGCACTTCTGGTGGCGGGGGCGGTGGGCCTTGGCCTGTTGTGGACGACCTTTAGCGGGCCGGTCTTGAGGCCGCATCTGGCGGGAATACAGGTGCCGTATCTGGCATCGTTTCTGGTCAATTTGTCGGATGTGGCGGTGATGGCTGCATTGGTCATGCTGGCGGCACGCAAGGGACCGCTGGCCTTGTGGAAAATGGCGGGGCTGGCGGCATCGCCCGTAAAGCCTTTGATCTGGTCGGCCTTTATTCTGGTGCCCGCCGCGGTGGCCGCCGCACTGATGGCCCCTGTGGCGTCCGATCTGTCGGCCAATACCCTGTTGTGGCAGGGCGGGATTTTTCCGGTCATCGAGGAAGTGGTCTATCGCGGGCTGGCGGTCGGGGCGTTGGTGATGCTGGCGCACTGGCGATGGTGGGCGGCGTGTCTGGCCCCTGCCCTGATGTTTGGCATTGTGCATATGGCGCAGGGTGAGAACCCGATGGATGCCGCAGGGATTGTCGCCATCACGGCCCTTGGTGGACTGCTGTTCGGGTGGCTGTTCGTGCGCTGGCGCTTTAATCTGTGGCCGCCGATCCTGCTGCATGTGGGGCTGAACAGCCTGTGGATCGTGTTTGCGCTGGGGGAGACAGCGCTGGGTGGCTGGCTGGGCAATGGCCTGCGTCTGGCCGTAGTGGTGGCGGCGATTGTACTGAGCTGGAAAATGATTCCGCGCCGCATTGCATAAGCTTAACTTGGGCAGAAAACAGAGCGCTGATATGTGCCGCCGCATTCAACGGTAACCCCTCATACGAGCTTTTCATGCGCTCTGTTTTTCTTGCTTTCACAGCCCTGTTTGCCTTGGGCGCTACGGCCGCCACGGCACAGGATTACCATCCCGCCTTTCAGCCCGGACAGTATAAGGGCCCGCCCGCCGGTCGCGTGAACGAGGTCATGGTGCTGGGCACGCCGCACCTGTCGGGTCTGCCTGATACCTTCCGCGCCGAGCAGCTAAATCCGCTGCTGGACCGTCTGGCGGCATGGCAGCCCACGGCCATTTCGATCGAGAATGTCTCGGGTCTGCAATGCGATGCCATGCGCCGCATGCCTACCCGTTATGCCGCCGCGCTTCGTGGTTATTGCGATGATACCACCGCCGCTGAGGCCGCATCGGGGATGGATGTGCCCGCTGCCAATGTCGAGGTGGAGCGTATTCTGGCCGAATGGCCGCACGCCCCGACCGCAGCCCAGCGCCGCCAACTGGCCCTGACCTTCCTTGCGGCGGGCGAAGCGCCTTCGGCCATTGTGCAATGGCTGCGCCTCAACGAAGCCGACCGCGTGGCACAGGACGGCCTGACCGAGGAACTGGTCACCGCCCTGAACACCCGCATGGTCCAGAAGAACGAGACCGAACTGGTGGCTGCAAAGCTGGCCGCGCGACTGGGGCAGGAGCGTTTATGGGCTGTCGATGACCACACGGCCTCGTGGCATATCCCCGCCGGTGAAACGCGCGCCTATGGTGCCAATCTGCGCGGCGTGTGGAACAATCCTGTCGCCAATGCCAGCAAGGAAGCCCACCAAGCACTGAATGCCCGTGTGGATCAGCCCGACGGCATTATGGACATCTATCGCGATGCCAATACGGCTGAATCCGCGCTTGGGGCCTATCAGGCCGATTTTGGCCCCAACCATATGGAGCCTTCCGAGCAGGCCTATGGCCGTCGCTATCTGAGCTATTGGGAAACCCGCAACCTGCGCATGGTCGCCAATATCCGCGAGGTGCTGGGCCGCGAGCCAGGCACGCGGATGCTGACCCTCGTGGGCGCATCGCACAAAGGCTATTACGAGGCCTATCTGGACCAGATGCATGACGTGCATGTGGTCAGCACGGACACCGTCCTGCGCTGATTTAGGGGACGACAACAGGGGCAAGGGCGCCAAGGGCTTGGCGTCTCCTTGCCCAACCCCGCCTGCCCGCCCCCGCCTGCCTGTTTGCGTTAAAGCCCGCCCATTCCGTGCCCAACGGAATGCTCTGCACGTTCAGCCATAACGCAGAGACTTGATCCCCCATCCCCATCCTGAAGACGGCCACCACAGGGCGCGTGAGCGCCACTGCGTGCGGGCTCACCTTGCCTCCAAGGCGGTTGTGTGAAGCCGACCTCACTGAAAGTTGAAATGGTGTTTTTGGGGCTTAAATTTGCTCTTTCGACAACATCCATGCATAGTGACAAAACTGAAACAGCAATTTCAAAAGACAAGGATGAATATTGTATTGGATAATCTGAAAAACATTTTGCAGAGCAACTAAAGCAAATAAAACCACGATTAATACAATACAGAGACACTCAATCCGCGTCACTAATAACTATTCATATTTATCCAAACTGATTCTGAAAACTTCAGTCGGATATTGAAATATGCACATCAGCTCGTGCGTTCGACCCCTGCGATCTACGGCCACAGCGTCGTTTTGACAGGGACTCCCGTCCATCAGCCCAAAGTGAATATGCCCAAGCAAAAACGTATAGCCATCATCGGTGCCGGCCCGTCCGGTCTCGCCCTTCTTCGCGCCTTCCAGTCCGCCCGGGACAAGGGAGCCGATATCCCCGACATCGTCTGTTTCGAAAAGCAGAAGGACTGGGGCGGCATGTGGAACTATACTTGGCGCACCGGCATAGATGAAAACGGCGAGCCGGTTCACGGCAGTATGTACCGGTATCTGTGGTCGAACGGTCCCAAGGAGTGCCTTGAGTTCGCCGACTACACTTTCGACGAACATTTCAAGAAGACGATCTCTTCCTATCCGCCCCGTGAAGTCCTGTGGGACTATATTCAGGGCCGCGTACAGAAGGCGAATATACGCCAGTACATTCGCTTCAACACCGCGGTAAAAGATGTGGCCTTCGATAAGGCGTCCGGCCTGTTCACCGTCACGGCCAAGGATTATTCGGCAGGTCGCCGCACAAGCGAAACATTCGACCATGTGATCGTTGCGACCGGCCACTTCTCGACGCCGCACACGCCTTCCTATCCGGGCTTTGATCTGTTCCCCGGTCGTATTTTGCACGCCCATGACTTCCGCGACGCAACGGAGTTCACGGGCAAGGATGTGCTGCTGATCGGCTCCAGCTATTCCGCCGAAGACATCGGCTCGCAATGCTACAAGTATGGCGCGAAGTCGGTCACCACCAGCTACCGTAGCCAGCCTATGGGCTATGACTGGCCCTCGGGGTGGAAAGAGAAGCCCTGCCTGACGCATGTGGAAGGCAAGACGGCCCACTTTAGTGACGGCACGCGCCGCGACGTGGACGCCATCATCCTGTGCACCGGCTACAAGCACCACTTCCCCTTCCTGCCGGACACGTTGCGCCTGAAGACCAGCAACCGTCTATGGCCGCTGAACCTGTATGAAGGCGTGGCCTTCACGCCGAACCCCAAGCTGTTCTATCTGGGGATGCAGGACCTCTGGTACAGCTTCAACATGTTCGACGCCCAGGCCTGGCTGACGCGCGACATCATCATGGACCGCATCCCGCTGCCGTCGCGCACGGATATGGAAAACGCCAACGACCACTGGCGCGAGAAAGAAGTCGCGATCCGCACCGATGCGGAGGCCTTTGAGTATCAGGGCGAATACATCAAGCGCCTGATCACCCAAACCGACTATCCCGATCTTGATATCGACAACATCAACAAGATCTTCGTGCAGTGGAAGAAGGACAAGAAGGCCGACATTATGGGCTATCGCGACAAATGCTATCGCTCGGTCCTGACCGGCACGCTGGCGGCACGTCACCATGTGCCGTGGATGAAGGCGTTCGACGACTCGCTCGAGGCCTATCTGCGCGTGAACTCTAGCCACAAACAGACTGCGCGCGCCTGATGGCAAAGCCTCCTTCCGGCTCGCAAAGCAGGAAGGAGGCCCGCAAACGGCTGTCGGTTTAGGGCTCTACAGCCGCGATAAGGGGCGCTAAGGGCTGTATGTCCTTCCCCGATCCGTCGAGTTTAAAGCCGCCATGTCCACCACCAGCTTTGATACCCATGTCACACCCTTCACCGAGGGCGAATGGGCCGGTTGGGGGCGTTGGAGCATGGATGTGCCGTTCGAGCAGCATGCTGGCCCGTTCTATATCCGCCGCCATGAAGACGGCGATGCGATGGGCGGCTTTATCCCGCAGGACCATAACTGTCGCCATGGCGGCACGGTGCATGGCGGGTCATTGCTGACCTTTGCCGACTTCTCGCTGTTCGTGATTGCCGCCGAAGCGCTGGCCGGTCAGGACGGCGTGACAGTGTCGCTGAACAGCGAGTTCCTCAGCCCCGCCCTGCCCCACAAGCGCCTGACCTCGCGTGGCAAGGTCACCAAGGCGGGCAAGCGCATGATCTTCGTACAGGGCCAGATGGAACAGGAAGGCCGCCCCGTGCTGGCCTTTTCGGGGATTATTGCGGTGATGCAGCCACGATAGGTTTAGGCCCGTTTCAAGTGCGCCATGACCGTTCGGGCGTTTTCGATGCCCACAAAGACAGTGCGGTCCAGCATCGACGGGATAAACAATCCGGCACCGGCGGCACGGTTGTAGGGCGCAAAATCGAACAGGGTGTCGCCGATGGTCGGCGGGCCATTGAAATAGATTGTGCCACGACCGTCCCTGCCCTCCTTCAGCTTTGGCAAAGGGAAGCGCGACCGCTCGCGGGCAATTGTTTTGCCGAACGGCCAGCTTTTAACCACCAAAATCCGCTTATCGGTCAGCACATAGGTCGTCAGCTTTCGACAGCCCGCATCAACCAAAAACCGGCACTGGAACAGCGCAAGCCCAATCAGGGCAAAGATGACCGGTAGCCTGTCTATCTCCCCCGTCGCATAGAACCAGATCAGCACCGCGGCGGTCAGTATGTTGACGGGAATCCAGACGATATCATGCGGTGCCAAGGCCAGCCCTGTATGCGGATGCCCCATCCATACAACAGTCTCATCGGCATGAAGATGCCTTCTGACCTCGTCTGAAACGATCATGCTTTCCCCCTCCAAGCCTCGCCCGTCCCGATAGTATAGTTACGCCATAGCGAGACAAGGCTGGTTCGAGCCTCCGGTAGCCTCTACAGACTCCTCCATGTCCCTACCCCTGCTTCCTGACCGCGATTGCGGTGGCTGTGTCGAGTGCTGCCGTTATATCCCGCTGGACTTGCCCGAACTGGCCAAGCCAACGGGGCAGTTGTGCCATTATTGCGTGGATGGGTCGGGGTGTGCGGTGCATGCGATCCGGCCGCAGACGTGCCGTGTGTGGTTCTGTCTGTGGCGGGCGGTGGAGCTGTCGGAGGACTGGCGGCCCGACCATAGCGGCGTCATCATCCGTCCCGATGGTGTCGAGCGCGGCGAGATCACCCTTTATGTGGTGCGCCCTTCGGAGTTTCTCGCCAGCGAGGATTTCTTTGTCACCGTGGCGCAATGGATTGCCGAGGGCATCCAGATCGCTCTGTCGGTGCCGGGGCCGGAAGGTTTCTATCCGGTGCGATCCATCATCACCGACTGGCTGCGCCCTGCTATCGAGGAAGGCGACATGGCCGACTTCGTCGAGCGGTTACTGGCGGCACTGGACAAGCTGCACGAAGGGCCGTTCCAGCCTGATGGCGTAACCGCACGATATGCGGTGGCATAAACGGCCAAGCCTTCCTATCTGAACGCTATGTCTATCGCCCGTCTGAACAGCCGCGCCGTTATCCGCATCGAAGGCCCCGATGCCCGCCATTTCCTGCACAATCTGCTGACGCAGAATGTCGAGACCATCGAGGATGGAGAGCTTCGCTTTGGGGCGCTGCTGACGCCGCAAGGGCGGTTGATGGTGGATATGATGGTGTGGGCGAAGGGCGACGCCCTGTGGCTGGATGTGCCGGTGGCGGCGCGTGATGCACTGGTCCAGCGTCTGTCCATGTACAAGCTGCGCCTGAATGTGACGGTCAGCGCCACAGACGATGCCGTGTTCGTGGCATGGGGCGAGCAGCCAGAAGGCTTTGTTGCCGATCCCCGCCTTGAAGGGCTGGGCTTCCGTGCCATCGGTTTTGCCGGTGAAACCACGGCGTCGGAAGATGACTGGCACGCGCACCGCATGGCCTTGGGCGTGGCCGAGGCGGCGATGGATACGCCGCAGGACAAGACCTATCCCATCGAAGCAAACTTTGACCTGATCAACGGCATCGATTTCCACAAGGGATGCTTCATCGGTCAAGAAACCACCTCGCGCATGAAACGCCGTGGCACCATCAAGAACCGTATCCTGCCCTTCACCTTTGAAGGCGAAGCGCCCGCGATCGGCACCGAGGTTCTGAACGGTGAACGTCGCGCGGGTGAAGTGACGGGTGTGCTGGGCCAGCAGGGCATGGCCCTGATGCGGCTGGACCGCATGGACGGGGAACTGACGGTCGATGGCCGTGTAGTGGTGGTGAATCGTCCCGACTGGGTGCCTGCGTTCGAGGGGTAAGATTCCCTCTTCGTCATTCCCCGACTTGATCGGGGAACCCAGCGGCACCGCAGGTGATCTTTACTGCATCCGCATTGCCCCGCCTTTTGGCTGCTACGCGCCGCCCTTCGGGTCGCGCTATCGCGCGCCACTGGATCCCCCGATCTGCGCCGCTATGCGGCTTGTCGGAGGATGACGGATGATGCGCCAACATTAAAAATTGGAAAGCTCGCTTGTCGCGTTGTAAATGTTACTTGACACAAACTCGGTCGCGAGAGTAAAGCTAACTTGTCAACAAGACAGGGAGGCTTGTCATGAACGTCGAAACCAAAACCACCAACGCTAAAAACCACATGGATGCCCTGACCGTCGGGCTTTGCACCCTGACCGTCGTCGGTGCCGGCGCCACCGCCGCCATGCCCTTCTGGCCTCAACAACTGGGCAATGCGCCGTCGATCGGCGTGGTTGTTCTGGCCGCCGGTCTGGCCGTTTTCCTCGCCCTGCACACCTATTACTGGTGGCGCGATCTGGATGAAGCCGCCAAGGAAGCCCACAAATGGGCATGGTGGTGGGGCGGCAATATCGGCTTCATCGTCGGTGCCGCAGTTTTCCTGACCGCTGCTCTGGCCGGTGTCGATATCCTGCCCGCCCCGATCCCGCACACCGATGCAGCCCTGATCGCGGCAGGTTTCATCGCCGCCTTTGCCGCCCAAGCCGTCGGTTACGGTATCGCATGGTGCGGCTGGTGGATCGCCCGCCAATGACCAGCGAATTCACCAACCGTCTCAAGGTTTTCCGTGCCGAGCGTAACTGGACCCAGACCGATCTGGCCGACCAGCTGGGCGTCAGCCGTCAAACCATCCAGGCACTGGAAAAGGGTCGCTATGACCCGTCCCTGCCCCTCGCCTTTCGTATCTCGCGTCTTCTGAACCAACCCATCGAAGCGATCTTCATCGCCTGATCTCAAATCCTGAAAGGACCACCCTCATGTTTAAAATCGCATCCAACGCCGTTCACATCGTCTCCAGCCTTGGCATGGGCCTGTCCGGTGGCTTGCTGATCGGCCTGATGACCAAGGTGCTGCTGGGCTAAACTCGCACCCTACGCTCAAGACTTCGGCCCTTAAGGCCACGCCTTTAGCCGCGCCTTTCGCGGCCCCCAACATCCCTTTAAAATACGGAAAATATGCAATGACCCTCGCCAACCGCATGGGCCAGTCGGCCAACTGTGTCTCGCGTTTCGCCTTCGGTATGCTGGGTGCTCTGGCCCTCAGCACCGCCATCTTGATCGCACCGTCGGCCAAGGCCGAGGAGGCTGCGGCCCCCACCACTGTCGCGCCATCTCCTGTTGCAAGGGCCGAAGGTTCCGGTCCTCCCCTGTGGGTGCTACGTGATGCGGACTCGACCGTCTATCTGTACGGCACCATCCACCTGCTGCGTCCAGGCACGGCGTGGGGCTCGGACAAGGTGGATGCCGCCTTCGACAGCGCCCCCGAAATCTGGGTCGAGATCGCCAATCAGGACGACCAGTCCGTCGTCATGCCGGTGATACAGCAATATGGCGTGGCCCCGTCCCGGCCCCTGTCCACCCTGCTCAAGCCCGAGGATTTTGCCGCCTTTGATGCGCTGGCACAGGCCAGCGGTGCCAGCGGCGCGGCACTGGATGCCTATCGTCCGTGGCTGGCGGCCTTCATGGTGTCGATGAACGGCCCGACGCAGGCCGGATACCGTTCCGAGGCCGGTGTGGACAAGACGCTGATGGAGCGCGCCCGTGCCTCGGGCAAGGCTCTGCGCGGGTTTGAAACCGCCGACATTCAGGTGCGCCTGATCGCCGGTATGGGCGAGGAAGGCCAGATCGCCTATCTGAACCATTTTGTCCGCAACCATGATGGCATCGTCGCCAATCTGGACCAGACCGTCGCTGCATGGATCAAGGGCGATGTGGCCGAGGTGGGCCGCCTGTCGCGCTATAATACCGGCGATGTCCATACCGATGTGCATAACGCCGCCCTGATAGTGCGTAATGCCGACTGGACCCGCCAGATCGAAGAAATGATGGCAGGATCGGGCACCACCTTTGTCGCTGTGGGTGCCGCGCACCTGATGGACAATGACAGTGTGATCGACATGCTGGAGGCCAAGGGCTTTACGGTCGAACGCCTGTAAGGACCGGTTGCGAGAATAATAAAGGCCCGTTGGCAACAGCGGGCCTTTTCGCTTGCCCGATCAGAACATTCAGGCAACATCTTCCTATGACCGAATCCGAAAAAGCCGAAGGCCGTTGCGGCTGGTGCGGCACGACCGACGCCCTTTATGTGGCCTATCACGACACCGAATGGGGCGTGCCGGAATATGATGCCCGCACGCTGTGGGAAAAGCTGGTGCTGGACGGCATGCAGGCGGGGCTGGCCTGGATCACGATCCTGAGGAAACGCGACGGTATCCGCGCCGCCTTTGAGGGTTTCGATCCCGACAAGATCGCCGCCTATACGGATGCCGACGTTGAGCGCCTGTTGGGCGATGCCCGCATTATCCGCTCGCGCGCCAAGATCATTGCCACCATCGAGAGCGCCCGCCTATTCATTCAGATGCGCGACAGCGGCGAGGATTTCAGCGCGTGGATATGGTCCTTCGTCGACGGCACACCGATCCAGAACCAGTGGGGCGACTATCGCGAAGCCCCGACCCAGACCGAACAAAGTCAGGCCCTGTCCAAGGCCCTGAAGAAGCGCGGCTTTAAGTTCGTCGGGCCAGTCATTGTTTACGCCTTCATGCAGGCCGTCGGTATGGTCAACGATCACCAGACCAGCTGTTTTAGGCACAAGGAAACCGGCGGAGTGTGAGCAAACCGATAAGGTAGGGTCTCTACAAAATGGCTTGACTGCTTTCGACCAAAGACAAACTTTCAATCGCTCTAGAAATATCAATGATTTCCAGAAAGGATTTGCGCCATGCGGATTATGATCCTTACGGCAATGCTAGTTCTGACGATCAGCGGCCAAGCAATTGCTCAAACCAGAATGAGCTCCCCTCGAGACTGGACAGATCCTGACCTCGGAGGAGCTATCCTCGAAGGTGTCGGCAAAAGCGAAAACTTATGGCTTCGAGGGGCATCTAGAAAAGTTGTGCGGTTTGACAGACAGACCGGTGACCGGATGATCGTTGCAAGTGACGTCGTCGATCTTATGTCCGATGGCCCGCATTTGTGGGCGCTTGTTACGCTTAACGAGAACGAAAGCGTAGTGCGTGATCTTCTGGACGCAAGCCTGCCCGAACGACGCGTCTACTTCCAAGGAAGTCCTATCTCTTTGTTTTCCACGCCGAGCGGTCCGGGCGTACTGACAACAACAAGGGTTCTGCTTCCATCAGGCCAAGGCTTCACTCGATGGCCAACGGCGGCCTCGCTGGAGCCTCATGCACGTGTGTCGGCATTGATGGGAGACGATTTGTTTGTCGGCTATAACGAAGGGGAATGGGGTGGCGGGTTGCGTCGTATCGATGTGCCCGCCGGAACAGTTTCGTTTGTCAAAGAGGATGGCGAAGACCTGTGTGGCGGGCGCTTGAACCCTGCGTGCGCACCCATCGTCGGCATTATCAGGGACGCCAGCAACGAAAACTGTGTGCTGGTCGGGGCGAGCCTAGCTCATCTCACCGGGCGATACGGTGAAGTCATGCGCGTTTGCACCGACCGGATCACATCGATTTTCAGCGATCCGCTACCGGTATTGCCATACTCGCTAGTCAATCGCCCCGGCCAGACTTGGCCTTTCTCCGGCTTGATCGAGACTCATGACGGCTGGATTGCCGTGGGGCAGGAACGTTACGCCCGCGCGCGGAAATCTACGATAACCATGGCCGATGTCCCACCCCTGAAACCTTGGTCGGGTCTTCAAATTTCTGATCCGGTGGACGGAGTAGTTTTCGTCCAATCAGCCTGTTGTTGGGGTTCAGATACGTCTATTCAGTACCGTGTTTTAGCGATCTCAGTCGACCAATGAAACGAACAAGTATGTTCGCCCTCCCCTCAGGGAAAGTCTGCTCTCGACCGAGGCTGTGTGAAAACAGCTTCCGTTCGAGCGAATTAGGTTAGCCTGCTGAGGTCTTCAGGAGGTGGGTATGAGCCGCTTCGTTCAGGG
>NZ_JAASQT010000001.1 GCF_011761985.1 Brevundimonas terrae | reverse complement strand
GGAAGCGATCAGGGCATGAGATGATGACACTCTGCGTCTCGATGCCCGATGCGGGTAAAACCAGCTGAGCACGTTTTTACACGGCCTCGACCCATTGCTGACGTCATGGAAAGCTTCTTACTGAGGCCAATCCGAAGTTCCCTCATGATCGGCTAGTCGCGATTTCGCTCGGCGTCGGTAATATTGGGCCACAGCTTCTGGGACGAGTAGCAGTAGGACAACAACCGCTATCCCGCGCCACCACTCGGCGCTCAGCCATGGCCCCACTATCGGCAGCCGATCTTTTACGTGGAACGCATAGGCAAGTATCACACCAATGGCCAGCAAGCGCATTGCCAGCAGCAGATAGGTGATTGATCGTGGCGGTCGTGCCGCTTGGTTTAGCGCAAGCTCACGGCCCGATAACTTGTCTCCAAACAACCAGCTCAACATGTTCCCTCGCTGCATATCGGCCCCTCGCTAAGAACCATATACTATCCGGCCCGAACGTCCGCTTCCCCCCATAGCAGTCACTCATGCCAAAAATAGAAAACGGCGCGCCCCTGATGGAGCGCGCCGTTCTCGTTTTTAGCTCGTTGAACGCCCCTCAACTCGCCCGTAGGGCGGTAGGGGCATTCGAAGTGGGGCTCAAATAGCGCTCAGCGCGATAGCCCCACTTCAATTAGGCCTGCATCGTCCAGCCTTCGACGCCCATGGCGGCTTGGCGGACGGCTTCCGAGCGGGTCGGGTGCGGGTGGCAGGTGCGGGCGATGTCTTCGGAGGCACCACCGAAGGCCATGGTCATGCAGGCTTCACCGATCAGCTCGCCAGCTTGCGGGCCGAAGATGTGAACGCCCAGAACCTTGTCGGTGGCGGCGTCGGCCAGAACCTTCACGAAGCCTTCGGTCTCGTGGTTGATCTTGGCGCGGCTGTTGGCGGCGAACGGGAACTTGCCCTTCTTGTAGTTCACGCCTTCGGCTTTCAGGGCTTCTTCGGTCTTGCCGACCCATGCCACTTCCGGCGAGGTGTAGATGACCGACGGGACCAGTGTGTAATCGACGTGACCGGCCTTGCCGACCATCAGTTCGATCGCGGCAACCGCATCTTCTTCGGCCTTGTGGGCCAGCATCGGGCCGTGGGTCACGTCACCGATAACCCAGACGCCGTCGGCAACCTTGAAGTGGTCATTGGCGATGAAGCCACGCGCGTCCGGCGTAACGCCAACGGTTTCGAGGCCGAGGCCTGCGGTGAACGGACGACGGCCGATAGCCACCAGAACCACGTCACCCTTGATGGTTTCAGCCGCACCGCCAGCCGCCGGTTCCACGGTCAGCTCGACGCCGTCCTTGGAGGTCTTGGCACCGGTCACCTTGGTCGACATCTTGAACTTCAGGCCCTGCTTGGTCAGGCCGCGCTGGAAGGCGGTGGCAACCTCGGCATCCATGCCGGCACCAACCTTGTCGAGATACTCGACGACGGTGACTTCGGCACCCAGACGACGCCAGACCGAGCCCAGCTCCAGACCGATCACGCCCGCACCGATGACGACCATGTGCTTGGGAACCTTCGGCAGGAACAGAGCGCCCGACGAGTCGATGATCTTGCCGTCTTCGAAGGCGACGCCCGGCAGCGGGGTCGGCTCGGAGCCGGTAGCGATCATGATGTTCTTGGTTTCCAGAACGGTCTTGGTACCGTCGGCAGCTTCGACTTCAACCTTGCCGGTGCCGGCGATCTTGCCATAGCCGGTAACGACCGTGACCTTGTTCTTCTTCATCAGGAACTCGATGCCCTTGGTCAGGGCCTCGACGCTGTCATCCTTGGACTTGTGCATTTGGCCAAGGTTCAGCTTCGGCTTCACTTCGATGCCGATGTGGGCGAACTCGTTATTGGCCTGCTCGAACAGTTCCGACGAGTGCAGCAGTGCCTTGGTCGGCATGCAGCCCACGTTCAGGCAGGTACCGCCCAAGGTCGGGCCCTTTTCGACGATCGCGGCCTTGAGGCCCAGTTGGCCCGCACGGATGGCAGCGTTATAGCCACCGGGACCTGCACCGATGATGACGACGTCGTAGGCTGCTTCGGCCATGGGATCCTCTGAGCATTAGATGCGCCCACACACATACGGGCGCGTTGATTGGGGGCTTAGGCAGACCCAGTCACGGGGTCAACCGCTGGCACCTATATGGGCGCAGGTTTCGACCAATGCAAAGCGATGGTGTGGCGCCCACGCGGCAAAAAAGGCCGGACCTTGCAGTCCGGCCTTTGGTTTTGCCTGATCGGGCGATCAGTATTTGAAGCGCACGCCCATAAAGACGTTGAAGCCGAACTTCTCGTACTCGTAGGTCCGCTCGCGGGTGCCGTAATATTTGACGCCCGCCGAGTCCGTCAGGTTCTTGGCCTCGCCGAACACTTCGATACCGTTGCCGAAGTCATAGCTGGCGGTGAAGTCCAGCTGCTCGCGACCCTCGACCAGTAGGTCGAAGTCCGCATCATCGGCATTGATCTCTTCCAGATAGTCGCTGCGCTTGGTGTAGCTGAGACGCGCCGACAGACCTGCATTTTCATAGAAGAGGGCGAGGTTGTAGTTGTTTTCCGACTGGCCCGGCAGTTGGAAGGTGTCACGACCGCCATAGGCCTCGGCGGTTTTGATCTCGGCATCCGTATAGGTGTAGTTGGCAAACACACCGAAGTTCGACGCCCAGCCCGGCAGGAAGCTGAACTTCTGCTGCCAGTTCAGTTCGATCCCCATCAGGTGGCCTTCCGGCGCATTGATCGGGGTGGCGAACTCGGCGTCGTAAACCACGCCGTCAATCGTCACCTCTTCGCCATAGACGAGGGTGTAACGATAGTCGGACAGGTCCTTGTAGAAGGCATTGGCCGACAGGACGCCCAGACCGTCGAAATAATATTCCAGACCGAAATCCAGATTGTTCGACAGGGTCGGCTTCAGGTCCGGATTGCCGATTTCATAGCTGATGTCCGAGCCATCGGTTTCCTCGACGCGGCGCGGTACGATCTGGTTGAACTCGGGACGGTTGATCGAGCGGGTCAGGGCGAAACGACCGATCAGGTTTTCCGAGAAGCTGTGGCGCACGGTCAGGTTCGGGAAGAACTCGGTGTCGTCACGGTCCACGCGGCTGATCGAATAGACTTCGTCGCCATTGGCATCCACGACGAAGCTGGGGGCCGAGCCTTCAAACTTGGTGTTCTCGACGCGCAGACCCACGGTGACGCTGGTGGCACCGCGATCAAAGCGGGCCTGACCATAGGCCGCCAGAATGTCTTCCTGCGCCTCATAGTCGGAGACAACCGAGTCCGGCATGCGCCGGTCGGCCAGATCGCGAGCGCTGGCGAAATACTCGTCAACGAGGCCGTTATTGAACTTGTGGCCCAGCAGGTAGTCATAGTTGCGCGATTCTGAATCGCCCAGCAGATCGGCATAGGATTGCGACGGGCCGTCACCGGCGCGACGGGTACGGAAACGCTCTTCGTCGGCGGTCACATCGCGGCTGCGGAACTTGCCGCCCAGTTTCCACGTCACTTCCTGATCGCCAAAGCGCGACGGCAGTTCGAGGTTCATCTGGGCCGAGACTTCTTCCTGCTCGGTCGTGTTGGAGCGGAACGCCGTCTCGCGATAGCCGTACTGGCTGGCGTCCATGTGCTCTTGCGTCGAGAAGATCGAATAGGTCGGCTCGTAATGGTCGCCCGTGAAGTCATAGGTTACCGACGGCTTCAGCTTGGAGCGGAACAGCAGTTCGTTGCGGTTCGGATAGGACTGCTCGGTCGAGGCCCATGACAGGCTACCGTCCAGCACAGCGCCATTGCCAAAGATATGCTCGCCGCCGGCGGTCAGGGTAGTGATCTCGTTGACCTGCGTGCGGTGGCGCAACTGACGCTCGACCGTGACATTGTCGAAGGTGGCTTTGCGGCTGTTGGAACCGGCAACCATGTCGCCTTCGTCATAGGTCAGCAAAAGCTGGTTGCGGTATTCGTCGTCCTCGAACTTGGCGAACGAACCGCGCGCCC
This sequence comes from Brevundimonas terrae, assembly GCF_011761985.1. Lineage (GTDB taxonomy): Bacteria > Pseudomonadota > Alphaproteobacteria > Caulobacterales > Caulobacteraceae > Brevundimonas > Brevundimonas terrae. The sequence continues at coordinate 947,890 of NZ_JAASQT010000001.1, read as the reverse complement.
ACAGACGGGTCGCATCATTGGGGCGGAACTCCAGACCGCCGGTCAGCGCCTGACGGGTGCGTTCGGTCTCATAGTCCTTGAACAGGCTTTCCTCGAGGGCGAAGATTTCCTCTCCGTCCGGCGTTTCCATCTTGGTCCAGCCGCTTTCGACATTGTCGGGGCGACGGTTGGTGCGCGAATAGGAATAGGACAGAAGCCCGCCGAACTGCTCGTTCGCACCGAACACGTTCGAGGCGGTCAGGCCGCCACGGATGTCCTCGCCGCCATAGTCATTATAGCTGGCACCACCATAGCCGCTGAGGCTGAGGCGGCGGCTGTCGAACGGCGAGCGGGTCTTGATGTTGACCGCACCGGCGATCGAGTCGGCGTCCTGCGACGGCAGCAGTGTCTTGGAGACTTCGACGTTCGAGACGATGTCCGACGGCAGGGTGTCCAGATCAACCGCGCGGGTGCCCGGATCGACCGAAGGCACCGCTACGCCATCCACCGACACCGCCGTAAAGGCCGAGGGCGCACCGCGAATATTGATATAGCGACCTTCGCCCTGATCGCGCTGGATGGCGATACCGGCGACACGCTGCAGGGATTCCGCCACGTTCGGATCGGGATAGCGACCGATAGAGTCGGCCGACAGGACGTTGATCGTTCCGTCGGCATTGCGCTGCTGGTTCAGCGAGCGGGCGACGCCTTCGGTAATCACACCGTTAACGACCACATCGGCCACCGAGGTCGCCTCGGCTGCGCCCAGCGCCAGCACCACCGAGGTCATCTGGCCCGACTGCACCCGCACGGACTGGGTGGCGGTCGGCAGGCCGATATAGCGGGCCTGCAGTACCACCTCGCCCGACACGCCGGTCATGTGGAACTCGCCTTGGGTATTGGTGACGGCGCGGCGACCCTGTGCGGTCACTTCCACGCCCGGCAGCGGTGCGCCATTGGCATCCGTCACACGGCCATAGACGCCTTCCCCAGCCGGAACAGAGGCGGCAGCCGCCACCAGACTGTCGGCATTGGCCACCTGCGGCAGCACAGCCAGACCCAAGACCAGCGGCGTCACAGCCACGCCCACGAGCAGTTGCAGTTTCATTATGCAGCATCCCCTAACGGAGCCCGTGTGGCGCTCCGGTGTTCAGGGGGCTGACTAATTGCCCGCTGCAACGGGCATATGAGAGTTTCGCGAAACAGAATCGTCGTTCTGGAAACACCTTCACGACATTTGCTCCGCATGGGGAGCAAGCGTGACAAAGCTGTCAAACAGCCGGATTTCAAAGGAAAATCTGCGTCAGATACACGAACGGGGCCTGATCTTTCGATCAGGCCCCGTTTCGGGGGTAATCCCGACTGGAGCGGGCGAGGCGATTCGAACGCCCGACCCTAACCTTGGCAAGGTTATGCTCTACCCCTGAGCTACGCCCGCATCCGATGGGCAACAGTGCTGCCCGACGTCGAGGAGGGGGTAGATACCCAAACACACGGCTCAATGCAACAGGCAAAAAGCTGAAATCATACGGTTTTTGAAAATTCGCCGATTGGCTCGAAAGTCGGGCTGAAAAACGAAAAGGCCCGCCGGTTTGGCGAGCCTTTTGATCGTTTTCCCGACTGGAGCGGGCGAGGCGATTCGAACGCCCGACCCTAACCTTGGCAAGGTTATGCTCTACCCCTGAGCTACGCCCGCATCCGTCAGGACGACTATTGCCGTCCGCGTCGAGGAGGTGGCGTTTAGCCGCCCCCTCCTCTCTCCGCAACCATTTTTTTGAAATCGCGGAATTTTCTTATGCCCGATTAGCGCGGGGCCATTAACGCGGGGCCAGACGGATTGCGCCGTCCAGACGGATGCACTCGCCATTGATGTAGGTGTTCTCGGCCAGATGCAGGGCGAGGTTGGCATAATCCTTGGGCGTGCCGAGGCGTTTCGGGAACGGGATCATCGATGCCAGCGCGTCCTGAACCTTTTGGTCCATACCCGCCATCATCGGGGTCCACATGATACCCGGCAGGATGGTGTTAACGCGCACACCGTCATTCATCAGGTCGCGGGCCACCGGCAGGGTCATGGCATAGACGCCGCCCTTGGAGGCCGAATAGGCGGCCTGACCGATCTGGCCGTCCTGAGCAGCAACCGATGCCGTATTGATGATGGCACCGCGCTCGCCGTCTTCCATCGGGTCCAGCGTGACCATGCCCGCAGCCGATTGCGACAGAACGCGGAAGGTGCCGAACAGGTTGATCGTCACGGTGCGCTCGAACTGGGCCATGTCGTGGGCGCGGATCTCGCCGGTGTCTTTCTTGCGCGACACGGTCTTCTGGCCGGTGGCGATACCGGCGCAGTTCACAGTCAGGCGCTCCTGACCGTGCGCCGAGCGGGCCTTGGCAAAACCGGCTGCGACGCTGTCGTCCGAGGTCACGTCGACCTTGCAGAACACGCCGCCGATCTCATTGGCAACGGCCTCGCCTTTTTCTTCGTTCAGATCGAAGATGGCGACCTTGACGCCCTTGGCAGCCAGAGCGCGGGCCGTGCCTTCGCCCAGCCCCGAAGCGCCACCCGTAACGACTGCTGCAATCGAACCATCGAGTTTCATCGAAACTGTTCCTATATAAAAAATGAACCCAGTGCTGAGACAGGGATTAAACGGCCATGACCGTCAAAACCAAACCGGCGTCACCGCAAGATGCCATCGACCCGCACAAGGCCCTCGTACCTGTGGTTCATAAAACGAATGAGATGCGGGTCAAACGCGATTTCTGGCCCAAGATGCGAAAGGTCGCCGCGAAAATACCTTTCGCCGATCAGGCACTGGCCGCGTGGTATGCGACACAGGACCCTGAAACCCCGTTTAGAGCCAAGGCCCTGTTGCTGGGGGCGCTGGCCTATTTCGTCATGCCGGTCGATGCCATCCCCGATGTTTTCACGGTCGTGGGCTTTAGCGACGATGCAGCGGTTCTGGCGGCGGTTCTGGCCACGCTGGGCGCGCACATCAAAGATCGCCACCGCCTCAGCGCCAAGACCATGCTGGCCCGTATGCGGGACGAGGCCTCCCCCGAGTCTCCCAACGAGGCCCCGCCGCCACAGAAGTAATCAGTCCTCGGTCACGACCACGATCTTGCCCATGGCCTGACGCTGGCTCAGCGCCTTGATGGCATCGGGCGCTTTTTCCAGCGGGAAGGTCTGGCTGATACGCGGCTTGATCTTGCCCGCCTTATACAGGTCCATCAGCTCGGCCATATTGGCCGCATGTCCTGCCGGATCGCGGGCAACCGCCGCGCCCCAGAACACCCCGACCACCGACACCGATTTCAGCAAGGTCAGGTTCAGCGGCAGGGACGGAATACCGGCGGGGAAGCCCACCACCAGATAGCGCCCGTTCCAGTCCATCGCCCGCAGCGCAGGCTCGGCATAGTCACCGCCCACCGCATCATAGACCACATCGGCACCGTCACGGCCCGTCGCCAGCTTGAACTCGCCGGCCAGCTCTTTCTGCGCCGCCTTGTCCATCGGGCCGGTCGGATAGATCAGGCCGTTATCGGCACCCAATTCCAGCGCAAACTCGACCTTGTCATTGGTCGAGGCCGCCGCCACCACGCGCGCGCCCATGGCCTTGCCCAGTTCGACCGCAGCCGCACCCACGCCGCCCGCAGCGCCCAGCACCAGCAGCGTCTCGTCCGGTTGCAGCTTCGCGCGGTCCTTGAGCGCGTAATAGGAGGTGCCATAGGTCATCACAAAGGCCGCCGCCGTTTCGAAATCCATGCCCTCGGGGATGGGAATCAGGCTGTCAGCCGGTACCGCCACGCGATCGGCCAGACCGCCCCAGCCGGGCACCGCAATCACACGGTCGCCGCGACGCACACTCTTTACGCCCTCGCCCACAGCATCGACGATGCCAGCAATCTCGGCCCCCGGAGAGAAGGGGCGCTCGGGTTTGAACTGGTATTTGTCCTCGATAATCAGAGCGTCGGGGTAGTTGATCCCGATGGCCTTGACCTCGATCACTACCTGCCCCTTGGCGGGTGTGGGGTCCATCACCTCTTCAACAACGAGGCTTTCAGGCCCACCGGCCACCTTGGACAAAACAGCGCGCATTGATACTTCTCTCCGACATCCCCTGTCGGTAAACCACCGACACAATTGCGACGCTAAAACACCTCATAGGCCGCTGCCTAGAGGGATACCGTTGTTTCAGGAGCATTCCATGGGTCGTCCGGCACTTATTCTCCACGGCGGAGCTGGCGCACGCCGCGAGCGCAACTACGATCTTGAGGTCGTGCATATGCGCGAGGTCGTCGAGGCTATGAAGGCCCGCCTCGAAGCCGGTGCCAGCGCCCTTGATGTCGCCGTCGAGACGGTTGTGATGCTGGAAGACAGCGGACTTTATGTCGCCGGTCGCGGGGCCTCGCCCAATCTGGACGGCGAGTACGAACTGGATGCCAGCATCATGGACGGCGAAACCGGCAAGGCCGGTGCGGTAGCCGCCCTGCAAGGTTTCAAGAACCCTGTCGTCGCCGCCCGTGCGGTGATGGACAAGACCCCGCACGTTATGCTGGCCGGAAACGGCGCGGCTCGCTTTGCTGCCGCTCAGGCTCTGGAGCCTGTGATCGAACCCGACCAGTGGTTCACCCGCGCAGGCAAGGGCGAGGACAACCATCCCCCCGGCACGCTGTCGCACGGTACGGTCGGTGTCTGCGTTCTGGATATCCATGGCCGTCTGGCCGCCGCTACCTCGACAGCGGGCGTGTTCGGCAAGATGCCGGGCCGTGTGGGCGACACCCCCATTCCGGCGGCGGGCACATGGGCCGATGAGAATGCGGCGGTGTCTTGCACCGGTCAGGGCGAGTATTTCATCCGCGCCGCTGCTGCCGCCCGCACCGCCATCGGTGTGGGCGCAGGTCAATCCTTGAGCGATGCTGCTGCGGCCACCATTGCCCGTATCGGCGGCATGGGCGGCGATGGCGGCCTGATCGCGCTGGACCGCAATGGCGTGATTGCCGATCCCTATAATAGTCAGGGCATGAAGCGTGCCTGGCTGGATACGGAAGGCAATATCGTGGTGCGCGTGTTCAACGACTGAACCGCACTGCGCGGGCGCGGAAACATTACAACACAGTAAGGTGCGGCTTTCGGCTTCCGGACGTTAGAAGAGATGATCTGATTTCGTTCGGGAGTGGTCCATGAAGACCCGCCATCTGTTCTGCACTGCCGTTTCGGCGCTGGCCCTTTGTGTGGCTGCCCCCGCCTTGGCCGCCCCTGTAGCGACCACGGTTGCTGTCACCCAAGCCCCGTCAACGGTCACCGTACCGCCGCTCGGCTATCAGCAGCGCACGCTGGCCAACGGCATGCAGGTCTATACCCGCAATGATCCGACCTCGGCCAATGTGGCTGTTCAGGTCTGGTATCGCGTCGGCGGCAAGGACGACCCCTCGGGCCGTTCGGGCTTTGCGCACCTGTTTGAACACCTGATGTTCAAGGCGACCGAGAACGTCCCCAACGAGACCTTCGACCGCCTGACCGAGGATGTGGGCGGCTATAACAACGCCTTCACCGCCGAGGACGTGACCGCCTATCACGAGATGGTGCCCGCCAACCATCTGGAGCGCATCCTGTTCGCCGAAGCCGACCGTATGGGGACGCTGGTGGTCGATGAAGCCAACTTCGTCTCCGAGCGCGACGTGGTGAAGGAAGAATACCGCCAGAGCGTGCTGTCCAACCCCTATGGCCGCCTGTTCGCGCTGTTTGCTCCGGCAACCTTCTTCAAGGAACACCCCTATCGTCGCGGCGTGATCGGTTCGATCGAGGAACTGGAATCGGCATCGCTGGAAGATGTGCTGCGCTTCCACCGCACCTATTACCGTCCGGACAATGCCTTCCTGATCGTGGACGGCAATTTCGATGACGCGCAACTGAACCGCTGGGTGGACCAGTATTTTGGCCCGCTAAAAAACCCGACCACCGCCATTCCGGTCCGCACCGTGACCGAGGCCAAGGTCACTACGCCGGAAGATCACACCTTCTATGCGCCGAACGTGCCACTGGAGACGGTGCTGATCGGCTGGCACACGGTTCCGGCAAACCATCCCGACGTCGCCGCCCTGTCGGTTCTGGACGGCATCCTGTCGACCGGCGAAAGCAGCCGCCTGCACCGCGCGCTGGTCTATGAAGCACAGGCCGCCAACAGCGCCTCGTCCAGCCCCGACTTCATGAAGGAAGCCGGTACACTCAGCGCCTATGCCATGATGTCGCCGGGTCACACTCTGGACGAGGGCAAGGCCCTGCTGGAACGTGAAATCGCCCGCCTGCGTGACCAGCCGGTGACCGATGCCGAACTGATCGAAGCCAAGAACGAACTGATCGCCAGCGCCCTGTCCGAGCGCGAAGGCGCACAGGGCCGTGCCGATGTTCTGGGCTGGGCCTTGATCAAGACCGGTAATGCCGCCACCGCTGACAATGCCGTGGCCAACATCCAGAAGGTCACCGCCGCCGACATCCAGCGTGTGGCGCGCCAGTACCTAACCCCACAAAGCCAGATCACCATGCGTTATCTGGCCTCGACCGACGAGCATCCAACCACGCCCCAAAGCGTGAATATGGAATCGCCGGTCAAGGTGGCCGACCTTGCCCCCATGGGCACACCGTCGGTGACCAAGCCGGAAGGCCAGCGCACCCCGATCCCGCAAGCCGGTGCCGAGGTCAGCCCCGCCACCCCCGCCATTGCCGATTTCCGTCTCGACAACGGCGTGCGCGTTCTGGTGGCCCAGAACAACCAGTTGCCGCTGGTTTCGGCCCGCCTGACCTTCAAGGCCGGTTCGGCCTATGATCCGCAGGGCAAGGCCGGTGTGGCCTCCATGACCGCCAATATGCTGACCCAGGGCACCAAACGTCTGGGTGCCCCCGAGATTGCCACCCAGATCGAACAATTGGGGGCCAATATCGGTGCCGGTGCCGGCCGCGATCAGTTCAACGTCTTTGCCAGCAGCCCCGCCAATGTGTTCGGCCAGACCATGGACCTGCTGAGCGAGATCGTGCGCCAGCCTGCCTTCTCGGCCGAGGAACTGGAACGCCAGCGCACCCAGACACTGGATGGATTGAAGGTGGCGCTCAGCCAGCCGGGTTCGCTGGCCTCTATGGCGACCACCCGCCTGAACTTCGGGGACAGTGCCTATGGCAACCTGACCACCGAACGCACGGTCACCGCCATGACCACGGACGATCTGGCCGCCTATCATGCCAACTATATCCGTCCGGATCAGGCCATTCTGACCTTCTCGGGTGACATCACCCCTGCACAGGCCCGCGAACTGGCCCAGAAGGCCTTTGGCGACTGGCGCTCGACCACCGTACCGCCTGCTGCCGCGCCAAACATTCCGGCCAGCCAGCAAGCGCCGCGTGTGGTGGTGGTAAACCTGCCGGGGGCCGGTCAGGCCGCCGTGTCGATCTCGTCGCGCAGTATTACCCGCACCGATGATGACTACTTCCCGCTGGCATTGGGTAACACCCTGCTGGGCGGCAGCTATTCGTCGCGTCTGAACAACGAAATCCGCGTCAAGCGCGGTCTGTCCTACGGGGCGCGTTCGGGCGTCGGTGCCATGGCCTATTCAGGCCTGTTCACCGCCTCGACCCAGACCAAGAACGAGTCTGCGGACGAGGTTGTCGACCTGCTGCTGGAAGAGATTGGCAAGATGAGCCAGTCCGTGGCCCCCGAGGCCGAACTGGCCCCGCGCCGCGCCATCATGATCGGCGGTTTTGGCCGTTCCATCGAAAGCGTCTCGGGTCTGGGCTCGCTGGTGGCCGAACTGGCCGCCTATGACCTGCCGCTGAGCGAACTGGCCGTCTATGCCGATCGCGTAAAGGCGGTCACGCCTGAAGAGATTCAGGCCGCCTTTGCCGACAAGCTGCCGACCGACCGCGCCAATGTCGTGGTGGTGGGTGATGCGTCGATGTTCATCGACGACCTCAAGGCCAAATATCCGAATGTCGAGATTATCGACGCTTCGGATCTGAACCTCGACAGCGCCAACCTGCGCTAGGCTTTAAGTATCCAGACAGACGACCTGCGCCACGCGCAGGTCGCGTCTGAGCTGGTCGGCGACGGCCCCGTAATTGCGGGTCGTCACCGTCTGGCCCAGCACATCCTCGTCACGTCCGCGCTCGGGCCCGACAGCGGCCACAAAGGCCCCCGGAGCCGTCGTAAAGATACGGCCACGACGCGGAGACTCGGCAATCGTTACGCCCAGCACCCGCCCGCGACGATCCAGCACCGGTGCGCCCGACAAGCCCGACAATGTACCCGTCAGACCGCGCGTGCGCCCCGCCTCGGCCCATGCCAGCACCGGCTCGTCATAGCTGTTATTGCGACCGCGCACGCGAAGGGTCTCGCGCCCGATCAGGCGGGTCGCAACCTCGCCCGGCTTGCCCTGCGGATAGCCCGGATGAAAGGCACGCTGGCCCTTATGAAGGGTTTCGTCTCCGGCCAAGGGCAAGGCAGGCGGCCCGCCATCGGTCAGCAAAAGCGCTACATCGGTCTTGGCCGCCAGACGCACATCGGCCGCCAGCGCCCTGTTCTTGTCGATGATCAGGGCCGGCTTGCGGCACCCCTCGACCACGTGGCGGGCGGTGATCCAGCGTCCGTCCTCGGCAATCGAGAAGGCCGTGCCCATTTGCGGGCGCACATCTTCATCGGATGAATCCACCACCACCGACGGATCAAACGGCGTGATCGGCCCCAGCAGGTCGCCTGAATCCATTTCCACCGCTTCAACAGGCGGCGCATCGGCCCGCTCGCCACGGTTCAGCGAAGCCACCAGAATAACCCCGATGACCGCGCTATAGATCAGCCAATCGGCTAGGGGCCAGCGCATGGGCTCAGCCCGTCAGCGAGGCGGCAATAATCAGCGAGGTGGCAATCTTGGCCCCCGCCAGCACCACAGCCGCCGACACCTCGCCGCGCTCGATGCGCTGCGGCAGGCCATTGAGCAGCAGGTCCACGACACGGAATACCAGCAGTTGCAGCACCACCGTCGCCACACCCCAGATCACGATATCACGCAACGAAGACGACACGGCCAGCGACACCGCCAGCGGAATGGCCAAACTCAACAGAACGGCGGCAAAACCGGTCGCTGCCGCCGTATTGCCCTGACGGATCAGGCGCACCTCGCGCCACGGCGTCAGGAAGGCATAGACGGTCGCGGCCACAGCCAGCAGACCGAATGTGACCACCAGATGCAGCATCATCACCGGAAAACCATTGGCAAAGGCCTGGACTTCCGGACTCGACAACACACCGTTCAGGTTCGAGGTTTCCATAGAAACGCCAACAGCCTTTCAGACACCCACGACGGGACCAACCCATGCCTTGCCCGAAAGCCCCCCGCTTCCGCAAGGACCACGCAGCCACACTCGGATCAAATCGTGAAACCCAAGGTTGCCGAGGCGGTAAAACCGCCATTGGAATACAGCCTTAGGCGGCGTCGGCCTCGGTTGTTTCCTGCTGTTCCTTGCGCAGTTCCGAGGCGCGTTTCTTTTCGCTTTCGGACTTGAGCTGGCCGCAGGCGGCGAGGATGTCGCGGCCACGCGGGGTGCGGATCGGCGAGGCATAACCGGCGCGATTCAGGATGGCGGCAAAGGTCTCGATCGCCTTCCAGTCCGAGCAGGCATAGTCGGTGCCCGGCCACGGGTTGAACGGGATCAGATTGACCTTGGCCGGAATGCCCGAGATCAGCTTGCACAGGGCGCGGGCCTCTTCGGCGCTGTCGTTGACGCCCTTCAGCATGACGTATTCGAACGTCACGCGCTTGGAATTGCCCAGACCCGGATAGGCACGGATGGCGTCCATCAGCTGTTCCAGCGGGTATTTCTTGTTCAGCGGTACAAGCTGGTCGCGCAGCGGGTCGTTGGTGGCGTGCAGGCTGATGGCCAGCATGGTGCCGGTACGCTCGCCCAGTTCCGGGATTTTCGGCACCACACCCGAGGTCGAAACCGTGATGCGGCGACGCGAAATGGCAATGCCCTCGCCATCCGAGATGATGTCGATCGCATCCGAAACATTGTCGAGATTATAGAGCGGCTCGCCCATGCCCATGAAGACGATATTGGACAGGCGGCGGTCTTCCTTGGGCGACGGCCATTCATCCAGATCGTCACGGGCCACCTGAACCTGTGCGACGATTTCCGCCGAGGTCAGGTTACGCACCAGCTTTTGCGTGCCGGTGTGGCAGAAGGTGCAGTTCAGCGTGCAGCCGACCTGTGAGGAAACACACAGTGCACCAGCGCGGCCAACGTCGGGAATATAGACCGTCTCGACCTCGATGCCCGGCCCCATGCGGATCAGCCATTTGCGCGTGCCGTCCTTGGACACCAGACGCTCGATGATCTCGGGACGGTTCAGCACAAAGGTCTCGGCCAGACGGGCGCGGGTCTCTTTGGCGATGTCGCTCATCAGCGAGAAATCGGTCACGCCATAGTGGTGAATCCAGCGCCACACCTGGGTTGCGCGCATCTTGGCCTTTTCGGGCGGACAGATTTCACCGTCGATCAGAGCCTGTCGCAGACCCTCGCGCGTCAGACCGGAAAGGTTGACGGGAGCCTTGGGGGAAGGCGTGGAACGCGTAAGGTCCAGCGTGATACTCACGGCGGGCAAATCCTGTAACCGAAAGGGGGATAAGTGCGGAAGTGTAGCACAGATAGGATCCCTTGTCGCCTTTGCGAGTCGGCATGGCCTTTGGGGGCCGCTTGATCCCCTCCGCAAAGGCCGCTAGACGCTGGGCCGTTGGGGAGTAGCTGCCGACGTCTCTCAGTCGGGTTCGTGTCAACATACTTGCCGCAAGGCATGGCACGATCAGCGGATTTATCCGCCTAGCGAGACCAGTACATCCGTGGGGGCCGCGCCGGCCTGCGCCCATGGTGTGCTGTCACGCGTCCGGCTCAGAGTGCTTGAATGTCGCCTATTGCTATCTTGATCCTGTCCCTCAGCATGTCTGCCGATGCCTTTGCCGCCGCCATTGGTCGGGGCGCGCAACAGCGGCCCGACTTTGCCCAGGCCGTGCGTTCGGGTCTGGTGTTCGGCATTATCGAAGCCCTGACCCCGCTGATCGGTTTTGGCCTCGGCATCATTGCCGCAGGACTGGTCGAGGCCATCGACCACTGGATCGCCTTTGGCCTTCTGGGTGCCGTCGGTGCCAAGATGATCTGGGAAGCCTTGAAACGCGACGAAGACGACGCAGAAATAGAAGCCCCCTCCAAAGTCGCAGGCAAGGCCGGTATGGTTGCGCTGGTGGCCACCGCTGTCGGCACCTCTATTGATGCCGGTGCGATTGGCGTCAGTCTGGCCCTGCTGGGCGAGAACATCTGGATCATCGCTGCGGCCATCGGTGCCACCACCTTTGTGCTGGCCACACTGGGCCTGCTGATCGGCAAGGTCGCGGGCACCCGACTGGGGCGTATTGTCGAACTGGTGGGCGGTGTCGCCCTCATCGTGCTGGGCAGCAAAATCCTTATGGAACATCTTGGCTATTTGCCGCACTAATACGGTAGCTGAGCCACAGCAAAAGGATACGCGCCATGACCTTCAAAGCCCTGAGCCTGTTGGGTGCCATCGCCCTGACCACTGCCGCCTGTGCCAGCACGGGCGGACAGAGCACCTATCGTCAGGATATGGCGAAGCTGGAGCAGGACTGCACCAGCCGTGGCGGCATCCTGCAACCCACAGGTGCCCTGACCGGTCGCCCCGAAACGGAATATGCGTGCCGCATCACGACGCCGACGCGCATCAACCGCGACTGAGGCGTCGCACCACTCTAAATTTTGGGCTGTTGAAATGCGAGGTGGTGGTTGGAGGCGGGATCGAACCGCCGACCTGTGGGTTATGAATCCACCGCTCTAACCATCTGAGCTACCCAACCGACCTACCGCGATCTGGCGAACCAGAACCACCGTGAGGTGATCTGCGCGGACAAACGAGTCTGCCAGCGCGAGAGCGGTGCCTATATCGCTGCATCTGTTTCTGTTCAAGGGTTTAAGTTCGTATTTTTCAAACTTCTGGCCCGCGACACAAAAAGCAGTCGAATTATCGTGTGCGTAGCCTAGTCTGGATCACAACGATCTTTGCAGCGAGGCTACGCCATGAACACTGTCACCCGCTCACTCCTGATGGTCTGCGCGACCTCGGCACTGGCCCTGACCACCGCCTGCGGTGCCACGGGACAGGCCCCTGCGGCACCTGTTGCGGGCGAACCGGTAGAAACCCGCCCGCCCAACAATCCCGATCAGCGCGCAACCCTTGAAGGCCAAACCCGCGCGCCGGGCATGACCACCCAAGGCCAGATGACCCATGCGGTTATCGCTTCAGGGCTTGAGCATCCGTGGGGTCTGGCCGCCTTGCCGGATGGTCGCTGGCTGGTAACCGAAAAACCGGGCCGCCTGCGGATCGTCAGCGACAAGGGCGAGATCGGTGCGCCGATCTCCGGCCTACCGGAAGTGGACGCCAAGGGTCAGGGCGGCTTGCTGGATGTGATCCTCAGCCCGTCCTTCGCTCAGGATCGCCTGATCTATTTCTCGTACGCCCAGCCGCGCGAAGGCGGTAACGGCACCGCCGTCAGCCGCGCCCGCCTGTCGGACGACGGCACCAAGCTGGAAAACCTGCAAACCGTGTTTCAGGTGGCCCAGACCTATGATGGCGACAAACACTATGGCTCGTCTTTGGCCTTTGGTCCTGACGGCAAGCTCTACATCACCATTGGCGAGCGCTCGGACAAACCCAAGCGCCCCGACGCACAGGACCTTGGCACCCACCACGGCAAGGTCATCCGCATCAATGCCGATGGCTCGGTGCCGCAGGACAACCCGTTTGTCGGGCGTGACGGTGCCCTGCCGCAGAACTTCACCTATGGCCACCGCAACCCGCAGGGCATTGCCATCCAGCCCGGCACCGGTGCGGTCTGGACCATCGAGCACGGCACGCGCGGCGGTGATGAACTGAACCTCATTAAGGCGGGCAATAATTATGGCTGGCCGATTGCCGCCTATGGCATCGAGTATAATGGCGAGGCCATTCCGAATGCGGTTCCCGCCGTCGAAGGCACCGTCCAGCCCGTCTATTACTGGGATCCGGTCATCGCACCGGGCGGCATGACCTTCTATACCGGCACCATGTTCCCCGAATGGAACGGCAATGCCCTGATCGGCGGTCTAGGCGGCCAGCATCTGGTGCGTCTGGTCATCGAAAATGACAAGGTCGTCGGTGAAGAGCGCCTGTTGGTCGGCCTTGGCGAGCGTATCCGCGATGTGGCCGTGGCGGCGGATGGTGCCGTCTGGGTTATCACCGACGAGGAGGACGGCAAATTGGTGCGGCTCTCGCGCAAGCCCTGAGTCTTTTCCTCATGAAAACCGAATAGCCCGCACACGCCGTAATGACATCATTGTTATTACGGCGTAGTTGGTTTATGACCTCACGCGCCTTGTTACTTGACGTTGACGTAAACGTCCGCTTTCTAGGCGACGAGTTTCAATTCCGGCGCGATGATCGGCCAAGCCGCCCACCGCGACGAACACGAGATGCCAATCCGTCCCTCATGCAGCGAGGCACCACGCGCCAAGCGATGGGGGACACTAAAAAAGAGAGACGCACCAAGATGGCCGAGGCCTATATCTACGACGCCGTGCGGACCCCCCGCGGCAAGGGCAAGAAAGACGGCAGCCTTCACGAGATCACGGCGCTGAGCCTGGCCTCGCAGGTTCTGGAAGCCCTGCGCGATCGCAACAATATCGACACCGCACTGATCGACGATGTGGTTCTGGGCGTCGTCTCGCCGATTGGCGAGCAAGGCTCGGACATCGCCCGCACGGCGGTTCTGGCCGCTGGTTACGACCAGCGCACGGCCGGTTTCCAACTGAACCGCTTCTGCGCCTCGGGCCTCGAAGCCGTCAACGTGGCAGCGGCCAAGGTCAAGTCGGGTGAAGCCGAAATGGCCATCGGCGGTGGCGTCGAAGCCATGAGCCGCGTGCCCATGGGCTCGGACGGCGGTGCATGGCCGACCGATCCGTCCTCGGCCTTCCCGTCCTATTTCGTACCGCAAGGCGTATCGGCCGATATGATCGCCTCCAAATACGGCCTGTCGCGCGATGACGTGGACGCCTATTCGGTGGAATCGCACAAGCGCGCCGCCCGTTCGTGGGAAGAGAACCGCTTTGCCAAGTCGGTCATCGCCGTAAAGGACCAGCTGGGCCTGACCCGTCTGGACCGCGACGAAACCATCCGTCCGAACACCTCGATGCAGACCCTTGCCGGTCTGAACCCGTCCTTCACCATGATGGGCGGCATGGGCTTTGATGCCGTTATCAACCAGCGCTACCCGCAGGTTGCCACGGTGAACCACGTCCACACGCCGGGTAACTCGTCGGGCATCGTGGACGGTGCGGCCGGTATTCTGGTTGGCTCCAAGGAAATGGGCGAACGTCTCGGCCTCAAGCCGCGCGCCAAGATCCTCGGCGGTGCCTCGATCGGTTCGGAACCGTCGATCATGCTGACCGGACCGGAGCCTGTGACCCGCAAGCTGCTGGGCAAGCTGGGCATGTCGGTCGCCGATATCGACCTTTATGAACTGAACGAAGCCTTTGCCGCTGTGGTGCTGCGTTACATGCAGGCGCTGGATATCCCGCACGACAAGATCAATGTCTGCGGCGGTGCCATCGCCATGGGCCACCCTCTGGGTGCCACCGGTGCCATGATCCTCGGCACCGTGCTGGACGAGCTGGAACGCTCGGACAAATCGACGGCCTTGGCCACCCTGTGCATCGGCGGCGGTATGGGTACCGCTACCGTGATCGAACGCATCTGATCTGGAGATAATGACTATGGAAAACTTCAAGATCGAGATTGATGCCGACGGCATCGCGGTTGTCGCTTTCGACGTTCCGAACCGTTCGATGAACACCCTGACGGGCGCGGTCATCAAAGAAATCCCGCTGCTGGTCGAAAAAATCCAGTCGGACGACGCCATCAAGGGCGTGGTCCTGACCTCGGGCAAGGCCACAGGCTTCTGCGCCGGTGCCGACCTTGCCGACATGGCGTCGGGCATGCTGTCGGGCGCAGGTGATCTGCAAGCCGCCTATGATGCAGGCTGGGCCCTGAACGGTGCCTTCCGCCAGCTCGAAACCTGCGGCAAGCCGGTGGCGGCGGCCATCAATGGTCTGGCACTGGGCGGTGGCCTCGAATTCACCCTCGCCTGCCACTATCGCGTTGTCGAAAACAATCCGAAGATCCAGTTGGGTCTGCCGGAAATCAAGGTCGGCCTGTTCCCCGGCGGTGGCGGCACCCAGCGCCTGACCCGTCTGATCGGTGTGCAAACCGCCCTGATGCAGATGGCCGAAGCCAAGTCGTGGCGTCCGAACGACGCCAAGAGCGCGGGCGTCGTCCACGAAGTCGTCGAAATCGGCCAGTCGGTCGAAGCGGCCAAGGCGTGGATCAAGAACGGCGGCAAGGCTGTGCAGCCATGGGACGAACCCAAGTTCAAAATCCCCGGCGGCGGCCCCTATCACCCGATGGGCGCGCAAGTCTTCATCATGGGCAATGCCATCCTGCGCAAGCAGTCCTATGGCAACTACCCTGCCGTTCTGAACATGATGAAGGCCGTCTATGAAGGCATTCAGGTGCCGATCGAGGCCGGTCTGCGCATCGAGACGCGGTACTTCATCAAGACCCTGATGACGCCGCAGGCCCAGGCCATGATCCGCTCGCTGTTCCTGTCCAAGCAGGAACTGGACAAGGGTGCCGTGCGTCCCGCCGGTATTCCGAAGTCGGACCCGAAAAAGGTCACCGTCATCGGCGCAGGCATGATGGGTGCGGGCATTGCCTATGTCCAAGCCATGGCCGGTATCGAGACCATCCTGATCGACCAGACGCAGGAAGCCGCCGACAAGGGCAAGCAATACGCCGTTGATCTGGTGCAAAAGCGTGTCTCGCGCGGTCACATGACACAGGACAAGGCTGACGGCATCCTTAGCCTGATCACGCCCACTACCGACTATGACCAGATCAAGGGCTCCGACCTTGTGATCGAGGCCGTGTTCGAAAACCGCGAGATCAAGGCCACCGTCACCAAGAATGCCGAGGCTCAACTGGCCAAGGGTGCGATCTTCGGCTCCAACACCTCGACCCTGCCGATCACCGGCCTTGCCGAAGCCTCGGTGCGCCCTGAAGACTTCATCGGCATCCACTTCTTCTCGCCTGTCGACAAGATGATGCTGGTCGAGATCATCATGGCCGAGAAGACCAGCGACGAGGCTCTGGCCAAGGCGCTGGACTATGTCCTGAAGATCAAGAAGACCCCGATCGTCGTCAATGACAGCCGTGGCTTCTACACCTCGCGTTGCTTCTCCACCTATCTGATGGAAGGCATGGCGCTGCTGGAAGAAGGCTTCTCGCCGGTCGCCATCGACAATATCGGTCGCTCGACCGGTATGCCGCGCGGTCCGCTGGAAATGCACGATGATGTCGCGCTGGACCTGTCCTACAAGATTGCCAAGCAAACCCGCGAAGATCTTGGCGATGCCTATGTCCCGTCGGCAGGCGAAGGCATTGTGGCGACCATGGTCGAAGGGGGCCGTTACGGCCGCAAGAACGGCAAGGGCTTCTACGACTACGACCAGAAGCCCAAGGTCATCTGGCCGGGTCTGGCCGAGCTGGCCCCGACCACCAAGGGCGATATCTTTGGTGAATCGCCGGAAGCCTTCGCAGCTATGGACGAGATGAAGACCCGTCTTCTGTATCGTCAGGCCGTCGAAGTGGCCCGTTGCTGGGCCGAAGGCGTCATCGACGATCCGCGTGAAGGCGATCTGGGTGCCATCCTCGGCTGGGGCTTCGCGCCGTGGACGGGTGGTCCGATCACCTTCATCGACCAGATTGGTGTGGCCAAGTTCGTCGAGACCGCCGACCGTCTGGTCGCCGCCTACGGCCCGCG
Organism: Brevundimonas terrae; assembly: GCF_011761985.1. GTDB lineage: Bacteria > Pseudomonadota > Alphaproteobacteria > Caulobacterales > Caulobacteraceae > Brevundimonas > Brevundimonas terrae. The sequence continues at coordinate 930,946 of NZ_JAASQT010000001.1, read as the reverse complement.
CTTTGAAGTGCCGCAACTGCTGCGCGACATGGCCGCCAAGGGCGAGACCTTCTACGGCAAGTTCTCCAAGGCTGCCTAAGGTTTAACCGCCTGATGCAAACGAAAAGGACGGCTCCATGAGCCGTCCTTTTTTGTTAGGCGAATACTGAACCACACACTCAACCTGAGTAAGGTCGCGCTAATGCGCTCAAGCAGCAAGCGCCCGCGGCGCGAGCGATAGCGCAAACCGTGAGCGACCCCGTCGCGAACAAAAGAAAAAGAGCGATCGCTCAGCGATCGCGGAATATCCGCGAAGCGGCATAGCCGATACCGGCGGCCAGAAAGACGCACAAAATCCCGTACATCCACGGATTGCGGTGCGCGAACTGATAGATGCTACGCTCCAGCCCCACCTTCTCGACGGTCAGGGTCAGGTTGGAGACCGAAACCGGCGCGCCCTCCTGAAACAGCCAGACCTCGGCAAAATAGGTCCCCGTCGGGGCTGTGGCGGGCAGGTCCACCTCGGCGCGGAATAGGCCGCGATCGACAAAGCTGACCCCGTCAGGATTGTTCTTGTACAGGCCCGCCGTTTCCTTGAGGCGGATCACTGCGCGGCGCCAGTCCAGATAGTCTTCGCCCAGACGGCTGATGACCACATCGCGCACGCCATAACGGGTCACCGTGGTCGCCTCTTCTGGCGCATTGATCCGCAGGTGATCGACCCCGACCCCCAGACGGCGCATCTGGCCAAAATCGGCCACGTCCGGCAGGGGACGCGTCGAGGCCGTCATATAAAAACCGGGCGCACCCTCGAACACCACAGGGCGGCTGTTCAGCCAGACCCCGTTGTGGCGGGTCTTCTTGACCAGACGCACAGTCGCATCGGGTCCGCGCACCACCAGCACCACATCGGCAGGCACATCGGTCGGATTGAACACCGCGCCATACAGCACGATGGAGGCCCCGCTGAAGCCTGTATCCACCTTGATCTGGGCATCGGTCAGGGCAGCGGCCACGCGCACTTCGCTGGCCGTCGCAACCGTCTGCTCGGGGGCCGGTGCCTCATAGGCAGGTGGCGGGGGTGGAAGGTCCTGAAACATCAGTTGCCCACACCCGGTGCCATCAGGAACAGTTCACTGGGGCGCACAAACAGTTCCAGCCCCATCTGGATACCCACCAGCAGCACGATAAAGCCCAAGGCCGCACGCATTTCTTCGGCACGGAAACGGCCCGACAGACGCGCGCCATACTGGGCCCCGATCACGCCGCCCAGCAGCAGGATCATCGACAGAACAATATCGACCGTCTGGTTACGGCCTGCCTGAAGGATGGTGGTGACCGCCGTGGTGACGATGATCTGGAACAGGCTGGTGCCCACCACGACATTGGCCTTCATGCGCAGCACATAGAGCATGGCCGGAACGAGAATAAAGCCGCCGCCGACGCCCATAATGGCCGACAGGATACCGGCAAAAATCCCCAGCCCGATGGGCGGAATGGCACTGATATAAAGACCCGAACGCGGGAAGCGCATACGGAAGGGCAGGCCATACAGCCACATGGGACGGCGGCGCTCTTTGCGTGGCGGGGTTTCGCCACGCACCCTTTGCAAAATCTTGGTCAGGCTCTCGAACACCATCATCGAGCCGATAGAGCCAAGGAAAATAAGATACGAGACGGCCACCACCAGATCGGCCTGTCCCAACAGGCGCAGATAGCGGAACAGCTCGACCCCGACGAGCGCCCCGAAGACCCCGCCTGCCGCCATGATGCCGCCGATCTTGTAATCGACGCCCTTCATCACCGAATAGCGGATCACGCCCGATGTCGAGGAGGCCACAACATGGCTGGCCTGACTGGCCACAGCCACCGTGGGCGGAATACCCATGAACACCAGAATGGGGGCCATCAGGAAGCCGCCGCCGATACCGAAAAGGCCCGAGACAAAGCCCACCGTCGCCCCCAACAGCATCAGGAGCGGCCAGTTCACCGAGACTTCGGCGATAGGCAGATAGATATCCACGGAACGCGCCTTCGGTTGGACAAGGTACAGCTTGGCTTCGCCCGCAGGCGATCACCTGACAGGCTTTAGCCAAGGGTGACCGATCAGACCACCCCTAGCCCTAACAAGGTGTAATCAAGCCAGCGGCTGGACGCTGAAATTATTCGCCGCCTCGCGGGCCTTGGTGCGTTGTGCCGCTTCCAGCGTCGGCGTCAGGCGTTGAACCGCCTCCAGCGCCTGCTGGTCGCCGCGTCGGGCCGCAATCATGTACCAGGTGAAGGCCTCGACCTTGTTGGCCGCGACGCCCTTCACGCCCTTTTCGTACAGGTGGGCGACATTGTACTGGCTGTCCACGCTGCCGGCTTCGGCGGATTTGCGCATCCACTCGACCGCCTTGGCCTCGTCACGTTCACCGCCAACACCGTCATAAAGCTGGGTGGCATAGTGCTGCATGGCGCGTGGCTCACCGGCCTCGGCGGCGCGACGCACCCACTGGCGGGCCTCGAACGGGTCAGCCTCTATACCGACACCACCGTCCGTATAGAGGGCCGCCAGACGCATTTGCGCCGGTACATAGCCCAGCTCCGCCGAGCGTTTCAGCGGCTCCAGCCCCGAGGCATCGCCATTGTCGATCATGGCGATGGCGCGGTTAAAGATCGCCGCCCCTTCGGTTTGCGCCACGTCCTGCGACGGCACAGCGTCCACAGGCGTCGCATCCAGAGCCAGTGCGGCCATCGGCGCGGCGACCGGCGTCGTTGGCTGTGCAGGGCTCGGGCCTTGACCGAAATTCAGGTCCAGATTCTGGTCCTTGACCAGTTTCAGCGTGCCATAGCCACCGCCACCGACCACCAGCATGGCCAGAGCCGACACCTTGAGCGCCTGCCCGAAGGTGGAGCCATCGCGTGATGCCTTGCGATCCAGCTTTTGCTGGAGCGCGGAGGTGCCGCCTTTTTTACGCAGCTTGCCGAGACCAAAGCCTTTGCGCGGGGTCTCGGAATCGTCGTCCGAAATCGCTGCACGGGCATTGTCGATCACGTCTCGCGTGGACATGAAGGGCGTCAGGGACAGGTCATCATCCTGCGCTACATCGGCTTCTTCCGATGTGGCAAAGAACGGGTTGGCCCCGGTCGGTTCGTCCGCATCCGGTGCGTCCGGTGCAGGATCGGCCTCAACGCCCTCATCCAGCACGATCTCGAAGTCGAGATCGGAACCGGCCAAAGCCTCGGTACGGGCCGCCAGTGCATCATGCTCGGACGAGGCAAAGATCGAGGGGAAGTTTTCATCTTCCTCGATGTCGCGTGCCTGCTCCGCCTCGTTCATCAGGAAGTCGTCGGCGAGATCGCCATCAAGACTACCGAACGGACGCAGTTCGTCCTGTGTCGGGAAAGGCTCGACGGCCATTTCTGCGGCCACCGTATCGGCCCAACCCGCACTGGCCTGAGCCTCGGCTAATGGCGCATCGATTTGGGTTGCCGCCGCCGGATGGGCATTTTGCGATGCCGTGTTCGTGCGCCAGTCCGCGCCGGTGGCCGGTTGCGAATCCCATGCGTCGGGAGCCGATCCAAACAGCGATACCGCCGAGGTTTCGGGGATGAACTCCGGCACATCGTCAAACTGAACCGCCTCGGCCGCCGCCGACAGGCGCGGGGCCGCGTGCAGCGCCGCCGATTCCCGACGGGCGCGGACGGCCTTGGCCTCTTCGACGAGACGCAAGGTGCGCTCTTCGCTCTGGCGCATGCGCTCGGCCAGTTCGCCCGATACGTCCTCGGAACGACGCTCCAGCTTGTCGGTATTTTCAGCCAGACGACGGCTGATGTCCTCGATAGCCTGTGTCGAACGGCGCTCGGTCTGGGAAATACGTTCCGACAGGCGATCCGAAATACGGGTGATCTCGCCGCCCAGTCGTTCCAGCGCCAGTGCGTGCTGGTCTTCCTGACGGGTCAGGCGGCTGTCGACCGATTGCGAATGGCGGGCGATTTCGCGGTCGAGTTTTTCATCGAGAACGCGACCCAGTTCGGACAGACGCTGATCAAGGTGCTGGTCGACAAGCTCTTGGGCATTGGCCAGACCGTTGTCTTCGAGGCCCTGCATGCGCGTATTCATATTACGCGCAATCCGCATGACCTCCTGCCCCATCGCCTCGACGGCGTGGGCGGAGCGCATTTCGGACGCCTTGGTCTGGGCCTGCAACCGCTCCAGCGCCTGCTCGACGCCACCGGATGCGCCCAAGCGGGCCAGCATATCCTGACGGTTGGCGTCGATCTGTTGACGCAGGCCGTCGGCCAGTTGCGTCAGGGCACCATCGCCCAGAGCCGGACGGGCTTCAAGTCCACCGAGGCGCTGTTCCAGAGCCGCAAACGAAGCCTGCAACCCCTCGAGGGCCGAGCGGGTGTCGTTCTGCGCCTGATCCAGACGGCTGCGAATATCCAGCCCCTGATCGCCGCCTTCCAGCGACTTGAGACGTTCGTGACCCTCGCGAAGCTCGCGCGCCATGCCCTCCAAGCGGCGCTCGCGCTGGCTGTCCAGTTCGCGCTCGGCATCCATGCGGCGCATCAGGCTGGACACGGCCAGATCAATACCCTGAATGGCCGAGGTCGAGCGGCGCTCCGCCGCTTCAAGACGCTCGCCCATGGCAGAGATCAGGGCCTCGCCCCGCACAGAGTCTTCGCGGCTCGGACGATCGGTGCTGTCAGGCGCAAGGGCGCGGCGAGGCAGGGCCGAACCCTCGTCCTCGGGCTCGTCCATAATCATGGAGTTGAGCCATTCCCCAAGGGTCATACCCGAGCGGCGCGCCAGATCTTTTGCGATCTCGCGAGCCTTCGGATCGATTCCCTTAACGCTCCAAGGCGCCGTTGCGCTCACTGATTCGTCTCCCGTGCCACGTCGGGCACCGCATTAATCCCACATTATGTGGACGGATACTCACGCAGCCACAACATCTAGGCGGTTCAGCTGACACAACCCAAGCTGGACCGCCGTGACCTTGGTTAACAGAAGGTTGCTGATTTGCCATCCCCACAACTTCGGGCTTGCCGAAAGTTTTTTGTTCCCCCACCTGCAAAGCATGAGCCTGACCCTCACCCTGATCCTCACCGCCCTGTCTGTGGGCCTGACCATTCTCTGCGGTTGGCGCGGTGCAAAACCCACCGACATCATGCGGGCCAAGCCGCGTATGATGCCGTGGCGGTTCCTGATGCTGCTGTTTGCGGCCCTGACCATGTTGCTGCTGATCCATGTGGTCAGTCACATCACCGGCAACCCGAAAACCATCGTCTATTGAGACATGAAAAAGGGCCGAAGAGTTTCCCCTTCGGCCCCTGATTTTGGTCTGGCTGCGTCCTGGCTTAACCCGCAAAGCACCAGGCTAAGACTGCCTTTTGGGCATGGATGCGGTTTTCGGCTTCGTCGATGACCAGCGATTGCGGGCCGTCGATGACGTCGTCGGTCACTTCCTCGCCACGGTGGGCAGGCAGGCAGTGCAGGAAGACCGCACCGTCATTGGCCTGATCCATCAGGGCCTGATCGACCGTATAGGGCTCGAAGGCCGCAAGGCGGGCCTCATAGTCCTGATCGCCCATCGACACCCATGTATCGGTGACCACCACATCGGCACCTGTGACCGCGTCCTGCGGGTCGGAGGTCAGGTAGACCCACGTACCGCCCTTTTCGAGATCGCGCAGGTCGGGGTGATATTCCGCAGGGCACGCCACACGCAGTTTGAAGCCGAACTTGGCCGCCGCATGCATGAAGCTGTGGCAGACATTATTGCCGTCACCGATCCACGCCACTGTCTTGCCCGCGATCGGGCCGAGATGCTCTTCGATGGTCAGCAGGTCGGCCAGAATCTGGCACGGGTGCGAACGGTCGGTCAGGGCATTGACCACCGGCACCGACGAGACGCGGGCGAAACGCTCGACATCCTCGTGATCATTGGCGCGGATCATCACCGCATCGACCATGCGCGACAGTACACGGGCCGTGTCCTCGATCGGCTCACCGCGGCCCAACTGCATGTCCGCCGCATTGGCGATAATACCCTGACCGCCCAATTGGCGGATAGCAGCATCAAAACTGAAGCGCGTGCGGGTCGAGTTCTTTTCAAAGATCATCGCCAGAACGCGATCCTTGGCCGGAGCATCGGCATCCGCACGGCCTTGCGGCCAGCCCTTGCGGGCCTGTTTGCGGGCGTGGGCATCATCCAGAATGGCGCGCAGATCGGCGGCTTCAAGACGAGAGATATCGAGGAAGTGACGGACCATATTGGTCTCCGTAAGTACAGGTAGAAGGCCGGATTAACCGGCCATCTTGGTGCGAGCGAACGCGCAGGTCTTTTCCAGTTTCTCGACGGCCTCGCGGGCCTCTTCGAGGGTGATGTTCAGCGGGGCCAGAATACGCACCAGATTGTCGCCGCCGCCGGCGATCAGAAGCTTGGCCTCGTCACGGGCCCAGCCCATGAAGTCGCGGTTGTTCGGCACCAGTTTCAGACCCAGCAACAGACCCTTGCCGCGCACCTCGACGACCACGTCGGGGAAGCGTTCTTGCAGGCCGCTCAGCTGCTGTCTCAGATAGGCCGAAACCTCGTTGACGTTATTCAGGATCGCATCCGACGACACTTCGCTGAAAGCCGCCTTACCGACAGCCATGGCCAGCGGGTTGCCACCAAAGGTCGAACCGTGCGCGCCTGCGGTCATGCCCGAAGCCGCTTCGGCTGTGGCCAGACAGGCCCCGATCGGGAAGCCGCCGCCCAAAGCCTTGGCGATGGCCATGATGTCCGGCGTCATACCGGCCCATTCGTGCGCCCACAGCTTGCCTGTGCGGCCCATGCCGCATTGCACTTCGTCAAAGATGATCAGCACGCCGTGCTTGTCGGCCATGTCGCGCATCCAGCGCAGGTCTTCGTCCGGCGTGGCGCGGCAGCCGCCCTCGCCCTGAACCGGCTCGAGGATGATGGCCGCCGTGGTCGGGCTTTCAAACGCCGCCGTCAGGGCATCCTTGTCGCCCCACTTCAGCTGGTAGAAGCCCTGCATGGGCGGGCCGAAGCCTTCGGTATAGTTCGGGTTGGCCGCCGCATTGATGCCGCCATAGGTGCGGCCGTGGAACGAGCCATCAAAGCCATAGATGTCGATGCGTTCAACATTACCCTTGGCGTGGTGGTATTTGCGCGCGGTCTTGATCGCGCATTCCACCGCCTCGGTACCGGAATTGGCAAAGAAGACCACATCGGCGAACGATTTGTCGCACAGCATGTCGGCCAGTTCGTCCTGACCGGGGATGCGGTAGATGTTGGAGACGTGCCACAGCTTGTCCGCTTGCGCCTTCAGGGCCTCGACCAGTTTCGGATGGGCGTGGCCCAGCGCATTGGTCGAGATACCGGACACGCAGTCCAGATATTCGGTCCCGTCAGTGGACCACAGTCGGACGCCCTGACCACGCTCCACTTCCAGCGGCGCACGATTGTAAACACCCATCAGATGACCGGACACGGCAGTCTCCAAAAAGAGAGACGGTCCCGTTGGCTGGCAACGGGACCGCTGAACAAAATGATCACAGACTTGTCGGGCCACATTGCCCTTTAGTCAACACCGCGAGGCCCGCAGAGTTACGGGTTTTTGCCTGTGCTTTCCACGTCGATGGTCTGGACCAGTCCGGTCAGGAAATCGGCGAACTGCGCCACATCGCCGGACACCAGTTTGTCCATCTTGTCCTCGTGGGTGTGGATGTTCTGGAACACGTCCGGCACGAAGCCTTCGCGCAGGCCGTTATCCTGACCGCCATTAAAGGCCAGCCACATCTGGCGGGCACCGATGGCGTTCTGGATGCCCAGCGACAGCACCGGAATACCGGCCGCCGAGAACACGCGGTCCTCACTGGGCGGATAGACAGGGAAGGCCTCGCAATCGGTGGCCGTATCGGCGCAATAGGTCCGCAAGGTACGCACCATCCCGCGTGACGCCTCGCCATTATTCAGACCGAACATGACCGTGCGGCCATAGGCGGCCACGTCCACATTGACCACGCCGGCAATACGGGCCTTGTCGGCCTGTTCCAGCCAGTTGCGCGCCCCGATCAGACCCAGTTCTTCCTGATCGGTCAGCACCACCACGATGCGGTGTTTGAGGTGATGGCCATGCCCCTGAAGCTTCTTGGCCGCCTCGATAACGGCCAGCGTGCCGCCCGCATTATCGACCACGCCGTGCGAGAAGGCCCCGTCGCGCAAAACAGCCGCGTCATAGTGGGCCATCAGGATAATATCGCGCTCGCCCGAACCCAGCGTGATGACCAGATTGGTGCCCGCCATCGCGCCCGTCTGGCGGTTGCCACCCTCGAACGCTTGCAGCTGATATGGCAGGCCCAGCGTATCCAGATGCGCCTTGAGCACCTCGAGGCGCGCCGGATTATTATCCTGCACCAGACGTTCGGCGGTGGCATGGATGCGGCTGGCCTCAGGGCTGGCGGCATCCTCGGCGGCCGATGGCTGCGCCATCAAAGCAAGAGCCAATGGTGCCAAGGCAAAAAGCGACTTCATAGACATGGAAAACCCCCTCCAATTTTCCTCATGCCTAAACGAAGAGGGGCCGCGTCACCAGTGCGACGCGGCCCCTCTTACGAAAGCTTAATTCGACCTTAGCTCTTCAGACGCCAGCCCGATTTGAACACCAGCCAGCAGACGACACCCAGAACCAGCGTCAGCACCGCGCTCATCACCAGACCAATCACCAGATTGCTTTCGGCCTGCCCGACGAAACCGGCGCGGAAACCGTCGATCAGATAGAAGAACGGATTGAAACGACTGATGGTGTCAAACGGCGCGGGCAGGCTTTCGACCAGATAGAAGGTGCCCGACAGGAAGGTCATCGGCATGACGACAAAGTTCTGCACCGCCGACAGGTGATCGAACTTTTCCGACCACAGACCCGCCAGCACGCCGACCATACCCATCAGCAGCGACGCGATCAGGCCGAACCAGACGATCAGCAGAATGTTCGAAATGCCCAGCTTGGCAAACGGCAGCACACACAGCGCCGTCACCAGACCGACGACCACACCGCGCGTCGCGGCCCCGAGGCTAAAGCCGATGGTCAGTTCCAGCGGGCTGAGCGGCGGGGTCAGGAAGTCGGTCGCCGTACCCATGATCTTGGCCTGGATCAGGCTGGACGAGGCATTGGCAAAGGCGTTCTGCAAGATCGCCATCATAATCAGGCCCGGTGCCACAAACTCGGCAAACGGGGTGCCATGCAGCGGCGGGCGCGCGCCCTGAAGCGCCACCACAAACACCATCATGTACAACAGGGTGGTGACCACAGGGGCCGCCACCGTCTGCGCCCCTACCTTCCAGAAGCGTCGCACCTCGCGCAGGTACAGGGTGCGAAGCCCCACCCAGTTGATGCCGTTATAGCGACGCGGCTGCGGCAAGGCGGATGGGGACGGTTCTGAAGGTGTTTGCAGGGTCATAATGCGTCAATTGTGCGTTGATCGGCGATTTCGCAAGGCATCCAGCATTTTACGAAGCAGATAAAACTGATTCAAAACGGGACATTAACCATACTAGATATAGTTTCTGTGGACAGCCGAATCTCCACATATTGCGTGTTTTGACCAGTGAATTACGATTGGCGCCAATGAGGAGCGCTAATTACGGCCCTCCGACACAAGATATTGAATCCGACTTCCCTTGGAGGGTGGCATGAACGCAGGCTGGACAGAAGATCGCGTAGGCGCTCTGAAGAAGCTGTGGCTTGAAGGTCAATCGGCCTCCCAGATCGCCAAGGCACTGGGTGGCGGCGTGACCCGCAACGCCGTAATCGGCAAGGTACACCGTCTTGGCCTTTCGGGCCGCGCGGCACCTTCGCAACCGGCACGCACGACGTTCCGCACGGCACGTCCGAGCGCCAAGGCTGCTGCAACCGCAGCCGCACCGGCAACCAATGCAGCGCCCGCTGCACCCGCACCGCAACCGACACAGGCTCCGTCGGCTCCGCGCCGCATCGAAGCCGTCGCTCCGCGTCCGGCCGCTGTGCCGACGCAACTGGCTCAACCTTCGGCACCGGCTCCGATGCCGGAACTGCCGGGCACGGCCACTGTGCTGACGCTGGGCGCACACATGTGCAAATGGCCGATCGGTGATCCGTCCTCGCGCGAATTCTCTTTCTGCGGCCGTCGTGCCTCGGAAGGCGTTTACTGCATCGAGCACGCGCGCGTCGCTTACCAGCCGCAGGTCCGTAAGGGTGCCAAGGATGGCGCGACCGAACTGGCCCGCAGCCTGCGTCGCTACATGTAATCCGGAAACGGAAATCTCGAGAAGAAAGGGCGCTGTGGTTTTCCGCAGCGCCCTTTTTCTTGTGGCCTCAGTTCAATGTGCGGCGGGTATCGGGCACGTCCAGACTGAAATGGGGAATGGCGATTTCGAAAATATGGCCCGCCTGATCCTGCACAAAATAGGCCCCGACCATAGAGCCTGACGGCGTCGAAAGGGGACAGCCCGAAGCATAGGCAAAACTGTCACCCGGCTGGATCACCGGCTGTTCACCCACCACGCCCGATCCGCGCACTTCCTCGACGCGCCCAAACGCATCGGTAATGGTCCAGCGACGCGCCACGACCTGTAGCGGCGCGGTCGTCAGATTGACGATCTCGATCTGGTAGGCCCAGACCCAATGGTTCGCATCGGGGTCGGACTGAGCGGCCAGATAGGAGGGCTGGACGCGAACGACCATTCCTTCGGTTTCGGCGCTATAGGCAAAAGCACTGGGCATGCGCTATATGCGTCCCGCCGAGGCTCCGGTTCAAGCGAACAATGCATGACCTCCATGCTTTGAACGCGCGACAGAGCCGAGAATCCGTGTGAGAACAGGACGGCATGACCAGTTTCCAGATCCCCGCCCAAGCCGGCATCATCCCGTTTCAGGGTATCGAAACCCTGATCGCGACGGGTGCCATCACCAGCCAGACCGCTTTTGATTCCGATCAGGTGCAACCGGCCAGCCTCGACTTGCGTCTGTCGGACGTGGCGTGGCGCGTGCGGGCCTCCTTCCTGCCGGGCAAGCGCAAGGTCGAGGACCGCATTCAGGACGTGGCCATGCACGCCATCGACCTGTCGGGCGGCTATGTGCTGGAAAAAGGCTGCGTCTATATTGCGCGCCTGCAAGAACACCTGTCCCTGCCCAAGGGCCTGAATGCCCGCGCCAACCCGAAATCCTCGACCGGCCGCGTCGATGTGTTCGTCCGTTTGCTGACCGATAAGGGCCAAAGCTTCGACGATGTCGATGAAGGCTATGAAGGCCCGCTCTATCTGGAAATCGCGCCCCAGACCTTCTCCATCCTCGTGCGCCCGGGCACCCGCCTGAACCAGTTACGCCTGAAGGCCGGCGATCCGCCGCGTCTGGAAACCCGCAGCGTCGGTGTGGACCTGCAACACGGCGATAACGGTATTGTCGGCTTCCGTGGCCGTCGCCATGCGGGCGTTATCAATCTCGACAATATCGACGGCCATGACCCGCGCGACTTCTGGGAACCGGTGACCCTGCGCGACGGCGACCTGCTGCTCGATCCGGGCGAGTTCTATATTCTGGCCTCCTCCGACGACGTGGAAATCCCCGTCGACCAAGCTGCCGAAATGACCCCGATCGATCCGTCGGTCGGCGAGTTCCGCGTCCACTATGCCGGTTTCTTCGACCCCGGTTTCGGCACCGACGAAGCCCATGGCGCTGGCTCCAAGGGCGTGCTGGAGGTTCGCACCCACGACACGCCGTTCCTGCTGGAACATGGCCAGACCGTCGCCCGCCTTGTCTATGAACCCCTGACGATGCGCCCCACCCGCCTCTATGGCGAGGGTGGCAGCCACTATCAGAAGCAAGGCCTGAAACTGTCCAAACACTTCAAAGAGTGGAAATAGGCGGCAAGCGCCGCCACGCTGTACCGCGAGCGGCTTTGGCCCTAGCGCCTCGCCTTTGAACAAAGGTACGAGACGGGCGCTAGGGCCAAAAGCGTCCTCAAGCAGCGAGCCTCCGCGAGGCGAGCGGTAGGACAAAATAAAGGCCCGCCAAATGGCGGGCCTTTTTCTTATCAGGAAAGCCGATCGGCTTTGCGTAGGGACGGGAAAACCTTGGCCCAGATGCCGGTGGCGGCCAGCGCCCCGGCCCCACCAAAGACAGCCGCGCCAATCGGGCCGAGCAAGCGCACGGCCACACCCGAATAGGCCTCTCCCAGTTCGTTGGATGCGCCGATAAACAGCATCGACACCGACGAGACCCGTCCGCGCATATGGTCGGGCGTGGCCAGTTGGATCAGGGTCTGGCGCACATTGACGCTGACCATGTCCGCCGCCCCACCGATGAACAGTACCAAGGCCGACAGCCAGACGATTTTCGACAGGCCAAAAGCGATAGTGCAGATGCCGAACACGGCCACCGCCGCAAACATCCATCGACCCCCATGACGCTGGATCGGATAGCGGCTGAGCCAGAAAGCCATCAGCAGAGCGCCCACGCCAAACGCCGCCCGCAGCAGGCCGAACCCTTGGGGGCCAACATGCAGGATGTCCCTCGCAAAGATCGGCGTCAGCAGCGCCACACCTGCAAACAGCACCACGATCAGGTCCAGCGAAATCGCCCCCAACACGATCTTGGTCTTCCAGACATAGGACAGACCTTCACGCACCAGTTCAACCGGCGAAACCTTGGGTCCGACCTCCGGCTTGCCGTTGGTCTTGATCAGGATGAAACAGGCAATAGCCAGCAGGAACAGCCCCAGCGATGATGCATAGGCCAGTGGCACCGTCACCCCGACAATCACGCCACCAAGGGCCGGTCCTGCAATCGCGCCGGTCTGAAAGGCAATCGACTGGGCCGCAATAGCCGCAGGCAGGGCCTTGCGTCCCACCACCATCGGCAGAAAGGCCTGTGACGCTGGAGCCAGAAACGCCCTTGCCGCGCCAAACAGGGCCGCAACCGCCAGCAATCCCCACAAGGGCGGATTGCCGTGCATGGCCATGGCCAGAAAACTACCGGCGCAGACCATCTCGACAACAAGCGACAGTGTCACCGTGTGCTTGCGGTCGCGCCGGTCAGCCATGGCTCCGGCAGGCAGGGTAAAGGCCAGAAGCGGCAGGAACTGGCACAGACCAACCAGACCCAGATAAAGGCTGGCCTCTTGGATAGGATGGTCGCGGCGGGCGATCTCGTAGACCTGCCACAACAGGGCCGAGGACTGGATCTGGATCGCCAGAACCGCCACCACACGCCCCAGCCACAAGAGCCGGAAGTCGCGATTACCCCACGGGCTGGAGGGCTCTTCGTGGTCGATTACAGGGTCGATTTCTGGCGCAGACGGCGTCGAAACAGTCATATCAAACGAAAAATCTCTGTCAGAACGGGAAAGGCCAGCACAAACGCCCTTCTCCTTTATGTGTTTCCCTGCCTAAAGCATGGAGCCATGAACACCGCATCACATTCCGTCATCGATCCTGTCGAACTGACCCGCGATCTGATCCGCCGCCCAAGCGTTACCCCCGCCAACGAGGGCGCGATGGAGGTGCTGGAAAAAGCGCTCGTGGAACTGGGGTTCAGCTGCCGCCGTATGGTGTTCGAGGGGCCGTCCGGTGAGGGTGTCGATGCGCCCATCATCAATCTTTATGCGCGCCTTGGCACTGCATCCCCCAATATCTGTTTTGCCGGTCACACCGACGTTGTGCCAACCGGTGCCGCCGAGCAATGGACCGCCGCCCCGTTCGAGGGAGAGACACGCGACGGCATCCTTTATGGCCGTGGTGCCGTGGATATGAAGGGCGGGATTGCCGCATGGGTCGCGGCCCTGTCGCGCCTGCTGGCCAAGGACAAGATTACCGGATCGCTGTCGCTGCTGATTACCGGCGACGAGGAAGGCCCGGCCCTTCACGGCACCAAGCGCGTGGTCGAAACCCTGATGGCCGAGGGCGAGGTCATCGACGCCTGTATCGTCGGCGAGCCATCCTCGTCGGCGCAACTGGGCGACATGATCAAGGTCGGCCGTCGCGGCTCGATCAACTCCTGGTTCACCGTTCACGGCAAACAGGGCCACGTCGCCTATCCCGAACGGGCAGCCAACCCTGCGCCGGTGATTGCCAAGCTGATGGCGACGCTGACCGACCGTGTGCTGGACGATGGCTATCCGTCTTTGAGTGCCACCGCCGCCCATGCGGAAGGCAGTTCACCGCGTACAGGCTTCCCGCCTTCAAATCTCGAAATCACCACCATCGATATCGGCAACACGGCCACCAACATCATTCCGGCCAAGGCGTTTGGCCGCACCAATATCCGCTTCAATCCCTGCCACACAGGCGAGGCACTGGCGGCATGGATCAATAGTGAAGTCGGTCGCCTGCAAGCCGATACAGGCCTTAATATCGAGGTCGAACACATGATCTCCGGCGAGGCCTTCCTGACCGAGAACACGACCTTTATTGGCGCGGTGCAGGATGCGGTGGAAAAGGTTTGCGGTCGCCGCCCTGTCTCCTCGACCACCGGCGGCACGTCCGATGCCCGCTTTATCCGCTATATGTGTCCGGTGCTGGAACTGGGTCTGGTGGGCCAGACCATGCACCAGATCGACGAGCGGGTGCCCGAACAGGAACTGCGTGATCTGGCCGACATCTATGTCGAGGTCATCCGCGCCTTGTTTGCCCGCCTAAAGTAGACCTGACAGGAAGGCGATGGCCGATGCGCTGTCGCCTCGCCCGCCACGATAGACCGACGTCACCGCATCCCCACCATAGGCGCGGGGATGGGTAAAGGTGCCATCCGGCCCGCCGCCATGGCCTAACAGCGCAAGCCCGCTGATGTCGCGCGGCTGCATCCCGACCACGGCCAGATAGCGCCTGTCGGCCACGGTCAAAAGCGCCGCATCGGCACCTGCGCCAATGCCCCACAAAGCGATCTGGCCATCCAGTTCCAGCGCCTCGGCATGGGTGCTCAGATAACCAATGGCGCGGGCTACATCGGAGGTATGCGCAGGAAAACCGTGGCGACCTTCGCGGCGGTCAGTGATGGCCACACTAATGCCACGCCGTGCCAGTTCGCGGGCGCTACGCATCAGGGAAGCCGTGTCCTGCCCATTGTCACCCAACAGGGCCACAACGGGTTTCGAACCTGCCCCCCGGCCATTGACCAGCCGCAGGGTCTGGCGGGCATGGGGGCCATAGGCATGGCGGTCTTGCGCCCTCGCCATTGCGGGTGCCGCCAGCACAACAGCCCCTGTTGCCAGACACAATCCCCGACGCGTTACACCCGAACCCTGCATCCCGCCTTTAGGGACGACGGCAACAATACACGCAAGAAAAAAGGCGCGGGCCATCTCTGGTCCGCGCCTTCATTCACTCAGGCCTTACGGCTTATTTGTTCAGATGACCGTCCAGCCAGCCGAACACTTCGTTGTGCCACTGCATCGAGTTGGCCGGTTTCAGAACCCAGTGGTTCTCGTCCGGGAACATCACGAAGCGGCTTTCGATGCCCTGACGCTGCAGAGCGGTGAAGGCCGACAGAGGCTGGGCAGTCGGAATGCGGAAGTCCAGATCGCCTTGAATGACCATCATCGGGGTCTTCCACTTCGCGACATGGTTGGCCGGATTGAAGCGCTGATAGCCTTCCGGATTTTCCCACGGCGTGCCGCCGTTTTCCCACTCGGTGAACCACAGCTCTTCGGTGGCAAAGCCCATGCCGAAGGTGTCGAACACGCCGTCATGGTTGACGAGGCATTTGAACTCGTCGGACCAGTTACCGGCGATCCAGTTGATCATATAGCCGCCATACGATGCCCCCAGCGCACAGGCATTATTGCCATCGAGGAAGTCGTATTTTTGCTGTGCGAAGGCCCAGCCCTTTTGCAGGTCTTCCAGCGGGCGGTCGCCCCAGTGCTGGCTGATCGAGTCCGTAAAGGCCTGACCGTAACCGGTCGAGCCGTGGAAATCGATCATCACCACCGCGTAGCCCGCACCGGCATAGGTCTGGGCATTCCAGCGGAACGACCACGAATTGCCCATCGAGCTCTGCGGGCCACCGTGGATGATGAAGGCGACCGGATATTTCTGGCCTTCGACATAGTTGGCCGGCTTGATGACATAGCCGTGGACGGTTTCGTTATTCCAGCCGGGGAAGTTGAACTGCTCGAACTCGCCGAACTGTTTGGCATCCAGTTGCGGGTTCACATTGGTGATCTGGATCGGCATTTCGCGACCACGGAAGGTCTTGGTGTACAGCTCCGACGGGCGGCTCAGGCTGTCGATCGACAGCACGAAACCGCTATCGGTCTGTTGCACGGCACCGACATGGCCTTCGCCGGTCAGCGGCACAACCGAGCCATTGCGGGTATCGATCTGGAACAGCTTGGTATTGCCGACATCACCGGCCACCACGAACAGGCTGTTACCGTCCTTGGACCATTGCAGGCTGTCTGCCGAACGATCCCAGTTGGCCGCGATCTGGCGAACCGTGCCGGACTGCATGTCGCGCAGGAAGATGTTGAACTTGTCGGCTTCAAAGCCCGGACGCGCCATGGCGCGATAGGCCAGGGTCTGGCCATCCGGCGAGAAGACGGGGCCGGTATCCCATGCCGGATTGCTCTGCGTCAGGTTGGCCAGTTGGCCCGGTGCATTGGTGGCCACCGAATAGAGGTCGAAATCGGTGCTCCACGGCTCGGAGCGGCCCGCTTCACGCGCCGAGAAGATCAGGCTTTGGCCATCGGGGGCAAAGGTAAACTCGCTCTCGTCGCCGAACGGCTTGGACGGGGTATCGCCGTCAAAACCCTTGGTGACCCAGACCGGATCGCCCGCATTGGCACCCAGACCGACCACAAACAGGTGGTTCTGGGTGTGGTCGTTCCACGTATCCCAGTGGCGCACGAACATGCGGTCATAGACCTTGCCGGTCGATTTGCGCTCGGCTTCCGAAGCCGCGCGTGCCACTGAGGCCGCAAGGTTCTCGGCATCGGGATAAACCGCCAGCGACACGGCCACGGCATTGCCCTGTGTGTTGACGCGATAGGCGTTCACATCGGTGGGCAGGTTGGTGACAGCGGTTGCCGTCTCGCCCTTGTCCTTGGAAACCCAGACCTGAGACGAGCCGCCGCGCGAGGACAGGAAGTACAGGCTGCCATCGGCACCCCAGCGCGCGGTGTTGGCACCGCCGTCCGAGATCGGCAGGCGCTTGGCCTCGCCATCACCCTTCAGCGACTGGATTAACAGCGACGACGAGCGACGGTTGGCGTCTACATCCGTGCGGGTGACCGAATAGACCACCCACGCGCCATCGGGGGAGACCTGCGGGTCGCCCAGACGGTTGGCCGGGATCATGTCCTGATAGGTAAAGGCATTACCCGCAGTTGCCGTCGTGGTGGCGGCTGTAGGAGCAGCAGCCATCTCGGCCATGGCGGGAGCCGCTGCGGTCAGCAGGGCGACGGCGCTAAGGCCGCAGAGGAGGTGGGACAGGCGGCGCATGGGCGCTCCCTCTAGTTGGGAC
This sequence comes from Brevundimonas terrae, assembly GCF_011761985.1. Taxonomy (GTDB): domain Bacteria; phylum Pseudomonadota; class Alphaproteobacteria; order Caulobacterales; family Caulobacteraceae; genus Brevundimonas; species Brevundimonas terrae. Next base: position 913,480 of record NZ_JAASQT010000001.1, on the reverse strand, counting down.
AGTCAGGCTGGAAGGCCTAACACCCGATGCGCCGCCCGCAAACCTCAGATTAACGTGAAGAGCCGGTGTATTTGGCTGTCCAGTCGAGGATTTCCTGCTGCCAGTTCACCCATGCCTTAGGTTCCAGCACCCAGTGGTTGGCATTGGGAACGTGGACAAAGCGGCTGTCGATATCCAGACGTTGCAGCGCCGAGAAGGTCGCCAGCCCCTGCTCCATCGGCACACGGAAATCGCGCGAACCGTGCAGGACCAGCATCGGTTTCTTCCAGTTACCGGCATAGGTTTCGGGATTCTGGGCGTCATAGACTTCCTTGCGATCCCATGTCGCGCCCTCGAACTCGTGGATAAAGGTGCCGATATCCATGGCGTTCATCAGTTGCGGCACGTCGAACACGCCCGCATGATTCACGAGGCACTGCCACGGCTCGTTCCACTTGCCGGCGATCATATTGACCATATAGCCGCCATAGGATGCACCCAGCGCACAGGCACGGCTGGAATCGATAAAGCTGTTTTGGGCGACAGCCGCTTCCCAGCCCTTTTGCAGATCTTCCAGTGGGCGGGTGCCCCAGTTGCTGTTGATCGCATCGGTAAAGGCCTGCCCATAGCCGGGCGAGCCGTGGAAGTTCACCATCACCACCGCATAGCCCGCGCCGGTATAGACCTGCGGGTTCCAGCGATAGGACCAGCTTTCGGTCCACGGCGATTTCGGTCCGCCGTGGATCAGATAGACGGTCGGATATTTCTGGCCCTCGACATAGTTGGCCGGTTTGAACACCCAGCCATGGGTCTGCTCGCCATTCCATCCGGCAAAGCGGATTTCGTCAGGGCGTGACGGGTTGATGGCAGCCAGAGCCTCGGCATTGTGGCGGGTGATCTGGCGCGTCTCGCCACCCTTTTGCACGAACAGCTGGGTCGGCGAGGTAAAGCTTTCCAGCGCATAGACCACGGTGCCTGCGCGCTCGTCATATTCGTTGACCTGACCGATGTCGGTCAGGGTCTTCACCGTTCCCGTGCGGGCGTCGATCTCGAACAGGCGGTTCTGGCCTTGGTCGGCGGCGGTGGCATAAAGCGCACGACCGTCCGAGCGCCATGTCAGGTCCGACGGCCCACGATCCCAGCTTGTCAGGGCGCGGGCATTCTTGCCATCGGCATCGCCCACCATGACCACCGGCTGGTCGCCACCGACGTTTTCACGCGGGCTTGCCAGCCATGCCAGACGGCGACCATCGGGCGACAGCACCGGATTATAGTCAGGGCCGGTATGCCCCTCGGTCAGATTGACCGGCGCACCACCGGAAAGCGACAGGCGGTAAAGGTCGTTATTATTGGTGAAGGCATTGCGATCACCCAGCAGCTTGGTCGAGACCAGCAGCGAACCGTCACGGGCGAATTCGATACCGCTGACACCGAAATCGGCATCCAAGCCCTGCGTCAGACTGCGAGCGGCACCCTCGGCCAGACCGGACGTGTTCAGCGGCTGGACATAGAGGTGCGATTTCTTGCCGTCATACCAGCGGTCAAACACACGCAAGGGCATCTGGTCATAGACGGTCTGGGTGTCTTTGGCGGCGGTGTCCGAGCGCGTCTTGGTACATTCCAGCGTGTCGCAATCGGCAAAGACCGAAATGCCGAGGATCAGGGAGCGGTTATCCGGCGACAGGCGGAAGCCCGAAACGCCGACCGGCAGGCTGGTCACCTGAGCGGCGGCATTGCCGTCCGCATCGGTGCGCCACACCTGATTGGAGCCACCGCGCGAAGAGGTGAAATAGATGGAGCGGCCATCGGCAGCCCATTCGGGGTTCGAGGCTCCACCTTCCGACACCACCAGTTTGCGCGGCTCGAAGCTGCCGTCAACACTGGCGATCCACAGAGACGAGGCCGATTTGTTGGCGTCGTAATCAACGCTGGACACGCCATAGACCACACGCTTGCCATCGGGTGACAGGACAGGCGAGGACACGCGGTCCATCGTCGCCAGCGTCTTGAGGTCCAGTCCGCCCGCCACGGTGTGACTGGTGGCGACCGGTGCGCTCGCAACCTGTGGTGCCGCCCCGGTTTGCGCCCAAACCGGCGCAGCCATACCCAGTAAGGCCACCGCTGCGGTCGCCATCATCCATTGTGCACGCATCTGCCTGCCCCCTCCGATAAAACATTGCGACCTGTGTAGGACGATGAAGTCCGTTTCGCCAAGGCGCTTGCCCATGGCTGCGACTAAAGCGACAACCATCCTATGAGCCAAAGCGAGCCCCACATTGTCGATGTGCTGATTGCCGAACGCGCCCCGCGTCTGACGGGGTCATGGCTATGGCCGATCGTGCGTCCCATACTTTATGCCATGCTGGGCTATCCCAAGGCGGTGGCCATGGCCGGAGCTATAGAGCCTTTATCGGGCGTGGATGCGCTGGCCTATATGTCGGACCTGTTGAAGCTACAGGTCAAAACAGAAGACCTTAAAAACCTGCCCGCCAGCGGACGCTGCGTGATCGTCTGTAACCACCCGACCGGTATTGCCGACGGTGTGGCCATGTATGACGCCATAAAACGGGTGCGCGATGATGCCATCTTCTTTGCCAATGCCGATGCCCTGCGGGTTGCGCCGCGTCTGGCCGAGACGATTATTCCGGTGGAATGGGTCCATGCCAAACGCACCCGCGAAAAGACCCGCAACACCCTGAACGCCGCCAAACAGGCCTTTGCCGACGAGCGCTGCGTGGTGATGTTCCCCGCCGGTCGTTTGGCCCGTGTCGAACAAGGGCTGCTGGTCGACGAACCGTGGGAAAGCTCGGCGGTGTCACTGGCCCGCAAACACAATGCGCCCATTGTACCTGTCTATATGACCGGCCCGTCCAGCCGCCTGTTCCACCTGTTTGACAGGTTCTCGCGCGAGCTTCGCGATGTGACCCTGTTCCACGAGCTTTTGAACAAGCAGGGGCAGGGTTTTATCCTGACATTTGGAAAACCTGTCCTGCCCGAACAACTGTCCATTGACGCGGACCAAGCCAGCCTTCAGCTAAAGACCTATATCGAGCGCCAACTGGCCGCCCAGCCGAACGTCCCCTTTTCCCCATGATACTGCATCTCGCCGATGCCGAGGCGACCACCCGCCTTGGCCAGACCCTTGCCCCGCTGCTTCAGGCAGGCGATTCCGTCCTGCTTTACGGCCCGCTGGGCATGGGCAAGTCCACACTGGCGCGCGGCCTGATCCGCGCCCTGACCTCGCCGGACGAGGACGTGCCCAGCCCGACCTTTACCCTCGTGCAGTTTTACGAGAGCGAGCCGCCCGTCGCGCATTTCGACCTTTATCGCCTGAACGATCCCGAAGAGGCGTGGGAGATCGGTCTGGACGAGGCCTTGGATGACGGCTGCGTTCTGATCGAATGGCCCGAGCGACTTGGGGATGACCCTGCCCGTTTTCTCGGCCCCGATATTTTGACCATTACCCTCAAGGAAGAGGGCCAGTCCCGCCTTGCGACCGTATCTGGCGCAGGCCGGTGGAAAGAGTTGAGTGATGACCTTGGCCTGTGAGCGCGAAACCCTGAAACTGGCCCTGCTGGCACAAGCAGGCCTGTCGGATGCCGAGCGCTATCCGCTGCCGGGTGACGCCTCGACCCGCCGCTATGAGCGCATCATCGCCCGTGATGGCCGCCGCTTCATGCTGATGGATCAGCCGCCCGCCTTTGAAAGCCAGCCCTGCGATCCGGCATGGAGCGCCGAGGAGCGCCACGCCCAAGGCTGGAACGCTATTGCCCGTCTGTCGGCAGGACGTATCGAAGCCTTTGTCGCGGTAGCCGAACACCTGAACACCCTTGGCCTGTCGGCCCCTGCCATTCCGGTTCTGGACGTGGCCAATGGTCTGGCCCTGATCGAGGACTTTGGCGACGATCTGTTCGCCCGCGTCATCGAACAGGGGGCGGACGAAGAGCCGCTTTATCTGGCCGCGATCGAAGCGATGGTCACCCTGCATGAAGCCGGTCTGCCGCCTTCCATCCTCAAGGGCTCTGCCGGTGACTGGCCGATGCTGGTCTATGACGCGGTGGCGCTTCAGGGCGGGGCCGACCTGTTTGTCGAATGGCTGCCGAAATACGACAACCGCGTGGCCTTTGACGATGCCGCCATTGCCGAATGGCGCACCGCATGGGCTCCGGTCGTTAAGGCAGGAGCCGAAGGTGCATCGGTGATGGCGCACCGCGACTATCACGCGGAAAACCTGATCTGGCTATCGGGCCGTACAGGCGGTGCCCGCGTCGGCATGATCGACTTTCAGGACGCGGTGATTGCCCACCCGAGCTGGGACCTTCACTCGCTATTGCAAGACGCCCGCCGCGATGTATCGTCCGCACTCGAGGCCAAGGCGCTGGACCATTATTTTGCCCTACGTCCCTCGGTGGACCGCGCCGCCTTCATGGCCAGCTATGCGGGTCTTGCCGCCCTTAATGAAGCGCGCATCATCGGCATCTTTGCCCGCCTGATCGCCCGCGATGACAAGCCGCGCTATGCCCAGTTCCTGCCGCGCATGTGGGCTCATCTGAACCGCAATCTGCAACAGCCTGCGCTGGCGAGCGTCGCCGCATGGTTCGATAAATACGTCCCCGTAGAGGTGCGCCAATGACTATGGCTCCCAAGACCGCAATGGTGCTGGCCGCAGGGCTTGGCACCCGTATGCGCCCGCTGACCGATGATCGCCCCAAGGCGCTGGTCGAGGTCGGTGGCCGCGCCCTGATCGACCATGTGCTGGATCGTCTTGTGGCAGTCGGCGTCGAGACGGCCGTGGTCAATGTCCACTGGTTCGCCGAGCGGCTGGAACAGCATCTGTCAGCCCGCAAAGACATCCGCATTGTCATTTCCGATGAGCGCGAAGCCCTGCTGGAAACCGGCGGCGGCCTGAAAAAGGCCAAGCCGCTGTTGGGTGATGATCCGGTGTTTGTCGCCAATATCGACAGCGTCTGGATCGACCGTGGTGATGCGCTCTATGATCTGATCGCCCTTTGGAACGAACAGGGGAACGAACAGAAAATGGACGCCGCCCTGCTGCTGGCCCGCCGCGAAGGCGCTATCGGCTTTGAAGGTGCGGGCGATTTTTCGGTCGCAGACGATGGCCAACTGGCCTTCCGTGGAGATCGGGCCGAGGTGCCGTTTGCCTATATGGGCGTGCATATTACCCGCCCCAACTATGCAGATAACGGACCGGACGGGGCCTTTTCGCTCAGCCCCCTGTGGCGGGCTTCGGCGCAAAAGGGGCGTCTGTTCGGCACCGTCATGGATGGCGACTGGATGCATGTCGGCGATCCGCAGGCGCGTGACGCCGCCGAGGCCAAGCTGGCCAAACAAGACTGATAAGATTTTAGGGGCCAGGCATGACATTTGATCCGTTTTCGGGGGCCGCCCCGCGCTGGTATGCCATTGCTGCCCACCGTCCGTTTCTTGAGGATCTGGCCGCCGGTGTTCTGAACTGGCTGGGGGAACGCCCGCCCGAAGAGCTGTCGGACGCCACCATCCTGTTACCCAACCGCCGGGCCGCGCGGGCCTTTACCGCCGCCCTGTCCAAGCTGTCGGCCGATACGCCCGTCCTGTTGCCGCAGGTACGCCCGCTGGGTGATCTTGAGGAAGACGAGCCGCCGTTTACGCCGGGAGCGCTGGGGCTGGACCTGCCGCCCGCCATTCCCGCCCTGACGCGCCGGTTCGAACTGGCCAAGCTTGTGACCCGTCATTACGACAGCGATCTGCGCCCTGTTCAGGCACTGGACCTTGCCGATGCGCTGGGCCGTTTTCTGGATTCCTGCCAACTGGAAGAAGTGCCCGATCCGGGTCTTGTCGCCGGTCTGGTCGAAGGCGAGATGGCCGCTCACTGGCAAAGGTCCGCCGAGTTTCTGGCCATCGGCGTCGAGAAATGGCCCGAACGCCTGAAGGAGATGGGGCTGGTTGACCCGTCATGGCGCAAGGCCACCCTGCTGCGCCGCCTTGCCGAACTGTGGGACAAAGAACCCCCGACTCAGCCGGTGATCGTCGCCGGTTCCACCGGCACAGTCCCCGCCGCCGCCGATGTACTGGGGGCCGTCGCGCGCGCACCACAGGGCTGTGTCGTCCTGCCCGGCCTTGATCTCGATCTTGAGGAAAAGGTCTGGGATCAAATCACGCAGGAAAACGAACAGCACCCCCAGCGGGCGCTGAAACGCCTGCTGGAACGTCACGCCGTTGAACGCCATCAGGTGCGTGAATGGTACCGCCCTGAACTGGCGGTCGATGTCCTTCAAAAGGGCATGGCCCGTCAACGCCTGTTGAACGAAGCCCTGCGCCCTGCCGATGCCACGGGTGACTGGCGTATCGCCATTTCCGAGCTGCGTGCCCGCGCCGCCGATACCGGTCTTGATCCGATCAAGGACGGGTTGGAGGGGCTAAGCATTCTGCCTCTGCGCCACGAGGAAGAGGCCGCCGCCGCCATCGCCCTGATGATGCGCGAGACGCTGAACACCCATGGCAAGACCTGCGCCCTTGTCACGCCCGATCAGGAACTGGGTCGCCGCGTACAGGCCCGTTTACAGCGTTGGGGCATTACCGCCGATGCCTCGGCGGGTCTGGCCCTCAACCGTATGCCCGCGGGTACGCTGGTCGAACTGGCCGCCCGCTGGATCGAGAAACCCGCCCATCCGCAGACCCTGTTGGGCCTGCTGAAACACCCGCTGGTGATGCTGGAAGGCGAAGACAGCGAGGCGCTGGTTCGCGCGCTTGAACGCTATGGCCTGCGGACCTCCGAACACCCCGATCTGGAACGGCTGAAAGCCCATCTGGCCAAACGCAAACCGCGCAGCGATGCCAGCGAAAGCGACAAAGACCAACAGAACACCCGCACGCAAAAACTGGTCGAGTTTGTCGAACGGCTGGAGGCGCTCAATGCCATTGGCCGTGCGCCATTTGCCGCCTCGGATACCCTTGGGCTGGATCAGGCCGCCCGCGCCCTGACGGCTCTGGTCGAGGCTCTGGCCGGACAGAATGCATGGGCCGGTCCCGATGGCGAACAGGCCGCCAGCCTGTTGTCCAACCTCATTCAGGGCGGCGCGGCCCTTGGTGCCGTCAGTGCTACCGATCTGAAGGAAATGGTGCAGGGCCTGCTGGCCGATACCGTGGTGAGAACGGGCGGGGCCACCCATCCGTCCTTGCGCATTCTGGGGGCCATCGAGGCGCGTCTGGTGCGGGCCGATGTGATGATCCTTGCCGGGCTTGAAGAAGGTGTCTGGCCGCAGGGCGCGCCGGTTGATCCCTTCCTGTCGCGCCCGATGCGAAACGCGCTGGGCCTGCCGCCACCCGAACGTCGCATCGGCCAGAGCGCACAGGATTTTGTGCAGGCTGCCTGTGCGCCCAATGCCATCCTTGTCCACTGTGAACGCCGCAGGGGGCAGCCCGCCGTGCGCTCGCGCTGGCTGTGGCGTCTGGACATGCTGACCCGCGGTGCCGACAGCGACGCCACCCCCGTCAAGCTGGCCACGCCCGACCATATTGCCGACTGGACGCGGGCCATCGACGCGCCTCTGCGCGATACGCCCGCCTATGCCAAGCGCCCCGCGCCGACCCCGCCGATCGAGCGCCGCCCGCGCGAACTGCCCGTCACCAGTGTCGAGCGCTGGGTGCGTGATCCCTATGCCATCTATGCCCAGCGTATTCTGGGCCTGAAAAAACTGGACCGTCCGGGCGAACCTGCCGAAGCGATGAAGCGCGGCACCGCCATCCACGCCGCCATCGAAAAGGCGACCGCCCTTTACCCCTATGAACTGCCCGACGATTTCGAGCAGCAACTGGCCCTCTTCATTCAGGAGGCCCTGCGTGACGAAGGTTTCGAGGATGCCGCCATGGCCCGCGAAGTGCCGCTGAGCCGTATCAGCGCCCGCTGGCTGACGGCCTTCGAGCGCGAACGTCGTGCACGCGGTATCGAGATACTGGTCGAACAGAGCGGGGCACTGACCTTTGACGGTCCTGCCGGTCCGTTCAAGGTCACCGCCAAGGCCGACCGTATCGAACTGGATGCCGAGGGTGGTGCCATTATCGACTTCAAAACCGGTGCGCCTTCCAGCCAGACGCAAGTCCTTCAGGGCTTTGCGCCGCAGCTTCCGCTGACGGGGGCCATTCTGGCGACAGGCGGGTTTGGCAATCCGGTCGATCCGACCCAGTTGATCTATGTGCGGGTCATCGGGCGCGGCGAAGGCGGAAAGCTGTCCGATGTCTCCCAGCCCAGCAAGTCCAACAGCGCCAGCGCCGCCCAGATCAGCGCGGGCGAGTTCGAACGACTGCAAGACGCCGTCGCCCTCTATGACGATCCGGCCCGCGCCTATGTGTCGTGGGAAGCGCCCCAGTTCATGGGCAATTATGGTGGCAATTACGATCACCTTGCCCGTGTCTGGGAATGGATGGTCGTCGGCGGGGCCGAAAATAATGACGAGGGGGAATAAGCCATGACCGAGACCCGCACCCCGACATCCGATCTGTCTCCGGTCGAGGCCGCCCGTGCCAGCCAGTCGACGGCAGCCAATCCCGACCTGTCCATCTTCGTCACCGCCAATGCCGGTTCGGGCAAGACCACCACACTGGTCAACCGCGTGGCGCGTCTGCTGCTGAAGCGCGTCGCACCGGGCGAGATATTGTGCGTGACCTATACCAAGGCCGCGGCCTCGGAGATGCAGTCGCGCCTGTTTGAAAAGCTGGGCGAATGGGCCGTGGCCGACGACCAGACTCTGGCCCGATCTTTGGCGGCGCTGGACGGTCGGAATCCCGATGATCTGGACCAAAGCGACCTGTCCGATGCGCGTCGTCTGTTTGCCCGCGCTCTGGAAACCCCCGGCGGTTTGAAAATCCAGACCATCCACGCCTTCTGCGAAAAACTGCTGCGCCGCTTCCCTCTCGAAGCAGGCGTCACCCCCGCCTTCAAGGTGCTGGAAGATCAGGCCGCTGTGCAGTTGTCCAAAGAGGCGCGCGATGAGCTGGCCCGCTATGCGCTGGAACATGCCGACGGTCCTGTGGGGCGGGCCTATGCCCATTTTGCCGTCGCTCTCGACTTTGCCAGTTTCAACGACCTGTTGGGCATGATCGAAGCCAAGCGCGAGAGCCTTGGCGCTTATATGGACCAGATCACCTCGGGCGCAGCACCGTCGCCGCGCGAAGTGACCGGTGCAGGCGACCAGCCCGCCGAAGAAATTGCCGCCGAGTTCATGCGCTATCTCTCCGTAGAGGAATGGCGCGATGCCGCCGCCGTCATGGAAACCGGCGGGGCCAATGACGGCAAGGTTGCCGCCGCCATGCGGGCCGCGCTACCCGTCTGGACGTTCGAGGCTCTTGAACCGGTGTTCCTGACCGCCACGGGCACGCCTCGCGCCAAGATGGCGACGGCAAAAATCCCGCCTGCCACAGTTGATTTCCTGATCACGCTTCAGGACAAGTTCGTCGCCACCCGCAACCGTCTATTTGCCATCAAGGTGGCCGAGGAAACCGAGCACCTGCTGGCGCTGGCCCGCGTCCACCGCGCGCTTTACGAAAGCCACAAGGCCGAGGCGGCGGCGCTGGACTTTACCGATCTGGTCGGACGCACCGCCGAACTGCTGACCCAGCGCACCGATGCAGCATGGGTATTGTACAAGCTGGATGGCGGCATCGAACATGTGCTGATCGACGAGGCGCAGGACACCGCCCCCGAACAGTGGGAGATTATGCGCGCCCTGACCGAGAGTTTTTATGCCGGTGACGGCACGGAGCGCGAGCGCAATATCGAGCGCACGGTCTTTGTCGTCGGTGACGAAAAACAGTCGATCTATTCGTTCCAGGGAGCCCGCCCCGAGCGCCTGCGCCAAGAGGCCAAACAGTATGAAACCCGCGCCCTCAATGTCGGGCGCAGCTTCCTGCCTGTGGACCTGAACACCTCCTTCCGATCCACCCGCGACGTGCTGGAGTATGTGGATGCGGTATTCGACCACCCCGAGCGCACCCGCGCCCTTGTCGGGGTCGAGGCTGATATTCCGCCCCACCTTCCCGCGCGCGACGGACAGGCCGGATGTGTCGAGCTATGGCCGCTGTTTACCGATCCTGAAAAGGTCGAAAAACAGGCATGGTCCGCCCCTGTCGATCAGGAAAGCGAGGCCAGCGGACGCAAGAAACTGGCCCGCGCCCTTGCCCGTGAAATCCGCGATCAGGTGGCCAATGGCTCGGGCATCTGGGATTTCGACAAGGCGCGCGGGGCCTATTATCGCCCTGCCCGCTATGGCGATTATCTGGTGCTGGTGCGCCGCCGCGATGCGACGTTCGAAGAGATTATCCGTGCCCTGAAGATGGAGGGCGTGCCCGTTGCGGGGGCCGACCGTCTGAAGCTGGACGAGCATATTGTTTTTGATGACCTGCTGGCCTTGGCGCGCTTTGCCCTGTTCCCGACCGATGACCTGTCGCTGGCGGAAATCCTGCGTAGCCCGTTCTGCGACGTGCCGGACTTTGGCGAACCGCACGATCTCTATCATCTGGCCGAGACCGGTACGCGCGGCAGACAAAGCCTGTGGGGCACCCTGCAAGCCCGCAAGGACACGCACCCGCAATGGCGCGAGGCCCACGACCTGTTGCAGCGTCTGGTAGCCGCCAGCCAAGGCGATCCCTTCACCTTCTTCTCGACGGCGCTGAACCATGTGTTCGACGACGGTCGCTCGGGTCGTGGTCGGATCGTGGACCGGATGGGCCGCGAGGCCGAAGAGGCCATCGACGAAACCCTCGCCCAGATTTTGAGCGCCGAGGAACGCGGCGGGCATGATCTGGAAACCTGTCTGCGGATGCTGGAACAGAGCGCCGTCGAGGTCAAACGCGAGATGGAGGGTGCGCGCAACGAGGTGCGTGTGATGACCGTCCACGGCTCCAAGGGGCTTGAGGCCCCCGTTGTCATCCTTCCCGACACCACTTCCAAGGCCAAGCCGCAGGGGCCGCGCCTGATGCCAACCCCCGCCGGTGATGCGGGCGAGGTCTGGCTGATGTGTCCACGCAAGGACGAGGATTGCGACGCCTCCAAGGCTGCCCGCGAACTGCGCGAGGCCCGCACCGACGAGGAGTCCTTGCGTCTTCTGTATGTGGCCCTGACCCGCGCCCGCGACCGTCTGGTCATTATGGGCCGCGGCCTCAAGAGCAAGACCGGCTATCAGGAAGGCTCGTGGTGGGACATTCTTCAGCAGACCTTCCTGAAAGCCGCAGAGGCCGGACACGTCTCGAGCGACGGTGATGGCCGCGCACGTATAGGTGCCTTGCCGCCCTTGATGGCCCCCGAGCAGCGTTTGTCGGCCAAGCCTGTGGCCCTGCCCTCATGGCTGGCCGACCCGGCCCCCGCCGATGCGACAGCGCGTTTTTCGGCCCCGTCGCAGATGGAGGGCAAGAAGCGCATTCCAGCCCCGTCACCGCTGGCCATGGCTCCCAGTGGTGGTGCGGCTCTGGGCCGTTTTCGTCGCGGCGATCTGGTCCACCGTTTGTTGGAACGCCTGCCCGATATAGCGCCCGCCACGCGCCGCGAGGCGGCCCAGCGTCTGCTGTCCAAGGAAATCGATCTGGACGATGACCAAAGGGCCGAGATGATCGAGGCGGCCTTCAGCGTGCTGGACGATGCCCGTTTCGCCCCCGTATTCGGGGCCGGATCGCGCGCCGAAGTGGCCCTGACCGGCACCGCGCCCGAACTGCCCCAAGGGGTCAAGATCAACGGCCAGATCGACCGTCTGGTCATCACGCCCGAGCGGGTTCTGGTGGTGGACTACAAGACCAACCGCCCCGCGCCTGACAGGCTGGAGGATGTCGATCCGGCCTATCTGACCCAGTTGGCCGTCTATGCGGCGGTCTTGCGCCAGCTTTATCCGGATCGTCCGGTCGAGGCGGCGCTGGTCTGGACCGACGGGCCCAAGCTGATGCCGGTCACAAACGATGTCCTGATGGCCTCGCTGGGCTGAGCGCCATTGATTAACGGATAAAACTGCCCCACATCACAGGGGAAGCGGCGCGGCCAAGGTCCATATCTTGCCCGCGCCCACACAGAAGAAAGAGACGATTATGGCCACGCTCAAGGTCACTGACGACAGCTTTGAAACCGACGTCCTGAAGGCTGAAAAGCCGGTCCTGTTGGACTTTTGGGCCGAATGGTGCGGCCCGTGCAAGCAGATCGGTCCGGCTCTGGAACAGCTGTCGGACGAGATCGGCGAGAAGGTGACCATCGCCAAGATGAACATCGATGACAGCCCGATGACCCCGTCCAAGCTGGGCGTCAAAGGCATCCCGACCCTGATGTTGTTCAAGGACGGCCAGATGACCTCGATGAAGGTCGGCCCCATGCCCAAGGGCAAGATCGTCGAATGGCTGACCGAAGCCGGCGTCGAATAAATACAAAAAAGGGCGGCTCTCACGGGCCGCCCTTTTTTAAGGCCTGATGCCTAGACCGGCCAGGTTTCGGGAGACGCCCCCAGAACCTCGCCCGCCAGATAAAGACTGCCGCAGATCACGATACGGCCCGCGCCCAGTGCCACGGCACGGTCCATAGCCTCGGCCATGGTGTTTGCCGTCATCGCCTCGAAACCACAGCCCTGCGCCGCAGCGGCAAGGCTTTGAGGTTCGGCACAGGCTCCGTCGAACGGCACGGCAATGACCTTGGCCTCGATGCCTTTGAGCGCCTCGAAAAAGCCGCCCGCATCCTTGTTGGACAACATGCCGACAATCAGCACACTTGGACGCGGCGAACGGCTTTGGCGATCGCCCAGCACACGCCCCAATGCACGCGCCGCATGCGGATTATGCCCGCCATCCAGCCACAGCTCGGCATCGACCGTCTTGGCCTGTTCGGCATAGGGACCGGCCGTCAGGCGCTGCATCCGTGCGGGCCAGAACACAGATTTCAGACCGGCGGCTATGGCGTCTTCGGACAGGTCCAGTTCCAGTGCGACGGCAATGGCCAGCCCCGCATTGTCGAACTGGTGATTGCCCGAAAGCGCAGGGGCCGGAAGATCAAGGAAACGGATCTGGTCCTGATAGGCCAGACCGCCCCGCTCGGCGAAACTGTCGAAATCCACACCCGCAACCGTCAGCGGCGAGCCGACCTCTTGGGCGCGGCGCTCGATCTCGGCCATGGCCGGTTCGGACTGGCGGGCGATAATGCCCCGCGCACCGGCCTTGATAATGCCCGCCTTCTCGCGGGCCACACCGGCCAGATCGGTGCCCAGAAACTCGGCATGGTCGAGGTCCACCGGCGTAATCACGCTCAGCAGCGGGCGCTCGATAATATTGGTGGCGTCCAGAATACCGCCCAGACCGACCTCGATAATGGCAAGGTCCGCAGGGGTTTCGGACATGGCGACAAAACCGGCAGCCGTCGTGCTTTCAAACACGGTCGCCTGCCCGCCTGTTGCCTCCATGGCCGCTTCGACACGGTCGAGGATTTCGTTCAGTTGTTCGTCGGAAATCAGCTTTCCGGCCAGACGGATACGCTCGTTAAAACGCACCAGATGCGGCGAGGTATAGGTATGGACCTTGAGCCCTGCCGCCTCGGCAATGGCGCGGATCAACGAAACCGTCGATCCCTTGCCATTGGTGCCCGCCACATGGATGACGGGCGGCAGGCGGTTCTGGGGATTGCCCAGCGCCGCGCACAGGGCCTGCATCCGGCCCAGCGACAGGTCTATGCGCTGGGGGTGGCGGGCCTTGAGACGTTCAGAAATAGAGTCCAAGGCCACGCCTTTCGTATCGGCCTTAAGCGGCCTTGCGCTTACCATCCATCAGGATGGACAGGATACGGCCCAGCGTTTCCGGCAGGTCGTGACGGGTCACAACCTTGTCGACCATGCCTTTTTCCTTGAGGTATTCTGCGCGCTGGAAGCCCGGCGGCAGTTTCTCGCGGATGGTGGTTTCGATCACGCGCGGACCGGCAAAGCCGATCAGGGCACCCGGCTCGGCCAGGTGCACATCGCCCAGCATGGCATAGGATGCTGTCACACCGCCCGTGGTCGGGTCGGTCAGCACCACAGCATAGGGAAGCTGGTTGGCTTTCAGGTCCTGAATGGCCAGCGTCGTGCGGGCCATCTGCATCAGCGACAGCGCGCCTTCCTGCATACGCGCACCACCGGCTGCGGTGAAGCAAACCAGCGGCACACCGCGTTTCACAGCTTCCTGTGCGGCGGTAATGAAGGCCTCGCCCGCTGCCATGCCCAGCGAACCACCCATAAAGGTGAAGTCCTGAACGATGACAACAGCCGGGGTGCCGTCCAGCGTGCCATAGCCGATAGCCATGGTGTCGGGACGACCGGCCGCCTTACGCGCCGCCGCCAGACGTTCCTTGTACGGCTTGCCGTCCGAGAAGTTCAGCGGATCTTCGGGCACGTCAGGCGTGGCAATGGCTTCGTATTTGCCACCGTCAAACGTCGCCTTCAGGCGCGTCGGGGCATTGATACGCATGTGACGGCCAGACGGCGTCACCCACAGCGCAGCCTCGAGGTCCGAGCGATAGATCATCTCGCCCGTATCGGGGTCTTTCACCCACAGATTGTCAGGCGTGTCCGTGGTTTTGACCACTTTGCGGACACCGGGGGAAAGGCGCGAAAGCCAGCCACCGCGGGCTTTGTTTTCGGAATTCTTATCGACCATGGGCGCTGTTTAAACGGTTTCCGTCACGGAAGCACTAGTTACGTGCATTACGAACTGCATCAGAAAGGGTGCGTACCTTGGCCAGCACGCGCGGCACGGCGGGCTCACCGGCTTCAAGGGCTGCGGCGACCTCGTCCACAAGGGCCGAGCCGACCACCACCGCATCCGATACGCGGGCAATTTCGGCGGCACGTTCCGGTGTCTTGATGCCGAAACCGACGGCCACCGGAAGGCCCGTGGCCTTGCGAACACGCGCAACCGCAGGGGCCACCGAGGCGGCTTGCGCCTCTTTGACGCCCGTCACACCGGCCACGGAAACATAATAGATAAAGCCCGACGTGCCGCGTGCGATCACTTCGAGGCGCGCATCGTCCGAGGTCGGCGTGGCCAGACGGATCAACGACAACTGTTCGGCATCCATCGCCGCGGCAAGGTCTGCAGCCTCTTCGGGGGGGCAGTCCACCGAGATCAGGCCATCAATGCCAGCCTCGGCCGCTTCCTTGGCAAAGCGGGCATAGCCATAGGATTCGACGGGGTTCAGATAGCCCATCAGGATCACCGGCGTGTCCTGATCGGTCTTACGGAACTCGGCCACAAGATCCATGGTGCCACGCAGGGTCATACCGGCTTTCAGGCCGCGCTGGGCGGCACGTTGCACGGGCGGGCCCTCGGCCATCGGATCGGAAAAGGCCAGACCCACCTCGATGATGTCGGCCCCCGCTTCGGGCAGGCCCTTGAGGATTTCCAGCGCTTCTTCGCGGCTGGGATCGCCCGTCATCACGAACGGCACGAAACCGGCGCGATTCTCGGCCTTCAGCTTGGCAAAACGGGCATCAATACGCGACGTCGTCACTGTGCGGTGCCTCCGCTCGGTGCGGCGCAGACATCGCCCGGAATGGTGGCAAAGCCGAGGAAGGCCGGAGCCTCTGCGGCCTGCGGTTTTTCAGTGTCGTAGAAGGCGACCATTTGCAGGCCGTCACAGCCACCGGCCTCGCGGCGCTTGACCAGAATGACGCGGTTGTCGTCACCGTCAGCGGCCAGCCAGCCCTGTTGTTCCAGATGCGCCAGATAGGCCTCGGCCACACCACCGGTCTGGTCCATGCGGGCGGTGACGCAGAAGGCCGCAGCCTTCAGCAGGCCACCGCAATCGGGCGACACAACAGCCGGTGCCAGCACCGGAAGGTCCGACGGGATCGCCACCGAGGCGTCCGCCAACGGCGGTGCCGTCGTGACGGGTGCGTCTTGTGCGGCCAGCATCAGGCTCGCAGTCATCAGGGAAACCAGCATCACTTAAAGCTCCACACCAAGATGTTTGGCGACGGTGAAGATGTCCTTGTCGCCACGGCCCGACAGGACCACGACAATGTCGCCGCCCTTGCCGACTTCGCGGGCGATCTCGCCCGCACGCGCCAGTGCGTGCGAGGGCTCCAGCGCCGGAATAATGCCTTCCAGCTTGGAGATCATCTGGAAGGCGTCCAGTGCCTCGTCATCGGTCGTCGAGCGATACTCGCCGCGCCCCAGATCATTCAGCCACGCATGTTCGGGGCCGATACCCGGATAGTCGAGGCCCGCCGAAATCGAGTGGCCTTCGAGGATTTGGCCATCGGCGTCTTGCAGAAGATAGGTGCGGTTGCCGTGCAGAACGCCGGGGCGACCACCCTTCAGCGAGGCGGCGTGGCCATTATCCACGTCCAGACCATGACCTGCGGCTTCGACACCGATCAGGCGCACGCTCTCGTCATTTACGAACGGGTGCATGGCACCGATGGCGTTGGAGCCGCCACCGATACAGGCGACTACGGCATTGGGCAGGTGCCCCATCTGAGCCAGCGACTGGGCCTTGATCTCCTTGCCGATCACCGACTGGAAATCGCGCACCATTTCGGGATACGGGGCCGGGCCGGCGGCTGTGCCGATGATGTAATAGGTGTCCTCGACATTGGTCACCCAGTCACGCATGGCCTCGTTCATGGCGTCTTTCAGGGTCGCAGCGCCCGCCGTCACGGCGCTCACCTCGGCCCCCAAAAGCTTCATGCGGAACACGTTCGGCTGCTGACGCTCCACGTCCACAGCGCCCATATAGACGGTGCAGGGCAGACCAAAACGCGCACAGACCGTGGCCGAGGCCACGCCGTGCTGGCCCGCGCCGGTCTCGGCAATGATGCGGGTCTTGCCCATGCGGCGAGCCAGCAAAATCTGGCCCATGCAGTTATTGATCTTGTGCGCGCCTGTGTGGTTCAGGTCTTCGCGCTTGAGCCATACACGCGCGCCCCCGAAATGCTCGGTCAGGCGTTCGGCGTGATACAGCGGGCTTTCGCGGCCCACATAGTACTTCAGATAGCCGTCCAGCTCTTCCTGAAAACTCGGGTCCGCCTTGGCGGCCTTATAGGCTGCATCCAGCTCGTGGATCAGCGGCATCAAGGTTTCGGGTACGAAACGACCACCATAGGGGCCGAAACGGCCCTGCTCATCGGGCCATGCGTAGGTGTTTTTCAAAGGTGCGTTCACGGCAGCAATCTACAGGGAGGAAGACGACGAAATCAGGGCGGTCAGGCCAGAGCTTGGCGGGCTGCATCCAGAAACTTCCGGATCAGGGGGATGTCCTTAACACCCGGTGCGCTTTCAACGCCAGAGGAGACATCCACCATAGATGCCCCCGTTATGCGCAAGGCTTCACCCAGATTGGTGCCATCCAGCCCGCCCGCGAGGAACCATCTTGCCGCAAGTGCGCGATTGGCCATCAAGGACCAGTCAAAACTGTGCCCCACACCACCGGGCAGTTCGCTGCCCTTGGGTGGCTTGGCATCGAACAGTAAAATATCGGCCGCCTTGGTCCATGCGGGAACAGCCGCAAAATCCGCGTCTTCGCGGATCGGCAGGGCCTTGATGATCTTGGCTCCGGTCAGAGCGCGCACCTCGGCGGCCCTTTGCGGTGTTTCATTGCCATGCAGTTGAATGAAGTCGGGCATCAAAGAGGTGGCGATACGGCCCAGCAGCGCATCGTCGGGATCAACCACCACGGCCACCACCGCTGCGCGACCCCGGGCCATCGCAAACAGCTCGGCGGCGGCTTCCGGCTCTATATGGCGCGGGCTCTTGGGAAAGATCACCGCCCCGACATAGGCCGCCCCCCCCACAAGGGCCGCTTCAAGCGTTTCGGGCGTCGTCAGCCCGCAGATCTTTACCTCGGTCATAGCCGAGGGGTGCGCGACCCTGACCGTAAGGTCAAGGCCGCACGGCGCACCCAAAGTCAGGGCCGCCTATTTTGACGCTGATTTTTTGGCAGCTGGCTTTTTAGCCGCCGCAGCCGCGCTCTTTTTGGCAGGTTTTTCGCCCGCTTTCGCATCGGCAGACTTCTTGGCGGTATCCTTGGGCGCAGCTTTCGGCTTGGCCGCAGGCATGCCCGCCCCACGGTTCGCATGGGTACGGGCGTCCAGCGCCGCGTGCACACGCTCGATGGCAGCGATCAGTTCTGCCTTCTTGTCATGCGCGCCTGTATCGGGGCTCAACGCGCCCTGCTTGCGGGCTTCGCGTTTACGGCCACGGATCATGCGCAAAATCCGCTCGCGGCGGCTGCGCAACTGGCGGGCCAGTTCGGTCAGTTCGCGATGGGTAAAGCCTTCCAGCGTCTTCGACTGATCGACCAGCTTCTTCTCGTTCTCATCAAGCGAGGTTTTTGCAGGTGCCTTCATATTCATCCGTCCTGTCATTTTCCCGTGACAAGACAGTGCATGACAGGGCCGGACGTTCCGGCCCTTTTGTCAGCTTGCGGAGAATATGGACGCGATCTCGTCTGCGTTCAGCAGCTTCCATTCGCCCGGAGCCAGATCATCCGGCAGGGTCAAACCGCCCAGACGCTCGCGGTGCAGGGCCTCGACATGGTTGCCGGTGGCCGCAAACATGCGGCGCACCTGATGGTAGCGCCCCTCGGTGACGGACAGCAGGGCCTCGGTCGGGGACACCACTTCCAGCTCTGCCGGTGACAGAGGTTTGTCCTCGCCTTCCAGCATCAGCTGGCCCGAGGCAAACAGATCACCCTCGGTCCCGTTCAACGGGCGGGCCAGCGTGGCGCGATAGACCTTTTTGACATGGCGTTTGGGGCTGATGACACGGTGCAGCAGGTCGCCGTCATCGGTCAGCAGCAACAGGCCCGAGGTCTGCTTATCCAGACGCCCGATGGTCGAGATGGCCGGATCACGACGCATCCAGCGTTCCGGCAGGACATCATAGACCAGCGCGCCATCTTCCTTATGCGAACAGGTCATGCCCAAGGGCTTGTTCAGCAGGATGACAAGACCCGGCACAGGGTCCAGAGGCGCGCCGTCAATCTCCATGCGCGAAGGCAGGTCGGGCGTGATCGGGATGCGTTTGGTCACATCGGTCAGATCGACGCCATCCAGCATGATGCCGCCCGCCTTGGCCATGCGCGCCATTTCTGTGCGCGAGCCATAGCCCATAGAAGAGAGGAGCTTATCGACGCGCGCAGTAGGAATTTTCGCCATCTTAGTTTTCCCTACCGTTCGCCGCACGGCGGCTCACTGCTTGAGGGATAGTTTCCCTACCCCTCGCCGCAAGGCGGCTCATTACTTGAGGGGAGATCACTTGACCGCCTCGAAGACTTTGAAGCCCTGCTGGTCGACCACCATGTTCACGCGCTTGAAGACCTCGTTGAGGTCCTGCTCATAGGGCAGATGACGGTTGGCCACGATCCATGCCACCCCACCCTTTTTCAAAAGCTCGGCAGACTTGCGGATAAATTTCTGGCCGAGGCGCTTGTCCTCGATCCCGCCATCGTGGAACGGCGGATTGGAGACGACAAAGTCCAGCGTACCCGCTGCGTCCAGCGTGCGGACATCATCCCATTCGAAACGGGCACGGGCGTCTTCGACATTCTTCTTGGCCGCCGACAGGGCGCGGCGGTCCAGATCGATCATCCGCAGCGAAGTCACAGCAGGTGCCCGCAGCACCACCGTCGCCAGCGCGCCATAGCCACAGCCCAGATCAATGCCATGGCCTTTCAGGGGCGGCAGAACCTGTGCCAGCAGCGCTGTGCCGGTATCAATCCGGTCCCATGCGAACACACCCGGTTGCGACCATGCTTCAAGGCCCGGAACGATACGCGGTGCGCCGTCGCGAATGGCCGCATCCAGACCCTCGACCGCTTCGGGGCGGGTCAGTTGCACACGGCGATGGTGGGCCTTGGCGTTTTCGGCAAATTCCAGCCCGAAACCTTTCAGCTCCTTGGCCAGACGCGAGCCGCCCTTGTCCTTGGCGGCCATGACATCCAGACGCCCGCCCGCTTTCAGGACGCGCAGGGCCTGCGCCAGCACATAGCGGCGCTCGACGGCACCGGGAGGCGCATAAAGGGTGATATCGTCTGCCGATCCATCCGCCATATCCTCTAGCGCGCTTGATCCGGGGATCAGGGGCGAGGTCTGGGTGGCGCTCATCGGTGGATCAAACACGGCCGGCGGGCGACCATAAATCAGGCTTGTCATAGGCGCCCCTATAATGGTTTCGCGCTCGATTTGCGACAGCCACCGCACCAGATGCGCTTTTGACCATCTGACAAGATGACACCCATGCCCGAATTGCGGCACAAGCCCCCTATGTTCGACCCCTCATACGATAGCTTTGACTATAGCGATCCGTCGCCGACACTGGATGATGCCCGTGTCCTGCTGAAGCGCGTCTGGGGTCATGCCGATTTTCGTGGCCTGCAAGCCGATGTGATTACCGAGATCATGGCCGGTCGCCATGTCATGGCCGTGCTGCCGACCGGCGGCGGCAAGAGCGTCTGTTATCAGATCCCCGCCATTCTGCGCCCCGGTGTCGGACTGGTGGTCTCGCCGCTGATCGCCCTGATGACCGATCAGGTCGAGGCGCTGAAACAACAGGGCGTGGCCGCCGCCCGCCTCGACAGCGGCATGACCGCCGACGAACGCAGCGCCGTGTGGCGCGATGCCCGCAATGGCGATCTCGATCTGCTCTATGTCTCGCCCGAGGGACTAGCCGCCGGCTCCATGCTGGAGCGACTGTCGGAACTCCAGATCAGCCTGATCGCCATCGACGAAGCCCACTGCGTTTCGCAATGGGGTCACGACTTCCGCCCCGATTATCGCACGCTGGGCAAGCTGGCCGAGGTGTTTCCGCGTGTGCCGCGCATTGCCGTCACCGCCACCGCCGATGCCCGAACCCGCGAAGACATTCTGGCCTCGCTGCATCTTCAGGATGCCAAGGTGTTCGTGGACAGCTTTGCCCGCCCGAACCTGCAACTAAATGCCGAGCGCAAGATCAATGGATCGCGTGCCCGCACCGATGCGCGTGTCGTGGAACTGGTGTGCGAGCGGCCCCGCCGATCCGGTGTGGTCTATTGCGGCAGCCGCGACGGCTGTGACCGGCTGGCGCAGGAACTGAGAAACAACGGCGTCAACGCCATCAGCTATCATGCCGGTTTCGACAACCGCGAGCGCGATGTGCGCCTTGACCGCTTCCTCAACGAGGAAGACGCCGTGATGGTCGCCACCATCGCCTTTGGCATGGGCGTGGACAAACCCGACGTCCGCTATGTCATCCATGCCGATCCCCCAGGCAGCCTCGAAGCCTATTGGCAGGAGGTTGGCCGTGCGGGCCGCGATGGCGAACCCGCCGAAGGGATCACGCTGTTTGGTCCGTCCGACATTGCATGGTCGTTGCGTCGCCTTGAGGGTCGCCCGATGGCCGAAGAGGTCAAACGGGTGCAAATCCGCAAGGTGCGCCAGTTGTTTGCCATGCTGGACGGTGCCACATGCCGCCCGCAGGCCGTGCGCCGCTATTTCGGCGAGGCCATCGCCGAACCGTGCGGCGGTTGCGATATCTGTGGCGATCCGCCCCAGACATTCGACGCACTGGTTCCCGCCCAGAAAGCACTGGCCGCTGTCCAGCGCCTAGGCGAGCGTTTCGGTCGCACCCGCGTGGTGGATCACCTGATCGGCAAGTCCAAGGACAATGCGGCGTGGGAAACCTCGCTCTCGACCTTTGGCATCGGCAAGGACCTGTCCATCCTCGGCTGGCGCGATGTGTTCGACCACCTGATGTTCGAGGGTCTGTTGGTCGAGGAAGCCACCGACGGCTATCCGATCATCAAGCTTGGCGAGCCTGACGCTGTGCGCGGCGTCTATCGCGGAGAGCGGGACGTGCGGGTCAAGCGTCCGCCCGCGCGCGAAGTCATCGAGAAACCGCGCAAGAATATTGGCCGCAACCTGCCCGCCGAGACGCTCGACACCGATGTGCGGGCCCGTTTCGATGCCCTGCGCAACTGGCGCCGCGACCGTGCCAAGGAACAGGGCGTTCCGCCCTATGTCATCTTCCAGGACAAGACACTGGTCGAGATTGCCGTGCAGGAACCGCGCGACTTCAACGACCTTGGCCGCATCAACGGCGTCGGTGCCGGAAAGCTGGAACGTTATGGTCAGGCCGTGCTGGACGCCCTGCGCCAGATCGCCTGATCAGTCGGCCAGAAAGCGCCTGACGGCCTGTTCCAACTGTTTGGGCGTGTCGATCATCACCATGTGTTCGGCCCCGTTCATGCGCTCGAAACGGGCGGGACGGCGCAGGTTCATATAGCCATAGCGGAAGGCACTATCGACCTGTGCGCGCGGGTTCTCGGCCTTGTCGCTCCAGCCATAGACCACGGTCACTGGCGCGGTAATATCGGGCAGGCGATAGCGCAGATCATTGGTCAGCACCTCATAGAGGCCCTGTGCCAGCACACGGCGGTCCCCGCCCTGCCAGCCCAGACTGTTGAACAGGTGATCGCCGCCCGCGCCCAGATCAATCCCCGACTGTGCCGCCGTTGAACGCAACATCTCGTCGCCCAGCATCATCACGCCTTGAAACACCAGACGCGCTAAGGGCTCGACATCGGCCTTGGTGGCCCCGCGATTGATGAGCGAAGGAAAAAAGGGCGATGAATCCATCACCATCACCTTGCTGATACCCTCGCCCTCGTCGGCGGCGACGCGCAGGGCCAGTTGCCCGCCCATAGAGTGCCCGATGATGGCGGGACGGTTCAGTCCGGCCTCGCGGATATAGCGTTTGATCTCGGCAGAAATCTCGGTGGTCAAATGCCCGCGCGCATTGCCCTGTGCCGGGTATTCGCCAAAGCCGCGCACATTGACCAGATGCAGCCGGTAACGCCCTTCCAGCGCCGGTACCAGCTTGGCCCAGACCGCCGAGGTCGAGGCCAGACCGGGGATCAGGATGATGTCGGGTCCACCCTCGCGCCCGACAACTTCGACGTGGATCCTGTCCGAGACAAAAACCTCATCCGACTGCTGCGCGGCATCGGGGACCGCTGAACGCGGGGCCTGCGCCATTGCCGGTAACGCTATGAGCGAAAGCCCCATAACAATACCGCAAACAAGACTGTGCCACGGACGGGTTCGGGTCATCGGATTACCCTGTTGCGCGAACACGGCAAAAGCTTGGCGGGGGCTTGTGGTTTCCCATTGCAAAAATGTAACCTTGGCTCAAAATAACCTCTCACACGGGGAGATGTGACTATGCTCGCACTATCCATTATCGCGCTTTTGACCACCGCGTCTGTACCGGCCCAAGCTCAGGAAGAGCTGCAGGCCGCCGCCCCAGTTTCACAAGCCCTCGGCCAGAGTTGGAACGTCCTGTCACGTAGTAGCACCACCGTCTATATGGTCGACGTCAATGCCATCAAACAGCAGGACGGCATCACCACCGTCTATGTGGCCCGCGTTCCGGCCCAAGGCGATGCCGCTGACAAGACCCACTCTCTGACAGAGCTTAATCTGCGTTGCAGTGCCAACCAGTCCAAGACGGGTACCGAAATCTATTTTGGTGCCAATGGCATTGAAGAAGAGCGCATTCCCAACGAGTACAGCTTTGAACGCATTACTGCGAACAGCCTGGATGCCTATGTGAAATCCATTGTTTGCGACAATGACCGTTCGACGGTGACCTATGACAGCATTGAAGCCTTCATCAATGCCGGTCGTCCCAACGCCAATTAAACACCGCGTTTGTCAGACGGCGGCCCGCTATGTGGGCCGCCCCTAAATCGTCATCCTAGACCTTCAAAAGCGCTAGGATCGGGTCGCGCAGGGCCGGATTACCTACGGCCAGGACGCGCCCGTCAGCCGCGGTCGGCATCTGGCCATCCCAGCCGGTAAAATCGCCGCCCGCTGCCTTGACCAGTGGCATGACTGCCGACCAGTCCCAGACCTTCAGCTCGCTTTCCAACACCACATCGATACGGCCCGCCGCCACCATGGCATAGGCGTAACCGTCACAGCCATATCGCGCCAAGCGCACGGCGGCCTTCAGGCGGTCCCAGCTCTGGCGATCCTCGCCGCAGAAAATATCGGGATCGGTCGTGGCAGCGACCACTTGCGAAACTTCGGCACATTTACGGGTACGGATCGCAGCCTTACCGTCACGCGTCACCAGCCAGGCCCCGCTGGGGCCACCGATGAAAACCTCGCCGATATAGGGCTGTCCCACCACGCCGATCACCGGCACGCCCTTGTGGCGCAGGCTGATCAGATTGGTCCATAAGGGCAGGCCCGAAATAAAAGCACGGGTGCCGTCGATCGGGTCCAGAATCCAGACATATTCGGCGTCGGGATTTTCCTCGCCATATTCCTCGCCGATAATGCCGTGATCGGGATAGCGGGCCTTGATGGCGGCACGCAGCGCACGTTCGGCGGCCTGATCGGCCTCGGTGACCGGATCAAAACTACCCGGTTCGGCCTTGTTGATCTCCGACACGTCAGTGCGAAAATGCGGCAGGCTGACATCGGCCGCGACGGTGGCCAGTTCGAGGGCAAAAGCTTCTAGATCGGTCATGCCCGTGCCTTACACGGCGTTCGCCGAAACTTCGAGGGTGATAAGAGACAAATGCCGTTCAGGCGGCGGCGCTCTTGGCTATTAGCGTCACATCGGCGCTTTCGCCCAGCGGGGCCTCTGCGTAACCGTCATAGAAATAGCCGATGCCGGTTTCCAGCGCATGGGCCAGATACCACAGCCGCGCGGCCGATATGCGATTGGCCCCGCACTCGTATTTTTGCACCTGCTGAAAACGGATGCCCAGACGCTCTCCAAGCTGCTGCTGCGTCAGGCCCAGCACACGGCGGCGGCGGCGCACCCTGCGGCCAATATGCAGATCGATCTCGCTCGCCAAATCACCCTCGCCTGTTTCAAAACGACACCGGAGGCGTCCATTTACAGTCAGTTACAACTGGCCAAGCAAGGTCGGTGCCGCCCGAAGCGACACAACTAAATACCTGCGTTATCGCAACTGTAAGGCGCATTACGCATTAGCCACGCGGGACCTTTTAAGTCTCCAGACCTATAAGGAGGGCATAATGAGCGGTTTTGGATTTATCGCGTGGATTGTCATCGGCCTTATCGCCGGTTGGCTGGCTGAAAAAATTATGAAGCGCGATCATGGTCTCTGGACCAATCTGATCGTGGGCGTCGTGGGCGCATTGCTGGGCGGGTTTCTGGTCAACCTGCTGGGTATGGATGCCTCGGGAAGCTGGATCGTCGGGATAGTTGTCGCCACCCTGGGGGCCGTCATCCTTCTGTTCCTGCTCGGTATGATTAAAAAACGTGCCTGATTGATAAGTGTTTTCCAGACAAGAAAAGGGCGACCCTCGCGGGTCGCCCTTTAAGCTTTCGCCTCGGTGTGGCCGTAGGGGCCGCCTTAGGCCTTCGGCTCGTCAGCCGGCGTATCGGCGGTCGTATCGGCGTCTGCGGCATCCGCAGGCACAGCGTCCGCTACCGGTTCCTGACCGGCAATCGGAGCCGCCGACTGGAAGTCGGACAGGCTGGCGCTCACGATAATGTCTGCGCCTTCCTGACGGATGCCGTTCAGCGCCACAGCGCGAACAATGCCGTCAGCACCGCGCACGGTCAGTTCCTGACCATTGGCACCGTTCTGTGCGCCCACCAGTTTTCCAAGTTCGCTGCCATCAGCGCTCTTGACGGTGGCACCCGGATTTAGAGTAAGGCTTTGCGGCGCAGCAGCCTCTTCGGTCGGTGCTGGCGGAGTGGCCATATCCTGCGGTTGTTCTTGAGCAAATGCAGGGGCGGCGATCATCATGGCACCGGTCATGCTATACAGCAGGGCAGCTTTGCGGATCATGTCTAACTCCTAGTTTAGCGAGACCTGACGCTCGCAAGATAGTGAACACCTCGTGTAAATATTTGTTTCCCCTGCCTTAAAATGACCTTGGACGAGCCACGGATGGCCCCAAAAAACGGCACGCCGTCTCATTTCCAATTCCTGCCCCTCTTGTCGCCCGCTTCGCATGACCCAAAAGAAAAGCCAGAACCTGCCCCGCATCGCACGCCGCCTCGGCGGGCTGGCCTATGAGCTGACGCCACAGCTTTTTGCCGTCGCCTCTTTCTTGCTGGGGGGCCTCATCCTGCTATCGGCTGTGACTCCGGAATTTAACGACCGGCTGCACGCGCTGGGTCGCTGGGCCGAGCCGGCCATTATCGATCTCAGCCATTTCGCCGCCAGCATTACCGGCTTCCTGCTTTTGTTCATCTCGGCAGGGCTGTGGCGACGCAGGCGCGGGGCCTATTATGCCGCCCTGCTGGCCCTGATCGGCGGCGCGATTTTTTCTGTCCTCAAGGGTTTGAATATTATTCAGGCCATTGAGCTGCTGATGGTGGCGGCCCTGCTATGGCCTTGCCGTCCGGCCTTTAACCGCCGCTCGCGACTGGGAGAGCCCTTGCGCCCCGGCTGGCTATTGATGCTGGTGGCGGCGGTGATTGCCATGATCTGGCTCGGCTTTTTCGCCTATCGCGAAATCCCCTATCAGGACGAGTTGTGGTGGTCCTTCCTAACGGACAGTCAGGCCTCGGGCTTCCTGCGGGCTGTCGTGGTGCTGTCCATTCTGACGCTGGTGGTGGCCTTCCGCTCGCTGTTATCGGCCCCCGGTGCGCGTAGCCACGGCCCTGCCAGCCCCGCCGAGGTCGAGAGCGCCCGTCAGGCCCTGATGTCCGCCGAGGTGGCCTCGCCCGAGGCCCGTCTGGCGCTATTGGGTGACAAGGCGCTGCTGTTTTCGCCGTCCCGACAGAGTTTTCTGGCTTATCGCGTGCGCGGACGCCGCTGGATCGCCATGGGCGAACCGGCGGGATTGATATCGGAGCGTTTGGAACTGTTGTGGTCGTTTGCCGAACTGGCCGACAGCTATGGCGGCTCGCCGGTCTTCTATTCGGTTAGTGAAACCCTGCTGGCCGATCTGGCCACTCTGGGTCTGGCCGTCCGCAAGGTCGGAGAGGCCGCCGTGGTGCCGACCCACTGTTTCTCGACCGAGGGCAAGGGCAAGCAGAACCTGAGAACCGCCGTCAACCGCGCCGAGCGCAGCGGCTCACAGTTCTCGGTGCTACAACCGGGTGAAAGCCACGCCATCGCCAAGGAACTTCGCGCCATATCCGATGCGTGGCTGGCGCATCATGAGGGCTCCGAAAAAGAGTTTTCGCTGGGCCGGTTCGACATCGATTATCTGAACGCATGTCCCGTCGCCATTGTGCGCGAGGAAGGCCGGCTGATCGCCTTTTCCAACCTGCTGATGGGGGCGGGCAACAAGGAAGCCATGATCGACCTGATGCGTTATACGCCCGACGGTCCGCACGGGGTGATGGACTATATGTTCACGCGCATCGCCCAGTGGTGCCGCGAAACGGGCATCGATCATCTGGATCTCGGCATGGCCCCGCTATCGGGTCTTGAGGACCGCCGCACCTCGCCGGTCTTTGCCCGCGTGGGTGCTCTCATCTTTGAAGAAGCCAACGCCATTTACGGCTTTCAGGGACTGCGGGCCTATAAAAGCAAGTTCGGCCCCAACTGGCGCCCGAAATTCATTGCCGCCAGCACCACCACGCCACTGCCTCTGGCCCTGCTGGACGTTGCCCTGCTCACCAGCAAGGGCTGGCTGGGCCTGCTGGGCCTAAAGAAGTAGGCAACCCCCACCTGCAACACAGCACCAAACACAGACACCCGCGCTCCCTTTCCTGCCCCTCAAGCAGCAAGCCCCTGCGGGGCGAGCGTTAGAGGCCAAACGTCCTTGGTAGCGAGCCGCAAAGCGGCACGCCTAAGGGACAAAGCAAAAAACCCGAGTAAGCTGACGCGCACGAAAAAGGGGCGGCTCTTTCGAGCCGCCCCTGACTTCGTAAGCTAAAGCTTACTCAGGCTTCTGGCGCTTCTTGCGGAACGACGGGTTCAGGATTTCCTTGCGAAGACGGATGTTCTTCGGGGTCACCTCGACCAGTTCGTCTTCTTCGATATAGGCGATGGCCTGTTCCAGCGACATCTTGCGCGGCGGGGTCAGGCGAACGGCTTCGTCCTTGCCCGAGGCGCGAACGTTGGTCAGTTGCTTGCCCTTGATCGGGTTGACGTCCAGGTCGTCCCAACGGCTGTTCTCGCCGATGATCATGCCCTGATAGGTCTTTTCACCAGCACCGACGAACATCACGCCGCGCTCTTCGAGGTTCCACAGAGCATAGGCTGCGGTGTCACCGTCCGAGTTCGAGACCAGAACGCCCTTCAGGCGGCCTTCGATCGAACCCTTGTGCGCTTCATAGTGCGAGAAGACGCGGTTCAGCACGCCCGAACCACGGGTATCGGTCAGGAACTCGCCCTGATAACCGATCAGCGAACGCGACGGGCATTTCAGCTGGATGCGGGTCTTACCTGCACCCGACGGGCCCATATCGGTCATTTCAGCCTTACGGGCCGACAGCTTTTCGATAACGATGCCCGAGAACTCTTCGTCCACGTCGATCATGACGTCTTCGATCGGCTCCATCAGCTGGCCGTTCTCGTCCTTCTGATAAACCACGCGCGGACGCGAGATCGACAGTTCGAAACCTTCGCGGCGCATGTTCTCGATCAGAACGCCCAGTTGCAGTTCGCCACGACCGGCGACTTCATAGGCGTCCGAGCCCTGGGTTTCGGTGATGCGGATCGCGACGTTGGCTTCGGCTTCCTTCATCAGGCGGTCACGAATGACGCGCGACTGGACCTTGTCGCCTTCACGGCCAGCCAGCGGGCTGTCGTTCACGCCCACAGTCATCGAGATGGTCGGCGGATCGATCGGCAGGGCCGGCAGGGCTTCGTTGACTTCCAGAGCGCACAGGGTGTCGGCCACGGTTGCCTTGGACATACCGGCGATGGCGACGATATCGCCCGCTTCGGCTTCGTCCACCGGCTGACGCTTCAGGCCACGGAAGGCCAGAACCTTGGTGATACGGCCTTGTTCGATCTGCTTGCCGTTGCGGTCCAGAGCCTTGATGGCCATGCCCGGAACAGCCTTACCCGAGTGGATACGGCCCGTCAGGATGCGGCCCAGGAACGGGTCGGACTCGATCAGAACGTTCAGGATCTGGAACGGCTCGTTGACGCGTTCTTGAGCCTTGGGTGCCGGAACGTGCTCTACGATCAGTTCGTACAGGTCGTGCAGGTTGTCCTTCGGATTGTTGAAGTCCATCGAGGCCCAGCCCGAACGGCCCGATGCGTAAATCACCGGGAAGTCGAGTTGCTCGTCGGTGGCACCCAGTGCAGCGAACAGGTCGAAGGTTTCGTTCAGAACGCGGTCCGGATCGGCGTGTGCGCGGTCAACCTTGTTGATGCACAGGATCGGACGCAGGCCCATACGCAGGGCCTTGGTCAGCACGAACTTGGTTTGCGGCATCACGCCTTCTTCGGCGTCAACCAGCAGGACGCAGCCGTCCACCATGCCGAGGATACGTTCAACCTCACCACCGAAGTCGGCGTGACCCGGGGTGTCGATGATGTTGATGCGGGTTTCGCCGGTCTTGCCGTTCCACTGGATGGACGTGCACTTGGCAAGAATGGTGATACCGCGCTCTTTTTCCTGATCGCCGGAGTCCATGGCGCGTTCCGTGGTCGCCTCATTGGCGCGGAAGATGCCGGACTGGGACAGAAGGGCGTCAACCATGGTCGTCTTGCCGTGGTCAACGTGTGCGATAATAGCGACGTTACGAAGGTTCATTTCGGGCTCGGGCGGACTGTGTTCGGTCACGGGAGGCCCGCGCCGCTGCAACAAGATGCAGATATGGGAAGGATTTCGGTGCGCCTATTACAGTGCCGGAAGCCAAAAGGCTAGAGCGGGGGTTAGATGGTCACAAAACGGTCTAATATGAGCGAAGCTTAGCCGAGGCCCAAAAGCGCAATTGTCGCCACGGCAAAGCCGCCAATCATCAAGGCCGAAATCGCAGCCACAGCGGCCACGCGCGGTCCCGCACGGGCGACAGAGCGCGGGTCAACCATCAGGCCCAGTCCGGCCATGGCGACCACGGTCATTACCGTGACCGCATGGTCCAGCGGCACCAGCACGACCTCTGGGATCACGCCCAAGGAGCGCAGCCCCATCAGCACCAGAAACACGACGATGAACCACGGCACGAGTTGGGACAGTTTGAGTTTCTTGCCGCTGGTGCGACCTTCGCGTCGGGCGTGGCCCGCATGCATCAGGCCCAGAACCAGTGTCACCGGCCCCAGCATCAGCACCCGCACCAGCTTGACCACGGCCCCCGTCTGGATGGCGACCGCTCCGGCGGGCGAGGCCGCGGCCAGAACCTGCGGCACAGCATAGACGGTCAGACCCGCCAGCACCCCGACCCCCGTGGCATTATAGCCCAAAAGGCTGCCCACCACCGGCACCAGCAATACCACGGCAATACCCAGAACCGCCGTAAAGCCGATGGCGGCGGCCACGTCCTCGCCCTCGGCCTCAATAGTCGGCGCAATGGCGGCAATGGCCGAGTTACCGCAGATGGCATTGCCACAAGCCACCAGCAGCGCCATCGCATGGGGCAGGCCAAAGGCACGACCAATGGCATAGCCCGCGACAATCGCCACCACGACCACGCCCATAATGGCCAGCAACAGCCAAGGGCCGAGGGCGGCAACCGCTGCTCCGGATACCGTTGCTCCCAAAAGTGCGACGGCTACTTCCAGCACGGTCTTAGCGCTGAAACGGATGCCTGACATCCAGCGGGCCGATGGCGACCAGAAGATGCGTATCGCCGCCCCCAGCAGGATGGCCAGCACCAAGGCTTCAACCCACGCAAAGCCCAGCACCGCCAGTTCCAGCTTCTGAAGGCCAAAGGCCACCAGCGCCACCAACGCGCTCAAGGCCACACCTGGCAGAAGGGCCATCAGTCGTGAACCGGAGGCGGAGGTAGGAGTCTGAACAGGGGCCGTATGGGTCATGCCCCTCTATCCCACCGGTTCAATCATCAATCTAACGCATAGTTGTTGATTTAATGATCGTTAAATTCGATTGATTACGCATGACCCTCGAACAGCTCCGTATCTTTGTCGCCGTCGCCGAGCGCCAGCATATGACGCGCGCCGCCGAGGCACTGAACCTGACCCAGTCCGCCGTCAGTGCCGCCATTACCGCGCTGGAGACCCGCCACGGCACGCGTCTATTTGATCGTGTGGGGCGCGGACTGGTGCTGAATACGGTCGGCGAAGCTTTTTTGCCCGAGGCACGCGCTGTGCTGAACCGCGCCGAGGCCGCCCAGAGCCTGCTGGATGATCTGGCGGGCCTGCGTCGGGGTTTGGTGCGCATCCATGCCAGCCAGACTATCGGAGCCTATTGGCTGCCCCAGCGCATGGCCGCCTTTCAGCAGGCCAACCCCGGTATCGACCTGCAATTGTCTATCGGCAACACCCACAGGGTGATCGAGGCGGTGACATCGGGAGAGGCCGAACTGGGCCTGATCGAAGGGGCCGAGGACGCGCCGCGTTTGTCGCGCCAGCAGGTCGGTGCCGACCGTCTGATTATCGCCGCCAGCCCCGACCACCCGCTGGCCCTACAGGACAACATCCTGACCGCCACAAGTCTTGCCGGTCTGAACTGGGCCTTGCGCGAAGAGGGCTCCGGCACGCGCAGCGAGTTCACCAATGCCCTGCCCCAAGGCATGAGCGCCGACCAGTTACAGGTTTCGATGGTTCTGCCGTCGAACGAAGCCATTCTGACGGCGGTGGCGGCCAGCACATTGGTGACCTGTATTTCGGAACTGGCCGCCCGACCTCTGATCGAGGCCGGACGGCTGGTCCGCTTGCCGCTGGAAATGCCCGAGCGGCCGTTTCATCTTTTGAAACACAAGGAACGCAGTCCCAGTCGGGCGGCCAGCGCTTTGGCGGCCGCCCTTTAGGCCCTACACCTTGGCAGAGCGGCTCATGGTCCAGCGATAAAGGCCAAACACCATCAGCGCGAACACCACCAGACCCGCCCACATGGCTGGCCATGCGCCACCTTCGCCGATCAGGGCGAACGGGGCTTCGTTGCGGGTGGAGACAATGACGGCAGCCGTAAAGACGCCGAACAGGCTTTCACCAACGATCAGACCCGAGGCCAGCAGCACGCCCATACGGCGTCCCACATCGGCAAAGCGGGTCGAGGCAATGGCCTTGTCATAGAACCAGCCCACCAGCGCACCGATCACCAGCATGGTGGTGACATAGGCGGGCAGATAGACACCGATACCCGCAGCAAGAGGCGGCAGCTTCATCCGGTCCTTGGTAGCACGGCGCAGGATGACATCCAGAATGATGATCCCCACACCGATGGCTCCGCCCACGCCGATCAGGTCCCAGCGCAGATCGCCGCTGATGACGCCCTTGGCCAGAGCCGAGATCAGGGTGGCCTGAGGTGCAGCCAGCGTTTGTGCGCCTTCGACGATGGCGGGCGGGCCGCCTTCAAAGCCAAAGGCCTGGTTCATCATGTCCAGTACGAACGGGATGACCAGCGAACCAGCGACCACACCGACTAGAAGCGCGGTCTGCTGGCGCCACGGCGTCGCCTCGACCAGTTGGCCGGTTTTCAGGTCTTGCAGGTTGTCATTGGAAATGACTGCCACGGCAAACACCACCGCCGTCACCACCAGCGCAAAGGCAATGACCGACGGATCGGCAGGCACATTGGCAATGGCCAGAACGCCCAGCATCAGCAGCGAGGCAATGACGATGGCCAGAATACCCACGCCCGAAACGGGGCTGTTGGACGAACCGATCAGACCGGCCATGTAGCCGCAGATGGCCGCAACCGCGAAACCGATCACCACCACATAGGCCAGACCGCCCACCACCAGCAGAGCCGTATGGTCGGCCAGCACAGTGCCTTGGGCAAACACGGCCAGCAGCACGGCAATACCCACCAGCGCCACCAGCGACAGCAGGCCGACCATCTTGATCGGAATGTCCTGCTCGGTCAGGTCCAGCGTCTCGCCATGGGCGCGCTTGTCCTGCGCCGCAAAGGCCGAGGCCAGACCCGCCACCAGCGGACCGGCCAGCTTGGCCAGCGTCCACAGAGCGGCCACACCGATCACGCCCGCACCGATAAAGCGCACTTCCTGCGACCAGACAGCCATGGCCAGTCCCTGCGCACCGGCATCGGCAGGCACGCCCGCGGCGACCGTCGACAATCCTTGCGCCGTGGACCAGTCAATATAGGCCCCCGAGGTCAGGATCGGCACAAAGATCAACCAGGCCAGAGCCAGACCGAACAACTGGGTCAGGCCCACAGCCAGACCGATCAGGTGACCTGCGCCCAGCAGGGCAAACTGCATGGAAAAACCGATACCGGTCGCCCCGCCACCCAATGCGGTCGGAAGCTTGAAGAAGGCCGCTGTCTGTTCGGCAAATACCTTGGCCGCGGCCAGATAACCGAATACCGACGAGGCCAACGCCCCGCCGACCACCACCCACAGGCCCGACCTGTTCTCGCGAACGGCGGACTCGCTCTGTTCTTCACCCGGCGAGCCGACTTTCAGAACCTCGGCTGCAGCAACGCCTTCGGGATAGGGCAGGTCGCCCTTGGTCACGAGGGTCCGGCGCAGAGGAATGGAGAAGGTCACCCCCAACACACCGCCCAGAACGCAGATGGCGACACTTTCCCAGAAGGGGAAGTTCATCCACCAGCCGATCATCACCAGACCGGGCAGGACAAAGATGATCGAGCTCATCGCGCCGCCCACCGAGGCGACGGTCTGGACCGTCATGTTTTCCCAGATGGTCGAGCCTTTAAAGGCCCGCAGCAGCGCCATCGAAATGACCGCTGCCGGAATGGCCGAGGCAAAGGTCAGGCCGACTTTCAGGCCCAGATAGGTATTGGCCGCGGTAAACACCGCCGCCAGCAAACAGCCTAGTATCAAGGCACGGATTGTCAGTTCGACCCGCTTGATCCCTGAAGGCTTGTGTTGCGATGCGCCACTTTCAGCCATCGACAATCCTCTTTCTTGCGCTCTGCGACGCACTATTTTCCGGTGGCCACGCTACGCCTGAAAGCCGGAAAATGACAACCGCCGATGAAAGCCCGCTTCACCTTGGCGGGCTGGCGTCCTAACTCTTGTCACATGCCCGAATTACCCGAAGTCGAAACCGTCCGCCGTGGCCTGACCCCCGTTGCCGAGGGGGCGCGTCTGTCGCGTGTGCTGATCCGCCGTCCCGATCTGCGCTTTCCCTTTCCCGAGCGCTTCACCGAGCGGCTGGAAGGTGCCACGGTCCTGCGCATCGACCGCAGGGCCAAATATCTGCTGATGCCGCTCTCGACCGGCGAGACATGGATCACCCATCTGGGCATGACCGGACGCTTTACGCTGGATGGCGATCCACTGGGCCGGTTCGAGGATGCCCCGCCCGTCACTGGCAAGCACGAGCATTTCGTCGCCTGTGCCGATATCAACGGCCAGTTGACCCGTCTTGCCTATGCCGATGCCCGACGCTTTGGCTTTATGGGCCTGATCCCAACCGGTCAGGTGGATGACCACCCGTGGTTCAAACAGTTGGGGCCAGAGCCTCTGGGCAACCATTTCTCGGGCGCGCATCTGGCCGAGGCCTTCAAGGGGCGCAAACAGAACATCAAGGTCAGCCTGCTGGACCAGTCGATCGTGTCGGGCCTTGGCAACATATATGTGTGCGAGGCCCTGTACCGTTCGGGCATCCATCCCGAGGTGCCAGCGGGCAAGGTCTCCGCGCAGAGACTGGAACGTCTGGCCGCCGAGGTCCGCCGCGTGCTGGAAGATGCCATCCTTGCCGGTGGCTCCACCCTCAAGGACTTTGCCAATGTCGAGGGCGGCCAAGGCTATTTCCAGCACAGCTTTGATGTCTACGGCCGCGAGAACCAGCCCTGTAGAACCACAAACTGCACCGGCACCATCGCCCGCATTGTTCAAGGTGGCCGCTCGACCTTCTTCTGCCCGACCTGCCAGAAAACCTGAGCTCAAACAAAGTTATGTCTGAAAAATACGACTAATAGTCAAAAATATTAGACATTATGTCGGATTGATGCGACATAACCTCATTATCTGCCAAGAGATCATGAGGCCTTGCCGCTATGACTTTTCGTGAAAAACACCTGCTGATCACCACGGTGACAACCGTACTGATCTGGAGCGTCTATTTCTGGCGCATGGGTCAGGCTATCCTGTCCGGTAGCCTGATGCAGCCGTCCTTTGCCGGCGAGATGGGCGTGATGTTTGCGGCGGCCGTGGCCGTGGTGGTGGTCATCGAGCTGGTGATGACCGTGATTGCCCATCTGACGACATCCAAGGCCGAACGCGAAGCAAGGGACGAGCGCGAAACTCTGGCAGGCCTGAAGGGCAGCCATATCGCCCTGATGTCGCTGCTGGCCATGGTCTTCACCCTTGCCGGTGTCGCCTATATTTTCGGGCTGGCCGATTTTGTCGCGCCCGGTAACGGCAAGACCCTGACCACCAATGCCAATGCGATGGTGGTGATCGCCAATCTTCTATGGGCCGCCTTCCTGATATCGGAGCTGATCCGCGCCAGCTTCACACTGGTCCTGCTACGTCGGGGGCACTGATGGTCAAGGCCCCGCCTCCGATCAAAAACCGCATCCGCGAGATGCGCTTTCATGCCAACGAGATGACGCAGGCCGATCTGGCCGCCCGCATCGGCATGACCCGTCAAACCATCGTCGCCATGGAACAGGGCAAATACTCCCCCAGCTTGGAAACCGCCTTCCGTATCGCCCAGGTTTTCGGCGTCGAGATCGGAGAAGTGTTCCAGTGGGAGGGCTGAGGCGCTAGAGCATCACACTATAGTCGTGATGATACAGGAGTGCCTCCATGGCCGACACCTATTCTACCCTGCTGATCGAACGCCATACCGATGGCTATGCCGTGGTGACCCTGAACCGCCCCGAGGCCCTGAATGCGCTGAACTCGCAGCTTCTGGGCGAACTGGGCGACTTCCTCGAAGCCGCAGAGCGCGATGACAGCATCCGTGCCGTTGTCCTGACCGGCTCGGCCAAGGCCTTTGCCGCCGGTGCCGACATCAAGGAGATGTCGGACAAGTCCTATGCGGACATGTATCTGGAAAACTTCTTTGCCCGCGCCCATGACCGCGTTGCCGCCTTCCGCAAGCCGATCATCGCGGCTGTGTCAGGCTATGCACTGGGCGGCGGTTGCGAGCTGGCCATGCTGTGCGACTTCATCATCGCCTCCGACACCGCCAAGTTCGGCCAGCCGGAAATCAATCTCGGCGTCGCCCCCGGCATTGGCGGCTCGCAGCGCCTGACCCGCGCCGTCGGCAAGGCCAAGGCCATGGATATGTGCCTGACCGCGCGCATGATGGATGCTGCCGAGGCCGAACGCTCCGGTCTGGTGTCCCGCGTTGTGGCTGTGGATGCCCTGCTGGACGAAGCCCGCAAGGTCGCCGCCAAGATCGCCGCCCAGTCGCCACTGGCCGTCATCGCCAATAAGGAACTGGTGAACGCCGCCTTCGACACCACCCTGTCGCAAGGTCTTCAGTTCGAGCGCCGCCTGTTCCACTCGCTGTTCGCATTCGACGATCAGAAGGAAGGCATGGCGGCTTTCGTCGAAAAACGTAAACCGGTCTTCACCAGCCGCTGATTTCGGTCCACTATAAGGATCAACGGGTCGGGACTACGGGGCTTGAATCCCCGCCCCGACTCAATTCCAGCCGGTTTGCGTTGACCCCCCCACGGGTTTCCGCTATAGCCGCGCGCTCTTGAGATTTTATCGCCGTGGCCTTCGGGCTTGTGGCGCACATCGTTCGAAGGTTTTTCAAATGGCTAACAACGCCGGCGCCCGCAAGGCGATCCGCAAGATCGAAGCGCGGACTGCAGTGAACAAAGCTCGCCGTACCCGCGTACGCTCCTATCTGCGCAAATTCCAAGAAGCCGTCACCGGCGGCGACGTGGAAGCTGCCAAGGCTGCTTTCATCACCGCTCAGTCGGAACTGATGCGCGCTGTATCCAAGGGCGTCGTTCACAAGAACACCGGCTCGCGTAAGGTCAGCCGTCTGTCGGCCCAGCTGAAGAAGCTGTCGGCCGCCTAAGAAAGTCCTTGAACGGATGAGCGCCACGGCCTCTCCGTTCAAACTTTTTTACTGACTACAAAAATACCCGCGATACGGGTGTTGCAAGAAAATCGAACGATTTCAAAGGCGAGGCGGCTACGGCTACCTCGCCTTCTTGCTGTCTAAAACCCAATTTCCCCGGCAGTTTTTGCAGCCCTCACTGGCAAAAAAAACCTTTTTCCTAGTCCCTACGGGGGTTTGCGCGAGTCAACTAATTTAAGTGCATTTCGCGACTCGAATCTGCGTTGATTCCCGCCGCGCGCCGAGTAAGTTGAAGGGGTAACGCACTTCTATCCCCAAGGATGAAGACGAGGGAAATCAAGCATTTCCCTCGGCGGAGTT
The DNA here is from genome assembly GCF_011761985.1 of Brevundimonas terrae. Classification (GTDB taxonomy): domain Bacteria; phylum Pseudomonadota; class Alphaproteobacteria; order Caulobacterales; family Caulobacteraceae; genus Brevundimonas; species Brevundimonas terrae. Next base: position 876,114 of record NZ_JAASQT010000001.1, on the reverse strand, counting down.
GTCTGTCTGTGAGAACGGCCCCACGCGCTAAACCTCGGTTTGGCGCGACAGGAGAAGTCGTCCCTGATGTCCAACTTTGAAGCTGCGTTGCACGGTGGTTTGAAGAATTAATTCTGGCGGGTGACTCTTATATGATTGGGGGCGTTGCAATGGGGCAGATGACCGATCCGGACCGGATCTGGACAGAAGCAGCTGATCGCTTGAAAGCGGAAATCGGCGATGGGCCCTATAGTTCGTATATCGCGCCTTCAGCGGTACGCGTGGACGGACAGGGTAATCTTATTCTGGTAACCCCGACCGCCTATGCGCGGGACTGGGTTCGTCAAAATGCGCTGCGTCGCATGAACGAACTGTGGCTGGGCCTGGACGGCCTGTCGCGTCGTCTGGATGTGCGCTGCCGCGCCGAGGTGGGTTCGGTCCTGCCGTCGTCGGCACGCGAAGTGCCGCGTCTGAACTCCATCAGCACGGCTCCGGCACCTGCGCCGGTCGCGCCGACCTTTGCCGCCTCTGCCGACAGCGCCCGTGCTGTTCGCGCCGCTGGCCTGCAAGAGCGTCTGACCTTTGACACCTTCGTCGAAGGCCACGGTAACGCCTTTGCTCTGGCCATCGCCAAGCAGGTCGCCTCTTGGGCCGACGGTCACTTCAATCCGGTATTCTTCTGTGGCCCTTACGGCTACGGCAAGACCCACCTGTTGAACGCCATCGCCTGGGAAGCCCAGCGTCTGCGCCCCAATGCCAAGGTGGTCTATCTGACCGCCGAGCGCTTCTTGTCGACCTTTGTGCGCGCCATGCAGGACCGCTCCACCGCGGCCTTCAAGGAAAGCCTGCGCTCGGCCGACATGCTGCTGATCGACGACGTCCAGTTCGTGGGCGGCAAGGCTTCCACCCAGGAAGAGCTGCTGAACACCCTGACCTCGCTGATCGAGGACGGCAAACGTATCGTTCTGTCGGCTGACCGTGCACCGGTGGCCCTGACCGATATCGAACCGCGCCTGCGCAGCCATCTGGCTGCCGGCCTGACCTGCCCGGTCGAAGCGGCTGACCGCACCCTCAAGGTGGCTGTCGCCCAGAACCGTCTGCGCTCGCTGGCCAAGCTGGGTGTCGTGGCGGGCGAGGCTCGCCCCGAAGTGCTGGAACATCTGGTGGAACGTACCCCCGGTTCGATGCGTGAACTGGAAGGTGCCGTAAACACTCTGGCCGCCGTTGCCGGTGCGCGTCTGGCGACCCTGACGGTCGAAGACGTTCAATCGCTGCTGGGTACCGCCATGCGTGGCGGCCCCGAGCGTCGCATCACCGTGGACGAAATCCAGAAGACGGTGTCCGAGCATTTCAACCTGAAACAAGCCGATCTGCTGAGCGAGCGCCGCACCCGTGCGATTGCCCGCCCGCGCCAGATCGCCATGTATCTGTGCAAGCAACACACGACCCGTTCCTATCCGGACATCGGTCGCCGCTTTGGCGGGCGCGACCACACCACGGTCCTGCACGGTGTGCGCAAGATCGAAGAGCTGCTGACGCAGGACGAGCAAATCGCCCGTGACGTCGAGGCCCTGACGCGCAAACTGCGCGGTTAAACGAGGTATTGGCGCGCAAACTGCGCGGCCAAGACCCTCTCCAAGACAGATTTAGGCCGCGCCCCATCAGGGGTGCGGCCTTTTTCTTTGCCGAAATGAGGGACGTCTGTGGATTTCCTGCGCCGATTTTGGGGTAACCGCTAGCGGAACGCCCCTCAGGCGTTGCGGCGGACGCGCAATCCGCTAGTGTCACCCTCTATACATTCGATCAGGCGCGTCTTCCTGATCGCGACCGGGCGAGACCACATGCAGCTGACTATCGAACGTTCCGCGCTTCTTCGTGCCTTGGGCCACGTCCAAAGTGTGGTCGAGCGTCGCAACACTATTCCGATCCTGTCGAACGTGTTGCTGACCGCAGGCCGTGACCGCCTGTCGTTCGCGGCCACCGACCTCGACATGGAAATGGTCGACGAGGCCGAGGCACAGGTCAATGTCGAGGGCCAGATCACGGCTCCGGCCCACACCCTTTATGAAATCGTCCGCAAACTGCCGGACGGTGCCGAGGTCAGCCTGTCCTATTCCGGTGACGACCCCCGTCTGGTGGTCGCCGCCGGTCGTTCGCGCTTTAATCTGCCGGTGCTGCCGGCGGGCGACTTCCCCGTGATGTCGAACGAAGCCACGGGCGTGCGCTATACCCTGCCCAAGGAAGATCTGGCCCGCCTGATCGACAAGACCCGTTTTGCCGTCTCGACCGAAGAGACGCGCTATTATCTGAACGGCCTTTATCTGCACACCGTATCGGATGGCGGCATCCCGCTTCTGCGTACCGTTGCCACCGACGGCCACCGTCTGGCACTGGCCGAAACGCCCGCTCCAGAAGGCGCTGCGGGTGGTCCCGGCGTGATCGTACCGCGCAAGACCATCGATCAGGTCCGTCGCCTGCTGGACGATGGTGCCGGTTCCGTCGAGATTCAGGTCTCCGCCCAGAAGATCCGCTTCGAACTGGGTCAGGCCAGCCTGACCTCCAAGGTCATTGACGGTGCCTTCCCCGACTATCTGCGCGTCATCCCGCAGGGCAATGACAAACAAGCCGATATCGATAACAGCCTGTTCGCCAAGGCCGTTGACCGCGTGGCCACCATCTCGGCTGAAAAGAGCCGCTCGGTGAAGTTGGCCTTTGATAATGACCGCGTGAAACTGACTGTCCGCAATATGGAAGCCGGGCAAGCCGAGGAAGAGGTCGAAATCGGCTATTCGGACGAACCGTTCGAAATCGGCTTCAACGCCCGCTATCTTCTGGACGTCGCCGGTCAGATCACCGGTGAAATCGCTACCTTCAAATTCGCCGATCCGGCCAGCCCGACCCTGGTGCTCGATCCGGCTGATGTCGGCGTCCAATATGTGCTGATGCCGCTGCGCGTCTAAGCTTTTGCAACACACCGCATCTCAAAGCCCCATGGTTATGCCATGGGGCTTTTTGCTGTAGGCAACTGACTTAACGATCTCGGGGGAGATATTGATGCAACCTATCCAGTTTAGCTCTGACCGCCTCGCTTATGGCGCTCTGATCGTCTGTAGCTTTCTGACAAATGTCCTCCTTGTCAGCTTCTTTGGGCATTACATTCCCGCCAGCCTCATCGCCGTGATGCTATCATCGGCACTTTTCATCCTTGGTCTATACGGGCTTATGCGCCCACGCCTCGTTACTCTGGATGCCCAGAGCCTGACGCTGCGCCCAACCTTTGGTCGACAGCAACGCTGGACGCGCCAGCAGATCGTCAATGTAGAAGAAATTGCCTCGCCCCCGTTCGCCGCCCTTATTGCGCGTGTGAAGGACAACAGTGGCAAGCACCGCGCCATCACCCTCTCAAACAGGCTCACGCCGGCAGGGTTGGGCGTTCGTCATGAAGGGCGCGAGGTGGGGATCATGCCCTCCTCACGGCTTTCGCTGGTTCAGGCGTGGCTCAAAGACGCACTGTAATCCCGATCAGGCCGATTTGAGCCCCATCCTTCATGGGCTATAAGCCGCCCCTGTTCCTCGTGCGTGAAAGTTCTGCTGCGTGACCGCCCAAACATCTTCTCTGCGCGTCTTTCGGGCCAAACGTCCCAATATCATCCGCTCTGCCGTCAGCCTCTTGATGCTGGCGTTTGCGAGCATGATGTTTCTGGAAGCCGACAGCCTCATGCTACGCGGTTTGAGCTGGGCCAGCATTGTGTTTACACTGGTCGTGATTGTTCGTCTGACCATTCGCTTCATCGCCGCGCGCGATGTCACTGTGACCGAGAAAGGCTTCTGGCTCGGTCGTGGAAACTTCATTGGCTGGGACAAGGTGTTGCGCTTTGGAACCATCGATATGAAGCGTCAGTCGTTCGTAGTTTTTACTCTGGTCACGCCGCCGGAACGTAGCGGTATGGACCGTATGCGTCTTCGCGGCCTGCCGGCCGATATTGCCGGCTATCTCCCCGCGACGATCGATGCCTCCGTGTCCGAGCTTCTCGACTATATGAACCGCACAAAGCGCCATTACAGTTGAGCGCATCACGCTTGCAGATCGCGGGATCGGCTTGGCACCCATGACCGCTTCCTCTAACTGTCCCTCGACCCTACGGCACGAGCGCACAGATTGAGCCTGACCTCCCTCGCCATTACCGATTTCCGTTCTTACGGCGCATCCCGTCTGGATTTATCCGGCGGGCCTGTGGTGCTGTACGGGCCGAACGGTTCGGGCAAGACCAACCTGCTGGAGGCCATCAGCCTTTTGACGCCCGGCAAGGGTTTGCGCGGCGCGACGGCAGCCGAGATGGGCCGTCGGGAACCCGGCGAGGCCATGGGACGTCCGTGGGGGATTGCCGCCACCCTTGCCACCCCCGATGGCGAGATCAAGATCGGCACCGGCGTTCAGACCATGGGCGCTGCGGCCCGCCGGATTGTGCGTATTGATGGCGAAACGGCCCAGCCAGGCCGGATGCTGGAACATCTGCGTCCTGTCTGGGCCACGCCCGAACAAGACCGCCTGTTCTCCGATGCCCGCGCTGACCGCCTGAAGTTTTTCGACCGGCTGGTCTTTGCCGCCCATCCCGACCATGCGGCGGTCGTCTCCAATTACGAAAAAGCCCTGCGCGAACGTATCCGTCTGTTGTCGGACGAGGAACGCAGGCCCGATCCCGTCTGGCTGGATGCGCTGGAAGCCCGCCTGTCGGAAGCGGGGGCCAGAGCCGCCCTCAACCGCGTCACCGCTTTGAAGGCCCTGCAAGACGGCATCAATGCCCGTGCCGACCGGCCTTTTCCGCAGGCCGATCTCGGGCTTGAAGGTCCGGCCGAGCAGATGGCGCAGGACGGGGCCGACGAAGCCGACATCCTGTCCATGCTGGGCGAGGGTTTTGTGCGCGCCCGCGCCCGTGACGGGGCCGCTGGTCGTTCGCTGTTCGGGCCGCACCGCACCGACCTGACCGCCCTTCACCGCGAGAAGAACCGTCCCGCCGCCGAAGGGTCATCGGGAGAGCAAAAGGCGCTGGTTCTAAACCTGATCCTTGCCCAGACAGCCCGTTTGGCGCAAAGCACCGCCCAGCCGGTCCTGTTGCTGGATGAGGCCCCCGCACACCTTGACGAAGCCCGCCGCGCCGCCCTGTTCGACGAGATCGAAATGCTGGGTCTGCAGGCCTTTATGACCGGTACCGAGCGGGACCTGTTCGCTGCCCTCGAAGGCCGCGCACAGTTTGTCAGCGTCAGCCCGCTCGGCCTGACGCTCTAGACAATCGCGCCACCCGCGATTTCCCCGACCAAAAGCCTTCGAAGGATGGCTTTTTGCTAGGAAATTCCTATATATTGGATGTTTCGGGGTGCTCTGATTTGCGCCACGAATATGGCGGCCCAACCGCCGACTTTTTCCCGTCCGACCCACGGACCCTGAGCCGACTTTTTCATGACCGAACAGACCGCTCCCGCGCCAGAGTACGGCGCCGATTCCATCAAGGTTCTCAAAGGCCTGGATGCCGTGCGCAAGCGCCCTGGCATGTATATCGGTGACACGGATGACGGCTCGGGCCTGCACCACATGGTGTACGAGGTGGTGGATAATGCCATTGACGAGGCCCTGGCGGGTCACGCCGATCTGGTCACCGTCACCCTGAACGCCAACGGTTCGTGCACCGTGACCGATAACGGACGCGGCATTCCGGTGGGTATCCACGAGGAAGAAGGCGTCTCGGCCGCAGAGGTCATCATGACCCAACTGCACGCCGGCGGTAAGTTCGACCAGAACTCCTATAAGGTTTCCGGCGGTCTGCACGGCGTGGGCGTTTCGGTTGTGAACGCCCTGTCGGACTATCTGGAACTGGTCATCTATCGCGATGGCAAGAAGCACCATATCCGCTTCGAGCGCGGGGATACCGTCAAGCCGCTGGAAGTCGTCGGCGATGCGCCGATGCGCGAGGACGGCACCCGTCTTCTGACCGGCACCGAAGTGACCTTCTATCCTTCGGTCTCGACCTTCAGCTTTATCGATTTCGATTTCAAAACTCTGGAACACCGCCTGCGCGAGCTGGCCTTCCTGAACTCCGGTGTTCTGATCAAACTGCGCGACGACCGTCCTGTCGAGCCGGTTGAGTCCATCCTGCATTACGAAGGCGGCGTCGAAGCCTTTGTGCGCCACCTCGACAAGTCCAAGACCCCGATCCTGAAAGACGTCATCGTCATTCAGGGCAAGAAGGACGGCATCGAGATCGACCTCGCCCTGTGGTGGAACGACAGCTATCACGAGACGATGTTGTGCTTCACCAACAACATCCCGCAGCGTGACGGCGGCACCCACTTGTCGGCCTTCCGTGCGTCCCTGACGCGCGTGATGAGCAGCTATATCGAAAAAGCGGGCGCGGCTAAAAAAGAGAAGGTCAATCCCAGCGGCGAAGACGCCCGCGAGGGCCTGACCTGCGTCCTGTCGGTCAAGGTTCCCGATCCGAAATTCAGTTCGCAAACCAAGGACAAACTCGTTTCGTCCGAAGTGCGTCCCGCTGTTGAAGGCCTGTGCTCCGAAGGTCTGTCGGAGTGGTTCGAAGAACACCCCACCGAAGCCAAGCTGATCGTCTCCAAGATCATCGAAGCCGCTGCCGCCCGCGAAGCCGCGCGTAAGGCCCGTGACCTGACCCGCCGTAAATCGGTGCTGGAAATCAGCTCGCTGCCGGGCAAGCTGGCCGACTGTCAGGAACGCGATCCGGCCAAGTCCGAACTGTTCATCGTGGAGGGTGACTCCGCTGGTGGTTCGGCCAAACAGGCGCGTAACCGCGAAAACCAGGCCGTTCTGCCGCTGCGCGGTAAAATCCTGAACGTCGAACGCGCCCGCTTTGACCGTATGCTGTCATCCGACACCATCGGCACGCTGATCCTTGCGCTGGGCACCGGTATTGGCCGCGACGATTTCAACGCCGACAAGCTGCGCTATCACAAGATCATCCTGATGGCCGACGCCGACGTCGACGGCGCGCACATCCGTACCCTGCTGCTGACCTTCTTCTATCGCCAGATGCCGGAACTGATCGAGCGCGGCCACGTCTATATCGCCCAACCGCCGCTCTATAAGGTCTCCAAGGGCAAGCAGCACCGCTACATCAAGGACCAGCCGGAAATGGACGCCTACCTCATCGAGGAAGGCTGTTCGGATGCGTCGCTGGAAACCGGCTCGGGCGAGGTTCGCGCCAGCATGGACCTGCAAGAGCTTGTGCGAGAAGCCAAGACCTTCAAGGCCGGTGTTGACCGTTTGACGGCCCGCGCACCGGGCTTTGCGATCGAACAAGGCGCCCTTGCCGGTCTGTTCGATGAAAATGCCGGCGACCTGCTGGAACGCGCCCAACGCGCCGCCGAACGCCTGAACCTCTATAACGAAGAGGGTGATGGTCCTTGGTCGGCAGAGCTGGCCCAACAGGGCGGCGTTGTCTTTACCCGCGTGCGTCGTGCCGTGGCCGAAACCGTCGTGCTGGACGAGGTTCTGGGTCGCTCCATGGATGCCCGCCGTCTGGGCGAGCGCGCCGCCGCCTTTGACACCCTGTTCGACAAGCCCGCCATCTTCCGCCGCAAGGACAAGTCCACGACCATTCGTGGTCCGCTGGACCTGCTGAATGCGGTTCTGGATGCCGGCAAGAAGGGCATTGCCGTCCAACGCTATAAGGGTCTGGGCGAAATGAACCCCGACCAGCTATGGGAAACCACGCTGGACGCCAATGCCCGCACCCTGCTGCAAGTGAAGATCGAGCACGGTGACGATGCCGACGACCTGTTCGCCAAGCTGATGGGCGATGTGGTGGAACCCCGCCGCGAGTTCATTCAGGAAAACGCTCTAGACGCCGACGTCGACGCCTAAGCGCCGAACCTTTGACCCGATCACGATCAGCGCCGGAGCCTTCACAGGTTCCGGCGCTTTTCTTTTGCCCTTTGATGCGGACATAGAAAAAGGCCGCCACGGTTGCCCGCGACGGCCTTTTAAAAGACGGGTATCGTCTCGGGCTTAGTCGACTTGCAGTTGACCGGCCGAAACCTTGCCGCTGCGGCGGTCGGTTTCCAGCTCGTAGCTGACGTTCTGGCCGTCATTCAGCGTACGCAGGCCAGCGGCCTCAACAGCCGAGATGTGCACGAAGATGTCGTTGCCGCCATCTGCCGGAGCGATGAAACCATAACCCTTGGTCGGGTTGAACCATTTAACGGTGCCGTTAGCCATCTAAATGACCTCCAGTGAATTGGGCACCAAGACCAACTCTTGGTACCGTCGGTCTAGGGAACGGCAGATCTCAATGCGTCGCAAAGAAGAAAGAGCGCGTTACGCACAGATATCGACACGGAACGTGTGAAGGCTTTAATGGCCTCTCGTCAAGGCCTCTCGTCTCAAAGTTTCACGCTCATCCGGCCGGAGCCACATAATTCGCCATCTCGTCGAACTCTTCGAGGAAGGTGGCGCGATAGGCATCCACCTCCATGATGACCTCGTGTCTGGCCCCCGGCACCTCGACAAAGCGCCCGCGACCCAGTCGCCGTGCCGCCCAGCGGGCCGTCTGTTTCCAGACCAGTACGTCGTCGCTGGCCTGAACCACACAGACCGGCACCTTGACCGCTTTCAAAGCCTTGGCCTTGAGCGCGCGTTCACCAGCATCCAGTGCAAAGCCCAGCCAGCCCCAGGTCGGGCCACCAATGGCCAGATGCGGGCAGGCGAACAATTGCTGCTGCCACAGGCCATAGCGCCCGCTATCGGAGGTCAGGGCATTGTCCTGGAACGTATGCACGAACGGGTCGTCGGCATTGTCCAGCACATAGTCGCCGCCCTTGCCGTTACGAAGCGCCCAGCGCACGGCCAGCTTGACCGACCACATCGAACGCTTGCCTGTCTTGATGCGCAACATCGGGCTGCTGAGCAGGGCACCGGCAAAGCGGTCATCGCCGCTCTGGAGCGTCAGCAGATTAAGCACGCCGCCCATCGAGTGACCGACCATGATCCATGGCTTGGGGGCCTGTTCGACATAGGCATCGATCAGGCGCGCATAGTCGTCCAGAAACTCTTCGACCGCACGGGCATGGCCCTTGAGCCGGTCCGGCAACAGGCGGGCGGACAGGCCCTGACCACGCCAGTCATGCGCCAGAACGCAAAAACCGCGCGCGAGGAAATTGCCGATCAGTTCGTAATATTTCTCGATCGGCTCGCTGCGGCCCGGGCTGAGGATCACCGTGCCGCGCGGGGTGCGCGCCTGAAGCACGCTGGGACGCCACAGGGCCGCACGCAGTCGCAACCCCCCTGCACCACGGAACCAGTCGGCCTCGCCCCCCGGCGGGGGCATGGCACCTGGAACCCCCATCAGGGGCGCTTGGGCAGAATGGGGCGACGGACGTGTCACTCGGGCTTCCTGAATTTGAGGGTCATACGGTCGGATTCACCGATCGCATCATATTTGCTGTGATCGAACTCGAAATTCGGCGGCTCGCCAAGGGCCGACGAACGGCGCGTCGGCGGCAGGGTTTCCACGCCGAACGGGTGGTTCTTGGTGTCTTCGGGATTGGCGTTGATTTCCGAGGATTCGACAAAGACGAAACCGGCCTCTTCGGCCAACTGACGCAGGAAGGCCTCCTGCACATAGCCGTTGGCGGCTGCCGGATCCTGATCCTCGTCCGGCTCCAGACGGTGTTGCTCAATGCCCAGAATACCGCCCGGACGCAGCGCCGCAAAGGCATCGGTAAAGGCTTTTTCAGCCAGTCCCGCCGCCATCCACACATGCACATAGCGCATGAACAGAACCAGATCGGCGGTCCCAGGCGGCTCGATCACAGGACCGGAGCCAAGGCCGAAATAGGTAAACCCGACCTGACCATACAGCTTCTTGTCGGAGTCCAGACGCGCCTTCAGCGCATTATTGACCGCCACCTGCGCCGGATCAGCCCCTTCGCCCTCGACGAAACCGGCCACGAACAAATGACCACGGCCCTTGTTCAGATAGGGGGCGAGAATATCGGTGTACCAGCCACCACCCGGCCAGAACTCGACCACCGTCATCGACGGTTGCAGACCAAAGAAGCGCAGCGTCTCCATTGGGTGGCGCCACTGGTCGCGTGCCTTGTCTTCGGGCGAACGCCACGGGCCTTCTATCGCCCATTCCAGCGAACCTTCGGGCGGCCCCGCCTTGACCGGTTCGGCCGCCTTGGCCGGCTCGGCTTCCTTTTTGCGACCACAGGCCGACAGGCCCATCAGGCCGCTGACGGCAACACCTGCCAGAAAGAGGCGTCGGGATGCGAAATGGATCATAGGTTTTCTCCGGCCGAACCCGATAAAGGGGCCATGACAGTGATCACCGCCGCCACCCTCATTTTGTGGCACGGTGATACGGCCATCATTGGGCCGCCAGCGGTTTACGAAAACGAAGGGTCATGCGGTCGCTTTCGCCAATGGCATCCAGTGCCGCCCGCTCGTCCGTGGACAGGGTGCGCCCTTCCCCCTCGGAACGGCGCGTCGGCGGCAGGGACCATACACCGAAAGGATGGTTGCGGGTATCGGCGCTGTTGGCATTGATCTCGCTGCGGCCATCCAGCTCGAAACCGGCTTGTTTGGCCACATGGATCACCCAGCTTTCCGGCACATAGCCGGTGGAAGCCACCGAGGCGACATTCACGCCATCGATGCTGCGATGCTGCTCGACCACCAGAACGCCGCCAGGCTTCAGCGCCTTGAAGAAGGCTTGCAGATACGGCTCGACACGTCCATCGCTCGACCAGTTATGGAAGGCGCGGGCCACCACAACCATATCCGCAGTGCCATCGGCCACGCCCATACCCTCCAGCGGACGGTTGACCGGCACATAGGTGCCGCCCGTCGCCGTGGCATAGGGTTCCAGAATATTGCGCCACCATCCGGCACGGCCCGGTTCGATCTCGACCACGGTCAGGCCCGGTTGCAGGCCCCAGAAGGTCAGGGTTTCAAACGGGTGGCGCTGGCTGTCGCGCACGCGGTCCGCCTCGGGGCGGGTCGGCGAGGCAATGGCGGCCTGAAGCTGGGTATCTTCTCCGACAACCGGCATTTCCATGGCCAGACCCTGACGGTGCGGCAATTGCGCGGGGAACTCGGTTGGCGGGGTCTGGGCGACAGCCGCACCGGCGGTCAAAAGAGTGGCAGCAAGGCTGGCAAGGACGAGCGGTCGCATAGGATCTCCGTGTCGTCGAAAAAGGCTTGGCCCGAGTGTTAAAGCGCTTCGCGCCGACAGCAAGACGCAGAAAGCCGATTTCGCCCCTTGAACGGCAAAATCGGCTTCCTAACTGTTTATGCGAAGGTGCCGATACCGGGCCTTCCAGTCTTTTCGGGGCCGAGCACGGACCGACAGGGCTGAAACCCATAGCCCGCCGGGGGCAAAAATCGCCGGCTGGCCCAACCTTGCTGATCCATCAGGAGGATTGCCTATGCGTACCTATGATTTCACGCCTTTGATGCGTACCGCCGTCGGTTTTGACCGACTGGCCCGCCAGATCGAAACCGCTGCCCGTTCGGGTCAGGAAAACGGCTGGCCGCCCTATAATATCGAAAGCACCGGCGAGGACACCTATCGCATCGAGGTCGCTGTCGCGGGCTTTGCCCCCGAAGAGTTGGACATCGAAGCCAAGGAAAACCTGCTGACCGTGACCGGCAAAAAGGCCCCGCAGGACGAAACCGTCCAGCGCACCTTCCTGCATCGCGGTCTGGCCGAGCGCGATTTCGAGCGCCGCTTCCAGTTGGCCGACTATGTGGTGGTCAAGAATGCCGCCCTCAATAACGGTCTGCTGGTCATCGAACTGAAGCGCGAACTGCCCGAGGCCCTCAAGCCCCGTCGCATCGAGATCGCTGACGGTTCGGCGCTGATCGAGAATAAAAAAGCGGCCTAAGGCCTCTTAAACAAAACTCCCCTCCCTCCAGTAGGCGGTCCTTTTTCGAAAGGGCCGCCTTTCTGTTTGGGGTCAGCTTTCCGCCAGCGTCCGCACCGTGCGCGCATCCATACCGCGCAGACCCTCAAGCTGGGTGTCTGTCAGATTGGCCCCGCGAAGTTGCGCGCCATGCAGACTGCTGCGGGCCAGATCGGCGCGGGTCAGATTGGCGTGGCGTAGGTCGGCATTGGACATATCGGCCCCGCGCAGATTGGCCCCTGTCAGATCGGCGGGCAGCAAACGGTCGGCCGCCAGTAATAGCGGTCCCATCTGGGCTTCGCGCAGGTCCGATCCGTTCAAACGTGCATTGGCCAAACGCGCGCCGCGCAAGTCGGCACGGCGCAGATTGGCCGAGCGCAGGTCCGCGCCCTCCAGCTGTGCGCCCTGAAGCTGCACACCCTCCATGTCGAGACCGTAAAACACCGCCCCCTTGGCCGACAGCGCCGTCAGGTTCAGTCCGGCAATCGTAACGAGCGTGCGCAGGTCCACATTATCGAACACCGAGGGCTGGCCTTCACGGCCACCTGTCGCGCACCACTGGGCGTGGACCCGCAACATGTCCGCCGCCGGAAGCGCCGCGACCGGCTCGCCCGCCGAGCCCTTGTCGGTCAGTGCGCCTTCCATATTGGCCCCGTCGGTTCGCCACATGGTCGCCTTGACGCCCACCAGTATCGCCCCCGACAGGTCCGCGCCCGAAAGGTCGGCCCCGGACAGATCGGCACCGGCAAGGTCGGCCCCTTTAAAACTGGCTTGCTTGAGGTTGGCGCGTACCAGCTTGCAGTCCTTCATCACCGCATCGGTAAAATCGGCAGCGATGGCGACAATGCCGGTCAGGCGCGAGCGCTGGAGATTGGCCCCCGAAAGATTGGCACCGTGCGCCTGGGTATCGGAGCGTTTTTGCGCCTCGATGACCCGAAAACCCAGCTTGGCATCCGAGGCCGCAATCGTACCTTCGCGCAGATCGGCCTCGAACAGGTCCGCCCCCGAAAGGTCGGCCCCGCGCAGACAGGCCCCGCGCAGATCGGTGCGGCGCAGGCTGGCCTCCTGCAGGTCTACATCCTGCATATCCGCGCCAAAGAAGTTGGCATTATCGAGCTTGGCACCGGACAGATTGGCCCCGACCAGACAGGCCGCCGTAAAATCGGCATCGGTCAAATTGCGCCCGTGCAGATCCAGACCGCTGAGGTCCAGCCACGCAAAAACGGCCCGCGCACCACCGGGACGCGCCTGCCACAGACGGTCATGTCTGGCGCAGATGGCGTCTACCTCGGCCTGGGTCAGCTTGCGACGTTCTTGGGTAACATCCTCGGTCATCACCAGACCCTAGAGCCGATCAGATTAAGGAAGGTTTGCAGTGCCTTACTCGGTTAACAGGCCCGACGCACGCAAGGCCTCGGCCAATTGGCCTTCCGGCGTCCAGACACGGGTATAGCCCGCCTCGCCCAGACGGCTCAGTTCGGTCTTGAGGTCTGCATTGGGCGAAGAGGCAAAACGCGCATCAAAGCCCTGACCGTCCTCGGATACACGCACCATCGGACGCCCCGTTTCCAGACGGTGCAAAAAGCCTTCGCACAGGGCAATGGCTTCGGATTCCAGGACGCCCGAAGACACTTCAAGCCCTTCCTCACGCAGACGCTCGACACCGCGTCCCGAGGCGAAGGGCGACGGATCAAACGCCCCGATCACCACGCGGGCAATCCCTGACTCGGTCAGGAAATGGGCACAGGATTTGCGGCCCGAGGAGCGTGCGCCGCACGGCTCCAGCGTCACATAGGCCGTGGCACCCTTGGCCAGACCGCCCGCCGCAGGCACAGCCTGTTCCTCGGCATGAGGGCGACCGCCCGCCGCCGTGGCCGCCTCGGCCACCACAACGCCGTCCTTGACGATCACACACCCCACCGCCGGATTTGGCCAAGTCTGCCCCATGCGCGCATTGGCCAGTTCAATGGCGCGGCGCATGAAGACGATATCCTGTTCGTTTCCGGCAGTGGTCATGGTCTGACGTTGTCCTTAGGCGATTTGCGGCAGGGGTTTGGCGCGGCTGGCGTCCAGATAGCGGGCCGAAACCGGCTTCAGGTTGGCATCCAGTTCGACATCCAGCGGGTTGCTGGTCGGGATTTCCACGTCGATGATTTCTTCGTCCGACAGGCCGAACAGCAGCTTGACGATAGCACGCAGCGAGTTGCCATGGGCGGCAATCATCACATCCTCGCCCCCCTTCAAGCGCGGCTCGATCTCGGCATCCCAATAGGGCTGCACGCGGTCCAGCGTCGTTTTCAGGCTTTCGGTGTTCGGGATGTCCTTGCCGACATAGCGCGGGTCATTGGCAAAGCTGTATTCGCTGTCGGCATCCAGCGGCGGCGGCGGCACGTCATACGAACGGCGCCACACCTTGACCTGATCCTCGCCGTGCTTGGCCGCTGTCTCGGCCTTGTCCAGACCGGTCAGACCGCCATAGTGGCGCTCGTTCAAACGCCAGTCCTTGATGACCTCGACATCTTTGAGGCCCGCGCTTTCCAGCGCCATATCGCCCGTACGCATGGCCCGCGTCAGGACCGAAGTGAACAGCACCGACGGCTTGAAGCCGGCCTCGGCAATCAGTTCGCCGCCACGACGCGCCTGCGCCTCGCCTTCGGCGGTCAGATCGACATCGACCCAGCCCGTAAAGCGGTTTTCAAGGTTCCACTGGCTTTGGCCGTGGCGCAGCAGGATCAGTCGCGACATTGAACACTCCGGTATCTCGTAGTCGCATCGCTAGGAGGCGTCACCGTGCGGGTCAAGGCCGGAATGCCGCCAAAACACCGGTAAGGACCGCCTGTCATCATCTGATGGTTGCGTCCGCATGACTGCCAATGGTCTAAGGGCCCATCGAAACAGGCACTCCCACCCTGTCTTATTATAATGACCCACGGACTTTCCATGCGCGCACCCCGTCAGGACCTGAAGCCCAATACGGCGGCCTACGAGACACAGGCTCTCGTCAAGCCGACAGGTTTTCGTGAATATGATGCGCGCTGGATTCTGGAGAAGGAAATCAACCTTCTGGGCATTCAGGCACTGGGTCTGGGCCTTGCCACCTATGTGCACGAACAGAATATCGAGCCGAAAATCGTCATCGGTCACGATTTCCGCTCCTATTCCATCGCCGTCAAACAGGCCCTGACGATCGGCCTGCTGCAAGGCGGGATGCAGGTGCTGGATATCGGTCTGGCTTTGTCGCCGACCGCCTATTTCGCCCAATTCGCCCTTGATTGCCCCTGCGTGGCCATGGTCACCGCCAGCCACAACGAAAACGGCTGGACCGGCGTGAAGATGGGCGCGAACAAGCCCCTGACCTTTGGCCCCGATGAGATGGGCCGCCTGAAGGAAATCGTGCTGGGCGGTCTGGGTGTCGAGCGTGCCGGTGGCACCTTGACCCACATTGAAGACTTTGCCGAAACCTATATCGCCGATGTCGCCACCAAGGCGCAGATCAAGCGCCCGCTGCGGGTTGTGGCGGCCTGTGGCAATGGTACCGCCGGTGCCTTTGCGCCCGAGGCCCTGCGCCGTATGGGCGTGGAAGTCATCGAGATGGATACCGATCTCGACTGGACCTTCCCCAAATACAATCCGAACCCCGAAGACCACGCCATGCTGATGCAGATGGCGGCCAAGGTAAAAGAAACCGGTGCCGACCTCGCGCTTGGTTTTGACGGTGACGGCGACCGCTGCGGCGTGGTGGATGATACGGGCGAGGAAATCTTCGCCGACAAGATCGGCCTGATGCTGGCGCGTGACCTGTCGGCCGTCTATCCGAACTCGACCTTTGTGGTCGATGTGAAATCGACCGGCCTGTACAAGACCGACGAGGTCCTGAAAGCCAATGGTGCGACCACCGTCTATTGGAAGACCGGCCACTCCTATATCAAGCGCAAGACGGCCGAAATCGGTGCGCTGGCGGGCTTTGAAAAGTCGGGCCACTTCTTCATGGCCGGTGATCTGGGCCATGGCTATGACGACGGTATCGTTGCCGCTGCGGCTATTCTGGCCATGCTGGACCGTAACCCCGACAAGAAGCTGTCGGAGCTGAAACAGGCCCTGCCTGCGGCCTATACCAGCCTGACCATGTCGCCCCATTGCGCCGACGAGGAAAAATACGATGTGCTGGCCCGCATCGTGAAGGAATACGAGGAACTGGCAGCTGCAGGCGGCTCGATCCTTGGCCGCAAGATTGTCGAGGCCATCACCGTCAACGGCGTGCGCGTGCATCTGGAAGACGGCTCGTGGGTTCTGGTCCGCGCCTCCTCGAACAAGCCCGAACTGGTGGTCGTCGTTGAAAGCATGCGTTCCGAAGACGACATGCGCGACCTGTTCCACAAGGAAGTGAAGCCGCGTCTGGCCAACCATCCGGAGATCGGCGCGTTCAATCAGGAAATCTGATCGGACGCCTCGATGAGCACCCTTCCTGTCCTGATTATCGGCGGCGGTTTTTCCGGTGCCATGCTGGCGGCGCGGCTGGCCGAAAAAGGCCGCGCCAGCCTGATTGTCGAACAGGCAGGAAACGTGGGCTTGGGCGTCGCCTATGGCACCACCGACGACACCCATCGCCTGAATGTGCGCGCCGCCAATATGGGGGCGCTGGCCCATGATCCGGCCCATTTCCTGAAATGGCTGGAACAGCACCATCCCGATCTGGCCGATGGCGATGCCTTCATCAGTCGCCGTCTTTATGGTGCCTATCTGCTGGAACGCCTCAAAGCCGTCCGCGCAGCCCATCCCGACCTGATCGAAACGGTTCAGGGCAAGGCGGTCGCCGTTGAGGGCACCAAAATTGTGCTGGAAGACGGTCGCACCCTGTCAGGCTCGGCCATTGTCATCGCCACCGGCAATCCGGCCCCGCGGGCCGACAATGCGCCTGCCAGCACCCGCATCATCAATGATCCGTGGGCGGGCGAAGCCCTCAGCGCCATCCAGCCCGACGACAGCATCTTTATTCTGGGCACCAGCCTGACCATGGCCGACATGGTGTTGGGCCTGATCAGGCAAGGCTGGACCGGCAAGGCCGTGGCCCTGTCGCGTCGTGGTCTGATGCCCCGCCCGCATATCCACGGCCACCCGCCCGCCCCCCCCATGCCCGATGCGGCCCTCAGCGGCCCGCTGTCCAAGCGCCTGCACGCCGCTCGCCAAATGGCCACGCAAATGGAATGGCAGCGCGTCATGGACGGTTATCGTCCGGTGACGGGGCGTCTGTGGCTGGAGGTCTCACCGGCCGAACGGGCCCGCTTCCTGCGTCATTTGCGGCCATGGTGGGATGTGCACCGCCACCGCATCGCGCCCGATGTGTTTGAAACCCTCGGCCAGTTGCAAGCCGATGGTCGCCTTGTGGCCCATGCCGGCCGCCTTAACGACATCACGGCAGACGACAGCGGCCTTGATATCCGCTGGACGCCCGCACCGCGCAGCAGCGACGCCTCGGGCCTGACCCGCACCGACTGGTTCATCAACTGCACCGGCCCCGCCCATGATGCCGTCCACACACCCCTGACCGCCAGCCTGATCGCCGCTGGCCGCGCACGACTTGAGCCACTGGGGCAGGGACTGGACCTAGATAGTGACGGGCGGCTTTTGAACCGTGACGGACAGGCTGAAACCGCCCTGTTCGCCCTCGGCCCACCTTCGCGCGCGGCCTATTGGGAAAGCACCGCTGTGCCCGATATTCGCCAGCGCATCGAAGCTTTGAGCGATCTTCTAAATCCATAAGAAAAAGGCGGCCCCACCGGACCGCCTTTTTGTCTTACGCCTTGGCCACCGCGTCGGCGACCTCGTTGACGATGCGCGTCACCAGCGCCTCGTCATCACCCTCGGCCATGACACGGATCAGTTTTTCCGTGCCCGACTTACGGACCAGCAAACGGCCCGAGCCGTTCAGCGCATGTTCCGCCTCGGCCATCGCCGCCTTGACGGTGTCGGCCTCCAGAGGAGCCTCCGACGTATAGCGGACGTTTTTCAGTAGCTGCGGCACCGGCTCGAACTGGCGGGCCAGTTCGCTCATCGGCACGCCGGCCTCGACCAGAACCGCCAGCACCTGAAGCGCCGCCATCAGGCCGTCTCCGGTCGTGGCGTGGTCCTTCAAGATGATATGGCCCGACTGTTCACCACCGATATTGAAACCACCGGCACGCATCCGCTCCATGACATAGCGGTCGCCCACCTTGGTGCGCTCCAGCGTCAGGCCCTCGGACTTGAGGCGACGTTCCAGACCCAGATTGGACATGACCGTGGCCACCACACCGCCGCCATTCAGACGACCGCGCTTGGCCCAGTCCAGACCGATCAGGGCCATGATCTGGTCGCCATCGACCACATGGCCTTTTTCGTCACAAATAATGACGCGGTCGGCATCGCCATCCAGCGCGATACCGATATCGCAGCGATAGCGTTTGACCGCCTCGGACACCGCCTCGGGATGGGTGGAGCCGCACTCGGCATTGATGTTCAGACCATTCGGCTCGACCCCAACGGGGAATACCTCTGCGCCCAGTTCATAAAGCGTCGTCGGGGCCACGCGATAACCGGCACCATTGGCACAGTCGATGGCGATCCTCAGACCCTTCAGGCTGAGGCGCTTGGGGAAGGCCGATTTGGCAATCTCGATATAGCGCGGCGGGGCGTCGTCAATGCGTTTGACGCGGCCCAGCTTGTTGGACGGGGCCAGATCCATATCCAGCGCCGCATCCATCATGGCCTCGATCTTCAGCTCGATCTCGTCCGACAGCTTGTAACCATCGGGACCGAACAGCTTGATACCGTTATCGGCATAATCGTTGTGCGAGGCCGAGATCATTATGCCCAGATCGGCCCGCATCGAGCGGGTCATCATCGCCACACCCGGTGTCGGCAGCGGGCCAAAGGTGCGCACATCCATGCCCACCGAGGCCAGACCTGCCACCAGAGCCGGTTCGATCATATAACCCGACAGGCGCGTATCCTTGCCGATCACCACCAGATGGCGACGGTCATCATCCGTGCGAAACAGGCGCCCTGCGGCAAGACCCACGCGCAAGGCGACCTCGGCGGTCATAGGATGGGTATTGGCGCGGCCGCGAATGCCGTCAGTGCCGAAATATTTTCTCTCGCCCAAAGGCGTGATCCTTGAACTGGCGGGGTTTGGCCGGAAATCTTCCGAAACCCATTGTTTGATGCTCGAAGGCCGCACTATGCCTAGATGCGCCCTATATGTAAGGCTGAACCCTTTCGCTTACCTCAATTGCGGGTGCGGACGCAAAAAATGCGACCCCCGCCTTCGTTGGAGTTAATTCCATGTGCGGCATTATTGGCGTGACCGGTAACGGTCCTGTTGTTCCCCGCCTGATCGACAGCCTGAAGCGGCTGGAATACCGCGGCTACGATTCCGCCGGCATCGCCGTGCAGGACGAGACCGGCATCCGTCGCCGCCGCGCCAAGGGCAAGATCCGCAATCTGGAAGCTGTACTGCTTGAAGACCCCATCAAGGGCCATGTCGGGATCGGCCATACCCGCTGGGCCACCCACGGTGCCCCGACCCAGGCCAATGCCCACCCGCACAAGGCCGGTCGTGTCTGTCTGGTCCATAACGGCATCATCGAGAACTTCGCCGAGTTGAAGGCCGAGCTTGAAGCCGAGGGTCGCGTCTTCGAAAGCCAGACCGATACCGAGGTTGTCGCCCACCTGCTGGACCACAACCTGTCCGAGGGCATGGCTCCGCTGGACGCCTTCAAGGCCACTCTGGACCGCCTGACCGGTGCCTATGCACTGGCGGTGCTGATCGAAGGGGAACACGAACTGATTCTGGGTGCCCGTCGCGGCAGCCCGCTGGTGGTCGGCTGGGGCGAGGGCGAGATGTATCTCGGCTCGGACGCTCTGGCGGTCGGCCCCTTTACCCAGCATATCTCCTATCTGGAAGAAGGCGATTATGTCGCCATGACGCGCACCGATGCGCGTATCTTCAACGCCAAGGGCGAACCGGCCGACCGCGCCGTCGTCAAGGTCGCGGCCTCCAGCGCCCTCGTGGAAAAGGGCGAGTATCGCCACTTCATGGAGAAGGAAATCCATGAACAGCCCGATAGCGTGCAGCACACCCTGTCTGAATATCTCGATCTGGTCACCGCCAAGGCCAAACCGGCTGTGGTCGACTTTGCCGCCATCGAGCGCATCCAGATCATTGCCTGCGGCACCGCCTTCTATGCCGGCCAGATCGGCAAATATGCGTTTGAAAAATATGCGGGCCTGCCGTGCGATGTCGAAATCGCCTCGGAGTTCCGTTACCGTGATCCGGCCCTGAGCCAAGGCACGCTGGCCGTGGCTGTCAGCCAGTCCGGCGAAACCGCCGACACGCTGGCCGGCCTGAGCTGGTGCAAGGCCCAAGGCCTCAAGACCGCCGCGGTTGTGAACGTCCACACCTCGTCCATGGCGCGCGAGGCCGAGATTTTGTGGCCGACCCATGCAGGTCCCGAAATCGGTGTCGCCTCCACCAAGGCCTTTACCGCACAGGTCGCCGCCCTGCTGTCGCTGGCCATTGCCGCCGGTGTCGCCCGTGGCAAGATCGACGAGGCGCGCGAGGCCGAACTGGTCAAGGCCCTGTTCGAGGCCCCGCGCCTGATTTCCGAAGCCCTGCGTATGGACGCCCCGATCCGCAATCTGGTGCAGGATCTGGCCAAGGCGCGCGACGTACTGTTCCTCGGTCGCGGGCCCATGTATCCGCTGGCCATGGAAGGCGCGCTGAAGCTGAAAGAGATCAGCTATATCCACGCCGAGGGCTATGCCGCGGGCGAGCTGAAACACGGCCCGATCGCCCTGATCGACGAATACACCCCGACCATCGCCCTCGCACCGATGGACGACCTGTTCGAGAAAACGTCCTCGAACCTGCAGGAAGTCGCCGCGCGAGGCGGCCCGGTCATCATGATCGCACCTGAAAGCGCGCCTGATCCGCATGGTGCCGGTATCCGCCGCGTTCACGCACCGGATGCGCATCCGATTGCCGCCCCGCTGGTCTATGCCGTGCCGATGCAACTGGTGTCCTATTATACCGCCGTTCAAAAAGGCACAGACGTCGATCAGCCGCGCAACCTCGCAAAGTCTGTCACGGTCGAGTAACCAAGGCGTCAAACAACAGTCGTTGGACCTATCCGGAAATATGCCTATGACAGATCAATCATAGACTTTTTCCGGATACTCAATGTCCACGACCCCCGCGCGCCTTCGCAAGGCCGTTCTTCCTGTAGCCGGTCTTGGTACCCGCGTTCTGCCCGGTACCAAGACAACGCCAAAAGAACTGCTGAACGTTGTGGACAGACCCATCCTGTCCTACATCGTCGAAGAAGCGCGCGATGCCGGTATAGAGCACATCGTCTTTGTGACCGGCCGCGCCAAGGAAGCCATCGAGGACTATTTCGATCACCAGATCGAGCTTGAGGCCCAGCTTCTGGCCAAGGGCAAGACCGACATTCTCGACATCATGAATGCCGAACTGGCCCGCGCTGGTGAGATGAGCTTCACCCGCCAGATGAAGCCCAAGGGGCTCGGCCATGCTATCTGGTGCGCACGCGATATCATCGGCCACGAGCCGTTCGCTGTCATCCTGCCGGACGTAATCGTCGACAGCCAACCGGGTGCCCTTAAACAACTGGCCGAGGTCTATGCCGAGGTCGGTGGCAATGTCATCGGCGTCGAGCAGGTGCCGGACAGCGAAACCCACAAATACGGCATTATCGACCCTTCCAGCCATGAAGGGCGTCGCTATGCCATGAAGGGCATGGTCGAAAAACCGGCCCGTGGCACGGCCCCGTCGAACCTGTCCATTTCAGGCCGCTATATCCTGCAGCCAGAAATCTTCGACCTGCTGGAAACACAGGCCGCCGGTGCCGGTGGCGAAATCCAGCTGACCGACGCCATGGCCCGCCTGATGGGCCAGCAGAGCTTCACCGCCTATGAGTATGAAGGCATCACCCATGACTGCGGTGACAAGATCGGCCTGCTGAAAGCCAATGTGGCGCTGGCCCTGAAACGCCCCGACCTCGGTGCCCAGGCGCGCGCGGCCATCGAGGCGCTGCTTTGATCATCCGTCGCCTCGCCCCCGCCGACCGCGCACCCCTTTTGGGCGTATGGCGACGCGCGGTCGAGGCGACGCATCATTTTTTGTCCCCTTCAGAAATCGACCAGATAGAGCCCGAGGTTCGGGACTATCTGGCGTCCGCAATGCCGCTATGGACGCTGGATCATGAAGGCACCCCAACAGGATTTCTGGGCTTGGCCGAAAACGAGATCGCGGCTTTGTTCATCGATCCTGCTTTGCACGGGCAAGGTTTGGGACGACAGGCCATCGACTACGCCCTGCAAAACGGGGCACGAACGCTCAAGGTCAACGAAGGCAATCCGGCGGCTCTGGGGTTTTACGAGCATATGGGTTTTAGGCCGATCAAGCGGCAAGCTTGCGACGATGCCGGTCGCCCCTATCCTCTGATCATAATGGAGTGGCCGGACACAGCCGAGACAGAGTGACGCCTTGATCGTCATTCTTTCTCGGTTAGGCATGATCTAGGACGATGTTTATCAGGACGGTACCATGCGCGTAATGATCCTCGGCGGCGACGGTTTTTGTGGGTGGCCCACGGCCCTGCATTTGTCGGCAAAAGGTTGGGACGTGATGATCGTCGACAATCTCAGCCGCCGGAACATCGACAACGAATTGGGGGTACAGTCCCTCACCCCCATCACCTCGATCCACGACCGCATCAAGGCATGGAAAGAGGTATCTGGTCACGACATCGCCTTTGAAAATCTGACCGTCGGCAAAGATTTCGAGCGTCTGGTCAATCTGCTGAAAGACTGGAAACCGGACAGCATCGTCCATTTTGCCGAACAGCGCGCCGCGCCCTATTCGATGAAGTCGGCACGGCATAAGATCTACACCGTCGACAATAATCTGAACGCCACCAGCCACCTGCTGGCCGCCATGGTCGAAAGCGGGCGCGACATCCATCTGGCGCACCTCGGCACCATGGGCGTCTATGGCTATACGACGGCGGGGCTCAAGATTCCCGAGGGGTATCTAAAGGTCACGGTCGATACCGATTTTGGCCCGACCGAGCAGGAAATCCTGTTCCCGCCGAACCCCGGCAGCATCTATCACATGACCAAGACGCAAGATGCCCTGCTGTTCCAGTTCTACGCCAAGA
The DNA here is from genome assembly GCF_011761985.1 of Brevundimonas terrae. Lineage (GTDB taxonomy): Bacteria > Pseudomonadota > Alphaproteobacteria > Caulobacterales > Caulobacteraceae > Brevundimonas > Brevundimonas terrae. The sequence continues at coordinate 852,988 of NZ_JAASQT010000001.1, read as the reverse complement.
ACGACCAGCTTCGCATCACCGACCTGCACCAGGGCATTGTCTGGGGCGCACAGACCGAACAAACCAAGCTGGACGAGCGCCTGATCAACCGCTTTGACTATGACGGCGATTACGGCACGGTCCTGAACCGTTTCCTGATGCAGGCGGCAGTCGGCTATCCGCTGACGGTCCACGGATCAGGCGGCCAGACGCGGGCTTTTATCCATATTCAGGACACTGTGCGCTGTGTGGAACTGGCGTTAAACAACCCGCCGCAAAAGGGCGAGCGCGTCAAAATCCTCAACCAGATGACCGAGAGCCGACGTGTGCGCGATCTGGCCCAGATGATTGCCGATGTGACAGGTGCGCAAATCGCCAACCTGCCCAATCCACGCGCCGAGGCCGACGAGAACGAACTGGTGGTCGCCAATGACGGTTTCAAGGCACTGGGCCTAGAGCCCACCACGCTCAAAGCGGGCCTGATGGCCGATGTCACCGAAATCGCCCGTCGTTATGCCGAGCGTTGTGACCGTGCAAAAATTCCGTGCATTTCCGCTTGGAACAATAGCCGCGCCCATGCTCTGCTTACGGATAATACCTCTGTACTCCCAAACCCTGCTCCTCTTTCGAAAGTGACGCCCTAAAGCCATGACACCCTCTTCCTCCCTGCTGGTTTTTGGTGGTGGTTATCTGGGTCAGGCTGTCGCACAGGCCGCCACAGACAAGGGGTGGGATGTGGCTGTCAGCTCGCGCCAGGCCGAGCGCAGGGCCGATTTTGAAAAACGGGGCTGGCAGGCGGTCGATCCCGATAATGCCGACGCCCTGGCCAGAGCAGGCATGAACGCAACGGCTATTCTGGTCACCGCGCCGCCCGATGCCCATGGCTGTCCGGCCATGCGGGCCCTGTCGGCCCTGCCTGCGGGCGAAGCCTGGCCCGACTGGATCGGCTATATTTCCTCGACCAGCGTCTATGGCGACCGCGCCGGTGGCTGGGCTTTTGAAGGCGACGCCCTGAATGCCGCCACCCTTGAAGGGGCACGACGGGCCAAGGCCGAGCGCGACTGGCTGGATGCAGGGCGCGGCATGGGCCTGACCGTGCAAATCTTCCGCCTGCCTGCCTTCTATGGGCCGGAGCAGAACATCTTCCAGAGGTTGCGGGCCGGTACTGTGCCTCTGGTCCGTAAACCCGAACAGGTATTCAACCGCATCCATATCGACGATGTGATTTCGGGCCTGTTTGCCTCGATGGCGCGACCGCATCCGGGCGGCATCTATAATCTGTGCGACGACACCCCCACTCCGGCCGAGGACGTCACCCTCTGGGCCGCCGAACGGATCGGTATGGCACCACCTGCCGAGGTATCGCTGGACGACCCGTCGGTCAGCGACGGCATGCGGCGCTTCTATCGAGACAACAAACGCATTTCCAATGCCCGCGCCAAGGCCGAGCTGGGCTGGCGACCGCGCTATCCCAGCTATCGCGAAGGGCTGGAAAGCCTGATCACAAGCCAGACATAGAAAAAGGCCGGAGCATCTGCTCCGGCCTTTGATCTTTTCGCGTCACCGCCGCTTAGAACGGGAAGATGTTGCGCTGGCGGCTATAGCTCATCGTGCCAACATTGGCCCCCAGACGCAGGCCTACACCCGTGCGTACCGGTGCCAGAACGATACCGTCTGCACGTTGATAGTTCACACCCAGACCGGCAATCGCATAGGCCGAGCCTTCAACGCCCGGATAGCGGCGGTAAAGCATGTCGGGATGATAGAGGCCGTAGACCAGCGTGAACACGCGGCTGGCATTGCCACCCCAGTCCCAGCCAATGGATGCGCCCTGCCAGAAGACTTCTTGCGAGGCCGACAGGTCCTTCATGTGAAGGGCACCACGGCCATAACGCAGACCGGCCACAACCGCACCGGCGGCTTCCTCGCCAGCAATATAGGCCGTCGGCGCGCCGCCCTGATCGGCAAAGATACGTTCGATGGCACCACCGATAGCCTCGGAGGCAATGCCCATTTCACGCGAACCGGCAGCGACCAATTCGTCAAACGTATAGGTCTGGGCGGTCTGGTCCGCAGCAATCGGATAGTTCGGATTGGCCGGTTGGCCACGCGTGGCACAGGCGCCCAGGCCCACCGGAAGGGCGCTGGCGGCAGCAAGGCCCAGGCTGGTACGGATCAGTTGGCGGCGGTGCATGGTAAACTCCCATCGGCATGGCGGTTGCCCGACGTCCCGGGCGAGAAATATACCGTCACGGCCTTTTGCGGCAGACTTGGGGCTTTAGGGTTAACCAATCATTGCCATCGCAAAAAACCGGACCAAAACACAAAGAAAAAGGGGCCGGAAGCCTGCGCCCCCGACCCCTTCTTATTGTTGGCTTTGCGCCTAGCTGCGCAACACCGCGCCCGCCTTGGTGGCGGCGGCAACGACCTTGGCCATCAGGGCCTCGATCTCGGCATCGGTCAGTGTGGCTTCACGCGGCTGGATCTCGACCTCGATAGCGATCGATTTCTGGCCTTCCGGCACGCCCTTGCCGCGATAGACGTCAAAGACGCGCACATCGGTGATCAGGGCCTTGTCGGCACCCGAGACGGCCTTGACCAGATCGCCCACGGCCTTGGCCTCGTCCAGAACGAAAGCAAAGTCGCGCGACAGAGGCATCAGGTTCGGCAGGTTGGCCGCACCGCGCGCCTTACCACCTTTACCCTTGGGTTCCGGCACATTGTCGAGAATGATCTCGAAGGCCAGCATCGGGCCATCGGCATCCAGCGTCTTCAGGATCGACGGGTGCAGGGCACCGAACTCGACGATGATGTTCTTGGGGCCCAGTTGCAGGCGGGCCGAACGACCCGGATGCCACCATTCGCGGTTTTGCCCCTGCACCAGTTGCAGCGAACCCACCGGCGCACCGATCAGCTCCAACAACTCGACCAGATCAGCCTTGAGGGCGAACAACGCATCATCGCCCGCACCCTGCCAGTGACGGTCCGCATGCGGAGCCACCAGACCGGTAATCGTGGTGCGCTGGTCTTTGGGACCATCACCCAGATAGATCGGGCCGATTTCGAACAGGGCCGCATCGGCATGACCGCGTGCGGCATTGCGGGCCGCCGCCTCGATCAGGTTCGGCAGAGCCGACGGACGCATGCAGTCAAGGTCCGAGGCAATCGGGTTTTCCAGCACCAGCCTGTCATCACCGCCACCGAACAGAACCGCCTTGGACTGTTTGGTGAACGACCACGTCACGGCCTCGGCATAGCCCATCGAGGCCAGTGCGCGACGTGCCGTGCGCACGCGCGACTGGCGTACGCTGAGGATGCCACCGGCAGGCGGAGCCACAGCCGGAAGCGGCGTTGACGGCAGCGAGGCAAAGCCTTCGATGCGGGCCACTTCCTCGACCAGATCGGCCGGGCCATGGGCATCACGACGCGCGGTCGGCGGCGTCACCGTCCACGACGCGCCACGCTCGACCTTGAAGTCCAGCGCCGTCAGGATGTCGGCAATGCGGTCTTCCGACAGGTCCATACCCGTCAGGCGCTTCACAAAGGCCGGATCAAAGGCAAAGCCTGCGGGGGCGGCTGGTGCTTCGCCAGCGACCACAATCTCGGAAGCCTCGCCACCGCACAGCTCGAGGATCAGCTTGGTAGCCAGTTCCAGACCCGGAACGACCGAATGCGTATCGACGCCACGGGCGAAACGATATTGCGCGTCCGAATGGATACCCAGCGCGCGGCCCGTCTGGGCGATCACAATCGGGGTAAACCAGGCGCTTTCGAGGAAGACATCGACCGTCTCCAGCGAGCAGCCGGTGCTTTCGCCACCCATAACGCCACCCAGACCGATGGCGCGGGTGCCAGTATTGTCAGCGATCACGCAATCGGCAGCCTTGGGCGCGTATTCTTTACCGTCCAGCGCCGTCAGCGTTTCCTCGCCCTGACCGGCGCGCACAACGATCTCGGTGCCTTCCAGCTTGGAGATGTCATAGACATGCAGCGGACGGGCACGGTCATAGGAAATCAGGTTGGTGATATCCACCAGCGCATTGATCGGACGCAGACCGATAGCCGTCAGGCGTTCCTGAAGCCATTTCGGCGACGGGCCGTTCTTGACGCCACGGATCACGCGACCACCAAAGGTCGGGCACAGCTCGGGCGCATCAATGCGAACCGAGATGCTCGATGCACCCTTGCCCGCGACCGGCTCAATCGCAGGCGTTTTCAGCGTGCCAAGACCCGCCGCAGCCAGATCGCGCGCAATACCCGCAACACCCAGCCAGTCGGGACGGTTCGGGGTCACTTCGAAGTCGATGACCGGCTCAAGGCCGAACACTTGGGCAGCGCTCGTCCCGACCGCCAGATCGTCCGACAGTTCCAGAATGCCGTCATTCTCGTCCGGCAATTGCAGTTCGCCACCCGAGCACAGCATGCCGTTGGAGACGATACCGCGTACCGGCTTTTCAACCAGCGTTACGTCCAGACCCGGCACATAGGCCCCGATCGGCGCATAGATGGTGGTCAGGCCCGGGCGCGCATTGGGCGCACCGCAGACGATTTCCTTCATGCCGTCGACCGTATCGACCTGACAGACCTGAAGACGGTCGGCATTCGGGTGACGCTCGGCCGAGACGATCTTGGCCACACTGAACGCCGCCAGCTTGGCGACCGGATCATTGACCTCTTCGACCTCTAGACCAGCCATGGTCATGGCCTCGGCCACGGCATTCACATCCGCCGAGGTTTCCAGATGGTCTTTCAGCCATGAAAGCGTGAACTTCATTGCACGCCTCCGGTCAGCACCTGCTGGATCTGGCCCAGAAAATCGGGCGTACCGGTAAAGCCGACGCGGATGAACTGGCAGTTGATGAACTGGCAGTCCTGGAAGGCGACCGTGCCGGTGACCTTTTGCGGGCCCATGGGTTGCAGCAGCAGGTTGCGGATATCGCCCTGCGCATCGCCCATATTACAGCCGTCAAAATTACAGGCCCCCAGCGGCAACAGAACCGCCGGACCTTCGATCATGCAGTTGCGGAAGGTCTTGCCAATGATGGCGTTCTCGCCACGACGCGCAGCCTCGACGGCCAGAGCCGGAAGCCAGATGTTAATGCCCTCATATTCAGGGCCGGCACCGATGGCAGAAATGGTGATGTCGGTATTGTCAGTCATAATCTGTACCTCAGCTCAGGCCCGAGGCCGGATTGGGAGCTTGGAATGCGCTAAAGCCGTAATGGGCCAGCCAGCGGGTATCGGCATCGAACATCGGACGCAGGTCCGAGACGCCGTATTTCAGCATGGCCAGACGGTCCACGCCCATGCCGAAGGCAAAGCCCTGATACTCGTCAGGATCAAGGCCGCAGGCGATCAGCACGTTCGGGTGCACCATGCCGCAGCCCAGAATCTCCAGCCAGTCCTCGCCGGTGTTCAGCACCAGCTTGCCGCCGGAACGGTCACAGCGGATGTCCATTTCCGCCGACGGCTCGGTGAACGGGAAGTGGTGCGGGCGGAAACGGGCCTGCACATCGTCCAGTTCAAAGAAGCGCGCCATGAAGGTTTCCAGCGTCGTCTTCAGGTGGCCCATATTGACGTCGCGGTCGATGACCAGACCTTCGATCTGGTGGAACATCGGCGTGTGGGTGGCGTCCGAATCCTTACGGAAGGTACGACCCGGCGCGATGATACGGATTGGCGGCTTTTGCGACATCATCGTGCGCACCTGAACCGGCGAGGTGTGGGTACGCAGAACCTTGCGCTCGCCCGTCTCGGCATCCGGCTTCAGGAAGAAGGTGTCGTGCATTTCACGCGCGGGGTGCTTCGGCGGGAAGTTCAGTGCGGTGAAGTTGTGGAAGTCGTCTTCGATGTCCGGACCTTCGGCCACGGCAAAGCCCATCTCGGCAAAGATGGCGATCATCTCGTCCATCACCTGCATGGTGGGGTGAACACCGCCCTTGCGACGGGGGCGCGACGGCAGGGTCAGGTCCACACGCTCCGTCAGAAGACGGGCGTTCAGCTCCGAGGCTTCCAGATCGGCTTTGCGGGCATTCAACGCCGTGGTCACACGGTCGCGTAGGCCGTTCAGCACCGGACCGCGCTCGCGGCGCTCGTCGGGGCTAAGCTGGCCCATGCCTTTCAGCAGGAGTGAAATGGAGCCGGACTTGCCGAGGGCGGCAACGCGCACCTCTTCAAGGGCGGCGACAGTCTCTGCCGCGCCAATGGCGTTGATGAGTTCGGTTTCGAGTTGGGCGAGATCGGTCATTTGCGCTGTGCTTTATCGGGCCACGGCCCGTTCGTCACCCTCTTAGCAGAGACTTCGTCCCAGAGGGGTAGCCAAGATGCAAAAACGCCCGCTCCGGTGACCGGAACGGGCGCTTTTAATCGGATCGAACCGTCTCTTAGGCCAAAGACTTAGGCCAGAGCGGCGCGGACCTTGTCAGCAATGGCCTTGAAGCCAGCTTCGTCGGCAGCGATCGCAGCCAGAACCTTACGGTCCAGAACGATGCCAGCCTTGTCCAGGCCGTGCACGAACTGCGAGTAGGTGAAGCCTTCCATGCGGGCCGCAGCGTTGATGCGCTGGATCCACAGAGCGCGGAAGCTACGCTTTTTGTTGCGACGGTCGCGGTAGGCGTATTGACCAGCACGGTCAACGGCAGCCTTGGCGGTGCGGATGGTATTCTTGCGGCGGCCGTAGAAGCCCTTAGCTTGCTTCAGGACCTTCTTGTGCTTGGCGTGGGACGTAACGCCCCGTGTGACGCGTGCCATGTTCGTTTTCCCTTTGGGAAGTCCCTAGCGCCTCAACCTTCGAAAAGGGGGGCCGCTAAAGGGACGGTGTTCAAATTCAAATGCGAGAAGAGATCAGAAATGCAGTGCGCCTTAGGCGTACGGCATGTAGCTCTTGATCTTCTTGGCATCGGCATCGGCCATGACCGAAGTACCGCGGTTTTGGCGGATGTACTTCGAGTTGTGGCTGATCAGACGGTGGCGCTTACCAGCGACGCCAGCCTTGACCTTGCCCGTGGCAGTGAATTTGAAGCGCTTCTTGGCGCCCGACTTCGTCTTCAACTTCGGCATTTTAACTCTCTCTGATTGAGGGCACGCCATTTGAAAATCCAAAGATTTCATACAGCGTCCGTTTCAGAACCGCCCAGGCATGCCTATTCGCCCGACGGTCCGTAGATACGAAGGGGCGGCTTTTACGCCATCCCCTCCCATAAGACAAGTGACTCAAAACCAATGACTTGTCGCCACTGGCAAAAGCAAACGCCCCGAGCTTGCGTCCGGGGCGTTCGTAAAACCTTGGATGTGATCCCGTCGCTTAACGCGGAGCGAGGATCATGATCATCTGACGGCCTTCCATCTTGGGTGCGAACTCGACTTTTGCGACTTCGTCGAAGTCTGCCTGCACCTTGTGCATCAGCTTCATACCCAGTTCCGGGTGAGCCATTTCACGGCCACGGAAGCGCAGGGTCACCTTGACCTTGTCGCCATCCTCGAAGAAGCGACGCATGGCCTTGGCCTTCACTTCATAGTCGTGGCTGTCGATGTTCGGACGCAGCTTGACCTCTTTGAGCTCGACGACCTTCTGGCGCTTGCGGGCCTCGGCCTTCTTTTTCTGCTCTTGGAAGCGATGCTTGCCGTAGTCCAGAATTTTACAAACCGGGGCTTCCGGATTGTTCACGATCTGAACCAGATCCAGACCAGCTTCTTCCGCAGCCTCCAGCGCAGCAGACAAGGGCATAATGCCTTGCTTCTCGCCGTTCTGGTCAATGAGCAGAACACGGGGGGCACGGATATCTTGGTTCATCGGCGGGCCGTCCTTTACGGGCGGCGCTTGCATGGGACGGCGAATGGGCGTCGTTTCCTTGTGTGGTCAAAAAGCTTGGCGGGAACCTCTGTGCTCACAGAGGCGTCCCAGCGGCGGGAATATGGCGATGAAAGCCCGAAAATTCAAGCTTGCGCTGCAATCAACGTCCAGAACGCGCAAAGGTGTCGTAAAGCGCCAACACTTCCGCAAACACCTGATCGACGCTCAAGGCCGTAATCGGGGCAAACTCGCCCCGAACAGGTGCGGCGGCCAGAACACGGCCCTTGGGTCCATAGGGTGCCTTGTGCCACCACTCGCTGGGTCCAAACAGGCCCAGCGTCGGTGTGCCGGCAGCCGCGCTGACATGCATCAGGCCGCTGTCGTTACCCACAAACAGTGTCGCCCGCTGCAATAAAGCCGCCGAGCCTAAAATATCGCACTTGCCCACGGCATCGATACCGCGATCACCGGCCACAGCCAGTGCCGGAGCAGCAGCGGCGTGGTCGCCCGGACCACCGACAGGCATGAACCGCCAGCCATCAAAGCGCGGCTCGTTCATCAGCTTTTGCGTCAGTTCGGCCCAGCGGTCGGCGGGCCAGCTTCTGTCGGCCGCCGTTGAAATCGGGGCCATAGCCAAGATGGGCGAAGGATCAGTGCCAATGATTGCGGCGGCATCGGCGCGGGCCTTGTCGTCCAGAAAGATTTCCGGCTCGGCGGTTTTGGCGGCCTTCATCATATTGGAGAAGGTGACGACCTTCATCTCGCCCTTCTCCAGCTTACGGCTGTAGAGGCGGCGCTGATCGGCCTTGAGGAAGAACGACATCACCGAGCCACGTACATCGGCCACCATGGCCCAGTGCGTGCCGACCGCCTGTTTCCACAAGGTGCGCCAGTGGCCGGACAGCTTTTGCTTCTTCCACGGTATGACCTTCACCACATTGGGGGCAGCCCTGAACAGAGCTGCCGCCGGAGGGCCAACCGCCACGGTGATTTCGGCATCGGGGATCTGGCGACCGATCTCGCGGATCGCACCGATCGACATGATGGCGTCACCGATGCGGTCGGCACTGATGAACAGGACCTGCGGCTTGGGCTGGCTCATTTCGTCCCCGCATAGGTATCGTAAAGTTTGATCGTCGCGGCAAAGACGGCATCCACCGTCAGGTCTTCAATCGGCGCAAACTGGCCACGGGTATTGTTGGAGGCCACCGTCATGGTCTTGGTACCGCGCGGCCCATACAGCCACCATTCGGTCGGACCGAACAGGCCCAGGGTCGGCGTGCCTGCCGCCGCCGAGACGTGCATCAGGCCGCTATCATTGCCAACAAACAGCGTGGCGCGAGAAATTGCTGCCGCCGAGGCCAGAATGTCGCCCTTGCCGACAAAGTCGATACCGCGATCACCGGCCGCCGCCAAAGCCGGTGCTGCCGGTGCATGATCGCCCGGACCACCGACCAGCATGAAACGCCAGCCCTCAAAGCGCGGCTCCGCCTTCATCTTCTCGACCAGCGCGGCCCAGCGGTCGGCAGGCCAGCTCTTGCCCTTCTGGTGGGCGATGGGGGCCAGCGCGATGATAGGGCCCTCGCCCGAACCGGTGGCCAGTTGCGGATCAATGACCGCTGCCGCGTCATCACGGGCGCGATCATCAATATAGAGTTCCGGCTCCAGCGAGCGGGGCGCATGCAACAGGCGGGTAATCACCTCGACCTTGGGATCACCCTTTTCCAGCTTGCTGCTGTACACAAAGCGCGTCTTGGTCGGGATCAGGAAGGTGGTTGCCGAACCACGCGTATCAATGGCCACATCCCAACGGGTACCGCGCACGGCCTTCCACAGTTTGAGCCAGTGACCACCGCGCTTTTCCTTGTTGACGACAATGATGTCCTCGACGCCCGGTGCGGCCCGATAAAACGGCGCGGCCATACCCGATACGGCCACCGTAATATGCGCATTGGGCCACTGGCGATTGATCTCGCGCACAATGCCGGACGCGATCACGCTGTCGCCGATACGGTTGGGGCTGATAAACAACACACGCGGGCGGGAGGGTGCGGTGTTCAAATCGGTTTGGGTCACGCGGGCTTGGCCTTCACTTCACAGTCCAATATCCGCTACCAGTTTGCCGAGCCTTGCGCGAGACACCTTGAGGACACCATGACCGACATCCAGCACCTTGCCCGCCCCGATGGCGAAACCCTCGCCTATAAACAGGTTGAAGGCGACGGCCCGGTTGTCGTCTGGGTCGGTGGTTTCCGCTCGGACATGGAAGGCACCAAGGCTTTGGCCCTCGATGAAGCCGCCGAGGAAAACGGCTGGGCCTATGTGCGCTATGACCATTTTGCCCACGGCGTCTCAAGCGGTGACTGGAAGAAAGCCACCATCGGTCGCTGGCGCGAGGACTGTATCGCCCTGATCGACCATCTTAAGCGCCCCGTCATTCTGGTCGGATCAAGCATGGGTGGCTGGGTGTCGCTGCTGGCGGCTGTCGCCCGCCCCGAGGCTGTGGCCGGTCTGGTTCTGGTCAATCCGGCGCAGGATTTTACCGAACGCCTGATGTGGCCGACCCTGCCCGATCATATCCGTCAGGCCATTATGCGTGACGGCGAGGCCCTGATCACCGATCCCGGCCTTGGCGACTATCACCTGACGAAAAACATGTTCGACGAGGCCAAGAACTGGCTGTTGCTGGATGGTCCGGTCGCCATCCCTGCCCCCACCCACATCCTGCAAGGCAAACTGGACGAAAGCGTGCCGTGGGAGATGCAGCTACGCCTGCTGGAAAAACACGAGGGCGGCGATGTGCGTCTGGACATCATCAAGGATGGCGACCACCGCCTGTCCAAGCCGCACGAGCTGGCCCGTCTGGTCGATGCGGTGGCGCAAATGAGAAAGGCCGCCGCAACCTAAGCTACGACGGCCCCAAGCTCCGACCTCAGCCGCTATCAGAGAATATAGCGGCTGAGGTCCACGTTTCCGGTCAGTTCGCTCAGCTTCTCGCGCACCACTTCGCCGGTGAACTCGATGGCCTGACCCGACAGATCGGTGGCGTGGTAGCTGGTTTCTTCCAGCACATGCTCCAGCACGGTCTGCAGACGGCGCGCACCGATATTCTCGATGGTCGAGTTGGCGGTCACCGCCGCATCGGCCATCGCTTCAACCGCATCATCCGTGAAAGTGACAGTGACGTTTTCGGTCGCCAAAAGGGCCTGGTTCTGACGGATCAGATTGGCCTCCGGCTCCGTCAGGATGCGCTTGAAGTCATCGCGGGTCAGCGCCTTCAACTCGACACGGATCGGCAAGCGACCCTGCAGTTCTGGCAGCAGGTCCGACGGCTTGGCGACATGGAAAGCGCCAGACGCGATAAACAGCACATGGTCGGATTTGACCGGACCATATTTGGTCGAAACCGTCGTGCCTTCGATCAGCGGCAACAGGTCACGTTGCACGCCTTCGCGCGAGACATCGGCTCCGCCACGATCCTTGCCCGCCGCCACCTTGTCGATCTCGTCAAGGAAGACGATGCCTTCGTTTTCGGCCAGTGACACGGCCTCGCGGGTCAGGCTGTCCTGATCCAGCAGCTTGTCACCTTCTTCGGCAATCAGGGGCTGGGTCGCATCTTTCACAGTCATGCGCACGCTCTTGGTGCGACCACCGCCCAGCTTGCCCAGCATGTCCGACAGGTTGAGAATGCCGACATTGCCGCCCGGAATATCCATGCCCTGTATCGGCGAGGCATTATCGGCCAGCGTCAGTTCGACTTCCTTGTCGTCCAGTTCGCCCGCGCGCAATTTTTTGCGGAAGGCATCGCGGGTCGGCTGCCCCGAACCCGGTCCGACCAGAGCATCCAGCAGACGCTCTTCAGCGGCCGCCTCGGCCTTGGCCTGAACCTCGACGCGGCGCTTTTCGCGCACCATGCCGATAGCCGCCTCGACCAGATCGCGCATGATCTGGTCCACGTCGCGGCCGACATAGCCGACCTCGGTAAACTTGGTGGCCTCGACCTTGAGGAAGGGCGAACCGGCCAGCTTGGCCAGACGACGCGCAATCTCGGTCTTGCCCACGCCCGTCGGGCCGATCATCAGGATGTTCTTCGGCGTTACCTCGTCGCGCAGGTCATCACCCACGCGCTTGCGGCGCCAACGGTTCCGCAGCGCCACGGCCACAGCCCGCTTGGCGTCCTGCTGACCGACAATATAGCGGTCCAGTTCCGATACGATTTCGCGAGGCGATAGATCAGTCATTTTTTATTCTCGGTTTGCCTGCAAGGGCACTAACGTTCGCCGCGCGGCGGCTCACTCCTTGAGCGCCCTTTCAGGCGCGGCAAGCTTCAACGCTTACAAACTCTCGACAGTCAGGTTGCCGTTGGTAAAAACATCAATGCTGGCGGCGATCTTCATGGCCTTGCGGGCGATGGCCTCGGCATCCAGCGGCGTATCTTCGTCGATCAGGGCCAGCGCCGCCGACAGCGCATAGTTCCCACCCGAACCGACCGCGGCCACGCCCTGTTCCGGCTCCAGCACATCACCCACGCCGGTCACGGTCAGAATGGTGTTCTTGTCGGCCACCAAAAGCATGGCTTCCAGCTTGCGAAGATAGCGGTCCGTGCGCCAATCCTTGGCCAGATCCACACAGGCACGCGCCAACTGGTCCGGATACTGCTCCAGCTTGGCTTCCAGCCGCTCGATCAGGGTCAGGGCATCGGCGGTGGCCCCTGCAAAACCGGCAATCACCTTGCCGCCGGCCAACTTGCGCACCTTGCGGGCCGAGCCTTTGACGATGGTATTGCCCATCGAGACCTGACCGTCACCGGCGATGATGGTCTGGCCATTCTTGCGCACGGCCAGAATAGTGGTGCCGTGCCAGTCGGGGAATGAGGGAGCGTGCTGCGTCATAAACCGGATGTGGCGAGCGTCGCGCTTTACCGCAAGCGCCAAGCCGGTTTGAAAATGCTACAGCGACAAGATGAACCAGACGCCTATCCGCTTTTCCGACGATGAAGTCGAACGCTATGCCCGCCACCTGATCCTGTCCGAAGTGGGCGGACCGGGCCAGCAGGCGTTGAAAAAAGCACGGGTGCTGGTGGTCGGCATGGGCGGCATCGGCAATCCGGCGGCGCTTTATCTGGCCGCCGCAGGGGTCGGCCATCTGGGCCTGATCGACGATGATGTCGTGTCTTTGTCCAACCTGCAACGACAGGTGATTTTCGGAGCCGACGATATCGGTAAGCCCAAGGTCGCCGTCGCCAAAACCCGCCTCAATGCGCTTAACCCGCACACCTCCATCGAGGTGTTCAACCAGCGCATCACGCCGGACAATGCGCGTGAGCTGATCGGCCAGTATGATGTGGTTCTGGACGGCACCGACGATTTCGACACACGTTTCTGCGTCAATGCGGCCTGTGTGCAGGAGGGCAAACCGCTGGTGTCAGGCGCCCTTGGGCGCTGGACCGGTCAGGTCGGGGTCTTTACCGGCCAGCCCTGCTATCAGTGCCTCGTGCCGGAAGTCCCGCCCGAGGCCGAAACCTGTGCCCGCGTCGGCATTATCGGGGCACTGGCCGGTGTCATCGGCACCATGACAGCGCTTGAAACCCTCAAGATCATCACCGGCGCGGGCCAACCGCTGATAAGCCGCCTCCTAATCTATGACGGCTTGTCGGCAGCCACCCGCGTGGTGAAGCTGGCTGCCGATCCGGAATGCCCCGTCTGTAGTCGCTAAGGCTTACAGCATGGCCGGAATGACGCGGTCGGGCGGGCGGTGGCCGTTCTGGAAGGTCATGATGTTGGCGATCACGCGGTCGCCCATGTCCTGACGGGCCTCGATCGTGGCCGAACCGAGATGGGGTAAAAGCACCACATTGGGCAGGCCGATCAGACCCGGATAAACATCCGGTTCCTGCTCGAACACATCCAGACCGGCACCGAAAATCGCCTTGGCCTTAAGGGCTTCGGCCAGCGCTTCCTCGTCGATCAGTTCCCCGCGCGCCGTATTGACGACAATGGCATGGGGCTGAAGCAGGCTCAGGCGTTCGGCCGATAACAGGTGGTGGGTTTCTTTGGTGGCCGGACAGTTCAGGCTGATGACGTCCATACGCGCCAGCATCGGGTCCAGATCATCCCACCATGTCGCGCCCAGTTCTTCGGCCAGCATGTCCGGTATGGGTTTGCGGTTATGATAGTGGACCTGCATGCCAAAGGCCTTGGCGCGGCGGGCCAGTGCCTGACCGATACGGCCCATGCCGACAATGCCCAGACGCTTGCCATACAGTTTGCGCCCGCACATCCATGTCGGGGTCCAGCCCTTGAACTGGCCATTGGTGACCACATTGGCCCCCTCGACGACACGGCGGCTGACCGACAGGATCAGCGACATGGCGATGTCGGCCGTATCTTCGGTCAGAACACCCGGCGTGTTGGAGACGATAATCTTTCGAGCCACGGCGGCATCGACATCAATATGGTCGATACCCGCGCCGAAATTGGCGATCATCTTCAACTGCTCGCCCGCGCCATTGATCAGGTCGGCATCGATGCGGTCGGTAATAGTCGGCACCAGAATATCGGCCCGTTGCAAGGCTGCCGCCAAGGCCTCGCGATCCATCGGTGTGTCTGTCAGGTTCAACTCGGTGTTGAACAATTCGCGCATACGCGTTTCTACCGCATCGGGAAGACGCCTGGTTAACACGACATTAAGCTTGCGGACGGACATAGGGTACCTGGGTTTCCTGCGGGTTTGGGGCCCGCCGATCTTTAGAGTCTGAATGTGTCTATCAAAGCTACGAGCAGGGTCAAAAACTTCCGTCGCCTCGGAATCGTAGCGGCCATGGCCGGACTGGCGGTTATGAGTGGTGGCAGCACCATCATGCCGTCTGGCCGAACCACCCCTACCGGACTGGAAATTCCCCGCTGGATTACCCTGAAGTCCAACCGTGTCCGGGCCAGACAAGGTCCGGGGCTGGATTACAATATCATGTGGGAATACCGCACAGCGGGCCTGCCTGTACAGGTCATTGCCGAAACCCGTGAATGGCGCAAAATCTGTGACCCCGACGGATCGGTGGCGTGGATTCACCGCACGGTCGCGTCTGGTCGCCGCAGCGTGTTCAACCGCACCGACGAAGTCCTGCCCATCCATACGGGACGTTCCGCAGCCTCCTCGGTGCGTGCAACCTTAAGTCCGCGCTCAATCGTCTCACTGGACGAGTGCGAGGACGGTTGGTGCCGCGTGCGCGCCCGTAAAATCAGGGGTTGGGTGGCCGAGGGCAGCGTGTTTGGCACCCAGACCCGCGCCCTGTGCAACGCAAACCGTCCCGCCGGTACAGGTCGTCACGAAGACTAATCCGGCGACTTAGCCAATAAAAACCTTGTTTTGATGGCTCCATTGTCCAAATTACGGCAATGGATGCGCTCTGGAGGGTCATGAGGCGACGGCTGCTGTTGAGCAGACACGCGGCGTCGTGTAACCCCCGAGCTAAAGCTTATCGGAGCCCTTAGACTTTGAGCCAGTCCCAATACCCCTCGTCGTTCGACCTTGAAGGTCTGCTGGCCTCCGGCCGTGGTGAACTGTTCGGCCCGGGCAATGCCCAGCTGCCCGCCCCGCCTATGTTGATGTTCGACCGTATCGTCACCATCTCCAATGAAGGCGGCAATTACGGCAAGGGCTATGTCGAGGCAGAACTCGATATCAATCCGGCCCTGTGGTTCTTCCAGTGCCACTTCATCGGCGATCCGGTCATGCCGGGCTGCCTCGGCCTTGACGCCATGTGGCAACTGGTCGGCTTCTATCTTGGCTGGATCGGTGGTCCGGGCAAGGGTCGCGCACTGGGCGTCGGCGAAGTGAAATTCACCGGTCAGGTCACGCCGGACATCAAGAAGGTGGTATACAAGATCCACCTGAAACGCGTCATCAACCGTAAACTGGTCATGGGTATTGCCGACGGCGTGCTCGAGGCCGACGGTGAAGTCATCTATACCTGCAATGACATGCGGGTCGGTCTGTTCGGCGCAACCGCCGAAAAGACCGAAGCGTAATCAACGATATAACGAGGAAACGCCTATGCGTCGCGTCGTCGTCACCGGCATCGGTATCGTCTCTTCCATTGGCACAGGTCAGGACGAGGTCGCTGCCTCGCTGAAGGAAGCCCGCTCGGGCATCCAGCATGCGCCGGACCATGCCAAATACGGCTTCCGCTCTCAGGTCTGGGCACCGCCCGCACTGGGTGCGACGGCCGAAGACTGGACCCCGCTGGTGGACCGTCGCGCGGCGCGTTTCCTCGCCAACGGCACCGCATGGGGCCACATCGCCTTCGAAGAAGCCTTGAAGGATTCCGGTATTGATCCGGAAGACATCAAGAACGACCGCACCGGCGTCATCGTCGGTGAAGGCGGCCCGAGCACGCAGGTCATCCTGCAATCGGCCCAGACCACAGTCGAAAAAGGCTCGCCCAAGCGCGTCGGCCCGTTCGCGGTGCCGAAAGCCATGGCATCGGGTCCGTCGGCTGTGCTGTCCACCTGGTTCCAGACCAAGGGCGTCAACTATTCGATCTCGTCGGCCTGCGCGACCTCGGCCCACTGCATCGGTGCCGCTGCCGAACAGATCGCATGGGGCAAGCAGGACGTCGTCTTCGCCGGTGGCTGTGAAGACATCGACTGGTCCATGTCGAACATGTTCGACGCCATGGGCGCCATGTCGTCCAACTATAACGACACCCCGTCGGTCGCCTCGCGCGCCTATGACAAGGACCGTGACGGCTTCGTCATCGCGGGCGGTGCGGGCATTGTTGTACTCGAAGAATACGAGCGCGCGGTTGCCCGTGGCGCGACCATCTATGCCGAGGTCACCGGTTACGGTGCCAATGCCGATGGTCACGACATGGTTGCCCCGTCCGGCGAAGGTGCCGAGCGCTGCATGAAGATTGCGCTCGAAATGGCCGGCAATCCCAAGATCGACTATCTGAACCCGCACGGCACCTCGACGCCGGTCGGCGATGCCAAGGAAATGAACGCGGTCCGCAACGTCTTTGGCGATGCCATGCCGATGATTTCCTCGACCAAGTCCTTGTCGGGTCACTCGCTGGGTGCCGCTGGCGCTCAGGAAGCCATCTACTGCCTGCTGATGATGAAGCACGGCTTTGCCGCCGAAAGCGCCCACATCGAGAACCTCGATCCGGACTTCGAGGGCATGCCCATCCTGCAGAAACGCCATGACGGCGAACTGAAGCATGTGATGAGCAACAGCTTCGGCTTCGGTGGCACCAATGCCACCCTGATCATGTCCAAGATCTGATTTTTCGGGGCCGCCAGTTTTTTACCGGCGGCCCCGAATACCTTTGAAAAGACACGGTTCGGTCCAGAACTTACCCGGATACGTATCAATGATCCTTGGTGTCGGCTCACTGGCACCGGATAGCTCCGGATCCTGAACAGCCCCCCCAGCCCCCTCCGGATTTATCCGCATATGGTTCTGGTGGGCCGACACCCCGCCCACAAAAAAGACCCGCTGAACCTCAGCGGGTCTTTTTGTATCGAGCGACGGTGTTTAGCGGGCCAGCTCGAAACGCTGTTCCTCGCCATCGCGATCAAGGGTTATGACCAGCTTGTCCTGCCCCTGCACCAGTTGACCAAACGTAGCCAGACTGTCGACCGCCGTGTCATTGATGCGGGTAATGACATCACCCGCCTTGATACCCGCCGATGCGGCCAGAGAACCGGCCTCGACAACCTGAACCTGCATCTTGCCCGACACAGGCTTGACCGTCATGCCACGCGCAATGGCTTCGCTCTGGCCCAGATACGTCTTGCCACCGACCGGTGCCTCGACCGTCAGCGCCGTGCGGGCTTCGCGGCCATCGCGCAGATAGACGACCGGCAGACGGGTGCCCGCCGTGGTGATACCGACCGAAGCCTGCACCGAGCCGCCATTGCTCATCGGGCGGTCTTGCAGGCTGACGATGACGTCGCCGCGCTTCAGACCGGCCTTTTCGGCGGACGAGCCGGGAATGACATCATGCACCACAGCGCCGCGCACGATATTCAGGCCCAGTTCGCGCGCACGCGGGGCCGTCAGAGAACCGACCACCAGCCCGACCTGACCGCGCTTGACCTCGCCATGAGCCAGAATCTGGTCCACCACAAAACGCATGATACGGGTCGGTACGGCAAAGGCGATGCCGTCATTGCCGCCGCCCATACCGCCCGACAGGATGGCGGTGTTGATACCGATCAGACGACCGCGGCTATCCAGCAGCGGCCCCCCCGAATTGCCCGAATTTACCGCCGCGTCGGTCTGGATATAGTCCTCGATCGTATCGCCGCGTCCGGTGCGGTTCAGGCCCGAAATCACCCCCATGGTCAGGGTCTGGTCCAGTCCCAGCGGATAGCCGACCGCAAAGGCCAGATCGCCGGTCTGGAGATCATCGGAGTTTACCTGCGCGACCTGCGCCAGTCCGCTGCCGCGCACGCGCAGGACAGCAATATCGGTGTCTTCGTCGGCCCCGACCAGTTCGGCATCGAGGAACCGGCCATCGGGCAGATCAATCGTGAAATTGCGCCCTCCGTCGATCACATGGTGGTTGGTGATGACGATGCCGTTGGCGGCATCGATAATCACACCCGAGCCGCCCTGAAGCGCCTTGGGGCCATCCTCCATACCCGACGAAGCGCGCCCCATCGTCGTGACCTTCACCACAGCCGGAAGCGCATGCTCGATGCCCGAGGCAAAGGAATAGACGCCGCGACGGGCGTCATAGGTCATGCCGCCGGTGCCGCTTTGTGCCACGGCCTGACTGCTCCATCCGGCACAGGCCACGACCGCCACCATCAGAGCGGGCAGGGCAACAGACAGGCTTGCACCGCGTTTGCGGGCTACAGGCAGGCATCGGGATGACATTCGGCTCTCCATATTGGTGGTGCCACAGGTTTCGGACACCAGCTTAAGCTGTGTCCGACCAAACCGGAAAGCCCGATGGCCTATATTTTGCGAACAGCAGCACGACGAACAACGGCGCTGCCGAACGCCCGTTCCCTGCGAGGGCGGGCATTTCTGCCCGCACCCCGCAAGGCCGTTATTAAAAGGCCGCTTCGCCCGTTATGGCGCGCCCCAGGATCAGGGCGTGAACGTCGTGCGCACCCTCATAGGTGTTCACGGTTTCAAGGTTCATGGCGTGACGCATGACGTGCAACTCGCCGGTGATACCGGCCCCGCCGTGCATGTCGCGGGCCTCGCGGGCAATGGCCAGAGCCTTGCCGCAGTTATTGCGCTTCATCAGGCTGATGGCTTCGGGCACCCAAGCGCCGGTATCCAGCAGACGGCCCAAGGCATAGGCGCCTTCAAAACCGAGGAAGATTTCGGTCTGCATATCGGCCAGTTTCTTTTGCACCAGTTGGCGTGCCGACAGCGGGCGGCCGAACAGGATGCGCTCGGACACATAGTCACGCGAGGCATGCAGGCAGAACTCGGCCGCGCCCATCGCACCCCATGCAATGCCGTAACGCGCCTTGTTCAAGCACGAGAACGGACCACGCAGACCCTGAACGCCCGGCAGGATGTTGGCTTCGGGCACAAACACATCGTTCAGGCCGATATCGCCGGTGATCGAGGCACGAAGCGACAGCTTGTCGCCGATCTTGCCCGTGGTGAAGCCCTGATAGTCGCGCTCGACAATGAAACCACGGATCTTGCCGTCCAGCTTGGCCCAGACGATCGCAAGGTCGCTGATCGGCGAGTTGGTGATCCAGTATTTGCCGCCGTTCAGGCGATAGCCGCCATCAACCGCCATAGCCGTCGTCTTCATCGACGCAGGGTCCGAACCGCCATCGGCCTCGGTCAGACCAAAGCAGCCGACCAGCTCGCCCGCCGCCATCTTGGGCAGGTATTTCATCTTCTGCTCTTCGGAGCCGAAGGCATAGATCGGGTACATGGCCAGCGAAGACTGCACCGACATAGCCGAGCGATAGCCGCTGTCCACCGCCTCGATCTCGCGCGAGATCAGTCCATAGGCGACGTGGCTGGCTTCGGAGCCGCCATATTGTTCCGGCAGCATGGCCCCGAGGAAGCCCATCTCGCCCATCTCGGTCATGATGGCGCGATCAAACGTCTCGTCGCGGAACGCGGCCACCACGCGCGGCAGCAGGGCATCGCGGGCATAGGCGCGGGCCGCGTCCTGCACCATACGTTCCTCATCGGTCAGCCGTCCTGTCAGATCAAACGGATCATCCCAGCGGAAGGTCTTTCCCGAAGCGTCGCCCATGGCATTCCCTTTTATTTTCTGTGTCTTGGGTGCAAGCTCACACCGATTTCATCACGATGCGACCACACGACCCCTGTTATCTTATTCCATTTAGGGCAAAATACCCCTGTCGGGTAGAGCAAGTCCCGACGTAACTTTCGGCCCTATGATCATGTCCAATCGCTTCCACCGTCTGTTTGTCGAACACCCGCAAGAGGTGAACGAAACCTATGTGGAGCATATGGGCGCTTCGATGGGCTTTTGCGGCAAGCTGTTGAAACTGGCCGGATGCGCCTTTGTCCACGCCATCATTCCGGGCCTGCACAAATCGACCGTTTCGGATGCCGTGCGTGAAATGGCCCCCGGCATGACCCGCCGCGCCCATGAAGCCCGCGACGAGCGCATGCGTAATGCCGGCGTGTGGGACGTCGGACTGTAAGTCTCAGTCCGGCATGTCCTGCCGTTTGTAGAAACCGTCCAACTGGCTGCCCATGCCGCATAGTTTGGCGGCGGCACCGTGGTCGGTGACAAACGCGCCTTCCGGTCCGATCATCACATCGACCTTGAGCGGGGTCGGGCCGATATCGTCAGCCGTCATATCGCCATAGGCACCGCTGGACGGGACCACGCGTCCGCGTACCACGCCGTCGAGGTCCTGCGGCCCTGCAATCGTTACGGCGCAGTCGGCTGCGGTTGCGGCTCCCGATGGACGGCCACCTGCCACCAGTGTCAGCACAAACTTCTCGCCGGTTTCTTCAAGCACCAGCGTGCCGCGCGAAGGATCGGTCCGCTCGAAGCGTGCGGCGGCATCACCCGTCGCAGCGGGCTTGGTCTCGCGCGCAGCGTCTTGGCTATCCACCGCAGCACTCGCCGTTTTCCCTGCCTCGGCTGGAGCTTCTGGCGCGACCGCGCCCGCCTCGTCCTGCCCGCTACAGGCCGTCAGTAATACGACCGAAGCCACTGCACATAAAATACGCATACGCACCCCCTACTTGATCCAAAGCCACAGCGCCCATGACAGGGCGACCATGGCCACGATAATCAACATTCCCGCAATCTGGAGCGGTCTCAGTCGTCTTGGCAAGCTGGTCGCGGGATAGCCCGAGACCATAACCGCAAACAGGGCAATCCCTCGACCCGCCCAGCGGGCCCGTGGTTCGGTCGGCACATCGTCGCCATCCGCTTCCATAAACTCGCCCTGCCGCGCCCGCTCCAATAGCTGGCGGGCGCGATCAACGTCATCGGCATAGCCCATCAAACGGATACCCAGCGCCCGCTGCATCAGCGGATCAAGCGTCGTCTGGAACCGCTCGGTGACCGACACCTCGATGTCGTGCGAGGCCAGAAACGCCGCCGCCAGATCGGCTTCGTACACATCGGTAAAGCGGGCAATTTCAACGAAGCTCATACGCTCACGCTATCAGTGCACCAGACAAAAGAAAACGGCGGCATCCGAAGATACCGCCGTCTCTATTTCCGGTGACCGGAAACCTGTTCTTACAGGTCCAGCAGAGCGCGCTGCGGGTCTTCCAGCAGTTGCTTGATGCGGACCAGGAAGGTCACGGCTTCCTTGCCGTCAACGATGCGGTGATCATAGCTGAGGGCCAGATACATCATCGGACGAATCTTCACTTCGCCATTGATGGCCATCGGACGCTGCACAATGTTGTGCATGCCCAGAATGCCCGATTGCGGGGCGTTCAGGATCGGCGTCGACATCAGCGAACCATAGGTGCCGCCGTTGGTGATGGTGAAGGTACCGTTTTGCATCTGGTCCATGGTCAGGGTGCCGTCACGGGCAGCCTTACCCAGAGCGCCGATGCCCTTTTCGATACCCGCCAGCGACAGGGTGTCAGCATCACGCAGAACCGGAACCACCAGACCCTTGTCGGTGCCAACGGCCACGGCAATGTCATAACGGTTCTTGTAGATGATGTCGGTGCCGTCGATCTCGGCATTAACCGCCGGGATTTCCTTCAGCGCCGCGACAACCGCCTTGGTGAAGAAGGACATAAAGCCCAGCTTCACGCCGTGCGACTTCTCGAACTGGTCTTTGTACTGGGCGCGCAGGGCCATGACATTGGTCATGTCCACTTCGTTGAAGGTCGTCAGCTGGGCCGCAGTGTTTTGCGACTCTTTCAGACGACGGGCGATGGTCTGACGCAGGCGCGTCATCTTCACGCGCTCTTCGCGGTCACCCAGTGCACGCGGAGCCGCCGGAGCAGCAGCAGCCGGAGCGGCGGCAGCAGCGCCGATAGCGGCAATCGCATCAGCCTTGGTGATGTTGCCCTTCGGACCCGAAGCGGCGATCGAGGACGGGTTCAGGTTGTTTTCCGAAACCACGCGCTGGACCGACGGCGACAGGTGCGCGCCCGATGCAGCCGGAGCCGCAGCCGGAGCGGCAGCCTTCGGTGCAGCAGCCGGTGCCGCAGCGCCCGAGGCCGAGATCTGTGCAATCACCTGGCCCGGGGTGACAGCTTCACCCGCTTGTACGTTGATGGTCAGAACGCCGGCTTCCGGTGCCGAGACTTCGACGGCGACCTTGTCGGTTTCGATTTCAACCAGCAGTTCGTCTTTGGCCACGGTGTCGCCCGACTGTTTCAGCCAGGTGCCAACCGAACCTTCGGCCACGCTTTCGCCCATGGTCGGGACAGCCACGTCAACGACAGCGCCGTCGGTCGAGGCCGCAGCAGCCGCCGCCGGAGCGGTTGCCGGTGCCACTTCGGCCGCCGGTGCCGATGCACCGGCCGCACCTTCGGTCACAGCACCCAGAACGGTGCCGGGAACCACGGTGTCGCCTTCAGCGGCATTGATGGCGGCCAGAACGCCGTCGGCAGGTGCGACGACTTCCAGCGAAACCTTGTCGGTTTCCAGCTCGACGAGGATCTCGTCCTTTTTAACCGCTTCGCCGACCTTTTTGGTCCACTTGGCGATCGTCGCTTCGGTTACGGATTCGCCAAGGGCGGGGGTCAGGATGTCAGCCATTTTTCGGGGCTCTTTTTCGTAACGTATTCAATCAGGATAAAATGCGGCGGTCGCTTAGGCCATGGCCTCGGCGAGGAAGGTCTCGAGTTCCTTCAGGTGGCGGCTCATCAAGCCCGCAGCCGTCGAGGCCGAAGCCGGACGACCGACATAACGGGCGCGTTTGGCCTTCACGTCCAGCTTCTCGAGCGTCAGCTCGATCCACGGATCGACGAAGGTCCAGCCACCCATGTTCTTGGGCTCTTCCTGACACCATACCAGATCAGCGTTCGGGAAGCGTGCCAGTTCCGCCGAGATCGACTTGATCGGCCACGGGTAGAACTGTTCCAGACGCAGGATGTAGATGTCGTTGATGCCAGCCTTTTCGCGGGCGTCGAGCAGGTCATAGTAAACCTTGCCCGAGCAGACGATGACCTTGCGGATGTCCTTGTCGGACTTCAGCGAGACACCGGCGACGCTTGGACGCAGCTCGGCATCGTCGCGCAGCACGCGGTGGAAGCTCGAACCCTCGGCCATGTCGGCGATGGTCGAAACGGCCTTCTTGTGACGCAGCAGCGATTTCGGCGTCATCAGGATCAGCGGCTTGCGGAACTCGCGGTGCAGCTGGCGGCGCAGGATGTGGAAATAGTTGGCCGGGGTGGTGCAGTTGGCGACCTGCATGTTGTTCTCGGCGCACTGCTGCAAGAAGCGCTCGAGGCGTGCCGAGGAGTGCTCGGGGCCCTGGCCTTCATAGCCGTGCGGCAGAAGCATGGTCAGGCCGGACATACGCAGCCACTTGCGCTCACCCGACGAGATGAACTGGTCGATCACGACCTGTGCACCGTTCACGAAGTCACCGAACTGGCCTTCCCACAGGGTCAGGGTGTTCGGATCGGCCAGCGAGTAGCCATATTCGAAGCCGAGTACGGCCTCTTCCGACAGGGCCGAGTCGATGACTTCGAAATGGCCCTGACCTTCGCGCAGGTTGTTCAGCGGATAGTAGCGCTGTTCCGTGGTCTGGTCGGTAATGCCCGAGTGACGCTGCGAGAAGGTGCCGCGTACCGAGTCCTGACCGGACAGGCGGATATTGTAACCTTCATCGACCAGCGAGGCGAAGGCGAGGCTTTCAGCCGTAGCCCAGTCGATGTTTTCACCCGTTGCCACGGTTTCGCGGCGGGCATCGATCACGCGCTTGAGCGTCTTGTGGACGTCCACGCTGTTCGGGATCGAGGTCAGGCGCGCACCGAAGTCCTGCAGCTTATCAGCTGCAACAGCGGTCGTGCCGCGCCATGCAGCGTCTTCCGGCTTGTCTGCGCCCAGACCCTTCCACTGGCCGTCCAGCCAGTCAGCCTTCTTGGCTTCGAAGGTCTTGCCGGCTTCGAACTCGGCGTCGAGGAAGGCCTCGAACTTGGCCAGCATGGCATCGACCTCGGCTTGCGAGATGACGCCCTGTGCGACCAGACGCTCCGTGTACAGCTCGCGGGTCGAGCGTTGCGCGCGGATTTTTTCGTACATCTTCGGCTGGGTGAACGTGGGATCGTCGCCCTCGTTGTGACCGAAGCGACGGTAGCAGAACATGTCCACCACCACGTCTTTCGCGAATTTCTGGCGGTATTCGGTGGCCACCTTGGCCGCGAACACGACAGCTTCGGGATCGTCGCCGTTGACGTGGAAGATCGGTGCCGCAACCATCAGAGCCACGTCCGACGGATAAGGCGTCGAGCGCGAGAAGTGCGGTGCGGTCGTGAAACCGATCTGGTTATTGATGACGAAGTGCAGGGTGCCGCCGGTGCGGTAGCCCTTCAGGCCCATCAGGGCAAAGCATTCGGCCACCACGCCCTGACCGGCAAACGCCGCGTCACCGTGGATCAGCAGCGGCGCGACCTTGGAGCGGTCCAGTTTCCATTCGGAATCCGGCTTGCCGATGTTTTCCGGCATTTCACGGATGTCGAAAGCCTGTTTGGCGCGTGACTTGCCCAGAACAACCGGGTTGACGATTTCAAGGTGCGACGGGTTGGCGGTCAGCGACAGGTGAACCTTGTTGCCGTCGAACTCGCGGTCCGACGAGGCCCCCATGTGGTATTTCACATCGCCCGAGCCTTCGATGTCCGACGGGACGCTCGAACCACCCTGGAACTCGTGGAAGATCGCCTTGTACGGCTTGCCCATAACGGCAGCCAGCACGTTCAGGCGGCCACGGTGGGCCATGCCGAAGATGATTTCGTCAACGCCCAGATTGCCACCGCGCTTGATGACCTGCTCCAGCGCCGGAACCATGGCTTCACCGCCATCGAGGCCGAAACGCTTGGTGCCGGGGAAACGCTTGTGCAGGAAGCGTTCGAAGCCTTCGGCCTCGATCAGCTTGGACAGGATGGCCAGCTTGCCTTCCTTGGTGAAGGCGTTCTTCTCGAACTTGTCGGCGCCTTCGATACGTTCCTGCAGCCAGGCCTTCTCGGCTGGCTCGGTAATGTGCATGTATTGCACGCCGATCGTACCGGTATAGGTGCGCTTGAGCAGGGCAACAATGTCGTTCAGCGACGCCGTTTGCAGACCCAGAACGCCGTCGAGGAAGATCTGGCGGTTCATGTCAGCGGCGGTAAAGCCGTAGAATTCCGGCGTCAGTTCCGGATGTACATGCGGCTTTTCGATACCCAGCGGGTCGAGATTGGCAGCAAAGTGACCGTTCACGCGATAGGCGCGGATCATCATCAGGGCGCGAATAGAGTCATGGGCCGCCGCGCGGACATGATCTGCGGTCAGCGCGCCATCAGCGGCTGCAGCCGGAGCAGCAGGACGTGCGCCCGGCTTGCCAGCCTTGGGATCCACCTTGGGAGCAGGCCAACGGCCGTCAAAGACAGCGGTTTCCTCGGTCGGCTCGTCGCCACGATTGCGGCCCCAAGAGCCTGCACCCGCCGCCTGCTTCACCAGTTCGGCATTGTCTTTCAGCTGATCGAAAAACGAGCGCCACTCACCCGGCACCGATGCCGGGTCATTGGCCCATTTCTCGTGCAGATCCTCAATGAAGGCCGCGTTGGCACCGTAAAGGAAAGAGGTCTCGGCAAAGACCTGATTCAGCCGACCTGCATCGTCCGCCATGTTTCTCACACATCCTGTTCCACCGTGTGCACCCACACAGCGCACACGACCGAAGTTCATATAGGCCCACTTTTACCGATGGTCATGGCCCTAGAATGGCCAAGTGGGCGGAAATTCGTCGAATACGGTACAAAAAGTGGCATTGCGCGCTTTGTGCACCGTAACAAACCCTCACAATGCGCGAAAATCGTTCTTTGCGCGTGAGAGAGCCTGTCAGAATGGACGTCTAGGCCCATACGGCTTCACCATTCCTTAACGCGCAAAAAAGGCGGCGGAACTATTGCTCCGCCGCCCTTCCTGTTCAGTATCAGCCTGTTGCCAGACCGAACGATATTAGCCCTTGAGGACTTCCATCAGGGTCTTGCCCAGACGCGCCGGCGACGGCGAGACACGGATGCCAGCGGCTTCCATGGCTGCGATCTTGGACTCTGCGTCGCCCTTGCCGCCCGAAACGACAGCACCGGCGTGGCCCATGGTGCGACCCTTCGGCGCAGTACGACCGGCGATGAAGCCAGCCATCGGCTTCTTACGGCCCTTCTTGGCTTCGTCGATCAGGAACTGAGCGGCGTCTTCTTCGGCAGCACCGCCGATTTCACCGATCATGATGATCGAGGTGGTTTCCGGGTCGGCCAGGAACATTTCCAGCACGTCGATGAACTCGGTGCCCTTGACCGGGTCGCCACCGATGCCGACAGCAGTGGTCTGACCCAGGCCTTCGTTGGTGGTTTGGAACACGGCTTCATAGGTCAGGGTGCCCGAACGCGAGACGATGCCCACATTGCCCTTCTTGAAGATCGAACCCGGCATGATGCCGATCTTGCACTCGTCCGGGGTCATGATGCCCGGGCAGTTCGGACCCAGCAGGCGCGAGTTCGAGCGGTCGAGGCGAGCCTTGACGCGCACCATGTCCTGCACCGGAATACCTTCGGTGATGCAGGTGATGAACGGGATCTCGGCTTCGATGGCTTCGATGATGGCGTCGGCAGCACCTGCCGGCGGCACGTAGATCACCGAGGCGTCAGCGCCGGTAACGTCCTTGGCTTCGGCAACCGAAGCGAAGATCGGCAGGGTTTCGCCGTGCGAACCGGTCCAGTTGGTGCCGCCCTTGGTCGGGTGCACGCCGGCAACCATCTGGGTGCCGTGATAGGCCAGAGCCTGTTCGGTGTGGAAGCCGCCGGTCTTGCCGGTCAGGCCCTGCACGATGATCTTGGTGTCTTTATTGACGAGGATGGACATGTGTCTGTTCTCTGAATTCTATGTGCAGGGCTTAGGCGACAGCGGCGACGATTTTCTGGGCGGCGTCGTCCAGATCGTCAGCAGCGGTGATGGCCAGACCCGACTCGTTCAGGATCTTCTTGCCCAGTTCGACATTGGTGCCTTCGAGGCGAACCACCAGCGGAACCTTCAGGCCCACTTCCTGAACTGCTGCGACAACGCCTTCGGCGATGACGTCACACTTCATGATGCCGCCGAAGATGTTAACGAGGATGCCCTCGACCTTCGGGTCAGCGGTGATGATCTTGAAGGCCGCAGCGACCTTCTCCTTGCCTGCGCCGCCACCGACGTCGCAGAAGTTGGCCGGCTCTTTGCCGTACAGCTTGATGATGTCCATGGTGGCCATGGCCAGACCGGCACCGTTCACCATGCAACCGATGTTGCCGTCCAGAGCCACGTAAGCGAGGTCCCACTTGGAGGCTTCGATTTCCTTGGCGTCTTCTTCGGTCTCATCGCGCAGGGCGCGGATGTCTTCGTGGCGGTACAGGGCGTTGCCGTCGAACGAGACCTTGGCGTCCAGAACGCGCAGGTGGCCATTTTCCATGACGATCAGCGGGTTGATCTCGAGCATGTCCATGTCCTTCTCGACGAAGGCCTTGTACAAGATCGGGAACAGCGACGTGCCGTCTTCAGCAGCCTGACCGGTCAGTTCCAGAGCGGCGTTGATCGCAGCAATGTTTTCTGCGGTGACGCCGGTTTCCGGGTTGATGGCGATGGTGTGGATTTTTTCCGGAGTGGCGTGGGCCACTTCTTCGATGTCCATGCCGCCTTCGGTCGAAACGACGAATGCGGTTTGACCGACCGAACGGTCAACCAGCAGCGAGCAGTACAGTTCGCGGGCAATGTCGGCACCGTCTTCGATGTACAGACGGTTGACCTGCTTGCCAGCTTCGCCGGTTTGGGCGGTGACGAGCGTGTTGCCCAGCATTTCCTTGGCGTGGGCGACGGCTTCTTCGATCGAGAAGGCCAGACGCACACCGCCCTTGGCTTCGGCACCCAGTTCCTTGAACTTGCCCTTGCCACGGCCACCGGCGTGGATTTGCGACTTCACGACATAGAGCGGGCCAGGCAGTTGCTTGGCAGCAGCTTCGGCTTGATCTGCCGAGGTGATAGCGACGCCTTCAGCGACAGGTGCGCCGTAGGCCTTGAGGACCTGTTTGGCCTGATATTCGTGAATGTTCATATTGGATCCGCGCCAGTGGAGAGGTTTGGGGAAACTTTGGTCGCGCTTATAGGCACCCGCATGGGGGCTAGGCAACCGTCTGTCTCTTTTAGCGCGCCAGCTATTTCAGCGTTCGACTAAAAAAGCCGGACAGTTCAACTGTCCGGCTCCATCTCAAAAAATATTTCCGCGCGTCGTGGCTAGTCGATCCAGTCCTTTGCCAGCGTCCGCGAGGCACAGAAGTGCAGCAAAGACGCCATCAGGTAGAAGGCCATGCCCGTATAGATGGCCCAGCGCAGGCTCTCCTCACCGAACATCGGACGCAGCAGGTCGCTCATCCAGCCGAAATAGAAAAAGCCGACCGCCAGTCCCAACAGGTTGTTGATCAGCAAAAAGATGGCCGAGGCGGTCGAACGCATCGGGGCCGGAGCCAGATGCTGGACCGCTGCCGTGATCGGACCCAGCCAGGCCAGGTTCAAACCCGTCGGGATCAGGAAGATCAGGAAGGCCAGCACCAGCGCCATGGCATGGCTGCCCCCGCCCGGCATCAGGCCGATCAGGGCCGGAGAGTTCATCGCCAGAATAAAGCACGGTGCCGAGATGATGAAGGCCACTGCAGGAACCAGCGGATAGGCCCCCTTGGACTTCTTGGCCATGCGGTCGGCAATCGCCCCGCCCATCCAGATACCCAGCAAACCACCGATCAGGGCAATACCGGCATAATACCAGCTGACCTGTGACAGGGTCAGGTCAAAGCTGCGCATAAAGAACAAAGGCAACCAGCCCGCCACGCCATAGCCGCACACCGACGAAGACGCAGCCCCCAGCGACAAGAGCCAGAAGCTCTTCTTCTTCATGATGACCGAGCCGGTCGTCTTGGCGATCCACATCGAAATGCCGATCACCGCCATCAAGCCCGCCCCGAAGAAGGGAATGACCGGATTTTGGACCCCAATCTTCATCAGCGACAGAACGCCCAGTGCGGCAAACACACCGGCAATACCAAAACAGACCAGCGCCACCTTGCGGCCCAGACCGGTGTCGGTCACCGCCTCGGCAACAACCGGAGCCGCAGGCACAGCCGCGATCTTCGCCATAGCGGCCGCAGCAGCGGCATCCGTGCCTCCACGCTTCGGATCACGCACCGTCAGACGAAGGATCGGCGCCACCAGCACACCCAGAATACCGACCACGATAAAGGCCGTCTGCCAGCCATACTTCACCGCCAGCAGACCCCCGATCAGTGTGCCGCCCGCCGTACCCAGCGGAATACCAAAGGCAAACGCCGCCATGGCCCGCGCCCGCTGGTTCGGCGGGAAATAGTCGGCGATCAGCGAATAGGCCGGAGCCACTCCCCCAGCCTCGCCTACACCCACGCCCATACGGAACAGGAACAACTGACCGAACGATCCGGCCATACCGCACAAGGCCGTAAAGCCCGACCAGACCGCCAGCGCACCGGTCATGATCCAGACACGGCTGGTACGATCCGCCAGCCACGCCAGCGGAATGGCCAGGGTCGAATAGACCGAGGCAAAAGCAATCCCGCCGAGCAAGCCGAACTGGCTGTCGCTCATCTGGAAATGCTCTTTCAGCGGCGCCGCCAGAATGCCGATAATCTGCCGATCCACAAAGTTCAGCATGTAAACAAAGATCAGGATCCCCAGCACATAATAGCGATAGGCCGGTGAGGGAGCCTTATCCTCGTCGCCAACCGGTATCTTGACGGTACCGTCTGCAGCCTGCCCCTGGCTCATGGCGCTTCCCCTTCCGAATTCTTCTTGTTTGTTGTGACGGTAATGGCGTCACAGCCGTCTGCAAAAAGAAAAAGAGCGGCGGTGATAACCGCCGCCCTTCTTCAAACATACTGGCTCAAAGCCACGACCTAGTATTTCGCCGTGAACTTGACCATCCACGTGCGCGGCGCGCCGAAATAGGCCGTGCGAATGTTGCCGATCGAGGAGAACTCCTGAGCGTCAGTCTTGTAGATTTCATCGGTCAGGTTCTGCCCATAAAGACCGATGCTGTAACGGTCCGAGCTATCCGACCATACAACGCGGGCATCATACAACCAGTAGCTGTCTTGGTACATGCTCTCGAGCGGGATGGCCGAGTTGGCCAGAGTGTTGTCCACCGCCAGAGCCATGCGCGAGCGGTACTTGGCCGCAGCGCCAACCACCAGAGACGAACCGCCATTCAGCGACCACTCGTACTGGCCCCCCATACGCAGGGTCCATTTCGGCGAGAAGGCCGGATCCTGGAAGGCGCGCGAACCACCAAAGTTGGTGAAGCGGGCATCGTTGAACTCTTTATAGTCCGCTTCAAGGAAGCCGACTTGGGCGTCCAGTGTCAGGGCCGCCATCGGCTTGGCAACGGCTTCGAGTTCAAAGCCGAAGATGTCGAGCGCACCCGCATTGATGACCGACAGCGTGCCGATGGGAACACCGGTGTTCGGATCGGTTTCCAGACCCGTCACCCGGGCTTGGAAGTCTTCGTACTTGGTGAAGAAGCTGGCCATGTTGAGGCGCAGGCGACGATCAAAGAAGGTGGTCTTGGCACCGACTTCAACGGTGTCGGCGGTTTCCGGTTGGTACTCGGTCGATTCACCCGGGCTATTGGCACGGCCATTGAAGCCACCTGATTTAAAGCCTTGGGCATAGCGCGCATAGACCATGGCATCCGGCGAAAGCTCATAGTCTGCCGACAGCATGATCGAAGTGTCTTCGTACTGCCCCTTAGGCGGCGAGAATGGATAGCTCGACTCGAGGAAGGGCGACGATGACTTCACATAGGTGAAGCGGTCATACAGCTTTTCTTCCTCGGTATAGCGCACCCCCGCCGACAGGCGCAGAGCCTCGGTCACCGCATAGCTGACATTACCGAAGACCGCCTTGGAAGTGGTTTCCAGTTCGTCGTCGATGAAGCGGGTAAAGGTGTAGTTTCCGTTCCACAGCGGCGGCACAACGAGGTTGGCCGTCAGGTCATCATTATAGCTTTCCTGATGCGAGACGACCTCTTCCTTGAGGTAATACACACCCGCCACAGCATTCAGGCGGTCACCCGTATAGGTCAGCTGGAATTCCTGGCTGAACTGGTTCTGGTCCACAGCGACGAGGGCGTCGGCAATTTCCAGTTCCGTCGCGTCAAAATCGATATAGTCGTCGGTATTCAGTTCGCGATAGCTGGTGATTGACTTCAGCGACAGGCGGTCCGAAACATCCCATGTCATACGCAGGGCGGTGCCCCACGTTTCCAGACGGGTTTCATTCGGCAGACCCGGCGTAGTGCGGGTCTTGAAATCAAATTCCGGCGTCGGGTTCGGCACAGCATAGGCCGGAACACCAACCAGATTGGTCAGGTTGTTCTGGGCCTGACCGACGGTCATACCAGCATCGTCTTTCGAATAATCTGCATTGAAGTCGATGCGGAAGTTCGAAGCCGGATCCCAGGCCAGGCTACCGCGCACGGCCTTGGAGTTCTTGTCGTTATACTCGGCACCGGTCACCGGATCAGTGACATAGCCACCGCGTTCCGAGCTAAGGACCGACAGGCCCAGAGCCAGATTGTCGGTCACCGGACCCGAGACAGCGCCTTGCACCTCGATCAGGTCATAGTCGCCATAGGCCACCGAACCGCGGGCACGGAACTCCTGGCCCGGACGGCGCGATACCAGCTTCATGGCACCACCGATGGTGTTCTTGCCATACAGGGTGCCTTGCGGACCGCGCAGGATTTCGATGCGCTCGAGGTCCAGCAGATCGAACTGGGTGCCGCGAATACGCGAATAATAGACGTCGTCGACATAGACGCCGACAGCCGGATCGAAGGTTTGCAAGCTGTCCGGCTGGCCTACGCCACGGATGTAGATGTTGGTCGAGTTGGACGAACCACGGCCCTGTACAAGGTTCAGGTTCGGCACGGCACCTTGCAGGTCGGTGACCTGTTGTGCGCCGGTACGCTCGAGGGTTTCACCCGAGAAGGCCGTCAGGGCCAGAGGCGTCTTCTGCGCCGACTCTTCGGTGCGACGCGCGGTCACGATGATGTCTTCAACGGCCACGGCCGCATCCTGACCCGTAGTCTGAGCCTGCGCGGCGGTTGCCATTGCGCCGAACGCAGCGCCAGCCATCAAGGCGCACTTCACCAGTCGATTCATTTGAGACCTCTGTTTCCAACCTGAGTGACGCTTTTTATTCAGCGTTCAATGATTTTTCAAATGTGTGGCGGTTATTGCGGACTCTGTCAAACGCCAAGATACAGGTGGAAACTGCGATAGCGGCGCACTGTGGCACCGTTGCACACCCTACGACCTTCATGCGACGACAGGTTATGACCGCCGATACCGACAAGGGCCCCAAGGCCGACACTCCCGCCAGCCCCCGCGAAACGAGCGCCGAGATCGGCAGCCGTTCGGCGCCGGCACGTCCGCGCAATGCCGGCGCGACCTCGGAGACCGGCCGTCGCGGTCGCCCGAAAAAAACGGCCAAGGCTTCGGCCAGCGACACCCGTGACGCCATCCTGAACTCGGCAGAGGGCCTGTTTGCCCAGCACGGTTTTTACGGAGTCACCATTCGCGAAGTCGCCCGCGAGGCCGGTGTCGATACCGCGCTGGTCCACTATTATTTCGGCTCGAAAAAGGATTTGTTCGACGCCGTCTTCAACCGTCGCGCCGAGGTCTGGAACAATGACCGCGTGGCCGCCATCGACCGTTATGCCGAAGCGGCGGGTGATACCATGACGCTGGAGGGTCTGTTCGAAGCCTTCCTGCGTCCGCCCTTCCAGTGGTCCCTGAAGGGTGGCCCCGGCTGGAAACACTATGCGGCACTGGTGGCCCAGACCAACGCCAATCCGGCCTTTGGCGGCGAGACCATGGCACGCTATTTCGATCCGGCCATCCGTCGCCTTTTGGAGTTGGTCAAGCGCATCATGCCGCAAGCCAGCGAGGCGAACCTGTACTGGGCCTATCACAACCTGTCCGGCGCCCTGACCCTGACACTGGGCGAAACGGGCCGTCTGGATCGCCTGTCGGGCGGGCTGTGCCAGTCCGGCGATCTGGATGCGGCCTGCGACCACATGGTCAAGTTCGCCGCCGCCGGTTTCCGCGCTGTGTGCCAGAAGGACTAGGCCGAGAATGGCTTCGCTGTTGGAGCGTCCCTGGGTTCGCGGCCTGGCCGTCAGCATTGTCGCGGGTGGTTTTCTGGCCTTTAGCGGCGCGTTCGGATCAATCAGCGCGCCCCTATGGTGGCGGCTGCTTTACTGGATTCCGCTGATTATAGCTGGTGGCTTCTGGAGCTATGTCTGTAGCCGCATCATTGAGCGCTTTATCGACACCGAGGCCCGCCCCTGGATCGGCATAGCGGCCCTGTCATTACTGATGTCGGTGCCGGTCACGGTCATGGTCTGGGCCGCCACCGCTCTCATCTTCCAGCAGCGGGTTCCGCGACTGAACGGGCTGCTTGACTATTTCCTGCCGGTGCTCGCGGTTGTCCTGCCCCTGTGTGCCATCAATGTCTTTCTGGAACGCAGGCAGCCGGTCGAAACACATGCCACACCGTCACAGGCTCCGGCGCGCTTTTTACAGCGCCTGCCAGCCAAGCTGAAGGGCGCGCACCTGCTCGCCGTCCAGTCCGAGGACCATTATCTGCGCCTCTATACTGATCGGGGCACCGACCTGATCCTGATGCGCCTGTCCGATGCGCTGGACGAACTGGACGGCCTTGAGGGCGCACAGACCCACCGCAGTTGGTGGGTGGCCAAGGATGCCGTATCCGATGTGTCCCGCGGCGACGGACGGGCCAGCCTGACCCTGTCGGACGGCACCACAGCCCCCGTCAGTCGCCGCTATGCCCGCGCCCTTCGCGAAGCGGGCTGGTGGTAAGGCTTAAAGCCAGCGCTTCTTGCGGAAATACAGGTAAGGCAGGGCCGCCGACAGGACCATCGCACCCACCGCCAGCGGATATCCGTACTGCCACTTCAACTCCGGCATGATCTCGAAATTCATCCCGTAAATCGAGGCAATCAGGGTCGGCGGCAGCAGGGCCACCGAGGCCACCGAAAAGATTTTGATGATCTGGTTCTGCTCCAGATTGATCAGACCCAGCGTGGCATCCATCAGGAAGGTCACCTTGGTCGACATCGACACGCTAAGCTCGCCAAGGCCCGCCGCATCACGCTGGATCAACCGCACCATCTGGCGCGCCTCGCGGTCGGCCTTGCCGCCCGTCTTGGCCCCCGATACCGCAGAATGATAGGCCATCAGCCTTTGCAGGTTGGACAGACTTTCACGGATCAGGGCCAGAAAATCACCCGCCCGCCCGATGTCGCGTATGACCATTTGCAGGTTATGGCTTTCCATCGCCTTGGGGTCACGCTTGCGGAAAATCAGACGTGAAATGGCGTCCAATTCCACGCCTTTTGCTTCCAGTGCATCGGCATAACGATCCACCACCGCCTCGACCAAACCCATGAATATGGCCTCGCCACTGGCCAGCTTTTCGTTCGGTTTGCCCATGGCGCGGGTCACGAAGAAACGGAACGAACGCGGCTGGCCATAGCGCACCGTGACCAGTCGCCCGTCCTTCAGAATAAAGGTTACAGGCAGTTTGACCGGATCGGGGGTTTCCAGATCGGTCACCACCGATGCAATCATGAAGACGGCACCGTTCTCGGCATAGAAACGGGCGGACGGTTCGACATCGTCCATGTCGTCACGACTGGGGATTTCGATACCCGTCATGGCCTCCAGGGCCGCAACCTCGGCGGGCGTGGGCGAGACCAGATCAATCCAGCAGGACGTGTCGTGACCGGCGGCTTCGTCAAGGCGCACGAGACGGTCAGTACGCCATTCATAGACGTTCAGCATAAGGCTTCCTTTCGCGAGATATCCCGCGATCGAAAGCCGGGACACCTCAGAGCGTAGAAGAATTTGAAGACAGACTTCGGTCTTCGGGGTTCATCTGAGAGTTTCCAAAAAGACGCCGCCTAGAAGCAGATATCGGAGCGGCAGGGTCGGTCTTGGACCGCCCTGCCACAAAGGTCAACCACAGCCCATCACACCCAATTGCCGTGAAAAGCGGCTGGCAGGGCGACATCGGCCCGCCATGTGCAAACCGGCCCGTCCTCGACATGCGCCATGTCCAGCAGGTGCAGCTCGCTGACCCCTTTTTGCAGATTGACCGTGGGCCCGATCAGCCAGCCGTCTGCCTCGTCTGTGCCACCCTGTTTGGGCACATAGACCATTTCATCGACCACATGGTTTTCACCAAAATCGAAGCGGCGTGTGCGCCCTGATGACCAGTCGGTCACGCCAATGGCCGTGGCCAGCGGACGGCCTGCACGCTCGCCCGTCGTGTGGATGCTGAAACGGCGCGACAGACCCGCCCGTCGCGGATCGCTGCGCGGAAACTCGCCAACCACACCGGTGCGTTCCAGTCGGCCGCGTCCGTCGCTGCCCAGCACCACCAGCGCCATTTCCGCTGGCTCATGATGCAGGGGTACGCCGTGCAAGACTTCTTGTGCGCCTTGCGCGGCAAACATCATGTCCTTGTGCGCGGCAACGTCGAAACGGATCGTACCGTCCGTCTCTTCCCACGCATCGCCGACATGGAAGAAACCAAAGGCCGGTAGCTCGAAAATCCGCTGCTTTGACAGATCGTCCTTGTCGATCACCAGCACCTTGGTGCCTTGGTCCGGTAGCCACTCAAAAGCCTGCGACAAGGGCAGGGTATTGCGGGTCTGTACCCAGGGTTGCAGCAAGATCACCAGATGGCGGGCGGTGGCGGTAAAGTCGTGGACATAGCTGGCCATCGGCATGTCGATCATGCCGGTGTCACGCAACTGTCCATCGGCCGCCAGATGCCAGACAATCGCCTTGCCCCGCGCCACGCCAAGGTTCCAGATCGTGCCATCCGGCTCTATGCGCGGATGGGCCAGAAATGGCATGGCCTTGAGGTCGGGACGAAGGGTGACAAAACCTTTTGTCTCCAGCGTCACCGCATCCATTTCCAGCGGCGATCCGGCCTCCCACAAGGCCCAGATCTTGTCGCCGACCTTGTGCACCGAGGTATTGGCAGGGCTGGCATCGTCAGCCGAGCCTATGCGGGCACGCGGGTCTGGCAGGGTACCAAACCCCGGCATCAGCATGGCCCCCGCCTCTTCTTCCTGACGACGTTTGGGCGTGTCGGCAAAGCGGGCCGTCAGTTCGACCTGACCGTCTTCGACATGCCAGCGGCGCACCATGCCATCGCCATCGAACCAGTGGTCGGATGAACGCCCCGGACGGCGAAACTGGGCCGGACCATTGCGATAAAGCGTACCCTTCAACCCTTGAGGCACACGGCCATGGACCAGTTCCAGACGGCGCGGAGCGATATCAGCCGCTACGTCCGCCGTGGCCAATGCCCAGTTGGAGGCATGCTCCAGCGCCGCCGCCGCGCGCACCACATCCGGTGTCAGCACCGAAGCCGCCGCCATGGCTGCCGAAGTACCCAGAAAAGAACGTCGGGAGATTTGCATGGACCTGTCTCCCCTTAGCGCAGGTTCAAGGTCTGGAGCGTCTGCCCCGACACATCGAAACGCGCACGGTCCCACTTGGCCGGTCCCATATTGCCGACCGCATTATTGGAAAAGGCATAGGGTTCGACCGGCATACCGAAAGGATTGGTATCCATGCGCCCATTGCCATTCACATCGTGAAAGGCCTTGAGACCATAGGTGCCGGTTTCCAGACCTTCGATCACGGCCTCATCTTGCCCCGCGGCCACGTCCAGTTGCACAGCCCGCACCGGCGCGCCGCCTTCATAGGCCCCCTCGCTGTCATAAATCGCCACCATCACCTTGCCGGTATCGGCGGTGGTCTCGACCTTGATGGTCAGGCTCGCAGACGGTTCGGCCTGAAGGACTGCCGCCTCTATAGGCGTGGCAGCCATTACAAGAAAAATAACGGGAGCAAGATTTCGGATCAGGGTCTTCATGACCGTGTGCTTTCAAGCGGATAGTGTTGCCGCCATTCGCCACCACCGCTTTTGATCCGCCAGCGCCATTGCGCCTGATGCCACCGCCCGTTCGCGAACAACCGCCTACTGCCACTGGCGAAGCGCCAACAACCACGCATTCGAGAGGTCACTTGGCACACCTTTGGTCGCCTGTGCGCTTGGGACATCTTGCTCCTTGGGCCGCAGGGCCGTACACCCAACTCCCATGACCCAGCGCACCGCTCCTCTGATCTGCCCGTCCATTCTCGCCAGTGATTTTTCCAAACTGGGCGAGGAAATCCGCGCACTGGAAACTGCCGGTGCCGACTGGATCCACGTCGATGTCATGGACGGCCACTTCGTGCCGAACCTGACCATTGGCCCTGATGTGGTGAAGGCGCTGCGTCCGCACACCAGCCTGCCATTCGATGTGCACCTGATGGTCAGCCCTGTCGATAACTGGCTGGAAGCCTATCGCGCCGCCGGTGCCGACATTCTGAGCGTGCACCCCGAAAGCGGCCCGCACGTTCACCGTACACTGGGCCAGATCCGCAATCTGGGGGCCAAGGCCGGTCTGGTCTTCAACCCCGCCACGCCGCTGAGCGTTCTGGAAGAATGCGTCGATCTGGTCGATCTGGTGCTGATCATGTCGGTAAACCCCGGCTTTGGCGGCCAGAAATTTATCGACAGTTCGCTGCGCAAGATCGAGCGCGCCCGCGCCATTCTGGATGCCGCCGGTTCCAAAGCCCACCTGCAGGTTGACGGCGGTGTCGTCGCGGCCAATGCCGGTGCCTGTGTCGCCGCCGGAGCCGACGCCCTTGTGGCCGGATCCTATGTGTTCAAGGGTGGCCCCGACGCCTACGCCACCAACATCCAAGCCCTGAAAGCTGCATGAAGCCAATCGGCCCCTTCGCCCCGCGCGATAGCGAAACCCCGCTGGCCGAGGGCCATATCCCCGGCCTGAAGGGTGCCCCCGTGCGCACCCCCATGCCTGCTCGCGGCATCCAGCACACCTCGCCGGCCATGATGGGCGCGATTGCCAAGGCTCTTTTGTCGCGCCAGTTGTGGATCGAGCTGTACGGTCTGCCCGGCTATGGCCTGACACTGGGTAATGCCAAGGCGCAGGATTTTGCCCTGTCGCCCAAGGATTTGCGCCCTGTCCCCAAAGAAGCCCCGCGCCCGCTGCTGGGGGGCAAGCTGACCCTGATGGGGTTGAGCCTCGAAACCGACCACCCGCGCCAGATGTGGGACCAGCCGACACCCAACCGCGCCTTTGCCGTTGAACTGCACAGCTTCAACTGGTTGCCCGCCATGATGGCGCAGGGCGAACGCGGCCTGAACGACGCGCTGGAAATGACGCTGGGCTGGCTGAACAGTTTTGCCGACTGGTCGCCGTTTTCGTGGTCGCCCGACATTCTGGCCCGCCGCGTCTATAATCTGGCCTGCGCCGCCAAGCGCCTGTCCCAGCACGCCGAACCTGCCGACCGCCAGAAACTGGCCAATAGTCTGGCCCGTCAGACCAAGCAGCTTTTGCGTCCGCCCCATTCGGTGCGAGGTCGCGCAGAACGCCTGACCGCTGCGGCTGTGGCCGGTTGCGCCCTCGGTGATCCGGTCGGCAGCAAGCTGCTGCACAAGGCGCTGAAACGCCTGCCGTCCGCACTGGATCAAACCGTTCTGGCCGATGGCTCGCATGCCTCGCGTTCGGCAGAGCAGGGTCTGGAACTTTTGCTGGACCTGCTGACGCTGGACGATGCCCTGTCCCAGCGCAGCCTGCCCACCCCGCCCGAAGTCGCCAGTGCTATTTCGCGTCTGACCATTGCCCTGCGCAGTCAGGTTCTGCCCGATGGTCGCCTGTCGATCTTTCAGGGCGGTGGCCCGTCCAGCCGCGAGCGCATTGCTGCCGCCCGCGCCCATGACGAGACCCCTGCCGCACCGCCTGCCAGTGTGGTCGGCGGGATTGTGCGTGTCTCAAGTCCGCAACTGACCCTTTTACTGGATGTCGAGGCTCCGGCCGCGGGGGCATGGTCGGTATCGGCCTGTGGCCAGCCTGCAGCCCTCGAGCTTCTATGCGGCAAGGATCGCCTGTTTACTTCGGCGGGTTGGACGCCGCGCTTCTCGGACCGCCATGCGCTGCGACTTTCGGCAGGGGCTTCGACCCTGACGCTGGGAGAACGCCCGATTGGCGAGCCTCTGAGCGGATGGAAGAGCGAGCTTCTGGGCCCGCGTCTCGATGCGGCCCCCTTGCACATCACCCGTGACCACCAGCAAACCGACACCGCCATCTGGCTGGAGGTCGAACATGACGGGTGGATGCCGCTCTATGGTCTGATGCACCAACGCCGCATCTATATCGATCAGGCACTGGACGAAATCCGCGCCGAGGAATGTCTGCTGCCCAAGTCGGGACATGCCGCGCCCGAACGGATTGCCGCCCCCTATGCTTTGCGCTTCCAGCTCGATCCCGATGTTCAGGCCTCTGTGGCCCGCGACCGTCGCTCGATCCTGTTGCGCGGCAAGTCCGGCAAGGGCTGGTGGTTCCGCAGTGACGGCCCCGATATCGCTGTTGAAACCGCGGTCCATGTCGATAACGGCCTGACCCGCCGCTCGCTACAGATCGTGGTACGCGGCTCGGCTCGTACCGATGCGGAAACCAAAATCCGTTGGAAACTGGCCGCCGCCAGCGAGGATTAGACTAAGGAAAGCCCATTCCGTGTACGGAATGGGCTAACTGCGCTCTACGGAGGGGTGACGCGGAGGGTCTGCGGTGCTAGAGCGCCGCCATCTTCCTGCTCCCAGCTGTAACGGACGTCGCCATGCCCGCCGCTCCCGATTTTCCCCCCGCCCCTAACGCGGTTGCGCCTGCGCGCGCCCTGATTTCCCTGTCCGACAAGACCGGACTGGAACAGGTCGCCCGCACCCTGCACGACCTCGGCGTCGAACTGGTCTCGACCGGCGGCACCAAGTCGGCCATTGCGGGCTTTGGACTGCCGGTCAAAGACGTGGCGGACCTGACGGGTTTCCCCGAGATGATGGATGGTCGCGTCAAGACACTGCACCCGATCGTGCACGGTGGCCTGCTGGGCGTGCGTAACGCCCCGACCCACGCAGCGGCCATGAGCGAACACAATATCGGTGCCATCGATATTGTCTGGATCGACCTCTATCCGTTCGAAAAGACCGTTGAATCCGGCGGTGGCTTTGAAGCCGCCATCGAGAATATCGACATTGGCGGCCCCGCCATGATCCGCTCCGGCTCCAAAAACCACGGCCACGTCGCCGTTGCCGTTGACGCGGAATCCATCGGCATGATCGTCGAGGCCCTCAAGGCCGACGGTTCGACCAGCCTCGACCTTCGCAAACAACTAGCCGCCCGCGCCTTTGCCCGCACCGCCGCCTATGACGCCGCTGTCTCGGCATGGTTCGCTGGCCAACTGCAAGACATTGCACCGGCTCGCAAGTCGATCGCTGGTGAACTGGCCCAGACCCTGCGCTATGGCGAGAACCCGCACCAGACCGGCAGCTTCTATCGCACCGGCGAAAAGCGTCCAGGCGTGGCCTATGCCGAGCAGGTTCAAGGCAAGGAACTGGGCTATAACAACATCGCCGATGCCGACGCCGCCTATGAGCTGGTGGCCGAGTTTGCCGAACCGGCCTGCGTCATCGTCAAGCACGCCAATCCGTGCGGCGTGGCTGTCGGCAAGGACCTGTCCGAAGCCTATGCCCGCGCTCTGGAATGCGATGCTGTGTCGGCCTTTGGCGGCGTCATCGCCGTTAACCGCCCGCTGAACGAAGCCGACGCAAAGGCGATCACCGAAATCTTCACCGAGGTTGTCATCGCACCGGGTGCCGATGATGCGGCCAAGGCCGTGTTTGCGGCCAAGAAGAACCTGCGCCTTCTCATCACCGACGGTCTGCCGAACCCGCATGCCGAGGGTAATGTGTTCCGCTCGGTCGCCGGTGGCTTCCTCGTCCAGTCGCGTGACCGCTCGAACCTCAAGGCTTCGGACCTCAAGGTCGTGACCAAGCGTCAGCCGACCGAGAAGGAAATCGAGGACATGCTTTTCGCCTTCACCGTGGCCAAGCACGTCAAATCCAACGCCATCGTCTATGCCAAGGACGGCCAGACCGCAGGCATCGGTGCAGGCCAGATGAACCGTCGCGACAGCGCCCGCATCGCCGCCATCCGCGCCAAGGAAGCGGGCGAAGCCAAGGGTCTGGACGTCTCGCTGGCCGAAGGTTCGGCCTGTGCGTCCGAAGCCTTCTTCCCGTTCGCCGATGGCCTGCTGGAAGCGGTTGCTGCCGGTGCCACCTGCGTCATCCAGCCGGGCGGCTCGATGCGCGACGAGGAAGTCATCAAGGCTGCCGACGAAAAGGGCATCGCCATGGTCTTCACGGGCGTCCGCGTCTTCCGTCAC
Source organism: Brevundimonas terrae (assembly GCF_011761985.1). Classification (GTDB taxonomy): domain Bacteria; phylum Pseudomonadota; class Alphaproteobacteria; order Caulobacterales; family Caulobacteraceae; genus Brevundimonas; species Brevundimonas terrae. The sequence continues at coordinate 811,116 of NZ_JAASQT010000001.1, read as the reverse complement.
TAACCATGGCCTTGCCCATAGTTAGTGCTTGAGGGCCACGAGCGTGTAGCCTGGACGGTCTCGCTAAAGAAGCGCGCCGCCGCGCGGCAAGCCTTCGCGCAAACAAAAAGAGGGTGCTGCGGATATCTGCAGCGCCCTTTTTTAATCCTCGATCACGTCGTGCGATCCGGCATGGCCGAGCCGCCAATAGCCCGCCACCTTCATCCATTTCGGATTGAACCGGCGTGCAGCCAATAGGGCCGGACGCATGGCCCGCGCCACCGAGCTTTCGCACGCGACCCAGATATAGGCATCGGCGGGATCGATCCGGCTGGCCGCCTCGATGGCCGCAGCCGTCAGCGCCTCACCCCGACCTCGCGGACCACCGTGGCGATGCACCCAGATAATCTCGGCATCGGCTTCACTGGGCATATCCAGTTCGCCATCCGGGTCCGCCACTTCGATACAGGCAATGGCGCGGCTTCCTGCGGGCAGTTCTTCCAGACGACGGCTGATGGCCGGAATAGCCGCTTCGTCGCCGACAAGAAGATGCTGGGCAAAGCTGGTGGGCACCAGAAATGATCCGCGCGGCCCGCCCAAACCCAGCTCGTCCCCGACCTCGGCCGCCTCGGCCCATGCCGTCGCCGGACCGCCATGCCCCACCGCAAAATCGATGGTGAGCTGACGCTTGTCAGCATCAAAGGCGCGCGGCGTATAATCACGCGCCACCGGCCTCGGCTCTGCAAACACAGGCCCGTCCGGTCCTACGCTTGGCAACTGCAGAAGCTGGCCGCGCGGCACCGGAAAGATTTTAACGTGGTCGTCAAAGCCGGGGCTGAAGAAGCCCTCCAACTCGTCACCTTCCAGCACAATCCGTTTGAGGACAGGGGTCAGTTGCTGCACGCCCGCAACACGGGCGCGCCGGAATTTTAGCTCGTGGCGCACGCGGCGCGGCTGGCGAAGCTGGGCATCCTTCATATCCGGCGAACCTCTTCAGCTGCGGCCTCGATCAAGTCTGCAATAGCGTCGACCTGTTCCGCACTTAATGGCGGTTCCTGTGTCAAACGCTGGTGCGTCGCAGAGCGAAAAGCTTCGATGGCCTGTGCAATACGTGCCGGACGATCGGCACGCCCGCGTAACGCCTTCATCTTCATCTCTACATGGGCCAGAGCATCGGCATTTTCCGCCAATAAACGCTGTCCTTCGTCGGTGATCGCATAGCGTTTCTTGCCGCCTTCTACGACCACATCCAGCGCCCCCATATCTTCAAGCAGGGTCAGGCTGGGATAGATCACACCCGGGCTGGGCACATAGGTGCCGCCCATACGCTCTTCGATGGTTTTGATCAACTCGTAACCATGGCTGGGTTTTTGCGCGATGAGGGACAGGAGCAGCCAGCGCAATGCGCCATGCTCGAACATCCGGCCACCGCCGCCGCGCCCGCGACGCATACGCTCGCCACCATCGGCTCGTCCGTCTGTGCCGTGACCGCGCATGGGGCGCATGCCCCGTTTCATTCCATGACGACCTTCGTGACCGCCGAAAATATCCTGTTTCCACCCTTTATGGTGATGTCTCAATAGTGTTCTCTTTCGTTTCGATATATCTAAGATGTCGATATAGATATATCTAATTTGAAAGTGTGCAAGTCCTTTCTCCAAAGCCCGACCACCCCTATGTGTAGGTCATGGACACACTTTCCTCCCGCTGGGCCTTGCTCGAACCGCATGTGACCGTCGTCGGCCCCGACGATAATGTCGCGCGCCCTGCGGTGCTTTTATTCCATGGTTGCGGGGGATTGCGGGACCATCTGCCGCGTTATGCCGAGGCGGCCAAGGCAGCGGGGTGGCGCTGTTTTGTCGTCGATTCCTACGGGCCGCGCGGCTGGACGCGGTTGCGGACCCTGTTCACGGTCTGCACCAATCTGGCCTTTCGCGGCATTGATCGTGCCAGCGATGTCGCGGCTGCCTTTTACGGCATTTCCCAACGCTCCGATGTCGCTGCCGACAAGATGGTGCTGGCGGGCTGGAGCCATGGCGGCTGGTCGATCATGGAATTGATGACGGCGCACCCTGCGGCGGGCGCGCTGGGGCTTGCCGATTTCGATAAACTCGACCTGTCCAAGCTGGCAGGTGTGTGGATGGCCTATGCCTATGTCGGGCCACTGGCCCCCAACCGGCTCAAGCCGTGGCGGCACCCGCAACAGGTCTATGCCGTGACCTGTAGCCGCGACCACCTGACGACCGTGCGCAATGCCGAAAAGGTCAATGACGCCATCCGCGCCAATGGCTCGACGGTCGAACACTGGGTCGCCGATGGCACCCACGCCTTTGACGAGCCGACCAGCAACGGGCCGATGAAACACCATCCCGAAAGAACGCTGGAAGCCCTCGACCGCTTTTCGACCTTCTTGAAGGACATCGCGGCCAAGGGCTGAACTCTGCGCTTATTGCGGCTCGACGGTTACGGTCGAGCGCACCGAGTTGCCGATATAGCAGGCCTCGTGTGCGCGATGATGCAGGTCCAGAATCTGCACCGCGTCCGGCACCGTGTCACCCGACCAGCTAACGGCGGGGCGCAAGACAATATCGGTAATGGACATCTTGCCGCGCTCGTCCTTGCCCAGCGTGCCTTCGGCGGCATCGCGATAGCTATCGACGACAAGGCCGTCCTTGCGGGCATAGGCGAGGAAGAACATCATGTGGCAACTGGACACAGCCGCCACCAGCGCCTCTTCGGGATCGACCGCTGTCTCGTCCGACAGGGGCGGCGGGATCATGGCCGAGGGCGTGGACGAACCGCGCACCACCGCACCACCATCAAAGGTCCAGTTGTGGGCACGCGAATATTTGTTGTCGCTAAAGGGCTGATCGCCCCGCTGCCATTCGATGACGGCTGTGTGCTGGCTCATGGCTCTCTCCGGTTCAGGCCCCGAAGAAAACTTAGGCAGACACTTCCGGTTTGGCCAGCACCTGCATATTGACCCGCGCACGCTCGACAAAACCCAGCGCGCGGTAAAGCCCCATCGCACCGGCATTATCGGCATAGGAATGCAAAAAGGCCTGCTCGCCCCGAGCCAGAATACGGTCGGTCACGACCTTGATCAGCGCCCCTGCATAGCCGCGACTGCGGGCATCGGGATGCACGCACACGCCCGACACCTCGGTAAAGCCGTCCGGCTTCATCCGCTCGCCCGCCATCGCCAGCAGACGACCGTCATGGCGCACGCCGACGAAATCACCCAGACGATGGGTCATGGCATAGAACGGCCCCGGCTCGGTCAGGGTCGCCAGAGCCAGCATGTCCGCCGCATCGGCCTCGCCCAAAGGCTCGACCGCAATACCCGTTTTGGAAAACTGCGCCGGTGCCGACAACACCATCTGGGCCAGCACCGCCGCCTTCACACTCACCAGACCTTGCGGCACCGGCTGAACCTCGGCCTCGACCGTGATCAGCACGCCTTCGGGCATGTCCAGTTGCGCCAGATCGGCCAGTGCCTGTGGCGTCGGATCGGGACAGACCGCAAAGGCGGCATAGCCGGGCTGAAAGCGCATGGCAGCGCCCGTCGTGATGGCCAAAGAGGCCTGACGGGCACCGCGCAATGCGCTTAAGACCGGACGGTCCAGAGGGTGCGACAAGCCCTTAGCCCTGCCAGAAGCCGACGATCTTCTTGACCTCGTCCACCACCGGCTGGGCGGTTTCGCGCGCCTGTTCGGCACCCTTGGCCAGCACGCGGTCGATCTCGGCCGGATCATTGATCAGGCGACGCATTTCGGACGTGACCGGTGCCATGGAGGACACGGCCAGTTCAGCCAATTTCGGCTTGAAGCCACCAAAGCCCTGACCGCCAAACTCGGCCAGCACAGCTTCGCGGCTCATATCGGCCAGCGCGGCATAGATGGCGACGAGGTTCTTGGCCTCGGGGCGACCTTCCAGACCTTCAACCGTGTCGGGCAGGACATCCATGTCCGACTTGGCCTTCTTGATCTTGTTGGCGATGGTTTCGGCATCGTCGGTCAGGTTGATGCGCGACAGGTCCGACGGGTCGGACTTGGACATCTTGGCGGTACCGTCACGCAGGCTCATGACGCGCGTGGCCGGACCCTGGATCATCGGTTCGGGCTGCGGGAAGAAGTTCGGCACGCCGAAGTCGTTATTGAACTTCTGGGCGATGTCGCGGGTCAGTTCCAGATGCTGTTTCTGGTCTTCGCCGACCGGAACGCCAGTCGCCTTATACAGCAGGATGTCTGCCGCCTGCAGCACCGGATAGGTATAAAGGCCGACCGACGAGCGCTCTTTGTGCTTGCCCGACTTTTCCTTGAACTGGGTCATCCGGTCCAACCAGCCGAGGCGGGCCGTGCAGTTGAAAATCCACGCCAGCTCGGCATGGGCCGGAACCGCCGATTGCGGGAAGATCACCGACTTGGACGGATCAAGACCCGCCGCCAGATAGGCCGCAGCGATCTCGCGCGTCTGGGCGGTCAGCTTGGCCGGATCCTGCCACACAGTGATGGCGTGCATATCGGCGACGAAGACATAGCAGGGGTCGCCTGCATTCTGCATTTCAACGAAGCGCTTCAGCGCACCCAGATAGTTGCCGAGGTGCAGCGCACCCGAGGCCTGGATACCGGACAGGATGCGGCGAGGGCCAGTATAGGGGGCCGGAGTTTGATCAGTCATGGGAAAGCTCTGGACGAAAATCGTTCGGGAAGAAGTGATCGCTGGCCATCAGGCAGCGACAGGCAAGGCAGCAGCTGAACATTCAGCCGCGCCATCGTCCTGTCGCGCGAGGCAATCCACAAAACATGGGCACACAGATCATGGACAGTGGCTTATCGTCTCTATCGGCCAAGGGCAACCTTCGCACATCACGCCCATTAACCGCCACGACGGATCAGGCGTTTGATATCGCGCACGGTCACGGCGCGGGTCGCAAAGGCCAGCCCCACATAGGCCAAACCGCCAAAGCCCACCACCAGTAGCATGGCCAGTTCCTTGACCCCGCGCTCGGTGCCGATCATGGCCAGCACATCGGCAATCGGGGCCTCAATCCACGGACGTGCCCAGCTGCACAGGGCCACAAACACACCCATGCCGATACTGGCCAGCAGGATACGCGACAGGCGCGACATGGAGTTCTTGCTGGGGCGGTAATAGTCGGTGCGCCACAGATTGGCCGCCAGCAACAGGGCATTGACCCATGCCGAGGCACTGACCGCCGCCGCGATGCCCGCTACGCCCATGCCCATAAAGAACAGACCCACAGCCAGTGCCGCATTGACCGCCACCGAGACCAGCGCATAGCGCATCGGTGTGCGGCTGTCGGAACGGGCATAGAAGGCCGGTGCCAGAATACGGATCAGCACAAAGGCCGGAACGCCCCAGCCGAACTGGAACAGGGCGCGAGCGGTATTCTCGGCATCAAAGGCCAGAAACTCGCCGCGCGTGAACAGGCCGTCGATCAGGAACAAAGGCATCCCCATCAGGGCCGCCGCTGCCGGAAGCGTCAGCGCCATGGACAGGATCATGGCCTCGTCCATCGAGCCTTGTTGTTGCTTGTGATCGCCGGTCGCCACCGCCGCCGACAGACGCGGCAGAAGGGCAATACCGATGGCCACCCCGACCAGCCCCAGCGGCAACTGGTAAAGACGGTCGGCAGTCGCCAGCCATGTGCGTCCACCGTTCACAAAGCTGGACAGGTTGCCCGACAAGAAGACGTTGATCTGGGTCGCCGAGTTACCGATGGCCGCCGGAATAGCGGTGATGATGATGGCCTTGACCGCCGGGGTCATGCGCGGAATGCGGATGCGGATATTGGCACCCGCCTTGCGCACCGCCCACCAGCACAGGCCTGCCTGCGCCACACCGGCCACCAGTACCGACCAGCTGGCCATAGTGGCCGAGGCCACAGGCCCGCCCTTCACCGGCAGGATCATCAACAGCATGATGACATTCAAAAGGATCGGGTAGGCACCCGACACCAAGAACCGCCCGCGCGCATTCAGAACGCCGCTGAGCAGGGCCGCCACCGCCATACAGGGCAGATAGGGCATGGTGATCTGGGTCAGCACCACCGCCAGCTTGAAACGCTCGGGATCGTCAAGGAAGCCGACATTGATGACAGTCATCAGCCACGGCATGGCCAGTTGCGCGATCACTGTCAGGACCAGTGTCGCCGTCACGATCACCGCCATGGCATCGGTCGCAACCTGATCGGCGGCCTCGGAACCTTCGGTCTTTAGCTTGCGCGCATAGGCCGGCACAAAGGCAGCGGCAAACGCGCCCTCGGCAAAGATGCGGCGAAACAGATTGGGGAAGTTCAGTGCCGTATAATAGGCATCTGCCGCAGGCCCCGCCGAGGCCCCCAGCGCCGCCGTAATCACCGTGTCACGCGCAAAACCGGCCAGACGGCTCAGCAGGGTCATACCCCCGAACACCGCAGACGACTTGGCCACGCCAGTGCTTTGCGGTGCCATATCGGCCTGGTTTTCCACCGCCGTCTGTGCGGCATCCGCCTCGGGCGACAAGGTCTGTGGCAGACTTTGGGGCAAGCTGTCAGGCAGGTCTTGCGGCGGGGTATTGTTTTTGTCGTTCACGGACGGCTCCTCGTCTCCTGTCGCTTAGCGCGGCGGAGCCGTCTTGGATACGGGGTTGGTGCCGATTACCGACACATCGCGGATACTGGCCCGCACAGGCGTGATGGGCCGCCCTTCCGGTCCCAGCAACGGTTCATCCAGTGCCTCGATCAAGGCCTGACGCAAAACGTCCAGCGCCGCCGCATCGGTCGGCTTTTTTCCGTCATTATCGGTCAGATAAAACGCATCCACGGCCCGCTCACCAAAACAGGCAATATGGGCCGAGCGCACCGAGAAATTCAGTTCGGAAAAGATATGCGCCAGATCGGACAGCAGACCCGAACGGTCCGCCCCCGATACCTCTACGACCACCGCATGCGGCACAAAGGCCGTATCGATCCGCACCACCGGACGCACATCGAAAACGGCCCGCCGCGCACTGACCCTCTGGACCGTATGGGCCGAGGTGCGGGCGCCCTTGAGTGCCGCCCGTTCCAGCCCGCGTGCCAGAATGGACAGACGGCGCGGCTCGATAAGCCCATAGGGTTCGCCCGCGCTGTTCTGGATTTCAAACACTTCCAGCGCCATGCCGTCATCCTGCGTGGCCAGATGCGCCCCCACCACATCGGCACCGGCCATGGCCAACGTGGCCGTCATATCGGCAAACAGGCCGCGCCGGTCATGGGTGGCAACCACGATGCGCGAGGTCGCTTCCAGCGGCCCTTGCGGCAGGGTGGTCTGGACCGCCACACCGGCAAAACGCGCCTTTTCGATCAGGGCCGCATAGTCCGGCAATAGATCATCGCCGCGCACATCATCGCCACGGAACAGGGCCTCGGCCTTGTCGAACAGGGCGCGCATCAACTGCCCTTTCCAGCCGTTCCACACCCCCGGCCCGACGGCGCGGATATCGGCGACCGTCAGCACCATAAGCATCCGCAGACGCTCCAGATCGCCCACCGCCTCGGCAAAGGCCCGCACCGTGTCAGGGTCCGACACATCGCGCTTTTGGGCATAGTCGCTCATCAGCAGGTGATTGCGCACCAGCCAGACCACTAGCTCGATCCGGCGCGGATCAATGCCCAGCCGCTCGCAGGCACTGCGAGCGGCAATGGCCCCTTCTTCCAACTGGCCCAGATCGCCGCCCTTGCCGACATCATGCAGCAACATGGCCAGCATCAGGGCTTCGGGATCGACGATACTATGGATGACCGCCGAGGACGCCGGATGGTCGTGTTCCAGCGTACCCTTCTTGATGTCGTCGATAATGCCGACAGCCTGAAGCGTGTGCTCGTCCACCGTATAGGCGTGATACATGTTGAACTGGGTCTGGCCGACAATCCGGCCCCATTCCGGCAGGAACCGCCCCAAAAGCCCCGTCTCGTTCATCAATGACAGCACCCGATAGGGCCGCCGGCTATGGGCCAGAAGATGCAGCAAAAGCTCGCTGGCCCTCGCATCACGCCGCACGGCCGGTGTCACCAACGACAGCGAACGGATGACTGCCGCCACCGCATCGGGATGCAGGTCGATATCCAGCCGGTCGGCCTCGACAAACAGGATCAGAAGCCGCAGCGGATCGCGAGCAAACACATTGGCGCTGTTGACGCTGAGGCGGTCCTGTTCGACCACCAACCCGTCAAAGGCCAGTTTGACGCGTCTTCTTTGGAACAGGCGCGACAGGCCTCGCGACAGGCCCTCGGCTTTTTTCTGCTGGCGAGCTTCCAATTGCGCGGACACGGCGCGGGTCAGCGCCCCCACCCGCCCGGCGACAAGGAAGTAGCGGCGCATGAAACGCTCAACCGCCAGTTCGTCACCACGACCGCGCCAGCCCATGCGCCGCGCAATCTCGGGCTGGAAATCGAAGGTCAGTTTCTCTTCGGCACGGCCCGCGACCAGATGCAGATGGATACGCACCTGCCACAAAAAGCCGATCGCCTCGCGGAAGCTGCGCATCTCGCCCGCCCCCAGAAAGCTCTCCAGCGCCTTTTTGCCCCGCGCACTGTCAGGGTCTACCGACAGGGCAATCCAGAACAGAGTGTTCAGGTCTCGCAGGCCACCCTTGCCGTCCTTGACGTTCGGCTCCACGCGGTTGCGCACCCCGCCCGCCTTGCTGATGCGGACATCGCGTTCCGACATCTTGGCGGCGATAAACGGGCTCGGATCGGCATCGCGTACCCGCGCACGAAACCGCTTCAACAAACCCTCGCCCAGTCGGACATCGCCGGCCACAAGCCGCGCCTCCAACAGCGTGGTGCGCACCGTCATATCGCTCTGGGCCAGGTCCAGCGTCTCGCGCAGGGACCGGAAACTGGAGCCGAGTTTCAGCCCCATATCCCACAGCACATAATGGATGAACTCGCCGACCTTGGCGGCCCGTTCGGACACCTGTGGCGCAGGACGCAATATCAGCAGATCAAGGTCCGAGAACGGGGCCAGAACCCCGCGCCCATAGCCGCCCACCGCCAGCAGGCTGAGCCGATCTCCCGCATCGGGATAGAGCACCTCGGTCGCAAAGCGCCACAGACTGATCAGCAGATCATCCGCCGCCTCGGCATAGAGCCGCGCCACCTCGGCCCCTTCACCACCGGATTCCAGCCGACGCCGCGCCCCGTCGCGCGCCGCCTCATAGCCCTCGCGCAGATAGGCCGTTACCGCCCCGCGCACATCGTCAGCCGATGCGGCCGCCAACAGACGCGGGTCCAGTGACATTACTGTGCCAGACCTTTCAGACGATAGAGCGCCTCCAGCGCCTCGCGCGGGGTCAGGTCGTCGGGGTTGATGTCCTTCATGGCCAGATCAAGCTCTGACGGACCCGAGGGTTCCGGTGCGGGCTGGACCATCGCAAACAGGGGCAGGTCGCCCAGATTGCTGGATGAGGTTTTTTCCTTTTCCAGCTTTTCCAGCACCGACTTGGCGCGCGCCACCACCTTGGGCGGCACACCGGCCAGACGCGCCACCTGCACACCGTAAGAACGGTCTGCGGCACCGGTGACGGCTTCGTGCAGGAAGACCAGATCGCCATTCCATTCCTTGGCTGCCATTGACAGGTTGGAGACGTAATCCAGCCGTTCCTCAAGCTGGGCCAGCTCGTGATAGTGGGTGGCAAACAAGGTGCGGGCGCGGTTGATTTCGTGCAGGGCCTCGGCAGTCGCCCATGCAATGGCCAGACCGTCATAGGTGGCGGTGCCGCGCCCGATCTCGTCCAGCACCACAAAACTACGCGGTGTGGCCTGTGTCAGGATGGCGGCGGTTTCCACCATCTCCATCATAAAGGTCGAGCGCCCACGGGCCAGATCATCGCCTGCGCCCACGCGGCTGAACAGACGGTCCACCACCCCCAACTGCATGGAGCGGGCGGGCACAAAGGCTCCGGCCTGGGCAAGGATCACCAGCAAGGCGTTCTGGCGCAGGAAGGTCGATTTACCGGCCATGTTCGGGCCGGTGACAATCGACAGACGGCTACCGCTCAGACCATCGCCCGATAGGCGGCAATCATTGGGCGTATAGGGTTGGCCTTGCGCCTTTACCGCCGCTTCGACGACCGGATGGCGACCACCCTCGATGGCAAAGCCCAGACTGTCATCAACGCTCGGGCGCACTGCCCCGACTTCCTCGGCCCATTCGGCCAGACCGGCATGGGCGTCCAGTTCGGCAATGGCCACGGCCACCGCCTGAAGCAGCGGCGCAAGGCGCGCCACTTCACGACGCCAGCCTTCAAAGGTCTCGGTTTCAATGGCCAAGGCACGATGGCCCGCCTGACTGATCTTGGCGTCCAGTTCCGACAGTTCGACCGTGGTGAAACGCACCTGATTGGCCAAGGTCTGGCGATGGATAAACGGACTGTCGGGACCGGCCCGCATCAAGGGTTCTGCGGCCTTGGCTGTGGCCTCAAGGAAATAGCCCAGCACCGCATTGTGGCGCACCTTGAAGGCCACGCCGCTATCGTTGACGGCGCGGGTTTCAAGATCGGCAATCACGCGGCGGCTGTCATCGCGAAGGGCGCGGGCAGCATCCAGTTCGGGGCGATGGCCGCTTTCGACAAATCCGCCATCGCGCACCAGATGCGACGGCTCTTCGATCAGGCCTTCTTTTAGTTCAGCCAGCAGGTTCGACAGTTCGCCATCCAGCGCCAGACGATCCAGTCCCGCCGAAATCCGTACCGGCGGCTCCGCCAGCGGATCACGCAGCGACGTGGCAAACAATGCGCCCAGACCTTCAGCCGTCATCAGGCCCGAACGGATCGCCGCCAGATCACGCGGCCCGCCGCGTCCCAGCGCCAGTCGTGAGGTGGCCCGCGCCACATCGGCGGATGCGCGTAACAGATCGCGCAGGTCACGGCGCAAAGGACGGTTTTCGACCATCCATGCCACCGCATCCAGATCGGCATTAATCCTTGCTGGATCGCACATGGGTCGCGAAATACGCTCGGCCAAGGATCGTGCCCCGCCCGATGTCACCGTGCGGTCAATGGCGTGCAGCAGCGATCCGTCGCGCTCGCCGCGCTGGGTACGGTCGATTTCAAGACTATTACGGGTGGACGGATCAATCGCCAGATGGCCGACATCGCCCGAACGACGCGGCGCAGCCAATGCCGGTATCTTGCCCGCCTGCGTGGTTTCCAGATAGGCGGCGATGAGACCCAGCGCCGAAACCTCGGTCTCTTCAAACGCACCAAACCCATCCAGCGCCGACACGCCATAAAGGCGCTGCACACGGTCCCGCGCCCCATTGGGTTCAGCCAAGGCCTGCGGCATGGCCTGAACCACACCGCCCGAACCATCCAGTGCCGCCTTCATATCGCCGTCACTGAACAGACGGTCCGGTACCAGAACTTCCGACGGGCGGAATGCCGCCAGCACCGCGCCCAGATCCCCCACATCGCAGGCGACCGAGTCCACCATACCCGCCGACAGTTCCACCACCGCGACAGCCGCGCGGCCCTTGCGGATCACCACCGCCGCCAGACGGTTGGCCCCGCGTGCATCCAGAAGATTGTCTTCGGTCAGGGTGCCGGGCGTCACCACCCGCACCACATCACGACGCACCACCGCCTTGGAGCCGCGCTTCTTGGCCTCGGACGGGTCTTCCACCTGCTCGCACACAGCGACCTTGAAGCCTTGGCGGATCAGGCGGGCCAGATAGCCATCCATCGCATGGGCCGGAACACCGGCCATCGGGATGTCTTCGCCGCGATGCTTGCCGCGCTTGGTCAGGGCAATGCCGAGCGCCGCCGAAGCCTGAGCCGCATCGTCAAAGAAAAGTTCGTAGAAATCACCCATGCGGAAGAACAGCATGGCATCGGGATGCGCCGCCTTGGCCGTCAGGAATTGCGCCATGACCGGCGTGGTTCCGGCATCGGGCGTCAGATCTATTTTAGGCGGGTGGGCAAGGGGCGCGTTCATTACGCCACAAGGTGGCGGATCAGGTGCCTTACCTCAAGCCTAGTGCACCATCAGTCCCCATTTTAAGTCGTCTATACTAGGCCTGCAGGGCTTAGGCCGCATTGACCACGCGCAGGCGGGCGCTGAGCGCCGCCGAGCTGTCTTCCAGCGCCATGCTGGACCAGTCGATATCGGCGCAGGGCGCATAGGAGGCGGCCAAAATGGCCCGCAGTTGCGGTGCCGAGTTGACCTTGACGATCACGCGCTCGACGCCCGGCAGGTTCAGCCCATAGGTCAGTGCCGCCTGCATTGGGTCCACGCAGGCCTCGGCCATGCGGCGGCGTACCCGCGACAGCGACGGCGCAAAGGCACGGAAGCCTTCAGGCAAACGGTCCGAGGTGGTAAACAGCAAGCCCTTGGCAAACACCGAGGACAGGTGAACCCCAACCCCCATCTCGGCCAGACTTTCGATGGTGCCATTCTTGCGGGCACGCTGGTCCAGCACATTGCAGGGCAGTTGCACCACATCCGGCTGGAAACGACGCGCCAGCACAGCAGGGCTGTCTTCAATAGAGGCAATAAAGCCGATCTTGCGGAACAGGCCGCGCTCTTTCAGTCCCTGCAGACGGTTCCACAGGGCGCGGCCCTCTTCACCGGCCAGATCATTGGCATTTTGCACCAGAACCACGTCACCGCGCGGCAGGCCCATATGTTCCAGAGAGCGGCGAGCGCGGGCCTCGGCACGGTCCAGTCCTTCGGACAGTTCCACCGTACGGACCGAAACGCGGAAGGGCGACGGGAAGGGCCATGACTGACCCAGTAAACGCTCACCATCCCCTGTCGGCTTGGTCGCCACCATGGAGATACCGGCATCCGACGCCGTTTGCAGAATCTGGCGCACAGAATCTTCGCGCTGCCGAAGGGGTAGCGGGCGATAGGGATCAGACTCCACGGCCACGGCAAGGGCCAGTCTGTCAGCCGGATTATGTGCGTCAGAGAATCTCACGAGGCCAATCTGGCGCCGATTGGTTTACGCGAGATTGACCGCCGGTCGCTAAAGAGGGTGAAGTTCGTCTTCACCTTCTTTTTTCATCCGCCCGCCCTCTTAGGCCGGATCGGCGTCCGGTTGCTGGTCGGGGTGGGCCGCCATAAAGGCCGGATGCTGTTCGGCCCGCGCCTCAATGGCCAACAGATGCGGATAGGCCGACAGATCGATATTGAAACGTCGCGCCGAATAGATTTGCGGCACCAGATAACAGTCCGCCAGCGTCGGTTGATCGCCATAGCACCAGCCCTTGCCGTGTCTTGCGACCAGAACCTCCAGCGCGGCAAAGCCGTCATGGATCCATTGGCCGATCCACTGGCTGGTCGCCGCTTCATCGGCCCCCAAACCCTTGATGGCCTTCAGCACGCGCAGATTATTCAACGGGTGAATGTCGCACCCGACCACCGCCGCCATGGCCCGCACCTGTGCCCGCGCCACTGCCTCCGACGGCAGGAGCGGCGCTTGCGGATACTGTTCTTCCAGCCATTCCAGAATGGCAGGGCTCTGGGTCAGGACCGTCCCGTCATTCATCTCCAGCGCCGGAACCAGACCTTGCGGATTATGCGCCAGATAGGCGTCGGATTTTTGCTGTCCCGTGCGCAAATCCACCGCCGCCTGATCATAGGTCAGGCCCTTGAGGTTAAGCGCGATACGCGTGCGATAGCTGGTGCCCGAGCGCCAATAGCCGTGCAGGATCATCGTGCCATCACCGTAAAGCTGAGCGAGGGCAGGCCCTCGATTTCGGCCTCGACATAATCACCGGCATTCAAAGGCCCGACCCCTTCGGGCGTGCCGGTAAAGAACAGGTCGCCCGCCTGCAAATTCCACAACTGCGCCGCCTTGCCCAAAATGCCGTCCACATCCCACAGCATGTCGCCCAAGTGGCTGCTCTGGCGTACCTCGCCATTCACCTTCAGGCGGATCACCGCATTGGCAGGCGGTGGTGTTAGGCTGAGCGCGCCGCACGGGGCCGACTGGTCAAAGGCCTTGGCGGCATCCCACGGACGCCCCGCCGACTTGGCCGCCGATTGCAGGTCTCGGCGCGTCAGGTCCACCCCGACACCCCAGCCGATCGGCGCACCGCCCTCGCCCAGCGCCACCACCAGTTCGACTTCATAATGCAGATTGGCCGTCGCCAGCGGATAGACAGGATCACCCCCGTCCACCACCACCGCATCGGCGGGCTTGGTGAAAAAGAACGGGTCGGGCTTGTCGCCAGCAGCCCCCATTTCACGCGCATGGGCCGCATAATTCTGGCCGACACAGAAGATACGGCGCACGGCAAATCGCCGCACATCGTTATCGAGCGGCAAGGAAGAGGCGGGACGGGGTGCAATCAGCCAGTCGGTCATAGGCCCGACATTATGGGACAAAACCCAGATCATCCAGTGGCATAACTATAAACTTCCAGCCGCCACTTCCCATTACAAACAAAGCGCTTAATCATTTCGCTGGCGGAACGGCTTGTTGCCTATAGCGTTGGGTTGATGGACCCCTTATCTTATAGCCAAGCTCATTACGGAGGCGATGCCCCATGGCGACGTCCAAGACTCGTGAAGCCATCAAAGACGACCTCAAAACCCTGAAGGAAGATGTTGTGACCTTGAAGGATGATGTGAAGCTCGGTGCCCGCGAGGAAGCCGCCAACCTCAAGGCCAAGGCTGCCGAGGCCAGGGCCGCGGCTAAAATCAAGGCCGAAGAACTCAAGGGCAAGGCTGGCGAATACTATGCCACCGCCCGCGAACGCGGTCAGGAATATTATGGCGAAGCGCAGGACCGTTTTGACGACGCCCAGCGCTATGTCACCGAACGCGTTCAGGAACGCCCGCTGCAATCCACCGCCATCGCTCTGGGCGTCGGCGTGGTGATCGGCCTTCTGTTGGCAGGCCGTCGCAACTGATGATCCGCCATCTCGTCAACCGCATGATCGCCGGGGCCGTCGCCGCGGGCGCCGCGCTCGTGGCCATTGTCGCTCTGGGCGCGACCGTCTTCTATGGTCTCAGCCTCGTACTGACCCCGATAGGGGCTGCGGCAATAACGGCGGGCCTGTTTGCTGTGCTGGCCCTGATCGCCTTCC
This sequence comes from Brevundimonas terrae, assembly GCF_011761985.1. Lineage (GTDB taxonomy): Bacteria > Pseudomonadota > Alphaproteobacteria > Caulobacterales > Caulobacteraceae > Brevundimonas > Brevundimonas terrae. The sequence goes on along the minus strand of NZ_JAASQT010000001.1, from coordinate 796,056 downwards.
TCGTCTTTGCCAACAAGGTTGGTGATGAAGATGACGACGATTATGAAGATGAAGAACCCGAAGGTCTGCCCGCCCGCCTTCTGCATCTGGCCCAGCAACGTCCGGTCATCGGCATCGTCGTCGCGCTGGCTGCCGGTGCTGTGCTTTTGAAAAAACCGGGACTGGCCGCACTGGCTCTGACGGTCTTCAACGATCAGGGTCGAGACGCCCCGAGGGATCGCGATCGCAGATCAAGCCGTAGCCGTCGCCGCTAACCCCAAGCGACATAGAAAACATGCATGGCGCAGCCTTATACGGGCTGCGCCATTTGCATTTTAATGACCCGAATATTTCCGTTTTACGGAACACCCCGCCGCAGAGACGCGTTCAGTTTTGGATCCCCGCAGTCACTCAGGTGGCCGCACCCCATAAAATAATCAGGGAGTTACAACATGCTGCGTTGGGCCATTATCTTTTTCATCATCGCCTTGGTCGCCGCCCTTCTCGGGTTTGGCGGTATTGCCGGTACCTCGATGGAAATCGCCAAATTCGTCGCCATTATCGCCGTGATCCTGTTTGTGGTGTCGCTGGTCTTTGGCGGACTGAAAGGACGCGGCCCCCGTTAGGGCCAACCCTCAATGCGCATTACAGCGGGTCGCCTCGAAAGGGCGGCCCGCTTTTCTTTTTGCCCCCGCCATTGAGCCGGATCGCAGACACTGGCAGGGTCCGCGCCATGTCCGATCACCCGTCAGATCCCGCCCAGTTTCCGCGTACCGCCCCGCCTGCCCGCTCCGTCTCCGGCGGGCTTTATCTGGTGGCGACGCCGATCGGGAATCTGCGCGACATTACCTTGCGGGCTCTGGATGTGCTGTCCGCCGCCGATGTGGTGTTGGCCGAGGACACCCGCGTCACCGCCAAGCTGCTGACCGCCTATGGCATCAAGGCCAAGCTGGAACGCTGTGACGACCACACATCCAATCGCGCCGCCGAAATCGCTATCGGCCACCTGAAGGACGGTGCCGTGGTGGCGCTGGTATCGGATGCCGGAACGCCGATGGTGTCCGACCCCGGCTTTATCGTCGCCCGCGCCGCCATTGCCGAGGGCCTGCCGGTCCACCCCATTCCCGGTGCCTCCAGTGCGCTGGCGGCCCTGTGCATTGCCGGTCTGCCGTCCGACCGTTTCACCTTTGCCGGTTTCCTGCCGCCCAAGTCTGCGGCGCGCAAAACCGCGCTGGAAGAATTGCGCACCTCGCGCCAGACCCTGGTCTTCTTTGAAAGCGGCCCGCGCCTGAAGGACAGCCTGACCGACATGGCCGAGGTCCTTGGCCCGCGCGATGCCGCTGTCGCCCGCGAACTGACCAAGCTTTACGAAGAATGCGTGCGCGGCACCCTGCCGGAACTGGCCGCCAATCCGCGTTGCGATGCCCCCAAGGGCGAAATCGTTATCGTCATTGCGCCGGGTGCGGACGAAGTGGCCAGCGAGGCCGATATCGACACCGCCCTGACCGAAGCCATGACCCGCCTGCCCTTGGGTGAGGCTGCTTCGGAAGTGTCCAAAGCGCTCAATCTTCCGCGCAAAATGCTCTACAAACGCGCCTTGGAGCTACAGGGGAAATAGATCTGGCGGGGGCGCAAGAAATAGCCGTGGCAGTATCCGAACGCAGCGGGCGAGGCCGCAAGGCCTGGCGCACCGGTCACCGCAACGAGTGGTTGGCGGCGCTGTACCTGATGCTCAAAGGTTATCAAATTCTGGGGTTTCGCCTGATAACCCCCATGGCCGAAATCGATATTCTGGCGCGCAAAGGCGGCTATCTGGTTGTCGTCGAGGTCAAGTCCCGCACCCGTCTGGATCAGGCCGAGCTGTCGCTGTTACCCGACCAACAGGATCGTTTGTTACAGGCCGCCACCCGTCTGTGCCGCAGCCGCCCTGCTCTCGGTCGCCTGACACCGCGTCTTGATCTTATTGCCCTATCGCCCGGCCGCTTTCCGCGCCATGTTCGCAACCTGATGAGCAGTGGACGGACGCGTTTTGACCCGTGAAGAGGCGATAGCCATTCTGGAAGCCGCCGGCCTCGCCGACGACAAGGCCTTCCCGACACTGGAAGCCACCATTGCCTGTGCCCTGCATGATGCCCCGTTCCGCGATGCCTCGGCGGTGCGCCAACTGGTCGAGGCCTCGTCCAAACGTCTACGCGAGCGCGTCGAAAAAGAATCTCCCGACGAAGCCCTGACCGAAACCATGGCCGGAGATTTCCGCCTCAATGGCGATCTGCTGAACGGCGAAACCTTGCACGGCACCGATATTATCAATGTCACCCAGTCGCGTCGGGGCCTGTCGGCCCTTCTGGTGATCTTCTATCTGGAAGCCGCCCGTCGCGCAGGGCTGGAGGCCGCCGCCGTCGACTTCCCCGGCCACGTTCTGCTGCGGGTGGAAACCCCCGAAGGGCCGGTGGCTCTGGACCCCTTCAGTCAGGGCCGACTGGTCCTGCCCAGCGAACTGACCCGCCGCGCCCTTCATGCCGGTTTGACCCTGCATGTGGCCGACCGGCTCGATCTTCTGATGGCACCGATCAGCGACCGACAGGCCGTGATCCGGCTACAAAACATCGTCTTTGCCCGCGCCATGACGGCTCAGGCCTATGATCTGGCCGAGCGCTCGGCCCTGCGCCGCGCCGTTCTTGACCCGTGCGACCACCGCCCGTGGCTGGATGTCGCCGCCGCCCGCGAGCGTCAGGGCATTTTAAACGGTGCCATGGAAGCCATCGCCCGCGCCCGTGAAATCAGCGATGCCGTCGAGGCCAGCACGGCCTATAGCCTGCACAAAATTCGGCTGAGACTGAACTAGGCTGCATTAAACGTCCCTGCGGTCCTTGCGAACCGGCACCCGCATCGCCACACATGATCCATGGCCTTGATTGCACCCTGCATCTAAGCCTTGCTCTTCACGCCACGCGGCCCGTTAAAGGAAACGCCATGCTCAAAGTCGCCATCCAGATGGATCCGATCGAGGACGTCAATGTCAGCTCGGACACCACCTTCCTGATGGCCCTGACGGGGCAGGCACGCGGGCACAAGCTATGGGTCTATGACTTCCGCACCCTCGCTCTGGACGAAGGCCGCCTCTATTGCCGCGCCCGTCCGGTCACCGTGAAAAAAGCACAGGGCGATCACGTCACCTTTGGCGACGAGGTCAAGCTGGACCTCGAAAACGATATCGATGTGGTGCTGATGCGTCAGGATCCGCCGTTCGACATGGCCTATGTGACGGCCACCTATTTGCTGGAACGCATCCATCCCAAGACGCTGGTGGTCAATGATCCGGCCGAGGTCCGCTCTGCGCCCGAAAAACTGGTCGCCACCCTGTGGCCGCAACTGCAACCGCCGACCCTGATCAGCATTGATCCGGTGGCGCTGATGGACTTCCACAAACGCCACGGCGATGTGGTCCTGAAACCTCTGCATGGTGCCGCCGGTTCCGGTGTGGTGCGTCTGAAGGCCGATGATCCCAATCTTGAGGCCCTGATCGAAATCCACGCCTCCGCCTCGCGCGATCCGCTGGTGATCCAGAAATTCATCCCCGCCGTATCGGCTGGCGACAAGCGCATCCTGATTGTCGATGGCGAGCCTGTCGGGGCCATCAATCGCATTCCGGCCAAGGATCAGGTGCGCTCCAACCTGCGCGTCGGTGGCACAGCAGCCCCCGTCGAACTGACCGAACGCGACAAGGAAATCTGCGCCACTATCGGCGGCTATCTGAAAGAACGCGGCCTGATCTTCGTCGGTATCGACGTTATCGGCGACTATATGACCGAGATCAACGTCACCTCCCCGACCGGTGCCCAACAGCTTCTGGACTTCTCGGGCATCGATGCGACGGCGGCGATGTGGGACGTGATCGAGAAGAAGCGTCAGGCATAGCACTAGGTACTGCCACTCTGGGGAGAGAAACCATGCGTTCAACACTCATGACAGCCGTACCGATGGTGCTGGCGACCCTGACGGCTGTTCCTGCCATGTCACAGGACGCAGAACCCAAACGCCCGTCACTGGACGTCCTGAACCGCATCATCGAAGATCACAGTCCACAAACGCGTATCGAAGCTCCGGACCATGAGCGGATTAGTGCGCGACGTATCGATATAGTCGATGCTGACGGCACCATCCGCATGACATTGTCGGGAGAAACACCCGCGCCAATCATTGACGGCATCCAGTACAAGCGCGCCTTCAATGTCGCGGGACTGATCCTTTATGATGACAAGGGCAGCGAGCGCGGCGGCTTCGGCACTGCCGATGTCGAGGGCGGCATGGCGGTACTGGCGCTGGACCATCCCGCCATGGATGCGATCGGCTGGCGGGTTTCACCGGATGGATCGGTGGCCTTTTCAATCAATCAGGCCCCGCCTCTGATACGCGAGCCAGCACTGGGCAATGCGCTTGTCCCCGGCGTATCCACCCCCACCCGTATGCAGTTCACCGTTGCCGCTGACGGTACCCCCGCCGTTTTCCTCTCGGACAAGAACAACAAACCCCGCATCAGGATGACCGTTACCGAAGAAGGCTTCGGTTCGATCCAATTCCTCGATGCTGAGGGCACGGTCATTCACAGCATCACGCCTGAAGCGGATTAGATATTTAAAATATCAACGCTATTGCAAAGCCTATAAGTTCGTGATTTGTTCCCGCATGGAAGCGGTGGGGAACAATCATGGTGGCACGCGTGGTGACGCTGGCATTCGACGGGGCCGAGGCTCGCCGTGTCGATGTCGAGGTGCAGTTGGTGGCCACACCACAGGGCGCCTTCTCCATTGTCGGCCTACCGGACAAGGCCGTGGCCGAAAGCCGCGAGAGGGTGCGCGGGGCCTTTGCCGGTATCGGCCTTTCCCTGCCGCCCAAAAAGATTATCGCCAATCTGGCCCCCGCCGACCTGCCCAAGGAAGGCAGCCATTTTGACCTGCCGATTGCTCTGGCCCTTCTGGCCTCGATGGGGGTGATCGGACCGGATGCCTTGGAGGGCTGGTCGGCCATTGGCGAACTGGGACTGGATGGCCAGATTGCGCGTGTCGGCGGGGCGCTACCTGCCGCCGTTGCGGCATCCGCCATGGGGCTGGGCCTGATCTGTCCCGAGGCCAATGGTCCCGAGGCGGCTTGGGCAGGGGATGTGCGCCTGTTGGCCCCGCGCTCTCTGATTTCACTCATCAACCATTTCCGTGGCCAGCAAATCCTCACCGCCCCCAAGCCGGGCGATATGAGCGAAGCCAAGGCCGTGGCCGACCTGCGTGACGTCAAAGGACAGGAAGGGGCCAAGCGGGCCTTGGAGATTGCCGCAGCGGGCGGGCACAATCTGTTATTTATCGGCCAACCCGGTTCGGGAAAATCGATGCTGGCCCAGCGCCTGCCCGATCTGTTGCCGCCGCTGACGCCTGCCGAGCTTTTGGAAACCTCGATGGTGTGGTCGGTTGCCGGCCTGATCGAGCGCGGGGCTTTAAATCGAGAACGACCTTTTCGTGCGCCCCACCATTCCGCCTCGATGGCAGCTCTGACGGGGGGCGGCCATCGCGCCAAGCCGGGCGAGGCGTCCTTGGCCCATAATGGCGTCCTCTTCCTTGACGAACTGCCCGAATATTCGCCGCAAGCGCTGGATTCCTTGCGGCAACCGCTGGAAACCGGAGAGATCATGGTGGCCCGCGCCAATGCCCATGTGCGCTATCCGGCGCGTTTCCAACTGATCGCCGCCATGAACCCGTGTCGCTGTGGTATGGGCGGCGCAGGTAAAGGGGCCTGCGGCAAGGCACCCCGCTGCCAGCGCGATTATCAGAACCGTATCTCCGGCCCGCTGTTTGACCGTATCGACCTGACCATCGACACCCCGCCGGTCACCGCCGCCGACATGGCCCTGCCGCCCCCTGCCGAAGGCACAGCAGAGGTCGCCGCGCGTGTCAGTCGCGCCCGCGATCTGCAAACCCGTCGTGCCACAGATTTCGGCATAGACAGCCGTGATGGCCTCAATGCCCGCCTGAACGGAGAGGCCTTCGAAGCCTTTACCCGCCCCGATGCCGACGCCAAGGCCCTGCTGACCAAGGCCGCCGAAAACAGCGGAATGAGCGCTCGCGGCTGGACCCGTACCCTACGCCTTGCCCGCACCATTGCCGACCTTGAGAGCAGCGGACAGATTGGCCGTCACCATGTGGCCGAGGCCCTGATGTATCGTCGCAGCACCATGCGCGCCGAACAGGACTTCAATCTGATGACACAGCACGTATCGTAAATTAAAAAAGCAATGTTCGTCAGTTTTTTACATTCGGGGACTTAAGCTTTACCTTATGGATCAAACTGACCGCACGACCTCGCGTAAAAAGCCCCCCGCTGTGACGGCGCTCGACAAGCTGTCGCAAGGCGCACCCGAACAGCAATTCTTGCGGCTGATGAGCCACGAGATGCGTACCCCCCTGAACGGGGTGATCGGTATGCTGGGCCTGTTGTCCCGCACCCGACTTGATGGTGCCCAGCGCGCCTATACCGAAGCAGCCCAGAAATCTGCCGAACACCTGCTGGGTCTGGTCAATGATCTGCTCGACTATGCCCGCCTCGAAGCGGGCGCGCTGGAGTTCGATCTGGCCCCCGTCGATCTGGAGGGCCTGACCCGCAGCGTCGCCGAACTGCTCAGCACGCGCGCCCACGAACATGGCCTTGAAATCATGTGGTCGGTCGCCGCCGACGCCCCCGACATCATCGCCGATGAAGGCCGCCTGCGTCAGATCCTGTTCAACCTTGCGGGCAATGCGGTGAAATTCACCGATCAGGGCGGGGTCCATATTTCCATTACCCGCTGCGGCGGCACGGAACTGAAGCCGAAAATCTGCTTCCTGATTGACGATACCGGCCCCGGCGTCCCCGAGGATGCCCGCACCCGTATCTTCGAGGAATTCGGACACGCCGACCAATCCGATGCGGCCCGCCATGACGGAGCGGGACTGGGTCTGGCCGTGGTGCGCCGTCTGGCCGATGCCATGAAGGGCAAGGTCACGGTCGAAAATCGACCCGATGGACAAGGCGCCCGTTTCCGCTTCGAGGCCCAGTTCAACCGCGCCGCCACACCGGAGCGCAGACGCCCCCTGCACGGCATCAAGGTTCAGGTCACAAGCCCCGATCCCATGCTGAGCGAAAGCATCGGCAACCAGATCACCGCCAGTGGCGGCAAGGTCGTCAAACAGGCCGATGTCATCCTGATCGACCACAGTCTGGCCGACGAGAGCGGACGCGTGCCCCTGCCCGCCAACCAGCGCGCCATCATCCTGCTCAAACCGTCCGAGCGCGATCTTATTTCCAGCTATAAACGCGACGGTTATCACGGCTATCTCATCAAGCCGCTGCGTCGTGAATCCCTTGCCGAGCGGATTATTGTTGCGTCGGAACGCGCCGATGTAACGCCTCTGTCGATCCGCCATCTGGAAGATGATCGTCTGGCCGTTGGCACCTTCAAGGGGGTGCGGGTCCTGCTGGTCGAGGACAATCCGGTCGGACAGCTTCTGGCCAAGACCCTGTTGCGACGTGAAGGCTGCACCGTACAGACCGCCGCCGACGGTCACGAGGCACTAGAGGCGGCCCGCTCGCATCTGTTCGACATCATCTTCATGGACATGCGTATGCCGCGCATGGATGGGGTGACGGCGGCACTGCAATTACGCGCCCGCGGCGACACCACCCCCATCGTGGCCCTGACCGCCAATGCCTATACCGAGGACCGCGCCGCCTGTCTGGAGGCGGGCATGAACGACCACCTGACCAAACCACTCGAAATCGATGCACTAAGAATGGCTCTGTCGCGCTGGACGAACGGGTATAACCACGCCAAATTGGTCGCCACGACCTGACGCCGGACACCTCCGGTTATGAACCGGAGCCTCGCATGGCAAAGCCTGAACACACGCCCGCCGGAAGTTCTGTGTCTGACACCACAGTTACTAAAAAACCCAAGGCCGGGCGTTTGGCAGGATTGGCGGTCTATGCCGAGCGCCGCCCGTTTTCCATGCTGTTGCTGGGCTTCTCTGCGGGTCTGCCCTTCCTGCTGATCTATGACACCTTGTCGGCATGGCTGCGCGACAGCGGTGTTTCGCTGGAAATGATCGGCTTCTTTGCGCTGGCGACCCTGACCTATGCGTTGAAATTCGTCTGGGCCCCGCTGCTGGACCGGACGAACATTCCGCTTCTGTCCAAATGGCTCGGCCATCGCCGCTCGTGGATGCTGGCGACACAGGGGGTCATCATTCTCGGTCTGTGGTTGATTTCGGGCCAGAACCCCAATGACAATCTGGGCATGGTGGCGCTGTTTGCCGTCATGGTCGGCTTCTTTGGCGCGACACAGGATATCGCCATCGATGCATGGCGCATCGAGGCCGTGGATGACAGCCGCCAAGGGGCCATGGCCGCCGCCTATCAACTGGGTTATCGCGTTGCCCAGATCGTCGCCGGTTTCGTACCGCTGGCACTGGCCGAGTTCTATAACTGGAACCTGTCCTATGCCGTTATGGCCGCCCTGATGGGGATCGGTGTTCTGGGCGTTCTGCTGGCCCCGCGCGAACAAGCCCATGTCATCCGTCCCATTCCGGTGTCGGACATCCCGTCGCGTCCCGTCGCCGAAAAGATCGAATGGGTCATCCGTATCGGCCTGATCTTCCTTGCCGCGATCTTGATCGGCACCGGCCTGACCGACAAGATTTCTGCGTTTGAATGGGCGTTGGGTCCGGTCTTGCCCGATGCGCTGATGGCCCTGTTTGCAGGCGGTCTGGAAACGTCAGGCGGTCTGGGCGTACTGATCCAATTTGTCTGGATCATTGCCGGATTTGGCCTGCTGTTCTGTGCCTGCTCGCCCGTTCCCAACTATCGCACCCGTCCGGGGGCCTATCTGGCCGCTTCATTCGGTGCGCCGGTGAAGGATTTCTTCGTCCGTTTCGGCAAGCTGGCCGGGCCGATCCTTGCGCTGATCTGCCTTTATCGCCTGTCCGATTTCGTTCTGAACATCATGAACCCCTTCTATCTGGATCTGGGGTTCAGCCTTCTGGAAATCGGCGAGGTCCGCAAGATTTTCGGCGTGGTTGCCATGTCGTTGGGTGTCTTTGTGGGCGGGGCGATGGTGGCCCGTTTCGGACTGATCCGCACCATGCTGATCGGGGCCTTTATGAGCCCGATTTCCAATCTGGTCTTTGCCTGGCTGGCCACTCAGGGCCATGACCTGCACGCCCTGTTCATTTCTATCGGCATCGACAATGTGGCTACCGGCATCGCGGGCACGGCCCTGATTGCCTATATGTCCAGCCTGACCTCGGTCGGTTTTACCGCCACGCAATATGCCCTGTTCAGCTCGCTCTATGCTCTGCCCGGCAAGCTGGTGGCGTCGCAATCGGGCAAGATCGTCGAGGCCTCGGCCCGCTCGGCCGATGCCGGTGGGTTCACCGCCCCTCTGAAGGGCTTTTTCACCGCCCTGCCCGAAGGCTCTCTGGTCGAAGGGGCCGCCAAGAGCGGGGTCAGTGTCGCAGGTTTAGGCGCGGGCTATATGACCTTCTTCTTCTATTCGATGGGGATCGGCCTGTTTGCCATTGCGCTGGCCTTCTATGTCGCGCCGCGCCACTTGGCGCTGAAGAAGTCGCAGGAACAACAGGACACCTAAACGAAAAAGGGCGGTGCCATTGGCACCGCCCTTTCTCTTTGGTTCTCGTCCGAAGATTACTCTTCGATACCTGCGCCCGAATAGGCCGCAAAGGTCGCCGAGGTGATGATCTCGCTGACCGAGGCACCCAGCGGCACGATTTGCACCGACTTCTCCAGACCGACCAGCAGCGGACCGATCACGGTCGCCGCACCCAGCGACTGCACCAGACGGGTCGAGATGGCGGCTGAATGAATGGCCGGCATCACCAGCACATTGGCATCACCGGTCAGACGCATGAACGGATAGTTCGCACGCGCATCGGGGTTCAGCGCCAGTTCCGGCGGGATTTCGCCTTCATATTCGAAGTCTACATCCATACCGTCGAGGATACGGATGGCCTCGCGGACCTTCTCGCCGCGATCACCGGGGGGATCACCGAAGGTCGAGTAGGACATGAAGGCGACGCGTGGCGTACGGCCCAGCTTGCGAACCGTCGAGGCCGCCTTGATGGCGATTTCGGCCAGTTCCTCGGCATTGGGCAGTTCATGGATCGAGGTGTCGGCCACGAACAGGGTGCGCCCCTTGGCCAGCACGATCGACAGACCAATCATACGCCCGCTCACGTCCAGAACGCGGCGGACCTCTTTCAGGGCCATGTTGAAGTTGCGGGTCACGCCCGTAACCATGCAGTCCGCCTCGCCGCGCGCCACCATGGCGGCACCGAAATAGTTGCGGTCCTGATTGATCATGCGTTGCACGTCACGGCGCAGATAGCCGCGACGTTGCAGGCGGTTATACAGCCAGTCCACATATTCGGTATTACGCTCCGAAATGCGGGCATTCATGATCTTGATGCCCAGATCATCGAAGTTCAGACCGGCTTCGGCGGCGTTCTGGCGGATCAGCTCTTCGCGACCGACCAGGATCGGCTCGCCCAGTTCGGCCTGCTTGAAGGCCCAGGCGGCGCGGATAACCGACTGCTCTTCGCCCTCGGCAAAGACCACGCGCTGTTTCGGCCCCATACGGACGGCCGAAGAGATCTTCTGCATCAGGGCTGCCGACGGATCGACGCGCTGGCGCAGGGAAATACGATAGGCCTCCATGTCCTCGATCGGCATACGCGCCACGCCGGTATCCATCGCCACCTGGGCGATGAAGGGCGGGATGTACCAGATCAGACGCGGGTCAAACGGCGACGGAATGATGTAGTCCGGACCGAATTTCAGCTTGCGACCACGATAGGCCGCAGCCACCTCGTCCGGCACATCCTCGCGGGCGAGGGCGGCCAGAGCCTCGGCACAGGCCACCTTCATCTCGTGGTTGATCTGGCGCGCACGCACATCCAGCGCACCACGGAACAGGTACGGGAAGGCCAGTACGTTATTGACCTGGTTCGGATAGTCCGAGCGGCCTGTGGCGATGATCGCATCATCGCGTACTTCTTGAATCTCTTCCGGCGTGATTTCCGGATCGGGGTTGGCCATCGCAAAGATGATCGGACGCGGGGCCATCGTGGCCACCATTTCCTTGCTGATCGCGCCCTTGGCCGACAGACCGATCACCACATCGGCACCGACCATGGCCTCGGCCAGAGTGCGGTGCGCGGTTTCGGTGGCGTGTGCCGCCTTCCACTGGTCCATACCCGACGGGCGGCCCTTATAGACCACACCGTCGCGGTCGCAGATGACCGTGTTCTCGGCTTTAACGCCCGCCGCCTTCATCAGGGCGATGGTGGACAGACCCGCCGCACCGGCACCCGACAGAACCACCTTCAGTTCATCCAGACGCTTGCCCGCAATATGGGCCGCATTGATCAGACCGGCCGTGGCGATAATGGCCGTGCCGTGCTGGTCATCGTGGAAGACCGGAATATCGAGCAGGTCCTGGAGCTGGGCCTCGATCTCGAAACACTCGGGGGACTTGATGTCCTCGAGGTTGATACCGCCCCAGGTGTCGCCGATGTTTTTCACGACGGTGATGAACTCGTCGGGATCGGTCGTTTTGACTTCGACGTCGAAGCTGTCGACATCGGCAAAGCGTTTGAACAGAACCGACTTGCCTTCCATCACCGGCTTGGACGCCATGTGACCGAGGTTGCCCAGACCCAGAATGGCCGTGCCGTTCGAGATCACCGCAACAAGGTTGCCCTTGGACGTATAGTCATAGGCCTTGTCGGGATCTTCGGCGATGGCACGCACCGGCACCGCCACGCCCGGCGAATAGGCCAGCGACAGGTCGCGCTGGGTCGCCATCGGCTTGGTTGGAGCCATGGAGATTTTGCCCGGCGTCGGCGCCTTGTGGAATTCCAGGGCGTCGTCGTCGGAGAAGGTTTGTTTATCGGTCAAATCGGGCATTTAATCTCAACCAGAGGCATGTGCAGCGCCTTGTTCCTAGAGCGTGGTTTCCTTAGGGACAACCGCTCATTACTCACACTAGATTACAGTACAGACTGAAGTTGTCCTGTCAGTTCAATTTCAACCGGTCCGGTCATAAAAACATGGTCCGAGACGGTATCCCACTCGACGAACAGCTCACCACCGTCGAGGATCATCTTTGCGGAGCGGTCAATCAAGCCGCGACGGCTGGCCGCTACCATGGCCGCACAGGCCCCCGTACCGCAAGCCAGCGTCAATCCGGCGCCGCGTTCCCACACCCTGAGGCGAATGGTCTGGCGGTCCAGCACATGGGCAAACCCCACATTCACGCCCTCTGGGAACAGAGGGTGGTGCTCGATGAGCGAGCCTGTGCCGCGCACGAAAACATCATCCTGATGATCGGTGAAAAACACCACATGCGGGTTGCCCATCGAAACCGCGCCCGGCGTATGCACCAGCGGATTGTCGATCGGCCCGACCTGTAACTCAATACCGCGCGTATCCATTTCCTCGGCCAGCGGAATCTGCTGCCAGTCCAGACGCGGACGACCCATATCGACGGTGACCTGTTTCAGCCCGTCCCGTTCTGTCGACGCACGCGCCAAGGCGGGACCGGCAACCGTGTCGATCGTCACTTCGGACTTTTCGGTCGCATCCAGCATCAGCCAGCCGACACAGCGCAGTGCATTGCCGCAAGTCTCCACCAGAGAACCGTCCGAGTTCCACACCCGCATGAAGGCATCGCCGCCCTCTGCCTTCTCGACCGCGATCAACTGGTCAAAGCCGCCCAGACCCGCCTCATCGGAGGCCAGCCGCCGCACTTCGTCTTCGGAAGGCCGGAACGGTTTTTCCATGGCATCGACCACGATAAAGGCATTGCCCGCGCCGTTCATGCGCACATAGCCGTATTCGCCGCTCTGCCGATGCTGGCTGTCAGTCATTATCTGGCACTCATCCTCTGGGATTTCCTCCCAACTCATGTATCGCTTTGGCTATGCGCCCCAGCGACCCACATTCCCCCCAGCCGCAACCTCTCCTCGAAGGCCTGCGCCTGAGAGCGCGTTTGCGCTACCTTTACCACGGCACCCAGCCGACAGCGGTGAAATTCCGCCTGATGGTCATTGTTATCGATCTGGCCATCATCGGATTCTTCATTGCTGCCCCGATTTTGAAAGAAGCCGGTTGGGTCTTTTACGCGCTGGATTATTTTATCGCCCTGATCCTCGGGCTTGATCTGGCGGCGCGCGCCTATGCCCATTCAACGATCAAGGACTGGCTGAAACGGCCTATTGTCTGGGTCGACCTGTTTGTTCTGGCCACGCTTTTGTTTCCGGCATGGCTGGCCAATTTCGGCTTCCTGCGACTGTTGCGACTATGGAGCCTTTTGAACAGCGACCTGTTCTGGCGCACGGTCGGGCGCCGCTTTGACGATACCCGTGTCGAGGCCATTACCCGCGCCGCTGTCGCACTGATTACCTTTATCTTTGTGACCACCGGCTTCGTCTATGCCTATTTCCGCGGCAAGGCCGAGGGCATTAACGGCTATCTGGATGCGCTGTATTTTACCGTGGCCACCCTCTCGACCACCGGCTTTGGCGATATCACCCTGCCCGGCAATTGGGGCCGCGTGATTTCCATCGTCATCATGTTGGTGGGGATCACCCTGTTCATTCGTCTGGCCCAGACCCTAATCCGTCCGCACAAGGTCAAATTTCCCTGCCCGTCCTGTGGCTTGCAAAATCACGACCCCGATGCGGTCCACTGCAAGGCTTGCGGCCTGTTGCTGAATATCCCCGACGAGGGCCACTAAACCCGCTGACCGATTTGTCGCCTTGATCCATGGCCCGACCACAGCCAAGGTGCCGAAAAATCAAAATCCCATAGGGAGCCTATCTTTAATGCACCGTCACTTGGCCCGTCGCTCGGCAGTCGCCGCCGCAGCACTTCTTCTCGCTTCCGGACTTCCTGCTGTCGCCATGGCCCAGAACACCCCTGCACCCGCTGCCGCTTTTGCAACGACCGACGCCACCGATCCCTATCTGTGGCTGGAAGACGTGCAGAGCGAGCGCGTCGATGCGTGGGTGGCCGAGAAGAACCAGCATTCGCTGGGCACACTGCAATCGGACCCGCGCTATGAAGGCCTGTACCAACAGGCGCTGGACATCCTGCAATCGCGCGACCGCATTCCGGGCGTCAGCATCCAGCGCGACGGCTCGCTCGAGAATTTCTGGCAGGACGCCGAGCATGTGCGTGGCATCTGGCGCCGCACCTCGATGGACTCCTACAACACTGCCAATCCGCAGTGGGAAACCATTCTCGACTTTGACGCCCTTGCCGCTGCCGAAGGTGCCAACTGGGTTTATAAGGGCGCGACCTGCCTTGCCCCCGAAGGCCGCTATTGCCTGATCTCGCTGTCGGATGGCGGCAAGGATGCTGTGACCATCCGCGAGTTCGACAAGGTCACCAAGCAGTTCGTCGAGGGCGGCATCAACCTGCCGGAATCCAAGTCGGGCGTCAGCTGGATCGACAAAGACACCCTGCTGATCTCCTATGCCTATGACGAAAGCTCGCTGACCACGTCGGGCTATGCGCGTACCGTGCGTATCCTCAAGCGCGGCCAGACGCTGGATCAGGCGGTTCAGGTCTTTGAAGGCGAAACCACCGACATGTCGGTCAGCGGTTACACCCTGCGCGATGCCGACGGCGTGGTGAAGGCCACCTTCGTCCAGCGCATGCGCGACTTCTATAGCAGCGACAAATACATCCTGAACGCCGACAATTCGGTCACTCAGGTGCCGATGCCGGCCAAGGGCGGTATCAATGCGCTGGTGGCGGGCAAGCTGGTCATCTCGACCGACGAGGACTGGACCGCGCCGTCGGGCCAGACCTTCAAGACCGGCGACATTTTCGCCTATGATCTGGACGCGTGGCTGGCCGACAAGTCGGTTCAGGCCGAACTGGTCCTCAGCCCCGGCGAGCGCGAGGCTGTCGAAGGCATTAGCGCCACCCGCAACCGTCTAGTCGTCGCGCTTTATGAAAACGTGCGCGGCTCGATCTATGTCTATGACCCCGCCGACTGGTCGCGCACCCGCGCCAACCTGCCGGAAAATGTCACGGTCGGTATCGGTTCGACCTCCAGCCAGAACGACCAGTTCTTTGCCTCGGTCAGCGGCTATCTGACGCCGTCCAGCCTCTATTTCGGCGATGCCGCGACCGGCCAGATGGCCCTGTCCAAGTCCCTGCCGCCCAAGTTCGATGCCACCGGCAAGATCGTCGAACAGCATCAGGCCGTCAGCAAGGACGGCACGCTGGTGCCCTATTTCGTCGTGCGCAGCGAGAACGCGCCGATGGACGGCTCCAACCCGACCCTGCTCTACGGCTATGGCGGCTTCCAGTCGTCGCTGCTGCCTTCCTATAGCGGCCCGATGGGCAAGCTGTGGCTGGAGCGCGGCGGCGTCTATGTCATCGCCAATACCCGTGGCGGTGGCGAGTTCGGCCCGCGCTGGCACCAGGCAGCCCTGCAAGAAAACCGTCAACGTGCGCACGAGGACTTCCAGGCCGTGGCTCTGGACCTGATCGCGCGCGGTATCACCTCGCAACCGCACCTTGGCATTATGGGCGGCTCGCAAGGCGGTCTGTTCATGGGCGCGATGCTGACCCAGCGTCCGGACCTGATCAACGCCGCCGTCATTCAGGTGCCCCTGTTCGACATGCTGCGCTTCCACAAGCTGCTGGCCGGTGCCTCGTGGATGGGTGAATACGGCAATCCCGACATTGCCGAAGAACGGGCTTGGATCGCCGAATACTCGCCGTATCAGCGCCTGTCGGCCGATGCGCCCTATCCTGAAGTCTTCATCCACACCTCGACCAAGGATGACCGCGTCCACCCCGGCCACGCCCGCAAGGCAGCCGCCCGCCTCGAAGAACTGGGCCATCAGGTTCTGTTCTATGAAAACACCGACGGCGGTCACGCCGCAGGGGCCAACCTGCGCGAAAGCGCCCGACGTCTGGCCCTTGAATACACCTATCTGACCCGTCGTCTGATCGACACGCCGCAGTCCACCGAAGCTCAAGGAAACTAAGTCCCATGATGAAAACCCTTATCGCTTCGGCCTGTGTGCCGGTCCTGCTGATGGCCTGTGCGCCTGTGGCAACCGCCCTCGAAACCGGTGCAACCAGCGGGGTGCACGCCACAACGCTGCCTCCGCACTTCCCCAAGGATCTGTCGCCCGCCGGTGTTGCCGCGGCCGATGACCATTTGGCGCTGGAACAGGTACAAGGCACCGAGGCCATGGCCTTTGTCGCCGAGGCCAACCGCAAATCGCTGGGCGCCCTGACCACCGATGCCCGCTACGAGCCTTTCCGCGAGCAGGCGCAGGCCATTCTGACGGCCACCGACCGTATTCCGGGCGTCAGCTTCCTTGGCGATGGTCTCGGCAATTTCTGGCAGGACGGCACCAACCCCAAGGGTGTGTGGCGCCGGACCTCGCTGGACAGCTACCGTACCGCCACGCCGCAATGGGAAACCCTGCTGGACATCGACGCCCTCGCCAAGGCCGAGGGTCGTGACTGGGTGTTCAAAGGCTCGTCCTGCCTGCAACCGGATGAAACCCGCTGCCTGATCAACCTGTCGGACGGCGGCAAGGATGCCGTGCGCGTGCGCGAGTTCGACACCACCACCAAGAGCTTTGTAGCGGGCGGTTTCGACCTGCCCGAAGGCAAGCACCGCATCAGCTGGCTGGATGCCGACACCCTTCTGGTGGCCACCGATTTCGGTGACGGCACCATGACGGAGTCGGGCTATCCGTTCATCATCAAGGCGCTGAAGCGCGGCCAGTCTCTGGCACAGGCCACCGAGGTCTATCGCGGTGAACAGACCGATGGCGGCTATGGCGTCTCGCCCATGGTCATGCGTAATCCGGACGGTGTGGTGCAGGCCGTGCTGTTCAGCCGTCCTCTGGACACCTTCCGCTCGGAAACCTGGGCTCTGGGTCGCGACAACACGCCCTACAAGCTGAACCTGCCGGCCCGCGTCGGTGTTCAGGGCATGCTGGGTGACAAGCTGGTCTTCTCGCCGGATCAGGACTGGGCCTTCGACGGTCACGACTATAAGGGCGGCGAACTGCTCGCCATTCCGTTCAACCTGCTGGGTGAAATGCGTCCGCGCATTGCCTATCCACGCAATGCCGCCCTCGTCTTCTCGCCAACCGAGCGCCAGTCGCTGCAAGACGTCCGCGTCATGAAGGACGGCATTCTGGCCGCTGTTTCGGACAATGTGGTTGGCCGCCTGACGCGCTTTAGCGAAGGCGAAAACGGCTGGACCGCCACCGCCATCGCTGTGCCGGACAATATGGCTGTCAGCCTCGGCTCCAGCTCGCGTACCACGGGCCGCGTCTTTGTCTCGACGCAAGGCTTCCTGACCCCGCCGACCCTCAGCCTGACCGATTTCAACACCGGCACCACCACCGAGCTGAAGTCCGCTCCGGCCAAGTTCGACGCCTCGACCCATGTGGTCGAACAGTATGAGGCCACCTCGACCGACGGCGCCAAGGTGCCCTATTTCATCGTGCGTCCGCGCGATCTGGCCATGGACGGCAAGGCGCCGACCGTCATGCTGGGCTATGGTGGTTTCCAAGTCAGCCTGACACCGGCCTACAAGCCGGAAATGGGCAAGCTATGGCTGGAGAATGGCGGCGTCTTCGTGCAGGCCAATATCCGTGGCGGTGGCGAGTTCGGCCCGCAATGGCACCAAGCCGCCCTGCGTGAAAATCGCCAGCACGCCTTTGACGATTTTGCCGCCATCGGTCGTGACCTGATCGCACGCGGTATCACCTCGTCGCGTCACCTCGGCATCTATGGCCGCTCCAACGGCGGTGTGCTGACCTCGGTATCGATCACCCAGAACCCCGACCTGTTCAATGCGGCCGTGATCGAAAGCCCGCTGATCGACATGATGCGCTATCCGGAAATGCCCGCCGGTGCCTCGTGGATCGGTGAGTATGGCGATCCGCGCATCCCTGCCGATGCCGAGTTCATCTCCAAATACTCGGCCTATCAGCTGCTGCGTCCGGAAGTGAAATATCCGCGCGCCTATATCACCACCAATACGCTGGACGACCGCGTCCATCCGGGCCACGCCCGCAAGTTCGCGGCACGTCTGGGTGATCAGGGCCACGACCACCTCTATTACGAAGACACCGTCGGCGGTCACTCCAACGACGCCGATCCGGTGGCCAATGCCCGTCGCTGGGCACGCCATTATGTCTATCTGTCCCAGCAACTGATGGACTAAGCGTCCCGTCAGGAACCGGATATAACGAAGGGCGGCAGGGACATCCTGCCGCCCTTCACGCTTTTATGAGCGGCACTTTTGTAAAAGCGGTGCTTATTGTGGCCGCCATGCAAAGATGGTCCTCGCCTATCGCCTTTGGTCTTTTAGCCGGTGCTGCTCTGCTCGGGGCCAGCACATCTTGGGCATTGGCCGCCGAAGACCGCCCTGTCGTGGTGGAACTGTTCACCGCACAGGGCTGTAGCGGTTGCCCCGACGCCAATGCGACACTGGCGCAGGTGGCGCGCAATCCCAATGTCCTCGTCCTGACCTATGGCGTTGATTACTGGGACTATCTGGGTTGGCGCGATACGTTTGCGCGGCCCGAATTCACCGAACGCCAGCGCGAATATCGTGAGGCCCTCGGCCTTCGCAGTGTCGCCACCCCGCAGTTTGTCATCGACGGACAGCGCCAGTTGGTCCCGCGCCGCGCGCCCGATCTGGACAATGCCCTCGCCCACACTGGCGCAAACCCCCTTCCGCCGCCCGATATCGAATTTCGCGAGACGGGAGATCGGGTCGCTGTTGGCTCGGGCCGATTGCCGCAGGGCGGGGCCGAAGTGGTCGCTGTGCGCTATGCCCCCGGCCTGCAAACGGTCGAAGTTCGATCCGGCGACAATCAGGGCCAGTCGGTCAAACACATCAATGTTGTGAAGGAAATCCATCACTTGGGGGAATGGAGGGGGCGTGCCTCTCTGTATAAACTCCCTCAAGGTCTGTCCGCACACGACCTAAGTGACGATGCACTGGTTGTGATTGTTCAGGGCAAGTCAGACCGGCGCATTCTGTCGGCTGCGCGACTGCCGGAACTTCATCACGATTGAACCGCTGACAGAAAGGGGCTAAAGGCCCGCCGCTCTTGATGGGTGCGTCTTGTCGCGCGACCCGGAGGTTTTGCATGGTCGGGGACCAACCCCGCGACGACCGACGTCCGGCCGCCGCAAGTCAATCCGCTTCTTCTGACAACGCGCCCAATCCGTCCCACGACGGACCCCATGGCACGCCTGTCAGCAAGAATGCCCAACGTGCGCTGCTGATCGGTGCCATCGGCGTCGTCTTCGGCGATATCGGCACCAGCCCGATCTATGCCCTGCGCGAAGCCGTCGGACATGCCCAGGGGCTGGGCGATCCGCATCTGGCCATTATGGGCGTCGTCTCGCTGGCCTTCTGGGCGCTGATGATCGTGGTGACGTTGAAATACGTCCTGTTCCTGATGCGCGCCGACAACCGTGGCGAGGGCGGAGCCCTGTCGCTCATGGCGCTGGCCCAGAACGCGCTTGGCCGCCGCAGTGCCTTCCTATTTGTGCTGGGCCTATGCGGGGCCGCGCTCTTTTATGCCGATGGCGTGATTACCCCCGCCATCTCTGTGCTTTCGGCCATTGAGGGCATCAAGGGCGCGCCGGGTGTCGGCAATGCCATCAACCCGTTTATCGTGCCGATCGCCGCCATCATCCTGATTGGACTGTTCATGGTCCAGTCCCATGGCACGGCGGGGCTGGCCAAGTTTTTTGGCCCTATCACCCTGACATGGTTCCTATCGCTCGGGGCGCTGGGCCTGTTCCATATCTTTGACGACCTGTCGATCATCACCGCCCTGTCGCCGCACTATGCATTGAGCATGCTGGCGGCCAAGCCGATGCTGGGCTTTGTCATCCTCGGCAGTGTGTTTCTGGCCGTCACCGGTGCCGAGGCCCTCTATGCCGATATGGGCCATTTCGGAAAATCGCCCATCCGCAAGGGCTGGCTGTTTATCGTCCTGCCCTGCCTGACCCTGAACTATCTGGGACAGGGTGCCTATCTGCTGGCCCATCCGTCGGCGATGGACAATCCGTTCTGGAACATGGTGCCGCAGCTGATCTACTGGCCGCTGCTGCTGTTGGCGACCGCCGCCACCGTGATCGCCTCGCAGGCCGTCATCACCGGTGCCTTCTCGGTCACGCAACAGGCCGTGCAACTGGGTCTGCTGCCGCGTCTGGACATCCGCAACACCTCGGAAACACAGGCGGGACAAATCTATGTTCCGGCCATTAACGGCCTGTTGATGCTTGGGGTGCTGTTCCTGCTGGTCACCTTCCAGAACACCCACAACCTGACCGCCGCCTATGGCGTGGCGGTAACCGGCGTGATGTTCGTCAACACCCTGATGGCCTTCACCGTTGCGCGCCACAAGTGGAAGTGGCCGCTATGGGGCGTGTTGGCCATCTTGATCCCGATGGGCTTTGTCGACCTCGTCTTCCTCAGCTCCAACCTGCTGAAACTGCCTGACGGGGCGTGGATGCCGCTGCTGATCGGCGGGCTTCTGGTCATGCTGATGTGGACATGGGTGCGCGGCACGCAGATCCTCGGCGAGAAGACCCGCCGCGACAGCCTGCCCCTGACAGACCTGATCGACATGCTGTCGGCCCGCCCGCCGCATCGCGCACAGGGTACGGCCATCTTCCTGACCTCCGACCCGACCGTTGCGCCGGTGGCGATGATGCATAATCTCAAGCACAACAAGGTGCTGCACGAGAAGAACATCATCATGACCGTCCACACCTCGCACAAGCCGCGTGTCAGCGACCAGAACCGTATCGAAATCGAGGTCATTTCCGACGATTTTAAACGCGTGACGCTGACCTTCGGCTATATGGAGACGCCGAATGTACCCAAGGCGCTGGCCCAGTGCCGCCGTCAGGGGCTGAAGTTCGACATCATGTCGACCAGCTTCTTCCTTGGCCGTCGCTCCGTAGTTCCTTCCGCCCGTCAGGGCATGCCCCTGTGGCAAGACAAGCTATTTATCTTCCTTATGCGTAACGCCGCCAACCCCACCGACTTCTTCCGTATTCCCCCCGGCCGTGTGGTCGAACTAGGCACGCAGGTGTCCGTATGAGCCGTCCGCCAGCCAGAGGGGGCGATCAGGGTCGCCCGCAAAACCGTGGTTCCAACCGTGGCAGCGCCCAGCGCCGCCATGCCACCAGCCACAAGCCCTCCAACCGTCCGCAGGGCGAGGACCGCTATCCCGAGGTCGGGGTTCAGGCCCGTCTGGTGGCCGGTATCCTGCTGAATGCCGCCCTCGAAAAGCGCACCGGCCTTGACGAGGAAATGGCCAAGAGCCCGGCCCGCGACCTGTCGCCCGCCGACCGCGCCTTTGCCCGCGCCTGTGCCATGGGCGCGCTGCGTCGTCTGGGCGAGATCGACCAGATTCTCGGCAAGCGCCTGAAAGCGCTTCCGGGTCTGCCGACCATGACCATCCTGCGCATTGCCGTGGCCCAGATGCTGGTGCTGGAAACCCCGTCCTTTGCCGCTGTCTCCACCGCCGTCAAACTGGCAGAGCGCGACAACAAGACCCGTCCGTACAAGAACCTCATCAATGCGGTTCTGCGCGGCATCGACCGCGACGGTTTCGGCGTCACCAAGCCCGAGGCCAACCTGCCTGAATGGCTGGCCGCCCGCTGGCTGGCCAATTATGGCGACGAGGCCCTGAAGGGTCTGGCCGAGGCCACCCGTTTCGAGCCGCCCACCGATATCTCGGTCAAGCCGTCTGCCGACCGTGCCGCGCTGGCCCAAGCGCTGGAAGCCAACATCCTCGAAGGCGGCACCTTGCGGACCGACCGTCGTGGCGATGTGGCCCAGTGGCCGCATTTCGAGGACGGTGACTGGTGGGTGCAAGACGCCGCCGCCGCCATCCCTGCCCGTCTGCTGGACGTCCAGCCCGGCCAGACGGCGCTGGACCTGTGCGCTGCGCCCGGTGGCAAAACGCTGCAACTGGCCGCCAGCGGTGCCTCGGTTGTCGCTGTGGACCGCTCGGAAAGCCGCCTGAAGCGTCTGCGCCAGAATTTCGAGCGCACCAGGCTGCACGCCGAAGTCGTCGCCATCCCTGCCGAAGACTGGGAAGATGACCGCCAGTTCGACGCCGTCCTGCTGGATGCCCCCTGCTCGGCCACCGGCACCTATCGCCGCAACCCCGAAGCCCTGCGCGCCGCACGCCCTGCCGACATCGCCAAACTGGCCGATGTCCAGCACCGTCTGCTGGATGTGGCAGCCCAGAAGGTCAAGGTCGGCGGCAAGCTGGTTTACTGCGTCTGCTCGCTGGAACGCGAAGAGGGCGAAACCCAGATGATCGCCTTCCTGCGCCGCAATACGGGCTTCAAGACCGTGGCGGCTGAACCGGCCTCGGTGGGTGCCCCGCTTGAGGCCCTGACCAAGGAGGGCTGGCTGCGTATCCTGCCCGGCCAGTGGGAAGAAAAGGGCAGCCTCGACGGCTTCTTCATCGCCCTGCTGGAACGCACGGCCTAAAAGACAAAAGGCGGCCCTCGCGGGTCGCCTTTTTCATGTCCGCTCCAGCTCAGTCCGCATCGTCCTCGATGTCGTGAATCTGGTCGTCATCCAGCCCCATATGGTGCCCCAGCTCGTGGATCAGCACATGGGCGATGATTTCATAGAGCCCGACATCGCCCCGTTCGCACCATTCATCCAGAATAGGGCGGCGATACAGAAAAACACGCGACGGTTCTGGGGCCGGTCCCAGTCCGTCCCGCTCGCCCACATGCACCCCGACATATAGGCCGGTCAGATCGAAACCGTCCCCGATTTCCAGATCGCGCAGGGTCTGTTCATCGGGAAAATCATCAATGCGAATAACGACATCTGCCGCCGCCTGACGAAACAGGGCGGGCAGTTCATCGAACGCCTTGCGGGCCAGACGATCGAAGTCATCCAGAGACGGGGCGGTTTGGTCTAGCCATGTCTGATCCATACTATGCGTATCGCCTGCCCTGCCGCGCACAGCAATGCGGCATGAAGCGTCGCCCAAATGCCCTGCACAGAGTATGGTAAACGCGAATCAACCATTTTCCCCTCTGGAGCGCGTATGGCCGAGGCCAACATCGCCGCAGACATTGCCTATGTGGCCACCGCCGGAGCTGCAGGTCTGGCCCTTGCGGTCACGACATGGGCGGCCCGTCTGCACAAGGGGATCAAGCGTCGTGAACAGGAGGTCGAGCATCAGGCCTCGCATGCGCTTGTTCAATCCGCCGCCTGTGCAGGGGCGCTGAACGCCTTTGACGATCTGCGTATGGCCCTGTCGCCCGAAGGCACGGTGCGGGCCATTTACGGCCCTCACGAGCCGCTTCTGCAACTGGTCGAACAGACTTCATCCGACGCATCCCGGTCCAGTACCGAGGCCATCAATCAGGCCGGTACGCAACTGGCCGAACGCCTGAAACGTCTGCATCCCGAACGTATGGCGGCCCTACTTGAACAAGGCGAAGGCTTTGAAACGGTTATTGAATCCGGCGACGGATCATGGGCCGTCGAGGGGCGGGCGCTGGGCGGCGGCGCGTGGGTTCGCCTGTCGCGCATCACCCATGCCGTCGGGCTGGAAGCCGGTCCCGGTGTGCTGGCCGAACAATCCCCTGCCCCGACATGGGTGGTGGATGGCACCGGCAAGCTGGTCTGGGCCAATAGTGCATGGCTGCACGAAACCCGTGCCGAAAGCCTGCAAGCGGCACGCGAAAACGGTATCGGTTTTGATCGCGGTGCCGACGCCATCATCAGCGAAACCTTGCGCCTCAATAGTCCGCAGGAAGGCTTCCGCTGGACCTCGTCGGATGGCCGTCGTCGGGCATGGAAGATACTGG
Source organism: Brevundimonas terrae (assembly GCF_011761985.1). GTDB lineage: Bacteria > Pseudomonadota > Alphaproteobacteria > Caulobacterales > Caulobacteraceae > Brevundimonas > Brevundimonas terrae. Next base: position 772,104 of record NZ_JAASQT010000001.1, on the reverse strand, counting down.
CCCAGCCGCTGATCGGCGGGCGCGGGGCCGTGATCGCCTTTGCCATCGACATGACCGAGGCCGAGGAAACGCGCGACACCCTGCGCCGCCACGTCGAGGCCCATGACGAGACGCTGAACCATCTGGCCGATGCCGTGGCCATTTTTGGCCCGGCCAAGCGTCTGGCCTTCCACAATACCGCCTTCCAGCAACTGTTCAGCATCGACGCCGCATGGCTGGACGAGCGCCCGACCCATGGCGAACTGCTGGACCGTCTGCGCCAGCGCCGCCTACTGCCCGAAGTGGTGGATTACGCCCAGTGGAAGGCCTCGGAACTGGATTTCTATGGCGCGGCACAGGTGTCGCCCGACGATACATGGCGTCTGCCTGATGGCCGTACCCTGCGCGTGGTGCGCCAGCCACACCCGCTGGGCGGCATCCTGCTGATCTTCTCGGACATTACCGACGAGCTGAACCTGCGCAGCCGCTATAACGCGCAAATACAGGTGCAAACCGCCACGCTCGACAAACTGTCCGACGCCGTGGCCGTGTTCGGCTCCGACAGCCGCCTGCGCCTCAGAAACGGGGCCTTTGAAGCCTTCTGGAACCTGTCCAAGGACCGTCTGGACGTGGCGCAGGACTTTGACGATGTGGCCCAGCTGTGCCGCTCTCTGTTGCCGGACAATGCGCTATGGATGGGCCTGAAAGCCCGCGTGGCCGACCCTGATCCCGAAAGCCGCGTGCCCGTATCGGGCGAAGGCCGCACACAGGATGGCCGCCATGTCGTCTGGAAGACCCGCCCCCTGCCCGATGGTGCCACCCTTGTGGCCTTCTCGGACGAAACGGCCCGCCGCGCGCTGGAACAGGCTCTGGCCGAGAAGGAAGCCGCGCTGGCCGAAAGCCAGGCGCTGAAACGCGAGTTTGTCGGCAGTGTTTCCTATGAACTACGCACGCCCCTGACAACCATTGTCGGCTATTCGGAACTGCTGGAAGCCATGGGCGACCTGCCCGACCGCAGCCGCCAGCATGCTGGTGCCATCCGTGTCGCCGCCAGCCATCTGGCCCGCTCTATCGACGATGTGCTGGACATGGCCCAGATCGATGCGGGCGAGATGGAGCTGAACCTCAACGATGTTCATCTGCGATCGCTGTTGGGCACGCTGTCGGAAAACATCCGGCCCAAGATCGAGGGACGCGGGGCCAGTCTGAACCTGTCCCTGCCCGATACCCTGCCCGTGCTGCGCGCCGATGAACGCCGTATCGGTCAGGCCGTCGAGCATCTGTTGGAAAATGCCTGCCGTGCGGTCAGCGATGGCGGGGCGGTTGATCTGGCGGTCATGGCCGCAGGTGACGAAGTGCATATCCGCGTCAGCGATACCGGACGCGGCATCCCCTTCCATCTTCAGGCCCATGTGTTCGACCGCTTTGTCCGCCGCGAGCGGGGCGGGCCGGGGGTGGCTCTGGCACTGGTCAAGGCCTTTGTAGAACTGCATGGCGGGTCTGCCGAGATTGAAAGCGCGCCCGGCAAGGGAGCCAGCTTCATCCTCAAGCTTCCGACCAAGGCCAATAGTGCCAGTGCGACACCGGAACTGATTTTGGAATGACTTCGTGCTAAAGGGCCGGTCCAAGAGATTAGGAACCGCTGCCCCCATGGCCGATCAAGCCCCACTGAAGACCGCTATCATCTATGATTTCGACGGCACCCTTGCCCGAGGAAACATGCAGGAGGTCAGCTTCATCCCTTCGGTGGGCATGGATATCGGGGCGTTTTGGGGTCAGGCCGAGACCCTGACCAAGTCCGCCGATGCCGACGGCATCCTGATGTATATGCAGCTGATGCTGAAACATGCCCGCGACAAGGGCATCTCGATCACCAAGGACATGCTGTCCGAACACGGTCAGGACGTGGCCCTGTTCGAGGGTTTGCGCGACCTGTCATGGTTCGACCGCATCAATGCCTTCGGGGCCAAATATAATCTCGAGATCGAGCACTACATCATCTCGGCAGGCCTTGAGGAAATGATCGACGGCACCCCGATCCGTCCGGCCCTCAACCACGTCTTTGCCAGCCACTATGTCTATGACGAGAACGGCGAGGCTGCATGGCCGGCTGTGGGCGTCAACTACACCACCAAGACCCAATACCTGTTCCGCATCAATAAGGGCGTGAAGAACCACTGGGAACACGAGCGGGTCAACCACTTCATCCCCGACGAAGACCGCCCGATCCCGTTCGACCGCATGATCTTCCTCGGCGACGGCGATACCGACGTGCCGACCATGAAGATGATGCACACCAAGGGCGGCTTCTCGATTGCCGTCTATGATCCGCGCTCGAACGAGAAGGACCAGAAGAAGGTCTATTCGCTGATCTCGGAAGACCGCGTGAACTTTGTCGCCGCTGCCGACTATCGCGAAGGCTCGGCGTTGGACCTGATCGTCAAGGGCCTAGTGGGCCGTATCGCCATCAATGCCGGAACCATGCCCGCGGGCCTGTAGGCCCTAAGCGCGTTTCCAGATGTCCCGCGCGCGGCCAAGGCGCGCGGGTACAAGGCCGCCCAGCTTGTGGCTGGCGGTAATATCCAGCGTCACGTCCTGACCCCTGATCGTGCTGATGCGACCATCGAACGCCAGCCCACGCGCATGGTCCACCACGATCACCGCACCTGAAATATTGGCGGCGCGGTTGATAGATACGAACATCCGCTCTTTCGAGGCCTGACGGATCACACACGGATATTCCATGCGCCCTGCACACAGGGCCGCGGGTGTATTCAGGGTTTCCATTGCGGAGGCCGTAACGGCACTCCGTTTGAACAAAGCGAACACAGAACCAAACTCTAAAACAGGCCCGAACCACAGGGCCGTATCACCCCTCTGAAATAGGGGCTTCCTGTGGCGAGACAATGAGCCGTCGTGCATCGTCCAGACGGATTTCCAGATCCGCAACAATGCCGCCCTGCATCATCCAGCGGGTCAGGCGCTCGAAACGGGCGATGAAGTCTTTGAGGGCGCTGCGCCTGTCTTCATCAACCCCGGCCACCCCCATAAGCCCTGCCTCCTGCTGGCAGCGCCAGTCCAGCACCCGCTCGAAGCTTGGTGCCCGCAGATAGATCAGGCCGTCCAACCTTGCGCGCAAATCGGCATAGCCCGCCGCCAGTGCCCCGTTGATCGCCCGTCGCCACACAGCGTCCGGATCAAGCTTGGCTTCCATATCGTTTATAGGCGCACACAGGCGTTCATCCGGTTCCGGCTCTGCGCCCAGACACCAGCCCTCCAGAATGATGATCTTCGGCCTGCCGACAAAGACCGGCCACTCGTTTTGAGGGCACCTGTCATCCGCCAGCTTGTCGAACGCGGGCAGGGGCGTGCGACTGTCGGGCGTCGCCTGTTGCAGGTCTCGCAAGACCTGATCCAGCAGGCCCAGATCATGGGTCAGGGGCGGCCCACGCGTCTCGAACAGTGGGTGCAGGGTGCGTCCCAGTGCCTGACGCTCCGCCTTGGTCCGGTAAACGTCATCCAGAGACAGGCTGACCCCGCCCAAGGTCTTCGCCAGATGCGCCGCCAAGGTGCTCTTGCCAGAGCCTTGTGATCCGGCAATGCCGATCAGGGGTGGGCCGATCAGGGCGGGACGATCATTTTCCAGATACGGGTAAAGAAAATCCCCGACCACTTGCAGCAGTCGGGGATCAATCATCTTAGTGCTGGTTTTCCGGCAAACGGACAATCAGGCCATCCAGATCATCGCTGACCCGTATCTGGCACGAGAGCCGGCTGTTGGGCTGCACGTTTTCGGCGAAGTCGAGCATGGACTCTTCCATCGCCGACGGACGGCCCGTCACATCCAGAAAGTCCTCGTCGACATAGACGTGACAGGTGGCACAGGCGCACGCCCCGCCACAGTCCGCATCGATGCCCGGGACGTTGTGACGTACCGCGCCTTCCATGACAGAGAGGCCGTTCTTGACCTCGATCTCATGCTCGCGGCCGTCGAACTCGATATATTTGATCTTCGCCACGCGGAAGGCTTAGCGCCCGCTTACGCGGACGCTTTTTCCTTTTTGCGCGACGGAGCGACCATCAGTTTCTTCGTCTCGGCGATAGCCTTGGCAGGGTTCAGACCCTTCGGGCACACCTGGGCGCAGTTCATGATGGTGTGGCAGCGATAGAGCTTGAAGGGATCTTCAAGATCGTCGAGGCGCTTTTGGGTCGCATCGTCGCGGCTGTCCGAAATCCAGCGGTACGATTGCAGCAGAGCCGCCGGACCGATGTATTCTTCCTGGTTCCACCAGTAGCTCGGGCACGAGGTCGAGCAGCAGGCGCACAGGATGCACTCGTACAGACCGTCGAGCTTTTCGCGCTCTTCCGGCGTTTGCAGACGTTCTTTTTCCGGATCCGGAATGTCGGACTGCAGATACGGCTGGATCGAGTCGTACTGGGCGTAGAACAGCGACAGGTCGGTCACCAGATCCTTGACCACCGGCTGGTGGGGCAGGGGGGCAATGGTGATGTTGTGCGACTTGCACTCGTCCCAGCCCTTGGTGCAGGCCAGCGTGTTCGAGCCGTCGATATTCATCGAGCACGAACCACAGATGCCTTCACGGCACGAACGACGGAACGACAGGGTCGGGTCGATCGTGTTCTTGATGTGGATCAGGGCGTCCAGAAGCATCGGGCCGTGATCGTCCGAGGACACTTCGAAAGTGTCCCAGCTCGGATCGGCGTCCGTTTCCGGATCGTAACGATAGACCTTGTACGACTTGACGTTCTTGGCGCCAGCCGGAGCCTTGTGGACCTTGCCGGTGTTCGGCTTGGAGCCGCGCGGGAGGTTGAGTTGAACCATTTTGCCAATCCTCCTTAGTAAACGCGGGCCTTGGGCTCGATATACGAGACCTCGTCCGACATGGTGTATTTGTGAACCGGACGGTAATCCATCTGGACGCCTTCGCCCGGACGCTTCCACGCCAGGGTGTGCTTCATCCAGTTTTCGTCGTCACGATCCGGGAAGTCCTCGCGGGCGTGGGCGCCGCGCGATTCCGTACGGTTGGCTGCACCTTCGATGGTGACCATGGCCTGAGCGATCAGGTTGTCATATTCGAGGGTTTCGATCAGGTCGGTGTTCCAGATCAGGCCACGGTCCGTGGTCTTGATGTCGGAACCGGCCGCGTCGATGGCGCGCAGTTTCTGAACGCCTTCTTCCAGCGTCTTGCCGGTACGGAACACAGCGGCGTCCGATTGCATCGCACGTTGCATCGACAGACGCAGTTCCGAGGTCGGGGTCGAACCCGACGCATAACGGAAGCGGTCGAAGCGGGCCATGTGGGCGTCGATCTGCGACTTGGGCGCGTCCTGAACGGCAGCGGCCTTGTCGACGACTTCGCCGCAACGCAGGCCGACAGCACGACCGAACACAACCAGATCGGTCAGCGAGTTGGAGCCCAGACGGTTGGCACCGTGAACCGAAACGCAAGCCGCTTCGCCCACTGCCATCAGGCCCGGAACCACGCTGTCGGGATTGCCGTCGCGCAGGGTCAGCACTTCGCCGTGATAGTTGGTCGGGATGCCACCCATATTGTAGTGGACGGTCGGCAGAACCGGGATCGGCTCCTTGGTCACGTCAACACCGGCAAAGATCTTGGCGCTTTCCGAGATGCCCGGCAGACGGGCGTGTAGGATGGCCGGATCAAGGTGATCGAGGTGCAGGTGGATGTGGTCCTTGTTCGGGCCAACACCGCGACCTTCGCGGATTTCGATGGTCATCGAGCGCGAGACCATGTCACGCGGAGCCAGATCCTTCACGGTCGGCGCATAGCGCTCCATGAAGCGCTCGCCTTCCGAGTTGGTCAGGTAGCCACCTTCACCGCGGGCACCCTCGGTGATCAGGCAGCCAGCGCCATAGATGCCGGTCGGGTGGAACTGCACGAACTCCATGTCCTGCAGCGGCAGGCCGGCACGCAGCACCATGGCATTGCCGTCGCCGGTGCAGGTGTGGGCCGAGGTGGCCGAGAAGTAGGCACGTCCGTAACCGCCGGTGGCCAGAACGACCATCTTGGCGCGGAACTGGTGCATCTTGCCGTTGTCGAGCTGCAGAGCCGTCACGCCGGTGCAGGCACCGTCTTGCATGATCAGGTCCAGCGCGAAGTACTCGACGAAGAACTCGACCTCGCGACGGACCGACTGGCCGTACAGGGTGTGCAGGATGGCGTGGCCGGTGCGGTCGGCGGCGGCGCAGGTGCGCTGCACCGGACCTTCACCGAAATTGCGGGTCATACCGCCGAAGGCGCGCTGGTAGATCTTGCCTTCTTCGGTACGCGAGAACGGCACGCCCCAGTGTTCCAGCTCGTAAACGGCCTTGGGCGCGTTACGGACCAGATATTCGATAGCGTCCTGGTCACCCAGCCAGTCCGACCCCTTGACGGTGTCGTACATGTGCCATTGCCAGCTGTCTTCGCCCATATTGCCCAGCGAAGCCGAGATGCCACCTTGGGCAGCCACGGTATGCGAGCGGGTCGGGAAGACCTTGGTGACGCAGGCAACCTTCAGGCCCTGCTGGGCGGCGCCGAGTGCCGCGCGAAGGCCGGAGCCACCCGCGCCGACGACAACGACGTCGTATTCGTGATCGATAAGGTCGTATGCAGCCATGGTCGATTAAGCTCCTGCGATCGGCAGCGAAGCCGCGCGCACGATAAAGAAGACGCTGCCGGCAGCCAGCAGCACAAAGGCGATGTTCGACACGGTGATCAGGGTCTTACGCGACGACGGAGCCGGTACGTAGTCCTCGATGATTACCTTCCACGCCAGCGAGGCGAACAGGAAGAACACCACAGCGGTGATGGCCGAAAGGGCCGCGTTCAGCGGGTTACCGAACCAGGCGGCAACCGTTGCGAAATCGGCACCGGCCAGGGTCAGGCCCGTCGAGGCCACCCAGATCGACAGCGGCATCAGAGCCGCCAGAGCCAGTTTTTCGATCTTCCATTCGCCAGCACCGTGGCGCTCGGAGATCTTCACATTGTTTTTGAACTTGGGTGCAGCGCTCACAGCGAAACCTTTCCGGTTGCGAACAGGGCAACCCAGAACAGAACGGCCAGAACCAGCGGCCCCCACACAGCGATGCGGGCCATCAGGTTGGCGGTCTTGAGGTCCAGACCCTTGCCCATATCGTTGATCAGGTGGCGGGCACCGTTCAGCAGGAAGGAGAACAGCACGACCGTCAGGCCGAACCAGACAAACAGGCCCAGCGGCGAGGCCGAGCATGCCAGCAGTTTGGCATAGGCGTCAGCGCCCGACGAAGCCGTAGCGATCCAGCCCAGCATCAGGGCAGCACCCACCGTGGCCGCGCCAATCGTTACGCGGAACAGGATGGAGGCCACCATGGTGATGTGCCAGCGCCATACCGAGGTGAAAGGGGACATGGGCGTAACGTGCCCGTTGGGGTGGCGAACGTAGCGGCCGGTCCGGTCGCCGTTGGTTCCACCCGCTGCCTGATGATTGGACATGCGAATGATTCTCAAAAAACCTGTGGAAATTCAGGGTCGACTATTGCAAAGGCTTTTGTGCTGTGCAGCACACGATGTCAACGAAACCGCACTAATAGTCGGGATATATAGTGCGTCAGGCGGTAATTTACGCCGTTCCGATGATCGACAAACGTCGCTCGAGAACCTCGGTCGCGCAAAAAACTGCCCCCGGACGGCCCCAGACCGGATCGGGCCACAGCGGATCATCACGTCGGCGCCCCACCACATGCACATGAAGCTGGCGGGTCACATTGCCCAGGGCTGCTGTATTGACCTTATCAATCGGCGCGCCTTCGGCTTCGGCCATCTCGGCCACCTGTTTTGCGGCCTGTACGGCTTCTTCCATCAGTTGCGCCCGCTGTGCGGCGCTCAGATCGGACAACTCCACCGCGCCCTCAACGCGCGGCAAAAGAATAAGCCAGCAGAAACGCGCATCATTCTGGAGGCGAACCTGACACAGGGGCCAGTCCGCCACATGCAGCGACGCGGCCTCAAAAGCGGGATCGGCTTTAAACATTTCGGCAGGGATCATGACGGGTCAGCCTCGTTGAACCAGCGCAGTCGATAGGCCTGAATGGCCGTATTGGCTACATGCGTGGTCAGCCGCCAATTGGCCACCGCCCCGACCGGTGCCCCCACCACGGGCAGCAACTGCGCCAGCTTGGCCAGATCGATATAGTCGCGGTACTCCAGTTGAAACTGGCGCCAGTCCAGTTCAACCGGCTCGCCCTCTTTATCGGGATAGCTGGCCTCAAGAGCCGCTAGGGCATGCGGCCTCTGGCGCGCGCTCGAAAAGGCCATGTGGAATATGCGCAGGATAAAAAGCCGCTCGGCCGGATCACGGCTGTCATGGCCGTAAAGGGCGCAAATCTCGAACAGCAGCTTGATCTTGATGGCCATCAGCGCCGGAAGATCGACCGCCGCCAGAACAAACCCGCCCGCACCCGCAACGCCGCCTTCGATACTGGCGGTTGTGCGATAGGTCTTCATCAGATTGCGAACCGCCAGTTCGCGCTCTTGCAGCGTCCCCTCGCTACGCGGACGTGCCGTCATCCAGCCCGATCCCGTGACAATGGCTTGGGTCATCTGTTTCATCACCGCCGTCACCACCTTGTGAACCGGTTCCGGAATGATGTTGTTGATCCGGTCCTGCGTGGCGCGCGTGGTGCGATCCCAAACACCGGGCCGCTTTTGCTGTCGCGTTCGCCATGTCAAAGCTGTTGTTAAGGCTCTGTTTTCATAGCCGGTTAGATTGTTTTTCGAGGCCATTCAGACATCCTGACAGACGGTCGTACCGTTTAATCGCGTACCAAAGGCGAAACGCGGAAGACTTGCTCCCGCTCCCGCGCGGGTCTAGACCGCCCGCCATCGAATAGTGTTTCGCACACGCAACATCGACTTGGAGAGACCTTAAATGGCTCGTGCAAAGATCGCCCTTATCGGCGCCGGTATGATCGGCGGCACCCTCGCCCACATCGCAGCTCGCGAAGCTCTGGGTGACGTCGTCCTGTTCGACATCGCTGAAGGTACCCCGCAAGGTAAGGGTCTGGACATCGCCGAAGCTTCGGCTGTCTTCGGTCAAGACGTGGCCCTGAAGGGCGCGAACGACTATGCCGACATCGCCGGCGCAGACGTCTGCATCGTCACCGCCGGTGTTCCGCGCAAGCCGGGCATGAGCCGCGACGACCTGATCGGTATCAACCTGAAGGTCATGAAGGCCGTTGGTGAAGGCATCAAGCAATACGCCCCGAACGCGTTTGTGATCTGCATCACCAACCCGCTGGACGCCATGGTCTGGGCGCTGCAAAAATTCTCGGGCCTGCCGAAAGAAAAGGTCGTCGGCATGGCTGGCGTTCTGGACTCGGCACGCTTCGCCTACTTCCTCGCTGAAAAGACCGGCGTTTCGATCCAGGACATCCACGCCTGGACCCTGGGCGGTCACGGCGACGACATGGTGCCGATGGTGCGTCACTCGACCGTCGGCGGCCTGCCGCTGCCGGACGCTGTTGCCGCTGGCCTGCTGACCCAAGCCGATCTGGACGCCATCGTCGAGCGCACCCGCAAGGGCGGCGGCGAGATCGTGGCCCTGCTGAAGACCGGCTCGGCCTTCTATGCTCCGGCTGAATCGGCCATTGCCATGGCCCGCTCGTACCTGCTGGACCAAAAGCGCGTCCTACCGTCGGCGGTTTACGTCTCGGGCGAATACGGCCTGAACGACCTGTATGTCGGCGTTCCGGCCATGATCGGTGCCAACGGCGTCGAGAAGATCATTGAGTTCACCACCAATGACGAAGAGAAGGCCATGCTGGCCACCTCGGTCGCTTCGGTGAACGGCCTGATCGAAGCCTGTAAGGTTGCTGATCCGTCTCTGGCCTAAGAGGCAGGCCCGCTTCCAGCGGGCCACGCCTGTTCCCTAACGCTCGCGACGCGGTCGCTCGCTGCTTGAGGGAATGGGCTTCAAGATAAGAAAAGGGCCGCTCCAGTTTCTGGGGCGGCCCTTTTTGTAACTAGCTAGTCGATCAGGCTTCGTCGCGGTCCTGCTCCAGCCAGCTCTGGCTGCGCATTTCGTTGAGGCGCGAGACGGTGCGCTCGAACTCGAAGGCACCGTCGCCTTCCGTGTACAGCACTTCCGGCTCGGCATCGGCCAGAACCACCAGACGGGTCTTGGCCTCATAGAGCGCGTCAATCAGCGTCACCAGACGGCGGGCTTCCTGACGCTTGTTCGGCCCCAGCTTGGGTACACCTTCAAGGAACAGGGTGTGGAAGCGTTTGGCGATGGCCAGATAATCCTGCGGTCCCAAGGGTTTGACGCACAGTTCATCGAATGTCGCCCGCGCCATGCCGCCCACAGTGCGGTTCACAACCACCTCGCGGCCCAGCACCGTCAGCTGCGTAGGCTCTTCGGGTTCACCGCCCTTCAGGTCCGACCACAACAGTTCGAACGTCTCTGCGGCCCCTTCAGAATCCGTGGCAAACCACACCTTCTCGCCCGACAGGCGATCCAGACGGAAGTCCTTGGCTCCGGCGGTTTCCACCACCACAGTCCTTTCCTTCAAGGTCTTGATGAAGGGCAGGAAGAGTTGGCGGTTGATGCCGTTCTTATAGAGATCATCCGGCGCACGGTTCGAGGTGATGGCCAGAACCACCTTCTTTTCGAACAGGGCATCGAACAGGCGCCCCAGGATCATCGCATCGGCAATGTCGGTGACCTGTAGTTCGTCAAAGCACAAAAGGCGGGCCTCGGAGGCAATCAGCGCGGCCACCGGCGGGATGGGGTCATCGCCCTTGTGCTGGCCGAACACGGCCTTGCGCTGGGCCTTGTCGCCCTCGCGCCACTGGCGCACCAGATCGTGGATGCGCGCCATAAAGGCGTGGAAGTGGGCACGCACCTTTTTCTGTTCCGGCGTCGAGGAATAGAACAGGTCCATCAGCATGGACTTGCCGCGCCCCGGCGGCCCCCAGATATAGATACCCCGCACATCGGGCAGGGCACCGAACAGGCCCTTTTTGGCCAAATCCAGTTCCAGACGTTCCAGTTCCGAGATCAGGGCCACCTGAGCCGGATCAGGATTGATCACACCTTCTTCAAGGCGGATATCATAGGCGTTACGAATGCGGGAGGTCATGCTCTGGAGATAGTCCGCCCGACGTCAGGTTGCAAAGACGCATACAGCCAAAACACCGATCTTGGATGTTTTTGGTTGCACTGCACCCACGAAAGCACCAAATGCAGAAACTCTATTTCAACAACCATCCCAAAAGGTAGATTTTATCATGGGCTATCGCGTCGCCATTGTAGGCGCCACCGGCAATGTCGGTCGGGAAATGCTGGCCATTCTCGAGGAACTGAACTTTCCCGTCGAGAAAATGCACGCGATTGCCTCACGAAAATCGAAAGGGATGGAGGTCGCCTGGGGCGACAAGACCATCTATTGCGAAGACATCGAGCGCTTCGATTTCTCGACCGTAGACATCGTACTGATGTCGGCGGGCGGCGATGTCTCGCGCGCATGGTCGGAAAAGATCGGCAAGCTTGGCCCGATCGTCATCGATAACTCTTCGGCCTTCCGTCAGGACAAGGACGTGCCGCTGATCGTGCCGGAAGTGAATCCGGACGCGGTCAAGCAGGCCAAGAAGAAGAACATCATCGCCAACCCCAACTGCTCGACCGCGCAACTGGTCGTAGCCCTCAAGCCCCTGCACGACGCCGCCAAGATCAAGCGCGCTGTCGTCTCGACCTATCAGTCGGTTTCGGGTGCGGGCAAGGAAGGCATGGACGAACTGTGGAACCAGACCAAGGCCATCTATGGTCTGGGCGATGCCACGCCCAAGAAATTCCCCAAGCAGATCGCCTTCAACGTCATTCCGTATATCGGCTCGTTCCGTGACGACGGCTATACCGACGAAGAAGCCAAGATGTGGGAAGAGACCCACAAGATGCTTGATCCGAACATCAAGCTGACCGTCACCTGCGTGCGTGTGCCGGTGTTTGTCGGTCACTCGGAATCCGTCACCGTCGAGTTTGATCGCCCGATCGAACCGGACGAGGCCCGCGAAATCCTGCGCGAAGCCCCCGGCGTTCTGGTCGTCGATAAGATGGAACACGACGGTTACATCACCCCCGTCGATGCTGCCGGTGAACACGCTGTATTCGTCTCGCGTATCCGCAAGGACCCGACGGTCGAGAACGGCCTCAGCTTCTGGGTTGTCTCGGACAACCTGCGCAAGGGTGCGGCCCTGAACGCCGTCCAGATCGCCCAGTTGCTGGATGAAACCGGAACCATCACACCGAAGTCCGGTGTGCGGACTGTGATTGTCTAAAAAACCAAACGCCCCGAGGTGCTCGCCTCGGGGCGTTTTTCCTGCGGCCTGCATCGGGCCTTTAACGCTCCCTCGGTGAACTGTGAACGCGTCCTCTCCCGCCCATCCTGAAGCCCGACAGGCCCTGACCGCCGGCATCATCTGCTATCTGATCTGGGGGGTTATCCCCCTGGCCTTCCAGCAGATGGGCGCGCACGGGGCCAACCCGTGGGAGATACTGGCGCACCGTTCGATGTGGGGTGTGGTGTGGGCCGCCGGTCTGGTCATTCTGGCGCGTCAGTCCAGTCAGGTCATGGCGGTTCTCAAAGACCCGCGCACCTTCGGCTTTCTTGTCCTGTCGTCGCTGGTCATCGCCACTAACTGGGTGACCTATATCCTTGCCGTAAATAATGGCCGCACGCTGGATGCCGCGCTGGGCTATTATCTGAACCCGCTGCTGAACATGGCGGCTGGCGCTTGGCTGTTCCGCGAAAAGATCACCCGCATCGGTTTTGTCGCTATCGGTCTGGCGGTCATCGGCGTGGTGATCCAGACCATCGCCCTTGGGCATGCGCCGTGGATTTCGCTGATACTGGCCTGCAGCTTCTCGCTGTACGGCATTATCCGCAAACGTGTGTCTGCCGACGCCCAGACCGGCCTGTTTGTCGAGTGCCTGATCCTGTCGGTTCCGGCTCTGGCCTGGGTGATCTGGCTGCAATTGTCGGGGCAGGGGCATTTCGGCACGGCATGGCCCATCAGCCTGTGGCTGTTGTTCTCCGGCCCGCTGACGGTCATTCCGCTGATGCTGTTCTCGTGGGCCGCGCGCCGTATGCCGCTGTCGACCATGGGCTTCCTGCAATATATCGCGCCGACCATGGTGTTTGTGATCGGCATGCTTCAGGGCGAATCCTTGAGCCTGCTGCGCGGCATTTCCTTCGGCTTTATCTGGGCGGCTGTGGCCATCTTTACCGCCGGTGCGGTCCATAACGCCCGCAAGAAGGCCGCCGCCATCACCGAGTTCGAGCCGGGCCTCGTCACCACGCCGCAAGAGCGCAATCCCGACAACCAGCCGGACTAAGTGCGGCACAAAGATTGAGTGCGGACCGCAGGTCGGCCATGATGGGGGCGATGAACATTTCGCGCTCCCTCGCCACCGCCTCGCTGTCTCTGCTCATTCTGACGGGCCTTCCATCCTGTGCCACGGCGCAGGACGAGATCATCCGTACCGCGCGCGACGCCCCGCAGCTTGAGGCCCGCGAACAGGTCAGCCTGAACCCGACGCCCTCGACAGCCGTGATCTTTGACCAGATCAGCGACACGCTGGATGCGGCTGCTGCCGCGTGGTCGGGCGGCGATGTCGACGCCATTATGGGTTTTTACACCGAGGACCAGCCCCTGCTGGTCATGCTGGGTGACGAACCGTTCAAGGGGCCCGAGCCTGTCCGCGACTGGCTGACCACCCGTCAGGCGACAACAGGCGGTCTTGGCACCATGAACTATGAGTGGTTCGAGACGCTGCAACTGGACGACTATACGGCCATTGCCTCGGGCCGGATGATCCTCACCATCAACGGCCAGCATCACCGCGCCCTGTTCACGCGCCTGTTGCGCCGTTCGACCGACGGCTGGCAGATTCTGCATGACCAGATCGCCTTGCCGCCGTCGGCCTATGCTGTCCCTTAAGGTCTAGAGCGCGGCGTAGACCGCGTTCACCAGCGCGACAGCCCGCGGGTCGCCCAACAGGTGCGGCGACTGGCGGTTCATCACATAGGCCCCCGAAACGCGCGCCTTGGGGTCTGCCCAGACCAGCGAGCCGCCCCAGCCACAATGGCCAAGGGCGTCGGGATTGGTGCCGAAAATATCCAGCCCCTCATTGCGCATCAGACCCGCCGCCCATGACAGGTTGAACGGCACGATCTTATCCAGTCCGTGGATGCGCTCGCGCGACAGTTGCGACAGGGTCTCTACCGACAGGATATGCTGGCCGTTAAAGCGGCCCTCATTGGCGATGATGGACAAGATGCGCGCCAGATCGACACCCGCCGCATGCATATTGGCCGACGGGATTTCCGCCTCGCGCCATTCGGCCGAGCCACGGCCGCCAGGGGCCGCGCCCTTGTTCACAAAGGCCGCCATCTTCAGTTCGTCCAGCTTGCCGAGATTGGGCAGGCTGCTGGGGCGTTTCATCTCGGCGGCGCGGTCATGCTCGCTGGCAGGGGTGCCGATCCACAGATCAAGGCCAAACGGCTCGCAGAACTCTTCGCGCAGAGCCGTGCCCATCGAGCGGCCATCGGCTATACGGAACAGCTCGCCCGCCATCAGGCCAATCGAGATCGGGTGATAGCCAGAGGCCGTCCCCGGTGCCCACATCGGCTTTTGTGCCGCCAGCCGCGCCAATACCGCGGGCGGATCATACCAAATCGCCGGATCAACCGGCTCGTCAAAGCCCGGCAGACCTGCCTGATGGCTCATCAACTGGCCCACCGTCAGCTCGCCCTTGCCGTTCTGGGCAAAGTCCGGCCAATAGGTCGCAACCTTTTCCTCATAGGACAGCAGACCGCGTTCCACACAGGTGGCGATCAGCAGCGCCATGACCGCCTTGCCGCTGGAAAACACCGGCACCAAAGTCGTCTGGGTAAAGGGCTTGTGGCCCGCCACATCGGCAGAGCCGCCCCACAGGTCGATCACCGTCTCGCCCTCGATCGTGATCGAGAACCGCGCACCGATCTCGTTGAGGCCTTCGGGCGCATCGGTGAAATTGGCAGCAAAGGCATCCTTCACTGCGCTGAACGGGGCGGGGCAAAGGCCGTGGATTTCGACAGACTGGGTCATGACCCCAGACTTACCCCGAGAGGCGTCCAAGGTCACGACCCGATCACATCACCTCAGGGTCGACGGCGGTCGTCGCTCTGTTTACGCACGGCCTCGAACTCGGCACCCGCCGACCATTGCGGCCAGTCCGAGCTATTGGCCAGATCGCGCCCGACCTCGAAGAGAAGCTGTACGTCGGCGGCGGCCCCCTCCATCGTCCAGTCCGGTGTCCACTCGTCGGTCGGCTGATGATAGCGGTTGGCCACATAGTCGCGGCTGGCGGCATTATGTCCGGTAAAGCCCGCCGCCGCGAACAGGGCAGGGACGCCCGAACGCGCCAGAGGGAAGTGATCCGAGCGATAGAAGGCCCCCGCCTGCGGGGCCGGATCGGGGATCAGACGGCGCCCGTCACGCTCGACCTTGACCTTGAGACGGCCATCCAGATCGGACTTGTCAGGCCCGATCACCACCACCGTCGGGTCGATTTCCGCCCCCGGCAACAGGCTGTCCATATTGATATTGGCCACGGTCGTTTCCAGCGGCCAGACCGGATTGGCGGCATAGTATTCCGCCCCCAGCAGACCGTTTTCCTCGGCAGCCCACGAGATAAAACCGACCGAGCGGCGCGGCTTTGGCCCTTCGGCAAACAGGCGGGCCAGTTCCAGAACCGCCGCTACGCCCGTCGCATTATCGACCGCGCCATTATAGATGTCGTCGCCATTCTTGGGGGTGGCGCGGCCATAGGCATCCCAGTGGGCACCATACATCACCACCTCGTCGGGGCGCTCCGAACCGGTCACGCGGGCCAGCACATTGCGGGTCTGAACACGGTCGTGCTTTTGGCCGAATTCGATGGTCATACCGACGCCTGACAGCTCGACAGGGCGGAAGTCCTCGCTGCGGGCCGCTTCGCGCAGCGCCGCCAGATCATGCCCGCCCAGAGCGATCAGCTTTTGCGCAGCATCATTAGAAATCCAGCCCTGTGCCGCAACGCGCTCCTTCATCGGATCGGCGCGGACAATATCGAAGTCAGGGGCGGTCGAAGACGCTTCCAGCGTGGACCACGGATAGCCCGCGCCCGCCGTGTCGTGGATGACCAGCACGCCCGCCGCGCCCTGCGCCGCCGCTTCCTGGAACTTGTAGGGCCAGCGGCCATAATAGGTCATGGCGCGGCCATCGAAACGGTCGGCCACCGGATGGCCTTCGGGCGCACCGAAATCGGGATCATTGACGATGACAAGGATGATCTTGCCCGCCACATCCACGTCTTTGAAATCGTCCCAGCCGCGCTCGGGGGCCGAGACGCCATAACCGGCAAACACCACCGGCACATCCTGCAGGCTGATGCGGTCCACCGGACGGTCCGAGGCGACAATGATGTCGCTGGCGCGGTTAAAGGTCAGGGCATGGTCGCCATGACGGGCGCTGAGGGTCGCAGGGCCGTCCTGCATGGTGCGGCTGACCTCGGCCACCTGTACCCAGCTACCGTCAGGGCCACCCGGCTCCAGTCCCAGAGACGAGAATTGCTGGATCAGCCATTCAATGGTGCGGTCTTCGCCGACCGTCACCGGCCCACGTCCCTCGAAATGGTCGGAGGCCAGTTCGCGGGTCAGATTATTCAGACGATCCGGATCAATGGTTTGAGCAAGAGCGGGCGTCGCCGCCATCAAGGCCATCAGGCCCGCACCGAATAAAGCCGAACGCAGCATAATCATCTCCCTTGGAACCCTGTTCCGAAGGTGCGCGTGTTTTAACGGCCCTGTCGAGCCTTAGGGTTGCAAATAATCCACCACACCCTCGGCGGCGCGGACGCCGGAGGCAAAACAGGCCTGAAGCAGATAGCCGCCTGTGGGGGCTTCCCAGTCCAGCATTTCGCCACAGACAAACACGCCCGGCATGGCCTTCAGCATCAGGCGACCATCGATCTGGTCCAGCATAATGCCGCCCGCGCTGGAAATGGCCTTGTCCAGTCCTTGCACACTGTCCAGCCGCACCGGCACCGCCTTGATATGCGCCGCCAAGGCTTGCGGGCTATCGGGCAGCGGCCCCGCCTCGCGCATCAGCGCCACAGAGGCCGCATCCAGATGCAGCGCCTTGCG
Source organism: Brevundimonas terrae (assembly GCF_011761985.1). Classification (GTDB taxonomy): domain Bacteria; phylum Pseudomonadota; class Alphaproteobacteria; order Caulobacterales; family Caulobacteraceae; genus Brevundimonas; species Brevundimonas terrae. The sequence goes on along the minus strand of NZ_JAASQT010000001.1, from coordinate 754,898 downwards.
AAGATGGTTGCTAAGGCTGTTCTTGCCACGCGGTTTTGACAGGCGGCGCTCCAACTCCTGCACCGTCAGATCGGGCCGCAGATCAATGCGGATATCCGTATGGCCAGCGGTATTGATCGCGCCGCGCAGGTCAGCCGACAGGGCATAGATCGCGCCGCCTTCCAGTCCATAGGCGGCAATCATCGCCTCGCCGCGCACCGCACGGTCTTTGTGCGAGATGACGATATTCTTCAGTGGATGGCCCGCAAACCCCTCGCGCAGGATATCCGACCACGCCACCCCGAAGCCGACATTGGCGGCCTGTAGCGGGCGAACAGCAATGGCGTTTTGCTCCATCCACCGTACCCAGCCGCCATCCGATCCCAGTCGGGCATAGGAGCCACCGCCCAGTGCCAGAATAACGGCATCGGCCTTGAAGATTCTGGCACCCTCGGGCGTATCGAACAGCCAGTTCTCGCCGTCGCGCCCGATCCAGTTGTGACGGGTGTGGATGACGACACCCAGTCCTTCCAGCCTCGCCAGCCAAGCCCGCAACAGGGGCGAGGCCTTCATCACCTTGGGGAATATACGGCCCGATGATCCGCTAAAGGTCTGCGCGTCCAGCCCGTCGGCCCAAGCCGTCAGGGCCGCCGCATCAAACCCGTCCAGCCAACGGGCCACAACAGGCTCTGCCTCGCCATAGCGCCGGTCAAAAGACGGGCGTGGCTCGGAATGCGTCAGGTTCAAACCCCCACGCCCCGCCATCAGAAATTTACGCGCCACCGATGGCATTTTCTCGCACACCTCGACCCTGTGTCCGGCCACGGCCAAGCGCTCGGCGGCCATCAGTCCGGCAGGACCGGCACCGATAATCAGTATGCGGGAGGAGGGGGCAGCGGGGGTATTCATGCGCCCTTCCTACCGGAACACGGCCAAACCGCCTATGATGCTCTTATGAGCGTAGCCTTTACCCGTGAAGAAGACCTTGAAGCGACCGCCGCCGATCTGGTGGATCGCCCTGTCTCGACCCATCCCAACTGGGTGACGAAGCAAGGTCTGGAACAGATCGAAGCCGAGCTAGCTGCGGCCCGCGCGGCCTATAATGCCGCCCAGACCTCGGGCACGGTCGAGAGCGACCGTACTGCCATGGCCCGCGCCACACGTGACCTGCGCTACTGGATCGCGCGCCGCGCTACGGCCCAACTGGTCGAGGTAGAGGCCGATGGCCGTGTGCGCTTTGGCGGCAATTTCACCATCGAGCGCGAGGATGGCCGCACCCAGACATGGGCGATTGTGGGCGAAGACGAGGCCGATCCCGCCAAGGGTTCCATCAGCCATGTCTCGCCTCTGGCCCGCGCCCTGATGGGCAAACGGGTCGATGACGAGGCCGAAGTGGCCGGACAGACCGTGGTCGTTACCGCCATAGACACATGAAAAAGGCCTCCGGCAGAACCGGAGGCCTTCTTTATTGTGAGTACTGAAGCCTAGTAGCCGCCAGTGCCCTTTTCCTTGGTCACCGGCTGGAAGTCGCGCACGAACTGTTCCAGCAGACGCACCGACCAGCCCGCCGAACCTGCCGGCTTCACATCATTGCCGCCGCCATAGGCGACATTGGCCATGTCGATATGCGCCCAAGGCGTTTCAGGACGCACGAACTCGCCGATGAACTCGGCCCCCAGACCGGCACCCGGTCCCGGCTCGCCACCATTGCGATAATCAGCAATCGGCGAAGAAATACGGCTGCCATAGGCAGGGTTCATCGGCAGTTGCCAAACCGTTTCACCCGAAGCCTTGCCCGCCGTCACAACCTGTTCGGCCAGTGCATTATGGCGGCTGAACAGACCCGCATAGTCCGGACCAAGCGCCCCGCCGACAGAGCCCGTCAGCGTCGCCACGTCGATGATGGCCGACGGGTTATAGGTGGTGTCGGCCCACGCAACCGCATCGGCCAGAACCAGACGGCCCTCGGCATCGGTCGAGCCGATTTCGATGGTCTTGCCGTTCATGGCGGTCAGCACGTCACCGGGGCGGATCGCATTACCGTCCGGCATGTTCTCGGCTACGGCGGCGACGGCCACCACGTCCACCGGCGCACCGGCCTTGGCCAGTGCCAGCACGGCCCCGACCACGCCCGCAGCACCCGACATATCCATCTTCATATTGCCCATATTGGCGCTGGGCTTGATGGAGATGCCGCCGGAGTCAAAGGTAATGCCCTTGCCGACCAGTGCCACCGGCGCATCGGATTGCACACCGCGATAGCGCACGGCCACGATCGCGGGCGGACGCACCGAACCGCGACCAACGCCCAGAATGGCGCCCATGCCCAGACGTTCCATAGCGGCACCGTCCAGCACCTCGATGGTCACCCCCGGAATACCGGCAAAGGCTTCGCGAGTGCGCGCGGCAAACACGTCGGGATAAACGACATTGGCCGGTTCGTTGGAGATGTTGCGGGTCCAGTTCATCGCCTCGACAATCGCCGCACCGCGACCGCGATAATGGCTCTGCGCCTCGGCGCTGTCGGTGATGACAGTGACGGCACCCGTGACCGGACGGCTTGCCGTGGTGTTGTAGAAATCAACGCGATACTGGCCGATACCCAGCCCCGTGACGATTTCCGAAACCGTGTCGTTGGACTGGCCCTTGGCCGCGACGGTCAGGGTCGCAGGGTCCGACATCAGGGCGCGGCCTGCAATCGTGCCGGCGGTCTGCATGTCTGCGCCCGTGGCGTTTGCGGACAGACCTTGCACATAGATGCGGTCCCACCCGGCCACGCCGTACAGGCTGATATTCTTGCGGGCACCATAGGTATAACGGGCGCCCGTCAGGCCGGTCTTGATGGCATCAACCGTGGCGGCATCCAGACCGCGCGCGGCCAGATCGTCTTCGCCCGACACGAACAGGACCAGCGTGCCCAAGGCCGACGGCATGGTCTGGGCAAAGTTTACATCACGGACGGCGCTATAGCGGGCCGGTGCGCCAGAAGATGCGGCCACAGGGGCGCTGGCGGCGGGCGCACGGCGGGACTGGGCCTCGGCCGGAAGGGCAACGGTCAGCCCTGTTGCGACGAGAACGGCCGCAACCGCCATGGAATATTTTTGAATATGTTGATGCACTGGCCCACGCCCCTCAATTGCAATCCGCCCTTATGGGGTGCTGCGGTCCGTGAGGGCAAGCCTGTGCCTAAGCCCTTGTAAAGACGCGGCGTCGTGTCGCGGTCAGGCGCGGCTTGGCGGCCAGTTTTTCTTTCGTGGCCCAATGGGCCAGCAGAACAGAAATCCAGCCCCATGCGGGTTCCTTATGTGTGCGGTGCGCTTCTTCCATGGTTCGATCTCCTTTCAGATAAGATATTATTGGCAAACGCGGCATTTCATAGCAAACGAGACTCTGCGAACATGCATAAGGTGTACTTATGATAGACAATCTCGCCCGTATTCCGCTGGATGCTATCCGCGTGTTCGAGGCCACGGCCCGCCTCAACAGCTTCACCCGCGCCGCAGAGGCTCTGGGCATGACCCAGGCCGCCGTCAGCTGGCGCATCCGTGATCTGGAGCAACGTTTGGGGGTCGCCCTGTTCGTGCGCGAAACGCGACGCATCGCCCTGACACTGGAAGGCCAAAGACTGGCCTCGGCATCCAGCGAAGCCCTGAACCTTATGCGGCGGGCGATCAATGATGTGATGGAACAGGACCAGTCGGTTCTGGGCATTACCACCCTACAGACGCTGGCGACTCAGTGGCTGGCCACGCGCATAGGCATGTTCCAGTTGGCCAATCCCGATCTGGCCGTAAAAATCGATGTCGATAATGGCCTGTCCGACTTTTCGGGTCATGGCACGGATATCGGTTTGCGGTTCGGCTCGGGCCAGTGGCCGGGGCTGGAAAGCCGGTTTCTCATTCCGGCCCTGTTTACCCCTCTGTGTAGCCCCGAACTTCAGGCCAGTCTGGATATCCGCACCCCCGCCGATCTGAAATCGGCCCCGCTGGTCGGACTGCCGCAAGAATGGGCAGAATGGTTTGCCCGCGTCGGCATGGCCGATGATAGCGAAACACCTCCGCCGCGTGTGATCAGTGAAAATCAGGCCATGGAGGTGGCCACCGCGATGGCGGGTCAGGGCGTCGCCCTTGGCAATCCGGTCTTCTATGACCGCGAGATCAGAAACGGCCATCTGGTACGTCTGTTTGACGCCAACATCGCGTTGGGGGGCGGCTATTGGCTCTGCTACCCCAAGGAACGCCGCAACCTGCCCAAGATTGCCCGCTTCCGTGACTGGATGCTGGATATGGCCCGCAGCGATGCCTCAAATATCGAGGCCTGCCGCCTAAGTGGCCAAACCGTCGGCACCATCGGCTAGACCACAAAAAGAAAGGGCGGGACCTTTCGATCCCGCCCTTCCCAAAGGTTTCGGATGAAACGGACTTAGAAGTCCATACCACCCATACCGCCCATGCCGCCCATGTCCGGTGCGCCGCCGGCCGAAGCCTTCTTCGGTGCATCGGCAATCGCCGCTTCGGTGGTGATCATGATACCGGCAACCGAGGCCGCCGATTTCAGAGCCGAACGCACAACCTTGGCCGGATCGATCACGCCCATTTGGACCAGATCGCCGTATTCTTCGGTTTGAGCGTTGAAGCCGAAATTGGCTTCGTTCGAATCCAGAACCTTGCCGACCACGATCGAGCCTTCAACGCCCGAGTTTTCCGAGATCTGACGGATCGGAGCCTGCAGGGCGCGACGGACGATGTTGATGCCAGCCTTCTGATCGGCGTTGTCGCCGGTCATGTCGGCCAGAACCTTCGAGGCCTTCAGCAGGGCCACGCCGCCGCCGGGGACGATGCCTTCGTCAGCAGCCGCACGGGTTGCGTTCAGGGCGTCGTCAACGCGGTCTTTCTTCTCTTTCACTTCGACTTCGGTCTCGCCACCGACGCGCAGAACGGCAACGCCACCGGCCAGCTTGGCCAGACGCTCTTGCAGTTTCTCGCGGTCATAGTCCGAGGAAGTCTCTTCGATCTGGCGCTTGATCTGGCCAACGCGGGCTTCGATCTTGTCCTTCTCGCCAACGCCTTCAACGACGGTGGTGTCTTCCTTGGTGATGACGACCTTCTTGGCCTTGCCAAGCATGTCGAGGGTCACGGTTTCCAGCTTGATGCCGAGGTCTTCCGAGATGACTTCGCCGCCGGTCAGGATGGCGATGTCTTCCAGCATGGCCTTGCGGCGGTCGCCGAAGCCCGGAGCCTTGACGGCAGCGACGCGCAGGCCGCCACGCAGCTTGTTGACGACCAGCGTGGCCAGAGCCTCGCCTTCGATGTCTTCAGCGATGATCAGCAGCGGACGGCCCGACTGGACCACAGCTTCCAGAACCGGCAGCATCGGCTGCAGCGAGGTCAGCTTCTTCTCGTGGAGCAGGATCAGCGGCTCTTCGAGGACAGCTTCCATCTTGTCCGGGTTGGTGATGAAGTACGGCGACAGGTAGCCGCGGTCGAACTGCATGCCTTCGACGATGTCGACAGTGGTTTCAGCCGTCTTGGCTTCTTCCACGGTGATCACGCCTTCATTGCCGACCTTGGCCATGGCCTGAGCGATCAGACCGCCGATTTCAGCGTCGCCATTGGCCGAGATGGTGCCAACCTGAGCGATTTCCGAGTTGTTGGAAACCGGCTTCGAGATCGACTTCACTTCGTCCAGAACCGCGTCGACAGCCTTGTCGATGCCGCGCTTCAGGTCCATCGGGTTCATGCCGGCGGCAACGGCCTTCAGGCCTTCTTGCACGATGGCTTGAGCCAGAACAGTTGCGGTGGTGGTGCCGTCACCCGCCTTGTCGTTCGCCTTGGAAGCGACTTCGCGGATCATCTGGGCGCCCATGTTCTCGAAGGCGTCTTCCAACTCGATCTCTTTGGCAACCGATACGCCGTCCTTGGTCGAGCGCGGAGCTCCGAACGACTTCTGGATGATGACGTTGCGGCCCTTCGGACCCAGAGTCACCTTGACGGCATCAGCCAGAACATTGACGCCGCGCAGCATCTTGTCGCGGGCATCGGTGTTGAATTTTACGATTTTAGCGGCCATGCGGGCTGCTCCTATCTAAATGTTATTATTCAGGAATTCAGAAGACAACCGGTGCTTACGAGAGCACGCCCAGGATGTCCGATTCCTTCATGATGATCAGGTCTTCGCCCTCGATCTTCACTTCGGTGCCCGACCATTTGCCGAACAGGATACGGTCGCCGATATTGACGTCCAGAGCGACAAACTTGCCGTCTTCGTCACGGATGCCCGAACCCACAGCGATCACTTCGCCTTCTTGCGGCTTTTCCTTGGCCGTATCGGGGATGATGATCCCGCCCTTGGTGGTGGTTGCTTCTTCAACGCGCTTTACCAGCACGCGGTCGCCAAGCGGACGAAACGCCATCAGATGATCTCCGGTATAGATTATCGTGTGAGCCCTTGAGGCAACGGCCTTAGCAGTCCGTCCCCTCGAGTGCCAATGTAGGGCAGTTAGGCAGCCCCCCGTTCAGGGTCAAGGGCAGGCCAACGAAATTTCCAAGACAGTTTTTCCCGCCCCGCCCGTTATCGCGGGCCGCAACATGAAGCGAAAATGAACAAAGGCCGCTGGGCTTGTTCAGATAGCGTCAGATATAACCATCCTCAGAGTTCAAACACCGGCCCTGAGAGGAGCCAGCACATGAAGACCCTGTCCAAAATCGGCGTCGCTGCAATCGCCCCGGCTCTTGCCCTGACCCTGATGGCTTCGCCCGCCTCTGCCCAACGCTATCACGACCGTGATCGCAATGACTCCGGCAAGGATGCGGTAATCGGCGCAGTGGTCGGCGGTCTGGCCGGTGCCATTATCGGTAATGGTGACGGCCGCTATGTCGCCGGTGGTGCCCTTGCCGGTGCTGCCGTCGGTGTCGCCTCGTCCGACAATGACCGCGACTGCAACTATTACCGCGGTGGCCGCTGCTATCGTAACCAGGGACACTGGGAGCGCGAGCACGGCATCAACAGCCGCGATTACCGCTATGGCGATCGCTATGACCGTCGTGACCACCGCTATTACAATAATGGCCGCCACGACCGTCGTGACCGCGATTACCGCTACGACCGTCGCTGGTAAAAGGTCCCCGCCGGACCAGCGATGTTCCCTGAAGGGCCCGACCGCAAAGTCGGGCCCTTTTATTTTGCCGTCTTATCGGACCAGATGGTCCAATAGGGCCTCGGTCGAGGGGTCCAGATCTTCTTTCTGGCCCGAGGCTGCCGACATGACCGAACGGGCCACCGACTTGCCCAGTTCGACGCCCCACTGGTCAAAGCTGTTAATGTCCCACAGCACGCCTTCAACAAAGGTTTTGTGCTCGAACAGCGCAATCAGCGCGCCGAGCGTATGCGGTGTCACCCGATCCAGAACAATCGCGGTCGAGGGGCGGTTGCCGGGGAAGGTCTTGTGCGGGGCCAGCCGCACTGCATCGGCTTCATTATAGCCCGCCGCCAGCATTTCATCGCGGGCGGCCTCTTCGGACTGACCGACCATCAGCGCACGCGACTGGGCCAGCGCATTGGCCCATAGCTGTTGCTCGGCCCCGTCATCATGGGTCTGGCGCACGATGATAAACTCGGTCGGGACCACATGCGGTCCCTGATGCAGTTGCTGGAAGAAAGCGTGCTGGCCATTGGAGCCGACCTCGCCGAACACCACCGGACAGGTCATCCGCTCGATCGGCTGGCCCGTGCGGGTCACGCGCTTGCCGTTGGATTCCATTTCCAGTTGCTGCAGATAGGCCGGAAAACGGCGCAGCACATAGGCATAGGGCGCGACCGAGCGCGCCGTCCGGCCCAAGCCGTCCACATTATAAATCTGGGCCAGCGCCATCAGCACCGGCGCGTTTTTCTCGAGCGGAGCCTCGACGAAATGTTCATCCATGGCCTCGGCGCCCGCCAGAAGCTGCTCGAACACCTCCCAGCCCAGCCCGATGGCACATGAAAGACTGACCGGCGACCACAGCGAGAAACGCCCGCCCACCCAGTCACAGAATGAAAACGTCCGGCTGCACCCAAAGGCCTCGGCCTTTTGCGGTCTGGCCGTTACGCCGACAATCTGGCGGGCAATATCGGCACCTGCGGGCAGTTCCCGCGCCAGCCATTCGCGCACCGCCTCGGCATTGGCCAGGGTTTCCAGTGTGGTAAAGGTCTTGGAGACGATGATGACCAGCGTGGTCTCAGGATCCAACCCCGCCAGCGCTTCCTGACGGTCAGCCGGATCAATATTGGCGACAAAGCGCACCAGAAACTCCGGTTGGCGCGGGCGCAGACCTTCCCACACCACGCGCGGACCAAGGTCCGAGCCGCCAATGCCAATATGAACCACCGCATTGAAGGGCTTGCCCGTTGCGCCGGTGATTGTGCCATTTCGCACCCCCGTCGCGAACGCTTTCAGCGCCTCGCGCTGGGCCATTACGCCTTCGGAAATCGGCTCTCCGAGGGCGCTGAACTGTTTTTGCGGCGAGGCCCGCAAGGCCGGATGAAGGACGGCCCGCCCCTCGGTGGTATTGACCGCCTGTCCCGCAAACAGGGCTTCGCGGCAGGCCTCGACCTTGCGCGCCCGCGCCAGTTCCAGCGCGGCTGCAAGCCCTTGCTGTGTCCAGCTTTGTTTAGACAGATCAATATATAAGCCCGCCGCCGTCAGGGTCAGACGTTCGAGGCGTTGCGGGTCAAATGTGAACTGCTCGGCGATCAGCGCATCTTTGTCGCGTTCGGCCACGGCCTGTAACTGCGCCCATGCGTTATCCGCCAAAAGGCTCGTTCCAGTTTCAACCAAAGGTTCCAGTCCTCGATTACCCGCAATATTCAAAAACGGACACTATGGACGGCCCGAAGTTTGCAGACGCTTCTATCGTATTCTCTCGAAGTTTGGATCGAAATTTCAAATGTCCTGCAATCTAGCCGTCGCCGCAGCCCTGTTTTTCGCGTCTGACCCAGCAGCCAGCGCCCTGCCGGACGTCGTTGCCGTACAGGCACCCGCCGCCGTTTCGACCCTGTCTTCCGAGCCAGCCTTTGCCGCTCTGGTGCAGGAATCCCAGAGCCTGAAAGCCATTACTGACGGCTGGATGGGGGCCGATAGTCTGGCCGACGCGCATTTCGTGTACATGCCCGCCTTTGCCGCCTTCAAGAGCCGGATCGAGGCTCTGGCTGTGGCCGATATGAACGGCCATCTGACGCTGAAAGAGCGCGGCACGGACAGTGATCTGACCTGCATCATGCGCGGTATCGCCGAGGACATGCCCAAGAAGCTGGCCCAACTGGAAGAGGCCGCGCCCGGTGCGGCTCGCAAGATGGCTCTCGAAGAGCTGTCCTATCTTCTCAACGACAATGCCGAGGTCATTCTGGCCCCGGCGCTTGCCCACTAGGCAAACGCCGAGGCCAGATATGATCTAGGCTGCGGCCTTGATCGTTTCGGGATATTTGATGGCGCAACCATAAGGCTGGGCAAAGGTCGTTGCGACCGGACGCCCCGCCTTGTGATCGGCAAGGGCGGCCTTCACATAGTTGGTCGCCCCTTGTAGGTCCTCGACCTTGCTTGTGGGCTTGTCATCGATACCGCCGACAAAGATCAGGCGCCCCTCGGCATCGATCACGCGCATATCCGGCGTGGTCTTTGCGTCATACAGCTTGCCGACCTCGCCGGTCGGGTCCAGCAGCAGATGCGTAAAGGCGGCATTATGCTTGGCCTTCCACGCCTTAGCCTCGTCACCCTCGACATAGCCTTGAGTGGCCGGTGCCGAAGAGATGATGGTCAGCCATACCACGCCGTCGGCTGTGGCCTCGCGCTGGAGGGCCTGCATGGCGCCCGTATAGTGCTTCTTCACATAGGGGCAGCCCTCGTTAGTCCATTCCAGAACCACCGTCTTGCCGCGATAATCCGACAGCTTGTGCGAGACGCCTTCGGCATCGACGAGCGTGAAATCAGCCGCCATATCACCGGGGCCCGCCACAGCCGCCACGGTCGAAACCGCCGCCTGTTCGGCCGGAGCCGCCGCTTTCTCCGCCTGCTGGCACGCGGCCAGCATCAATACCATGGCCGAAGCCATTAGCAGTTTACGCATCATCGTCTTCCTCCCTCTCAGTCCTGTTTGGTCGCCTCCGACAAAGCCTTGACGACAAGTCCCTCGGTCAAAAGCTGCGGCAGGATGCGCGGTTCGGCCACACCCGGCGTGTAGAGCAGATAGAGCGGCACGCCCGAGCGGCCATGGCGTTCCAGTTCTCTGGTGATGGCATCATCACGGTTGGTCCAGTCGCCCACCATATAGACCGCATTGGTATCGGCCATTGCACGGGCTGTGCCTTCGCTGGACAAAGCGGCCCGTTCGTTAAGCTTGCAGGTCACGCACCAGTCGGCGGTAAAGTTCACCAGTACCGGACGCCCCTCGGCCAAGGCCGCTTCGACCGCCGCGCTCGACCATGGCTGCGAGGCCAGGGCCTCGCCATCATCATTTGTTGCTGCGCTCAGGACAGGCGGGGCCTTCATGGCAAGGATGGTGGCAGGCACAGTTATCACCGCCGCCACAATCGCCACGGCCAGCATCAGGCGACGCCCGCCCGACTGGTACCGGCCACACAGCCACAGCGTAAAAGCCAGCAACAGCCCCGCCACAAACAGCAGACCCAGTGCTTCACCCGTCTGGCGGGCAAACACCCATGCCAGCCACAGAGCCGCGCCATACATCGGGAAGGCGAGAAGATTGCGGAACGTCTCCATCCACGCGCCCGGCTTGGGCAGACGCGACAGGATGCGCGGAGAGAAGCTGACCAGCACATAGGGCAGGGCCAGACCCAGACCCAGCATGACAAACACCAGAAGTGCCAAGGGCCATGGCATCACCAAGGCCGCCCCTAACGCCAGAGCCATAAAGGGCGCGGTGCAGGGTGCCGCCACCACCACCGCCAGAACGCCGGTGAAGAAGGCCCCGACCACACCGCCCTTGCCCTGCGCCAGACCACTGCCGACGCCTTGCAAACGCCCGCCCACATGGAACAGGCCCGACAGGTTCAGACCGACCGCCAGCATCAGCAGGGACAGGCCCGCCGTCACCGCCGGTGACTGTAGTTGGAAGCCCCAGCCAATGGCCTGACCACCGGCCCGCAGCGCCAGCAGCAAGCCCGCCAGTGCCACAAACGTCACCAGCACACCGGCCAGAAAACCAAGACCGTCCTTGCGCGCTTCGCTCGGATCATGGGCCGAACGGCCAAGGGCGGCGGCCTTCATGGCCAAGATCGGAAACACGCAGGGCATCAGGTTGAGGATCAATCCGCCCAGCAGGGCAAACAGCGCCGCCTTCACAAAACCGGCAGCCCCGGAGGCATGACTCGTTTGCTCGCCTTCACCGGAGCCGAGAACGCCTTGGCCACTGGTTCCCGCCAAGGCTGCACCTTCAGAGGCCGTGATCTCCCACGCCCCCAGATCGGTAGCCAGAACACCGGCAATGCCCTGCGCCAATCCCTTGGCCTTCAGGCCACGTCCGGCGACGATGTTCAGGCTGATACCGCCCTCGCCACGCTGGCCCTGTTGCAGGGCCGCATGGTCGATCATCCCGCCTTCAAACGGGAAGAAATAGGCCCATTCGGGCGCCAGACCTCCCAGCGGACCGCCCGTGGCCGACAGTTTCAGCATACCGTCCTGCAGAGCCGCATGGGCCGTAATCTCGGCAGGGCGAGGGGCGGTTTCCAGCACCTTTTGAATGGCTGCACCGTGCGCGGCATTCATAGGCGGGGTGCCTTCACCCACCGGCATATTGACCGCCAGCGTCAGTTCGTCCGGCACGCACATCTCGTCCGAGCAGACCATGAACAGCACCTTGGCGCTGAGGGTCACACTTTCACCGGCCTTGGCGCTGACGGGGACTTCAACCGGTACCGGCAGATAGACCACATCGCTGTAGCCATAATTCATCAGGGTTTGCAGGCGCTGGCGCTCGGGCAGGGGCCATACGATCTCGCCCGCTACAAAACCCTGCGGTAGCGTCCAGTCGGCCTCGGTCGGCCCACCACTGTCACCGGGATTGCGCCAATAGGTATGCCAGCCCGGCTGGATTTTTTGACGGATGGCAATAATGGCCGTCGAACCGGGCACCGCCCACTGGCCCATCGGCACCAGTTCGGCCTCGATCCGTTCTGTCCGCTGCGGCCCCGTCTGCGGCCCTGTTTGGGCATGGGATGGCGTCACCCCGAAAAGGGCCAAGATCACAAACAGGACGGACAAAAATCTTACCAAGGTCATACCCTCGTCTAACGCGCCGAGAGACTAACCGCAAAGTCACCTGCGTCCACCGCCCGTCCTGACAGGCGCGACGGCAAGACGCAGGGCCTTGATCGTCTCAAGCTTTAGCGGCGCGGCGAAGACGCCACCACGACCACCTCTGTGCGGCGGCGCAGCGGCTCGTTGACCGAGCCTGTGCGTGCGCCCTCGGCACCCACCGCAGCCATTTCAATGGCGGGCGCAGGCCAGCCGGTAGCCGCCATGGCCTCGCGCACCGACTGGGCGCGTTGCTCGGACAGGTTCTGGTTTGCCGCAGCACTACCGCTGGCATCGGCCAGACCGGTGACGCGCACGCTTTCGACATGGCATCCGGCCAGACGGGTTGCCGTCATGGAAATGGCTTCACGGGCCGCCGCAGTCAGACGCGCCTGTCCCTCGTCGAAATAGACCTCGAAGGTCTGGTTGCTACAATTGACCGGGTCCACCAGTGCATCGCGGGTGGCATAGGCCCCTTGCGTCGCACACGCCCCCAGCAGACCGGTCGCCATCATGGCGACAACGGTAAATCCCTTAGATGCCTTACCCATTTCAGCCCTCCTGCTTAACAGCCCCCTGAACAGAAAAAGGGCGGCTCCCTACGGAGCCACCCTTCTGCATTACCGGTCAACCGGCAATATGTAACCACGTTACCCTGATATCAGTAACGGCGCTGGCCGTTTTCCCAATAGCATTCGTTCTGGCGGTTATCGTAGCAGTAGTAATAACGGCCCTGGTTGTCGCGATAGCGCTGCTGGTTGTTACGGTCTTGCGACGAACCGCGCATAGCCCCTGCAGCACCACCCAGAACCGCACCGATGGCGGCACCCGTGCCCGCGCTGCCGCTGCCGGTATTATTGCCGATGATCGCACCAGCGACAGCACCCAGTGCCGCGCCGGTTGCGCCCTGACGGACAGCCTGGCTGTTGGTATTGATACCACCGCCATAATAGGGGTCGGAGGCACAGGCCGAGACCAAAAGACCAGCGCCGGCCAGAGCGATAAATGCCTTATTCATGGGGGAAATCCTCTCCAATGTCTTAGATATACAGCCCTCTTGTCATGACGAACGGTCTTGGGGGGGCTGTGGTTCCCCTACGGATAAGGGAACTGCGACGCTAAGGGCCGGAACCTAGACAGAGGATGAACATTTTCTGTCCATGACCGATATCGTTGCCAATGCGGATGTTTTGGTGCCCCCACCTTCCAAGCCCGAGCTTAGCCCCGTCACATCCAAGGTCAGGCTGGCCAATATTATTATGCTGATCAATCCGATGTCGGGTGGCGTCGGCAATGGCGCCGCAGATCAGGCCCGTTCCATACTGGACGAATATCAAATCACCGCCGATGTCCGGACGCTGGACGGCGACAGTTTTGACCAGACCATAGACGACGCCATCAAGGCCAAGCCCGATGCGCTTCTCGTGCTGGCCGGAGACGGGACAGCCCGCACCGTCGCCACACTGGCGGGCCAGAACGATATTCTGGTGGCGACTTTGCCGGGTGGCACTATGAACATGTTGCCCAAGGCGCTTTACGGCACAGGCGACTGGAAAAAGGCCCTGCGCCGCGTGCTCGAAGAGGGCGAACCGCGCAAGGTGGCTGGCGGTGCGATCGGCGACGAATATTTCTACTGCGCCGCCATCCTCGGGGCACCTGCCCTATGGGCGCCTGCCCGCGAGGCCATACGCTCGGGCAAGATCGGTCAGGCCTTTTCCAAGGCCAAACTGGCTTTCAGCCGCGCTTTTTCAGGCCGTATCCGTTTCAGTCTTGATGGCAAGCCCGCCGAAAAGGCCGAGGCACTGGTGCTCATCACACCGTTGATTTCCAAGGCTTTTGACGAAAACAGCTCCGGCCTTGAAGCCGCCGCCATGAAGACCGCCGATGCCGGACAGGCCTTGCGTCTGGCCGCCAATGCCCTTCTGACCGACTGGCGTAACGATCAGGCGGTGGAGACACGCAAGACCAAATCTGTCGAACTGTGGGGGCGCTCGCACATTCCCGCTGTGATCGACGGCGAGACAGTGCCGGTCGGAAAATCGGCCAAGGTGCGCTTTGTGCCCCATGCCTTTACCGCGCTGGCCCTGTCCGCCGACGCTTTGGAAAACGCCAGCTAATGGGCGTCATGCTCCAGTTCTCCGACATCCATTTCGGATGCGAGCACAAGGCCGCCGTCGACGAGGCCATGGCCTATGCCCATGCCTATGGGGCCGACCTGAACCTGATTACCGGTGACATCACCCAGAGCGGCCTGAAGCATGAATTCGAGGCCGCCGCCGAATGGATCAAGGCCTTGCCCGATCCGGTCTTCGTCACGGTGGGCAATCACGACGTGCCCTATTGGGATGTGCTGGCGCGATTGTTCTGGCCGTGGCGGGCGTTCGAGAGCGCTACCGGACACCCCGCCCATGACCATGAACTGAAGGGGGCGGATTTCATGGTGCGCGGCGTCACCACCGCGCGGGGATGGCAGGCGCGTTTGAACTGGTCAAAGGGCGTGATCGATCTGGACCAGACCGCGCGTGCGGCACAGGCTCTGCGCCAGACCCCGCCCGATACCTTGCGGATACTGGCCTGCCATCACCCGCTGGTGGAGATGATCGACGCCCCCATGACCGGCGAGGTCAAACGCGGCGACCGTGCCGCGCGCATCTTTGGCGAGGCGGGCGTTGATCTGATTATGACTGGCCATGTGCATGTGCCGTTTGCCCTGCCCATCGATATGAGCGAGCGGCGCTGTTACGCCATTGGTTGCGGCACCTTGTCGATGCGCGAACGCGATAATTATCCGCCCAGCTTTAACCGTATCGAATGGGACGCCACCAATATCACCGTCACAGTGGTGAAGTGGGATGGTCTCGGCTTTGTCGATGGCGAGAGCTGGACCTTAAAGCGCCGTCAGGACACCCGTCACAGCGAGACCGCGCCCGATCCAGCCCATGCAGGGCCGCTGGAGCACGACACCCTTCCCGATGCGCCCTAGGTCAAAAGCCGTTTGAGGATGCTGTCCAGCACCGGACGGCCTTCATGGCTGGCGCGAATACGACCGCCCTCATTTTGCAGGAAGCCTTCGGAAAGCATGTCTGCCAGCGGGCCATTGCTCACGCTCAAGCCCAGACGCGCCAGCACCGACAGAGGAACGCCCTCGACCGTGCGTAGCCCCAGCAGAACCCGCTCCTCGTCGGCACCCCATGCATCCATGACCTGATGCTCGGCCCACGGGCGGTTTTGCGTCACGCCTTCGATGTAATCGCCAATCTTGCGATGGGCGACGGTAGCGTTGCGGCCTTGATCGGTGGTGAGGCGGCCATGAGCCCCCGGACCTGCGCCAATATAGTCGCCGCCGCGCCAGACATGCAGGTTGTGGCGCGAACGGGCCGCCACCGTACGGGCGTGGTTGGAGACCTCATAGGCTTCGAAACCGGCCCCCTCCAGAACCTCCTGCGTGGTTTCATAAAGGGCGATGGCCATGTCCTCGTCCGGCGGCACCAGTTGGCCCCGCACAAAGGCACGGCCAAAGGCGGT
Source organism: Brevundimonas terrae (assembly GCF_011761985.1). Lineage (GTDB taxonomy): Bacteria > Pseudomonadota > Alphaproteobacteria > Caulobacterales > Caulobacteraceae > Brevundimonas > Brevundimonas terrae. The sequence continues at coordinate 739,108 of NZ_JAASQT010000001.1, read as the reverse complement.
CGTGGATTCAATGGTCAGCTGATAGGGCGAGATGTGCTCGAACCCCAGATCGAAGGCCGTGCCCAGTTCGGCCTTCCAGTCGGCAATCGACTGGCCGGGGCGGGCATAGATCAGGTCGATCGACAGGCGCGGGAAAATGCGCGCCGCCGTCTGCGCCGCCCGTCTGGCCGAGCCTGCACTATGATCGCGGCCTAGAAATTTCAGCGCGGCGTCATCAAAGGACTGGATACCCATCGACAGGCGCGTCACCCCCGCCTCGGCCAGTGCGGCATAGCGGCCAGCCTCGGCATCGGTCGGGTTGGCCTCCAGCGAGACTTCCATATCGGCGACGGGCGCAAATAGTCCGGTCGCGGTTTCCAGAACCCTCGCCACGGCCTCGGGTGCCATCAGCGACGGGGTACCGCCACCAAAGAAAACCGAGGCCAGCTTGCGCGGACCCATCCGTTCAGCCTGTGCCTCGATATCGCGCACAATGGCATCGACCAGTTGCGCCTGCTCCACCGCGCGGCCCCGGTCACGCACGACATTGAAGTCGCAATACGGACAGATGCGCGCGCAGTAGGGCCAGTGGACATAGAGGGCAACCTGCCCGTCCGTGTCCGGCACAAGGTCAGTCAATCAGGGCCGCCTTCAGACGCTCGAATGCCAGAGCGCGGTGGCTGATCGCGTCCTTATGGGCCGGATCCATCTCGCCAAAGGTCACATCATAACCATGGGGCTGGAAGATCGGATCATAGCCAAAGCCTTGATCGCCGCGCGGCGGGAAGACGATGGTGCCATCCACACGCCCCTCGACCACCACGCATGTGCCGTCCGGCCATGCCACGGCCAGTGCCGAGGTAAACCAGGCCGAGCGGTCCTTGGAGCCGCTCTCTTCCAAACGGTCCTCGACCTTCTGCATGGCCAGAACAAAGTCCTTGGACGGTCCTGCCCAGCGCGCCGAGAAGATACCTGGTGCCCCGTCCAGCGCCGCCACCGACAGCCCGCTATCATCGGCCAGACAGACCTCGCCGGACAGCGCCGCCGCATGGCGGGCCTTCAGCATGGCATTGCCGACGAAGGTGCTCTCCGTCTCGTCCGGCTCGGGCAGATTGAGGCTGCCCGCCGTGACAATTTCGTAATTTCCGTCAAGCAGCGCTTCGATCTCGCGTGCCTTGCCCGGATTGTGGGTCGCGGCCACCAGCCGCATCCCCTTGATAAGACGCAATTTCATAGGGCGCTTTTAACCTGACTTCGTACCTTGCGAAAGTTTAATATCGTTAAACGATATGTAACGTGTTTTCACCGAGGGGCGGGCGTATGTTTATTTTCAAGAACGAGGGGTCGCAACGTTCCCAACCTTCATCCAATAGCGAAGGTTTATTCCAGCGACATGTTGAAAAACAAAATTAACGCCCTCTTTGGAGAATAGACATGCAAGCGATGAAAACCTCCCTGTTTATGGACAAGTTCTGCGCCCTCTTCCTCAACACTGTCCTGCTGGCTGCCATGCCGGCGGCGGCTCTGGCGACCATCCTTCAAGCCTTTTGATTGAAGCAAGGTTTTGACGGACGTGCAGAACGTGAAAAGAATAGCTGCGTCCCGCAACTGACCGTTCGGGCGCAGCCTCTTTCATAACTGCCCAAAACCGATCACACACGTCCCATGGGTTTCAAACCTTCTCTTAAACGACTGATCGGCGCCCCGCGCCACGTCCCGCTGGTGCCTTCAGCGGGTATTTCAGGCTGGAGCCTGCCCGCCCGCCTGCTCAGAATCATAATCGACACCGCCTTTATGGCCTCGGTCTGCCTGACCGTGCTGTTCGCCATTGTCTCGGTGGTGGCAATTTTTCTGCCCCTGAACAGTTTCAGCATCACCATTGATGATGGTGCCAATGCCCGCCAGATGCCTCTGACGCGAACGCTGGTGCTGTTCGTCATGGCCGTGGTCACTACCTATTTTGCCGGTACGGTCGCCATCCTGCATTATTTGCGTCTGTTGTTCCGCACCTTGCTGGCGGGTGATCCCTTCCAGCCCGCCAATATTTTACGCCTGCGCCTGATTGGCGCGGCACTGGCCTTTGTGACGCTGCTGGGGTGGGGCGCACGGATGCTGGTCGCACAACATCTGGCGGTCGGTGCCATCGACACGCCCGGCATTGGCGAGCTGATTACGCCCGCCTTTGCCATCATCATCACCTTCACCCTCGCCGAGCTGTTCCGCGAAGGCGCACGCCTGCGCCGCGAAACCGAACTGACGATCTGAAGATTACACGCTAGAAGTATTGAATCATGGCCATCCGCGTTCAACTCGACCGTCTGCTTGCCGAACGGCGTATGTCTCTGACCGAGCTTGCCGATCGGGTCGGCGTGACCGTCGCCAACCTGTCGATCCTCAAGACCGGCAAGGCCCGCGCCGTGCGTTTTTCGACGCTGGAAGCCCTGTGCCGAGAACTGGATTGCCAACCCGGCGACCTGCTGGCCTTTGAACCGGGGCCTGCAAACCCGTTCCCCGAAGACTGAGACTTATGGCGCGGCGTCCCCCCAGGCCCAGCGAAGATGACCGGCGCCTGTGGAAACGGGTGACGCGCACCATCACGCCGCAAGACCCCGTGAAATCGGCCTATGTAGCCAATGATGCGACCGAAGCGGCCCTGCAAGAAGCCGCCCGCGCCGAACTGTCCGAACTGATGGGCGAGGTTACGCCCGTCACCAAGAGCAAGACCCGCGCCAGCAAGCGCTCTTCAGCCAAGACCGCATCGGTGGCCACGCCGACGGCGGCGTCGGTGGGTCTGAGCATCAAGCCCGTATCGCCCGTCGTCAAACGCCCTGCCGACAAACCCCCGCCCGAAGAACTGGAGCCGCGCCGCAAGCGCCGCCTGTCGCGCGAGCGTGATCCTATCGAAGCCCGTCTGGACCTGCACGGTTTTGGCCGCTTCGAGGCCGAGGACCAGTTACGGGCTTTCCTGATGACCAGTCAGGCGCGCGGCCTGAAAGCGGTTCTGGTGATTACCGGACAGGGCCGCAGAGGGGGCGGCGTTATCCGCGCCTCCATTCAAGAATGGCTGGCCAGTCCCTATTTGCGACTGATCGTGTCCGGCTATTCGGTCGCGCACCAGAAGCACGGCGGCGACGGGGCCTTCTACATCACCCTGCGCCAACGCTAAAAACTAGGACTGGGCGTTGCGGATCGCAGCCGCCCCCGCCAGTGGCGCAATCACCAGTGCAAACAACACATAGGCCGCCAGAAAAGCGACCGCCGAACCGATCGGCTGTTCCAGCCCCTTGCGGGCCAGAATCCCCGCACCGAACACCACCGGCGGAATAAACAACGGCAAGACGATCACGGCGATCAGCACGCCACCCCGCTTGGCCCCCAGCGCCAGCGCAGCGCCCAGCGCACCCGTCAGGGCAAAACCCAAACCGCCCGCCAGCGCCGTCAGCATCATCAGACCAACCGCCCCCGCAAGCTGTCCCAGCACCACCGCCACCAACGGCACCGTCAAGGCCAGCGGCACACCATTGGCCAGCCACTGACACAGCGCCTTGACCAGAACCACGCCCTCCATCGGCACGGGGCCGAGCGCCAGAATATCCAGCGAGCCATCCTCCAGATCACGCTCGAACATCCGCTCCAGTGACAAGAGCGAGGCCACGGCCAGTCCTACCCATGTCACGCCCGCCGCCACCGGCGACAACAAAGTCGGGTCTGCTCCCACGGCCAGCGGAAGGATGACGGCAAAACACACCATAAACCCGCAGGCCAGCAATGGCCCGCCGCCACCGCCCCATGCCAGCGAAAGCTCGCGCGCGAACAGGCTCGCCAAGGCCTTCATGCGAACCCTCCCAGATCAAAGGCCCGCGCCGCAAAGGGCAGGGGATCATGCACAGCGGCGATAATCATCCCGCCTGCGGCCAGATGCGCCTGCATCTGATCGCCCGCCCGCTGGCGCCACACACTGTCCAACGGGGCCAGAGGCTCGTCCAGCAACCATAGCGGGCGCGGGGCTGAGACCAGACGCGCCAGCGACAGGCGCCGCCTTTGCCCTGCCGACAGACGCCGTGTTTCCAGATCCAGCAGCGGGGCCAGTTGAAAGCCCTCGATGGCCTTGGCCATCTGCGACTCGTTGCCGCCCAGATATCGACACTGGAACGACAGTTCCTGCAACGCTGTTCGGGCCGGTTTCAGCCCTTCCAGATGCCCCAGAAGGTGTAAGCCCTGCCTGCGGGCCTCATCGGCCTCAAGCCGGACTGAATTGCTGACGAAATCGATCTGTCCGCCATCGGGCCGGATGAAGCCTGCAATCGCCCGCAGCAGGCTGGTCTTACCCGCGCCATTCCCCCCCGTCAGAGCCACGGCTTCGCCCGCGCGGACATCCAGAAAAAGCTTATGAAACAATCGCCTGTCACCGCGTGACACGCTCAGGTCCGCTATATTCAATGCGTCGATCACTTGCGAACCTTTCTCAATATCCACGTCGATGATGTGGATACATGGACGTGATGGCCATGCGAGCTTATATGCATTTCCGTCGCAGCAGGCTTTCGCCGCGCGCGCAAGGGACCTGTGAGCCCTTTCGTTCTGCGCGCGAAGGCGCAACCGAATTGTCGGGCGGCGTTTGTCAGAGGACTTCCCTATGCCGTCGATTGACAGCCTCAAGACCCGTCAGGACCTTACGGTCGGACGCAAGAAATACGCCTATTACAGCCTTCCGGCCGCCGAGGAAGCGGGCCTTGCCGGAATTTCGCGCCTGCCGCGCTCGATGAAGGTGCTTCTCGAGAACCTCCTGCGCAACGAAGACGGCGTTTCGGTCACCGAAGCCGACCTCAAGGCCGTAGCCGCATGGATCGAGAACAAGGGCACGGTCGAGCACGAGATTGCCTTCCGTCCGGCCCGCGTACTGATGCAGGACTTCACCGGCGTTCCGGCCGTGGTTGATCTGGCCGCCATGCGCGATGCCATGTCCAAGCTCGGTGCCGATGCCGCCAAGATCAACCCGCTGGTGCCGGTTGATCTGGTCATCGACCACTCGGTCATGGTGGACCATTTCGGTAACCCGACCGCCTTTGACCAGAACGTAAAGCGTGAATACGAGCGCAATATCGAGCGCTACAACTTCCTGCGCTGGGGCTCGTCCGCCTTCAACAATTTCCGCGTTGTGCCCCCCGGCACCGGCATCTGCCACCAGGTGAACCTCGAACACCTTGCCCAGACCGTCTGGACCGCAGACGAAGGCAAGAAGACCGTCGCCTATCCTGACACCGTCGTCGGCACCGACAGCCACACCACCATGATCAATGGTCTGGCCGTTCTGGGCTGGGGCGTGGGTGGTATCGAGGCCGAAGCTGCCATGCTGGGCCAGCCGATCCCGATGCTGATCCCCGAAGTTGTCGGCTTCAAACTGACCGGCAAGCTGCCGGAAGGTGCGACCGCGACCGACCTCGTGCTGACCGTCACGCAAATGCTGCGCAAGAAGGGCGTCGTCGGCAAGTTCGTCGAGTTCTTCGGTCCGGCCATTGCAGGCATGACCATCGAAGATCAGGCGACCATCGCCAACATGGCACCGGAATACGGCGCCACCTGCGGCTTCTTCCCTGTTTCGCAAGCCACTATCGACTATCTGACCGCCACCGGCCGTGAAAAGCCGCGCGTCGCTCTGGTCGAGGCCTATGCCAAGGCCCAAGGCCTGTGGATCGACGAAGAGTCCGAAGACCCGATCTTCACCGACGTTCTGGAACTGGACATCTCGACGGTCGTGCCGTCGCTGGCTGGTCCGAAGCGTCCGCAAGACCGCGTTGAGCTGACCACTGCCGCTCCGGCGTTTGAAACCGCTCTGGGCGAAGTCTTCAACCGTCCTGCCGATACCGCGCGCGTCGCCGTTGAAGGCGAAGACTTCAATATCGGTGACGGCGATGTGGTCATTGCCGCCATCACCTCGTGCACCAACACCTCGAACCCGAGCGTGCTGATCGCCGCTGGCCTCGTGGCCCGCAAGGCCAAGGCGCTGGGCCTGTCGCCCAAGCCGTGGGTCAAGACCTCGCTGGCCCCCGGCTCGCAGGTTGTCACCGACTACCTGACCGACGCCGGACTGCAAGCCGACCTCGACGCGATGGGCTTCAACCTTGTCGGTTATGGCTGCACCACCTGCATCGGCAACTCCGGCCCGCTGGATCCGGCGATCTCGAAAGCCATCAATGATAACGGTCTGGTCGCCACCTCGGTGCTGTCCGGCAACCGTAACTTTGAAGGCCGCGTGAACCCGGACGTGCAAGCCAACTATCTGGCCTCGCCGCCACTGGTAGTGGCCTATGCCATCGCCGGTTCGATGCGTATCGACATCACCAAGGACGCCATCGGCACCGACAAGGACGGCAAGGACGTCTTCCTGAAGGATATCTGGCCGACCTCGCAAGAGATCGCCGTCATCCAGAAGAAGTCGGTCACGCCGAAAATGTTCGCCAAGCGCTATGCCGACGTCTTCAAGGGCGACGAGCACTGGCAGGCGATCGAAGTCACCGGCGGTCAGACCTACGAGTGGGACAACAATTCCACCTACGTCCAGAACCCGCCCTACTTCGAAGGTCTGTCGATGGAACCGGCTCCGGTTCAGGACATCGTCGAAGCCCGCATTCTGGGCATCTTCGGTGACTCGATCACCACCGACCACATCTCTCCGGCCGGTGCGATCAAGAAGGCCTCGCCTGCGGGTGCCTATCTGACCGAGCACGGCGTCGATGTGCTGGACTTCAACTCGTATGGTGCCCGTCGCGGCAACCACGAAGTCATGATGCGCGGCACCTTTGCCAATATCCGCATCCGCAACAAGATCACGCCCGATATCGAAGGCGGCGTGACCAAGCACTTCCCGTCGCAAGACACCATGTCGATCTATGACGCCGCCATGCGTTATCAGGCCGAAGGTCGTCCGCTGGTCGTGTTTGCGGGCAAGGAATACGGCACCGGCTCGTCGCGTGACTGGGCGGCCAAGGGCACCCGTCTGCTGGGCGTTCGTGCGGTCATCGCCGAGAGCTTCGAGCGTATCCACCGCTCGAACCTGGTCGGCATGGGCGTCGTTCCGCTGCAGTTCAAGGAAGACGGCTGGCAGAAGCTGAACCTGACCGGCGAAGAGATCGTCACCATCCGTGGCCTGACCGACGCCAACATCGGCAAGCTGAAGCCGCGCCAGGACCTGTGGGTCGAGCTGTTCCGCCCGTCGGACGGCAAGATGGCCCGCTTCCCGGTCCGCTGCCGCATCGATAACCAGACCGAGCTGGACTACCTGCTCGCCGATGGTGTGATGCCTTACGTTCTCCGGAACTTGGCTGGCGGCGAGAAGTAAAACTCCTCGCTTAGGCGGCGTCGGGTCGGGAGGTCCCGAAGGGCCGACGACCGCCGCCCACTAAGAATGCGAAACCCGCACAACAGAAAGGCCCGAGGAGCAATCCTCGGGCCTTTTCTAATATCGAGCTAGATTGGCATTTATAAAAAGTGCTTCATACATATTCTCATCTTCTTAGAAGACATTATTTTCGCCACTTAAAGCAAGCACCACATGATCCATGAAAGCTCGCCCTGGAAGAAAACACTCTTTCAAGATGCTGAATTTCTTGAACGCTGGGCAGCCAAACCTTGTAGCCCACGTCGATCATTCATACTGGAACGCAAGGTATTCCTTGCGGCTTACAGTCTCAGAAAGCTCCACGAGAATATCAAACTCTCGAATGCAACGCTCGATCTAAAGGTATCGGTAAAAATCTCGTCGCCAATTCAATCTGGCTTTTCGAACATGCATCACTGGTTTGATAAATATTTTGACCTTCAGAACCCGCTTACAACCCAGCTGACATGGTATCGGATAATCAACATCCTTATCCATAGCGCTACCTTTGTAGAAGTCGTTGACAATGAAGGCCGTATTACTGGGTTCATGGTGACCTCAGATAGAGAACTCAAACGTGGCCTCATACACGTCGCGTTAGATGATTTCATTTCATTGATGCGAACCGCTGCTCAAGATTACCCAACTCACATTCAGCAGCATCGGCATCCCGAAACTCGAAAATGGATTACTGGAGCAGGACATGTTGAATCCTAATTTCTGTATTTAATTGTTATTATTATACAACAAGAAGCCCCCTCGGATCGCTCCGAGGGGGCTTCTTCATTTTCAACGCTAACCGTTGGGTCGCGACTTACTCAGCCGCAACACGGTCCGCATATTCTTCGATCTGGTCGAAGTTCATGTAGCGGTACACTTCATCAGCGTTCTCGTTGATGACGCCCATTTCGGCCATGTATTCCTCGACGGTCGGCAGGCGACCCAGTTTCGAGGCTACAGCCGCCAGTTCGGCCGACGACAGGAAGACGTTCGAGCCCTTGCCCAGACGGTTCGGGAAGTTGCGGGTCGAGGTCGAAACCACGGTCGCGCCTTCCTTCACCTGTGCCTGGTTACCCATGCACAGCGAGCAGCCCGGCATTTCCATACGGGCGCCGGCGCCGCCGAGGGTCGAGTAGTGACCTTCCTTGGTCAGTTCCGAGGCGTCCATCTTGGTCGGCGGAGCAACCCACAGACGGGTCGGGATGTCCTTCTTGCCCTTCAGCAGCAGCGAGGCTGCGCGGAAGTGGCCGATATTGGTCATGCACGAACCGATGAAGACTTCATCGATCTGGGTGTTCTGCACGTCCGACAGCAGACGGGCATCGTCCGGGTCGTTCGGTGCGCACAGGATCGGCTCGTTGATCTCGGCCAGATCGATTTCGATGACGTGCGCATATTCGGCGTCGGCATCGGCTTCGAGCAGGTTCGGGTTGGCCAACCAAGCTTCCATGGCGTCGATACGGCGTTGCAGGGTGCGGGCATCCTGATAGCCGTCCGCGATCATGTTCTTCATCAGAACGATGTTCGAGGTCATGTACTCGATGATCGGTTCTTTGTTCAGCTTCACGGTGCAACCCGCAGCCGAACGCTCAGCCGAGGCGTCGGTCAGTTCGAAGGCTTGCTCGACCTTCAGGTTCGGCAGGCCCTCGATTTCAAGGATGCGGCCCGAGAAGGCGTTGATCTTGCCCGCCTTGGCCACGGTCAGCAGACCCGCCTTGATGGCATAGTAGGGGATGGCGTGAACCAGATCGCGCAGGGTGATACCCGGCTGCATTTCGCCCTTGAAGCGCACAAGGATCGATTCCGGCATATCCAGCGGCATGACGCCGGTGGCCGCACCAAAAGCCACCAGACCCGAACCCGCCGGGAAGGAGATGCCGATCGGGAAGCGGGTGTGGCTGTCGCCGCCGGTGCCAACGGTGTCCGGCAGCAGCAGACGGTTCAGCCACGAGTGGATCACGCCGTCGCCCGGACGCAGCGCAACGCCACCACGGTTCGAGATGAAGTTCGGCAGTTCGCGGTGCGTCTTGACGTCAACCGGCTTCGGATAGGCGGCGGTGTGGCAGAAGGACTGCATCACCATGTCGGCCGAGAAGCCGAGGCAGGCGAGGTCTTTCAGCTCGTCGCGGGTCATCGGGCCGGTGGTGTCCTGCGAGCCGACCGTGGTCATGCGCGGTTCGCAATAGGTACCCGGACGGATGCCGGTGCCTTCCGGCATACCGCAGGCGCGGCCGACCATCTTTTGAGCGACGGTATAGCCCTTGCCGGTGTCTTCCGGCGTAACCGGCAGGCGGAACTCGGTCGACGGGGCCAGACCCAGCGCTTCGCGCGCACGGGCCGTCAGCGAGCGACCGATGATCAGGTTGATACGGCCACCGGCTTGGACTTCGTCCAGCAGGACCTGCGACTTCAGCTCGAAGGTCGAGACGGTCGCGCCGTCTTTCTCGATCTTGCCTTCATACGGATAGATGTCGATGACATCGCCCATGTTCAGGCTGGTCACGTCGACTTCGATCGGCAGGGCGCCGGAGTCTTCTTGAGTGTTGAAGAAGATCGGAGCGATCTTGCCGCCCAGCGTCACACCGCCGAAACGCTTGTTCGGCACGAACGGAATGTCTTGGCCGGTGGCCCAGATCACCGAGTTGGTGGCTGACTTGCGCGACGAGCCGGTGCCGACAACGTCGCCGACATAGGCGACCAGATGGCCCTTGGCCTTCAGATCTTCGATGAACTGCATCGGGCCACGTACGCCGTCTTGTTCCGGCGTGATGCCGTCGCGCGCGTTCTTCAGCATGGCGAGGTAGTGCAGCGGGATATCCGGACGCGACCATGCATCCGGTGCCGGCGACAGGTCGTCAGTGTTGGTCTCGCCGGTCACCTTGAAGACGGTGACGGTGATCTTGTCGGCAACCTTGTCGCGCGAGGTGAACCATTCGGCATCGGCCCACGACTGGATCACGGCGGCGGCATTGGCATTGCCCGCCTTGGCCAGAGCGGCAACGTCGTGGAAGAAGTCGAACATCAGCAGGGTCTTTTTCAGACCCTCGGCAGCCACAGCCCCGACCACTTCGTCAGACAGCAGGTCGATCATCGGCTTGACGTTATAGCCACCGACCATGGTGCCCAGCAGTTCGGTCGCACGTTCGCGCGACAGGCTCGGGACAGCAAAGTCACCATGCGCCACAGCCGACAGGAACGACGCCTTGACCTTGGCCGCATCGTCCACGCCAGGCGGCACGCGGTGGGTCAGCAGATCGAGCAGTTCCTGCTCGGATTCACCGGCCGGCGGCGACTTGATCAGCTCGATCAGATCAGCGGTTTGCTGGACCGACAACGGCAGCGGCGGAATGCCCAGAACGGCGCGCTCGGCAACGTGTTCACGATAGTTTTGCAGCATCAGTGATGACCCGTTTCTAAATCCCCGGCGGCGTGTGAGGAGGGCCGCCAAATAAATATGCGAGGCCTTTCCCACATAAAGAATAGGGTCGCAAGTGAAGGGCCGCCCCTGCGCCTTCGATCTCAGACGTAAGTCGCGGCCTGTGGTTGTGTCTGAAAGACGTCAGTTCAGTTTGAGCGCCTCGGCCAGAAGGCGGGCCTCTGCGGCGCGGCTGGAACCGGCCCGCCATGCCACCACGATCTCGCGACGCGGGCCATTTTCGGAAATAGGACGCACCACGACGCCCGGATTGTCGGCCAGACCCGCATCCACCGCCATCTGCGGCAGGAAGCTGACCCCCAAGCCCGACGACACCATCTGCACCAGTGTCGGCAAGGTGGTGGCTGCAAACACATCGTCACCGCGCGGGGCCTCGATATTGATCGCGGCCAGCGCCTGATCGCGCAGACAGTGACCGTCCTCCAACAGGATCAGGTCTTCGGATTTCAGCATGCCATGCGGGATCGGGCCTGTTCCGGCCAGCGGGTGCCCCTTGGGAGCCACCGCCATGATCTCGTCATCGGCAATATGGGCGTGGTCTATACCCGGCGCGTCATAGGGCAGGGCGATCACCGCCGCGTCCAGCTGGCCCGCCTTCAGGCCCGCAATCAGCTTGGGCGTCAAATCCTCGCGGATATAGAGACGCAGGGCAGGGTGCTGTACGCGTAAACTTCCCAGCTTTTGCGGCAACAGATAGGGCGCGACCGTCGGGATCACCCCCAGACGGAAACGTCCCGACAGGGGCTTGCCCGCATTGCGGGCCGCCTCGACCAGATCTTCGGTCCGCGCCAGCACATCCTCGGCGCGCTTGACCGCCTCGGCCCCGACAGCCGTCAGCAGCACCGCGCCGCGCGTGCGTTCGACGACAGGGGCACCCAGAATGCGCTCCAGTTCCTGAACACCTGACGACAAGGCCGGTTGGCTGACATGAGCCGCCTCTGCGGCACGGCTGAACGAGCCATGCTCGGCAAGGAGCTTGAGATACTGAAGTTGTCGCAGGGATGGGAGCATAGAGCCGACATAGGGTTTCATCGGCCTAAGATCAAAATTCATTATAATAAAAAGACGGGGCTTCTCCGTTACGAAGAAGCCCCTGTCCTGCCTTTAGGCTTTTAGATCAAAGCGATCTGCGTTCATCACCTTGGTCCATGCGGCAACGAAGTCCTGAACGAACTTCTCCTTGTTGTCGTCCTGGGCATAGACCTCGGCATAGGACCGTAGGATCGAGTTGGAGCCGAACACCAGATCCACACGCGAGGCGGTGTATTTGGTCTGGCCCGAAACACGCTCGCGGATGTCATAGCTGTTCTTGCCGGTTGGAACCCACGCATAGGCCATGTCTGTCAGGGTAACGAAGAAGTCGTTCGTCAGAGCGCCCACGCGTTCTGTGAACTGACCCGCCTTGTCACCACCGAAATTGGTGCCCAGAACGCGCATACCGCCGACCAGAACCGTCATCTCCACCGCCGTCAGGCCCAGAAGCTGGGCGCGGTCCAGAAGCATTTCTTCCGGCATGACGATTTCCGAGAACTGGCCCAGATAGTTGCGGAAGCCATCATGTTTCGGCTCCAGCACATCGAACGCTGCCGCATCGGTTTGCTCGGCCGTGGCATCCCCGCGACCGGCCGCAAACGGCACCGCCACATTGAAACCACCTGCCTTGATGGCGTTTTCCAGACCGACATTACCGGCCAGAACGATCACATCGGCAACACTGGCACCGGTTGCGGCAGCGATCCCTTCCAGAACCGAGAGTATGCGGGCCAGACGGGCGGGCTCGTTAGCCGCCCAGTCCTTTTGCGGGGCCAGACGGATACGGGCACCATTGGCACCGCCGCGCATGTCCGAACCGCGATAGGTGCGGGCGCTGTCCCACGCCGTATTGATCATATCGACGTCCGACAGACCCGAGGCACGGATCTGGGCCTTTACCGCCGCCACATCATAGCCGGTATTGCCCGCAGGAACCGGGTCCTGCCAGACCATGTCCTCTTGCGGGGCATCAGGGCCGATATAGCGCGACTTCGGACCCATATCGCGGTGCGTCAGCTTGAACCACGCACGGGCAAAGGTCTCCGAGAAGCCCGTAAAGTCGTTCATGTAGCGCAGCGAGATTTCGCGATAGATCGGGTCAACCTTCAGCGCCATGTCCGCATCGGTCATCATCGGGATGGTGCGGATCGACGGGTCTTCGACGTCAACCGGCTTGTCGTCCTCGTTGATGGTGATCGGCACCCATTGCGTGGCACCGGCAGGGCTCTTGGTCAGGGTCCATTCGTGCTTGAACAGCATCTCGAAGAAGCCGTTGTCCCACACGGTCGGATGCGTGGTCCACGCGCCCTCGATGCCCGAAACCACGGTGTCACGGCCAATGCCGCGCCCCTTGGTGTTGAACCAGCCCATGCCTTGCGCCTCGGGCGCGGCATTTTCAGGATCGGCACTGAGGTTCGAGGCATCGCCATTACCGTGGCATTTGCCAATCGTATGTCCGCCCGCGGTCAGGACGACGGTTTCCTCGTCATCCATACCCATACGGGCAAAGGTCTCGCGCATCATGGCCGCCGTCGCCATCGGATCGGACTGACCGTTCACGCCTTCGGGGTTCACATAGATCAGGCCCATCTGGACTGCCGCCAGCGGGTTTTCCAGCGACTTGGCGTCCTTAACATCGGCATAGCGCTCGTCGGACGGGGCCAACCATTGCTGCTCGTCGCCCCAATAGATGTCTTTTTCCGGATGCCAGATATCCTCGCGACCGAACGCAAAACCAAAGGTCTTCAGACCGGCCACTTCATAGGCAATGGTGCCCGCATAAGAGATCAGGTCCGCCCACGAAATCTTGTTGCCGTATTTCTTCTTGATCGGCCACAACAGGCGGCGGCCCTTGTCGGTGTTGACGTTGTCGGGCCACGAGTTCAGCGGCGCAAAGCGCTGGTTGCCAGTGCCGTTGCCGCCACGGCCATCGGTATTGCGATACGAGCCTGCGGCGTGCCACGACACCCGCGCCATCATGCCGACATACGAGCCCCAGTCTGCCGGCCACCAGTCCTGACTGGTGGTCATCAGCGCGCGCAGGTCGGCCTTGAGGGCCTCGACGTCGAGCTTTCTGACTTCTTCGCGATAGTTGAAGCTCTGGCCCAGCGGGTTGGTCTTGGTGTCGTGCTGCGACAGGATGTCGAGGTTCAGCGCATTGGGCCAGAACACCTTATAGGCCGAGGCTGCGGTCGTGGCGGCACCGTGCATCACGGGGCATTTACCTGCTGGGTTGTCGTGTTCGGTCATTTATTAAGCCCCTTGTTGATGTGCAGACATTGGTGACCCGCCACAGTCGTTTGATCCAAGCGCCCGTTCGGGATGTGTGCGGCATGTGCACCGCATGTCCCGACTGCGTAGGGCCATGGACCTTACCCCTCTGGCTCGGTCGATGATGCGACCCTAGGCGAAGGTTTCAAGAAAGCAAAATCGATTAAAGCGTTCTGAACTAGTAAGAAAACTTATAGAAGAACGCTGCACTGCAAAACATTCCAACGGCCATAACGTGCGAACGTGACAATGGCCCCATTCAGATTGTTGTTTTTCATATATAAGTTTGATTTATAATATGAACCAAAATCATTGATTTGACTTCGCGACTGCGAAAGGCCATCTGAAGGGCCAGTGAGCACGCCACGTCTGGCGCGCTTCACCTCACATTCTTTTTACGTATGGAGTTCCTGCTATGCTGGGCGTAGGTCAAAAACTTCCCGAGTTCAAAATCACTGGCGTGAAGCCGGGCTTCAACAGCCACGAAGAAAATGGCGTCTCGGCTTTCGAAGCCCTGAACCAGGACTCGTTCGAAGGTAAGTGGAAGGTCATCTTCTTCTACCCGAAGGACTTCACCTTCGTTTGCCCGACCGAAATCGCTGCCTTCGCCAAGCTGGGCCGTGAATTCGAAGACCGCGACACCGTGGTTCTGGGCGGCTCGACCGATAACGAGTTCACCAAGCTGGCATGGCGCCGTGACCACGCCGATCTGGACAAGCTACCGATCTGGCAGTTCGCTGACTGCGGTGGCAAGTTCGCTCGCGAACTGGGCATCCTGGACGAAGAAAACGGCGTGGCCCTGCGCGCAACCTTCGTGGTTGACCCGCACAACGTCGTGCAACACGTCTATGTCACCAACCTGAACGTTGGCCGTTCGCCGGAAGACACCCTGCGCGTTGTTGACGCCCTGCAAACCGACGAACTGTGCGCTTGCAACCGTCCGGTTGGCGGCGAAACCCTGGCTGCCTAAGGCCAGAACAGGATTACCGGCCGCGTGAGTATGGCCGGGTCTACCTGCCGGTAACGGCAGGATCCTTCAGAGAGGCGGCGGCGGGTGACTGTCGCCGCCTTTTTGATACCTTGCTGGCTGAGTGTTCCAGACGTTCTTTTCTTCACGGAGTCCTTCCCATGTCCCTCGACGCCCTACGTGACCTGATCCCGTCCTATGCCAAGGACATCTCGCTGAACCTGTCCTCGCTGGCCAATGAAACCATTCTGACCGACCAGCAAAAATGGGGTTGCTACCTCGCCTCGGCCCACGCCATCGGCGTGCCGCAAGTGGTCAAGCTGATCGAAGCGCAAGCCGCTACGGTCCTCAGCCCCGAAGCCATGAACGCCGCCAAGTCGGCTGCGGCCATCATGGGCATGACCAATATCTATTACCGTTCGCTGCATCTGGTGAAGAACCAGGAATACACCACGCTTCCGGCCAAGCTGCGCATGAACGTGCTGGCCAATCCGGGTGTCGACAAGCTGGACTTCGAACTGTGGGCCACCGCCGTGTCGGCCATCAATGGCTGCGGTGCCTGCCTTGATGCCCACGAGTCCGAGCTGCGCAAGCACGGCATGAGCAATGTTCAGGTGCAGGCCGCCCTGCGCATCGGTGCCGTGGTTCACGCCGCCAGCCGCGTGGTGGCCTCGGCCATCGCCGCTGCCGAATAAGAGAAGCCTATACGGCTAAAAGAAAGGGGTCGGTTCCTGACAGAACCGACCCCTTTTCTGTTCAGGACCGATTGGATTCAGGCCCGATTGGCCTGTAGCGCGGGTTCGATACCTTCGCTGGACGCCACCATTTCGCGCATCATTTCCAGAACCAGCTTCTGCTGGCGCGGATTGAGCCGCGGGGCCAGCTGGCTGATCTCGATGCTTTGGCGCGTCATCGGGAAATCATGGACGAAGGCCTCTGCGCCATCCTCGGCCATGCCCGGACGCGCGGCCAGCCCGTCAAAGAAGTAGCTGACATCGACGCTGAAAAAGCGCGCAATGTCCCAGAGCTTGGATGCCGAAATACGGTTGGCACCCTTCTCGTATTTCTGGATCTGCTGGAATGTCAGTCCCAAGGCGCGCCCTAGATCGCTCTGGTTGTATCCCAAAGCAATCCGCTTTTCGCATACCTTTCGACCGACATGGCGATCTACTGGATGCGGCCCGCTCTCCCCCGCGCCTTTGACCATGCAGCAACTCTCTTAATACTGTGGAGGTTCACACATGCTGTGCATCGCCGGTAATGTCACTTCAAATTTGACAAAACCGCCCTCTTTGCGACGCTTTTCGACCCCTTTGCAAGGTAAGCGCGAACCTGATCCGACATTCCCGCGCCTTGGCCTCAAGAATGGCGCCGATGGACCACTCGCATGAAAATACAGACAAGCATCAGTGCGGCCATCAGAAGCCCATAGGAAATCTGACCCCAGAGTCCAAACGACGTCACCTTCAGAGGTTTTGGAAGCCATACATCTACAGCTCTGGCCTCGCCGTTACCGATCCGGCTGCCTTCGACAATACGACCCAGCGGATCAATCATCGCACTGACGCCGGTCGGGGTCGCCCGCGCCATGGGAAGCCCCGTCTCGATCGCCCGATAGGAGGCCAGATTCAGATGCTGTAACGGACCGGAGGTCTGGCCGAACCAGGCATCATTGGACACGTTCACAATCCATGCCGGTCGTGTTGCCGCCCGCGCATCGGTAAAGCCCGGAAACAGGCTTTCATAGCAGACCAGAGGCTGGAATTGCTCAAGACCCGGAACCGTCAGGGGCGCCGGACTTGGCCCTGCCGACAGGTCCGAGGGCATCTGCACCAATGACCGGATGCCTATGGCCCCCATCACATCGCCCAAGGGCAGATACTCGCCAAACGGCACCAGACGGTGCTTGTCATAGATGGCGTCTATCCGCAGTCCCTCGGACCCCAGTGCCGTCAGGGCAAACAACGAGTTGAAATACTGGACGTCCTGACCCGGCACGACATCGGCGCGGCTCAGCCCCGCCAGCAGGACCTGTCCTTCTTTCAGCGAGGCGGCAATGGCACGCGCATCCTCGCGGGCAAAGACATTATTGGCCAGATCAGGCAGGGCGCTTTCGGGCCAGATCACCACATCGGGCGTACGCTCTGCGGGCTGGGCTGTCAGGTCCAGATAGCGTTGCAGGATGTCGTTGTAATAGTCCTCGGACCATTTGTTTTCCTGCGCGACATTGGCCTGAACAATGCGGACCAGCGTGTTTGAAGGTTGGACTTCAGTACTGGCCAGCCGATAGCTGCCAAAGCCGAACAGACCGGCCAACAGGGCCGCGCCAGTCGCCGCTACCAGCCAGTTCTTGCGATCCCTTACCCCCAGCATCAACGGCCCGAACGCACAGACCGCCAGCAGCGTCACCAGACCGAGGCCGTAAACGCCCACCACCGAAGCGAACTGTGACGGTGCCGAACCGGCGATCCAGCTGGCCCCGACGGGGTTCCACGGAAAGCCCGTCAGCACATGGCCACGCAGCCATTCAAACCCGCTGAAACAGACCACAAACAGCAGGACCCGCACCAGACCGTGTGGTTTCAAAGCACGGTAGAGCGCTGTCGCACCGCCTATAAACAGGCCGATCCCTGCGGGCAGAAGGCTGGCCGCAAAGGGCGCCATCCATGCCTGTGCCGGATTGACGAAAAAGGCCTCGGCCACCCACCAGCAGCCAATAAAGAAATAGGCAAAGCCGAACAGCCAGCCCATCCAGAAACCGCCGCGCACGCGTGTCGAGCGTTCGGCCAACAGCATCAGTACCGGATAGCCTATCAGGCCAATCCAGACATTGAACGGAGGATGCGCCAGACCGGCCAGCAGGCCCGCCGCCAGCGCCAGACCAATGCGGCCCCAGCGGTTACCCAATGCCTTGTCCCACACCCGCGCCATCCTGTGCTTAGCCCCGCTCGCCCGCATAGGGGTCGGCTATGCCAAGGCTGGCGAGAATCTCGCGCTCCTCGGCCTCCATCTGTTCGGCCTCGTCGTCCTCGACATGGTCGCGCCCCAAAAGGTGCAGCACCCCATGCACGACCAGATGCGACAAGTGGTCTTTCAGGGTCTTGCCCTGCGCCCTGGCTTCCTCGACGCAATATTCCAACCCCAGCACCACGTCGCCTAGATGCGGAAACGCGCTTTCGGCCGCAGGGAAGGACAGCACATTGGTCGGGCGGTCCTTGTCGCGGAAACGCGCATTCAGGTCTTGAACCGCCGCATCATCGGCCAGCAGCACCACCACATCACCCTCGACGGAGCCTAGGGCCTTGGTGGCGGCCGTATCGACCACAGCCTCGGCATCGGCCAAAGCCGTGTTCCAGCCCTCGGCCTCGATCTCGATCTCGATCATGCCTCTTCGGGCTCCAACTCGTTAAACGGACGGTTGCGCGCCGCGTCACCGTCATAGGCTCGGACAATACGCTCGACGAGAGCATGGCGCACCACGTCCTCGGCCTTGAACTGGTGAATACCGACGCCCTCGACACCGTTCAGAATGCGCAAGGCATGGGCCAAGCCACTGTCGCGCGGGTTCATCAGGTCGATCTGGCTAGGGTCGCCCGTCACCACCATCTTGGCCCCTTCGCCCAGACGGGTCAGGACCATCTTCATCTGCATGCGCGAGGTGTTCTGCGCCTCGTCGACAATGACAAAGGCGTGGCTGAGGGTGCGCCCGCGCATAAAGGCGATGGGGGCCGCTTCGATCTCGCCCTTTTCGCGTCGACGGGCCACATCGTCCGCGCCCAGAATCTCGTTCAGGGCTTCCCAGATGGGGGCCAGATAGGGATCGACCTTTTCGTTCAGATCACCCGGCAGGAAGCCCAGCTTTTCGCCCGCTTCAACGGCAGGGCGGGTGATGACCAGACGGTCCACCTGTCCGCGTTTCAGCAATGACGCCCCATAGGCGGCGGCCAGAAACGTCTTGCCGGTCCCCGCAGGGCCAACCCCGAAGGTCAGCTCGCATCGACCCAGCAGCTCCAGATATTTGGCTTGCGAGGCCGTCTTGGGCGCAATCGCACCACGACGGCCCACGGGCAGGGCCGCGGCATCGGGCACCGTGCGGCCTTCACCCGCGCGCGGGGTTTTGAACGCCTGCCCCAGAGCGGCACGAATATCGGCCTCGCCTACCTCGGTGCCGCGATCGGCCAGAATGGCAAGGTTTTCTACGACCCGTTTGGCCTGCGCGCGGTCACGCGGCGAGCCATTGATCGACACGCCGCCACCGGGGGTTTCGATCAAGACTTTGAACGCATCTTCGATCAACGCCATGTGGCGGCTGCCCGAACCGATAACAGCCCGCAGGGCCTTGTCGCTCAGAGACAGAAACTCGGACTCGCGAGCCATCAGTGTTCCTTTCGCTCCCTCACAGGAGCCTAACGGCTCGGGTCAGGTTTGGATCAGTTTTCCGGACAGGCTGTTTGCCGCCCGTCGGAACGGAACGGGACATAACCCGCCCGCGCCCGACTGAAACGGGCGTGTTCGCGGCACATCTCCGGACCACAACCTGATCGGGATAGATGCGCCGCGCACGCATCAGCCATGTCGGGGGTAAGGGCCTTAGCCCTCGTCTTTGGTTGGATCCTTGGGCACATCGCGCTCGCGACGATAGATCAGGCCTTCACGCTCGCTGGGTTCCACACCCGGAATCCGGTGACCGTAAAGCTCCAACTTGTGGCCCACCAGTTCATAGCCCAGCTTGCGGGCAATCTCGTTCTTCAGATGCTCGATCTCGGCATCGAAAAACTCGATCACATCACCGGTCTTGGTGTCGATCAGGTGGTCGTGGTGGTCTTCGCCGGCTTCTTCATAGCGGCTGCGGCCATCCCCGAAATCGTGCTTCTCGACCACGCCCGCTTCTTCGAACAGGCGCACGGTACGATAGACCGTGGCAATCGAAATATGCGGGTCAATCGCCGAGGCGCGACGATACAATTCCTCGACATCGGGGTGATCCAGCGCATTCGACAGAACCCGCGCAATCACGCGACGTTGTTCGGTCATCCGCATGCCACGATCGGCGCAAAGTTTTTCTATCCGGTCCATGCGGGCAAGATAGGTCGGACTGCCGATTTATGGAAGCTATAGAAGAAAGTTCAGCACCATCACCCGTGCGTGCTCCGAACTTCCGTCCGCACGCGTGTAATAGTTCTTTCTCAAACCGACCTGTTCAAAGCCACAGGCCGCATAGAGGCCAATCGCGGCAAGGTTGTTTTCGGCCACTTCCAGAAACATCCGCTCGGCCCCCAGAACGCGTGTTGCCACCACAGCCTGCTCGACCAGATGACGGGCCAGACCCTGACGGCGGTTTGAGGGGCGCACCGCAATGGTCAGAATCTCGGCCTCGTCGGCAATGGTGCGCGTCAGGATAAAGCTGCGCTCATCGCCCAGCAGCGAGACACCCGTACTGTCCAGAAGTTGAGCAAAAGCAGCAGCATCCCAAGGTGCCTCAAACGCCTCGGCATGGATGGTGGCCAGTTGCTCCGGCGTGAGAGGCGCGTAATGCATCACACCGTCAGGTTTCTCGGCTGGCCCGGAAGGCGCGTCGGCGGGGTGGCATCGGGTGCACGCAAGTAAAGCGGCTTGGGTGGATTGGCCTCGGGATCCAGTGTCGCGGCGAGTAGGGCCAGCGCCTCTGCCGTGGGGGCGGGCAGGGGATGAAGACGGGCCTTTTCCAGCCCTGCCTCATGGGCCAGCAAAACCTCTGCGCCCGAACCGACAATTGCCACAGCGCCATCCTCCGTCAGGGCGAGGATTTTGGCCGCCGCATCCTCGATTGCCAGTGCCTGTGCGTCCTCAACGGGAACCCCATCCTTGAACACGCGCATATAGACCTGAGCGCGGCGGGCATCGATGGCGGCCACCACCCAGCCCTCGGCAGGGACCGAGGCGGCCAAGCCGTCCAGCGTCGAAATCCCGATAACCGGACAGCCCAGCGCAGCGCCCAAACCCAGTGCAAAGCTCAAGCCCACACGAAGGCCCGTAAAACTGCCCGGACCAATAGTGACCCCGATACGCTCGACGCCTGTGAAGCCACCTGCATCACGCGACGCATCGCGCGCAAAGCCGCCCAGATGCTCCTGATGGCCCTTGGTCATGTCCTGCGCGCGGATGCCAAGCACCGAGGCCTTATCGCCTTCGATGCGAAAACTGGCGGCGAGACAGGTGCCAAGCGAGGTATCAATGACCATAAGTTTCATGGCCCTGTCCTAGCGCCCTCGTCAGGTCTGCGCCAGCGCCTCGACGATATGGGCCACCGATCGGCGCAGGGTCTTGTCCTGAATGCGGGTGAAGTTCTGCGAAAGCGCTCGATCCTCTGCCGTCATTAAAACGGCAGCAGAAGGGCCATGCGTGGTGGCGGACTGCGGGAAGAAATCACTGATGCTGCACTCCAGCACCGTCGCCAGTTCAAACAGCCGTCCTGCCGACAGGCGGTTCTGGCCGCCCTCGTATTTCTGGACCTGCTGGAAGCTGAGACCGAGGCTCTTGGCCAGTGCGCTTTGCGACAGGCCTCTTTGCTGGCGAAGCGAGGCGAGCGCCTGCCCGACCCACACATCTACCTCTCCGCACTGGCGCGACATCGGCATCCCCTCAAGATTGCAACGAAACCGTTACACAACTTAAGGTGTGATGCAACGATTTTGTTTCACTCGGGTTCGATGCGCGCCGTCACCGCCGAGACCGCTAAAATATCGCGCCATGAAAACGGCGTCTGGGTGCCACCGGTATTGGCCACAACCACGCCCCGATCATCCGAGCCCTGCCACAGGCCCAGATGCAGACGACCATCCCGCAATTGAAGAACCGCGCCGCCACCCTGTTTCGGCTGTCGGTCTTTTTCATATTCGATGATCGTGCCCGCAAAGGCCCATGGCCCCATATCGTCCGTATCCAGACGATAACGCTCACGCCGTATGGTGCGTGATGGCGCGGGTTCGAAATCGCGCCCCTTTGACTGAACCCCCGCGCCGTCCGTCGCGGGCGCAGATGCGGGCCCAGGTGCGGGCGAGGGGGGCGTCTCGGCCAGCAACATCAGGTCTTCGGGTGTGGCATCCAGCGCTGCGGTCAGCCGCTTTTGCATATCGGGGCGAAACAGCCCCGCACGGCGCCCCGCCTCATAGAGGCTCCAGCCCTGACTGGTCATGCCGATACGGGCACCGGCCTCGGCCTGGCTCAAGCCGCGCTCGCGACGCAACCGCCCGAGCGCCTCGCCAATCCGTATTGCCGCTTCCTGCTCGCTCATCACATCAGACTGCCACCTAAAAACCGTCGTTACGAGAGGTTTCATGTGAAACATTAAGAGCAGATGGCCCTTGAAGTCAGGCTTTGAAAACCGCATCTGGCAATCATGTTCATCCAGACCGAAACCACACCGAACCCGAACGCCCTCAAATTCCTGCCGGGACGCGATGTCTCGCCGCTGGCGGTTGTCGAGTATCGCACCATTGACGAGGCCACCGCCTCGCCGCTGGCCGAAGCCCTGTTCGAGCTGGCAGGGGTCGAAGGCGTGATGTTCGGGGCCGACTATGTTTCGGTCACGCGCGACGTGCGCGGTCCGGACTGGTCGGAAATGAAGGCACCGATCCTGTCGGTCATCATGGACCACTTCGTCGCCAATCAGGACCTGTTCCGCGATGCACCGGCTCAGGAAGGCCATGCCGACGATCAGGACGACGAGATTGTTGCCGAGATCAAGGCGCTGCTGGATAGCCGCATCCGCCCGGCTGTGGCGCAGGATGGCGGCGACATCCTGTTTGACAGTTTCGACCACGAAACCGGTATTGTGAAACTGCGGATGCGCGGTGCCTGCTCGGGCTGTCCGTCATCGTCCGCCACCCTGAAGTCCGGTGTCGAGCAGATGCTGCGCCACTATGTGCCCGAAGTGAATGCGGTCGAGCAGGTCCTCTAGGACCTGTCCCTACGGCTGGCTGTCAGGCCAGATCCTCGATATCGGCATCCGTCATTTCGGCCGGAACGATTGTCACAGGCAGTTTTCGACCCTCGACGCCCACGCCCTGTTTCAGGATGGCCGAGACAATCGGGCCGGGTCCGCGTGAACCCGACGCCGCTGCCAGCACCAAAATCTTGATATCGGGGTCTTCGGCAGCGGCACGGCGTATCGCGGCCAGAGGATCGCCCTCGGCAATGATAAAGACGGGCGCATGGCCCGAACGCTCCACCACCTTGTCACTGAGACGGGCCAGCAAGGCCTCGGCCTCTTCGCGGTTCTGGCGCCGGATTTCGTCGCGCACACCCGACCAGTGCTCGTCCGTGGCTGCGGGCGTCACGCGCAACAGCACCACGCGCCCTCCGGTGGAGCGTGCCCGCTGGGCGGCATAGCCCATAGCCGCATTCATCTCGGGTGTATCGTCAACAACGACCAGAAATTTCCGGATCAATCCGTCGCTCCGCCAGTGGTTCAATACGCCAGCTAAACCAAAGCCTGCCCCTGCGCCAACCCCCATCACGGCCTCGTTAGAGGACAGAAAAAAGGGCGGCCCCGTCTGGAGCCGCCCCGTTTCCTTAAGTCACACGTCCCATCAGGCCGCGCTGGTCAGAACCTCGCGAATGCCGGAGTTGGCAATCGTCAGCTTGGCGAAGGTCCAGCCCGCACCCGAGGTCTCGATACCGTCCACCGAAGCCCGCAGGGCCTCGACTTGCGGCAGGCGATCACCGATCCAGTTGTCCACCGCTGCTTCCGCATCGGCTTCGCTGATCGAGACGCTTTCATTGACCGAGGCGGCAACGGCGCGGGTCAGTTGCTGCTGTTCGGCCATCAGGTCCTGAATCAGGCGACGCACGGCCAGACGGTCGAAATGGTCACCCGAGGCGATCGAACCGGCGGCGACACGCAGACGGTCAAAGTCGAACGCGGCACCGATCTGGTGATAGAGACGCGCCATAGCCGGAGCGCTCCAACCCATTTCAGTGGTCAGATCGCCGATATCGGCCGTGGCCACCATCGGACGCAGCATGGCGATATCGCGCGCCAGAGCTTCCGGAGCCCCCAGACCCACAAAGGTGGCCACACGGCTCTCGTAGCGGTCCTGCTCATAGCGCGACAGCACATCCGGACCAGCGGCACGCAGGGCGTCCGCTGCCGGCTGATAGGCCGCAATCATGCTGCCCACGGTCGTTTCCGTGCGGGCCGCGCGACGGGCCAGCCAATAGGTCTGGCGACGCAGAACCAGTGCGATCTCGCGATACAGAGCGGTTTGGGCCTCGGCCGGAATCTTGAGATCCAGCGCCGAAACATCCTTCCATGCCTGATCCAGACGGAAGACCTGACGGGCGGTTTCAAACGCCGTCACCATAGCCGCCGTGTCGCATTCCGCTGCCGCACGCAGGCGGTCGGGGAAGGTGGCACCGGCCATGTTGACGATCTCGTTCGACAGCACGGTCGCGATGATGTCGCGACGCAGGCGGTGACCCTTCATGTCCTCTTCGAACTTGGCCAGCGGCGTCGGGAAGTAATGCACCAGCATATGCTCGAAGAAGGCATCGTCCGGTGCCGCCGAGGCGACGATCTCGTCGAACAGTTCCAGTTTGGAATAGGCCGTCAGAACCGCCAGTTCCGGACGGGTCAGGGCGGTGCCTTGCAGCTTCATCTCGGCGATGCGGGCATCGTCCGGCAGATATTCCACGGCACGGTTCAGCTTACCGAGCGAGGTCAGGTGCTGCATGAAGGCCTGTTGGGCTTCCAGAGCCGCAGCACCTTCAGCCTGTTGCAGGGTCACGGCCAGGGTCTGGTCGTAGTTGTGCGCCAGAACCTTTTCGGCGACCTCGTCGGTCATCGACTTGAGCAGTGCGTTGCGGTCTTCGGTCTTCAGGTGTCCCGAAGCGATAGCGCCGCCGGTCAGGATCTTGATATTGACCTCT
Source organism: Brevundimonas terrae (assembly GCF_011761985.1). Lineage (GTDB taxonomy): Bacteria > Pseudomonadota > Alphaproteobacteria > Caulobacterales > Caulobacteraceae > Brevundimonas > Brevundimonas terrae. The sequence continues at coordinate 714,136 of NZ_JAASQT010000001.1, read as the reverse complement.
TGGTCCGAGCTGTCCACGCCCGCCGAGTTGTCGATGGCGTCGGTGTTCAGACGGGCACCCGCACGGGCGGCCTCGATACGACCCAGCTGGGTCATGCCAAGGTTGGCACCTTCGCCAACAACCTGCGCACGGACATCGCCGCCATTGATACGGATGGCGTCGTTGGCCTTGTCACCGGCCTGGGCATTGGTTTCGCCCGCACCCTTGATGTAGGTGCCGATGCCGCCGAAATAGAGCAGTTCTGCACGGGCCTTGAGGATGGCCTGCATCAGGGTGACCGGATCAACCGTGTCGACCTCGATATCCAGCATCGCCTTGATTTGCGGTGTCAGGGTGATGGTCTTGGCCGAGCGCGAGAAGACGGCACCGCCCTCCGAGATCAGGCTCTTGTCATAGTCCTGCCAGCTGGTGCGCGGGGTGTTGAACAGACGGTTGCGTTCTTCCCACGACTTGGCCGGATCGGGGTTCGGGTCGAGGAAGATGTCGCGGTGATCGAACGCAGCCACCAGCTTGATGGCTTTGGACAGCAGCATGCCGTTGCCGAACACGTCGCCCGACATGTCGCCCACGCCCACAACGGTGAACGGCTCGGACTGGATGTCCTTGCCGGTCTCGCGGAAGTGGCGCTTGACCGCTTCCCACGCACCGCGTGCGGTAATGCCCATTTCCTTGTGGTCGTAACCGGCCGAGCCGCCCGAGGCGAAGGCATCGTCCAGCCAGAAGCCATAGGACTGCGACACGCTGTTGGCGATGTCAGAGAAGGTCGCGGTGCCCTTGTCGGCAGCCACCACCAGATAGGGGTCGTCACCTTCCCACGCGATGACGTTTTCCGGACGAACAGGCGCACCGTCACCGACGATATTGTCGGTGATGTCCAGCATGCCCGACAGGAAGGTCTTATAGGCGCGGATCGCTTCGGCCTGCATGGCGTCGCGGTCACCGCCCACCGGCAATTGCTTCGGATAGAAACCGCCCTTGGAACCGACCGGTACGATGACCGAGTTCTTGACCTGCTGGGCCTTCACCAGACCCAGAACCTCGGTGCGGTAATCGTCGCGACGATCCGACCAGCGCAGACCGCCACGGGCCACCGGACCAAAGCGCAGGTGTGCGCCTTCGACATGCGGTGCCCAGACGAAGATTTCGCGGAACGGCTTGGGCAGCGGCATGTCCTCGATCTCGCGCGGGGCGATCTTGATCGAGATATGCGGCTTGCCCTGATAGAAGTTGGTGCGCTTCAGCGCGCCGACCAGATCGGCAATGCGGCGCAGCGCACGGTCGTGATCGAGGCTTGCTACGTCCTGAAGCAGGGTAGCGATGGTCTTTTGGACCTCGGCCACACCGGCTTCACGCGAAGCGGCATCACCGCCCTTGGCCGGATCGAACTTGGTGGCGAACAGCGACAGGATGGCACGCGAGACCTGCGGATATTCGCGCAAGGCCAATTCCTGAACCGATTGCGACGGATCAAGACCCGTCTGCTGGCGATAACGGGCCAGCGTGCGGATCAGGGCCGCCTCGCGCCAGTCAATGCCCAGTTCCAGCACCAGACGGTTGAAGCCGTCGCTTTCGGTACGGCCATTCCATACGGCTGCAAAAGCGGCCTCGAACGGGGCCTTGATGTCGGCAAAGTCGAGCCTGTCACCACGCGGATCTTCCAGCAGGAAGTCGTGGATATAGATCGGTTCGTCACCTTGCGGGCGCACGACGTGGTCGGATTCTTCCAGCGTCTTGAGGCCCATATCGGCCAGGATCGGCAGAACGTCCGACAGCGGCACAGCCGAGCCGCGACGATACAGTTTGAAACGGAATTGCAGCGATGTTTCCGCCTCGGTGCGGAAGGCGCGCACGGCCACCGGCTCGGCCGTGATGCCGTCGGCAACCGATCCGTCGTTCAGACGGTCAAACTGGCCAAGATCGGCCACGGCTTCGGTCGCGTCGTAACGGTCGCGATAACCGGCACCATAGCTGTCCGCCCATTTGGCGCTGATCGGACCCACAGCCACGTCATTGACATCGGCAGCACGCAGGGCGCTTTCAAAACGGTCGATCCACGAACGGCCAGCCTCGGCCACAGCGGCCTCCAGCGCGTTTGCATCCGGCGTCGGGTGGTCACCCGGCGTCACGCCGATGATGTAGTGTACGCGGGTCAGCGGCTGGTCCGACAGTTGCGGATACCAGGCCGAGACACGACCGCCCCAGGCGTCGGCCAGAATATTGCCGATACGCGCACGCAGGGTGGCGTCGAAACGCTCGCGCGGGATGAAGGCCAGAACCGAGACGAACCGGTCGAACGGGTCACGACGGGTGAACAGGCTGATACGCGGGCGGTCATACAGGTGCAGAATGCCCAGCGCCGTATCCAGCAACTCGTCTTCCGAAATCTGGAACAGCTCGTCGCGCGGATAGTTTTCGAGGATGTTCTTCAGGCGCTTATAGCTGTGGCTGCCCTCGGCCTTTTCGGCGCGTTGCAGCGCATTGGCCACCTTGCGACGGATCAGCGGCACTTCCTTGGCCATCTTGTCATAGGCTTCGGCAGTGAACAGACCCACAAAGCGGGTCTCGCCCACGGCGCGACCTTGCGCGTCGTAGCGTTTGACACCGATATAATCCATCACGGCGCGGCGATGTACACGCGAGCGCAGGTTGGACTTGGCCACCGTCACCGGATCGCTGTGGTCCATCTGCTGCTTCATGGCCGGCGTCAGAACGGCAGGCTCCGACGCACGGCGCAGAACGCGACGCTCGGGATCGCTGAGGATGCCCATGCCGCTTTCGTTTTCGCTCATCGGTGCTTCGGCCTGAAGCTCGCCATTGGCCCCGACCGGGAAGTCATAGTCACGCGCGCCGAGGAAGACGAAATGGTCGCTCTTGACCCAGCGCAGGAAGGCGATGTTTTCCTCGCGCACTGCCGGATCGATACGTCCCGAGGTTTCGGCTTCCAGACGGCCGATAGCGGCCTTCATGGCCTCGACCATGCGGGCATGGTCCTGAACCGCCAGACGGACATCGGCCATGGCCGAGGCCAGACCTTCACCCAGAACGTCGCGGCGCTCCTGCGGCAGAGGATCAATAATCAGGATAATCAGCGAGTCACGGCGACCTGCGCCCATCTCGACAACCGGGTGGTACAGGGCGCGCACCGTTACGCCCGCATCGGCCAGTTCTCCCAGCACGCTGTCCACGAGGAAGGGCGCGTCGTCCTGAAGGATCAGAACCTGATCATAACCCGTTGCGCGACCGTCGGCACCGTTCAGCGGTCCAACCGTCACAAAGGCCTGCGAACCGGCTTCGCGCTTGCTGGCCTGTTGCCATGCCTGATTGATCAGGGCGGCCAGATCTTTCAGACCGACTTCCGGCGTTTCATCCGCTTCGTAATCTTCAATCACCTGCTCCAGCAGGGACGTTTGCGCCGCTCCCGGTGGGCCTGCTGCAACCTCGGAGAAGGCTTTCAAAAGCGCCTCCAGATTGGCCTGACCGGCGGAAACAGTACGCGAAGCGGCTGACATAATAGGTTCTCGTCAAACGGGGCCACACAGGCCACCTGATCAGGCCACCTTAGCGCCCTGCGTGCCTATGCCTAGTGGGCTTTTGGCCCATATGTCTGTGTGCAGCGCACAATGTTGCGCGAACGGCCCACCTAACGAAAGGGCGATCCCTAAAGCTGCCATAATGTTGAAGATTTCGCCTTATTGCAGCCCCTCCTGCGGTGACCTTGCGACCGCATTGGGACCAGAATTGAACAAGGCCGTCGAACGGGGTCCGACGGCCTGCTCAAGTCCGGCGCTAGGAGGGGGAGGGGAAGCGCCGGCCATATAACGCGCGGCCCGGGGAGGGGGAGGGGAGGGCCGCTGCGTCTGATTTTTGATTTAGAGGCCGATTGCGGCGAATCAAGGACAGTTCGAAGAAATATTTCGACGAAATTAGGTTTTCCGTCTCAATCTTACGGACATTCGCTCGAATAGTGACGATTTCTTGTCATTTTCCTTAATATCCGGCTCACCCTCACCCCCGTAAGGGTTGCCATCGCCCGACAGCAATACCGCCATCCAGCGCGAACTCTTGAACTCGGCCAGAATGGCCATGGCCATCACCGCCAGCGGCGTGGACAGGAACATACCCACCACCCCCCACATCTTGCCCCAGAAGGCCAGTGCCAGCAGGACCGCAATCGGATCGATATTCTGGTTGTCGCCCTGCATACGTGGCTGAACCACATTGCCCACCACAAACAGCAGAACCTGCAACCCCACCAGAAGCGTCAGAGCCGGCCAGTAGCTTTCAAACTGTACCAGCGCGAACAGGGGCGGTGCCAGACCTGCGATGGCTCCGCCCAGGATCGGGATAAAGCCGACCACAAAGATCACAAAGGTCCAGAACTCGGCATTCTGAAGGCCGACGACGCGCATCAGGATCCAGGCCACGAAACAGATCATCACGCCGGTGACGGCCTGAACCCACAGATAGCCCTCGACGCCGCTACGCACACGGTCGAACACCTGCAAGGCTTCCTGACGGCGGCCTCGATCGGGGAACAGACCGACGATCTTCTTTTTGAAGCCGTGACGCGAAGCCAGCAGGAATCCCAGATAGATCAGGACAAAAAACGCACTGGAAGCAATGCCCTGCGCCTGTAGCGCCGCCGTGGTCAGCCAGCCGCGCAGATCAATACCGGAGATCATGTCCTGCAAGGTTGGCGGGTTGGAGACCCCGAACAGGCCGCTGATATCGCGGCTGATATGGTCAATGCGCGGACCTATACTGCCGGCCACACCCGAGGCATCGGTAAAGAAGCCCGCCGCGCCGTCGATAATTATCCAGATGGAAACCAGAAAGCCGACAACCACCAGACCGATGGATGCGACCCCCGCAAATCTCGTCGGAACATGCGCCTTGGTCGATAGCCAGCGTTCGATGCCGCTGATCATAATCATCAGGAAGATGGCCATAGCCAACGGCGTCAGAATATCGCGCAGCCAGTAAAGCGTAGCCCCCGCCGCAACGACCGCGATTATGACAATCGCATTGCGGCTGGAAACAGCGATATTGGACGTCAAAGGTAACTTCATGAAAATACGACCCGACTGAAGGTATCTGCTCCCTCAACCGCACAGGAAGCATGATAGTTCCTCAATCTCATAGCTACCTCTTGTGTGATCGTCACGGGCGCCGCAGCGTGATGGCCCAAACCGGAGTCCTTATATGACCGATGCCCCTTCGCTTTTTCTCGGCCAGTCCTTCGATGGTGAACCCCAGCGCCTGCTGCTGAACCGCGCCAACCGCCACGGGATCGTGGCCGGTGCGACCGGTACGGGCAAGACGGTGACGCTGCAGATCATGGCGCAGGGTTTTGCCGATGCGGGCGTTCCGGTTTTCTGTGCCGACGTAAAGGGCGACCTGTCCGGCATCTCGCAGGCGGGCGGCACCGAGAAGTTCGGCGAACGCGCCGCCAAGATGGGCCTGACCCTGCATGGACGGGCCGCTCCCACAGTGTTCTGGGATCTGTACGGTGAAAAGGGCCACCCGATCCGCGCCACGGTTTCGGATGTCGGCCCCTTGCTGCTGTCGCAGATGCTGCAACTGAACGAGGTGCAGGAAGGCGTCCTGTCGATCGCCTTCCATGTGGCCGACAAGGAAGGTCTGCTGCTGCTCGACCTCGAGGATTTGCGCGCCCTGCTGACCTATCTGTCGGAAAACGCCAAGACCATCGGGGCCGAGGTCGGCAGCGTCTCGCCGCAATCGGTCGCGGCCATCCAGCGCTCGATCCTGCAACTGGAACAGCAAGGGGCCAAGAGCTTCTTTGGCGAACCGTCCCTCAAGCTCGATGACCTGATCAAGACCCCCTATGGCATGGGCCAGATCAATGTGCTGGACGCCACGCGCCTGATGAACAGCCCGCGTCTGTATTCGGCCTTCCTGTTGTGGCTGCTGTCGGAACTGTTCGAGCAGCTTCCCGAGATCGGCGATCCCGACAAACCCAAGCTGGTCTTCTTCTTTGACGAAGCCCACCTTCTGTTCAATGACGCACCGCGTGGCCTGTTGGAGAAGATCGAGCAGGTTGTACGCCTGATCCGCTCCAAGGGTGTCGGCGTCTATTTCGTCACGCAAAATCCGGCCGACATTCCCGACACCGTGCTGGCGCAACTGGGCAACCGCATCCAGCATGCCCTGCGCGCCTATACGCCTGCCGAGCAAAAGGGCCTGCGCGCCGCCTCGCAGTCCTTCCGCACTAACGACGCCTTCGACACTGCCGAGGCCATTCAGGCCTTGGGCGTCGGCGAGGCTCTGGTTTCGGTGCTGGACGAAAAAGGGGCACCGACCGTTGTGGCACAAACCAAGGTACGCCCGCCGGACTCGCGTCTTGGCCCCGCCACCGATGCCGAACGCGCCGCCATTATCCAGAACAGCCCTGTGCGCGGCATCTATGATACCGCCATCAACCGCGAGAGCGCCGAGGAAATCCTGAAGGCCCGCAAGGCACAGGCCCAGCGGTTGGAGGCCGACACCAAGGCCGCCGAAGAGGCTGAAAAAGCCCGCGCCAAGGCCGAGAAGGACGCCGCAAAGGCCGCCACCTCGGCCCGAGCGCCTGCGCGTCGCTCGACCCGCGAAACCCCGACCGAGGCCCTGACCAAGTCGGTGCTCAGGACCGTCGGCACCACCCTGACCCGCGAGCTTTTGCGCGGGGTGCTGGGCGGTCTGAAGAAGCGCTAGGCCTAAGGCTTAAGAGAAGGCGACCTTTCCGCCTTCCTTATAGACCTCGCTGACCTTGATCCCGGCAATACGGTCGGGATCAATGGTTACGGGGTCGTCTTCCAGCAGCGTCATATCCGCCAGCTTGCCCGCCACCAGCGAGCCCTTGCGGTCGTCCTCATAGTGCTGCCATGCGGCCCACAGGGTCATGGCCTTCAGGGCGATCTCGACCGGTACGCGCTCATCCGGTCCCAGAATGTCGCCCGAGCGCGTACGCCGCGTCACAGTCGCCGACAGCACCCGCATGGCATCGGGATTGGCCACCGGCGCATCATGGTGGGTGGTGAACCGCATGCCGCGCCGCACCGCCGACATGCAGGGCGAGATAAACTCGGCCCGACGCGGCCCCAGCACGGAATCCCTGTGCCAGTCGCCCCAATAGAAGGTGTGCATGGGGAAGAGCGACGGCACGATACCCAGCGTCTTCAGTTCATCCAGTTGGTCTTCGCGGGTGGTCTGGCCATGGATCAGAACGGGCCGGCGGTCCGCCTTGCCATGTTTGCGGGTCGCCTCGCGCACTGCACCGATCAACAGATCAATGGCCGCATCGCCATTGGCATGCACCTCGATCTGCCAGTTATTGGCAAAGGCCAGATCGACCATTTCCAGCGCTTTTTGCTCGCTCACCGCCGGATAGCCGCGATAGGAATCAGGCTGGCCTTCGGGCGGGATGAAATAGGGTTGCGACAGCCACGCGGTCTTGGCCTGCGGCGAGCCATCCAGCGTCAGCTTGACCCCGCCAATGCGATAACGACCTTCATAATGGCGCCGGAATAGCGGCGTCGCCATCACATCTGTCGATGTCAGGATGTCGGGGAAAGACAGGATGTCGATCGGCAAAGCTCCCTCGGCGGCCAAGCCTGCAATCATGTTGCAGGTGTCCGTCGAAGAGCGTCCGTCCTGGGCGGTGGTATAGCCGAAACGGGCATAGTAACGCGCGCCCTCGACCAGCATCTGCCGGTTGGCTTCAAGGCTCAGGCGGGTGAACAGGGCCCCCATGACGGCAAACAGGGCCGTCTCCTCCATCACCCCATTCGGCTCAGACGAGCCGTCGCGGCGACGGAATACGCCATTGTCCGGATCGGGCGAACTGGCACTGATACCCGCTGCGGCCAGTGCGGCGCTATTGGCCGATCCCATATGGCCGGACTGGTGCAGGAACAGGATCGGCACATCCGTAGAAATCGCATCCAATTCGTCGCGTGTCGGGTGGCGCTGTTCCTTTAATTGGGAATCGTCATAGCCGAACCCGATCACCAGACCCGTATCACGCACCAGATCGGCATGACGGTCCATCCATGCGCGCGTCACCCGTTGCAGAGCAGGTATGTCGTTGCCCTCGCCATCGGGGGCAGGCAGCAGATTGGCATAGCGCGCCTGTAGACCCACCATGGACACATGGCCGTGCGGATCAAAGAAACCGGGTAGCAAGGTACGCCCTTCAAGGTTTACCATGCGCGCGCCACGGCCTGCCGCACCCCGCACATCGTCCAGAGATCCAACGGCAAGGATACGGTCACCGCGCACCGCCAGCGCCTCGGCGACGGGCATAGCATCGTCGATGGTTCGGATCATGCCACCCGAAAAGACCGTCGTCTGCTGTCGCGCCTGGGACATGGCGTCACCGACAGAAAAGGCCGAGGCCCCCATCCCCGTAAAAGCCCCTGTGGCCGCCAGAAAGTGGCGGCGGTTAAACCCGTCAAACGCGGAAAACGGCATGGGGGAGCCCTCAGTAATTGACGATAAGATTGACGAAGCCACCGCTCCAGACAGGGGCATCCACCTCGGTCACGATGGAATTAATGCCCGGTCCCGGCACGGAAACAGAGAAACCCGCAGTCAGATAGACGTTCGGCGTCACGACCCGCATATATTCAAGATAGACATCGTCCGACAAATGCCGGCGCGTGACGCCAGAGATCGGGTTGGCAATACCGTCTTCCACCTCGACACGGGTCGCCTGACCAAATTGGATCGGGCTCAGGCGCTCATTGGCCAAAATCCGCGAAACCTGCAGGCTCAGCTTGTCTCGTGGCGTGGGAGACAGACTGAATCCGGCATTCCATGAGGCCACGTTCGAGTTGATAAACACCATCGACGATTTGGACCCCGTCGACCACGATTTGGGATTGCCCTCGTAATAGAGAGGGTCAAACCGTTCCAGACGCGCCGTATTGGGATCATCACCCGAGAATGTCTGATATCCGAAGCCAAACGACGGCTTCCATCGGTGATTGAAATCATAACCGGCCCAGGCCCTGCCGCCCCAGGCGCGCATGTCGATACGGTCATTGCTCTGAACCGACAGTTCGGCCACCACAAAGGCACCGGGCAGGGTTTCGGCAAACGGCTTGGCGCGCATATACAGATCGACAAAGGTCAGACCATCACGACCGTTTTCTAGAATGCTCGGCACACCGATCCCGCCCGGAGCCGCAACCGGATAGGGGGCAGTGGACTCCAGCACCGTGCCGATCGTCGCCCCGAAATAGGTATGCGGGCGCGGATCATAGCGCACATCCACACCGGCTATGCGCGTGCCGTTGTCATTGTCGGGGGCACTATTCGGGTCCAGATAAAAGGCGGTGCCGGAGACATCGCCACGCTTGGCCCGCGCCAGAACGGCCATGGCCCACGCCTTGCGCGGACCCAGTTTCAGCGCCCCGCGCGTAAAGCCGTTCGAGCCGCCATTGGACAGGTGCATGCCTGTTCCGGCCTCGAATTCCTGCGAGCCTGCCGAAAGGTCAAAATCGAAGCCCGCTCGATTGAAGCGCACGCCCGCATAGGCCTCTTCCAGCGTCACCCGACCGGTATCGCCGGTGCCAAAGGCATCGGCCCCCGCGGTCCATGACCCGACTGCCGACAGTCCGCCATACAGGGTCGCGCCGCTATCGGTGGTGCGTGTGTAGCTTAGGCCCGGCTTCACATAGGCTTCCAGCCATTCGGTGTCCGATTCAAAATCTTCGGCATGGGCCACGGTTTCGCCGAAACGCCAGAACAGGTTGCGTTCTGCCACCGCATTGACGCCCCCCTGAAAGCGGATTTTCAGCCCTTCTGTATCCGTCTCGCTGGCATTCTGCGCGTGGGACACACCCGCAAGAACAAGACTGACGGCACCAACCAGACCGGCTGGAACATGGCGAAGGCTGAACATGGCTTAATCCTCGACACAAAGAGGACCACGGATTGCGGCTATTTAAAATAGCACCGTTGCTAGGCTTACGACAGCACCGCAAAAGTAAACCAGATCAATATCGCGGTATCAGGCGCCACATGCGCAAGGGATGGCGAACCGCACCCGCTTCGCGTCCAGCCGCATCGCCGGTGCCGATATAGAGATCGGCCCGCACCGGTCCACGAATGGCAGAACCTGTATCCAGCGCCATGACCAGACCGCGATAGCTGGCAAACGCCCCCATCAGATTGCCGCCATCGGCCTCGATCCAGACGGCCTCGCCATAGGTCCAGTGTGACGGATCAACCGCAATCGCGCGACGCGCCGGAAGCGGGATCGCCGCTGCGCCGACCGCCTCGCGCCCGTTATCGGGTGTCATGGCAAAGAAGATATAGCGCGGGTTGAGGTTCATCACCTCACGGGCGGCATCACCGCGATTATTGGCCAGCCAGCCACGGATCGCATCACCGGACGTGCCGTTCTGCGGCAAAAGACCCCGCTCGGCCATCGGGCGGGCAATACCGACAAAACGCTGGCCGTTATCGGCGGCATAGGCGGCCCGCATCCGGCGTCCGTCAGGGAAGGTCAGGTTTCCCGAGCCTTGAATTTGCAGGAAGAACAGGTCTTCGGCCCGCATCCATGCCAGGGCCGAGGACTGGGCCGAGCCTGCCTCGATGGCCGCACGATCACCGACACTGGCCAGATTGGCAGGGCGGCTGAGGACCGGCGCGTCAAACTCGGCATCCGGCTGGGTTCGCGCCTGATATTCCGGCGCGAAATAGGCCGTCAGCATTCCTGCTGTGCCGTCTTCCTTGCGGGCTTCGACGGCGACAAACCGCTCTTCCAGAAAGGCACGCGCGTCACTGGGGCTGGGTCCGGGACGCGAATTCACAAACTCGCGCGCCACCTGACAGGTCAGGCTGGCTGAATTGCGTAAGACGATACAGCCCTCGGCATAGGCCTTGAGCGCCGCCAAATGGTCCTCGTTCGACCATCCGGGCAGTTCGCTTAACGCCACCGAATAGGGTCGTGGACCACCCGTCACAGGCGGCTGCACCGGAGGCTGGGTAACAGGTGGAACCGTTGTCGGCGGATAGGAAGGCTGCGGTACCTTGGGGCTGGAGGCACAGGCGGCCACCAGCAGCGCCAGCGCTACCGCTACAAAACCGGAGTGATAACGCGACACCGAACCGTCCCTGTCCACCAATGTCATCAGGCCGTGGCGGCCTCGACGCGGGCCAGCGACCAGTTGGGGTCATTGGCACCCAGCTTGCGCTCGAACGTCCAGACCTCGGCAGTGCGGCGCTCGGTCGTGTGGCTTTCACCCCCGTCCTGCGTCACCGTGCTGCGGACCTCGGCGAGGAAGCGCACGCGGGCCTTGGCCAGATTGTCCTCGACCGTGGCCAGTTCGATATCGGCACGCGCTGGGGAAACCAGTTCGACCGTTTCGACAGTGCCGGCCAGTTCGCGCTGGCTAATACCGGCATCGAACGAAGCCATCACCTTGTCGGTCAGCAGAGGGCGCAGGGCCTCGCGGTCACCACGGGCATAGGCGCGGATGATGGTCTCATAGGCCTGACGGGCCCCCTCGACGAAACGGGCCGGATCAAAGGCCGGATCGCGCTCTTTCAGGCCCGAGATCGCCGCCGCCAGTGCAGGGTCCATAACAGGTCCTTGTTGGCCCTTGCCATCCACGCTCTTGGGCAGGCCGGGGGCCAAAATAGCTGTCTTGGCCGATTTTGCCTTTTGGGCATTATCTTCGGGCTGGCGGCCAACCTTCTTGCCCAGCACATTATAGAGCTGGAACAGCAATACCGCCGCGATCACAGCGAAAAATACAATCGAGAAGGTCTGGGGCACGGGTATTCCTTGGGGTAATCAGCGCCTTACCAACATAGGGACCGCGTCACGGCAAAGGTTTCACACCCTCTGCTATGCCCCCGGCCCCTTTATGGGCAGGTCATCTTGCATATAGTGATTAGGGGGCGATCCTGTCCGGCGCAAGGCAAAGGCCCCTATAGAAGCCCTACCAAACATTGCGACCGATAGCCTCAACGTGCTACCGCCGCGCCTCATACCTGCCTCAATCGGGGCATTTCGCAGCATACTTTTCAAAGACGGCCTTTCGAAATGACTGACGCTACGCCGCCCGCCGACACCAACGGCCAAAACCCTCAAGCCGATCAGGCGCAGGGTCAACCGCAAGGTCCGGGCTTCCGCATCCTCACCCAATATGTCCGCGACATGTCGTTCGAAAATCCGAAGGCACCGGAAAGCCTGCGTATCGAAGGCAAGCCGGCCATCGACATGGGCGTTGAAATGAATGCCGGTGGTCGTCCCGACGGCCTGTTCGAAGTGGACCTGAAGATTTCGGTCAAGGCCACGGCTGACGACAACTCGCCGGTCTTCCAGGTCGAGCTGGTCTATGGCGGTCTGTTCGCCCTGCAGGGCGTCGCCCCGCAAGACATCGAGCCGATGCTGCTGATCGAATGCCCGCGCTACCTGTTCCCGTATGCGCGCCAGATCATCTCGCAGGCGACCGCTGACGGTGGTTTCTACCCGCCGTTCAATGTCGAGCCGATCGACTTTGCCGCCATCTACATGGCTCGCCAGCAGCAGATCGCAGGTTCGCCCGCCGAGACGGGCCAAGCCTAAGCGACCTCTGCCGGATCAAACAGAAACCCCGCCTTCGGATCGAAGGCGGGGTTTTTTGTGGTCTCAGTTTTCGTCTTTTGCGGGTGGCTCGATACCGTATTGCGCCCAGACGGGGTCCTTGACCCATTGCCCTAAAAAGGCGCGATGCGCCTCGTCTTCGGCGGCACTGACCAGAGGGGGCAGGGGACGCGGACGGGCACCATAGACCTTGCGACCATCGGGTACGGCCATACCAATGCTGGTCAGGGTCTTGCCGCCACCCAGATCAAAGCTGCGCTCCTTGCCACCACGCAGCTCCAGATAGACCTCGGCCAACAGGCGGGCATCGATCAGGGCGCCGTGATAGGTCCGGTCGGCCAGCGAGATCTTGTAGCGCTTGCACAGCGCATCCAGCGTGTTCGGCTGGCCGGGGAATTTCGACTTGGCAATCGCCAGCGTATCGATCCAGCGCGCCTCGCCCGTAATGGGCTTGTGGGCCAGCGTCAGTTCCCAGTCGATGAAGTTGCGGTCAAAGCTGGCATTGTGCGCGATCAGGGGCGCATCGCCGACAAATTCGAGAAACTCGTCCGCCATCTTGGCAAAGATACGCGCGTCCTTGACCTTGTCGTCGGTAATACCGTGAACCCTGATGGCATCCTCGGGGATCGAACGCTCGGGATTTACAAAGCTGTGATAGGTCCGGCCCGTCGGCAACAGATCGACAATCTCGATACAGCCGACCTCGATCAGGCGGTCGCCGGTCTTGGGATCAAAGCCGGTGGTTTCGGTATCGAGGACGATTTCGCGCATGGGTCTTACTGCCCCATCTGGCGCGGCGATGTCCACGCCGGATCAAGCACAGTTTTCACCACGGCCTCTACCTGACGACGGGCGCGGGCACGGCCCTTACCGGTATTGATGATGAAATCGGCGCGCTGGCGCTTTTCGACATCGGGAATCTGGCGCGACAGGATGGCGTCCAGACGTTCCTGCGTCATGCCCGGGCGCTTCAGGACACGCTGGGCCTGAACCTCGGCCGGTGCCGATACCACCACCACCGCATCGACATGGGCATCCCCGCCCGTCTCGAACAAAAGCGGAATATCCAGAACGACCAGCTTCACACCGTCCTCACGCGCCCTGGCCAGCGTATTGGCGCGGTCCATGCCCACCAGAGGGTGAACGATCATTTCCAGCGTCCCGAAGGCTTCGGGGTCCTGCCCCAGCGCCTGCGCCAACATGGAACGGTCAACGGCACCATCGACCACCGCGCTCGGAAAGGCCTCGGCGATCATATCTACCGCTGCGCCGCCCTTGTCATAGAGGCGATGCACCGCATCATCGGCATTCCAGATCATGGCCCCCATCTCGGCAAAAAAGCCTGCCGTGGTGGTTTTTCCCATGCCGATACTGCCGGTCAGGCCCAGAATAATCATTGTGTCTGTCCAAGATGCTTCAGCAGAATTGCGCGCATATCCATAAGTGGCGGGGCCAGACCATAGATGGCCTCAAAGCCCGCGCCTGCCTGACCAATCAACATGGCCAGACCGTCGACTATAATCAGGCCGCGATCCCTTGCCGCCTGAAGAAACGGCGTCACCACCGGACGATAGGTCATGTCCATCACCACCGTGTGCGATGGCAGACTCGCCAGATCAATCTCGGGCCGCACACTGAGAGCGTTAATCACAAGATCGGCTGTTTCCAGAACCGTCTCGTCATTGGCCACGCAGACGCCAGCCCCCAGATCAGCCGCCAAATCCTCGGCCCGCTGACGGGTGCGGTTTAGAATAGTCAGTCTGGCACCGGCTTGCAGCAAGGCCCCCGCAGCGGCGCGGCTGGCCCCACCGGCACCCAGCATCACCACATGGGCGCCGCTCAACGACAGGGCAGGGGCCTGTTCGGCCAGCGCATAGATGACGCCCGCGCCATCGGAGCTGTCGGCCAGAACCTGACCATCCCGAAAAGCCAGAATATTAGCCGAAGAGACCAACTTGGCGGCATGCGATACTTGGTCGGCGCAGGCAAAAGCCTGTTCCTTGAAGGGTGCGGTCACATTCACACCCGCAATCAAACCCGCCCGTCCTGCGGCCACCAGAGCGGCAAATCCGTCCGCATCCTTGGGCGCAAAAGCCACATAGGCTCCGTCGATACCGCCCGCTTCCAGCCACGCATTATGGATGACAGGACTAAGGCTGTGGCTGACCGGCTGGCCGACCACACCACCGACTTTTACGGCGCCTGTAATGCGGCTCATTTCGGCAAGGCCCCGAAGCGACGAAGCTGTTCCAGCACCAGCCAGAGCGGCATGCCCAGTACGGTGAAATAATCGCCGTCCACCTTGTCGAACAGTTGCGAACCCATGCCTTCCAGTCGGTAGGAGCCGACACAGTGCAGCAGTTCATCGCCTTCGGTGGCGATATAGGTATCCAGAAACGCATCCGAGAAATCGCGCACGCACATATGGGCCGTATCGGCATCGGCCCAGAGGATTTGCCCGCCCTTGGCCAGTGCCACACCTGAATGAAGCTGATGCGGTTTGCCACGCATATCGGCCAAACGCGCCTTGGCGGCCTCAAGGCTTGAGGCCTTGGAAACCAGACCACCATCAAAGGCTAGTGTCTGGTCGGCGCCCAGAACCACCGCATCGGGATGTTCTACGGATACCGCCAGTGCCTTGGCCTTGGCCAATTCAATGGCCAGATCGCGGGCATCCACACCGGGCAGTTTCAGCGCATCCTCGTCGATACCGGCAACCTGAATGTCAAACGACACGCCCGCATTGGCCAGCACCTCGCGGCGGGCAGCACTTTTGGATGCCAGAATTAAACGTGTCAGGCTCATGCAGGGACTCCGATACGGCGGTTACGACGGGCATTGACCAGATTGACGATGGCGGCGGCGGTCTCTTCCACCGAGCGGCGGGTTACGTCTATGACCGGCCAGCCACGACGTTCAAAGTCACGCCGTGCCTTGATGATTTCGGCGCGCACCGCATCATGATCGACATAGGCGGTTTCTTGAATCTGGTTCAGGCTATCGAGGCGGTTGCGCCGGATCTGCACCAGACGATCCGGCGAGACCGTCAGGCCGATCACCAGCGGGTTTTTCAGCTTGGTCAGGCGCTCGCCATCCTCGCTGCCCGGCACCAGAGGCACATTGGCGGCGCGGATACCGCGATGGGCCAGATAGATACAGGTCGGGGTCTTGGAGGTGCGGCTGACTCCGCACAGCACCACATCGGCCTCTTCAAGGTCCTCGGTCGAGCCCTGACCGTCATCGTGCGAGATCGCATAGTCCAGCGCGCTCATACGGTTGAAATAGCCCGTATCCAGAGTGTGCTGTGCCCCTACGCGGGTCGAGATATCGGCACCCAGATAATGGGACAAAGAGCGAACCAGAGGATCAAGCGCCCCGATCTGGGGAATGCCCAGAAGCTTGCAGCCCTTTTCCAGTTGTTCGCGCAGTTCGGGATTTACGACCGTATGCAGAACCAGACCCGGCGCATCGGCGATTTCCGACAGCACCTGCTCCATCTGCTTGTTGGAGCGAACCAGCGCATAGATATGTTCGATCGGGATCACGCGATCAAAACGCGCCACCACGGCCTTGGCCATGGCGTTCAGCGTCTCGCCGGTCGAATCCGATACCAGATGCACATGGAAATAGGTCGCCAGACGTGATGATCCGGCCGGACGGTCAGGGCTCATGACTGCTTCCTTGGCTCAATAAGCGGTTCTTGCGGTTCTAGACCCGTTCGCTAGGCGCCGACCATCCCCGCATTCTGTGGAAAAGGCAGGGCGCCAAATTCAAAACAGCGGGCGCCGAATTGGCCGCTATCGGGCGCCAACGAATTCCAAACAGAAGATCGGGCGCCAAACTTATAAACGGCGCCCCGCCCGTCAAATTGGGCGCCGGTTATCTATCCCGTCCTGTGGGCAAGATTCATTGTCCAATTTTGGCGCCAAGAGACTCACCCACAACGGCGCCCAGAGGAGAGCCCAATTGGATTGGGTGTTTCACGGGTTTTCCCCATAATCCACACACAGCCTTCAAGGGGTCTGGAATCGTTCTCGCCGCGATTAGGAAAAGATCGTCCACGGGCGGGACAACGAAAAACTGTCCCCGTCGTCCCCCGCCCTAATTCAAACCTCCAATTCTTAATTCTAATATTTTTATTTGAGATTGAGGTTGGGTCGTGTGGAGGGCTAAAGCCTTTGGTCATGAGCACTCCCCTTATGATCCAGGCTCTTCAGGGCCAGACGACATCGCGTCCTCCCGTATGGTTCATGCGTCAGGCAGGCCGTCACCTGCCCGAATATCGCGAGCTGCGGGCCAAGGCACCGGACTTCATTTCCTTCTGCCTGAATCCCGAAATGGCGGCAGAGGCGACGATGCAGCCTATGCGCCGTTACGGTTTTGATGCGGCGATCATCTTTGCCGACATCCTGCTGATCCCCGGCGCGCTGGGCCAGAAGGTCTGGTTCGAAGGTG
The DNA here is from genome assembly GCF_011761985.1 of Brevundimonas terrae. GTDB lineage: Bacteria > Pseudomonadota > Alphaproteobacteria > Caulobacterales > Caulobacteraceae > Brevundimonas > Brevundimonas terrae. The sequence continues at coordinate 697,083 of NZ_JAASQT010000001.1, read as the reverse complement.
GCGAGGGCCCCCGTCTGGGTGCCCTGCCTTCGGTCGAGGAAATGCTTGAAAAAGCCCCCCATGCCGGAGAGGCCCTTAAAACGGTCGGTGAGAGCCTGTCTCTGGTCCGCGCACAGTTGGACCCGTCAAAGACCCTGATCGGCTTTGCAGGGGCTCCCTGGACGGTTGCAACCTATATGCTGGACGGCGAAGCCCGCACGATCGGCAAGGGCGAACGCGCAGCGGCGCGGGCCTATGCCTATTCGGAGCCTCAAAAGGTCGCCGCTGTTCTGGACGCCCTGATCGAAAGCACTGCGCATTATCTGAAGATGCAGCAGGATGCGGGTGCCATGGTGCTCAAGATTTTCGAGAGCTGGGCCGAGGGCCTGCCCGACGATCTCTTTGAAACGCTGGTTCTTCGTCCGCACCAGAAACTGGTGGCCCGTGCCCGCGAACTGGGCGTGACGGTGCCGATCATGGGCTTCCCGCGCGGTTCTGCGGTTCACGCCGAACGCTATGCGCGTGAATGCGATGTCGATGCGGTGGCGCTGGATACGGCCTGTCCGCTGGAAATCGGCAAGCGCGTGCAGCAGATCAAACCTATTCAGGGCGCACTTGATCCGCTTCTTCTGCGTGTCGGTGGCGAGCAACTGGACCGCCGTGTGGACCAGTTGATGGAAGCCTGGGGCAATGGTCCGTGGGTGTTCAACCTCGGTCATGGCGTGATGCCGGATGTGCCGATTGCCCATGTCGAGCAGGTTCTGAAGCGCATCGGAGCGCAATAATCCATGTCGGTCACACCACTGAAATCGGGCTCTGGCCGCCGTATTGCGGTGGTGCTGGCCAATCTGGGCGGACCGGATGGTCCGGACTCGGTAAAGCCGTTTCTTTTCAACCTGTTCAATGATCCGGCCATTATCGGTTTGCCGGGGATTTTCAGGACGGCTCTGGCGAAACTGATTTCTTCGCGCCGTGAAAAACCGGCGCAGGAAAATTATGCGCTGATGGGGGGCGGCTCACCGCTCTTGCCTGAAACGCGTAAACAGGCCGAGGCGCTGGAAGCTCTGCTCAACAGCCAGATGCCGCATGACGAGACGCGTGTGTTTATCGCCATGCGGTATTGGCATCCGATGACAGACGAGGCCGCCCGTGCGGTCGAGGCTTTCCGGCCCGATGAAGTCGTGTTCCTGCCGCTCTATCCGCAGTATTCGACGACGACGACGGCATCCTCGCTGAAACTGTGGCGCAAGACCTATAAGGGTTCGGGGCGTCAAAGCGTGGTCTGCTGCTATCCGCAGGCTGACGGTTTCATTGCCGCACAGGCCCGCGTGATTGGTGAGGCCTTGCAAAAAGCTGAAGACAAGCCGGTTCGCGTGCTGTTTTCGGCCCATGGCATCCCGTCCAAACTGGTCAAACAGGGCGATCCCTATCAGGCGCAGATCGAGGCCACGGTTGCGGCTGTGGTGGCGCGTATGGGGTTGAGCGACTGGGCGATCTGCTATCAGTCCAAGGTCGGGCCGATGGAATGGCTGGGACCGGCAACGCCCGATGCGATTAAACAGGCCGCCGCCGATGGTGTGGGCGCGGTGGTGGTGCCGATTGCCTTTGTGTCGGAACATATCGAAACCTTGGTCGAGCTGGATATCGAATATGGCGAACTGGCCCACCAAGTCGGCTGCCATCCCTATCTGCGCGCGCCGGCGGTCGGCATTGATCCCGACTTCATCGGCGCGTTGGCGGACGAAACCTTGAAGGCTATTCAGGGTCAGCAGGCACCGCGTTGCGGAAATGGCAGTTGCGCTTGCGACAACCGTTTTGCAAAGCTTGAGACGACACAGCCTGCTATCTCTGCCAAAAACTCAGCCAGTGTGGGCTAAAGGATAGACCATGAACGCCTATGATCTGGCCCGCGGCCTGCATATTCTGGCCGTTATCGCGTGGATGAGCGGCATGCTCTATCTGCCGCGCCTCTATGCCTACGATGCCGAACAAAACGACAAGGCCGAGCCGTTACGTTCTGAAATGCAAGGGCTTTTGCGCCTTTGGCAGACGCGCCTTTTACGGATCATCATCAATCCGTCGATGATCCTGGCCTTTGTGCTGGGGCTGTGGCTGTTCTGGTTGCGTTCGGGCAATGGCGCTGACTGGTCGTTCGCCCACCAGCCGTGGATGGTGGTGAAGATTCTGGGCGTGATTGCCCTGTTCGGGTGGCACGGTTTCTTGGCCAAGAGCCGCAAGAAGATCGCCAATGGCACCTCGACCCGCTCCAGCAAGTTCTGGCGCATGAGCAACGAAATCCCCTTCCTGATTGCCATCGTCATGGTTCTGTCCGTGACGCTGGAGTGGGGCGCCTAAGGCCTTAACCGCGTATTGTGATGGCGGCGCCCCTTGACCGGCGCCGTCTATCCGTGGTTTCGCTTGTCTTGAACCGTGGGGCCGGACTGGCTGTGCGGTGCCTCTCTTTCGGTGACGCCTGCCGGTTTGGACCTGCGGGACCGCGTCATCTTCCCGTTCGGCCATTTGGCCACCCATTGCTGAGATTTATCGCCCTGCGCGCCATTACGGTTGCGTGGCGCGAGTACGAGCCCGCATTATGTCTGATACGCCAGAAAACGAAGTCGTTGAAAATGCTCAGGAACCTGTTGCTGAACGTCCGCGTCGCACTCTGAGCCTCGGTAGCAGCAAGGCTGCCGCCGTAGAGGTCGAGCAACCGGCCGAAGAAGAGGTGATCCAGAACGATTACAGCGGTGTCGACACCTCGGCTGAAGAAGACGAGGACGATGACGGCGAGCCGATGGTGCCCAATGGCCGCATCACGCTTCAGGAACTGAACGAGAAGACGCCGGAAGATCTGGTCGCCTTCGCCGAAAGCCTCGAGATCGAGAACGCCGGCAACCTGCGCAAGCAGGACCTGCTGTTTGCGATCCTGAAGACGCTGGCCGACGAAGAGGTCGAGATCATCGCCTCGGGCGTTTTGGAAATCCTGCCGGACGGTTTCGGTTTCCTGCGTAGCCCCGACGCCAACTATCTTCCGGGCCCGGACGATGTCTATGTTTCGCCGTCGCAGATCCGCCGTTTCGGCCTGCGCTCGGGCGATACGGTACATGGTGCCGTTCGTGGTCCGCGTGAGGGCGAGCGTTACTTTGCTCTGCTCAAGGTCGATACGATCAACTTCGAAGATCCGGAGATGGTCAAGACCAAGGTTCTGTTCGACAACCTGACGCCGCTCTATCCCGAAGAGCGTTTGCACATGGAAATCCAGGACCCGACGCTGAAAGACCGCTCGGGTCGTGTGATCGATATCGTCGCGCCGCTCGGCAAGGGCCAGCGCTGCCTGATCGTGGCTCCGCCGCGCGTGGGTAAGACGGTCATGTTGCAGAACATCGCCAAGTCGATCGAAAAGAACCATCCGGAAGTCTTTCTGATCGTTCTGCTGATCGACGAACGCCCCGAAGAAGTGACCGACATGCAGCGCACCGTGAAGGGCGAGGTTGTGGCTTCGACCTTCGACGAACCGGCGACGCGTCACGTCGCGGTTGCCGAAATGGTCATCGAAAAGGCCAAGCGTCTGGTCGAGCACAAGAAGGATGTTGTGATCCTGCTGGACTCGATCACCCGTCTGGGCCGTGCCTATAACGCCACTGTCCCGTCGTCGGGCAAGGTCCTGACCGGTGGTGTTGATGCCAACGCCCTGCAACGCCCGAAGCGCTTCTTCGGTGCTGCCCGTAACGTAGAGCAGGGCGGTTCGCTGACCATCATCGCCACCGCGCTGATCGACACCGGCTCGCGCATGGACGAGGTGATCTTCGAAGAGTTCAAGGGCACCGGTAACTCGGAAATCGTGCTGGACCGCAAGGTCGCCGACAAGCGCATCTTCCCGGCCATCGACGTGCTCAAATCGGGTACCCGCAAGGAAGACCTCATCACGCCGAAGGATCAACTGGCCAAGACCTATGTCCTGCGCCGTATCCTCAACCCGATGGGTCCGCAAGATGCCATCGAGTTCCTGCTCGACAAGCTGCGCCAGTCCAAGAACAATGGCGATTTCTTCCAGTCGATGAATACCTGAGTAAGCTTTGCAGTAACACCTAGGCATACCCGTGGTGTTTCACGTGAAACAATGGAGCCCGTGCGATGAAGGTCAATATCGAGATTGATTGCACTCCGGCCGAGGCCCGTGCCTTTCTGGGCTTGCCGGATGTGGCTCCGTTGAACGAACTGCTGGTGCAGGAAATGCAAAAACGCATGGCGGAAAACATGACCGCCATGCAGCCCGATGAACTGATGAAGTCCTGGACGTCTTTCGGCGTTCAGGCTCAGGACCAGTTCCGCCGCCTGATGGAAGCGGCCGTTTCGGGCCAGACCAAGGGCTAGGCTCACTTAAATGACCGACACGATTTTTGCGCTCGCGACACCTGCCGGTCGGGGGGCGGTGGCCATTATCCGCATCTCAGGCCCGGACACAGCTCAGGTGCTGGAGCGCATCGGGGCAGGGGGCGTTAAGCCGCGTCTGGCCTCGGTTCGCAATATCAAACATGACGGGCGTCTGGTCGATCAGGCCCTGATCCTGCGCTTTGTCGGCCCCAACTCCTATACGGGCGAGGACAGCGCAGAACTGCATCTGCATGGGGGACGTGCAGTGATCGAGGCGGCCAGCTTGGTGCTGATCGCCCATGGCCTGCGCCCTGCCGAAGCGGGTGAGTTTACCCGTCGAGCCTTCCAGAATGGACGTATGGACTTGGCGCAGGCCGAGGCTGTGGCCGATTTGATTGACGCCGAAACCGAGGCCCAGAAGGCGCAGGCCCTTGGCCAGTTGGACGGGGCGCTATCGCAAACCTATGCCGGTTTCCGCCGCGAACTTCTGAAGGCCCTGTCTCTGGTCGAGGCCGAAATCGACTTCCCGGACGAGGAAGTGCCCGACAATCTGGCCCGCACCGCAGGGCCGGTTCTGGATCAGCTGATGGCTGATCTGAACGCCGCACTGGCCGATTCCGACCGCGGACGTCGTGTGCGCGAGGGCTATCGCATTGTCCTGATAGGCGAGACCAATGCGGGCAAGTCCTCGCTGTTCAATGCTCTGACCGCGCGCGAAGCCGCGATTGTGACCCCTATTGCAGGGACAACCCGCGACGTTCTGGACGCCGATATTATGATCGGCGGCTATGCGGTGACCCTGTCCGATACGGCGGGTCTGCGCGACAGCGACGATGTGGTCGAGGCCGAAGGTATCCGTCGTGCACGCGCGAGGGCTGAGGGTGCTGATCTGCGTCTTTGGGTGCGCTCGCCATCGGAAACGGCCAATGATGATCCTGCGGCGCAATTCGCCAAAGCCGATGATCTTCAGGTTCTGAACAAGGCAGATCTTGGGGCGCTGGCTCCGGTTGAGGGCATGCAGCACCTAACTGTCAGCACGCAAACGGGGCAGGGGCTTGCAGAACTGCATGACTGGATCGCCGCCCGTCTGGCGCGTGATCTGTCGGGCGCAGACTTCCCCGCTGTGACCCGCGAGCGCCATCGTCGTCGTCTGGTCGAGGCTCTGTCTGGCGTTGAAGCTGGCCGCCGTGCCTTGGATATTGCGCCCGAAATGGCCGGCGATGACCTGCGCCGTGCCGCCGACAGCCTGTCGCGTGTGACAGGGGCTATCGGTGTCGAGGACATTCTGGGCGAGGTCTTTTCCAGCTTCTGTATCGGTAAATAACCGTTTCACGTGAAACCGTGATCCTTGTGGCATAGAGATTTGATGCCGGATGCATTATGTGTCCGGCATGAGTTTTACCCCGGATCACACCTTCGACGTTGTTGTCATTGGCGGCGGCCACGCCGGTTGCGAGGCCGCGACGGCTTCGGCACGCTTTGGTGCGCGCACCTTGTTGCTGAGCCAGAAGCTGGAAACCATCGGCGAGATGAGCTGCAATCCGGCTATTGGCGGCTTGGGCAAGGGGCACCTGGTGCGCGAGATCGACGCGCTGGATGGTGTCATGGGTCGCCTGGCCGATGTTTCGGGCATCCAGTTTCGGCTTTTGAACCGCTCCAAGGGCGCGGCGGTTCGTGGCCCGCGTAGCCAGATTGACCGCAAGCTTTACCGCGAGGCCATGCAGGCCGAACTGGCCCACTATCCGAACCTGACCCAGATGGCCGGTACGGCCGAAGGTCTGATCATGGATGGCGAGCGCGTGATCGGCGTCACGACCGCCAGCGGTGAAACCATCAGGGCAGGGGCCGTGGTTCTGACGACCGGCACCTTCCTCAATGGCGTCATCCATCGCGGCGACCTGCGTATTCCGGCGGGCCGTTATGGCGAAGATCCGTCTACGGGTCTGGCCGCCGATCTGCACGCTGCCGATCTGATGATGGGGCGCCTGAAGACCGGCACGCCCGCGCGTCTGGATGGCCGCACCATTGCGTGGGAGCGTCTGGAGATGCAGGCCGCGGACGAGCAGCCCGTGCCGTTCAGCTTCCTGACCGACAAGATCGAGGTGCCCCAGATCGCATGTGGTGTGACCCATACGACCGAGGAAACCCATCGCATCATCGCCGAAAATCTAGGCGAGAGTGCTGTGTATGGTGGCCACCTGTCGGGTCGCGGTCCGCGCTATTGCCCGTCGATCGAGGACAAGGTTGTCCGCTTTGCCGACAAGACCAGCCATCAGGTTTTCCTGGAGCCAGAAGGTCTGGATGACCCTACGGTCTATCCGAACGGTATTTCGACCTCGGTCTCAGATGCCACCCAGATGGCCTTCTTGCGCACCATGCCGGGGCTGGAAAATGTCGAGGTGTTCCGCTTCGGCTATGCCATCGAATATGACTATGTCGATCCGCGTGAACTGACTCCTGCGCTGGAAGTCAAAAAGCGTCCCAACCTCTATCTGGCAGGCCAGATCAACGGCACGACCGGATATGAAGAGGCGGGGGCGCAAGGCCTTGTGGCGGGCCTGAATGCGGCCCGTAAGGCGGCAGGCAATGACCCGATCATCTTCGGTCGCGACCAAGCCTATATCGGCGTGATGATCGACGATCTGGTCACGCGCGGGGTGACTGAACCCTACCGCATGTTCACCAGCCGCGCCGAATATCGCCTGACCCTGCGTGCCGACAATGCCGATATCCGCCTGACTCCGTTGGGTATCAAGGCTGGAATCGTCGGTTCTGGCCGCGAGAAGGTATGGCTGAACAAGGCAGACCGGTTATACTCGGCTAACACTGTTTCACGTGAAACACGCTTCACGCCCAAGGAAGCTGGCGAGTTGGGGATTCAGGTCAATGCTGACGGCCAGCGCCGTTCGATCCGTGATCTGCTGTCCTTCCCCTCGGTGACGCTTGAGCATTTCGTCTCTGTGAAGCCGGAGATCGCGGACTGGCCCGCCGATGTGCGTGAACAGGTCGAGATCGACGCCGTCTATGCAGGCTATCTTGACCGTCAGGCTCAAGACGCCGAGGCGCTTCGTCGCGAGGAGGGGCTAAGCCTGCCTTCCGACCTCGACTATGCCGCCATTGGTGCCTTGTCCAACGAAGTGCGCGAAAAGCTGTCCATGGTGCGTCCACTGACATTGGGGCAGGCGGGCCGTATCGAAGGCATGACGCCCGGTGCCCTGACCGCGCTTTTGGCACACGTGAAAAAGATCAAATCGGTCGAAACCGATCTGGCCACTGTCGTCGCCTGATCGCGACACCGGAGTATTTATGTCTGATCCTATTGCGGACTTCCGCGCCAAGAGCGGTGCGAGCGACCAGAATATCGCTGATCTGAAAGTCTTTCTGGATATGCTGACCGAGACGAATGCGGTGATGAACCTCGTCGGTCCCGACAGCCTGCCGGACTTCTGGAACCGCCATGCCTGGGACAGTGCCCAACTGTTGTCGCTGGAACCGGATGCCCTGACATGGGCCGATCTGGGGGCAGGGGCAGGCTTCCCCGGTGTGGTTCTGGCCATCATGCTGAAGGGCCGCGAGGGCGCGCATGTCTGGCTGATCGACAGCCTCGGAAAGCGTTGCCGCTTCCTGCAAACCGTCGTGGATGCGCTTGATCTGCCCGTTACGGTCATCAATGGCCGCGCCGAGGAACAGCAGGTCAAGGTCGAGATCGTGACGGCCCGTGCTGTCGCCGCGATGGAGAAATTACTGGGTTATGCACAGCCATACTTCCAACGTGGTGCAAAAGGCCTGTTCCTGAAGGGCGAGAAGGCCGAAGCAGAGTTGAAAGACGCTGCCGGTGTCTGGCACTTTGAAGCTGGTCTTTCTGTGTCGCGCAGTGACCCGCGCGGCCGTATCGTTTCAGTGGGGAGTTTGCGTCGTGTCCGTTAAACCGAAACCGACCCGCGTCCTTGCGGTATCGAACCAGAAGGGTGGGGTGGGTAAAACCACGACCGCCATCAATCTGGGTACTGCCCTGGCCGCCATCGGCGAAAAGGTTTTGATCGTGGATATGGACCCGCAGGGCAATGCCTCGACGGGTCTGGGTGTTCCACGTGAAACGCGCAAGATCACCATTTACGATGTCATCGTTGATGGCCGCTCGATCAATGAAACGGCGGTCGAAACGGCTGTACCGGGCCTGTTCATTGTCACGTCGGACCCCGACATGTCGGGCGTCGAGATCGAGCTGAGCCAGGCGGATCGCCGCTCATACCGTCTTCGCGATGCGCTGGAAGCACAGGCCAATGGCGATGAAAAGCCGTTCGACTATGTGCTGATCGACTGTCCGCCGTCGCTGAACCTGCTGACGTTGAACGCGATGGCTGCAGCCGATGCAGTTCTGGTGCCGCTTCAATGCGAGTTCTTCGCGCTGGAAGGCCTGACCCAGTTGATGCGCACCATCGACATGGTGAAGCAGAATCTGAACCCGTCGCTGGAAATACAAGGTCTGGTTCTGACCATGTATGATCGCCGCAATGCCCTGTCGGGACAGGTGGCGGCAGATGTCCGCGCCCACTTTGGCGACAAGGTTTACGAGAGCGTGATCCCGCGCAATGTGCGCGTGTCGGAGGCGCCGTCCTACGGCAAGCCCGCTTTAATCTACGATCTGAAATGTGCAGGCAGCCAGGCCTATTTGAAACTGGCGCGTGAAGTGGTGGCGCGTGAGCGCCAACGCCGTCAGGCTATTGCGGCCTGAAAGTAAGAACAGAAAACGGAATACGCATCGTGTCTGAACGTCAACGCGGTCTGGGTCGGGGCCTTTCGGCCCTGCTGGGAGAAAATGCACAGGAAGCTGTGGCGCTGGATGCAGCGTTTGCGGCCCCTGCGGGCGTGAATCGCGTTCCGATCGAGAAGCTGAAGGCCAATCCGGATCAGCCGCGTAAGGTCTTCAAAAAGGAAGATCTGGACGAGCTGACGGCGTCGATCCGCGACAAGGGTGTGCTTTTGCCCATCCTTGTGCGTCCGCAACCGGGCGAGCCGGGTCACTACCAGATCATCGCCGGTGAGCGTCGCTGGCGTGCAGCGCAGGCCGCGCGGGTTATTTCGGTGCCGGTCGTTGTCCGTGAAATGGACGATGTCGAGGTGCTGGAAGTCGGCATTATCGAAAACGTCCAGCGGGCCGATCTGAACCCGATGGAAGAGGCCAATGCCTATGCCCAGCTGATGGAAAAGTTCGGCCGGACACAGGATGCTGTGGCGGGCGTTGTCGGCAAGAGCCGCTCGCACGTCGCCAATACGCTGCGTCTGCTGCAACTGCCGTCAGAGGTGCGCGAGCATGTGATCCATGGTCGCCTCAGCGCCGGTCACGCCCGCGCCCTGATTACCGCACCGAACCCGATGGAACTGGCCGACGAGGTTATTTCCAAGGGTCTGAACGTGCGTCAGACCGAAGTCTTGGCCCGTCGTGCCGTTGAAGGGCCGAAGCCGGTCAAGACCAAGCCTGCGATCAATACCGAGGGCGCTGCCGATATTGCTGCTCTGGAACAGGATTTGTCGGATGCACTGGGCCTGAAGGTCGCGCTGGCCGATAAGGGCGGTAAGGGCGAGATCACGGTCAAATACGGCACTCTGGAACAGCTGGACGACCTTTGCCGTCGCCTGATGCGTAACTAATTGACTGAAATCACAGTTTAAAATGTGCAACGGGCCTTTCGGGGCCCGTTATGCTATGGTGAAGCCTATGAGCACTCAAACCCCCAAATCCAGCCTCGCCGAGAATATGAAACGCGCTCTGGAGGCCAAGAAAACCGCAAACGGGCAGGGGCTTGGCCTGACCAAGGGTGTGGACGCCAAATCGCTTGAGAAACGTCTCCAGCGCGAAGCGGCGGCCATGAACAAGCCCGCCTATAAGCGCATGTCGCACCGCGGCTAAGGCCGATTACAGGCCCATACGGCGGGCACGCGCTGAGACTTCTAGCAGCAGGCGCTCGGCAATCAGATGTTCGGGCATACCGGTCGTCTTGGTGGCGATGTCGGCGGTATTGATGCTGTCCAGCACCTCGTCGAGATATTCCAGACGCCAGCTGCGCGCCTGACGCAGCATTTCGGCTTCCTGTTTCCAGAACACACCTGCGGCCTTGGCAGCTTCTTTTGCGCCGCTGCCCGAGACTTGCAGGACGTTGATCTTGCGTATTTTTGCGGCGTGCATCGAGATCATGCGCACCGCCATGACCGCGCTTTCGCCCTCGGCCAGTGCGCGGCGCAGGCCCGCTTGTGCGGGACCGGCTCGCCCGCCAAATGCCTGTAGCGCGGCATCGGACAAGGATGCATCCGGCTCTACGCCCAGATGCAGGTCCAGTTCGGCGGTATCGATGGTTTTACCGGAGCCGGGGCCGATATAGAGGATCAGGCGCTCGATTTCCTGACGCATCAGGCCCCGCTCGCGCGGCAGGCGGGCGACAAAACGGTCCAGCGCGTCGGAGGTCAGCCCGACCTTGTCGGCCCCCAGCGCATCGCGGGTCATACGCGCGACATCGCCCACCTCGTCCTCGTAACAGGCGATGGCGGCGGCACCGCTGGCCTTTTCGGCAGCTTTGCGCAGCGCGGACTCGCGTCCCAAGGCACCCGCTTCGATGACCAACAGGGCGTCGGGGTTATATTGCCCCTCGGCATGGGCGGTTACGGCAGCGGCCAGCGCCTTGTCCGTCCCGCTTTTGGGATCGCCCAGACGCACCCGCACAAGGCGTCGGTCGCCCAGCATGGACAGCGCCGTAAGGGCTTCTTCCAGCTTGATCGGGTCGGCGTCGATATCGGTTTCGGTCAGCGAGGTGACGTTGAACGGATCGTTCAGGTCGGGCGTGACGGTCTTACACAGTATGACCGCGCGCTCCTGTACGCCCGAGCGGTCCTTGCCGTGCAGCAGGGCCACCCGGATATGGGCGTCAGGTGTCTTGAGAAAACGATCAATCTCGGGCCGCTTGGCGAGGATCACGCGGGGTTCTCCTCGGGATCAGCGCGTGGAAAGGGCGCGCATCAGGTCCAGACGGATCAGGCGGGCCAGATCGGCGGCCGCACGGTCTTCGCCGTCCTGCTGGGCCGCAATGGCGGCATAGGGCTGGTCGGCGGAGGAATAGGTAGTGGTGGTGGTCCGCTCGCCGGTCAGAGGTTCACCGCCGGCAATCGGGGTCAGGGTCCACTTGGCCTTGACCGTCAGTTGATAACGGGTGGCCGTATCATCGATGCGGCGGCCCAGAGGCAGGCGTGACTGCTCTACGCTGGTTTCCAGCTTCCACTGGGCAGGCAGGGCAGCATTGCGCCCGAAGGCGTCTTCCAGCTGCTCTCTGAGGCGATAACCCAGACGGTCATCGGGCGTCGAAACCGCAATCTGCGACAGCTGGCTGCCGATCGCACCTTCCCCCGTCTGGCCATAGATGGGGGTGAACCCGCATGCCGACAGCAGTGTGGCCGAGGCAGCAAGTACAGACAGGGGAAGGATGCGTTTCATCAGTTGGCTACCAGGTTCACAATGCGATCCGGCACCACAATCACCTTGCGGACCGTCAGGTTGTTGGCCTCAAGGTAGGCCTTAACGGTCGCATTGGCGAGAGCTGCCGCTTCGACGTCGGCATTGTCGGCACCGCGCGGCATTTGCACTTCGCCACGACGCTTGCCGCCGATTTGAACCGGCATGATGACCTGATCGTCGGCAGCCAAGGCGGCATCGAACTGCGGCCATTCGGCATCCAGAACCATGCCGTCCAGACCCAGACGGGTCCAGCCTTCTTCGGCCAGGTGCGGCGTGAACGGCGCGACCAGACGGGCCAGAACCGACAGGGCGGTTTTCTTGGCTTCGCCACCGGCCTTGGCGTGGTCTTTCAGCACACCGAGGAAGGCATAGAGCTTGGCGATGGCGGAGTTGAAGCGGAAATGCTCCACGCCTTCGCTGACGGCCTTGATGGTCTTGTGGGTTTCGCGGATCAGGCTGGCATCGACATCGGCATTGGCAGGGGCCGATGCATCAAAGGCATCAAACTCGGCCCAGGCACGCTGGACAAAGCGCGAGGCGCCTTCGACGCCACCGGCCGACCATTGCACGTCACGTTCTGGCGGGCTGTCGGACAGCACGAACAGACGACCGGCATCGACGCCATGGGTGGCGATGATATCGGCAGGGGCGACGACGTTCTTCTTCGACTTGGACATCTTTTCGATGTCGCCGATGGTGATTTCGGCCCCGTTGGACAGACGGCGCGCGACGCGCTTGCCGTCTACATGCTCGATCTGCACATCCGAAGGCTCGACCCAGCGCGGTTTGCCGCTGTCTTCGTGGCCTTCATAATAGGTTTCGTGGACCACCATGCCTTGGGTGAACAGGCCCGCAAACGGCTCTTTCACGTCCATCAGGCCGACGTCCGACAGGGCGCGGGTGATGAAGCGGGCATAGAGCAGGTGCAGGACCGCGTGTTCAACGCCGCCGATATACTGGTCTACCGGCAGCCATTTGGCCGCTGCCGCCGGATTGATCGGGGTGGCAGCCTTCGGGTCGGTAAAGCGGGCGAAATACCAGCTGGAATCGACGAAGGTATCCAGCGTGTCCGTCTCGCGTCGCGCAGGCTTGGCGCAGGTCGGGCAGTTGACGTGCTTCCACGTCGCATGGCGGTCCAGCGGATTACCCGGCACATCGAAGGTCACATCGTGCGGCAGTTCGACCGGCAACTGGTCGCTCGGCACAGGCACCACGCCGCAGTCTTCACAGTGGATGACCGGAATCGGGCAACCCCAGTAGCGCTGGCGGCTGACGCCCCAGTCACGCAGGCGATAGATGGTGGCACCCTTGCCGGTACCGGCCGCTTCGATCTTGGCGATCGCGGCGGCCTTGGCCTCCTCGATCTCCATGCCGTTCATGAAGTCGGAATTGAACAGCACGCCGGGGCCGGTATAGGCCTCGGTATCGACGGTGAAGCTGTCGTCCGCCTCGGCGGGGCGCACCACAGCCTTGACCGGCAGATTGTATTTGCGGGCAAAGTCGAGGTCGCGCTGGTCGTGGGCAGGGCAGGCGAAGATGGCGCCCGTGCCGTATTCCGACAGGATGAAGTTGGCGATCCATACCGGCACTTCTTCGCCGGTAAACGGATGGATAGCCTTCAGGCCGGTGTCCCAGCCGATCTTCTCGGCCTGTTCGATCTCGGCCTGTGAAGCGCCGCCCTTGCGGCATTCGGCAACGAATTCGGCGACGCGCGGATCGGCATCGGCCAGTTGCTTCGAGATCGCATGGTCGGGTGCCAGACCGAGGAAGGACGCGCCATAGAAGGTGTCCGGACGGGTGGTGTAGATTTCCACGCCGTCTTCAAAACCGGCAGGGGCGGTGCCGGCAAAGGCCCACTTCATCTGCAGGCCCTTGGAGCGACCGATCCAGTTTTCCTGCATCAGACGCACCTTGTCGGGCCAGCGGCCTTCAAGGTCTTTCAGGCCGTCGATCAGGTCGTCGGCATAGTCGGTAATACGCAGGAACCACTGGGTCAGCTTGCGCTTCTCGACCAGTGCGCCCGAGCGCCAACCGCGACCGTCGATCACCTGTTCATTGGCCAGAACGGTATTGTCGACCGGATCCCAGTTGACGGTGCCTTCTTTGCGGTAAACCAGACCGCGCTTGTACAGTTCGAGGAACCAGCCTTGCTGCTGGCCGTAATATTCCGGATCGCAGGTGGCAATCTCGCGCGACCAGTCCAGCGACAGGCCCAGCAGTTTCAGCTGGCCACGCATGGTTTCGATGTTGGCATAGGTCCAGTCGCCCGGATGCACGCCACGTTCCATGGCGGCGTTTTCGGCGGGCATACCAAAGGCATCCCAACCCATCGGGTGCAGAACGTCAAAGCCTTGTGCGCGCTTCCAGCGGGCAATGACGTCGCCCATCACATAGTTGCGGGCATGTCCCATATGGATGTTGCCCGACGGGTACGGGAACATTTCGAGGACATAGTATTTCGGGCGACCGGTATCCTCGTTGGAGACGGAAAAAGCGTCAGCCTCGGCCCAGCGGGCCTGTTGGCGAGGTTCGGTGATCTTGGGCTCGTAGCGGGCCACGGCGTATCCTAAGGCGATGCCTCAGGCATAAAGCGTTGAGGCAGGCCTGAGGACGGAAAAAACGAATAGGGGAGGTCGCGCAACCCTTAGCGGGCTGCGTTGGAAAGATTGAGCTGGCGGGCCTTGGTCAGGATGGCGTTTTCCAGATCGGTTTCGGTCTGGGCGGCGACAGGGGCCGAAACCCAGTTGCCACCGGCATCTTGCACTTCCTTGGTGACGGCGACGTTCAGCGCATCGGCGCGCAGACGGCGATCAAGGATGAAGACCGTGGCCTTGAAACGCTCGTTCGGCGTTTGCGGGTTGGTGTACCAGTCATAATTGACCACACCGCCCCACGGGTCGGCGCTGGCCAGCGGCATGAAGGACAGGGTGTCCAGCGTCGCACGCCACAGATAGGCATTCACGCCGATGCCCAGACGATCTTCGACCGTAGCGACCTTTTCGGACTTCTTGCCGACGAACGGTAGGCTTGAGCAACCGCTTACGAGTAGGCCGGTAGCGACCAGAGCGAGAGCGGCGCCGCGAACAAAAGCCATTCCAAGATCTCCAAAAAGGTCTCGATGATAAATTAGGGCCAAGGCCACGCGGTCATCGACCCGAGCCAAAGCACTGGAAAGAAGCTCTATAACACGCTGAAAAGGGGGTGTGACAAGCGCGGGTGATCGCTGTGCGATTTATAAATGCGCCGGTGCCCTGCAAACCCCGTCATGGTTAAGGCTTTCTGGCTGTGCAGGATGGATTCCGTGACGGATGTGACACAGGTGGACGCGGACTTGCCCTGCAACCCTGTATTCGTGCCGACGTTTATCAAGAGTCCGTTGACCGCAGGTGGCGGCGGTGTCTAATCGAACCCATCTGTTCCCTGTGGACAGATAGTTCGGGTCGCCCAACCGTATTCATCGGAGCGGGCCTTTTTGGATGATGGTTTGATGCGCATCGGCGTAGCAGGTCTGGCAATCGCAGGCGCTCTGGCAATAGCCGGAATGTCGTCGGCGGCTCATGCCCAGTCGGCTTCGCGCGGGCAAGTCAATCTGGCCCAAGCCATGAACACCCCCGTTTCGACCGCAACCGAACGTGCCGCTACGGTTCAGCCGCAGCGCCGTGGCCTGCGTCTGCACGAAAACGGCCGTTGGGGTCTGAACCTCAATCTGAGCCAGCCTGTCGGCCGTGAAGCCGAATGGGGCGATGTCGAAGCCGGTGCCTATTACCGTCTCAGCCCGCGCCTGCGTGTAGGTGCGGCGGCGCAACTGGCCACGCCGGATCGTGATCCGGCTCGCGCTCCCGAAACGGACCGCCGCACGCAACCGCGTGTGCGTCTGGAAACCATCTTCAAATTCTAATCAGCGGCTGAAGGCCCGACTGATCGCCTCGACGCCTGCGATACCGCATGCGCGCGTGGTCAATAGCTGTGCCGCATTGGCCGGATGGATGCCGCCCAATCCGTAGGCAGGACAGGGCAGGGCGTCGATAATCTGCGTAAACGCTTCAATCCCCAGATCGGGCTTGGCGCGCGAGGCTCCGCCCGCCGTAAAGACGGGCGAGACGACAAAGGCATCCAGCCCCGTGGCGCTGCGTCCTTCCAGCGGTCCATGCAGGGCACAGGTCAACAGCCAGTGCGGATACTGCTTCGCCAAGTGTTCGGCCCGGGCCATATCAATTTCCGGCAAATGCAGACCGTCGGCCTTAATGGTGGTGGCCAGCGCCTCGTCCTTGCCGACCAGAAGCCTGATCCCGGCCCGATCACAGGCGGCGCGCAGTTTCAAACCCGTCGCTTCGGCATCGGGGTGCGAAAAGGCGCGATAGACTACGGCACTGCCTTGCGGAAGATTTTGCGCAATCTTCCACGGTTCGGGGGTACGATCAGGATCGGTAAAGAACAGCAGCGGCGGCAAAGAATGTCCGCGCGGGCTGACACCGCCCGAGCGACGCGCTAGTGCCAAGGCGGTCTGTGTAAGGATGTCTGCGTCACCGGAGAAAGACATGAGCGTCACTAATCCTGCTTTTTCGGCGTCGTCCATCCTTGAAAACTTTGCGCAGGTGCGCGGCCAGATCGAAACCGCCTGTGTTAAGGCCGGACGCGACCCGTCTTCGGTCATCCTGACGGCGGTCAGCAAGACCCAGAGCCTCGAGGCTCTTTCGGCGGCCCTGGCGACCGGCCAGCGCGTATTTGGCGAAAACCGCGTGCAGGAGGCCTATCAGCACTGGGCGCATCAGCGCGACGGGCTGGAATTGCGCCTGATCGGCCCGCTCCAGACCAATAAGGCGCTGGAAGCGGTCAAACTGTTCGATGTCATCGAAACCCTCGACCGCGAGAAACTGGCCAAGGCACTGGCGGAGGCCATCGCCAAGTCGGGCCAGAACATCCGCGTGCTGGTTCAGGTCAATACGGGGGCCGAACCGCAAAAGGCAGGCGTCTTGCCTGCCGATGCCGATGCCATGATCGCTCTAGCGCGCGATACATACGGGCTGATGGTCGAAGGCGTGATGTGTATCCCGCCCGCCGATGAAGATCCGGTCCCGCATTTCCGTGCGCTGAAAACCATTGCCGACCGCAATGGGGTTTCGGTTGTCTCTATGGGCATGAGCGGTGACTTCGAGGCGGCAATTGCCTGTGGTGCCACCCATGTTCGTGTCGGTTCGGCACTGTTTGGGCAGAGAAATAGGTAAAATCGGCTGTAATCGCCCCTATTACGGTTCGTGCCCCTTGGCTTAGACGGTTTGGGTCGCCATTGTCTGGTTATGCCGACGCCAAAGACGATCCTGATCATCGACGACGACGACGATCTGCGCGAAGCCCTCGCAGAGCAGCTCGCGATCCACGAAGAATTCCGCCCTGTTCAGGTCGCTAATGCGACGGACGGGATCAAGCAGGCACGGGAATCCCGCGCTGACCTGATCCTGTTGGACGTAGACTTGCCGGACATGGATGGCCGCGAGGCCTGCCGCCTGATCCGCAAGGCCGGTGTTTCGACGCCGGTGATTATGCTGACCGGACAGTCGTCGGATTCCGACGCCATTCTGGGGCTGGATTCCGGTGCCAATGACTATGTGACCAAGCCTTTCCGGTTTGCTGTCCTGCTGGCCCGTATCCGCGCCCATCTTCGCAGCCACGAACAGTCCGAGGACGCCGTCTTCCAGATCGGCCCTTACGAGTTCCGGCCGGCCTCCAAGATCATGGTGGACGCTTCGGGCAAGAAAGTGCGGTTGACCGAAAAAGAAACCAACATCCTCAAATACCTCTATCGCGCGGGCTCCAAGCCGGTATCGCGCGAAGAGCTGCTGACCGAGGTGTGGGGCTATAATGCGGGTGTGACCACGCACACGCTGGAAACCCATATCTATCGTCTGCGCCAGAAGATCGAGGCAGAGCCGGGTCAGGCCCGTCTGTTGCTGACCGATGCGGGTGGCTATCGCCTTCAGCCCTGATCGGCAGACACGTTATAAAAAAGCCCGCCTCCGATAAGGAAGCGGGCTTTTTTGATGCCTTAGCCGATAGGTTTTAGCCAATACGGGGCGTTTTCAGACGGCGCTTATTGGCGTGGGTTTCTGGTGCCGTGCCCAGTTCCTCGGGCACTTCGCCCTTGAAGTAATAACGCTGCCAAGCCTCTTTCACGGCTGCGGGGTCGTGATTGGCCAGACGGTTGTTAAAGTCTGTGCGCGCGCGGTTCCACGCGTCGAACTGGTCTCTCATCACCGGATTGGATTCCAGCGTGCGGATCACCGGCTGCATATCTTCCAGCTTGCGATGCTCGATCGGCAGGATGAAGCAGAACGGCTCGCCCTTGGCGAACTTCACGCGCCCCGGACGGGTGAACATCCAGTTCATCGTGAAGGGGAAGGGCAGCCAGTCCGTCTCGACCACACCGACCAGAGGCTGGATGCCGTCCTTGATGAGGTTGGGCGCGCCCTGTGCAATCAGACCCCAGCCCGGCGGGGTGCGGAAAAGATATTGCGGGTGCATGGTGATGATCCCGCGCGAGAAGTGCGAGGTCACGAAATGCGCCAGATCCGGCACCGGATGGTCAGGCGTGATGGTGATGTCGGTCTGGGACGGGCCACCATTCCATTCTGCTGTAAAGCCGAACGGGCACAGGATTTCCCATCCGGTGGTGTTGGCCATGTTCAAGGGCAGGCAGCGATAGGGGTGGCGCGCCGCAAAGGCATCCATCCAGTCGCGCGACTGGCGACCCGGCACCAGATCGCACGGCCGCGCGTGCATCGGATAGCATTCCAGTTCCAAGTCTCGGCTCCACAGGCTATCGGTTGGTTCTATCTTCTTCCCCTAACGGTGCTTCACCCTGCTCGACAAGGTCATGACTGACGTAACCGACGCTTTATCGCCCGACGCCCCGATCCAGACCGTGCCAGCATATGACCGGAACAGCCTTCTGGCCTATCTGGCGGCGCACGAAATTGAACAGACTACCCACGACCACCCCGCCGTCTTCCGCGTGGAGGAGGGGCTGGAGCTCAAGGCCGACATGCCGGGGGCTCACACCAAGAATCTGTTCCTCAAGGACAAGAAGGGCCGCCTGTGGCTGATCTCTGCCGCACAGGACACGGTGATCGACTTAAAGCGCGCCCATAAGGTGTTGGGCTCGGATCGGCTATCCTTCGGCAATGAGCAACTGATGTGGCAATATCTGGGGGTGCGACCGGGTTCTGTGACGGCGCTGGGCCTGATCAATGACCCCGACCAGAGCGTGACCTTTGTTCTGGACCGCGCCTTGTGGGAGGCGGAGATCGTCAACTTCCACCCGCTGGTCAACACCGCCACAACGGCGCTGGCACAGGCAGATTTCCGGCGTTTTCTGGAAACGCTGGATCGGCCGGAATTTGTAGTCGATTTCGAGGCGATGGAGCGTATCGTTTGATGCACGGGTCTTGAGTCTGGCCCGCATCAGAACCATCTGGTGGACTAATGTTTTTGTGTTTCGTGCTGGGAGCCGAAATTAATGAGCCTTTCCGATCCGTCCGCCAACCCGCCGTCCGATCTGATTGTTGATGGTACGGACGCCACCTTCATGCGCGATGTGGTCGAGGCCTCCAAGACCCAGCCTGTGATCGTTGACTTCTGGGCCACATGGTGCGGCCCGTGCCGTACGCTCGGCCCGCTGTTGGAAAAGAACGTCCGCGCGGCTGGTGGTGCGGTCAAGATGGTCAAGATCGACGTCGATGCGAACCCGGCCTATGCGGGCCAACTGCGGGTGCAATCGATCCCGACCGTCTATGCCTTTGTGAACGGCCAGCCGGTTGACGGCTTCCAGGGCGCGGTTCCCGAAAGCCAGATCAAGGCCTTCATCGACCGCCTGACCGGTGGCAAGGGTGACAATCCCGATGTCGAGCAATTGCTGGCTCTGGGCGAGGAATCCCTGACGCTGGCCGATCTGGGCGGGGCCGCACAGGCCTTTGCCCAAGCCCTGACACTGGACCCGAAGAACGAGAAAGCCATTGCCGGTATGGCCAAGGTCTATCTGGCCGACGGCGATATGGAACAGGCCGCCCAGACCATCGACATGGCACCCGCAGATTCCAAGGAGCCGTCGGTTCAGGCCGTACGCGCCCAGCTGAACCTCGCCTCCAAGGCTTCGGGGGCCAGTGCCGAACTTCAGGCCAAGCTGTCGGCCAATCCGATGGATCACCAGACCCGTTTCGAGCTGGCCCAAGACCTTGCGGCAGCGGGTAATTTTGAAGGCGCCGTCAACGAACTGCTGAACATCATCGAAGCCGACCGCGAATGGAACGATCAGGCCGCCCGTAAGGAGTTGCTGGTCGTGTTTGATGCGGCGGGCACTATGAGCGATGTTTCCAAGGACGGCCGACGCCGTCTGTCGTCGCTATTGTTCGGATAGGATAGCTGGGGATGGCTCAGGGTTATGTCAGATCGTCGGACCTGCCACAGGTCATTCCGGTCTTCCCCTTGCCCGGAGTCATCCTGCTCTCGCGAGGACAGTTGCCGCTCAATGTTTACGAGCCGCGCTATCTGAACATGGTCGATGATGCCATGGCCGGCGACCGGATTGTCGGCATGATCCAGAGCATCGGCCTCGCAGGCGAGCGACCGCCCCTGATGCGGGTGGGCTGTGCCGGACGCATTACCAGCTTTGCCGAGACGTCTGACGGGCGCTACCTGATTACCCTGACGGGTATATCGCGTTTTCGCATTGCGACCGAAATCCAGACCAAGGCCCCCTATCGTCAGGTGAGGGCCGACTTTGCCGAATACGAGCACGATCTGGACGGGCCGGACCCGTATGAAAACTTCGACCGCGACCATTTTCTGGATGTCTTGCGGCCCTATCTGGGCGGGCGAGGGCTGGATATTGACTGGGACACGGCACGCGCCGCTCCGGCAGAGGCCCTGATCAACAGCCTGTCCATGGGCTTGCCGTTCGAGCCAGCCGAGAAGCAGGCCCTGATCGAGGCTCGCCACCTGCACGAGCGCAACGCGGTGCTGACGGCCCTGTTACAGATTGACGGCGCAGGGCATAGCGACGAAGACCTGCCGCCGAGCGTGCAATAGTCTTGGCCAGAGGACACCATAAGGTTAGAACCCGCCTATGAGCGATGATTTCAACACCCCCGTCACCGTGGACCCGCGCCTGCTGGAAGTCCTGATCTGTCCGGTCACGCGGGGTCGCCTGACCTATGACCGCGAGCGCAACGAGCTGATCTCGGTGGGAGCCAAACTGGCCTTCCCGATCCGCGAAGGCGTGCCGATCATGCTGGTCGAAGATGCTAGAAGTTTAGAAGACTAAACTTCTAGCTTTTTTAGTTTCGCATAAAGGGCCGCCAGCAAAGCTGGCGGCCCTTTTGCGGTTGGCGCTACGCGCCGCGCTATCGCTCGCCCCGCGGGGGCTTGCTGCTTGAGCGCAAGACACAGGTGGGATGAAGCAAGGCGGGCCTGCTGACGCGCGGGCTTTCAGCCGCGCGATGCCAAGCGCGACCTTGAAAAGGGTTTGCTTTTAAAATCCGCTCAAGCAGTGAGCGACCGCGTCGCGAACGTAGCGGCGAGCCGCCGTGCGGCTCGGAGGCTCAAAGAGCCTCACCTCTAAGAAGCCGGGGGAGGTCGCCGGTGGCGCCGCCGGCTTCGTGCATGAAGGCGCGGCGCAGGGGGCCGATGCGGTTGACGACGGCCATACCGGCGTCGCGGGCAAGGCGCAGCGGGGGGATGTCGTTGGAGAACAGGCGCACGAAGCCGTCAAAACCAGCCGACAGCACCGCATTGTCGAACCGGCGCCAGCGGGCATAGCGTTCCAGCACCAGTTCCGAACCGATATCCTCGCCTAGACGCATGGCTTCGGTCAGCACCTCGGCCAAGGCGGCCGCATCCTTCAGGCCCATGTTCAGGCCCTGACCGGCGACGGGGTGCACGCCGTGGGCGGCATCGCCCATAATGGCCATGCGCGGCGCGATCAGATTATCGGCCAGTTGCAGGCTGAGCGGATAGACAAAGCGCGGGCCGACCACCTCGACACTGTCGAGGAACTCGCCAAAGCGACGGAACAGATGGGCATGAAACGCCTCGTCGGAGCAGACCTTTAGGGCCTCGGCGCGGCGGGTGCTTTCGGTCCAGACCAGCGAGACGCGTTGTTCGGTCAGCGGCAGGATGGCGAACGGACCATCGGGCAGGAAATATTCGTGGGCGACATTGCCGTGGTCACGACCCAGCTTGACGGTACAGACCACGCCCGACTGTTTGTAGGTCCATCCCAGTGTTTGGATACCGGCCTCGCGGCGTACGGTCGATCCGCGCCCTTCGGCCCCCACAACCAGCGGAGCCTCTAGGGTGCGACCGTCATTCAGGGTCACGCAGGCATGGCCCGGCTCCACATCGACCTTTTTGAGCGAGGCGGGGGTAATCATCTCTACGCCCGCCTTGGGCAGGGCCTCGGCCAGAGCCTGACGGATGCGGCGGTTTTCCAGCATATAGCCCAGCGGCTCGCCGCCGTTGCGGTCGCCGATCTCGTCGGCATCGAAACGGATAAAGGCCGGAGAGGGGGGGCGGCTGGAGGCGCTGGGGCGTTGGCCGTCGGTCACCAGAATATGGTCCATCCGGCAGGCATGCGGACGCAGGCTCTCGCCCATGCCCAGCGCGTCCAGCATCCGGAAGGTCGAATAGGCGATGGCGGTCGAGCGACCGTCAAAGGTCGCCGCCAACTGGTTCTCGAAAGGCTGGGGATCCACCACCACAACCTTGAGACCACCCTGTGCAGCGGCCAGGGCAAAGGCGGCACCGGCAAGACCGGCTCCCGCGATGATGATGTCGTAATCAGAACCGCTCATAGGGTCTGTGTCGCCTCATTGCGTCGTCACGTCCAGTCCTGTGATCGAGCCTGTGGTTGTAAAGGTCAAACTTGGTCACGTCGGGCGCTGGTAAATAGGACATTAACCCTGATCGGTCACAAGACAGTCTAGTCTTGCCGGAGGTCCGCCTTCATGTCCGCTGCCGCTTTTGTCCAGCAGTCCCTCAATACCGTCCGCATCGTGTGGGCGGCTCCCTTTGCCGTGCGTGTGCGCGGCATCATTCAGGCGGTTCTTGCCTGTCTGGTTCTTGTGGCGCTGGCCTCGTGGAATCCGGCGGATCCCAGCTGGAATACGGCCTCGATTCAGCCGGTCAAGAACTGGATGGGCGGTGGCGGTGCCGTGGTGGCCGACCTGTTGATGCAGTCGCTGGGCCTCGGGGCATGGCTGGCTGTGCTTCTGGTGGGGGCATTTGGTGTGGGTGTGGCGCTGGGGGATTCCGTGCCGCATCGCCTGCATCCGACGCGCTTGAAGATTTTCGCGGCGATTGTCGGTGTGCTTTTGGCCTCGGCAGGGTTTTCAGCTCTGGCACAACCGGCGCACTGGCCACTGGCCAGCGGACTTGGCGGTATCTGGGGTGACGGGATTACCGGCCTGTCCGCCAAGGGTTTGAGCGCTATCCATGTGCCCTATGCGCGTATTGTTCTGGGCGTCCTGTTTGGCCTGACGGGCCTGTGGTGCCTTGGCTATACGGTCGGTCTGCGCCTGATGGACTTCAAGGACACCGCCGGATGGGCCGCCGAAAAAGGCGCCCATGTCCGCGTTCCTGCCAAGGCGGCCAAACCGGCCCGCAAGGAAAAGGCACCCAAGGCTGCCGAGGTTCGTAAACCCCGTCACCGCCTGCCAGAAATGGACGACGCGCCACAGGGGGATCACGCCCCCATGGTCAGCCATGCCGCCGCCGAGGCCGCAGCAGCAGCGGGCCTGTCGCCACAACGGGCCGTCGCGCCCCAGCCCCAGTCTCAGGCTCAGTCTCAGGACGACTATGACGGCGAAGACCAGATGCCACCGCCATGGGAAGAGGCAGCACCGGTTGCTCCGCCCTCGGCCAAGGCCGGTCGCACAGCCGAGCCCAAGGTATCGGCGGTCAAGGCGCCCAAACCCGCCATTGATGTCGATCAGCAAGCTTTCCGCTTCGAGAGCGAAAACGGTTTCGAACTGCCCTCGCTGGGTATCCTGACCAAGCCCGAGCAGCGCGGTGGCAATGTCGACGAGGCCTCGCTGAAATCAAACGCCAAGATGCTGGAGGAGGTCCTTCAGGAGTTCGGCGTGCGCGGTACGATCGACCAGATTCGTCCGGGTCCGGTGGTCACGCTCTATGAACTGGTGCCTGCACCGGGTGTGAAGCACGGCCGCGTCGTGGCTCTGGCCGACGATATTGCCCGCTCCATGTCGGCGCAGGCCTGCCGTATCTCGGTGGTTCAGGGCCGCAATGCCATTGGTATCGAACTGCCCAATGCCAAGCGCCAGACCGTGTTCCTGCGCGATCTGCTGGCGTCTGGCGAATACGACAAGAAGACCCATCTTCTGCCGTTGGCCCTAGGCGAAACCATTGGCGGCGAGCCGTATGTGGCCGACCTTGCCCGCATGCCCCACCTGCTGATCGCCGGTACCACGGGTTCGGGTAAGTCGGTGGGCGTCAACGCGATGATCCTGTCGATCCTGTATCGCTACAGTCCCGCCGACTGTCGCTTCATCATGATCGACCCCAAGATGCTGGAACTGTCAGTCTATGACGGCATCCCGCACTTGCTGGCGCCGGTCGTGACCGATCCGAAAAAGGCGGTCGTCGCGCTGAAATGGACTGTGCGCGAGATGGAGGACCGCTATCGCCGCATGTCCAAACTGGGTGTGCGTAACGTCGCGGGCTATAATGAACGCGCCCGTGAAGCGGCTGAAAAAGGCGAGCATTTCGAGCGCACCGTCCAGACCGGTTTCGACGAGCAAGGCCGTCCGGTCTATGAGAGCGAGAAAATCCGCCCCGAGAAAATGCCCTACCTAGTCGTCGTGATGGACGAGATGGCCGACCTGATGCTGGTTGCGGGCAAGGACGTTGAAGGTGCCGTCCAGCGTCTGGCGCAGATGGCCCGCGCCGCCGGTATCCACCTCATCATGGCCACCCAGCGCCCGTCGGTGGATGTCATCACCGGCACCATCAAGGCCAACTTCCCGACGCGTATTTCCTTCCAGGTCACGTCCAAGATCGACAGCCGCACCATTCTGGGCGAGCAGGGCGGCGAGCAACTGCTGGGTCAGGGCGACATGCTCTATATGGCCGGTGGTGGTCGCATCACCCGTCTGCACGGCCCGTTTGTCGGCGACAACGAAGTCGAGGAAGTCTGCAAGCATCTGCGCGCACAGGCCGAGCCGGACTATCTGGACTTGATTACCGATGAACCGGATGGCGACGGCGACAATGCCTTTGGTGACGAAGGAGGCGGTGGCTCGGGCGATGATCTGTATGATCGCGCCGTGGCCGTCGTGACCCGCGACCGCAAGGCCTCGACCTCCTATGTCCAGCGCCGCCTCCAGATCGGCTATAACCGCGCTGCCACCTTGATCGAGCGTATGGAACAGGAAGGCGTCGTCACGGCCGCCAACCATGCCGGTAAACGCGAGGTTCTGGCTGGCCCTCCGCCGATGGTCTGACGACTACAGGCTTTGCGAATAGAACGCTGTGTGGCAAAACGCTGACATGAAAACACTGAAGATCTTGGCTGTGCTCGGCACCTGCGTTCTGGTTTCGGCTTGCACCGACAGCAAGCGCGCAAGCATGGAAACGAAGTTCAAGGACCAGCCGGCAGAAATCACCTGCTGGAGCTTTGGCACCGAGATCTTCAACGGCAAATCTACAGGCCGTGTGAGCCGTGACGACGGCGGTGCGGTGTTTGTGGATGCCGCCAATGGGCGACTGACCGCCATTAATGGCGAGTGCCGTATCGTCTATATGCCCAAGGCGGATTGATCCGCCGTCAGGCTGTGAAGGCTCTGCCTTCCCGACCTGACGCGGCGCTTTTAGGAGAGGCCCGCGGTCGTCGGCCCTTCGGGACCTCCCGATCCGACGCGGGCTGTTTCTAGCGGAACAGCTCTCCGGTTCGAGAGTTTTGAAGTCTCGCCTTCAAGGCGCGAGCGACCAAGTCGCGCGCGTTAGGGCAAAAGAACCCTGAACAAACCTTCATTCTGTCGCCGAATTATGGTCTGGCTTGCGTCATGAGGACGCCAAGCCGACGGGGCAGGGTGGAGGCCTCGATAATCCCGAACGGGAGACTACGCATGATGATTTCTCGACGCGCCTTGGGCCTTGGGGCCGCTGCCGTTCTGGCCATGGGCGCTATGCCCGCCATGGCCCAGTCCAACCTGTCGGCGGACGACAGGGCCGTACTGCAACAGGCCCAGACCTATCTGACGGGCCTGACCTCGGCACAGGGGACGTTTGTAGAAACTGGCCCGAACAACCAGCGCCGCGAGGGCCGTTTCTGGTTGCAGCGCCCTGGCAAGATGCGTTTTGAATACACCACGCCTGCCGGTCTGCTGGTTGTGGCCGATGGCAATAACGTCAACCGCTATGACCCGCGTCTGGAAAGCTTCCGTCAGGTGCCGCTGGCCCAGACCCCTCTGTCCACCTTCCTGGCGCGCAATGTGCGTCTGGATCAGGGTGTGCAGATTGATCGCGTGACGCGCATGGACTCCGGTGCCTATGCCATCACCGCCCGCGATGCCCGCCGCCCGAACGAGGGCTCGGTCATCCTGTCCTTTGCCGGTGGTCGCCTTCAGGAATGGACCATCACCGATGCCCAAGGGGCCCGCACGCGGGTGCAACTGACGACCCTGCAACCGGTATCCGGTCTGTCGGCCAACCTGTTCACCCTGCGCGACCCGACCCGCCGTCCGTCGCGCGACCGCTAAGGGTTTTACAGCCATCCATTCAAAGCGCCCGTTGGAGACAGCGGGCGCTTTTTTTATGTCCCTCTGCTAAGTCAGGGCCATGACCCTTCGCATTGTTACCTGGAATATCAACTCGGTTCGTCTGCGCATCGATCAAGTCGCGCGCTTCGTTTCCGAATATGCCCCCGACGTCCTGTGCCTGCAGGAGATCAAATGTCTGGAGGACCAGTTCCCCCGTCAGGCCTTTATCGACATGGGCCTGCCCTATATGATTATCGGCGGGCAAAAAGGCTGGCACGGCGTGGCGATTGCCAGCCGCTATCCGATCAGCGAGGCCCCCATCCTTGATGTTTGCCGCGAGAAACACGCGCGCAACGTGGCGGTGATGGTCAAGGGTATCGAGATCCAGAACTTCTATATTCCGGCGGGCGGCGACATTCCCGACCGTGTGCTGAACCCGAAATTCGATCACAAGATGGATTTCTACGAGCGTCTGACCGCCGAGGCCAAACGCCGCGATCGTCAGGCCCCTCTGGTGCTGGCGGGTGACTTCAATATTGCACCGGGCGAGTACGACGTCTGGAGCCATCGCCAGATGCTGAAGGTCGTCAGCCATACACCCATCGAGATCGAGACCCTGTACCGTCTTCAGGATGCGGGCGGTTTCGCCGATGTTCTGCGCGACCAGCATCCCGAGCCGATGAAGCTGGCCAGTTGGTGGAGTTATCGCGCCAAGGATTTCCGCGTTTCCAACCGTGGTCTGCGTCTGGACCATTTGTGGACCTCGCCGGGCCTGACGCCGTCGGTGGTCAAGGGCAGCGCCCGCGTTCTCGATACGGTGCGCGAATGGCAACAGCCCAGCGACCACGCGCCGGTGGTCATGGAACTGGACGTCTAAAAAGGCGACGCCCCGGCTGCCTGTGGCAACCGGGGCGTTCAGTCCTCCAGCGCGTGGAGGCCTTCGGGGAGAAGTCTTATTTCGTCGTCGGGCGGGTTACGCGCGGCGACAGATTGGCTACGACCTCGCGGGCATTGAAAGCATTGGCATCGTTGGACGGTTTCTCGCCACGACCCATTTTGATTTCCGCCGAGGCTTCATAGCGATCGACCTGACGGTAATCGACTTCCTGACCCCATGACGGACCCCACGGACTCCAATAGCCACGGTGGTGATAGCGCCAGCGCGGACCCCAGAACCCACCATACGGCGAGTAGAACGGATCAGGCTGTGCGATCACGCGGCTGTCGCGGTCGGTGGCGCGATCAACGGTCTGGAACCAGTCATAGCCGTTCTCGACCGTCAGTTCTGCCGCACGCAACAGCAGCGACATTTCCACCTGCTCGCGCGAGGTGACCGAGTTACCGGCAAAGCTGACGCGGTAGCGGTCCTGTTCGAGGCGCTGCTCGGAATAACCGCCGCGTTGACCATTCAGGCCCGCAGGCTGGTAGGGCGTAGCCGTCGATGCACAGGCACCCAGTGCCAGCGCGCCCGCTATTGCCAGCAGGACCGGAGTTTTGCGAAGTGTCTTCATAGAACTCTCTCCTTGAACTCTCACTATGCCCGTTTCCATCTGAACGGAGGGTGAACGATCTGGTTCCTACAGCCGTGATGCCATGAGTATGGCGGCTGTCAGAAGCAGAACCCCTACACCGATGCCGAACATGCGCTGGAAACGCGCCGAGGACATGTGCCGCGCAAAGGCGGCTCCACCTAGGCCGTATGCGCTCATGGCGATGGTGTCCAGCCCAAGCGTGGCCACGGCAAACAATGCCAGTTGCGGCACGGGCGGGCGGTCAATGTCCAGAAACGGCGGCAGGACAGCGGTAAAGAACAAGATTGCCTTGGGATTGGCGATCTGGACCAGAAAGCCCGACAAATAGGCATTGCGGGCCTTGTCCAGCACGGGTGTATCGAGCGCCTTGTCCTTGGCCTTCAGCGCGTGGCGAATGGCCTGAACACCCAGCCAGACGACATAGATAATGCCGCCATAGGAGATGATGCGAAACACCTCGGGGAAGGCCTTGACCAGAGCGCCCAGACCCAGAGCTGCCGCACAGTACCAGACAAAGGTGGCGGTGTTCATGCCCGCGACCGCCAACAGGGCCGCGCCCTTGCCGCGCTGCATACCTGTCGCCACGGCAAACACATTGGCCGGACCGGGCGTAAAGGCCATCACCAACATGGTGCCCAGATAGGCCAGATAAAGCTGCGGATCGACAGGTAGAGCGTTCATATGGCGGCGTTAGAGCCGAACACCTGATACGGTCAAGCCTGTCTCTGTGATCCGAAACGGCGCGATACACATAGTGTTGAAAACGGGAGTTACTTCGGCGTGTTGGCGTATTCGAGCGTGGCGGCACGGATTTGTTCGGGCAGGGCGCGCAGCATGGGCACAACCTGTTCGCGCACGCCTTGATATTCCTGTTTTTGGGCGTCGGTTTCGGCACTCTCGATCGTCGTGACGAAATAGGTGTCCATCATGTTGGCAAAGGCATCGATGTCGCCTTTGTAGCGGGCGATGGCTTCATCAATACCGGCGCTCATAGCGTCTGGATGACCGGCATGGGTGGCGACAACCGTTTCCAGTTCGGCCTTCAGGGCGTCCATGCGCGTTTTGAAGCGGGCAGAGGCTGCTTCCATATCCAGTTCTTCGACATCCGGTGTGGCTGTCTGGGCAACAGAAGCAGAGGTCAGAACGGCTTGAGCCAGAGCGGATTGGCCCGGTGCAGAAAAGCCGAGAACGGCTGTGGCGGCGAGGATCAAACGCAGGGACATGGATAACTCCGGTGGTGTGGCACGCCATCGGCGCAGGGTCTGGCGATACTGAGCACAGATCAGGCCGGTTTAAACAGCGTTTATTGCGGGTGGTCCCAATCGGTATGTCGACATAAGCTCGGCCAGAAACTGACGGGGTTTGTCGAATGCCAGAGACGTTCGGACGGGTAAAACGCGGTCTGGTAAAGGGAGCCATCCTGTCGGCAGCGGCTCTGGTGCTGGCGGGGGCGGGCCCATCGCGCAACTATGCGGTGCAGGGCCAGTGCGACGGCTATCCGGCCACCTCTGTCGGCATGACTGACGGTGCCTGTATGGGCTTGGTCTGGCAGGCCAGAGCAGGGCAGGACGGGGGTCGTGATGGCCCTGCTATGCCGCGTGGCCTTCTGGCGCTGGAGGGCGGTGACTGGCTGGTCAGCGATCTGGGCGGCTGGGAGGCGGGCAAGGGCGCGCTGTGGCGGCTGTCCTTTGACCGACAGCAGGCCCCGCAATGGCGCAAGCTGGTATCGGGCCTGTCCATGCCGCACACCGTAAAGCGCGGACCGGACGGGCGGATCTATGTGTCCGAGATGAACCGTATCCTGACACTGGATGTTGGGGCCGCCGATCCGGCCAGCACACTTCGCACCGTGATCGGTAACCTGCCGGACAATCGTTTGCACGATAACCGTCACCCGCTATCCAGCTTTGTGTTCGATACCAATGGCGATCTGCTGGTCAATGTCGGGGCCCCCAGCGACCGCTGTCTGGACAGGCAGGGGCGCGGACGGGCGGACGCCCGAGGCCTTTGTGTCGAGGAAGCGGAAACAGGTCAGGTGCGACGCCATGCTTTTCTGGGCGATGGCCGATGGGCCGAGGACAGCACGGTCTTTGCCTCGGGCCTTCGCAACTCGATAGCTCTGGTGCGGCACAGTTCCGGCACCATCCTTCAGGCTGAAAACTCGGTGGACCTGAACGATCCGGCCCACCCGTTCGAAGAGGTCAATGTGCTGCGCCAAGGCGGTCATTATGGCTGGCCCTATTGCGTGGACATGCAGACCCCGCTGCCGGGCTGGAGCGCGGCGCAAAGCCGGTGCAGCCAGCGTGACAAGCCGGTGGCCCTGATGCCGCCGCACGCAGCCCCGCTGGACATGGTCTATTATGCGGGGGCGATGTTCCCCGAATGGCGCGGGCGTCTTTTAATGACGTGGCACGGCTATCGCCGTACCGGCGGACGCATCATGGCAGTCGAGGTGGACGAGGCGGGCGTGCCTTTGAGCGATACCAACGGCTATTACGCCATCTATCCGCGCGGGGCGCTGCGCTATCCGGCCAATACACCCAGCGTGCGCGGCAAGATCATCACCCCCCGCTGGGACAATGTCGCAGGCCAGCATCCACGCGGCACGCCGGTCACTATGGCGGTGGCGTCTGATGGTTCTATCTGGGTCACAGATGACAAAAGCCGGGCGATCCTGAGGATCGCCCGGCTCTAAAGGTCCGACAATGCGAAGAGCGATTAGCCCTCGCGGTTGTCGCGCTTGGCCAGTACGCGCAGGCGCAGGGCGTTCAGCTTGATGAAGCCTTCTGCGTCCTTGTGATCGTAAGCGACGGCACCTTCTTCGAAGGTGACCAGCTCTTGATCGTACAGGCTGTTCGGGCTTTCGCGGCCGATGATGGTCGTGTTGCCCTTATAGAGTTTGACGCGGACGGTGCCCGAGACCTTCTCTTGCGACTTGTCGATGGCGGCTTGCAGCATCTCGCGCTCCGGCGAGAACCAGAAGCCGTTATAAACCAGCGATGCATATTTCGGCATCAGCTCGTCCTTCAGGTGCATGGCACCACGGTCCAGCGTGATCGACTCGATGCCACGGTGCGCGGCCAGCATGATGGTGCCACCCGGGGTCTCGTAAACGCCGCGAGATTTCATGCCGACGAAGCGGTTTTCGACGAGGTCCAGACGACCGATGCCGTTGTCGTGGCCCAGCTGGTTCAGCTTGGTCAGGATTTCAGCCGGCGACATGGCGACGCCGTCGATGGCAACCGGATCACCCTTTTCATAGGAGATGGTGATGACGGTCGCGACGTCAGGAGCGTCTTCCGGCGCGATGGTGCGCTGGTGAACGAATTCGGGTGCTTCGACAGCTGGATCTTCCAGAACCTTGCCTTCCGACGAGGAGTGCAGAAGGTTGGCATCGACTGAGAACGGGCTTTCGCCGCGCTTGTCCTTAGCGATCGGAATCTGGTGCTTTTCGGCAAAGTCCAACAGGGCTTCGCGGGACTTGAAGTCCCACTCGCGCCACGGGGCGATGACGCGGATGTCGGGCGACAGACCGTAATAGCCCAGTTCGAAGCGAACCTGATCGTTACCCTTGCCGGTCGCGCCGTGGCAGACAGCATCGGCACCGACCATCTTGGCGATTTCGATCTGGCGTTTGGCGATCAGCGGACGCGCGATCGAGGTGCCGAGCAGGTACTGGCCTTCATAGACGGTATTGGCGCGGAACATCGGGAAGATGAAGTCGCGCACGAACTCTTCGCGCAGGTCGTCGATGAAGATGTTTTCCGGCTTGATGCCGAGCTTCAGCGCTTTTTCCTTGGCCGGAGCCAGCTCTTCGCCCTGACCAAGGTCAGCGGTGAAGGTGATGACTTCGGCACCATATTCGGTTTCGAGCCATTTCAGGATGATCGAGGTGTCCAGACCGCCCGAATAGGCGAGGACGACTTTTTTCGGAGCAGGGAGGCTCATCGTCGGCAAATCCTTGAAAACTGGAAAGCCCCTACGGGCAGGTTTGTCGCGCTTAAAGGACCTCGCGCCCCCTGATGCAAGTCTATGTTGGCGCAGGGCGTATAAAAAAAGGGATGCAGGGGCATAAACCCCCGCATCCCTTATGTTTTCCGGATAAATCCGACTTTAGGCGACCAGCGCTTTCAGTTTGTCGACCAGATCGGTTTTCTCCCACGAGAAACCGCCATCGGCTTCGGCTTCGCGACCGAAGTGGCCGTATTTGGCGGTACGCTCATAGATGGGCTTGTTCAGGCCCAGATGCTGGCGGATCGAGCGCGGGGTCGCGCCGCCGATCAGGTTCAGCAATTCCTTTTCAAGAATGGCCGGATCGATCTTGCCGGTGCCGTGCAGGTCGACGTGGATCGACTGCGGCTTGGCCACACCGATGGCATAGGACAGCTGGATGGTGCAGCGGTCGGCCAGACCGGCGGCGACCACGTTCTTGGCCAGATAGCGGGTGGCATAGGCGGCCGAGCGGTCAACCTTGGTCGGGTCCTTGCCCGAGAAGGCACCGCCGCCGTGCGGGGCTGCGCCACCATAGGTGTCGACGATGATCTTGCGGCCGGTCAGGCCGGTATCGCCGTCAGGACCGCCGATTTCGAAAATGCCGGTCGGGTTGATGTGCCAGACGGTTTCGTCGGTGATGAAACCGGCAGGCAGAACGCTTTCGACGACGGGGCGCACAATGGCGGCCACTTCGTCTTTTTTGCCCTTGGCGTGCTGGGTCGAGACGACGATCGAGGTCGCGCGTACCGGCTTGGCGTTTTCATAGTGCAGGGTGACCTGCGCCTTGGCATCTGGTTCAAGGATGGAACCGCCCGCGTGACGGATTTCCGCAAGTTTTTTCAGGATGTTGTGGCTGTAGGCGAGGGTGGCCGGCATCAGTTCCGGCGTCTCGTTCGAGGCATAGCCGAACATGATGCCCTGATCGCCTGCGCCCTCATCCTTGTCGTCGGTGGAATCGACGCCCACGGCGATGTCAGCTGACTGGCCGTGCAGATTGTTCTGGAAGGTGAATTCCTTCCAGTGGAAGCCATCCTGCTCGTAGCCGATTTCCTTGACGACGCGGCGGACCGTGTCCTCGATTTCCTGCTCGATATTGCCGACCCAGCCGTTGTTTTCCCAGATGCCCTTGCCGCGAATTTCACCGGCCAGAACCACCAGTTGTGTGGTGGTCAGGGTTTCACAGGCCACACGGGCCTCTGGGTCCTTGGACAGGAACAGGTCGACGATAGCGTCCGAAATCTGGTCTGCCACCTTGTCGGGGTGACCTTCGGAAACGCTTTCGGACGTGAACTGGAAGGCAGTACGGGCCACGGATCGGCTCCTGAGAATTAAGATGCGCCTAGACATATAAAGATATGCTTATATGTGCAAGCCATCACCGACCCGTGACCCTTTAGCTATTCTCGTTCCAGCCCTAGATTTTCGTCGGGGGCGCCTCGCGACGGCCATCGGGATAGCGGATGAATCGGCCCTCATCGCCATGGGTGTGCGCCTGTGTCGGCCATGGCCAGCGACCGAAGCCTTCGGACTGGTAACGCACAACCGTCTCGATCATCTGTTCGTTGGTGTTCAGAACAAATGGCCCGCGCATGACAACCGGCGCCTCGATAGGACGCGATTGCAGGATCAGAATGCGAACCTTCTCCTCACCGTCATTAGTGATGACACTGGAGCGGGTGGCATCCAGATCAACCAGATGGCTGGCCGGTTGCACATCGCCATCGAAAGTGGCGACACCTTTAAAGATATAGCCGCGACGCAGTGACTGGTCGGAGGCGACCGGCAGGGTAACCGTGCCGCCCTTGTCGATATCCACCAACCAGATGGCCAGTTCATTATCCGCATTGGCGGCCCACGAGGCCGAGGGCGGTGCCAGAGGTTTCACATCGCCGAATGCACCGGCAATAACCGTCACCTTGGCCCCGTCCTTTTCAATGACGGGAATGTCCTCGGCCCAGAACATGCTGAAGTCCGGCTTGGCCGACTTGCCTTCCGGCGGCAGGTTCAGCCAGATCTGGAACATCTCCATGGTGTTGGGACCATCGGTATTGACCAGCGGGAACATCTCGCCGTGCTCGACACCGCCGCCGGTGGTCAGCCACTGGACGTCGCCCTGCCCATAGCGGGCGGCCCCGCCCAGACTGTCGGCATGGTCGACATAGCCCTTCAGGACGATGGACACGGTTTCAAAGCCACGGTGCGGGTGGGCCGGAAAGCCCGGTACATGCTGGCCATGATACATCTGCCAGCCTTGACCGGCCTTGGCACGGTCCTCGGGCCTGATGCCCAGACGACCGTCACCGGCGGGGTAGTGGTCAATGTGGTGAACGGCAAACAGGAACGGATCCAGCCCTTGCCACGGAGAGGCAAGGGGTTTGCTGCGAACGACGCTCTTGGTCATGGGGAAACTCCTTAACTTGCTCGATAGGTAATCACAGCTGTTACCAATGCAAGAGCCGGCGAGAGGCGTCGGGGCAGGCGATAACATCTGCTTTTAAATGCGGCCTTCGCACTTGCGAACATGGCAGGATTGTGACAGCAGAATGCGCACTTCCCCGATACCAGACCGATTTTGTGCGTTTAGTGAGGTCGGTTGCCTCGATAGTTGGAATAAAAATGTCTAACCCGGATATCTTGCAAGCGGCCCTGACCCGCCTCGATGACGCAGCGCGTCATGTTCAGATCGACAGCGATGTGTTGGAGAAGCTGAAATACCCGCGTGAAACCATGAAGGTTCGACTGTTGATCCGCATGGATGACGGATCGCGCAAATCCTTCCTCGCCTGGCGCTGTCGCTATGACGATACGCGCGGTCCGACCAAGGGCGGTATCCGTTTCCATCCCGAGTCGACTGCCGAGGAGGTCGAGACGCTGGCCTTCTGGATGACGGTCAAATGCGCGGTGACCAATCTGCCCTATGGCGGTGGCAAGGGGGCGGTGCGGGTTGATCCCAAGAGCCTGTCCAAGGCCGAACTGGAACGGCTGTCGCGCGCCTATGTGCAGGCCTTTGCCAGCATCATCGGTCCCGATCGCGATATTCCGGCCCCTGATGTCTATACCAATGCCATGATTATGGGCTGGATGTCGGACGAGTATTCGACCATCCGTGGCGAGCCGCATCCGGGCGTTATCACGGGCAAGCCGATTGCGCTGGGCGGTTCTCTGGGGCGCGACGATGCGACGGCGCGTGGCGGTTTTTATCTGGTCGGCCATCTGACCGAACGTCTGGGCCTGCCGACCGAAGGCCTGCGCGTTGTCGTTCAGGGCTTTGGCAATGCGGGCCAGCATGCGGCGCGACTGTTCCGCAGCATCGGGGCCAAGATTATCGGTGTGTCGGACTCGCGCGGTGCGGTTTATGCGTCGGGCGGACTGGATCTGGATGCTCTGCTGGCCGCCAAAAATCAGGGCCGTTCAGTGCTGGATGCCGAACATGGCGGCAAGGCCATTTCGGCAGACGAACTGATCGGTCTGGAAACCGATGTCCTCGTCCCGTCGGCCATGGAAGACATGATCCACGAGGGCAATGCCAATACGGTCAAGGCCAGGGTGGTTCTGGAGCTGGCCAATGGGCCGATCACACCGGCCGCCGATGAAATTCTGGCGAAAAAGG
Organism: Brevundimonas terrae; assembly: GCF_011761985.1. Taxonomy (GTDB): domain Bacteria; phylum Pseudomonadota; class Alphaproteobacteria; order Caulobacterales; family Caulobacteraceae; genus Brevundimonas; species Brevundimonas terrae. The sequence continues at coordinate 661,323 of NZ_JAASQT010000001.1, read as the reverse complement.
GCGTGATTGTCCTGCCCGATATTCTGGCCAATGCCGGTGGCGTGACGGTGTCCTATTTCGAATGGGTCCAGAACCGCCAAGGCTATTACTGGACGCTGGACGAGGTTCACACCCGCCTGAAAACCATCATCGAGCGTGAAGGCGACGTGGTGTGGAACATTGCCAGAGACAAGGACGTCACCTTGCGCACCGCTGCCTATATCCACGCCCTCAACCGCCTCGCCACGGCCATCGAGGCCCACGGCACGCAGCAGTTCTTCACCAGTTGAACACACGAACCCGCCGGAAGCCCCAGAGCTTCCGGCGGGCGGTGCTTTGACGGATTATGCTGCCAGAGCTTCGTCGGCCGGACCGAAGAACTCGTAGTGGATACGATCCGAGGATACGCCGGCGGACTTCAGGTCGGAGACCAGAGCGCGCAGGAAGGGGCGGGGGCCACACAGATAGTAGTCCGCTTCTGCGACGGGGGTCTGGTTCGACAGCCACTGACCCGAAATCATGCCGAGCTGGTCACAGCCCGGATTTTCGGCATCATTGTCTGACACTTCATAAAAGACAGTGCTGCGGGCCTTGGTGTGTGCGGCAACCAGATTGCGGATATGCGCGCCCATGGCGTGCGAGTCTGCATCGCGTGCACCGTGGACGTAATGCACCTCTGCCTGCGGATGCGTGGCGACAATGGTTTCGAGCATGGACACCATCGGGGTCAGGCCCACACCGCCAGACAGCAGAACAACAGGACGTTGCGGTGTTTCGCTCAGGAAGAAGTCACCCGCCGGAGCGCCCACCTTCAGGATGGTACCGATGCGGGCATTGTCGTGCAGCCAGCCGGAAGCCAGACCTTGCTCTTCGCGCTTCACAGAAATCCGGTAGGTCTCGTCGTTCGGCGCGCACGATATCGAATAGTTGCGCTTGACCGGTGCGTGCCCCGGAATGTCGAACCAGAAGGTCAGATACTGGCCGGGGCGATGGCGCAGTACCGGACCACCATCCTTGGGCTTGAGAACATAGGAGGTGATGACCGAACTCTCGGGGCGCACCTCAACCACTTCAAAGGCCCGCCAGCCATTCCACCCGCCCTTGGCCGAGGCAAGGTCGTTATAGATGGTCGCTTCACGGGTGATCAGAATGTTGGCTAGGAACCAGTAGGCCTCCCCCCAGGCATTCAGGATTTCCTCGGTCGCGGCATCACCCAGAACATGGGCGATGGCCCCCAGCAGGGCATTGCCGACATGCGGGTAATGCTCGGGCAGGATTTGCAGGCCAACATGCTTCTGGGCGATGCGTTCGACAGACGCGGCCAGGGCACCGAGGTTCTCGATATTATTGGCATAGGCCAGAATGGCGCCGGTGAGCGCGCGCGGCTGGGACCCTGCGTCGCCGTGGTGCGACTGGTTGAACAGGTCGCGGATTTCCGGATTCTGGAACATGCGCGAATACATCTCGCGCACGATATCCATGCCGTGGGCTTCCAGCGCAGGTACGGTGGCTTTGACGAGCGCAATGGTACGCTCACTGAGGGCTTGGGCCATCAGAGGTCTCCTTGGATGATAAAAATAATAGGTCGGGAAGGGGGCGGCCTCAGCCGTCAGGCTGGGTGTCGAAGAAGTCGATCCGCATCTTGATGGGCCCCAGAGGCTCAACAAAATGAAGCTGTTGTGGCTGGATCAGACCTGAAACCTCGGGTGACAAAAGGACCTGCTCATGCGTGTCGCAATAGGTCAGCTTCAACTGCCCTTCGATGACGCAAATCCGGCCCCATGTTCCAGCTTTCAGGCTGTGAGCGCTCCGCAGCGCAGCTGGCAGGCTGATTTCATCAAATACAGGCGTTGAGCGATAGGGCTGGGGCAGCGCCACCGCCACCGGCGCTTGCTCCGGTGGCGTTTGGGGTTCGCGGTGACTGTGCGACGGGCCATTCATAGGCTTGCGCTCCATTGATGCACTAGAAATGCATCTATAACACCAACCTAAAACATGCAAATAAAATATATATATGAGACGGTTTCTAAATTCGGCTGGAGTGCGAAATGCGCCTTACGCGCTACACTGATTATGCAATGCGCGTTTTGCTCTATCTGGGTGCGCGTCAGGACCGGCTCTGCTCAATCGCAGAAATCGCTCAAGCCTATGATATTTCACAAAATCATCTGATGAAAGTGGTCAGCGACCTCGTCGGCGCAGGCTATGTCGAAAGCGTGCGTGGCCGTTTCGGCGGTGTGCGTTTGGCCAAGGTACCGTCCGACATCAATGTCGGTGCCGTCATCCGCCATACCGAGGAAGGCTTCGATCTGGTGGACTGTGCAAGCTGTATCATCGCCCCGGCATGCGGTCTTACCGGTGCCTTGAACAAAGCACTTGCAGCCTTCATCGCAGTCCTAGACGGCTATACGCTCGAAAGCCTGCTATCGCGCCGACTGGACCTGACCAGCCTATTCGACCGCGACACCTGACAGCGCAAAATGACCTGCCCAAGACCTTGTAAGCTGACACAGGGGGAGGGTGGCACCATCAGTCCGCTCATCACAGCGATGCGTTTAGCGATTATATTTGCGCTGCCGTTTCTGGTCATGAGTTTTGAGTCCTGAAGTTGTACCTAGGCTCAGGCTCCATTGATTTGGTGCATTCGATCTGATTCAGGCTCCTGAGAAGTGTCTGGATTATGAGTAACCTGTCTTGGTTGACAGACGGGCAGATGGCTCGGCTGGAGTCCTATTTTCCTAAGAGCCACGGCAAGCCCCGCGTAGATGATCGCTGTGTTGAGCAGGATCATCTTCGTCAATCGCAATGGCCTGTGTTGGCGAGATGAGCCGACGGCCTACGGGTCACATAAGACCTTCTACAATCGTTGGAAGCGGTGGAGCGAAGCAAGGTATTCGTTCAGATGATGGAGGTTCCGTCTGGCGAGCAGACCGAACCCGGCACCTTCATGATCGACGCGACCTATCTGAAGGCCCACCGCACGGTTTCGAGTCTGGGGTAAAAAAGTGGCCTCGGGCGACTGATCGGACGCCCGAAAGGCGGGGTGAACACCAAACTTCATGCCACTACAGATGAGAATGGACGCCCTATCAGCCTGTTTGCGACGGCTGGCCAGGTCAGCGACCACACCGGTGCGATAGCTCTTCTGGATAGTCTACCCCGAGTTCAGTGGCTGCTGGGCGATAGGGGCTATGACGCGGAATGGTTCAGGGACGCCTTGCATCCCCAGACGTAAAGCCCGCACCGAGATCATCTAGTATGACAAACTTCGATACAAACGACGCAACCGCATCGAGATTATGTTTGGTCGTCTGCAAGACTGTCGACGTGTTGCTACGCGCTACGATCGATGCCCGAACGTCTTCCTTTCCGTCATAGCTCTCGCCGTTACTGTGCTCTTCTGGTTATGAGTCTTGAGCCTAAGCAGTTTCATTTTAGCCAGCGTCCTGTAAAATAACACAGGTATGTACGGGTTGCGCATTTATGTGGTGCCAGTTGAAGTGTCCGTATTGGGCCAAGCGCAATTAAATAACGATGGCTTTTTGTATCTCAAGAAGAGAGAATAAGAATCAAAGATGAAATATAATATAGAATTACGTAACGGATTAGAAGCAGCTCTAAGGATCGTATCTGATGGTAATGACCACAGATCAATAATTGATGTTGGATCTGGGGGCAATCAGCATAAAGCTTTTTTTGAATTATTCTTTGATGAAGTATACACAAATGATTTCAATAATACACTTATAGGGCAAAATTATCCTGGAGATTTTATGCATATAAATTTTGAGAAAAAATTTCAATATGTATACTGTTCAAATGTTATAGAGCACATTAGAAATCAGGGTGATTTTATTGAAAAATTGTTCGATATTTGTGAGGATGATGGGTATGTTTGCATTATAGTTCCAAGACCTCATTTAAACAAACTTCTTTCAGGTCACATATCAACCTGGTCTTTAGCCACTCTTGTTTATTCAGTTGTTGTATCTGGGTACGACTGTTCTGAAGCCCGGTTGTGTAATGGTAAGTTTGAGAAATCGATCTTAGTTCCAAAGCGACCAATAAAGTCTAAGGATTTTACTGTAGCTACTGGAATTGTTGGTGATATTGAAATGCTAAGCAAATACTTTCCATTTAAGGCCGCACATAAGGGAAGTGCTTTGATTGATAGCATTGGATGGAGCGAATGCTATCAAATTCCACCGTCAACTAAGTTTAAAGAAGTTCGCGGGAAATACATTTCCGCAGAGGAGTATAGAATTGTTCCTAACGGTACAATTGAATGGGAACAAGAAAATATAAAATCAACTAATATTGGTATCATTTAAATAAGTGGCGGGCCCTAAAGATGGGCCCGCCACTCCGGCTGCTTTATTTCTTGAAAGCTCTAAAAATTTTATTCCTTAATTTTTTTGTAGTCGCGATTTTGTCGGGTGAAGGGAAGGCGCTCACTGACAGTAATTTAAGACCTGAAACGGAATTTGCATTTTTAATTCGCACGCGAAATTCGAGTGTCTCTTCAGTATCTGGTACTTCAAAATCAATATACAATGACTGTGTACCGTGTATCAACTTAGCAGCTAGTGATTGTCTTGTAAGGATGCGAGACTGGCCCACAACGACTTCCATATACATGGAACACAAACGCTGAGCATCTGCATGAAATACGAAGATTCCTATCCACTTACCTTTGGCAAATTTTCGATAGGGCCCGTAGCACAACATTCCATCTGAACTGCCTTCTGGTACCATATATGAAGATCTCTCACGGATACCGATACCCGTGTGAAGAGCATTCGCGTTGAACATTGTGCCACCAGTGACAACACCATTCGAGTGCGAATTATTGGCTTCAGCTCTTTCTGCATCAGCATCAAGAACTTCACGCCCGGCCTTCCAGACCTCACCAACCATGCGCTTGTTGGCGAGTAGAATGGTCCCTCGTCCACCTCCATAGGCATCTTCAAACGCAACGCCTTGAAGTATACGCGCGTCTGTTATCGATGGCCTTGCAAAGAAGGTTGCTAGAGTTTTTAAGGATTTTTCATGACCAATGTCTACTTCGTGGGCAGAGGTGCCGAATGCAGCGCGCATGCTTCGAATGAATCTTAGCGAGCCGTGGCGAATGTTTTTTACAACGGCCATACGTAGAGATTCATCCCCGCCTGCATCCATATAGATGGGTATTCGCGCACCATTTATATCCATGAACTTCATAAATGAAGTCTCCTCAGCAGAGAACATCGTTTCATAGAGGGGCACATGGCGCGCCCACAGTTGGGTTGTATCGTGCCGATCGATAAAATTACCCAGATATCCGTGGAACGACAGTCGCGCGCGACGCATACGTTCTAAGGCAGGTCTGAATGTTACGACGTAATAACCAGAAAGATGATTGAGGCCTGCAAGTGCTGCTAATGACTCTTGCATGGTTCCGGCATAGCCAATGTCGACCACTGCTATGTTTGAACCTGAAAATCCAATCTCCTCTAGGTACTTAAGATAAAGCTCTCGTTCTTCGGCAGCGTTTTGTAAAATTAGTGGCGTTAATGCGCGTACAAACGGTTTGATATCAATTTTTGTAGAGCTGCCTACGCTTGTGTTGAGCTCAAAACCATTCTCAACTAGCAAGTTTTTAGGAATTTTGTGTGGTACGATACCAAAACGACCTTCGATATAGGCAGCTAAAGTGCCGGTCGTATATTCGATCTCAAGCAGACGCTCGACGGCTTTTCTGTCTACAAGATTAGCGACGTTAACCGCTCGTCTCGAACATAACAAATATTCAGATTTTGGGGCATCTGGTATTGATGAGGCAAGAAAATCATACGCCTCTTTCATAATTTTACCATCTCGGGCGAGGAAGAATAGCTTTTTGACGCCATTATTCATCGAAGTCCGGATTAGCCAGTTTGTGTAATCAAATAAAAGTGGTCCTAATCCGAAATATCCGAGCTTCTTCGCATCACCATTAAACCAAGAATTAGAGCTTTGAGACTCGGAAAACTCGTCATTCGCTATCACTGCCAGAACCCGCTTTAGGTCAGGCTCATGCCTCTCAGTTGTCGCACTCCAAATATCCTTGTAAAGTGAAGAATTCTCAAATATCTGCCATGGCCGCGGCACGTGGACGGTATTGATACCTCGCTCCTTGGCCATCTTGATATCGCCATGATCGTTGTCTCCTATGTGGAGAACTTGCTGGGGAGCAACCTGAAGCTCTTCTAAAACGTGATCGAAAAGCTTGCCGCTATGTTTCTTGAGCCCAACCTCACAAGAGAGATACAATTTTTTGTAGCCGGTAATTTTGTTCTTTTCGAGCGCAGCCCGCAGTACCTCTGACGGAAGGTACATGTCCGAAACAAGGATGATTTGCTTTCCTTGTGCTTTCAGGCGGTCGAATGCGGAACATACCCCTTCACGCCTCATCAAGCATTCCTGCTCAACGTATGCTTCATACTGTGCGATCTTGTCGATTTCGGTCATATCCACACCAAGTGTGTCCGCTAACTCGACATAGATTTGTTGTAGGGTGATTTCCCCCCTGCTCGCTGCAATGGCCTTTTGGAAAGCTTTGCGTTCTGCATTCTGGCGATATGTAGAAAATAGGCTTGCAGTGATGCCCAACTGATCTGCAAATCGTGCGCCCACCACTTTAAACACGTCAGTGGGATGTGCGTAGGTACGCACCAGTAACGTGTCAAAGATATCGAAAGAGACGACACTGCATCCTTTAGATTCTAGAGATATTATATCGCTATAGCATTCTCGAACAGGATTTGGCTGGGATGAAATGGCGCTCTCGAAGTCCATCTCATTTAGCATATTTTCTAAGTTTATTTTTCTTTCTCTTCCTATTCCTAGTGCTGACGATGCGTCTTCTAGTATGTCCTTCATAAGGACTTGGCTTAGTGAAAGGTAGGACTCTAGTTTCGTATCTCTATCAATCGTATTTCGTATTTTTATCTGATCAATGAAAGCGCTGTATTCGAAAGTTGTTGCAAATTCGGATACATGAGACTCGCCAAAAACAAGTGCAGGTTTCTTCCAAAGTGCAAACTGAGCGATGATTGATGACGACAGCCCGATGACGCCATCGACATAAGGTGCAATGTATTGGCTGCAATATGGTATGCTTTCAGAACTTTTTAAGTAAATAAAATTTGAATAAATATTACTTAAGTATACGATCTGATCGTTGCTTAATACTTTTCCAAGTCCGTTTCGTCCTTTGTATTGCGTTGCTATTACCGCAATGTTCGAAGGAGTTTTTTCTAGTACATATACAAGAAAGTCGAATTGGCTGGGGAAATTATTCTCCAGCATGTCGACCATGAAATATCCATCAATTTGCAACGGTACCAGAATGGTACGTTCAAAAGATGTTCCTATCTCTGAGATTTCTTTCATGAGCGGATTGTGGCGGGCATAAAACTCTCCGGCACGGTCACGGATACGCCCCACCACACCTGACGCCTCATCATTCTGAGACCATGTGATTGGCTTAAGAAGATTGGGGCTATACGTGACGCTATCAGCAAAAGGAGGGCGGCTGAATATACCTGGCATCTGGTACATCACCACAGAGTTTGGGAACGTATTTTTCAGATACTCGGCTGGCGACTCCCAAATTATGATGTGATCAGGCTCATAACCCTCGGGCAGGGATGCCAAGATGATCTTGGATAATTCTGGCTGGTGAGGATCGTTCAGCCGATCTGCTGACGAGGCACCCGCGCCGATGCATGCGGCTGTGTAAGAATGTGAAGAGATAGGGGTGGCACCTGGAATATGGTGCCCGTCTTTAACTGCGCGCGCCAGCAAGTGCTCGGCGGCTAGTACACGAACGTCGTGCCCTTGTTGAGAAAGTGCCTGGGATTGAAGTTTTATAGAATTTCTAAGCGTGGCGTATCTAAAAAGGGGATCGTTCAGCTCGATAGAGGGCTCAAGAAAGAATAAAATTTTCATTTTTCATAGCGCTATAGGGTGGGGATTGGGGTGTAGGTCGCAGCTTAGAGCACCCAAGGAACGGTAAAGATAAAACATAGATCGTCTCCAGTACAACCTTTGCATTTGCAGAGATTTTATATGACCGGTACATAATTTATATCTATATGTATGGCGGCACTTGGTGAATTTATTTTATCGCCATCACGCTTTGCGCGCGAGTGTTTTCTGTAGTGGTTGTGTAGGGTACCTAGGCTCAGGCTCCATTGATTTGGTGCATTCGATCTGATTCAGGCTCCTGAGAAGTGTCTGGATTATGAGTAACCTGTCTTGGTTGACAGACGGGCAGGTGGCTCGGCTGGAGTCCTATTTTCCTAAGAGCCACGGCAAGCCCCGCGTAGATGATCGCTGTGTTGAGCAGGATCATCTTCGTCAATCGCAATGGCCTGTGTTGGCGAGATGAGCCGACGGCCTACGGGTCACATAAGACCTTCTACAATCGTTGGAAGCGGTGGAGCGAAGCAAGGTATTCGTTCAGATGATGGAGGTTCCGTCTGGCGGGCAGACCGAACCCCGCACCTTCATGATCGACGCGACCTATCTGAAGGCCCACCGCACGGTTTCGAGTCTGGGGTAAAAAAGTGGCCCCGGGCGACTGATCGGACGCCCGAAAGGCGGGGTGAACACCAAACTTCATGCCACTACAGATGAGAATGGACGCCCTATCAGCCTGTTTGCGACGGCTGGCCAGGTCAGCGACTACACCGGTGCGATAGCTCTTCTAGTTATGAGTCTTGAGCCTAGGGCCGTAGTCTTCAAGAAGGGCTGACACCTTGAAACTGTCGGAATGGGTGATCATGATATGGAGTTCCTTTACGGGCATAGAACCCCCCGCAGCTGAAAGCCACTGGGGTCGGTTGGGTTGGTATAGTGAACGGCGTCAAAGCCGTCGAAGGGGCACGCGTAGGCCGGCCCTAAGGGGTAAAGAGGGGAGGTGACCCTCACGACGGTTCTGATGGTGGTTTATCGTGCCGCCGGAACACTGGGTGACAGAGCGCCAGCGGCCTGAGACAGGCGTTCTCTCATGCGCTTAGATCGAGACATCCGCGATGGAGGCATGGTCCCGCTGTGGCTGACGTTGAAGTAGTAGCCCGCTTGCGCAGACCCATCCGCAGCACGGCCCCTTGAAGGAACCATGGTGGCAACAATCTGATGGCTATCAAACAGGAACTTGATGGTGGCCTGATAGCCCTTGGTAGGGGCCTCAATGCGCACAATTGGGGCCGTACCGAACTCGATGTTCATGGCGTCCACTAGGATCTGATCGGCTTGAGCTTCGGTGATCAGGAACACCGGCTCGCTTTGGCTGACATAGTTGCCGGGTGTACGGGCTGGAGCAGAGGCACACCCGCTAAGCGCCAAGACACCAGCGACGAGAGCGGCAGAGACAAGGGCTCTCATTGGGCACCTGCCTTACGGCCACGGGTCAGGAACAGGACGCCGCCACCGACTGCTAGAGCGATCGTGCCCCAGAGCAGCAGCATCTGGTAGAAGGCCATCTTACCTAGCGTTACATCAAGGCTTGGCGAGGTCATGGCGTAATGCATTTGGCGGGCGTCGTATTCCTTATACTCCTTGGAATCGTAGGCGGCTGAGAAGCCCATCTTATCGACGAGCTTTTCTTGGCGTTCGACCTGTGCCTTGAAGTTTTGCAGTGGGAAGTAGTGGGTGCTCCACAGACCGCCGGCCACGACGTAGAAGGCTGCAATGGCGGCAAGCACCATGCGTTTGGTGTTCGTATTCATCTGGTGTTTTCTCATTGATATTGAGTGAGATGCGCCAGGATTTGCACATCATATAAGATACCGAGTTTTGCGCTCGGCTTTACTCAGGCTGTGATCTTGATTGGTGCGCTCTTACGGCGAGCAGCAGCGGTCAGCATGGGTGTTCCAATGCGAATTGTGCCGTTTCCAGCAGTCTTAATTTTATAGATTTCATTGCCCCTCCAGATCGGTCAGGGCTGCTCCCGCTCTGAATGCAGCGTAAGGCAACACAGACCGATATTCATTTTATGGAATAAACTCGGCCACGCTCTGCTGTCAACGCATAGGGCATGGATATCAGGGTGGTGATCGGTCGGAACGTACGACGCTTCAGGGTGGCTAAGGGCCTGACCCAAGAAGAACTGTCAGCACTGTGTGACTTTGATCAGCGCTACATCAGCCAAGTCGAAACGGGACAGCGCAATCTGACTGTCTTGAGCCTTTATGAACTGGCACAGGCTCTGGGAACTACACCCGTTGCCCTCATAACTCCTGATGGGGAAGCGACCGACTAGGTTTAAGGATCGTCGATTATCCACGCGCGGCTTGCTTCGGGATCAATACGAAATCCTACTTCGCTAGGCCTGCTCTATGGTAGGACTTATCTGACATTAGAAACGCCCCTGCGGATGTCGTTGTAGGAGGCGTGATTGGTGTCTTGAGGGCCGTTAGTATTACGCCATTGGGTACGCGAAGATGAAGATGTTCATCCTGTTCCTACCTGTGTCAGTTGTCATCACTTGGACGCTGGCAATGCTACAGAGAAACCGAGTTCTGTCTGAGGCGGAGACGGGTTCTGTGATCTTTGGCAGGCCTTTGGGCTGGATTACGCAGGATCAGTCACGGTTTCAGTGGGCCCATTATCCGCAAGATTTACGGCTAACTTTCATCAAATTCGATCAGCTGCCCACTTCGGTGAACTGGGTGATGTTCGGCGCTAATGTCCTCATCATCACTATTTTGCTGATGGTCCTCTATTACGGCCTGCCGCATATCATGCGCTGGTTAAAGTCCATGCGCGGCGCTAGCTGAAATTCAAGCTGCTATCGACCGCTCACTAGGAACCCACGACAGACCCTAGCCAAAGGCGCGTTAGCCTTAGGCGAAGTTCATAGGCCGCATGGATGCAGCAGTGCCACTTTACGTGAGGGCCATGTTAACTGACAGCTAGGCGCATGACAGGATGGAGTTCCCTGCTCGCTAGCCGCGCCTCAGGGGCTCCGGCGCGTACGCGTCTGTAAAATTGGGGAGGTTGAAATGCACCACCTTCACGAATTTCGCTCAGTGAGACTGGCGTCTTGAGCGCCTGAACATCGCGTATGATCAGGGCTGCGCCGTGGCTAAGACCTGAAAAATAGGCGTTGAACACTTCACGCGTGACTGCTGTATGCGCACCATAGCGTCGCCACAGATCTGCAAGCGGAGCCTCAACGACTTGATCGATCGTCAAAATCGCAACGACTTCACCGACGGGCAATGTAGAATAAAGCCAGGCTCTGGTGCCTCGGCCTATCCTTGGAGCGCGGCGACGTAATTCTACTCCCTTAACGCCAGCTAAGATCGATCGCGCGTACTCGGGCGAGACCGAGAGCATGATCGGATCTTCATCGGGCATTTGGACGTCCAGCTTCAAGAATTTGCACCGCTGTTTCGAATTCCAGCATGTGGCTTTTAACCAATTTGGTCTTGTCGTCCATTCCGAAGGCCTCCATGCGATTGAAACTCACCGGATTCTCGAAACGCATAATATTATCGAACCATACGGCTAAAACGGTCGTACCCTTCACAAGCTTGTCGAGTTGAGCGCCACGCACAACAGCGGCCCGCAGCAGGGCTTCAGGTGCTAGATGTTTTGGTACCACTTCTGCCTTTGACACCCTGGCCACTGCGATCGCAGCTCCGCTTCCGCCCCCTTTGCTGGACTCGTAAATGATGATGGGGCGTCCCCGGACTAGATTGTGTTGGTTCTTGACCGAGGCGAAATAGACTCGGCGTGATCGAAAGGCGGCCTCTGGCTTCGGCAACAGGCCAAGCTGACTTCCGCCGACAAGGTCTTCTGACCATACGCGGCGTATCGGGACGACCGCCACCGGTCGACCAGGCAGGAATAAGAGACTCGGTGCCATCATAGTTTCAAGATCAGCCAAGGAGACCGAGGTGTTCTTGCCTTCAAGGGAGATTGGTATTTCCTGTTCGTCGTTCTCGAACGGTGGACAGGTTTCTGGAAGCATTAAGCCCGTACTACTTTCAACTCGGCTGCGTAGTCTCGACCAGCCTGAAGGCGTGATCACGGTCCCGATTGAAATCTTTCTAAGAGATTTGTCTTCTGCTTGGCCGGATGCCAGGAAGCCATTAACGACCGCACTACGGCGCGTCGCTGACTGACCGCTGACGTGAGGCAGCTCGATGCGTGACGGCCTTGAAAGAACAGAGGCGCGCACGGCATGTTCGATCAAGAAATCTGCCGCAGTTGATGTCGTTGGATGGCGGGGATCGGCGACGAGAAGAAGGCGCGCCTTATCATTCGGACTGGTCGCCGACCGGTATGCTGAAAAAGCGACCAGCTCTGTGGCCTCCCTAGCCGCCACATATCGGAACCGCTTGTCAGCGGCGTCTCTTCGTTTGAATGCCGCGATCATCGTCGCGGGCACACCTTGCGCAGCGAGAAAGGCCTGAGCTTCCTCAGTTAGCGCAGTTTCCTTGAATGATAGATCATGTTCGCTCTCGCCGTCGGGAGAAAGCTCCTCAAATTCGGGGGTTACAAAGGTTGCGAAATCCTCTGTAGACCAGACGCTGAGATGATGCTGTTGGCGGAGTGCTGAGTGTGCCCGCACTATGGCATGTTCGCCGGTAACGAAGCCGGCTGCTCCGACCAAGATAGCCTCTGCGAGGTGTTTCAGGTCCGAGAGGTCATTGGTTGACAGCCTCCCTTCTCGTGCCTTTTCTGGGAATACGATCGCGGACAGGCGGGTCGCGAGGCTCTCTATCTCATTTCGTGAGGGGCCTGAAACAGCGGGGAGTTGTTTAGCAAAGCTGAGAACCGGATCATTCTTGCCAATGGAGGTTCGCTGCAGCTCTTTGACAAATTCTGTCGTGACCGCGAGACGAACCCCGCTGCTTAGAGCTGCGGAGAGAATTTTTTCAGCTGCCGCGGTCGTCCTTCTTTTGCGCGTGGCGTCAAAGAAAACGTTTAAATCTATCAGATAGAGTGGCTGTGTCTCTGGGCCAGCTTCCACATCTGCTACAGTAAGCGACGATGTGGGTCGATAGTTGAAAAGTGTGGGCGTCGCCAAGCTTTTCACCCGGACGTTAATTTGGCGGTTCCGTGTCTTTCCGCCAGGTCTAGTTCGAGCGACCTCGAAGCCGTGATGCCCATAGACCTGATTGGCGGACAGGTCTGTTGCGACATTGGCCTTGATGGTCAGATACCCTCCCGCTTCAGCAGTTTGGATCGCAGACCGAAGCAAGCGCGTCGAAAGTTTCTGGCCGCGAAACTCAGGCAAAACGAAGAGCTGGACAACGCGTGCATGTGGATAGACGCCGCTGATCCATATATGGCCAGCATAAATCGGTCCTTGGGCGTGATCCTTCAGCACAAGGGTTATCTCGCCCTTGCGAAGCGCGTCCGAATAAGCGGACGCTGGTAAGAAGCCTAGCGCTTCCTTGTCGGTGTCTGCCGCCCTTTGAACGTCGCCGATGAACGCCCCGATCGCGGCGCGATTTGTCGTTATTCGAAAAGCCATGGCACCCCCACCGTATAAGAGGCGCTATGATCGCTGGCGGTCAATCATAAAGTCGTAGATCCTAGAACTTGGATACTTAAAACGGGCCCCCGGTCAAAGCTCGAGTTGAAGGGGGGTAACTTGTCTTGTTAAGGGCGGCTCGAAACTACCAAAGCCCTCCCACTAGGCACCCACGACGAACCCTTTCCAAAGGCACGTTAGCCTTAGGCGAAGTTCATACACTGTCTGGAAGGGTGGTGCCGCTTACGTGACTCGAACACGTGACCCCCGCATTACGAATGCGGTGCTCTACCAGCTGAGCTAAAGCGGCTCTGGTTCCGTGTCGGCGAGGGCCTGACGGGCGGAGAGGCGGGTTTCTTATACGGGACTTGGCGAATTGCCAAGGGTTGTCAGCACACCTTCTTCATCTGGTGTGGGGGATGTGCGAATTTCGCCGTTAAAATGGCCGTTTAGCGGGGTGCTGGCGGCTTCGGAAATGGTGACGGCCAGTGTTGCCTGGCCCAAATTGCGGGTGCGAAGCAGGCGGGCCGCGCGTGGCGAGTGAATCAGTATCGCGGCAATATCCTGCGGGGCCTCTATGCCGGTATCGACCGTTTCATAGACGGGCAGCCTTATCACCCGATGGGCGGGCAACAGGGCAGGCAGGTCGCCGGCGGGCTCTTTTGCGCCGGGTGCAAAGACTGTTCCGGTTGGAATGTCGCGGGCGATCAGACGGGCAAGGGCTTGGATGTCGCCCTTGGCCGAGCGTACATCGGTCAGGCCTGCAAGGCGGGCGGCCTCGGCCGTGGTGTCGCCGACAGCAAACACAGGCAGGTGCCTATAGGCCAGCAGATCAGAGCCGATGGCTTTGATCGTGTTGGGGCTGGTCAAGGCCACGGCGGTTACCAGACCGGGCGATGGCGCGGTGGTCATGGCACCGGTAATGGCGCGCACCTCCAGCAGGGGCGCGACGACCGGCTCCCAGCCCAGATCACGCACATGGCGGGCCGTGATGTCGGCCCGTGGCTGAGTGCGGGTGATCCAGACGCGGGGAGGCAGGCTCATGGGGTCAGAGCTCGACCTTGTGGTCGCCCGCTGCGGCCTTGACCGCGTCGCCGAGCTGGCGACCCAGAGCGGTGATCTCGACCTCTGGGGCCGTGGCACTGATGGTACCGTGTTCGGTCCAGCGACCGGATCCGTCCGGTGCCAGCAGCTCGGTGCCGATATGCAGGATCTCGCCTTCGATATGGGCAAAGGCACCGACAGGCGTGCGGCAGGAGCCTTCCAGAGCCAGCATGGCACCGCGCTCTGCGACGACGCACAGGGCGGTCGGAATATGGTTCAGGGCCTGTGCCCAGATGCTGTCGGTGTCGCTCGCACGGGTTTGCAGGGCCAGCGCCCCCTGACCCGGTGCGGGCAGGAAGGCGGTCAGGTCCAGACGCTCGGTAATCACATCGGCCAGACCCAGACGGTTCAGGCCCGAACAGGCCAGCAGGATGGCGTCGAAGTCACCGTCTTTCAAGCGACGCAGGCGCGTATCGACATTACCGCGCAACATTTCGATCTGCAGGTCGGGGCGGATCGACAAGAGCTGGGCCTGACGGCGCAGGGAGGCCGTGCCGACTTTCGCGCCCTGAGGCAGATCAGCCAGTGACGACCAGTTTTCCGAAATAAAAGCATCACGCGGGTCTTCGCGCTCGGGGATGGCGGCGAGGGCCAGACCGTCGGGTTGTTCGGCGGGCACATCCTTCATGGAATGGACGGCCACATCGACGCGGCCTTCCAGAAGGGCCTCTTCGATTTCCTTGGTGAACAGCGACTTGCCGCCCACTTCCAACAAGCGACGATCCTGAATCCGGTCACCGGTGGTGACGATCTCGACCAGAGGCACGGCGTGGACAATCTCGTCCTCGGGCACACCCAGAGCGCGGCCAATGGCACGCTGCATCATGCCCGACTGGGCCAGAGCCAGTTTGGAACGACGGGTACCAATGCGAAGAAGCGGAGTCATAAAACGTCCAAACCGTTGCGAAAAAGGGCCCGGATCGCTACCTCGACCCGATGGATAAGGCCGCGAACTATAGCAGCGAACCCGAAGGCGCAAATATGCCGCCTGTAAACCGTCAAAATGACGGGGGTCAGGGGCTGACCGTACTGGGTCTGGAAACCAGTTGCGACGAGACGGCGGCCTCGGTGGTGCGCCTTGGTCCGGATGGCGCAACTGTGCTGTCCAGCGTGATCTATAGCCAGATCGACGAGCATGCGGCCTATGGCGGCGTGGTGCCCGAAATCGCGGCCCGCAGCCATGTGGAGATGATCGACACGGTTACCCGTCAGGCCATGGAGCAATCCGGCCTCGACTGGAGCGAACTGTCGGGCGTGGCGGCAACCGCCGGCCCCGGTCTGGTGGGCGGGGTGATGGTGGGCCTGTCCTATGGCAAGGCGGTGGCCTTGGCGCGGGACCTGCCGCTGGTGGCGATCAACCACCTCGAAGGCCATGCCGTATCGGCACGTCTGGGTGCAGAGACTGCCTATCCGTTCTTATTACTTTTGGTGTCCGGTGGTCACTGTCAGTTGCTGGAAGTGCGCGGCATTGGCGATATGAGCCGCCTTGGCACCACCATTGACGATGCGGCGGGCGAAGCTTTCGACAAGATCGCCAAGGCCATGGGTCTGGGCTATCCGGGTGGTCCGGCGCTGGAGAAGCTGGCGGCGTCCGGTGATGGCTCGCGCTATGATCTTCCGCGTGCGCTTCTGGGGCGCAAGGATTGTGATTTCTCGTTCTCGGGTCTGAAGACGGCGGCCTCGCGTCTGGCCCAGACCTGCGAGACGGATCAGGACCGCGCCGATCTGGCCGATGCCGTACAAAAGGCGATTGCGCGTCAGTTGATGGAGCGCACCGAGCGGGCCATGAAGGCCTATCTGGAAAGCCATCCGGAGCTGGTGGCCTATGATGCCGAAGCAGGTACCTCCAAGAGTGGTCAGCGCCTGTTTGTGGTTGCGGGCGGTGTGGCCGCTAATAAGACGGTTCGCGCGACGCTTCAGAAACTCGCTACAAAATACGGCTTTGGTTTCTTTGCGCCGCCGATGGCTTATTGCACCGATAATGCCGCAATGATTGCCTTGGCGGGGGCCGAAAGACTGGAAAAAGGTTGGGTGTCGGACCTTGATGCGGTCGCACGGCCCAGATGGCCTCTGGACGAAGCGCGCGCGACGGGTGATCCTGTGCACAAGAAACAAGGGCGCAAAGGCGCCAAGGCGTGAGCCCCGAGGGGAAACTCACCGCCTGCGGAGTGACTATGAATTTCAAAACGGCAGGTGTTATCGGTGCCGGTGCATGGGGAACTGCACTGGCCCAGAGCGCAGCAGCAGCGGGCCTTCAGGTCACGCTTCAGGCGCGAGAGGCCGAGGTGGCCGACAGTATCCGCAATACGCGGATCAACGAGGCCTTCCTGCCGGGGGTCGAACTGGATGCTTCGATCGCGGTGACGTCCGATCTGGCCGATCTGGCCGGTTGCGATCTGATTCTGGCCGTGCCGCCCGCCCAGCATATGCGTGCGACACTGGCGGCGTTTGCGCCCTATGCCCGTGCGGGTCTGCCGATTGTGCTGTGCTCCAAGGGCATCGAGCGCGGCTCGCTGAAGCTGATGACCGATGTGCTGGCCGAAACCATTCCGCATGCGGTGACGGCGGTCCTGTCGGGCCCCAGCTTTGCCGCCGAGGTGGCCCGTGGTCTACCCAGCGCTGTGACGCTGGCCTGTGCCGATCTGGACATGGCCGAGAAACTGGCGGGCGCTTTGTCCGGTCCGGTGTTCCGTCCCTATTATGCCGACGACATTATCGGGGCCGAGACCGGTGGCGCGCTGAAAAACGTGCTGGCCATCGCCTGTGGCATTGTTGAAGGCCGCGAAATGGGCCGTAGCGCCCATGCCGCTGTCATCACGCGCGGCTTTGCCGAGATCGTGCGCGTCACCGAGGCACTGGGTGGTAATCCGGCGACGGTGACGGGCCTGTGTGGTCTGGGCGATCTGGTGCTGACGTGCTCCAGCCCGCAATCGCGCAATATGAGCCTCGGCCTGGCACTGGGTCAGGGCCAGACTGTCGAACAGGCTCTGGCAGGCAAGCGTTCGGTGGCCGAAGGCTATGAAAGCGCGCCGGCTGTACGCGAACTGTCTAGGAAACTGGGTGTCGAAACCCCGATCATCGAGGCAGTGGCTGCTGTTCTGGCGGGCGAAACCACGGTGGATGCGGCGATTGAAAACCTGCTGACGCGCCCGCTCAAGCCGGAACGCGAATGAGCGAGGCCGAAACTGCGTCCGTCGCCGAAGAGCGCAAGCGCGTCTGGAAAACACCCGCCAATGTCGCGCTGTGTGCGTTCGACGATCTGGCCGATCCGTCATCGCGCGGGTTTGTGCTGCAGATCGGCGAGGCGTTTTTTCACGGCTTTGTGGTGAAAAAGGATGGCGAGATTGCCGGATGGGTGGACCGCTGTCCCCATGCCGGTTTTCCGATTGCCATGGAGCTGGACCGCTATCTGTCCAATGACGGCTCGGTCATCCTGTGTGGCTGGCACGGGGCGGTATTCGAGCCGCTGACGGGGGCCTGTGTCGGTGGTCCGTGTGCGGGTGGCAAGCTGACGCCGTGGCCGGTTCAGGTGGTGAACGGGATCGTTCGCACCGCCTGACCCACGATCTCCTAGACTAGTCTTTCAGGCGCTTGGCGTTTTCGGTTACGCGCGCATGTAGCGGGGCCATGATCTTGGCCTGTGCCGACAGTCCCTGCGACCACAGAGCCATACCGTCCACCATGGCCTGACCCCAGAACTGGGCGACCTGTTCGGTTTGCAGGGCCAGCCGCTTGGCCTCGTTGGTTTCACGCGACAGGGCATCCAGATTGGACTGGAGCTGGTCGCTGTTGCGGCGGGCAATGTCGGTGCAGGTCTCGCCCATTTCAAACGCGGCGTGACTGGCGGCACCGGCCGAGGCTGTGAAAGCCTCGACCTTTTCCGAACCCATCAGGCCGAGCTCCGCATGGTCGGCCCTTATGGGGTCGACGGCGGCTCCGGCCAGTTTCTCCAGACGTTTTTGAACGACGAAGGCGCTCGCCTCGGCCATTTCCTGACCGGTGCGAAGATTGGCTTCGGCATTTCGCAAAATGTCGGAGACGGGTTTTTTCATATGGGTGTCCGAACTCAGGCTACGGGCAGGACTTCATTGGCAAACGCGTTCACGTCGGCAATCAGGGCCGGTACAGCAAAATCGATGATCTGCTGGCCCTTTTCAGGCGTGGCCTGTGCAGGGTCCGAACCGATGCGGCCATCGGGGAAGCGGGCGCGATAGTCATTGGCATCGCGGATCGGGCCGGTCGGGGCGATCTTCGGCTCATAGGTCGCCGTTTTTACGCGATCCGGATAGGCCGCATAGGTGACGGCGATTTCCGACGGCGTGGCGTGCGAGCCGTGACCGACGGGGAAGATGTCTTCACACAGCTTCTGGACGCCCGGCAGATCCCACCAGTTACGCAGCTTCATCACGAACGGCGGACGCTCGGCCCACGGCTCGGGCGTGAACGACCACTCGGCATAGATTTCGGCAAAGGCGGCTTCGATGGTGGCGACATTGCCGCCATGACCGTTGAGGAAATAGATGCGTTCAAAGCCGTGGCGGGCCAGCGACGACACCCAGTCGGCAATCGCGCCCATAAAGGTGGACGGGCGTAGGGTGATGGTGCCGGGGAAGGCCAGATGGTGCTGGGCCATGCCGATATTGAAGGTCGGGGCGACCAGAATGGTCTCGTCGGCTTTTTCAGCGGCGTGGGCGATGATTTCCGGGCAGAGCCAGTCGGTGCCCAGCAGGCCGGTCGGGCCGTGCTGTTCGTTCGAGCCGATCGGTACGATGACCGTCTTGGCCAGCACTTGGCCGGACTTCAGATAGGCATCGATTTCAGGCCAGGACGAAAGGTGGATCAGCATTTAAGGCTCCGCAGGGCCGCATTGGCAGCCATTCGAAAGAAACAGAGCCTATATCTAGGCTGATCTGCGCCTGATGGCTATTGCGGGCGTGGTCTTATCGCGCGCTTACACCGCATAGGCGCGCACAAATCGGCGGGCCGTCTCGTTGGCGTGCTGGACCATGTCCTGTTCGGGCGTTTCCAGCCCCAGAACCATACGCAGATGGGCATGTCCCAGAACCATGCCGACAAAAATTTCGGCGGCCTGATCGGGGTTCTGGATGGCCAACTGCCCCTGTGTGTTGCGGTCCTCGAGCCATTGCGACAGGCGGCGCAGGCTGCGGGCGGGACCGGCATCGAATACGGCCGCCGCCAGCTCATGATCCTCGCGCGAGACAAAGGCCAGCGCCCGCAAATGCTCGGAGCTGTTGGCCTTCACCACCTGCGTCAGCAATCCCATGGCCATGCCGCTGAGCGCCTGTTGGGGGCTGCCGGTATTTTCCAGCGGCGAGGTGATCGACAAGGAACGCCGGGTCAACAGTGCCCGCGCCAGCTCGGACTTGGACGGATAGCGGTTATAGAGCGTCTGTTTGGAGACGCCCGCCATGCGCGCGATCTCGGCCATGGAGGCCTTGGCCCCCTTGCGCGCGAACAGGTCCATGGCGGCGGCCATGATGGCCTCGCTTTTCTGCTCGTCGATCTGGCCGGGGGCTCGTGGCATCTAGTGTATCTCGGCGGAGGGCGCGGCCCCATCGGTTTTGGCGGGGCGGGCAAACAGGGTGACAAAGGCGGCAAACGCACACGCCACCGCCAAAAGGGCAAAAGCATCACCGAAAGCCTGCGTGGTCGCCTGCTTCTGGAACATGCCGTAAACCGCTTTCAGCGCCGAGGCGTGCGGGTCGATCGAGGACGAGAACCTTGCGGTCATGGCCTCGATCATCTGCCGCATCTGCACATGGGTTTGATCGACCCGAGAGGTCAATTCGGCCATATGTCGCGCCGAGTTCTGGGTGATGCTGGTATTCAGGATGGCCAGACCGAATGCGCCGCCGACATTGCGCGACAGGTTCACCAGACCCGAGGCATTCTTGACCATGTGCGGGGGCAGGGTGGCCATGGTCACCTGTTGCGAGGCGATCATGGCGATCATCACGCCCGCGCCGCGCATGGCCTGCACACCGGCAAACTCCCAAAAGCCCCATTCGTCCGTGACCAGACGGGCATCCCACATGCCCCACGAGGCCATGACAAAGCCGACAAACATCAAGATACGCGCATCGAACATACGCACCAGACGCCCCGCAAACGGGCCCATGGCAAACATGGATAGGCCCGACACGATCATGGTGGTGCCAACCTCCGAGGCCGAATATTCGCGCACCCGTCCCAAAAACAGCGGGATCAGGAACGAGCCACCGAACAGGGCCGCCCCGACGACAAAGGTCATGATGACGCCGACTACAAAGTTGCGGTTACCAAAGGCCCGTAACTCTACGATCGGATTGCTGGACTGTAGCGAGCGCCAGATAAAGGCGGGACCGCAAATGGCCGCCACAACCGTCAACAGCAGGATGTGGTCATTGGCGAACCAGTCTTCCTTGGCCCCTTCTTCCAATACGAACTGAAGGCTCATCAGGAAGGCGGCCATCAGGAACAGGCCCAGCCAGTCAAATCCCTTGGCCAGCGACAGGTCACCCTTGTCGAAATTGCCATAACGACCGACCAGAAACAGCACGATCATGCCGGGGAAGATGTTGATGAAGAATAGCCAGCGCCAGCTGAGCCATTCGGTCAGATGCCCGCCCAGCGTCGGCCCCACGGTCGGGGCCAGCGTGACGATCAGGCCCATAATGACGCTGGCCGTCACCCGCTTTTCGGGCGGGAAGGCGGTAAAGGCCACGGCAAATACGGTCGGGATCATCGCCCCGCCGACAAAGCCCTGAATGGCGCGGAAAAAGATCATCATCTCGATGGATGACGACAGGCCCACCAGAACACTGGTGATCAAAAACCCGATACAGGAGGCCAGAAACACCTTCTGGGTGCCCCATAGCCGAGACAGAAAACCTGATAGCGGGATCATCACCACTTCGGGGATCAGATAGGCGGTCTGGATCCAGCTGATTTCATCGGCCGAGGCACCGACACCGGCTTGAATCTGGGGCAGGGAGGCAGCCACGATCTGGATATCCAGAATGGCCATGAATTGGCCGATCACCATGCCGGCAAAGCCGAGCAGGAGCACGGTCCAGTTGATGGGGGCCTCGTCCCCGTTTGCCGTGATTGCGGGGGCGCTCATCAGCGGGCGGTCGGTTGGGTGTTCTGGCCGCTCTTGAGGTCCACGGTGACATGGACCGACAGGCCGGGGCGCAGACCCAGACGGGTGGCGTCTTCAACGGCGATCCGCACCGGCACGCGCTGGGTGATCTTGGTGAAGTTGCCGGTCGCGTTCTCGACAGGGATCAGGGCAAATTCCGAACCGGTGGCGGGGGCGAAGCTGTCGATAACGCCGTTGATCTTGCGATCGGGGAAGGCATCGGCCTTTATGGAGACGTGTTGGCCCAACTGCATCCGGTTCAACTGGGTTTCCTTGAAATTGGCCACCACATAGACATCGCCCAGCGGCACAACCGACATCATCTGCCCGCCCGCCTGCACCACCTGACCTACACGCACGCCGCGAGCGCCAACGGCACCCTTGATCGGGGCGCGGATAATGGTGCGCTCCAGCGTCAGACGCGCCTGTTCGACGGCGGCCTCGGCTTTTTGTACGGCCGCAGAAGACTGGTTACGTGACGAGGACAGCACGCCAAGGGTGCGCTGTTCGGCAGTCAGTGCGGCCTGTGCCTGAGCCACGCTGGCGCGGGCGGTGTCGGCCTGTGCGCGCTGGGTGTCCATGCGCTGGGTCGAGACCCAGCCTTGGCTGGCCAGCTGGCCGTAGCGGTCCACCTCCTTGCGGGCCAGATCGGCTTGTGTGCGGCTCTGGTCCACGGCGGCGGCGTGGGCGGCGATGGCGGCCTGTTGCTGTGCAAGCTGGGCGTCGACATTGCCGACCGCGGCCTTCAATGCCGCCAGATCGGCCTCGGCCTCGGCAAGCGCAGCCTTGGCATCGGCATCGTCCAGACGCACCAGTATCTGTCCGGCCTCGACCGTCTGGTTATCCTTGACCAGAACCTCGATCACCTGACCGCTGATGCGGGGTGCGACCATGACGGTGTCGGCCTCGACAAAGGCGTTGTCGGTCTTTTCCCATCTTTGCTTGCTGATCCACCAGTAGCCGCCGCCCACAACAAGGGCGATGGCAACAATGACAGCAATGATCAGGGGCAGGCGTTTGCGCGGGGAGGCGGCCATGGAGAACAACTGGGCTTGGGGAGGGTTATGAAATCGGCGCGAAAAATGGACCCATTGGTCCAAAAATCAATAGGCGACTTTTAGCCGCGCTCATTTTTACAGGCACCGTCACATGCCTGATGGCGTCAGAAGCTTGCTTTCAAAGGGTTTCGCGGCCATGCCAATAGAGCCATGACCGATGCCAAACGCCCCGTTTCAAAGTCTGTTCGCGCCGCTTTGACGCCGCCCTCTGGTGTGCGTAAGTCCCGTCAGCCGAAAAAAGCCCCTGTCGGGGTGATCGTGCGCTGGCCGCCGACCAAGGCCAAGGTCGAGACGGTGTTCGCCCGTCTGTCGGCCATCATGCCCGAGCCGAAGACCGAGCTGGACTTTGTGAACCCCTATACGCTGGTGGTGGCGGTGGCCCTGTCGGCACAGGCGACCGATGTGGGGGTCAACAAGGCGACCAAGGCCCTGTTCGAGGTTGCCGATACGCCCGAAAAGATGCTGGCGCTCGGCGAGGAGGGGCTGATCCCCTATATCGCCTCCATCGGGCTTTATCGCACCAAGGCCAAGAATGTGATCGCCGCCGCCCGCATGCTGGTGAACCAGCATGGCGGACAGGTGCCGTTAAACCGCAAGGACCTTCAGGCCCTGCCAGGGGTGGGGCGCAAGACCGCTAGCGTGGTTCTAAACGAGCTGGATATCGAACCGGCCATTGCCGTCGATACCCATGTGTTCCGCGTCTCGCACCGACTGGGGCTGGCCAATGGCTCAACCCCCGACAAGGTCGAGGACCAGCTTCACCAGATCGTGCCCAAGAAATGGCTGGCCAAGGCGCACCACTGGCTGATCCTGCATGGCCGCTATACCTGTCTGGCACAGCGGCCTAAATGTGCGGGCTGTGTGTTGGCCGATATCTGTCCCTCGCGGGCCAGTTTCGCCGATTAAAGACGGGCTTTGACCGCTTCGGCAAAGCGGGCACCGGCCTTGGGGGCGGCGGCCAGA
This sequence comes from Brevundimonas terrae, assembly GCF_011761985.1. Classification (GTDB taxonomy): domain Bacteria; phylum Pseudomonadota; class Alphaproteobacteria; order Caulobacterales; family Caulobacteraceae; genus Brevundimonas; species Brevundimonas terrae. The sequence continues at coordinate 637,562 of NZ_JAASQT010000001.1, read as the reverse complement.
TAGAAGTCCGGCTCGATCAGTTCGGCCTCCATCAGCACCCAGCGTCCCGTCTCGTCACGGGTCAGATCGATGCGAGCATAAAGCAGGTCACCGCCAAAGGCCTTGAGCACCTGTTGCGCCAGAGCGAGAGCTTCTGGCGGGGCGCTGTCCAGCGCCTGATACTGGCCGCCGAACTGCACTTGAATACGGAACTCGCCCTTAAGCGGGCGTTTGTTGACGACGTGGGACAGTTCGCCACCAAAGAAGAGCAGCGAGGTCTCGCCCTCGGTTTCGATGGTGGGCAGATAGGACTGGATCATCGCCGCCCCTTCAGGGGCCTTGGCCAGTTTTAACGCCCAGTCCGAATTGCGGTCCAGACGTAATGTCCGGTAGGCCCCCGCCGAAATCGTCGGTTTGACGATCAGAACATCGCTGGCCAGATCATCAAAGGCCATATCGATATCGCGGGCGGTGACGCGCTCGACAAAGCGGGTGGCGGCCATCGGGATGCCGTGGTCGATCAGACCTTGCAGATAGGCCTTGTCGGAGTTCCACATCAGGGTGTCGGCGCTGTTGGCCAGCGGCAAGCCCTCGCGCTTCCAAAGATCGCAGGCCTTGAGCCATAAGGCGTGATCGCGGTGATAGCCCCAGACAATCACAGGCAGGATCAGGTCATAGTCTTTCAGACCCGAGGCATCGTTCGCATGATCGGTCCACGCTTCGGGATGAACGTCCAGACCCGCCGCGATCAGTGCGGCTTTCAGAACCTCGAGCACCTGTGGCCACTGTCCGGCATAGGACGGGTCGGCAGGGTCGGGCGTCAGGATGGCAATCTTGGACATGGTACTCATCGGAAACGGCGAAATATGAGAAGCGATATTTCACGTGAAACAGTAGCGCGAAACCTATCTCGTGATTAAGAAGCCGGTATGACCCAAAACTCTACTGATGTCCGTTTCGATGTGCTGGCTGTCGGCAATGCCATCGTTGACGTTCTGGCCCCGTGCGAGGCCGCCTTCCTTGAACAGCGCGGCCTGGTGCCCGGTTCGATGCAGCTGGTCGACGAAGACCAGAGCGCGCAACTGTATGACGGCATGGCACCAGGGGTCGAGGCTTCGGGTGGTTCGGCCGGTAACACCGTGGCGGGCGTGGCCTCCTATGGCGCGCGTGCGGCCTATATCGGCAAGATTGCCAAGGACCAGCTGGGCGAGGTGTTCGCCCACGATATCCGTGCCGGTGGTGTGCATTTCGACACGCCGGTTCTGGAAGGCGGAGCCGGTACCGGTCGCTGCCTGATCAACGTCACCCATGACGGCCAACGCACCATGTGCACCTTCCTCGGTGCGGCCAACCAGTTGACCGTCGCCGATATCGACGAGGCCCTGATCGGTTCCAGCGCCATCGTCTATCTGGAAGGCTATCTGTTTGACCCGGCACCGGCGCGTGCGGCGTTCGAAGCCGCCGCCGCCGCCGCCCACAAGGCCGGTCGCAAGGTCGCCATCACCCTGTCGGACTCGTTCGTGGTTCACCGCTGGCGCGCCGAACTGCTGGACTTCATCAAGGCCTCGGCAGACATCGTTCTGGCCAACGAAGCCGAACTGGCCGCCCTGTTCGAAACCGAAGATTTTGACGCCGCTGCCGACCAGCTGGCCGCTATCGTCGAGATCGCTGCCGTCACCCGTGGCGCGCATGGCTCGGTCATCATTTCGGGCGAACAGCGCGTGGCTGTGGCCGCCTTTGCCGTGGACAAGGTTCTGGATACGACCGGTGCCGGTGACCAGTATGCGGCGGGCTTCCTCGTCGGTCTGGCGCGCGGCCTGTCGCTGGAGGATGCGGGCAAGCTGGGTTCGCTGGCAGCCTCCGAAGTGATCGCCCACTGGGGCCCGCGTCCGCAGGTCAAGTTGGTTGAACTGGCGGCTGAACACGGCCTGACCCTATAAGAATAGGTCAGCTAAAAAATAAGGGCAGCAGGTGCGTCATGCGCCTGCTGCCCTTTTTCTTTGGGCCGTGCGGTTCGGTTTGCTTGCTGTCCTGCGCGGGGACGGGTAATCGGCAAACTATGTTTGGTCTCGCCAATCCCGATCGTTTCATGCGTTTCACCGGCCCTCTGGTTCCGGTGCTCTGGGCCGTTGCTATCGGCCTGCTGTTATGGGGGACGGCGCTGAGCTTCTCGGTGCCGGAAGATTACCAGCAGGGTGATACGGTCCGCATCATGTTCATCCATGTGCCGGCGGCGATTGTCGGCCTCGGGGCCTATCTGGCTCTGGGTGTGTCCAGCTTTTTTGCGCTGGTCTTCCGCCATCCGCTGGCCGACGCCGCTGCCCGTGCCGCCGCTTTGCCGGGTGCGGCCCTGACTGCTCTGGCCCTGTTCACAGGCTCGCTCTGGGGCAAGCCCATGTGGGGCACATGGTGGGTGTGGGACGCCCGCCTGACCTCGGTTCTGGTGCTGTTTCTTTTCTATATCGGCTACATGGCCCTGCGCTCGTCGATCGACGACGAACAGCGCGCCTCCAAGGCCGCGGCCGTGCTGGGCATGGTGGGTCTTATCAATCTGCCGATCGTGAAATTCTCGGTGGACTGGTGGAACACCCTGCACCAACCGGCATCCCTGATCCGCTCGGGTGGCACCAGTGTCGATCCGGCCTATCTTCCGGCCCTGTTGGCGATGGTTTTCGGTTATGGCCTGTTCTTCGGTGCCATCTGGCTGACCTCCATTCGCAGTGAAGTACGCCGCCGCCGCGTATTGTCTCTTAAGGCCCGTGCGGCCCAATACGCCTGAGGAGGTCCAGATGTTCGATTTCGACATGGGAAAACACGCGGCCTATGTCTGGCCCGCATGGGGCGCGACAGTGCTGGTCCTTGTGGCACTGGCCATTCGCGCGGCCATGCAGTCCTTGCGCATGAAGCGTGAACTGGCCCGCTTGGAAGCTGACAGGAAGGCCCGATGAACCGCTGGATCGCCGCCATACCGGTCGCGGCCCTTGCCGCACTCGGACTGTTTCTGGCCTTCCAGATGCAGCAGATGTCCAAAACGGGTGCCGACAGCCGCCACGCCCCTGCGGCTCTGGTGGGTCAGCCGGTGCCGGAAACCGTCCTGCCGCTACTGGAAGGTGATGTGGCGTCCAACCGGATGCTGGACATCAAGACCGCTGCCGTCGGCAAGCCGATGGTGCTGAATGTCTTTGCCAGCTGGTGCGCGCCGTGCCGTCTGGAACACCCGCAATTGATGGCGCTCAAGGCACAGGGCATCAAGGTCGTCGGCATCGCCTATAAGGACGATCCGGTCAAAACCCGCGCCTTCCTCGACGAGTTGGGCGATCCGTTCGATCTTGTGCTGGTCGATCAGGAGGGCCGCGCAGGGCTGGACCTCGGCATTTCCGGCGTACCCGAAACCTTCGTCGTCGATGCCTATGGGCAGGTGACCTATAAGGCCTCGGGCCCGATCCTGAGCGATGCGGACCGTCAGGCGCTGGAACAGGCCTATAAGGCCCGCTGAGCGGCGGTGCATTAGGGTGAATCTGACGTTAACCATACCTTAGTGCCGATGGGGCAAAGCTTGGCCCCATGTCGGCCATTGCTCCAGATCGTCCGTTTTTCCCGCCTGCCGCAAAAGGGCAGGGCGGTGGCACTGCGTTCAATGCTGCAAAGGCGCTGAAAGAGGCACAGGTGGCCTTTTTCCGTCCGGTTGCCGCCACCGTGGCTGCGCCTGAAACGCCTGCCGCTGCCCCAGCCGAACCGCGCCCTGAAATTGCTGCCGTGCCGGCTGCTGCCAGCGCAGGCTTCAAGCGGCCCGGTTCCTATCTGGATATCCGCGTCTAAGCCTCAGAAGGCTTTTCCGGTTCATCCGCGACGGGCTGGACCTTGGCCTTTTTCGATTTCTTGGCCGGTTCGCTCTCGTCGTTTTTAGCCGCCTTCTTGGCCAGCTTGGCGGCCTTGCGGGCTTCCTTGTCGGCCTTTTTCGCCGCCTTCTTGGCGCTCTTGACCTCTTCGGGGGCCTTGTCCGCGACCTCGGCCAACTGGGCAAGGGTCTCAAGGAAGGTCTGGCGGCGTCCCTTGGACAGCATGGCCAGAATACGCTTGTCGGCAGCCGCCACGCAGGGGCGGGCCGCTTCGAGGGCGGCAAGGCCTTCTTCGGAGACACGCACCGCCTTGGCCCGCGCATCCAGCGCCGACTTTTCGCGTAGCAACAACCCCTTGGCGGTCATGCGGCTGACCAGATCGGCCAGGGTCGAGCGGTCGATGCCGGTGGCCTGAACCAGTTCGGTCTGGGTCAGGCCCTGACGCTGGGCGGCCACTTCCAGAACCGCATACTGGCGCTGGGTAATGCCGCTGCTGGCCGATTCCTCGGCATAGATGTCGAGGCACAACTGCAAGGCGCGGTGCATCAGATGGCTGGGCGACTGAGCCAGTTCACTGATCGGGGTCTTGTGTTTGGCAGCTTTGATCATCGGCTCTCTCGACAGGGGGCGTCTATGTGTTGGCTAACAATCGGCGTTGAAGCTTTGACGACGGTTCAAAGGCGGTGTGCTGACATTTTCAGTGGGTGCGGAAAACAATAAGGCCCGCCGTATGATAACGGCGGGCCTTGGTAATGGTTCAGCTTGTCGATCAGCTGTCCTGTTCGGGCTCTTCATCCTTGATCAGGTGCTTCATGATGAAGAAGACCTGCCAGATGCCGAACGCCGCAGAGGCCAGCCACAGACCGCCACGGAAGGCGACCCAGAAATCATCCGACTGGGTCCGCCAGATGGTTTCATTGACGATGGCGACGACCAGGAAGAACAGGCCATAGCGCAAGGTCAGCCCGCGCCAGCCCGCATCGGTCAGGTTAAAGGCGCTGCCCAAAAGGTATTTGAACGCGGCCTTGTTGAAATATAGCGAGCCGAGCAGAATGGCCGACAGGGCCAGATTCTGGATGGTGATCTTGATCTTCAACAGGTTGGGATCATGGAAGAAGATGGTCAGCGTCCCGAACACCAGCGCGAACAGGCCGCTGAACAGCGGCAGGGGCGCAAGGCGTTTTTCCAGCAACCAGCCGGCAATCAGGGCAATGGCCGAGGCACCGACCAGTACCCATGTCGCTTGAACGAGAGCTTCGCGGCCATCCAGCTTCTGGACAAAACGCAGGAAGACATAGGTGGCCATGAAGGCCGCCAGCGCGCCGAAGTCGATGGCTTGGCGCAGATTGCTGGCTTTTTTGGATTCGGTTTTGGCTTCGGCCATGGATCAGTCCTCCAGACCGACGAGTGAACGGGCAAAGGCGTTGGCGTCAAAGTCTTGCAAGTCTTCAACCCCTTCACCCACGCCGATCAGTTTGATGGGGGCGTCCGATGCCTGTGCCACCGGCACCAGCACACCGCCGCGCGCTGTGCCGTCCAGCTTGGTCATGACCACGCCCGACACATAAGCCGTGCGACCGAAAATCTTTTCCTGCTCCAGCGCATTGCGGCCCACCGTGGCGTCCAGCACCAGCAGGGTTTCGTGCGGTGCATCGGCATCGACTTTTTTCAACACGCGCACGATCTTCAGCAACTCGTCCATCAGGGTGGACTTGTTCTGAAGACGGCCCGCCGTGTCGATCAACACCACGTCAAAGCCTTCAGCCTTGGCCTTGGTATAGGCATCAAAGGCGAGGCCCGCCGCATCGGCACCGTCGCGGCGGCTTTCGAAATGGGCACCGGCGCGGTCGGCCCAGACCTTGAGCTGTTCGCGGGCGGCGGCACGGAAGGTGTCACCCGCCACGATCATCACCTTGGCGCCCTTGGCGGTCAGGTCAGAGGCGATCTTGCCCAGGGTGGTGGTCTTGCCCGAGCCGTTGACGCCGACGAACAGGACCACATAGGGTTTTTCGCCGCCCAACGGATCGAATTTGGCCTGACGCGGCAGCAGTTCGGCAGCGACCGCTTCGGCCAGGGCTTCCTTGACCTCGCGCTCGTTCGACGTCTTGCCGAACCGCAGGGCGCGGAAGCGCTCGACGATGCGGGCCGACGCGGCCGGACCCAGATCGCTCTCGATCAGATGTTCCTCGAGTTGTTCGAGGCGCTCTTCGGACAGAGGTTCCTTGGCGAAAGTCGAGACGACCTGATCGGTCATCTGCTTGGAGGATCGTGACAGACCCTCGCTCAGTCGCTGTAACCAGCCTTTTTTCGGCGTATCGCTCATAGCAACTGCTCTAGCCGACGATGGTTCTCAGGTCACGCGCGAACCTATATGGATAGGCGTCCTGTTTCGCTTTCCGGAAAGTTGCCATGGTCCAGTCGAGACATCCCTTCTTTGAAGCCCGTACCCACGGTTTTGTCCGCACGGCGGCGGCAACGCCTGTGGTGCATGTGGCCGATCCGGTCAGCAACGGGAACGCGCACGAGGCGCTGATCCGCAAGGCGGCCGAAGAAGGTGTTGATCTTCTGGTGTTTCCCGAACTGTCGCTTAGTGCCTATGCCATTGATGACCTGCATATGCAGTCCGCACTTCTGGAGGCGGTCGAAGACCAGATTGCCCGTCTGTGCGCCCTGACCGAACAGTTTGATCTGGTGGCGATTGTCGGTGCGCCCCTGCGACATGGTGACAGCCTGTTCAACTGCGCCGTGGTGCTGGCGGGCGGCGAGGTTCTGGGCGTGGTGCCCAAATCCTATCTGCCGAACTACCGCGAATATTATGAAAAGCGCTGGTTCGCGCCTGCGGCCTCGCGCACTGAGGATGCCATTACCCTGAACGGAGAGCGCGTCGATTTCGCGCCGGGTCTGGTGTTCGAGGCGGTGAACCGCCCGGGCTTTATCTTTGCCGTCGAAATCTGCGAGGACTTCTGGGCCCCCACGCCGCCGTCTACGCGTGCGGCGATGGCGGGTGCGCGTATCCTGTGCAACCTGTCGGCCTCCAATATCGTCATCGGCAAGTCGGATGATCGCGCCCTGATGTGCGCCTCACAATCGGCCCGCACCTTGTCGGCCTATGTGTTCGCCGCCTCCGGCTGGGGCGAAAGCACGACCGATCTGGCTTGGGACGGTCAGGCCATGATCCACGAGCTTGGCGTAAAGCTGGCCGAGGGCGAGCGGTTCTCGATGGAAAGCCATCTGACCATTGCCGATGTCGATGTGGACCGGATCGGTCTGGACCGCCTGCGTAACGGCACCTTTGCCGACTGCGCCCGTCTGGAAGGCGAGACGGCAGTGATCGTGCCATTCGAGGCCAGTGAAGGGCCACAGGAAGGGGCGATGGGCGATGTGATCCGCCCGCTGGACCGTTTCCCCTTCGTGCCCGACGATGCCGCACGTCTGGATCAGGACTGCTTCGAGGCATTCAATATTCAGGTGCAGGGCCTGATGCGCCGCATGACGGCAACGGGCGCGCAAACCCTGGTGATCGGCGTATCCGGCGGTCTGGATTCCACGCAGGCCTTGCTGGTGGCGTGCCGCGCCTTTGATCGCCTTGAAATTCCGCGCTCGGGTATTCTGGCCTATACCATGCCGGGCTTTGCCACCTCGGACGGCACCAAGTCCAATGCATGGGCGCTGATGAAGGCGCTGGGGGTTTCGGGCCACGAGATCGATATCCGCCCCGCCGCCGCCGCCATGCTGGAAGGCATTGGCCACCCCTATGCCAAGGGCGAGCCGGTCTATGACATCACGTTTGAAAATGTTCAGGCGGGCCTTCGCACCGACTATCTGTTCCGTCTGGCCAACCACAATAACGGTTTTGTGCTGGGCACGGGCGACCTGTCGGAACTGGCGCTGGGCTGGTGCACCTATGGTGTCGGCGACCATATGAGCCATTACAACGTCAATGGCGGCGTGGCCAAAACCCTGATCCGCCATCTGATCCGCTGGGTAGCGGACAAGGCGGTGGTGGGGGCGGGGGCCAGCCCGACGCTTCATGCCATTCTGGCCACCGAGATTTCGCCCGAACTGGTCCCCGCAGGTGCGGACGGGAAAATCCAGTCCACCGAGGGCACGGTCGGTCCCTATGCCCTGAACGACTTCTTCCTGTTCTATATCAGCCGCTACGGCATGAACCCGTCCAAGGTCGCCTATCTGGCGCATCAGGCGTGGTCGGATGCCGCGCGCGGGCTGTGGCCTGTCGGCATGCCGGATGATGAAAAAGTCGCCTATGACCTTGAGGTCATCCGTTTCTGGCTGCGGAAATTCCTGATCCGCTTCTTCCAGACCAGCCAGTTCAAACGCTCGGCAGTACCCAATGGCCCCAAGGTGGTGACGGGCGGTTCGCTGTCGCCGCGCGGGGACTGGCGCGCGCCGTCCGACAGCTCGGCGCGGGTCTGGCTGGAGGAGCTGGATGGCAACCTTCCGCCGGTCACCCTCAGCCGCGTACAATAAACCCTGTATGCAACATGGTTTTTCGTGACCTGTTCGGCTAAGGACATTTTTATGACTGATGAAATCACCCGCGACAGCAATGGCGCTGAGCTGAAAGACGGCGACAGCGTAACCCTCATCAAGGACCTGAAGGTCAAGGGCTCGGGGGGCGTGACCCTCAAGCGCGGCACCAAGGTCCTCAAGATCCGCCTGACCGGCGATCCTGAAGAGATCGAGGCCAATGTCGAAAAGGTGCGCGGCCTCGTGCTGCGGACCGAGTTCGTCAAAAAGGCCTGATCTTTACGGTCCGATGAAATCAAAAGGGGCGCTGTGACCAGCGCCCCTTTTTTCATGCCTGTCGGGACAGGAAATCCAGAATGGCCTCGCTGGCCTCCGGTTCGTCCAGCATCGGGGCGTGGCCGATATCGGGTATCTCGACCAGAGCGGCTTTTGCGCCTTCGTCCAGCATTCGCGCGGCAATCGAGGTGCTGAGCAGGTCGGACGTGCCGCCGCGCACGATCAGGGTCGGACGCTCGGCCAGTGTGCGGAACAGCTGCCACAGGTCCGGCACCAGCGCCGCTGCGCCACCGGCACGGATCGGGGCCGAGATATCGGGATCATAGGCCAGCACCGGAACGCCCTCGGCATTCTCGACGAAGATACGACGGGCAAAGGCCTCCCAGTCGCTGTCGTCATAATGGGGGAAAGCCACTTCGTTGATGACGCGGGCATAGTCCGTTGCACCGGCCCAGTTGGTGATGGTCACCGGCTTGCCCGTATAGGCGGCAATGCGGGCCAGACCCTCTGGGGCCACTTCGGGTCCGACATCATTGAGGATGGTCGCCGCAATTGCTTGCGGGCGCACAGCCGCCAGACACATGGTGATCAGGCCGCCCATGGAGGTGCCCATGAAGATGGCCCGCGCGATATTTTTCTGGTCCAGCAGGGCGGCGATGTCGCTCGCATAGACAGGCGGCACATAGGTCATCGGATCGCCAGCGCGACCGGATTTTCCGCGCCCGCGCACATCGACGGCCAGTACGCGATAGCCTTCTTCGCACAACAGGCTGGCAATGCTGTCAAAATCGGCGCTGTTGCGCGTCAGGCCGTGAATGGCGATGACGGGCAGGGGGCGTACCTCGCCCTTGGGCTGATAATCGCGCCCATAGAGTTTCAGGCCGTCTTCACTGGTCCAGTGAAACTCGGAAAACACGATATCGGACATACTCATCTCGTCCCCTTGGCCCGCCCCTTCAGTCATGCAGTCAGGGACAGGTTATTCACCAAAAATGGAAATGTCGATCAGCCGCCGACTATGGTCGATACGAGGTCGTCCAGATTGCCGCCAGTGAAGTGAAAGCCCCGTACGCCGGCGTTTTTGGCGGCCTGCATGTCCGACAGATTGTCGCCGATCATGATCGAACTTTCGTCTAGGCTCAGGTCCAGATCGGCCGCCGCTCGTACCAACATGCCGGGGTTCGGCTTGCGATCGGGGTGGTCGGGATGCTGGTAGCGATGCTCTACCGCTACCTTGTGGAAGGGGCAGAAATAGATGGCATCAATCGTTGCGCCACCCTTGGCCAGTTCCGCCAGCAGCAGTTTGTGGAAGGCATGCATGGTGTCTTCGGAGAAATAGCCACGCGCAATACCGGACTGGTTGGTGACGATGACGGTGACATAGCCCGCATCGTTCAAACGCTTCACGGCCTCGGCGGCCCCCGGCATCATCTGTAGCTGGTCGGGCCGGTGCGGATAGCCGCAATCATGGATCAGGACACCGTCACGGTCGAGAAAGGCAGCAGGGCGGCTCATAATCCATCACCATTTCGTTTCGGGGCTATCGCTGCCCATAACCCGACATAGCGGGTTTGACCACGCCGCTTTGTGACAGCTTCGTTGCATCCGGCAACGCGAAGTGACCTTTCGGCGTTTTACTGCATGGCCGTGGATTTGCTAGGAAAGTGACAATTCGTATGTGACGCGCACTGATGTGCGCCGCCCCCGACCGTGTGGAGAGCGAAACCATGATCCCCTTTATTGACCTGCAAGCCCAACGTGTACGCCTGAACGGCAAGATCGAAGCCGCTGTGGCCGAGGCTGTCGTCGGCGGCGCATGGGTAATGGGCCCGCAAGTGCGCCAGTTCGAGGCTGACCTCGCCGCCTTCGGCAAGGCCAAGCATGCGCTGGGTTGCGCCAACGGCACCGACGCACTGGCCCTGCCGCTGATGGCATGGGACATCAAGGCCGGTGATGCCGTCTTCGTGCCCAGCTTCACCTTTGCCGCCACCGCCGAGGTTGTGCCGTGGTTCGGTGCCGAACCGGTGTTCGTGGATGTTGATCCGGTCACCTATAATATGGCCCCAGCCAAGCTGGCTGCGGCCATTGACGCCATCAAGGCTGAAGGTCGTCTGACCCCACGTGCGGTCATCGCTGTGGACCTGTTTGGTCAACCGGCAGACTATCCGGCCATCAAGGCCATCTGCGATCAGCACGGCCTGAAACTGATCTCGGACTCGGCGCAGGGCTTCGGCTGCACGATCAACGGCCAGCATCCGCTGACGTGGGCCGATGTCACCACCACCAGCTTCTTCCCTGCCAAGCCGCTCGGTTGCTATGGCGACGGCGGCGCGGTTCTGACCAATGATGACGAACTGGCCCAGCTGATGGATTCCATCCGCGTGCACGGCAAGGCCGTCGGCGTGGACCTTGAAGGCCGCACCTTTGATCACGACCCGAAATATCTCAACATGCGTATCGGCCTGAACAGCCGTCTGGACACCATTCAGGCCGCGGTTCTGATCGAAAAGCTGAATGTGTTCGGTCAGGAGATCGAATGGCGTAACCGCATCGCCAAGCGTTATAACGACGCCCTGCGCGCACACGTTGCCAAGGTGCCGGACGTGCCGGAAGGCAACGTCTCGAACTGGGCGCAATACACGATCGAGCATTCGAACCGCGATGCTCTGGCCGCGCACCTGAAAGAACAGGGCGTGCCGACCGCCGTCTATTATCCTATCCCGCTGCACATGCAGCCGGCCTATGAGATGTTCCCGCGCGGTGCCGGTGGCCTGCCTGAAACCGAGCGTCTGATGGATGTGGTCATCAGCTTGCCGATGCACTCGGATCTGGACGAGGCCACGCAAGACAAGATCATCGCCGCCGTTCTCTCGTTTAAGGCTTAAGACTATGAACGCACTGAAACTGGGTGTCGCCGGTGCCGGCGTTATGGGCCGCAACCATGCCCGCGTCGCCAATGACATGCGCGAGTTCGACCTGATGGCGGTGTTTGATCCCGATGGCGTAACCGCCGACGGTGTCGCCGCCGCCTATGAGGCCAGCGCCTATACCGACCTTGATGCCTTTGTGGCCTCGGGCATTGATGCGGCTGTGGTGGCCACACCCAACCGCTTCCATGCCGATACGGCTGTGGCGCTGCTGGAACGCGGTGTGCATGTGCTGGTCGAAAAGCCCATTGCCCCGACGGTTGCGGAATCCCAGCGCATTATCGATGCCGCCCGCGCCAATAACCGCGTCTTGATGGTCGGCCATGTCGAGCGTTTCAATCCGGCGGTCGAAACCGTAAAACGCGCCATTGCCGATGACGAGATCATCTCCATCCAGATCACCCGCGTCGGCCCGTTCCCGCCGCGCATGGGCGAGGTCGGTGTGGTCATCGATCTGGCGGTGCATGACATCGACATCATCCGTCACCTGACCGGTTCGGAAATGGCCGAGGTACAGTCCCTGCTGGGCCATACCCACGCCTCGCGCGAGGACTCGGCCCTGCTGCAGTTCCGCATGGACAACGGCACCATCGCCCACATCACCACCAACTGGGTCACGCCCTACAAGACCCGCACCCTGCAGGTCGCGACCAAGTCCCGCTTCGTGGTGGCCGATCTGATTACCCGTCAGGTCACTGAATATTTCGGCCAGCAGCCGGACGGTTCCTATTCCACCCGCATGCTGAACTCGTGGCCGAACGAGCCGCTCAAGAAAGAGCTGGAAGCCTTCGCCACCGCCATCAAGACCGGCGATGCCCCCGCCGTCACCGGCGAAGACGGCCTCCGCAACCTCGAAGTGGCCCTGCGCTGTCTGGCTGAATAGTCGAAACCTCGACTTGGAAAAATGAAGCGGCGGCATGAAATGTCGCCGCTTTTCTTTTGCCTGCTGAGCCTAAATGACGGCTGTTATCAGCGGCTTGGTTTCACGTGGAACATTAAGAGCGGCTTTGGACGCCGTGGGCTCAATCGCCCTCACGCACCATCTGCATCGACAGCCAATCGGCGATCAGGGCGGGCTTGTCCTCGCCTTCGATCTCGACCGTCAGTTCGTGGGTTAACAGCCAGCGGGTGGTAGAGCCGTCCGAGCCCTTGTTCTGGGCATCCTTGAGGACAAAGCGTCCGCGCACGCGCTTGCCCGCCTTGACGGGGGACAGGAACCGCAGACGGTCGAAGCCGTAGTTCACGCCCATGACCACGCCGTCCAGTGTCGCCACCGCATCATAGCTCATGGCCGAGGCGAGGCTGAGGGTCAGGAAACCGTGAGCAATCGTGCCGCCAAACGGGGTGTGTTTGGCCATGTCGGGATCGACATGGATGAACTGCTCGTCCTCGGTGATCTTGGCAAAGGCGTCGATGCGCGCCTGATCGATCTCGAACCAGCGGCTAAGGCCGACCTCGGTGCCGACCATGGACGGCAGATTATGTGCAGAAGCCATCAGGCAAACTCCCCCTTTGAGTAAGGGCGCAAGGTTGCGTTGTCCGGTGGCAAATGCAAGCGGCTAGGCCTAGCCGTTGAAGCGGCCGGTGATGATGTCGGCAAATTGCTGCGGATCGACATTGCCGCCCGAGACGATGATGGCGGTGGTCCTGTCCCGCGCCTCGATCTTGCCCGCCAGCAGGGCGGCCAGCGACACTGCACCACCCGGTTCGATGACCAGTTTCAGATGGCGGAAGGCAAAGCGCATGGCCTCGCACACCTCGGCATCCGAAACCGTCAAAGCCCCCGACAGGCGCTGGTTGATCGGGAAGGTGATCTGGCCCGGCACAGGAGCCATCAGGGCATCACAGATGGACGGCGCGCCCTTGGGATGCGGGGTAGGGGTGCCTGCTTCCAGCGAGCGGCGGGTATCGTCAAAGGCTTCGGGCTCGACCACATAGACGGCGGTGTCGGGGCTGCGCTCGGCCATGACCAGATTGATACCGGCGATCAGGCCACCGCCGGATGCTCCGCACAAAAGCTGGTCGATCGGGCCATCGGCATCATCCTGAAGCTCCAGCGCACAGGTGCCCTGACCCTCGATAATGAAGGGATCATCGAATGGCGGAACAAGGATGCTGCCGCGCTCGCGGGCGATCTCGGCCCCGATAGCCTCGCGGCTTTCGCTCCAGCGGTCATAGAGGCGCACCTCTCCGCCAAAACTTTTGACGCCCTCGATTTTAATCTTCGGGCTGTCGGACGGCATGACGATAACGGCGGGCGCACCCATAGCCTTGGCCGCAGCCGCAGAAGCCTGCGCATGGTTGCCGGATGAATAGGCCACGATACCGCGCACCCGTTCCTCGGCGCTCAGCCGGCTGATGCGGTTATAGGCCCCGCGATATTTGAAGGCACCTGCCACCTGAAGGCTCTCGGCCTTCATCAGAACACGACCCCCGACCACGGCATTCAAGGCCGGATGTTCGATCAGCGGCGTGCGGACAATAGCAGGAGCGATCTGGCGGGCGGCGTCGAGAACACCGGCATAGGAAGGTGTGTGCATAACAAATCTCTTAACGTGTGCCGGTGTCATCTGCATAACTGTGATGATGAAAAATGCGCTCATCCTGTCGATTGACCAAGGCACCACCTCCACCCGCGCCATCGCCTTCGAGGTGTCGGACAAGGGCGTGTTTTCGGTGCTGGCCGTCAGCCAGATCGAACTGGCCCAGCACTTCCCGCACTCGGGTTGGGTCGAGCATGATGCCGCTGAAATCTGGCGGGCCGTTTTGCAGACCTGCCGTGAAGTGGTGACCAAGGCGGGCGGTATCGAACGCTTCGCCGCGATCGGTATCACCAACCAGCGCGAGACCTCGGTGATCTGGGATGTGCAAACCGGCGAGCCGCTGCATCGGGCCATTGTCTGGCAGGACCGCCGCACCGCACCCGAAATGGATGCACTGAAAGCGGCAGGGCATGAAGAGGCGGTGAGGGCGCAAACGGGCCTGATCCTCGATCCTTATTTCTCGGCCTCGAAATATGCGTGGCTGTTGGACAGGGTCGAAAATGGTCGCGAGCGGGCCAAGGCAGGGGAAATCAAGCTCGGCACTATCGACAGCTGGCTGATGTGGAAACTGACCGGCGGGCAAAGCCACGTCACCGATGTAACCAATGCGGCGCGCACAAATCTGATGGCGCTGCAAACCCTCAACTGGTCGCCATCCCTATGTGAACTGTTCGGCGTACCGCTTGCGGCCCTGCCGGAAATCCGGCCCAGCGATGCCCGTTTCGGGGACTGCGAACCCAGCCTGCTGGGCAAGGCTGTGCCGATCCACGGCGTTGCGGGCGATCAGCAATCGGCCCTTGTCGGTCACGGCGCGCTGGAGGCAGGGGAGGCCAAGATCACCTATGGCACAGGGGCGTTTCTGGTCGCCAATACGGGCGAGAAGATCGTCAAATCCAAGGCCCGTCTTTTGGCCACTATGGGCTGGGCGGCGGACGGCAAGGTCCGCTATGCGCTGGAAGGCTCGATCTTTTCGGCTGGTTCGGCAGTGCAGTGGCTGCGTGACGGCCTGAAGGCGCTCTCGGATTCACGACAGTCAGAGGCCATAGCCCAGACCTTGCCCGATAATGGCGGTGTCTATCTGGTGCCGGGCTTTACAGGTTTAGGCGCGCCCTGGTGGGAGCCGGATGCCCGTGGCACGGTCATCGGCCTGACCCGCGACAGCGGCCCCGCCCATCTGGTGCGTGCGGCGCTGGAAAGCCTAGCCTACCAGACTTTTGACCTGCTGGAGGCTTTGGAAAAAGACGGTGCGCCAAAGCTGAAGCGCCTTCGGGTGGATGGCGGTGTGACAGCCAATGCCTTTGTCATGCAGTTCATTGCCGATGTATGCGCCATCGAGGTCGAGCGTCCGGCGTTTCAGGAAATGACCGCACTGGGCGCGGCCCGCCTTGCGGCCTTTGGTGCGGGTGTCACCGATACGGTCTGGAGCCCGCCGCAAACCGCCCCTGCTGTCTGGAAGCCCAGGATGGGCGAGGATGAAAGAACGATGCTCCTCAAGGGCTGGCGCAGGGCTGTAAAAGCCGCCATCGTCGCCGCACAGGACGAATAGACGGCGAGGGGAAAAGTATGGACGCTCAAGCGACGTTTTCTGGCACGCGCGAGGTCGATCCTCGCCATGCGCTGGACATGCCGGTTCTCGAAAGCTGGATGAAAGCCCATGTCGAGGGGTTTGAAGGCCCGCTTGAGGTGCGCCAGTTCAAGGGCGGCCAGTCCAACCCGACCTACGAGCTTGTTACCCCGCGCCAAAAATACGTCCTGCGCCGCAAGCCGCCGGGCACGCTGCTGGCCAGTGCCCACGCGGTTGATCGCGAGTTTGCCGTGATTTCGGCCCTTCATGCGCAAGGTTTTCCGGCCGCCAAACCCTTTGCGCTGTGTACGGACGATACTGTCCTTGGCTCGATCTTCTATGTCATGGACAAGGTCGAGGGGCGCATCTTCTGGGATTTGAAACTGCCCGACTGCACACCGGATGAGCGCCGCGCCATCTGGTTCGAGCAGGTCGACACCTTGGCTGCGCTACACCGTCTGGAGCCGCAAAAGATCGGCCTTGGCGACTATGGTAAGCCGGGTAATTATTTCGCCCGTCAGGTCGGGCGCTGGACCAAGCAGTATCGCGCCTCGGAGATCGATCCGGTTCCGGCGATGGATCGTTTGATTGACTTCCTGCCCAATACCCTGCCGCCCGAAGGCCCTACCCGCATCGTTCACGGCGATTTTCGCCTCGATAATATGATCCTCGATGCCCGCGAGGCCAAGGTCAAAGCCGTGCTGGACTGGGAGTTGTCGACGCTGGGCGATCCGATGGCGGACTTTTCCTATCTGCTGATTGCCTATGCCATTCCGGCCAGTTTGCGAAACGGCCTTCTGGGGGCCGACATCAAGACGCTGGGCATTCCCTCGATCGAGGAATTGGCCGAACGCTATGGCGCACAGACAGGGTTCGGTGCGCCTCAAAACCTCGACTGGCTGCTGGCCTATAATCTGTTCCGTCTGGCCGCCATCTGTCAGGGCATAGGCGGGCGGGTGCGTGATGGCACCGCCGCCAGCGACCACGCCAAGGCTATGGCGGCGCAGGTCGGGCCGCTGTCGGATGCCGCATGGGCCTATGCGCTTAAAGCGGGCGCATAACAGACCTTAGGCTATATATGAAACAGTCATTGATGCGGATCGGTTGTTAAACCGTTACAAAACGCCTACCTTAAGGGCTGGAGCCCTATGCATCATGTCTGACAGCCAAAAATTTCCGGTCGCCGCCCATGCCTTGGCCTATCTGGCCCACAAGGGGGCCTATGAAGCCAAGGACGCTGTAGCCAGCGCCATTCTCGCCTCGTCGGTGCCGACCAATCCGGTGGTGATCCGCCGTGTGACGGCCTTGCTGGCCAAGGGTGGCCTGATTGCGACCCGACCGGGGGCCAGTGGTGGCTCGTGGCTGCTGCGCCGCCCCGAAACCATTCCGCTGGACGAAGTGCTGCGGGCCGTCAACGGCTGCGCGCATCTGGGTTCGACGCCGTTGGGCGCGCAGGGCTGTCCGGTCGGCCAGCATATTCCCCGTCAGGTCGCCAAGGCCCTGACCGCGGCGGATAATGCAGCGGCTCTGGCGCTTTCAAAGATCACCATTGCCGACCTGCTAGAAGAAGATCCGGCCAGCCTCAAGGGGCTGATGCCGCACGCTTCGTGTCCTCAGGCGGCCTAAACACCAAGGCGGGGGAGCCGATGGGGACGCGTAAAACGATTGCCATTACCGGCGCATCGGCAGGCATCGGCGCGGAAATCGCCCGTGTCTGCGCGGCACGCGGTTATGATCTGATCCTGATCGCCCGCCGTGAAGCGCCGCTTCTGGCCTTGTCGGCCGAACTGGAAGCGGGACACAATATCCGCGCCCATGTGGTGACCGCCGATCTGGGCGCACCCGATGCCGCCCGTATTCTGGCCAATGCGGTCGCGGCGCGCGGCCTTCAGGTTGATGGCCTCGTGAACAATGCGGGCTTTTCCAAAACGACCGGCTTTACGACGACCGATCCTGCCGCCCAGCAGGAGATGATCCGCGTCATGCTGTCGGTGCCGGTGGAACTGGCGCGTTTGTGGCTGCCGGCCATGAAGCAACGCGGCTGGGGCCGGATCGTCAATGTGGCCTCGATGGCGGGCTTTCTTCAGGCGACGGGGGGCGACACCCTCTATGGCCCGATCAAAAGCTTTATGATCAAGTTTTCCCAAGGCCTGTGGGTCGAGAGCCAAGGCTCCGGCGTGCATGTCTCGGTGGTTTGCCCCGGCTATACCTATACCGAGTTCCACGATGTGAACGGCTCGCGTGAGGCGGTGTCGGCGGCCTATCCGAAATGGATGTGGCTACAGGCCGACCGTGTGGCCCGCGATGCATGGGATGCTGTCGAGGCCGACAAGCCGCGCTGCATTCCGGGCAAACGCTATCAGTTCCTGTCGGTGGTCTCGAAACTGTTGCCCGACAGTGTGGGATTGAAAACGGCGGCCAGCCACGCCCGCAAACTCAAGCGGGTCTGACAATAAAAAGGCGGCTCGGATGAGCCGCCTTTTTCGTATGGGTTGTCTGGCCTAGCCGCCGGTGGGGTAGGGGGTGGTGACCCCCGTCGAGATCATGCCAGGCAGGGCCTCGCCCAAGCCCATCAGCATGAACTGGATGGCCAGTGCGCACAGGATCAGGCCCAGTACGCGCACGATGATGGCCATGCCGACTTCGCCGAGAATGCGGCTGAGCCAGCCGGTCATGGCAAAACAGATCATCGAGACCAAGCAGGCGGCACCGATGGCACCGACAGACCATGCCGTGCCGATAGCGCCCAGCTTGGCGGCTTCACCGGCATTGATGATGACCGCCGAGATCGCGCCCGGGCCAATCATCAGCGGGATGGCGAAGGGGACTACCAGACGCTGGAAGCGGCGGCGGGCATAGCCACGCACATCGTTCTTGTCATGGGCGGCATCGGGGTCGGCGAACATGCTGAGGAAGTCGCCGCGCGCCATGTCCAGACCGAGGAACAGCAGCAGGATACCGCCCGCAATGCGGAAGGCGGCCAGCGAGATGCCGAAAAACTGCAACAGGCCTAGGCCTGTGAACACGAAGAACAGCAGGAAAAGGAAGGCAAAACCGCAGATGAAGAACGACACCGACGCACGCTGGCGCAAGGTGGCGCCGACGGTTGCCGCGGCAAAGATCGGCAGGTTGCCGATCGGGTCCAGCAAGGCAAACAGTGTGACGAAGAGGTTGACACCCAATTCGCTCGCGTTCATCGCATCCCTCACCGAAATATGGCATGTCGCGACCATCGCGACCCTGCCATCCCCCTATCGGGCGATCCGCGCCCGCCCGCAACCCGCAGAGTGAACGCATAATGTCCGCAATTGCCACCCCAGACATTCCGAACCGCCCGTTTGATGCGCGCGTCATCTGTGCGCTGGACGTTCCGACCACGGACGAGGCACGGGCCTTGGTCGAGCGGATCGGCGATGCGGTGGGCTTTTACAAGGTCGGGCTGCAACTGTTTGCGTCGGACGGCATGGGCTTGGCGCGTGAACTGAAAGCGTCGGGCGCTCAGGTCTTCCTCGACTGGAAACTGCACGATATCGGCGCAACCGTCGAAAAGGCGACCGCCGTACTGGCCGGTGCCGGATGTGACCTTCTGACTGTCCATGCCCGCCCGCAGGTCATGGCCGCCGCCGCCCGCGCCGCCGAAGGCTCGGACCTCAAGGTTCTGGGCGTGACGGTTCTGACCAGCCTGACCGAGGATGATCTGAAAGCCGACGACCACAGCCTGACGGCGGCTCAACTGGTCGAGCAACGCGTGCGTCAGGCGCTAGAGGCCGGTATCCACGGTGTGGTGTCCAGCCCGCACGAGGCGGCACTGGTCCGCAAGATCGCCCAAGACGCCGGTCGCGATGATTTCCTGATTGTCACCCCCGGTGTGCGCCCGACCGGCGCGGCTCTGGACGATCAGGCGCGTGCGGCCACGCCGTCATCGGCGCTGGAAGCGGGCGCAACCCATCTGGTGATCGGTCGCCCGATCACGGCGGTAAATGATCCGCGTGCCGCCGCTCAGGCGATCACTGCCGAGATCGCCCTGATCTAAAAAACAATTGTTCCATGTGAAACAAAAACGGCGGCCCGTCACAGGCCGCCGTTTTTCATTTGGGTAGAGGAGGGCGATCAGAAATCGACCGCGATGCCCTTTTTCTCCCAGTCGCCAAAGCGTGTCGGCTCGGGACCGCGCGGGCCGCCATATTCGGTCGCGCTTTCTGCCGCGGCGAATTCGACAGCGCGGCGCTCGGCGGCCTCCATCAGGGCGCGACGGGCCACATCGTTCAAAGGACGCTCGCGGGTGGCGTGCGGCACATCGTCGTTAAAGCTCGGCGCATCGACCACGTCGTGGTGATGATCTTGCCCATGGTCATGGCTACAGCCACAGGAAGGGGTGGGATGTTCGGTCACAGGCTTACCGTCTTGAGAGCGAAGGGATTGCAGCCCAAATAGGGGGTGACGGCACACTATGCCACCTCTCAAACGTCGCAAGTCATATGAACCATCTCAAGACCTTCATTCTTCTGGCCGCGATGACAGCCCTGTTCATGGGCATCGGCTTCATGATCGGCGGCACGGGCGGCATGGCGATCGCCTTTGTGGTGGCCGCAGGGATGAACCTGTTCAGCTACTGGAACGCCGACAAGATCGTGCTGAAAATGTACAAGGCCGAGGTGGTGGACGAGAGCCATCCCAACGCCGTGGTGCGGGCCTATGTGGCGGACGTAAAACAGATGGCGACCGATGCCGGTATGCCGCTGCCCAAGATCACCATCATCCCGAACAACCAGCCGAACGCCTTTGCGACGGGCCGTAATCCCGAGAATGCAGCCGTGGCGGCCACGACCGGCCTGCTCGACATGCTGAACCGCGCCGAGATCCGCGGCGTAATGGCGCACGAGCTAGCCCATGTTAAAAACCGCGACACCCTGACCATGACGATCACGGCGACGATTGCCGGTGCCATTTCGATGCTGGCGAATTTCGCTATGTTCTTTGGCGGCAATGACCGCGAGCGTCCGGGCGGCATGATCGGCACGATTGCCCTGATGCTGCTAGCCCCGATGGCGGCCGGTCTGGTCCAGATGGCCATCAGCCGCTCGCGTGAATACGAGGCCGACCGCGTCGGTGCCGAGATCGCCAATGACCCCGATGCCCTCGCCAGCGCCCTGCAAAAAATCGAAGCCTATGCGCGTGGCAATATGAACCCGCAGGCCGAGCGCAATCCGGCGACGGCCCATATGTTCATCATCAACCCGCTGAACGGCAAGGGCGCGGACAACCTGTTCTCGACCCACCCTGCGACACACAACCGCGTCCGCGCACTGCTGGAACTGGGGGCCAAGATGGGCATGGGCCGTGGCCAGACCGCGCAAGGGTTTGCCGCGACCAGCGTCCCGCAAACCGCTGTGCCGCAAACCGACAGCCGTCCGTCCACCAGTGTGCCGACCACGCCGCAGGACGCGCCGAAAGGGCCGTGGGGCTAGGCCTCATCCGTTTCTACACTTTGCGTGTGCGCGCTTAATCGGCTAGGGCGCGCACATGACCGATACGCCTGACACCCCCGAACACATCGAAGACACCAGCGCCGACCGCCCCGACTGGGCCAAGCCCAATGGTCCGCTGCGCTCGTTCGGGCGTATCAAGTCGCGCCCGATCAAGAGCCGTCAGGCGGCCCTGTTCGATACCCTGATGCCGCAGATCGCCGTGCCCGACCCCAAGAACGGCCCGATTGATCCCAAGGCCCTGATGCCCGACGCCAAGGGTGCATGGCTGGAAATCGGCTTTGGCGGCGGCGAGCATCTGGCCCATCAGGCCGGACAAAACCCCGACATGCTGATGATCGGCTGCGAGCCTTTCCTGAATGGCGTGGCGTCTGCCCTGCGCCATATCGAGGAAGGCGAGCTGAAAAATGTGCGCCTGCATGCCGATGATGCCCGCGCTGTTATGTCGGCCCTGCCGGATGCCTCGCTGGATCGCGTGATGATCCTGTTCCCCGATCCGTGGCACAAGGCGCGCCACAACAAGCGCCGCTTCCTGCAGGACGAAACCGCACAGGAAATCGCCCGCCTGCTCAAGCCGGGCGGCGTGGTGCGCTTTGTCACCGACTGGTTCGACTATGCCGAATGGTCGCTGGAGCGTCTGGCCCGCACCGAGGGGCTGGAGCGCATAGAAACCGAAGGCGAAGACTGGTTCGTGGCACCGGCGGATCACTTTGTGACCCGCTACGAGGAGAAGAAACTGGGCGATACCGACCCGATCTTTATCCAGTTCCGCCGCACCTGATCTCTTTGATTTAAGCCCTGTTCTTGTCGTTTGCCGTTTGAGGGGCTGACAAGGGCAGGGCTTTGTTCTATATCGACC
Organism: Brevundimonas terrae; assembly: GCF_011761985.1. Lineage (GTDB taxonomy): Bacteria > Pseudomonadota > Alphaproteobacteria > Caulobacterales > Caulobacteraceae > Brevundimonas > Brevundimonas terrae. The sequence goes on along the minus strand of NZ_JAASQT010000001.1, from coordinate 615,601 downwards.
TCTACATCGTTAGACCGGCGTCCAACGGCGTCGTTTCAACGGCGGCCCTGATGGACCGTCGTTTTTGTTTTTCTGGAGGTACCGCGTGCGGGCCAAAACCGTAGAAGACCGCGCTCTTCTCGAAATGATTGATCCGGTGGCTGAAAGCCTGGGTCTGGCCGTCGTGCGTGTACGTCTGATGGGCGGCACGCTGCGTCGCCGTCTGCAAATCATGGCCGAGCGTAAGTCGGACAATGATATTTCGGTCGAGGAATGCGCCCGTTTGTCGCGTGCCGTCTCCGAAGTGTTCGATGCGTCCGACCCGATTGCCGGCGAATATCTGCTGGAAGTCTCCTCGCCGGGTATTGATCGCCCGCTGACCCGCCTGATGGATTTCGACCTGTTCCAGGGTTTTGAGGCCCGTTTGGAAACCGACCGCATGGTCGAGGGTCGCAAGCGTTTCAAAGGCATCGTGGCCGGAACCGAGGGCGACAATGTCGCTATCGATCTGGATGGCGAAGAGGACACCGCCCTGATCCCGTTTGAATGGCTGGCCGATGCCAAGCTGGTTCTGACCGACGAATTGCTCAAGCGAGGCGCCGCGCTGCGTGCTGCCCGTGGAGAGCCCGAAGATGACGGCCTGCCGGAAGGTGCGCCTGACAATAACAACCCTGACCTGTCCAAGGACGACGCCTGATGGCCGTGACCGGAATTTCCGCAAACCGTCTGGAACTGCTCTCGATCGCCGACGCTGTCGCGCGTGAAAAGAACATCGACCGCGAGATCGTGATCGACGCGATCGAGGAAGCGATCCAGAAAGGCGCCAAGTCGCGCTATGGCGCGCACCACGACATCCGCGCCAAGATCGACCACAAGACGGGCGAGCTGTCGCTGACCCGTCACACCACCATCGTGGCCGACGACTGGGAACCGGAAGACGAGCTGGAAGAGTTCAACGATAGCGCCATGGTGCGTCTGCGTGACGCCCTGAAGCGCGATCCCGAAGCCGAGATCGGCAAGGAATACATCGAGGTCCTGCCGCCGTTCGAGTTCGGCCGCGTGCAGACCCAGATGGCCCGTCAGGTCGTGACCGGTAAGGTCCGCGAAGCCGAGCGCGCCAACCAGTACGAAGAATTCAAGGACCGCGTTGGCGAGATCGTCAACGGCACGGTCAAGCGTGTCGAATACGGCAACACCATCGTGGATCTGGGCCGTGGCGAAGGCATTATGCGCCGCGACCAGTCGATCCCACGTGAAGTGTTCAATGTCGGCGACCGCGTCCGCACTTACATCTACGACGTCCGTCCTGAGGCCAAGGGCCCGCAGGTCATGCTGTCGCGCGCCCATCCGGGCTTCATGGCCAAGCTGTTCTCGCAGGAAGTGCCGGAAGTCTATGACGGCGTGATCGAAATCCGCGCCGCTGCGCGTGATGCCGGTTCGCGTGCCAAGATGGCGGTTCTGTCGAACGACAGCTCGATCGATCCGGTCGGTGCCTGCGTCGGTATGCGCGGTTCGCGCGTTCAGGCAGTTGTGGCCGAACTGCAGGGCGAGAAGATCGACATCATCCCGTGGGTTGATGACGAGCCGACCTTCATCGTGAACGCTCTGGCTCCGGCCGAAGTGTCCAAGGTGGTTCTGGACGAAGACGCCGACCGCGTTGAGGTCGTGGTACCTGACGATCAGCTGTCGCTGGCCATCGGTCGTCGCGGCCAGAACGTGCGTCTGGCCTCGCAACTGACCGGCTGGCAGATCGACATCATCACCGAAGCTCAGGACTCCGAGCGTCGCCAGAAGGAATTTGCCGAACGTACCGGCCTGTTCCAGGAAGCTCTGGACGTTGACGAGACCATCGCCCAGCTGCTGGTGACCGAAGGCTTCGCGACCGTAGAAGATCTGGCCTATGTCGAGGCCTATGAAGTGGCCGAGATTGAAGGCTTCGACGAAGATACCGCAGAAGAACTGCAAACCCGTGCCCGTGAATTCCTCGAGCGTCAGGCCACTGAACTGGACAACAAGCGCAAGGCGCTGGGTGTCGAGGACGGCGTGCTTGAGATCGAGGGCGTAACCCCGCAAATGGCTGTGGCCCTTGGCGAAGGTGGCGTGAAGACGATCGAAGATCTGGCGGATCTGGCCACCGATGAAATCCGTGGCGGTCACGAAATCCGTGGCGGCGAACGCGTGAAGCTGGCTGGCGTGCTGGAGAGCTTCAATCTGTCGCAGGAAGCGGCCGAACTGCTGATCCTGCGTGCGCGTGTTGCTGCAGGCTGGATCGACGCTTCGGAACTGCCGCAGCCGGAGCCAGAGCCGGAACCCGAATTTGAAGACGTTGAAGGCGAAGACGCCTTTGCCCGTGAATACGACGACGCCGAGGGCGAAGTCGAAGCGGTAGAGCCGGAAGGCGATACCGACGAACCCCAAGACGCGTGATGAGGTCCATAGCTGTCCATGACTATCTCCGAGGTGCTGATCGATAGAGAGCGTCAGGATCTGGTGTCCCGCCAGGTCCTTGATGAATCTCGCCTGATCCGCTTCGTCGCTGGTCCGGACAGCGCGGTCTATCCCGATCTGGCGCGCAAACTGCCCGGTCGCGGCCTTTGGGTCGCGGCCGATCGCGCCAGCATTGATGCGGCAGTGAAAAAGAATATGTTCGCGCGGGCCGCCAAGGCCCCGCTGAAACCGGCAGCAGAATTGTCGGATATGGTCGAAAAGTTGCTGGTAAAGCGCTGTTTAGATCAACTGGGCCTTGCCCGGCGCGAAGGCGTGCTTATCTCTGGCTTTGAAAAATCGGCTGCTGCGATCCGTGGCGGTAAGGCTGCCTGGATGCTGGAAGCGTCCGATGGGTCAGCAGATGGCCGCAATAAGCTGATAGCGCTAGCCAGACATGTGTCTCCGGCGCCGAAAATTTGCGGCGCGTTCTCTGTAGACGATTTGAGTTTGGCCCTTGGGCTGGAAAATGCGATACACGCCGTCTTGCTGAAAGGCGGGCGGGCTGATCGTTGGACCCATGAGGTCGAACGCTTGGCAGGATTTAGGGCTCTAAGCCCGCAAGACTGGCGCCGGATTGAACCGGAAGACAGCGATGCGGGCGGTCGGGGAATGTCTCCGACAGACGAGGGCTGAGGGTTTTGGCGGGTGCGGGCCGGTTTCTGGTTACAGAAACGGGGCCGCATTCGTGTATGGGTATGAAGGACGAGGCGGGATTCTCCGCCCCAAGTAAAGCGACCGGATGAGCGACGAAAACGACAAAACCAACGACGGCAAGACCCCTGGCAATGCACCTTCGCAAGGAGGCGCACGCGCGCCGCTGACGCTGAAGCCACGCGCAGCAGGCTCGGTCTCGACCGGAACGGTGAAGCAGAGCTTCAGCCATGGCCGATCGAAGACGGTTGTTGTCGAAACCAAGCGCCGCCCGGGTGCGGGTGGTGGCCACCAGCGCCCGCAAGGCTTTGATGTGGCTCGCCCGCGTCAGGACGGCAACGCACCGCGCAACAATGCGCCGCGTGGCCAGTCCAATGCCGGTGGCCTCTCCGCCGAGGAGATGGAAGCCCGCCGTCGCGCCATTGCTGCCGCGACCGTTGCGGCTGCCGACCGCGAACGCCAGAAGGCGGCTGCCGAAAAGGCTGCGCAGGAACAGGCCGCTGCTGCGGCAGCTGCTGCCGCTGCCGCCAAGGCTGCCGAAGCCGCTGCTGCGGCTGCCAAGCCGGTAGAAGCGCCCAAGCCGGTCGTCGAGGCTCCCAAGCCCGCCGCTCCGGCCGTTGAGGCCCCCAAGCCGGTAGAAGCTGCCAAACCCGCCGAAGCGCCCAAGGCTGTCGAGGCTCCCAAGCCCGCGCCGAAGCCGCGTCCGCAGGTCAACTTCGGTCAGCGTACACCCAAGATCCCGACCGGTCGCGCACCGGCCCAGACGGCCCTTGGTGGTCGTTCGGCCCGCGAGCAGGCTCAAGGTGGTGGCGAGCGTCCGCAAACGGAACGTCCGCAAAACGAGCGTCCGCAGGGCAATCGCCCGCAAGGTGCCCGTCCGCAAGGTCAGAACCGTGGTGCTGAAGGTCGTGGCGAGGGCGCCGAGCGTCCGAACCGTCCGGCCCAGACCGTCCGTTATTCGGCGCTGAACCCGCGTCCGGCACCGGGTGCCGCCAAGGGTCCGCGTACCGGTCCCGGTGGTCGTCCGACCCCGAACCAACCGCCGGCCACGCCGGAAGTCGCACGTCCGGCCCGTACCGCCGGTGCAGGCTTCAGCCGTCCGGACCGTGATGGTGATAGCCGCGAGAAGCGTTTTGGCGAGAATGCACCGGGCAAGGCTGTCAGCCGTACCCGTGGCGAGCCCAAGCGTCGCGAAGGCCGCCTGACCATTCATTCGGTTGCCGGTGGCGATGGTGATGCTGTCGAGCGTATGCGCTCGCTGGCCTCGGTCCGTCGTGCCCGCGAACGTGAAAAAGAAAAGCGTAAGGGTTCGTCCACCGACGCCCCGAACCGTCCGCGTGAAGTCGTCATTCCTGACGTCATCACCGTGGGTGAGCTGTCCAACCGTATGGCCGTTCGTGGCGTGGACATCATCAAGTTCCTGATGCGTCAGGGCGTGATGATGAAGATCAACGACGTCATCGATTCCGATACCGCCGAACTGGTGGCCTCGGAATACGGCATGAGCGTCAAGCGCGTTTCGGATTCGGACGTTGAAGACGGCTTCCTGTCGGTCGCCGATGACAGCGATGCCGTTGATGCACGTGCGCCGGTTGTGGCCATTATGGGCCACGTTGACCACGGCAAGACCTCGCTGCTGGACGCCCTGCGTACAACCGACGTTGCTGCAGGCGAGGCCGGTGGCATCACCCAGCATATCGGTGCCTATCAGGTCCGTCTGGACGACGATAAGCGCATCACCTTCCTGGATACCCCGGGTCACGCCGCCTTCTCGGCCATGCGTGCTCGCGGTGCCAATGTGACCGACATCGTGGTGCTGGTTGTGGCTGCTGACGACGGCGTCATGCCGCAAACCGTCGAAGCCATTAATCACGCCAAGGCTGCCGGTTCGCCGATCATCGTGGCTGTCAACAAGATCGACAAGCCGGGTGCGGATGCACAGAAGGTTATTGCCGAGCTGCTGCAACACGAGATCGTTGCCGAGGTTTATGGCGGTGACACCATGGTGGTGGAACTGTCGGCCAAGGAACGCACCAACCTCAAGGGTCTGACCGACGCGATCCTGCTGCAAGCCGAAGTGCTTGAGCTGCGCGCCAACCCGGACCGTTCGGCTGAAGGCGTTGTCATCGAAGCCAAGCTCGACAAGGGTCGTGGTCCGGTGGCAACCGTGCTGATCAAGCGCGGTACGCTGAAGCGTTCAGATATTGTTGTGGCCGGTTCGGCATGGGGTAAGGCTCGTGCCCTGCTCAACGAACGTGGCGAGCAACTGACCGAAGCCGGTCCGTCGGTTCCGGTCGAGATTCTCGGCCTGTCCGAAGCGCCGACGCCGGGCGATGCGATCGCTGTGGTGGAATCCGAGGCCCGCGCCCGCGAGCTGGTGGAATACCGTCAGCGCAGCAAGCGCGATAAGAGCCAGATTTCGGGTGGCGCACTGTCGCTGGCCGATATGATGGCCAAGCTGGGCTCCAAGAAGATCAGCGAGCTGCCGGTTCTTATCAAGTCGGACGTACAAGGCACGGCAGAAGCCATCTCGGCTTCGCTGGACAAGATGGGCACCGACGAAGTTCGTGCGCGCATCGTATTGGCAGCCGCTGGCGGTATCACCGAAAGCGACGTCAATCTGGCCAAGTCGGCCGGTGCTCCGATCCTGGGCTTCAACGTCCGTGCCTCGAAACAGGCGCGTGAACTGGCCCAGCGTGAAGGCGTCGAGATCCGTTACTACTCGATCATCTACGACCTGCTGGACGATATTAAGGGCGTTCTGTCGGGCATGCTGGCACCGATCCAGCGCGAAACCTTCCTCGGTAATGCCAAGGTCCTTCAGGCCTTCGACATCACCAAGATTGGTCGCGTGGCCGGTTGCCGCGTCACCGAAGGTGTGGTCCGCAAGGGCGCTCGCGTCCGTATCATCCGCGACGACGTGGTGGTGCTGGAACTGGGCGTGCTCAACACCCTCAAGCGCTTCAAGGACGAGGTCAACGAAGTCACTGCGGGCCAAGAGTGCGGCATGCAGTTCGCCGGCTTCCAGGACATCAAGGAAGGCGACTTCATCGAGTGCTTCACCGTCGAAGAGATCAAGCGCACCCTCGACTAGGGTTCGCCGGTCCCTTGCGGGAAATGAAACAAGGGCGTGGTGTCGAAAGGCACCACGCCCTTTTTCATGACTTCTCGCCGCGCCTCATGGCGGTTAGGATTGTGGCGGGGGCCGCGTAACGATCTTCGGAAAGGCGCACATGCGTAAAGTAAACAGTGTGGCGGCCGTGCTGCTGTTCGGGGCTATGGCTATGGCTACGGCAACGGCGGCTCAGGCCAGTGTGCGCTATCTGGCCTATGACGCCGATAACCGCATCACCCAGTCCCTGACCCGTGGCATTACCCTCGAAGTCGAACGGGGTATGTTCGGGGCCACCCGCGTCAAGGGACTGTTCTCGACCAGCAGTCGGGGCTCGGCCCGCTTCGAGAGCGACAATCCGTCCGGGCTCAGCCGCGTCCTGCCCGAAGGGGAACGTCTGGGCAGTGGCTATAAGGTGCTCCCCGAAGGCGATGGCCGTGCACTGGCCAATGCCCTGTGTCCGGGATCGCAGGCCACATGGCTGGTGACGGGGCGTGTACGCTCGGGCCACCCGCTGACGGTTCATGCGGTGGGCCTCTGGCAGGATGGCCAGTACCGCCACTGTGCGGAGCTGAATTACCGTTATCGCGGTGAATGGGCCTCGCTGCCGACAACGATCGGCGAGGGGCCTGCCGACCGCTAATCGACGCGCACAGCGTCAGGGCCGCTATGGCCAAACTGGACTTGGACGCCCAAGATGACTAGACCGCGCCCTTCGCGTTGGTCAGTCGGTGTCCGATCCCCGACGGCGCGAGACGATAGGAGGCTGGTCGCATGGCCCGCAAACAACACACCCGCAATGCCAGTGGTCCGCAAGGCCCGACCCAGCGCCAGTTGCGCGCAGGTGAACTGATCCGCCACGCTCTCGTGGACGTATTGCGTGAAAACGAAATCCACGACGAAGCCCTGATGGGGGTTTCGCTGACCGTCACCGAAGTGCGCATGAGTCCCGATCTGCGCCACGCCACCGTCTTTGTCGAACCACTGGGGGCCGGTGTCACAACCGCCGACACTGCCGGTCTGGAAGACGAGGTCACAGGCGCGCTCAACACCCACAGCAAGTTCGTGCGCGGCCTGTTGGGGCGTCGCATCGACATGAAGTACACGCCTGAACTGCGCTTCCTGCACGATAAGAGCTTCAAGATGGCCGACTATATGGACCGTCTGTTTATGGACTCGCGCATTCAGGCCGACCTGAAGCGTACCGACGACGCTCAGGAAGACTGATGGCCCGCCGCAAGAAGGGCGATCTCGTCAACGGTTGGGTGTGTCTGGACAAGCCCTATGAAATGGGCTCGACCGAGGCTGTGACCAAGGTCCGCCGCCTGTTCAACGCCCAGAAGGCGGGTCATGCCGGTACTCTGGACCCGTTGGCCAGTGGCATACTTCCGATTGCCTTGGGCGAGGCCACCAAGACTGTGCCTTTTATGATGGAGGCGCAGAAGATTTATCGCTTCGTCATCCATTGGGGCATTTCGACAGACAGTATCGACCTTGAGGGCACCGTCATTGGCCGCTCCGATGTGCGCCCGACGCCCGAGCAGGTAAAGGCCGCCTTGCCGCAGTTTGTCGGCGAGATCGATCAGGTTCCACCAGCCTTTTCCGCGATCCGGGTGAATGGCGAACGCGCCTATGATCTGGCCCGCGAAGGCGTTGAAGTTGAACTACAATCGCGCCGCGTGACCATTCATGAGGCGGCGGTCACAGATGTTCCCGACGCGGATCATATCGAAATCACCATGCGCACGGGCAAGGGCGTCTATGTCCGCTCGCTGGCGCGAGATCTTGCTGCGGTCCTCGGGGCCGAGGGGCATGTTTCGGTTCTGAGACGCGAGATGGTGGGACCGTTTTCTGTCGAGAACGCTGTCACACTGGATTTTCTCGTGGATTTGGCGCATAAGGGCCGCGCCTCGGAAGGCCTACTGCCTGTTGCGACCGCTCTGGACGACATCCCGGATTTGGCCGTGACGGAACAGGAAGCCTTCTCTTTGAGGCAGGGACGTCCCATCGTTCTGCTTCCCGCACAGGTTGAGCAGCTTCAGGACCGGCTTCAAACCGGTTCGACGCAGGTCTCGGCTTTCGAGGGCGAAACACTGGTGGCGCTCTGCAGCCTCAAGGCCGGTCGGCTAGAACCTGACCGTGTTTTTAACCTCCAATAACGGAGACTACGATGTCGATCACGGCTACCCGTAAAGCAGAAGTCATTGCTGAAAACGCTCGCTCGCAAGGCGACACCGGTTCGGCTGAAGTGCAAGTTGCAATCCTGTCGGTTCGCATCGCGAACCTGACCGAGCACTTCAAGACCCACAAAAAAGACAACCACTCGCGTCGCGGCCTTCTGAAGATGGTCTCGCAGCGTCGTCGTCTGCTCGACCACCTGAACAAGGTGGACAGCGCCCGTTATGTGGCGCTGATCACCAAGCTGGGCCTGCGTCGCTAAGGCGCCCCGGTTGCGGATCGGATGAAAATTCCACGAGGCGCGGGCGGTCACGTCCGCGCCTCGTTCCGCTCCTAGTATAGAGTTTCCCTGCACTGTGGGACGATACAGTGCACCCGAAGCGGGGGCCGAAATCATGGCCCTCTTCACCATCCGGCGGTGAAAGCACTACCGGATAAACGGGGACCGAAGGACTGAACGCCCTGAGGCTCCGACACCCCCGACGGGAATACGCCCGCGGGAGACGAAAGAAGAAATATGTTCGACATCAAACGCAAGACGATCGAGTGGGCGGGTCGCCCGCTGACGCTGGAAACCGGTCGCATCGCCCGTCAGGCTGACGGCGCTGTGCTGGCCACCTACGGCGAGACCGTAGTTCTGGCCACCGTCGTTTACGGTCGTTCGCCGAAGCCGGGAATGGACTTCTTCCCGCTGACCGTGAACTACCAGGAAAAGACCTTTGCCGCTGGCAAGATCCCGGGTGGCTACTTCAAGCGTGAAGGCCGTCCGACCGAAAAAGAAACCCTGGTTTCGCGCCTGATCGACCGTCCGATCCGTCCGCTGTTCGTCAAGGGCTTCAAGAACGAGACGCAGGTCGTCATCACCGTTCTGCAGCACGATCTGGAAAATGATCCGGACATCGTCGGCATGGTCGCAGCCTCGGCTGCTCTGACCATTTCGGGTGTTCCGTTCATGGGCCCGATCGGTGCCGCCCGCGTCGGTATGATCGACGGCGAGCTGGTTCTGAACCCGACCATCGACCAAGTTCCGACCTCGGACCTTGACCTCGTTGTGGCCGGTACCTCGGACGCCCTGATGATGGTTGAATCCGAAGCCAAGGAACTGTCGGAAGACAAGATGCTCGAGGCCCTGATGTTCGCTCACGCGGGCATGCAGCCGGTTATCGACGCCATCATCGAACTGGCCGAGCACGCTGCCAAGGAGCCGTTCGACTTCCAGGCTGAAGATCATTCGGACGTTGTCGCCTCGATCAAGAAACTGGTCGGCGAAGACATCAAGGCGGCCTATGCGCACCCGGGCAAGTATGATCGCCGTTCGGGCGTTGAAGCTGCCAAGAAGACCGCATCGGCTGCTCTGGTGAAGACCGAAGAGAACCCGGACGGCGTTGACTCGTCCAAGTTCTCGGCCGCCTTCAAGGAATGTGAAGCCGACGTCCTGCGTCGCGACATCATCGAAAACGCACACCGCGTTGACGGTCGCGCGCTCGACAAGGTCCGCGCCATCGTGTCGGAAGTCGGCGTCCTGCCGCGCACCCACGGTTCGTCGCTGTTCACGCGCGGTGAAACCCAGGCTCTGGTCGTTGCCACCCTCGGCACCGGCGAAGACGAGCAGTACATCGACAGCCTGACCGGCACGTACAAAGAAAACTTCCTGCTGCACTACAACTTCCCTCCGTACTCGGTTGGTGAAGCTGGCCGCATGGGTTCGCCGGGTCGCCGCGAAATCGGTCACGGCAAGCTGGCATGGCGCGCCATCCGTCCGATGCTGCCTTCGAAGGAAGACTTCCCGTACACCATTCGTCTGGTGTCCGAGATTACCGAGTCGAACGGCTCGTCCTCGATGGCAACCGTCTGCGGTTCGTCGCTGGCCCTGATGGATGCGGGCGTTCCGCTGATCCGTCCGGTGTCGGGTATCGCCATGGGTCTGATCCTGGAGCCGTCGGGCGAGTTCGCCATCCTGTCGGACATCCTGGGTGACGAAGATCATCTGGGCGACATGGACTTCAAGGTCGCTGGTACCCGCGAAGGCATCACTTCGCTGCAAATGGACATCAAGGTCCCGGGCATCACCGAAGAGATCATGAAGCAGGCTATCGCTCAGGCTTCGGCTGGCCGTCTGCACATCCTCGACGAAATGGACAAGGCCATGGAGGCGCCGCGCGCCGAATTGGGCGAGTTCGCTCCGAAGATCGAGTCCATCAAGATCGCTGTCGACAAGATCCGTGAAGTGATCGGTTCGGGCGGCAAGGTCATCCGCGAAATCGTGGAAAAGACCGGCGCCAAGATCGACATCTCGGACGACGGCACGATCAAGATCGCTGCCAACGAACAAGAGAAGATCGAAGCCGCTCGCGACTGGATCAACTCGATCGCAGCAGAGCCGGAAGTCGGCACCATCTATTCGGGTAAGGTCGTGAAGGTCGTCGATTTCGGCGCATTCGTGAACTTCTTCGGTGCCAAGGATGGTCTGGTCCACGTCTCGCAACTGGCTCTGGAACGCGTTGCCAATCCGGCTGACGTCGTTTCGGAAGGTCAGGAAGTTAAGGTCAAGTTCCTTGGCTTCGACGATCGCGGCAAGACCAAGCTGTCGATGAAGGTTGTTGATCAGACCACGGGTGAAGACCTGACGGACAAGATCAATGCCGAGCGCGCCGAGCGCGGTGAAGCCCCGCTGTCCGACGACACCGGTGGCCGTCCGAAGCGTGAAGGCGGTGACCGCGGTCCGCGCCGTCCGCGTCGCGACTAATATTCTTTGATTCCAAAGAAGAAGGCCCCGCTGGAAACAGCGGGGCCTTTTCTTTGTTGAGTGACAGAAGGCGGAGCCTTCTGTCGGGCGCTATGTTCGCGACGCGGTCGCTCACGGCTTGAGCGCATTATCGCGAACAAGAAACGGGTGTTCCGGCTGGGTTAGGCCGCACATTCTTTGGGTTTGGTTTCGGTCGGGCCGTACATGTCGCAACTGCGTTTGATCTCGTCCTCGATCATGGCGCAGGGGTTCTGGACGTTGCAGGGCGGGCGCGTGGCGGGGCTGACGGCGAGGCAGCGCTGAACCAGATTACCGGCCTGCTGTGGACCGCGTTCATCCAGACAGGAGAGGGGCTGTTCCAGGGGTTGCCCCTCCGGTGACAGGCTCGGATTGACGGACTGGACAGCCGTTGTCATCGCCACCGATGCTGCTGCGGGCGTCGTTGGCGGGATAACAGGCGGTGGCGCAGGATCGGAGGGCGGGCTGGCCGGATTACAGGCTGCCAAGGGCACGATCAGTGCAGCGGCAAGCCACAGCTTGCTTATCTGGTAAGCCATACAGTTTCCTCCTTCTGTGTATACCTAGAGAAGGTCCGGCGTATGGGGCCGGTTCCGAAAAAGTGAATGCGGGGCCCAAAACCGGACCCCGCATCCCGATAGATCAAGCCGCTGCGACAGCCGCTTTTTGCAGTTCGAACAGCTCGGTGCAGCCCTTTTCGGCCAAGGCGAACAACTGGTCGAACTCGCCGCGCGAGAAGCCACGCTTTTCGCCGGTGGCCTGAATTTCCACGATATTGCCATCGCCGGTCAGCACATAGTTGCTGTCGGCCTCGGCGGTGGAGTCTTCATCGTAGTCGAGGTCCAGAACGGCAACATCATTGAAGATGCCGCAGGACACAGCCGCCACCTGATCGACGATCGGATTTTCGCTGATGACACCCTTGTCCACCAGACCCTTTACGGCGATGGCCAGAGCCACATAGGCACCGGTGATCGAGGCGGTGCGGGTGCCGCCATCGGCCTGAATGACGTCGCAGTCGATGACGATCTGGCGCTCGCCCAGTTTTTCCAGATCGACAACGGCGCGAAGCGAGCGACCGATCAGACGCTGGATTTCCTGGGTGCGGCCCGATTGCTTGCCGGCAGCGGCTTCACGACGGCCACGGGTGTGGGTGGCGCGCGGCAGCATGCCGTATTCAGCCGTCACCCAGCCCTTGCCGGAATTACGCATCCAGCCGGGGACTTTTTCATCGACCGAGGCGGTGACCAGTACCTTGGTATGGCCAAAGCTGACCATGCACGACCCTTCGGCATAGCGGGTGATGCCGGTTTCCAGCGTGACATGACGAAGTTGGTCGGGGGTACGCTCGGAAGGACGCATGGGGAGCCTCGAAGATTGCAGTTATTAAGGGGGCAGCGCCTTGCGCGCCGGTCATGTCTGCTTATCCTGAATAAGAAGGGGCGCGTCCATGCCGTCATGGCGTTTCTCCGAACTGTTTCAAATCTGGTCCGCATCCGATGAGCCTGCTTTATCCCTCTGCGGGTCTTGCCACCCTTGATAGCCGCGCCCGCGACATCTTCCGGCGCGTGGTCGAAACCTATCTGGAAACGGGCGAGCCGGTCGGCTCTCACGCCATCCAGAAGGCGGGGGTGCAACTGTCCTCGGCCTCGATCCGCAACACCATGCAGCAGTTGACGCTGGCGGGGCTTCTGGCCTCGCCACACACCTCTGCGGGGCGGGCACCGACCCATGCGGGCCTGCGCCTGTTTGTCGATGGTCTGCTGGAGGTTGGCGATATCGGTCAGGAAGAGCGCCGCGAGATCGATGCGCGCCTTGCCGGTATGGGCCACAGCCACGGGGCCAATGTTGAAGAGGCACTGGAAACCGCATCCTCGCTGCTGTCCGGCCTTGCGGGCGGGGCAGGGATCGTGGCCTCTCCGGTGCGCGAGGCAGGGGTGCGCCATGTCGAGTTTGTCGCTCTGGGGCGTGATCAGGCGCTGGCGGTATTAGTGGCCGATGATGGTACGGTGGAAAACCGCCTGATGCCGCTGAGTGCGGGTGTCACGCCGTCCACCTTGCAAGAAGCCTCCAACTTTTTGAACCATCGCCTCAAGGGCCGACTTCTGGTCGATGCCCGACAGGAAATGCGCACCGAGGTGGATATGGCGCGCCGTGAACTGGACGAGGCTGCGGCCCGGCTGGTCGAGCAGGGGCTGGCCGCATGGAGCGGCTCGGGGGAACGGGACCGCAACCTGATCGTGCGCGGGCGCGGCAATCTGCTTCAGGACGCCCGCGCCAGCGAGGATCTGGAACGGGTGCGTGTGCTGTTCGATGATCTTGAGCAAAAAGAACAGCTTATCGGCCTGCTGGACGATGTCGGCGAGGCGCAGGGCGTCCGCATCTATATCGGTGCAGAAACAAGACTATTTTCATTATCGGGTTCCGCAGTGATTGCGGCACCCTATATGTCGGGCAGACAGCGTGTTCTTGGCGCGATTGGCGTGATAGGACCCGCACGACTGAACTATGCCCGTGTCATTCCGCTGGTGGATTATACCGCCCGGGTGCTGGGCCGAATTCTGGACGGACAGGAAACGTGACGGATCATAACGAAGAGACCCGGGATCAACTCGAGCAGGACATCAACGAGGCCGCTGACGCCGTCGAGATGGCCGATGACGAAGGTCTGGAAGTTGTTGACGCTCTGATTGCAGAGCGCGACCAGTGGCGAGACCGCGCCATGCGCGCAACGGCTGAGGTTGAAAACACCAAGCGCCGCGCCGAAACCCAGGCCAATGATGCCCGCGCCTATGCGATCCAGCGCTTTGCCAAGGATTTGCTGGGCGTGGCAGACAATCTCGAGCGTGCGCTGCAGGCGGCACCCAAGGATGGCGATGCGGCCACCAGCGGTCTGGTGACCGGTCTGGAACTGGTGCAAAAATCGCTGCTGTCGGCATTCGAGAACAACAACCTTGTGCGCGTCGCACCCGAGGCCGGTGAAGCCTTTGACCCGCATTTCCATCAGGCCATGATGGAACAGCCGTCGGACACGGTGCCGGGCGGCTCGGTCATCATGACCCTGCAACCGGGCTATGCCCTGTTTGGGCGTACGGTTCGCGCTGCCATGGTGGTGGTCGCGGCCAAGGGCTCGGGTGGCTATGCGGGCGGTAGCAACCGCACCGGTGAAAACCTCGACGAAAAAGCCTGAGGCTTTCTGTCGAATAGATAGAAAGGCCCGCCGTCCTCAAAGGGATGGCGGGCTTTTTTTGATCTACAGCCAGCGTTTGAAGTGCTCGAACATCATCTGCTGGCCTGCCTCTGCGGCGGCTTTGCGATACATGGGGCGGTAATCGGCATGAAAACCATGCGGAGCCCCTTCAAACAGGGTGATGTGGCTGTGGGTCTGGCCCGCCTCGCCCAAGGCCGCATTCATAGCCGCGACCGTATCAGTGGGAATACCGCTGTCCTGATCGCCATAAAGGCCGATGACGGGGGCTTTCAGCTCGCCGACAAGATCAATCGGCCATGGCTGCCCTGCGATCTTTTGTTCGCCGGTGGCACTGGCAGCGGGGCTGAGACGGCCATACCAGGCCACACCGGCCTTGATCGGGGCAAAACGGGCAACAGCCTGCCAAACCACCTTGCCGCCCCAGCAGAAGCCGGTAATGCCGACCTTTGAACTGTCGGCATAGGGTTGCGTGGCCAGCCAGTCCAGACTGGCCTGAATATCGCCCATGACCTGTTCGTATTGGGCCTGTGCGACAATGGCCATGACGGCCTGCATGTCCGCCAGCGGGGCAGGATCACCGGCCCGCACGAAAAAGGCCGGTGCAATGGCTACATAACCGGCATGGGCCAGTCTGCGGCAGGTGTCGCGGATATATTCGTGAATGCCGAAGATCTCCGACACCACAATCACCACAGGATAGGGGCCATCGCCTTGTGGCCGCGCCACATAGGCCGGAAGCACAAACCCGTCTTCGGACGGATAGGACACTTCGGTGGTCACCAGACCGTCAGACGGGGTATGGATCGGCTGAGCCTCCTGACCAAGGGCGGCGGGCGCATAGGCCGCAAACGCGACGCCCGTAGCGGCCAGTAAGCCCAGCGAACGGCGGCTGGGTTTGAGCTGGTCGGGGCCAAGCCCTTCGGGTTGGGTAATGATGGGCATGGTCTGCTCCTCCCTGGGATGAAAAGAGAGAACACCAAGATGCCGACGCCGCAAACCTTAATGTGCGCTGCTGATTAGCGCGCGACCCGCAGGGTCAGGTTGATCCGGCCGCCACGGGGTAAAAGCTGTGAACTGCCGTCCAGAATGCGGTCTATGCCGTGGCGGGCCAGTCGGGCCTTGCTGCCCAATACGCACACATGGCCCGAAGACAGTTTCACCGTGCGGCTTGGCCCGCCCTCGGGCGGCGCATAACGGAACACGGCGGTATCGCCGAGCGAGACAGAAACGACCGGCACGGAAAAATCGGCCTCGTCCTTGTCCTGATGCAGACCCATTTTGGCGTCGGCATCATAGAAATTAATCAGGCAGGCATCGGGCAAGCGCGGATGGCGGGCCGTGGCTTTCCAGATATCCAGCAAAAGATCGGGAATCGGTGGCCATGCATGGCCCGTTTGCGGATGGTGCGGCTGATAACGATAGCCTTCGCGGTCGGAAACCCAGCCGAGCGGGCCGAAATTACTCATCCTGACCGAGAAGGGGCGCCCTGCAGGGGTCACGGGCCGGTAAAGCGGGGCAATGCGAATACCGTCACGGACAGATTCAACAAGCTGTTTTTGTTGATCTAAATTTAGAAATTCCGGCCACAATAAAAACCCGTCCAGTCCGGTCGGTACAGGCACAGGCAGGGGCGAGAAATCAGCCATACCCGCCTTATAGCCTGCCTTGGGCCAAGTTGCGCTGCTGGCTTGGCGGGGTCCTAAAAGCGGCCAAGCCATATAAATCGCAATCTGTGTGCAACAAGCCCTTGCAGCGGCTAGGGACTTTCCCATATCCGATCACGAAAGGGGTGGTTCCGGCCACGGTTTCTATTTCAGAACCGTCGATGGAAGCGCTCTGTCACAATAACTCGCCAATCCGGTCTTGCCGGAAAGGTGTCTCTAGCCCAATGGGGGCGGTCACGCGCGGCGCTTTATCAAGGCCGCCGCATCGCCCGCCGCAAGGAGTGTAAAACAAGGCCATGGCCAAGATTATCGGCATCGACCTCGGTACCACCAACTCGTGCGTCGCCGTCATGGACGGCAGCAATCCCAAGGTTATCGAAAACGCTGAAGGCGCTCGTACCACCCCGTCGGTGGTCGCGATTCAGGAGAGCGGCGAAGTTCTGGTGGGTCAGCCCGCCAAGCGTCAGGCCGTCACCAACCCGTCGAACACCTTCTTTGCGATCAAACGCCTGATCGGCCGCACCTTCGCCGACCCCGTGGTCGCCAAAGACAAAAAGATGGTGCCTTTCGAAATCACGAAGGGCCCGAACGGCGACGCCTGGGTCAAGGCCCACGGCAAGGACTACTCGCCGCAACAGATTTCGGCCTACACCCTGATCAAGATGAAGGAAGCCGCCGAGGCTTATCTGGGTGAAACCGTCACCCAGGCCGTCATCACGGTTCCGGCCTATTTCAACGACGCCCAGCGTCAGGCCACCAAGGATGCGGGCAAGGTTGCCGGCCTTGAAGTCCTGCGTATCATCAACGAGCCGACCGCTGCCGCTCTGGCCTATGGTCTGGACAAGAACGAAGGTCAGAAGATCGCCGTTTACGACCTCGGCGGTGGTACCTTCGACGTGTCGATCCTCGAGATCGGTGACGGCGTCTTTGAAGTGAAGTCGACCAATGGCGACACCTTCCTCGGCGGTGAAGACTTTGACATGCGTCTGGTCGATTACCTCGCCGACGAGTTCAAGAAGGAACAGGGCGTCGACCTGCGTGGCGACAAGCTGGCCCTGCAGCGCCTGAAGGAAGAGGCTGAAAAGGCCAAGAAGGAACTGTCCTCGACCAGCCAGTACGAGATCAACCTGCCGTTCATCACCATGAACGCATCGGGTCCTCTGCACCTGAACATCAAGCTGTCGCGTGCCAAGCTGGAAGCCCTGGTCGAAGACCTGGTCGCCCGCACCATCGAGCCGTGCAAAAAGGCTCTGGCCGATGCTGGCCTGAAGGCTTCGGACATCGACGAAGTCGTTCTGGTCGGCGGTATGACCCGCATGCCTGCCGTGCAGGAAGCGGTGAAGAAATACTTCGGCAAGGAACCGCACAAGGGTGTGAACCCTGACGAGGTTGTGGCTCTGGGTGCCGCCGTTCAGGCTGGCGTTCTGCAAGGCGACGTCAAGGACGTGCTGCTGCTGGACGTAACCCCGCTGACGCTGGGTATCGAAACGCTGGGTGGCGTGTTTACCCCGCTGATCGAACGCAACACCACGATCCCGACCAAGAAGGCGCAAGTCTTCTCGACCGCCGAAGACAACCAGTCGGCTGTGACGATCCGCGTGTTCCAGGGCGAACGCCCGATGGCACAGGACAACAAGATCCTCGGCCAGTTCGACCTGATGGGTATCCCGCCCGCACCGCGCGGCATGCCGCAGATCGAGGTTGCCTTCGACATCGACGCCAACGGCATCGTGCACGTCACGGCCAAGGACAAGGCGACCAACAAGGAGCACTCGATCCGCATTCAGGCCAATGGCGGCCTGTCGGATGCCGACATCGAGCAAATGGTCAAGGAAGCCGAAGCCAACGCCGCAGCCGACAAGGCCCGCAAGGAACTGGTCGAAGCTGTCAACTCGGCGGACGCTCTGGTCCACTCGACCGAGAAGGCTCTGGCCGAGCATGGCGACAAGGTGGACGAAGCCACCAAGTCTGCCATCCAGACCGCTGTTGACGAACTGAAGTCGGCCAAGGACGGCACCGATCCGGAAGCCATCCGCGAGAAGACCAATGCTCTGGCTCAGGCTTCGATGAAGCTGGGCGAGGCCATGTATGCCTCGCAACAGGGCGATGCCGGTGCTGCCGAACAACCGGCAGATGACGGTGTGGTCGATGCCGAGTTCGAGGAAGTCGACTCGGACGAGGCCGACAAGAAGTCCTAAGTCCGGACTTCTGACTTTTGAAACGGCCCCGTTTGCCTGACGGCAGGCGGGGCCATTTCATAGGGCTTGCATCACACGCTCCGACTGCCAATCTCAGTACGGAGCATCTGGGTTGCCGGGGTTTCAAATCCGGTGACGCGACGGAATAAGGTTGAGAGAGCGAAAGCCTCATGGCGCAACGTGACTATTACGAGATTCTGGGTGTAGAGCGCACGATCGATGCGGGCGGCCTCAAGAGCGCGTACCGCAAGCTGGCGATGCAGCATCACCCTGACCGTAACGGCGGCTCCGAGGAGTCCGTCGCCATGTTCAAGGAACTGTCCGAAGCCTATTCGGTGCTGTCGGATGACGACAAGCGCGCCGCCTATGACCGTTATGGCCATGCAGGCGTGAACGGTGGTGCCGGTGGCGGCAACCCGTTCGGCCAGGGCGGCGGTCAGGGCTTCCACGACATCAATGACATTTTCAGCCAGGTCTTTGGCGATGCGTTCGGCGACGCCTTTGGCGGGCGTGGCGGTGGACGTGCCAATCACGGCCCGCGCCGTGGCTCGGACCTGCGCTATGATATGGAGATCACGCTCGAGCAGGCCTATCAGGGCACCGAGCTGGAAATCTCCGTTCCCACCACAATGAGCTGCGAGCCGTGCGACGGTTCCGGTGCCAAGGCAGGCAGCAAGCCGACCATCTGCTCCACCTGTGGCGGTGCCGGTCGTGTGCGTCAGGCCAACGGCTTCTTCCAGGTCGAACGGACCTGCCCGCGTTGCGGCGGCTCCGGCGAGATGATTTCCGATCCTTGCCCGGAATGCCGTGGTCAGGGTCAGGTGCGTAAGACGCGCCGTTTGTCGCTCAAGGTACCAGCCGGTGTCGATGATGGCTCGCGTATCCGCCTGACGGGCGAGGGCGAGGCCGGACAACGTGGTGGTCCGCGCGGCGACCTCTATGTGTTTATTTCGGTCAAGACCCACGAGCTGTTCGAGCGCGACAATCTGGATCTGCTGGTCACGGTGCCTGTACCGATGACGGTTGCGGCTCTGGGCGGCTCGATCGATGCGCCATGTCTGGTGTCCACGTCCTGTGACGGCGCATGCAAGCAACAGGTCGATGTGCCTGCGGGCTCGCAGACCGGCAAGACGGTCCGCATCAAGGGCAAGGGTATGCCGCACCTGAACGGTCGCACACGCGGCGATCTGGTGGTGGAACTGTTTGTCGAAACCCCGAGCGACCTGACGGCGCGCCAGAAGGAACTGCTGCAAGAATTGGCAGATTCACTGGGCGAGAAACAAACCCCCCGCAACACCAGCTTTGCTGGCAAGGCCAAACGCTTCTGGGCCGATGTGATGGGTGGCGAGACAGACGGTTCGAAAGAAGACGCGGCGTGACCGAAATTTTCCACGCCGGTATTTCCGGCTATCGCGGTCGCATGGGCCGTGCGGTCTCTAATGTGCTGGATGCCCGTTCGGATGTTGTGGTTGCGGCCCGCTTTGACCGTGGCGACGCCGTCGATCTGCATCTGTGCGATGTCATTATCGACTTCTCGACGCCGGAATCCTCGGTGGCACTGGCCAAGGCCTGCGCCGAGGCGGGTGGTCCGGCTCTGGTGATCGGCTCGACCGGTCTCAGCGCCGAACAGGAAGCCGAACTCGAACAGGCCGCCGAGAAGATCGCCATCGTCAAAAGCGGCAACTTCTCGCTGGGCGTGAACATGCTGATCGGTCTGGTCCGCAATGCTGCCCAGCGTCTGGATGCCAAGGACTGGGATATCGAGATCACCGAGGCCCATCACCGCCGCAAGGTCGACAGCCCGTCAGGCACCGCCCTGATGCTGGGCGAGGCCGCCGCGGAGGGCCGCCGCGTCGATTTGGACGATGTCCGCACTAAACCCTATGACGGTGTGCAGGACCCACGCGAAAGCGGCAAGATCGGTTTTTCCACCATTCGTGGCGGTGGCATTATCGGCGAGCATTCGGTGATGTTCGCGTCCGATGACGAGATTCTGACCCTGTCCCATTCGGCCATTGATCGCAGCCTGTTTGCCAAGGGCGCTGTTGCGGCCTCGGCATGGGTGCGCTCGCGTCCCGCCGGTCTTTACGACATGCAGGATGTTCTGGGTTTCCGTCAGGCCTGATCCGGCCTAAAGCCTGACCATGATCCGTCATGGTACCAGTTACGGCATGATGCTGAGAGCGTGCTCCGCTCTCAGTTTTTCTTTGATGACCGCCTCGATGAAATGGGCGGCCGATCTGGAACCTGTGTCCGCAGGCGAGATGGTGTTTTACCGCTCGCTGTTCGGGCTTCCGGTGGTGATCCTCTGGATTATGAGCAAAGGCACCGGACTTGATGCCATCAAGACCAAACGCCCGATGGTGCATCTGTGGCGCTGTGTGCTGGGTGTGTCGGGTATCTTCCTGATCTTCGAGGGCCTGCGCCACCTGACACTGGCCGATGCCATTACCATCGGATTTACCGCGCCGATCTTTGCCACGCTTTTGTCGATCGTCTTCCTCAAGGAAAAGGTTGGTCGTCACCGCTGGACAGCGATCGCCATGGGCTTCCTCGGTGTGGTGGTGGTCATGCGTCCGGGGCTTGCAGGTGCGCCGCCACTGGGGGGCTTCCTGTTCGCACTGGGCGGTGCCTTTGTGGCGGCCTCCGTCACCGTCACCTTGCGCCAGTTGGGCAAGACGGAATCGGCCACCTCGATTGTGTTCTGGTTCTTTGTCGCCTGTGCGGTAGGCGGCGGTGTCTATTCGCTGTTCGACAGCCACAGCCATACGCTGACCGTCTTTGCCATTCTGGCCATGGGCGGACTGGCGGGCGGGGTGGCGCAACTGCTGATGACCACGTCCCTGCAACATGCGCCGGTATCGGTTCTGGCCCCGCTGGACTATCTGCAAATGGGCGGAGCACTGGTGCTGGGCTGGTTGATGATGAGCGATATTCCCACCTTTGCCACCCTGTGCGGTGCCGCCCTGATTGCCGCCAGCGGACTTTATACGGCATGGCGCGAGCGGGTGCTGCGACGCGAAATCACGCCGCCAGCCCCGACTTCGAGCGTTTAGACGGGCATAGAAACCAGTTCCTTCATCGCAACACGCCACGGATAGATCGCCGGTGGTGGCGCGGCCAGCATCTGGCTGATTTGCGGGTGGGGCGGTGTGCCTTGCGGCGGGCTGATCATTGACCAGCCGGTCACTTCCTTGAGGGGGATCTGGTCGCGCGCCACAATACGGATGTCCTCGTGGCGTTCGTCAAAATGCAGGTGCAGCATCAGCAGATCCAGAGCCGCAGGCGTACCTTCCAGCAATTGGATGAAACGCTCGTCTTGCAAGGTCAGTATGCCGGTAATACCGGCGTCAGCATTGCGATAAGTCGATACCTTGACGATATCGGCCAGATGGTCCTGACGCTCTGTCGCGTTCAGCCTGGCACGACTGATATAGACCAGACAGTCCAGCGTATTCATTCCCCACCTCCCTTTACCGGTCGGGCAAGTCCAAGCCTAGCGACCGGTGGAGCCAAAGCCTCCCTCGCCACGCTCGGTTTCGTCAAGAGTGGTGACCACTGAAATGGCAGCCTGTTCGTGGCGGGCAATGACCATCTGGGCAATGCGTTCGCCACGGCGGATATCAAACGCTGCTTGGCCGTGATTGATCAGGATCACCCCGACCTCGCCGCGATAGTCGCTGTCGATGGTGCCGGGCGAGTTCAGCGTGGTGATGCCATGCTTGAGGGCCAGACCCGAACGCGGGCGCACCTGCGCCTCGAAACCCGGCTCCAGCGCGATCTTCAGACCCGTCGGTACCAGTGCCCGCGCCCCCGGTTGCAGCGTCAGCACCTCACCCTCACCAATGGCCGCCCGCAGGTCCATTCCGGCAGAACCCGTCGTCTCATAGGCTGGCAGGTCCAGACCTTGGGCGTGGGGCAGGGGAAGGATACGCAGGGTGCTCATTGGGGATCAGCCTTGAAATGGTCGACGATATGTTGGGCGAGGTGTCTGGCGATGTCGCGCTTGGACTGGCGTTCCCAGCTTTCATTGCCGTTGCGGGTAAACAGGGTGACGGCATTGGCGTCCGAGCCGAAAACGTCCTGACTGACATCATTGCCGACGATCCAGTCACAGCCCTTGCGCGACAGCTTGGCCAGCGCATTGGCTTCCAGATCGGCCGTCTCGGCGGCAAAACCGATCACCAGTTTCGGCCGCACAGGACCGGATTTGGACACGGCGGCCAGAATGTCGGGGTTTTCGATCAGGTGCAGCGCAGGGGCCCCGCCCGGAGCCTTCTTGATCTTGCCGGTGGCGACATTGTCGACGCGCCAGTCAGCCACGGCGGCGCTCATAATGGCGACATCGATTTTGTGCGCGGCCATTTCAGCCTCGACCGCAGCCTTCATTTCGGCGGCCGCCTCGACATTGATACGGCGCACGCCGTTGGGCGCATCCAGAAACACCGGACCGGACACCAGCGTCACATCGGCCCCAAGATCGGCCAGCACCTCGGCAATGGCATAGCCTTGCTTGCCGCTGGAGCGGTTGGTCAGGCCACGCACAGGATCAATGGCCTCGAAGGTCGGCCCTGCGGTAATCACCACCTTGCGTCCCGTCAGAGGGCGCGCGGCAGGGTCCAGTTCGGCGGCAATGGCGGCAAAGATCGCTTCGGGTTCGGCCATACGGCCAAGGCCGAACTCGCCGCACGCCATCACACCCTCGTCGGGACCGACAAAGGCCCCGCGCTGGAAACCCGAAAACGCTTTCAGGGTTTCGACATTGGCCTGAACGGCAGGGTGTTCCCACATGCGCACATTCATGGCGGGGGCCCACAGGGTCTTTTTGTCGGTGGCCAGAAGGGTGGTCGAGGCCAGATCGTCGGCCATGCCATGGGCGGTCTTGGCAATCAGACCCGCCGTGGCCGGTGCCACCACCACCAGATCGGCCCAGCGCGACAGTTCGATATGGCCCATGGCGGTTTCATCTTCGGGCATGAACAGGTCTTGCCGCACAGGATGTCCGCTGAGCGCGGCCAGCGTCATGGGGGTGACAAACTCTGCGCCCGCACGGGTCAGCACGGTCATCACCTCACCGCCCGACTTGGTAATCAGCCGGATCAGTTCCAGCGATTTGTAGGCTGCAATACCGCCGCCGATAATCAACAGGATCCGGCGACCGGACAGGGTGGGGCCGATAAGGGAGGTCTGGCTCATAGGACAGGTTTTATCCGTCATTGATGACCGCGTCGAGACGCCGGTGACAACAGCAAGCGTTGCCATATACGCTGATGTGCGCCTATTAAATATCCATGTTATTTATAGAGGTGTAGATGGGAACGCGGACAGTTCTGGCCTTGGCCATCATGGCGGCGGTTGTGGTTGCGGGCTGTGACAATGGCGGCTCGGCGGTGCAAACACGCGAGCGCGCCCAGACGGAGGCCGAAAGGGCTACGGACGGAGCGACAAGGCCGGATGCCGCCCCGGCACCGCTGGAAAACAGCGGGCCGCCGGTTCAGGCCACGGGCGTTCTGACCTCGAACCGGCGCGAAACCGCCGATGCCAAGGCTATGCGCCTGTTCGCGCGCAACGGGGCTGATTTCGAGGCCGACAGTGCCGAGGACTATTTGGCCAAGGCCAAGGCCTTTACCGCGCAGCCCCCTGCCGATGCCGAGAAAATCTCGCGCCGCAATGGCGATGTGCTGATCTATCAGCCCCGCACCAACACCTTTGCGGTCATGGACAAGCGCGGTGTGGTGCGAACCATGTTCAAGCCGTCCAGCGGGGCGGACTACTGGGCGCGCCAGAAATCCGGTGCTTCCAGCTTTGGTGGCTAGGCAGCGCTGAAGCTCAGCGGCGCGCCCCAGAACTGCGCGATCAGGTCCGATTGCGGGCCGGGCTGGCCGGTGGTCAGGAAGTCGCGACGACCGCTATGGCCCAGCTCGTATTCGGGATGGCGCTCGAAATAGCGTTCCAGCGCATCGGCTACGGCCTTGGGCTGGCTGATCACCTGCACACCCTCGGGCAGGGCCTCGGCAAACAGGTCGGCGACGATTTCATAATGGGTGCAGCCCAGAATCGCCTTGTCCGGATGCCGCCCGATGCGGCGACGCAGGGCATCGACGTGATCGCGCACCACGACACGCAGCTCGTCCTCGGGCGCGCCCAGTTCGATCAGGCCCGCCAGACCCGGACAGGCCTCGGTAAACACCGCCAAGTCCTCGCGGCGCTTGTCGATCTCGATTTCATAGACGCGGCTCATGGCCGTGGCGGCGGTGCAGAACACGCCGGTGATATCGATAGATTCTTTCTTGTGGCCTTCCAGACGCCCGTCGCGCTCGGCCTCATAGGACCAGGGCAGGCCGGTGGCCGCCTCGATGGTCGGCACAATAATGCCCAGCACGTTCAGCGGGCGACCCATTTCCTTGGAAAAGGCCGGAATCCACGTCTGTTGCAGACGGCGCAGGGCAATAGCCGAGGCGGTATTACAGGCCAGCACCACAACCGAGGCACCGGCACGGAACAGCGTCTCGCAACCCGCGCGCGTCAGGTTGACGATATCCTCGCCATCGCGCCCGCCATACGGGGCGTGGGCCTGATCGCCCAGATAGATGAAATCACGCTCTGGAAAGCGCGAAACAAGTTCACGGTGAACGGTCAAACCGCCCACGCCGGAGTCAAAAACGCCTATCGCCATATGCGGCCTTTAGACCTCAAGGGTTTCGCCGTCCATCACTTCGCATTACACCAAGGCTGGAAACGCCAAAGTTGCACGCAACCTTGGTGACGGATTTATCAGGTTGGGAGTGACCGGATGCATAGACGCCATCTTCTTATCGGGGGCGCAAGCCTGTTTGCACTGAGCGGTTGCGCCGCAACGGGTGCTGATCTGGGTGGGGCGATGAACACCGTGACCACAGCGAACGAAGCCGCGATTGCACGCGCTGTTCTGCCGACGACGGCCCCCAAGGCCGAACTGCTGCAGGTCTGGACCGGTCCGTATGAAGGCGTTCCGCCGTGGGACAAGGTCACCGCGCCTAAGCTGCGCGAAGCCATCCTCGAAGCCATCGACCTGCGTCGTGCCGAGATCAACGCCATTGCCAACAACCCCGAGCCGGCGACCTTCGCCAATACCTCGGTCGCCATGCAGATGGCCGGCGAGCCGCTGGGCCGCTCCATGGCGTTGTTCGGCGTCATGACCTCGAACATCGGTTCGGATGACTTCCGTACGCTGGAGCGTGAAATGTCGCCGCTGCTGTCGGCCGCCAGCGACGAGACGACCTTCAACGAAAAGCTGTTCGCGCGCATCAAGCATGTGGCCGATACCGCAGCCTCGGCTGGCCTCAGCGCCGAGCAGACCCGCATCGCCGAGCGTTCGCGCGATGCCTTCGTGCGTAACGGTGCCGCTCTGGACGCCGCAGGCAAGGCCGAGCTGGGCCGTATCAACACCGCCCTGTCCAATGCCTTCACCACCTTCGGCCAGAAGGTCGTCGAGGACGAAAAGACCTACATCCACGTTACTGGCGAAGCCATGATGTCTGGCTTGTCGGCGGGTGATAAGGCTGCGGCTGCGGCAGCGGCACAGCGCAACAATCTGTCGGGTTGGGCTATTACCAATACCCGTTCCAGCGTCGATCCGTTCCTGGCGTTCGGTGACAACCGCGCCATGCGCGAGATCGTCTGGCGCGCGTTCGTGAACCGTGGCGACAACGGCGATGCCAACGACACCAACGCCACCATCGCCGAGATCGTCGCCCTGCGTCAGCAACGCGCCAAGCTGCTGGGCTTTGTGAACCACGCCGAATGGCGCATGCAGGACACCATGGCCAAGACCCCTGCGGCGGCTATGGAACTGATGAACCGCGTCTGGGCACCGGCCAAGGCCCGCGTCACCGAAGAAGTCGCCGACATGAAGGCGATTGCCGGTCACGACATCGAGCCGTGGGACTATCTGTACTATGCAGAGAAGGTCCGTAAGGCCAAGTACGACCTCGACCAGAACGAGCTGAAGAACTACCTCGTACTGGGCAATGTGAAGCAGGGCGCCTTCTACATGGCCGAGCGCCTGTACGGCTTCACCTTCCACAAGATCACCGACGGTTCGGTGCCGGTCTTCCATCCGGATGTCGAAGTGTTCGAGGTCCGCAACAAGGCGGACGGTTCCAGCGTCGGTCTGTTCTATTCGGACGACTTCGCCCGTTCGGGCAAGCGTTCGGGCGCATGGGCCACCAGCTACCGCGGCTACTCGACCTATGACGGCGTGAAGAATGTTCTGGCCTCGAACAACAACAACTTCATCAAGGCACCGAACGGTGCCCTGCTGATCTCGCTGGACGATGCCGAGACCCTGTTCCACGAGTTCGGCCACGCCCTGCACTCGCTGTCGTCGCAGGTTAAGTATCCGGCTCTGGCCGGTACGCCGCGTGACTATGTGGAATACCCGTCGCAGGTGCACGAGCACTGGGTGCTGACCCGTCCGATCATCGACCGCTTCCTCAAGCACATCGAAACCGGCCAGCCGATGCCGCAGGAACTGGTGGCCAAGGTCGAAGCGGCCGCCACTTTCAATCAGGGCTATACGACGGTGTCCTACCTGTCGTCGGCACTGGTCGATATGGACCTGCACACCCAGACTACCCCGCCGACCGATATCGACGCTTTCGAGCGTGACTCTTTGGCCCGCTACGGCATGCCCAAGGAGATCGTGATGCGTCACCGTCTGCCGCAGTTCAACCACCTGTTCACTTCGGACGCCTATTCGGCGGGCTATTACTCCTACCTGTGGTCGGAAGTGATGGACGCCGACACCTGGGCCTATTTCGAAGAGTCCGGCGACGTGTTCAATCCGGACATCGGTGCCCGCTACAAGGCCATCATCCTGGCCGAAGGCAACACCACGGACCGCGCCGAAGCCTATCGCCGCTTCCGTGGCCGCAACCCGGACGTGGCCGCCCTGCTGAAGGTGCGCGGTTTCCCGACCAACTAAGGCCGGAACAGAAAAGCGAACGGAGGCCTTGCGGCTTCCGGTCCAGCGGCTGGCGGATTTCTCCGCCAGCCGTTTCTGTTTTCAGTACGGTGGCGTATGCAGGATGCGAGAGCGAAGTCCGTGGTGTTCGGGAGGAGGGGCGTTTGAGCGTTGTTGCTGCCTATGTGTACCGCGATGGCAAACGGGTCCGCGAAGCCTCGCTGACGCCCGAAGGCCTGACACTGGCCAAGGGTGAGTTCCTCTGGATCGGCCTTTACGAACCGAGTGACGAAGAGTTTTCGGCCCTTGTCGAGCGCTTTGGTCTGCACCCGCTGGCGGTCGAGGATGCGCTACAGGCGCACCAGATACCCAAGCTGGAAGTCTATGGCAGCGAGCTGTTCATCGTGGCCCGTACAGCCGAGGGGAAGGGCGACCAGATCCTCTATGGCGAGACGCACCTGTTTGTCGGTGCCGACCACGTCATCACCATCCGCCACGGTTCGGCGCGTGGCCACACACCCTTGCGGACGCAGCTGGAAGCCACGCCGGTCCAGTTGAAACACGGTCCCGACCTGATCGTGCACGGGGTGCTGGATTTCATCGTCGACGCCTATATGCCGATCATCGACGCCATCGAGGACAGTGTGCTGGAGATGGAGCAGGTCGCGCTGGACCGCTTCCTGTCACGCGCCGACATTACCCGTCTGTTCCATCTGCGCCGCCAATTGGTGCGTTTCAGCCGCCTGCTGGGGCCGATGGAGGATGTCGCCACCAAGCTGCATGTGCTGGAGCTTCCGGCCATCGACAAGGATGTGCGGCCCTATTTCCGTGATGTGGCCGACCATGTGCGACGGGTTTCCAGCCGTGCGGCGGGCCTGCGCGACATTGTCTCTTCGGTGTTCGAAGTCTCCAACCTGCTGGAGCAACAGCGTCAGGGCGTCATTACCCGCAAACTGGCCGCATGGGCCGCGATCCTCGCCACACCCACCGCCATTGCCGGTATCTACGGTATGAATTTCGCGCACATGCCCGAGCTGGAATGGAGCTTCGGCTATCCGTTCGCTCTGGCCCTCATGATCGGTATCTGCGGCGGGCTATATGTCTTGTTCAAACGCTCGCGCTGGCTCTGATCCAAACACGGATTTTTCTCGGTCCCGTATGGATTTTTTCGTCCACAGGGATTCGACATTGGCTTGCAGATAGGGCATAAGCCGCCACTTCCGGCGCAAGTGAACCTCGCGTCTCCACCTACACGACAACTTTATTGTATGTTGTGCTACCGCGCTATCGCGCTACTTGAGCACGTTTTCAGTCTCAGGTTTTGCGGTGGTTCTTGGGCCTCGGGGCTCAAGTAGGCCGACCGGCCGGTAGCCCCACTCAATAAAGAACGAGGTAGGCGAGAACCCTCTGTCGACGTGTTACGTCCACAGAGGTCGTTGTCGTATGGAGCCGATCTTCATGACCGCCACGGATTTGAGGTTTTGAATGTTTGATGCTCTGAACGAGCGGCTGACAGGCGTATTTGACCGGATCACCGGTCGCGGCGCGCTGTCGGCTAAAGATGTCGAAGAGGCCCTGCGCGAAGTTCGCGTGGCCCTGCTCGAAGCCGACGTCGCTCTGCCGGTCGTCAAGGACTTCATCAGCCGCGCCAAGGAACAGGCGACGGGCGAGGAAGTCATCCGTTCGGTGAAACCTGCCGATCAGGTCATCAAGATCGTCTATGACGGTCTGGTCGAAATGCTGGGCGGCGAAGAGCCGGTCCCGCTGAACACCAATGCCACCCCGCCTGCGGTCATCCTGATGGCCGGTCTGCAAGGCTCGGGTAAGACCACCACCTCGGCCAAGCTGGCCCTGCGTCTGACCAAGTTCGACCGCAAAAAGGTGATGATGGCGTCGCTGGACACCCGTCGTCCGGCCGCTATGGAACAACTGGCCACGCTGGGCCAGCAGATCGAGGTTGCGACCCTGCCGATCGTGGCGGGCGAAAGCGCCGTCCAGATCACGCGCCGCGCCCTGCAATCGGCCAAGCTTCAGGGCTTTGATGTCCTGATCCTCGACACTGCCGGTCGCATCACGCTCGACGAAGGCCTGATGAACGAAGTCGCCGAAGTGGCCGACATCGCCAAGCCGATCGAAACCCTTCTGGTCGCCGACAGCCTGACCGGTCAGGACGCCGTACGCACGGCGGCTGCCTTTAACGAGCGCCTGCCGCTGACGGGTCTGGTTCTGACCCGTGCCGACGGTGACGGTCGTGGCGGCGCCATGCTGTCCATGCGCGCCGTAACCGGCCTGCCGATCAAGTATCTGGGTGCCGGTGAAAAGGTTGACGCGCTCGACGTCTTTGACGCCCGCCGTGTTGCCGGTCGTATCCTCGGTCAGGGCGACATTGTTGCGCTGGTCGAAAAGGCCGCTGGCGATCTGGATCAGGCCAAGGCCGAGAAGATGGCCCGCAAGCTGGCCAAGGGCCAGTTTGATCTGGACGATCTCGCCGGCCAGCTGAACCAGATGAAGAAGATGGGCGGTCTGCAGGGCATTATGGGCCTGCTGCCGGGTGTCGCCAAGCTGAAGAACCAGATGGCTGACAACAATGTCTCGGACAAGCTGATCGACCGTCAGCTGGCCGTCATCTCCTCGATGACCAAGCAGGAACGCAAAAAGCCCGACCTGCTGAATGCGAGCCGCAAGAAGCGTATCGCGGCCGGTGCCGGTGTTGACGTGCAGGACATCAATCGTCTGCTGAAACAGCACCGCCAGATGTCCGACATGGTCAAGTCGCTGTCCAAGGGCGGTGGCAAGAACCTGCAAAAAATGGCGGCCATGATGGGCGGTCTGCCCGGCATGGGCGGCGGTGGCCCCGAGATGGCCCGACTGAAATCGCTGGGTGGCGGCAAGATGGCCGAGCCGAGCGGCGACGAATTGAAAGCCCTTCAGGACCGTATGTCGGCTCTGGGTGGCGGACAACTTCCCGGGGGGCTTCCGGGCCTGCCGGGCTTCCCCAAAAAATAACGAACAAGCTTTCCTAGAAAGAGACTTAAAATGCTGAAGATCCGTCTGGCCCGTGGTGGCTCCAAGAAGCGTCCTTACTACTACATCGTCGTTGCCGATGCCCGCGCCCCGCGCGACGGCAAGTTCCTCGAGCGCGTCGGCACCTATAACCCGATGCTGCCGAAGGACAGCGCGACCCCGCGCGTGACCCTGAAGGTCGAACGCATCAACGAATGGCTGGTCAAGGGCGCTCAGCCGACCGACCGCGTTGCTCGCTTCCTGTCGCAAGACGAAGTGCTGGGCGAAAAGGTCAAGTGGGTCCAGGGCAACAACCCGAACAAGGGTACCCCGGGCAAGAAGGCTCAAGAACGCGTTGCTGAACGCGCTCAACGCGAAGCCGACCGTGCAGAAGCTGAAGCGGCTGCCAAGGCCGACGCTGAAGCCGCTGCAGCTGCTGCTGCCGCTGCTCCGGCTGCTGAAGAAGCTCCGGCTGAAGCCGCTGCTGAAGAAGCAACCGAAGCCTAAGTCTTTCACAGGACATATCCTGTGCTTGAAGGAAGGCAGCGTCCGCAAGGGCGCTGCTTTTCTGCTATCAGGGACCAAGCAGACAAGGAGCCCGATGTGAGCGGCGACGACAAATATATTCTGGTGGCCCAGATCGGTGGCGCCTTCGGTGTGAAGGGCGAGGTGAAGATCACCGCCTATACCGCCGACGCGCAGGCTCTGAAGGCCTATTCCCCGTTACTGGATGCCAAGGGCCAACCGGCGCTGACCATCATCTCGGCACGCCCTGACAAACATGGTCTGGTGGCCAAGGTGAAGGAACTGGCGACCAAGGAAGAGGCGGACGCCGCCCGTGGTCGCAAGCTCTATATCCACCGCGACCAGTTGCCCGAGCCGGACGAGGACGAGTTCTACCTGACCGATCTGGTCGGTCTTGAAGGCCGCGATGCGGACGACAAGGTGATCGGCAAGGTCAAGTCCGTCCAGAATTTCGGCGCCGACGACATGCTGGAAATCACCCCTGCCGAGGGTGGCCCGACCTGGTACCTGCCCTTCACCAAGGCGGCGACGCCCGAGATCAAACCGGCTGAAGGCTGGCTGCGGATTATCCGCCCTGTCGAGACCAGCGAACGCGACGCTGACTGAATAAAAAAGGGGCGGTGGATGTGATCCACCGCCCCTTTTTCTGTTCCGCTATCGGAAACTCAGACTTCTTCGATCGGGGCGTCACCGACGTATTTCTTGATCGATTCAATCGCGCGTTTAGCACCGGACTTGTCCGAATAGCCTTCGGTCGAGAAGATGATTTCGGAATTGTATTTGAAACGGACGCGGAACTCGCCCGCCTTGTCCTGATAGACTTCAAACTTGTGAGCCATAATCGCCTCGCTGGTTGAACCGTGATCGGTTAAACGCCAAGCTGCCATGCGTAGGCTATGGGCGAAACCCTCAAATTGTAAAAGCGCACAAATGGCGGTTCCTTAGTTCCGGCGCAGCACCAGCAGGGCGGCAAAACCGGTTACCAGCCCCCAGAAGGCTGATCCCACGCCAAACAGGGCCAAACCCGAGGCGGTGGCCACAAAGGTCAGGATGGCCGCCTCACGGCCCTTCTCGTGGGTAAAGACGGTGGTCAGCGCACCGGTCAGCGGGGCAATCAGGGCAAGGCCGGTAATACTGGCCAGAATATGCGCAGGCATATCCATGAACAGTTGCGCCAGCGGCGGTATGAAGGCCGCCACAACCAGATAGAGCAGCCCGTACAAAACCCCGACCTTCCAGCGCTGGGCCGCATCGGGGTGGGCATCGGCATCGGTACAGATCGCAGCCGTAATGGCGGCCAGATTGACACCATGCGCACCAAACGGCGCCATCAGGGTGCTGCTCATCCCGCCCCAGAAGATCAATTTATTGGCGGGCGGCTCATAGCCTGCGTTCTTCAGGACCACCAGGCCGGGCAGGTTCTGCGAGGCCAGCGTCACCAGATAAAGCGGTACAGCCAGCCCGATGGCGGCCTTCCAGTCAAAACGGGGCATAGTCGGATCAAGGCGCGTAAACAGGCCATTATCCAGCGGCAGGGCCATCTGGCCGCGCACGGCCAGTACCGCAAAGGCGACAACCAGAACCGCAGGCACAGCCCAGACCGGAGCCAGCCGTCTAAAGGCCAGAAACACCGCAACCAGAGCGGCGATTAGGATCGTATCCAGCGGCAGGGCCTGAAACAGTTTCAGACAGAAGGGCAGCAGTACGCCCGCCAGCATACCCGCCGCTATGCCCGCCGGAATACGCCCCGCCAGTCGGCCAAGGACAGGGATCAACCCCGTCAGCACCATCATCAGACCGGCCAGCACAAAGGCCCCGACCGCCGTGGCCCAGTCATAGCCCGCCGTGGTCGCTGCCAGCAGGGCGGCCCCCGGCGTGGACCATGCCAGTACGACGGGCATTTTCAGCCGCCAGCTGAGGACCGCCCCTGTCGCCCCAATGCCGATGGCCAGTGCGGCCAGCATGGAGATGATCTGGGACGGGCTGGCCCCGAGGGCCTGTCCGGCCTGAACGACAAGCGCGACGGTGCCGCCAAACCCGATAATGGTGGCCACCACAGCCGCAGAAAAAGAAGCCGGAGGAGCGAAGGCGCGCATCACAAAACCCGATCACAGGACATAAAAAAGAGGAAGCAGCCGGGCTGCTTCCTCCTTGGTTTTGGTCGGGTCTTAACCTTCCATGTCGTCCGGCAGGCCCACAGCGTGGAAGCCGGCATCGACGTGAACCACTTCACCCGTGGTCGAACGACCCAGATCCGAGGTCAGCCACAGGGCCGCACCGGCGACGCCTTCCATCGAGGTCTCTTCCTTGATCAGCGAGAACTGTGCCGACTTGGAGTGCAGGCCACGACCGCCGGAAATGCCAGCCAGCGAAAGCGTACGCATGGCACCGGCCGAGATGGCGTTGACGCGGATGTTCTTCGGACCCAGATCGCGGGCGATGTAACGGGTTGCCGCTTCCAGACCAGCCTTGGCCACACCCATGGTGTTGTAGTTCGGGATCACGCGTTCCGAACCCAGATAGGTCAGGGTGATCATCGAGCCACCGTTCGGCATCAGCTTGGCCGAACGCTTGGCCACGTCCACGAAGCTGAACACCGAGATGTTCATGGCCAGCAGGAAGCTGTCACGGGTGGTGTTGTCCACGAACGAGCCTTGCAGTTCGTTCTTGTTGGCGAAGGCCACCGAGTGAACGACGAAGTCGATCGTGCCGAAGGTCTTTTCCAGCTCGGCAAAGGCGGCGTCCATCGAGGCATCGTCCGACACGTCGCACGGGATGATGGCCTTGGCACCGACGCTTTCGGCCAGCGGGCGCACGCGGCGCTCCAGGCTTTCACCCAGATAGGTAAAGGCCAGTTCCGCACCCTGGGCCGCCAGTTGCGAAGCAATACCCCAAGCAATGGAGTTGGAGTTGGCAACGCCCATGATCAGGCCTTTTTTGCCCTTCATCAGCTCGCCCTTAGGCATGTCCCAGCCGTCAGCCATGGATTTTCTCCTCGAAATCAAATCTCTTGATCTGCCTTTTGGACCTCGCCGCCCAGACTGACAAGACGCTAGGGAAACCTGTCAGGGCTGTTCAAGGCGATATGTCGGCGTAATCTGCTGTTCATGAGCATGGATCAGACACCGGAAACACCGTTGAACGGCCCTGTCTTCTGGGACCGCCGCGAACTGGATCAACTGTTGCGGGTCTATGGCCGGATGGTCGCGCAAGGGGAGTGGCGGGATTATGCGATGGGGGGCCTCAAGGATGTGGCCGAGTTTGCCGTCTTTCGCCGTCATGGCGATGCGCCCGCCTATCGCGTTGAGAAACGCCCGTCCTTGCGTCTGAAACAGGGTCAGTATGCGGTCATGGGCGAGGGCGGTGTGATCCTCAAACGCGGCCGCGAACTGGCGCAGGTGCTCAAGGTGTTCGATGCCCGCCGGTTCACGGTGGTGGAATAAAAAAGCCCCGCTGTATCCAGCGGGGCTTTTCTAAATCAGGCTTCATCACGCTCAAGTCGGCGGCGACCGCGTCGCTGCCATAGCGCACCTAAAAAGCCCTATTCACGCTGGCCAAGGAAGGCGAGCAGGAACTGGAACAGGTTGATGAAGTTGATGAACAGGCTCAGCGCACCAAAACCGGTGGCCACGCCCATGGCTTGCTTGTCGCCGCCCAGAGCATAATAGGTCATCTTCAGGCGCTGGGTGTCATAGGCAATCAGACCCGCAAAGATCAGCACGCCCAGACCCGAAATCACCAGACCGAACATGCCCGACTTGACGAAGAAGGCATTGACCAGGGTGGCAAGGATCAGGCCGATCACACCCATGATCAGGAAGGTGCCCATACCCGTCAGGTCCTTCTTGGTCGTGTAACCAACAAGGCTGAGGCCAGCAAAGGCGGCGGCCGTGACAAAGAAGGTCGAGGCCAGCGAACCACCCGTATAGGTCAGGAACAGAACGCCCAGACCCGCACCGATGGTGGCGACCACAGCCCAGTAAAGGATGTTCACACCACGCGCGGTCGGGTTCTTCATGAAGAACATCGAGCCGAACAGCATGACCAGCGGCGAGAACTGTACGATCATGCCCAGCAGGGTCAGGCCGATACGGCCGTCCGCAGTGCGGGCAAACAGCAGTTGTTGCACCGGCTCGACATTGCCGGTGACATAGGCGAGGGCACCCGCAACCGCCAGACCAAGGGCCAGCTTGTTGTAAACGCCCAGCATGAAGGCGCGCAGACCGGCGTCGACGGACATGTCCGCCGACTGAGGGATCGGGCGCGCATAGCCGTTGTTGAAGTCGCTCATCGCGAAACTCGTCTCCTAAATGGTCGGATTATGCCGACCTTGAGTGAAATATCGTGTCGGACCGGGTTCAATGCAAGAAAAACCCGACTTTCAACCGCGCGTTCCAGCCGCTACCAACGGTCGCATGCTCAGATTATTCACCGC
Organism: Brevundimonas terrae; assembly: GCF_011761985.1. GTDB lineage: Bacteria > Pseudomonadota > Alphaproteobacteria > Caulobacterales > Caulobacteraceae > Brevundimonas > Brevundimonas terrae. Next base: position 580,450 of record NZ_JAASQT010000001.1, on the reverse strand, counting down.
GCTTCATGTGCCCGAACACATTGCCGAAACGCTTGCCCGCCGCCAATCCGGTCTGCCGGGGGCGAAATGGCGACCGCTGGACCAGCTTCACATCACGCTGGCCTTCTATGGCGAGGCCAATGAGCGACAGGCCGACGATCTGGCCTCCGAACTGGTCAAGGCCGAAGGACGCGGGGCGTTTGAACTGGAACTGTCGGGCGTTGGGGCCTTTGGCGATAATCACCGCAGCCAAACCCTGTGGGCCGGTGTCAAAGCTTCAGAGCCGCTGACCCAGTTGGCCGCCCGCTGCAAGACGGCGGGAGAGCGCGCAGGCCTGCCGCCCGAACGGCGCGACTATCGCCCGCATGTGACGCTGGCCTATCTGAAACCGCATGTGGACCCTGACAGGGTGGGCGCATGGATGACCGGCCACAATATGCTGCATTCCCCGCCGATCCGGTTCGAGACATTTGGCCTCTATTCCAGCATTCTGACCGATAGTGGCAGCGTCTATACGCTGGAGCGGGAGTATTACCTGTGAGTGATGCGGTGATCCTTGGCCCTACAATCGAAACCGACCGCCTGATCCTGCGCCCGCCGACGCTGGAGGACTTCCCGCGCTGGTGCGAGCTTCTGGCCGATGAAGAGGCCACCCGTTTTATCGGCGGGGTGCAGTCCAAACATCAGGTCTGGCGCACCATGGCCTCGGTGGCGGGTATGTGGGCCCTGCACGGCGAGGGCATGTTCTCGGTGATCGAGAAATCGTCCGGCCTGTGGTTGGGCCGGATCGGTCCGCTACACCCGTATGACTGGCCGGGCCGCGAGGTGGGCTGGAGCCTGCACCCCGACGCCCATGGCAAGGGTTATGCCGTCGAGGCCTCCATCGCCTGTATGGACTATGCGTTCGATGTTCTGGACTGGCCCGAGGTCATCCACTGCATTGATCCAGCCAATATACCCTCGCAAAAGGTCGCCGAAAAACTTGGCTCCTATAATCGGGGACCGCGCCCGATGCCGGTGCCGTTCGATGACATGCCGGTCGATATCTGGGGCCAGACCCGCACCGAGTGGCAGGCCAATCGCGCACGGCTGATCGGGTAGGGCCATGGCTGAAAACCTGAACATCGAACTGGTTTTCAGCCGCCCCGACACCACCCATGCGATCACAAGGGGTGTGGCTCGTCTGGTGGCCGATATGGGCTATGCGCCCCTGACCGAGGTCTGCCTGCCCAATGGCCGCAGGGCCGATGTGCTGGCGCTGGGCAAGAAGGGCGACATCATTATTGTCGAGGTTAAATCCGGCCTCGACGACTATCGCGTGGATCGCAAATGGCAGGAATACGCGCCCTTTTGCGACGCTTTCTATTTCGCCGTTGCACCCGAGTTTCCCGCCGACATCCCGCCTGAAGATGTCGGTCTGATCGTTGCCGACGGCTTTGGCGGTGCCGTCATCCGCGAGGCCATAGCCGCTCCTCTGGCCGCCGCCCGCCGAAAAGCCATGCTGATTGCTTTCGGCAGGCTGAGCGCTTTCAGAATGATACGCAGCGATTCTTGAAATGGAGTTCCTGCCCTCAAGTAGCTATCGCCCGCGGCGATAGCGGTAGGGCGTTCGAGGCAATGCCTCGAACAAACTCAGCGAGGAGCGCGCTTGGCGAGGATGCGCTGCAAGGTTCTGCGGTGCATGCCCAGACGACGCGCTGTTTCCGAAACATTCTGGTCGCACAGTTCGAACACGCGCTGGATATGTTCCCAGCGCACGCGGTCGGCGCTCATCGGGTTTTCGGGCGGCTCCGGCGCTTCCCCCGAAGACAGCAGCGCCTTGACCACATCATCGGCGTCGGCGGGCTTTTGCAGATAGTCCACGGCACCGGCCTTTACGGCGGCAACTGCCGTGGCAATCGCGCCATAGCCGGTCAGCATGACAATGCGGGCATCCTCGCGGCGGTCACGGATCGTCTCGACAATCTTGAGGCCGTTGCCGTCCTCCAGACGCATATCCAGCACGGCAAAGGCCGGAAGCTTTTGGCGCAGCAGTTCCAGCGCCTCGGCGACCGATCCGGCCAGCACCACCTCGAACCCGCGGCTTTCCAGCGCACGGCCGAGGCGGGTGCGAAGGGCCTGATCGTCATCGAGCAATAACAGGCTCTTGTCGGCGAGGCTGGCAATCTGGGTTTCGAGTTCGGACATTAAGGGGTTCTCCTGAACCTTCAGGTCGGGGTTCGCACGCGCGAGGTCAAGGTTTTAGCCTTAGACTGCGACATCTGGTTCCATCGGATTATCGTCGGGCGTGGTGGCTTCCAGCCTCTGACGGGGCCAGCGGACGGAAACATGCGCCCCCTTGTTTTGGCCTTTTTCGGTCGATGCGGCGTCCCCGATAGACACCTTGGCCCCTGTGCGTTCCAGCAGGGTGCGGGCGATGAAAAAGCCCAATCCCATACCGCCTTGCGAGGGGGCAATGACCGGCTGGGGTTGGCGCGAACTATCGGACAACTGGGCAGCAAGGGCGCGACGGGCCTTGCTTTGCGGGCGGGTGGTCACATAGGGCTCACCGAGGCGGGGCAGGACATCCGAGGCAAAGCCCGGCCCGTCATCGACAATATCGATGGCGATCCATCCGGCATCGACACTGGCGCTCAAGCTGACCTTCGAGGTGGCAAAATCGGCGGCATTTTCGACCAGAGCCGACAGGCCGTGAACAATCTCGGGTAGACGTTTGACGCGGGGCAGGGGCTGGTTGCCCGCGCTCTGCACCGAGATATCAAACTCCAGATCAAAGCCCTCGTGCGGCTCGGCTACCTCTTGCAGCAGCGCCTTGAGCGCCACATCGGCATAGAGGGCATCACCTTCATCGGGAGAGGCAGACAACTGGTTCAGGATATCGCGGCACCGTCCGGCCTGTTGCAGGATCAGGGCGGCATCCTCGGCGGCAGGACTGCCATCCGGTGCGCTGCGCAGCATTTCACGCGCGACGATCTGGATGGTGGCCAGTGGCGTGCCCAGTTCGTGGGCAGCCGCAGCCGCCAGACCGCCGATCGCGGCCAGCCTTTGCTCGCGTTGCAGCACATCCTGCGTGGTGGCCAGCGCCAGTTCCAGCTTCTCGGCGTCGGCGGCGACCTTCCATGTATAGCCGGAGATGAACAGCATCCCCGTCATCAGGGCCAGACCCAGCTCCAGCCGGTAAAGCCCCGGCAGTTCCAGTTGCTCATGCACCAGCCACGGCAGGGGCAGCGACCAGTGATAAAGTCCGACCACACAGGCCACGGCCATGGCCCCCAGAACCAGCGCCTGACGAATGCTCAGACTGGCCGCGGCCACAGACACAGGCGCGACCAGCAACAGGCAGAACGGATTGGTCAAACCCCCCGTCAGCGCCAGCAGCACACTGAGCTGTAAAATATCAAAGCCCAGATGAATGCCCGTACGCGGCCCGTCCGGCAGGGAAAGCCGCATATTGCGGGCGCGCATCATGGCGATGATGTTCATCACCGCACTGGCCCCGATGGTGGCCAGACATTCCCACAGCGGCAGCGGGAAATGCATGACGAAATAGGCACTGAGGACAGCGGTCGCCTGACCGATGATCGACAACCAGCGCAGCGCGATCAGGGTACGCATGGGCAGGCCGCGCCCGCGTCGGGAACCGTCCGACAGACCGAACAGGTTCTCTGCGCCGCCATTGGCAGCGGCGGCGACGGCCTGCGACAGGGAGGGGGCTTCTTTAGAGGTCACGCGTCTTCTATAGACCCAAACTCGGTCAGGACGCACTGCGGTCTGTTGTGGCCACCGGTTTTTGCGCGAGAAGAACTATGCCCCGTCGTTCGATATTCATTTTGGCGATTGCCTGTCTGTTGGTCGCCATCGCCTTGGCCGTGGCCACCTTGTTTGTGCACAATACGCGCAGCGCAAATCCTGCCGATGTGAATGTATCGACGGGCCAGCCTCTGGTGGGCGGTGACTTCACCCTCGTCAATCAGGACGGCGAGACGGTGGACCAGACCCTGCTGAACGGCAAATGGACGCTGGTCTTCTTCGGCTTCACCTATTGCCCCGACTATTGCCCGACCACGCTGGGCGTCCTGAACGCCGTGCAGGAAGGCATGGGCGAGGACGCCAAGGACTTGCAGATCGTCTTTGTCAGCGTCGATCCGGCCCGCGACACCCCGCAAATGCTCAAGGACTATCTGTCATCGGACGGCTTCCCTGACGGCGTGATCGGTCTGACCGGCACCGAGGAACAGGTTCAGGCCGCGGCCAAGGCCTATCGTGCCTTCTATAAAAAGGTCGGCGAGGGCGAGGCCTATACGATGGAGCACAGCCTGACGACCTATCTGATGGGACCGGATGGCAAGTTCCGCACCGCCCTGACCCACGATCTTGGCCCCAAGAAATCGCAGGATGTGATCGTTGCGGCGATGAAGCGGGGCTAAGACCAATCGCTGCTTTCCTTGCGGCTTCCGGCGTGGTTCATTGTGCAGTGCGGTATAAGTTTCCGCGTTCCCCTGCCTGACCCGTCGGGCGCGTTTGTCGGTCATCCATGCTCTACGCTTTTCACGAGCTTGCCTATCATTCGGCCATGCCCCTGCGCGTCGGCGCACAGATGGCCCGACAATTCTGGACCTCGCCGCTGAATACAGCGTCCGATACAGCCATCGGGCGCACCGCCTTTGCCACGGCCGAGCTGGTCGAGAGCCTGACCCGCCGCTATGGCAAGCCGGACTGGCACCTCGACCGGATCGAGATCGGCGGCCACAAGATTGGCATCACGCAAGAGGTCGTCTGGACCTCGGCATGGTGCAAGCTGGTCAAGTTCGTGCGCAACCGCGACGACCTCAAGGCCGCAGGGCGGGCCACAGATGCGCCGACACTGGTGATTATTGCCCCTCTGTCCGGCCACTACGCCACCTTGCTAAGAGGCACCGTCGAGGGCTTTTTGACGGACTACGACGTCCACATCACCGACTGGACCAATGCGCGTGAAGTGCCCCTGTTAGAGGGTCGCTTCGACTTTGCCGACTATATGGACCATGTGCGCGACATGCTCGTCGCCTTGGGTGGACGTAGCCATGTGATTGCTGTGTGCCAGCCGGGACCGCCTGTATTGGCCACCTGCGCCCTGATGGCCGAAGACAACCACCCCAATCGTCCGGCTTCGATGAGCTTCCTTGGCTCTCCGATCGACGCGCGCCTGTCGCCGACCGTGACCAACCAGCTGGCCGAGGAAAAACCCTTTACGTGGTTCAAGTCCAACATGATCCACACCGTGCCCTTCCCCTATGCGGGTGTCGGGCGCAGGGTCTATCCGGGCTTTGTGCAGCTCTACAGCTTCATGTCGATGAACGAGGAAAAACACATCGACGCCCATCGCCGCTATTTCGACAGTCTGGTCGACGGCGATGGCGACGGCGTGGACAAGCACGAGGAGTTCTACGACGAATACCTGTCGGTGCTGGACCTGACCGAAGAATTTTACCTGCAGACCATCGACTATGTGTTCCAGCAGCACCTTCTGCCGCGCGGGCTGTTGACCCATCGCGGCCGCTGCGTGGATCTGGGGGCCATTACCGATATCGGGCTGGCCACGATCGAGGGCGAGAATGACGACATTTCGGGCGTCGGCCAGACACAGGCCGCCCACGTCCTGACGCCGAACCTGCCCGATACGCGCCGTCTGCTTCACGTCCAGTCCGAAGTGGGCCACTATGGCGTGTTCAACGGTCGCCGCTTCCGCGAGCAGATCTATCCGCGCCTTCGGGATTTCATCACCCGCAATGAAGCTGTTTCAGCCGAAATATAAGGACGGGGACCGCCTGTCGCTCAAAGACGGACAGACCCTGCGCCTTTCGGTCAATACGCGTGCGCGGCGCATCTCTATCCGCATCGATGCCCGCGAGCGCGAGGCGGTGGTGGTGGCACCGTCACGCTCTACGCTGTCACAAGGCGTGGCCTTTGCCCTGCAAAAAGCCGACTGGATCGCGCAAAAGCTGGACAGCGCCGTCGAGGCCAAACCCTTTATGGCGGGTATGAGCGTCGGCTATCTGGGCCAGACCTTGCGGCTGGAAGCGGTTGCGGGCGTCTCTGCGGCGCGTCTCTATGACACCGAAACCGGCCCTGTTTTGCGGGCAGGCGGAGAGGGCGAGGCCTTTTCGCGCCGCATCGAAAACTGGTTCCGGCGTCAGGCGCGGGCCTTCCTGCTGGAACGCACCGAACACTATTTGCAAAAACTGGGTCAGGGACCGGTGCGGGTATCCATCGTCGATACCCGTTCGCGCTGGGGATCATGCAGCCCGCACAACCGCTCGATCCGCTATAGCTGGCGGGTGGTCATGGCCCCGCGCGCAGTGGCCGACTATCTGGCCGCGCACGAAGTGGCCCATCTGGTCAGGGCCGACCACAGCCCCGAATACTGGGCCGTGGTCACAGGTCTGATCGGCGATCACAAGCCCATGCGCCAGTGGCTAAAAGCCCATGGCGCACAGCTTCACGCTATAGGCGGTTAATAGAACAGAGTATCGGGCTTGCGCTCGACCTCGGGTTTGGGCGGTGCCACCTTGGGGGCTTCCTGAACCGGTGCAGGGCCGGCAAAGGTCGGCATGCCGTCCTCGTCCAGAACACCCGTATCTTGCTGGGCATAGGGGTCTTCGACCTGACCGAGGGCATCACCGACCGGATCGGGCGGAATCCAGCCTTCCGGCAGGGCCGGACCATTGGGGATGCTCTGCACGGCCAGACGCGGCAGGGCCGACTGCATGAAGGTGGCCCAGATGGCGGCAGGCGCACCACCCCCCGAGACACGGCTCATGGCGGTGTTGTCGTCCTTGCCGACCCAGACGGCAGCCGTAAAGCCACCGGTATAGCCCACGAACCAGGCGTCCTTGTAGTCCGAGGTCGTGCCGGTCTTGCCCGCAATATCGCGGCCGCTGATGGCGGCGGCGCGGCCCGTACCGCCGGTGACCACACCGCGCAGCATCTGGTTCAGATAGTACAATGACGGGTTATGGATGACCTGTGCGCCCTCGGCGGGGCCGTGCTCAAAGATGACCTGACCGCGATTGGTACGGATGCGGCTGATGCCCCATGCCTTGACCTTGCGACCGCCATTGGCAAAGGCGTCAAAGGCCTGTGCCATTTCCAGCGGCGAGACCTCGACGGCGCCCAGTGCCATGGATGGCGACTGGCTGATCGGTCCGCTGATGCCCAGACGGCTGGCGACATTGGCGACGTTGGAACGGCCCACCTGATCGGCGACCGCCGCGGCCACCGTATTGGTCGATTGCGCCACGGCCTGAGCCAGCGTCATCTCGCCGGCAAAGCGACCGGAATAGTTGCGCGGCGACCAGCCACCGATGGTGACAGGTTCGTCCACCACACGGGTTTCAGGCGTATATCCGGCTTCCAGGGCGGCCAGATAGACAAAGGGCTTCCATGCCGAGCCAGCCTGACGGCGGGCCTCGGTGGCGCGGTTGAACTGGCTGTCGGGATATGATGCGCCGCCGATCATGGCGCGCACACGGCCATCGCCGTCCAGTGCCACAAGTGCGGCCTGTTCCACGCCCTTGTTCTTGTCGCGGTCCAGAATGCGGCGCACGGCGCGCTCGGCATCGGTCTGGATAGCCAGATCAAGCGTCGTCTCGACGATCAGGTCTTCGGTCTGCTCGCCGACCATGCCGCGCACCTGCTTGTCCAGCCAGTCGATGAAGTACTGGGCGTGCTGGCTGGCGAGGGTGCGCGAAACACGCACCGGCTCGGCCACAGCGGCATCGCGCTGGGCATCGGTGATAATGCCCGTCTCGACCATGCTGTTCAGCACGACCGTGGCGCGGGTAGCGGCGCGTTCGCTCTCCGAGACCGGCGAATAGCGCGACGGGGCCTTCAACAGACCCGCCAGAAGCGCCGCCTCGCCGACAGTCAGTTCTTCGGCCGGTTTATCGAAATAGCGCTGGGCGGCCGCCTCGATGCCATAGGCACCGGCGCCGAAATAGACGCGGTTCAGATAGAGGGCCAGAATCTCTTTCTTGGTGAATTTCATCTCCAGCCAGACCGCCAGCATCAGCTCCTGAACCTTGCGCTTCAGGTTCTGGTCCGGCGTCAGGAACAGGTTCTTGGCCAGTTGCTGGGTGATGGTCGAGCCACCTTGGACCACACGACCTGCCTTGAGGTTGGAGGCCATGGCGCGGCTCATGCCGATGGGGTCAAAGCCGGGGTGCACCCAGTAACGACGGTCCTCGATGGCCACAAAGGCGGCGGGCACATAGTCGGGCAGGGCGTCCAGATCGACGGGCGGAGCCATCTGCGATCCGCGCACGGCAATCAACGAGCCGGAACGGTCCAGATAGGTGATCGACGGCTGGCGATCGACTTCATACAGGCTGGACGTATCGGGCAGATCGCGCGCGAAAATCGCAAAGAAGACGACCGCAAAGATCAGCCCCCAGACGGCCATAACCGCCCCCCAATAGAACAGCCGTCCTATAAAGGAGCGACGGCGCTTGGGTTCGGTGGGGGAAGAGCGGTCTTTACGCGCCATGGGGTGTCCTTATCGTCTGGCTTCGCCGAACCTAGAGGCTGGCGAGAGCTTGGCAACTGCCATAAACCCTCGGCAGAACGATGGCGACTTAATTGGACTTCAGAAACGTGTCGATTTCGGACGCAAACACTTGCGGCTGGTCGAACATGATGAAGTGGGCGCTGTCCTCGATCCGTTTCAGCGTCACACCGGGCTTGTTGGCAAAGCTGGCGGCATAGATGGCGTCGGTGACCTCGTCGGTCATGCGGGCATCGTTGAACTTGACGTACAGCACGGTGGTCGGGGCGGTAATCTGGCCCAGTTCGGGGCGCAGATCGGTGACGATCAACTCGCGGAAAGCCGCCGCCGAGACGCCCTGATCGCTGTTGCGCATGTGCTGCAAGGCCTCTTCGCGACGGCTTTGTGTGTTGATCATACCGTTGATGGTCTGTGTGGCGGCCATCACATAGGCGGCGTGCGGAATCTTGGCCTGTGCCGACCAGATCTGATCGGCCACAGGGGCCATATTGGCTGCACTGGCATTGGGGTTGCCGAACATGGCCCCGACAAACGGTACCATATCCACCACCATCAGCTTGCCGACCAGATCGGGATGGCGCGCCGACAGCATCATACCGATGGTGCCGCCCATGGAATGGCCGATAACGGCGGGCTTGTTCAGGTTCTGCTCGCGAATATAGCGGGCGATTTCCTCGGCCACGGGCGCAGCCACCGGCATCGGGGTCTGGCCGTTCTGGGCATTGTCACCGGCGGGGCTACCGGCAAACCCGCTCACATGGATGCGATGGATGCGATAGCGCCCCTTGAGGGCATCGACAGTCGGTTGCCAGATTTCCGGCGAGGACGACAGGCCGGGGATCAGTACCAGATCAGGCAGACCTTCCTCGCCATCCACGCGCACATGCAGGCGGCCCGATTCAAACGCGGCGTGCTGATGGCCATGCTGGGCGCTGGACTGGACGCCGGGCGCGCCGCTTGGGGTTACAGCGGCAGAACAGGCGGCGGATAGGGGAACAAGGGCCAGCATCAGGGCGATCATGCGCGACATGGGTGTCTCCGAACTTTTCCATAAGGGCGTCCCGACTGGGCGGGCACCTTGTTATTATCGTTTCGCCATAGCTTTTCAGTCCGGCGGTGGGGACAGGCCGTCTGTCCCTTGCTAGGATTATCCCATGAATAGCCGTGCTGTTGAACCTGAAAACACCCCGTTAGGCCAAGAGGCTCCCGATGCCGCCACCGCCGCCCCCAAAGGGCCGTCGGGCGGTTTTGGCAAGGGCTATGTGACCGATGCCTGGTATTTTGTCGCCCTGTCGCGACAGGTCGTCAAAGCCAGCCTGAAACGCTACGAAATCCTTGGCGAGCCGGTCCTGATCGGGCGCACACAGGCAGGCGACATCTATGCCCTGCGCGATATCTGTCCGCACCGGGCGGCACCGCTGTCGGCGGGACGTCTGGTGGATCGCGAAGGCGAGGGCGAGACGGTTGAATGCCCCTATCACGGCTGGCGTTTCCGCACCGATGGCACCTGCGCGGCCATGCCGTCCCTGTGCGAAGGCCAGAATGTCGAGGTCGAACGCATCAAGGTGCGCTCCTACGCGGTCCGCGAAAGTCAGGGCATGGTGTTCGTCTGGATGCCGTCCGACGCCCGCAATCCCAGCCAACCCGATCAGGAGCCGCCGCTCTTCCCCGGAGCCGAGGGCGAGCCGCAACTGGTCGAATGGATGGATTTCGACAGCCATATCGACCATGCGGTGGTCGGTTTGATGGATCCGGCGCATGGTCCCTATGTGCATAAGCAATGGTGGTGGCGCTCGGAAAAATCCATGCACGAAAAGGCCAAGGCCTTTGCCCCGCGTGACTTTGGCTGGGCCATGGTGCGCCACGCGCCGTCGTCAAACAGCCGCCTTTACAAGGTGCTGGGCGGGGCGCCGGCGACCGAGATCACCTTCCGTCTGCCGGGCTATCGCTGGGAGCATATTCAGGTCGGCACCAAACAGGTTCTGGCCCTGACCCTGCTGACGCCGGTCAATGAGAACAAGACCCGCATCACGCAGGTCTTCTGGTCCGATCACTGGGTGTTCGCGCTGGCCAAGCCCTTCCTGCGGGCAGGGGTGGCGGCTTTCCTGCATCAGGATGGCGGCATGGTGAACCTGCAGAACGAGGGGCTGAAATACGACCCGCCGCTTTTGTGGATCGACGATGCCGACAAACAGGCCAAATGGTACCAGCAGCTTAAAAAAGAATGGCTGAAAAGCCGTGCCGAGGGCCGTGCCTTCGTCAATCCGATCAAGGAAACCGTGCTGCGCTGGAAGAGCTGATTTTTCCGGCACCCGAATACAAAAAAGCCGGAAGGGGTGTCCCTTCCGGCTTTCTTTTTGATCGGAGGATGTCCGGTCTTACTTGGCCAGTTGGCCAGCAACCACAACGTCCATCTGCTTGGCAGCGTGCGGGGTCAGTTCTTCAATGCCCCAGTTGTCGAAGGCTGCGCGACGCAGGTTCGACAGATAGATGTCCCAAACCATGCGCGACAGCAGGGCCACATCGGCGTCCTGACGCAGTTCGCCCTTGGCGATACCGGCTTGCAGAACTTCGCTGATGGTCGTGATGACCGGAGCGAGGAATTCACGAACGCGCTTGTCGGAATCTTCCGGCTGGAACCACGAGCGGGCCACCATGGCCTGCATCAGCGGCAGGTGGTCCAGAACCTGGTGGTAACCGGCGGCCAGGCCACCTGCCAGACGTGCCGAGGTGCTGGCTTCGATAGCCACACCGGCGGTGAAGGCTTCCGACAGGGCGGCCATTTCGTCGGAGAAGACGGCTTCGAACAGCTCGGCCTTGTCCTGGAAGTTGGCGAAGACAGCGCCGGTCGACATACCGGCACCCTTGGCGATGTCGCGGATGGTGGCGGCGTCATAGCCACGCTCTGCAAACAGGTTACGGGCGGCTTCCAGCACCTTGATACGGGTGCGAGCCTTGGCAACCTGGCGACGGTTTACGCGGGGCTTGGATTCGGTTTCGGTGGTCGCGGCGGCGACAACGACGGTGTCGGTCATTGGTCTGGAACTCTATTCACTAAAACGCAGGAGGTCGGGGAGGGCCGACAAAGTGCAGTCCGGCTATCTGGCACATCGATCAAGAACGGTGACCGACGAACATGGGTATAGCCCGACATTCTGGAGCGAACTTTCATCATCGAACAGTGACCAAAATGGGTCTGAAATCCGTCGAAATGCATGCGCTTGGATTGAGGTTGCTGTGTTATACTAAGTATAAGTACGCATGCGCGGGAAAAAAGTTGCGGATTCTCGCCTATCGGGAATGCTTACGCAAAAAAGTTTTGCTTCACTCTGATATGCGAAAATCTATTGCTTGGATTTTTTCAAAAAATCTTGTTTTCGACCAATGTCTTGATTGTGAAGCTGCCGCAATTGACCGGCGCGCTCAACAAGGCATGTTAGAACAATATCTAACGGTTTGATTGCGACGGAAAAGACCCGTTTGCTGCGTTCAACCGGGGTTAAAGAGGGACTCTTTTATATGAAGAAATTATTGGCCGGAGCGGCGCTTGCTGCTCTGCTTATGCCTGCTGTCGCTGTGGCGCATAGCTCGGATCACAACCACGGCTGCATCGACGCCCAGTGCGAGATGGTCAGCCTGATCGACATGCCGATGGCACAGGCAGCCAGCGGTGGCTGGAAGGGAACCGATGCGCCGCGTTACGGCACGTGGGGCTTTGATCTTTCGGGTCGTGATACCTCGGTACAGCCGGGCGACAACTTCTTCCGCTATGCCAATGGTACGGCGCTGGATCATCTGGTGATCCCGTCTGACCGTTCTTCCTATGGCTCGTTCCCGCTGCTGCGCGAACTGTCCGACAACCGTATGCGCGAACTGGTTCTGGGTCTGGCCGCCCGTACCGATCTGGTGGCGGGCTCCGACGAGCAAAAGGTCGCCGATGCCTACCGTTCCTATGCGGACGCGGCGCGTATCGAGGCGCTGGATGCCCAACCGCTCCAGCCCTATCTGGCCGCCATTCGTGCGATCGACAGCCATGCCGCCATGGCGACCTATATGGGCGCCCATAATGGTGATTTCGGCGCGTCCCTGTTTGGTGCCGGCGTGGGTGCCGATGCCAAGAACCCGACCCGTCACGTCGTTTCGACGCGCCAGTCGGGCCTCGGCCTGCCGAACCGCGACTATTATCTGGAAGAACGCCACGCGGGCACCAAGGCCAAGTATCAGGTCTATGTCACCGACATGCTGGGCCTGATCGGCTGGGAAAATCCGGCGGAAACCGCCGCCCAGATCGTGGCTCTGGAAGACCGCATCGCCGAGGCCCACTGGACGCAGGCCGAAAGCCGCAACCGCGACAAGACCTATAATGACTACACCATTGCCCGTCTGGCCGAAGAGGCTCCGGGCTTTGACTGGCAGGGCTTCTATAATGCGGCGGGCCTTGGCCATGTCTCGCGTCTGGTCGTCGCCCAGAACACCGCTATGCCCAAGATCGCGGCTGTCTATGCCGAGACCCCTCTAGAGGTTCTGCAAGCCTGGCAGGCCTTCCAGACGGCGGACGAAATGGCCCCGCTGCTGTCGCAGCGTTTTGCCGATCGCCGCTGGGAATTCCGTGACCGCGACCTGTCCGGTCAGCCCGAACAGCGCACCCGCGAAAAACGCGCCATCTCGTTTGCCGAGGGCGCACTGGGCGAGGCCGCTGGCCGTCTTTATGTCGCCCAGTACTTCCCGCCGGAATACAAGGCCAAGATGGAAGAGCTGGTCGCCAACCTGCGTCTGGCGCAGGGCGAGCGTATCCGCAACCTGACCTGGATGGGCGACGAGACCAAGGCTGCGGCTCTGGAAAAACTCGAAAAATTCACCGTCAAGATCGGCTATCCGGACAAGTGGCGTGACTATTCGGCGCTGCAAATGCGCGGTGACGATCTGGTCGGTAACGCCCTGCGTCTGCGCCAGTGGAGCTATGCAGACCGTCTGTCGCGCCTCGACAAGGACGTGGACAAGACCGAGTGGGGCATGACCCCGCAAACGGTCAACGCCTATTACAACTCGATCAATAACGAGATCGTCTTCCCGGCGGCCATCCTGCAACCGCCCTTCTTCGATCCGAATGGCGATGCAGCGGTCAACTATGGCGGTATCGGCGGCGTGATCGGTCACGAAATCGGCCACGGTTTCGACGACCAAGGCTCCAAGTCGGATGGCGATGGTGTGCTGCGCGACTGGTGGACGGCCGAGGACCGCGCCAACTTCGTCGCTCTGACCACGCGTCTGGGCCAGCAATACGCCCAGTTCGCTCCGGTTGAAGGTCACAACATCAATCCGGCCCTGACCATGGGCGAGAACATCGGTGACGCGTCCGGCGTGGCCGTGGGTCTGCATGCCTATCGTCTGTCGCTGAAGGGCCAACCGGCTCCTGTGATCGACGGCATGACGGGCGACCAGCGCTTCTTCTTCGGCTGGGCGCAGGTCTGGCAGTCGAAGTACCGCGAGCAGGCCCTGATCCAGCAGGTCGCAACCGACAGCCACTCGGCTGCCGAGTTCCGTGTCATCGGCCCGCTGCGTAATGTCGATGACTGGTACGAGGCCTTCGGCGTCAAGCCGACGGACAAATACTATCTGGCACCGGAAGACCGCGTTCGTCTCTGGTAGGCTCGAAAGAGTTTCGATATCGGAAAGCCGGTCCTTTGGGGCCGGCTTTTCTTTTGCGCGTTCATTATTCGGGTACGCCGTGAATGTGACGTACACGGACGAAAACGGCACAAATACAGGCCAGAACGGCATGTTTGCTGCGGTTTCAGGCTTCAGGCATGAAAAAGCCCGCTGCGGGGGATACATCGCAGCGGGCCTTCTCGCTCTCTGTGGAGCGGACGTTTCCTCCCCGAAACGCCTCCAAGTGACTGCTGCGCTATCAGCGCCGCGTCCCTCGAGTAGGACCAATTGACCTATTAGGTGCCCTTGGGTCAATCGGGGCAAACAGCGAAATCGAAGCTTTTATGAGTTATCGCTGATAATTTGGAAAAAAGCCCGATAATTATCGAAGTTTATTCGATAATGCTTTTTATGGTCGAAACCAGCGCCGAGCGGGCCACCTTCATCTGTCCCGGACGGGCAGCTTTCCATTCTTCATTGTTGGAAATTGCCGCAGCCTGGGCGCGACCGGCGTCCAGATCTTTGATAGTGACTTCACCGGCAGCGATCTCGTCGCCACCCAGAATAACCGCAGCCGGTGCCCCGCGACGGTCGGCATATTTGAACTGTGCCTTCATACCGGCACGACCCAGATACAGCTCGGCGGCAACACCGGCATTACGCAGCTCCGATACCGCATCCAGATAGTGCTGCATGTCGTCATCCGAGAAGACGATGACCACGACCGGACCACGTGTTTGCGGGCCGCTGCGACCCGCCGAGCGCAGGGCAGCCGCCAGACGCGACACACCGAACGAGAAGCCGGTGGCCGGAATGGTCTGGCCGGTAAAACGGGCCACGAGGTCGTCATAACGACCGCCGCCACCAATGGAGCCAAAGCGGATCGGGCGACCCTTTTCGTCCTTGGTTTCCAGCAGCAGTTCGGCCTCGAACACGGTGCCGGTATAGTATTCCAGACCGCGCACGATGGTCGGATCGAACTTCACGGCATCCTGCGCCACGCCCATGGCGTTCAAGGCGCGATCGATGGCCGCCAGCTCTTTCAGAGCCGCATCACCGGCCTCGCCCAGACCGGCACCGATATTGGCAATCGTATCCAGAACTTCCGAACGCGAAGCTTCGCTATTGCTGACCGAGGCAAGGAAGGTCTCGACCCCGCCAATCAGGTTCGAGGGCAGGTTAGCCCCCTTGGTATAGTCACCGGACTCATCCAGACGGCCCTCCCCAAGCAGCAGGCGCACGCCCTCGATGCCCAGACGGTCGAACTTGTCGATGGCGCGCAGAGCCGTCAGGCGCTGGTGGGTGTCGGTAATGCCACCCGCATCGAACAGGCCGTCAAACAGCTTGCGGTTCGAGACGCGGATCACGGCTTGATCGGGGGTCAGGCCGGTGGCCAGCAAGCCCTCGACACCCATGGCGAGGATTTCGGCATCGGCCTCGGGGCGGTCCGAACCGACCGTGTCGGCATCGCACTGCCAGAATTGGCGCAGACGTCCCGGACCCGGCTTTTCATTGCGCCAGACCGGACCATAGGCATAGCGACGATAAGGCTTGGGCAGGGTTTCCCAGTTCTGGGCCGCAAAGCGGGCCAGCGGGGCCGTGTGGTCATAGCGCAGCGCGATCCACTGGTCGTCATCGTCCTCCAGCGCCAGCACGCCCTCATTGGGGCGGTCGGTATCGGGCAGGAACTTGCCCAGCGCATCGACATATTCAAAGGCTGGCGTTTCCAGACCTTCAAAGCCCCAGCGTTCATACACTTCGGACACGCGCGCAATGATGCGGCGTTCGGCGCTCAGGTCGCTGCCACGGCGATCCTGAAATCCACGGGGCGAGCGGGCTTCGGGGCGTTGAATGTCGGTCATGGGTTGGCGATTAAGCCATCCCCCGCATCGCTGCAATCCGGCTTTAGGCCGCGGCGCGCGAAAGTGACAGCTTGCGACCCTCGGTCAGCGAGCGCCAGACCCACTCAAACGGCCCCCAGCGATAGGCTTTGAGCCACAGATGGGCAAAGAGGATCTGCACCACCCACACCGAGGCAATCACACCCCACAGGGCCGCCGGACCCATCTGTCCATACAGTTTAGGTCCCCACGGCATGTAGAACAGCGTGGTCATGATCAGGGTCTGGGTCAGATAGGTGGTAAAGGCCATCTGGCCGACCGGCCGCGCCCATGCAAACAGGGCAGGCAGCTTGATGATGATGGCCGCATAGGCCAGCGAGATCGGCACCGCCAGCGACGAGCCAACCATATTCATCCCGCGCGACGGCAACAGTTCGGGCGCAACACCCCCCTCGACCCATGCTGCCCAGCCCTTGAGTGCCAGCGCAGAGAGGCCGACCGCGATGATGGCGGCATAGATTTTGTTGCTGAGCTGGCCATGGAAAAACCCGACCTTGAACAGGCCCATGCCCAGCACCATCAGGGCAAAGACCGCAGGGGCCATGATGGTCAGGCTCATGCCCTGTACAATGGCCCAGCTGACCAGATTGGCCAGCATGGCCGCGCCATAGCCGGACTGGACCTTGACCACATCGGCCAGAATACCGGCGGTTGTGACCTCGGCATGCCCCTCGAATGCGGCTGCAATCTCCGGCGGCATGACCGGCATCAGCAGACCCAGAGACGCCTGAAGAAAGATCAGGGCGGCGGTGATGCTGCCACCGACAATCAGCAGCATTTTGCCGGATAGGCCGCGCATCAGCATCACAAACAGGCCGGTCCATGCATACAGCATCAGGATGTCGCCAAACCAGAAAGCCAGCCCGTGGATCAGACCAAATACGGCCAGCCAGCCAAGGCGGCGCAACAGCTTTTTACCGCGTTCCCGGTCATTGCGTTCGCCGCCCACCAGATAGATGGACACTCCGAACAACAGACAAAACAGGGTGCGGAACTTGTCGGCAAACAGGGCCTCGATGGCCCATGCGCCAATGCGGTCATTGCCCTGTAAAACGCCATCGACAGCCATGGGCAGCTTTTGCATGGCCAGCATGGCATCCATCGGCCAGCTATAGGCGAGGGCATTGACGACCAGAATGCCCAGAACGGCGACGCCGCGCACGGCGTCCAGATTACTGATGCGGTTCACAGTCCCCATTATGTCCCCCGACAATGGTGGCCGCCTAGAACGGGCGGCGTATAGGCGGCGCGGCCTTGCCATAGGCAATATAGGCCACGCAGATACCGCCCCACAGCGCATAGCTGACCCCGACCATCAGGGCCAAGGGCACGCCGATAACACCAAAGGTCAGCACCACAGTTTCGATGGCGCCCAGCGCCTGAACAAAGCTTTCGCCCGCAAAACCGGCGACGATGGCCAGTGCCAGCGTCATCAAAACCTGCAAACAGGCGGCCAGAAGACCGCCATAGATGACATAGCGACCGATCACGGCGCGGCGTGTCCATGGCGCATTGTTCGGGCGCTTGGCCTTGGCCAGACGGTTGATGGCTATCGGCGCGGCAATCAGGCCCACGGCCAGCAGAATGATCCGCCAGTCCGTATCCAGCCCCGACCACAGATTATGCGGTGGCCAGAACGGGAAGGTCAGCAACAGCGGTGGCCATGCGGCCGCAACGATGGACGCAATGATCTTGGCCTGTAGCGATTTGCGCGGTGTTACGCGCTCCGAGCCGGGAAACCGGTCGATAATGCTGGGCGTATTCGGATTCTGGGGTGCGGAATGGTCGGTCATCAGCGTGTCGGTACCGGCGTTTCGCCCGAATAATCATAAAAGCCACGGCCGCTCTTGCGACCCAGCCAGCCCGCCTCGACATACTTTACCAGCAGCGGGCAGGGGCGGTATTTGCTGTCGGCAAGGCCTTCGTGCAGCACGTTCATAATGGCCAGCGCCACATCCAGACCCATGAAGTCCGCCAGTTCCAGCGGTCCCATCGGGTGGTTGGCACCCAGCTTCATGGCCGTATCAATCGAGGTGACGGTGCCGACACCTTCGTACAGCGTATAGATGGCCTCGTTCATCATCGGCACCAGAATACGGTTGACGATGAAGGCGGGGAAATCTTCGGACGCGGTGGTCTGTTTGCCAAGGCTCTCGGCAAAGGTGACAGCGGCGTCATAGGTGGCCGCCGAGGTGGCAATACCGCGCACAATCTCGACCAGACGCATGACCGGCGCAGGCTTCATGAAATGAAGACCGATAAAGCGCTCGGGGCGGTCGGTTTCCGCCGCCAGACGAGTGATGGAAATCGACGAGGTATTGCTGGCCAGCAGGGCGTGCGGGGCCAGATGCGGCACAATATCGACCCAGGCCTGTTTCTTGGCAGCTTCTTCTTCCAGAACCGCCTCGATGACCATGTCGGCTCCCGAAACGGTGTCGGCCAGGGAGTCGCAAACCTTGATACGGGCCAGATAATCTTGCGCCTGAACGTCGGTAATCAGGCCGCGCTCAACACGGCGCGCCAGACTGGCGGCGATCTCGCCTATGGCCAGAACAGCACGGCCATGGGCTGTGTCGTATAGTTTCACGTCATAGCCGCCACCGGCG
This sequence comes from Brevundimonas terrae, assembly GCF_011761985.1. Classification (GTDB taxonomy): domain Bacteria; phylum Pseudomonadota; class Alphaproteobacteria; order Caulobacterales; family Caulobacteraceae; genus Brevundimonas; species Brevundimonas terrae. Next base: position 561,773 of record NZ_JAASQT010000001.1, on the reverse strand, counting down.
ACGGTCTGGGCAATGCCCGAACCCATCTGGCCCGCACCAATAATGGCGACTGTTTTGATCCCGCTCATACGACTCTACAGGTTCGCACCCCGCAAGGGGCATAAGAATACCAGCTTAGGACCCCGCGCAGGGCGTGCAAGCACCGAATGGTGGCCGACGCATAATCCTGCGCCGGCGTGTCCACCAGTCAACGCAGTAGGCCCTAACCGCCGATGAGGCGCAGCGACGTCAGGTGCAGGGCAGGGACCACATAGATCTGCAGGCCCTGAATGATGATCAGTGCCACCACAGGCGTTAGATCAATCCCGCCCAGCGGCGGAATGAAACGGCGCAACGGTGCCAGAATGGGCGAGGTGATGCGGTCCAGTGCCGTGGCCAGCTGATAGACGAAACGGTTGCGGTAATTGATGACATCAAACGCGAATAGCCAGCTCAGAATGGCATTGGCGATGATGGCAATCAAAACCAGCTTGAGCGCGGCACCGATCAGGAAGAACAGAAAGCCGACAAGGCTGGCAGCAAGGGTCATGGACAGGTTTCCGGTAAAAAGTTGGCCTGTTCTAGCCTCGCCCCGCGCCCGCGCCAAGGCGCGCTGTGCCGCAGCCACCCCGACGATGTGCGACCGATCAGCCTGAATGGCCCGCTTCGCTGATGTTTAAGGCGTGTTTGGGGTCGTTTTGATCGCCGCAAAGCCATCCTGTCGGACGTTTCAGGGCGTAGAAAAGGACGGAAAGATTTTCCTCTATAATTATAATGTATATACAGCGGTTAATGCGTGGTCTTAAATAACATTGAGTTTTAAGTTTCAATATTACGTAATTGGTATGTTGAAATTGATAGCGTGATAGTGTTCCGAGGTCCCATTTCATGCACACGTGTATTGGGTATGTGGTGTGGTTCTAAACTCGCCACTCGACCTTGGGTGACTAAGTAATTCTACATAGCCGGCAAGACGAAAATTGGCAAAATAGTCGCGTTCGGTTTTGAATACAGTTTGTTACATATCGCAGCGTGGCCATACGGAACAAAAAGGCGCTAGAAGCTCCATAACCGGATCGGTGGGCGATGTGGGGGCGGCTGTAAGCGTCAGATTTATTCAAATCTGGCGCTGATTTTCGTCACTTCACAGGCCTGACCTTCGTCGGACTGGAGACTGTGAAGTGTTGAAATTGCTCGGTTTGTTCAAGCGTGTTGCGTTGCGTGCAATGCGCGTGGCCGCACCCCTTGCTATGGTCGGTGTTGCAGGAGTTGCTGTCGCAGGCGACCTGCAGGTTTCCGACTATTCGTGGGATCCCAATCCTGTTGCGAACGGTGGTCAGGCGAAGTTCACGATCACGGGTGCCAATAACGGTCCGGGTGTTGTGACCGATGCGGTTGTGACAATTGCTGTTCCGTTAAACTTCTCGGTCCAACCCGGCGCGTACCCGAACTACTGCACCCTGTCCGATGATGTGGGCAGTCAAACCTTGACCTGTAATCTGCCGAGCCTGGCGGTCGGCAATTTCGAATTCGAATATACGGCGAACGCCATAAAGGTCGGTTCGGAAACGACGTCGGTGACGATTTCGTCCGCGACCAATACGGGTAACGATCCGGCTAACGATACGCTGTCGGTTTCGCCGGCTGTCGTGGCGGGTGCCGATCTGGTTGTCACCAAGGATGACGGTCGTCCGACCAGCAGCATCCCTGCCGGTGGCACGCTGAACTATACATTGAAGGTTGTGAACAATGGCCCCGACGCAACCGGTGCCATTCGTCTGGTCGACAACCTGCCCGCCGCCAGCAATTTCGAGTTTATTTCTGCGGCCGGTACGAACTGGAATTGTACGCATGCCAATACAGTGGTCACCTGTGATTATACGGGACCTGATGTTCAGGGGGCCCTGCCCGATGTGATCGTGTCGGGGCGTGTGCTGGCGACCGGCGGTACGATTACCAATAATGCCTTCACGGAAATCTCGGGAAGCGACGTTCGTGATCCGAAGCTCGACAATAACTCCGCTCCGGCGGTTGTGACGACGATTGAACCCGGTGCAGACTTCGAAGCCGAAAAATCCATGCCGGCCTCGATCATCGAGGGCGATGACGTCACTATTACTCTGGGTGTCCGCAACCGTGGCCCGCTAGAGGTTGCGGGTGCGACGATCACGGACGTGATCGCGCCTGAATTCCAGATCGTAATGCCGCTTCCGACAGGATGTTCGGCCGTAGGCCAGACGGTCACCTGTATAGCGGGCAGCCTCTCGACGGGTCAAAATCAGGACTTCCCGATTTCGGTCAAAGCGATCGCGCCGACCGCCGGTGTGGTTGTGAACACGGCAGATGTCACCCTGCCTGCGGGCGTTACCGATCCGACCCCGTCAAATAACAAAACAAATGTCAGCTATCAGATTTCGGCCCCTAGTTCCGACCTGACCCTGACAAAGAACAAGGGTCCGAACCCGGTTGCCGCGAACGGCATCATGACCAGCACGATTACCCTGACCAACAAGGGTCCGTCGGTGCTCAATTATGATGTGGGCACACCGCTGCGTATTGTTGATACGGTCACTGCGAATGAAACCTTTGTTTCGGCAGATGCGCCCTGGACCTGTTCTCAGACGAACTTGCAGATCACGTGTGAACTGGAAGGTCCGGGGACTCTGCCCGTTAACGGCAATATTCCGCTCGTCCTGAAGACGCAGGCCGGAAATGCCGCGGATATGGATCTGGAGAACACGGCCTGCACTGGAACGACCGGCGGTTCGGGCGCTTTGCCGGGCGATGGCAATACTGCGAACGACTGTGCGACCGCTGATACGCGTGCGACGCCGAACGCTGCCGACCTGTCCATTGTGAAAGAGGTCAGCCTCGACAAGGCGACGTGGACCCAGACACCGGCAATCACTGTCGCCGATAACGTCAACTCTTTCTATATACGCCTGACAGTCGCTAACGCCGCTGGTGGCCAGATTGCGCGTACCGTCAAAGTAACCGACTTGCTGCCGAACCATCTGAATGCAGGTTCGATGGTCACTGCGGTTGTAGAGGATTCGAAAACCGCAGGCACAATGAGCTATAATGCGGGTACCGGCCTCATAGGCTGGGACCTGACCGATCTAGCCGCCGGAACCAGCCACACTCTGGTGGTTCGCGTTGACCGCCCGTTTGAAAGTGGCGAGTTCACCAACAAGGCTAGGGTTTCGTCGCCGGACACGACCGAGCTCGACACTCTCAATAACGAGTCCGAGGCCAAGTACACGATCGCGCCGATTGCCGACATCACGCTCAACGGTAAATCGATTACGCCGGATCCGGCGCAGGTCGGTGTGTTGTCGACCTATGAAATCAGTGTGCGCAACCTGGGGCCGAACCCGGCCGCCGGTGTGGTTGTTACGGATATTATTGATCCGACACGCTTCGAACTGGTGGGCGAGCCGAGCTCTACGCTGAACACTGCAAACTGCACGAAGGATGATTCGTCAGGTCTGGTCCAGTGCGCGATGGGCACAATCGCCCGTAATGTCACCTACCAGATTCACCAGCCGGTTCGTGCGCGCTATCCGTTTGGCGGAAGCACGTCGTTCCCGGCCACCCACACCAACACAGCGTCGGTCACCACCACGACGCTGGAAACCGATACCACCAATAATAGTGTCTCGAAGACACACGATGTGTCGGGTCCGCAAATGGATCTGGCCATTACCAAGAATGAGCCGAGCGCGGCCTATGATCCCGTGCCCTACGGCTCACAGCTTGTATATGATGTCCGCGTCACCAATCTCGGCCCGTCGCGGGCTTCGAATATCATCATTACAGATACGCCGGCTCCCCCTGCGGGCTATACGATGACGCTTGCGGGCGCTCCTGAGATCAATCCGGTCGGAGCGAGTGGCGGTAACACACGCTACACGCCGCCGGCACCAAGCTGTGTACCTTCGGGAAGCGATATCCAGTGCCGCCTGCATGGTACCGATGTCAGCCAGAACTATCTGGACGCACGTCATCAGGTTATTTTCCGTCTGACTTTCAATGTGGTGCCTGATGCAGGTGTCCCGCCGCCGACCGGTACGCTGACATTCTCCAACAGCGTCAATGTGATCTCGCTGGAGCAGGACAACATCACGACGGTTCAGGCTGACAGCCAGTTGGCCAACAACAAGGCGACCCAGAACACGACGATTATTCCGTCGACCGATCTGGAAGTGGTTTCCAAGACCCGCATCACGGATTCGCCGGTCGAGATTAACCAGCCTGTCGAATACAAGGTTGTCGTTCGCAATAACGGCCCGTCACCGACCACACAGATCCGCGTTTCGGATCAACTCCCGACGGGCTGGACCCGTGTGGGAGGGGAAACGGCTGTCGGTTCTGGTGGTGCAAGCGTTTCCAATCGCGAATGTTCGGGCACGGACAAGGTCATCTGCGTTCTTGACGGTACGTTCCCGGGCAATGGTGATCTGGTCACCGTGACCTTCTTTGCCAAGGCTCCTGATCCGTACGACGGTGATTTGAACACTGACCTGACCAACACGGCTGAAATCAAGCCGGGTCAGGACAGCTTGGGTGTGGAAATCAGCCGTGACTCTGTGCCGACCAATAATACCGGTACCGCAGTTACGCAGGTTACCGAGTCGTCGATTGCGGGCACGGTTTACGCTGACAACAACCTCAATGATGCGATTGATGCGGGCGAAGCTCTCTCGGGCGTTACTGTCAAGCTGACGGGTACGGATAGCTTCAATAATGCGATTGCAGAGCGTACGACCACTACGGCTGCCAATGGCACGTTCAAATTTGAACGTCTGCCGGCCGGCTCCTACACGATCGTAGAAACCCAGCCGTCACGCTATTTCGACCGCAACGAGACGGCAGGTACTGCCGGTGGCGTTGTCGATAACGCGGTCTATAGCAGCGCGGCTGACTACAACACGATTTCCGCCATCAACCTGCCTGCGAAAACCGCAGCAACGGACTACCTCTTCCAGGAAATCGAAGCCGCAAAGGTTTCGGGTGTCATCTATGCCGACATGAACAATGACGGTGTGCACGATGCGGGCGAGACTGGCTTTGCGCCTACCGCATTCAAGACAGCACCTCATCTGGAGCTGACGGGTACCGACTATGCCGGTAACGCCGTCAACCTGACGACAAATGTTGATGCGAACGGCCAGTATCAGTTCACCAATGTCCCGCCGTCGAATGGCAATCCGTACACCGTGACCCAGCTGGTTCAGCCGGACGGTGCTTCGGATGGTCTGGACACCAACGGTGGTACCAATGTGGTTGCGGGTTCGCGCGGTCGCACGGCCCCCGAGGGCATTGTCATCGGTACGGTTGCACCTGCCGACAATCTGACCGGTCGTAATTTCGGTGAACTGCTGACCTCGACCCTCGGCGGTATGGTCTTCCTTGACCCGAACTCGGATGCGACCCGTGATGCGTCTGAAACCTCGGGTCTGTCGGGCGCTATTGTCCGCCTTACCGGCACGGACGATATGGGTCAGGTGATTGATTGTTCGATCACCACGACCGCTTCGGGTCTGTACCAGTTCCCGGTGGCGGGCCATGCCCTGCCGCTGTGTCAGGTGCTGCGTCCGGGCGACTATGCTCTGGAAATCACGCCGTCTTCGGGTCTGACCCATACGGGTGCCTATCTGGGTTCGCTGGGTGGTACCTCGAACGGCCTGACCGGCACGAACACGCCTTCGGCGGGGGCTGCGGCCCTGCAGGTGACCGGAATTGAAATTCTGGCTGGCTCGGATGGCACCAAGTATGACTTCGGTGCGATCGGTGAAGGCCTCAGCGGCTTTGTCTATATCGACCGCAATGCCTCGGGTGTCCGCGATGCAGGCGAAGCCGGTATTCCGGGCGTAACCATGACCCTGTCGGGTACGACGGCCAGTGGTCAGGACGTCTGCACCATGATCGTCTGTGAGGTTCAGACCGACGCGACGGGTGGCTTTATGTATCTGGGCGTTCCGGGTTCGGACGCCACGGGCTACACCCTGACCGAGCAGGCCCAGCACACGGCACCGCTGTCGAGCTATACCGACGGTCTGGAAGCTGCGGGCAATCTGGGCGGCACTGTGGGCAATGACGTCATCAGCAATATTGTGCTGGCGATGGGGACCCTCGGTACGAACTACAGCTTCGGTGAAGTGGCCGGTTCGCTGGCGGGTTCGGTCTTTATCGATGCCGATAATGACGGTGTCCGCGATGCGGGCGAGGCCGGCATCGAAGGTGTCGAAATCACCCTGACGGGTACGACCAAGGACGGTCAGGATATCTGTGCCTGGCGCGCAGCCCTTGATCCGGCTCTGTCGTGCACGATCCGTACGGATGCCAATGGCAACTATATCTTCAACGATATGCCGGAAGGCGATTACAGCCTGATCGAAACCCACCCCGGCCAATATGCCGACGGCAAGGAAGGCGCGGGTACGGCTGGCGGTACAACCGATAATTCGGTCTTCAACGGCACGCCTGCCGCCAACACCATCAGCAACATCACGCTGGGTGCGGGCGAAAAGGGCACCGACTATGTGTTCGGCGAGCAGGCCGTCGTCATCAAGGGCAGTGTCTATAAAGACATCGACCGTGACGGTGTGCGCGATCCCGAGGACACCCCGATCGGTGGCGTCGTGATTGAACTGTACGAAAACGGCGTACTGGTCGGCACCACCACAACGGATGCGGACGGTAATTACAGCTTCACCGACTTGCCTTCGGGTGACTACACGATCCGCCAAACCCAGCCGGACGGCTATGGTTCGTCGACCCCGAACGAGGTTCAGGTCAACCTGACCCCGGGCGTCGAGCAGTCGATCGACTTTGGCGAAACCGTCAGCACCATGTCGGGCCATGTCTTTGTCGATGCCAATAATGACGGCATTCGCCAACCGGGCGAGGCACCGATCGCTGGCACCGTTGTGACCCTGACGGGTACCGACGATGCCGGTAATCCGGTAACCCGCACGGCCACCACCAATGCGCAGGGCGAGTGGGTCATCGACGACCTTCTGTCCGGCACCTATCAACTGGTCGAGACCCAGCCGGATGGCTTCTCTGACGGTGCAGACAGCGCCGGTAGCGTCGGCGGCACGGTCGAGGCCGATGGCGACCGCATCTATGACATCACCCTTCCGGTGGGCACGGATGCAACCGACTATGCCTTTGGCGAGCGTGGCCAGAGCCTGACCGGCACTGTCTATGTCGATGTGGACGGCGACGGTTCGTTCACGCCGAACGATCGTCCTCTGGAGGGCGTGGTTGTCGAACTGCGCAAGCCGAATGGTGAACTGGTCGCGACGACCACCACCAATCCGGACGGCAGCTATAGCTTCGGCAATATCCGTGGCGGTGATTACGTCGTCGTGGAAATCCAGCCGGACGGCTATGGCAATGGCCGCGAAAACCCGACCAACCGCGTTCCGGTGACCATCGTTTCCGATGAGACACCGCCGGTTGTGAACTTCGGCGAGCGTACAGGTTCGCTGTCGGGCCTCGTCTATAACGACACCAACAATAATGGTGTCCGCGATGCCAACGAGCCGGTCATCGGCGGTGTCACTGTGACGCTGACGGGAACGGATGCGCGTGGCGAAACGGTCACCCGCACGACGGTCACACAGGCCGACGGCAGCTATGTCTTCACCGACCTGCAGGGCGGCACCTATTCGGTGACCGAAACCCAGCCGGACGGCTATGACGACGGTATCGACACGGCGGGTACGTCGGGCGGTACCTCGGACGGTGCCGACACGATCAACCAGATCGTTCTGGCTCCGGCCACGGATGCGACCGGCTACCTGTTCGGTGAGCGCGGTGCCGAAGCGGCCGTGTCGGGTACGGTGTGGATGGATACCAACCACAACCGTGCTCTGGACGGCGGCGAAGAGGTGCTGGCCGACTGGACGGTCGAACTGTTCCTGGGCGATGTCCTGATGGGCACGGCCCTGACCGGTTCGGACGGTGGCTATGCCTTTACCGGCGTGGCTCCGGGCTCGGGCTATTCGGTCCGCTTCCGTCACCCGCAGAACAATGCGGTCTATGGCGGTGCGCGTCCGAACGAGAACGGAACCGCCTACACCAATGGTACGGTTTCGCCGTCCAATCCGGGTGGTGCGACCATCCGTGATGGCGAGCTGGCCGACATCACCCTGCAACCGGGTGCCACTGTTCCGCAGCAGTCCCTGCCGCTTGATCCGTGGGGTGTCGTCTATGACTCCGTGCGCCGTACGCCGGTGCAGGGTGCCATTGTCGAGATCAACGGTCCGGCTGGCTTCGATCCGGCCAAGCATCTGGTGGGCGGTGAAAGCGGTCTGCGTCAGGTCGTCGATGCCAAGGGTCTGTACTACTTCCAGCTGGTCAGCTCGGCTCCGGCGGGTGTTTACACCCTGTCGGTGACCCCGCCGAACGGCACCTACAACCCGATCCAGCCGTCCAGCATGCTGCCGCCTTGCGTCGGTCCGCTGACGGTGAACGCGACGCCGGACCCGATGCTGGTCTCGACCATCAACGGTGCCCCGCCGATCGGTACGCCGGAAACCTGCACCACAGGGACGCTGACGACCGGTTACGTTCTGACGCTCAACCTGACGCCGGGCCTGTCGGCCAATGTCGTGAACAACAACATCCCGCTGGATCCGATCCTCGAGGGTGCCATCGAAGTCACCAAGACGACCCCGATGGTCAATGTGGTTCGCGGCGGTCTGGTCCCGTACGTTGTCACCGCCCGCAACACGCTGGCTGGCACCGTACCGGGCGTGACGGTGACCGACCGTGTTCCGGCCGGCTTCCGCTACCGTGAAGGCAGTGCTCTGCTGGACGGTGTCGCGATCGAGCCGATCCAGAACGGTCGTCTGCTGAGCTGGCCCGACCTGACCTTCGCGGCAGGTGAAACCAAGCGCTTCCAGCTGATCCTTGTGGTCGGTGCGGGCGTAGGCGAGGGCGAGCACACCAATACGGCGTTCGCGCTCAACCCGACTGTGGACCAGATCATCTCGAACATCGCCGAGGCGACCGTTCGTATTATTCCGGACCCCGATTTCGACTGCACGGACATCCTCGGCAAGGTGTTCGACGACCGGAACGGCAACGGCGTACAGGATGACGGCGAACCGGGTCTGGGTGGCGTGCGTCTGGCAACGGCGCGTGGTCTGCTGATCACGACCGATGCCGAGGGCCGCTACCACATCACCTGCCCGATGATCCCGAACGAGGACCGTGGCTCCAACTTCATCGTCAAGCTGGATGACCGCACCCTGCCGACAGGCTACCGCGTCACCTCGGGCAACCCGGAAACGGTTCGTCTGACGCGCGGCAAGTTCGCCCGCCTGAACTTCGGCGCCAGCCTGCACCGCGTGGTGCGTCTGGACCTGAACGCCGAAGCCTTCGAAGGCAGCGATCTGCGTGCAGAGTTCGAACAACAGTTCGAGACCCTGCTGGTCACTCTGGCCGAACGTCCGTCGGTCCTGCGTCTGGCCTATGCGTCGCAAGGCGAGGATGCGGATGTGATCCGCGACCGTATCGCCAAGGTGCGTCGCATGATCCGCGACCGCTGGAACGATGCCGGTGACCGTTACCGTCTGGTGGTCGAGGAAGAGACCGTCATTGCGTCAACTTCCAACGACGGAGGCGTGCAATGATCCGCGCGTCGAACAAACTGCTGACCGCCCTGTTTATGGGCGGCTCGGCCATCGCTCTGGCCACGGCTGTTCAAGCGCAAGACGCTTCGAACAGCCAGGATCAGGTCTATTGCGGCCGTGACACGGATCGTCCGTGCGGTCCGGTAGCCGATGATGCTGCGGTGGAACGCCGTGGCGTCGGCAATAACCTCGAAGCCGCCGATCGCGGTGCCTCGACCCCGTTCCGCATCAGTGTGGACGGGGAGGGGGACACCGACGACCTGCGCGCCGACCGCCAGCGCCGTCAGGATCTGGCCTTGGCCGGTGCCGATGTCCGCGTACAGGCCACGGGCTTTGATGTCCGTCCTGTGCTCAGCATCGTCGCCGACCAGCCGGTCATCCGTGCGGGCTATCCGGTGCGTTTCTTCACGCTCAGCAACTATGCGGCGTTTGTAGAACGCGCGGAAATCCGCATCTTCCGCGCTGACCAGAATACGGGTGAAGCCCCGATGACGGTCATTCCGCTGCGTGTCGGTGAAACGGCCACATGGTCCACCGACCGCGAGCAGGCGGGCGAGCAACGCTATCGCTATCTGCTGCGCGTCTATGGGGCCGAAGGCCGCTATGACGAGACGGCGGCAAGCACGCTGGGCGTCACCCATGCCATTTCCGTGACCAAGCCGGATATTCTCGAAGGCCCGTCCTTCGAGAATATGCGCACGACCGATTCCATCGCGGTACGCGGTGCGGCTGTGACCATCAGCGGCGAAGTCGAGGACAAGGCCACGCGGGTCAGCGCCTTTGGCGCGCCGGTGCCGGTCGATCTGGCGGGCCGTTTCATGGTCCAGCAGATCGTCCCTGCCGACACCAAGTCTGTGGCCGTGCAGATTGCCCGTCCGCAACAGGCTCCGGTTGATCTGATGCGCGAAGTGGTTCTGCCGCGCAGTGACCGCTTCTTTGTCGGTATTGCCGACATCACCGCCGGTAGCCGTAGCTTCGATGCGGCCAAGCTCGAACTGCTGGGCGATACGGGCGACCATCGCGACGACTTCGTGGATGGCCGTCTGGCCTTCTACTTCAAGGGTCTGGTCAAGAACGACTGGCAGGTCACGGCCTCGGCCGATACCGGCGAACAGCGCCTCAAGAACCTGTTCGACGGCTTCCTCGAAAAAGACCCGCGCTCGATGCTGCGTCGCCTTGATCCGGATATGCACTATCCGGTCTATGGCGATGACTCGGTCACGGTTGAAGATGCGCCGACCTATGGCCGTTTCTATATCCGTGCCGAAAATGAAAACACCGACGCCATGTGGGGTGTCTTCCAGAGCCATCTGGGCGGCAACGAACTGATCCGTCACCAACGCACGCTGTACGGTGCCAATCTGGACTGGCGCAGCGAGGGCGTGACCGAGGGCGGCGAGCGCCGTACCGAGCTCAACGTCTTTGCCGCCGATCCGGGCACGATTGCCAGCCGCGAGGACTTCGCCTCGACCGGCGGCTCGGTTTACTTCTTCCGCAACCGCGACATTGCACCGGGTTCCGAGCGCGTCTTCCTAGAAGTGCGCGACAAGGATTCCGGTCTGGTGCTGGAGCGTCAGGAACTGATCGCCGCGCGCGACTATGATGTGAACTATCTTCAGGGTCGCGTCATGCTGCGCAACCCGCCGCCGATGACGGCCGGTTCGGACAGCTTTGTCCAGCAATCGACCCTGTCGGGCAATCCGGTCTGGGTGGTTGCGACCTACGAATACTCGCCGGGTCTGACCCGTCCAGATGCCTTCACCACAGGCGCGCGTGCCCAGCACTGGCTAAACGAGCGCGTTCGTGTGGGCGGCAGCGCCTATCACCAGGGCGAAGATCAGGCCTCGCAAGACCTGTTCGGTGCCGATGTGCTGTACCAGCACGCCGCCAATACCTTCGTGAAGCTTGAGTTCGCTCAGGCCGACGGTCCGGGTGATGGCTCGTTCCTGTCGTCCACCGGCGGTTACGACTTTACCCAGATCCGTACCGAAGCCGATCAGGCCAATGCGGTCAGCCTGACCTTCGGCGGCAAGATGGACGAGGTCGGTATCGACCGCGATGGCCGCTTTGCCGGTTACTACAAAAAGCGCGAGGCCGGTTTCTCGGCACCGGGCGAGCTGACCTTCAGCGAGACGCTGGACCAGTATGGCGGCTCGGTTGATCTGGCCCTCAGCGAAACCCTGCGCCTTCAGGCCAAGGGTGATGTGACCGACGGTCGTCTGACCGAACGTCACGCCATCGAGGCCGGTCTGCGCCGCGAGGTGGCACAGGGCTGGTTCGGTTCGATCGGTATCCGGTCGGACAAGCAGCAGGGCCAGCGCACACCGTACAGCCCGCTCTATGTGCCGCCGCCCAGCGAAGGCACGCGGACCGATGCGGCTGTGACCCTCGGCTATCGCCACACGCCTGATCCCGACAATCAGGAACGCGACATCCATGATGCGCCGTGGGCGGTCTGGGCTCTGGCTCAGGCGACCCTCGACCATGATGGTGGCCGCCAGTCGAACGACCGCTACGGCCTCGGTGCCGAATATCAGGTTCATGACCGCCTGAAGTTCAAGGGCGAGCTGTCTGACGGCGATATGGATTTCGGAGCCGATCTGCGTGCCGATTTCGCCATGTCCGAGCGTGGCAGCCTGTATCTGGGCTATGCACTGGCCGGTGAAAATCCGGATGCCATGTCGGGGGGCCGCCTCGGTCGCCTGACCGGGGGTGCCCGCCAGCAGATGAGCGAAAAGACCAGCGTCTTTGCCGAGCAACGCTATGACCATGGCGAAGGCCCGACCGGCTGGACCCAGGCCTATGGTGTGGACTTCAGCCCGATCGAGGCGTGGACCTTCGGTGCCCGCTACGAAACCGGCACCTTGTCCGATGCGCTGGGTCAGGAAATCGAGCGCATGGCCATCGGTGCAACTGCCGACTATGGCAGTGATCGCCTGCGCTGGGCCTCGGGTCTGGAGTTCCGTAAGGACGACGGCACCACGGTGGGCGAACGCACCACGGTGACCACCCGCAACCAGATCACCTACAAGGCGACCCCTTCCTTACGTCTGTTTGCCAAGGCCAACATCTCGATGTCCAATTCCGATCAGGAAATGGCCATGGATGCGGACTTCTACGAGCTGGCTCTGGCCAGTGCGTATCGTCCGGTGGACAATGACCGCTTCAACATGCTGGCCAAGTACACCTATCTGGCCGACCTGCCGTCGCCCGCACAGGTGGACGCGCTGGGCCAGAACCTCGACTATGCGCAACGCAGCCATATCGCGGCTGTGGACGGCACCTATCAACTGACCCCGCGCCTCGCGCTCGGGGCCAAGGTGGCTTACCGCATCAGCGAACTGCGCGCCTCGCGTGACGAAAGCGCACAGTGGTTCGACAGTGAGGCCATGTTCTGGGCTGTCCGTGCGGACTACCAGATCGTGCGCCGCTGGGATGTTATGGTCGAGATGCGCGACCTGCGTATCAAGGAAGCCCATGACAGCCGTCTGGGCGCTCTGGTCGGTGTCTATCGCCACTTCGGCGACCACATGAAACTGGGTGTCGGTTATAACTTCACCGACTATTCGGACGATCTGGGTGACCTCAGCTATGACGAGAACGGCTGGTTCGTGAACCTGATCGGCAAGTTCTAACCGGACCATCCGATAAATGTGAACAGCCCCCTCGACGAGGGGGCTGTTTGCATTTCGGAGCAGGATTTTCCTTAACCCGCACAGTCTAGGCTCAAGGCCGGATTGTCAGGAGTTAAGCCATGAAGCTGTCATCAACCGGACTGGTATGGGACGATACGGGTTCCGCCTCCGGCCCTGCCTTGCGGGCATTGGGTTTGGTCGACACGGTCCTGCGCGGCGTGGGACAGGTCATGCTGCAGAACAACAGCTATGCAGGCCTGCTGTTTCTCATCGGGGTTTTCTACAACTCGACCCTATTCGGTATCGGGGTTCTGGTCGGCACGCTGTCCAGCACGCTGACCGCCCGTCTGCTGGGGGCCGAACGCGCCCAGATCCGCGACGGCCTGTTCGGCTGTAACGGCGCGCTGGTGGCGGTCGGGATACTCTATTTCCTGCATCCGGGCGTTCTGACATGGGCCTGTGTGATCGTGGCCGCCGCCTGTTCCAGCGTACTGATGGCGGCGATGCTGAACATGATGCGGGTGTGGAAACTGCCGGTGCTGACGGCGCCGTTCGTGTTTACGACCCTGTGCGTGTTTCTGGCGACGGCGCGTTTCGGGCGTCTGCAATCCACCGAGCTTTTGCCCTCTGCAGGCCTGCCTCACGACGCAACGGTTGAAGGCTTCGTCACCGGCTCGACACTGGTCCACGGCCTGTTCAGTGGCGTGGCACAGGTCTTCTTTCAGGCCAGTCCGGTGACGGGGGCCCTGTTCCTTGCCGGCCTTCTGGTCAGCTCGCGCCTCGGCTTTGTCGCGGCCATGGCAGGATCACTGATCGGGGCCATGGTCGCATGGGGCATGGGCGCCGCCGAGGCCGCCATCTATTCGGGCGCGTTCGGTTTCAACAGCGTCTTGACCGCTATTGCCTTGGCCAGCGTATTCCTGCGCCCTAGCACAGCGTCCCTGGCCTATGCCGGTTTGGCCACCATGGTCACACCACTGGCCTATGCCGCAGTATCCGCCCTGCTGGAGCCTGTCGGCATGCCCGCCATGACCCTGCCTTTCGTGCTGGTGGTCTGGGTATTCGTTCTGGCCATACCGCTCTTCCCGCGTCTTAAGAGCGCCTAGGCGTACAAAAGAAAAAGGCGCGGACTAAAAGTCCGCGCCTGAGCCTGCGACCGTGGGGGGATCGGTCGGACAGTGTCTGTTCGGAAAGTGCAGTTGGTCTCAAACTTCCCTGAAGCCGCCGAGGGGGGAAGAGGCGGCCAACAGACAGCGGTCGGTCAGAAGAAGCCCAGCTTGTCGGGGCTGTAGCTGACCAGCAGGTTTTTGGTTTGCTGGTAGTGATCCAGCATCATGCGGTGGTTTTCGCGGCCAATGCCCGACTTCTTGTAACCGCCAAAGGCGGCATGGGCCGGATACTGGTGATAGCAGTTGGTCCAGACGCGACCGGCCTGAATGCCGCGACCGGCGCGGTAGGCGGTGTTCATGTCACGCGACCACACGCCTGCGCCCAGACCGTATTCGGTGTCATTGGCGATGGCGATGGCTTCTTCCAGCGTCTTGAAGGTGGTCACAGCCAGAACGGGGCCGAAGATTTCTTCCTGGAACACCCGCATGTCATTGGTGCCCTTGAAGATGGTCGGCTTGATGTAATAGCCGCCCGCCAGATCGTCCTTCAGCACGGCCTGTTCGCCGCCGGTCAGAACCTCGGCACCCTCGTCCTTACCGATTTGCAGATAGGACAGGATCTTCTTCAGTTGCTGGGCCGAAGCCTGTGCACCGACCTGGGTTTCGGGGTTCAGCGGGTCGCCCTGCTTGATGGCTTCGACGCGGGCAATCGCCTTTTCGATAAAGGCTTCATAGATGTCTTCGTGGATCAGGGCGCGGCTGGGGCAGGTGCAGATCTCGCCCTGATTGAGCGCGAACATGACAAAGCCTTCCAGCGCCTTGTCGAGGAAGGCGTCATCGGCATCCATCACATCCTTGAAGAAGATGTTCGGCGACTTGCCTCCCAGTTCCAGCGTCACCGGAATGATGTTCTGGGTCGCATATTCCATGATCTTCTGGCCGACCGCGGTCGAGCCGGTAAAGGCGATCTTGGCGATGCGCGGATTGGTGGCCAGCGGCTCGCCCACCTCGATGCCGGTGCCCGATACGATGTTCAGCACGCCCGCCGGAAGCAGGTCCTGAATGATCTCGACCAGCAACAGGATCGAGGCCGGTGTCTGCTCCGCAGGCTTCAGCACGATGCAGTTACCGGCGGCGAGGGCAGGGGCAATCTTCCACGTCGCCATCAGAATGGGGAAGTTCCACGGAATGATCTGGCCGACCACGCCCAGCGGCTCGTGGAAGTGGTAGGCCACGGTGTCGTTATCCAGCTGCGACAGGCCGCCTTCCTGCGCGCGGATGCATCCGGCGAAATAGCGGAAATGGTCAATCGCCAGCGGAATGTCGGCGGCCAGGGTTTCGCGCACCGGCTTGCCGTTGTCCCAGGTCTCGGCCTCGGCAATGGCTTGCAGGTTTTCTTCCATGCGGTCGGCGATGCGGTTCAGCATCAGGGCGCGCTGGGCGGGGCTGGTGGTGCCCCATGCATCCTTGGCGGCATGGGCGGCGTCCAGTGCCAGTTCCACATCGGCAGCGTCCGACAGGGCCACTTCACACAGCACGCGGCCGTTTACCGGCGAGGTATTCTCGAAATAGCGGCCATTGACGGGGGCGACCCACTCACCGCCGATGAAGTTGTCGTAGCGGGCCTTGTATTGCGGCGTCACGCTGCGGGTAAATTCGGATTTGGTCATCGAAATGGCCTCCTGCTGTTTCCTGTGCGCCGGTGGCTCGGCGTCGTTCAGGAGACGTTGGGACGACCGTGGGGGACTTGCCAGAGGGCGCACTCATGGTGCGGCGCACACCTGTCGCAGGATTGCGACAGGTCAGTGCAACTCGATCAGGCCCAGCTTGTGCAGCTTGCGATGAAGGGTGGCGCGACTGATGCCCAGCGCCCGCGCCGCCGCCGAGACATTGCCACCGGAACGGGCCAGCGCCCGCCGTACCGCCCCGCGCTCGGCCTCATGCAGATCGGTTTCGGTTTCGGCGTAGGGCGCTTGTGCTGGGGCCAAAAGATCAGCCGCCGGAAGCTGGGCGGCAATCCTCTCGTCGGTAATCAACAGCGACAGCCGCGCGGCCCGCGTTGCGCCGATAACCAGATCGTCGCGGTCCACCGCCAACAGTGCGGCGTGGTTGCGTTCGCTGGCATCACCGGCCAGCACAATACGCGCATCGCTGAAGGCCTGACGGAAGGTCTGGGCCTCGATGGCGCGAACCGCATCGGCCACAGCCGTTGAAATCAGACCGAGAATGCTTTCGGTGGCATCGGCGCGACAGGAAGAGACGTCCAGCGATCCCACCAGCCGCCCCAGATGGTCATGCACCGGATAGGTGACGCAGCTCAGTCCGGTATTGCGCGCATGGAAATGCTGGTCGCGGTGAATGGTGACGGGGCGATGCTCGGCCAGAGCCGTGCCAATGCCATTGGTGCCTTCGACCGCCTCGGACCATACCGCCCCCGGCCACAGGCCCCAGCGGTGGAAGGTCTGGTCATCGGCCACAGCGCCGCGCCGTTCAACCGGAATGCCGTCCGTATTGGTCAGCAGCACGCAACAGCCCACACCGCCGACGGCCTGAAACAGACGGTCCAGCACCCCTTCGGCGGCGCGCGTCACAGGCTCCATCGCCTGTTGCGCCTCGCGCAGTTGCAGGTCGGTAATGGTCTCGACCTGACGGTGCCGCATCGGGTCCAGCCCGTGAAGCGTGATGGAACGACGCCATGAAGCCGCCAGGGCCGAGCGGGCACCGGCGCTGTCGTCCAGTGCCTGACGGATCAGATTGCCATGGTCGTTACGTAAACGATCATTCACAGTCGGCCTCCAAGGCTGCGCCGATACGGATCAAACGCGTCTTGACGGGGGGCGTCAATACGGGGGCGTCAATGCGTCATCGCTGTCCCGCTCCAGTGGCGATAGATGGGGATGCGACCCGACCAATGCAAACGGGCCAGCCGCCTAACCGCTTCTTGGCGGGGCCGAGGGGAAGACCCCTGCTATGCGTATAGGGTTTCAGGGTGATAGAGGCGCATGAAAGCGCATCAGGGGGAAATATGAAGGTCCTGCGATACTCGACACAGATCCATAAATGGATCGGCCTTGTTGTGGGCGTGCAAGTTCTGTTCTGGGTGGCCGGTGGTGTGGTGATGACCGCCATCCCGATCGAGACGGTCCGCAGTGAGCATCGTTTGAAACCGGCCTCGCCTGTGGCCCTGCCTGTAGAACAGGTCCTGCCTCTGGCCGATGTGGTGCAGACCACAGGCATTGCCCCGGCGCGTGCCGAGCTTAAAGGCACACAACGCGGTCCCGCATGGGTTCTGACCCCGTCGGGCGCCGAGGCTGTGACCCTGAACGCCACCACGGGTCGGCCTTTTGCGGCGATGGATGCCAACGAAGTTTCGGCGCTGGCCATGGCTGCCTATCGGGGCACAGCGGCGGCGCAACCGCCGATCCTGCTGGATCAGGCCCCCAAGGAAACCGGCCGCGACGGGCCGATCTGGCGCGTGAATTTCAAGGATGCCGAGCGCACAACCTTCTATCTGTCCCCCCAGACCGGCGAGGTTGTGACGCGGCGTTCGGCGGTGTGGCGCTTCTATGATTTCTTCTGGCGGCTGCACATTCTCGACTTCAAGAATGGCGACAATTTCAACCACCCGCTGCTGGTCGGTCTGACAGTTCTGACGCTCAGTATTGTGGTGACCGGCTTTATCCTGTTGTGGATACGCCTGTCGCGCGACCTGAAAATGGCGCGCGCCGTCCGTGCCGCCCGCCGCAAGGCGGGCTAAGGGGCTAGGGCAGGGTCTGGACCGTTTCAGGAGGCTGTGACACCCAAGCCTCTCCCGCGGACGGGCCTGATAGTGAAAACCATGTCAGGCCTATCGCCGCTATGATCGCGGCAATGCTGAGAAACCGGATACGGGCCTGTTCGCGCAGGCATAAAGGGTCGTTCCGCATAGCCACCCCGATGGCTGTTGGTGAGCAATCCTGAGCCGAGGCTAGAACAGAAAGCTTGACCGTGAAACCTAGGATAAATGCTTAAGCTTGTACCCGTGCCGTTCGTGCCCATGTCCACTTGATCGCTTGCTGATTTTTGACGGAGCTGCCCCCTTGCCGACCCTGTATTACGCCGTAGGTGCCTGTTCGATGGCCCCGCATATTGTTCTGGAATGGATCGGTGCGCCCTTCGAGGCCGTCAAAGTCCAGTACGGCTCACCCGAGCTTCTGGCGGTCAATCCGGCGGGGGCTGTTCCGACCCTGCGCGAGGACGATGGCTGGCTGCTGACCCAGGCGGGGGCCATCCTCGACTATCTGTCGCAAAAACACCCCGAGGCCAATCTGTCGGGCGGCGACAGCCTGCGTCAAAAGGCCGAGAACCATCGCTGGTCGGCCTTCCTGACCTCGGACATGCACGCCGCCTTCTGGCCGGTCTTCATGCCGTATCGCTATACGACCGACGAGAGCGACGAAGCCCGCGCCAAGGTCGTCGCCGCCGGTCACGTTCTGGTCCACAAACAGTTCGCCACCCTCGACAAGCACCTTGAGGGCCGCGAATGGATTTTGGACGGCAAGTCGGTGATCGACGCCTATGCCTTCCCGATGATCCGCTGGGGCAAGAAGCTGCTGGAAGGCAACCTGACGCAATATCCGAACGTTCTGGCCCTGCACGACCGTCTGGCCGCCGATCCGGCTGTCCAGAAGGTTCTGGACCGCGAATCCGGCAACTAGGCCGTCTGAAAGCGTAAGCCTTTACAGCCCCGTCCGGTCACAGGCCGGACGGGGTTCCTGATCGAAAGATACCCGATGACGACCGGCATCCATCACGTCACCAGCATCACCGCCGATGTTCAGGCCAATGTGGATTTCTACATGGGGTTTCTGGGCCTGAACCTCGTCAAACAGACGGGCGGGTTCGAGGATGCCGAGCAACTTCACCTGTTCTATGGCGCACCCGACGGACGCCCCGGCACCCTCGTCAGCTTCATGGTGTGGGAGGCCACAGGCCGTGGCCGCACAGGGCTGGGTCAGGTGTCGGAAATCGCCTTTGCCGTACCGACCGACAGTCTGGGCGAATGGATGATGCGGGCCATCTCGGCCAATATTCCCGCCGAGGGCCCGATCAAGGAATTCGGCGAGCCGGTCCTGCGCCTGAAAGACCCTGACGGCCTGATTATCAAACTGGTGGCCAGCGAAGCGGCCTTAGGCTCCGGCTCGGTCACGGCACCTTGCTATATTCGCGGCGTGACCCTCCTCAGCGACCGCGCCGAGGAGACCAACCGCTTCCTTGGCCATTTCGGCTATAGTGTCTCCCGTACCGAAGACAGCGTCACCCGCCTGAAGTCGGACACCGATGTGGTGGATGTGCATAGCGTCACCGGCTTTGTGCCGTCGGTAAAGGGCGCAGGCGTGCCCGACCATGTGGCCTTCCGCGCCCCCGATATCGAGACGCTGAAAAACTTGCGCGAAACCCTCAGGGACCATGTCCCGACCATGGTGCGCGACCTGCAATATTTCAGCTCGTTCTATGTGCGCGACAGCAGCGGTCTGTCGATCGAGTGCGCCACAGACCTACCGGGTCTGACCGTCAACGAACCGGCAGACCAACTGGGCCAGTCTTTGCAATTCCCGCCCGAGGTGATGTTCTTTGTTGCCGACGATCTGAGGATCAAGCTGCCGCAGTTTTCGCGTCCGGGCGAAATGCGCGGCCCCAAGCGTGACCTGCCGTTCGTGCATCGCTTCTATTGGCCGGAAGATCCCGACGGCTCGACCATTGTCCTGCTGCATGGCCCTAGTGGCGACGAGGCCGAGCTGATGCCTTTGGCGCACCGGATCAATCCGCGTGCGGCGCTTCTGGGTGTGCGCGCCCGCGCCACCGAAGAAGGCAATCTGCGCTGGTTCCGCCGTGAGGGCGATGCTGTGTTCGACCAGAAGGACATCCGCGCGGAAGCTGCGGCCTTCAATGCCTTTCTGGCGGGGGCTATCCGTGGCTATGCGCTGGAGGCCGACACGCTGATGCTGCTGGGCTATTCCAACGGGGCCGACATGATCGGGGCGATGGCGCGTCTTTATCCGGACAGCGTCAAACAGGCGGTCATGCTGCGGCCTGCAAACGCCGTGACGGGCGAGGTCTCAACGGATACGGGCGAAGGCCGTCTGCTGCTGCTCTCGGGTGCCGATGACAATCTGGCCCCGCTCCAAAGCGCAGAGACACTCAAGGCGGCGTTGCAAGCGCACGGCCATCAGGTGGATCACCAGACCCTCAGCGCCGGTCACTGGATGGTCGATGCCGACGAGGCCGCCATCCGGGCGTGGCTGAACGCCTAGGCCTCTTCGTCGAAGCGGCGGGCGACGAGGTCCGACAGGGCCGTAACCGCCGCTGCGGCATCGCTGCCCTCGGCCTTGACCGCGATCGAGGAGCCGATACCGGCCCCCAGCATCAGCAAGCCCATGATCGAGCGGGCATCAACCGTGGTGCCGTCTTTGGAAACGTGGATTTGGGCCTCGAATTCCGAGGCGGTCTTTACGAACTTGGCCGAGGCGCGGGCATGCAGTCCGCGCTGGTTGCAGATCGCCATTTCGGCGTGGACGGCTTCGCTCATTTATCCCCTGCCAAAACCCATGACGCGACCGAGATATATTTGCGCCCCGCATCCTGCGCATGGGCCACACAGGCCTCAAGGCTCTCGCGACCGCGCACACTGGCCAGCTTGATCAGCATGGGCAGGTTCAGACCGGCAATCACCTCGGCCTTGGTCTGTTCCATGACCGAAATGGCCAGATTGGACGGGGTGCCGCCGAACATGTCGGTCAGCAGAATCACGCCATCGCCGTCATCGACCGCAGCCGAGGCGTCGAGGATGTCGCGCCGGCGGCGCTCCATGTCATCTTCGGGACCGATACAAATGGCCGCGACACCGCGCTGCGGGCCGACCACATGCTCCATCGCCGAGATGAATTCGGAGGCCAGACCTCCGTGGGTGACGATCACCAGACCGATCATAAATCTAAACCGAATGGCCCATATCTGCCGAACATCAACAAGAAGCGGTCAGGTTGAACCCTGTTAGACGCCCCTTGGTCCGATGTCTTAAGCCAAAGCCACAAAGGTTCAAAGGGCTTCCAGTGCACGGATGACCAAACTCGCCGCGCTGGCAGGGCGCGGATCAAGCTGTAACAGGGGCACATCCACCCCGCACAGCTTGAGACCTTGCGGTTCGGGCATACGCTCGGCGGCATGGTCGATCAGGTCGATAACCAGTGAAATAGAGGCTGTTTTCAACGGTGTGACCGGACGGATGCCCAGACCGCGCACCTCGATCAGGCCGGAAATCCTGGCCGGAGCCGTGGCATATAACCGGCCAGAACTTGTCCACAGGTGGACGTAATCATCCCCGATCAGACGCGCGCCTATGTCCATAAGTCGCAGGGCCAGATCGCTCTTTCCGGCCCCCGACGCCCCGCGGATCAGCACCCCGCGCCATGCACCGCACAGCCGCAGGGCGACCGCGCTGGCATGGACGGTGGGGGTGTCGGGGGTCATCCTGTCCGGCGCCCCGCCAGCGGCAGGCGCACAATAAAGCTGGCACCCTTCACCTGATCGCCTTCGCTACGGTTGATAGCGACAACCGTGCCTTCGTGCGCTTTCACGATCTGGCGCACAATCGACAGGCCAAGACCGGAATTGGTGCCAAAGGCCGTACCCTTGGGTCGCGAGGTATAGAAACGCTCGAACACGGTTTCCAGATTGTCGGGCGGAATACCCGGGCCATCATCCTCGACGCGCACACGCCAGAAGTCAGGACTGTCGTCCTTCTCCAGATAGACGCGCACCTCGGCTCCTTGCGGGCTGAACGAGCGGGCATTGTCGATCAGGTTGCGGAACACCTGACCCAGCGGCGTGTCGCGTCCCACCACCTGTGCGGGCATGGACAGGCTGTTGATCAGGCGCACCGGAATATCGCCTTCGCGCAGGCTGTTTTCATAGACGCCGATAATGTCCGACAGCAGCTCCCCAAGATCAATCGAACGTGGGCGGTCACGCGACAGCTCGGCATCCAGACGCGAGGCATTGGAAATGTCCGTAATCAGACGATCCAGACGGCGCACATCGTTTTGCAGCAAATTGGTCAGGCGCGCGCGCTGTTCCTCGGTCTTGACCAGAGGCAGGGTCTCCAGCGCCGAACGGATCGAGGTCAGCGGATTCTTGATCTCGTGCGAGACATCGGCAGCAAAGCGTTCGATGGCGTCCATACGCATGGACATGGTGTCGGTCATGCTCTCCAGCGCACGGGCCAGACCGCCGACCTCGTCCTTGCGGGCGGTCAGGTCGGGCAGGGAGATGGCGCGGGCGCGTTGCAGACGCACTTGGTCGGCGGCTGCCGACAGTCGCAATACGGGCCGCGCCACAAACAGATGCAGCACCAGCGACGCAAACAGGTTCACCCCCAGCGCCACAAAGGCAAACGGCATCAGGGCGCGGCGCTGGGCGGCCAGAATGGCGTTCACATCACCGGCTTCCAGTGTCAGTACGCCCAGAACCTGCTGGACGTGGCGCACGGGCAGGGACACGGACACCACGCGCTCGCCTTCTTCGTTGCGGCGGATATTCATCTGCGGCTGACCCTGCAGGGCCAGTTCGACCTCGGCCGCCAGTGCCGCATCGGCCTCGGAACGCGCTTGTTCGATTTCGGCTTCGGAAACGGGCGGTGGCGCGGTGGTGCCCGAGGGCAGGGCGGGCGGCAAAGGCTCGCCCGGAATATTGTCCGAGACGTTGTAGGAATCAGAGACCTGAATCCCGTCCACATCGAACAGTCGGGCGCGCTGCCCATAGGGAATGAAGTTGTCGCGCAGCCAGTAGGCGGCGGCGCGGTCGTCCAGCATGGGATAGGGGTCCCCCTGGGTAATACCCAGTTCACCCAGAACATTGGACAAAAGCTCGGCCTGCACCGACAGCGATTCCTGTCGGGCATTGATCAGGCCACGGCTCCACTCGTTCAGAGCCAGAGCCCCGCCGATCATAATCAGCAGACTTAGAAGGTTGAGAGCCAGCATAAAGCCGCCCAGTCGTGACCCGCCAAAACGAAATCGTCTGGCAGGCCGTCTGGGCGGCTTCTGGTTCTTAGGCTTCGCGGTAACGGTAGCCGACGCCATACAGTGTCTCGATCGCGTCGAATTCAGGGTCAACCATGCGGAACTTCTTGCGCATACGCTTTACGTGGCTGTCGATGGTGCGGTCATCGACATAAACCTGGTCGTCATAGGCCGCGTCCATCAGGTTGTCGCGGCTCTTCACGAAACCGGGGCGCTGGGCCAGAGCCTGAAGCAGCAGGAACTCGGTGACGGTCAGTTTGACCGGCTTGCCTTCCCACGTGCATTCGTGGCGGGCCGGATCCATCGACAACGGGCCGCGCTTGATGGCCTTGTTGGCATCGGCATTGGCCGCGTTTTCGGTCAGGTCGATACCCTCGACACCGGCACGGCGCAGCAGCGCCTTTACGCGTTCCAGCAGCAGGCGCTGGCTGAACGGTTTGTGCATATAGTCGTCGGCACCAAGGTTGAAGCCGAGGATTTCGTCGATTTCCTCGTCCTTGGAGGTCAGCATAATGACCGGCAGGTTCGAGGTCTGGCGCAGACGGCGCAGCACTTCCATGCCGTCCATACGCGGCATCTTCACATCGAGGATGGCCAGATCCGGCGGGCTATTTTCCAGAGCCTCAAGGCCCGAGGCACCGTCATGATAGGCGGTGACCGTGTGGCCATGGCTTTCCAGCGCCAGGGAAACGGACGCGACGATATTCTCGTCGTCATCGACCAGGGTGATGTTAGCCAAGGGCTTCTCCTTGCGAACGAACGCGAACGGTGTTGCCGACACAACGCACGGCGAGCGGTACAGTTTCGGTATGATTAAGGCAGATTAGGGCCTTAGGAAATGGGAAGTTGTAACTTTCGCTGCAAGTGCTGCCTGTGACGATAAGTTGAAACCCTGCCTTAAACTCCTTGAGCGATAACAGACGACTGATAGCTTGGCGGGAAATCTATGGCGGGGCCCATTCACTACGAAATCTACGTTCGCAAGCACGCGAACTCAGAATGGGCTTTGCTGATGGCCCATGAGGACCGTCGGCACAGCATCGACACGGCCGAAGAAATCATCCGAGACAAGATCGCGGCGGCGGTCAAGGTGACCAAGGAAACGCTCAATCCGGTCACGATGGAGTTTTCCAGCATCAGCGTGCTGCGCCTCGGCGCACCCGATCCGGTGCGTAAAAAAGCCAAGGTCGATACGCCCACCGGTCCCGCCTGTCGCTCGCCTGCCGAACTTTACACCGTCCATGCCCGCGAAAGTCTGGGCACGATTCTAGAGGACTGGTTGCGCCGTCAGGGGGCAACGGCGTTCGAGCTTCTACATTCGCCGGTACTGGCCGAACGGCTGGACGCGGCAGGGGTCGAGGTCCAGCACGCGATCCAGAAGGTTGCCGTCCCCGAGGCACAGGCCACCGGTCAGGACCTGCACGCTCTCTTGCGCCTTTATCAAAAACTGTCGGATCAGACGGTCGAGCAGATTATCAAGGCGGGCCGGCGCGGCGAGTTTATGGATCCGGCGGTCATACCGGTCGCCAAAATTGCCGAAAACCTGCAAGGTGATAGCGACCGCGCCTTCAAGATGGGCGGCACGATTGCCCATGCGCTGACCGGCCTGCGCGGGTCGCGCGCGCGCCTGTCGGCTCTGCTGGACCTGTGCGATCAGGCCCCGCAGGCAGGCGCACTTCGCGCCATGGTCATGGTGCCGATCGAACAGATTTTGTGCGAGATGCTGGCGGGCAGCTGGAACCTGCCGGACCTGTTCGGCCCGGCTCTGGATCAGGGCTCGACGCTAGCGGCGGTGGTACGGATGGTGGCCCCGCGCGAGGTGGCTGCGATTGTGGCGCACGATCCGCGTCTGGCCATGATGGTGCCGCCGGTCGAGGGCCCTGCGGCCCGCCTTGGCGAGCGTCTGGCCGTGGGCGAGTTCCCGCTAGTGGCGGCGGCACTGGCCAAGATGGTGCTGCGCGAACTGACCAGTCCGCGCCGCCTGCGTCCCGGCGATGCCGAGGGCGAGATCAATATCCTGCGGGCGCTGGCCACGTCGCTGACGGCCACGGCAGGACGACTTCTGACGCTCGAAGAGGTGCAAAACGCCTTTATCGAACGCTCGCGCCTGCTGGTAACGGCTGATTTCGTGGCCGCCTATGTGCGCGGTTGCCACACGGTTCTGGAAGAGGCCGAGCGTCTGGCGCGGCTCAGCGACAATGTGACTGGCGGGGCCAGCAAACGCGCCGCCGCCCGCTGGCTGGAGGCCTGTGTGTTGTCGCTGCGTTTCGAGGCCGAGCTTTGCGCCACCACCCCGCCACCCTTGCATCGCCTGATGGCCCTGCGCCGTCTGCAACGCTCTATCGAAGGGGCGGGGCTGGAGGGCAAGAGTGCTGAAAACACCACTGAAACCCTTGGCCGTATCGGCACCAAGATCGCCGAGGAAACACGCCTGATCGCGCAGATCGCCAAGGCCTCGGCGCCGCTCCAGCAAAAACTGACGATACTGTTGCGGCTGGCCACGGCAGAAGCGGCACCGGTGGGCAAGGTCAACGAGATGGCCCGCGCGGAGGCTATGCGCCTGATACGCCTGCCCGAAACACGCCAGTTCCTACAGACCTCGCCCGAGGTTCTGGCGTCGCTCAGGCCGATGATGAAGGCCGCCGGACTGGCGGGTTAAGCCTGTCCAGCGGCTCTTGGATCAGTCGAAAATGTCGAAGATATCGAGGCGCTTTTTCTTTTTGTAATAGCGCTCGTCTTCCTTGTGACGACGATAGTCGTCCTCGCGGCTGCGATAGGGCGCTTGCTGGGGCTGTTGGCCCCATGGCGACGGCTGATGGTGCTGTTGTTGTGGCGGCGGCGCTTGCGGGGCAGGGGCCGCCACCGAGGCACGACCGTCCTGGGTCGCACCTTCCATCAGTTTTTCCAGCTCGCCGCGATCCAGCCACACGCCGCGACAGGTCGGGCACATGTCGAACTGCACGCCATTGCGATCCAGCGTCTGCATGGGGGCATTGTCATTGGGACACATCAGAAGAGGCATAGTGATCCTTTCGCCTTCTTGCGGGCCGACATCATCCGGCACCTGCCGGACCAGAGGGGCCCGTCCCGCATTTTCGAGCTAGGAAGTCTGCCGCGACAACGCAACGTGCCCGCATGTCGCAGGAGGCAAAATATTCAGCAGTGCTGGCCGCACGCCCAGCCCGATGACCATGCCCACTGGAAATTATAGCCGCCCAGCCAGCCGGTAATGTCCACGGCCTCGCCGATAAAGAACAGACCGGCGACCGTCTTGGCCTCCATGGTCTGCTGGTCCAGCTGCATCGTATCCACGCCGCCCACGGTCACTTCGGCGGTGCGATACCCTTCGGACCCGACCGGCTTCACGCTCCACGCATTCGCGCTTTCGGCCAGCAGGCGCAGCTTCTTGTCGCCCTGTTCGGCCAGCTTGCCCTTCAGGCCCGCCCGCTCGCACAGCACCTCGGCCAGTCGGCGCGGCACAATATGGCCCAGCGCCGTATGTACCATCTGCTTGCCGTTCTCGTTCTTGGCTTCCAGCAGCAGGGCCGCCACATCCTTGTCGGGGGCCATGTCCACAGTGATGGCCTCGCCCTCGCGCCAATAGGAACTGATCTGCAGGATCGACGGGCCGGAAAGACCACGGTGGGTAAACAGCATCCCCTCGCGGAACTCGGTCGGCTTGGCGGGCCGCTTGGGATCGGCATCCTTGGGGACTTTGTGGCGCACCACAGCATCCAGCGACACCCCCGCCAGCGGCTTCAGGCTTTCCAGCAGGGTCGGCTCAAACGTCAGCGGCACCAAGCCCGGACGGGTATCGGTCACACGCAAGCCGAACTGTTTGGCCACATCATAGGCCCAGCCTGTGGCCCCCATTTTCGGGATCGACTTGGCACCCGTGGCGATCACCACAGAGGTGGCCTGAACGCGCGATCCATCATCCAGATCGACCGTATAGAGACTGCCGTCATGGCTTAGGGATTTGACCCCGAGGTTTAGAGACAGGGTAACCCCAGCACGCGCCATCTCGTCGGTCAGCATCTTGATAATGTCCTTGGCGCTGTCGTCACAGAACAACTGGCCAAGGGTCTTTTCGTGATAGGCGATGCGGTGGCGCTCGACCATCTTGATGAAGTCGTGCTGCGTAAACCGCTTCAGTGCCGACAGGGCAAAGCGCGAATTTTCACCCAGATAAGCCGCCGGATGGATGCCCGTATTGGTGAAGTTGCAACGCCCGCCGCCCGAGATGCGGATCTTTTCACCGGGCGCGCGCGCATGGTCAATCACGCGCACGCGGCGTCCGCGCTTGCCCGCTTCGATCGCGCACATCATGCCGGCAGCACCGGCTCCGACAATCAGGACATCAAGGGTCTGGAGTTTCATCAGCAGGCCCTAGCAGGACGGGGCGCAAAAACGAACCCCGCCCTTTAGGGGGTCCGGCCTATTTCAGGCCCAGAACGATCTTGTAGCCGTCCTGCACCAGATCACCATATTCCTCGGGGTGCTTCTGGATGTAACCGGCAAAGAAGGTGCAGGTCGGCAGGATTTTCAAACCCTTGTCGCGGATGTCCTGCAACACATGCTTGGCCAGACGCGAGGCAATACCTCGACCACCCAGCTCTTCCGGAACCAGCGTCTTGGAGACCAGACGGCCCCCTTCGACATTGTTGTATTCCACATAGGCCACATGCCCATCGACATGCAGTTCGTAACGACGCTCGGCTTCGAGGTCTTTGATTTCGGGATCAAGCGACATGGGTGTTCCTTTGAGGGGAGGGGATCAGTGCGCCTGATCCCAGTTGGCGGCGGCCTTGGCTTCGACTTCGATGGGAACGCTGAGGGCGACGACAGGTTCAGCGGCCTTTTCCATCACCGACTTGATGATCTTCAGGGCGCGCTCGGCCTCGGCTTCCGGTGCTTCAAACACCAGTTCATCGTGGACCTGTAAAAGCATGCGGGTTTGCAGACCCGCATCCTTCAGGGCATCGGGCATACGGATCATGGCGCGGCGGATGATGTCGGCGGCGGCCCCTTGGATGGGCGCGTTGATGGCGGCCCGCTCGCCGAACTGGCGCTCGGCCCCCGACTTGGAATGGATGGCCGGAATATGGATGCGGCGACCGAAGATTGTCGAGACATAGCCGTCGCGTTTCACCGTCTCCTTGATGCGGTCCATATAGTCGCGGATGCCGGGGAAGCGTTCGAAATAGGTGCGGATATAGGCCGCGGCCTCGCCCTGCTCGATGCCCAGCTGGTTGGCCAGACCAAAGGCCGAAATGCCATAGACGATGCCGAAATTGATCGCCTTGGCGCGGCGGCGCGTCTCGGATGGCATGCCCTCTACCGGCACACCGAACATTTCCGATGCGGTGGCCGCGTGAATATCCAGCCCCGCCTTAAAGGCACGCTTCAGCTCGGGAATGTCGCCGATATGGGCCAGCAGGCGCAGCTCGATCTGGCTGTAGTCGGCAGAGATCAGCACATGGCCGTCACGCGCGATAAAGGCCTGACGGATTTCGCGCCCCGTTTCGGTGCGGATCGGGATGTTCTGAAGGTTCGGATCACTGGAGGCCAGACGCCCCGTCGAGGCCGCCGCCAACTGATAGGAGGTGTGAACGCGCTCGGTCTTGGGGTCCATCGCCTCCAGCAGGGCGTCCGTATAGGTACTCTTCAGCTTGGCCAACTGGCGCCAGTCGAGGATGGCGCGCGGCAGGTCATGCGTCAGGGCGAGGTCTTCCAGCACCGAGGCATCGGTGCCCCATTGGCCGGAGGCGGTCTTCTTGCCGCCGGGCAGGTTCATCTCACCAAACAGGATCTCGCCGATCTGTTTGGGGCTGGCGATATTGAACGGGCGACCCGCAATCTCGTGGGCCTTCTTTTCCAGCTCGTCCATCCGCAGACCAAAGCTTGAGGACAGGCGACGCAACAGGTTCGGATCAATGCGGATACCGGCCAGTTCCATATCGGCCAGAACCGACGGCATCGGGCGTTCCAGCGTCTCATAGACATTGAGCAGGCCCTGTTCGGCCAATTGCGGTTTCAGAAGCTGCCACAGCCGCAAGGTCACATCGGCGTCCTCGGCGGCATATTCGGTCGCGGGGGCCAGTTCGACATGCTTGAACGACTTGGCGCTCTTGCCGGTGCCGGTCACCTGTTTGAACGGGATCGGTTCGTGGTCGAAATGACGACGCGCCTGCTCGTCCATGCCGTGCGCGTGCAGACCGCCGCCCAGCACATAGGAGATCAGCATGGTGTCGTCGTGCGGGGTAATCTCGATGCCCTGACGGCGCATGACGGCCATGTCGTATTTGCCGTTCTGCATCACCTTCAGAACGCTTGGGTCTTCCAGCAAGGCCTTCAGGCGCGGCAGGGCCTCGGCTAGCGCAACCTGTTGCGGCGCCGCATCGGCTCCACCGCCGAAATCGAGGCCACCGCCAAAGTCCAGACCGCCCGATCCGGCCTCCGGCATGTTTTCATGGGCCAGCGGCACATAGCAGGCCTGATTGGGACCCACCGCCAGCGACAGGCCGACCAGACCGCTATGGGTGGCCGACAGGGCGTCCGTTTCGGTATCGAACCCGACCACGCCCGTGGCCTTGGCGCGGGCAATCCATTGGTCCAGTGCCTCCAAGGTCGTCACGCACTCATAGATGCTGCGATCAAAACTCTGCGGGCCGGAAACGGGGGCAGGGGTGTCGGTCCCGCCATAGCGCGGCGTGGCAACCGGCGCGCCCATCGGCGCGGCGCGCTTGGGCGCAAAGGCCGAGGTGCCGTTGGCGGTCGCCTTACCGTCACCCACGCGACGCGCCAGCGTGCGGAACTCCATCATCTCGAGGAACTCACCCAGCACCGCAGGGTCGGGATCACGCAAAGCAAAGTCCGAAACCGGTTCCGGCGCAGGTGCATCACAGGTCAGCTTGACCAGTTCGCGCGACATGCGGATTTGATCGGCGAAATTGATCAGTGTTTCGCGGCGCTTGGGCTGTTTGATCTCGCCCGCGCGTTCCAGCAGCGTATCGAGGTCGCCATATTCACCGATCAACTGGGCGGCCGTCTTGGGGCCGATACCGGGCGCACCGGGGACGTTATCGACACTGTCGCCGATCAGGGCCTGCACATCGACCACGCGGTCGGGCGCGACGCCGAACTTTTCCATCACGGCGTCTTCGGCCAGCACGCGATCCTTCATCGGATCATACATGACCACGCCGTCACCGATCAGCTGCATCAGGTCCTTGTCGGACGACACGATCACGACCTCGCCACCGGCATCGCGCACCTTGCAGGCATAGGTGGCGATCAGGTCGTCGGCCTCGAAACCGGGCAGTTCGACACCGGCCACGCCAAAGGCCTTGGTGGCCTCGCGCACCAGCGGGAATTGCGGCACCAGATCTTCGGGCGCAGGCGGGCGGTTGGCCTTGTACTGGTCGTACAGCGTGTTGCGGAAGGTCTTTTCCGAATGGTCGAACACGGCGACCAGATGGGTCGGGCCATCGGCGCTCTTGGTGTCCTGCAACAGCTTCCACAGCATGTTGCAATAGCCTTGAACCGCCCCCACGGGCAGGCCGTCCGACTTGCGTGTCAGCGGCGGCAGGGCGTGATAGGCGCGGAAAATATAGGCCGAGGCATCGATCATCCACAGCCGCACGGGCTTGTCCGTGGCGGGGGCGTCGGTTGCGGCGGGGGTGTCGTGGGGCGCTTCGGTCATGGGGCGAACATAGGCGCGCTTTGAGGCGGCGTCATCCGGTCAAAACAAACCCCGTCCCGCTTTTGGCGGAACGGGGTTTGAAAAGCTTGCATAGACGCGATGCGCTTACATCGGCGACCAGCCACCGGGGGTTTCAAAGACGGTATCGTCTTCCTCCTCGGCCACCACATGGCGATCACCACGCAGTTTGCGCACCTCGGCATAGGCGGCGCGCAGCAACTCGGTCACGCCTTCACCCGAAACACCCGACACCAGCATCGGACGACGACCGGCGGCGGCCTCAAGGGCATCGGCCTTCTCGATGCGCTCTTCTTCCGACAGCGAGTCGATCTTGTTCAGGGCCAAAATCTCGGCCTTTTCCGCCAGACCGTCGCCATAGGCTTCCAGCTCGCCACGGATGATACGATAGGCATCCACCACATCGTCCTGCGTGCCATCGATCAGATGGATCAGGCTGGCCGAGCGCTCGACGTGGCCTAGGAAGCGCGTGCCAAGGCCCGCGCCTTCGCTGGCCCCTTCGATCAGGCCGGGAATATCGGCAATGACGAAGCGTTCGGTCGATGACAGATCCACCACGCCAAGGTTCGGCACCAGCGTCGTAAACGGATAGTCCGCCACCTTGGGCTTGGCCGCAGAAACCGCCGACAGGAAGGTGGACTTGCCCGCATTGGGCAGACCCGCCAGACCGATATCGGCAATCAGCTTCAGGCGCAGCCAGATCCAGCGTTCCTGACCTTCCTGACCGGGATTGGCGTGGGTCGGGGCCTGGTTGACCGGCCCTTTAAAGCGGGTATTACCCCAGCCGCCATTACCGCCTGCCAGCAGTTTCACGCGCTTTCCGGCGCGATCCATGTCCAGCAGCACGGTCTCCTTGTCCTCGTCCAGCACCTGTGTGCCGACCGGAACGCGCAGGACGATATCCTCGCCCTTGCCGCCGTGCATCTGGCGACCCTGACCGTGATGGCCGGTCTGGGCTTTGAAATGCTGCTGGTAGCGATAGTCGATCAGGGTGTTCAGGCCGTCAGCGGCCTCGACCCAGATGTCGCCACCCTTGCCGCCGTCACCGCCGTCGGGACCGCCATTGGGAATAAATTTCTCGCGTCGGAACGACACGGAGCCTGCGCCGCCGTTACCGGAGCGGATGTAAATCTTGGCCTGATCGAGGAACTTCATGTGTGCCTTATGGCTGAACTCCGTGGCTTTTTACAGGTCACAGGCGCTCAAGCTCGCCAATCGTGTCTTTGGTGCAGCAAAAAGGAGCCCCTTCCGGCAGGAAAGAGCCCCTTTACAGCGGTTGCCCGTGATTAGTTTTTGCCGTCGCGCGCGGCATCTTCGACCGCAGAACCGGCAGCTTGTGCGTCACGACCGACACCGGCAACCGTGTTGCAGGCGGCTGTGGTCAGGGCGGCGGCAATGACTGCGAGGACCATAAGTTTGCGCATGGAAAGCTTCCTTGAAACATGAATGTGGGGGCGTTTGCCTCAAGGATAGAACGCAAGGCCTACAGGTCTTGTTCCGATCGTGATGGAACGGCAGTTTCTGGCGAGGCCGGTGTTTCAAAGACAAGGCTGGCAATCGTGCCGCCAGAATCCGCCTTGCGGGTGGTGGCCGTCCCGCGAAGCTGTTTGGCAAAGGCCGTCATCAGGGTCACGCCGACACCGGATGTCACATCATTCATGCCGGGGCCGTCGTCCTCGACCTCCAGTGTGCTGGTCTTGCCATTGACCTTGAAGCGGACCTTGAGTTCGCCGCCGCGACCGGCAAAGGCGTGCTTCTGGGCATTGGAAACCGCCTCGACCAGCCAGAGCGCCATCGGGGCCAGTTTTTCGGGATCGATGCTGAGCGGGTCGGCCTCGATGGAGCTTTTTACCAGCGGGCCACGCAGGGATTCCGACGCCACCAGATGCCCGACCAACTCGGTCAGGAATACCTCGGCATCGGCATGGCGCACATCCTCGCCCTGATAGAGCGTGCGGTAAATCAGGGCCAGGGCCGAGATTCGCTGGCGCGTATCGCCCAGAGCCGCCCGTGCGGCGGGGTCTTCGACAACCCTTTGCTGCATCGACAACAGCGACGAGATGATCTGCAGATTGTTCTTCACGCGGTGGTGGATTTCGCGCAGCAGGGCATCTTTTTCGTGCAGGGCCTCGGTCAGGGCCGCATCGCGCCGGGTAATATTCTCGGCCAGTTCGTCCATGGTGCGCGCCAGATGGCGGATTTCCAGCGGCGCATTTTCGGCCTGAACGGGGCGGATCGTATAGCGACCGCGCGCATAGATGGCGGCAATCCGGTCCAGATAGTCCAGCCAGCGGATGACAATACGCTCCGACGCCAGCATGGCCGCCGCAAACGCCGTCAGCCACGCCGCCAGCGGCAGCATCAGGAAGCGGATCGGGTTGGTCTGGGCCCAGAACCACGGCGAGGCTGCGGGGGCCGAGATCACCGCATAGACATTCTGGTTTTCCAGCTTGGCGGCGGCATAGAGGCGGTTCACCCCGTCGGCCCCTTTGGCGCGCAAGACAGCACCGGCCTCATGACTGTGGGGTTTCAGCCAGTTTTTCAGAGGGGGGAAGCTCTGGCCAAAGGTCAGGCCTTTGATCGGGGTGAGGGCACGGCCCTGATCGTCAAACAGGCCGGTCTGGGTATCGGGCGGAAGCGGTATGTCCTGCGTGGACAAACTGAAAATGCTGGTCGGAATGACAGCCACGAGTACGCCGTCAAAACCCCCCAGCGGTCGTGTGGCCCGATAGGCAAGGGCCAGTTGGCTGCCCTCGGCATCGGTTTGCAAAAAGATATGCGAGGTGCTGCGGCCCTGTGCCAGCGCTTTGAACCAGTCGCTGTCACGCACGTCGCCAAAACGGGCGACCTCTTTTTCGTGCGAGGCACACAACACCGTGCCATCGGTGCCGAAGCGGTACAGCGCCTCGACCTCGCCGATACGGTTCACCAGCCCGTTCAGGCGCGCATTACAGTCAAAGGCCTGACCTTCGGGGGCAATAATGCTCAGCAATATGCCGGCGCGATTAAAGGCGCTTTCGGCTTCGCGCACACTGCGCTCGGCGGCCAATTGCAGGTCGGCCTTCAGGTCGGTGGTCTGCTGTTGGTACTCGCCCCGGACCTGTATCAGCCCCAGTAGGATAAAGGGCAGCAACGACAGGGCCATCGAAAAGCCCAGACGCGCACGAATACCCTCAACACGCCTCTGGCGACGTCCCAGCCATTTCCGCAATAGCGGCGGCATGGGCTCAGTTCCGCAAGGGACTGCTCAACCGATCGGCATCGGCGAGAATAGAGCGCATGGCATCACCGGCGGCCTTGCCGTCGCGTTCATAACCGCCGCGTTCAAGTGCGGCCAGCAGGGCCTTTCGGGCCCGCGACACGCGGCTTTTGACTGTCCCGACGGCGCACTGGCAGATTTCAGCCGCCTCTTCATAGGCAAAACCGCCGGCACCGACGAGGATCAGGGCTTCGCGCTGCTCTTCGGGCAGGGTTTTCAGGGCCATACGCAGTTCGTCCAGCGCCACAGGCGCTTCGGGATCATCGACCGCGATCAGGGTGCGTTCGGCGGCTTCCTGATCCAGTTGGGTCGAGCGCCACGAGCGGCGCTTTTCCGAATAGAACTGGTTGCGCAGGATCATGAAGGTCCAGGCCTTCATATTGGTGCCCATCTGGTATGAGGCACGCGCATCCCATGCCTTCATCATGGCTTCTTGAGCCAGATCGTCGGCGGCCGTCGGGTCACCCGTCAGGGTGCGCGCGAAGGCCCGTATGTGAGGGATGAGGCCCACAAGTTCTTTCTTGAAGGCATTGTCATCCGCTGACGGCGGCTTGGGTGCCGCTCCGGTTGAACTCATGCCCCACCTTTGTTTTCTCGTTGATCTGCGCGCCTCAGGATGGACAGAAACTCATCCGGCACCGGTTCGTTTACGATCTCGTCGAACAGATGTCTCAGCTTCACGCCAATGGCTTGCTGTCGCAGTCTCGCTTCATCGAGATCTACGTCGTCAATATCGTTAGTATCATGAACTCGTTGAGATTTTTCAGTCATTAACTCTTGGACCGTCCCCCTGTCCGGCAGACCTCTTCCCGGACACGCTGCATGCTAAACGCCTTGACAGGCTTTACCGTTCCGACAGCTTAGCTGAAAATTGTAAAACGGGTGGTAAAACACGGAACTGCGGCCAAGGTTCTCCGTTTAACCTTTCTGTCTTATGGTCTGGGGGGTAGCGCCGGTAATCGGTCTGCTTCAGACATCGGGGATTATAGGTATGAGCCTTTTGGCTAGATTAGCGCCTCACCTTCCGTATGTGCGGCGTTTTGCGCGGGCCCTGACGGGTGATCAGGCAACCGGCGACCACTATGTACGCGTGGCCCTTGAAGCTCTGGCTGCGGGGGAACGTCAGCTACCGGCGGATATGACACCGCGGGTGGCTCTGTATCATATTTTCCACGCCATCTGGTCTTCCAGCGGCGCACAGCTCGAAGATCACGGCAGTGCATCGGGCAATGCGGCCGAGGATAATGCCTCGCGCCGCCTGATGAAGATTTCGCCGGCCTCGCGTCAGGCCTTCTTGCTGACCTCGCTGGAAGGGTTCACCCCGTCCGAAACGGCGCAGATTCTGGATGTCGATATTTCGGCGGTCGAGCGACTGGTGGCTCAGGCCCAGACCGATATCGATGCCGAACTGGCCACGGATGTGCTGATTATCGAGGACGAGGCCATCATCGCCGCCGACATCGAAAGTCTGGTGCGTGAACTTGGCCACCGCGTCACCGGCACGGCCGCCACCCATACCGAGGCGGTCGAGGCGGTGCGCCAAAAACGTCCGGGTCTGGTTCTGGCCGACATCCAGCTGGCCGATGGCTCTTCGGGCATCGATGCGGTGAA
Organism: Brevundimonas terrae; assembly: GCF_011761985.1. Classification (GTDB taxonomy): domain Bacteria; phylum Pseudomonadota; class Alphaproteobacteria; order Caulobacterales; family Caulobacteraceae; genus Brevundimonas; species Brevundimonas terrae. The sequence continues at coordinate 525,748 of NZ_JAASQT010000001.1, read as the reverse complement.
GGAAATCCTGCAAAGTCTGGACGTGCCGGTGATCTTCATCACCGCCTTCCCCGAGCGTCTGCTGACGGGCGAACGCCCCGAACCGACCTTCCTGATCACCAAACCCTTCCAGCCGGAAACGGTGAAGGCGGCCATCAGTCAGGCCCTGTTCTTCCATCCATCACCGCGCGGCTGAGTTTTGCTCTGGCCCAACGAGAGGGAACCCGTCCGGCAGGGCGACGTTCTTCACGCATAGCCCCTGCCAGTCTGGCAAGGCTCCTCTGGCAAGGCCCCGCTCGTTTTGCGAGGTGGGCTATGGATGTACCTCTTTTGTGATGATGCGACTTTTAAGGCGGCCCTGCGGGGTCGCCTTTTTTTGATGCATCGGCCCGGGCGCACACATCTTGTTTGTGCGGGGGAACGGGTGGCATGGTGGAAATGCATATTGCGGCGGGGATCAAAAACATGGCCGAGCTACTGAACATCCATTTCGAGCAGATCGAGGTGGGACAGGTCGTTTCCCTCGGCGTTATCGCCGTGGATGGCACATCGCTGGCCCTCTATGTCGAGCGTTTCCTGCCGGGTTGGGATGACAGCTATGGCGCACCGGACGGGATGCTCTATGCGCTGTGGAGCCGATTATCTTTTGAGGCCTGTAGCCGCTGGGCCGGTTTCAAAATGCTGGCCGTCGATGGTGTGCGTTACTTGCGCAATCCGCCCGCCGGAGAGCTGTTGCGGGGCCGAGTGACCATTATGGGCAAGGACCCTGTCGGCGATAATAAGGGCGTGGTCATCGCCCAGCAGGACCTGCTGGACGAGGCGGGCCGTCTGGTCTTTTCGTGCCTGACCCGCTCGCTGGTCGCCCGCCAGTCCTGATCCATACGATCGGCAAAGAAAAACGCCCCGCAGTATTCTGCGGGGCGTTTCTTTTAGCTTACAGCGCCGATCAGGCGTTGGCAGCGGCCTGACGGGTCAGGGCCAGAGCGATCAGACGATCCCAGCCAGCCAGCGACACGAGGTGCGCATAGATCTGGCCCAGAGCGCCGTTGTCGCGCAGTTCAACCAGCTTGTCGGCCGGCAGAGCCTTCAGCTTGTCTTCCGAAACGGCGAAATACTCGGCCAGCTTCTGGGTTTGGCCCGGCGTGCCGTCGGCATTGCGCGGGGTGAAGTTGGCTTCCTTGACTTCGAACAGGTCCAGATCGGTCAGGATCTTGACGAACGACTCGGTGCGCAGGCGCTCCTGTTCGAAATTGTTGCAGAACTCCATCGCGTTCTTGACGTAGGCGCTCGGCTCGGTGCCTTCGAACAGCGGGGTGTCGCCGCCTTCGACGAAGTAGGGTGCAGCGCGGTCGATGCACAGGATCATGCGCTGTTGCGCGTCGTCATTGGCGTAGACGAACGGATAGCGACGGGCATAGGCCGGAATATAGGCGTCCGAACGGAACTCGCCGTCGGTCACGAACAGGTTGTCATTGGCGTTCAGGCCCATGGCAACGACCGGTTGCTTGCTGTCGCCGACGAAGATCACCGGATAGGACAGGGCGGCCGGTGCGAACTCGGTCACGGTCAGCGGCACAATATTGGTCTGGCCGATGAAAGCGTACGGCTTGTCGACAACCTTGACGCCCAGCTTGCCGTGCGCCTCGATCGACAGCGGTTCCGGTTGCGAATAGAAAAGTACGTTACCGGAGAGGCCGCCGGCGTTTTGTGCAGTCGTGTCGGTCATAAAACTTCTGGTGTTCTGGACAGAAAGGAGGCGCGTTCTAGCCCATAGTATGTCTAACGGCAAACGCGGTACGGACCTTTGTGAACCACGTTTTGCAGCCGTCTGCCAGTCCTGATGCCCAATGTGGTTGCGACAAGCGACGGGAAACCTTAGCTCTAGGCCATGACCAAGGCTTGCCAACACGATCACGACGGCCACGCACGCGGCGAGACCGAGGTTGCGCGTATTCTCGCCAGCTTCGAGGCTTCCTGCGTCGCGCAGGGCGAACGCATGACGGCTCCGCGCCGCCGCGTCCTCGAATTGCTGCTGACAGCGGGCGAGCCGGTCAAGGCCTATGACCTGATTGCCCGCTATGGTGTGAACGGCGAAGCGGCCAAGCCGCCGACCGTTTATCGCGCACTGGAATTTCTCGAACGCTGGGGCGTGGTCCACCGGATCGCGTCCATCAGCGCCTATGTCGCCTGCTCGGTCCACAAGGACGAGGTACAGGCCCATGCGGCGGCGTTTCTGATCTGCGACTGCTGCGGCTCGACCGCCGAGGTGTCTGTGCCGCTCAGTGATCTGGGGCTGGCCGGTGCCGCCTCGCGGGTCGGCTATAACATCGAGCGCACCACGATCGAGGGCCACGGCAAATGCGCCCAGTGCCGGGATGCCGCATGATGGACGGCAGTCTTGATGGCACCATGGCCATCCCGCCGCGCCGTCTGTCTGTTCCGGTCCGCAACCGTTTTGGCGAAGGCCGGATGGCCGTGCTGGATTTCGGCCCAGCCGAGCGTCCGGTTGATCTGGTCTTTGTCCATGCCAACGGTTTCAATGCCTATACCTATCGCCAGCTTCTGTCGGGACTGGCGGGGCGTTTGCGTATCTGGGCGGTGGACCTGCGCGGTCACGGACACACAACCCTGCCGGCCAAGGTGCAGGGACGCCAAAACTGGCATGACCATCGCGACGACCTGATCTCGCTGCTGGAAACCATCGACGGTCCGCCCGTCGCCCTGTGCGGCCATTCCATCGGCGGCACATCCAGCCTGCTGGCCGCCGCCAAGGTACCACACCAGGTCTCGCGCCTGATCCTGCTCGATCCGGTGATCTGGTCATTTGCGACCATGGCGGTGTTCAACACCCCGTTGCTCAATAGCTTGTCGCGGCGCGCCCCGATTGTGCAATCGACCTTGCGCCGACGCGCACACTTCGACAGCCGCGAACAGGCCTTCACCTCGTGGCAGGGACGCGGGGCCTTCAAGGGCTGGCCCGACGCGGTGCTGCGCGACTATCTGGCCGATGGCCTGATCGAGAATGGCCCAATCGAGGATGGCAAGGGTCTGCGACTGGCCTGTAGTCCCGAATGGGAGGCCTCCAACTATGCCGCACAGGCGCATAATCCGTGGCGGGCGCTGCGCCAGTATGACGGGCCGGTCCAACTCCTAAAGGCCGAAACCGGCAGCCTGTGTGCGCTGAACAAGCCATCGGCGGGCCATCAAGTTTCGATCCATACGGTGACAGGTGCAGGCCACCTGTTTCCGATGACCCATCCGCAGGTGGTGCGCGAGGTCTTGTCGGACCTTGCCGCCTAGCCGTCCCTACCTGTCGAACCGCACCGCCGCAGCCTTGGCCGCAGGCATCGGGCTGGGGCTGGTGGTGGCGGGCCTGATGATTGTCATCTGGTGGACCGTGACCCAGAAGGACCGCGCCGTGCGCGTGGTCCGCGATGATCCGGCGCTTGAAACCCTGCTGGCCTCGGCCCCTGCGATCCGCCTCAATGCGGGCGAGCGCCCCGTCACGATTATTTCGCCGCGCGCGGCGACGGCGCTGGAACAATGGCTGGGCGCGGACGCCGCCGAACTGGCCACCCATGGCCGCGAGGTTCGCGCCATCATCGTGCCGTCCGGCCACGGCGGGGCCAGCGAGGAGGCCACGGTGGTCCAGCTCTGGCAGGGGCGCGATATCGGCCTTTTGCGCCAGTGGCTGTCGATGCGGGCCGAACACTGGACCGCGGTGGGCATAGAGCCTGTGTCGTCATCAGAAACACGCATGGCGACTCTGGCCGAGGCGGCGGGTTTGCGCCGTTCGGTCTTACAGCGGCTGAGCCGTCCGGCTGATGACAACCGCTGGCCGCTGGTGATCTGGCGCGACGGGGCGGGGCAATTGGCCGTGTGTTATTGCCATACGCCCAAAGCGGTCGCCGAAGCCCGTCTTGCGCTGGGCCTGAAGGGGGCTTCCGCACCGGTGGTTGCTGTGCCCACTCCCCCTGCGCCAATACGCACAGCGCCTGCTACGGCTGAGGCTGAAACCACAGATTCCTATCCGCGTCTGGGCGATATGCCTGCCCCGGAGCCTTCCGCGACCCATCCTTATGGCGAGGTGTCCGAAACGCACACCCGCCCTGCGCCTGTTCTGCCGGGGGATGCAGCGCCCGTAGCACCGTCACCGCAAAAGGCTGCACCGCGTCCGGCCAGCCGCCCTGCGCGTCCTGCAAGGGCCCCGCGCACAGACGTGAACACGGCGGCCCCCAAGGCCGAAAAAGACGCCGAAAGCCTGTTCTACTAAACCGACAGGCAGGCAGCGATCAGGCGCTCCACGTCCGCTTCGTCCTGATAGGGACCAAAGCCGAACCGGATCACATCGTCACGGACATCGGTGACGATATGCGCCTCCAGTAAACGGTCGCGAATGGTCGCGGCTTCGGGGTGTTTGAGCGCCAGAAAACGCGCACGGGCCTGTTCGCCAACCACCGGATTGAGCCAGCGAGCCGCCGCCAGTAGTCCCTTGTCCGAGGCCTGAATCGCGCTCTGGAATTGCTGCTGCAACCGGCGCGAATGTTCGGCCATATCGGCAATCGCGATCCCTTCGGCGGCCAGCATGTCCTGCACGGCATTGAAGCGGTAAAGGGCGCTGACATCGAAGGTCGCCCCCCAGAACCGCCCGCCATCGGTGCGATAGCCGACACCGCCCGCCGGTCCTTCCAGATCGCCGAACTCGGCAAACCATCCGGTCACAACAGGGCGCGGACCATAGCCATCGGGCGCATGCAGGAAACACGCCCCTTCACCCGCCATGGCGTATTTATAACCGCCGGCCAGATAAAACACGCGGTCATGGATGCCCGACAGATCGGTCGGCGTGGCCATAAAGCCGTGATAGCCGTCAATCACCACCCACGGCCCCTCGGGACGCGACAGGGCCGCCAGCGGCTCAAGGTTTCCGGCCAAGGTTCCGGTGCGGAAAAATACCTGACTGACAAAGATCAGATCATGGCCGCCCTTTTGCGCCTCGGCCAGAAAACGGGCTTCGAAACTGTCGAAGGGTTCGATCGGCACGGTGGTCAGTTCCGCCGCGCCTGTCTCTTCCCAGCGCTGGCTCTGGCGCCGGAACGAATGGAACTCCGCATCAGTCGTCAGTATACGGACAGTCGGCTTCTCAACCGCCGAAACGATACGCAGCAACAGGTCATGGGTATTGGGCGCAAAGACGATGCTGTTGGCATCGGGCAGCCCCAGCAGACGCGCCACATGGCCTTGGGCCGCGGGAATGACCTCACCGAAGATCAGGTCCCACTTGCGGTCCGCATGGCGGTTGGCATCGTCCCAAGCCAGCCCTTGCGCCTCATAGGAGACATCCGGCCACAGATGGTGGCTGTGCGCCGCAAAATGCAGACGCTCGGGAGACAACGACAAGGCGCGGGTAAAACGGTGTTTTAGCATGCACGCACCTTAGCGTGTTCTGCTGTTCACCCAATAAAAAAGGGGCGAGGGCCGTAGCCCCCACCCCTGATTTTTACCGCTCAAGCAGCGAGCGACCGCGTCGCGAGAGTTAGCGGCGGCGGGCAAGGCCCGCCCACCTTTCTGCTTGGGCCGCGGTCAAAAGGCTCCGCCTTTTCGACCCGACGCGGCCTGTTAAATCAAACTACCGTGGCAGTGCTTGAACTTGCGGCCCGAACCACAGGGGCAGTCGCCATTGCGGTTGGTGCGTTCCCAACCGACCGGCAGAGCCTCGACCGGCAGCTTGGCGCGGTCATCACCGGTCAGCATACCTTCGGGATTCTGGGCCATCGGATTGGCCATTTCGTTCTCGCCCGTACCCGGATTCAGGTGGATTTCCTGAAACTCCGGCATTTCCAGTTCCGGCGGAGCCTGGAAGCGGAACTCGACCGTCATCAGCCAGCGCGTCACATTCTGGCGCAGGTCGTGCAGCAGGTTTTCAAACAGGTTGAAAGCCTCGGTCTTGTACTCGTTCAGCGGGTCGCGCTGGCCATAGCCACGCAGACCGATCACGCCGCGCAGGTGGTCCAGATGCACCAGATGCTCGCGCCACTGCATGTCGATCATTTGCAGCATGAACTGCTTTTCGAGATTGCGGGTCTGTTCGACGCCGACCATTTCCAGACGCTCGGCGGCGCGGGCATTGGCGGCTTCGTTCAGGCGCTCTTCGATTTCTTCGTTCGACACGCCTTCTTCGGCCGCCCAGTCATGCAGCGGCAGCTCCAGACCGAGAATGCTCTTCACCTTCTCGTCCAGACCGTCGATGTCCCACTGCTCGGCATAGGCCTTGGGCGGCATGAAGCGTTCGACCAGATCGGAAATGGTGTCCTGACGGAAGTCGGCCACCAGCTCGGACAGGTCGTTGGAGTCCATGAACTCCTGACGTTGTTCGAACACGGCCTTGCGCTGGTCGTTGACGACGTCGTCATACTTCAGCACGTTTTTACGCATGTCGTAGTTGCGGGCCTCGACGCGCTTCTGGGCGGTCTCGACGGCGCGGTTCAGCCACGGGTGGCTGATGGCCTCGCCCTCGGCGACGCCAAAGCGCTGCATGATGGCGTCCAGACGGTCACCGGCGAAAATACGCAGCAGATCGTCTTCGCACGACAGATAGAATTTCGACGTACCCGGGTCACCCTGACGGCCGGTACGACCACGCAGCTGGTTGTCGATACGGCGGCTTTCGTGACGCTCGGTGCCCAGAACGAACAGGCCGCCCGCGGCGAGGCCCTTCTCCTTGGCGACGACGATCTCGGCCTTGAACTCGGCTTCCTTGGCGGCCAGTTGCTCGGGCGTGACCTCGATGGCGAGGTTACGCTGTTCCAGACGCCAGCGCTCGATACGCATTTCCAGGTTACCGCCGACCTGAATGTCGGTACCGCGACCGGCCATGTTGGTGGCGATGGTCACCGCGCCGGGCAGACCGGCATCGGCCACAATATAGGCTTCCTGCTCGTGCTGACGCGCGTTCAGAACGTTGTGCGGGATGCCCTTACCGGTGGCATAGGTGATGTCATAGGCGTCATCGCCGACCTTCTGGGCTTCCTTCTCGCGACCGGCATATTCGGCCTTGAGGGTGCGGCCCGTCTCGACCTTGTAGGCATAGGTCTTGAGGATTTCCGACAGCTCTTCGGACTTCTCGATCGACACAGTACCCACCAGAATCGGCTGGCCACGCACGTGGCAGTCGGCGATCTGGGCGGTGATGGCGTCGTTCTTTTCCTTGAAGGTGCGATAGACCTCGTCGTCATAGTCCTTACGCAGGATCGGACGGTTGGTCGGCACTTCCAGAACATCCATCTTGTAGATGTCGAGGAATTCCTGAGCCTCGGTCGCGGCCGTGCCGGTCATGCCGGACAGCTTTTCATAGAGGCGGAAATAGTTCTGGATCGTGACCGAGGCCAGGGTCTGGTTCTCGGGCTGGATCTTGACGTCTTCCTTGGCTTCCAGCGCCTGGTGCAGACCTTCGGACAGACGACGGCCCGTCATCATACGGCCGGTATATTCATCGATCAGGACGATCTCGTCGCCCTTGATGATGTAGTCCTTGTCGCGGTTATACAGCGTATTGGCGCGCAGGGCCTGGTTCACATGGTGGACCAGCGACACGTTCAGCGGATCATACAGGTCCTCGGTGCCGTCGGTCAGGTGACCGGCTTCCTTGAGCATCTCCTCGATGCGCTCCGAACCCAGCTCGCTCAGCAGCGCCTGACGCTGCTTCTCGTCCAGCTCGTAGGTGTCCTTGTCCTTGATCAGTTCCTTCACCAGACCGTCAACGATCTTGTAGAAGTCCGAACGATCCTCGGTCGGGCCGGAGATGATCAGCGGGGTACGCGCTTCGTCGATCAGGATGGAGTCAACTTCATCGACGATGGCAAAGTGGTGGCTACGCTGCACCATCTCGCGACGGTCATAGACCAGATTGTCGCGCAGATAGTCGAAGCCGAATTCGTTATTGGTGCCGTAGGTAATGTCGGCCTGATAGGCCATTTGGCGCTGGCCTTGCGACAGGCCATTGACGATCACGCCCACTTCCAGACCGAGGAAGCGATAGACGCGACCCATCTGTTCGGCGTCGCGGCGGGCCAGATAGTCGTTCACGGTAATGACGTGAACGCCCTTGCCGTTCAGGGCATTCAGATACACCGGCGCCACAGCCACCAGGGTCTTGCCTTCGCCGGTTCGCATCTCGGCGATACCGCCTTCATGCAGGATCATACCGCCGGTCAACTGGACGTCGTACTGACGCTGGCCCAGAACGCGCTTGGACGCCTCGCGGGCAACCGCAAAGGCTTCCGGCAGGATCTTCTTGAGGCTTTCACCACCCTCGACGCGATCGCGGAAGGTCTGCGTCATCATGCGCAGTTCGTCGTCCGAAAGCGCTTCGAACTTGGGTTCGAGGGCGTTGATCTTCTGAACCTCGGCCATAAAGGTTTTGACTTTACGGTCGTTCGAGGAACCAAAGAATTTCTTGGCGATGCCGAGCATGGGTGATCCGAAACGGTCGAGCGGCTGAAGGCTCAGAGAAAAAGACAGCTCTCGCCCGCATCGAGGCATTGAAAACGCAAGGATTTCCGGTGCCAGCCCTTCAGGCGGCTCCATCCTCGCTCCTTCAATCGAAAATCCCTCGACTTGGGCGCAAGGCGGACTTAAGCACCGACCTGTGGCCTGTCAACGCGAGCAGTGTTTTGGTAGAGCTATGCGTGCCTCAAAACCACAGGTTCACAGGCTTTTGCCCGTCCGCTTTTATCGTCCCCGTGCAGGGAGTGTAGGCAGGGAGTGTTTGATGCGATTGTCGCGCCCGTTGTTCTTCTCCGATCACTTTTTCCGGATGCGCCGAACCGTGGGCGGGCCTATGGCCGTCAGACTGGCTGCTGTCCTGCTGGCAGTGTCGGTGGCGGCCTGTGGCGATAATCCCGAAAAACTTCATCCCGATGCCGGTGACCGCGTGGTGGCCCGTGTCGAAAAGCATGAAATCTGGGCCTCCGATGTGCGCCGCGAAGCGGTGGCGCAGGGCCTGATCGGCGATGCCGAGCCGCTGGATGTCGCCTCCGAACTGTTCCGCCGCGTGCTGGACGAGGTGATCGACCAGACCCTTCTGGCCCGCGAGGCCGAACGTCGTGGCCTCGATAAAAGCCCCGCCGCCCAGCGCCGTCTGGAGGCTGTGCGCCAGCGTATTTTAGGCGACATGCTGGTGGAATCTGCGGTCGACAAGGCCGTGTCCGACGAAGCGGTCCAGCGCCTCTATGCCGAACAGCAACGCCGCGCCAAACGCTCCGAGGAGGTGCGCCTGCGCCTGATCCTCAGCGACACCCGCGCCGAGGCCGATGCCGTTCTGGCGCTGCTGGGGCAGGGCACCAGTTTCGAAGCCGTCGCCGCGCAACGCTCGGTGGACGAGGCATCGCGCGCTCTTGGCGGCGATCTGGGCTATGCCACGCCCGACCTTCTGCCGCCGGTCTATGCGGCGGCCATTACCGAAAAAGCGGCTGGCAGTGTCATCGGGCCGGTCGAGGCCAGTGGCCGCTGGGCCATCCTGCGCGTCGAGGACCGCCGCGCCGAAACCCCGCCGACGCTGGAACAGGCCCGCCCTGTCATCGTGCGCTATCTGACCTATGAAGGTGTGCGCCAGCTCTTGGAACAACTGCGCGGTAAGGCCAATGTCGAATTCGAGATTGACCCGCCGCGTTCTGCGCCGCAAACGCCACCCCCTGTTTCGACCGCTGCTGCGGCAGCGTCTTCGCCCGTAGCGACTTCTTAAGTCCCCCACTGGATCCGCCTGATGAGCCAACCCCCTGTGAAACCTTCCTCGACCGGTCACATGATTGAAGCCGCCATCGAGAAGGCGCTCGATCCTTTGACCTCGGCCATCAAGCGGGCCACCCAGCCTGCGGCCAAACCGGCGGCGGGCAAGCCGGACCTGATGATCTCGCCTCTGGCTGTGCCGTTCCCCGAACTGCCGGTTATGGGCGGTGTTGAAATCGCCACGGCCCGTGCCGGCTTTTACAAGCACGAGCGCGACGATCTGGTGGTGTTCCACTTCCCCGACGGTGCCAATTGCGCGGGTGTGTTTACCCGCCACAAGGTCGGCTCGGCACCGGTGGACTGGTGCAAGAAGCAACTCGACGCCGAAAAGGGCGGCGAGGGCGTGCGCCTGATGGTCATCAATGCCGGCTGTGCCAATGCCTTTACCGGCAAGCTGGGGGCCGATGCCGCCCGCCGCACCGCCGCCGAGGCCGCCAAGCGCTTTGGCTGCCGCCAGCGCGACGTCATGCTGGCCTCGACGGGCGTGATCGGTGTGGTGCTGGATGACAGCAAAATCACCGCCAAACTGCCCGACATCCAGGCCGGTCTGTCGCCTGACAACTGGGCCAAGGCCGGTTCGGGCATTATGACCACTGACACCTTCCCCAAGGGCTCGACCGCCGAGTGCGAGATCGAGGGCGTGAAGGTGCGTATCTCGGGCATTGCCAAGGGCTCGGGCATGATTGCACCGGACATGGCGACCATGCTGGCCTTCATCGTTACCGATGCCGACATCGCCCCGCCGGTGCTGAAGGCGCTGCTGAACCTTCATGTCCGCACCACCTTCAACTCGGTGACGGTCGATGGAGACACCTCGACCAATGACACGGCGCTGATCTTTGCCACCGGCACCTCGGGCGCGCCGCGCATCGGCCGCGTCGGCGATCGCCGCCTGAAAGACTTCTCGCGCGCTCTGGAACAGGTCATGCTCGATCTGGCCCACCAACTGGTCAAGGACGGCGAGGGCGCAACCAAGTTCGTCAAGATCACCGTGGATGGCGCCGCATCGCCCGCCTCGGCCCGCAAGCTGGCCAAGTCCATCGCCGACAGCCCGCTGGTGAAAACCGCCATTGCCGGTGAAGATGCCAACTGGGGCCGTATCGTCATGGCCGTCGGCAAGACCGACGAAGCCGTGGACCGCGACCGTCTGGCCATCTTCTTTGGCCCGCACACCGCCGCCGTCGATGGCGCACCGGCCACCGACTATAATGAAGAGGTGATGAGCGCCTATATGAAGAATGACGAGATCGACATCACGGTCCACGTCGCTTCGGGCCGCGCCTCGGCCACGGTTTGGACCTGTGACCTGACCAAGCGTTATATCGAGATCAACGGGGACTATCGTTCGTGACAGGGGCGCTCGTGACGGAAGTCGAAAATGCGGGGGCAGTCCCTACTGTCCTCGTCGTCGCCGTGGCCCTGATCGATCCGGATGGCCGCATCCTAATCGCCCAGCGCCCCGAGGGTAAGCAACTGGCAGGCCTGTGGGAATTCCCCGGCGGCAAGGTCGAGGCTGGCGAGCGCCCCGAACAGGCTCTGATCCGTGAATTGCATGAAGAGCTGGGTATCGACGTCAAGGAGGCGTGCCTCGCCCCCTTCGTGTTTACCAGTCATGCTTACGAAAAATTTCACTTACTGATGCCACTCTACCTTTGCCGTAGGTGGTCGGGCACGGTTGTGGCCAAGGAACATACGGCACTGGCGTGGGTCAAACCGGATAAGCTTCGGGACTATCCCATGCCCCCCGCCGATGAGCCGCTGATCGCCTGGCTCAGGGATTTGATTTAAACCGGCCTGTCCGGAAAGGGTGGCCTATGCGCACGACAGTCAAAGCTTTTGCAAGCGACACCAGCGGCGCAACCGCCATCGAATACGGCCTGATCGCCTCGCTGATCGCCATGGTCATTCTGGTGGCCCTGTCGGCCACTGGCGACGGCGTCATGGCCAAATGGGATCTGGTCATGAAGCGCGTCATTGCGGCTCTCAGCGGCAGTGGCGGAGAGGGCGGCGGAGGCGGCGAAGGGTCTGGTGAAGGCGGCTGATCTGCCGCCTATTCGTCCGTCACTTCCTTCACACCCAGAGCATCGGCCAGCCGCATCTTGGCCGAGCCACGCTTGGCGGGCTTTTGCTGGCTCTCGTGCGGAGCCCAGCCTGCCAGATGCACCATTTCAAACGTTGCCGGAATCCGGCCATCGGCCTCGGCATGGCGCTCGACATAAAGCGCTGCGGCCCGCGCCAGAATATCACGGCTGAGCGGCTTGATCTGACCGGCCAGTGCGTTTGTTTCGCCCATGGCCCGCAGATCGCGCATCAGCGAAAACGGATCGCGATACCGCACTGTCACCCGATCCACATCCGAAACCGGCAGGGCAAATCCGGCCCGCTGTAACAGACCCGCCCCGTCAAAACCGTCGACAAAGGGCGATATCCGCGCCTGCGCCCCGCCACGTATCTCCAGCTCTGCCTCGGTCAACACGCCGCGCAGTTCTTTCAGGGTCGCCGCGCCAAACAGGCTGCCGATAAACAGCCCGTCCGGCCGCAAGGCCCGCCGGATCTGTGCCAGCGCCCCGGGTAGGTCATTGGCCCAGTGCAGACCAAACAGGTTGATAATCAGGTCCGCCGACTGCTCGGCCACCGGCAAGGGGGCCGCCCCCGGTGCCGCCCGTTCATCCAGAGACCCGAGCGATTCAATCGCACCGATCCGCTCTGCCGCTGGCATGCCTTGCAGCGCCTGCGCCACCAGTCCTCCATGCGGAGACAGATCGACGCCGCGCGGAAACTCGCGCAGGATGGCCGACAGGGTATGGGCGGCATCCTCGGCGGCCCTGCGATGTAGAAAATCCGCCTGCGGGAACAGGCGCTGCGCGCGGGCAAGACGATGGACACGACGGCTGGCGTCGAAAATATTGGGGGGACCGGAGGAGGGGGCGCTCATGACGGGATTAGATGGCCGTTTGCGATCGGGAATAAAAGCCCCGTGGGCCATTCGACTGCGCGATTATGGTCGGGCCTTGGTCGATATTGTCCTGCCGCCCGCCAGTCTAGACGGGTTCGAGGGCAGTCTTGGCGGCCTCAGCGTCTCGGCCTTCAACCGCATAATCTTTCTGGAAGACCCTGTTTGCGACGGCTGCGGTCAGGCCTTCGAATATGAACTGGCTTCGGGGGGAGGGCGCTGTATTCCCTGCCAGACCACGCCCCATCTGTTTTCACGCGCCCGCGCAGCCTGCATCTATGACGAGCATTCGCGCGGCCTGATCCTTGGCCTCAAACACGGCGATCAGCAGGCCCATGCCAAGCTGTTTGCCCGCTGGCTCAGCCGCGCCGCCGATCCGCTCATCCTCGACTGCGATGCGGTGGTGCCGGTGCCTCTCCACCCCTCGCGCCTCTTGCAACGCCGCTTCAACCAGAGCGCCGAGATCGCCCGCCCCTTGGCCGCCCTTCGCGGCCTGACCTATCTGCCCGATAGCCTCAAACGTATCCGCGCCACCCAAAGCCAGGGCGGAAAGTCCCTTGGCGGTCGCAAAACCAATGTGCGCGGCGCATTTCGCGTGACGGCCTCGGGGGCCAAAAAGATCGTGGGCCGCCGCATCCTTCTGGTGGATGATGTGCTGACCACAGGGGCCACCGCCAATGCCTGTACCAAGGCCTTGCTGGACGCCGGAGCCGCTAGTGTTGATCTGGCCGTGATTGCGGGGGTGCATGGCGCGCGCGAAATGCCTAAATAGGGCTCAGTTTGATATTCCCCCTGTAAGGAGATGCCCCGCGTGGCCGAGATCGTTATCTATACCAAGCCCGGTTGCCCCTATTGCATCCGTGCCATGTCGCTGCTGGACCGCAAGGGCGCAGCCTATACCGAGATCGTCGCTTCGAACGATCCGGCAAAGAAGGCCGAGATGGTTGCCCGCTCGAACGGTGCCGCCACCTTCCCGCAAATCTTCATCAACGACCAGCACATCGGCGGTTGCGACCAACTGCACGCGTTGGACGCCAAGGGCGGCCTCGACCCGCTGCTGGCCGCTTAAGAGCTTTTCAGGAGCGTGATATGAGCGTCATGGTCAAAACGGCCCTGATCCAGACCTGCACACCGGCCACAAGCCGCGCGGGCCTTGCCCATATCACGCCCCTGATCCGTCAGGCCGCTGCCGAAGGTGTCGAGTTTGTCCTGACCCCCGAAGGCAGCAACTTCCTCGAACAGCGCAAAGGCCTGCGCGAGGAGGCTCTATCCGACGAGGCCACCGACGAAGCCGTCCTTGGCCTGCAAGCTCTGGCAGCGGAGCTGAACATCTGGCTCCTGATCGGCTCGGTAATCGTGCGCTCCGGTATCGAAGGCGATGACCGTGCCGCCAACCGCAGCCTGCTGATCGACCCGCAAGGCCGCATCACTGCCCGCTATGACAAGATGCACGTCTTTGACGTCGATCTGGATACGGGCGAACGCTGGCGCGAAAGCGCCGTGATCCGCCCCGGATCGCAAGCCGTGGTGGCCGACACGCCGTGGGGCGGCCTTGGCCTGACCATCTGCTATGACGTGCGCTTTGCCTATCTGCACCGCGCACTGGCACAGGGCGGAGCCTCACTTTTAACGGTGCCCGCCGCCTTTACCCGCCCGACCGGCGAGGCCCATTGGGAAGTCCTGCTGCGCGCCCGCGCCATTGAAACCGGCAGCTTCGTTCTCGCCCCCGCCCAAGGCGGCACCCACGAGGATGGCCGCAAGACATGGGGCCGCTCCATGGTCATCACCCCGTGGGGCGAGGTCATCGCCAAGCTGGACCATGACCAACCCGCCATTCTTCATGCGACCTTGGACCTGTCGCTCGTCGATGCCGCGCGCCGCGCCATTCCGGCCCTGACCCACGACCGTCAATTCGTGTCCGGCCAATGATCCGCTACGCCCTCATCTGCGATCACGACCACGGTTTCGAGGCGTGGTTTGCCTCGTCATCCGACTATGACGATCAGGCCGAGCGCGGCTTGGTCGAATGCCCCTTCTGCGCCTCCCGCGCGGTCAGAAAACAGATTATGGCCCCCGCCGTCTCCGGCACCAAAAAGACCGCAACGGTCCAGCCCGACGCCTTGCAAACCATGCAGACCATGATGATGGAGGCCGCCCGCGAGGTGCGCGCCCATGTCGAGGATAATTTCGACTATGTCGGCGACACCTTCGCCCGCGAGGCCCGCGACATCCATGAAGGCCGCAGCGAGAAACGCGAAATCTATGGCGAGGCCACACCCGCCGACATCAAAAAACTGAAAGACGACGGCGTCCCCTGCGTGCCGCTGCCGGACCTGCCGCCCGATCCCAAAAAGGCCAACTGAACGGATGGGTGGAGAAGAAAGATACGAAGAGTTCGCTCCGCCTGAATCCCTACGCCCCTTTGTGCGTCTCCTGTGGACCTATGCGGCACCGGCACCGACAGGGGCCGTGCAGCGCATTGCGCCGGATGGCTGCCCCGAGCTGGTGATTGATCTGGCTGCTCCCTATGCGGAGGAGGGCGAAGACGGCGTCTTTCGGCCCCAGCCTTCGGTGATTTTCGCCGGTCAGTTGACCCGACCCATGCTCATTCGTCCGGTTGGTCCGGTCGAGATCGTCGCTGCCAAGTTCGAGCCGGACGGCGCACGCGACGGGTTGGGGCGTCCTCTGATCGAGGCGACAGACCGGAGACTGGATTTTGTAAAGCGCCTGCATGGTTTTGCGGCACCATCAGACGATCCCGCAGCTCAGGCGGCGGCCTTGGCGGCATGGCTGGAGGGGCAGCGCCAAACGGGCAGCTGGCATATTGATCCCGCAGTGCGCGCCGAGGTCGCCGCTGCCGAGCGTGAAACCGATGGACCGTTACTGAACCCGACGGAACGGCGCGCCCTGCAACGCCGCTTTCGCGACCGTGTCGGCGTCTCTCCGCGTACCTTGCGGTCGGTCTTTCGCTTTCGCCGTATTTTCGACCACGCGACAGGTCCGGATGCTGATGCGGCCTCTTGGCTAGAAGCCGGACTGGCCGCAGGCTATTTCGACCAACCCCAGATGGCGCGCGATTTTCGT
Source organism: Brevundimonas terrae (assembly GCF_011761985.1). Classification (GTDB taxonomy): domain Bacteria; phylum Pseudomonadota; class Alphaproteobacteria; order Caulobacterales; family Caulobacteraceae; genus Brevundimonas; species Brevundimonas terrae. The sequence goes on along the minus strand of NZ_JAASQT010000001.1, from coordinate 509,946 downwards.
CGCTTTCTGGGATGCACGGCGACGGAATGGGCACGCGAGCAGATGGAGTTGGCGCGCAAATTGGCGTCGCAATCTTACAAGCCCGCTTCGTGAGCTTGGCCTAGCTTGGGGCGATCCTTGAGGAGGGAAGCATTATGACAGCTATGATTGGTCTGGCGTTCGCCACTTTGTTGCAGGCAGGCCCGGTTGCGCCACAAACACCCGACCTGTCGTGGTTGGCCGGCTATTGGCTGGATTGCTCGCGCGGCGGCGAGGCGTCCGAAACCTGGAGCGATCCGAGACTGGGTCTGATCGTTGGGTCTTCCGTAACTGTGCGAAATGGCCGCAGCGGCTTCGAGAGTAGCCGCATTGCGCCCCTGAAAGACGGCGGACTGGCCTATTTCGCCCAGCCTGACGGGGCACCGGCAACGGTTTTCCGCCTGATCGAAAGCGGCCCGCAGCGCGCCGTCTTTACCAACCCCGAGAACGATTTTCCGCACCGGATCATTTATCAACGGCATCAGGATCAGCTACAGGCCCGTATCGAGGGGGCTGATGACGACGAGAACCGGAGTATGGAATGGACCTTCAACAAAGCCGAGCTGAACAGCCGATGCCCGCGCTGAACTGGCGCGCCATGCGCGAAAGCGATCTGGACGGTGTGGTGCTGGTGGCCCAGAAATCCTTCCCGGACCATCCGGAAGAACGCGCCTGTTTTGCCAATCGTCTGGACCTGAACCCGAACGGCTGCTTCGTGCTGGCCGACGATCAGGACACAGTAAAGGGCTATCTGGTGTCCTATCCGTGGATGCGGAACATGGCACCGGCGCTGAATGTGCTGATCGACGCCATCCCCGCAGATGCCGACAGCTATTACCTGCACGATCTGGCCATCGACCCCGATGTGCGTGGCGGTGGCCATACCCGCACGGTGATCGAAAAACTGGCCGAACAGGTCAAGGCAGACGGCTGGCCGCGCGTGTCGCTGGTCGCGGTCAACAACGCCACGGGCTTTTGGAACCGCAACGGTTTTGAAGTGCAAAACCCCGAAGGCATGGCCGAAAAACTGGCCAGCTACGGCGATGACGCCCGCTATATGGAACGCCCTCTGGTCTGATAAGACCCTGAAGTCTGAGGGAACCACTGACGCGCGCAGACGGTTTTATAGGCATGGCAAATCTTAAAACCCGTCTGCCCGTCCTTCTTCTGGCAGGTGTCGCCCTTGTGGCGCTGGGGGCCTGCGCGACCTTGCAGCAAGGCCCGTCCGGCAATGCCCGCGTGCCGGAACCTGCCAAAACCGTAGAGCTCGATCGCTATCTGGGGCGCTGGTACGAACTGGCCCGCTACGAACAGGGCTTCCAGAAGGATTGCGAGGCGGTGACCGCCGATTACAGCCTGCGCGATGACGGCCTGATCCGCGTCGTCAACACCTGCCACGAAGGCGCGCTGAACGGCCCTGTCAAACAGGCCGAGGCCCGCGCCAAGGTGGTTGCGGACAGCGGCAATGCCAAGCTGAAAGTATCCTTCTTCGGTCCCTTCTATGTCGGCAATTACTGGGTGCTGGACCATGCCGACGACTATAGCTGGGCCATCGTCGGCGAAGGCTCCGGCCGCTATCTGTGGCTCCTCAGCCGCGAGCCTAACCCGTCACCGGAGCTGCGCGAACGCCTTTGGAGCCGCACGGGCGAACTGGGCTACGACCTGTCCATGCTGCGCGTGACCCGGCATTAGGGCGTGAAGGCCATCAGGCCTTCTTGATGGCCACCATCATATAGTTGATGTCGGAATCGCCTTCGCCCCAGCGGTCGTTCAGCAGATCATAGCTCAGACCATACGGGCCGGTAACGGTCAGCGGCTCGTCCTTGAGCATGTCGCGGATCTCGTCGGGCTTGAGGAACTGCTTCCAGTTGTGCGTCCCTGCGGGCACCCAGCGCAGCACATATTCGGCAACGAACTTGCCCAGCAACAGCCCCTTGAGGGTGCGGTTCAGCGTGGCGACAATCATGATCCCGCCGGGTTTCACCAGCTGGGAACAAGCCCGCACAAAAGCCTCTGGATCGGCGACGTGTTCGATGACCTCCATGGTCAGAACCACATCGAATGGACCTTCGCCTGCCTCGACCATCTGCTCGACCGTGGACGCCTTGTAGCGGATATCCAGACCGACCTGCTCGGCATGGGCGCGGGCAGTGCCGATGTTCTCCGACGACGCATCCAGCGCCGTGACCTCAAACCCCATGCGCCGCATCGGCTCGGCCAGCAGGCCACCGCCGCAACCGATATCGATCAGCTTAAGACCGGCAAACGGCGCGCGCGTATTGGCATTCAGGCCGTAATGGTCGGCCACACGGTCGCGCACGAATCTCAGACGGGCCGGATTAAAGCGGTGAAGCGGCGCAAACGGCCCCTTCGGATCCCACCATTCGGCAGCTTGCGCGGAAAATCGTGCCACATCGGCAGGGTCGATACTGGGGCCTTGGGCACGTTCCATGGTTCCGTCATGCGGAATGTCGGAAAAATCCTGCGCGGATTGGGGATTGCGCTCAAGGCTGCTGTCGTTAGAAGCGGACATGAGCGAAGGGATGGACTGCCTTTCATTCCGACGCAAGTGACAAGACGCCCCTGATTTGGGCACCGGTAACCGGGGATAAGGATGACAGGCGCAAGCCAAGAGACGGATCGCAGCCGTCTGGTCATGAAGTTCGGTGGAACTTCGATGGCCGATCTGGAGCGAATTCGCCGTGCGGCGCGCATTGTCGCCGCCGAGGCGGCTAAAGGTAAAAAGGTCGCTGTGGTCGTATCGGCCATGGCGGGCAAGACCAATGAACTGGTGGCATGGACCGATGGCGCGGGCGCACCCGCAGCCGGTCTGTACCCCAAAGGCTCGATGACCGATGACGAGTACGATGTCGTCGTCGCCTCGGGTGAACAGGTCACATCGGGCCTTCTGGCCCTGACCCTTCGCAATATGGGCCTGAAAGCCCGTAGCTGGATGGGCTGGCAGATTCCGATCATCACCGATGACGCCCACGGTCGTGCGCGCATCGAGGATGTGCCGGGCGAAGTGCTGGGCGCGTCGATGGATGCCGGTGAAATCGCTATCATTCCGGGCTTCCAGGGCGTCTCGCGTTCGGGCCGTATCACCACCTTGGGCCGTGGCGGCTCCGACACCTCGGCTGTGGCCGTGGCGGCAGCGCTGAATGCGCCTTGCGACATCTATACCGACGTGGACGGGGTCTATACGACCGATCCGCGCATCGAGAACCGCGCCCGCCGACTGGCCCGCGTCTCTTATGAAGAAATGCTCGAAATGGCGTCCTTGGGGGCCAAGGTCTTGCAGACCCGCTCGGTCGAACTGGCCATGCACAAGCGCGTGCCTGTGCGGGTTCTGTCCAGCTTTATCGAGCCTGATGAAAACGGAAAACTGCCGGAAGATGCCGGCACCCTGATTTGCGACGAGGATGAGATCGTGGAAAAGCGCATCGTTTCCGGCGTGACGATGAGCCGGGACGAAGCCCGGATCACCCTGCTGGGCCTTTCGGACCGTACCGACGCTCCGGCCGACGTCTTCACCCGTCTGGCCGAGGCCAGCGTGAACGTGGACATGATCGTCCAGTCACAGGCCCGCAGCGCCGGTACCGTCAACCTGACCTTCACCACTGGCCGCCGCGACGCTGCCCGCGCTGCCGAGCTGATGAGCTCGCTCAAGTCGGAAATCGGCTTTGAGGAAATCCGCGTCGATGACGATGTGGCCAAGGTCTCGGTCATCGGTGTCGGCATGCGCTCGCACGCCGGTGTGGCCCAGATGATGTTCCGCGCCCTTGCGGACAAAGGCATCAAGTTCCAGGCCATCTCGACCTCGGAAATCAAGATCAGCGTGCTGATTGAGTCTGCCTATGCCGAACTGGCTGTGCGCGCCCTGCACGCGGCCTACGGTCTGGACACGCTTTAAAGGCGAACAGCGTCATCACAGATAGAGACAGCCGTGCCGCTTGCTGGCACACTGGACACCGGTCAGCAGAACAGGAGCTGTCATGGTCAAGAATGCGGGATTGACGACACGGGGCCCACGGAACCTGCTGCGCCAAATCCGCGAGGCCTTGGCCGGCGGTTATGGTGCGGGCGGTGCCAGTGGTGTCGCGGTGGCCGGTGCCCAGCAAAGGCTGGACATGGTGGTGGGCATTATTGCCCGCTCCATGGTGGCCGAGGTCTGCTCCATCTATCTGCGACGCGGCTCGGGCGAGCTTGAGCTGTTCGCTACCGAAGGCCTGAATCCCGCCGCTGTCCACAATACGCGCCTGCGCCCCGGCGAGGGTCTGGTGGGCGAGGTGGCCCGTCTGGCCCGCCCGATCAGCTTGTCGAACGCGCAGGAACACCCGAACTTCTCCTATCGTCCGGAAACGGGCGAAGACCCGTTCAATGCCTTCCTTGGCGCGCCCCTGCTGCGCGGTGGTCGCGCCATCGGGGTGCTGGTGGTCCAGAACCGCGCCGCCCGCGTCTATGACGAGGACGAGCTGGAAGACATCCAGAACATCGCCATGGTGCTGTCGGAAACGGTGGCGTCTGGCGGTCTTCTGGCCGATGCCGAACTGCGCGATGTCGAGCTGTCGCCGCACCGGCCAGAGCGCCTGTCCGGCCAGAAATTCTCCGAAGGACTGGCCGTGGGCCGTGCCGTCCTGCACGAAGCCCCTGTTCCACCCGAAAAGCTGCTGGCCGATGATCCGGCCCTTGAGGAAGTCCGCCTTCAGGACGGCCTGTCGGCCCTGAAATCCAGCATCGACCTGTTGCTCGAAGGCGGTCAGGCCAAGCTGGGCGGCACCCCTTACGAGGTGCTCGAAACCTATCGCATGTTCGCCGACGACCGTGGCTGGAACCGCTCGCTCGAAGAGGCGGTGCGCTCGGGTCTGACGGCCGAGGCGGCGGTGGACCGTGCCCGTAACGAGCACCGCGCCCGTTTTGCCAGTGCGCGTGACCCCTATATCCGCGAGCGGCTGCACGATTTCGAGGATCTGGCCAACCGCCTGTTGCGCGTCCTGATGGGCGATAATCCGGGCGAGCGGCAACTGCCGGACGATGCCATTCTGGTGGCACGTAATCTCGGCCCTGCCGACCTGCTGGAATATCCGCGCTCCAAGCTGAAAGGCCTTCTGCTCGAAGAAGGCTCGCCCGCCGGTCACGCCGCCATTGTGGCCCGCGCGCTGCAAATCCCCTGTGTCGGGCGCCTGACGGGCCTTCGCGACCGTCTGTCCGAAGGTGATCCGGTCATCGTCGATGGCGAAACGGGCGAAGCCTTCCTGCGCCCGCGTCAGGACATGCTGGTGGCGCTGCAAAGCCGGATGGAGGTGCGTGAACAACAACGTGCCGAGTTCGACCAGCTGCGCGATACGCCCGCCATCACGCTGGACGGCACGCGCATCATGGTGCTGACCAATGCCGGTCTGGCGGTCGATCTGGAAAATCTGGACATGACGGGGGCCGAGGGCATCGGCCTGTTCCGCACCGAGTTCCAGTTCATGGTCGCCGACGAACTGCCGAAATTGACGGCCCAGACCGCGCTCTACAAACTGGTGCTGGATGCGGCGGGCAACCGCCCTGTGACCTTCCGCACGCTGGATATCGGCGGCGATAAAATCCTGCCCTATCTGGAACCCGAGCGCGAGGAAAACCCTGCCATGGGCCGCCGCGCCATCCGTCTGGGGCTGGACCGTCCGGCCCTGTTGCGGATGCAGCTGCGCGCCCTGTTGTCGGCGGCGGCGGGACGCGAACTGCGCGTTATGTTCCCGATGATCGCCACGGTCGAGGAATTCCGCCGTGCGCGCGAAATGGTGGACCGCGAAATGGAATGGGCGCGCCGTCGTGGCCGCACCCTGCCGCGCCTGACGCGGGTGGGGGCCATGATCGAATGCCCCAGCCTGTTGTGGCACCTCGACGCCCTGCTACCGCTGACAGACTTTGTCTCCATCGGCACCAATGACCTGATGCAGTATATGTTTGCTGCCGACCGCACCAATCCGCGCGTGGCCGACCGCTATGATCCGCTGTCGCCACCGGCGCTGCGGGCGCTGCTGGAAATCCGCGAGAAATGCACCGACACCAATACGCCGGTGTCCATCTGTGGCGAACTGGCGGGCAAGCCGCTGGAGGCGTTTGCCCTGATCGCGCTGGGCTTTGACCGCCTGTCGGCTCCGGCCAGCGGTGTGGGACCGGTCAAACGGATGATCCTGTCCACCGATCTGAAAGCGGCCCGCCGTGGAATGGAGCCACTTTTGGCGTCTTCGGCCAGTAGTGTGCGCGGAGAGCTGGAATCGCTGGCGCGCAAACTCAACCTTGCGATCTGATCCGGCCACACGTTGAACCCGACCGCCGCCTCGTTTAAGCGGGGAAGACCAAGATCTGCCGAGCCCGGCAATGGATATTCCGACTGATGGATCAGGACCGGCCCCTGCCGCCCGAAAACGACAGCCAGACCGCACAGACCGCTGAAGACACGGCACATGAAGACATGACCGCCGAGCCGACAACGCTGGGCGGGCGACTGCGTGCGGCACGTCTGGCGTCCGGCCTGTCCTTTGTCGAGCTGTCCACCAAGACCCGCGTCAATACCCGCTTCCTCAAGGCCATCGAGCAGGGCGACCAGTCGCTGCTGCCGTCGCGCATTTTTACCATGGGCTATGTGCGTATCTACGCACAGGTTCTGGGTCTGGACGAACTGGAAGCGGTCGAACAGTACAAGGCCGAATTCCCCGAAGCCGGTGCCATACTTCAGGCCCCGACCGGCGCGGCCTTCCAGCAGATGCGCCGCCGCTCGCCCGCCATTCTGGGTGTGATTGGGGTCGTCGGTCTGGCCTTCCTGTGCTGGAATATCTTCCAGCGCCTGAACCGCATCGAGCCGCCCCACCCGTCGGACCTGACGGCGATACCGGCTGTCTGGTCCAAGGAGGCCGATAAGGTCCCGCAGACCGCTCTGGTTCTGGGCGGCCCGCAAGCCGCCCCGCCGGACCAGACCACGCCGCCGCTGTATCTGACCCCCGGTATCGAGGCGCAGATTTTGGGTGATGATCCCGACGCCGCCGCGACGGCTGCGGCACCGGCTCCGCCGGTTCAGGCCGCTTTTAACCCGCGCGGTGCATTGTACGGCGCACCGGCCAACAGCTCGACCACCACCTTACAGGCCATCAAGCCCGTGACTCTGGTGGTGCGTCAGGGCGACGGGCGTGTCCTGTTCGCCCGCCAACTGGCCGAGGGTGATAGCTGGCGGGCACCGCTCAATGTACAGGCCACGGTCGATGTGTCTGATCCGACCGCCGTGGCTGTCTATATGAACGGCGAACTGGCGGCCCCTCTGGCGGGCACGCAAACGCCGCTGGCCCGTTTGAATGCCCTGGCCGGTAACCTGGCCCGTCAGGCCGAAAGCCGCGCCGCCGCTGCCGCCGAGGCCGAGGTGAGGGCCCGCAACGCTCTGGCCGAACAGGCTGCTGCCGAACTGGCCCGCACCACGCCACCCGCTGCGGCCGCCGCGCCTGTGGCAACACCTGCCCCCACCACATCTGCCCCCACCACATCTGCCCAAGTCGTGCCCCAATAGGGGCCGACACATAAACTTTGTCTTCGGAAGCGTGGTCATCGCCCGCGCCCCGTCCTATGTATTGGCTGTCATGTCAGACCACACCCACGTCCGTCCGTGGCGCCATATCGAGCGCCGCAAGAGCCGCCAGATCCGCGTCGGCAATGTCCTTGTCGGTGGCGATGCCCCGATCAGCGTCCAGTCGATGACCAACACCCCGACCACGGATGCCAATGCCACGATCGGCCAGATCCGGCAGTTGGAAGAGGCAGGGGCCGATATCGTGCGCGTGTCCTGCCCCGACGTGGAATCCACGGCGGCGTTCAAGACCATCGCCAAGGCGGCCAAGGTGCCGCTGGTGGCCGATATCCACTTCCACTACAAACGCGGCATCGAGGCCGCCGAAGCGGGCGCGGCGTGTCTGCGCATCAACCCCGGCAATATCGGCTCGGCGGATCGTGTGCGCGAGGTCATCAAGGCCGCCCGCGATAATGGTTGCTCTATGCGGATCGGTGTGAATGCCGGATCGCTGGAAAAGGAACTGCTGGAAAAATACGGCGAGCCTTGCCCCGATGCCATGGTGGAAAGCGCGCTCAACCATGCCCGCATCCTTCAGGACAACGACTTCCACGAGTTCAAAATCTCGGTGAAAGCGTCCGACCCCTTCCTGACGGTCGCCGCCTATCAGCAACTGGCCGAGGCCATCGATTGCCCGCTGCACCTTGGCGTGACCGAGGCGGGACCGCTCCGCACCGGCACGATCAAATCGGCCATTGGCATGGGCAATATGCTGTGGGCCGGTATCGGCGATACCATCCGTGTCTCGCTGGCCGCCGATCCGGTCGAAGAGATCAAGGTCGGCTTCGATATCCTCAAATCGCTGGGCCTGCGCCATCGCGGCGTCAACATTATTGCTTGCCCGTCTTGCGCCCGTCAGGGCTTCAACGTCATCGAGACGGTGGCCATCCTCGAAGAGAAACTGGCCCATATCTCCACGCCGATGTCGCTGTCGATCATCGGCTGCGTGGTCAACGGTCCGGGCGAGGCCCTCTATACCGATGTTGGTTTTACCGGCGGTGGTGCGGGCTCGGGCATGGTCTATCTGAACGGCAAGATCGCCCACAAACAGGCCAATGACGGCATGATCGACCACATTGTCGAACGGGTCGAGGAAAAGGCCGCAGAGCTGGACGCCGCCCGCAAGGCCGCCGAGCAAAACTGAATAAAAGAGCAGGGGAAATCGTATGAAGCTCTATATCACCACGCCGTCGCCGTTCGCCCGCAAGGTGCGTATCGTGGCCCGCGAAAAAGGCCTGTCCGACCGCATCGAGGAGATCGTTGTCGATCCCTACGCCAATGCGCCGGAACTGCTGGACACCAATCCGGTGGTGCAGGTGCCGACCCTGATTGCCGAAGACGGTCTTGCCCTGAACGACAGCCCGGTCATCTGCGACTATCTGGATCGCGTGGGCAGCGGTGATCGCCTCCTGCCACAGGACAATGCCAACTGGCTGCGCGTCAAACGCCTCGAGACACTGGGCAATCAGGCGCTGGAAATGGGCGTCAAACTGGTGCTGGAAAAGCGCCGCCCCGAGCATGAGCGTTCACCCATGTGGATCGAGCGCTGGACCGCCAATATGGGCCGCACCCTCGATGCCCTCGAAGCCGAAACCCTGTCGGCAGATGTCATCGACATGGGCTCCATCACCGCCGCTATTGCCGTGACATGGATCGGTTTCCGCCATCCCGACTATGACTGGAAGGCGGGCCGCCCCAAGCTGGTGGCCTTCCAGACGGCCATGGAAGCGCGCGAAAGCTTCAAGGATACCTATCCGAAATAGGCCAAAGAAAAGGGAGCCATCGAGGCTCCCTTTTTTATTTCAGAAACAGGTTCACGCCCTGAAAAATGGCCAGCCCGACCAGCAGGATACCCACGGCATAGGTCAACACCTTGCGTGGCACCTTCTTGACGATCAGGCCTGCAAACGGCGCGGCAATCACCCCGCCGGCCACCAGACCGGCCACGGCGGCGGCATGGTCTTTCAGCCCCTCGGCCTCGGTCCAGTGACCACTGACCAGCGCCCAGACAAAGGTCGCCGACACGGCCACCGTCAAAAAGAACTCGGCGGTGTTGACCGTGCCGATGGCCTTGCGCGGTTCCTGCCCCGATCCGATCATGGACGAGGTCACGGTCGGCCCCCAGCCTCCGCCGCCAATCGCATCCAGAAACCCGCCGATCAGACCAAACGGTGCCGCCACCCAGCGCGGCAGCTTGCGCGGGTGGATATCATGTCCGGCCCGCCACAAAATCCATATGCCGATCAGGGCCAGATAGGCGACGATAAAGGGCTTGATGATGTTGCTGTCGATACCGGTCAGCACATAGGCCCCCAGCGTACCGCCGATCACGCCTGCCACCGCCAGCGGCACGAACAGCCGCCACTCGATATTCTTGTGCACGACGTGGCTGGATGCCGAGGCGGCCGTGGTGAACACCTCGGCCGCATGGGTGCTGGCCGAGGCAGCCGCGGGCGGAACCCCCAGCGCCAGCAGCACCGAGGTCGAGATCACGCCATAGGCCATGCCCAGCGCGCCATCGACGGCCTGTGCCAATATGCCGACCAGCAGAAACAACAGAAAGGTATCCAACCGGCATTCCCTAGATCATGCGCCTGCTATGGACAGCCAGCGCGACAAAGACACAGACCGAACAAGGTTACTACAGATGCCGGGCTTCAGTTGGTAATTTCGAGGCGGTGGATGGCGCTCAGAACATCGGCGGTCGAATAGGGTTTGATGATCATGGCGGCGGCCATATCGGCATGGCGGGCCGCCTGCGAAACATCCCCCGACAGAAAGATCACCGGCACACCCCAACTGTTCTTGAGGCTACGCGCCAGATCAACACCGCTGGCCTCACCCGAAAGATTGATGTCCAGCAGGGCCAGATCAATCGGATGCAGGGCGGTTGCGGCCTCTGCGGTTTCGGCACTGTGGAACGGGCCGATCACGCGGTGACCCGCCTCGTCCAGCATTTCGGTCAGGGTCGCTGCCGTCTCCGCATCGTCCTCGACCACAAGCACATTCAGGGCCTCGCGTGTCATATCAGCCTCCTCGTCGGATTCATTCAGGGCAGGGGATATCGGGGCCTGTTTCAGCAACAGACTGCGGATCATGGGCCACAAGGTGCGCGACGGTCCGTCCGAGGCCAGATCGAAAATCCGGGCCAGCGCCCGTAGTTCGGCATCGGCGGCGGATGATAATGGCGCGTTGTGATCCATATGGGCGTCATAGACGGCACAAAGCCGCTCTACGCCCGGATCGACCCGAAGGTCCGGACGGTCTTTGGTGTAGCTCATTCAGCCAGTCCCCTGTTACGCAATGCCGATCACAGGCCGCACCCATGTCTTCGATAGGAGAGGCGAGCCGCGTCCGGCAGCGCAAAGCTAGGGAGTGCAAGGGCCTGTGAAAATGCCTTTGACGCGCTTGTGACGTCTCATCACAATCTGTGCATGAGCGCGTGATGAGGCTGTAAATGCCCTGATCGCCCGCGCGAATACATGATCCGGCATAGACTTGGGGCGGGCCGTCAGCGTATTCAGGCCGCTTCAATCCAGGAGCATCCCTTGCGTCTTCCCCAGGCCCGTCTCGATCAGGTACTCGACCGTTTCCATCAGGTGGAAGCGCGTATGGGCGCGGCCACAGACGGGGCCGAGATCGTGCGCCTGTCCAAAGAACATGCCGAGCTGAAGCCTGTCGCCGACGCCGTAACCACACTGGCCAAGGCCCGTCAGGAAATGGCCGATCTGGAGGTTATGGCCTCCGATCCCGACATGGCCGACATGGCCGCCGAGGAAATCGAAACCCTCAAAGAGCGCCTGCCGGAGCTTGAACGCGAAGTGGCCCTGCTTTTGGCCCCGCGCGATGCCGACGAAAAAGCCTCTGCGGTTCTGGAAGTGCGCGCCGGTACCGGCGGCGACGAGGCAGCCCTGTTCGCGGGCGACCTGTTCCGCATGTATAGCCGCTATGCCTCCAGCATCGGCTGGCGCGTCGAGATCGACAGCGCGACCGAGGGCGAGGCGGGCGGCTATAAGGAAATCATCGCCACCATTACCGGCGACGGCGTGTTTGGCCGCCTGAAGTTTGAGTCCGGCGTCCACCGCGTCCAGCGCGTGCCGACGACCGAGGCGGGCGGGCGTATCCACACCTCCGCTGCCACCGTCGCGGTCCTGCCGGAAGTCGAGGACGTGGAGATCGAAATCCACGACAAGGACATCCGCATCGACACCTATCGCTCGTCGGGTGCAGGTGGCCAGCACGTCAACAAGACGGACTCGGCGGTCCGCATCACCCACTTGCCGACCGGCATCGTGGTGACGTCCTCGGAGAAGTCCCAGCACGTCAACCGCGACAAGGCGATGAAGAACCTGCGTATCCGCCTGTATGACCAACAGCGTCAGGCCAAGGACAATGCCCGCTCCGACGCCCGCAAGTCACAGGTCGGCTCGGGCGACCGTTCGGAACGCATCCGTACCTACAACTTCCCGCAAGGTCGCGTGACCGATCACCGTATCGGCCTGACCCTGCACAGCCTGCCGCAAATCCTCGAAGGCGACCTCGACCCGATGCTGAACGCCCTGATCGCCGAAGATCAGGCCGCCCGCCTTGCCGACCTCGAGGCCGAGTTCGGCTAAGACCGTCTCCTGCGGCGGATCACCTTCGATCCGATGCTCTCGGCATATTTCAGCGTAAAGGCCAGCGCGGCAGGGTTGCCCCTCCGTGCGCCCACACTGTCGGCCATCACGGCCCCGCGTTCGCCGATCGGCTTGTCGGGGCCGACCGTGGTGTCCATCGCGGTCTGGTGTTCGATCTCGGCATTCAGACGCGCGCCCATCAGCACGACTTGCAGCGAAATCCACGTCCACAGTAGAAAACCCATGGCCGCCGATAACGGACCATAGGAGTCCGTGCGGACAAAATTGGTCAGGAACCAGCTGAACAGCAAGGACACCAACAGTCCCAATATGGCTGCAACCGTCGCCCCCGGCGTCAGCCAGCGCCAGCGCGGCGAGGTCCGGCTGGGACCGATGCGATAGACCAGATTGAGAAACCCTACATACAGCACAAACAGGATCGGCCAGCGCAGCGGCGACAAAAACGCCCACTCCTCCTGCAGACCGAACAGGGCAATCACCACCGGCACACCCACCACCAGCAACGATACCAGCATCACCGCCAGCAGAGCCGAAATGGTGCAGGCCATACACAGCAGGTTGTACTTGACGATGTGGCGCTTTTCGACCTCGTGATAGGCAAGATTCAGCCCGTAAAACAGGGTCTTCACCCCGCCATTGGCCGCCCATAGCGACAGCAACAGCGTCCAGATCAGGGTAAAGGTCAGCTGGCCGGTCGAACCGCTGGCCAGCCGCGCCATTTCATTGCCGAGAAACTCGGCCACATTGGCGGGCAGCAGCTCGTAGATGAAGTCCAGCCGCCCCCATGCGTCTGCCGGATTGGCGAACAGGCCATAGATGGTGACAAAGGCACCGATGGCCGGAAACAGGGCCAGCAGCATGAAAAAGGTGATCCCGCCCGCCACAAACGAAACGCGGTCGCCAAAAAAGCCGACGCCGGTACGCCACAGAATATCGACCCAGCCCCTGAACGGGATTTGCAGCGGCGAGGTAGCCAACCGCCCGCGACCGGGCTCGGCGCGGTCATAGCTTTCGGGGCTTTCGTCGTCGGCCACGGCATCGGGACGATACTGGCGCAGGTCCAGACCGATCCTGTGCCCTTGCGTATAGAGCAGGTGCGCCGCCGTCGCCCCCGCCGCTAGCCCGCCGCCCGCAGCCCCCAGATAACGCAACCATAGGGGCGTGCGGCCCCGACTGCGCCCTTGGGACGGACGCGGGGCCAGCAGTGCAGTGACGCGATTCAAAGCCGTGCGCGATGCGCCCGACCGTTTTGCGGTGGATTTATTTCTGCCCATGGCGGTTCAGAACGATCCTGCCTGTGACCTGTTCCGTCTTGAATTTTTTGACATGAGTCCCCAATCAATCCGCATGAACGCGACCACCACCCCTCCCGCATCCGGTGCCACCCTCCTGACCTTGTGGAAGGATGCCCAGACCCGTTTCAAGGCCGCCGGTCTCGACAGTCCCTCCATCGACGCACGCATCCTGCTGGAAGCGGCGACGGGGGCGGGGCGTGTCGATATCCTGACCGATCCCTATCGCGTCGTCACCTCCGAACAGAATTCGACGATGGAAGAGATGGTTGTCCGCCGTCTGGCCCGTGAACCGGTTTCCAAAATCCTCGGCAAGAAGGGTTTCTGGAAGATCATGCTGAACGTCACCCCCGACGTCCTCAGCCCGCGCGCCGATACCGAGGTGATCGTCGATATCGCCACCCTGGCCTTTACCGAGGATCAGGCCTTCGAGATGGCCGATCTGGGCACAGGCTCGGGCGCCATCCTGCTGGCGACACTGGCCGAACGCGCCCGCGCACACGGTGTGGGTGTCGATATCTCCAATGCGGCCCTCGAGGTCGCCCGCGAGAACGCCGCCACGCTGGACCTGTCGAACCGCTGCACCTTCGCGCATGGCGACTGGGCAAAGGGTCTGGCCGATCATTGCTATGATCTGGTGGTGTCCAACCCGCCCTATATCCCGTCGGGCGATATTGCCGGACTTGATCCCGAAGTGCGCGAACACGACCCGCATCTGGCTCTGGATGGCGGTGCCGATGGTCTTGAGCCGTACCGCGTACTGGCGCCCGAGATTAAGCGCCTGTTGCGCCCCGAGGGTATTTTCGCGGTCGAGATCGGCTGGGACCAGGGCCCGCAGGTCAAGGCCTTGTTCGAGGCGGAAGGCTTTGCCGATGTGAAGGTGGTCAAGGATCTGGGACAGCGCGATCGCGTGGTCACCAATGGTCCCGATCCGCACACCACACCGCGCCCCAAGGCCTAGGTTTTCGCAAGGCCCAAACGGTATTTGGCGGCGGCAGGTCAAAAGCCTGTCGCCGCTTTTTGCATTATAGGTCTTGGCAAAAGGCTTAATCACGCGCTAAGTCCACCTTGTCTCCACCCAAAACACAGCGGATGCGGCTACCTATGCCATCATCAGTGTGTCCGGGGCATGTGACGGTCGGGCCTGAGAGGGCGCGGCGGACCACAGGGCGACAATTGTTTTTCCGAACACATCGCAACGGGGATTGGCCCCGAAAGCGCGGAACCAGGACTTGGGCCCAAACTGTCACAGCGACAGCCGGATCCACACCAGCACGGTAACCTCGATGAGAGATTTCAAGGGCATGAAGCGTCAGCGCGGCCGCAATCGCAAGCCGAGCGGTGGCAACAACGCCAATGCAACCAACCCGAACCGTTCGTGGGACTCGCAAGGTCCCGAGAACATCAAGGTTCGAGGTAATGCCCAGACGGTTTATGAACGCTATATGCAGCTGGCGCGCGATGCTTCCGCTGCCGGTGACCGCGTTCTGGCCGAAAACTACACCCAGCACGCCGAACACTATTTCCGTGTCCTGCGCGCCCTGCAGCCCCTGCGTTCGGTGAGCGAGATCTCCCAGCGCGAACAGGCTGGCCAAGGTTTCGATATCGACTTCGAAGACGAATCCGGTGCCCAGGCCGCGGCCATCATCGCTGCCCAGCAGGCTGAGGAACGTCGCGCCGAGGACGAAGCCCGCCGTCAGGCCGAACGCGCCGAGCGCGAAGCCCAGCGCGAGCGTGAACGTGCCGAGCGCGCTGAACGCGGCGAGACCGACGCCGAATTCGAAGCCCGTGAAGGCAACCGCCGTGAAAGCCGCCGCGAGCGTTGGGAACGTCGTCGTGACGATCGCAACCGCCGCTTCGATAACGGTACGGAAGGTTCGGGCGAAGACAGCCCTAACGACACGCCGCCGGCCGATACCGGTGCTGGCGAAGTCGCCCAACCGCCTGTAGCGGCCGTCGAGGTCGAACAGGCCGAACCGGCACCGCGCGCCCAGCGCACCCGCCGTCCGCGTGCGGAATCGGCACCGCGTAACGCAGAACCGGCGACCGAAGCTGGCGAAGAAACCTCGCGTGATGCGGCCAGCCTGCCGGGCTTTGTCACCCGTCCGGTCGCTCTGGAAGATACCCCCGACGAGGCTCCGGCTCCGCGCCGCCGCGCGCCGCGCCGCAAGATCGAGGAAACCACTTCGGAGGACTGATTTCCCCGAAACGGTAAAGACTACGAAAGCCCGCAGTATTCGCATACTGCGGGTTTTTGCTTGCCTGTCCGGTAACCAAAACTTTCATTTCAAAGCCAAGACTGTCCCTGATTGCAGAGATGATGTCATGGCTTCCCCCGGCTTTACCCGTCACCTGAACGATCTACTGGGCCAGTTCTTGAGCGAGTTTTCGCGCTTGGCGGCCCTGATGCGTTCCCCGTCGCGTGCGTCTGTTCTGGCCGCGCCCGCAGAGCCGCTCGCCGCTGTCGCGATTTGCCCGCAAGCTATTTTGCGACAGGTCGGACTCAGTCTGGGTGACGAGGCTTTTTTCTATCGTGTCGATGTCATGCGGCGTTACCGCTGGGACGTGCCGCTGCTTTGCGTGGACGCAGTCATGCTCACCTCGGTCCTGACCGATCTGGTGCGGGGCGCGATTACCGCCTGCGGGCACGAAGGGGCCGTCATCTGCGACCTTGGCTATGACGCACAGGGGCTGCGCCTCGGCATTTCGGACAGCAGTGGCGTGACCGGACAGACCATGGGCTGGTGGGAAGGGAGCAGCCGCTACCGACACCTCGCGCGTCTGGAACAGGACGTGATCCGGCTGGGCGGACAACAGCGGGTGTCGGTGTTCGAGGGCGAAGGCGTGGTGGTCGAGCTACGGTTTCCAGCGGCCCTGTGCCTCGGTCCCGAACGCCGGACCCGCCATCTTGTGGCACTTAATGAACCGCATCGGCCCTTGTCGGTCCCGATTGGGGCAAGATACCACCCTCGTCGCCCTTGACGCACCGGCTCTAAGGCCGTCGAATAGTCCCAAGGTGGGGTAGTGCCCGAAACATGGAGAGCCGTGTGGCTTGTTGGCGTCCAAAACCGCGTAAATGGATGGGTACCACAGTGATGACAGGCGCAATCCTGTCAGTGCTGGCTGGGTGCGCGTCGGTCAATAGCGGTTCGGATCGCGTCGATGTCGTCATGCCGCCGCCTCCGCCACCGCCGGTCGGTACCGTGCTGGTTGACTGGCGCGGCGTGATCTCCCGCTTTGACCGCGACCGTCTGGATCGCCGCGAGGCCGCATGGAAGGTGGCGCTGGAACAGGCCGACCGTCTGGGCGGCAGCGGCAATCTAGCGTCTCTGGGCGCTCTGGTTGACCCCGCCGCCAGTCTGCCCGATCCGGCCATGCCCAGCGGCCATTACCGTTGCCGCACCGTAAAATTGGGCAGTCAGGCCGAGTATGACGGTCTGGGCTATGTGGTCTATGGCTGGTTCCGTTGCCGCGTCGAGGCCACCGATCAGGGCACGCTCCTGACCAAGCTGTCAGGCTCGCAACGGGTGCAGGGGCTGCTCTATCCCGAAAGCGAAAAACACATGGTCCTGCTCGGGGCTATGGCCCTGTCGAACGAGGTACGCGCACCGGCCTATGGCGCGCGACCGGACCGCGACACGGTGGCGGTGCTGGAACGTATCGGCCCGCAACGCTGGCGTCTGGTCACCCCGTGGCCGCACAACGAATCCAATCTGGACGTGATGGAGCTGGTCCCCGAATAAGGCTTGCCACTGGCCCGTCTTTTTCGGAATTATGGCCCTGATATTGTAGAGGAAGGGCATAATGAGCAAACCGCAATACGGACTTAAGGCCACGATCTGGACGATTGTAGCGGCTGTGGCTGTACTGGCGATCGTTCTGGTGGGCCTGCCCACCTACAACGTCTATGCCAAACAGATGCAGGGCCGCGCCGCCTACGAAGAAGCCGTGCAAAACCGCCGCATCCGCGTGCTGGAAGCGCAAGCCGCCCTCGATGCCGCCAAGCTGACCGCACAGGCCGAGATCGAACGCGCCAAGGGGGCCAACGAGGCCAACCGGATCATGGCCGAGGCGCTGGGCGGTGCCGAAAACTATCTGCGCTGGTCCTATATCAACATGCTTCAGGAAACCGCGGGCAAGGAAGGTCGCCAGACCATCTACATCCCCACCGAGGCGGGTATGCCCATCCTCGAAGCGGGCAAGCGCGACGCGAAATAACAAAAGGGCCGGATCATCTGATCCGGCCCTTTTTATTCTCAGCGGCTGCGCGGGACCCTGGTCAGACGCAGGTTCTGATAGTCATACGAGAAGTCGATATCGGGCGAGACACCCTTGAGGGTCGCACGGACAGCCAGACCGTTTTCGACCTCGAAGGTGAAGAACGCATCTTCCTCGCGCTTGTCGGTAAAGCGGGTACGGAAGGTATTGCCGTCATACGGCTCCAGCCAGCCCTTCAGCGCGGGGGTATGGGTAAAGGTCACCCACAGACCGGGGCGGTGGTGCTGGCCACGGCCATAGTCCTGCTCGCGGATGATGATGTCGCCATACCACGGGTCACGCCATGTGCCTTCATAGGCCGCCAGATGAAGCGGCGGACGAGCGCCCGCGGCCTGTTTGGCATCGATCTCGGCCGCGGCCTTCAGCGACTTCTCGATCCCCTCGGCCTCGATGCGCTTGGAATCGGCAATCCAGTCCACATCCACCTTGCCCATGGCCAGATCGGTCAGACCCGAACGCAGCGCCCGCAACAGCAGACCCTCCTCGGCATTGGTAAAGATCGAAATGCCGATCTTGCGCGCCGTCAGAAGAACGGTCGAGGAGATACCGCCCGGCGATCCGCCGCCATGGGTGGCCATGCGCTCGCCGCGATAGTCCTGCACCTGCAAGCCCATGGCATAGGTATTGGCAATCGAACGGTTGGGCATGGCCGCCGTCGGCCCCTCGGACGACGAGACGATGATGTTCGGACGGTACATCTCTTTGGCCACCGCCTCGGAGAACAGGCGGGTCCCATCGGGTAGTGCCCCGTTGTTCAGACGCAGCGCCATCCACTTGGCCCAGTCACGGGCGCTGGCACAGATGCCACCGGCAGCGGCCGCATTGTCCCAGTTCCAGACCTCGGCAATCGAGCGCGCAATCTGGGTCATCTCGCCCTGATAACGCAGGGGCGGGCCGACGCGGCCATGGGGCAGGGCCGACTTCGCAGGGTCTGCCAGACGCGCCAGCGGCACGCTTTCCGTCATGCCCAGCTTGTCGAACACGCGGGTCTGGACAAAGTCTTCCCAGGTCATACCCGAGACGCGCTCGATCACGGCACCGGCGACGACAAACATCAGGTTGCAATAATGATAGTTGGCGCGGAACCCGTCCTCGATCGGCACAAAGGCCGCCTGACGCAGCACATCGGCGCGCGAGCGGTCGCTATTGGGCCAGAACAGAAGATCACCGGCACCCAGCCCGAAACCGGCACGGTGCGACAGGGTATCGCGCACGGTAATACGCTCCGCGATCACCGGATCGGACAGGGTGAACTCGGGCAGATAGGTCTTGATCGGCTCGTCCCATTTCACCTTGCCCTCGTCCACCAGCATACCCAGACAGGCCGCGGTGACGTTCTTGGAGTTGGAGGCAATGGCAAACAGGGTATTGTCGCTGGCAGGCGCGTTCTGGCCCTTGATGCGCGTGCCATAACCCTTGGCCAGCAGGGTCTGGCCGTCCTTGACCAGCGCCACCGATACCGCAGGCTGGTCCGGCCATGCCGCCAGACAGCGCTTCACATAGGCATCGAACGCCTCGACCAGCGAGGCATCGTCATTGGCGGCTTGAAAGGCAAAGGCAGGGCGTGTCGTCAGCGCGGCGGCACTACCGCTCAGTAGTGCGGCGCGGCGGGAAAGACGAAGGGACATGGCAGCTCCGGTATAATCTCGGCGGCCACGCT
Source organism: Brevundimonas terrae (assembly GCF_011761985.1). Lineage (GTDB taxonomy): Bacteria > Pseudomonadota > Alphaproteobacteria > Caulobacterales > Caulobacteraceae > Brevundimonas > Brevundimonas terrae. The sequence continues at coordinate 490,458 of NZ_JAASQT010000001.1, read as the reverse complement.
ATCTTGCTTCCCGCTGCCGCGCCAGCATCGCGCACGCCGGTTTGGCCTCTTACAGCGCCGCCCGCCATCTTTGCAGATGCTCCAGCACATCCGAGACAATCTGTTCGCGGGTAAAGCCGGTAATGTCGCGGGCGCGCTTGCCGTCACTGCTGTTGGCGGCCATGCGCCACTCGTTCAGGCGACGGTTTTGACGCGCCTCGGATGCCGTCAGGGCGATGCGCGGCCTTGAACGGGGGGCGACGCGATAGAAGAAGGAGGTGCCCTTTTCATTGTCGATGGTCAGGGTGATCTCGTCCTCCTGCCGGTCCAGATTGGCGAACTCGGCATTGGCGCTGAGCGCGGCATAGACCTCTTCCAGTGCCGGACAGGCCGTCTGGTTGATCTGGCGGATAATCTGTTCGCGGCTGGCCGGCGCAAAGATAAAGCGCAGACGTGCGCCCAGATGCGGCGCGGCCTGTTCGATCACCTCGCCATGCAGGTCGGCATTCATCTGGCGCACCAGACCGGCCCCCATCAGCAACAGGATGATGCCAAAGGGTAGGGCCGCCAGCAAAGTGGCCGTCTGCAAGGCCGACAATCCGCCCGCCAGCAACAGGGCCGACGAAACCAGAGCCAGCAATACCGCCCAGTAGACCCGCATCCAGCCGGGGGCATCCTCGTCATTATGGGCCGAGGACAGGTTGGCCAAGATCAGCGCACCGGAATCCGCCGAGGTGACAAAGAACACCATCACCAGCGCAATGGCGAGGATGGAGGTGACGGTCGACAGCGGGAAATAGTCGAGGAAGCGGAACAGGGCGGTCGACAGATCGGTCCGTACGGCGTCCGAGATGGCACCTTGGGAAATCCCCATATCCAGCGCCATGGCCGAGTTGCCGAATACGGTCATCCACAGGAACGTAAAGGCTGTCGGTACGGTCAGCACGCTGACGACAAATTCACGCACCGAACGCCCGCGTGAAATGCGCGCGATAAACAGGCCGACAAACGGTGACCATGCGATCCACCATGACCAGTAGAACAGCGTCCAGTCCGCCAGCCAGGCGCGCGGCTCATAGGCATAAAGCGTAAAGCTGCGGACGATGAAGTGATCCAGATACAGACCGAAATTCTGCACATAGGCGCGGATCAGGAACAGGGTCGGCCCTGCCAGCATGATGAACAGCATCAGGCAGACCGCCATAATCAGATTCAGTTCCGACAGGCGGCGCACGCCCTTGCCGACGCCCGACAGCACCGAAATCGTGGCCAGTCCCACCACCGCGACAATCAGGACCACCTGCATCCACGGCGTTGCGGGCAGGCCGAACACGGCATTCAATCCGCTGACAATCTGGCTGACACCCAGTCCCAGCGAGGTGGCGATCCCGAACAGGGTGCCGCAAATCGCAAAGATGTCGATCAGATCACCGATGGGACCATAGATGCGGTCCCCGATCAGCGGATGGAAGGCCGAGCGCATGGCCAGAGGCAGACCCTTGCGGTGCGCGAAATATCCCAGCGCCAGTCCCACCAGACCATAGATGGCCCAGCCGTGGAAACCCCAGTGGGTATAGGTGATGGCCATGGCCTCGCGCGCGGCTTCCATGGTCTCGGGCGTGACATCGGGCGGATTGACATAGTGCTGAACGGGCTCGGCCACGCCGAAATACATCAGGCCGATCCCCATGCCCGCCGCGAACAGCATGGCCACCCATGACAGGAACGGGAAATCCGGTTCGGAATCGTCCGGTCCCAGTTTCAAACGCCCCATGGGACCAAAGGCGATAACCAGCAATAAAACAAAAAAGACGGCCACTGCCGTCACATAAAACCAGCCAAAATTTTCGATGGTCCAGTTCTGGGCCGATCCGAACACGCTGGCAGCGGTGTCCGGAATGATGAGTGTGACCAACAGCAAAACGCCAATGATCGCACTCGCACCCCAAAAGGTGCGGGCATTGATGGATGCAAGCATGTCAGAGGTAACGGCTTTTTTGTGTCAGGGTTCCCCTGTTTCGGCATGTTGCCACTATCCGAACGGTATTTGGTCAAGCTGCAACAGATTGAAAATGCGGCGTTATGAAAATTTATCAGGCCGCTCGCCAAGATTAAATCCATGTAAGGATATGAAATAAAACAACATTGCTTCGATGTAACTTTCACGGCTATGGGCCATGTAGTAAAGCGTGCTTTACAAGTTATTGTCATCGAGACCGATCATGAACCGCCTGAAAACGACGCTCCTCACAGGTGCCGCCCTCGTTGCGATCAGCACGCCGGCCTGGGCCCAAAGCTCCACCCAGACCCCACCCCAAACGCCGACCCAGACACCTGCGCCATCCAAGGACACGCAGGAAGAACCGGCCAAGGTCGAAGAGGTCGTCGTCAGCGCCCAGACCAACGGCATCCGCACCTCGATCGACAGTATCAGCTACATCCTCGCCAACGACCTTCAGGCGACCACCGGCTCGCTGGCCGACGCCCTTCGCAATGTTCCGTCGGTCGATGTCGACCCGCAGGGCAATGTCTCGCTGCGTGGTAATTCCAGCGTCACCATTCTGGTGGATGGCCGCCCGTCCGGCATCCTTAGTGGCGAAGGCCGCGCACAGGCCATCCAGCAACTGCCTGCCGATCAATATGCGCGCATCGAGGTGATGACCAATCCTTCGGCGGCCTATAGCCCCGAGGGCGGTGGCGGCGTCATCAACCTGATCACCAAACCGACCGCCCCGCGTCCGGGTGTTCAGACCACCGGCTCTGTCCGTGTGAATGTGGGCGACAATGGCCGCTGGAATACCGGTGTCAGTGGCTCGTACCAGAAAGACAAGCTGACCCTTTCAGGCGACCTCAGCTACCGTTCGGATGCCAACGAGTTCACCTTCCCCTCGCGTCGTGAACTGCTGGACGCTGCCGGTAATGTGACTAGCACCACCACAGTCGACCAGAGCTCGGACACCGAACAGTCGGGCGGTTTTGGCCGCTTCTCGGCGGAATACAAGCTGACCGACCGCACCCAGTTGACCGGCGAAGTCCGTGCCATGGTGTTCGATATCGATCCGCGTAATGGCGGCCTTTATGAAACCCGTGATGCCAATGACAATGTGACCAATGCCTATACGCTGTCGACCGGCGGCAATATCACCATCGACAATATCGGCGCGACCGCCCGTTTGCTTCACCGCTTCGACACCGAGGGCCACGAATGGTCCAATGAAGTGCGCTATGACAAACAGGGCAATGACAACGAGTTTCTGTTGCATACCCGCTTTGCCCAGCCGGTAAGCCCCGACACCTATGAGCGCATGAACACCACGGTCGATACCAAGACTGTCGGTTTCACCAGTGCCTATGTGCGCCCGATGGCCGAAGGCGAGAAACTGCGCCTCGGCTACGAGCTGACCTATACGTCGCCCGATCAGGACACCCAGTTCCGCCGTGGCCCCTCCGAGGCCGGCCTTGTTCTCGTACCCAGCCTCAGCAACCGTTTCGAAGGGTCGCAGACGGTTCACGCCCTCTACTCGACCTATGAGCGCGCCCTGACCCCCAAACTGTCCGCACAGGCGGGTTTGCGTCTGGAACAGGCCGAGATTGAAATCGATGACCTGACCGGTGGTCTGTCCGCTTCGCAGGACTATTTCCGCGCCTATCCGACCGGCCACCTGCAATACCAGCTAACCGAGGCCCAGACCCTGCGCGCCAGCTATTCGCGCCGCATCCAGCGCCCGCAACTGTCCCAGTTGAACCCGTTCGTGTCCTATCAGGACCCCATGCGCCGCAACTCGGGCAATCCCGATCTGGAGCCGCAGGAAACCGACGCGTTCGAGGCCATGTGGCAGATGCGCCATGGCCAGTCCTTCTATCAGGCGACCGCCTATTACCGCGACACCAACAAGGCCTTCACCGACGTCGCCAGCGACATCGGCAACGGCATCATCCTGACCCGTCCCGAAAACCTCGGCTCGCGCAGCGATCTGGGTCTGGAACTCAGCGCTAATGGGCGTCTGCTCCCGACCCTGCGCTACGGGGCCAGTGCCAATGTCTTCCAGCAAAAGATCGACGCTGCCGGTATTGCGGGCGGACGCGACCGCGAAGGCACCATGGTCAGTGGCCGTCTCAGCCTGAACTGGCAGCCGAACGACAAGGACTTCATCCAGCTCACCGGCTTCTGGCAGGGCGAGAGCCTGCTGGCCCAGGGCACCCGCGAGGCGGGCGGCATGGTCAATCTCGGCTACCGTCGCAAGCTGACCGACAAGCTGTCGCTAAACGTCACGGGCCGCGACCTGTTCAACTCGTTCGACAATACAGTGCGCTACGACACGCCCGCCTTCCGCGAGCTGAACGAGCAGAAAATCAATCTGCGCGCCTTCTATATCGGCCTCAGCTGGCAGCTGGGCTCCAGCCCGCGTCGTCAGCCCGAGCAGTTCGACTTCTCGAGCGGCCCGACCGGAAGCTAAACACGAGCTGATTTCGTTGATGTTTCCCCTTGCGGGGTAACGTCGGCATTCCCAACTGATCGGTATCGGGGTTGCGTTGCTTCAACTGAAGGACGCGACCCCCAAATCCGCCTCTCAGGGGATGCCCATATGAATATCGAACTCTATTCCGACCGCGCCAAACAGGCGATCCAGTCGGCCCAGTCTCTGGCACTGGCCCGCCGCCACCAGCAATTTGCTCCCGAGCACATCCTCAAGGTGTTGCTGGAAGAGCGTGACGGCCTTGCCCGCAATCTGATTACCCAAGCCGGTGGCGATCCCGCCAAGGCCGTAACCGACACCGAAACGGCGCTCAAAAAACGCGCTCAAGTCTCGGGCGGCTCCGGCCAGCTCTACATGGATGGCGACACCGCCCGCGTCTTCGCCAAGGCCGAGGACGATGCCAAGGCCGCCGGTGACGCCTTCGTCACGACCGAGCGTATTCTTGCCGCTCTGGCCCGCGAGGGCGGTGTGGCCGCCGCTGTCCTGAAAGGCGTGGGCGTGACCCCCGCCAAGATGGACGCTGCCATCAATGAAATCCGCAAGGGTCAAACCGCCGACAGCGCCAGTGCCGAAGACGGCTATGACGCGCTCAAACGCTATGCCCGCGACCTGACTCTGGCCGCGTCCGACGGCAAGGTCGATCCGGTCATCGGCCGCGACGAAGAAATCCGGCGCACGATCCAAGTCCTTGCCCGCCGTACCAAGAACAACCCCGTCCTCATCGGTGAACCGGGCGTGGGCAAGACCGCCATTGTAGAAGGTCTGGCCCAGCGCATCGTCAATGGCGATGTGCCCGAAAGCCTGAAAGACAAACGTGTCCTGTCGCTCGACATGGGCGCGCTGATCGCTGGTGCCAAATACCGTGGCGAGTTCGAGGAACGCCTGAAAGCGGTCCTCAACGAGGTCGGTGCCGCCGAGGGCCAGATCATCCTCTTCATCGACGAAATGCACACGCTGGTTGGCGCGGGCAAGGGCGATGGCGCGATGGACGCGTCGAATCTGCTCAAGCCTGCTCTGGCCCGTGGCGAGCTTCACTGCGTCGGCGCCACCACGCTGGACGAATACCGCAAGCACGTTGAAAAAGACGCGGCCCTTGCCCGTCGCTTCCAGCCGGTCATGGTCAGCGAACCGACGGTCGAAGACACCGTCTCGATCCTGCGCGGCCTGAAGGAAAAATACGAAGTCCACCACGGCGTGCGTATCTCCGACAGCGCCATCGTGGCCGCCGCCACCTTGTCGAACCGCTACATCACCGACCGCTTCCTGCCCGATAAGGCCATCGACCTCGTCGATGAAGCCGCGTCGCGCGTGCGTATGGCCGTGGATTCCAAGCCCGAGGCTCTGGATGAAATCGACCGCCGTCTGGTTCAGCTCAAGATCGAGCGCGAAGCCCTCAAAAAAGAGGACGACGACGCCTCGCGCCATCGCCTCGAAAAACTGGAAGACGAGATCATCGACCTCGAGGCCCAGTCCGACGACATGACCTCGCAATGGCGCGCCGCCAAGGACAAGGTCGGCCAGTCCGCCCAACTGCGCGAAACGCTGGACCGCCTGCGTCTGGAACTGACCAATGCCCAGCGTTCGGGTGATCTCGCCCGCGCGTCTGAAATCGCTTACGGCCAGATCCCGCAACTGGAACGCCAGCTCGAAGAAGCACAGGCGAACGAGGAAGAAAAAGCCTCGACCCTCGCGGCCGAGGTGGTCGATGCCGAACAGATCGCGGCGGTGGTGTCGCGCTGGACCGGCGTGCCTGTCGACAAGATGCTGGAAGGCGAGCGCGAAAAACTGCTCGTCATGGAAGACGCCCTGCGCGGTCGCGTCGTGGGTCAGGAACCAGCTCTACAAGCCGTGTCCGATGCCGTGCGCCGTGCGCGTGCGGGCCTGAACGACCCGAACAAGCCCATCGGCTCCTTCCTGTTCCTCGGCCCGACGGGCGTGGGCAAGACCGAGCTGACCAAGGCTCTGGCCGAGTTCCTGTTCGATGACGACAGCGCCATCACGCGCATCGACATGTCCGAATATATGGAAAAACACTCGGTCAGCCGCCTGATCGGCGCGCCTCCGGGCTATGTCGGTTACGATGAAGGCGGTGCCCTCACCGAGGCCGTTCGCCGTCGCCCGTATCAGGTCATCCTGTTCGACGAGGTCGAAAAGGCCCACCCCGATGTGTTCAACATCCTGTTGCAAGTCTTGGACGACGGTCGCCTGACCGACGGTCAGGGCCGCACGATCGACTTCAAGAACACCCTCATCATCATGACCTCCAATATGGGGTCCGAATTCCTTGCCAACCAAGGCGAGGGCGACGATGTCGAGGATGTACGCGAACTGGTCATGGGCTCTGTCCGCAGCCACTTCCGTCCCGAATTCCTGAACCGCATCGACGAGATCATCCTGTTCAAACGCCTCGGCCGCGAACAGATGGGCGGCATTGTCCGCATCCAGCTCAAGCGCCTCGAAGCCCTCATGGCCGAACGCCGCCTGTCTCTGGACCTCGACGACAGCGCCCTCAGCTGGCTCGCCGACAAGGGCTACGACCCCGTCTATGGCGCCCGCCCGCTGAAACGGGTCATCCAGAAACAACTGGTCGACCCCATGGCCCGTAAACTCCTGCAAGGCGAGTTCGAGGACGGCAGTGTCGTCCACGTCACCGCCGGCGAAGACGGCCTCGTCATCGGCAAACCCCAAGTCCACTAACCCAAAAGGGCGGCCCCACAGGCCGCCCTTTTTCTTTCGTACCAGCCTTCGTTCTCCGTCATCCTCCGGCTTGACCGGAGGATCCAGATACCCGCGCACCCACCTGCACATTTCTGGATCCCCCGATCTCGCTACGCTTCGTCGAAGGATGACGAAAACCGAAATGAGCGATAGCGTCACACTATGGACCCGCGCCGCCCCTTCATCGCCACCTACATCATGGCCAGCGAACGAAACGGCACTCTCTACACCGGCTCCACCTCGAACCTTCCGGCCCGCGTCTGGCAGCACAAGTCCCACAGCCTCACCGGCTTCACAGACACCTACGACTGCATCAACCTCGTCTGGTTCGAACACCACGCCTTGATCGCCCAAGCCATCCACCGCGAATGCCGCATCAAGAAATGGCTCCGCGCATGGAAACTCGCCCTCATCGAGCGCGAGAACCCCGATTGGCACGACCTCGCCGCCGACTGGTACCCCACCCATGACCCCGCATGGTCACCCCCAACCCCAACCGACTAACCTAACGTCATCCTCCGACAAGCCGCCTTGGCGGCGCAGATCGGGGAGCCAGCGGCGCGCGTCAGCGCGAAAACTGCGTCACCATGCGATACCGTCCAAACCTCACCCCAAAACCGGCATCACCTCCACACCGTCGCAGGGGAAGGGGTTCATATGCGGGTGGTCCTCGAACAGCCTTGCCGCGGCATCAAAGCTGTCGGCGCGCACGACCATAAAAACGGTCAGCAGATTGACCACATCCGTCACAACTCCGTCGTCACCGATGCGCTTGGTCGGGCCCAGCGGGCCGCCCTTATAGACGATGGCGTCACGATGGGCCTCTTCCCATGCCGCCACGGCGGCAACGCCGATACGCGCCGTTTCGGCCTGCTCGGCCTCGCTCATCGCGCGCCATGCCCGCCATTTGGGACCGGTCTTGTCGCTGGTGAAAATAGCCAGATAGTCGGCACTCATGACGGCCTCCTGTTTGGCGCAAAACTCTACCTTCCTTTCGTTTCGGACAAGCAGAGCAGGGCGCACATCTCGCAAAACCCGCTAGGTATAAGGCCACAGCCACCACAGTCCACGCCAATAACCCGTATGAAATCAACGCCCACCGGCGCATTGGCCCCCATCGACGCGTCCTACCTGAGCCCTGCCGCATAATCCTCTGTGTCCCGTCGCAGGGGAGGGCTCGCTCGGCCGGCGATCCGATGCGGCGGCGGGAGCGAGAAGAGCGGGGGTCATGCGCACGCATGACGCCGGTGGAGCCTGTCGGCGCAATGCGCTTGGACGAAGAGGTTCCGGCAAGGGTCGAGGTGGATACTCGGACCGTTCCAGCTTTCGTCGTCTGCGAAAGCTGCCCGCCACGGGCGCAGAGGGTAACCGCAAACAACGGTGCCTGCCTCTAGCGCGTGAATAACTTCCCGCGCGAGGTGACAGGCCGCGTCGTGTCGGGAGGTCCCGTAGGGCCGACGACCGCGGCCCGCTAAGAATTTACGGAAAAAGCCGTGGTTCCAATTTTCCTGATCACGTTTTCGCAACCAGTCTCTCACGACGGCGTTATGCGGAATGGCCAGCTTGGCGTTGGCCGTTTTCAAGAACCTCGAGGGGGATGATCCCATGCGTATTCGTTCGCTTTCCATCGCTGCTGCCGCTGTTCTGGCTCTCGGTGCCGCTGCCTGCACCCAAGCCGAACAAAACAAGGCCGAGGCCGATGCTTCTGCCGCGGCTGCCGATGCAACGGCTGCTGCCGAACATGCCGGTGACGCTGCCGCAACGGCCGTAGACAGCGCTGCTGACGCCACGGCTGCTGCCGCGACCGACGCTGCTGCCGCCACCTCGAACGCTGCCGACAAGGCTGGCACTGCCATCAAGGATGGCGCTGTTGACGCCGCTGCCGCCACTGAAAAGGCTGCCGCCGAAGCCCGCGCCAAGCTCGAAAAACACTAAGTGGTTTAATAGCCCGCGCTGAAATCCGGCGCGGGCTTCTGCCCCTCAAACAGCGAGCCGCCGTGCGGCGAGCGGTAGGGGCACTTAAAATATAAGTGGCCCGCGTTCGTCGGCCCTTCGGGACCTCCCGACCCGACGCGGGCTTCTGCCCTCAAGCAGCGAGCCGCCGGGCGGCTTGCGGTAGGGCAAGCTGAAAACAGGCTGCCTTCGGGCAGTCTTTATTGTTTTAAAATGTCTTCGATCAAGGCCACCGCTTGCGGCCCGTTCCAGTCGGCTTCGCCCACCATCACCGCCACCACCCGACCCTCGCGATCAAGGATCATGGTTTGCGGCATGGCCCCCTTGCCGGGGAACTCGAAGGCCAGCTGAAATTTTGGATCGGCATAATATTTCAGCGGCGCATTCTCGGCGATAAAGGCCTTGGCCGCCTCCTGTGCACGGTCGGTATCCATGCTGATAACCGCTACCGCAAAGTCCTCGCGCCCCTCATAGCGCTTGGCCAGCGCCGCCAGCGTCGGCATCTCGATCTTGCACGGCGCGCACCATGTCGCCCACAGATTCACCACCGTCACCTTGCCCTTGAAATCGGCAAAGGTGACCGGATTTCCGTCCGCATCCTGAAACGCATAATCGGGGGCAGGGACAGGCTCCGGCGACTGCAATCGCGCCAACGGACCCTTGGCATGGGCGGCAAAAGCACCGCTATTCGTCGAAGCGGCATCAGAACCTTTGCTCCCGCCGTCCTGATTGACGTATAGCAGGGCCGCACCGCCGATTGCCGCCACTGTTGCAATCACGCCTATGCCGATCGCCTTAGTCCGTTTAGAGCCGCTCATGTCCGATACGCCTTCGAAAACCCCTCAGGGTCAGTCTCTATGGGGTGGCCGCTTCAGCGCCAAGCCCGCAGATATCATGCAGGCCATTAACGTCTCTATCGGCGTTGATAAACGCCTGTGGGCACAGGACTTGGCCGGATCGCGGGCACATTGCCGCATGCTGGCCAAGCAGGGCATCATCCAGCAGGCCGATGCCGACGCCATCCTCGGCGGTCTGGATGTGATCGAGGGCGAGATCAAGGACGGCACCTTCCCGTTCCGCGATGCCTATGAAGACATCCACATGAACGTGGAAATGCGCCTGTCTGAACTGATCGGCGAACCGTCGGGCCGTCTGCACACCGCCCGTTCGCGCAACGATCAGGTGGCCACCGATTTCCGCCTGTGGGTCCGCGACGCTGCCGACCGCACGATTGAACAACTCAAAGACCTGCAACGCGCCCTGCTGGACCGCGCCGAACAACACGCAGGCGATCTGATGCCGGGCTTCACGCACCTGCAAACCGCACAGCCGGTGACGCTGGGCCACCACCTGATGGCCTATGTCGAAATGTTTGGCCGCGATGCCAGCCGCTTTGCCGATGCCCGTGCCCGTATGAACGAAAACCCGCTGGGCGCTGCGGCTCTGGCTGGTTCGCCCTTCCCGATTGACCGCCATGCTACCGCACAGGCGCTCGGCTTCGACCGCCCGATGGGCAACAGCCTCGATGCCGTTTCCGACCGCGACTTCGCGCTGGAATGTCTGGCCGATGCCTCGATTGCCGCCGGTCACCTGTCGCGTCTGGCCGAAGAGATTGTGGTGTGGATGACGCCGATGTTCGGCTTCATCACCCTGCCGGATGATCTGACGACCGGCTCGTCGATCATGCCGCAAAAGCGCAACCCGGACGCCGCCGAACTGGTGCGTGCCAAGACCGGCCGTATCAACGGGGCCTTCATTGCCCTGACGACGGTGATGAAGGGTCTGCCGCTGGCCTATTCCAAGGACATGCAGGAAGACAAGCCGCCGGTGTTCGAGGCCTTTGATGCTCTGAACCTCGCGCTCAGCTCGATGACCGCCATGATCGCGGCCTTCCGTCCGAACACGGAAAAAATGGCCGCCGCTGCCGGTGCCGGTTTCTCGACCGCGACCGATCTGGCCGACTGGCTGGTGCGTGAACTGAACCTGCCGTTCCGCCAAGCCCACCATGTGACCGGTGCCGCCGTGAAACGCGCCGAGCAGCTGGGCCTTGATCTGGGCCAGTTGCCGATTGCCGAATTGAAGGCGCTGGACGAGCGCATCCATGACGGTGTCTATGCTGTCCTGACTCCGCAGGCCTCGTGCGCCAGCCGCCAGTCCTTCGGCGGTACGGCCCCCGATCAGGTCCGCGCCCGTATCGCAGACTGGAGACAACGCCTGTGATCCAAGGAAACCCTATGAAAAAGACCCTGATCCTGTCCATGGTTCTGGCCTCGGCTGTGACCCTTTCGGCCTGCGGCAAGATGGCCGATCTGGAAGCGCCCAGCGCCCGCTCGAACTCCAAATGGACCGAGCGCAACCGCGAACCGGCCACGGTCCTTTCCCCGTCCAGCAACAACCCCATCGACGGTGGTGCTGCTGATCCGACGGGCCGTCGTCCCGACTTCTAAGCCCCTGTAGGCCCCGTGCATTATTTTGATCTGAAAGACGGCGTCCTCCATGCCGAGGGCGTCAATCTGGAAACCTTGGCCGCCGAGGTGGGCACGCCCACCTATGTCTATTCGGCAGCCACGCTACGCCGCCATTATGGCCTGATGCGCGAAGCCTGTGACGCCCATAAGGGCGCACTGGGCGATGCGCTGATCGCTTTTGCGGTAAAGGCCAACTCCAATATTTCGGTGCTGAAAGTGCTGGGGCAACTGGGCTGCGGTGCCGATACGGTGTCCGAGGGGGAAATCCGTCGTGCCCTCAAGGCTGGCATTCCGGCCTCCAAGATCATCTTCTCGGGCGTGGGCAAGACCGACGCCGAGCTGGCCTTTGCCATCCGTGAAGGCGTGCGCCAGATCAATGTCGAAAGCTCGACCGAGCTTGAACGCCTGATCGCGGTTGCGGCCTCCATGGACGCCAAGCCCGACATCGCCATCCGCGTGAACCCGAAAATCGGCGCGGGTGGCCATGCCAAGATCACCACGGGTGGCGCAGGCGACAAGTTCGGCGTGCCGGTTGAAGAGGCCATGGACCTCTATGCCGTGGCATCACGCTCTGCGCATGTGAACCCTGTCGGTCTGGCCTGCCATATCGGCAGCCAGATCACCGATCTGACCCCGCTGGAAAGCGCCTTCAAAGTGCTGCGCCAGATGACCGAAACCCTGCGCGAACAGGGCATGTCGGTAACGCGCCTTGATCTGGGCGGCGGTCTGGGCGTGCCCTATTATGGCGAGACCAATACCCCGCCGCCTTCGGCGTATATCGCCATGGTCGCCGGTGTGCTGGAAGGCCTCGGCGTCGAGGCCGCCTTCGAACCGGGACGCCTGATGGCGGCCAATGCCGGTATCCTGCTCAGCCGCGTCGTGCACATGAACGAGCGCACGGACGGTCGCCGCTTCCTCGTGCTGGATGCGGCCATGAACGACCTGATGCGTCCGGCCCTCTATGATGCCTTCCACGACATCAAGCCGGTCCGTCCCAAGGGCGGTGAGGCCATCCCGCACGATGTGGTCGGCCCTGTCTGCGAGACGGGTGATACCTTTGCCCGTGATCGCAATCTGACCCCTCTGCAAGCCGGCGATCTGGTGGCCTTCATGTCGGCTGGTGCCTATGGCGCGGTGATGAGCGGCGAATACAATACCCGCCCGTTGGCTGCCGAGGTTCTGGCGGATGGCGACAAATGGGCCGTGATCCGCCCGCGCCCGACCTATGACGAGATGTTCGCCCGCGAGCCGATCGCGGACTGGCTGTAAAGAAAAAGGCCCCTCGTTTGAGGGGCCTTTTGTCTTAGTCGAGGGCGCAGATATCGGGCAGGCCGCGCATGCCGCCCTGATGATCCAGCCCATAACCGACGAGGAAGCGCGCGGGGGCTTCCCAGCCGACAAAGTCCGGCGTCATGCGTTCGTGCTCGCAAGGCTTGCGGGCAAACACACAGGTCAGGACGCGTGCGGCACCGGCTTCCTTGGTGATGCGGATGGCCTCGACCAGCGACAGGCCGGTATCCAGAACATCGTCGATCAGAAGAACAGTCTTGCCTTCCATCGAGCGCTGGAAGGGCGCGCGCACAGTGACCTTGCCGCGGCTTTGCTTGTCGTCGCCATAGGACGACATCCACACGGCATCGAACTTGACGTTGCGGCCTTCGCGATAAAGAGCGCGGGTCAGGTCGGACCCGAACCACAGCCCTCCGGTCAACAGCACCGCCGCCACAGTGTCATCATCGATCAGCGGCGCAATCTGGCGCGCCAGCTCGGCATTGATGCGGTTGATTTCGCTCTGTGAGAGCAGGACGGTCGGCGCAAGGGGGGAGGGATCAGCCATGCCCAGCCGATACCCCCTCAAACGGTCCGGTGTCGAGATCAGATCGACCAATTGCCGATGAAGGGGTCAGTTGGCTGATTCGGCGCAAGCCATCGGTATCGACAGCATCGGTGGTCTTGGTTTGCGGTGCCGAGGCTTTCGGCGTCTGGGTTATGGCAGGGGCGGTTTCAGGCTGGACCTTGCGCGCAGGTGCGGCGGCGGCGCGCGGTTGCGGCTTTACCGCGGCCTCGTCCGGCACAAGACGCAGACGGGTTTCGGCAAAGCGTCCGTCGGGATTGGGCAGGATCACCGCAAAGCCACGCACACCACCGGGAAGAACCGGCGCGCCTTCGAGGCGCAGGATATGATGGTCGTATTCACGACCCGTGCGATCCAGCAGGGCAATACGAATAGGCGGGGCCACAATCTCGCGGGCGCGCAGATTGCGTAAGGCGCCGGAGACATAGATCTGGCTGATATCGTTACGGGCAAATCCGGTAGAAATGGCTTCGAAGTCCAGCCCGATGGGGTTGGTTTCGATGCCCACCAACTGATAGGCGCTGGCCAGCTTGGGCACCTTGGCGACGATAGTGTCGCGCCAGATATAGGCCGCCATAAAACCGACCAGCATCAGCACAATCATCAAACCCCAGGCCAGCCCCTGACGGACAGCCTGACGAGTACGGCGTTTTTGTTCTGCACGGGCGCGGAAGGCCTGGGTCAGAGGGGCCGTGGTAACATCATCCTCGGCAGCGGCTTCGGACTGGACGGCAGGCTTTGCCAAGGCGGGCGCGACAGCTTCGGCAACACCCTCATCCAGTTCCAGCGGGGCATCTTCGGGCATGGCGCGCCAGTCGTGACCGCAGGCTTTGCAGCGCACGCGACGGCCCAAAGGGCCGATTGCCGCATCGGATACAAAATAGCTGGTGGCGCAAGCGGGGCAGGTCAGTATCATAGGCGGCGGCTAAGAGGCGTTACGCCCCCTCCTGTCGAGGGCGAACGCGCCCCGGTCCAAAACGAAAACACCCTATGCCAATCCAAGAACGTCGCCCTACGGCACCCAACAAAGATATCGATGTCGTCCGCCTCAGAGGCCTAGGGTTCGGTTATGATGACCGGCCTTCGGTTCTGCGCGATGTTAACCTTATCCTGCCTCATGGCTCTTTCCATTTCCTTACCGGACCGTCCGGCGCGGGAAAGTCAACGCTTTTGCGCCTGATGACGCTGGGTGAGAGACCACAAACAGGCCGGATCAGCCTGTTCGGACAGGATGTAACCCAGATTCCGCGTTCGGCCATTCCGGCCATGCGTCAGAGAATGGGCGTCGTGTTTCAGGAATTCAGGCTGCTGGACCACTTGTCGGCCTTCGACAATGTGGCCCTGCCCTTGCGGTTGAATGGCGAGCGTCCGCGCGACTATGTGCAGGATGTGGCCGAGATGCTGCGCTGGGTCGGACTGGGCGGGCGCTTCGAGGCCCTGCCGCCATCCCTTTCGGGCGGCGAGAAACAGCGTCTGGCCATTGCCCGCGCCGTGATTACCCGTCCGCGCCTGATTCTGGCCGACGAGCCGACCGGCAGTGTGGACCGCGCTATGGGTGAAAAGCTGATGCGGTTGTTTGTGTCGCTCAACAAGCTGGGAGCGACCATATTGATTGCGACCCACGATGAAGACATGGCTGAACGCTATGGCGCAGGTTTGCTGCGACTGGAGGATGGCTATCTGCGCCAGTTGGTGCCGTCACAGCGCCCGCCAGAGCATCAGCCGCACCCGGAAGGAGCCGCCGTATGAGCGCGAACCCTTCGGTGATTCGCAAACCGCTGCCGGTGCCGGGCACCTTGCTGCCGCGCGAGCGGTCGGGCGAGCGCTGGCTGGCGGCGGTGATTGCCGTGCTGTGTTTTCTGGCGACGCTATCGGCCATCGGTGCCTTGGCGGCGGATCGCGCCGCCCATGGCTGGGCGGGAGAGCTGCGTGGCGAGGCGACCGTACAGGTACGCCCGCGCGTAGATGAAAGCGGTCCCACGGCGGCAGCGCGGGCAGCCGAAACCCTGTCTGCGGTTCAGGGTGTCGAAGAAGCCTATGCGCTGGACCGCAAGGCATCGGAACGCCTGTTGGCCCCGTGGGTGGGCGAGGCGGTGCTGCCCGATCTGCCATTGCCGCATCTGGTGGTGGTGCGTCTGGACGAAAAACACCCCGCCAGCGCACCGACCCTCAGCCGCGCTCTGGCCGAGGCCGGACTGGATGCCTCGGTGGATGACCACAGCCTGTGGCGGGGCGAGGTCGAGCGGGCGGCAGGGATTGTGACCGTGCTGGCGATCGCCGCCTTTGTGCTGATTGCAGGGGCGACGGCAGCGGTGATTGCCTATGCCACGCGCGCAGGCATGGCGGCACAGGCCGATATTATCGAAACCCTGAGCTTGAACGGCGCTTCGGATGGGCATGTGGCGGGGCTTTATCAGGCACGCTTCGGCAAGCTGGCCTTGAGCGCAGGGGTGGCAGGGGCGGTGATGGCCGGTCTGGCCATGGCGCTGTTGCGATTGCTGGGCGGCGAGGCGGGTTTGACCCCCGCCCTTCCGGTCCGTTTTAGCGATCTGCTGGCGATTGTGGTCTGCCCGGTTCTGGCTGCGGTCACGGCCATTCTGGCGGCACGTTTCACAGCACTGGCGAAGCTGTCGGGTCGTGGGTAGTAGAGTCCCATGAGATTCATCACCCTCATTGCGGCAATTGTGCTGATGTGGCTGGTTGGCCTGTTCGTCTTTGCCGGACGGGTGCAGGACTTCACGCCCGCTACAGAGCCGGATCGCGCCGATGCGGTTGTGGCCCTGACCGGCCCTTCGGCCGAGCGGGTCAATGCGGCGATCCGGCTGTTGGAACAGGACAAGGGTGACCGGCTGCTGATCTCGGGGGTGAACCGCGAGGTCCGCCGCAAGGAATTGCGGGCCCTGACGCCCGGTTCCAACAAGCTGTTCAACTGCTGTGTCGATCTGGGCTTCGAGGCCGAGGACACGGTGGGCAATGCCAGCGAGATCGCCGAATGGGCGCGCCGCAACAAGTATAGCAAGCTGATCGTGGTCACATCCGACTATCACATGCCACGCAGCCTGCTGGAGGTCCGCAGTGCCCTGCCGGGGGTGGTGATGGTGCCCTATGCGGTTGGAACCCCGACGCTGGATCGCCCGGACTGGTGGCGACATGAACAGTCGGCCCGCCGCATGACGCTCGAATACATGAAATATCTGGCGGTACTGGGCCGCGAAGCGTGGCACAAGCTGCGCGGTTTCCATCCTGAACGCCCCGCCGAACTGGTGGAAAAGGCGACCGGCACCGAAGCTGACAAGGCTTGATCTGAATGCACCCTATCCGTTCCCTGCTGTTCTCGCTGTGGCTCTATCTCACAATATTCGTTTGTGCGGTGGGCCTGTCTCCGGCGCTGTTGATGCCGCATGGCTTCGCCATGGGCGTGATCAAGTTTTGGGCGCGGATGGTGCTGTTTGGTCTACGCTGGATTGCTGGGATCAAGGTCGAGATACGCGGTCTGGAATACCGGCCGACGGGCGGGACTCTGGTGGCAGCCAAGCACCAGAGCATGCTGGACGTCGTGGTGCCGTTCATCCTCATGGACGACCCGTGCTTCGTGCTGAAAAAAGAGCTGATGTCGCTGCCCTTCTTTGGCTGGTTCGCATGGAAGACCAAGATGATCCCTGTGGATCGCGAAGCCCATGCCAAGGCGCTCAAGGCCATGGTGGAGCACACCAGTGCGCGCTTGAAGGACGGACGCCAGATCATGATTTTTCCCGAAGGCACCCGTACCCAGCCCGGTGCGGCGGGCACCTATAAGCCGGGGGTGGCAGCCATCTATCGCGACGTGGATAGCGCCTGCCATCTGATGGCGACCAATTCCGGCCAGCACTGGCCGGCCAAGGGCGTGATGGGCTTCAAGCCGGGCACGGTGGTGTTCGAGTTCCTGCCTCCGGTCGAGGCCGGTCTGAAGCGCGGCGAAATGATGAAATTGATGCAGGATCGAATTGAAACAGCATCGATTGCCCTTTTGCAGTCGTGATCGGGGCATGTTGAAGCCTTAAAATTCGTCTTTGCACTGAAGCTGCTGCCCATGGCGCGAAAGCGTTGTGGCGTTTTCCGAACAGGAGCTTCATGTGTCGCGTAATCTGGCTGTGCTCGTATTCTCGGCTGTATCGCTTTTGGCCGGACAGGCCCTTGCTCAATCCCAGCCCTATGAACAGGTCGAGGATGCCAAGACCTGGAAGGTCGATGTCGGCGGCGGTTTCGTGCGCGGCTTCAGCGCCACGGGTGACGACAGCAAGGATGTGAACTGGACCTTCTGGGGTTCGGCTTCCTACAAGGACGTCGTCTATGCCAACGGGCTGGACGGGATCGGCTGGAACGCCATTAAACGCGACGACTTCCGCGCCGGTGTACAACTGCGTCCGCGCTTTTCGGCAGGCGACCTCGAAGGGTTCGACAATCGCCCCGAACTGGGAGCCGATGCCACCCTTTATGCGTTCAAGCGCCTGCCGGGCAATGTGGTCGTGGGCGGGCGTGTCTCGCAGGACGTGACGGGCGATGATGCGGGTATGACCTGGAATGCCCAGATCGGGCACCAGCGTATTACGCGGGTCGGACTGCTACAGGTTATGGCCTATGGCCGCGGCGGGGATTCTGACCGGCTGAACCGCTATTTCGGTGTGACCGCCGACGAGGCCGTATCCAGCGGATACCGTCAGTTTGAAAGTGATGGCGGCTTGTCCGCGCTAGGGGCGTCGGCGGTGCTGGCGGTGCCGATCGGCACGCGCTACGGCGTCGGTGCCTTTGTGAACTACGAAGAATATATGGGTGATACCCGTAACAGCCCGCTGTTGGACGAACCGCATATCTGGCGTGCCGGTATTATTGGTGTGGCCCGCTTTAACGGGATGTAGGCCAACGCAGAAATGACAAAGGCCGCGCCCCGAAAGGAGCGCGGCCTTTGTGTTTTATGGCAGTATGCGTTTTTAGCGGGCTGCAAACTCGCTGAGCGCATCGGCGACGGCGCGGTTCTGGTCCGGCGTGCCGATGGTGATCCGCAGCCCTTGCGGCAGGCCATACCCACCGACGCCGCGCACGATGATACCCTTCTGGTTCAGATACTCGCTGGCGGCATTGGCCTCGGCAGGGTCTTTGAACATCACCAGAATGAAGTTGCCGACCGATGGCAGCACATCATAGCCAAAGCCCTTGATGGCCTGTGTCAGGCGCGGGCGCCATTCCAGCACCAGATCACGCGAGGCCTTCTGGTGGTCCTCATCCCCCAGAGCGGCGATGGCGGCGGCAAGACCGGGCACCGAGACATTGAACGGCAGGCGGATACGGTCCATCGCCTCGGCCATGGCCTTGGGCATATAGCCATAACCGATACGCAGGCCGCCCAGTCCGTGAAGCTTGGAGAAGGTGCGGGTGACGACAATGTTTTCGGCGGTACGCGCCAGATCAATGGCGCTTTCCCATTCCGGCTCGACGACATATTCCGCATAGGCTTCGTCAATGACCAGAATAATGTGGGCGGGCAGGGCGGCATGCAGACGACGGATTTCCTCGCCGTTGTGCCAGCTTCCGGTCGGGTTCGACGGGTTGGAGAGATAGACAATCTTGGTGCGTTCATCGACCTGCGCCACCAAGTCCTCCACCTCGGCCTTATAGCCGGGCTCGAGGGCCAGCTTGACCTGGGCCTCGCAGCCCAGCGCCGAAATACGATAGGCGAGGAAGGCGTACTCGCCGGTGACGATGTTATCGCCTGCGCTCAGATAGGTCTGGTTCAGCAGGGCGAAAACCTCGTCCGAGCCATTGCCGAAGACCAGCCGGTCTTCCTCGATGCCGTGCAGGTCCGCGACGGCGGTGCGCAGCTTGCCGGCATGGCCGTCCGGATAGATGTGGATCTTGTCCAGCACCGAGGCAAAGGCCTCGCGGGCCTTGGGACCGGCCCCCAGCGGGTTCTCGTTCGAGGACAGCTTCATCGGCTCGGCCACACCGCTCAGAGCGCCCGTTCCGCCGACATAGGGCGCGATATCGAGAATACCCGGTTTGGGGCGCGGGGCGGAGTGACGGACTTCGGTCATGGACGCTTCCTCGATCGTCTAGAATATGGGAGCCGCACCGATGATGCCGCTGAGTTGGCCGGGAGCGCCCTGAAGTCTCCCGTCTTCTGCCTGCACATAACCGCTTAGCACGAACAGCTTCAAGGCACCTGACTGTGCCAAAGTCTCGGCGGCCAGACCATTGGTCGACAGGCTCTGGATGATGGCGGCATCGGTCATCGGGCTGTCGGTCACCCAGAAGGTGCGGTCATCCCCGGTAGGGCCGCTGGTTTCGTTCGAGATCATCAGGCTGCGCGGACGCGCGCGGGCATCATCGGGCAGGGCGGCAATGACCCGTATATCGGGCGTTGCCAGCAGTTTAGCCCACCACGGACGCGTACCGATATCGACCAGCACACGCGCGCCTTTCTGGGCGGCTTCTATGGCCTGTTCCGGTTCGGCCAACGGGCGGGCAAACGGTCCCCATCGGTCGGCGGCCAACAGTTGCGAAACGCCGCCACAGGCCATGACCTGTCGACCGAGGCCTGCCTCCATCCGCCCCAGAACCGCCCGTACCGCCGATCTTTGCGTCGGGTGCATATCTTTCAGGATGTGGCGCAGGGCCAGAGCATCAGCATCGGGGCGCGCCCGCGCACCCGCCGCCTGACGTTCCATGACGGCCTTGGCGATGGCCTGATCCAGCGACAGGCGGTGGGGGTCTTCGGACGGGGCTTCAAGCATCAGAACAACTGCGGTGCCGGAGCCAGCGCGAACGGGCCAAGATAGGTGCGGCCCTTGCGGAACATGACGCTCAGTTCGACCTTTTGCTCGCCTTCTTCCTCGGCCCCTTGCGGGGTGCTGGCAGCCGCGCGGGCCGCTGCGGCGCGGTCGGCGGGGGTGCCCTGATGGCTGCCCGCCAGTCCAACCAGAGCGGCCAGAGGTTTCTCGGCCTTGAACGTGACCTCGCCCTCAAGCTGGCCCTTGTCATTGGCCGTCAGCAGCGGGCTGGTCAAAAGGGCATGGGTTTCGCCCGCCTTCATCTCGCCCTTGATGTCGGTGAAGCGCCCACCGGCGGCGGTCCATGCCGACAGCAGACCCGCAGCCGTCGCAGGCTGGCGAAGCGCGGAGGCCTTTTCGACAACGGCTTCTACCTGCAAGGTCAGTTGGTCATTCTGGGTAAAACCTTGAACCGGACCACCCTCGCGACCCTTGGCCTCGATCAGGCGCACCAGAATATCGACATCGTCACCGGCCTCGGTACGGGCGGTAATGTGCGGGCGCATATAGAGCTGGATCAGCGCGGCATCGGCCAGCGGGAAGGGCGCGGCCCCTTCTGCGGCGGTGAAGCGCGGTTTGACGGCCTCGAAGGCGACATTGGGCCAGCGCTGGCGAAGACCGGACAGGCTCATGCGGATGGCTTCGGCCTGTACCTGTGTCTCGCCCTTTTCGGCACGGATCAGCGTCACGCCGTTCGATGCACCAACCACCCAGCGCAGCGGATTATAGCTATTGGCCTCGGCAATGATTTCGGGTGCGCGCAGACCGTGGCCCGACGGAGCCAGAACATGCAGATCGTGCAGGCCGATGCGCGTATGTAACGGCCAGCCACGCGTGGAAACCTTGCTGTACTCGATGCTCCAGCCCGCTTTTTCCAGCCGCTCCAGACGGCTGTGAAGCTCGCTCTTGACCTCATGGGCCAGCCAGAACCACCAGACGGTCCAGATCGCCAGAATGATGCCGAAAATAATAAAGGGCACATACAGGGCGCGGCGGCTGTGGCGCGGTGCAGGCTCGGAAACTGTCGAAGATTGCGTGGTCATGGGGCGCTTATAGATCAGCCATTTGCGAACGTCTTGTGTCGAGATCAGGCGGTAATGTCGGACCATGTGGCATTGGCCGCCAGCCGCGCCCCGTCGGGTGACAGGCCTAGCAACAGACCTCTCTGCCCACCATTGATCAGGATGGTGTCGAACAGTTGTGCGGTTTCGTCGATGACGGTGGGCACGGCCTTGCGTTGGCCAAAGGGGCTGACCCCGCCGACCTTGTATCCGGTCAGGCGTTCGGCATCGGCGGGCTTCATCATCTGGGCGGATTTTCCTCCCAGACATGCGGCCAACTTCTTCATGCTGACCTCACAGTCGGACGGCAGAACCACACAGGCGGGTTTGTCATCCACCAGAACCATCAGGCTCTTGAAGACCTGTTCGGGCGCTATGCCCAGGGCCTCGGCGGCCTGAAGCCCGACACGCGGTGCATCGGGATCATAGTCATAGGGATGCAGTTCGAAACCGACGCCGGCCTTGGACAGGGCCAGAGTAGCTGGGGTGGTCTTGGCCATACTATTCGACCTTCAGGAATTCGCGGGTCAGATCGACAGCGTCGGCCAGCCCCATTCGCATGACTTCTGTGCCCTCGGGCAGGGCCGAGAACAGCCGCGTCGGACAGGCCGCATCCAGCATCACAAACACACCCTTGTCATCGGCACGGCGGATCAGGCGGCCAAAGGCCTGCGCGATACGGCCTCTGGCGAGGGCATCGTCATAGGAGCGACCGCCATGGCCGGTGCCGAAACGCTCGCGCCGTGCCTTGTGCAAGAGGTCGGGGCGCGGCCACGGCACGCGGTCAAAGGCCAGAATTCTCAGCGAGCGACCTGGAACGTCCACCCCGTCGCGCACCGCATCGGTGCCCAGCAGGCAGGAATCGTTTTCGGCCCTGAACACATCGACCAGAGCGCCGACCTCTAAGGGATCGACGTGCTGGGCATAGAGCGGGATGCCCGCACGGGCCAGTTCCGGCCCCAACCGCTCATAAACGGACTTCAGACGCCGGATAGCGGTGAACAGGCCTACGCCGCCGCCGCCCGCCGCCAGAAACAGTTCGCGCATGGCCGCCGCCGTCTGGCGCGGATCGTCCTTGGTCAGGTCGTTGACCACAATGATGCGGCTGTGATTGGCATAGTCGAACGGGCTTTCGACCTTCAGGGTGCGGGCCGGTTCAATCAGTCGTGCAGCACCCGAGCGCATGCGCGCCATATCGAACGGATCACTGGCCGACGGATCTGACAAGGTGGCACTGGTCACCAGCACGCCGTGGGACGGCATGATGACCGCCGCTTCCAGCGGAATGGTCGGGTCGATCCAGTGACGGCGCAGGGCGACATCGTGGATGCGACCGAATGCAGCCTCGGCCGACAGCCAGTCCACATAGTCGGGGTCCGGTTCGCTATCGGCTTCGTCCAGCGCCGACAGCATGGAGCGCCAGCCGGGCAGGGTCATGCGCGCACGGCGATCGAGCCCCCGCAAGGCCCCCTCGATACGGGCACGGGCGGACGGGTCCAGCTCGGAAGCCTCTTCGTCGAGAATATCTTCGAGGTGACGGGCCAGCGCCAATAGCGGCGCTTCGATATCGGCCAAGGCCTTGGCCGCAGCGCGCGCCGTCTCGACAACGGATTCGGTTACGGGGCGAAGGGCGCATTCCAGCCCGAACTCGGTGCCGCCATTTTCAGACGCGCGGGCGCGAAGCTGCTCGAGGGCGGCGGCTAAAAACCGCTCGATCGGCCCGATGGGATTCACTTCACCGGATGCAGGCGCAATACGGCCGGATACACCCTCACCCGGAAGTTGGGCGGCGGCGGCCAGTGCATCGGTCAGGGATTTTCGGGCCGCTTCGTTGTCGGCGCACAGGTCGCCAAGGCGCAGTTCCAGTCCGCGCCCGCGACGCCCGCGCCCTTCGGGACCCCGCACCCAGCGCCGCAACTCGGCGGCTTCCTGTCCTGACAGGCTGGCTGAAAACGCGCTGTCGGCGGCATCGAACAGATGGTGGCCCTCGTCAAAGACGATGCGTTTCAGGGCCGCCGTCTCGCCATCCTGCTTCAGGCCGCGTGCGGTACGAGAGCCATCAAAGGCAGCCTGTGTCATCACCAGAGCATGGTTGGCCACGACCAGATCGGCGCGGCGGCTGGCGCGAATGGTCTTTTCGACAAAGCACAGGCGATAGTGCGGGCAGGCGGCATGGACGCACTCGCCGCGACGATCCACCAGATTGGCGGGGCTGGCCTGATGGGCGGGGGCGACGGCAAACAGGCCCGACAGCCAGCCGGGATAGTCGCCGCCGGTCATGTCGCCATCGCGGCTATGGGCGGCCCAGCGGGTGGCCAGCGCCATGCCGATCAGATCGCCATTCCCCAACTGCGCAGCCTGCACCATGTCCTGAAGGTTCAGCAGGCACAGATAGTTTTCGCGTCCCTTGCGCACGACCGTCTTTCGACGGCGCTCAGCCTCGTCCGGCCACAGAGCCTTGCTCTCGCGATCGATCTGGCGCTGTAGGGCGCGGGTATAGGTGGAAATCCACGCGGCCCCGTGGTTGCGCTCGGCCCACAAGGAGGCAGGGGCCAGATAGCCCATGGTCTTGCCGGTGCCGGTGCCCGCCTCGGCCAGCAACATGCGCGGACGGCCTTCCTCGCTGCGGGGCGAAAAGGCATAGGCGGCTTCGGACGCATAGTCGGACTGGGCCGGACGGGTTTCGTCCAGACCCGAGGCCTGCAACAGTTTTTCCAGCCGGATACGGGCGCTCTCGCTATCGACAGGCGCAGAACCCGCTTCTCCGCGCGGGGCCTCATCCTCCCATTCCGGCAGGCGGGCCCAGACATCCAGACCCGAGCCGCGCGAGGTGCGCTGGCGAATACCGCCCGCTTCGAGTGCATTGATGACGCGCCCGCCCCAGCTCCATCCGGCGCGATCCAGCGTCAGGGCCAGACCATAAGCCTCTTCGCGGTTGGGATAGGCGGGGGCGGCCAGTTCTTTCAAAAGTTCGCCCGCGGCTTCGCGCAGGGCCACGGCTTGCGCCTCGGCCCCCTTGGGCTCGGCGCGACCAAGCGCCAGCGCCAGACCTGTCGGCGAAGGCGCACAGAAACGTGCAGGCCTGACAAAGGCGAACAGTTCCAGTGCATCGAGAATATCGTGTGAGCGTTGTGGAGCTTCCAGCCCTAAACGGCGGGCGGTGATGCTGGCATGGGCGACAATAACCGGTCCGCCCAGTAACAACCCTTCGGCAGCACCGCGCCCGATTTTTCGTGCCCCTTCGTCATCGCATACGGCACCGGCACCCGGCGGTGTCGCCAAGGCGGGTGGCAGGTCGATTTTCAGCTCGACAGCAGTGGAGGAAGAGGTGTTGGCGGTGCTCACCCGCTAAACATAGTCAACCTGCGAGCGAAACGAAAAGGAAACACCTCGCTTAAAGACGGCTAAATTTGTGTAACATTGATATGTTCGCGTTGCCTCGGAGAAATTTATAGCTTTTTGTCCACCTAGAGTTGTCTCTTTTCATGGTGGAGTGCGCGGTGGAAGTGAAAACGGTCAAAACCGAAGAGCTGCCGATACAGATTCGTCGCGCGGGCGAAGGGCCACTGGTTTTGCTGATCCACGGCTTTCCCGACCTGTCACTGGCCTGGCATCACCAGATCGAAGGACTGGCGGCGGCGGGCTATCATGCGGTGGCCCCCGATATGCGCGGCTATGGCGGCACGGGCGGACCGTCACAGGCCGAGGCCTATTCCATATTCTCGATGGTGGGCGATCTGGTCGCGCTGGTCGAGGCGCTGGGATACGAACAGGCCGTGATTGTGGGCCACGACTGGGGTGCAGCCGTTGCGTGGCACTGTGCCCTGCTGCGCCCCGACATGTTCCACGCGGTGATGGGAATGTCGGTGCCGTTCCAGCCACGTCGTAAACAAGGCCCGCCAACGACGGTGATGAACTATCTGGCGCAAAAGAACGGCGAGGATCAGCTGTATCTGGCGGCCTTTGCGGCCCCTGATGCCCATCTGGCTATGGATGCCGATCCTGAAGCGGCTTTGCGTAAAATGTTCTGGGCCTTTGACGGGGCCACACCGCAGAGCGATCAGGCCACAGGCCGTATTCCGGCAGGGCGCGATATGCTTGATTTGATATCCGATCGCGCGACCTTGCCTGCGTGGATGTCACAGACCCATTTCGAGCAGTATGTCGCGGCTTTTCGCCAGACAGGGTTTGAGCGCGCGGTTCACTGGTATCGCAAAATCGACGCCAACTGGGCGCGCACCCGCTGGCTACAGGGGTGCAAGATTACGGTCCCTGCCGCGTTCTTGGTCGGAGAGCGCGATCCGGTGCGAAACTATGCCGGACATTTCGAGGGCGAGCTTTCCGAATGGCTGACCGATCTGCATGCCGTCACGGTGGTGCCGGGGGCAGGCCACTGGGTGCAGCAGGAAAAGCCCGAGATCGTGACACAGGCCATATTGTCCTTCCTGTGGGGATTGTCGTTGCACGCCTCGCGTCCTGCCCAGCTTTGTCCAGCCTAGGGACGCGGAAGCCTGTGGCGCATGACGTCGCCCAGAGTGACGCGGTTGGTACGGTAATCGATACCGACGCGATCAAACCGGCCCAGTATGTCCGCACCGATCATCAGGGCCGGTCGCGATAACAGGCCCAGCACCCCAAAAATGTGCAGGTCCGCAAACAACAAAGGCGCTTGCGGTATGCGTTTGACCCCCAGTGTGAGCGAGGGGGCAGGGCCTGTATGCACCGGTATGGGCGGGCCACTGACACCAAAGAGGGTCCGCATCTGTGTCTGGTCGGGGCGATAACCAAGGGCTGCGAGCAGGTTCAGATTGGCCACCGAATATTGGGAACCGGTGTCAAGAAAGGCGACGGCCTCGACCGGCCCCACAGTGACGCTCATCAAGAGCAAGCCGTCGCTGCGCTGACTGGGGACGGACGACATAAGGCGCTCAATGCGGGTGGCATTTGTGCTGTCGCCGAAATTGAAACTGACACCGCGTGACTGTGACGGGTTGAGCGTGGCCTGTTGACGCCGGATATCCAACAGCAGGCTGAAGGCCTGAAGGTGGTTGAGACCCAACAAGCCCTCCGCTCCCAACTGGGCAAAGGGAAAAACGGGGGCAATCACATTGTCGAAGCTTTCGCCTTGCAGTTTCAGGCGCGGCAGACGGGCACTGGGCACCAGACTGGAGGTTGTGACGCTGTGGACCAGCACGTCGGGGCCGCGAGACAGACCCATTTCCTCGACCAGACGGTCCGACAGCGACGTGGCCTGTGCGCCTGTATCCAGTACAAACAGACAGACACGGCGCGGCTCCAACTGGACCCGGGCGGCAAGGCGGGTGAACAGATTCAGGGCCAGCGGAATTTCGGGAAGAGCGGAGGCTTCCGACTGGGCGGCAAGGGCGATCCCGTTATGCAGGGCCAGACCCGCAAACCCGCCCATACCGGCCAGACAGGTGCGGCGGCATAGTGCAGTCGGGCCGGAGGGTTCAGGCATGGCGGCGGGCCTCTCCTTGGAGAAATCACCACAGGCTGAACGATGTTATTTAGGGGCGGTTCCCGCCCTAACGGCGCGGATGGGCGGCTTCATAGGCCTTGAGCAGGGCGGCGGCATCGACCTGCGTATATTTCTGCGTGGTTGAGAGGCTGGCATGGCCCAAAAGCTCTTGAATGGAGCGCAGGTCTGCCCCCGCTCCCAGAAGGTGGGTCGCAAAACTGTGACGCAGGGCATGGGGGGTGGCTGAGGCCGGCAGGCCCAGCCGTCCGCGCAGCCGCTGTACGGTGGCCTGAACTTGACGGGGCGATAAGGGCCCGCCGCGTTTGGCTCTGAACAGGGCCTGCTCGGGGGCCAGCGGCCACGGGCAAAGGCGCACATAGTCGTCCACGGCCTCGATTACCTGCGGCAGCACCGGAACAATACGGGTCTTGGCCCCCTTGCCGGTAATTCTCAGGCTTTCACCCAGCGGCGCATCACTGCGTTTCAGCGACAGGCCCTCGGAAATCCGCAGGCCACAGCCATAAAGCAGAGTTAGGACGGCACGATCACGTGCCGCCTCCCATGGCTCCATATCGGGATCGGCGTCGGGTTCCTGCAGCAGGCCCATGGCCTGATCTTCGGTCACAGGGCGCGGCAGGGACGGTTTAACGCGCGGCCCGCGCACCAGCGCCAGTTGCGGCGCATCCACGCCACAGCGACGATCCAGATAGTTATGAAAGCTGCGGATTGCCGCCAGAGTCTGGGCCAGTGAGCGCGCATTCAACGGTTTGTCGCCGCTGCGCCGTTCGGCCAGATGGGCGCGCAGTTCGGCCGCCGAAATGGTGCCCATATCGGACAGCATCAGCGTCTCGCCACGATGGCGTTCCATAAACCCGACATAGAGGCGGCCAATATGGCCATAGGCTTCCAGCGTGCGCTCCGACAGGCGGCGCTCATGGGCCAGATGGCCCAGCCACGCCATCAGCAACTGGTCGGCGTTCAGGCTTCCTGAAGCGGCCATCGTCCGGCCATCCGTTCAAACACGCGCGCGACATAGGCAATCAGTTCGCCACCCATGGCGGGGGTAAAGCCCTCGTCTTCGGTCGAGCCAAAGGCACACAGGGCAGGGCGTGGCTCGTCCTGATCGGGGAAGCGCAGGTTCATTCGCACAAGGGCGACCGATTTGACCTCGCCATCGGCAGGCCCAAAGAGATCAAGGCCGGTAAAGTTCGGACCCAGCCAGTTGCGGCCATCCTCGCCCAGAAGGGCATCGACACGGCCCGGTTCCAGCGCCTTCCAGCCAAACGGGATCGTGCCGGGCTTTTCGATGGCGACAGCGGCACCCGCCAGACCGAATCGGGCCTGTGTGCTCATATCCAACTGGCGCGACAGTTCGATCAGGCCGGTGGCCTCCATCAGGTCCAGAGACGCCACATGGGTCTGGGTCTGGGCGGCAAAATTAGTGCGCGAGATTTCTTCGATCAGGCGGCGGGCGCCCGCTTCGCGCTGGGCATTGGCTTCCATCTTGCTGACGGCGGCGCGGCCAAAATCGACGACATTGGCCTCGCTGATCTTCAGGCCAAGCTGTTCTAGCAGTTCGCGGTCGTCCAGCAGGTGCTGGCCGTGGCTTTCCAGCCATAGCCGAACTTCAGGCCAATGCAGATCGGATTGAAGTTCGGCAGTCATGGCAAGGTTACCTAGCTCGGAGTGATCCATTGATTGAGACACGTTCGGACCGCTCCATATTGGGTCAGGCTTTACAGGATGGACTGGCCGGTCTTGCCCCAGTCCGCAAGAAACGCATCAAGCCCCTTGTCGGTTAACGGGTGCTTTACCAGAGCCTTCAAAACTTCCGGCGGCAGGGTGGCGGCATTGGCACCGGCAATGGCTGCGGCCTCGACATGGGCGGTGTTGCGCAGGCTGGCGGCGAGGATTTCGGTCTGGAAATCCTGCATGTCATAAAGGGCGCGGATTTCTTCGATCAGAAGACTGCCATCGGCACCGTGGTCGTCCAGACGGCCGACAAACGGGGAAATAAAGGTCGCACCGGCCTTGGCGGCCAGCATGGCCTGGGCGACCGAGAAGCACAGGGTCACATTGGTCTTGATGCCACGGTCGCTAAAGGTGCGGGTGGCGCGCAGGCCGTCCCAGGTCAGCGGCAGCTTCACCACCACATTCTTGTGGATCGCGGCCAGCTTTTCGCCTTCCTTGACCATGGTCTCATAGTCGGTGGCGACGGCCTCTGCCGAAATCGGCCCCTCGACGAGGGCGCAAATCTCGGCAATGACCTCGGCAATGTTTCGACCTGATTTGGCAATAAGGGACGGATTGGTGGTAACCCCGTCCACCATACCGGTGGGCAGGATGTCCTTGATGACGTTGACGTCGGCGGTATCGAGGAAGATTTTCATGCCTCAAGTCCTAGCGCGGGTGGAGTATTCGTGAAAGTCGCATCTGTGCTCGTCCCCCTGCCGGTGCAGGAAGCCTTTGACTATGCCGTGCCCGACGGCATGGATTTGTCGCGCGGCGATCAGGTGGATGTGCCGCTGGGGCCGCGTTTCCTGCGCGGGATCGTGTCGGATGTCTTCGAGACGACCGGATCGAACCGCAAGCTGAAATCCATCGAGCGCAAAGCCAGTGATCCGTCCTTGCCGCTGGGGACGGTCGATTTTGTCGAATGGGCGGCGCGCTGGACGCTGAATCCGCCGGGGGAAATGGCCTCGCGGGCCTTGCGCGGCCTTCGCGCGCCGCGCCCCAAGCCTGAACGTCGTGTGCGCCGTATCGGCATGCGCCAGCCCCAGCGAGCGACAACAGCGCGAACGGCGGTGCTGGAGGCCCTGCAGGACCGCAGCATGACGGCGGCAGACCTTGCGCGGGCAGCAACGGTCTCGACCGGCGTGGTCAAGGGATTGGTGGACGAGGGTGTACTGGAAGTTTTCGAGGTCGAGGCCGTGGCCGCATTCGACCGCCCGCGCCCCGACCATGCCCCCGCCGTTCTGAACCCCGATCAGGCGGCCTCGGCCAAGGCGATGGCCGGAGCGGCTATCACGGGCGGCTTTGCGCCCTTCTTGCTGGACGGGATTACCGGCTCGGGCAAGACGGAAACCTATCTGGAAGCGGCCGCTGAGCTTCTGGCGGCAAAGCCGGACGCTCAGGTCCTGATCCTGTTGCCGGAAATCGCCCTGACACAGGCCCTGATCGAGCGAATCACCCGCCGTTTCGGGTCTGCTCCGGCGGAATGGCATTCGGGTGTGACCCCGCCGCGCCGTCGTCAGGTCTGGGAAGCGGTCAGGGCAGGGCGCTGTAATATTGTGGTGGGGGCCCGTTCGGCTTTGTTCCTGCCCTATCCCGATCTGGCGATGATCGTCGTCGATGAAGAGCACGACGGTTCCTACAAGCAGGAAGAGGGCCTTGTTTATCACGGGCGCGATCTGGCTGTGGCGCGGGGGCGCATTGAAGGGGCCACGGTGGTGCTGGCCTCGGCGACGCCGTCGCTGGAGACATTGTGGAATGCCCAGCAGGGGCGGTATCGCTGGCTGAAGCTGCGGACGCGACACGGTGTCGCGGTTCTGCCCGATATTGCGCTGGTGGACCTGCGCCAAAATCCGCCCGATCCGCAAACTTGGCTGTCGCAAACCCTGCGCGAGGAAATCGGGGCCAATCTGGCCAAGGGCGAGCAGAGCCTTCTGTTTCTGAACCGGCGTGGCTATGCACCGGTGGTGCTGTGCCGTGCCTGTGGGCACCGCCTGACCTCGCCCGATACGGATTCATGGCTGGTCGAGCATCGCTATAGCGGGCGACTGGTGTGTCACCTGACCGGCTTTTCCATGCCCAAACCCAAGGCCTGTCCGGCCTGTGGAACCGAAGACACGCTGGTCTCGGTCGGGCCGGGCGTCGAGCGCGTCGAAGAAGAGGTGCGACAGCTTTTCCCCGAAGCCCGCACGGCGGTCTTTTCGTCCGACACTGTACCGGATGCCGAGGCCGCGCGCGCCATGATCACAGCCATGGCCGAGGGCGAGATCGATATTCTGGTGGCCACACAGGCTGCGGCCAAAGGCCACAACTTCCCACGCCTGACACTGGTGGGGGTTGTGGATGCCGATCTTGGCCTGCGCGGTGGTGATCTGCGGGCAGCGGAGCGCACCTATCAACTCTTGGCGCAGGCGACGGGGCGGGCAGGGCGTGCCGACAAGCCGGGGCGGGCCTTCTTGCAGACATGGACGCCCGAACACCCCGTGCTGGAAGCCTTGGCGGCCAATGAACGCGAGGCATTTGTGGCGGCGGAAATGGCCGAGCGCGAACTGGGCAGTCTGCCGCCCTATGGCCGTCTGACGGCGCTGATCCTGTCCAGTGAGAACGCACAGGCGCTGGAAAAAACCGCGCGTGAACTGGCGGCGGCCATTCCCAATGCCGAGCGGCTGGAAGTCTATGGTCCGGCCGATGCGCCTCTGGCGCTGGTGCGCGGTCGCAGGCGTAAACGCTTGCTGGTCAGGGCCGACCGCGACGTGAATATGCAGGCCTTTTTGCGGGCATGGCTGGGGCGGATAAAGATACCGGCCTCGGTACGCCTGACCGTGGATGTAGACCCCTACAGCTTCCTGTAGCGGTCAAGAAAAAGGGCGCTGTGTTTCCACAGCGCCCCGATTTTCAGGTTTCGGACAGCGTTAGATATCCGCGCCCTTATCGGCGATAGCCGCCTCGGCGGCGTCTTTTTTCATTCGCGCATTACGCGACATCATGTTGAGGCCTTCCACCAGTGCCGAGAAGGCCATGGCGGCATAGATATAGCCCTTGGGCACATGGACGCCGAAGCCGTCGGCGATCAGCACAGCACCGATCATCAGCAGGAAGCCCAGAGCCAGCATGACGACGGTCGGGTTCTTGTCGATGAAATTGGCCAGCGGATCAGAGGCCACCAGCATGGCAATCACGGCGATGATCACAGCCACCATCATGATCGGCACATGGTCGGTCATGCCCACGGCGGTCAGGATCGAGTCGATCGAGAAGACCAGGTCCAGCAGGATGATCTGAACAATGGCCGAGCCGACATTGTTGATGACGACATCCTTCTTGTCTTTTTCAAGCAGGTGGTCGTTCGACGGCGTCGTATCGACAGCGTGGTGGATTTCCTTGGTGGCTTTCCACACCAGGAACAGGCCACCGGCAATCAGGATCAGGTCACGCCACGAGAAGGCGGTGTCGAAGGTTTCACCGTGGATGCCCAGATCAAAGACCGGTGCGGTCAGGCCGACAATCCAGCCGATGGTGGCCAGAAGGCCAAGGCGCATGATCAGTGCCAGACCGATACCGATACGGCGCGTGCGCTGGCGGTGTTCCGGCGGCAGCTTGTTCGACAGGATCGAAATGAAGATCAGGTTGTCGATGCCGAGGACGACTTCCATGACCACTAGGGTCACGAGGGCCGCCCATGCGGCTGGGTCGGTCAACAAGGGGGTTATGCTATCGAGCATCGAAGTTCCTGAGTTTATGTGAAGCGTTTTCGGTAACGCCAGCGTGAACGCGTATCAAGAGGGTACAGGGTTCCGTGTCGTCGCACCCCCCTGACAGAAATAACCCCGTCCCGCCCTAGACCAAGGTCGAGACGGCTCGCTTAAGACGTCAATCTGGCTAAGAGAGTGCGGTTACGGGGATAACGTTCCTTACGCATTGGTTGCGACTTTCGGCCTTGCATGGTATTGGCCGCGCGGCTTTGACGAAGGGCGTATCGAAAGATGCGTCCCCGGATTGCTTTTTACAAGCATATCAAACCCTTGATCGGCGTGGGTAACTGCGGCCGGTTTTGACGCAAACGCTAAGATGCGGACCAAACATAAGTGGCGGACGATTTCAGGACGACGCAAGTCGGTGAACGGTATGCTCAGGCACTGTTCGAACTCGCAGAAGACAAGGGCGCTCTTGACGCCGTGCGCGCCGATATGGCGTCGCTGAAGGCAGCCTGGAAGGACAGTGCGGACTTGCGCCGTCTGGCCACCTCGCCTGTCATTTCTGCTGACGATCAAGCCAAGGGCTTGCTGGCCATTGCCGACAAGGCCAAATTTAATGCTGTGACCTGCAATCTGCTGGGTCTGGTTGCCAAGAATGGCCGTGCCGTCGATCTACCGGGCGTGATCGCCGGTTTCGAGGCGCTTTATGCCAAGAAGACGGGCGTGGTCGCTGCCGAAATCATTTCGGCCGTAGAGTTGACCGCAGCCCAGTCCAAAAAGATTCAATCGGAGCTGCGCACCGCACTGGGGCGTGATCCGGAACTGACCACCCGTATCGATCCGTCGATCCTGGGGGGGCTGAAGGTCAAGGTGGGCTCGAAACTGTTCGATGCCTCGCTGAAGACCAAACTCGACCAGATGACCTTTGCGCTGAAACGCGCCTAAGACCGAACCCGAAGATTTAGCCGGGTCGCAAGACCCGCACCGAAGACGAAAGCCAGAGAGCTCAACATGGATATCCGCGCCGCCGAAATCTCGGCCATCCTTAAGTCGCAGATCGCCAATTTCGGCGTAGAAGCTGACGTATCTGACGTTGGTCAGGTTCTGTCGGTTGGTGACGGTATTGCCCGCGTTCACGGTCTGGACAATGTCCAGGCCGGTGAAATGGTGGAATTCACCAAGGCTGGCGTTAAGGGCATGGCCCTGAACCTGGAACGTGACAACGTCGGTATCGTGATCTTCGGCACCGATGCCGAGATCGCCGAAGGCGACGATGTACGCCGTCTGGGCGAAATCGTGGACGTGCCGGTTGGCAAGGGCCTGCTGGGCCGCGTCGTCAACCCGCTGGGCGAGCCGATCGACGGCAAGGGCCCGATCGAGTTCACCGAGCGCCGCCGCGTGGACGTTAAGGCTCCGGGCATCATCCCGCGTAAATCGGTTCACGAGCCGATGCAGACCGGCATGAAGTCGATCGACACCCTGATCCCGATCGGCCGTGGCCAGCGCGAGCTGATCATTGGTGACCGTCAGGTCGGCAAGACGGCTGTGGCCGTCGACACCATCCTGAACCAGAAGGCTGTCAACAAGACCGACGACGAGTCGGCCAAGCTGTACTGCATCTACGTCGCCATCGGTCAAAAGCGTTCGACCGTTGCCCAGATCGTGAAGACTCTCGAAGAGTCGGGCGCTCTGGAATACACCATCGTTGTGGCTGCAACCGCTTCGGAGCCGGCTCCGCTGCAGTTCCTGGCACCGTTCGCCGGTACCGCCATGGGCGAGTTCTTCCGCGACAACGGCATGCACGGCTTGATCGTTTATGACGATCTGTCCAAGCAAGCTGTGGCCTATCGCCAAATGTCCCTGCTGCTGCGCCGTCCGCCGGGCCGCGAAGCTTACCCGGGTGACGTTTTCTACCTGCACAGCCGTCTGCTGGAGCGTTCGGCCAAGCTGAACAGCGACTACGGTTCGGGCTCGCTGACGGCTCTGCCGATCATCGAAACCCAGGCCAACGACGTGTCGGCCTACATCCCGACCAACGTGATCTCGATCACCGACGGCCAGATCTTCCTGGAATCGGACCTGTTCTACCAAGGCATCCGTCCGGCTGTGAACGTCGGTATCTCGGTGTCGCGCGTCGGCTCGTCGGCTCAGACCAAGGCGATGAAGAAGGTTGCTGGCCCGATCAAGGGCGAGCTGGCCCAGTATCGTGAAATGGCCGCCTTCGCCAAGTTCGGTTCGGACCTCGACGTCTCGACCCAGAAGCTGCTGGCCCGTGGCGCGCGTCTGACCGAGCTGCTGAAGCAGCCGCAGTACTCGCCGCTGTCGATGGAAGAGCAGGTTGTATCGGTTTATGCCGGTACCCGTGGTTACCTCGACGGTATCAACGTTGCTGACGTTGGTCGCTTCGAGAAGGAACTGCTGGCCCGCGTCCACGCGAACAATGCTTCGCTGCTGGAAGGCATCCGTACGAAGAAGGACCTGACCGCCGATCTCGAGACCGAGCTCAAGAGCGTTCTGGAATCCTTCCTCAAGACCTTCGCTTAATCGAAGCAAGCGAGAGTAACGCCGGATGGCCAGCCTCAAGGAAATGCGCAATCGGATCGGAAGCGTCAAGTCGACGCAGAAGATCACGAAAGCCCTGAACATGGTCGCCGCGGCCAAGCTGAAGCGTTCGCAGGAACAGGCTGAAAATGCCCGTCCTTACGCCCAGCGTATGGCTTCGGTGATCGCCAACCTGGCCGCCGGTGTGCAAGGCGCGGATGCTCCGCGCCTGCTCGCCGGAACCGGCGAGGATCAACGTCACCTGATCGTGGTGGCCACTGCCGACAAGGGTCTGGCAGGCGGCTTCTCGTCGAACGTGATCAAGGCTGCGCGCGAGCGCATCAACAGCCTGATCGCCAACGGCAAGGACGTGAAGATCATCGCCGTGGGCCGCAAGTCGCGCGACCAACTGGTTCGCCTGTATGGTGACAAGCTGGTTCGCACTTTCGAACTGTCGGAACACAAGACCGTCGGTCTGCACTCGGCCCAGCCGATTGCCGAGCTGATTGCCGAAATGTTCGAGAGCGGCCAGACCGATGTGGTCCAGCTGTTCTACAGCCAGTTCAAGTCGGTGATCCAACAGGTTCCGACCGGTGCCCAACTGGTTCCGGCTGTGATCGAGGACGCTCAGGCGACCGAATCCGCGACCGCTCTGTATGAGTACGAGCCGTCGGAGGAGGAAATCCTCGAAACCCTGCTGCCGCGTAACCTGACGACCCAGATTCTTGCGGCACTGCTGGAAAATCAGGCGGGCTTCTTTGGCTCGCAGATGGCAGCGATGGACAACGCGACGCGTAATGCGGGCGACCTCATCAATGCCCTGACCCTGCAGTATAACCGCAAACGTCAGGCCCAGATCACCACCGAGCTTATCGAGATCATCGCTGGCGCCGAAGCCATCTGATCTTGAACGACACCCTATTCGAACCGGACACACCCATGACCGACGCCACCGCTCCGAAGAAACCCGCCGCCAAGAAACCGGCTGCCAAGAAGACCGTCGCTGCCGCTGTTGCTGGCCAGGGCAAGATCGCCCAGGTCATCGGCGCCGTTGTTGACGTGAAATTCGAAGGCCAGCTTCCGGCTATTCTGAACGCTCTGGAAACCCAGAACGTTGACCAGAAGACCGGCGAGGCCTTCACCCTGGTTCTCGAGGTTGCCCAGCACCTCGGCGAGAACATGGTCCGCGCCATCTCGATGGACACCACCGAAGGCCTGACCCGTGGTCAAGCCGTCGTGGACACCGGCAAGTCGATCATGGCTCCGGTTGGCCCGGGCACGCTCGGCCGCATCATGAACGTCGTCGGTCAGCCGATCGACGAAGCAGGTCCGCTGCAAACCACCGAATACCGTCCGATCCACAAGGACGCGCCGAGCTTCGACCAACAGTCGACCTCGTCGGAAATCCTGGTCACCGGCATTAAGGTCATCGACCTGATCTGCCCGTACACCAAGGGCGGCAAGATCGGCCTGTTCGGCGGCGCTGGCGTCGGCAAGACCGTCACCATGCAAGAGCTGATCAACAACATCGCTAAGGCATACGGCGGTTACTCGGTTCTGGCCGGCGTGGGTGAACGTACCCGCGAAGGTAACGACCTGTACCACGAGATGATCGAGTCGAACGTGAACGTCGACCCGAAGGAAAATGGCGGTTCGACCGTGGGCTCGAAGTGCGCCCTGGTTTACGGCCAAATGAACGAGCCTCCCGGTGCGCGCGCTCGCGTTGCTCTGACGGGCCTGTCGATCGCTGAATATTTCCGCGACGAAGAAGGCAAGGACGTTCTGCTGTTCGTCGACAACATCTTCCGCTTCACCCAAGCCGGTTCGGAAGTGTCGGCTCTGCTGGGCCGTATCCCGTCGGCCGTGGGCTATCAGCCGACGCTGGCGACCGAAATGGGTAACCTGCAAGAGCGCATTACCTCGACCAAGAAGGGCTCGATCACCTCGGTTCAAGCCATCTACGTTCCGGCTGACGACCTGACCGACCCGGCACCTGCTGGTACCTTCGCCCACTTGGACGCGACGACCGTTCTGAACCGCGACATCGCGGCTCAGGCCATCTTCCCGGCCGTGGACCCGCTGGACTCGACCTCGCGTATCATGGACCCGCTGGTCATCGGTGAAGAACACTACACCGTTGCCCGCCAGGTTCAGGAAACCCTGCAACAGTACAAGGCTCTGAAGGACATCATCGCCATCCTGGGCATGGACGAACTGTCGGAAGACGACAAGCTGATCGTGGCTCGCGCCCGTAAGATCCAGCGCTTCCTGTCGCAACCGTTCCACGTGGCCGAGCAGTTCACGAACACCCCGGGTGCCTTCGTCGAACTGGCCGATACGATCCGTTCGTTCAAGGGCATCGTGGCCGGTGAATACGATCACCTGCCGGAAGCTGCTTTCTACATGGTTGGCGCGATCGACGAAGTCGTCGCTAAGGCCGAGAAGATGGCTGCTGAGGCCTAATCCATGACCGGTAAGCTGAACTTCTCCCTCGTTGCCCCGGAACGCGAAATCTTCGCGGGCCAGGTCGATCAGGTCGACGCGCCGGGTGTCGAGGGCGACTTCGGCGTCCTGCCGGGCCACGCCCCGTTCATGACCACGCTGCGTGAAGGCGTGATCACGATCTACGAAGGCAATGCCCGTCGTCGCTTCGACGTCAAAGGCGGTTTCGCCGACGTCAACGGTGAGGGTTTGACGATCCTCGCCGAAGAGGCTTCGGAAATCACCGCCTAAGCGGGATAACCGGACAAAAGATCAAGGCTCCCGACAGCGATGTCGGGAGCCTTTCTTTTTGCCTATTGGCGGCCCTTAAGCTGCCAGATGTTTGAAGGCCTCGACCACGGTTGTATAGGCGGGGCGCTTGAACGGCACGATCAGGTCCAGCGCCTCGTGAAGATCGGCCCAGCGCCATTCTTCAAACTCGACCTCGTCATCGGCAAACAGGTCAATCTCGCTGTCGGGACCCGTCAGGCGAAACGCAAACCACATCTGGCGCTGGCCCTTGAACCCGCGCCACGCTTTTGGGCCCTGCGCATGGTCGGGAAAGTCGTAATAGACCCATGACTGGGTGCGGGCCAGAAACGCGACATTGCTGACGCCGGTTTCCTCTTTCAGCTCGCGGCGGGCGGCGGCTTCAAGGTCTTCGCCGTCATCGACGCCGCCTTGAGGGAACTGCCAATTATAGGGCGGGGGCGTATTGGCGCGTCGGCCCAGCCACACCTTGCCAGCTTCGTTGAACAAAACGACCCCCACATTGGGCCGGTAATCTCTGGGATCAAACGTCATATCGCCACGCTAAACCGAGGTTCAGCCAAGGGCTAGACGTAACGGGACTTTAAAAAGTCAGGGTGCAGACTGGGGGCATGGATCGTCGCGCCCTACTTATGTTCATGCTGGTGGCCTCTATGGCCCCGAAACCGGCCCTGGCCAGCCCCAAGGGCGAGGCTAAGTCTGGCGGTGGCGAAATGCCCATGCCGCTGGCCACGGCTACGGTGCTGCGTACGCATGGGCGGCGCGGCGTCATGTCTGTCGAAAGCACGCTGGTCTTCACAGACGGGGCTCTGCTGGAACATGCCAAGCTGTCACGCCCGCGTCTGAATGCCGCTTTTAACGAGGCTGTACGCTCCGAAGCGACGCATCTGCTTGCAGGGGCCCTGCCGGATGTAGAATCCCTGACGCGGGCCTTGCAGCGTGCCGCCGACCGCGTTCTGGGCCGGACGGGTGCCCGCGTCATGCTGGGCACGGTTATGGTGACCTGACCTAGTCCTTGGTCGGATCGGGACGGCTGGTATCGCCATAGGTCAGGGCGAGGAAGACGTCTTCCAGATCGGGGTCTTCGGTCGTGATGTCGTGAATGGAAATACCCGCGCCACGCACAGCGGCCAGCACCTGCTCTACACTGGCCTCGCCCGTGCGATAGGTGACGGCAAAGGCCCCATTGGCCCGCGACGTAACGCTAAATCCGTTGAGGACGGGCAGGG
Source organism: Brevundimonas terrae (assembly GCF_011761985.1). Classification (GTDB taxonomy): domain Bacteria; phylum Pseudomonadota; class Alphaproteobacteria; order Caulobacterales; family Caulobacteraceae; genus Brevundimonas; species Brevundimonas terrae. The sequence goes on along the minus strand of NZ_JAASQT010000001.1, from coordinate 451,717 downwards.
TGGTGACGGGCGTCTCGGGCGTGACCACCACATTGCGCGTGTCCAGACGGCGCAGCAACTGCTCGGTTGGCTCGCAGGTAATGACCTCGCCGCGATTGACGATGGCGATGGTGTCACACAGTTCCTGCGCTTCTTCGAGATAGTGGGTCGTCAGGATAACCGTGACGCCTTCCTCGTTGATCTTGCGGACATAGTCCCAGAGTTGGCGGCGCAGTTCCACATCCACACCGGCAGTCGGCTCGTCGAGGATCAGTACCGGCGGATTATGCACCAGCGCCTTGGCCACCATCAGGCGGCGCTTCATGCCACCCGACAGCGAGCGCACATAGGCATTGGCCTTGTCCGACAGGCCAAGAGCGGCCAGCAACTCATCGGAGCGACGTTCGTCGGCAGGCACGCCATAGAAACCGGCCTGAACCTCCAGGGATTCGCGCGGGGTGAAGAACACGTCGGCGACGATTTCCTGCGGCACCACACCCAGTGCCGAACGGGCATCACGGCTGTGGGTGTCGATGTCGCGGTCCCAGATTTTGACCGTACCCTCGGACTTGTTCACCACGCCGGCAATGATGTTGATGAGGGTGGACTTGCCCGCACCGTTCGGACCCAGAAGGCCGAACATCGAGCCGCGCTTGACCGTCAGATCCACGCCGCGCAACGCCACCTTGGGTGGGGCCTTGCCATTGCCCTTATAGGTCTTTTTCAGACCGAGAACCTCGATGGCGTTTTCAGGCAGGATCGAGGGTGTCGAGGCAGTGGAAGCAGTCATGCGCGGGCTTTGCATATCAAAGAGGAACAGCTGGGCCATAGGTAGGGATGATGTCGGCCTTAGCCAAGGCATGGTAGAAAAAACATCAGACAAGTGTGCTTGACATCGCAAAACAGATAGGACAAGTTATCTTTACATAACGACAAGGTATCTGGACACAGCAAATGACCCAAGCCACCACCGCCATCGAAGCCCCGAAAAAACGTTCGCTGAAACTGCGCACGATCGGTTTTGTCGCTCTCGGATTCTGCGCCCTCGGCTATGCCGGTTTTGTGGCCAGCGTGTTTGCGATCAAGGCCGAAATGATCGCCATGACTACGGGCCTTGCCATAGCCGGTGTCTTTGCCATTGTCGGCGAGGCCGGACTGTGGATCGGGGCGGCCAGTCTGGGTCTGAGCTTCTATGCCCGCCGTCGTGACCGTGTGGCCCGCTTCTTTGGCCGGATGAAGTCGGCCTTTTCCTCAAAGTCCTGAGCCGGAGCCAGCCAAGACGCGGGCGGCAAGGGTTTGACCTGATGACGGCAGACGCCTAGGAAGGCGCAAACGCCTATCTGAGGATTGATCCATGCCGCCGCGCCACCTCGACGCCCCTGTTCCCCAAGCCGAAGAAGTTCTGGTCTCGCAAAAGCGCGTGGCCTGTGACGGCGGTGGCGGTGCCCTCGGTCACCCGCTGGTCTATCTGGAAATGGGTGAAGACGACTCCGTCGAGTGCACCTATTGCGACCGCCGCTTCGTACTGGCAGCCTCGGCCCATGACGACAGCCACTATGTGGATCCGGCAGCCCGCCCGCCAGAATCCCACTAAGGCCAGCAAGGCTCGCAGAAATGCGGGCCTTTGGTTTGTCACATTTAGGTCGTTGTTCGGGGTAAGGTAGCTCTCATGCGTTATTTACACACCATGGTTCGGGTGAAAGACCTCGAGGCGTCGCTGCGTTTCTACTGTGACCTGCTGGGTCTGGTGGAAACCCGCCGTATAGAAAACGAGGCGGGCCGCTTTACGCTGGTCTATCTGGCGGCACCGATGGATGCGGACCGTGCGCGTACCGAGCACCAGCCCGAAGTCGAGTTGACCTATAATTGGGACACCGAAGACTATGATGGCGGTCGTAATTTCGGCCACCTCGCCTTCGAGGTCGATGATGTCTATGCCGCCTGTGAAAAACTTGCCGCTGGCGGTGTGGTGATCAACCGCCCGCCGCGTGACGGCTGGATGGCCTTTATCCGCTCGCCGGACAATATCTCGATCGAACTGCTGCAAAAGGGCGAGCGTCTTGCGCCCGCCGAACCGTGGGCTTCGATGCCCAATACGGGTCACTGGTAAGATGGGGGCCGCACGCCTTCTTCCGGTTTTGTCGCTGGCCTTGCTGGCGACAGCCTGTGCCTCGGTGACCGAAACCAATCCGGCACGGACGGCAACGGACATGCTGCTGGTCAACCGTGCCGCCGAGCGTGCGGTCGAAGGCTTGATGCTGCCGATCCCGCAAGGGGCGCGGGTCTATGTCGATGAAACCTATTTTCAGGCCGAGAATGCCCGTTTTGCGCTGAGCGCCATTCGCGCCGCCCTGTCAGAAGCGGGCTATGCGCTGGTGCGTGAGCGCGGCGAAAGCGATGCGGTATTCGAGGTTCGCGCTGCCGCCCTGTCGTTGGAACAGATGCGCCGCGTATTCGGTATCCCCGACATGCGTGTGCCGATCAATGACGCGTTGAATGTCGTCTCCATCCCCGAGGTTTCGATCTATTCGAACCGTGATCGGATGGGCGTGGCCGAGTTTTCGGGCTTTATCTATGACACCCGCACCGGCATGCCGTTGGGCGCAGTCACCCCGATGATCGGCCAGTACAAGATCCGCAGCCACAAGGCGCTGATGATGATCACCTGGGGCCAGCAACTGGCACAACCGGGCGAGCGTGATCCGGGATCGAGCTGGCGCGAGTTCTGATCGCTCATAAAACTGGCCGTATCCAGACGTTTTGGCCCCGTGTCGGGTTTCGTCGAGACAGGCCGTAAACCGCATGTTAGGGCAGCCATGAGCAAAAGCACCCTACTGTCACCTCAAAGCCGTAACTGAACGCCCTTGTCCTTCTTCCATGCCGGACCTGCACCCAAAGGCAGCGGCCTCCGTTCCGGAGCGCTGAGGGATGGGTTGCACCTGACACCGGGGATGAAGGTGGGCCTGTTTGGCGGCTCGTTTAATCCGGCCCATGACGGTCATGCCCATGTGGCCGAAACTGCGATGCGTCGCCTCGGGCTGGACCGTGTGGTCTGGCTGGTCTCCCCGCAAAATCCGCTGAAATCCACGCATGAGATGGCCCCACTGGACGAGCGGCTGCGCTCGGCGCGCGACATGGCCCGCATGGTCGGTCCCCGCATGATTGTCTCGGATGTCGAGACGCGTATGGGCACCCAGTGGACGGTCGATACGCTTAGAACTTTGGTCGCACGCCACCCCGGGGTGAAATTCGTGTGGTTGATGGGCTCCGACAATCTGGCGGGGTTCCACCGCTGGAGGGGCTGGACCGACATCATGCGGCTGATGCCGATGGCGGTGATCGCCCGCCCCGGAAGCCTGATGGACAGCCGATCTGCGCCTGCTGCGGTGCGGTTCTCGAAGGCGCGTGTTCCGGCAGAGCAGGCGGGCTTGTTGCCCAGCCTTCAGGCTCCGGCCTGGACCTATATCGTGGCCCCTTTGAATCCGCGTTCTTCGAGCGCAATTCGCACAGCACGAAACCGTTCCACCGAGGACGGGTGACGTTTTCAGCGATAGGTGCTATAGTGGTCTTTTGGTAAACCCTATCGGAGCCCTCCGCTGAGCCCCCACCCCGCGCACGATGCGCATGACGTCGCTGCCCAATCGGCAGAGCGTGACACGGACGTCCTCGATCCCCTCCATTCGGTAGCGGACGAGTTTGACGACGAGTCCCTTCAGAATGACGCTGGTGACAACCAGCCGCTGCCGACCGGCCAGACCGAGTTGGAAAACGCCATTCTGGCCAAACTGGATTTTGACAAGGCGCAGGACATGGTCCTGATCGACCTGCGTGGCAAGAGCCCGATGTCCGACGCCATGATCGTGGCTTCGGGCCGCTCGCACCGTCACGTCGGTGCCTTGGCCGACCACCTGCTGCGCCTGTTTAAGGAAATGGGTCTGGGCAAGGTGAAGGTCGAAGGTTTGCCGCACTGTGACTGGGTGCTGCTGGATGCCGGTGACGTCATCGTTCACCTGTTCCGTCCGGAAGTGCGTACCTTCTACAACATCGAAAAGATCTGGGCTGTCGACAGCGCCCACCGTGGCTTCGGTCGCAACTGATCCTTTTTATCTGACGGACTGTCTCGATGAAGCTGGCGATTGCGGCGATCGGTAAACCGGGCCGTGGCCCCGAGGCGGAACTGGCAGACGATTATGCCCGACGGGCGACCCTTGCGGGTCGCCCTTTAGGTTTGGGGCCACTGGAACTGATCGATCTCGAACCGCGCAAGAGCGGTAAGGGGCCGGAAGCGGACCTGTTGCTGGCCGCCGCCGAGGGTGCACACCTGATCGCCTGTGACGAGCGCGGAAAAGCCTATTCCAGCCGCGCCTTTGCCGAACATATTGCCACCCTGCGCGATCAGGGCGAGCGCAAGCTGGTCTTTGTGATCGGCGGCGCAGACGGGCTGGATGCGCGGGTGCGCGATGTGGCCCGCTCGACTCTGGCCTTCGGTCCGCAGACATGGCCCCATGCACTGGCGCGGGCCATGCTGGCCGAACAGGTTTACAGGGCCGTGACGATCATGGCCGGATCACCTTATCATCGGGACTGATGCAACGCCCCGTCCTCATACTGGCGACCTCGACCGCCCTGATGCTGCTGGCCACCGGACCGGCGGTTGGACAGCGTCCGTCTCCGAACGAAGAACTGGCGCGGCTGAATGTCGAGTACCGTGACGAGATGGCCCGCGCGCGCCGTCTGCGGGCCGAGGCGGCACAGGCGGCCGAAGATCTGGTCAAGCTGGATGCACAATTATCGGACCTGCGCGGTGAGCAGGCCAGCGACGACCTGCAAATGGATGCCCAGCGGGCGCGCCTGAAGGAACTGGGCGAGCGCGAGGCGTCCCTGATGTCGCAGATGTCGCGCGAGGGGGCCGCGCAGGGGCGTTTGCTCTCGGCCTTGCAGATGATGTCGCGCAAACCACCGCCGCCATTGCTGGTGCCCGCCGAGCGGGCCCGCGATACGGTGCGCGCCAATATTATGATCCGCGCCATGACGCCGGAAATCCACAAGCGCACCGCGGTTCTGGTCGAGCGGCAGGAAGAGATCAACCGCATCCGCCGACTGGCCGCCATGTCGAGCGAGCGCCTGTTTACGGTCGAAAGCGCCCAGAACCAGCGTCGGGCCGAGATCGAAAACCTGACCACCCGCAAAATGGCCCTTCGCAGTGTGTTGCGGGCCGAGGCGGCCCGTGCCGAACGCGCGACCAATGCACTGGAGGCCCGCATCCGTGATGTCGGCGGGCGTCTGCCTGCGGTTGACGGCCAGACCTCTGAGGCGGTCAGTCGCAACCCTGCGGGCCGCGACCGGTTGGCGCGGCCGGTATCGGGACTTCCGGCCCAGACCTATGGTGCGGGTTCTGTGGGCTGGCGCTGGCATGCCAGCAAGGCTCCGGTGGGGGCACCTGCGGCGGGGCGTGTGCTGTTTGCCGGTCCGATGAAGGAATGGGGCGAGATCGTCATTCTGGACCTCGGACCGGGCTGGCGCGCCGTGATGGCGGGTATGGACCGCGTCGATGTCGAGGTTGGCCAGCGCGTCAGCGAAGGTCAGACCCTTGGCCATACGGCCGAGGATGGCGAAGCCTATTTCGAGCTGCGTCGCGGCGAGCATCCGATTGATCCGGCACCTTGGCTAGATTGACAGGGCTGGATTGAGGGCTGGTCTGATCTCTTCACAAAGTCGCCAGATGGCCCTCTGAGACGGGATTGCCTTAAAAAATCCGAGGCCTACCGATTGTATCTGCGTCTATAGCGCGTAAGGATCGGGCGAATGGATATCGGTCGCCGAACACGGTGGCCGCAGGAAAGAGAACGAATGCGTAAACTGCTTCTCGTGGGCTGTGCCGCCCTGGTCTTGGGCGGGTCGGCCGCGGCTGTGGCCAGCCAGACCCCGCGCAACGAGACCTTCCGCATGCTGGAACTGTTTGGCGATGTCATGGGCATTGTCGAGCAGGTCTATGTGGTGCCGGTCGATAACAAGAAGCTGATCGAGGCGGCGCTGTCGGGCATGATGACGGCGCTGGACCCGCATTCGAACTATCTGGCCCCTAAGGCTTATGGCGATCTGCGTGAACGCACCGAGGGTCAGTATTCGGGCGTCGGCCTGACCATTTCGGCGGACGGTGCGCTGATCAAGGTCGTCTCGCCGATGGATGAAAGCCCCTCGGCCCGTGCCGGTGTTCAGGCGGGCGATGTCATCAGCGCCATCAACGGCCAAAGCACGGCGGGCATGACCGTCAGTGACGTGTCGGACAAGCTGCGCGGTGCGGCGGGCACCTCGATCAAGGTCACCTTCCTGCGCGACGGCGAAGACCCGCGCGAGGTCGAGTTGACCCGCGAAGTCATCAAGGTGAACTCGGTCACCGGTCGTCTTGAAGGCGATTATGGCTATCTGCGCATCTCGACCTTCAACGAGAATACCGAGCGCGAACTGCACGAAACCATTGCTCGCCTGAAGTCCGAAAAGCCGGGCCTGAAGGGCTATGTGCTGGACCTGCGCAATAATGGCGGCGGCTTGCTGAATGCGGCTGTGGCCGTGTCCGACAGCTTTATGGAACAAGGCGAAATCGTCAGCCAGCGCGGCCGTAAGCCCGAGGATATCGAGCGCTGGTCGGCCAAGGCGGGTGATCTGACCGGCGGGCTGCCGGTTGTGGTGCTGATCAACTATGGCTCGGCCTCGGCTTCGGAAATCGTGGCCGGTGCGCTCAAGGATCAGGAACGCGCCACTATTGTCGGCCTGACCAGCTTCGGCAAGGGCTCGGTCCAGACCGTGATTCCGCTGCGTGGCGGTCAGGATGGCGCGGTCTCGCTGACCACGGCCCGCTACTACACGCCGTCGGGACGCTCGATCCAGAAGATCGGCATCGAGCCGGACCTCGAGGTCGCCCGCTCCGAAGCCGAAGCCAAGGTGATTTCGCGCTCCAGCTTCATCTATTCCGAAGCGGCCTATGCCACGGCTCTGGATTCCTCGATCGGTGCTGAGCGCCGTGGCCCGCACACGCCGCACGAGGCACCGGGCGAGGGCTTTGACAAGGACACCGATTATCAGCTCCAGCGCGCGCTGGATGTGCTGAAGGCCGGCGGCGACCTGTCCAAGGTGGCGGCACCGCCCGAGGGCATTATTGTCTTCGATCCCGAAGCCGAAGTGCCAGCCAAGGAAGAGAGCACCGACTAAATCGGCGCTTTTGTCCAACGTGGTGAACAAACGTTAGGGTTTCTTAACCCTGACGTGACTTGATCCAAGGTGAAGGTTGCCGTCTTGCGGCAACTGCCCCCTGGATTGATCGAGCCTCGCTGTGACCATGTTCGCAAAGAGACAATCTGCTCTTGCCGCTGCGGCGGGAATGCCCTCGGCCTCTGCGCGCGAGCGGTTGAACCGCGCCATACTGGCCAAGCCGCAGGTGATTGTGGGAGCGGCGGGTCTGTGCGTTGTGGGGGCTGCGGCTCTGTTTATCGCCCTGACGGGTGATCCGCGTGCGGCCATGCCCTCTGCCGGTGCGCGTCTGGAAGCCGACAAGCCCACAGCCGAACTGGCCAGCGGCGAAGACGTCTTCGGCTATGCGGGAATGGACCTCTACCAGACCCTCGATAACGAAGGTCTGGATGCCGAAGGTGCGGGCGGTTTTGGTGACGCCCTGATCACCCTGCCCGAAGGGGCCAGCGTATCGGCCACCGGCAGTTTCACCGCCCCAGTGCGCCAGCCTGATCCCCTACCTGCCGCCCCCATGGCGGGTCTGCACCAGCCGGGGCCGGAAGGGCCACTGCCGCGCATCGCCGCCGATGGCCGCGTTCCGGCACAGGCCTATGCCCGTCCGTTCCGCGCCAATGGCAAGCCGACAGTTTCGCTGGTGGTAGGCGGTCTGGGGCTGAACGCTGTGACAACGCGCGCGGCGATTGAACGCCTGCCTGCCGATGTGACGCTCAGCTTCGTGCCCTATGCCGAGGGCTTGCAGCGCTGGGTGGATATGGCCCGCTCCTATGGCCACGAGGTTCTGATCGAACTGCCGATGGAGCCGACCGGCTATCCGAACAATGACCCCGGTCCCTATACGCTTTTGGCCAGCAGCAGCGCCGAGGATGTCTCGGTCAAGCTTGACTGGCTGCTGTCGCGGGCCGTGGGCTTTTACGGGGTCAGCAACTATCTGGGCGACCGCTTTGCCACCTCCGATACGGCGACCTCGGCCCTGATGGGCCAGTTGCGCCAACGCGGTCTGGCCTTTGTCGATGACGGCAGCCTGCAGGGCCGCCCGGGGGCCTTTGCCCGTGCATCGGCGGACCGTATCGTCGATGAGGAACAGTCACCGGCGGCTATCCTGCGCCAGCTTCATGCGCTGGAGATCCAAGCCAAGACCGACGGTGCGGCCTTTGGCTCGGGCTTCAGCTATCCGGTGACCATCGAGGTGGCCTCGCGCTGGGTGGCCGGACTGGAGCAACGCGGTCTGCAACTGGCTCCGGCCTCGGCCATGACCCGCCGTCGTTCGGCCTAGGCCGACACAGCTTCCCTCAAAGGCATGGGCCGCAGGTCCAGCATACGGAACAGCGCCGTATCGTGATCTTCCTCGGGGTTCGGCGTGGTTAAAAGCTTGCCGCCGACAAAGATGGAATTGGCACCGGCAAGGAAGCACAAGGCCTGCATTTCTGCGCTCATGCCCTCGCGACCTGCCGACAGCCTCACCATGGATTTGGGGCAGACCAGACGCGCGACGGCGACCGTGCGCACGAACTCGATCGGATGAATCTCGCCTTCCTTGAGCACCCTCTCGCCCAGCGGCGTGCCGCCAACCGGCACCAGAGCATTGACCGGCAGACTGTCGGGATGGACGGGCAGGGTGGCCAGTTGCTGCAACAGGCCTGCACGGTCGCGGCGGCTCTCGCCCATGCCGACAATACCGCCGCAGCAGGTGCTCATACCGGCATCGCGCACATGCTGCAGGGTGTCGAGACGGTCCTGATAGGAGCGGGTGGTCACCACCTGATCGTAGTAGTCGGGTCCGGTGTCGAGGTTGTGGTTATAATAGTCCAGACCGGCCTCTTTGAGTTGGCGGGCCTGATCGGCATTCAACATGCCCAGCGTGGCGCAGGTTTCCAATCCCAGCGCTTTGACGCCTGAAATCATCGCCGCCAGCTTGGGCGTGTCGCGGTCTTTCAGTTCGCGCCATGCGGCACCCATGCAGAACCGGCTGGCCCCGCCTGCCTTGGCGGCCATGGCCTCGGCGATGACATCGGTAGGGACCATCAGCTTTTCGGCTTTCAGGCCGGTTTTGAAACTGGCCGATTGCGAGCAATAGCCACAGTTCTCGGCGCAGCCGCCGGTCTTGATCGACAGAAGCTGGCTTTTCTGGACCTCGCTGGGATCAAAGCTTTGGCGGTGGACGCTGGCGGCCTGATAGACCAGTTCCATAAAGGGCAGGGCGAACAGGGCCTCGACCTCGTCCAGCGTCCAGTCGTGACGCGGAATGCCCGCAGCGGCGGGGTGGGGGCGGTCGGCGCGTGAATCGTCTGGCATGGTCTGGCTCCTGTCAAAACAGGGCAAACCAACTAGACGCCGACCGCTTCAGTCCCAAGAGCGATTTCGAAAAATCGCCATCGATAATCGATAAGTCGGGTTTTACGCGACGTGGGTATTGCTGACAGCCAGACGCACGGGCGGCTCGTTATGATCCAGCTTGAAGCGGCTGACCTGCTGGTTCAGGCCGTGGGCTTCGTTGGCCAATTGACGGGCCGCAGCGGTGGCCTCTTCGGTCATGGCGGCGTTCTGCTGGGTGATGTCGTCCATCTCGCCCATGGCGCGGCGCACGCGGGCAAGGCCCTCGGCCTGTTCCTGTGCCGACATGGCAATACTGCCGGCCAGAGCATCAACGGCGACCACCTTGGAGCCAATGCGTTCCAGCGCTTCGCCGGTCTTCTCGACCAGATCAACGCCCTTGGCGACATGGGCGCTGGAGGTCGAGATCAGACCCCGGATTTCGCCCGAAGCCGCTGCCGAACGCTGGGCCAGTGCCCGCACTTCCTGCGCCACGACCGAGAAGCCACGACCGGCATCGCCCGCGCGGGCGGCTTCGACACTGGCATTCAGGGCCAGCAGGTTGGTCTGGAAGGCAATCTCGTCGATCAGGCTGGTGAAGCGGGCAATCTCGGCCGAGGATTCGGCAATGGCGTGGATGGCGTGGACGGCATCGGCCACGACCGAGGTGGTGTCCAACACATCGGCGCGGGCCTCTGCCACAGCCGCCGCCGTCTGGCGCGCGCCTTCGGCAGAGGTGCTGACCTGAGTGGCGATGGCGTCGGTCTCGTTGACGGTGCGCTCCAGATTGGCGGCCTGACGTTCGGTGCGCGTGGCCAGATCTTCGGAGGCCACGGCCAGTTGGCTGGAGCCTGCGCTCAGGCTCTCGACACTGTCGGCCACGGCGCGAACCGTGGTGCGAAGGGCGCGGGTGGCGGCATGGAAGTCATGCTGCAACGAGCGGTATTCTTCAGGGAAATTGCCGTTGATCGTGGTCGAAAGATCGCTCTCGGCCAGACCGTGCAGGGCCTTGCCGAGGGCGGCAACGACTTCGTTCTGGCGGGCTTCGGCCTCGAGTTGTTGCTGTTGGGCCTTGTTGCGGGCCTCGGCCAGTGTGTCCAGATAGACGCTGATGGCCATGTCCATATCCAGCATGACGCGCTGGTTCAGCTCGGCAATGGCCTCGGCGGTGACGCGGTCATGGGCCTTTTTATTGGCGAACATCTTGCGCGGGCGCAGGGCGATCGCGCGCGTCAGATAGGCCAGGATGATGCTGTAGCCACCGATATACCAACGCGGCTCTAGGCCGATGCGGGCATGGACCCTGCCGATGGTGCGCACGGATGCGCCATATTCCGCATCGGCGCGGCCTTCGATGATGGATTTCCAGTGTTGCTGCTGGGCGGCATGGGCGGTCTGGATATGAGCTTCATCACGGAAGAAGCGCATCGTTTCCGGCTCGGCGCGGGCGCGGTCGTAAAACGCATCCAGTGCCTTGGGAAGGGCGGTCTCGATGATCGACCCCATGGCGCGGTAGCTGGCAGTCGTGCCGTTTAAGCCCATGAAATTCATACGGTGTTCCAGCGTTTGAACCGACATACGCGTACAAAACTCCTGTGCAGATGCAGGCCCGGCACCGACAACATACTGATCATGGGGGATGGCCAAGCTTGTCCATAAGGGGTGAAGCCAAACGGAACCTTAATCTGGATCAAAGTCCGGTGGAGGGATTCATATAAAGATATCCTTATATGATGATTGCCCTGTGGACCGGCGCGCGGTATAGGCAGTGCAAGTTAAACTGCCATCCATGCCACTTCGCCTGCGGGCCTAGACATTAAGAGACCCCTCCGCATGACCGATTATATCGTTCGCGACATCTCGCTTGCCGACTTTGGCAACAAGGAAATCGCCATCGCCGAAACCGAAATGCCGGGCCTGATGGCGCTGCGTGCGGAATACGGTGCCGCGCAACCGCTGAAGGGTGCCCGCATCGCCGGCAGCCTGCACATGACCATCCAGACTGCCGTTCTGATCCAGACGCTGGAAGCGCTGGGTGCCGAAGTGCGCTGGGCCTCGTGCAACATCTTCTCGACGCAGGACCACGCCGCTGCGGCCATCGCCGCTTCGGGCACGCCGGTCTTCGCTCTGAAGGGTGAAACCCTCGAAGAGTACTGGGACTATGCCCACAAGATCTTCGAATGGGCTGACGGTGGCTATCCGAACCTGATCCTCGACGACGGTGGCGACGCCACCCTGCTGTGCGTGCTTGGCCCGAAGGCCGAGAAGGACATCTCGGTCCTGTCGAACCCGCAGAACGAAGAAGAAGAAGCTCTCTTCAAGGTCATGAAGCGTTACATCGCTGAAAAGCCGGGCTTCTATTCGGCCATCCGTGACGCCATCGGCGGCGTGTCGGAAGAAACCACCACCGGCGTTCACCGCCTGTACCAGATGGCAGAGCGCGGCGAACTGCCGTTCCCGGCCATCAACGTCAATGACAGCGTCACCAAGTCGAAATTCGACAACCTGTATGGCTGCCGTGAATCGCTGGTGGATGCGATCCGTCGCGGCACCGACGTCATGCTGTCGGGCAAGGTTGCTGTGGTTTGCGGTTATGGCGACGTGGGCAAGGGCTCGGCCGCTTCGCTCCGTAATGGCGGCGCACGCGTGATCGTCACCGAAATCGACCCGATCTGCGCCCTGCAAGCGGCGATGGAAGGCTATGAGGTCCAGACCCTCGAAGACGTTGCCGACAAGGCCGACATCTTCGTCACCACGACCGGCAACAAGGACGTTATCCGCGTCGAGCACATGCGTGCGATGCGTAACAACGCCATCGTCTGCAACATCGGTCACTTCGACTCGGAGATTCAGGTCGCTGGCCTGAAGAACTTCAAGTGGGACGAGATCAAGCCGCAGGTCCACCACATCGAATTCCCGGACGGCAAGAAGATCATCCTGCTGTCGGAAGGCCGTCTGGTGAACCTCGGCAACGCGACCGGCCACCCGTCGTTCGTGATGTCGGCTTCGTTCACCAACCAGACTCTGGCCCAGATCGAACTGTGGACCAATGCCAAGTCGTACGAGAACTCGGTCTACACCCTGCCCAAGCACCTCGACGAGAAGGTCGCCTTCCTGCACCTCGAAAAGCTGGGCGCGAAACTGACCGTCCTGAACAAGGAACAGGCCGACTATATCAACGTGCCGGTCGAAGGCCCGTTCAAGCCGGAGCACTACCGCTACTAAGCGGCAGTCACTGTCAAAATGCGAAAGGGCCAGCGGAAACGCTGGCCCTTTTTCTTTGTACAATCAGACCTGAAACTCGGCGGCGAGGTCTTCCAGATTTCGCCCCATCAGGCCGGTCTCGAAATCCATGAAGATGTCGATCAGTTCGTCGACCTGAACCGGTGCGCTTTGCGGGCTGAAGCGGAAGCGCCAGAAGCTGACAATGTGCTGGATCGCCCCCAACTGGTCACCCAGACGGGTAAACAGATGCGGTGCCTCCAAAAGGAAGTCGCGGAAGGCCAGCGGTTCGCCGCGCGTGGTAAGGCCCGCATAGGCCTCGTCATAATAGCGCAGGGTCTGGCTGACCTTGTCGCAGGTCTGGACGATGTTACTGCGAAGGACGCTGCGCCCGCGACGGATATATTCCTTGGACGAGGCATCGACCGGCCCATGCGGCGTGATGCTGGCGACCTCGTCGGCGACCTTGGCAATGTCCTGCGTCAGGCTGCTGAGCGCCCATTTGTAATAGAGGAAGCCTTTCCAGCAGAAGACGCCCTCCTGATACTGTTCAGGCTCTAGCCGCAGGGTCAGGCGCAGGGCTTCCAGACGGTCGCCGGGCGTATTGGACAGGATCTTGTTGGCCATCCGTGCCGAAGAATGCGAGGCATCCTGATCGGCCCCGATGCTCATACGCACCAGAGGTTCGACTTCGCGTTCCACAAAGGCCGACATCCTGGCGAGGTCCGCTTCGGAAATGGCGAAATAGCAAGGCGCGGCATCCACGCCGCCACGGCGCAGCTGCTCGCGCAACAGGAACGGGTCCAGCGAAGGAAGCTGGTCCATCAGGCGCAGGGTGCGGATGTCAGGGTGTTCGGGCGGCAGGCCAAAGGCCTCCAGCATCACCCGCTCGAAACCGATCTGGTTGACGAACACAAAGCGCCCGCCGGTCTTCAGGTCATTCACATCGATCGGCAGCACCAGCTTGGTGGCGACCTGACGGCGACCGGGGAAGCTGTCCGTCTCGTTGCGACGCAGACGATGCTTGATGATCAGCGACGTATTCAGTGACGGCGTCTGGAACATAGGCCGCTCGGCCCAATCGTCGGTATGGCCGTGATCGTCGGCAACCTTGAGCAGGTTCAGCACGCGTGCGGTCGAGGCGGAACGCCGCAGATGTTCAAGATTTCGAATGGCGCGATCAGTCATGCGGGCATTAATGGCGTCGAAATATGACCAAGGACTTAGCTGTCACGACTTTTGTCGAATACAAACAATAAGGGCCACCCGACGGGGTGGCCCTGACTGAACTTAAAGGCTGTGCCGTTTAGAAGCTGGTGGTCACCGACACCCAGAGACGGCGCGGCTCCTGATTGTTGGCGTACAGGTTGGTATAGCTGACGGCATTGGTATTGGTGTTGCTGACATAGGCACCGTACGAGACGAAATCCTTGTCCAGCAGGTTGTAGATGGCACCGTTAAAGGTAACGCGCTCGTTCAGCTTGTACGAACCGCCAAGGTGGAAGACCTCATAGGCGCGGTAGTCGCCCCAGGTGGCCTTGGCCGTGCTGGTGGCGGTGTCGGGATCGCGGAAGCGGTCGCTGCGATATTCGCCGCGCAGCCACAGGTTCAGCTTGTCGTTCACATCCCAGCGCACGGCGGCATTCAGCATATGTTCGGGCGTGTTGTAGAGGGGCAGGCCGATCTCGGGACCGCTCTTCTGCTCGCTGTCCGTATAGGTGTAGTTGCCGTTCAGCGACCATGCGTCCGCAAAGTTCCAGCGGAAGGCGGCTTCCACACCCTGCGTTACGGCCTCGTCGACGTTTACCGACTGGCTGAACTGATCGACATCGGGCCAGTAGCCGTAATCGACGCAGCCGGGACGGTTGTTCTGCGTCTCGTCACGGATGACGGGCGGGCCGTTATCGATGATGGGCGCGAACGAACAGTTCAGCAGGCCGTTGCCGCTGGTGATCTTGTCGGTGAACTCGTTGTGGAAGACGACGAAGTTGGCGCGGAAATTGTCGCGGTTGTCATAGAAGACGGCGAACTCGGTCGAGGTCGAGGTTTCCGGCTTCAGGGTCGGCGTGCCGATGGTCGGGCGCGTGCCCTGTCCGGTGAAGCCGGTGATGCCGGGGGCGATCTGGTCCAGACGCGGGGTCTTGAAGCCCTGGCTGACACCACCCTTCAGGGTCCAGTTCTCGGTCGCGTTCCACACCAGATAGGCGCGCGGGCTGAAGTGGTCGCCGAACACATTGTGATCGTCGTAGCGGACGCCCAGCGTCAGAGCCAGATTGTCGGCCAGACGCCATTCGTCTTCGGCAAACAGGGCCCATTGCTGGTGGGTATAGGGGGCGGGGGCCACGCCATCGACCATTTCGGCATCCCAGTACTGGCCGCCGACGGTGAAGGTGTGGTTGCGCCACTGCGACAGCAACTTGGTGTCGAAGATGGTGTTGGTCGCTTCCAGCGTGCGCGCATCACCGGCCTTGCGGTCGGTATCGGGCACGTCGTCGGGCAGGATGCGGCCCAGTGTCTCGCGCGTCGAATGCGACAGGGTGGATTGCAGCTCACCAAACGGCAGGCGCCAGTTGTGGGCGACGACATATTCGTTCTGGTTGAACTCTTGCGAGGGACCATAGCCACGCAGGCCCAGCGTACCCAGCTGGGCGGTAGAGTTGTCGTACCACTGGCGTTGCAGGTCCACATCCACATAGAGGTCGTGGTCGGCATGGGCCGTCAGGTTCAAGCGGCCACCGATGGACCAGATTTCGTTCTCGACCGGGCTGGGGCCGCGCTGGCTGATGATGACCGCGCCGCCGTCATCCTTTTCATAGGTCAGGCTGGACGCTTCGCGCTGGGAATAACGGCCGCGCAGGGCCAGACCCAGCAGGTCGGGAACCAGAGGTCCCTGTGCATAGGCGCTGGCGCTGTAGATATTGCCGAACTGGTCGTCGCCTTGCAGGGTCGCGTCGGCGCTGAACGAGCCAGCCCATTCGGTTCCGACCTTGCGGGTGATGATGTTGACCACACCGCCCATGGCATCCGACCCGTAAAGGGTCGAGACCGGACCACGTACCACCTCGATGCGGTCGATGGCCGACATGGGCGGGATAAAGCTGGTCGAGGTTTCGCCAAAGCCGTTCGGCGTGATGTTGCCCGCAGCATTCTGGCGACGGCCGTCGATCAAAATCAGGGTGTAGTCGCTGGGCATACCGCGGATCGAGATGTTCAGACCGCCGGTCTTGCCCGCCGAGGCACCCACATCGATGCCCTCAACATTGGCCAGCGCTTCGGCCAGACTCTGGTGGCGCTCGGAAGACAATTCCTCGCGGGTCAGGACGCTGATTGAAGCGGGAGCCTGTTCAATTTTTTGCTCGAAACCGCCTGCCGTCACGACGACGTCGCTGACGCGGGTGGGCGTGTTTTGATCCACAATCACCGTCTCGGCATGCGCGCCGGCACCAAAGGACAGAAGTCCTGCGCCGAGTGCGGATGCGGCCAAATATTGCGCGCGACGAGAAGTGTTCTGGATAGCCATGGGAGCCCCGTTTCATTTGCGAGTGCTTCTCAACTCCCTTTGCAAACGATTTGCAATAACGACTCTATGTACTGCGACAGACTGCCGCAGTTTTGGGCCGGACACGAGGTCGTCATTGAGGCTGGCGTCCTAAAGGGCCCCGCATTAGAAGGAGGGCATGAACGTGATCGATATCCTGATTGTCATTGCCCTGATCGGCGTGGTCGCGAGCCTGGTTCTGGGTATCGCCAACCTTTATCGCAGCAGCGAGAAGGACAGCATGCGCTCGAACAAGCTGATGCGCATGCGGGTGATTTTTCAGGCTGTGGCCATTGTGCTGCTTGTGGTCGGTGTGGCCATCAAGAAATACCACGCAGGCTAAGGCCTTTCTGCTCGTCCAGTTTTAAACGGAGTTCCCGATGGTTACGCTCAACAAGATCTACACGCGCACCGGGGACAAGGGCACGACGCGGCTGGCCACGGGTCAGGAAGTGTCCAAGACCAGCCACCGCGTCTCGGCCTATGGGGCCGTGGACGAACTGAACGCCATTATCGGTATTGCCCGTCTGCACAGCGCCCAGAACGACCGTATCGATGCCAAGCTGGGACGTATCCAGAACGAGTTGTTCGATCTGGGGGCCGATCTGGCCACACCGCTGGAGCCTGCACCCAAATGGGAGGCGCTGCGGATTGTCGCATCGCAGGTCGAGCGTCTGGAGCAGGAAATCGACTGGATGAACGAGAGCCTGAAGCCTCTCGACAGCTTCATCCTGCCGGGTGGTTCGCCGCTCTCGACCTATCTGCATGTGGCCCGCACCATCTGCCGTCGTGCAGAGCGTGACACCGTGGCGATGATCGAGGCGGGCGAGGTCGTCAATAACGAGGCGCTGCGCTATCTCAACCGCCTGTCCGACCACCTGTTCGTGGCGGCACGCCGCGCCAATGCCAATGGTGCGGACGACATCAAGTGGGTACCCGGCGGGACGCGCTAACAGCGCGGTAACGCAAAAAGCCTAAGAGCCGGCACGCGCTAGGACACTTTGAACGACAGACTGTTTGGAAGGGCGCGATAATCGCGCCCTTTTTATTTGGCGTTGAGCGCTTCGACGCGGGCGCGTTCAGCATCGGTGGCGGCTTTGCGAGCGCGGTTATAGGCAGCCAGCTGGGCTTCCTTGTCCACCAGATCCTTGTTCATGCCTGCCGACGCCTCGGCGCGGGTGGTGCCTTCGGGGCGGCCCGTAATGTCCGGAATATAGATGGGCTGGGCACAGATACGGGTTTCCATATCGTACCAGCGACCTTCGCGGGCGCACTTCTCGCCCGGCTCCACCCAGAAATGCTGCAGGATGAACAGGCCACACATTGCAACCGCAAACAGGGCTGCGAAAATCATGGACAGGCGACGGAAAGTCAAAAACCGCTTCATGATAGCGCCTATAAATCAAAAAACATCACTTGGCACGGCGGTTCTTCACCTTACGTTACGTTGACAGGCGCGGACTCTCGGTCCACTCCCTCCCCAAACATTTCGACCACAAGCGGATAGTCTTATGAAGATACTCGTCCCGGTGAAACGGGTGATCGATTCCAACGTGAAGGCTCGCGTCAAGGCGGACCAGACCGGTGTTGATCTGGCCAACGTCAAGATGAGCATGAACC
The DNA here is from genome assembly GCF_011761985.1 of Brevundimonas terrae. Classification (GTDB taxonomy): domain Bacteria; phylum Pseudomonadota; class Alphaproteobacteria; order Caulobacterales; family Caulobacteraceae; genus Brevundimonas; species Brevundimonas terrae. The sequence continues at coordinate 433,800 of NZ_JAASQT010000001.1, read as the reverse complement.
CCTTTGACGAAATCGCCGTCGAGGAAGCTGTCCGTCTGAAGGAAGGCAAGGAACACCACGCTGCTGGCACCGCCAGCGAGATCGTGGTCGTGTCCATCGGCGTCACCCAGGCGCAAGAGACCATCCGCACGGCTCTGGCCATGGGTGCCGATCGCGGCATTCTGGTCCAGTCCGATACCGATCTGGAGCCGCTGGCCATTGCCAAGCTGCTCAAGGCGGTTGTCGATGAAGAAAAGCCGGACCTGATCCTGATGGGCAAACAGTCCATCGACGGCGACAACAATGCTGTGGGCCAGATGCTGGCCGCTCTGCTGGACTGGCCGCAAGCCACGTTTGCCGGCAAGCTGGAAATCGCTGGCGGCAAGGCCACTGTGACCCGCGAAGTCGATGGCGGTCTGCAAACCGTAGCCGCCGAGCTTCCGGCTGTGGTCACGGTTGACCTGCGCCTGAACACCCCGCGCTATGCTTCGCTGCCGAACATCATGAAGGCGAAGAAGAAAGAGATCGTCACCAAGTCGGTCGCCGATTACGGCGTCGACACGGCGGACCGTCTCAAGGTGCTCAAGGTTACCGAACCGGCCAAGCGTTCGGCCGGTATCAAGGTGGCCGACGCTGCCGAACTGGTTGCCAACCTCAAGAATGCGGGTGTTCTGTAATGGCTGTTCTCGTAATTGCTGACCACGACGGCGCTCACCTGCGTGACACCACCCACAAGACCGTAACGGCCGCCAAGGCCATTTCGGGTGATGTGGACGTTATGGTTCTGGGCCAAGGCGCATCGGCTGTGGCCGACGCTGCGGCCAAGATCGACGGCGTGCGCAAGGTCCTGCTGGCCGAAGGCGCTGGCGTGGCTCAGGGTCTGGCCGAAGCTGTAGAAGCGACGGTTGTGCCGCTGGCTGCGGGCTATGACGCCATTCTGGTTCCGGCCAATACCGACGGCAAGAACTACGCCCCGCGTATCGCCGCCAAGCTGGACGTGGCACCGATCTCGGACATCGTGGAAGTGGTATCGGCCGACACCTTCGTGCGTCCGATCTATGCCGGTAACGCGCTGGAAACCATCCAGTCCGCCGACGCCAAGAAGGTCATCACGGTTCGCCCGACGGCTTTTGCCGCAGCAGGTGAAGGGGGCTCGGCCTCGGTTGAGTCCATCGCCGCTGCCGAAGCGCCGAAGACCACCTTCGTCTCGGCGGAAATGGTCAAGTCGGATCGTCCGGAACTGGGCGCTGCCAAGATCATCGTCTCGGGCGGTCGCGCTCTGGGTTCGGCCGAAGAGTTCGCAGCCGTTATCGAGCCGCTGGCTGACAAGCTGGGTGCTGCTGTCGGTGCCTCGCGCGCCGCAGTGGACGCTGGCTATGCGCCGAACGATTACCAAGTCGGCCAGACCGGCAAGGTCGTCGCGCCGCAACTCTATATCGCGATCGGTATCTCGGGTGCCATCCAGCACCTTGCTGGCATGAAGGACTCCAAGGTCATCGTGGCGATCAACAAGGACGCGGATGCCCCGATCTTCCAGATCGCGGACTTCGGTCTGGTTGCCGACTACAAGACCGCCGTGCCGGAACTGATGGCTGCCCTCGGTTAAGGGCTTGGGCTAAGACGCCCACATCATCATCCGCAAGGATCAGAAGCGCGCCGGACGGGAAACTGTCCGGCGCGTTTTCTTTTGGGCCACAGGCTGGCTATGAGAGGCTATGAGCGCGCGTATTCCCGTCAAACTGACCCCCAAATCCTCGAAGGATGCCGTCGAGGGGTGGGACCTTGATCCCGAAGGCCGTCCGGTCCTCAAGGTGAGGGTGCGGGCCATGCCGGTTGATGGCGCGGCCAATGCGGCGCTGGTGGCGGTGCTGGCCAAGGCCTTGGGCGTGCCGCGCCGCGACGTGAATCTAGCGCGTGGAAACCAGTCCAGATTGAAGATGATCGAGGTCGAGGGGCTTAGCGATAGCGAAGTTCGCGAAAGATTGCCCGCAGGCTGATTTCGCCTTTACAGCGCCGGTGTAACCCCCTTTGAATACCCGCAGTTGTCTGCCCGCAGACTGCGGGTGTGAGGGGGCTCACCCATGTTACTGAATCGCCTGCGAGGCCCAAGCCTCGCTGTCCTGTCATGCGCCATGGGCGCACTGTTGCTGTCGGCCTGTGCGACGACGGGCGAGGCTTCGTCCTCGAACGCGCAAACGCCGGTCAAATCGGAAAGCCGCGCACTGGCTACGGGCTTGAACAGCGCGTCCGATCTCAATCCGTATCCCTCGACCTATGCGCCGCTGCCACGCCAGAACATGGCCATTGTCGGCGCGACGGTTTTTGACGGCGCAGGCCGCAAGATCGAGAACGGTGTGGTGGTTGTGACCGACGGTCTGATCGCCGCCGTAGGCGATGCCTCGACGCCGGTTCCGCAAGGATACCAGATTGTCGATGGCCGTGGTCGTTTCGTGACGCCGGGCATTATCGACATCCACTCGCACCTTGGTGTCTATCCGTCGCCGGGCGTGCAGGGCATGTCGGACGGAAACGAGGTTACCGGCCCCAACACGGCCAATGTCTGGTCCGAGCACTCGGTCTGGCCGCAAGATCCCGGTTTCCACACGGCCCGCGCCGGTGGTGTGACCACGGTTCAAATCCTGCCCGGTTCGGCCAACCTGTTTGGCGGTCGCGGTGTGACGCTGCGTAACGTGCCGTCCACCACCATGCAGGGGATGAAATTCCCCAATGCGCCCTATGGTCTGAAAATGGCCTGTGGTGAAAACCCGTCGCGCGTCTATGGCAGCCGTAACCAGACGCCTGCCACCGGCATGGGCAATATGGCCGGTTTCCGTGCGGGCTTCATTGCCGCGCAGGATTACCGTGACAAGTGGAACAAGTACCGTGAAACGGGTCAGGGCACGCCGCCGACCCGCAATCTGCAACTGGAAACCATTGCCGGTGTTCTGGACGGCAGCATCATGGTGCAGAACCACTGCTACCGCGCTGACGAAATGGCGCTGATGATGGATATGGCCGAGGAGTTCGGCTTCAAGATCAAGACCTTCCACCATGCGATCGAGGGTTACAAGCTGGCCCCACAACTGGCCGAGGCCGGTATCTGTGCCGCCATGTGGACCGGCTGGTGGGGCTTCAAGATGGAAGCTCTGGACGGTATCGAGGAAAATGCGGCCATTGTTGATGCGGCCCCGAACTCGTGCGCTGTCATCCACTCCGATGATGCCGAACTGATCCAGCGCCTCAATCAGGAAGCCGCGGCTTCGCTGTCGGCGGGGCGTCGTGCGGGTATGAATATCTCCGAGGAACGCGCCATCAGCTGGATCACGCTGAACGCGGCCAAGGCCATCGGCATCGAGGACCAGACCGGTTCGCTGGAAGTCGGCAAACGCGCCGATGTGGTGATCTGGAGCGCCAACCCGCTGTCCGTCTATGCGCGTGCCGATCAGGTCTTCATCGACGGCAGCCTGAGCTTTGACCGTAGCAATCCGGCCTATCAGCCGGTGTCCGATTTCGAACTGGGCCAGCCGGGCTTTAATCGCCCTGCCGCAGGCACCGCACAGGGAGCCCGCTGATCCATGCGTATGACCTCGATTATGGCCGCTGTTGCGGCAACGCTCCTGACCGCTGCGCCGGTTCTGGCCCAAGACGTCGCCATCACAGGTGCCAAGGTTCTGACCGGGACCTCGGTGATTGAAAACGGCACGGTGCTGATCCGTAATGGCCGTGTGGTATCCGTCGGCACGGCGGCAGCCCCTGCGGGCATCCGCACCATCGACGCACGCGGCAAGATTGTCTCGCCGGGTATTGTGGCGGTGGATTCCGGCCTCGCGACCAGCGAAGTCAGCTCGGTGCGCGGCACGAATGACCTGTCCAACAGCGCCAACTCGCTGACGGCGGCGTTCGATGTCTCCTATGGCATCGATCCGTGGTCCTTCACCCTGCCGACTGCGCGTCTGGGCGGTGTCACCCGCGCGGTGGTCACGCCCCAGCATGGCGGCTCGGGCGGTGGTCACAGCCACGACGATTCCGGCTTTGACGATATGACGGCCGGTGCCGGTCATGGCGGCTTCCAAAGCCCGGGCCTGTTTGCAGGTCAGGCGGCAGTCATCAGTCTGAAAGACGGCACCGATATTCTGGTGAAGTCCAAGGTGGCCATGACGGCCCCGTTCGGTGAAGCCGGTGCCCGCGTGGCCGGTGGTTCGCGCGGTGGCCAGTTTGTGCTGTTCAAGGAAACCCTGAACGAAGTGCGCGCCTATCAGCGCAACAAGGCGGCCTATGACCGTGGCGACATGCGCGCCCTGTCGCTGTCGCGTGCCGACCTCGAGGCCCTGATCCCTGTGATCGAAGGCCGTATGCCGCTGATCGTGACGGTGAACCGTGCCTCGGACATCCGTCAGGTCCTGCGTCTGGCCCGCGAGGAAGGCCTGAAGGTCATCCTCGACGGTGCCGCCGAGGGCTGGCTGGTGGCTGACGAAATCGCTGCTGCCAATGTGCCGGTTCTGATCCATCCGATCACCAACCTGCCCAGCAATTTCGAAATGCGGGCCGCCCGTATGCAGAACGCTGCCGCGCTGAATGCGGCCGGTGTGCTGATCGCGCTTAAAGGCAATGAGGGTGCAAACCATCGCGCCCGCGACATTCGCTATAATGCCGGTAACGCCGTCTCGCACGGCCTGCCGTTCGAGGCTGCGATTGCCGCCATCACCGTCAATCCGGCGCGTATCTTCGGCTTTGCCGGCCAGTTCGGCGAGTTGAAAGCCGGCGCTGCGGGCGATGTGGTGATCTGGTCGGGTGATCCGCTGGAGCCGCTGAGCCAGCCGGAAGCCGTGCTGATCGACGGTGTCGAGCAGCCACTGGATACGGCGCGCAACCTGCAACTGCGTGATCGCTATCTGCCGAATGCTGCGGGCAACCGCGCACCGGCCTATACCTACTGATCATCCGAAAGGGTGAAACAAGGGGGCATCCGGTCCATGGGCCGGATGCCCTTTTGCTTGCGGCTCTTTAGTTTGCGGGCCAGTCCGCTAAAGAGGGGCTATGGCCAAGACCTTATACATTGATGCCGATGCCTGCCCTGTGAAGGAAGAGGTCTATCGCGTGGCCCGTCGCCTGAACTGGCCGGTCTTTGTGGTGTCCAACAGTTGGATACGCACGCCGCAGGAAAGCCTGATCCGCCAGATCGTTGTCGATGCCGGTCCCGATATTGCCGATGACTGGATCGCCGAGCGGGCAGGGGCGGGCGATGTGGTCATCACCAATGATTTTCCGCTGGCCGACCGTTGCCTGAAATCGGGCGCGGAATGCATTCGCCCCAATGGCACAGTGCTGGATGAAAACACCATCGGCTCGGCACTGGCAGGGCGTATGGTGGGCGAACATCTGCGCTCGATGGGGGTGGAGACTTCCGGCCCGCCGCCCTTTTCCAATGCCGACCGTTCCAAATTCCTTCAGGCACTGGATGCTGCTGCCGCGCGGGCAGCAAGGAAGGCGTAATGGCCGAGCTGAAACGCCGCATCCCTGACGAAGAGTTGGAGTTCCGTTTCTATCGCGCCGGCGGTCCGGGCGGCCAGAACGTCAACAAGGTCTCGACCGCCGTACAGATGCGGTTCGATGCCAAAAACTCGCCCAGCCTCAACGACTATACGCGCGAGCGCCTGATGAAAAAGGCGGGCAGTCGCCTGACGCTGGACGGGGTGATCGTGATCACCGCGACGCGCTTTCGCACGCAGGAGCGCAACCGTCAGGACGCTATCGAGCGGCTGGAGGAAATGGTCGCCGAGGCGGCAGTGCGTCAGGCCTATCGCGTGGCCACCAAGCCGACGCGGGCTTCCAAGGAGCGTCGCCTCAAGGCCAAGTCCACCCGCTCTGCCGTCAAGAGCGGGCGGGGCAAGGTCAGTTTCGACTGATTACTGTTCGACCGGACGGAACAGGAGGGCCGCGATCTGGTCTTCATTGTCGAAGCCGATCATCCACTCGGTCGACTGGTTTTTGAAATCCACGCGGAACACATCCACGCCGTCAGGCTGGGCCAGATGGCGCACGGACTGGATGTCACCGAACTGGGTCAGCAAGCCGCCGATCTGGCTGGACTGTTCGCGAATCTTGGCCGCCAGATCGGCGCTGAAAGGCGAATAATCGACCTCGCCCGATTTCAGGTTGGCGATCACTTCCAAAAGCGCGGTCTGGGCGCGCGCAATATCGGGTGCGGCTGGCGGGGCAGGTGGAGCCGGTGGTGTCGCCGGTCGCGCGGGCTGCTGGGCTGGCGTGCTAAAGGTATCGGGCAGTCTGGCTGCCGCTGCGGGGTTTTGCGCGGGAGCTGTTTGGGCGCTGGCGGCGGCGGGGGCCGCCACAGCCACGGCGATCAAGGCAAACAGGGCAGTCGTCTTCATAAAACAGTCCTTTGCTGGCCCGTCGCCGAGCCGATGGATCAGCTCAGAAGATGGGGCCAAAGCGTCAATATCAAGGCTGCCGCCGAGGCACAGGCCGAGAGCGTGGCAATGACCACGACCCAGGCCGGTGTATGGGGGCGCTCGACCACTAACGTCTGGGACTGCTGAGGGTTCTGCGCCATTTGCGACAGGGCCTTCAGGGTATCGCGGGCATCTTCCAGCAATTCCTTGGCCTGAGCCTGCACACCCAGTTCGCGGCGGATCCAGCGCTCGACAACCGGCTTGGCCGCTTCCCACAGGTCGTGATCGGGGTTCAGGCGACGCGCCACACCCTCGACCGACACCATGGTCTTTTGCAGCAGCACCAGTTCGGGGCGCAGATGCATGTCGAACAGGGCGGTGATCTCGAACAACTGGCCCAGCAAACGCCCCATCGAGACCTGTGACGCGGCACGGCCAATCACCGGCTCGCCTACGGCCCGTAGAGCCTGCGCAAAGGTTTCCACCGAATGGTGCGGCGGCACATAGCCAGCATCGAAATGGACGCGCGAGATGCGGTCATAATCGCGGCTGATGAAACCCCACAGGATTTCGGCCAGATAGCGACGCTCGGACGGACGCAGACGACCGACAATGCCGAAATCGATGGCAGTGATCTTGTCGGCCCCGTCTGCGAACAGATTGCCTTCGTGCAGATCGGCATGGAACACGCCGTGGTCCAGCGCCTGAACGAGGAAGGCACGCACCACCTTGTCGGCCAGCACATTGCGTTCCAGCACAGGCAGATCGGCCATTTCAGGGGCCGTCATCGGCAGGCCTTGCGCCCATTCCAGCGTCAGAACGCGCTTGCCGACGCCATCCCAGATCACCTTGGGGGCGATCATATAGCCGTCCTTGGCCATGACCTCGCCAAGCTCGGACGCCGCAGCGGCCTCGAGGCGCATGTCCAACTCAAGCTGGAGCGAGCGGGCAATGATCTCGACAAAGGCGCGCGGTTCCAGACGGCGGGCAGGCTCTACGGCCCAGTCCACCAGCTTGGCCCCCAGACGCATGGCGTCCAGACCCTGCGATACCTTGCGTTCGATACCGGGGCGCAGGATTTTGACGGCCACCTTGGTGCCATCGGCCATGGTGGCCGGATGGGCCTGTGCCAGCGATGCGGCACCTACGGCCTCACCGAAATCCACATAGAGACTATCGGCACTGCGACCCAGCGAGCGTTCGATCTCCTTGCGGGCCTGATCGATCGGGAAGGGCGGCAGCTTGTCCTTCAGGTGGCCAAGGTCTTGCGCGAACTGCAGGCCGAAAATATCGGCGCGGGTGGCCAGAACCTGACCCAGCTTGATCGCCACCGGTCCAAGCTTTTCGCAGGCCGCACCGACACGCTGGCCGGGGCGACCGGCGCGTAGCTTACGGCTGGCAAAGGCCTGAACGAAACCGGCAAACGGGCGGCCCCATGCGGGTAGAAGCTCATTGGCCTCGCGCGGGATCAGGGCATCGTGACGCGCCAGAACCCACCCCCATTGCACCAGCCGCAAGGCCGAGCGCACGGGCGCTTTGATCCGCTCGACCTCGGGTTTGGGGGGCGGGGTCTTAAAAGTCAGCCGGCTCAGATCGCCCACCCGTGGTGAATGGCGGCGACGCCACCCGTCAGATTGGTCACCGAGACGCGGCTGAAACCGGCATCCTCGATCATGGTCTTGAAGGTCTGCTGGTCAGGGAAGCGACGGATGGATTCCACCAGATACTGGTAGCTGTCACGGTCCTTGGCGACCAGTTGACCAATGGCCGGAATAGCGTTGAACGACCATGCGTCATAGGCCTTGCGCATGACCGCCGTGGTCGGGCGTGAGAATTCGAGGCACATGAAGCGGCCGCCGGGCTTAAGCACGCGGCGGGCTTCCTTCAGGGCGACCGGAATATCGGCCACGTTACGGATGCCGAAACTGATCGAATAGGCATCGACCGAGGCGTCCGGCAGCGGCAGGCTCATGGCGTCACCGACGCTCCAGACCATTTCCGGCTCGCCGCCCTTATGGACACCGGCAAGGATCATCTCGGCATTGTAGTCCAGCACGATGACCTTGGCGTCTTCACCGCCGCGACGTTCCTGTGCGGCGCGTGCCATCTTGGAATAGCGACGCGACATGTCGCCCGTGCCACCGGCCACATCCAGAATAACCTCGCCCGGACGGGCATTCAGCTTAGCGGCGGCAGCGTCTTTCCAGACGCGGTGCACACCGACGCTCATCAGGTCGTTCATCAAGTCGTAATTTGAGGCGACCGAGTTGAAGACACCGCGCACCATCTGCACCTTCTCGCGCGCATCAACATCGCGGAAGCCGAAGGAGGAGGTCTTGCCCGAAGGCGTGCCCGAGAGCGTGTCTGCAGACTTGTCGGAAGCGGTATCTGAGGAGGTCATGTGGCTGGTTTAGCGCCTGTGATGCGGTTCGTCATCCGTCGATGCATGCGAAGTTTGCAATGACATGCACCGGATGCTTGTCGGGGCAGGAAGAAGCGGGTTACGCCTAGGGGAATAAATGATCCTCAGGGAGTGGGATATGTCTGCTGTGCCGCCACAGATCGCCGTCGAACAGGCGCTGGAACAATTGCCGCTGTGGCAAAAGGCCGACGATGCGCGCCCTGCCATTTTCCGTTCGCTGCGCTTTGCCGATTTCAATGCCGCCTTCGGCTTTATGACCCGCATCGCCATTCAGGCGGAAAAGTCCGACCACCATCCCGAATGGTCCAATGTCTGGAACCGCGTGGATATTGTCCTGACCACCCATGATGCGGGCGGTGTGACCCAGCGCGATCTGGATCTGGCGCGTTTTATCGATGCAGCTTCTGACGGCCTGACCCAATGAGCGGTCGGGTTGCAGGTAAGGCGGCCCTGATAACGGGTGCAGCCGGTGGTCTCGGCGAGGCCATGGCACGCATGATGGCCCGCGAAGGGGCCAAGCTGGCCCTGACCGATATCGACGGTGATCGCGTTCAGGCCCTGGCCGACAGCATCAATGCCGACCATCCCGACACCGCCTTTGCCTATGCCCATGATGTCACCGATGAGGGCGACTGGATGCGGGTGGTGGCCAACAGCGCCCGCGATATGGGCGGTATTTCGGTGCTGGTGAACAATGCCGGTATCGGTGGCCAGTTGGTGTTTGCCGAGCAGGACACGCTGGAAAACTGGCGCAAGGTCCAGTCGGTCAATCTCGAATCGGTCATGCTGGGATGCAAGCATGCTTTGCCGCATCTGAAAGCCGCGCCGATGGCCTCGATCATCAACATCTCGTCGATCGCGGGCTTGGCGGCGGCGCCCGGCATGGGGGCCTATAACGCCACCAAGGCAGCGGTCTGGCTCTATACCAAGACCGTGGCTCTGGAATGCGCCAAGGCGGGCGGCACGGTGCGCGCCAACTCGGTGCATCCGGTCTTTATCAAGACGCCCATCCTTGATCCCTTCATCGCCATGGCGGGCGGTCAGGAAGATATGGCACACGAAAAACTGGCCCGCGGCATCCCGCTGAAACGCATCGGCGAGCCGGATGATGTGGCCTATTGCGTGCTGTATCTGGCCTCCGACGAGAGCAAGTTCGTCACTGGTGCCGAGTTCAAAATCGATGGCGGACTGACGGCCCAATAGACGGCTCAGTAAAAGACAGTGCTTTAGCAGCGCGGCGGTCGATCATCAGGGTTGAGGCCGCCACGCCCTTGCTGTAAGCACCGCCTTCGGCCTCGCGCCGCCAACGCACCCGTAGCTCAGCTGGATAGAGTACTGCCCTCCGAAGGCAGGGGTCACAGGTTCGAATCCTGTCGGGTGCGCCATTTTCCTCAATCTATGTGCGTGTGAACCAGGCTGCGTTTGTGGTCTGGTTTCAACCTGTGCGCGGTGTGCCGGTATGGGCGGATCGGGGCGGTTTTAAGCGCGATAGGCCCGGTTCTGACGCGTTAAGTAATAATGCGTATACAAACTGAAATGTCTGGTCAGGTGGAACCAAATGCACAATCAACGCGATTGAGCATGGGTGTTCGCGCTGTAGCTGGTGTTGTGGGCGGGTACTTTTATTTTTAGTCCCGTAACCGTCATGGGGTGCTGTTGTCGCGATACCGTCAGGTCATCGTCGAGGTCGTGCAACCTATGCCGGACAAAGCTGTAGTGGTTAGAACATGCAAACCGTGAACACGTCCCGAATCCCTCTGGATGGCCGTCACCTTCGCAGTGAGCGTAGCCGCTCTGTTATTGCCCGCAGCATGCTCGATCTGGTGCGCGAGACAGGCCAGATGCCGACCACGGATGCGGTCGCCGATCGGGCCGGTGTCTCGCGTCGTTCGGTGTTCCGCCACTATGCCGATGTCAGCGAGCTGCTGACCGCAGCCTACGAGCTTCAGCGCGAGGAAGCCTTCAGGCGCTTTCCACGCCGCGATCCGTCGCAATGGTCGCCCGAGGAGCGGATCATGGCGCTGTCGGAGCGTTCCAGCGAACTGTACGAATATGTCAGCCCTGTGCGCCGTGCCGCCGTCTATATGTCTCGTGACTATCCTGTGCTGCAACATTTGCTGAGGGGCGATGATTCCGTTCACCGGATGATCGTTATCGATCTGTTCGCCCCGTCACTGGAGCATCGCAGCGATGCGGACGCTTCGGTGCTGATCTCTGCACTGGTGGCGGCATCGGGGTGGGCCACTTGGGAAGGCTTGCGCCGCGAACAGGGGCTGTCGGTCGAGGTGGCCCGTGCGGTGGTGCAAAACCTGATGCGGGGCATTCTCATGGTTGCCAAAACGGGTACCCCCGTCACCGTCTGATACTAATCCTTGGCCAATCCCTATGGGGGCTGGCCAAGGCTTTTCCTGCGCGGGCAAACCCGCAGCCCTGAAAAGCAGAAACCCCGCCGCGGTAAACCGCAGGCGGGGTTTTCTAGTCTGTCGAAGTCATGTCCATTTTATCCGATGAAGGAGAAAATGGCGCACCCGGAGCGATTCGAACGCCCGACCCTCAGATTCGTAGTCTGATGCTCTATCCAGCTGAGCTACGGGTGCGCTGTGACTTTCGTCGTTCTCGTCGTGGGCAGTTCCCCGCGGCGAGGTGGGCTATCTAGCTTTCCCCCTTTGGGATGGCAATAGAAAAATCGAAAAAACTGAAAGAAAATCTTGGGTTGGCGGAAAGAGGCTTAAGCCTTAGGCATAAGTCTCCCGTGATGCGGCAGGAGTAGAGTTGATGAACGCAATATTTGACCGTCCGAATGGCTTGAAGCGCACGAGTGCACTATCGGCTCTGTTTTTGGCGGTTGGGCTGCTTTCCGCAAATATTCCGGACACGGCTATCGCGTATGAGGCACCGGTCGCACAGGATGCGGCTGCGGCTTCATCACAGCGCGCACACGGCCCGTTTGTAGCGGCGGCGAATCCGCTGGCGGCCGAGGCGGGCATGAAGATTCTGCGCGCGGGTGGTTCGGCCGTGGATGCCGCTGTCGCCATTCAGGCCACCCTCAGCCTTGTCGAGCCGCAATCGTCGGGTCTAGGCGGCGGGGCCTTCATGATGGTCTATGACGCCGAGAGCGGTGATGTGCATGCCTATGACGGGCGCGAAATGGCCCCGGGCAATGCCACACCGGAACTGTTCTACGAGAATGGCGAGCCGCTGGCCTTTATGGATGCGGTGCTGTCGGGCCGTTCGACGGGCGTGCCGGGTGTGGTGGCCATGCTGGGTATGGCCCACAAGGATTACGGGACTCTGGAATGGCGCAACCTGTTCGGCGATGCCGAGCATTGGGCCACGGAGGGCTTTGTCGTTTCGCCGCGCATGGCCGGTTTTGTGAATGCCGGTCGCGGTCAGGCTGTCACCGAATGGGCAACCCGCTATTTCACCAAGCCGGACGGCACCCGCTATCAGGCTGGCGATACGCTGAAGAATCCCGCCTATGCCCACACCCTGCGCCGTCTGGCCAATGAGGGACCGAGCGTCTTCTATCAGGGCGATATCCCTGAACAAATTATTGCCGCCACCCATGCACAGCCGCGTCCCGGTGGTCTGACGCTGGAGGACTTTGCCGATTATCGTCCGCTGCGCCGTGACCCGCTGTGCCGTCCGTATCGGGCCTATGTGGTCTGCGTGCCGACCACGCCGTCCAGTGGCGTGGCCATACTCCAGTTCCTCGGTATGGCCGAACAGACCCCCGATCTGGCCAAGGGCAAGGACAGCCCTGAGGCCTGGGTGGCGCTGGGCCGTCTGCAACGCCTGATGTATGCCGACCGTGACCGCTATGTGGGCGATGGCGACTTTGTCGGCGTGCCGGTGGCGGGCCTGCTGGATCAGGACTATATGGCCTCGCGCGCGGCACTGCTGCCGCAGATCAACGGGCCGGTAGAGGCGGGACGTCCTACCGGATCGTCCGCGCAACTGTCGGACGCGACGCTGGAGCCTGCAGGTACCACGCACTTCGTCGTTGTCGATGCGGCCGGTAATGCCGTCAGTATGACCACGACGGTGGAATCCTATTTCGGGTCCGGCCGTATGGCGGGCGGTTTCTTTGTGAACAACCAACTGACGGACTTCTCGTTCACACCGATGGAAGATGGCCATCCGGCCCCCAATGCAGTGGCCGCAGGCAAGCGTCCGCGTTCGTCCATGATCCCGACGATCATTCTGGATCGTGAAGGCAATCTGGTGGGCGCGATCGGCTCTCCGGGCGGTTCGTCCATTCTGGCCTATGTGGCCAAGACGCTGGTGGGTGTGGTTGAGTGGGACATGACCATGCAGGACGCCATTGCCCTGCCCAATCTGGTGGTGCGCGGCACCATGGTCGGCGCTGACTCAGAGCAGATTCCGGCTAATATCCGTGATGCTCTGGGCGCAGCCGGTATGGAGGTGCGCCCCAACGCGACTGAAACATCCGGCCTGCATGGTGCCATGTGGCGTGATGGCCGCTGGGACGGCGGGGCCGATCCGCGCCGCGAGGGCGTGGCGCTGACCCAATAGGCTCCACACAGACTTCAAAGGCCGGATCATTTGATCCGGCCTTTTTTGTTGTCTGCCTATTGGGGGCGGATCGAGAACTGGAAGGCGAGGCGGGCCTCGTCAACATCGGTTTTCAGGCCGCCATAACCGCGCAGGCCGTCAATATCGACCTCGCGATAGGCAATCCCCACCGAGCTTTGCATGGCTCCGCGCCGCCACGCTACGCCGATAGCGGCATCGCCTAGCGAGTGGCTGCTATCCTGACTGAGTCCCTCATTGCTGAGACCCCCGTCACGCTGGCGGGTGAAATTGTAGCCGACCGCGCGCTTTGAGCCCGAGGCAAACACATACCAGCGCGGGCGGTCGCCAAAGGTGTCCTCACCATCGGGGGCCAGTTCGTCCAGACTGTCATCAAGACCGCGTCCAAAGCGTATGGTGGCACCGGCTTGGGCGCTGGACCGGCCTTCGCTCCAGCCGAGACCGGCATGGGGGGTCAGCGAGACTTCGAGGCCCGATGTTGTGAGTTCATGTAGGGCGGTCCAGTCCTTGCGCCATTCAACGGCGGTATGGACGGGCTGGCTGTCGGGGCGTTGCAGGGCCAGCGGACTATCCAGAGGGGACAGGTGCCGGACGGTCCAGCGTTCATCGCTGTCGGGCATGGCCATGGTCTGGTGGATTTCGCGCCATTCCGGTCCGGCAAGGGCTGTGGTCTGGTGGTCCAGAGACACTGTCCAGTCAGGGCTTTGGGCGTGGACGGGGATGGCGCTCATGCCCAGGGCGCAACAGGCATAGGCCACCATTGTGGGCATGGTCCTGTCCGCTTTCCGGTGCGGGCCTGTGCAGCGCATGTCCAGCCTCCCTTGGCACTTCCGTTTTCGCTTAGCGGCAACGCTCCATGAGAATTAAAAACGCTGCCCGAGAGGAAGTTCCCGGGCAGCGTCAAATAAAGGCGGGATTGTGTCAATGCCCTATTGGCAGGCGAGGCACTCGTCGTAATCGGTCGGGGCGGCCGAGAAGAGGTCCGGCTGGTTCGGATCGATCTCGGCTTCTTCCTTGGTGTCGGCACCGGCAAAGGCGGCGCGCTGGACCGATTTGGAGCGTAGATAATACAGCGATTTCACGCCGCGTTCCCACGCCGACCAGTGCAGCATGTGCAGGTCCCACTTGTTGACATCGCCCGGCACGAACAGGTTCAGCGACTGGGCCTGACAGATTTCAGGCGCACGGTCGGCGGCCAGTTCGATCAGCCAACGCTGGTCCAGCTCGAAGGCGGTCTTGAAGATGTCCTTCTCGTCGTCGGACAGGAAGTCCAGATGCTGGATCGAGCCTTCGTGTTCGAGGATCGAGTTCCAGTTGGCCTCGGTGTTCTGGCCCTTTTCTTCAAGCAGACGCTCGAGGAAGGGGTTCTTGACGGCGAACGAGCCCGACAGGGTCTTGTGGGTATAGATATTGGCCGGGATCGGCTCGATGCCTGCAGATGTACCGCCGCAGATGATCGAGATCGATGCGGTCGGGGCAATCGCCATCTTGTGCGAGAAGCGCTCCATGACGCCACGGTCGGCGGCGTCGGGGCAGGGGCCTTTTTCTTCGGCAAGCAGCTTGGAGGCCTTGTCGGCCTCGCGGCGCAGGTGCTTGAACAGGCGCATGTTCCAGCTCTTGGCCATGGCGCTTTCAAAGGCCACGCCCTGAGCTTGCAGGAACGAGTGGAAGCCCATCAGGCCCAGACCCACCGAACGCTCGCGCTGGGCCGAATAAACGGCCTGCGACATGGCATCCGGCGCGCGGTCGATAAAGTCCTGCAGGACATTGTCGAGGAAGCGCATGACGTCTTCGATGAACTGCGGCTCTTCGCGCCATTCGAGGAAGGTCTCGGCATTGACCGACGACAGGCAGCACACGGCGGTGCGCTCGTTGTTCAGGTGGTCCTTGCCGGTGGCCAGCATGATTTCGGCGCACAGGTTGGATTGCTTGACCGACAGACCCAGTTCGCGCTGGTGCTGGGCCAGCTGGCGGTTCACCGTGTCCGAGAAAATCAGATAGGGCTCACCCGTCTGCATGCGGATGTCGAGGATCTTGGTCCACAGCGAGCGGGCATCGACCGTCTTGCGAACTTCGTTGTTCTTGGGCGAGCGCAGGTCGAACGACTTGCCGTCGCGCACGGCTTCCATGAACGCGTCGCTGATGCTGATCCCGTGGTGCAGGTTCAGCGACTTGCGGTTGAAGTCACCCGAGGGTTTGCGGATTTCGAGGAATTCCTCGATCTCGGGGTGGTGGACGTCCAGATAGACAGCCGCCGAACCGCGACGCAGCGAGCCTTGCGAAATGGCCAGGGTCAGGCTGTCCATAACGCGGATGAAGGGGATGATGCCCGAGGTCTGGCCCGCGCCCTTGACCTGTTCACCGATGGAGCGGACGTCGCCCCAATAGGTGCCGATGCCGCCACCGTTCGAGGCCAGCTGGACGTTCTCGTTCCAGACGTTCTGGATGCCGTCGAGGCTGTCGGATACCGAGTTCAGGAAGCAGGAGATGGGCAGGCCGCGATCGGCACCGCCGTTCGACAGAACCGGCGTGGCAGGCATGAACCACAGTTTCGACATGTAGTCGTAAACACGCTGGGCGTGCTCGGCATCGTCGGCGAAGGCGACGGCGACGCGGGCAAACATGTCCTGATAGGATTCACCGGCGAGGAGATAACGGTCCTCGAGGGTCTTTTTGCCGAAATCTGTCAACAGGTCGTCACGCGAACGGTCTAGCGTGAGGCTACCCGCCACCAGTTCAAGACGTGGTTTGAAAGTCTTCAAACCCGTTGAAACTGCCGAAAAATCCGTTGTCTTGAGAGCTTCGCCGCCTGCCATTGCTACAACCCGTAAACCTGTGGATAACGCCAGATGTTGTAGTCACAACACCACTTACCTCTAAATCTAGGGTTAAGACGGGGCTGGGTTCAAATTCTTTAATTTCAAATTCAGCTAATTTTTCTCTTGCTATCCCTATGTGGGCCAATGGCGTTGCAGTGGCTTGGAATAAGCCGAAACCTATGCCACGGTTTTGTCATAATTATCTCGGGAATCGTCCCGTAAGGGGACGGAACTGAAAGCTGACAGGAGCCGTTGTCGATCCCATGACTGCTCATCCGATTGCGTTCACCGCACGTGTTATCCGTGTCGCCCGTGCAGAAATTGGCACTGTTGCAGGCCTGTTGGCAGGCAGTCTCGGTCTGGCGCTTTTTGCCGGCGTCGCCGATGGCGTGGCCGATGGGGATGACCAGAGTTTTGACTGGGCTGTGCTGCGCTGGACCCGTCCCTATGCCGACGCACCGGATCGCCCCATAGGTCCATGGTGGCTGCATGAAGCGGCCATCGACATCACCTCGCTGGGCGGCATTTCGGTACTGGCGATTTTTGCCCTGATGGCGGTCGGTTTCCTGCTGATCCACGGCAAGAAGCTGTCGGCCTTCCTGATGGTGCTGGGTCTGGCGGGTGGTGTGCTGCTGTCGGAAGGGCTGAAGGCATTGTTTGACCGCCCGCGTCCGCCCGCCGCCTATCAGGTGGTCGAGACGCTGAATGCCAGTTTCCCCTCGGGTCATGCCCTGTTGGCGACAGTCTTTTATCTCAGCGTCGGTGTCATGCTGACGCGGGCCTTTCCGCGCACCCGCATGAAGGCCTATGCGCTGGGATGGGCGGTGGTGCTGGTCTTGCTGATCGGGCTGACGCGCATCTATCTGGGCGCGCACTGGGCCTCGGATGTGGCGGCGGGCTGGGGGATTGGCGCTTTCTGGGCCATGCTTTTGTGGCTGTTTGCCTATGCGATGGAGCGCCGCCAGAGGCTGCACATGGCGCGCTTGCAGGACGAACCCTAGTATCTGTTCCTAGACCAAGGTCTAGGAAGGGACAGGCCCCGAGTGCGGTTACCAAAAGTCATGACAAACCGAGACGCGCGCCCCGCCTAAGGGCTTGCGGAACCATCGAGGACGCTATGACCGATCTTGCCGCTCTTTATGCCGAAAAACGGGTAACGGCTGACGAGGCTGTCAAGGCGATACCTGCGGGCGCGAAACTGGCCATGGGTCTGGGCATCTCGCAGCCGCCAGCCCTGCTGAAGGCCTTGGCCCAGCGTGCCGAGGCGGGCGATATTGCCGATGTGAACATCTATTACCTGCTGTCGGTGAAGACGGCGGGCGATACGGTCCTGCGCTACGAGCTGACAGACCGTCTGCGTCCCTACAGCCTGTTCCACGGGGCCATCGAGCGCAAGCTGGACCAGCGCGGTCGCGAGGAAGGTCGTCAGGGCGTGTGGTTCGTGCCCGTCAGCTTCCAGCAAACCCCCGAGGTGCTGGTCAACCAGATCAAGGTGGACACGCTGGTGACCACGGTCTCGCCGATGGACGAGGACGGCTATTTCTCGTTCGGCGTGAATGTGGACTATGCGACGCCGGTGGCCCGCTCGGGCGCGCGCCTGATCCTCGAGGTCAACGAGAACTTCCCGCGTGTGGCCGGTGATACCCGCGTGCATATTTCCGAGGTCACGGCTCTGGTCGAGAACCATGTACCGCTGATCGAGGTGGGCCAGGCCCCGATGACGCCCAATGACGAGATCATCGGCGGCATTATCGCTGGAATGATCGAGGATGGTTCGACCCTGCAAATGGGCATCGGTGCCCTGCCGGATGCTGTCTGTGCGGCCCTGTTCGAGCGCAAGGATCTGGGGGTGCATACCGAATTGATGACGCCGGGCCTGATCGCGCTGATCCGTGCAGGGGTCATCAATAACAGCCAAAAGGCCATCCATACCGGCAAGTCGATCTTTACCTTCGCCATGGGCACCAAGGCCGATTACGACTTCATCAACGGCAATGATGATTTCGAGGCCTATGGCGTCGATTATGTGAACGATCCGGCCGTGATCGCCCAAAATGACAAGGTGGTTTCCGTTAACGCGACCCTGCAGATCGATCTGTTCGGGGCCGCCTGTTCGGAATATCTGAACGGTCGCCAGTTCACCGCCTCGGGCGGTCAGCTGGACTTTGTGCGCGGGGCATCGCGCTCCAAGGGCGGCAAGTCGATCATCGCCTGCCACTCGACGGCTGCCAAGGGCGCGGTTTCGCGCATTGTCGCCAGACTGGATGGTCCGGTGACGACGCCGCGCAATGATGTGCACTGGGTGGTAACCGAGCATGGTGCCGTCAATCTGCGCGGGCTGACCGATTGTGAGCGCGCGCGTGCCCTGATCGGGATTGCCGCCCCTGAATTCCGTGAAGGATTGATGGCCGAGGCCCGCGAAATGGGGCTGATCCAAGCCTAAAAAGCTGGAGATGTTGCCATAAGCCCGTCGCCTGATGTGCAGGCGGCGGGCTTTTTGTTTTGGCCGATTACTGGGCGTGCTTACGAAGCTGCAAGGCCCAGATCACGCCCGCTATACCCAGAACAATGGCCCATGCGCCGATCACCCATGTGATGGCCAAGGAGGCTTGGGCCGGAGCGGACAGTACCAGTATCCCGAACAGGACCGAGACGATCCCTGCAGGGATCAGGATCCATGAATGTTTGGTCGTTTTGCGCAGCATAATGGCACCGGCAAAATCGAACAGGCCCCGCACAATCGCGGCCACGCCGACCAGCATGATAAAGACCAGAGCTGTAAGGCCGGGCATGGCGAGCGCGATGCCGCCGGCAATCAGGGCCACAATCCCGCCGAGTACCAGCCACCAGCGCGAGCGCGTACCACCACCGCGAATGGCCGCGATGAGCGACAAGATGCCATCCGCCAGAGCGTAAAAGGCATACAGAAATACAAATGCGATCAAGCTGACCATGGGCCAGACGACGGCAATCGCTCCGAATGCGATGGCCAGAATCGAGCGCAAAAGGACAATATTCCACGCCGCAGAAAGGTCGGTTTGCAAAGCGGAAAACGGATTGATTCCAGAGGGGGTGTTCTCGTTCATTCTGCTCGCTCGTGCACTGTTGAGGGTGTTTGCAAAAATCCCGATGGGGGACCACATTATGAATAACAGTGGTTCTTAAATATTTCTATTACGGGGCTGCATGGCAGGGAGCCTGTGGCGATTTGTAATGGGGCCAAGGCTTATCCTCTGATTATCCCACAGATGAATGGTCTAGATGCTCTACATATTGTGGCTGAATAAAATTTGATCGCAATATAGGCGAAAAATCGGGTTGTATGCGCACGGCGGCTGGCGCATGTTCGGGGCCTCTAATCCCTATCCGTTCCTATTCGTCAGGACCTTGAGCGATGAACGCGCCTTCCTCGATCATCCGGCCCGGTACCGCCGGTCTGTTGACCCCTTCCGCTGCCTATAAGCCCTTCCGCTATCCGTGGGCTTTCGACATGTGGAAGACCCAGCAACAGGTCCACTGGATGCCTGAAGAGGTGCCGCTGGGCGAGGATGTCAAGGACTGGGCGAACAACCTCACCGACAGCGAGCGTAACCTGCTGACCCAGATTTTCCGCTTCTTTACGCAAGCGGATATCGAGGTTCAGGACAACTATATGGAACGCTACGGTCGGGTGTTTAAGCCGACCGAAGTGAAGATGATGCTGGCGGCCTTTGCGAATATGGAAACCATCCATATCGCCGCCTATGCGCTTCTGCTCGAAACCATCGGCATGCCCGAGAGCGAGTTCGGGGCCTTCATGGAATACGAGGCCATGAAGGACAAGCACGACTATATGGGCCAGTTCGGTGTCGATACGGATGCCGATATCTGTCGCACGCTGGCGATGTTCGGTGGCTTCTCCGAAGGGCTCCAGCTGTTCGCGTCGTTTGCGATGCTGATGAACTTCCCGCGCCAGAACAAGATGAAGGGCATGGGCCAGATCGTGTCGTGGTCGGTGCGTGACGAGAGCCTGCACTGCGACGGCATCATTAAGCTGTACCACGCCTTCAACAAGGAAACCGGTGCCGTCACCAAGTCTGTGGCCGACGACATTGTCGATTGCTGCAAGACCGTGATCGACATGGAAGACAAGTTCATCGATCTGGCCTTCGAGCTGGGTCCGGTGAACGGCATGACGCCGGAAGACATCAAGCAATATATCCGCTTTATTGCCGACTGGCGTCTGCGCCAACTGCAACTGCCCGAAGTGTACGGCGTGACGGAAAACCCGCTGCCGTGGCTACAGTCGCTGCTGTCGGGTGTCGAGCATGCCAACTTCTTCGAGGCCCGCGCGACCGAATATTCCAAGGCTGCAACCCAGGGCGCATGGCATGGCGCGGACGGTGTGTGGGACAGCTTCGATGCGCTGATGAAAAAGCGCAAGGAACAGGCCGCACAGGACGCCTGATCCCGAACCTTGGCTGATTAAAAAAGGCGCGGACCTCTCGGGGACCGCGCCTTTTTCATTATGCGTTCTGTTGTCGCCTATTGCGGTGTGCAGCGGCTGCGGTCGCCCTTGTTACAGGCCTCCCAGTCGGCACGGACGCGGGCATAGCGTTCCTGCTCGGCCTGATAGCGGGCCTGGTTCTCGGCGTTCTCGGCGTCGATACGCTGGCGCTCGGCTTCAACGCGGGCCAGTTCGGCCTGATATTCGGCCTGTGCCTTGGCGTACTCGGCCTGATTGGCGCGGTCGCGCATCTCGGCCAGATCGTTCTGGTCCAGAATCTCGGCATTCAGGGCATTGGTGGTGCGCTGCTCTTGCGGGTCCTGCTTTTCGTCAGGGGCATGGCGGTAGGCCTCGCCACGCTCGCGCAGGGCCTGTGCCACCGGATCGGGCGTCTTGGCCTCAGGGGCGGCGTTCTGGGCCACTGCGGGGGCAGCCAGACCCAGTACCAGGGCGCTGCAAAGGATAAGGGTCTTAGTCGGCATGGAAGGGGACTCCCGTTTCTTCAGTCGTTTTGGCAGGTGTATCGGCACCGGTTAATGGCTGTGGCAGTCGCAGTTCAAACGTCGAACCCTCCGGTCCGGTTTCAACCAGCCGCAGGTCGCCGCCATGATTGGCCGCCAGTTCGCGTGAGATGGTCAGGCCAAGGCCTGTGCCATCGGACTTGGATCCGCTGACAAACGGCTCGAACAGGCGACCGGCCAGACGTTCGGGAACACCCGGACCATTGTCGCGGATACGGATGACGGACATGCCGTTTTGGATGTCGGCCTCGATGGTGATCTGTCCGGCCTCGCCCGCATTGAGGGTTTCGATGGCCTGACGGGCATTTCGCATCAGATTGACCAGAATGCGGTGTAGCTGGTCGGGATCGGCGCTGATGACAAAACGCGCCGGCAGATGGGCGGCCAGACGCACCCCCTTGTCCGACAGGCCGGCATCCTCGCCAGCCGCGGCCACCACGCGGGCCAGCAGCAGGCGGCGACGTTCGGGCTCAGGCTCTTCGGACTTGCCGTATTCCAGCACATTGCGCGCCAGGTTGGCGGCGCGTCCCAGCGCCCGCTCCAGACGCGGCAGGGCCTTGGCCACCAGCGGGTCGGACGAGGAGGACAGGCGCTCGGAGGCAATCTGGGCCGAGGTCAGCATGTTGCGAAGGTCGTGGTTGATCTTGGCCACAGCCTCGCCCAGCGCCACCAGACGGGCACGCGAGCGCAGCGACTGGCGCACCTCTTCTTGCATACGGGCCAGTTCGCGCTCGACGCGGCCGATCTCGTCATGACGATCCGAAGGGGCCTCGCCACGGATTTCGGGATTGGCCGCAAAGCGTTCAATGGAGCGGGTGACCCGTTGCAACGGTTGCAGCACCAGAAATGACAGGCCCAGCCACAGGAGGCCACCGGCCACCAAGGCGATAATCATCGACACAAACAGATTATTGAGAATAAAGGCCCGCAGCTCGACCTTGAGCGGCTGTGCGGGGGCCAATATCTCGATCAGGTCACCCGAGCGATAACGGGGCGTAGCCTGCACCCGCAGCGAGCGGTCAGGGTGGCCAAACAGGGTCCGCCACGGGTCGAGCAGCTTGTTGCCGATGCTGCGGTTTCTCAGGTCGATCAGGTCGGGTGTGCGTGGCAGGTTGGGGGCCTGTAGCAACAGTCGCCTTACGCCCTGTTCGCCGACTACAACCGATTGCACGCCACCAATAGTCAGAAGTTGCTCGGCGGTGGTGTCCTCGACCGCCGAATAGGGCAGGGCCTCGACCCCCACAGAAGCCAGTTCCGCCGCCTGTAGGCGGTCCCTCAGCCAGCGTTCCTGAAAGGACGAGGCGCTGGGGACAAGGATCATGCCCGCCACCAGCAGCGTAAACGCCACCGTCAGCAACATCAGGCGCGCTGTCAGCCCGTCGGGTCCATGCGGACGCAAGCGCTCGCCCTTGCGGGGCGGAAGCGGCAGCTTCAGCTTGCCAATAGAGATGCGGCGCGGATCAATCACAACAGGTTCAATAGCACGTCTGTAAAGCTTGGTGAGCCTCTCTTGGGCAGAAGAGGCCAGAGCGGTGGCCCGAGTGGGTGTTTGTCAGTCTTCTTTGCCGATGGGCGATGAAAAGCGCGATTTGTACAGCTTCAGGCCAAGGGGCAGGATCATCGACAGGAAGGCCACCCCCAGCAAGGGCCACATAAAGCGCTGGAACAGGGACTGGATGTCTGGGTCGGGATCATACAGCAGCACGCTGTGCAGGCCGCTGCCGATCCAGCAATAGATGATGTGGGCGGGTAACAGGCCGATAAAGGTGGCGGCCAGATAGGGGCGCAAGGGGGCCGACATAATTCCTGCGGCCACATTGATCATATGAAACGGCACAGAAACGATCAGGCGGGCGGTCAGGACGTACCAGAAGGTATTGCGGTCCACACCGTCACAGATGCGCTTGAGCAGACCTGTATCGGCCTCGGCCTTGCGTTTCAGTGATTCTCCAAGCGCTGTGCGGCCCACATAATAGACGGCCAGCGCCCCCACTGTGGCGGCAAAAGAGGTGGCGATGCCCCCGACCCACGGTCCAAACAGATATCCGGCGGTCAGGGTGACGAAGAACACCCCCGGCACAACGCTGGCGGTCAGGACGGTAAACACCACCATCAAGGCCAGCAGGGCCAGAAGGTAATACTGGTCTACCCATGCCGAAAGCACGGCCCCGTGCAATCTCAGCGTCTCCAGAGACAGATATCTGTTCCAGCCCGAGGCAAAGATCAGGGCGGCGGCCAAAACCACCAGTGCCAGAGGGATAAAGCGTGACATACGGGGCAAGTCGGGCATTCCAGATTGCGGTGTTGTCGAAAAACTTGGCGGATTCCAGTGTTTGCGGCGCAGACAAAAGGCTCGGTACCGTTGACTCCGGTGCAGGGGGGTTCTATACGCCCGCCTCTCTTCCGCGGTAGATGATCGTATCTATCGTTAACCTATATAAACCTGGAGCCGACCGTGAAACGGACCTATCAGCCGTCGCGTCTCGTGCGCAAGCGCCGTCACGGCTTCCGTTCGCGGATGGCCACCAAGAACGGTCAAAAGATCGTAGCGCGTCGCCGCGCTAAAGGCCGCAAGCGCCTGACCGCCTAAAGTCACGCGCCCATTAACCCATATAAAGGGGGGCGCATGACCGATCTGATGAAAATCGATCGCCTATTGCGGCGGCCCCAGTTTCTGGCGGCCGCCAAAGGCGTTTCTCAACCGAGAGGCGCCGTGGTCATCCAACAGCTTGACCGGGCCGACGGCAGCGATGCCATCCGTGCCGGATTTACCGCGACCCGCAAGGTCGGCGGATCGGTGGTGCGCAACCGCGCCAAGCGACGGTTACGCGAGGCTGCACGCCAGCTTTTGCCCCTTTATGGCGCGCCGGGCTGTGACTATGTGCTGATTGCCCGCATGGGCACGGCCGACCGAGACTGGGACCGATTGCTTGACGACGTGAAATCGGCCCTTACAAGGCTCTCCAAGATGCGTACCGATCCATCCCTTGCTAAGGGTGGTTCTTCCGGTGCGCCCCATAACGATCAATCGCGCCCCGCCACACAGGCCGCTGACCAGGACCGCTGATCCCGATGCAAAGAGAAAATTCGCGCAACACAATCATCTTCTTCGTGTGCGCGGCCCTGATTATGGGCTTCTACTATTTCGCCGTGATGAAGCCGCAGGCTGACCAACAGCGTGCGGCCCGTATTGCGACCGCTGAAATGTCGCAAGAGGCTGGCACCGCTGTAGGCGATGCCGAGGCCACTCTGGCCGGTGGTGCCTATGTCACGGACCGTTCGGCGGCGCTGGGCGCAGCAGGTCGTGTCCAGATCGAAACCGGTACCGTCAAGGGCTCGCTGTCCCTGCTGGGTAGCCGCATCGACGACCTGTTCCTGACCAATTACAAACAGGAACTGGGCAGCGATGCTCCGGTCGAACTGTTCCGCCCGCAGGGCATGGAACATGCCTATTTCGCGCAATTCGGCTGGCGCGGTGAAAACGTCGCCGGTGGTGTCCCGGGACCGAACACGGTCTGGACCCTGTCCAAGGGCGACAAGCTGACCCCGACCACGCCGGTTGAACTGACGTGGGATAACGGCAATGGCCTGCGTTTCGTCCGTACCATCTCGGTTGACGAGCAATACCTGTTCACCGTCAAAGATACGGTCGCCAACCTCGGTGCAACCGCGATCACGATTGCGCCTTATGGCCGCGTCGAGCGTCAGGGCATCGGCAGCGATCTGGGCAAGCAGATGATCTCGCACGAGGGCGCCATCGGCACCTTCGGTGATGGCAAGTCCTATTCGACCGAGCAGATCAAGTACAAGGACTGGGCCAAGAAGGCGCGCGTGGAGAAGACCTCTACCGGCGGCTGGATGGGCATCAGCGACAAATACTGGCTGGCGGCCCTGATCCCGGCACAGGACGAAAAGATCGATGCGCGCTTTACCGTGCGTAATGTCCAGAACGTCGATGTGCACGAGGCGAACATGCTGGGCGCGGCCCACATCATCGCGCCGGGCAAGCAGATCACCGAGACGCAACGTCTGTTCGCCGGTGTGAAGCGCAACGAGATTCTGAAATCCTACGAGGAAAACCTCGGCCTGCCGCGTTTCGTCTATGCGATCGACTGGGGCATGTTCTGGTTCCTGACCCGCCCGATCTTTGCGGTTCTGGAATTCTTCTTCGGCCTGCTGGGCAATTTCGGTCTGGCCATTCTGGCCCTGACTGTGGTCGTCAAGCTGGTTCTCTTCCCGCTGGCCAACAAGTCGTATGCGTCGATGTCGAAGATGCGCATGCTGCAGCCCAAGCTGGAAGAGCTGAAGAAAAAGCACGGCAAGGACCCGCAAAAGCAGCAGCAGGAAATGATGGCCCTGTACCAGCGCGAGAAGATCAATCCGCTGGCGGGTTGCCTTCCGATCCTGGTGCAGATTCCGGTCTTCTATGCGCTGTACAAGGTGCTGTTCGTGACCATCGAAATGCGTCACGCGCCGTTCTTCGGCTGGATCAAGGACCTGTCGGCGAAAGACCCGACGACCATCTGGAACCTGTTCGGTGCCATCCCGTTCGATCCGGCGGCTATTCCGCTGCTGGGCGGTCTGCTGGGTGGTCCGCTGCACCTCGGCGTCCTGCCGCTGGTCTATGGTCTGACCATGTGGCTGCAAATGTCGATGAACCCGCCGGCACAGGACCCGATGCAGCGCCAGATCTTTGCGCTGATGCCGCTGGTCTTCACTTTCATCATGGCACCGTTCGCGGCTGGCCTGCTGATCTACTGGGCGTGGAACAACATCCTGTCGATCCTGCAGCAGTATGTGATCATGCATAAATACAAGGCCGAGAACCCTATCGACACCTTCTTTGCCCGTTTCAAGAAGGGCTGATTCATTGGACGAACCCAAGGTTGGCGAATATTCCGCCGAAGAGGTCGAAGCCGCCCGCGTCCTGTTTTCGCGTCAGGCCACCTTCATGCTCGGCTGCGCCAAGATCGAGCAACTGCCCGAGCCCAATCTCCCCGAGATTGCGTTCGCCGGTCGCTCGAACGTGGGCAAGTCCAGCCTGATCAACGGTCTGGTGGGCATGCACAAGCTGGCGCGTGCCTCCAACGAGCCGGGTCGTACCCGCGAGGTCAACTTCTTCAACCTCGACGACAAGATCCGTCTGGTGGACCTTCCGGGCTATGGCTGGGCCAAGGCCTCCAAGAGCACCGTGAAGAAGTTTCAGGATCTCGGCCGCGACTATCTGCGCGGTCGGGTGACCTTGAAACGGGTCTATCTGCTGATCGATGCCCGCCACGGCCTGAAAAAGGTTGATGACGAGGCACTGGATGCGCTCGATTTGGCGGCGGTGTCGTACCAGATCGTGCTGACCAAGGCGGACAAGCTCAAAAAGGGCGAGGCCGAAAAGGTTCAGGCCGAGACCCTGAAAGCGATTGCCAAGCGTCCGGCAGCCTATCCCCATGTCGCCGTGACCTCTTCGGAGAAGGGTCTGGGCCTTCCCGAGCTGCGTGCCGAGATTCTGCGCACGACCGGCGTGGTGATGGATTAAACGCTGCCTTACTGAACTATGTTCAGAATATGGCGTTCTCGCAGGTGCAATGATTGGCACTTGGGAGATATGTCATGCGTTTTGCGAACATCGGTTGCGTTGCGGTTATCGGTATTCTGGGGCTGGCGGCCTGTAGTAACAATGCCGAGACTCCGGCAGGTGAGGCGGGCACAGCCGCCAAGGGGGGCGATAGCGCCCCCGCCATGCTCGAAGGGCCAAAGCCCGGTAAGTGGCGTATCACGACGGCTATGACCGGCATGCCGGGCGGTGTCGCCATTCCTCCGACAGAAATCTGCGTGACCGAGGCCGTGCTGGAAGCTCCGGTCGGGGCGGGCCAAACCGAAGGGGCCGAGTGCAGCGTCACGCCGTACAGTCGCGAGGGTGATGCCACTGTGGCCACATCGACCTGCAAGATGCCGGGGAATATGACCGCGACATCTACGGTGCGCATTACCGGTGATTTCAACAGCCGCTATGTGACCGAGGTCACGACCAAGATGGATCCGGCACCGGCACCGACCATGGCTGAAACCAAGATGACGATTACCTCGGAACGCATCGGCGACTGCTGATCGGTCTGATTTCTTGTGAAGCGGTCATCCCCGCTATGGTGTCACGACGAGACGTCACCATATCGGAGGGATGACCGCTTTTTCGATTCTTGATCTCGCACCCGTGCCCTCCGGTTCCAGCATCGGACAGGCGCTCCACAATACGATTGATCTGGCCCGCCATGCCGAGCGCCTGGGCTATAAGCGATATTGGCTGGCCGAACACCACAACATGCCCGGCATTGCCAGTGCCGCGACCTCGGTCGTGATCGGGGCGGTGGCAGCGGCGACCAAGACGATCCGCGTGGGCGCGGGCGGTGTCATGCTGCCCAACCATGCGCCTCTGGTCATTGCCGAACAGTTCGGAACCTTGGCCGCCCTTTATCCAGGCCGGATTGATCTGGGGCTGGGGCGTGCGCCCGGTACAGACCAGATGACGGCCCGCGCCTTGCGCCGGACGCTGCAGGGCGATGTGGACAGCTTCCCGCAGGATGTGATGGAGCTGATGCGCTGGTTCGATCCTGTGGTGGAGGGCCAGCGTATCGCCGCCTATCCGGGCGAAGGTCAGGACGTGAAGGTCTGGGTGCTCGGCTCGTCCACCTACGGGGCACAGTTGGCGGCCCATCTGGGATTGCCCTATGCCTTTGCCAGCCATTTCGCGCCGGGCGAGATGATGCGGGCCATCGATATCTATCGCCAGACCTTCCGGCCTTCGGCCGCGCTGGAAGCCCCCTATGTGATGCTGGGCTATAATGCCTTTGTGGCCGATAGCGATGTCGAGGCGCACAAGCTGTTCAGTTCGGTCCAGCAGGCCTTTGTGAACCTGCGCCTGAACAAGGCGGGCAAGCTGCCTATGCCGGTCGAGGGGTATTATGAGGGGCTGGACGGCACATCGAAGGCCGTGGTGGATTCGGCCCTGTCCTGTGCGGCGGTCGGCGCGGTGGACACAGTACGCGAAACCATCAAGGCGTTTGTCGAGAAAACCGGCGCGGACGAGCTGATGGTCACCAGCCAGATATGGGACCCGCAGGCCCGCGTGCGCTCGCTGGAACTGTTGGCCGAGGCCGTCGGGCTGGGTGCCGTCTAGGTCTTGTCTGCGACAGAGGTGAAGACCAGAGGCGTATAGGTCTCACCACCGGATTTGCTGTTTCGCGCCTGCATCAACAGGCCGGACGCCGTGCCGAGCAACAGGGCATTGGCAATATCGCCGGAGGTGACAGCTTCGTCGCTTTCTAGTTTCTGGCGTAACTCGTCACAGGTCTGGAGCAGGCTGGAGGCGTGGCGCACCTCCTCGACCGGACTGTGGCGACCAAGGCGGGCGCGTGTACCAAAGCGCCAGCCCGCGCCTTCGGGCGCGGCTTGCAGCAGGTCCCATTTCTGGGCAGGGGTCAGGCCATCGGGCAGCCGTTCCCACGGCGCATCCGGCCCCTTGGCGCAATAGCTACCGGCTTCTGTAGGCAGGCCATGCTGGCGGTAAATGTCCAGCGAGGCCTCCTGAACCGACCGGATCTGGCGCGGCAGGTCATCGGGCCATGCGAGAGCGTTTAACGGCGCATCGGGGATGACCGCAGGCTCAGGACGGGGCGTGATGCCCAGTGCCTGACGCATGCGGTCCCGAATGCCCATTAGTCGTTCAGAGCGTTGCTGGTGACCGACACATCATAGACAATGCGGGTCATGCTCTGGACCACTTCAAAGAATTTACGCATCTCGGCGGCACCCGAACGCGGCGCATAGATGATGTCGTCCGGTTCGATCTGGAAATTGCTGGCGATAAAGAAGCCCTGACCCTCATTGAGGTTCAGGCGGTAAACCACCGGCACACCGCGCGAGGTCACAGGCTGGGTCAGGCCCAGTGCGCTGGCCACTTCGGGGCGCTCGAAACGGAAGACCAGCACCGAACGGGCATTGGCCTGATTTGTGTCCAGACCGCCCACACCGCTCAAGGCTTCGCTGAGAGTCAGCGGGCCGGGCGGCAGTTCGCTGCGGGCCACAGCATTAAAGGCCCCGAACGACGAGAAGCGACGCGGACGATAGGTCAGGTTGATCTGGTCGCCGCGTTGCAGGCGGATATTCTCGTCAAACTTGGTGGTCACGACCGACATGGGGGCCGAATAGGTGCGGCCCTCGCGCATGATCACCACATCGACATCATAGGGCGAACGCGACGAGCCACCGGCGGCGGCGATGATGTCCAGCAACTGGTCATGATTGGCGTTCAACGCCTGACGGCCCGGATTGCGGACATCGCCCAGAACCGTGACCGAGTTGGAGGCCGAATTGGCGGTGACGACCACCTGCGGATTGGCAACCTTGCCCGCAAGCGAGCGGCGGATGGCGGTGGCCGCCTGGCCGGGCGTCATGCCGCGCACAGTGACCGAACCGGCATAGGGCACAGGCACGGCACCGTTGCGGTCCACAGTCAGAGGTGGCAGCGAGGGGCCGCTATCACCGCTGGCAAACAGGTTGGTACCGGGGGCGAAAATGCTGACGGCCAGAGTGTCGCCGATGCCGATAATATCGGTCGGTTCATGGCTGTCGGCCAAGGCCAGACCGGCAAAGGAACGCGGCGGGGCCTGGCGCAGGCGCTCGCTCAGTTCGAAGCTCAGATCGACCATGGCATAGCTGCGTGTCGCATCGGCTGATGTCGCGCCATCATTGACGCCCGAACCCGACGGTCCGTCACGCGGCAAGGTCTGGCAACCCGCAAGAAGGGCCAGGATCATCAGGCTTGCAGCGGTTCTGGTCATATGAAGCTCTAAATTCCGTTTCACCGAGACTTACCCCTGTTGGTGCAAAGTCGCCAGAGGATTGAGTATCCGCTCTTCGACAATGGCGAAATGTTCGGCCCAGCTGGGGGCGGTATACTGTGGCGCAGAGGGTTTGCGGGCGCTGTATTCTTGGATGGCCGACATCCAGCCCGACCCGTCTAGCGGGTCGATAAGGCGGGCATGGCCGACCAGTTCACGATGCGGGGGGATGTCGGAGGCAATCAACGGCACACCAAGGGCCGAGGCCTCGACCGCAGGCAGATCAAAGCCCTCGACACTGGAAGGCGATAGTACGGCCTGCGCGCCCAGCATGATCTTGGTCAGGGTATGGTCCGACATGCCTTCGGCCTGATGTACCAGCCCCTGTAGCTCGGGGCAGCGGTGTAGCAGGGCCAATTCCGCTTCGTTCTCCCAGCCATAGCGCCCGATCAGGACGAGGGCAGGGGTCTGTTCGCCCATCTGTTCGGCGAGGGTGCGCCACAGACTAAGGATGAAGGCGAGGTTCTTGCGGCCTTCGATCGTGCCGACATGCACGAAATAGGGACGTGCAGTTTCCAGCGGCTCGGCTTGTCCAAGATGGCTTTCCAGCCCCAGATGCGCGACATCGACCGGCAGGCTGGGCAGGTCATTGGCTGTCGCAAACCGCCCAAGCTCGCTGGCCGTATAGGCGCTGTTGGCAATGATATGGCTGCCCAGTGACAGGGCATGGCGCATGCGGCGGGCATGTTTCTCGTCATCGCCGAGGCGGCAATATTGCGGATGGGTCACAGGAATGAGGTCGTGAACCATCAGCAGGCGGGGAATACCGGCCTCCTGAAGCGAATTCAGGAGTTCAGGCTCGTCCAGCCCCGTATGGCCGACATTGATATAGGCCATGGCCGACGGCAGGGCCGTGCGGCGCGCGCGGAAAAACTGTCGGGCGACGTGGCGTTTTTTACGCGTTTCTGTGCTGACCGGCAGGGGCGAGCGCACCGAATATTGCGGGCGCTGTGTGGCGCTGAGTGCCTGAAGCAGAGCCGTGTCCTGCGGGCGATCCTGCGCTTCGGACAAGCCGTTCCAGCGCGATCTCATTTCGCTGATGCGGTCGCGGAACCAGTCATTGGACACCAGAGCCAACTGGCCCTTGCGGGCGCGAACCGGCACCATCCGGTAGTACGGATGGGCGATCAGCCATTCCGCATAAGCCAGACAGACGCGGTCAATGCCGGTCGGTGCTGCCCGCTCAGTGCGGCTCAGCAACCGGCTGGCATCCAGCAGGACGGTGGGATGCATCAGGAAACGTAACCGGCTTGCATAAGCTCGGCGAGGTGGATCACGGCCACCGGACGCTC
Organism: Brevundimonas terrae; assembly: GCF_011761985.1. Taxonomy (GTDB): domain Bacteria; phylum Pseudomonadota; class Alphaproteobacteria; order Caulobacterales; family Caulobacteraceae; genus Brevundimonas; species Brevundimonas terrae. The sequence goes on along the minus strand of NZ_JAASQT010000001.1, from coordinate 402,426 downwards.
ATTCTCGACCACATAGAGATTACTGATCTTGTTGGTCGTCAGTAGGTCCACGACATCACGCATACGCTGGTCCGGATCCACCGTGATCGGCGAACGGCTCATAATATCGGCGGCGGTAATGGCCGAGATGTCATGGCTGAAGGCTCGGCGCACGTCGCCATCGGTAATGATACCGGCCAGAGTCTTGTCAGGATTGAGCACCGCCACCGTGCCCTTGCGGCCTTTGGTGATGGCCGAGACGATGTCGGTGAAATTGGCATCCAGCGGCACCGAGGTGGGCACGGCGCTATGGCCACCCATCCATTCGCGGACCGATTGCAGGCTCATGCCGAGGGCACCGCCCGGATGATGCAGGCCGAAATCCTCGCGCGTAAAGCCGCGCTGTTCCATCAGCACCATGGACAGGGCATCGCCAAGCGCCAGTGTCATCAGTGTGGATGTGGTCGGGGCCAGCCCCTCGGGGCAGGCCTCTGCGACCTTGGGCATTTCCAGCACTACCTGCGAGTGGCGGCCCAGAAGGCTGTCCTTGCGCTGGGTGATGCCGATGACCGGAATATTGTTACGCTGGCAATAGATCAGCGGATCGCGCAACTCGCGGCTTTCGCCGGAGTTGGAAATGGCGAGGACCGTCACATCGGGGCGCAACATGCCCAGATCGCCATGGCTCATCTCGGCGGGGTGGACGAAGAAGGCATTGGTGCCGGTCGAGGCCATGGTGGCGGCAATCTTGCCGCCGATATGGCCCGACTTGCCCATGCCGGTAACGACCACATAGCCGGGGCGCGACAGAATAATGGCGCAGGCGCGGGCAATGGAATCGTCCAGCGTCTCGTCCAGCTTTTGCAGGGCGGCAATGTTCAACTGGATAACGCTTCGGGCCCGCTCGGTCATGGCGATGGCAGCATCGGAAAGGGAGAGCCCGGATGAAGTGGTCATAAGTCGTTCCAGTGACGCGATTGTCTCTAATCTCGTGTGATTAACGCCATCCGGTACGGGCTGACAACGACCCGTGAGTCTTTATGTGGTGCACGAGGTGTCGCACAGCGCGTGAAAGTCAGAGAAAATGGAGTACAGGCCGAGCTTGATACCTGTACTCCACTCATGCTCATCCTTGGGCGGACTGTGCCTTTGTGAGCTCGATCATGCCTTGTGCCGCGCCCATCTCCGGTACGATTTCACCGGTACGGTCGGATATCTTGTCAAAACGGGCGGCCACCTGCTCTGCGGCCTCGGGGCCGGTGATAAAATCACCCTGCGTCAGGGTAATATAGGCGCGCTCGAAGCCGCCTGCACCTGCGGCCAGAATGCAGCGGGTGGGGGCATCGGGGCTGACCAGGTGCAACAGGCCCGGGGTGACCAGAGCCGGTGCCAGGGCTTCCAAGGGGAGGCCAAGATCTTCTGTCATGCGGGTATGGGCGGTCGGTGCCAAGCAGTTAACGCGGATATCGTTCTTGGCTCCTTCAATCGACAGGGTCTGCATCAATCCGACCAGAGCCATCTTGGCGGCCCCGTAGTTGGACTGTCCAAAATTGCCGAACAGACCCGATGAGGATGTGGTCATGACGATGCGGCCATAATTCTGGGCGCGCATGATGTCCCAGACGGCCTTGGTGCAGTTGACGGCCCCCATCAGGTGCACATCCATGACCAACCGGAAGTCGTCGAGCTCCATCTTGGCAAAGCTCTTGTCGCGCAAAATTCCGGCATTATTGACCAGAATATCGATGCGGCCCCATTGGGCCATGGTGTCGGCCACCATCTGGCTGACGGCTGCGAAATCGGTCACAGAAGCGGCACTGGCCATGGCCTCACCTCCTGCGGCGCGAATTTCGTCTACGACAGCTTCGGCGGCCGACTGGGAAGCGCCCGATCCGTCGCGCGAACCGCCCAGATCATTAATGACCACCTTGGCTCCGCGCGCGGCCAGGGCCAATGCGTGCTCACGACCCAAACCCCCGCCCGCGCCGGTGACGATGGCGACCTGACCTTTGAACATATCTGACACGCATGACCTCCCGAATGTGTGCGATCAGGTCTTGTACATGAGGGTGCCGGGGGCAACAAAAAAGTGTTGGAAAGGCGCCACAGTTGCCATAATCCGCGTGATTACAAGGAACCAGCATGCAGCAACGTCGTTTGTTGCCTCGAGTGTCTTTGTGGGAACATGAAGACTTCGCACTCATAAATCAGTGAGAGAGGACACCATGAAGCTGAAACTTCTTGCCAGTGTCGCCGCCGCGGGACTGTTTGCGGCTGGTGCCGCTTCGGCTGAGCCGGACGGCTGGTACGGCGCTATCGATGCCGGTTATCATATCATCGACGACATCAATGCCGAGTCGTCGACCACCGGTGCAAACTGGAACTGGGAAGTCAACGACGGCTGGACCGCTTTTGCGCGTCTCGGCTACCGCTTCAACCCGAACTGGCGCGCCGAACTCGAAGGCGGCTACCGCTCGGGTGACATCGGCACCGTTCGTGCCGTCTCGGGCGCACAGGGTCTGTGCAACCTGACCCCGGCTACCGGTCCGTGCCACTCGCCGGAAGGCGACATCACCTCGACCACCCTGATGGCCAACGTCATTTATGACTTCGGCACCCCGGAATGGACCCTGCGTCCGTTCGTGGGTCTGGGCGTCGGTGTGAACCGCGTAAACGTCGACACTGTCGGTCGTCTGCGTCAGGCTCCGGGTGGCGCTTTCGCTGCTGACGATTCCTCGACCAAGTTCGCTGCTCAGGCCATTGCTGGTCTGGCATGGGCGATCTCGGATCGTGCAAACATCGACCTGACCTACCGTTACCTGACCGGCGATGCCAACTGGGAATCGTCCGTTCCGGCTTCGGTTACTCCGGCATTTGGCGAATGGTCGGGCGATTATGACCAGTCGCACGCTGTGACCCTGGGTCTGCGTTATGCGTTCGGTGCGGAAGACGCTCCGCCTCCGCCGCCTCCGCCGCCTCCGCCGCCTCCGCCGCCGCCTCCGCCGCCGCCTCCGCCGCCTCCGCCGCCTCCGGCCAAGCCGGCAGCCCGTCAGTTCGTGGTCTACTTCGACTTCGACCGTTCGGACCTGACCGCGGAAGCACGCTCGGTTGTGACCCAGGCTGCCAACTACGCCAAGTCGGGCGCTCCGACCCGCGTACTGGTCGTCGGTCACACGGATACCTCGGGTAACGCAGCCTACAACCTGGGCCTGTCGAACCGTCGTGCCCGTACCGTTGCTGATGCCCTGGTTGCCCAAGGCGTCAACGGTGGCGTGATCTCGCTGGACGGCAAGGGCGAAACCGCTCCGGCCAAGCCTACGGCTGACGGCGTGCGCGAGCCGCTGAACCGTCGTGCCAGCATCGACATCAACTTCTAATCTACTGAAGGGGAGGGCGGTGACGTTCTCCCCGACAGTTGACCGAAGATGATCATTTACATTGAACCGCAGGGTGCCCATCCAGCATTCTGCGGTTCTTTTGTATGGACTTAAGTCTTCAATATTTACTTTCTGTTTGGCGTAACGCGCGAAGCTGAGTACCAAGATTTTGGAGGGCATTCGCGGTGTGAGATTGCCGTTCGACCCTTGCCCTCCCTATGAGAGACTTTGACTGTTGCTAGCCCCATACGAACCTGAACATACAACTGTTGTCGACGGGCAGGCGAAGGCGTTGCAAGGGCGACGTTTTCTATTGGTGACCTTGCCGTTCGGCCCTTTTGGTCGTCATCTGAACACAGCATTGTTGGCTATGGGAGCCGACAGTGTGCACCGCATGGTGTTTAATGCGGGTGATGCTTTCAATTGGGAGCTTAAAGGTCGGGTCCGGTTCAGTGGCTCGTCTGCGGACTGGCAGAAGCAGTTTCCAGGCATCGCCGGCCAGTACACGGATGTGGTCATTTTCGGTGAAAGCGGACCGTATAATCAGGCCGTAGCCGAATTGGCCAAATCCATTCCGTCGCGTTTGTGGGTGTTGGAGAACGGCTATTTTCGCCCGGACTGGATTACGCTGGAGCGTAATGGCGTCAATGCCTCCAGTCCCTTACCGCGATCGGCTGAAGGCTATGGAGAGCCGGTTCCCGAAATGGCGGTCAGCCATAGTGTCGGTCGCATCCTGCCGTACCACATCATCAATATCAGCGCGTATCATATGGTGCAGTTGCTGGGGGGCTGGCTCTACCCCAATTATCGCAACCCCTATACGGTACCGGCCTGGCTACAGTGTGTCAGCCATGTGCAACGCTATGTCCGCTTGGCTTTGCGGTCTTCCAAGCAGGTGGTGGATGCAGAGGCCTTACGCGAAAAGGGGCCTTTCTTTATCGGATGCCTGCAGCGTGAAGGTGATAACCAGCTTCTGCGTTATTCCAAATATGCAGATAACACGGCCTTTATTGTCGAGTTAATGAACAGCTTTGCCAAGCATGCGCCCGCATCGGCGCGTCTTGTGTTCAAGAACCACCCGCTGGACCCGGGGCTAGTTGATTTCAGCGCTGTCGTAAAAAATCTGGCGGTCTCACGCGGTCTGTCCGGTCGCGTTGACTTTATTGATGGTGGAAATCTTGCCGAACTTTGCCGTGCCTCACAGGGCATGGTGGTCAATAATTCGAGCGCAGCCTTGTCTGCACTGGGGTTTGGCACGCCGGTAAAGGTATTGGGCAAGGCTTTCTTTAATTTCGAAGGTTTGACCTACCAGAAGTCCCTGCATGACTTCTGGAGACACCCGAAACCCGCGGACCCTGAACTGTTCAAACGCTTCAGGGCGCATGTGCTGGCCAAGGCACAAATCAACGGCAATTTTCATGAGCCGAGGGTCATTCGTCGAACGGCCCGCGCAGTTGCTGCACGCTTTGTGCGGCTAGATAGCTGATTTGTCCTTTTAAATCCGGACTTTCCACAGGCTGTGGCGTCTAGGACACCCTGCGACGCTGTCATGTTTCTGTCATGTTTTTGTCGCCCAAACTTATGTTCCAGCGACTAAATCCCCGTTCATCAAATGAACAAGTACCTCCCTCCTTTCACCTCGGGGGTACGACAAAGGGGATATCCGTTGTCCAATTTTGCTCGCAGCCTGACCTTCGGCGCATCGGCTATCGCCATTGCGCTTGGTATGGCCACCACCGCTTCGGCTCAATCGACCGGCTCGGAAGCTTTTGAAGTCGAACAAGTCGTCGTCACCGGTACGCGCGGTCCGCGCGCTATCGAAGGTGTTGTTGCAGAGAACAACCCGAAGTCGCGTGCGACCATCACCGAGCAATACATCGGTACGCAGGCTGCTGGTCAAACCATCCTGAACTCGATCAACCTTCTTCCGGGTGTGAACTTCACCAACAACGATGCTTACGGTTCGGCTGGTGGTGACCTGACCATCCGCGGTTTCGATTCTGCACGTGTTTCGCTGACCCAAGACGGCATCCCGATGAACGATACCGGGAACTATGCCATCTACTCGAACCAGCAGATGGACCCGGAACTGATCCAGCGCGCTGCTGTGAACCTGGGCACGACCGACGTCGACTCCCCGACGGCATCGGCTACCGGTGGCACCGTGAACTATGTCACCCGTCGTCCGAGTGAAGAGTTTGGCGTGATCTTCCAGCCGTCGCTGGGCGAATACGGCTATCGTCGTGCATTCGGCTTGGTTGAAACCGGCGAGTTCGGCCCGTGGGGCACCCGCGCCTGGTTTGCTGCGTCTAAGACCAAGTACGACCACTTTGTGGGTGCAGGCGGCGTGGACAAGATGCAGCTGAACGGCCGCATTTATCAGCCGCTGGGCGACAATGGCGACTTCGTCTCGCTGACCGCTCACTACAATGAAAACCGCAACCAGTTCATGCCGCGCGTTAGTCTCGCCGACTTTGAAAAGGGCGGTGCTTACGACAAGAACGACTACAATACCGTCCGTTCGCAAGCCACGGCTGTGAACCCGTCGAACACCGGCAACATCCGCGGTCAATCGCGTTTCACCCTGTCGGACAAGCTGACCCTGACGGTTGACCCTTCGTTCCAGTACACTCTGGCACACGGTGGCGGTACGCACACCACCAGCGAAACCGATCCGCAGCTGATCGGTAACTCGTCGGCGGCCGGTGTAGATCTGAACGGTGACGGCAAGATCGACCCGAACACCAAGGTAACCCTGTTCCGCCCGAACATCACCAACACCCACCGTTATGGCGTGACCAGCTCGCTGATCTGGAACGTGAGCGAGAACCACCAACTGCGTGGTGCCTACACCTTTGACTGGGGTCGTCACCGCCAGACCGGCCAAATGGGCTATATCGACGCCAACGGCTTCCCGGAAGACTGGTTCGCCGGTCGTAACGGTCGCCCGGTCGAGCTGCCGGACGGCACTGTCCTGCGTCGTCGTGACCGCCTGTCGTACGCCATGCTGAACCAGATCGCTGCCGAGTACCGCGGTTCGTTCTTCAACAACGCTGTTGACCTGACCGTTGGCGTCCGCGCCCCGTTCTTCGATCGCGAACTGAACAACTACTGCTACCAGCGCGATACCTTCAACGCTTACTGCACCACCGAAACGCCTTCGGTTGTGAACCCGGACGGCACTGTGCAGTTCCCGTCGTCGGCGATGAACAGCAATGCCAACAACAAGTACCGTGCGCCTGTTTCGTTCGACAAGAAGTATGACGCCGTGCTGCCAAACCTGGGTGTGACCTGGAAGTTTGGTGACAGCCAGTCGATCTATGCTTCGTATGCTGAAGGCTTCTCGGCTCCGCGTACCGATGACCTGTACGACGTTGTTGACGTGAATCCGGAACCGGAAACCACGAACTCGTACGACATCGGCTACCGCTTCCAGTCGGGCACCCTGATCGCTTCGATTGCTGCTTGGAAGACCGATTACGCCAACCGTATCGTTCGTACATATGACGAAGCGGCTGACATGTACCTGACCCGCAACGTGGGTGACGTGACCCTGCAGGGTATTGATGGTCAAATCGGTTGGTCCCCGATCGAGAACCTGTCGCTGACCGGTTCGTTCACCTACACTGACAGTGAAGTGAAGAACGACCTGCCGAATGGCATCAAAGATGGTGTAGCGCAGTTCATCCCGACCGCCGGCAACCAACTGGTTGAAACCCCGGATTGGCAGTTCGGTGGCCGCGTGGCCTACACGATCGGTGATTTCGATCTGGGCCTGCAAGGCAAGTATGTCGGTGAGCGTTTCGCCAACGACATCAACACCGAAGTGGCTCCGGACTACCTGACCTTCGATCTGGACGTCCGTTACAATCTGAAGGCTCTGGGCAAGGGTAACTCCTACCTGCAGCTGAACGTGATCAACCTGTTCGACGAAGAATATCTGGCTGATATCTCGACCCAGACCGATCGTGCGGCCTCGTACCAGCTGGGCGCACCGCGCACAGCTATGATCACCCTGCGCGCTTCGTTCTAAGACGAACTGCCAGTTTGCTAAAAAGGAAGGGCGGTCCGGAAACGGGCCGCCCTTTCTGTTTGAGGCTATGACGGCGTATCCATTGAAGTGAGAGGCTATAAGTCCTATCTCGCCACTTCGTTTTTCTGTTTCCACGCCCTTTCGAGGACGCCCCGATGACCACCACCTTGATCCCTGCCGAATGGGCACCGCAGCGTGCCATGTGGGTTGGCTGGCCCAGCCATGCCGAGCTTTGGCAAGAAGACCTCGAACAGGCACAGGAAGAGGTCGAGGCTCTGGTGCGGGCTCTGGCCGGTGCCGGTGGCGTCAAGGTCAAGCTGATGACCGGTAACGAAGAGGCGCTGGAGCCTGCGCGTGCGCGTTTTGCCGATGTCGCGGGCGTAGAGATTGTGGCCGGTCGCTTTGGCGATATCTGGCTGCGTGATACCGGCCCGATCTTTGGTCAGGGTTCGGCCTCGGCCAATGCCTTCACCTTTAATGGCTGGGGCGGCAAATATGACCTGCCGTTTGACGACGAGGTCGCCGACCAGATTGGCGAGCAGTCGGGCGTGGCCATTACCCGCCATGACTTCATCCTTGAAGGCGGCGCGGTCGATCACGATGGCGAGGGCACGGTTCTGACCACGCGCCAGTGCGTGCTGAACACCAACCGCAACCAGGGCTGGACGGAAGAAGCCGCAGAGGCGGCCTTTGCCAAGGCACTGGGGGCCAAGAAGGTCATCTGGCTGGGTGATGGTCTGTTGAACGACCACACAGATGGCCACGTCGATAATCTGGCCCGCTTTGTTGCCCCGGGTGTCGTGGCGTGCCCGATCGCGTTTGGCGAAGATGATCCGAATGCGGACGTTTACGACGAAACCGCGCGTATTCTGTCGGCCTCGACCGATGCGGCGGGCCGTCCGATCAAGGTGCTGCGTATTCCGTCGCCGGGTCTGGTTGCGGACGAGGATGGCGAGCCTATTCCGGCCAGCCACATGAATTTCCTCATCACCAATAAGGCTGTGGTCGTGCCGACCTATGGCAATGACATTGCGGCCCGCATGGCCTGCGAAGCACTGGCCACGGTCTATCCGGACCACAAGATCATTCCGTCGCCGTCGATGGCCATTCTGACCGGCGGTGGCTCGTTCCACTGCATCAGCCAGCAGGAGCCTGCATAATGTCCCGCACGATTTCCGTCGCCGGTATCCAGACCTCTTACGGCATGGATATTCAGGACAATATCGACAAGACCATTGTCCTGATCCGTGAAGCTGCCGCCAAGGGTGCGCAGGTCATCCTGCCGCCTGAGCTGTTTCAGGGGCCGTATTTCTGCGTCTCGCAGGAAGAGCACTGGTTCGAGCATGCCTATGAGTGGGACAAGCACCCGTGCGTGACCCAGTTGATGCCGATCGCCAAGGAACTGGGCGTGGCCATCCCCGTCTCGATCTTCGAGCGTGAAGGCCCGCAATATTATAACTCGCTAGTCATGCTGGATGCCGATGGCGAGGCCATGGGCGTCTATCGCAAGAGCCACATCCCTGATGGTCCGGGCTATCAGGAGAAGTATTATTTCCGTCCGGGCGATACCGGCTTCAAGGTCTGGAACACGCGCTTCGGCAAGGTCGGCGTCGGTATCTGCTGGGACCAGTGGTACCCCGAGACCGCCCGCGCCATGATGCTGCAAGGCGCAGAGGTGCTGATGTACCCGACCGCCATCGGCACCGAGCCGCATGATGACAGCCTCGACACCGCTGCTCCGTGGCAGCGCGCCATGCAGGGCCATGCGGTATCCAATGTGGTGCCGGTCGTCGGTGCCAACCGCATCGGCCACGAACAGGTGACTGAAGCCGGCCAGACCTTCTATGGCCACAGCTTCATCGCCAACCATCGCGGTGATCTGGTTGAAAGCTTCGGGCGTGATGAAGAGGGTGTGCTGGTTGCGACCTTCGACCTCGACTTCCTTGATCGCCACCGCGCGGCGTGGGGCTTCTTCCGCGACCGCCGCACGGACCTTTATGGTCCGCTGACGGGCACCAAGCGCGTTTAAAATGAAAAGGCGGGGTCACATGCCCCGCCTTTTTTATGGTCTGCGATTATTGCGCACAGTGTTGCCGGTGGCGTTGTCGCGGTCATCAATGCTGCTGCCGAACGGATAGCCGCTATCTGCGCCACAATAGGAACGGCGGCCATTACGGGCATTCTCGACCACCAGACGCGGACGCAGCCACGCGGTACCGGTAAAGCTGTTGTTCTCGATGATGTTGTCCGAGGGGGTCTGGTGGCGGATCACGCCGCGTTCGCCGCAGTTGCGATACAGATAGATGCCCGGCTGGCCATGCAGATCAAAGCGATTGCCGCTGATCGTGTTGCGGGCTGATCCGTCGATAGCGATCATCTCGCGGCCCGTGCGGGTCAGGATGCGGTTATTGCGGAGGGTATTGTCCGCGCTCTCGGCATCCAGATAAACGGCGGTGGCTGTTGTGGTGCCATCCAGCGTGGCGTCCTCTAACGTAAGGCGCGTGACCCCCGGCCCGACATAGAGCGGAATAGTGCCGCGTGCCGTGATGCGTACCTGCTCCAACCGGATATGGCGTGGTGCGACCGCTTGCAGGTGCTCTGTGTGGCCTGCTTGGCGCGAGGAGAGGCGTAGGTCGTCATAACTGCCGTCTGCGCCCATGCCCCACACCCGCACAGCACCAAAGACATGGCAGTTGCGCACGGTGATACCGGACGTCGGTAGCCATTGTCCGCCTGCGGACTTTTCCGAGCGGATCATCACCGTGGGGGCCGAGGCACTGACCGTCGTATCGGGGCGGCCAATTGAGCCACCATTACAATCCAGCGTCACATTCGAAGATTGCGGGCCTTCCAGCACAAGATGGCGACGGATGGGCTGATCCGGTGCCAAACGGGCGCTACAGGTCAGGCGATAGGGCGTGTCGGAGAGGGCTGTGAGGGCGGCGACCTGTTCGGGGCTGCATGAAGGTGCGGCAGATACAGCGCCAGACAGGCTGGCCGCCAGTATCAGGGCTGTAATCACAGGTTCTGGGACAGGGCAGACCGTTCGGCGGCACAGCCGGGATTGGTCTTGCCGCTGGCCTTTAGGGCGGCATATTCCTGACGGGCCAAGGCGAGGTCGGCCTGAAACTCTGCGGCATCGGCGGCGCGGTCAAAGACGGCCTTGCCCAAGCCTTCGCCGGTCTGGGCGTCCAGCGGATAGTGCATGGCGCAGACAACGCGGCTGAGGGCGATCTGGTGACCTGTCTCGCGGGCGGCCTGTGCATGTTCTGGGGCGATGGCGGCCATGGCCTCGCCATAGGCCGCGGCCACGGTGGCGCTACCCGACGGATAGGAGGCAGAGGCGCGGCCTGCGCGGGAGACGCGCTGGCACGCCTCGCGGGCCGGATCATCGCCGACAGGGCGGGCGCGATGGGCACGAAGTTTGACGAGGGTGGATGTGGCCTCGGCATCCTCGAACAGGCGCTGCATCAGGCGCGCCGTGGCGGGGGTGGTATTCTGGGCCGGATCGAAGCGAACACCCAAGGTGCAATCAAAATGCTGAAGCGCGAATGGCGAACGGACCTCGGCATGGCTGGTGGCCATCAGCCAGCGGTCGGTATTTTCAAGCACGCGATAGGTGGCCGACAAGGCGCGGTCAGCGGCTTCGGCCTCGCTGCCCGCAGCGGGAGGCGGCGGTACGACATCGGCCAGCAATTGCAGGTCACTGCGGGACAGATAGCCGTGATGGGCGGGATCGGCGGCAACGGCCTTGGGTTCGAATGCGGCCGGGGTGCCGACGCATCCGCTTAACAAGGCGGAGAGACTGGCCACACAGGTGCCAAAAACGAAACCTGCCTTCATGGCCTTTGATCCTCTAGTGACCCGATTTCCAGGTCAGATGTACCGATGTCAGGTTCTGGTCGCCGGGCGAGGCAATGACCTGAACCTCGGCCCCCTTGGCATCAAGCGCGGCAAAGGCGCGGGCATTGCCCTGATTCATCGCCATGACGGGATCAAGGCCGTTGGTATCGGCCAGGGTACGATAATGTTCGATGACCTGTTCGGGCGTGGCCGGGGTGGTGAACTCGGCAATTCCGCCGGGACCATCGGGGCCATCGGCTGTGACCGGCGGCTGCAGCAGGGTTGCGCCCGGATAGAGGCTGGCAAAGGCTGGCGCATTGGCGGCCAGAGGTTGCAGGTCGGCGCTTTCGGCGGTAGCGACCGGAGTCTTCGGCGCAGCGTCGACAGGGGTCGCTTGCGCATCGGTGATCGGCGCATTGCTACCGGTGTCACCACAGGCGGCAAGGCTGCTGGCCAGTACCATGACAGCAATCGTTTTTGCGTAGACCTTCATATGCCGACTAGATCCTAAACCATGGATTAAACCCATAACTGAACCATTGGAGCGACCGCAGCAAGGCACCATTATGGTATTCGTGTCTCATTGTTTTCATGGGTAATATTACGGGCACACCGCCCCCTGATGTGACGGGCAGTTTTGTCTGGAATGATCCGTAAGCAACAGATCGGGCATTGTGAAAAAGCGTCACCAACGCGCTTCAAACATTATGCAGGCAAAGAAAAACCCCGACGGATAATCCATCGGGGTTTTCTTTATTTGGAAGCGTAAAACGCGTGCTTTCGGCTTACTTGCCGAACAGCTTGGCGAAGTTACGGGCTTCGCGCGTCTTCCAAGCACCACGGTGATAGGCGTCCGAACCGATCAGCGGCACGACGGTGGTGGCTTCGGCATAGACCATTTGTTCGTAGGTGGTCGAAACCTTGCCCCACGAAGCGGCTTCCTTGAGGGTCGAGGACGAGCAGGCACCGTCGCGGACGTCGGCGACAGTGATCTGGATGGCGTATTTGTGCATTTCGGCATCAACACCGAGGATTTCGGCGCAGACCACGGTGTCTTGAGCGAAGTTCTTCGGAACGCCGCCGCCAACCATGAACAGGCCGGTGGTGCCAGCAGCGATCTTGATGTCGGTCAGTTCGCGGAAGTCGGCAACCGCGTCGATGCACATGTAAGGCTGACCGGCAGCGGCGCGTTCTTTCTGGTGCTTGACCAGACCGAAGCCAGCCGACGAGTCGACGAAGGCCGGGCAGAAGATCGGCACGCCCTTCTCATAGGCGGTCTGGATCAGAGAGCCAGGCTTCTTGGCATTGCCTTCCGACAGCCACTTGCCCATTTCCCAGATGAATTCGCGCGACGAGTACGGGCGCGGCTCGAGGCTGTTGGCGATCTCGAGAATGGTGTGGTCGCAGTTTTGCAGCTCTTCTTCATCGATATAGGTATCGTAGATACGGTCGATGTAGTTTTCGCGCAGGACGTTGTCGTCCACCTGGCTGTCAGCTTGGTAGTGCTTGTAGCCAAGGGCTTCGAAGAAATCCATGTCCACGATCGAGGCACCGGTGGCGACCACGGCGTCGATCATGTTGCACTGGAGCATGTCGCGATAGACGTGCATGCAGCCGCCAGCCGAGGTCGAACCGGCCAGGATCAGCCACGGCGAGCACTCTTTGTCTTCCAGTGCCATGTTGAAGATGTCGGCGGCGCGGGCGGTGTCGCGCGACGAGAACGACATCTTGCGCATCGAGTCGATGATCGGACGGGCGTCATAGGACGAGATATCGACGTGCTCGACAGTGTTGTTGAGCAGTTGTGCTTTCATGTTCGACTGAGCGGTCATTTCAGCGGTTTCCCTAAAGATTTGAGCGCCCGTCTTAAACGAAACAGCGACCCGGACGGAGCGACGGGCCGCTATTTATACAAACGCCCTATGACGCTTTTGGCGCCATATGACGTTTTTGGACCGGTCCACGAAGGAACCGGTCCGTATCTGGTGATTATTTCCGGCGCTTGCGTTGGCCAGCCTTGCCCTTGGGGCGCGACAGACGAACGATCTTGCGCGAGTTTTCCTCGGCGGTCGTGCGGACCGTCGGGATCGAACGCGGGGCCAGACCGTAGAGCGAAGCCATCGGCGCATCTTCGACAACAGCGACCTCGTGATCGCCATAGCCGTTGAAGCCGGTGGACATGGCCACGCCATAGGCACCCATCATGCCGATCTCGATGAAGTCGCCTTCACGGATATCGGCCGGCAGGTAAAACGGGCCGGGCATGTGGTCGATGCTGTCGCAGGTCGGGCCATAGAAGCGGAACGGCTTCATTTCCGACGAGGATTCACCGTCACGGACCAGCTTGGTCGGGAAAGGCCAGCGCGAGTGCGTGGCATCGAACAGCGAGCCATATGAGCCGTCGTTCAGATACAGGGCATCGCCTTTACGCAGATCGACACGGCACAGGACGGACGAACCTTCGGCCACCAGCGCACGACCCGGCTCGCACCACAGTTCCGTGGTTTCCGAGACAGGCATGTCTTCAAAGCCGCGATGGATCGCGTCGGCATATTCCTGAAGGTCCGGCGGGACCATGCCCGGATAGACCGACGGGAAGCCGCCGCCGACATCCACGATATCGACGAACACGCCGGCCTTCTTGATGGCGCGACCGACCTGGGTCATCGCCGCCTCATAGGCCGACGGGCGCATGCATTGCGAACCGACGTGGAAGCTGACGCCCATCTGGCCGTGCTGAACCGCCTGGCGGGCGGCCAGCAGCAGGGCAGGGGCCTGATCGGGCGTGATGCCGAACTTGCCGGACAGCGAATAGGCTGCGCCATCCGCCGACACACCCATGCGCACGATCAGGTTCAGATCGGCTGCATTGTCCGTCGACTCGATGATCTTTTGCAGTTCATCGTGGCTGTCGAGCACGAAGGTGCGCACATTATAGTCAAAATAGGCAGACTTGATGGCGGCACGACTCTTGACCGGATGCATGAAGGCCAGACGGGCATCGGCGCTGATCGAGCGCACCAGCGCGATCTCGGCAATCGAGGCCACGTCAAAGGCGTTGACGCCCGAATTGACGAGGGTCTCGATGATCCACGCAGAAGGGTTCGCCTTCACGGCATAGAAGACGTCGGCCTTGAGATTATTCTGGAACCAGCGCGCTGCTACGGCAACCGAGGCCGGACGCACAAGTGCGACAGGACGCTCGGGGGACCGCTCACGGACCAGGTCCAGGGGAAGTTGGTACGTGCGCAATTCACGTAACCCCCTGTTAATTGTTAAACCCAGACCGGCGTTAGCGGCGCAAGAGGACCTTACGGGGTCCGCCGGAAGTCGCGATATGGGGTTATTACGCCGCGTTGTAAAGAGGTAATTTTAAGGCAAGCCGAGCGTCGTTATAAAGCCTCAAAGTACGTATTTATACGCACTATACCGTTGTCTGAAACAACGCGCACTGGACGAAATCGCCGCATGCGTGTCATTAAGACTTGCCCTTGCGCCGTTCTCGCGTCATGCGGCGCCCCTTTATCTTAACCTCACCCACGGGTTCATGAGTTCTTCAAACATCGCCGTCGCGTCGGTACGCGGCGTCTCGAAGACCTACGGGGCCAGAAAGGCTCTCGACGGCGTGTCCGTCGAGGTCGGCGCCGGTGAAATGGTCGCCCTGATTGGTCCCTCGGGTTCGGGCAAGTCTACCTTGCTGCGCTCGATCACTGGTCTTCATCCGATTGATCCCGGCGGGACAATCACCGTATTTGGCGACGTCGTTCAGCAGAACGGGCGTGTGACCGGTGCTGTGCGCCGTGCGCGTGGTCGTCTGGGCATGATCTTCCAGCAGTTCAATCTGGTGGGACGTCTCAGCCTGTTTTCCAATGTCATGCTGGGTGCGCTGGGTCGTCTGCCTGCGTGGCGCGGCTTCTTCGGGCTCTGGCCCAAGGCCGACCGCGAGATGGCCATGGCGGCCCTGCATCGCGTCGGCGTGTCCGAATATGCTCCCCAGCGTGCCAACACCCTGTCGGGTGGCCAGCAGCAACGCGGCGCTATCGCCCGTGCACTGGTACAAGGCGCGCAGGCCATTCTGGCCGACGAGCCTGTCGCCTCGCTTGATCCGGTTTCCGCCCGCAAGGTGATGGAACTGCTGGTCGAGCTGAACAAGCGCGACGGTCTGGGTGTCATTGTTACCCTGCACCAGGTTGATTATGCGATCCGTTATTGTGACCGCGTCATCGCCCTGCAAAAGGGCAAGATTGTCTATGACGGACCGGCGACCGGTCTGGATACGCAACGCCTGATCGAAATCTACGGTCCCGAATACGAGGACGCGTTCTGGGAGGCCAAGGCATGACCCAATTCAATCTGTCGCGTCGTGCGCTGGCGGCTGTTGCCGGTGCCGTTCTGGCACTGGGTGTTGCCGCCTGTGGTTCGGGCGACAAGCCCGCATCCGGCAGCGCGCAAGAAGTGAAGTTCGCCATTCTACCGGCCGAGGGTCAATCGTCCTCGGGCCCGCTATGGCAGCCACTGCTGGACGATATGTCCAAGTCGATCGGCGTGCCGGTCAAGCCGTACTTTGCCTCGAACTATACGGTTCTGGTCGAAGCCATGCGCGGCAACCAGATCCAGGCAGCCTGGTTCCCGGCCAAGACGGCCATTGAAGCCATCGAGCGCGCCAATGGCGAGGTTGTGGCCCGTATCGTCGATCCGAACGGTCTGGACAGCTACCAGTCGACCCTGATCGTCAAAAAGGGTTCGGGTATTACGCTTGAAGACGTGATGGCCTGTGGCAAGAAGTACGATTTCGGTATCGGTGATGCCCTGTCGACCTCGGGCACGCTGGCTCCGCTGACCTTCCTGTTCAATCCGGCGGGCGTCAGCCCCGAGCAGTGCTTCAAGACCGTGCGTGCGGCCAACCATCAGGCGAACTCGTTCGCGGTGGCTAATGGTCTGGTGCAGGTTGCGACCTCGAATACCATCAATGCCATCACCGTAAAGCGCCAAAATCCAGCCATCGCGGCACAGCTTGAAGAAATCTGGCGTTCGCCGCCGATGCCGGAAGCCGGTATCGTTGTGCGTAACGACCTTGATCCGGCTGTGAAGGAAAAGATCCGCACCTTCTTCCTGACCTATGGTCGCGGTGAAGGTCCGGAAGGCGATCGTCAGCGTCAGATCCTGCTGGCCCTGAACTATTCGGGCTTCAATCCGGCCGACGAAAGCTATCTGAATCCGATCCGTGAAATGATTGCGGACCAGAATCTGGCCGACGCCAAGAAGAAGGGCGACAAGGCTGCGGCTGAACGTGCCGAGGCGGAACTGAACCGCCTGCGTGCCCTGCGCGAGGTTCAACCTTGACCGCACCTGTAACTTCGCCTGCCAGTGTGACCGCTGTCCCCAAACCCCCCGTCAAATCGTTGGGGGCCTGGGCTCTCGACGCCATGATCTGGGGTGGTGTGGCGGTTCTGCTGCTCATCAGCATCGACGCTGTCGATCTGAAGAACGTCTCGCGCCTGTTCACCAATGCCGAGAACATGAAGGGCTTCGCAGCCGATCTGCTGCGCCCGAATTGGGATGACTGGCAGCTCTATGTTTCCAAGATGTGGGAAACGATCCAGATCGCGCTCTGGGGCACCTTCCTTGCCATCTTCCTCGGCGTGCCGATGGGTTTGGCGGCGGCCCGCAATATTGCGCCTGTATGGGTGGTAACGCCCGTGCGCTGGTTGATGAACGCCCTGCGCTCGATCCCCGATCTGGTTATGGGCCTGCTGTTCGTCGTTGCTGTGGGCCTTGGTCCTCTGGCCGGTGTTCTGGCGATTGCGCTGAACACGGCCGGTGTTCTGGCCAAGCTGTTCTCGGAAGCGGTTGAATCCATCGACAAGGGTCCGGTCGAAGGCGTTCGCGCCACCGGCGCTCCGAAGCTGCATGAAATCATGTGGGGCGTGATCCCGCAGGTTGCGCCGCTGTGGACCTCGTTTGCCCTCTACCGCTTTGAATCCAACAGCCGCTCGGCCACCGTGCTGGGTCTGATTGGTGCGGGCGGTATCGGTCAGGTGCTGTTCGACCGTATGAACGGCTTTGACTACAGCTCCGTCTCGGCCATCGTGATCATTGTCGTGGTTGCGGTGACGCTGATCGACATGTTGTCACAAGCTATGCGCAAGCGTCTGCTGTAACCGCGTCAGGTTTACGCAGACTGTCACAAAAGGTCTGGCCGGACCGTCACAAATCGTCTCTATGCGCATCATATTGATGATTTGAGAGGTCCGGCCATGACTGTCCTTCCGACCCGCCTGTTTAAAGTTTCGGTCTGTGTAGCGGCCTTTGCCGCTCTGGCCGCCTGTGGCGAAGGCTCCTCTTCGGGAGCTGCCGGCAACCAGAAAGCCCGTACGGGCGTTTGGGCCGCCGGTTCTTCTACTGTTTTCCCGTTCGTGACCCGCGTTGCCGAAAATTTCGGCCGCAACAATGCCGGTGGCGCACAGCCCCGCGTTGAAGCTCTGGGCACCGGCGGCGGCATTCAGGCCTTCTGTTCGGGTATTGGTCCTTCGACCCCCGACATCGCCAATGCTTCGCGCCAGATGAAGCAGAGCGAGTTTGACCGTTGCGTCCAGAACGGTGTCACCGACATTATCGAGCTGAAGATCGGCTATGACGGTATCGTCGTGGCCACGGCCCGTAATGGCGCATCGTTCGATCTGCGCCTGCAGGACCTGTATATGGGTCTGGCCAAGGAAGTTCCGGGTGCGGACGGCAAGTTTGTCGCCAACCCGAACACGGCGTGGAATCAGGTGAACCCGAACCTTCCGGCGCAACGTATCCAGGTTTACGGCCCGCCGCCCACCTCGGGCACCCGCGATGCCTTCCTTGAGCTGGGTATGGCACCGGGTGGCGAAAAGGTACCGGCTGTGGCCGCTCTGAAAGGTGACAAGGCCCGCTTCGAGGCCCTGACCCACACCCTGCGTGAAGACACCCTGTGGATCGACTCGGGCGAGAACGACAACGCTATCGTCCAGACCCTGACCCGTACTCCGGGTTCGCTGGGCGTGTTCGGCTTCTCGTTCCTTGAGCAGAACATGGACACCGTGAAGGCCGAGACGATTGATGGCGTCGCGCCGTCGATCGAAGCGATTGCCGACGGCTCCTATCCGCTGGCCCGCAGCCTGTATGTCTATGTGAAGAAGGCCCATATCGGCGTCATTCCGGGCCTGCAGGAATTCGTTCTGGAATTCATGTCGGACGGTTCGGCCGGTCGTGGCGGTTATCTGCAAGACCGTGGTCTGGTGCCGCTGGGTGCCGAAGAACTGGCCGCCGAGCGTGCCAAGGCGAGCAGCCAAACGGTTATGGCGCGCCCGAACTAAGCGAGCGCCTTTAAGCCAAAAAGAAACGCCCCGAAGAGAACTTCGGGGCGTTTTGTTTTGTCAGGTTGTCAGGCGGCCTGTTTGCGGCGTAGGCGCGCTATGCGGCGCAGGCGGCGCCAGAAGCGTCCGCGCTGGGGTTCCGGATAGGGTTGCAGGTTCTCGACGAACTGCTCGGCCGAGGCGCGCCAGCTGAACTTCTCGGCATAGGCACGCACGGCCTTGCGGTCGAGTTGCAGACATTCGAGGCAGGCGGTTCTCAGATCGTCATTGATGACGCCGGCGCCCGAGTTTGGAATGATGTCGATGGGGCCGTGGGCGGGGAAGGCAGCGACCGGCGTGCCGGTGGCCATGGCTTCCAGAATCACCAGCCCGAACGTGTCGGTCCAGCTGGGGAAGACAAACACATCGGCATCGGCAAAGCAGCGGGCCAGATCGTCACCGAACTTGGCCCCGAGGAATTTGGCCTCGGGGTATTTCTCCTCGAGCTCGGCGCGCGCCGGACCATCACCGACGATGATCTTGGTACCGGGCAGGTCCTGTTCGAGGAAGGTCTCGATGTTTTTCTCGACGGCAACACGGCCCACATTCAGGAAGAAGGGGCGCGGCCAGTCCTTGCCGCCCAGTTCGTCGAAAATGGGCGCAAGGTCCGGATTGAAAATGTCCGTATCCACACCGCGTGTCCACGGCGAGACATTGCGGAAGCCATGCTCGGTCAGTTCGTCACGCAGGGTCGGGGTCGCCACCATCAGGCGTCCCGATGGCTTGTGGAACCACTTCATATAGGCGTAGCCGACCTGAACAGGGATCGGGAAACGCGCCGAAACATATTCGGGAAACTTGGTGTGGTAGCTGGTGGTGAAGGGCAGTTTCCACTCGATACAGATGCGGCGTGTGGCAATGCCCAGCGGCCCTTCGGTGGAGATATGCACCGCCTCTGGCTCGAACGCGCGCAGGCGCTCGCGGATTTCCTCTTCGGCCCCGAGGGCGAGGCGGATTTCCGGATAGGTCGGGCAGGGGATAGTTTTGAACTGGTTGGGTTCAATCACCTCGAC
The DNA here is from genome assembly GCF_011761985.1 of Brevundimonas terrae. Lineage (GTDB taxonomy): Bacteria > Pseudomonadota > Alphaproteobacteria > Caulobacterales > Caulobacteraceae > Brevundimonas > Brevundimonas terrae. The sequence continues at coordinate 382,799 of NZ_JAASQT010000001.1, read as the reverse complement.
CTCATGGCCCATGGCGCGGCATTCAGCCACGGTACGGGTCAGGGTGCGGACGACGCCATTGACCTGAGGTTCCCAGGCGTCAGTGACCAGAACGATACGCATGAAGTCGATTGGGCCTTCCAGCCGTTTCGGAGATTCAACCAGTTGTAGCGACTTGCTGTGACGAAGGCGAGACGAAAGCACCGACTATTGATGGATGCCGTCCGACGGAGAGATCAGAACACGCACGGGTTAGTATACAAATATTCGGCGCATTGTTGGTTTGTGGTTCAAATAAGCGGCTGCGGTCGCTAGTAGAGGCCTAACTTCAGGAGTGTGCATGCGGTTTTTCAAGAAAAACTCGGCAAAAAATATTGTGGCTCAGCAGCCCGTCGAGATGCCCCGTGAGTATTATTATCTAGGCGAAGGCATTGCGCAGCTACGGTTGAAGAGTGGTCACTTCATCCATGTCGACCCTATGGATGAAAGCGTCTGCGCGCACCTGATTGCTTTTGGCGAATGGGAACCCTGGATTCTACGGGTTGTACGCCAGTTGCTGCGACCCGGAGACCATGTGGTCGAGGTGGGAGGCCATGTCGGCTATTACACCCTGGCGATGGCCGACAAGGTTGGCGCGACGGGCTCGATCCTGTCTTTCGAGGCCAATCCGCGTCTGGCCGAATTGGCGCGACGTTCGGTTCTGTTCAACGGTTACGCATCGCGTGTGCGTATCGAACAGAAGGCTGTCAGTCATGCGGGCGGAATGCTGCGTTTTATGCTGTCGCGACGTTTCTCGGGTGGTGGACACCTGTTTATACGCAACGGGCTGCTTTCGAAGGATGCAGAGGTCATAGAGGTCGAGTCTGTGCGACTGGACGATCTGGATTTGCCGAAGGTCCGGTTGCTGCGAATGGATGCTGAGGGCTCCGAGGCTCTGATCCTCGAGGGTGCGTCAAATCTGCTTGAGACAGAAGGCCTTATCGTTTGTATGGAGTGGGATCGGATCCAGATGCGGTCCCGCTCGAAGCCTGCGGAACTGGTCAAATCTTTAACCGACAGAGGCTTCCGTTTCTGGTATATTACGATGCAGGGCGAAGTAGAGCCCGTGGATGCATCCGCTATGATGGAAATCCCGCATTGTGATATCTTGGTGAGCAGGATTGATGTTCTTGACCTGATGTCTTCGGAGAATGTTGTTTAAAGGCCTTAAAATTCGGTCTTGATGGCCATTAGCCGCAACACATTCGCCCATCTCTTGATTATCAGAGTGATATTATAGGAGTATAGGCGATGAAGCCGAGTGAACTGCGCCACTGGGACGACTTGGATCGTAACAAGTTCCGCGATGAGCGTGAAACCGTTGCTGACCTTTTGTCGCGTCCTCACCTGAGTCCGGCCGAGCGCGCCACGGTTCTGGCCGAGGCGACCGCCTTGGTCGAGCATGCGCGCCAGAGCCAGAAGAAACAGGGCGTAGTCGAAAGCTTCTTACAGGAGTTCTCGCTGGGCACTCAAGAGGGTCTGGCCCTGATGACGCTGGCCGAAGCCCTGCTGCGGACGCCGGATTCGATGACGCGCGACCGCCTGATCTCCGAGAAGATCGGCTCGGCCGACTGGGCCAGCCATATGGGCCAGTCGGACAGCGCTCTGGTCAACTTCTCCAGCTTCGGCCTGATGATTGCGGGCAAGCTGGTCGAGCCGGAAGACGAGATCAAGCGCGACCTGCCCAACTATCTGAAGCGCATTGCCGGACGTCTGGGCGAGCCGGTGATTCGTCAGGCCGTGGGTACGGCTGTGAAGATCATGGGCGAGCAGTTCGTAGTTGGCCGCACGATCGAGGGTGCCCTGAAGCGTTCGGATAAAGAAGGCTGGCTGTGCAGCTTCGACATGCTGGGCGAAGGGGCCCGCACGGTCGCCGATGCCGAGCGTTACGAAAAAATCTATGCCGATGCCATCGAGGCTGTCGGCAAGACCGCAACGGGCCAAGGCCCCGAGGTCGGTCACGGTGTGTCGGTCAAGCTGTCGGCCCTGTCGCCGCGCTATCAGGCCGTACAGGAAGACCGCGTCTGGGAAGAGCTCTATCCGCGCATCCTGCGTCTGGCGCAGATCGCCGCTAAATATGACATCAACTATACGATCGACGCCGAAGAGGCCGACCGTCTGGCGCTGTCGCTGAAGCTGCTGGAGCGCCTGTGCGCCGAGCCGTCGCTGGGCAACTGGAAGGGCCTTGGCCTTGCGGTCCAAGCCTATCAGAAGCGCACGACCGAAACGATCCAGTCGCTGATCGACCTGTCCAAGCGCACCAACCGTCGCCTGATGGTGCGTCTGGTCAAGGGTGCCTATTGGGACACCGAGATCAAGCTGGCGCAGGTCAATGGCCGCACCGACTATCCGGTGTTCACCACCAAGCCCGCAACCGACCTGAATTATCTGGTTTGCGCGCGCATGATGATCGAGGCTGCGCCTCACATCTATTGCCAGTTCGCGACCCACAATGCGCACACTCTGGCCGCTGTTCGACGTATGGCGCGTGACCGTAACGTCACCATCGAGCACCAGCGCCTGCACGGTATGGGCGAGGCTCTGTACGAAGCAGGCAACAGCCTGTGGTCGGACGAGAAGCTGATTGTCCGCGCCTATGCACCGGTCGGTGGCCACGAAGAGCTGCTGCCCTATCTGGTGCGCCGTCTGCTTGAAAACGGTGCCAACTCCTCCTTCGTGCACGCCCTGCTGGACGAGCGCGTACCGGCCGCTGATGTGGCCGCCGATCCTATCACTGCCGTCGAGGCCCAGCCCGACCGCCATCCCAAGATTGCAGTACCCATGAACATCTACGGTGACCGCCAGAACTCCCTTGGCCGCGACTATTCGACCGCTGAAGCCCGCGACGCCCATGCTGTGGCGCTTAAGGCTGTGGATGCCGAGACGCTGACGGCGGGCCCGATCATCGGTGGCAAACTGCTGGGCGGTACAAATGCTCAGGACGTGACCAACCCGTATGACCGCGCTCAGGTCGTCGGCAAAACCTCGGACGCGACGCCGGAACAGGTCGATCAGGCTGTTCGTAAAGCCGCCGAAGCACAGGTGGCGTGGGACAAGCTGCTGGGTTCCGGTCGTGCGCCGGTTCTGCGCGCCATGGCCGATACGCTCGAAGCCGACATGGACCGCATGGTCGCCATCCTGTCGCGCGAAGCGGGTAAGACGCTGAACGACGGCGTGGCCGAGGTTCGCGAAGCCGTCGATTTCCTGCGCTATTACGCCATGCTGGCCGAGCGCGACTTTGGCGGTCGCGAGACGCTGAAGGGCCCGACGGGCGAAGTGAACCAACTGGTCCTGCATGGCCGTGGCGTCTTCGCTGCCATCAGCCCGTGGAACTTCCCGCTGGCCATCTTCACCGGCCAGATCGCTGCGGCACTGGCGGCGGGTAATGCTGTCGTGGCCAAGCCTGCCGAGCAGACCCCGCTGGTCGCCGCCGAAGCGGTGCGCCTGTATTACAAGGCTGGCCTGAACCCTGACCTGCTGGCCCTCGTTCCGGGCCGTGGCGAGACAGTGGGCGTGGCTCTGACCTCGCACCCGATGATTGACGGTGTGGCCTTCACCGGCGGCACCGACACCGCCAACGCCATCAACCGTGGTCTGGCTAACCGCCAAGGCCCGATCATCCCGTTCATCGCCGAAACCGGCGGCCTGAACGGCATGTTCGTGGATACGACGGCCCTGAAAGAACAGATCATCGACGACGTGATCCTGTCGGCCTTCGGCTCGGCTGGTCAGCGTTGCTCGGCCCTGCGCATCCTCTATGTGCCGCATGAAGCCGCCGATGCTCTCATCGAGGGTCTGAAGGGCGCTCTGGCCGTTCAGGTCATCGCTGATCCGTCTGATCCCAAGACCGATATCGGTCCGGTGATCGATGCCGAAAGCCGCGAGAACCTCGAAAAGCACGTCGCGCGTCTGGAAAAAGAAGCCAAGATCATCGCACGCGGCACCCTGCCGGCGGATGCCGCCAAGGGTGACCTGTTCGCGCCGGTCATCGCCGAAATCCCGACGCCGGACTTCTTGGAGCGCGAAGTGTTCGGCCCGATCCTGCACGTCTATCGCTATGACGCGAAGAAGCTGAAGGAAACGGCATCGGCACTGGCGGCGCGCGGCTTTGGCCTGACGCTGGGCGTACACAGCCGTATCGACGCCTTCGCTGAAGAAGTGATGGCACTGGTTCCGGCGGGCAATGTCTATGTGAACCGCTCGATCATCGGCGCAGTCGTCGGCGTCCAGCCGTTCGGCGGCGAAGGCCTGTCGGGCACCGGCCCCAAGGCCGGCGGCCCCAACAGCCTGATCCGCTACGCCTCCGAAAAGGCCATCAGCATCAACATCGCCGCCCAAGGCGGTGATCCGGCACTGCTGAACCTGTAACTGGACGTTGCGTTTCGGTTCGCCGTAGTTATGGTGCCGAGGAAATTACCTTCCTTGGCACCATATGTTCGCAACTGCGGGCGAAACTCTTGGATTCCTGATGATCCGCGCATTCCTATCCAGGCAATCCCAGATCATCGGTGCGCTCATGATGCGCGAAATGGCCACTCGCTACGGACGTCGTGGCGGTGGCTTTTTGTGGTTGATCGGCGAGCCCCTGCTTTTTTGCGTCGGCGTGATACTGATGTGGGTTTTTATCCGGCATCGTGGACAGTCAGATGTGGCTGTCGCGCCATTCGTAATGAGTGGCTATATGTGTCTCATCTTGTTGAGGCACAGCATCAGCTTCAGCATTAGCGCAGTTAATTCAAATATTGGCTTGCTGTACCATCGGGCGATCAGTCCGATGCATTTCTTCGTGTCTCGTTCGGTACTGGAACTAGCCGGTACGACACTGGCCTTTATCGTTGTGTATGTGGCCTTGGTGGTGCTTCATCAGGTGGGAGCGCCCAGTGATTGGCTGTACCTGTATGGGGGCTGGTTCCTGATGTGGCTGATGGCCACGGGGACGGGCTACATACTTTCAGGCCTTGCGATGCGTTCTGATGTTATGGAACGTCTCGTTCCCTTGGTCAGTTACGCCATGATCCCCCTATCCGGCGTGTTTTTCATGATCGACTGGTTGCCGGAAGCTGCGCGTGAAAAATACTTGCTGGTGCCGTTTCCCAATGCGGTGGAAATGGTAAGGGCCGGTATTTTCGGTGATATAGTGACGACTCATTTTAACGTTGGTTATGCCATAGGGTCTGCACTTGTGCTTTTACTGGCGGGACTGCTTCTGCTCCGTAATGCCGAGGGTTATCTCGATGTGGACTAGAAAATTTGGGATAAGTTGGGCTTTATGACTGATCAGCTTCGTTATGTTGGAGGCTTGCCCGGCAAGGTGCAGCCTCCCAAGTCGAACCTTGCACGGTTGAGCAAGCGTATCCCTGTGGGACTGGCCTTGGTTGTGGGTGTTCCAACGGTGTTGGCATGCCTGTATTGGGGCGTAATAGCCTCACCGCGCTATGTGTCCGAGGCCCATTTTACGGTGCGCAAAACGGATGCGTCGCGACCCAATAATCTCGGCTTGGTTCTGCAGAATGTTGGTTTGTCGGCAGGCACTTCTGAATCTTTTGCCGTGCAGGACTTTGTCACGTCGCGCGATGCTGCCAAGCAACTCCATCAAGAGTTCAACCTTGACGAGGTGTTTACCCGCAATGGTGCAGACATATTCTCGCGGCACCCGGGCATTTTTTCAGGCGAGACAGATGAAGGTCGTTACAAGACGCTAAAGCGTTATGTGAAGGTGACCTATAATGGCACCAGCGGCATTACCAAGCTTTCCGTGCAGGCATTCACCCCGCAGGACGCACGCAACCTCAATCTGGCCTTGCTTGCCGCAGGCGAGCAACTGGTAAACCGCCTGAACGAACGGGCTGCGAAAGATGCGGTCGTCGATGCGGAACAGGCCGTTCAGGATGCGACAGCCAAACGTAGCTTGGTTCAGGCGCAACTGACGGAGTTTCGTAATCGTGAGCGCTTTGTAGATCCGCAGATGACGGCTGCTGAATCGACGCAGTTGATCTCGGGCCTGTTGGCGACGGCAGCAGGTATCAGGGCAGAACTGTCCGAACTGCGTCGTTCGGCTCCCCAAAGTCCGCAAATCCCTATTCTGGCCGGGCGACTGTCGGCCTATGAGGGCCAAATCGCCGAGGCTCGGGCCGAGCTGGTAGGCGAGGCAGAATCTCTGGTCCCCAAGCTCTCCGCCTATGAAGGACTTGTCCTGCAACGTGAATTGGCAGACCGCGCTCTTACCGAAGCTTCGGCGGGCTTGATTACGGCCCAGCAATCCGCACGACGCCAGAAGCTGTATCTGGACAGGATCGTGGAACCGAACCTGTCTGATAAGTCGACCCAACCGCATCGTCTGCGTTCTATTCTGATCGTCTTCCTGAGCAGCTTCATCATCTATGTGCTGGGACGCTTGCTATGGGCGGGCTTGCGGGAGCATCGCCAAGAGTGACGCAAGATGGCTTGGCTCCACCGGCAGGTTTGCGTGTACGCAATGTGTCCAAGGCCTATAAACACGCAAACCGTACTGTTTTTTCGGGGCTGAGTTTCGATCTCGAACGTGGAGAGCGGATGGCAATCCTGGGCCGTAATGGTCAGGGAAAGTCAACGCTCATCAAGATGCTGGGTGGCGTGTTGCCGGTGACCAGCGGCACGATTGACTGGCGGATGAGCTCGTCCTGGCCCATTGGCTTTTCGGGTGGGTTTCAGGGAAGCTTGTCCGGCCTCGACAATATTCGCTTTCTGGCGCGCCTGCACCAGAAAGACTATCGCGAGACCTTGGAGCGCGTCGATGCGTTTGCCGAATTGGGCAAGGCGCTAGAAGAACCGGCCAAGCATTACTCCTCGGGTATGAGGGCGCGCTTGGCATTCGGTTTGTCGCTTGCGATCGAATTCGATTGTTATCTGATCGACGAGCTTGTGGCCGTCGGTGATGCCCGTTTTCAAAAGAAATGTAATCAGGAACTTTTTGAAAAACGTGCAGACCGCGCTTTTATGATTGCTTCACACAACACCAAGCTTGTTCTGGATATTTGCGACCGTGCCCTACTTATCGAAAGCGGGCAGTCAAGAATATTCGACGACGTGGAAGAAGCGCTCGACGTCTATAGCTGGCTGAAAGCGATTTAGACATGAACGCGCACTCAGGCACAGTTATCGACGCTCAAAATTGGGGTGTTGAGCGTTTCCGATATAATGATCGCGGACTTGTTCAACGCGAACGTATCAATAAAATGGATATAGTCGGGCGTGCCCGCTGCTTGGTGTGGGGGCCTTATCAGGAGCTACCGCCTGGACGATGGGTGGCGAAGGCTAGGTTTAGTATGGATGAGTGGGCTTGCCGCCATCAATTTGCGATCGAGTTTGGTCAAAAATCTAACTATAGCCGACATGAATTTCGAGCGGGTAAGCCCGGAATATTTGAATTCGATATTGAATTTGAAACGAACGAAACCGAAAAAACGGAACTTCGTATAATTTTGAATCAAAGTTCTCTTGGCGGTGAGTTTGAGTTTCTTGGCGTGCAAGTTACGCGCCAGTAAAGCTTGATCCTGTCAAGTTAAATTGGCCGCGCTCGGTGAAGCGAGCGTAAACCAATCCAATATGACTGCATTGCCATATTGGTTATTTTAGATGCTTTATCCAGATACCTAAAAAAATGGGTCTAGGAGACGAAGTGGCAGTCGGTGCCATGGGCCATTTTGTTCTGAACTCGTAGTTGGCCTGCTGTTTAGGAGCCAATCTCGTCCGGAATTTAAAGAAAGGTGTCGATGATACCTTGGTTGCCTGATCCAGCCTATGTTCGATGATTTCCATCTTCAGACGTTTCCAGCGGGGCCACGCCAGCATGCTCTTGGCAAAGTCGTACCAGGACGCAGAAGGCAGTATCCAAGATACCTCCCACTGGCCGCTGGGGAGGGGCAGGTAGGGGCCATATAGAAGGTGGGGGTATGCACCATCCAGGGGGACGTGGCCCGTGCTCGGTGCTGGAACTGTGGCGGGATAGCTGAAGGCCTCAGGCGGTAGGTGCCAGTCGATATAATCGGTAGCGTCGATTGTCGGCACTTGCATGCCTTGCGGTGAGACACACAGGGTTACAAGTCGATAGTCTGTATTCTCGGGATCGTTCTCGACCAATATGTACGGCCCGCGCAGCTCGGCGCAGATATAGGCAATATCATCTGACGAAAAACGCTGGGCACTGGCGGGATCGGCTGAAACATCCAGGCGGCAACCAATCCGGACCGGTGCGCAATATTGCTTCAGGGCATGATCGAGAAAGGCCTGCGGGAAGGCGCACTCTTCTAGCCGAATGCTCAGGGTCGTGAGCCCGTCCTGTTTATTTCCTCGAACGGGATGGGCGGCTAGAACTGATGGCGGGGCGCATGGCCCGCCGTACGGGTGGGCGAAGAGCGCCGTGTCCGGTGTGTGCTCGAAGAGTGTAGAACGCTCGAAGCTGCTTAGCAGGCTCAAGGCCTGATCAAGTTTTGGCGTGTGATGAAGCTGTGCATGTAGGGCACGGGCTACCAGAACCAGATCCTGAACCTTTTGCGAATAATAGGGGGTCAGGCTCTGTTGGCTCGCAGGTGGCTGGGCGATCTGTAGACGGTCGCGCAACTGCTGGTGGTTACCATCGGCGATCAGACTGTGATGCAGAAGGTGCTGCACCACGACAGCGACAGTCTCGGGGGGCGGTGGGTTCAGGTTGACGGAACTGAAGGGATTGTCGCCAGCGCCAAGGCCACAGGTTAGTCCGTATCCGCTATAGATGGGCTGGCCGGTCATGATCACCGGCTTACCCCTCAAGGCGGCTTCCAGACCGGCATTGGAGCTATGGACAAGGACGGCGTCGCTATTTTCTATCGCGGTATGGATGTCGATGTCTGCGACCAGCAGGTCATCGCCGATCGTGCGCGGCAGGGTAATGGCGTCAGGGGCGGCCTTGGGGTGCGGCTTGAACAGGATGCGCCAGTCCAAGGACAGCTTGGCAATCGTAGCGGCGTAAAGCGCTTGCAGAGAGCTATGCTCGCCAAGGCCGACAACGGCATTGGCATCGCTAGGGACCTGACCGGCTACAAACAGAACCGGGCGGCTGTCGCGGGCCTTCCATTCCAGCAGCGCAGCATCGTGTGCGCTATCCTGAAGATATTTGCTTTGTCTGGCCTGTCGCCAGTTATGGATGAAGGCGTGTGTATCAGGGGTAATTTCAGTGGAGACTGGCTGGGTATCGCTGGCGCACAGACCTCTGAAAAAATGCGGGGCCTGTGCATCCACATAAAGGTGGTCGGGGAAAAAACCGCTTTCCCAAAATAGGGCTGGAATGCCTCTGAATGCGGCGACCTCGGTGATGAGGCGCGAAATGATTTCGGCCCCGTGGGCAATGAAAATCACATCGGGACGTTCGCGCTCGAACATCTCGATCAGCCGGACAGCGATGCCACGCAGGTGCTGGTGCCATATGCTTTCCGGAAGCAGCAAGTCGGGTGTCGCCGCCTCGGTGGCAAAGCTGTGTGCCAGAAGCTCCAGCAAATCCAGCGTCAGGCCGTATTGACGCTGGAGGGCAAACTCCGAGACGCGAGGTGCCGAGCCGATATCGGCATCGAGAAGGGTTGTCTCGGTGTGCCATGCGGCCTGACCATCCGGCCAGTAGGGAACCATGGTGACGCATAGCCCTGCCTGCTCGCCGGTGCGGGCAAGTTTTTCAGCATTCCGGGCAGATTCGTCGCCCGGAAGGCGAAAGAGAAGCGCACGTTTGGAGGGGGCAGGGCCAGTGGTCATGGACGGATCAGGTGGCTGCAAAGCCCAGCTTTGCATACATGGCGGCCAGAGCCTGTTGATAGGCCTCGACACTGAAGCGTCCTGACTGGATCAGGCCTCGGGCTTGTAGATCATCACGCAGCGCATCATCCGCATCCAGTGTTCTGATGCCTACCGTCATGGCGCGCACATCATAAGGATCGACCATGATGGCAGCATCGCCCGCAACCTCTGGCAAGGAACCGCCTGTCGAGGTCAATACGGCTGTGCCCAGTGCCATCGATTCAAGCACCGGCAGGCCGAAGCCCTCATAAAGCGAGGGGAACAAGGTGGCCTTGGCACCCCGGATCAGGCTGACCAGCAGGCTGAAGGGCATGTATTCATATTGGCGAATGCGGTCGGCACTGGGACCACCATCGCGCTTAACCTGATTGAGTAGAGCCACTTCGCCCGCTTCCAGCCAGCCATTTCCGCCAATCAGGACCAGTGGCGTCTGTGAGCCGGAAGCCAGATAGGCCTCGACGACGCGCCCCAGATTTTTCTTGGGCTCGATAGCTCCGAAATGCAGGAAGTAGTTTTTCCAACCTAAACCGAAAATGCCTTCCAGTTCGGTTTCGACATCCTCTTGAGGGCGTTCGGTCAGAGACTTTGGCAGATCAACGGCCTGATACGTATTGGTGATGCGTTCCTCGGGCACGTTCAGGATACGGATCAGGTCCTGCTTGGTCGTTTCCGACACGACGGCGATGTGATCGGCACGTTTCACCACTTCCTGACACTGGGCCATGAACACCTCCTTGTCGTCCATGGTCGCATGGGGCAGGCGCAAGGGGATCAGGTCGTGGAAGGTGTAGATGTTCGGGACGCCCTTGGCATAGGTCGGCAAGGGGCAGGTCCAGTGCATCACATCCGGCTTGGTAAAACCGTTCTGTTCGCTAAAGCTGACAGGGCTGGGCTTGCCATATGTCTTGAAACTGCGGTGAGCTAGGTCATACAGCGCGTTTGAAACCCAGAAGCTGTCCGCTGCCGGACGATTGCCGCCGGGCCAGATCACTTCACCGGACGGTTTGACAGGATAGGCGGTTTGGCCGAACCGCGAGGTATAGGTGCGCATCATGCGCTGGGCCCTGGCCTTGCGGTTCAGTTTCGCGGGCGCGCGCGGTGCATCGGTGAGTGCGGTTTCATTGACGATATTGCTCGCACTGGCTTTGAGCGCAGGGCCGTAAAGGGCCTGTGTCTCATAGTTCAGGCTCTTCAGGTTGGACAGCAGGTTGCGTCCATAGGTGGCAATACCAGTGCCCTTGGGCAGGGCGAGGTTGAAGCCGTCGATGCAGATTTTGGTCATGAAGTTTTGTGGGTCTTTTAGGCAGGCCAGTGACCGGCGCGGCTAAGGGCGCTGGGGACGGGGCGGTTCAGGTGCTGGCCGATCCAGCGGGCGGTGTCGATGAGGGCTTCGAGATTGTAGCCGGTTTGGAAGCCGCCGCGGTGGAGGGCGTAGACGAGGTCTTCGGTGGCGAGGTTGCCGGTGGCACCGGGGGCGAACGGGCATCCGCCAATGCCGCCGACCGAGGCGTCCAGAATGTCGATACCGGCTTCGATGCCGGCATAGGCATTGGCAAGGCCGGTATTGCGGGTGTCGTGGAAATGCAGGCGCAGTTTGGCGTCTCTGGCGACCTTGCGGGCGGCCTCGACCTTTTTGGTGACGCTCCACGGATCGGCCACGCCGATGGTGTCGGCCAGAGCGATTTCTTTCAGGCCCAGTTCGGCGACGCGTCCGACCATGTCGGTGACCTGATCGACCGATATCTCGCCATCAAACGGACAGCCCCAGACGCAGGACAGGGTGGCTGACAAGGACGGGACGCCTTCGCCAGAGCCCTCGGCATTGGCGCGACCGGCGACGATCTCGGACAACATCTGGATTTGCTGGTCGGGCGTCAGGCCCTGGTTTTTGACGCCGAAACCTTCGCTGACGGACAAGGAGACATTGACCTCGTCAACAGCGGTGCCAAGGGCACGATCATAGCCCTTGCCATTGAGGACCAGACCGATGCGGCTGCGGCCCGCTTCGTGGGGCAGGGTAGCCATGACCTCTTCGGCACCGGCCATTTGCGGCACATATTTGGGATGCACGAAGCTGACAGCCTCGATGCGGCGGGCGCCTGCGGCCTCTAGGCGGCGTACGAACTCGGCACGGATATTGGGGGCAAGGACGGCTTTTTCGTTTTGCAGGCCGTCACGCGGGCCGACCTCTACGATCTCGATAAAACGGCCCATCAACGCGCCTCGTTACTGTTCTTGGCTTGGCCATGCCCGACGGGGGCATAGACGGTCAGGCGCACATCGTCGCCATTGGAATAGTTGTGTCCGCGTACCTCGCCAACGGAGCGACCCGCGGCACCGAGCTCGGACATGGCGGTGCGGAAGGCCGCATCGTCGCGGGATTCGACGATAGCGGGGCGACCTTCGGCCAAGGCCTTGGCGGCACCGGCGGCATCGGTCAGTTGTGTCTCGCGTCCGGTCAGGAACACAAAGCTGGGTTCATGGAAACCGGTGATGGCGACGGGGCCGGGCAGGCGTCCTTGAGCGGGGTGAATGCCGGCGCTTTCCATGGTCTTGACCAGTTGCGGGGCCACAGACAGGGGGCGTAACTGACGCAGGGTTCCTGCCAGACCGGCATGGGCGATAATACCAAAGACCAGCGCCGCCAGAACGGCCGTGATAGCGGCGCGGTTGACCAGCATGAAGCCACCGATAGCCGCTGCCATCATGGCGCAAACGATGGTGATATTGGCCCATGTCTGGGCGGTCGAGCGACCGAACTCGGTCAGGCCATACAGCACAAGCAGGCTGAGCAGTCCGGCAACCAACAGGCCGAGCGCTGCACCCGTCCAGCGCGAAATGCGCCCGATGGGCTGCGTCAGGGCTGCTGCCATCAACAGGGCCAGCGCCCCGAAGGTGGGCAAGGTGTAGTGGACCAGCTTGGTCGGGGCCAGTTCGAACATAATCCACGCCGGTATCAGCCAGCACAGCGCAAAGCGGATCAGCGGCTCGGAACGACGCTGCCATCCGATCACAAGGGCGGCAGGCAACATCAAGGTGGCAGGGAACAGAAGCAGCGGTGCCAGCAACAGATAGGTGCCAAACGGCGCACCGTGGCTTTCATGCGCACCGACCAGTTTGGGGGCCAGATCGCCGCCGAGCGCCTCACGCCAGAAGCCGCCATCGGTGGCAATGGTGATGGCAATGGCCCACGGCCCGATCATCAGGGCCAGCAGGGGCAGACCCCAGCCCCAGCCCAGCTTGCCCAGCCAGCGGATATTGCGGTCCCACAGGCTGAGGGAGATCATGGTCAGGGCGATGACCATGGGACCAATCGGTCCCTTGATGAGGATCGACAGGCCGATCCCCGCCCAGAATAGAAGCTTGTGCAGACGTTCAGGTGTCTGTCCGGCGCGCGTGGCCAGATAGATGCGGGCCAGTGCGGCCAGAGACAATGTGGTCAGGCCACACAGCATGGCATCGGTCTTGGCGATCCCTGCCTCGGTCGAGAGCAGGAAGGTGGCCCCTAGAATGGCCCCTGCGAGGAAACCGGCGCGGTTGCCGAGTGTGGCGGCCCCCAGCCATGCCACGGCCCATGCGGCCAGCATGGCCCCGAACAGCGAAGGCAGGCGATAGGGCTGGATGGCGCGATCAGCCGGATCGGAAATCGTGCCGACGACTGCGGCCTGCATCCAGTGGATGCCTATGGGCTTTTTCCAGCGAGGGTCGTCCTGAAAGCGGATATCGACATAGTCGCCCGTTTCCAGCATTTGCGACGTGGCCTGTGCAAAGCGGCTTTCGTCGCGATCCAGTGGCGGCAACAGCAGCAGGCCCGGCAAACCGGCGAGCAGGGTCAGCAGGGCCGCCAGCATGGGGCCACGCCATCCGGCGATAAATCGATCCAAGTTCGGACGCATCATAAGGTCATTCGTATCATGCGTTGCCAAAGAGGCGAAAGCTTTTGGCGATCATAGGGCTGTGAAGAATGACGGGGTTTGACGCGGGCGTGAAATCCGGCCCGTATCGTCTGTCACAGGGATGGTTTAAAGCGGAGCCATGAGCGGTATTCTGAAATCTGTTTCTTCGCCCGATAGCTTTGATGCTCCCGCCATTTCGGTGGTCGTGCCGGTGCATGACGAGGCCGGTGCGGCGGTGGCGCTGGCGCGTGATATCGCCACGGCTTTTGCGGGGCGGTCTTATGAAATGGTCTTTGTCGATGATGCCAGCCGCGACGATACGCTGAGCCTGTTGCGCGCCGCGACGAAGGACATGCCGCACTTGCGGGTCTTGTCGCACGGCACCAATGCAGGCCAGAGCCGCGCGGTGCGCACAGGGGTGCTGGCGGCTCGAGGCGACATCATTGTCACGCTGGATGGTGATGGCCAGAATCCACCGCATGATGCGCCGCGACTGGTTGACCTGTTGCAAGCCTCGGAACCGGATGTGGCACTGGTCGGCGGGCGTCGTGCCAAGCGTCAGGACAGCGCGGCCAAACGTAGTGCCTCGGTATGGGCGAACCGTATCCGCAAAAAACTGCTGAAGGACGATGCCGACGATACGGGGTGCGGCCTGAAGGTGTTTCGTCGCGAGGCCTATCTGCGTCTTCCCTATTTTGATCACATGCACCGCTATCTGCCGGCGCTGATGATCCGAGAGGGCTATCGCAACCTTTACTTGGATGTGGATCACCGCCACCGCGAGACGGGCCGCTCGAAATACACCAACTGGGGGCGCTTGAAGGCCTCGGTGTGGGACATGCTGGGTGTGATCTGGTTGCAGTCGCGCCTGCGCTCGCCGGGCAAGGTCACCGAATACGGCGCGCCGGAAGCCTGAACCTAGCTGAAGGCCAGAAAGATCAGGCTGACAACGGTGGTTTCAAACAGGCGGCTGGTGACAGACAGGATCGACAGCATGGGTGGCTCCGTGACGTAGTGTCACGACAGCCCGCAAATGTGATGCCACAAACCTGTGGGGTCTAGATTTCGGTCTTCTTGCGCTGGCCGGTAGGCGGACGACGGTCGTTCTGGCCTGAATATTCGCGGCTCAGATAGGTGCTGCGGGCGGTATCCAGAACCTCGGGCCCGCCGCGCAGGCCGCGCTTCTTGCCGGGTTGACCCAGTATCTGGGCGGCAAAAGCCGCCGGAGGGGGCGGGGATACTGAGGCAGGCTTTGCCGAGCGGGGCGTTTCATCGCGGCTATTGGGGCCCGCAACCAGTGCCTTGGAGTCCGGTGTACGTTTCTGGCGGCGCTCGCCCTGCCGACGCTCGCCATCACGCGGGTCCATCGCATCGGGGATGGAGGCGTGGATGGCGGCATTCACAGGAGGGATCGGCGCGGTCATGGTCCGGTCGCCGTTTAGGAGCCGGACGATTTGGACAGGCGGTCCAGCTGTTCGCGCATGGCGTCCATCTGGCGGCGCATTTCGTTCAGATCGTCGTTCTTGCTTTCGGTCTGGCCTTCGCTGGCAGCGGGGGCAGGCGCATCTGCGGGGGCGGCGGCATTATAGCCAAAGCCGGGGAACATCCGCATGGTCCGCTCGAAGATGGCCATGTTCTGGCGCACGGCTTCTTCCATGATATTGCCGCCGGGCGTCTGGGCAAAAGCCTTGGTGAACTGCTGGCGCAGGTCATCCTGCTGGCGGGTAAAGTGGTCCAGCGACATTTCCAGATAGGATGGCAGAACGGCCTGCATGTTGTCGCCATAATAGCCGATCAACTGGCGCAGGAACTGGACCGGCAACAGGGCCTCGCCACGGTTCTCCTGCTCGAAGATGATCTGGGTCAGGATCTGGCGCGTCAGGTCGTCATTCGACTTGGCGTCATGAACAGTGAACTCGATCCCCTGACGAACCATCTGGGCCAGATCGTCCAGCGTCACATAGCTGCTGGTGGCCGTATTATAGAGACGGCGGTTGGCGTACTTCTTGATGACGACGGTACCCATCGACTTTCCACCCTCTGAAGACGTGTTTGCCACGCTTTTTCTCGCACTGTTTATGCGCGCACCATCCCGCATTGCGAGTGCGAAGGCGAGTCCGGATTTTCAAACCGTGGTGAACAGTCAGGCTTAACTGGCAACAGGGGCCAGTACGACGCCGATCAGGATGGCAGTCCAGTGCATCCCTGCGCCCGCAACCACAAAGCTGTGCCAGATGGCGCGGCGATATTTCAGGGCGCGGTTGATGAAGAAGAGCACACCGACCGTATAGGTCACGCCGCCGGCCACCAGCAGGCCAAGGGCGACAGGCGATATCGTGTCGATCATCGGCTTGATGGCAAACACAATCAGCCAGCCGAACAGCACATAGACGCAGGACCAGAAGATGTCCGACAGGCGCGGCACGAACATCTTGGCAAAGGCCCCGCCCAGACCGATGGTCCAGACCAGCAGGGTAAAGCCGATCGATAGTGCGCCCTCGAAACGCTGGGTCGTGATGGGGGTATAGCTGCCCGCGATCATCAGAAAGATAAAGGCTTCGTCCAGACGACGCAGGACAGGCCGTGCCGCACACGGATGGGTCTGGTTATAGACGGTCGAGGCCGTCAACATGCCGATCAGGCACAGGCTGTACAGCAGGGTGGCGGCTACCGCACCGATACCGGCATAGATGCCCGCCAGAGTGGCCAGAACGCCCGCACCGATCAGGGCCAGAACCAGACCGACCGCATGCACCAGAAGATCGGCCCGCTTGGCCGCAGGGCTGGCATAATGTTCTTCCATGTCCAGCGCGTCGGGCGTGGTCATGATGCGCAACAGGCGGCGGCCCAGATTGAGCTTCTCGGCAGGTGGCATTTCGGTCATCGGGCGGGCTCCCTTTTCGAGGGGGTGGAGGCGGACGCGGTCAGAACACTGGGAAACTATATAGGCGGGAAGATGTCTGGAAGCTGAATCGTTCCCGCCTCTTGCATCAAAGGTTGGCTTGCGCCCTAAATGCTGCATGTGCGAAGAAGCAAAAAATCTTCGGGGAGTGAATATCTTGAAAGACGTTGTCATCGTTTCCGCCGCCCGCACGCCGGTTGGCTCTTTCCTCGGGGCGCTGTCCTCGCTGCCAGCCTCGAAGCTGGGCGAGGTCGTGATCAAGGGGGCGCTGGAGCGTGCCGGTGTTTCGGGCGAGGAAGTGGACGAGGTCATCCTCGGTCAGGTTTTGCAAGCCGGTGCAGGCCAAGGTCCGGCCCGTCAGGCCGCTATCAATGCCGGTGTCCGCAAGGAAGCGGCGGCCTGGTCGCTGAACCAGCTGTGCGGCTCGGGTTTGCGCGCTGTCGCTCTGGGCTATCAGCAGATTGCTGCGGGCGATGCCAATATTGTCGTCGTCGGTGGTCAGGAATCCATGTCGCAGGCTCCGCACCTGCAACAACTGCGTAATGGCCACAAGATGGGCGCTGTGACCTTTGAAGATCACATGCTGCGTGATGGTCTGCTGGATGCCTTCCACGGCTATCACATGGGCCAGACCGCCGAGAACATCGCCAACAAGTGGGAACTGTCGCGCGCCGAGCAGGACCAGTTCGCTGTCGCCAGCCAGAACAAGGCCGAGGCCGCTCAAAAGGCAGGCAAGTTCGCCGATGAAATCGTTCCGGTGACCGTGCCGGGCCGCAAGGGCGATGTGGTTGTCGATCAGGACGAATATATTCGCCACGGCGCAACCATCGAGGCCATGGAAAAACTGCGTCCGGCCTTTGTAAAGGACGGTTCGGTAACGGCGGCTAACGCCTCGGGCATCAATGACGGTGCTGCCGCTCTGGTGCTGATGAGCGCCGAAGAAGCCGCCAAGCGCGGTCTGGAACCGCTGGCCCGCATCGCCTCGTGGGCGACCGCTGGCGTTGATCCGGCCATCATGGGCACCGGCCCCATTCCGGCCTCGACCGCCGCTCTGAAAAAGGCAGGCTGGGAAGTGGCAGACCTCGACCTGATCGAGTCGAACGAAGCCTTTGCCGCCCAGTCGCTATGCGTGGTCAAGGAACTGAACCTCGATCCGGCCAAGGTGAACGTCAATGGTGGTGCCATCGCCATCGGTCACCCTGTCGGGGCTTCGGGTGCGCGTATCCTGACCACACTGCTGTTCGAGATGAAGCGCTCGGGTGCGAAGAAGGGTCTGGCGACCCTGTGCGTCGGCGGCGGCATGGGCGTGGCCCTGTGCGTCGAACGCACTTAACGCTCAAGACTTGATGTCAAAAGAAACGGCCGGTGGTTCATCCACCGGCCGTTTTGTTTTGAGCCCTGTACTTAGAAGGCCCGTCGCCAGTGGGCGAGGAAGGCATAGCCGGGCTTGGCGTCGCGCTGGTGCTGTTCGTTGCGGATGGCGGTGGCCTCGAACTGGAGAGTGGCACCGTCGGACAGGGCGTGGATGCTGCGCATGCTGAAATCGATCTGGCGACCTGACGGGCTGGCCGAGAAGCGGCGCACCGAGAAGGTCACGGGATCGAAATAGTCCAGAGGCGTATCGGCCAGAGTAGCGCTGAAAGTGCCGCTTTCGACGCGCAAGGGCTGGCTGATCTGCCAGCTCAACTGCTGGCAGCCCAGCAGCTCGAACGGACACAGCGCCAGCATTTGCAGACGCCAGTTGCTGCTGATGGCCTTGTCTTCCAGCGACATGAAGCGACCGTCGATTGCGGTGCTGCCGATACCGCCCTCGGCCACAAAGGCCAGACCGTTGGCCATCTGCCAGTTGCCGCCTATGGCCGCAAAGGTGGTGTTGGCCGGAAGGGCCAGATCACTGCTGGTGGGCATATAGGCACCCAGCGGCCCCATGCGCTCGTCCAGTTGGCCAAGGCTGAAGGACAGGCCGCCCGCGCCTTTGCGCCAGTCCAGACCGAAGCGGGCATATTTGGCGGCGTCGCGCTCGACCGATTGCAGGGGCGCACGGCGGTCGCCGCCCCCGCTCTCGGCGGTGACATTGAAATGGCCGAGGGTTTCGTCCTGGAAGTTCAGCGACCCGCGCACGGCGTGATTGGCCTGTGCGAGGGCGGTGAAACCATCGCCCGCGCCGGTGCGGAAGGGCGAGCGCGCCCCGCCTTCGCCCTGCCATGCAGCAAATGAAACGTGCGGCGTGTCGATCGCCACCATGGCTTCGCGGCGGGTTTCGGTGCCCAGCCACGGGGCCGAATACAGGTCATGGCGCGGCAGTAAGGGCTCGGGCTCCAGCATGGGCTGGGCGGCGCTGAGTGACAGGGTACTGCCCGCAGGACCAAGGGCCGTCACGCGGGTCTGTACGGTGGGCGGGGCCAGATCGGGTTGGAAGCTGCGGCGCGGTGCGGCGCGATAGCTGCCGGCCAGATTGACCGTAAACAGGCGTGAATACTGGTCATAGGCGATGGTGCCCAGACTGTCGGTGCGGGAAATGGCATCACCAAAGGCAGCACCGGCATAGGTGCCCGGTGGCACATCCAGACCAATGGCTGTGGCGGATGTTGCGCTCGGCGAAGAGGTCCGGCCAATCGGCTGGAAGGCCCGCTCGATATCCAGCTTGCCGCGACCCCAGACGATATCGGTGCCGGTATCACCGGCATCTGTCGCCGAGGTCAGCAGGATATCGACAATCTCGCGTCCCGAAAGGTTGGGGAAGGCCTGTTTCAACAAGGCCATGGCACCGGCCACGGCAGGCGACGAAAAGGATGTGCCGGAAATCTCCCAGCAACTGGTGTCACCACAGTCGGCAATAATCTTTTCGCCCGGCGCGGAAATATAGGCCGTTTGGTTGACACCGGCGCGGTTGGAAAACGAGGACATGCCGCCCGTTACGCCATGGGAGCCAACAACGATGATGCTACCGGCAAAGCGGGGATCCGTCGCATAGCGGCCCGGCCATGACGGGTTTACCTCGCCCTCATTGCCCGATGAGATGGCAATAATGGCGCCGGCATTGACCGCCCGCAGCAGGGCCTGCTCGAAGGTGAACCCCATCGAGCTTTCACCACCCAGTGACATATTGATGATGCGGGCTCCGTTGGCGACGGCATAATCAAGGGCACGGGCGAGGTCAGAGCTTTTGAAACAGACATCGTCTTCGGGCTTGGTGCATTCGCTGACATCGGCGCGAATGGCCAGAATGGTGGATTCATGGGCCACGCCGATGGTGCCGCGCCCGTTATGCGGAGCGGCGATCACGCTGGCGACACGGGTGCCGTGGCGGTCGGGGCTTTCCAGTGTGTTGCGGCCCATAACGATGTCGGTCGAGGCCGCAGAGACGTTGATGCCAAGGTCGGGATGGTTGGCGGTCATGCCGCTGTCGATGACGGCGACCGAAACCCCTCTACCGGTCGCACCGGTTTGCCATGCCGAAATCGCTTTGGCGTCGGCGATACCCCAGTTGCGCGTGTATTCGCGCGAGTTGACGTCCGGCACTGTCGCCGGAGGGGGCGGCGGTGGAGGAGGAGGGGGCGGCGGCGGTGGTGGAGGCGGAGGGACAGGCGTGGGCGTTGCTGCGCCTCCGCCACCGCCGCCACCACAGGCCGCGAGAGGAACCGCCATCAGCAGAATGGCACTGAATGACAGCACCAAGGATTTGATCCGCATCCGTCCCATCCTGCGCACTCCATGATGAGGAAGTTTTCGACAGCCAGATTAGAACGCAACCGTTAATCAACCGATGCAATCCCAATAATGTTCCGCCATAAAAAAGGGTCGACCCAGAAGGCCGACCCTTTAAATATCTGTGCGAATAGTCGCGAAAGCTTTAGTCGCGCAGCAGTTCGTTGACGCCGGTCTTGGCGCGGGTCTGGGCATCCACACGCTTGACGATGACGGCGCAATACAGCGACGGACCGCCGTTCGGATCGGGCAGCGAACCCGGAACCACGACCGAATAGGCCGGAACCTCGCCACGGAAGATTTCGCCGGTGGCGCGATCCACGATCTTGGTCGAGCCGGACAGGAAGACGCCCATGGCCAGAACGGCGCCTTCGCGCACGATCACGCCTTCGGCGACCTCGGCACGGGCACCGATGAAGCAGCCGTCCTCGATGATGGTCGGGTTGGCTTGCAGCGGCTCCAGCACGCCGCCGATACCGGCACCGCCCGACAGGTGGACGTTCTTGCCGATCTGGGCGCACGAGCCGACGGTGGCCCAGGTATCGACCATGGTGCCTTCACCGACATAGGCACCGATGTTGACGAAGGACGGCATCAGAACGACCGACTTGGCGATGTGCGCGCCGTGACGGACGATAGCCCCCGGAACCGAACGGAAACCTGCGGTCTGGTAATCGGTGGTGGTCCAGTCACCGAACTTGTTCGGGACCTTGTCGAAGAACGGGCCGATGCCGGGGGCGGGGCTGTTCATGCCACGGTCGCCTGCGCGCATGATGACATTGTCATTCAGGCGGAAGCCCAGCAGCACGGCTTTTTTCAGCCACTGGTGGGTGTTCCACACGCCGTCATCGCCACGGGTGGCGACGCGCGCCTCGCCCGAATCCAGCATGTCGAGTGCGGCCTCGACCGCTTCGCGCACTTCGCCATGGGTCGAGGACGAGATATCGGCACGGGCTTCCCATGCGGCTTCGATAACGGCTTCAAGCTGGGCGTGTTTGGTCATACGGGATCTCCGTCAAGAATGGCGGTGGTCAGGAAGGGCGGCAGGGCAGCCGCACGATAGTCGATAAAGTCGCCTTCGGCACTGAAGGCTTTGGGACCGACCAGAACAGTGGTCATGCCGATTGCCTTGGCCGGAACCAAATTTTGCGGCGTGTCCTCGAAGAAGCAGGCCGTGGAGGCATCAATGCCGAAACGGGCCAGCATTTTGTCAAATGTGCGCGGATCGGGCTTGGGGATCAGGTCGGCATCTTCCAGCGCAAACACGCCGTCAAATAGATCGTCAATGCCCAGCTTGCCCAGAACGCGGTGGGCATGGACGCTGGAGCCATTGGTGAAGATGACGCGACGCCCCTCAAGGCGCTCCAGCCCCTGACGCAGGGCCGTGTCCGGCTCCAGCACGTCCAGAGGGACATCGTGGACCTCGGCCAGAAAATGGTGCGGGTCGATCTGGTAGCGGGTCATCAGGCCGGCCAGCGAGGTGCCATAGTTGTGCAGGAAGGATTTTTGCATCACCAGCGCCTCGTCGGCAGGTAGGCCGGAGGTGCGCACCACATAGGCATTGATGCGCTGCTCCACGAGACCCATGAACTGGTTCTCGACCGGATAGAGGGTGTTATCGAGGTCGAAAACCCACGACTTCACACCCCGCAGGTCGGCCGCGCTGTCGGCGGCCAGACCTTGTGTAGAGAGAAGGCTCAACGGGCTGTGACCAGCGTACCGGCACCATTTTCGGTGAACAGTTCCACCAGCATGGCATGCGGACGGCGGCCATCCAGAATAACCACGGCCTCGACGCCTGCACGGACAGCCGCCATTGCGGTTTCCAGCTTGGGGATCATGCCGCCGGTGGCGACGCCGTCGTCGATCAGCTTTTGTGCGTCTTCGAGACTCATCTGGCGGATAATCTCGCCATCGGCACCCTTAACGCCCGGAACGTCGGTCAGCAGCAGCATGCGCTTGGCATTCAGCGAACCGGCAATGGCACCGGCGACGGTGTCGGCGTTGACATTATAGGTCAGGCCGTCTTCGGCCACGCCGATGGGGGCGATGACCGGAACCCAGTCTTCGGTTTCCGACGCGATCAGGCCCTTGATCAGCTTGGGGTCAACCTTGGTTGGCTCGCCGACAAAGCCCAGATCGACCTCATGCTCGATCATGCTGTCGGGGTCGCGTTTGGTGCGGCGCGTTTTCTCGACGGTCAGCAGACCGGCATCCTTGCCCGACAGACCCACGCCGCGCACATCGGCTTCCTTGCCGGCGACGGTGATCCAGTGGGCGATCTCTTTATTGACCGCACCCGACAGGACCATCTCGGCCACAGCCATCGTGTCTTTGTCGGTGACGCGCAGGCCGTCCACAAAAGCGGATTTGACCCCCGCCTTGTCCAGCATGGCGCTGATTTGCGGGCCGCCGCCGTGGACAACCACGGGGTTCACACCCATCAGTTTCAGCAGCACCACATCAGCGGCGAACTGTTTGGCAACAGCGCTCTCGCCCATGGCGTGGCCGCCATATTTAATGACCACAGTCTCCCGGTCATAGACCTGGATATAGGGCAGGGCCTCGGCAAGGGTCTTTGCCGTCTCCCAGCTGCGCTCTTCGGATTGCCGATCAACTTCGTTCATAGCCGCGCGCATAGCGCTCTAGCGCCGCTAAGTCACCCTCGAAACAGGAATAAGAATGCAGAAGCGGTAAAGGTTTGATCCCGGAACAGGGGTGGTGGCCAAGGTCGCGCGCTGCGTTTTGCCACAGGGTTGAATGCGCAATTCTTATGTGCTGTCTTGCCCGTTCGTGATGCTAATCGTCTGACGACTATCAACATCTGGCGTGTGTTACTCACCATTACCGAGGATTGTTTTGGCGCTTTACCCTGTGATTATGTGCGGTGGCTCCGGCACGCGTCTGTGGCCAGCATCGCGTCCGTCACGCCCTAAACAGTTCATTCCGCTGAGCGGTAACCGGTCGCTGTTTCAGGAAACGGTGCTGCGTGTCCTGCCGATGGTTCAGGCTCCGGGCCGTATCATCGTGGTCGGTGGTGTG
Source organism: Brevundimonas terrae (assembly GCF_011761985.1). GTDB lineage: Bacteria > Pseudomonadota > Alphaproteobacteria > Caulobacterales > Caulobacteraceae > Brevundimonas > Brevundimonas terrae. Next base: position 359,432 of record NZ_JAASQT010000001.1, on the reverse strand, counting down.
GTGCACCGTGCGCTGATCGTCGAACAATTAGAGGCTATCGGTGTTAGCGCCCAGATTCTGCTGGAGCCGGAGGGACGGGATTCCGCACCGGCCATGGCCGCGGCAGCGGCATGGACGCTGACGCAGGACGCTGACGGTATCAACGTCTTCGTTTCCTCGGACCATTATGTGCCCGATCGTGCCGCGTTTCAGGCCGCGATTACGCAGGCCGTAGGCGGTGCCGAGGCCGGACGGATCGTGACGCTCGGTATCAAGCCAACCGAAGCGGCAACGGCCTATGGGTATATTGCGCCGTCGGGACCGGGGCTTTCGGATGTTCGCCAGTTTATTGAAAAACCGGATAAGGCGGCGGCCCAGAGCCTGGTCAATGCGGGCTATCTTTGGAATGCGGGCATTTTTATTTGCCGCGCCGATGTCCTGAAAAACGAGTTCGAGGTCTGTGAATCGACCGTCTGGCCGGTGGCCGAGCGCAGTCTTGCGGGCGTGGGGCACCATACGCTGGCGGTTCTAAGTAGCGCGTTCAGCAAGGCCCCTAAAATCTCGATCGACTATGCGGTGATGGAGAACACCCAAAAGGCCAGTGTCCTTGAAGTGGATTTCCACTGGTCGGATCTTGGCTCATGGGATGCCCTTGCGGCACGTGGTGACGGTGAATACGGCACCCATATTTTCGAAGACGCCGAAGGCTGCATGGTGCGTGCGCCCGAGGGTACTCTGGTGGCCGCTCTGGGCGTGCGTGATCTGGGTATTATTGTCGAGAAAGATGCGGTTCTGGTGTGTGACCTGTCGCGCGCCCAAGAAGTTAAAAAAATTGTCGAGCGGGTGAAGCTGCTCTCGCCCCAGCATCTGGACTTTGAAAAAGCCGAAACGCCCTCGTTGCAGGATAGCGGCAAGCGCTTTTTCGAATGGATGAAACTGCGGGCTTTGCCGGTTTGGCATTCACTGGGGCAGGACGAGGATGGTGTGTTTGCGGAGGCCCTGACCCTGTCGGGCGAGCAGACGACGTTGACGCATCGCCTGCGCGTACAGACCCGTCAGATCTATTGCTTTGCCGAGGCGGGCGCGTTGGGCTGGGCGGGGCGCTGGCGCTCTGCGGTCGAGGGCGGGGTCGATGCTCTGGAGCGGTTTTACCATAAGGGCGACGCAGAATGGCTACCCGCCATCCATTGTGACCGTTCGGCCGTCAGTGGCGAGACACTGGTCTATGATCAGGCCTTTGTGCTGTTTGCTCTGGCGGCGGCGGCAAAGCATGACATTGCAGCAGAACGGTCCAAGGCGCAGGCCAAGGCGTTACTGGATCGCTTAAGACAGAACCGGTTGCCGCAGGGCGGTCTGCGCGAAGGTGGGAGCCATCCGTTCCAGTCCAATGCCCACATGCATTTGCTGGAGGCCTGTCTGGCCTGGGCCGAAGTGGATGATGATCCGTGCTGGCTGGAGTTCGCCGACGACATTGTGGAGCTTGCGCTCAAATATTTCATTGACCCTGAAACAGGCTGTCTGCGCGAGTTTTTTGACGCGCAGTGGCAACCTGCGGCGGGGGATGACGGGCGTATTATCGAGCCGGGGCATCAGTTCGAGTGGATGTGGTTGCTTAGCCGCTATGCGCAGTTGCGTAACCGCAGTGACATTATGCCGGTGGCCTTGCGCCTCTATTCATGGGGGCAACGCGGATACTGGGATCCGGCCTGTGTGATGGTGGATACACTGAACGAGGACGGCTCTGCGCGCGTGCGTCGTGCACGTCTATGGCCGCAGGCTGAATGGTTGCGTGCCGCACTGCTCATGGCCGAGATGGCCCCGCGTTCGGAGCGCAAGACCTATCTGGACGATGCCAATTCTGCCTTGCAGGGTTTGGAGCTTTACCTGACAGACAGGGGGCTTTGGCACGATAAACGGGTCTCGAATCTGAGCTTTATTGACGAGCCGTCTCCCGCCACATCCCTGTATCACATCATGGGGGCCTGTAATCAGTTGGCGAAGACGGACAAGGCTCTGAGATTGGGCATATTGTCGAACGGCTTTGCTACGGCTTTGACATAAGGCGTGCAAATTTAGGGTATGTGCTTGTGCGCCCTGAACTTCTTTTCTTAACACTTATTTACAGCTTGTAGCCTCAAAACCACGGTTGTCAGTCGATATTGTTCAGCTTCGGTTCATCGCTCGACCTTAGCCTTAGTCACTGATATCTATCTAAACAGGCGTGGCCTTGAGTCTCGTCATCTTTCAACAATTCTTGGAGGGCCGCTTTCATGCGCGTCAAGAGTTTGATTCTGGCTTCTAGCGCGGCGGCCGCTCTGGCGATGTCGGCTGGTGCCGCTTCGGCTGAGCCGGACGGCTGGTACGGTGCTATCGATGCCGGTTACCACATCATCGACGACATCAATGCCGAGGCTTCGGTCACCGGTAACAATTGGAACTGGGAAGTCAACGACGGCTGGACTGCCTTTGCGCGTCTCGGCTACCGCTTCAACCCGAACTGGCGCGCTGAACTCGAAGGCGGCTACCGCTCGGGTGACATCGGCACCGTTCGTGCCGCCTCGGGCGCACAGGGTCTGTGCAACCTGACCCCGGCTACCGGTCCGTGCCACTCGCCGGAAGGCGACATCACCTCGACCACCCTGATGGCCAACGTCATTTATGACTTCGGCACCCCGGAATGGACCCTGCGTCCGTTCGTGGGTCTGGGCGTCGGTGTGAACCGCGTAAACGTCGACACCGTTGGTCGTCTGCGTCAGGCTCCGGGTGGTGCTTTCGCTGCTGACGATTCCTCGACCAAGTTCGCTGCTCAGGCCATTGCTGGTCTGGCATGGGCTGTTTCGGATCGTGCAAACATCGACCTGACCTACCGTTACCTGACCGGCGAAGCCAACTGGCAGTCGTCCGTTCCGGCTTCGGTTAATCCGGCATTCGGTGAATGGTCGGGCGACTATGACCAGTCGCACGCTGTGACCCTGGGTCTGCGTTATGCGTTCGGTGCGGAAGACGCTCCGCCGCCGCCGCCGCCGCCGCCGCCGCCGCCTCCGCCGCCGCCGCCGCCGCCTCCGCCGCCGCCTCCGCCGCCTCCGGCCAAGCCGGCAGCCCGTCAGTTCGTGGTCTACTTCGACTTCGACCGTTCGGACCTGACCGCGGAAGCACGCTCGGTTGTGACCCAGGCTGCCAACTACGCCAAGTCGGGCGCTCCGACCCGCGTACTGGTCGTCGGTCACACGGATACCTCGGGTAACGCAGCCTACAACCTGGGCCTGTCGAACCGTCGTGCCCGTACCGTTGCTGATGCCCTGGTTGCCCAAGGCGTCAACGGTGGCGTGATCTCGCTGGACGGCAAGGGCGAAACCGCTCCGGCCAAGCCTACGGCTGACGGCGTGCGCGAGCCGCTGAACCGTCGTGCCAGCATCGACATCAACTTCTAATCTACTGAAGGGGAGGCGGTAACGTTCTCCCCGACAGTTGACCGAAGTGTCGACAAGATTGAGGACGATTGGCCTAACCGCCAGTCGTCCTTTTTCTTTTTGTCATGCAAGCATGCGATGTGCTGGATCGCGAAGGGCGTAGCGGCTATTTCAGACGTGCCTACAGTGAAAGAGGGAAACGCTTATGCGCGTCGCCATGATCGGCACTGGCTATGTTGGCCTCGTATCGGGGGCCTGTTTTGCAGACTTTGGTCACGTGGTGACCTGTGTCGACAAGGATCAGGGCAAGATTGAAAGCCTTGAGCAAAATATTATTCCGATATTCGAACCGGGTCTGGATGATCTGGTGGCAACCAATGCGCGTGATGGTCGGCTGAAATTTGCCATCGATGGTGCCGAAGCCATCCGGACGGCCGATGCGGTCTTTATCGCGGTAGGAACACCGTCACGTCGCGGAGACGGCCATGCGGACCTGTCCTATGTCTATGCGGCAGCCGAAGAGATCGCGGACCTGATCGAAGGCTTTACCGTGATCGTCACCAAGTCGACGGTTCCGGTCGGGACGGGCGACGAGATAGAGCGCATCATCCGCGAGCGCCGTCCCGACGCCGACTTTGCCGTCGTTTCCAATCCCGAATTTTTGCGTGAAGGGGCGGCAATTGACGATTTCAAGCGCCCTGACCGTGTGGTTGTCGGCACCGATAGCGAGCGCGCCCGTCTGGTGATGGCCGAGCTCTATCGTCCGCTCAATCTGAACGAAACACCGATGCTGTACACAGGACGTCGCACGTCCGAACTGATCAAATATGCGGCCAATGCGTTTCTGGCGATGAAGATTACCTTCATCAACGAGATGGCGGACCTGTGTGAAACCGTGGGTGCGGACGTGCAGCAGGTGGCGCGCGGTATCGGTCTGGATAACCGCATCGGTTCCAAATTCCTGCATGCGGGACCGGGCTATGGCGGATCGTGCTTCCCCAAGGATACGCTGGCTCTGGTGAGGACGGCGACCGATGCCGGATCGCCTGTCCGCTTGATCGAGACGACAGTGGCCGTCAACGAGGCGCGCAAAAAGGCCATGGCCGACCGTGTCGTCAAGGCGCTGGGCGGCACGGTTGTAGGCAAGACGGTTGGCGTGTTGGGTCTGACCTTCAAGCCCAATACGGACGACATGCGCGATGCCCCGTCACTGGACATTATTCCGGCTCTGCAAGCCGCCGGTGCGATCATCAAGGCCTTTGACCCCGAAGGCATGGACGAAGCGGCCAAGCTGCTCAGCAATGTCGAATATTGCAAAGGCCCCTATGATGCGGTGACGGGTGCCGATGTGGTGTGCATCCTGACCGAGTGGGACCAGTTCCGCGCACTGGATCTGGACCGGATCAAATTGCTGATGACGGCACCGATCATGGTCGATCTGCGCAACGTCTATAAGGACGCGTATATGCGGGCGAGGGGCTTTGTCTATACGTCCATTGGGCGTCCGGACGAGGCGTAACATATAAAAAGGGCGGCCTTTGCGGGCCGCCCTTTTCGTATGCGCCTGTAGATTTAAGACGGCAGATCAGCCGGTGAACGGACGGATCACGATCTCGACGCGGCGGTTCCGGGCCTTGCCCTCGACCGTATCATTGGAGGCAATGGGGTTGCGGGCGCTGTTGCCTGCCACATACAGGCGTTCACGCAGTACGCCATTATTGATCAGATAGTTGGCGACCGACAGGGCGCGGTTTTCCGACAGGGGCTGATTAATGTGATCGCCGCCCGAGGCATCGGTATGGCCAACAATGTCCACGGTCGAACGGTCATATTCACGCAGCACGCGGGCCACGTCGTCGAGTACCGGCAGGAAGCGGGCATCGATGCTGGCCTGGTTCACCGCGAAGGTGACATCCGACGGCATGCGCAGAACCAGATTGTCACCCTGACGGGCAACGCCCACGCCGGTGCCGGACAGTTCGGCTTCGAGGGCGCGTTGCTGGCGGTCCATATATTGGCCAACGCCTGCGCCAGCCAGAGCACCGATACCGGCACCGATCAGAGCATTCTTGCGGCCCTGTTCGGAGTTGTTGGTATTGGTCAGATAACCCAGCACGGCGCCACCCAGAGCGCCAGCAATCGCACCGGTTCCGGTGTTGTTGCGGCGGGGCCCCGAGCTATAGGGGTCAGTGGTGGTGCAGGCTGCGCCCATCAGAGCGGCGATGCTGATACCGATTACGGTGATTTTGGCGCGCATTGGGAACCTCGAAAGAAGGGGAAAAATCTATGTCCGCTAAACGAATACATATGGTGCAGGTTCCTGTCTGTATATGCGATGAACGACAAGAAATATCGGGGATGGGCTAAGGCATTGATTTGAGCCTGAACTGTTCCCATTCTAAGTTTAGGTGACGGCTTGGGGTTTTACACACAAGGCGTCTTGGTTGCTGGATTCAGGACCGCAGGAGTTTGTAATGAGCCGTACCCCGTCTTTGATGGACGCCCCTTTTTTGCTGGGCTTCGATCAGACCCGCGCCTTGATAGACCGTGCCCAGCGCGCGGCATCGGATGCCTATCCACCGTATAATGTTGAACAAATCGGCGAGGGCGTTCGCATTACGCTGGCAGTGGCCGGTTTTACGCCGGATGAGCTGAATGTCACTGTCGAGGGGCGCCAACTGACCCTGACCGGCAAGCGCGACGAGGCGGCACGTCCCGAGGGAGCCTTCCTGCATCGTGGCATTGCCTCACGCGGATTCGTGCGGACCTTTGTGCTGGCCGACGGACTGGAAGTGAAGGGCTCGCGCTTGCTGCACGGTCTGCTTCATGTCGATCTTTTCCAGCCTGACCAGAAGAAAGCCACACGCAATATCCCGATTTCCACGGACTGAGCAGATTCGTTCCACAGGCAGAGCATACGCCAAGCTTGCGTATCGCTAAGGCTGTTATCCTAGTTTGAGGAGGCGTTCCCAATGATGCCGATGATGATGGACCACGATTTCAGCGCGTTTGAAGTGCCGGGTCTTGTCTATGTGCGCGAGGTTTTTGCGCGCGATATCCTGTCGGATATCGAAGATGACGACGTCGATTTTTCGCCGGATCAGGTGCTGTATGCCCTTTATGGCTCGGATGGCGAACGTCTGGCCGTGATGCTGGACCGCGAGACGGCCTTCAAGGCCGCAGAGGCCCACGATATGGCACCCGTCTCGGTGCAATAGGCGCACTACGGATTGAAACGAAAACGGGGCCCCGTAAGGAGCCCCGTTTTTTATGTCCGTCGATATGCGCGCTATGCGGCGGCGGCACTGCCTGTTTGCACAAACAGAGCCTGAACGCCGTCAACCGTCTGGGCCTGACGCAGACGTTCGCGCAGTTCGGGCGAACGCATGGCACGGGACACCACAGCCAGTGCCCGCAAATGTTCTGCACCGGCCGAAGGCGGCGCAAACAGACCGAACAACAGGTCTACCGGACGGTCATCCAGCGATTCATAGGCGACCGGACTGTCCAGTCGCACAAAGACGCCGCAGACACGCTCCAAGCCCTCGACCCGGGCATGGGGCACAGCGACCCCGTAGCCAAGGCCGGTCGAGCCAAGCGCTTCACGTTCCAGCAGGGCATCCAGCGCCTTGGTGGCGTCCAGACCAAAGGCGTTGGCCGCCAAGTCGGCGACAGCGCCCAAGGCCTGGCGTTTGGAAGATACGCCCCCGCGCAAGACAACACCGTCTGATGACAGCAAATCTGCGATATCCATATCGGTCTCGTTCAACGGCCCATAGGGTACAGGGCGCCGCCTTTTAGGCGGTTTACCCCGAATACAAAAGCCACTTTAGTGTGCTCTAGGCGATCGACGTTACTTTCGGACCAATGTGCGCTCGGGATCGACCCAGCCCACATTGCCGTCAGGACGCCGATAAACCACGGACAAACCGCCATGTGCCGCATTGCGGAACATCACGACCGGATAGCCCGTCATGTCCAGCTCGGCCACGGCACGACCCACAGTCAGGGTGCGGATTTCGGCCTCGGTTTCGGCAATGACCATGCCGACCGGAGGCGGCTCATGGGCATTCTCGAGATCACCGAACTCGGCTTCATCCTCGACCTGATCGGGGTTTTTGAAAATGGTCAGTTGCGCCACTTCGCGGGCGGCGTTTTCGGTTTTCTCGGGCGATAGACCCTTGGGCCCGATATGGTGATCTTTCAGGCGGCGCTTATAGCGGCGAACACGCTTTTCAAGCTTGTCGAGGCTATCGGAGAATGCCGAATGGGCATCGCTCCCCTGACCTGTTGTGACCAATGACTGTCCCGATGCGAGCCGGACCCAGCTATCTACTCGAAAGCCATGTCCGTCCTTAGAGACAACAACCTCGGCGTCTTGTGCGCCTCGGGCAAAATATTTGCCGACTCCATCTTCAAGTTCTTGAGAGATGCGCGAGCCTAGCGCTTCGCCAACATCAACTTGTTTACCGGTGACCTGAATGTTCATAGCCATACCAATACAACGCGACTGTTCCGACTTGGTGTCAACGTCGATCACTGAAATGTGGTGAGGCTTAACCCTGAAGCAAACAGGGACCTAGGCAGCCTTGCGCATACGGCGGCGCTCGACCGAGGATGGAATCCTCAAGGCTTCTCGATACTTGGCGACGGTACGACGGGCGATATCGATACCCGTGTCCTGCAAAATCTCGACGATGCGATCGTCGCTCAAAACCTCGCCTGTAACATCTTCGGCGTCGATCATGGATTTGATCCGGTGACGGACGGCTTCGGCGGAGTGGGTCGCCCCGCCATCGCTGGACTGGATGGCGGCGGTGAAGAAGAATTTCAGCTCGAAAACACCGCGCGGCGTGGCGATGTATTTATTGGACGTGACGCGGCTGACGGTCGATTCGTGCATTTCGATGGCCTCGGCCACGACCTTGAGGGTCAGCGGGCGCAGGAACTCGACGCCGAAGGCCAGAAACGCATCCTGCTGGCGCACAATCTCGCTGGCGACCTTGAGGATGGTGCGGGCGCGCTGGTCCAGCGATTTCACCAGCCAACTGGCCTGCGCGGCGCAATCGGCCACAAACACCTTGTCATCGTCCGAGCGGGCGCTGGCCGAGACTTCGGCATGATAGCGCTTGTCCATCAGCAGGCGGGGCAGGGTGTCGCTGTTCAGTTCGACCTTCCAGCCGCCAGCGGGGTCGGAACGCACAAATACATCCGGCACAACCGTCTGGGCCGGTTCGGAGCCAAAACCGGCCCCCGGACGCGGGGTCAAACCCTGAATCTCGGCAATCATCTCGCCAAGGTCTTCCTGATCGACGCCGCACAGCTTGCGAAGGGCGACCAGATCGCGACGGGCCAGAAGATCGAGATTGTCCAGCAGGGCTTCCATGGCCGGATCAAACCGGTTTTGCTCGACAAGTTGCAGCTTCAGACATTCGGGGATGTTGCGGGCCATCACACCGGTCGGCTCGAAGCCCTGACAGCAGGTCAGGATTGCCTCGATCCGTGCGCGGGCCACACCCAGTCGGGTGGCGATCTCGTCGAGGTCGGCGCGCAGATAGCCCGCGTCATCGACACTATCGATCAGGATCAGCGCAATGGCATGGTCGCTGGGGCTGAAACCGGCCAGCGACGCCTGTGCCTGAAGGTGTTCCGACAGCGTGGTTTCCTGCTTGTCGGGGCGATCATGGTCGTCACTGTCGAACGAGCCGCCATTACCTGTGCGTGACCAGTCGCTGAGGCCGGGCTGGGCGTCGGTGCGGACTTCGTTCTGTTCGCCGGGGGCGGCGTCATAGACGGCCTCCTGCGGGGCATCGAGGGCGTTCTCACTGCCTTGGGCAACGCCGTCCTGAAACTGGATCTCGCTGTCGGAGGCGTGGGCCTCCGGGGCTTCAGCCGCCTCGGAGGGGGCTTCGTTCTCGATGCGCGACAATAGGGGATTGCGCTCAAGCTCGGCCTCGACAAAGGCCTCAAGCTCAAGATTGGATAGCTGCAATAGTTTGATGGCCTGCTGAAGCTGGGGGGTAATAACCAACCCCTGCCCCTGCCGGACCTCAAGCCTCTGCCCGATCACGCGTCGTTTCCCCCTGCCGGTGCACCAGATTGGCCCGGAACTTGCTTATCGATCATAACATGACCGATAGCCAGTTAACGACTGGTGAGTGGCTAGGCTTTCGCAGGTCTTAAAGGCATGGGGAGGCGGCCCTAGCCGTACATCTCGCCCAGATAGGCGCGGCGTACCTCGGCGCTGTCGACGGCTTCCTGAGCGGTGCCTTCAAACAGGACCGAGCCGGAAGTGATGATCGAAACGCGATCGATAATGTCCAGCGTCTCGCGCACATTGTGGTCGGTAATCAGCACGCCAATGCCCTGACCGGACAGATAGCGGATGACCGAACGGATATCGGCAATGGCCAAGGGGTCGATACCGGCAAAGGGTTCGTCCAGCAGCATGAAGCTGGGCTTGCCGGCCAAGGCGCGGGCGATCTCGACACGGCGGCGCTCGCCACCCGACAGGCCTGTGGCAGGCGCATGACGCAGATGGTCGATACGCAGCTCTTCCAGCAGGCGCGTGGTCTCGTCTTTAATCTCGCGCTCGGACGTATGGCGCAGTTCCACCACGGCGGCGACGTTCTGTTCGACCGTCATACCGCGAAAGATCGAGGCCTCCTGCGCCAGATAGCCAAGGCCCATGCGCGAGCGCTGGTACATCGGCTGATGGGTGATGTTCTCGTTGTCCAGCCAGATGGTGCCGCTGTCGGCGGGGATCAGGCCGGTAATCATGTAGAAGCAGGTCGTCTTGCCCGCACCGTTTGGTCCCAGCAGGCCGAAAACCTCGCCGCGCTGAACGGTCAGCGACACATCGCGCACGACCTGACGCGGGCCAAAGCTGCGGGCCAGATGCTCGACACGCAGGCCGCGCTTGGCAGCATCGTTCACCGGCTGGTCGGAAGTGTGTTCCGGCTCCGGTGTGATGTTCAGGGCTGACAGTTCCTTGCGCGCCAAGTGGGGCCCCTTAGTTCGACGGGTAGAAGACGCCGCGAACGCGGGTGCCGGCGCTTTCGATGCGGGCTGTCTCGGTACGGACATTATAGACCAGACGCCCGCCGGTCAGAACATTCTGGCCCTGCGTCAGGATGACATCGCCGGTTACCAGAACCTGACCGTCATTGAGCGTATAGACGGCGTTATTGCCGCGCATGCTCTGGTCGGGGGTGACGAAATAGACATTGCCGGTGGCTTCCACGCGGGTCAGTTCGCCATTGGTGGTATAGCCGCGAATGGCATCGGCCCGCAGACGGTTGGTGCCTTGCGTCACCTCGGCACGGCCACGCAGGGCGAAGCCGTCGGCGGTATATTCACCGGAGTCCGCGCCGTACTGGACGGGTTGACGGGTGGCGTCGGCCGGATTGCTGCTCTGGGCGCCGGTCACAGCCGGAACGCCAAGGGCGAGGATCAGCGCAGCGCTGGCAATAAGGGTGCTGGTCTTAGACATAGTTTACCTGCCCGGCCCCGAAGGGTTGATGGTTCCGCTGATCTTTTGGTCGCCCTGACCTTTGAATTCAATACGGCGGCCGTCTTCGTAAATGGCATAGGACGACGCATTGATGGTTCCAAGCGGGCCGTTACCGACAACGCCCTTGTCACCTGTAACGATCCCGGTCTGGGTGTCGATAACCGCTTCGGGCGTTTTCAGCGAGAAGCCGGATGCGCCGTCGGTAATCTGTACATTAGGACCGATAACGACCTTGCGGTCGCCTTCGTCATAGCGCCCGCCATCGGCCGTCAGCTTGGTGATTTTCTGGCCGCCAAGGTTCAGTTCCAGAAGAGGCTTGATCAGCCGGTACTGGTCGTTGTCGGGCGCGCGGACGGCCCCTTCGGCTCCGATACGGAAGCTGCGTCCTTGCGCGTCCTGACCGTGGAACATGGGGTTGTCGAGGCGCAGTTCGCGGCTTTCGCTGGCGCGGCGCTCGACGCCCGACATGACCGAGCGGAACACCACCCAGGTCACGGCGCTGCCGGCAATCAACAGGATAATGATGGGCAGGATTTTACGCAGGCGCTGCACGCGTTCGGAGCGTCGGCGCCAGCGCACACCGGCGGCGGCCACGCGCGCTTCGTCGGCGTCTTTCAACGCTTGCTGATGCGGGTTGTGGCCTTCGGGTTCGCTCATCAGTGTCTCTAAGGGCGGATCAGGCGTGGGCGAAGATGTCGACTTCGTCCCAGCCAGCCAGATCGAGGCGGGAGCGAATCGGCAGGAAATCGAAACAGGCGGCGGCCAGCTCGGCGCGGCCTTCGCGCGCCAGCATGATATTCAGACGCTCCATGACGACGTGCAGATGCAGCACGTCGGAGGCGGCATAGTCCAGTTGCGCCTGCGTCAGGGTTTCGGAACCCCAGTCCGAAGATTGCTGGGCCTTGGACAGGTCCACACCGGCCATTTCACGCACCACGTCCTTCAGGCCGTGGCGGTCCGTATAGGTGCGGGCCAGTTTGGACGCGATCTTGGTGCAGTACACCGGACGGGTCTCGACACCCAGATGCAGTTCGAACATGCCGATGTCGAAACGGCCAAAGTGGAAGATTTTCAAAACCTTCGGGTCGGACAGGACGCGTTTCAGGTTCGGGCAGTCATAGGCCGGACGACGCATGCGCACGACGTGGGCATTGCCGTCACCCGACGACAGCTGCACCACGCACAGCTCATCACGACGGAAGCGCAGGCCCATGGTTTCCGAATCCACAGCCACAACGGGGCCAAGATCCAGATCGTCGGGCAGGTCACCTTCGTGGAGATAAACGGTCATGTGTCGAACTCGGTTTGCAGCGTATCCGTGGATACGACAAAATGGGGCCTGAACATAGACGAACCACGTCTGACCGCTAGGTAGTGTGCCCAAGAAAGCACCCGTGACGGGACAGACGGGAGGTCCATAGACAAATGGCGCTGCATCTTGTGATGCAGCGCCATTTGAATAAATGGTGCCCAGAAGAGGACTCGAACCTCCACGGCCGTTAAGCCACTGGCACCTGAAGCCAGCGCGTCTACCAATTCCGCCATCTGGGCCGGAGGGAGCGTTTCCGCCCCGCCGATGAGTGGGGTATAGGGGGCGCTCATTCGGCGGTCAACAGAGTTTTTTCAGTTTCGTGAAAAAACACGGTGATTGGCGAAACTACCGCGATTACAGCGACCTATCAGGCAAGCCAGACCATGCGGCGCGTGTCTGTGAGGGCGCTGCGGGCGTGACTGAATTCGCGGCGGGTTTCGCCCGTATAGAGGAAGCCGGCCTTCTCCAGAACGCGACCCGAAGCGGGGTTGTCGGCAAAGTGGCCCGCGACCATGGCGCGGCGCTTCCACTTGCGCGACGCCCAGACCAGAGCCCCTTGCAGCGCTTCGGTGGCATAGCCGCGACCCCAGAATTCGCGCCCGATCCAATAGCCGGTTTCAGGTACAGGATCGCTATCCTCGAACATGCCGATCACACCGACAGGGCCGTGGTCCTCGTGTTCGATGACGAAGGTGTTGGCGCGGGCTGGGTCCTGACTGGCGACGTGCAGCACGAAATCTTCGGCGTGGATCGACGTATAGGGGTGGGGGAGCCGCAGGGTCATGCGGGCAATATCGATATCGTTCGCCATACGGGCGATGCGCGATGCGTCTTGAGGGCGCGGAGCGCGCAAGGTCAGGCGCCGCGTTTCGACGACGGGAGAGGTTTCAATCACGCACATGTACTGCCTCGATCTCTCTGTACCGTCGCCTTGGAGGGTTCGGACGGCTTTCGAAGCGGGGAAACGCAAACGGGGAGCCTGGTGATCCAGACTCCCCGCGGAATATTTTCCCTAGGTCCGGATCGGCTGCTGGTTGAGCAACACGATCCGAATCAAAGTGCAGATCGCGTTACTCGGCGGCCATCGCCTCGGCTGCGTCATTGGCAGCCACGATGGATACGTAACAACGGCCACCAGCTTTGGTGGTGAACTGCACTGCGCCGGTTGCGGTCGCAAACAGGGTGTGGTCACGACCCAGGCCAACATTGGTGCCCGGGTGGAACTTGGTGCCGCGTTGGCGCACGAGGATGTTGCCAGCGAGAACCTTCTCGCCGCCATACTTCTTCACGCCAAGGCGTTTCGACTCTGAGTCGCGGCCGTTACGCGACGAACCGCCGGATTTTTTGTGAGCCATCTTGCTGCTCCTCTGTTTGACGCGCTCCGGTCCTGAAACCTGTGTGGAGCTTGTCTATCGTTACTGGCGGCCCGTTAGATAACGGTCGCATGTTCTATGTGGGTGCCCCGTAAGGCACCCGGCGAAACTCTTAGGCCTCGGTGGCCTTGGCTTTTTTGGCCGGAGCCTTCTTAGCCTTAGGAGCTTCCTCAGCTGGGGCGGCTTCGACGCGCGGGGCCAGGCCACGAGCGCGAGCATTGATTTCAGCCTTGGTGATAAGGTTGACCGTACCATCCCATTTTGCAGTTTCGCCAGCACCTTCGATGCCGGTGATTTGCAGAACGGATTCCATCTGGCGATGGCCGTTGGTACGACGATAACCCTGACGACGGATCTTCTTGAAGATCTTGATCTTCTCGCCCTTGCGGGTTTCGATCAGGGTCGCAGCCACCGTGGCGCCTTCGACAACAGGAGCGCCAACAGTGACACCCTTGTCGCCGCCCAGCATGAGGACTTCGTTAAAGGAAATAGCAGCGCCTGCATCGCCGTCGAGCTTTTCGACAACAACAACATCGCCCGGTTGGACCCGGTACTGCTTTCCGCCGGTCTTGATCACCGCGTACATATGAAGCCTCAGCGTGAACGCAAAAAAGAATGCGCCCGCCGGGAAACCCGCGGGCGAAGAGCGGCGACATATACGGATGGTGACGAAAGAGTCAACGGATATCGGGTATTAAAGCCCGTGAAGTCGTCGCTGAATGTGGGGTGTGGCCTGATTGCATGCCTGCTGCAAGGGATTTGGCGCTGAATCAGGGTTTCTCACCCTATCCTAAAGTGTGATTCCGCCTGCGGGAGTCTCGACTGTTACATCATAACACTATAGAGGGGTGGTGATGATAACCTCCGACCTCGCCCAGCCTCTTGTCCTGTCTCTGCTCGGAGGTGGCTTTATAGCGGCAGCCCTGCATGCGGCCCTGCCCACCCACTGGTTACCCTTTGTACTGGTCGGGCGTGCGCAAGGCTGGACGATGCGTCGTCTGGGCATGGTGGTGGTGGCCGCCGCGCTGGCGCATGTGGCAACAACGGCTCTTATAGGGGGCGCAGTCACGATTGCAGGGGTAGCGCTGGACCGCTGGCTGCATGGCGTCTTGCCGCATCTGTCGTCGGCCCTGCTGTTTCTGTTCGGGGCTTTTTATCTGGCGCGCTATTGGCACCGCACCACAGTGCCTGACTGTAAAGGGTGCGAGCATGACGAGCCCAAGGTGTCTGACCGCACGGCGATTCTGGGCCTGATTGCCCTGATGGCGGCCTCGCCGGGCGAGGTTCTGTTGCCGGTCTATCTGTCTTCGGCCACGCAGGGCTTGAGCGTGTTTCTAGCTCTGACGGCCGGATTTGTGCTGGGGACCATTGTGGGCATGCTGGTTCTGACCTCGCTGGCCATGGCGGGCTATTCCATTTTGCGACTGGAACGCTGGGCGCGTTACGAAGGTGTGGTGCTGGGCGCGGCCCTGATCGGGCTTGGCTTTATAATGGCCTTCCATCCCGCCTGAGTAGATGTGTCGTTGCCGCGTTAAAATGGCGCGATGGGGCTTTTCAACCGGCGTTTGAAGGGCCATCTAGCGGCCATGACCCAAAAGACCCCAGTGACCGTCCTGACCGGCTACCTCGGTGCCGGTAAAACCACGCTTCTGAACCGCATCCTCACCGAGGATCACGGCAAGCGTTATGCTGTCATCGTCAACGAGTTCGGCGAGATCGGTATCGACAACGATCTGGTGGTCGGTGCCGACGAAGACGTGTTCGAAATGAACAATGGCTGCGTCTGCTGCACGGTGCGCGGTGACTTGATCCGTGTGGTTTCGGGCCTGATGAAGCGCCAGCGTCCGGGTAAACCCGCATTTGACGCCATCATCGTCGAAACGACCGGCTTGGCCGATCCGGGGCCGGTGGCCCAGACCTTCTTTGTTGACGAAGAGGTCAAGGCCAAGACCCAGTTGGACAGCGTGACGGCGCTGGTTGACGCCAAGCACGTCATGGCGCGTCTGGACGACAGCAAAGAAGCCCGCGAGCAGGTGGCCTTTGCCGACCGTATTATCCTGAACAAGATCGATCTGGTGTCCGAAGAGGAACTGGTTGCGGTCGAGGCCCGCCTGCGTGCGCTGAACCCACTGGCCCCCATCGTGCGCGCCGAGCGCTCGAACGTGCCGCTGGATCAGGTTCTGGGTCTTCATGCGTTTGATCTGGAGCGCATCCTCGAGGTCAATCCGAACTTTGTGAACCCGCCGCACGGTGCCGATGGCCACGTCCATGACGAGCATTGCGGCCATGACCACGGCCATCACCACCACGATCATGACCATGTGCATGACGAGAACTGTGGCCACGACCACAGCGATGACCACGGCCACGACCACCATCATGGCGCACGCGGCCACGCCCATAATGACGACATCAAAGGCATCTCGCTGACGCTGGATCGCCCGATGAACGGTGCCAAATTCACCGCATGGCTGGACAAGCTGCTGGGCGAGCAGGGCCAGAACATCCTGCGCGCCAAGGGCATTATCGACGTGGCGGGCGAGGATCGCCGTCTGGTGTTCCAGGCCGTGCACATGATCCTTGAAGGCGACCTGCAACAGCCATGGGGCGACGAGCGCCGCTGGAGCCGTGCCGTCTTTATTGGCCGTGACCTCGACGAAGCCGAACTGAAGGCTGGCTTCGAGGCGTGTGCCGCCTAAGGAGAATAGAATGACCGAAGCATTCAAGCGCGAAGCCAAGCTGGTCTATCACTCGGGCAGTTTCGATGTGGTCCAGTCCGGCGACCATGTCGTCTGCGCCGTCAGCGGCCAGCCTGTGCCTGTCGAGGCCTTGAACTACTGGAGCGCCGAGCTTCAGGAGGCCTATGCCAAACCGGCGCTGATGATCGAGCGTCTGCGTGGGCTGGATCGTCTGTAAGCGACCTATTCGCCCATATTGAAACGGCCACTGTCGCTAGGCAGTGGCCGTTTTGCTTTTTAGAACCCTTGCAGCCAGTCCGTCATGGTGCTGGCCAGCGCGTCTGGCTGTTCCAGCGGGATCATGTGGCCGCTATCGGGGATGGTGATCAGAGACGCCGAAATGCCGTTCGCCAGTTCTTGGGCCTCGGCGGGGCTTCTGAGGGCGTCAGTGTCGGCAGCGATAATCAGGGTTGGCACGTTGATGTCGGACAGGCGGTCCAGATCGCCGTCGCGGGCGATGTAGGACTGTCGGTGAAAGACGTGGCCGCCCAGATTGATGCCCATATCGCGGACGCGGGCCAGCATGTCGGCATCATCACGCAGTCGGGGATGCAAGGATGACTGGATGGCGGGGCGGCTGAGGCCTTTAAAGCGTTCGGGCGGGGATTTGAGGCTGGAGCGACGCTGGCGGATCATTTCATCCGTGTCGCCGCGCGCCGAGGTGGCGATCAGGATCAGGCTTTGCACGCGATCCGGCGCAAGGCGCACGATTTCGCGGGCCACATAGCCGCCCATGGAAAAACCGGCGAGATGGAAATGCGCGGGCAGGGCGGGCAACAGGGCCTGCGCCATCGCCTCGATGGTTTCGCCTTCGCGCAGGGCCACGGGAATGACCGGCCTGTACGGAGCTAGGGCCTCCAGCATGTCATCCCACAGGGTTTCATCGGCCATAAAGCCGGAGACGAGAACAATCGCCATAGCTACTCCCTTTGCGTGTTTCCTATAGGCGCGCCCGCCCGCCACGGCTATGAGCAGTCTTTAGAGTATTTGCGCCCTTCAAGCTTGCCGAGACCCCTATGAATTTCACCTTCGATGCCCAGATTACCGCTGCCCTGTTCGACAAAACACAGGCCGTGTTCGCATTGGGTGACGGTTCGGTGCGTTTCGAGGACGGGTCGCGCAACGAAGTGCATGACGGCGCGGTGCTGTGCGCCTGTGTCCACCCGTCGGGAGAGGGCATTGTCACTGGTGGTGATGACGGCAAGGTCGTTTGGAGCCGTGTGGGCGAGGCCATGGTTCTGGCCGAGGGCAAGGGCTGGATCGACTCGATTGCTGCCAGCGCTGAAAGCGGTCTGATCGCTTTTTCGTCGGGGCGCACCCTGTCGGTGATCGACACCAAGGATCCGGTCTTCCGTCGTGATTTTCAGCACGAACGCACCGTCTCGGGCGTGGCTTTTGATCCCAAGGGGCGCCGTATCGCCACCTCGACCTATGGCGGGGCGTGGCTGTGGTATGCGCGGATTGAACAGCAGCAGCCGGTGAAGCTGCAATGGGCAGGCTCGCACCTGTCCGTCGCCTTCTCGCCGGACGGTGCCTATGTGATCACCGCCATGCAGGACAACCAGTTGCATGGCTGGCGCCTGAAGGATCAACGCAATATGCGGATGGGCGGCTATCCGTCCAAGATCAAGAGCTTTGCCTTCCTGTCCAAGGGGCAGCTTCTGGCCACGTCGGGCGCGCAAGGTGTGGTGCTGTGGCCGTTCATCGGCTCCAACGGTCCGATGGGCCGCGAGGCGACCGAGATCGGGTATGACGAGACGACCTTGATCGCGCAGGTGGCGGCATCGAACACGCAAGGCCGTCTGGTCGCGGGTCTGGAAGATGGCCGTGTCTGGTGGGCCGATCCGGCAGGGCGCGGTCTGGACTTCATCAAGCAGGACAAGGGTGCGCCGATCACTGCTCTGGCCATGAGCCATGGCGGCGCGCGCATCGCATGGGCCGATGAAGACGGCCATGCGGGCGTTCATTCGTTCTGATTTCTGCGCAGGGGGGGCGAGGATGGCCAAGTCGGCAAGCCGTAAACGGCGACCACTGCTGAAGCTGTTCCTGTTTGTGTTGGCGCTTCCGTTCCTGCAGGTGGCGGTGTTTCGCTTTGTACCGCCGCCGCCAAACATTCTAATGATCTCGCAAGCCCTCAAGGGGCACGGGCTGGATTATCGCTGGCGCTCGCTGGATGACTTGTCGCCCTATCTGGTGACCGCAGCCATTGCGGCCGAGGATGCGCAGTTTTGCGCGCATAACGGCTTTGACGTGGACGCTATCCGCAAGGCGATGAAGGCCAATGAGCGGGCCGAGGCGCGCGGTTCGGCCAAGATGCGCGGCGGCTCGACCATTTCGCAGCAGACAGCCAAGAACGTCTTTCTGTGGCCGGGGCGCTCCTATATCCGCAAAGGTCTGGAGGCGGGCTATACGGTCCTGATCGAGTTCGGCTGGGGCAAGAAGCGGATCATGGAAGTGTATCTGAACGTCGCCGAGTTCGCGCCGGGGGTGTACGGGGCCGAGGCTGCGGCGCAGCACTGGTTCGGGAAAAGTGCCAAAAACCTGGATCGTCGCGAGGCGGCACGCCTGATCGCGGTTTTGCCCAGCCCGCGTCGCTATAATGCGGCATCCCCCGGTCCCTATGTGCGCGGCCGTACTTCACGCATTCAGGCTAATGCCGGACAGGTGCGGGCGCAGGGCTTGAACCGGTGTGTCATAGACCGTTAGGGGTCTTGTGACACTGTGAGGGCGGCACAACCATGGCGTTAACCCTTCCTGTTGATCGCCTATAACCAATTTATCGCCCATTTTAGGCTGTTCGAGCGAATGGCAAACTGATGCTGGAGAGTAGAATGAACAGCTTCACAGGTCGTTTTGTGCATTTGTTGCAACGTTTTACACGTTCGCAACGAGGCAATGTGGCGATGATTGCCGGTATTGCCCTGCCTGTGCTGCTAATGATCTCGGCCGGTGCCATCGACCTGCACAATGCCGCCAAGGTGAAGAGCGAGCTTCAGGACGCGCTGGATGCCGCGACACTGGCCGCAGCCCGTTCGAACGCGACGACCAATGCCGATGTGCAGAAGGTTGGCATGGCATCGCTCAAGGCCAATATGCCGAACTATTTCCTGACCAATCCCGGTGACGTCGCCAGCTTTACTGTGAATGATAGGACCGAGGTTCAGGCCACCGCGACGGTTCAGGTCAAGACCATCATCGCCAATGTCTTCCTGCCGCCCTACGGCCAGTTGTTCGACGACTACCTGCCTATGGGGGCGTCTTCCAACGTCCTGCGCGCGTCGCGCAATGTGGAAGTGGCTATGGCGCTGGACGTGACCGGCTCGATGAGCGACGGCGTCGATTACATGCCAGACCTCAGGGCCGCTGCGACGGAACTGGCGGGAATTGTGGTTCAAGGCGATCAAAGTCTGTTCACCACGCGCGTGGCGCTGGTGCCTTATGCAGGCGGGGTCAATGTCGGAGATTTTGCCAACGCCTTACGTGGGTCCATGCGGGACCAGCTTACCGATGTGACCAAGTCCGAATGGGCGCAATCACCAACATCGATTACGGGGGTGTCAGGCCAGACTTTGACGGCCCGCAATCACGGCTTGAAGGTTGGAGATCCCGTTTTCCTGACAGGATTTAGCACGCGCGGAAACCTGAATGAGACTGCCCGTATTGTTAAAAAAGTGACGAGTGCAGACAATTTCGAATTGGAGGGCTCGTATAGCTCGACAGATTTGGGGGGCTCCTCACGCGCAGTGCGAAAATGCGAAACTGAGGGCTGTTATACGGTCCTGACTTCTGTGAACCACAGCTTGGTCACAGGCGAAATCGCGCAAATCACAAATACAAGTGGCGTAACCGGTTTGAATGATCGTCATCCGGTTACGGTGATCGACGAGAACCGTTTCTCGGTCCCGCTGGTGGGGTATAATCGCGGTAATTTGTCACGAAACGGCAAGGTGGAATGCGGCCGCGATGGTTGTCAGAACCGTATGTTCCGACACATCCGCAACAGCACTAAGGTGGATTATTATACCCGTCTGCCCGCTACGACCTGTGTCAGTGAACGTCCACGGGGCAATAACGCGCCCTCCGAAGCCGCGCCCTCATCAACGACCTATGTCGGTCGTGCCTATTTGAGCAGCAGTAACAATCCCTGCCCGTCGGCCCAGTTCATACCTCTGACCAACCAGTTGACCGGTAAGGGGGGATTGAACGAAACGATTAAAACCTACCGTGCCGGTGGTTCGACGGCCGGCCAAGTCGGGATCGAGATGGCTTGGTATGCTGTTTCCCCGACCTTCGGCAGCGTGTTTCCGGCAGCGAGCCGTCCCAATGCCTATAACACTGCGGAGACGGTGAAGGCGGTTATTCTGATGACGGATGGTGAGTTCAACACGCCTTTTTGT
This sequence comes from Brevundimonas terrae, assembly GCF_011761985.1. Taxonomy (GTDB): domain Bacteria; phylum Pseudomonadota; class Alphaproteobacteria; order Caulobacterales; family Caulobacteraceae; genus Brevundimonas; species Brevundimonas terrae. Next base: position 338,710 of record NZ_JAASQT010000001.1, on the reverse strand, counting down.
GAGGGTGTTATCGCTCGTAATGCCGGATCAGGCTCGGGTAATGACGAGTTCAAGATCAACTGCAATGCTACCAATGGCGAGGGTTTTGCGCAGTCTGTACAGCTGTGTGCCGCCATGAAGGCGCAAGGCATCGTGGTCTACACAGTGGGCTTCAATCTTAAGCTAACCAGCATTTCTGGTCCGATCGATACGGCTTATGAAGTCATGCACACCTGTGCCACCAATCCGAATGAGACCTTCTTCCCTGCTGCGACCGGTACCGACCTAAAGGAAGCCTTCAAATCTATCGGTCGTGACATTACGCGCCTGCGGATCGCCCGCTAAGGCGAGGTGTGCAGCGGATACAAGAAGGGCCGGACGAGTGATCGTCCGGCCCTTTTCATTTGGTGGTGCCTAGGTCGCTTAGATCAGTTTGATTTCGCGCAGGCGCTCGGTGAGGAAGTCCTCGGCCAGGATGGTCTTGCCGGCATAACGGTCAGGATTTTCCTCGGTGATCGTCGACGGCAGGGTCTCGATCGGGAAGTCCGGATTGAAGTGCAGGAAGAACGGGGTCGAGTAGCGCGCAAAGCCGCGGCGTTCCGGTGCCGGATTGACCACGCGGTGGGTGGTGGACGGCAGGACGTGGTTGACCAGACGTTGCAGCATGTCACCGATATTGATGACCAGCGCACCCGGAGGCGGGGCGATGTCCAGCCATTCGCCGTCCGAGTCCTTCAGTTGCAGACCGGCTTCTTCGGCGCCCAGCAACAGGGTGATGACGTTGATGTCTTCGTGGGCACCGGCGCGCACGCCTTCGGCATCGGCCGGAAGCGGCGGATAGTGCAGCAGGCGCAGGATCGAGTTACCCAGCTGGACCTTGTCCTCGAAATAGTCGTCGTCCAGCTTCAGATAGCGGGCGATGGCCTTGAGGACGCGGCGACCCAGCTCGTCCAGAGCCGAGAACATGCCATAGACGTTTTTCTGGAAGGTCGGAACTTCCGACGGCCAGACATTGTCACGCATGAACTTCTTGTATTCGTGACCTTCGGGCAGTTCGCGGCCGGTGTGCCAGAACTCTTTCAGGTCGCGTACCGAAGCGCCCTTGGCGGTTTCGATACCGAACGGAGTCAGGCCGCGTGCGCCGCCGGTGCCGGCCTGATGGTATTGGCGCTTGGTCTCTTCATCGAGGGCGAAGAAGGTCTTGGCATCGGCAATGGCGGCGTCGATGACGGCCTGATCCAGACCGTGATCGGATACGACGGCAAAGCCGTAGCGGGCAAAGGACGCGCCCAGTTCGTCGGCGAAACCCTGAAAATCGGCATCATAGCGGGTCATCGAGACCGGAACGATAGCCTTGGTGTTGCTGCCTTCGGCAGCTTTGGCGGTGATGGTGCTCACAGCAATCAGCCTCTAAACCAGAAATATGGCCCGCCTCTTACAGCAATATGTGGCCAAAAGGCAGACGCATGGCGAAAGGTCGGGGGATCGGGCCGAAATCTGATCTGGATCAAGCTATAGGGCGTCGGGTGTCGCCTGACAGATGGGCACGTCGCGATGGAAGCGCGGCCATAGGGCGGCATTGCCGCTTTGGACCATGGCGCAGTTCACCTCGGTATGGTCGGGCGTCCAGCAGATGGCGGTCACGCGCTCATAGCTTTGACCGACATTCTGGCAGGACAGGGTCTTGTTCTGCACCAGACGCTTGAGGGCCTCGGTCGAGGCGGCCGCCGAGGCTGTGGGGCAGGGGTGCCCCTGCGAGCAGGTTTCATCACGTTCGCGGGCCGAGATGGCATGCAGGCGCACGCGTGTGCCGTCCTTGCAGCGCAGGGTATCGCCATCGTTCACGCGCTCGACGCGGCAGGTGAAATCGGCCTTGCGCGCCAGTATCTCATTGGTGGGCGCAGGTGCCATGGCCGGAGAAATGGTGCGCCCGATCTGTTGGGCGGTGGACACGGCCTGTTCAGGCAGGCCCGCCTTCTCGCCATATTGCGACACCAGCCAGATCGCCAACAGAACCAGCAGCACCAAGCCGATCCCCAGCGGTCCCTTGGGCATCTTGGGGCGACGCGGCGGCGGAGGGGTGCGCGGGCGGAAGCGAACTACATGGGAGCGGTTTTGGCGGGACATCGGGAGCCATCGGCGAATCGTCAGGAAGGCGGCACTCTAGCCGATCGGGTGCCAGATAGGACAAAGGCCCCGCGGGGGTTCCGCGAGGCCTTTGATGGTGGAGCTTAGCGGAGTCGAACCGCTGACCTCTTGCATGCCATGCAAGCGCTCTACCAACTGAGCTAAAGCCCCGGACCGTTTGGTCGGGTGAAAGTCCAAAACAGGGCCTTCATAAAATGGAAAACCCCCCGCTGTGGTCCAGCGAGGGGTTTATGGTGGAGCTTAGCGGAGTCGAACCGCTGACCTCTTGCATGCCATGCAAGCGCTCTACCAACTGAGCTAAAGCCCCGAACCTTCCGGTCGGTCCCGTCGGGCTTGTGGCCCGTCGAGGTGGCGGAAACTAGGGAGTTCCGACCGGAAGGTCAAGCGGTTCTGAAAACTTTTTTCCGCTTAGTTTTCAGAACCTTGTTTTTATTCGTCGTCGAGTGACGGCTTGGTCAGTTCTTCTTCCAGACCATCGTCATCTTCGTCTTCGATGAAGGGTACGGAGTCGTCATCTTCGTCGAGAACGTCGTCGTCATCACCGTCTGTGGTGTTGAGGTTGGCTTCGTCATCGACAGGATCGGCGTCGTCATCGTCCGGCGTCAGGATCGGCTCGTGGCCTTCCTGATCGATCTCGGGCGTCGAGGCCTCGCCATCGTCCTCTTCGTCTTCGGCGTCTGCCGACTTGTCGGCGACTTGATCTTCATTTTCTTCTTCGTCGGCAGCATAGCCGGCACCACGACGGACGCGACGGCTCTTCAGAGCCTCTTCCATCGGGTCGAACTCGGTTGCGCATTTGGGGCAACGCGCCGGACGACGGTTCAGGTCGTAGAATTTGGCCTGGCAGCTCGGGCAGAGCTGCTTTTGGCCCAGTTCAGGATTAGCCACGGATGAAACCTTCGGCGGGAGTGGAGTTGAAACTCGGGAAATCGGTCGGCTCCCTTGCCACCCGATGAGCCCACTGTCAAAAGCCTTATGTGACGCGCCTGCGTCCTGTTTTCCAGATGTAATCGGAGCCGAGTAGCCGGGTGAGCGAATCCAAGACCTTTATTGCGTCCCCAAGTCCCTCCCTGAAGGGGGCGGTGAAGGCTCCCGGAGATAAGTCTATCTCTCACAGAAGTCTCATCTTTGGCGCTATGGCCGAAGGTGTGACCGAGATCGACGGGCTACTGGAAGGCGACGATATTCTGGCCACGGCGCGGGCTATGGCCTCGCTGGGGGCCAAGGTTGAAAAATTCGGTCAGGGTCACTGGAAGGTGACCGGCAAGGGCCGTCTGCAATCGCCGAACGACACGATCGACTGTGGCAATGCCGGAACCGGCGTGCGTCTGTTGATGGGGGCGGTGGCCGGATATCCGGTCAATGTGACCTTTGATGGCGATGTGTCTTTGCGCAAGCGCCCGATGAAGCGTGTGACCGGGCCTCTGGCCTCGATGGGCGCGCGGTTTGACTGGAAGCTGGACGAGGATCGTCTGCCGGTAGAGGTCAAGGGCGGCAAGCTGACGGCCATCGACTATGTGCAGAGCGTCGCCTCGGCACAGATCAAGTCGGCCATCCTGCTGGCAGCTTTGAATGCCTCGGGCACCACCCGTATTACCGAGCCGGAAAAGAGCCGTGACCATACCGAGCGTATGCTGGTGGCCTTCGGGGCCAAGGTGGATGTGCAGGAGGTCGGCGAGGGCTGGGTGATCGCGCTGGAGGGCGGTCAGTCCTTGCGCGGCACTTCGGTATCGGTGCCGGGCGATCCGTCGTCTGCGGCCTTCCCGCTGGCGGCAGCCCTGATCGTGCCGGGCTCGGAAGTGACGGTAGAAGGCGTGATGCTGAACCCGTTGCGCGCGGCCCTGTTCGACACATGGATCGATATGGGCGCGGATCTGACCATCACCAATCGCCAGATGGCGGGTGGCGAGGAGGTCGGTGATGTGACGGCCCGTTATTCCAGGCTGAAGGGCATTGTGGTGCCGGAAATGCGCGCCGCAGCCATGATCGACGAATATCCGGTCCTTGCCGCCACCGCCGCCTTTGCCGAGGGGCAGACGGTGATGCGCGGCATTGGCGAGATGCGCGTGAAAGAAAGCGACCGCATCGCCCTGATGGTGGCGGGTCTGCGGGCATGCGGCGTTGAGGTCGAGGAAGAGCCCGAAGGCTTTGTCGTCACCGGTGGTCCGGTCAAGGGCGGGGCCACGGTGGATACCGCCCACGATCACCGCATTGCCATGAGCCATCTGGTGCTAGGCCTTGCTGCGGAACATCCGGTGGCTGTGCGTGATCCTGAAATGATCGCCACGTCCTTCCCCGGTTTTGTCGCTCTGATGAACGGGTTGGGTGCCAAGATCGCGTGAAGCCGATAGCTGTATCGTGATGAGCCCCCGAAAAAACAAAGGCCGCCCATGGCGTGACATCGTCACGTCGCGGGCGGCCTTCGGGTTCTTGTCATGGTGCGTTTTCGAGGGCGCGCGCGGGTTTCTGGATATTCTTGAGCGCGGATCAATCCGTAACCGGCGTGGTCCGGACATCGATGTTAGCGAGAACCCTCTTGTATTTTGGGGCCTAAACGGCTTTTTCGGGCTCTCTATTTTACTGGCAGCAGGATTGGCCGTGATCTGCCTGTTTGCTGCCTTCCAAGCCTTTTCTAGAAAGTCAGTATCCTGACACAGTCCCTCGTCATCGCCGTTGATGGTCCTGCCGCATCCGGCAAGGGTACGATCGCCTCGCGTCTGGCCGATCATTATGGCCTGCCCTATCTGGATACGGGGCTGCTGTACCGTGCTGTGGGCATGGGTGTGCTGGATGCCGGTGGTGATCTGGACGACGAGGCTGTGGCCGGCGAGGTCGCGCGCAAACTGAAGGCCGAGGGCCTTTCGGACGATGTGCGTCTGACCACAGGCGAGGCCGGAGAGGCGGCCAGCCGCGTGGCGGGCCACAAGGCTGTGCGCGAGGCTTTGCTGAAGCTGCAACAGGACTTTGCCGCCCAAGATGGTGGTGCAGTGCTGGATGGTCGCGACATCGGCACGGTGATCGCGCCAGATGCCCATGCGAAACTGTTTGTGACAGCCTCTGCCGAAGTGCGGGCCGAGCGCCGCTGGAAACAGCTGAATGCGCGCGGCATCCTGATATCGTTTGAAGAAATGCTGGCCGATATCCGCAAGCGCGATGCCCGTGATGCCGGTCGCGATTCCGCGCCGATGGTACAAGCTGACGACGCTATCTTGCTGGATACGACTGAAATGGGTATAGAGGCCGCCTTCGATGCGGCCCGCCGTATCGTCGAGACAGCGCGCGCTAAGCACGGCGTCTGATCATAACGGCCCGCCTGTCGAGGACAGGTCCGCCGGATCGGAACCGCAGTTCTTTAGCAAATCCAACGCGTTGAACCTCGAGAACCGCGGGCGTTACGGGCTTTCAAGCCGCCTATTTGCGCGCCTCGTATCGACACGATTTCTACCCAAACTCTTCACCCCCTTCGCGTGCGCGCCGCTTTTCGAAGCTGTTGTTCGCAAAGACCCATTCCCATCAACCCCAAGAGTCATATGACCGATACCTTTAACCCCACTCGCGATGATTTCGCCGCTCTGCTCGACGAACAACTGCAAGGCCGCGATCTTGGCGAAGGCCAAGTCGTTCACGGTCGCGTTGTCGGCATCGAAAAAGACATCGTCATCATCGACGTTGGCCTGAAAACCGAAGGCCGCATCGCCATGCGCGAATTCGGTCAAGGCGAAGGCGCTGTCCTTCCGAAGGTCGGCGACAACGTCGAAGTTTACCTGGAACGCGTTGAAAACGCTCTGGGTGAAGCCGTCATCAGCCGCGACAAGGCTCGCCGCGAAGAAGCCTGGACCCGTCTGGAAGCCGTCTTCGCCGAAGGTCAGCCGGTCAACGGTGCTATCGTCGGCCGCGTCAAGGGTGGTTTCACTGTCGATCTGGGCGGCGCTTCGGCCTTCCTGCCGGGTTCGCAAGTCGACATCCGTCCGGTTCGCGACGTCACCCCGCTGATGGGCAAGGAACAACCGTTCGCCATCCTGAAAATGGACCGTCCGCGCGGCAACATCGTTGTTTCGCGCCGTGCGATCCTGGAAGAAGCCCGCGCCGAACAGCGCACCGAGCTGGTTGGTCAGCTGGCCGAGGGTGAAATCCGTGAAGGCGTCGTCAAGAACATCACCGATTACGGTGCGTTCGTTGACCTGGGCGGCATCGACGGCCTGCTGCACGTCACCGACATGTCGTGGAAGCGCGTGTCGCATCCGTCGCAAGTCCTGGCTGTTGGCGACACCGTCAAGGTCCAGATCGTCAAGATCAACCCGGACACCCAACGTATCTCGCTGGGCATGAAGCAACTGCAGTCGGATCCGTGGGATGGTGTTGAAGCCAAGTACCCGGTCGGCGCCAAGTACACCGGTCGCATCACCAACATCACTGACTACGGCGCATTCGTTGAGCTGGAAGCCGGTGTTGAAGGTCTGGTCCACGTTTCGGAAATGTCCTGGACCAAGAAGAACGTCCACCCGGGCAAGATCGTCTCCACCTCGCAAGAAGTGGACGTCATCGTTCTGGACGTCGACAGCGCCAAGCGCCGTATCTCGCTGGGCCTGAAGCAAGCTCAAGCCAACCCGTGGGAAGCTTTCGTTGAAGCTCACCCGGTCGGTTCGACCGTCGAAGGTGAAGTCAAGAACGCCACCGAGTTCGGCCTGTTCGTCGGCCTGGACAACGACATCGACGGCATGGTCCACCTGTCGGACCTGGACTGGAACGTGTCGGGCGAAGAAGCCATCCAGCGTTACCGCAAGGGTGAAGTCATCAAGGCCAAGGTTCTTGATGTCGACATCGAGAAAGAACGCGTCTCGCTGGGCGTCAAGCAACTGGGCGCTGACCCGATGGAAGGCGACGTCTACAAGCGTGGCCAACAGATCACCGTCACCGTTTCGGCTATCGAAACCGGCGGCATCGAAGTCAAGTTCGGTGAAGACGACGCTCTGGTCACCGCCTTCATCCGCAAGTCGGACCTGTCGCGCGACCGTAACGAGCAGCGTCCGGAACGCTTCTCGGTTGGCGATCGTATCGACGCTATGATCACTGCCGTTGACAAGGCCACGCGCCGCGTCTCGGTGTCGGTCAAGGCACTCGAAATGAAGGACGAGCAAGAAGCCATCGAGCAGTTCGGTTCGTCGGAATCGGGCGCTTCGCTGGGCGACATTCTGGGCGCAGCCCTGAAGAACGCCTCGAAGGACTAAGTCCTGAAGCGACCAAGGCTGTGGCCCTCAAGGCCATAGTCGGGAAATGACGAGGGCGGCCGGAGCAATCCGGTCGCCCTTTTCTTTGCCGTGCGCTTACGGAGCGGATTTAGAGGTTAATCGCAGAAAATCGTTATCTGAGATGCGATTTTCCTCTTTCTTCCAAGGTCATCAGGTGTTTAGGTGCTGTACCGAGGATGGCGAATGGGCCAGCCGAGACACAGACGGGGGCCTGTATGATCAAGTCCGAACTGATCGAGAAGCTGGCAGCAGAGAATCTCCATCTCACGCATGCCGAAGTCGAACGCGTGGTAAACGTCATTCTTGGACAAATGACCGGTGCCTTGTCCGAGGGCGGGCGGGTAGAGCTTCGGGGGTTTGGCGCGTTTTCTGTACGCAGCCGTCCGGCCCGTTCCGGCCGCAACCCGCGCACTGGTGAAACCGTAGAAGTTCCGGCCAAGGCCGTACCGTTTTTCAAAAGCGGCAAGGAACTAAGGGTGCGTCTGAACGCTTCTGGCGACGCCTGATCTTCCCTATAGGGGGAACAGATTCTGGTGCGGTCGATGCCGCGCCCGCCTAAAGGAGCAAATCAATGAGTCTTGGTAGCGAATTCAAGGAATTCATCGCACGCGGCAACGTTGTCGATCTGGCTGTCGGTGTCATCATCGGCGGGGCCTTCGGCAAGATCGTTACCAGCCTGGTGGACCAGATTGTCATGCCGCCGATTGGCTGGCTGATTGGCGGTGTAGATTTTGCCGCCCTGAAATACACGCTGCCGGTCAATCCGACGAACCCGACGGGCGATCCGGCGGTGATCGAATACGGTGCGTTTATCAACACCTGTATCCAGTTCCTGATCGTGGCCTTCGTCATCTTCATGATGGTCAAGGTGGTGAACAAGCTGCGTCGCACGCAGGAAGAGGCACCGGCTGCACCCTCGGCTACCGAGGCTCTGCTGGCTGAAATCCGTGACGAGTTGAAAAAGCGCCCTTAAGCGGTGGCTTCGAGACAAACAAAAAGGCCGCCGGATCGCTCCGGCGGCCTTTTTTGTATCTTGGTATCGATCAGTTCGATGCGGTTTCCCAGGCGGGCGGGCAACCTTCGAAATCGCCGGCATCCACAACCGTCAGGGTCTTCATGTTCAGCGGCATGGCCGGACGCATCGAGCCGCGACCATGGCCGGTATAGAGGTCGATCTTGGAGCCACGGATGGCACCGCCCGTGTCCGAAGCATACCAGTAGCCGTCGTGCTTGGTACCGTCTGCCATTTGCAGGCCCACGGTCTCACGGATGAACAGGCGGGTGCGGCGCGGAATAACGCGCGGGTCGGTGGCGACGGTACGCATGGCAATCGGGCGGCAACCGAGAGAATCGTTACCGGTCGCGCCACCACCACCTGCGTGATAGAGGCGGGCCGAGGCGCGCCAGTCGGCTTCGGCGCTCATATGTTCTTGCTGTTCGTCGCTGAGCACCGCGTTTTCGACGGCGGCGACGGCTTCGGTGTCAACTTCGGCTGCGAGAGATGCGGGAGCAATTTCGTTTGCAACAACAGTCTCATAGGGGACAGGTCCGCCAGTAGCAGCGAACGACAGGGCCCACAGGGCGGCCAGAGCGGCGACCGTATTCAGCATCTAATTCACATGAGCAGCACCGGCACCACGCTCACCGGCGAGAGCGCTTTTGACGACGAAATGTGTCAAAGTCGTGTCAAATGAGTTGATCGAGAGGAAGGTCGCAATTTTACTAGGCATTGTAACAGCACATCGCCGCGTCTGTTCAGAATAGGGCGCGGTAATGAATACAGTATTGAGTGATATTGCTAATCTTTTTGCCGCAATCATCTCATGTAAATTTTCTTATCACGCGTCTGTGAAAGCTTTATTGCGAAGATTTCAGTTCGTAAGAGCAAATATTCTCGGCTTTGGTGTTTCTTTAATCGACGAATTTCGAGCGCAACCACAGGTGTATGAAGCGCATCGGTGGCGGGCTGTGTCCGAATGGGATAAATCAGCACACGATTTGACCCTATCCACCGGAGTTCGCCATGCGATCCACCAAGCACCTGATGATTTCTGCCGCTGCCGCCCTGATGCTGGTGGCTGTGCCTGCCGCGCAGGTCGTGGCCTGGGGGGCTTCGGGGCACCGCGTGATCGGCGTTACCGCCATGCGCGCCCTGCCGGACACCCTGCCGGCCTTCCTGCGTTCGCCGGGGGCTGCATCGGATGTGGGTGAATATTCGCGCGAGCCGGACCGCTGGAAGGGTGCGGGCCAACCGCACGACCGCGAGCGCGACACGGCACACTTTGTCGACATGGATGATGCAGGCCGTGTGATGGACCATCGCGGCATGACGATGGACCAGTTGCCACGCCTTAAGTCGGAATATGATGCGGCCCTGACCAAGGCGGGTCTGGATGTCGATAAGGCCGGTTATCTGCCCTATGCGATCATGGATGCGTGGCAAAACCTGGAACGCGACTTTGCCTATTGGCGCGTGCTGAACGCTGCCGAAGCGCGTGAAACCGATCTGGCCAAGCGCGAATGGTATCGTGCCGACCGCCTGCGCCGCGAACAACTGATCCTGCGCGATATCGGCGTCCTCAGCCACTATCTGGGCGACGCGTCCCAGCCGCACCACACGACCATCCACTTCAATGGCTGGGGCGGTGAAACCAATCCCGAAGGCTTTACGACCTCGCGCCGCACACACGGCCAGTTTGAAGGGGCCTTTACCTCGCGCAACCTGAATCCGGCGACGGTATCGGCGGCAATGGCACCGCTGAATGTCGAAGGCTTTGATGTTCGCGCCCGCACCGGTACGTTTTTGAACACCACGCTGGGCACGGTTATTCCCTTCTATCGCATGGAGAAGGACGGGGCCTTTGATGGCACCGATCCGCGCGGTATTGCCTTTGTGAACGAGCGTCTGGCCGCAGGGGCCGAACAGGTCCGCGACTTTACGGTGGCGGCGTGGAATGTGTCGGGCACGGCCGCCGTCGGCTGGCCAGCGGTCAAGGTGGCCGAGGTCGAGGCAGGTAGCGTCGATCCGTGGGTGGCTCTGGTCGGCGAAGACTAAATCGGACGAAACTTTCGTCAATTATGATGAACGGGACCGCTCCTGCCTTCGCAGGGGCGGTCTTCGCGTTTAAGGAAGCGGCTATGAGCGAACACACCCCCAGCCCCCTTACGCCGCCGGTCGTCATTCTCGACCGCTCGCAACTGGCCGACAACATCGGTTCGGTGGCGCGTGTCATGGCCAATTTCGGTCTGTCGGAACTGCGTCTGGTCAATCCGCGCGATGGCTGGCCGCAGGAACGGGCCTGGGCGACGGCGTCCGGTGCCGACTGGGTGCTGGACGGTATCAAGGTGTTCGATACGGTGGCCGACGCCATCAGCGACCTGAACGTGGTGTTCGCCACCACCGCCCGTCCGCGCGAGACACGCCAGCCGGTGCGCACGCCGCGCGAGAGTGCCCGCGTCCTGTATGACGAGACGGCATCGGGCCTGAAATGCGGTCTGCTGTTTGGCGGAGAGCGTGCCGGACTGGAGACCTCGGATATTGCCCTTTGCGCGGGCATCACCACCATTCCGATCGATCCGCGCCACCAGTCACTGAATCTGGCACAGGCCGTGGCGATCAATGCCTATGAGTGGCGCACCCTGATCCTCGATGCCCCGCCGCCGCGTTTCCGCGAGGCAGAGCCACCGGCGGCCAATGAGCTGCTGATCGGCATGTACGAGCATCTGGAGGCAGAGCTGGATAATGGCGGCTTCTTCCACCCGCCCGAGAAGAAGCGCTCCATGAGCCAGAACCTGCGGGTCATGTTGGGGCGCGCTAGCTTTAGCGAGCAGGAAGTGGCCACCTTCCGTGGTGTGATCCATGCGCTGGCCAAGGGCCGTGGTCGTGTGCTGGCCAAGTTGGCGGCCAAAGCCGCGGCGGAAAACAAGGACCAGCCTTCCAAACCGTCCGAAGGCTAAACTCGCCTATTTAAGCAGGCTGTCTTTCCACCGCTCGAACCCTGTGGGGGCCACGGCGGTGGTCCACAGCTCGCCCGAGGCGGCGCGCTGGCGTCCCGCTTCGAACAGACGTGCCATGGCGGCGGTTTCAAAATTCATGGCATGCCCCCGCTCGGCACTGGGCGGGATGGAAGCCAGCTTTAGCGGGATGCCACGCGCGGCGCACAGGGTGATCGCCGTTGATAGCGCCTGACGATAGGAAAACCGCAGCATGGCCTCGAAGCTGCGGGTTAGGACGGCGGCAATATTGGGCGGGGTGGTGCGTGGATCGGGATCCAGCACAGTATTGATCAACACATGCACCCGTCCGCCCTTCAGGCGACGCCCCAGATTTTGCCACTGCATCAGGGCCGTGGGCATCAGAAACAGAGGCGAGGCGACGCCGCCATCGACGTGCATCTCCTCATAGCGCTGACCTTCATGCTCGGTGATGATGCGGCGGGGGCTGAAGATACCCGGCAGGCTGGCCGAGGCGACCAGAACATCGCGGAACAGGTTCAGCGCCGCCTCGCCACCATGACTGGCAATGGCACCCATGTCCCAGACGCTGGGTTCCTGACGGTCCAGATCGGTGGTGGTGACCAGTAGCCTGCGCCCGCGTGCATGTTCGGCGGCGACCGCCTTTATCAGTTCGGCATCAATGAAAGGGGCGATCAACTCGTCCAGCGAGCGACTGCTGATGAGGCCGCCGCTAAAAGGTGCCGCGACACGGCGCGGGCTGAGCAGGCTTTGGGCATGGCCGCCCGTATAGGCCTCTTTCAGCTTGTGGTCCCATTGCGGGCCCAGAAAGGCGAGGGGGGCGATCAGGGCCCCTGTGCTGACGCCGGTCACGAGGGCGAATTCGGGGCGGGTGCCGGTCTCGCTCCACCCCGTGATGGCCCCGGCACCATAGGCCCCATCTGCGGCACCGCCTGACAGGGCCAGAATGTCATAGCGTCCCGAGGCCCAGCCCGATCGGGGCAGGGACAGGTGGTCGGCGGCGCTAACGAGACCGGCCTCGGCACTGTCGGTACACAGGCGGATATTCTTGAAACCCGGCACACTGGCATTGGCGACGGGCGGACATTCCAGTCTGCCGCGTACAAAGGGGCGCGACCGGCGCGCGGCAGGATCGGATGACGGGGTGTCGCTCATAATCCCAGCCTTACGCAGCGGTCGGCCCTTGGCAAGACTGGCCCTAATAGTTGCGAGCGCGGGCCAGTTGCTCGGCGTGGAAATGGCTGTCGCCCAGCGTCTCGTTCAGCACCCTGACCCGCTTCATATAGAGACCGATGTCGAACTCGTCGGTCATGCCGACGCCGCCATGCATCTGCACGCCTTCCTGAACGGCCAGTTCGGCCACGCGACCGGCCTTGGCCTTGGCGACAGAGGCAGACAGGCCAGCTGTTTCCTTGCCCTCGTCGATAGCTTGCAGGGCACCGAGGGTTGCGGCCTTGGCCAGTTCCAGCTCGGTATAGAGATGGGCGGCGCGGTGTTGCAGGGCTTGGAACTCGCCGATCAGCTTGCCGAACTGCTGGCGGGTTTTCAGATAGTCGAGCGTGATGGCAAAGGCCTGATCGCCCGCGCCGTTCAGGCCCGCTGCGGCACAGGCGCGGCCCAGTGACAGGGCCCTGTCCAGCACCGGCTGGCCGGAACCGACCTCGCCGATCAGGGCGTCGGCATCGACCTCGACATCCTTCAAGGTAATGCGGGCGGCATTATGGGCATCGACCATGACGGTCCGCTCGATATTGATCCCGTCTGTTTTGGGATCAACGAGGAACAGGCTGAGGCCCTCATCGGTTTGCGCGGCAACAATCAGGGCATCGGCGACGTGGCCGTCCAGCACCAGCGCCTTGGCTCCGTTCAGTTTGAAGCCGTTACCGCTGCGTTCCGCGCGGGTCTCTATGCGGTGCGGGGCGTGTTTGGCCCCTTCATCGACAGCCAGAGAGACAATGGCCTCGCCCGCTGCGATCTTGGACAGCCAAAACTTCTGCGCGTCCGATCCGGCGTTTTGCAAAATACTGGCCGAGAGGACCGCGCTGCCGAAGAAGGGCGAGGGGGGCAGGGTGCGGCCAAGGCTTTCGGCAATCACGCCCGCCTCGACAGCACCGAGGCCGGAGCCGCCATGTTCTTCGTCAATCAGCACACCGGCAAAGCCCATTTCGCCGAACTGCTGCCACAGGGTGCGAGAGAGGCCGTCGGCATCATGGCTGTCGCGCAACTGGCGCAAATGTTTGATCGGGGCGTGCTCGCCAAGAAAGCCGTCCACGGCATCTTTCAGCATCACCTGTTCGTCTGTCAGGATCAAAGCCATGGTCTTTATGCTCCCGGCAGGTTGAGAAGGTGTTTGGCGATGATGTTGAGCTGCACCTCGGTGGTGCCGCCCTCGATGGAGTTGGCCTTGGTGCGTAACCAGCTGCGGGCGGTATCGCCCTCGTGCGAGCGCTCGCTTTCCCATTCCAGCGCGTCGATGCCGCCCGCGGCCATCAACAACTCGTATTTGCGCTTGTTCAGCTCAGAGCCGTAATATTTCAGCATCGAGGCCAATGCCGGATGGGCCTGACCGGCCTTCATGCGATCCACGGCACTGTCCATGGCCAGCTTGAAGGCAGCGGCATCCATGTCCCATTCGGTGATGCGGGCGCGCAGCATCGGATCATCGATACGACCCTGATCGTCGGTGCCGATGGAATCACGGGCGATCTCGCCCAGCGGGCGGCCCATGCCTTCGCCCATGGCCCCGATCATGGTGCGTTCGTGGGCCAGCAGGTATTTGGCGACGTCCCAGCCGCGGTTCAGTTCACCGACGAGGTTTTCCTTCTCGACGCGGACATTGTCGAAGAAGGTCTCGCAGAAGGGCGACTTGCCGGAAATCAGCGTGATGGGGCGTGTCGAGACACCCGGCGTTTCCATGTCGAACAGGACAAAGCTGATGCCGCGATGCTTGTTTGACGGGTCGGTACGGACCAGACAGAAGATCCAGTCGGCCTTGTCGGCATAGGAGGTCCAGATTTTCTGGCCGTTGACGATCCAGTGGTCGCCCATATCCTCGGCGCGGGTTTGGAGCGAGGCGAGGTCCGAACCCGATCCCGGTTCCGAATAGCCCTGACACCAGCGGATTTCGCCGCGCACGATAGGGGGCAGGTATTTCTTTTTCTGCTCTTCAGTGCCGAAGGCCAAAAGGGCAGGGCCAAGCATCCAGATGCCAAAGCTGCTGAGGGCTGGCTGGGCCTTGATGCGGAGAAGCTCGGATTGCAAAATCTTGGCCTGTTCGCGGGTCAGGCCACCGCCGCCATATTCGGCGGGCCATTCGGGGGCAGTCCAGCCCTTGGCCCCCATGGCATCCATCCACGCCTTGTGGGCGGGGGTTTTGAAGGTGGCGTTGCGGCCACCCCAGATCAGATCATTTTCAGATTCGACCAGCCCGCGTACTTCGGGTGGGCAGTTCGCTTCCAGCCAGTTCCGCACTTCGAGGCGGAAGGTTTCCGGATCACTCATAGGCACGTTTCCCCTTCGGTATGGCCTCTGCGGGCCATCTTCGGGATCGACGTTATCACATGGGTTTCGATTGGCTACGGTCTAGATCAAACCGTGCGATCACCCCTTCGTGGGCAGGAAGGGCGAGAAGGTGATGACCGTAAACGTGTCGCGGATATGCGGACGGGTCTGGACCTGTTTGGTGACGAAGGTGCCGATATCGGCATCCTTGGGCAGGTGGAACTTGGCCAGAAGGTCATGCTGGCCCGAGGTGGAATAGACCTCGCTGACGTTCTCGACATTGTCCACCAGATCGGCGGCCACGTCATTGGCATAGCCCAGCTCGCATTTGATGAAGACGAAGATGGCGGTCATCATGGCGGTATTCTCCCTAGTCAGGCTTCTTTAGCGTGTGGCCGCTGTAACGGCCAAGAAAAAGGGCGCAGCCGTTGCCGGATGCGCCCCAGATCGTTTTTAGCGGTCGCTTACTTGGCGGCCAGCTTGGCCTGATGCGCGGCCTGACCGGCAACGATCAGGTCAGCGGCTTCCTGAGCCGAACCCCAACGGTCGATCTTGACGAACTTGCCCTTCTCCAGATCCTTGTAGCGGGTGAAGAAGTGCTCGATCTGCTGCAGCTGGATGGCCGGCAGTTGCTCGTATGACTTAATGTCCGAATAGAACGGGCTCATCTTGTCGACCGGCACGCACAGGATCTTCTCGTCGCCACCGGCTTCGTCGGTCATGATCAGCACGCCGATCGGACGCGAACGCAGGACGCTGCCCGGGACCACCGGATACGGGGTCAGGACCAGCACGTCGCAGGGGTCGCCATCGTCCGACAGGGTGTGCGGGATGAAGCCATAATTGGCCGGATAGATCATCGGGGTCGACAGGAAGCGGTCGACGTACAGAGCGCCCGATTCCTTATCCATCTCGTACTTGACCGGCGAGCCGCCAGCCGAGATTTCGATGATGGCGTTAACGTCCCACGGGGCGTCCTTACCAACCGGAATGGCGTCGATGTTCATATTTGTGCTCTATTGCAGATGCGAAAGATGTTGGCGGGCGTGATAAGCTTTGCGCGGGCCGACGGCAAGCGTCACGGCTTGGTTGTGTGTGCGGCAATGGTGTTCGGGAGGGTTTGACGTCGATGTCGGTTCTGGATTGGGTCGCTCTTGTCGTCTTTCTTGTGGCCTGGCTGGGCTATGATCCGGTGCTGGGTGCGTTGGCGCGGCGCGGCGGCACTTTGAACACCGATATGCTGACGGTGCGCAACAGCTGGATGAACGCCATGACCAATCGCCAGATGCGGTTGGTGGATGCCCAGCTTATGGGGCACACAATTTCGTCGGCCTCATTCTTTGCTTCGACCAACCTGCTGCTGATTGCGGCGGTGGCGGGCGTGTTGTTCGGCGGGGATGTCGCCTTGCGCAATATCGCCGCTCTGGGCGCTGAAGTGACGACTATCAAGGTGATGGAGGGCAAGCTGGCCCTGATCCTGCTTTGTCTGGCGCGGGGACTTCTGGACTTTATCTGGGCGCTGCGACAGCTCAACTATACGGTGGCCCTGATCGGCGCGGCGCCCGAAGTGCACGAGGAAGCCGATCGCGCATCCTACGGGGCGGCTGTGGGCAAGGTGCTCAATCCGGCCCTGTCTTCGTTCAACCGGGGTGAACGGGGCTATTATTTCGCCCTTGCGGCGGCGGTCTGGATGTTTGGATCGCTGTGGTTGTTGCTGGCGGTCATCATGGTGACCAGCCTGTTATTGTGGCGCCAGTCGGCATCGCCATCGGCCCGTGCGGTTCGCGCGGCCCGCCGCTTGTTGGAGCGTCCCTAGACCTTGGTCGAATGCTGTTGTGCAATTCAGCGAAATAACGCCGGAATGTAACGAATTCGCTCAATTATTACAGGGTTTGAAACAGGGTGTGAAACAAAGCCGTGAATCCGAGGCTTGATATTTTGTGCACTGCAACCTAACTTGTTCTTCGACGCTTTCGGGCGTCTCGCCCTTCCTGGGCGTTTCCTCCCTATAGACTTTTATAGCCGCGCCGGTTCTGGCGCGGCTTTTTTTTAGCTGAATTCAGGTTGACCTAGGGTCAGATTATGCGCCGCCGAGGGTTCCGGCATGGATGCGGCCCAGCTCGGCGATGACCCGTTTCAATGCTGTGTGACAGCGCTTCCAGCCGATAGCGGGCTGATGGTGGGCCTCGTTCCAGTACAGGCGGCGATTGACCTCGATTTGCAGGGCATGGAACCCGTCTTCGGGGCGACCCCACTCTTGGGTGGCATAGCCTCCCGCATAGGGGCGGTTCAAACCGACGCGCCAGCCCTGCGCCTCGCACAGGGCGCGTAGTGTGCGGGTCCAAAACACATCGCAACTGGTACCGTGACGGTCCCCCAGAATAATATCGGGACCGTTCGCGCCGGTGGCTCTTTGGGGCATGGAGTGCCAGTCGATCAGCAGGGCCTGTCCGTGCTGTTCTCTCGCCTGTGTCATCAGCCCGGCAAGGGCGGTATGATAGGGGCGATAGACGCGATCAAGCCGTGCGCTGGCCTCAAGGAAAGTCAGGCGGCGCTGATATAGAGGCTGTCTGTCGCTGGCCAACCGGTGCAGCACGCCATAGCCCGCCAGTGTCTTTGGCGATGGCTCCAGCGGCGGGCAGTCGATGATCAGGCTGGGGTCCAGATCGGTTTCAGCGCGGTTCAGATCTATATAGGCGCGCCCGTATCGGGCAATCAGAAGGGCTGCCCCGTGGTCTGTGCCGCTGGCGATCAACCGGTCCATGGCGGCGTCCTCAACCGCCTGCACCGTGGCCTTGTCAGCCACGCAATCCATATCGGCGGGATAGAAGTCGCCGGAATGGGGAGAGGCAAAGATCAGGCCCGCAATGTCCGGCTTGGACGCTGGCCGGACCTCGTAGGATGCGGGCATCGCATCTGTGTCGGTATCCGCAGCAGGGGACGAGTTGAAGGCCATGGCACGACATACAATGTTTGGCGTCTGACGTCGCCTTTGCTGTTTCCCTTCATGCGTGGTTTACGCGTCGGTGTTAGACGAAAGTCCAGCAACTGATTCAATGGGTCACCGGAACCACTCATGGCGCGAATTCTTCTGGCCGAAGATGATTATTCCCTGCGCGGCTTTCTCAAGCGGGCGCTTGAGCGGGCCGGTCACGATGTGATCGATTGCGAAAATGGCGACGATGCGATCGATGCACTGGAGGTGCACGATTTCGATCTGCTGTTGACCGATATTGTTATGCCGGGGGCGGACGGTATCGAGGTGGCCCGCACCGCCAGTGCCCGCGATCCGGCCATGAAAATCATGTTCATCAGCGGTTTCGCCGCTGTGGCCCTGACCGCAGCCCAGGCGTCGCCGCAGGCCAAGGTCCTGGCCAAACCCGTCCATTTGAAAGACCTCGTGGACGAAGTTGACCGTATGATTGCGGCGTGATTTGAAAAATAACGGAAAAGGCCGAAAAAACCACTTGCGGAAGTCGTAAAACGGGGGCTATACGACGGGCCTTCCCGCCCACCAAGGCAACTTGATGGGTCGCTGAAAAGGCGGACGCGTAGCTCAGCGGGAGAGCACCTCGTTGACATCGAGGGGGTCACAGGTTCAATCCCTGTCGTGTCCACCATTTCCTCTTATCCAGACATTCTGACGTACAGCTCTGAGCAAGAGCCTTTTTCGCGTGTCTGGAATGGTGGCTCTGTGGGCCATAGGGGTTTAGGTCCCCTTTTCGGATAATCTTCGGTGAACCTCGAGGATTGGACCGATTTTATCTGACCCTTTCGTTATATCGCTGGTTTACATTCGGACTGGATTGCCGCCACATTTCACTATGGTGCTGCCTTAGGCACCACGCGCTCGAGGGGAGTGCGGATGTGTATGAGGGGCTTCAACTTGAAGAAACTGGTTATTGCCGCCGTCTCGGCGTTGTTGCTGGCGGGGCCTGCGATGGCCCAAGGCCAAAGTCAGGCTTCGGGCGACGCGCGCAGCGAGGGAGCCGCCTCGCGCGAGCGTCCCTCGCATAATATTCCGCCGCCGGTGGTTTCGACCACGCGCCATACGGGCGTGTTCGGCGGTCAGCGCATTGCCTATCGCGCCATTGCGGGCGAGACCTATCTGAAGGACAAGGACGGCAAGCCGCTCGCGGCCATCACCTCCTATAGCTACATCAAGGAAGGTCCGACCGATCCGAACCGTCCGGTGACCTTCCTGTGGAATGGTGGTCCGGGTTCGGGTTCGCTGTGGCTGCAGATGGGTGCCTTTGGTCCCAAGCGCGTTGTTGTGCCGTCGGATGCCCGCGATGACGGTGCCGCACCGTTCCCGATGATCGACAACACCGAGTCGCTGTTGGATGTCACCGACATCGTCTTTATCGATCCGGTCGGTACAGGCTTCAGCCGCGCACTGGGCGATACGGATCCGGCCAAATACTGGGGCGTGACGCAGGACGCCAAGTCGATGGCGGACTTCATCCGTCTGTGGCTGAACGAGCATGGCCGCTGGAACGCACCGAAATTTATCGGTGGTGAAAGCTATGGCACCACCCGTTCGGCGGCAGTCATCAACGAGCTGGAGGGCACTTATACGGATGTGTCCATCAACGGCATCCTGCTGATCTCGTCGATCCTCGACTTCAGTCAGGCCGCCAATGTTCAGGGCAATGAGCTGGGCTTTGTCACCAACCTGCCGTCCTATGCGGCGACGGCCTGGTACCACAACAAGGTGCCGAACCGTCCGGCGACGGTGGAAGCCTTTGCGGCCGAGGCCCGTGCCTTTGCCATTGGTCCGTATGCTTCGGCCCTGTTGAAGGGCAATGACCTGACCGCTCAGGAGCGTGCAGCCATCCTGCCGCAACTGGCGCGTTATACCGGCATTTCGGAAACCTATCTCGATCAGGTCAATCTGCGCCTGTCGCCCAGCCGCTTCTATAAAGAGCTGTTGCGTGACCGTGGCCTGTCTGTTGGGCGTCTGGACACCCGCTATACCGGCGTCGATTACGACAATGGCGGCGAGCGCCCGGACAATGATCCGAGCTTCTACGGCATCGATGGTGCCTATACGGCGGCGATGAACAGCTGGGTGCGCGAGACACTGAAATACTCGCCGGACGTGGTCTATTCCTCGATCGGCGGCACGCGTAGCTGGGACTGGACGCTTCCCTCCGCCGGGCGCGGTGGTGCCGAGTATCTGAACGTAGCGCCTTACATCGGTAAGGCCCTGCGCGAGAACAGCGCCCTGCGCGTCTTTGTGGGGCAGGGCTATTACGACATGGCCACGCCGTTCTTCGGGGCGGAATACTCGCTGAACCGTCCGGGCTTCCCGACCGATGGCCGTATCGAGTGGCACTACTATGAATCCGGACACATGATGTACGTCCGCGAGGATGATCTGCGTAAATTGTCGAACGACATCCGCACCTTCATCCGTAACCGTTAAGCCGTCTGGGCTTATGATCCTTGGCCCCGCAGCTTCGGCTGCGGGGCTATTTTTATGCTCTTAATAGGTCAGGCGCACACCGGCCCGTACCGTGCGCGGGGCGGTATATCCGGCAATGCCGGTGCCGGTCATCGCGGTCTCGATATCCTCGTCCAGCAGGTTGTCGGCGGCGATCCACAGGGCGGCATGGGACAGGACCTGCCACTGGGCGCGGGTGTCGATGGTCCATGCGGCCTTGAGGGGACGGCTGTTTAGATCATCGTCGAAACGGGCCGATTCATAACGGGCATTGGCCGACAAGGAGAGGCTGGGTGTCATCTGCCAGTCCGCCCCGATATTGGCGCTCCATTCGGGGGCCTGTGCGGGACGAAGGCCGGTCAGTTGCGGGGCCAGCATGCCGCCGTCCATTTCGGCATCCGTCCATGCCAGTGCGGCCTTGAGGTCAAGGGTGTCGCTGGCCTCATAACGGCCTGCCAGTTCCAGACCCGTGGCCGAAACCGATCCGGCATTCTGGCGCTGGCGCAACACGCCGCCTGCCGGCACAAAGCCCGCACGCGGGAAGGTGCCCGGCCCCTCGGCGAGGGTGACGTTGACCACAACGTCGTCGATCATATTGCGGAACAGGGTGGCCGACAGGCTGTGGCGATCACCCCTATGGCCCCACTCCATTTCGATGCCTTGCAGGGTTTCCGGTATCAGCCCCGCATTGGCTTCGGTCAGGTCGTTGCCGACGCGGAACGGACGGTGAAGCTCGTTGAGGGTGGCGGGACGGAAGCCGGAATAGGCCGAGGCGCGCAGCCAGCTATTGGCCCCCAAGGCACGGCGAACCCCCAAGCGGGCGCTGACGACCTTGTCGCTGCGGGCGGGATCGTTTTCATCAAGGGTGGTGGCCCCCGTTTGCAGGTCATTTTCAAACCGGAAGCCGTTCTCATTCTTCCATTCGTCGAGGCGCAGGCCACCGGCGACAATCCATGGCCCGTTAAGCCATGAGGCATCGACATAGCCGCCAATGACCGAGGTCTCGCCGCCCGCCATGCGCCCGCGCGTAAAGACACCGCCCATATAGCGGAACATTTCCTGCGTCTGGCCCTCGTTAAAGCGGGCATCAAGACCGATCTCCCATTCCAGCAGGCCGTTCAGGGCCAGCGTGTTGCGAATCGCGACATTGGCCCCGCGACCGCGGGCTGGGGTGCGGTATTGCTCATTGGCGGGCGTGACGGTGGTGCGGTCTGGCGAGACCGCACCGGACGTGTTGAACAGGTTGCTGTGGTTCTCCCACAACTGGATGCGCCACGATGGCCCTTGGGTGGCCTGTTTGGACAAGGTGGCCGAGACGCTGTTTCCCGACGCATTGGCACGGTTGCGGCCAAGGCCCGATCCGCGGTCTTCTTCCCAGCTTGCGGCCCGCAGCGACAGGCTGGTCTCGTCACCGACAGCATAGTCCAGACGACCGGACAGGCTTTCAAGCTTCAGGTCCATCGGCACATCGGCAGGGCCGGATTGAAGGCCGCGCACCGGCACATAGCCGTCGCTGGTTTCGTGGTTGCCGGAAACGGTCAGCCCGAACCGGCCATGTTCAAGACGGGTGCTGGCGGCGGCGCGTAGTCCGCCACGGCTGGCCACCGACAGGTCGGCCATGCCCTGAGGGCGGTCGCTTTCGCGCAGGGCAATCGTGCCCGTCAGTGCCCCTGCGCCATAGGGGCCGGAGCCCGCGCCGCGCATGACATCAATGGCTTCAAGGCTTTCGGGCGTGATCTGTCCCCAGATGACCCAGCCGCCAAAGGGATCGTTTATCGGCACCCCGTCCAGCGTCACCAAGGCGCGACCGGCCCCCGTCGGGGCTATGGCGCGAAGGGACAGGCCTTGGGTGGTCGGGTTGGCGGCCAGACTGTCGGCGCGGCGAAACAGGGTGACGGCGGGGATTTGGCGCAGGGCCTGATCGACACGCGGTGCGTTCGCCAAGTCCTGAGCCAGCAACAGGGTGTGGTCAAAGGCGAGCTGGGCCTGTTGCGGGCGCAAGCGGGCCGCTGTGACGACAATCTCTTCGAGCCGGGCGATTTCGGAAGGCGAGGTTTGCGGGGGTGGGGGGATATCCATCAGCACGAAACACTCCATCAAACCTTGCGAACCTTCACCATAGCCAAGGCCGGTCTGCTTGCAAAAGAAGAACCCCGCCGACAGAGCCAGCGGGGTTTTGGGCAGATCACATCAGCTTAGTGGCTGGGGGTAGCCGGAGCCGGGGCCGGTGCGGGGGTCGCGCTGTCACGAATGGCGTCGGCCTGTTTTTCGGCAGCCTTGCCCACAGCATCGGCCTGGGCATCAAGCGATTCCTGAGCGGCATTGGTGGAGGCGGCATCAGCCTGATTTTCAAGCTGGGTCACGGCCACATCGGCCTGAGCCTCTACGGCATCGGCCTTGGCGTCGGCTTCTTTTTCGGCCGCGTTCTGGCAAGCGGCCAGACCGGTCAGGGCAGCAACAGAAATCGCAGCAAGTACAATTTTACGCATTTGGAACTCCTCGCAAGGGGTGTGGAGATAGGTAAACGCGAAGGAGCAGATTCAGTTCACACATCCGTGAAGTTTGAGTGATCCGAGATATTTAAGGCAAAGAAAAACGCCCCGTACCGGAAAGGTGCGGGGCGCTTCATCTTGCTTGGAAATACAGGCTTAGTTGATTTCCGAAACTGACAGGGTGCCGTTGGCCATTTGGCCGCCAACCGTGCCGACCCAGATGTCGTAGGTGCCGCTCTGGGCGCGGCGATAGGAGACGCGCGGGTCCAGATTGCCGTCGCTGTCGTCGTCGCAGGTCCATTCACCGTCCGGCCCGTTGATAAGCAGCACGGCGTCATCATCGCTGACGAAGGTGAAGACCAGCGGCGCGTTGCGGTTGCCCGTATAGGTCACCGAATAGTCCGGTGCCGAGGACACCGAACCGGGGCAGCTGTCATCCACCGAGGAGATCGGCACACTGCCACCGGCCACAATCTCGATATTGTGCGGATCGGGGCGGAAGCCGCTGCGCAGGGTCACGCCGCCGAAATTGGAATCGAGGCTCAGATCGATCTGGCCACCCGAGGCATAGGTGCCCGAATCCGATAGTTCCGAGATTTCCAGCGTGGCGCGTGCGCGCTCATTGCCATAGGTGCCGACCCAGATGTGATAGGTACCCGATTGCGGGCGCGGGAAGGACAGTTCCGGGCTCAGGCCGTTGGTGTCGTCATCGCACTGCCAGGAACCTTGCGGATCGCGCACGACCAGCGTGGTGTCGGAATCCGAATTGCTGCGGATATAGAGCGGCATGTCGGTGGCCGAGTAACGCAGCACATAGTCCGGATTATTGCCGATCATACCGGCGCAGCGACCGCCGCCCAGTTGGCCGGCGTCATTATTGCCGCCAGCGGTCATTTGCACGGTGTGGGGATCCGGTGTGAAGCCGCCGCTCAGTCGGGTCTGACCGAATACCGGCGTGCCACGCCAATCCTGAGCCTGAGCGGTCGCTACCGGTGCGAGGACCAGGCACGCGGCCAGTACAGGACGGATAAATCGCGACATGTGTATCTCTCCAAGGCGAACAGGCTGTTCGCAGGGCGGTTGGCATATTCAGCGCAACATAAAAAAGCAAAGCACAGCCATGTTACTACTGGGGATATGACAGTTCGTTACTCGAAAGGGTTACTTTTCACGCGATTTCAGAACGTCGATGACATCCTTAAGTTTCATGCCGCGCGCCTGAAGCAGGACCAGAAGGTGATAGATCAGGTCGGCTGATTCACTGGCGACTTCCGCGTCGGGACCGGCGGTCGCGGCCAGAGCGGTTTCAACGCCTTCTTCACCGACCTTCTGGGCAATGCGTTTGATGCCTTGCTGCATCAGGCGGGCGGTCCAGCTTTCTTGAGGATCGGCGGCGGCACGGATAGCAATGGTGCGTTCCAGTTTCGCCAGTTGACCGACACCGGGGGCCACTTCGTCACCAAAACAAGAGACGCGGTTCAGGTGGCAGGCATTGCCGACGGGGCGGACCTTGAGCACTACGGCATCGGCATCGCAATCGGGCGTGACCGACACGACATTGAGGAAATCGCCCGAGGTTTCCCCCTTGCGCCATCGCCCGCCGCGCGAGCGCGAGAAGAAGGTGGCCTGTCCGCTGTCTATGGTTTCGGCAAGCGCCGCCTTGTCCATATAGGCGAGGGTCAGGACCTGAAGTGTGTCGGCATCCTGAACCACGGCGGGGATCAGGCCGTCGCCCTTGGCAAAGTCGATGGTTTCGATATCGAAATCGACAGTCACAGCGGTCATATCCGCACCTCTATGCCATGGGCATCCAGATAGGTTTTCAGGTCGGGAATGGCGATGGCTCCCGAGTGGAAGACGCTGGCGGCCAAGGCACCTGAAACGTCGGCATCCTTGAAGGCCGACAGGAAATGCTCCATCGCGCCTGCGCCGCCCGACGCCACCAATGGAATGGTCAGGCGCTCGCGCACCGCAGACAGTTGGGCAATGTCATAGCCTTTACGCACGCCGTCCTGATCGATGCAGTTCAGCACGATCTCGCCTGCGCCCAGGCTCTGGGCTTCCAGAATCCAGTCCAGTGTCCGCTTGCCCGCGCCGCGTCGGGCATCGGGATCGCCAGTATATTTGTGGACCTTCCATTCGCCATCCTGAAAGGCGCTGTCGACGCCGACGACGACGCACTGACGGCCCAGTCGCTCGGCCATTTCGGTAATCAGTTCGGGCCG
Organism: Brevundimonas terrae; assembly: GCF_011761985.1. Lineage (GTDB taxonomy): Bacteria > Pseudomonadota > Alphaproteobacteria > Caulobacterales > Caulobacteraceae > Brevundimonas > Brevundimonas terrae. The sequence goes on along the minus strand of NZ_JAASQT010000001.1, from coordinate 313,695 downwards.
TTCCAGAGCGGGCGAGTTGATCGACACCTTGTCAGCCCCGTGGTCCAGACAGCGGGCGGCCTGTTCGACAGTGCGGATACCGCCCGCGACACAGAAGGGGATGTCCAAAAGGCGGGCAATGTCCTGCACCCATGAATAATCAAGGGTGCGGCCTTCGGGACTGGCGGTGATGTCGTAAAAGACCAGCTCGTCCGCGCCCTCGTCACGATAACGGGCGGCAAGCTCTGCGGCATCGCCCATATCGACGTGACCTTCAAAGCGCACGCCCTTGACGACGCGACCGTCTTTCACGTCGAGGCAGGGGATGATGCGCCTGGCGGTCATTGGACCGCATCCTTGCTGAAAAACAGGGTCATTGGACCGCTTTCAGGGCTTCGGTCACCGTGAAACGGCCTTCATAGAGGGCGCGGCCGGTGATGGCACCGTCACAGCCGATGGCCTTGGCGGCGGTCAGGTCCTCAAGGGTGGCGACGCCGCCCGAGGCCTGTATCTTTAGATCGGGGCGGCGTTGTACGGCCTCGCTCAGCAGGTCGATATTGGCACCGGTCAAGGCACCGTCACGGCTGACATCGGTCATCAGAACATGGGTCAGCAGGCTGGACGGATAGCGGTCCAGCACGGTCCACAGATCGACACCGGCCGACTGGGTCCAGCCCTTCAGGGCGGGCACGGGCAGGCCGTCCTCGTATTTGACATCGAGGGCCAGAGTGATGGCTTCGGAGCCGAACTGGTCCAGCCATGCCAGAACCTGATCGGTCTGGGTGACGGCCAGAGAGCCGACAACGACGCGGGTGACGCCATTGTCCAGCAGGTGTTTGATATCGTCCTCGGTACGGACCCCGCCGCCGCACTGGATTTTGATATCCACGGCACGGGCCATTTCGCCGACCAGCTCATATTGCTGGGCCGCGCCGGCCTTGGCACCGTCGAGATCGACAATATGGACCCATTGCGCACCCTCGGCAGCAAAGGCGGCGAGGCGGTGGGCGGGGTTGTCGTCGTAGCGGGTGACCTGATTGAAATCACCGTGCAGCAGGCGCACCGCAAAGCCGTCTTTCAGGTCGATGGCGGGGTAGATGATCATGCCGGTAACTCGAGGAAGTTTTTGAGGATACGCGCGCCGGTCTTGGCCGAACGCTCGGGGTGGAATTGGCAGCCCCAGCGATTGCCGCTGTTCACAACGGCGGGAACGGTCTGGCCGTAATCGGCATAGGCGACGGTGGCCGGACCATCGGGGCAGACGAAGCTATGCACGAAATAGACCCATTCTCCGGCCTCGACGCCCTGCATTAACGGGTCATCGCGGCGGATATGCAGGCGGCTCCATCCCATATGGGGGGAGGGACGCGAGGGGCCGGATATGACGGGGGTAACGCGGCCGTCGATCAGACCCAGCATGTCGGCACCGCCGTCTTCGTCGGATGTCTCGAACAAAAGCTGCTGGCCAAGGCAGACGCCCAGCAAGGGACGCTCGAAGGCCCGCAGCGCATCCGTCAGCCCGAGGGCGTTGAGCTGTTTCATGGCATAGCCCGCCGCCCCGACACCGGGCAGGATGACACGCTCGGCCTCGGGCACATCTGCCGGATCGTCGGTGATGCGCACCCGCGCACCCAGCCGCTCCAGCGCAAAACGCACCGAGGCGATATTGCCCGCGCCATAACCGATCAGGGTCACGTCCATTACAGCACGCCCTTGGTGGACGGGATGGCGTCGCCCTCGATGCGGATGGCCTGACGCAGCGCGCGGCCAAAACCCTTATAGCAGGCCTCGGTCTTGTGGTGGTCGTCGGTGCCGGTGACCTTGATGTGGACGGCGGCCCCGAGGTGTTCGGCCAGCGAGCGGAAGACGTGGGCGGTCATGTCGGTGCGATAGTCACCCAGATAGGGCGTATCGAACGTGCCTTCGAAGACAGGGAAGGGACGGCCCGACAGGTCGATGGAGACAACCGCATTGGCTTCGTCCATCGGCAGGACAAAGCCGTAACGCTGGATGCCCTTGCGTTCGCCCAGTGCCTGTTTCAGGGCTTGGCCCAGAGCAATGGCGCTGTCTTCGATGGTGTGGTGCGGATCGGTGTGGAGATCGCCCTCGCATTTGAGGCGCAGCGAAAACCCGCCATGGGCGGCGATCTGTTCCAGCATGTGGTCAAAGAAGCCGATGCCGGTTTCGATCTTTACAGGACCGGTTTCATCAAGGTTCACGGCGCAGACGATACGGGTCTCGTGGGTATCACGCACAGATTGGCCGGTACGGGGTGCGCGTTTGTTGGCGGGCGTCAGGCCGAAGGCAGCCAGAAGGCGGTCATTGACGTCGCTCTTGAGGGACACCGGCAGACGCAGGCGCTCTTCGGACACATCGGCACTGATGCCGTATGTTTTCAACGCGGCCAGTGCGCTGTCGATATCGGCGGGGCGGGCGATGATGATCGGACCTATGCCGTTATCGACGGGCATGAGGCGCGACAGTTCGCGCACGAGGCGTTCGCGTTCGCGACGGACCGTGGCGATACGTTCATGGCCTTCCAGCATGCGCGACGGGTCCAGCACCTGCTGCGCCAGCTTCACCAGCGGGGCGGGCAGGGCATAGGGTTCCAGCACGCTTTCAAGGCGGGCGAGGATTTGCGGTTGGGCAATGGCGGCCCCGACACGCGCACCGGCCAGACCATAGGCCAGTGACAGGCTGCGAAGCACGACGAGGTTGGGCGTGTCTTTAATGACCGTGACGGCCGAGGTGGCATCCGAAAACTCGATCATGCCTTCGTCCACCACCAGCAGGGCGGGGGCGACGCGGGCGGCCATTTCGGTAATAGCCTCGAGCGATCCTACGGCGCGGGCGATGACAGCCATCGCATCACCCTTGGCCGGATAGATGGCTGACAGGCGCAAGTAAGGCTCGGCCTTGGGGGCTTCGACCGAGCCACCGTCACGGGCCGCCAGACGCCACACCAGTTCCAGCGCGTGGGTCAGACCGCGAACAGGCAGAACCTGTTCGGGATCAACGCCATAGATCTCGGCCATACGCGCGGCCAGAGCCGCAGGACTGGCCGGATAGGCGTCCAGGCCCTCGGCACCCGATACGAGCGGAGGAAAGGGTGCGGGCAGGCTCATTCTTCACACCTGTAATCTGCGGCGCGGGCGTGGGCTTCCAACCCTTCGAGGCGGGCAAGGCGTGCGGCCACGGGGGCAAGGGTGTGCGCGCCTTCCTCGTTGACATATTGCACCGACATCGAGGTCATGAAGCTGGCGGTGGTGATACCGCCAAGGGCGCGGGCGCTGCCATCGGTGGGCAGGACGTGGCTGGGACCGGCGGCGTAATCGCCGAGGGTTTCTGCGGCCCATGCCCCGACAAAGATGGCACCGGCAGCTTCGATCCCGTCCACCAGATCACCGGCATCCTCGGTTTGCAGGGCAAGGTGTTCGGGGGCGTAGAGGTTGATGACCTCCAGTATCGTCTCGCGGTCCCGAGCAAGGATGCCGCGGGCATTGGCTAGCGAGGCGCGGGCAATCTCTGCGCGGGGCAGGGTGGTGATCTGGTCTTCGACCTCTTCGATAATGGCGTTGAGGGCGGATTTGGATGTGGCGACCAGAATAACCTGTGCGTCGGTATCGTGCTCGGCCTGACCCAGCAGGTCGGCGGCGGCGATGATCGGATCGGCGGCGCTATCGGCCACCACCATCAGTTCGGACGGACCGGCGGGCATGTCGATGGCCGGACCGGAAGGCAGGGCAGCGGCCTGTTTTTTGGCCTCGGCCACATAGGCATTGCCCGGCCCGAACAGCTTGTCGCAGCGCGGAATAATGCCATCTTCCAGTTCGACACCATAGGTCATGGCGGCGATGGCCTGTGCCCCGCCCATGGCCCAGATGGCCTCAAGGCCCGCCTCGGCGGCGGCAATAATCATGGCGGGGTGGACGCCTCCATCCTTGGAGGGCGGGGTCACGACGATGCGGGTGGCCACACCGGCCACCTGCGCCGGAATGGCCTGCATCAACAGGGACGAGAACAGGGGGGCCGTGCCACCCGGAACATAGATGCCCGCTGTTCTGATGGTGCGCCATGCCAGCTTGGAGCGTACGCCCTTGGTGGTTTCGATCAGGTCTGTATCCGACGGCTTGGTCGCCTGATGGAAGACGCGGATATTTTCGGCTGCGATACGGATGGCGCGGGTATCGGCAGGGGCCAGCAGATCGCGGGCGGCGTTCAGCGTCTCGTTATTGATCGCGATGCGGCGCGGCGGGGCACCGTCCAGCTTGAGGCACCAGTCGGTTACGGCGGCACCACCGCGTGCGGCGACGTCATCCATGATCTGGCGCACCACATCCGTCACATCGGCGGCGACGCGGTTGGCCGGACGGGCCAGTGCCTCGCGCTTTTGGGCGGCATCCAGTTGGGACCATTCAAACGTCTTCATCACATCATCTTCTCAATGGGCAGGACAAGGATGGCCGAGGCCCCGACGGCCTTCAGCTTTTCCAGCGTTTCCCAGAATACAGCTTCCTGACACACGGCGTGAAGCGCCACGGCATCGTCACGGCCCGCCAGCGGCATAATGGTGGGCGATCCGGCCCCCGGCAGGATGGCGATGATGTCGTCCAGTGCGGAACGCGGGGCGTTCATCATCACATATTTTGCACCCGAAGAGGCGATAACGCCGCTCATACGCTCCATGATGCTGTCCAGCAGATCGGCCAGTTCCGCCTCGGGCGGTGTGGGCGATTTGATCAGGACGGCCTGTGATTCAAACACGGTGTCGCGAGCCACAAGGCCGTTGGCTTCCAGCGTGGCACCGGTCGAAACCAGATCGCAGATACCGGTGGCCAGCTTCATGCGCGGGGCAACCTCAACGGCACCACGCATCAGCACGACATCGGCCTTGACCCCTTCACCCGCCAGATAGCGCTTCAGGATATTGGGATAGGAGGTGGCAATGCGCTGGCCTTGCAGCGATTGCGGGCCCTGCCAGTCTATGCCCGGCAAGGTGGCCAGTTTCAGCGTGCAGCGGCCAAAGCCCAGCGGCATGACCACCTCGGCATTGGGGCCGCCATTACGGCCTTCTTCGAGGACGTTCTCGCCGACAATGCCCAGATCGCATACGCCATCGGCGACGAAGGTGGGGATGTCGTCATCGCGCACGCGGATCAGGTCGATGGGATAGTTCTCGACGCGATACAGCAGTTCGTTGTGACCCTTGACCCATTTCAGGCCCGCATCGCGGATCAGGTCCAGCGAGCGGTCGGCCAGACGGCCGGATTTCTGAATGGCGATGCGGAGCCGACCTTGTGCGGTGCTCATGGGGTTACTCTTTCGGGTAGAATTCAGTCAGCGGACGAAAGGCGATCAAGGGCAATGCGATAGCCTTGATGCGGCATGTCCTTCAGGTAGCGGGCCACGCGGACGACAGTGGTGGGGCTGGCCTCGGCTTCGGCGGCAATCTCGCGATAGGACTTGCCGCCCCCGTCCAGCAGGCGTGCCACCTGCCAGCGCTCGGTAAAGGCCCGTAGTTCCGCCGGTGTGCAAAGGTCGGCCAGAAAGGCCTCCATTTCCTCGGGCGACTGCATGGACAGCAGGGCCTCCAGAAGGGCCGCGCGGGCGGTGTCCTTTGGGGCGGGTGTCGAGGCAGGGCGTGCGGGCTGTGTCGTCATGACCGTTCCACTATGCTGTAACAGTGGAACGGTCAAGGGGGCAGAACGGATCGGGTGCGACAAATTTGCACACCTTTTAAGCGTGATAATGAGAACGGTTATCATTCGACTTGCGACAGTCTGACGCAGCCTATATGCAAGCGCTTCTCATTTTTACATCAAGGGCTGAACCCGATGTCCGATACCCGAGCCTTGGCACTGAAGGCGCTTTTCCTGGCTGGCGGAGCCGCCGGTGTGCTGGCCGCAGCACCAGTCATGGCCGAAGACATCGCGCCCCTGCCCGAAGCGCAGGACAGCACTAATCTCGGAACCATCGATGTTAACGGCCACAAGACCCGTCGCGAGCCGTCGGGTAACAAGTTCGTTGCGCCGCTGGTGGATACGCCGCGCGCTGTGACCGTGATCCCGCAACAGGTGATCGAACAGACGGCAGCCATGTCGCTGCAGGATATTCTGGCCAACTCGCCGGGCATCACGCTGGGCGCAGGCGAAGGTGGCCAGCCGCTGGCCGACCGTCCGGTCATCCGTGGTCAGGCCTCGGGCAACAACATCTTTGTCGACGGACTGCGCGATTCGGGCGGCCAGCAGCGCGAACTGTTCAATCTTGAACAGGTAGAAGTCGTGAAGGGTCCCGATGCGGTCTATGCGGGCCGTGGCTCGGGCGGTGGCAGCATCAATCTGGCCACCAAGCAACCGCGCCTGACCGACTTCACCCACGCCTCGATCGGTGCGGGCACCGACGGTTATCTGCGCGGTACGGTGGACGGCAATTATCGCGTCGGCGAGAATACGGCCCTGCGTCTGAACATCATGGGTGCCCAAGGCGACGTGCCGGGCCGTGATACGGTCGATTATGACAAGTGGGGCGTGGCCGCAGCCTTCGCGGCGGGCCTTGGCACCGACACCACCTTTACGGCCAGCTACTACCATCTGACGTCCAACCAGATGCCGGACTATGGTCTGCCGTTGTTCACCAAGACCAATGTACGCGATGATGAAAGCGGTATTCTGGAGGTGCCGCGCGACGCCTTCTATGGCCTGAAGGACCGCGACTATCTGGAGAATACGGTCGATACCTTCTCGGCCATCTTTACCCACGATTTCAGCGACACGCTGCGTATCCGCAATGTCAGCCGCTATTCGCAAACCCTGAACGACTATGTCGTCACCAATCCCGGCGACGGCGGCAATGTCACCAATGGTGGCGTGGCCAATGTGGACGGCGTCTGGTGGATGAAGCGCGGCACCAAGTCGCGCTGGAATCCGGCCGAGACGATTGCCAATGTGACCGACCTGACCGGCAGCTTTGACACCGGTTCGATCCGTCACAACTTCAATGCCGGTGTGGAACTGTCGCGCGAAAAGAACCGCAACGCCTCCTATACGGTGGTCACGACCTCGGGTGCGGCCTGCCCTGCGCCGTTGACGGGTATGGACTGCACGCCGCTGTATAATCCGAACACTTCGGATAGCTGGTCCGGCACGATCACGCGCGGTCCGGTCAGCCGCAATACCACGGACACCGTGGCCCTTTATGCGTTTGATGCGATCCATCTGACCGACAAGCTGATCCTGAATCTGGGCATCCGCTATGACGATTATTCGGTCGAGGGTGTCGATGCTTCGGGGTCACTGGATGCGCCGGTCTATACGCCGCGCCAGGGTGACTGGAGCTTCACCAACTATCAGGCCGGTCTTGTTTACAAGCCGACGCAGAACTCCAGCATCTATGCTTCGTGGTCCACGTCTTCGACCCCGCCGACCATTTCGGCAGGTGACCAGAATACGGGTGGCGGCATTGGTACGGGCAATCTGTCCGACCGTCTGCTGGACCCCGAAGAAACCGAGAGCTTCGAAATCGGGGCCAAGGCCAACCTGTTCGACCAGAAGCTGTCTCTGGGCATTGCCGCCTTCCAGCTGACCCGCGAGAATGCCCAGATTCTGACGGCCCCGAACGTCTATGAGCAGGCGGGCGAAGTCGAGGTGAAGGGTATCGAACTGTCGGCAGCCGGTAACATCACCGACAAGTGGCAGGTGTTCGGCGGTTATACTTGGATGGATTCGGAACTGACCAAGGGAGCCTATAACAGCACTGTGGTTGGCGAATCCCTTGCCAATACGCCGGAACATTCGGCCAGCCTGTTCACCACCTATCGCCTGCTGCCCAAGCTGACTGTCGGCGGCGGCGTCTATTATGTGTCCAAGTCGTGGGGCGGTAATCAGGGCGGTGCCGGTGGTGGTGCCAACCGTGTTTATGCGCCGGAATATACCCGTGTGGACCTGATGGGCACCTATGACATCAACGAGAAGGCGTCTGTGACGCTGAACGTCAAGAATGTCGGCGACGAGCGTTACATCATGCGCACCAACGGCGTGCACCACGCCGATGTGGCACCGGGCCGTCAGGCTCTGCTGACACTGAACCTGCGTTACTGATCGCGGGCTTGAAACCCGAAACTTATGGCCCTGTCACCCTTGCGGTGGCAGGGTCATTTGCATCTTTCCAAGGATTGATCCGACATGCTGCTGCACATTCCTGCTGTCTTCACCAAGGACGAAGTGGCGCGTTTGCGCTCGGTGCTGGATGCGGGGCCGTGGGCGGATGGCAATATGACCTCTGGCCACCAGTCGGCGACGGCCAAGCAGAACCGGCAACTGCCCGAAGACTGCGCCGAGGCAAAAGAGATGTCGGCACTGGTGACACAGGCGCTCTATGCCCACCCGATGTTCATGTCGGCGGCCTTGCCGCACACCCTCTTTCCGCCGCTGTTCAACCGTTACGAGGGCGGGGACACCTTTGGTCTGCATGTCGATAATGCCATTCGCCAGCGCGGCAATATGCGTATCCGCAGCGACCTGTCGGCCACCCTGTTTCTGAGCGAGCCGGATGATTATGACGGCGGCGAACTGGTGATCGAAGAGATGTATGGCGAGCAGAGCGTCAAACTGCCCGCCGGTGACATGGTGCTTTACCCGTCAAAAAGCCTGCACCGTGTCACGCCCGTGACGCGCGGCGCGCGGGTATCAAGCTTTATGTGGTTGCAAAGCCTGATCCGCGACGATGCCGACCGCGAGAGCCTGTTCCGCATGGATGTGGCTATCCAGCGTCTGAACATCGAACGTGGTCCGAAAGATCAGGCTGTGATCGAGCTAACGGGCGTTTATCACAATCTGCTTCGGCGCTGGTCCGAGGTCTAAGGCCTTAATAGACGTCGCGGCGGTAATGGCCGCTGTCGGTTAGGCCATTCAGTATGTCCTCGCCCAGCGCCACTTCGAGGGCTGCGTGGACGCCCTGCGACATGCCTTCCAGACTGCCGCAGACAAAGATCGTGGCCCCTTCTTCGACCATGCGGACGATCTCGCGGGCATTTTCCGACACCAGATGCTGGACGTAGCGGCCATCGCCTTCGTCACGCGACCATGCGCGGTCCAGTCGGGTCAGGTGCTTGTCGGCCAGCATCTGCTGTAGTTCGGCATCGAACAGGGCATCGTGGGCTTGGGTACGCTCGCCGTACAGCAGCCATGTGGGGGCCTGTCCGGTACGGGTTTTCAGATGCGCGCGCAGGCCAGCAATGCCGGTGCCGTTGCCGATCAGGATCGCGGTGGATTGCGGTGGGACCGGACGGAAGGCGGGGTTGCTGCGGACCCGCATTTCCACCTCTCCGCCCATTTTCAGGGTTTGGATCATCCAGCCGGAACCGGCCCCAAAGCCACCGTCAGGCAGGGTGGCCAGACGCACGCACAGTTCCAGACTGCCATCCTGTGGCAGGCTGGCAATGGAATATTCGCGCAGCAGATCGGGGGCGTCACCTGCCACCGGAATCACCATCTCGGCAATGTCTCCGGCCTGCCAGGTCGGAATATGGCCCTTGGGCGTAAAGCGTAAGTGCCATGCCTCGCCGCCGGGGCTGCCGAGGTTCATCAAGGTGCGCTCGGCCAGTATCCACGGATCATAGGCGGGCGGTGCCCAGTCATGATCGGTGGTCGAGCCGGTCAGGGCCGACAGGTGGTGCTGCCAGTGGTGGATGTCCTCGATGCGGCCATTATCGACCTCGATGCGCTCGAAGATGGGGCTGGCCTTGCTGGCGGCCAGCCAGTGGTCCAGCGCGCGGCCAAAGGCGCAATAATGCTCATAGCTGCTGTCACCCAGTGCCAGCACGGCATAGGACAGATGCGACAGGGCCATGGGCTGACCCATGTGGCGACGCAGGAAGCCCGAAGCATTGTCCGGTGCATCGCCTTCACCCGTCGTCGAGGCGATGAACAGGATGCGGCGGGCAACCGACAGGGTATCGGCGTCCAGTTCGCTAAGCGCGATGACGCGCGCCGCCACACCGGCATCGGTCAGGGCCGAGGCGGTCTTTTCTGCCAGTTCCGAGGCCAGACCCGTCTGGCTGCCATAGGCCACCAGCACGGTGTGGGCCGCACCGGATTTCAGTTCTTCGGAGCGGGCCTTCTTGGTGCGAGCCAGCTTGCGGGACTTGGCAAAGGCCCAGCCTGCATGGGCCAGCCACAGGGCGGTCAGGCCACCGGCCCACATCCAGTTGCTAAGATCGGAAGTCACAGTCATGCGGTCACAAACAAAGGTCTTATTGGTCGGGCGAAGCGGTCGCTTCGTCGTCCATCATGGCGGCATAGGCCGGGGTATAGGCTTCGCGAAGGCCGTCAGCGGTGCGGATCAGGAAATGGGCGCACAGGTTCATGGCGCGGGCCAAATCAAGGCCGTCATAGGGGCCAAGAACGGTCAACGCCGTCGCCAGAGCATCGGCGCACATGGCCGAAGCCTCGAATACGGTGACCTGTGCCACGCCGTTATTGACCGGATAGCCGGTAGAGCCGTCGATCGTGTGGCTGTAGTTTTGGCCGTTATGGCTGAAGGTTTTGCGCCAGTCGCCGGATGTGGCCACGGCCAGATCATAAAGGGCGCAGACGGTGCGCGGGGCGGGGCTGTTCTCGACAGTTTCGATCTCGACCCACCACGGCTGGGCATCGGGTTTGACGCCGCGCCCTTTCAGCTCGCCACCGATCTCGACCAGATGCGAGGTGGCCCCGAGACGGGTCAGGAGGTCGGAAATCCTGTCGACAGCATGGCCCTTGGCGATGCCGGAAAAGTCTAGCTTCATATTGCCCGCTTGCAGCGCCGAGCGTTCGTCGCGGTTTAGACGCAGACGGTTCCAGCCACTGACCTTCAGGGCCTCGGCAATATCGGTTTCGGACGGGACGGGGAGGAGCGACGGGCGCGGACCCTGCGGGCCAAAGCCCCACAGATCGACAAGGGCACCCAGTGTCGGATCGACGGCGCCGTTCACATCGTCGGCGAGGTCGAGCGAGGCGGTCAGAAGCGACCAGAATTGTTCGGACAGCGGCACAAAGCCGGTATCGGCATTATTGAAGCGCGAGATTTCGCTGTGGTCTACCCACGGACTGAACAGGGCAATCACCGTGTCCAGTTCGGCCTCGATGGCCGCGCGGAAGGTTTGAAGGTCCGAGGCTGGCGGTGGCACAAAGCGCACCTGCCAGCTCGTCCCCATGCTCAGCCCGTCCAGCGACCAGACCATGTCGCTGGGCGGGCGTTCAGGTCCGCCCTCTACCGGTGGGATCAACACGCGGTTCTCGCCGAAATCATTGGCGACTGGATCGCCGATAATGACGGGCGAGGGGGCGGAACTGGAGCGTTTCATACTTACGGCAGGACTTCGATCGTGCCGTTATAGGAGGCATTGGTGCCCGGCTGGCCATTGGCACCCTCCGAGCGGACCGAAGCGCCGATCCAGTGCAGACCGGCACCCGACCATGCGACCGAGAAGGTACCGTCAGCAGCGGTCTTGACGGTGACTTCTTCAGGGTTGCTGCGATAGCGGATGCCTTCGCGGGCGATGGTCACGTCCACATCGGTAGCCGGTTGACCGTTCAGCAGCAGTTTGAAGGTCGAGGTTTCACCTTCGGCCGCATCGTTCGGGTGGGTGACGGGGATCAGTTCCAGACCCTGGTTGGTCGGAGCCAGCGCCGTATCATTCGGGTTGCCCAGCGTCACAAAGGTTTCGGTGCGCGAGGCGGTACGGGTCGGCACGACATTGGTGGCGTCAGCGGGAATGGCGGTGGCGAACTCGGCCTCGGTGCCACGGAAGCGCTTACGCTCGCCGCCCTGTTCGTACATGGCCATGAAGCCCTGCGAGACATTGGCGATGCGGTAGGTGCCTTCCTGCTTCAGTTCGACATCGAACATGGAGCGGTAGCGGCCTTGGGCGCTGTTCTGCGCTTGCAGCTTGGTGCCGTCCGGCGCGGTGATTTCGAGGCCCGACAGGCGCATGGCGGCATGGTCGGCATGGAAGACGATGTTGGACATGCCGGCATCAAAGCCGACCCATGCATCATTGCCCGACAGGACGGTGGCGCTCGGGGCCATCCATGCACGGTGGGCCTGCGCGGCCATCGGGGCGGCCAGAGCGGCCGTCAGGGCCAGAAAGGCGAGGGTCTTTTTCATGAAACTGATCCTTAGCGGGTGACGTTGACGCGCACAGCGCCGAGTTCGGAAGAGCCGGAGCCATTGGCCGTGTTCGGGCCGCCCCAGCGGAAGGGAACGCGGACGATCTCGCGACCACCCAGTTCACGCGCGGCCTCGACCGCAATCACATAGTTGCCGGCGGCCAGATTACGCAGGCGTGCGGCAGGCACAGTGACCGTATGGCGACCCGGAGCCTTGGTCGGGCCGGAAACACCGTCGGCCGGAAGCTGCATGGCGCGACCGCCCTTGCGCCACCAGGTGCGCATGTCCTTCAGCCAGTCCTTGCCATCGCCCTCGGCATTACGGGTCTGTTGGTACCAGACGGCGAGGCTGCGGTTCAGGGACTGGTCGGGGTTCTCGATCCACACAGCCACATAGGGGCGGTGGTAGGAGGCCGTGTTCAGGCGCGGAACGTCCACAGTCACCGACAGGTCGGCGGCCAGTGCCGGAGCGGCAGCAGCCGTCATAGCGGCGGTGGTCAGGACGAGAGGAAGCTTACGCATAGGAGGATGCTCGTCAGTGGATAAAGATAAGGGCGATAACGACAGGAATAAGCAGTCCCAGACCCACCAGAGGCCATGAGGACGGGCGGCTGCGGGCATGCAGCCAGACAAGGGCAAGGCCGGTCAGGGTGAAGATCACGCAGGCCACAGCGAACACATCGATGAACCAGAACCACACCGTGCCGCTGTTACGGCCCTTGTGCAGGTCGTTCAGATAGGAGATCGCGCCGCGCGTGGTCTTTTCATAGACGACTTCACCCGAGGTGCGGTCCATTGTCATCCATGCATCGCCACCCGGCATGGGCAGGGCGACATAGATTTCTTCCGCCGTGGTTTCGGTCGGCTTGTCGGCGATGTTGACGCTCAGGATCTCGGAGGCCCAGCGGACCATATAGTCTGGCACCGGATCGGTGGTTTCGTCGGGAAACTCTGCGAGCCGCCGAACCAGCGGGGTCGGGATCTGCGCCAGGGTTTCCTTGACCACCGGGGTCGAGGGAATGCTGGCGGCGTGGTTCAGCGTAATGCCGGTAATGGCAAACAGCATCATGCCCACAAGGCTGATGGCCGCTGAAATCCAGTGCCATGTATGAAGCTGTTTCAGCCAGAACGAGCGACGCGCGTTCATGGCCGCCGCAGGGCGGGCTTCGGCAGTCTCGGACGGGGAGGCAACTTTGTTCACGCAGTGGCTGTGCCACATACTGCGAACGATTTGCAATACCAAAAGAGCGCCAGCGTCACTGTGTTCGCTGATGTGGGTGGAAAACCTTAAATCCGGTCCAGAATATCGCGCGCAAAAACAGACAAGGTGTCGTCGCGGGCACCCATGACCAGAATCCGGTCACCGCTGCGGGCCAGTTCAAGAATGCGGTTGCCGCAGTCCTCGCGGGTTTCCAGTGCCTCGGCGGCCTGACCGCGCTGGCGCACGCCTTCTGCAATGTCTTCGGAGGTAACGCTGCGGTCGGTGGTGCCGCCATAATAGACGGGCTGCGGCATCAGAAGGACGTCACCGTCCTTCATCAGCGAGGCAAAGGTGTCGATGAACTCGGCCTTCATTAGCTTCAGCGGGCCAAAGCCGTGCGGCTGGAACATGATGACCAGACGGCCTGCATAGCTGTGCAGTGTGTTCAGCGTGGCCGAGATTTTGTCGGGGTTATGGGCAAAATCGTCGATGACGGTGATGCTGTTCTTGGTGCCGACGGTTTCCAGACGACGACGGATGCCCTCGAAGCTTTCCAGCGCCTTGGCGGCAGCGGCCACATCTAGCCCCAGCGCCTTGACGGCGGCGATGGCGGCCAGCGCATTGGCGATGTTGTGAGCGCCCGGAACCTTGAGGCGTACTGTGTGGGTATGGCCCTGATCGACCATGTCGAAGCGGATGCCATCGGCCAGTGGCTCGATGTTGCAGGCATGAAGATCGGCGGCGGGATTGTGCAGCGAGAAGGTCAGGACCGGCTTGCCGGACAGACGCGCGGCCAAGGCGGCGCTTTCGTCATTGTCGAGATTCAGTACGGCGGCCTTGGCGCGACCCACAAACCCGCCGAACAGGTCGCGCAACTCCTCCATCGACTTGTGGTCGAGCGAGATGTTGGAGACGACAGCGACCGTGGCGTCATAGCGGGCAATAGAGCCGTCGGACTCATCGACCTCGGCGGCGAATACATCGGGGTTGCCGACGAGGGCCGAGGCAAAGGGATGGTCCTCGGTGGCGAAATTCTTCATCACCGCGCCGTTTACGACGGTCGGCTGGCGATCAAGTTGGTGCAAGATCCAGGCAATCATGCCGGTAATGGTGGACTTGCCGCTGGTGCCCGCCACGCCGATCGAGGTCGGGGCGGCATTGAACAACTGGCTCAGCATTTGCGGGCGGGTGATGATGGTGGCACCCACGGCCTTGGCGGCGGCGATATCGGGCACCGTGTCCTCGATAGCGCCGGAGGCAACCACGATCTGTTCCGGCGAGGTCACGCCCGAGCCGTCCTGCGCGAACAGGGCCACGCCATGCTCGCGGAGCCAGTCGAACTTTTCGGGCGTGCGTCCCTGATCCAGCGAGCGGTCCGAACCGGCGATGCGATGGCCTTGCGATTGTACGATCAGGGCCAGCGGCATCATGCCGGATCCACCGATGCCACAGAAATAGTAGTCTTTAATCATGGGCCTGATCTTGACGCAGGAGGTCGGGAGTTGTCCGGTGCCTGACTAGCACGCAAGACGCTTTGCGCCACCCCAGAACACCATTCCCGTTGACGAGATCCGACAGACCATGACGACCAAAGCTTTCCGTATCGGTGTGGTCAATGCCAGCTCGCGACTTGATCCACTGCGGGGTCAGGCGATTGCGGACTGGGCGGCGCGTCTATGGCCTGCGGGCGAGGTGGAACTGGTGATGCATCCGTCGCTCTATGAGGTGCATGGCCATTTTGGCGGTGATGACGCCACACGGGCGGCGGCTTTTGTGGACTGTGCCAATGATCCCGATCTCGATGCTGTCTGGTTTGCGCGCGGGGGCTATGGCGCATGCCGGATTGCCGAGGCGGTGATCCCGCAACTGAACGAACATGCCCGCGCCAAGCGCTATATGGGCTATTCGGATGCCGGAACCCTGCTGGCGGCCTTGTACAAGGCGGGCATTGGTCAGGTGGCGCACGGGCCAATGGCGGCGGACGGCTCGCGCAATGACGAAACGGGCTTGCGGGCGGTGAACTGGCTACGAACCGGAGATGCGTCTTCGCTGGAAGGCAATCTGGCGAGTGATCCGCGCCCTGCTGTGGCGTTTAATCTGACCATTCTGAATGAGTTGGTGGGCACGGCGGTCGAGCCGGACCTGTCAGGCCATGTCATCATGCTGGAAGAGGTTTCCGAGGCGCTTTATCGTGTGGACAGGATGATGTTCCACCTGACGGGGCAGGCCTCGATCCGCAAATGCGTGGGTATTCGCATGGGGCGCGTGTCGGACGTCACCGAGAATGATCCCGACTTCGGTATGACGGCGGTGGAAATCGCCCGCTACTGGTGCGAGCGTTCGGGCATTGCCTATCTGGGCGAGGCCGATATCGGTCATGACCGCAATAACAAGGTGGTGCCGTTCGGGCCACGCCGAGGCGTTTAGCCCTTCAGGACGATTCCGTCGGGGCGGGCCTCGAAGGCAGACAGGCGGCCAAGGAAGCTCATACCCAGCAGGGGTGCGGGCAGGTCGCGGTCCACGATGACGGCCTCGACATTTTTCATCTGCACACCGGCAATGGCGATATCGCGCAGCACCACGGGCGCGGCCCTGACGGGACCTGCGGCTGTGGCAAGGGTCTGCGAGAAGTCGCTGTCGTGCGGGATGACGCCCAGCTTGCGGGCATCGCGGCGGCTGAGGGTTACGAGGCTGGCACCGGTATCAACCAGCATCCTCATGGACTGGCCCTCGATGGCGGCATCGGCCCAATAATGGCCGTCGGCGGCGCGCAGCACGGCAGGCGCTGCTATCGGTGTCAGCGAGGACGCGCGCAAGGCGACGGGGCTTTGCGGCTCGGCGCTATAGGCCAGATGCAAGGCACCGACGCAGGCCACCGACGTGGCCACTGCGGCGATAAAGATTGATATTGAGCGCGTATCGAAGCGGATCATGGGGTGATCCTGCCACCGGCGGGTTCTTATGGTGTGAACCGACGTGGCGAACAAAAGGTTTACGCGGGAACCTTGTTCTTAGCGCAGTTTCGGATCGATGCGTTCGATGCGGGAGGGCAGTTCCAGCATCAGTTGCTGGCGGCGCTGTTCGCCCATCCGGCTCCATTCGGCGATTTCACCCAAGGTCCGGTAGCAGCCCAGGCACAGGCCGGATGCGCCATCCACCGTGCAGACCATAATACAGGGGCTGGTTATCGGGGGATTGGCAATCGGGCGCGGCGGCGCAGGGCGTTGGTCAGTCATGCTCTTTGTCATTCTGAACTGCTTTTATGACAGAGGTGCGACAGATATTCCGATCTCTGAGCATAATTATTGACTTTCTCAACCTTTAGTCTATATAGGACGCATTACACGAACTGACTTCACAGGGTGAGAGTCCCAAAAAGCAAGCGTGTTTTCTTTCTCGTTCAACTGAAAGGAAACGCTATGAACGACAAGAACCGTAAGTTGCAGCACGCCATGATGTCCTTCGCCCTTTTTGGCGGCATGCTGGTAAACACAAAGAATGTGAATGGCGCAGGTGATCGTGCGATCAGCCATCCATCCAACTTTGTACCGATCAAACTCAATAAGGCGCGCGCGTAGTCGCGAGACCTGTTGAAGTTTAAATATCGAACCCCGGTCAGAAAGGCCGGGGTTTTTGTATTTTAAGGCACTTTTTCTTGCCCTTGCGCGGGCGGTGGTTGAAACAGGGCGCAGTGATCGCTGCAAACCGGAGCTCCCATGGCCCTGATTACCGAGACGCGTGAAGGTTCTGTCCTGATCTGGACCCTTAGCCGACCAGAGCGCCTGAATGCGCTGCCGGACATGACCGACGGGGACGAGGTGGCCAATGCGTGCGAGCGCGCCAATGCCGATCCGAGCGTCTCCTGTGTGGTGCTGACGGGCGAAGGGCGGGCCTTTTCGGCCGGTGGCGATCTGCGGGCCATGCAGGAACGCCGCGATCTGTTTGAAGGCTCGGGGGCGGCGATCCGCGAGCGCTATCGCCGGATTGTCCATCGCATTGTGCGGGCGCTGTACGGGCTGGACGTGCCGCTGATTACGGCTGTGAACGGTCCGGCCATGGGTCTGGGATGCGATATTGCGGGCCTTGGCGATATCCGTATCGCTTCGGAACGGGCCAGTTTCGGCATTCCGTTTATGAAGCTGGGCATTATTCCGGGCGATGGCGGATCGTGGCTGTTGCCGCGCAATATTGGCTATAACCGCGCGGCGGAAATGCTGTTCACAGCCCGCTCGATCGATGCGGAAACGGCGGACAAATGGGGTCTGGTCAACCGTGTCGTGGCGCATGATACGCTGATGGACGAGGCCATGATAACGGCCCGCCAGATTGCCGCCCAGCCGGTACAGGCGGTGCGTATGGGCAAGACGCTGTTGCGTCAGGGCCGCGACACCAATTTCGACCAGATGCTGGAAATGAGTGCCGCCATGCAGGCACTGGCCCATTTGACCGAGGACCACATCGAAGGCGTGACGGCTGTACTGGAAAAGCGCACCGGCGTGTTCACGGGCCAATAGGCACCGACATTACGATCAAAAAAAAGGCCCGCCGGTTTGGCGGGCCTTTTGTTTTGTGTGGCGCGGCCTTAGCGGCGGGCCGGTGTTTGCATGGCGCGGTTGGCGGGGACACCGACCGTGGGTTCACGCTTGGCACCGGGGGTCTCGCCGGGCTTCATGAACTTGACCAGTACGCGCTGGCCGATCAGCAGCGGAGCATCGCCGACATCAACGACAACCTCGACGACGCGTTCGTCGGTGCGTTGCGACGGGTCGTCCGAGGCCAGTTTACGGGCACCGAACACGGCGGCACGGCGCAGAACCTTGCCGACATAGACCTTGGACGGGTCACTTTCCGGGGTCACCTCGACCTGCTGTCCAGCGGCCACATTGGGGATGTCGGCTTCGACGATTTCGGCGCGCGCGATACGCGGAGCCTTGGGTTCCAGATCGAACATGTTCGACACGTTCAGGGTCGAGGCACCGGCACCCGGATTGGCATAGCGGCGCACGATGCGGCCATCGGCGGGTGCACGGATGACGGTCATCTCGACATTATAGGCGGCTTGATCGCGACGGGCGCGGGCGGTTTCGACCGCTGCCTGCTGCGAGCCCAGACGGGCGCGGGCCGAGGCAACATCGTCGCGGGCCTTGTCGAGACGCTGGGCGGCGACGAAATTGGTCGCGGCCAGTTGCTGCATACGGGCCAGTTCACGTTCGGCGGCGCTGATATCCACCTGAATCTGGCGAAGCTGGCTCTCGGCAGCGTTCAGATCGGCATTGGCGGTTTGCAGTTGCAGGCGCGGCTCGTCGTCTTCCTGACGGGCCAGAATCTGGCCGGTGGTGACCATGTCGCCTTCCTGCACCAGCACATCGCGCACGACACCGCCTCGACGGGCCGCGATCTGGATGATGCCGCCTTCAACGTCGATCTTGCCATTGGCGATGGCGGCATAGGGGCTTTCGACCTTAACCGCAGCCTGTTTGGCTTCTTCGGCTTTCTTGGCCTTGGCACCGTTGAACATCGTAAATCCGGCGAGCGCCAGTACGACGAGGACCAGACCGATCCAGAGCCATTTGTTCTTCAGAAAGGCGGGCATTTCAAAGAGTTCCAGACATTAAGATCAGTGTGGGGCCAAGGCGGAGTTTAGAAGGGCTTCGGGATCGGGGGAGCGACGCTGGTCATCAATGATGACCCCGTCCTCGATATGGATGACGCGGTCGGCCCAGGCTTCAAGGCGCGGGTCGTGGGTCACGCAGATGACGGCGGCACCATGTTCGGTTGCGGCACGACGCAGTAGGCGGATAACGACCTGACCGTTCTCGCCATCCAGCGCCGAGGTTGGTTCGTCCGCGAAGAGAATCTGCGGGTCCTTGGCAAGGGCGCGGGCAATGGCGACGCGCTGCTTCTCGCCGCCGGACAATGCCGCCGGTCGCTGGTGCAGGCGATGGCCAAGGCCGACTTCTTCAAGGGCCAGCTTGGCGCGGGCCTTGGCGGCATCGGGCGTCAGGCCCTGATATTTAAGGACCGTCGTGACCTGTTGCAGGGCGCTGAGCGACGGGAACAGGTTGAAACCCTGAAAGATGAAACCGCAGTGATCGAGGCGGAACTTGTCGATCTTGCCGGACGAAAGCTTCCACAGATTGGGTTGATCCAGCGCCGCAACGGTGCCCTCATCGGGGCGCAACAGGCCGGACAGGGCGGCGATCAGGGTGGACTTACCCGAACCGGACGGCCCCATAACCATGGTCAGGTCGCCGTGGCGGGCATCGAAGTCGACATTCTTCAGAACCTCGACATAGCCACGACCGGACTTGAAGCGCTTGATAATGCCCTTGGCTTCGATGGCAGCGTCGCCGTGTTTTCCATGAACTTTTGTGATCATCGCAGCAGGTCCGCCGGTTGGCTCTTTTTGAGGATGCCCATCGAGAGGAAGCCCGACAGCATGGAGATGGCGATCAGGCCACCACCGACGACGATCAACAGCAGGGGCGGCATGGCGATAATGACCGCATTGGAACGGGCCAGCAGGGACAAGATCCATGTCAGCAGGATTGCAGCCCCCACGCCGACCAAGCCCACCCAGAAGCTCAGCTCCATGACGATGCGGCGCAGCGAGCCCATGCCGACGCCCAGAGCCCGCAGCGAGGCGAACTCCTTGATATTGGCCATGATGGCACCGCGCAGGGTCTGCCAGGTGATGGCTACACCGATGATGATACCCAGCACGACGCAACCGCCGATGATGATGACGAGGATGCCTTCCTCGAACATGGCGCCGGCATTGGCGTCGGCCAGTTCCTGACGGGTCCAGGCCTTCCATTGGCCCTTGCCCATTTCATTCAACTGGGCGGCGACAATTGTGGCTTGCGACGGATCGCGCAGCTTGATCATCAGCGGGCCAACACGCGGTCCGGTATCGGCCTGACCGACCATACGCAAGGTATCGCGCGACATGACCACGCCCGGTTGCATCATGTTGGGATAGCCGCGGGTTACGCCGACGATCGTGACGGTCTGGCCATTATAAAGGGCCTTGTCGCCCAGCTTGACGCCGAGGGTCTTCAGCGCCGTCTCGTCCACAGCGACCGTATAAGGTTGGCGCAGGGCATCGACCAGTTCGCGCGAATAGTCGGTGGGAATTGTTACCGAACCCGGTGTGGTGTCGATGATGCTGGACTGGACGAATTTTTGACGCGGGGCACCTTGCTTGGCGCGATCCGCCTGACTGCGTGTCGGATCAACTTCCTTGATCGACTGGAAGGTTCCGCCAGCACCGTCCAGAGGTTGGACCTCGACGACAGCAGGGTGGTTATAGGTCAGAGGAATAAAGCGGCGCGGCACGCCGGACGGCCCGCCGATCAGGCTCTTGGCACCCGGTTGCATGATGATGATATCGGCGCTGGAGCGTTCGATAGTGGCGGTAAAGCCCTTGCCGATGCCGATGAAGACACCGGTCATGGCCAGCACAAGCAGACCTGACAGGGCCAGAGCCATAACGGCGGCCATATATCTGCGCCACTCGAAGAGCAGCGTGGACAGCGCAAGCGACATTTGTGGAACGACCCTCGTAATATGATGATGTTCTGGAGGCTGGCTGACCTAAGGCCAAGTTAAATCGAGGTAAGACTGTGACTTTACCTCGGCGGCAGCTTGGGATTATGGCTGTGCGCGGAAACCACCCTTTGCGGTGGCAGGATTTTCGAAGAGGGGGGAGGGCGTGGTGCCCTGTCCGTGTTTCGAAGGGAGCCCCTATGTCGCTTCGTCGTACGATTAGCTTCTCGGCCTCGCTGGCCGTGTTGGGCATGGCCGCCGCCATGGTCAGCGTTCCGACCACTTCGGCCCGCGCCGAAGAAGGTATGTGGACCTTTGATAATTTCCCGATTCAGGCCGTCAACACGGCCTATGGCACCCGTCTGGACCAGAAGTGGCTGGACAGCGTGCGTGAGTCGGCTGTGCGTCTGCAAGGTTGCTCGGCTTCGTTCGTATCGGGCGAAGGCCTGATCCTGACCAACCACCACTGTGTGGTGTCCTGCATTCAGGACCTGTCGAGCGCAGAAAACGACTATGTGAAAAATGGCTGGGTGACGGCCAACCGCGAAGAAGAAAAGACCTGCCCGGGCCAGACCGCTGAAGTCCTGACCGAGATCGTCGATGTGACGGATCGTGTTCTGGGTGCCGGTGCCGGTCTTGAAGGCGGTGCCTTTGTACGTGCCCGCTCCAGCGAGATCGAAAAGATCCAGAAGGAAGCCTGCGGCGACGATACCAAGCGCACCTGTCAGGTGATCAGCTTCTATCGCGGTGGCCAGTACAAGCTTTACAAGTTCAAGAAGTACGATGACGTCCGTCTGGTGTTCGCACCGGAATTCCAGGCCGCCTTCTTCGGTGGTGATCCGGACAATTTCAACTTCCCGCGCTATGCCCTCGATGCGGCCTTCCTGCGTGCCTATGAAGACGGCAAGCCCGTCACCTCGCCGGTGCACCTGAAGTGGAATGCCGATGCGCCCAAGGAAGGCGATCCGGTATTTGTCGCCGGTAACCCCGGCACGACCCAGCGCCTGCTGACCGTTTCGCAACTGGCGCAACTGCGTGACCAGCAACTGCCGGTGACGCTGATCCAGTCGTCG
This sequence comes from Brevundimonas terrae, assembly GCF_011761985.1. Classification (GTDB taxonomy): domain Bacteria; phylum Pseudomonadota; class Alphaproteobacteria; order Caulobacterales; family Caulobacteraceae; genus Brevundimonas; species Brevundimonas terrae. Next base: position 291,748 of record NZ_JAASQT010000001.1, on the reverse strand, counting down.
GAACTGCGTGGCCGTCTGGGCGAATATGCCACGACGTCCGAGGAAGCCCGCCGCGTGACGGTGGACCCGCTGTTCGGTCTGGAGAACAGCTTCAAGGTCTTCTACGGCCAGGTCGGTGCTCTGACTGATCCGGCCTTCTTCGGCAAGAAGGTGGCCGAGGAAGCCGAGCTGCGCGAGCGCGTGGCGGCTGATCCGGCTCTGGTCGAGCGCATCGGCAATCCGTGGGCCGATATGGATGCGGTGGTTGCGACCCAGCGTCGTCTGTACCTGCCGTATCGCCAACTGGAAGCCGCTGCCGGCCAACGCTCGTCGCTGTACTCGTATGCCCGTTCGATCGTGCGCGCCTCCAAGGAACGCGCCAAGGCCGCCGACCAGCGCCGTGCCGGTTATTCGGATGCGGACATCGCGGCCATGGGCCGTCGCCTGTCCACCGAAGTGCCGATTGCCAATGATGTCGAGCGTATCGCGCTCAGCTTCTGGCTGACCAAGACCCGCGAATATCTGACGGCTGATCATCCGCAGGTGAAGGCTCTGATCGGTGCCGAGAACCCCGAAGAGCTGGCCACCCGTTTGGTGGAAGGCACCCGTCTGGCCGATCCGGCCTTCCGTGCTCAGGCTCTGGCTATGACGCCGGAACAGATCGCCGCTTCGGACGATGCCCTGCTGAAGTTCGTGCTGGCCAATGACGATGCGGCCCAAGCCGTTCGTGCCCAGTATGAAGCCGAGGTTTCGGCCCCGTCTTCGCGCGCGGCTGAAAAGATCGCTCAGGCCCGTTTCGCCGTTTACGGCACCAACCTGTATCCGGACGCGACCTTTAGCCTGCGTCTGTCGTACGGCTCGGTGAAGGGCTGGACCGAGGGTGACAAGACCATCACCCCGTTCACCAATATCGGTGGCCTGTATGAGCGTCAGACCGGTGCATCGCCTTATGATGCCTCGGAGCGTTTCATGGCGGCGCGTGATCGCGTGAACAATGATGCGGTTTATAACTTCGTTTCGACCAATGACATCATTGGTGGCAACTCCGGTTCGCCGGTGATCAATGCCAAGGGCGAAGTGATCGGCGCAGCCTTCGACGGCAACATCCACTCGCTGGGTGGCAGCTTCGGCTATGACGGCGAACTGAACCGTACGGTTACGGTTTCGACCTCGGCCATCACCGAAGCCCTGCGTACGGTTTACAACCAACCGCACCTGCTGCGTGAACTGGGTGTGCGCCGCTAAGCGCACAGATCATTCACAATGATGCGGAGGGGGTTGCCATTGGCAGCCCCCTCTTGTCTTTTCAGCGCAATTCACGAGGGACCACCTTCATGCGCCATTTCGCATTCTTCGCTTCCGCCGCCGTGCTTGCCTTTGCAGCTTCGGTTACTCCCGCCGCTGCCGAAGAAGGCATGTGGACCTATGACAACTTCCCGATTGCGCGGGCGAACGAGTCACTGGGCACCCATATCGATCAGGGCTTCCTTGATCGTCTGCGCCTGTCGTCGGTGAAGTTTGGCGGTTGCTCGGCCGGTCTGATTTCGGGCGAAGGCCTGATCATGACCAATAACCACTGCGTTGCGACCTGCGTGGCCAACCTGTCCACGCCGCAACTCCAGTATGCCGAGACGGGCTTCCTGCCGAAGAGCCGCGAGGAAGAGCTGAAGTGTCAGGGCGCGACGGCGGAAATCCTGACCGATATCTCGGATGTGACCGAGCGTATCAACAAGGCCGCCCACGGTCTGGAAGGTCAGGCCTTTACCCGCGCCCGAGAATCCGAGGCGGGCCGCATCGAGCTTGAAGCCTGCGGCACGGACAAGACGATCCGCTGTCAGGTGGTCAGCCTGTATCGCGGTGGTCAGTTCAAGCTCTACAAGTTCCGCAAATATGATGACGTGCGTTTGGCATGGGCACCGGAAGACCGCGCGGCCACCTTTGGCGGCGACCTCGACAACTTCTCCTTCCCGCGCTTTGCCATCGATGCCGCCTTTATCCGCGTTTACGAGGACGGCAAGCCGGCGCAGACCCCGACCCATTTCACATGGAATGCGGATAAGCCGACCGAGGGTGAGCCTGTTTTCCTGTCGGGTAATCCCGGCTCGACCCAGCGTCTGCTGACGCAGGCCCAGTTGATGACGATCCGTGATGTGGTCCTGCCGATGGACCAGTTGATCGCGTCCGAACTGCGCGGTCGTCTGATCCGCTATTCGGAAGAAGGCGACGAGCAGGCCTTTATTGCCATGGACCCGATTGTCGGTGTCGAGAACACCTATAAGCGCGGCGTGGGCCGTATGCGCGCCCTGACCGATGCAGACTTCATGGATCGACTGGCGGGTCAGGAAACGGTCTTCCGTCGCAGTGTCGCCGAGAGCGAGGTGCTTTCGGCACAGGTCGGCGATCCGTGGGCCAATCTGGCCGCTGTCCAGTCTGACGCCCGCGAGCTTTATGCGCCGATGGCGCTGCTGGAAGGCGGAACCGGCATGGGCACGACATCGGTGGCCGGTGGTTCCAACCTGTTCGGCTATGCGAAAACGCTCGTGCGCGGCGCTCAGGAACGCGCCAAGCCGTCGGCCGAGCGTCTGGCCGAATATTCGGACAGCCGTTTGTCGGGCGTCGAGGCCCGTCTGTTTGCCGAACGCCCGACCTATCCGGAACTGGAGCAGATCCGTCTGGAATGGTGGCTGTCCAAGACCCGTGAATGGCTGACGGTGGATAGCCCCTATATGGCGGCCCTGCTGGGCAAGGAAAGCCCTGAAGGCCTGTCGGCGCGTCTGGTGGCAGGCTCGAAACTGGCCGATCCGGCGGTGCGTCGTGCGTTGTGGGAAGGCGGTCTGGCAGCCATTCAGGCGTCCGATGACCCGATGATCCAGTACGCGCTGCGTATCGACGCCGATTCGCGTGCTGTGCGCACCGACTGGGAAAACAAGGTCGATGGTCCGACCAGCAAGGCGTCAGAGCAATTGTCGGCTGCTCGCTTTGCCGTCTATGGCGACACCGTCTATCCGGATGCGACCGGCACGCTGCGCCTGACCTATGGCAAGGTTGAAGGCTCTGATGTACCGGGACAGCGCTTTGGCGCTTTCACCACCTTTGCTGGTCTGTGGGACCGTGCGACGGGTGCCGAGCCGTTCGTGCTGACGCCGGGTCTGCAAGCCGCGCGTGACCGGATCGACCCTAACACGGTGATGAACATGGCTGTCTCGACGGACACCATCGGTGGCTCTTCGGGATCGCCGGTTCTGAATGCCAAGGGCGAGATCATCGGGGCGAACTTCGACTCCACCGTACTCAGCCAGCGTAACGCCTATGGCTATGACATCCGCACCAACCGCAGCGTGATCGTGACGACCCAAGCGGTCACGACGGCCCTGCGCGATGTCTATGGTCTGGACCACCTGCTGGTCGAACTGGGCGTCAAATAAGGAACCGGCCTGTGGCAGAGATTACGTTTCGCACGGCCACCATGGCCGATATCGAAATCCTGCATGCCTTGGTTGAAAGCGCCTATCGCGGCGCTTCGGCCAAGGCGGGCTGGACGCACGAGGCCGACCTTCTAGGCGGCCAGCGCACCGATGCTGACGAACTGTCGGACATCATCAACGACAAGGAACAGACGATTACGCTGGCCTTTATTGATGGTGAGCTGGCGGGCTGTGTGAATGTCTCGAACCGGGGCGACGGACGCGGCTATCTGGGGATGCTGACGGTTGATCCGCAGCGTCAGGCCGGTGGTCTTGGTCGCCAACTGATCGAGATGGCCGAGCAGGGCGCTGTCAGCGGCTTTGGTGCAGGTGTGATGGAGATGACCGTCATCGCCCAGCGCAAGGAGCTGATCGCCTATTACGAGCGTCGGGGCTATGGACTGACGCCGGAGACGCGGCCCTTCCCGTTGCATGATCCCCGCTTTGGCGAGGCGCGACGCGATGACCTCTATTTCGTGGTCATGGAGAAGGCTCTGGCCTGAGACTGGGTATTCTACAGGCATAGAAAAAGGCGCTGGTGGTAAAACCAGCGCCTTTTGTTTTGGAGCCGTAGACCGGATCAGAGATCCTGCATCTGTTTCTTGGCGGCGGAGAAATACTGCCAGCCGGTCCACAGGGTGGCGATGGCGGCCAGCCAGATCAGCACGTCGGCGAATAGCTGGAAGTGCGACAGGTAGTCGAAGGGCAGGCCAAAACCATCCCAGTTGCGCGCGAACAGCTGGCAACCCAGTGCGACCATTTGCAGGGTCGTCTTCCACTTGGCAGCCAGCGTGACCGGCAGGGTGATACGGCCAGCCATGGTTTCGCGCAGTGCCGAAACGGCGAACTCGCGGAACAAGATCAGGCCGCAAGGGATGATGATCTGTTGCACAGTGCCGGAAGTCAGCACGCCGAGAATAGCGCCGGTGACCAGAATCTTGTCGGCGATAGGGTCAAGGATAGCGCCCCAGCGGGTGGTCGCATTCCAGCGACGTGCCAGATAGCCGTCGATCCAGTCGGTCGAGGCCGCGATGACGAAGATCCAGAAGCCGATGCGATACATGGCGAACTGGTCGTCGGGGCTCAGCGTGGCCGAGATCAGCGGCCAGCCGCTGGTGGCACCGGCCAGCAGCAGGAACATCACCACACCAGCGGCCAGTCGAATACCGGTCAGGATGTTGGGAATAGGATTGGGCTTGTGGGCAGTCGCCATAACGTCTTCCGTAAATGAGCCACAAGATGTGCCACGCTTTGCAAGCAGAAGCGAGGCTTAGGGCATCTAGCCTAGTCGAGAGGCTCGAAGCGGGGGGCGTCGCCAGCGCGGGTCAACTTGCCGTCGGCAATGCCGAAATGCAGACCGACGAGTTCCAGCTCACCGCGTTCAACCTTTTCGGCAATCCACGGGAAAGTCCGCAGATTGTCCAGCGACAGGCGCACAATGGCTTCTTCGGCGACACGTTCGGCCTGATCGGCAGGCCAGTCCTCGCAAGCACGGCGCACGGTCGGCACACCCTGTTCCACCCACGGCAGAACAAAGTCGCGGCAGTTGTCCGGTGTGCCGTTGAGCATGGCTGTGACACCGCCACAGCCTGCATGGCCCATGACCACGATCTGTTTGACGCCCAGAACATTGACGCCGAATTCGAGCGCCGCCGAAACACCGTGCAGCTTGCCGTCCGGTTGATACGGCGGCACCAGATTGGCGACGTTGCGCACGACGAAAAGCTCGCCGGGGGCCGTGTCGAAAATCAGGGCTGGATCAGCGCGGCTGTCGGAGCAGGCGACGATCAGGGTGTGCGGTTTCTGGCCCCTGGCCAACAACTCGTATTCAGCTTTCTCCGAGGGCCAACGGTCCTCACGGAAGCGGCGATAACCTTGGGTGAGCTTGGTAATCATGATGCGGTTCCTTGCCGCAGGGGCAGGGGCTCTGCAACCGGAAACATAACCGCACGATAAAAAACCGGAAACCTAACGCGAGAAGAAGGCGTGGATTCTCTCGGCCAAAGCGAGGTTGATCCCGTCGATCTTGGCCAGGTCCTGTATCGAGGCGCGTGACACGGCCTTGGCCGAGCCAAAGGCGTGCAGCAGGGCCTTTTTACGGGTCGGGCCAACGCCTTCGATTTCGTCCAGCGGGTTCTTCTTGATGTCCATAGAACGACGCTTGGCGTGGGCACCATTGGCGAACCGGTGGGCCTCGTCGCGCAGGCGCTGGATGTAATAGAGAGCCGGTGACTTTAGCGGCAGCATGAAGGGCGGCTTGCCCCGCATGAAGAAATGCTCCTTACCCGCATCACGGTCCGGTCCCTTGGCCACACCGACGGCGACGATGTCGTCCAGACCGTATTCGTCCAGCATGGCTTGTACTTCGGCCAGTTGTCCGGCCCCGCCGTCGATCAGCAAGAGGTCGGGGCGTTCGACCTGTTCGCCCGCATCTTCGTCTTTCACCAGCTTGCCGAAGCGGCGGCGCATGACTTCGCGCATCATGCCGTAGTCGTCACCGGGGGTGAGGTCTTCGCCGCGAATATTGAATTTGCGGTACTGGTTTTTGCGGAAGCCTTCGGGACCAGCCACCACCATGCCGCCCACGGCATTGGAGCCTTGAATATGGGCGTTGTCGTAGATTTCGATCCGCTCGGGTCGGCTCTCCAGACCCAGAGCCTCGGTCATTTCATCGAGGATCTTCGACTGGGCTGAATTCTCGGCCAGTTTGCGACCCAGAGCCTCGCGGGCATTGGTGACAGTCGTCTCGACGAGCGATTTCTTGTCGCCGCGCTGGGGGCGGACAATCTCGACCTTATGACCGGCCTTCATCGAGAAGGCTTCTTCGAGGAGCGCATGCTCCAGTGGCACCGTATTGGTCAGGATCAGGCGCGGAACCGGCTTGTCTTCGTAGAACTGGGCCATGAAGGCCGAGATGACGGCGGCCTCGTCATCACTGCGGTCGATGCGCGGGAAATAGGCGCGTCCGCCCCAGTTCTGGCCTGCACGATAGAAGAAGACCTGCACACAGGCCTGACCGCCATCGACATGAACGGCCATGACATCGGCTTCTTCGATACCATAGGCGTGGACGCTGGATTCCATCGCAATGGCCGACATGGCGCGGATACGGTCGCGCAGGCGGGCGGCGGTTTCGAACTCGAGGTCGTCCGAGGCCTGCTGCATCTCGTCGGACAGGTGCTTGATGACCGTGCGCGACTTGCCGCGCAGGAAGTCGGCGGCTTCCTCGACCATGATGTTGTAGTTTTCCAGACTGATCTCGCCGGTGCAGGGGGCCGAGCAGCGTTTGATCTGGTGCAACATGCAGGGGCGGGTGCGGCTCTCGAAAACCGCATCGGTGCAGGTACGCAAAAGGAAGGCTTTTTGTAGGGTGGTCAGGGTGTGGTTGACCGCCCATGTCGAGGCAAAGGGGCCGAAATAGTCGCCCTTGATGGTGCGTGCGCCGCGATGTTTGCGAACCTGTGCGGCAGGGTGATCGCGCCGGATGAGCAGTTCGGCGAAAGACTTGTCATCGCGCAGCAGCACATTGAAGCGCGGCTTAAGGCGTTTGATATAGCCTGCCTCCAGCAGCAGGGCTTCGTTTTCAGACTGGGTGACGACCAGTTCCATACGGCGTGTCTGGCTGACCATCAGGCCGATACGCTGGGTGTGGAAGCGACCCTGAGCATACTGGACGATGCGCTTCTTCAGCGACTTGGCCTTGCCGACATACAGGCATGATCCGTCCTCGCCATACATGCGATACACGCCCGGCTTGTCCGGTGCGCGGCGCGCTTCGTCAGCGATCAGGGCGGTGGCCTGTAGGGGAAGGGGGGCGTCGGTGGATTCGGTCATTTAGGCTTGAATATAGGGTCAGCCGCGCCGGACCAGAAGCATCCCGCCGATAACCAATGCGATTCCGGCGATGCGGGTCAGGCTAACGGGGTGCGGCTGCGTCCCCAGCGCTCCGAAATGATCGAGGATGACGCCCATGACCATCTGGCCCGAAATCGCCAGCACCAGCGTGGTCGCAACGCCCAGTTTGGGAACGCCCCAAGCCAGCGCAGTGACCAGAAGACAGCCATATAAACCGCCCAGCCATCCCCACCATGGCAGGGTGCGTAAGGCCTGGGCATCGGGGCGGGCCTGAAGAAACAGGACCACCAAGCCGAGGACGATTGTGCCAACAGCGAAAGAAACGAAGGCGGCATTGATGGTCGAGCCTGCGGCCAGTGCCAGTCGGGCATTGGTGGGGCCTTGAAAGGCGGTCGCTGCTCCGGCCAGCACCAGTATAGTCATGATCAGAAATACGGGCTGGCTCACGGGTTTCACCATTCGGGGGTCGTGGCCTTCTGGCCCAGATATTCGAGGATGCGGTTGCGACTGGCAACGGTAATGTCATCGGGCAGGGCATCGGGGGCGAACCAGCCGGTTTCGGCAATCTCGCCATGGCTGGTGCGTTCGGTCATTTCAAATCTGTCGATGTGAAAGACGGCCACATGGTCGCCGGGAAAGAAGCGCTCATTGGAATGGATAGATAAGAGGCGTGGTTCCGACGTGGCGATCAGGCCCGCTTCTTCGCGCACTTCGCGGACCGCTGCCGCGTGGGTGGTTTCGCCCTTGTCCACACCGCCGCCCGGCAGCCACCAGCCATGCAGATAGGTGTGTTTGACCAGCAGGATATGGCCCCGCTCGTTGGTGGCAATCACCCGTACACCCAGTGTCATGCCACGGCTCAACCGCGACCAGACAAAGAACAGGGGACGGGTGAAAGGCTCGATACGGGTGCGCCATTGGGTCATGGAATAACGATAGGCTGTGGACGGGTGGCTTGAATAGGGGCCGCAGTGCCTCTATTCGGAAGCGAACAGGGAGATTTCACCATGCTGGCCATCGCCATCATCTTTGCTTTTATCGCCGTTATCGCTGCTGTGAACTATTACGAGTTCGGTAGCATTGACTAAGACCGGTATGGAGGCTGGCGTCATGGACTGGCGAGCGGCCTCCGACCATGTGCGGGTTTTCCTGAAGGATGTGGTGGTTGACCTCAGTGTCGGCCTGCATCCGTGGGAGCGTCATCCCGAGCGCCCGACACGCCTGATCGTTAATGTCGAGATGTTCGCGTCCCTGCCGATGGCAGAGGGCGCTTTCATTAATTACGACCATGTGCGCCAGAAGATTCAGGGCTGGGCGGGGCGCGAGCACGTCGAGCTTTTGGAAACCCTGGCCGAGGAAGTCATCGGCACCTGTTTCGAACTGCCGCTGGTGGAAGCGTGCCGCGTGCGTGTCGAGAAGCCGCAGGTGTTTAACGAGGCTTCGGGCGCGGGCGTTGAACTGTTCCGTAAAAGGTCGCCTCAATGACCGGTAAGGTCGTGCTGGTAACCGGAGCGGCGCGGCGCGTCGGGGCGGGACTAGCCAAGGGGCTGGCCGCAGCAGGCTGGACGGTGGCCATCCACCATCGCGGCGGTGCCGAGGATGCACAGGCTGTGGCGGCCGGTATTCGTGATGCGGGCGGTCAGGCCGAAACCTTTTATGCCGATCTGGCCGAGGTGGCAGGCCGTGAGGGGCTGATCCCTGCGGTGGTGGCGCGTTTCGGGCGTATCGACGCCCTGATCAACAATGCCTCCATGTTTGCATACGATAATCTGGAGACGCTGACCGACGCCCTGTGGGAGGCCCATATTGCCGCCAACCTGACCGCGCCGGTGTTTCTGGTCCGTGATTTTGTGCGTGCGGTGAAGCAGCAGGGTGGGCAAGGCGCGGTGGTCAATATCCTCGATCACAAGCTGGTCGCGGCCAATCCCGATTTCCTGTCCTATACGGCGGGCAAGGCAGGGCTTGGTGGACTGACACAGGCGCTGGCACTGGCGGTGGCCCCCGAGGTGCGGCTGAATGGGGTCTCCCCTGGTCTGGTGTTGCGTAGCGGTGAACAGACGGATGCCGATTACGACAAGGCGTGGGTGGATACGCCGCTGGGCCGTGGCACCAGTCTGGACGATATCGTCGCCAGTGTGCGTTTCCTTCTGGAGACGAAGGGGATTACCGGACAGGTTATTACCGTCGATGGCGGCGAGAGCCTGAAGCCGCGCGGTCGCGATATCTCGCTGGATCCCGCGCTGAAAGACTGAAGTACGCCTTTACTTTGCCGCGTGTGCGGTGTTGATGCGCGAGCCTTTTGTTCTCCCTATATAGGCCCTGTTGGTCACCGAGTTTCTGAATGCCTGCTGTTCGTTTCACCCGCCGCTTTTCGATGGCGCACCGGCTGATTGCCGATGCGGCGTCCAAGTGTGCCGTGCCGCACGGGCATAACGAGTTTGTCTCGGTGACGCTGGAGCCGTTGGCCGAGATCGACTTTGGCGGGGCCAACTATGCCACCAGTTTCGAGCGCCTGAAGACGCGTTGGCACGGGTTTGTGGACCGCAGTCTGGACCATGCGTTCCAGTTGAACGCGACCGACCCCCTGCTGAACTATTTCAAAGACCATGAGCCGCAGCGCCTGAAACAGGTGCTGGTGGTGGATGGCGATCCGACGACCGAGGCGCTGGTCATCGCTCTGTGGCGCAAGATGGAAGCCATCATTGCCGCCGAGGACCTGCCGTTCCGTCTGGCGGAACTGGCGATTGAAGAGACGCCGACCAATACGGTTCTGGCGCGTGGGCTGACGGATGCCGAGCGGGCATGGCCGCTGGCGGGCTGGTGCGACCGCGCCGATAACAGCATCAATGACATCCTGCCGCCGGAGAGCTGGGCATGACAGTAACGGCTCTGCCGCTGGCGGAAGGCTTGCCGCGCCGTCAGGGGATGACGGTGCATGTGCGCGGTCTGGAGGTTCAGGCCGGTATCGGTGTCTATGCCCATGAAATGGGCCGTCTTCAGCCGCTGGTTCTGGACGTAGAGCTTGATCTGGGTGCCGCGCCGGTGCGGGAACTGGCCGATACGCTGGATTATGACGGCGTGGCGCGCATTGTGCGGGCGCTGGCATCGGGCGGGCATATCGAGCTGGTGGAAACCTTTGCCGAACAGGTGGCGCTGGCGTGTCTGGAAGACATTAGGGTGCTGGCTGTGCGGGTGAAGGTGGACAAGCCCGAAGCGATCGCCGGTGCACAGGCCGCGGGCTGTACGGTTTCCTACGCGCGTTAATTGCGACTTCGGCGATTGCTTGCGGGCAGGGTGCCGGTGCATGATCGGCGTCGCGTTTTTATCCTCCAGAGGCATTCAATGACCGAGTTCAGCCGCCGTGGCGCGATTGTGGATCGTATCGGACTGTCGGCGACCTATGCCTTGATCCTTTTGACGGTGCCGACATTTGGCGTGGCGGGCGTAGTGGGTCTGGCCAGTGTGTTGTGGGGTGCCGAGCAGGAAGATGCTCTGGGGCGCAGCCACCGCGAATATCAGAAGCGCAGCTTGGTGATTGCTTTGGCGTCGATTGTGATCGGGGCGATCCTGACGGTGATCAATATTGGCGTGTTTGTACTGTTCGTGATGATGGTGTGGACGCTGGTGCGCGGGATGCGGGGCTTGCGGGCTTTGCAGCAGGGGCAGGTGATCGCCAATCCGCGTGGCTGGCTGTAGCAGAGAAGGCAGACTGATGGATCTGAGAGACGTCGTTTCCGAGCATCGCTACGAGCAGGATTTTGCCGATGGCGAAGGGCAGGTTCGCATCGTGTTCGCCGATTATGCGGTGCGCGGCGATACACGGGTTTTGCTGCATGTCGAGGCTGATCCGGCGCTGCGCGGGACTGGCGCGTCCGGTAGGTTCATGCAGGCGCTGGCCGAGCATGCGCGGGCGCAGGGGCTGAAGCTGTATCCGCAGTGCGGCTATGCGCGGACCTGGTTGCAGCGGCATCCCGAATATCGGGATGTGAGTAGTTTTAATTAGGCCCTAATGCTCGCCGCACATTTTTAGTGGCCCGCGGTCGTCGGCCCTGCGGGACCTCCCGACCCGACGCGGGCTGAGCCGCCTTTGGCGGCAGCCCTCAATTAGCGAGCCGCTGCGCGGTGAGCGTTAGGGCACTTACTTAAACATGCGCCTTGGAGACGATGACCTTGATGGTTTCGGCTTTCGAGGGGAGTTCCTCGGTGAGGCGCGAGGCGATTTCGCGGGCACCGACCGGATAGGCATCACCGCCTTCGGCGATTTCGCGGGCCAGTTTGGCGGCGACCATCAGGGCGTCTTCCAGTGCGGTCACCTGTTCCAGAGCCAGTGCGCGGGCTTCGGCCTGAAGGCGCTTGACGCGTTCGGCTGTGCTCTCGGGCGCGCGCATCAGGTCGTAAACTGCCGCATCGGGGGCGGTGACGAGACGCAGATTGGCGGTGCGGTCGGTGTCTTTGTCCGGTTCGGACATTGTACTGGTTCCCTACTTGGAAAAGGCCTCTGTTTCGACGGGTAGCAAGGAGTTAACTGCCGTTAAGTCCGGCGGTTCCGCTATTGTGACGCCTTGACCGATTTTAGACACATTTGCCGAACGGGGTGTGGTTATTTGCACACTCTTTATTGTTGCCCGCGGTCGTCGGCCCTAACGGGACCTCCCGACCCGACGCGGGCTGTTGGGTGGCTCGTGGTCAGGAGGCTCCGCCTTTTCGATCCGACGCGGCATGTTTAGTGGCCCGCGGTCGTCGGCCCTGTGGGGCCTCCCGACCCGACGCGGGCTGTTGGGTGGATAGCGGGCGGAAGGTGCCGTTGTTCGAGTTGGTGTGGGGGTTATTTCATGCTTTGCGCGCCGCTGGGTCCCCCGACCAAGTCGGGGGATGACGGTGGGGATTTTGGGGGGCCGTAGCCTTTGGCGTCGGCGATGGCGAAGAGGAGCTCGGCGCGGCGGAAGAGTTCGCGGCGGAGGCGGCGTTCTTCGCGGGGGCTGATGTAGTCGGGGGAGGCGGGATCATCCCATGGGGCGAGGGTTTTGGCGGGCTTTTTGGGTTTGGGGCGGGTCATTGAGGGTTCCGTTTTAAGAGGATGAGGGGCGACCCCCACCCTGACCTCCCCCAATAGGGGAGGGTTTTTGTGTGCCCCGCGTCGGGTCGGGAGGTCCCGAAGGGCCGACGAGCGCGGGCGAAGTGAAAATGAATTGGCTGCATCCACAGCACCTTCTGGCGTGTGGCTGGAGGGCAGGCGGGGCGCGCGGGCTTTGCCCGGCATAGGTTTGGTTTCCGTTTCGGCAAAGGCACGCGCCCCGCGCAGACGGTTATTCACCAGCTTCCGGCCGCGTCGGGTCGAAAAGGCGGAGCCTTTTGACCGCGGCCGAACTAAAAACCAGGGCAGGCACCGCTGTTGGCGGTTACTCCCAGTGCCGGTGGCGGGCAGCGGGTGCATGCGGCACCCTGCTGGCACGGTCCGAGTTTCCACCTCGACCCTTGCCGGAGTTCTGTGCCTTCGTCTGTTGAAATGCCCCCTCCACCACTTCGTGGTCCCCCTCCCCCGCAAGCAGGGGAAGAGAGAGAGAGAGAGAGACATTGTCAGCCCGCACGCCTGCGTCGGGTCGAAAAGGCGGAGCCTTTTGACCGCAGGCCACTCAAAAGAGTGTCGGGATGTCCCGTAGGGCCGACGACCGCGGGCCACTAAGAATGTATCGGCCGTGTCGGGTCGAGAAGGCGGAGCCTTCTGACCGCGGCCTACTTAGGATGCGATACACGCGCGATTGCGCGGCGGCACCCACCACATTCCCAGTCGCTGTTTGGTCGAGGGCCTAAGAGGCTCCCTGCCGTGCTGGCTGACGTTCAAGACTTAGGCTTTATCGCAAACTCCATCGGCTCCGGTCCTTCCGGCGGGGGTTGGTCCCTTGTGGGGCCAAGCCTCAGCCGGAGGGGCGGACCCCGCTCCATCCACTCCCGTCACCGCAGGTCCGCAGGCCTTACGAGCCCTCCATGCAACGAGACGCGGGAATGATGGCACGGGCGGAAGGTAGGGCGAGCAAAGCATCGCATTGAGGCTCTATGCCCCGTCGACTGTGAATTTGAACGCTACGAATATTTTTCAGACTGCCAAGCTAAAGTACGTGGAGTCGATGTTTGAGGGAGGGCAGGGTTCGGAAATCTGTGCATTTTAAATTTGGTCCCGTATATTTGCCCGCCTAAACTGCCTATCGATGTTGAAAATTAACCGGGGGAATTGATTTGGCTACTGCTGAAAAAGAGCTACGTGTTAGAAGTATAGATGGCGACAAAGTAGATATAGTCTCGTTTGAGATAACGAATCTGTTTGGCAATTGTAGCTACAAAATACCTTTTGATAGAAATCTTTTAAAAGAAAAGACCTTTCCGAATATACTTATACTGTCTGGAAAAAATGGTTGCGGTAAGACAACTATTCTTAAAATGATTTCTGGCATGATAAAGATGAATTTTGATGAATTTCGTCGAGTTCCTTTTGATTCTGCAAGTTTGAACTTAAGTAATGGTAGGTCGCTTAGTGTAAAAAAAACTGGCCGTAGTGATTTTCCGCTTGCGGTTTCTTATAAAGATGCAGAAGTAGAGCTGTATAAATCGAGAAGCATATCTGAAGAATCTAGCCTATATTTACCTGAAGATTACATAGAAAAAATAGAAATTATACGCAATGTAGCAATGCGTGATCTCAACAAAATAAAATTTGAATTAATACTTATTGATAGAGGCTTCTATCAAAGTGATATGGATGTAAATGAATATGGATATATGTATCCTAATAAAGAAAAGACGCGCAAAAACCTAAGTTTATTGGTTAGTAAGTTTATTGCAAACGCTCAAATTGACTATAGACGATTTTTTGAAGATAATACCAATTATTTACTTTCAAAGCTAACGGATAGTATTCTCAATGAATACGACCAGTTTAGTAAAGAAGTAATAGTATCAAGTATTATGGATATAAAATTTAGATACAATAAGATGGATCGTTATAGGTTGTACTATGACAGTAATTCTGACGATCTTTTGAAGATAATAAATAAAACTTACATGAACGTCGATAGAACGATGTCGATGATTTATCCTTATGTGGCTCTTGAGGAGGAAAGACTACGGAGAGCTGAATTTATCATATCAAGGCTTTCAGAATTTGAAGCAATCATGAATGATTTCATGCCTGATAAGAGTATCAGTCTAAACTCAGAGGATGGTATACTTATTAGACGTGGTGATGCTCTTATTAGAGAAGACGACCTGAGTTCTGGTGAGTATCATTTTTTGTATATGATGGTGTCGGCTCTCATATGCGAAAGTGAGGGTACGATTATTGCGATCGACGAACCTGAGTTGTCTTTGCATGTAAGTTGGCAGAGGCGTTTGGTGGACGCTCTGACAAGATGCTCTGCAAAAGCGTCACCTTTATTTCTGTTTGCAACCCATTCGATAGCTATCGCCTCTCAACATAAAGGCTCTGTGTACGAAATGGCAGGACTTGAATGATGAAGTGGACTTTAGATGAGTTTAAGTATGAGTTAGAGGCGGACCCTAAAAGAAAAGTGTTGTTTGTTGAGGGGAGTTCCGATCAAGTTTTATGGAATAAACTTGTACCATCAGAGTCTAGGAACCATTCCATGATCTGTACCTCTGACTATATAGATATAGAAGTTATATTTGGTGGAAATAGGGCGAGGCTGTTAAAGCTCGCCGAAGAATGTGTTGGGTCATGTATTGAAGGCCGTGTTCGGATTTTTATTGATTCTGATTACGATAGCATTTCTGGATATTCATCTTACTCAAATATTGTATCAAGAACCGATTATAGGGATATGGAATCATACTATATAGTTATGAATGGTATAGATGACGTTTGTTCAGTTTATGGATTGAACAAAGAAGATGTTAGGGCTTGTTACGTGCGTATGCTTAAGCCTCTTTATTCTTTAAGATACACGTCAATAGTATCTGGCTTACATCTACCTATAAATGATACGATTTCCGAAAAATTTGGAAAGTATGTCTTAGGTAAAAATATAAAAGAATATAGTATTAATTTGGATAAAATTATTACATCTTCGCTGCAAAATGCTAATATTAGTATATCAAAAAAACATACCGTTTTAGAAGAAGTTAATAAAGTTTTGTCTAGTATAGAGGATAAAGAGGTACCTTTTGTTATACATGGCAAGGATTTGGTGGGATTTATTTCTCATTTAACAAGGGATTCTTTCGAAGTGTCTTCGAAGTCTATTCTGCTATTTCTTTTAGCTAAGGTAGATGATCTTAGGGCTATGCCCAATGTATCCAACCTTGTTAGTTGGGTTGAAGAGTCGACATAAGCGATCTAGCCACTTCTAACGCCCCCTCCTAAACGCCTCAGCCTTCTCCACCGCAGCCTCCTTCCTCCACCGCTTCGGCGCTGACTTGTCCACCTCTTCTCCGGCACCGGTCAGCGCCTCGTTGGCGAATTCGAGATCGAGCAGCTTCATGCGTTTGATCTCGTCCCTCAGTCGGGCGGCTTCTTCGAACTCGAGATTGGCGGCGGCGTCGCGCATGCGGGTTTCCAAGTCCTTGAGGGCGGACTGGAAGTTGGAGCCGGTGAAGGGCTTGGTTTCTTCCTTCACGCCCGGATTGGTGAAGCGGTCGATCTCGCGGGACTCGTAGGGGGAGTCCATGATCTCCTTGATGTCGCGCTTGACCGTGGCGGGGGTGATGCCGTGGGCCTCGTTATAGGCCTGTTGCTTCTCGCGGCGGCGGTTCGTTTCCGAGATGGCGCGTTCCATCGATCCGGTCATGCGGTCGGCATAGAGGATGACGCGGCCATCGACGTTACGCGCGGCGCGGCCGATGGTCTGGATGAGGGAGGTTTCCGAGCGCAGGAAGCCTTCTTTATCGGCATCGAGGATGGCGACGAGGCCGCACTCGGGGATGTCCAGACCTTCGCGCAGCAGGTTGATGCCGATGAGGCAGTCGAAGCTGCCCAAGCGCAGGTCGCGCAGGATTTCGATGCGTTCCAGAGTGTCGATGTCGGAGTGCATGTAGCGGACGCGCACGCCTTGCTCGTGCATGTACTCGGTCAGGTCCTCGGCCATCTTCTTGGTGAGGGTGGTGACGAGGGAGCGGTAGCCCGCGCGGGCGGTGGCCTTTACCTCGTCAATGACGTCATCGACCTGATTGCGGGTCTCGCCGGAAACGGGGCGGATTTCGACCGGAGGGTCGATGAGGCCGGTCGGGCGGATGACCTGTTCCACAAAGACGCCGCCGGACTGTTGCAGTTCCCACGGGCCGGGGGTGGCGGAGACGAAGACCGACTGGGGCCGCATGGCGTCCCATTCCTCGAACTTCAGCGGGCGGTTGTCGATGGCGGAGGGGAGGCGGAAGCCGTACTCGGCCAGTGTGGATTTGCGGCTGTAGTCGCCTTTGAACATGGCGCCGATCTGGCCGACGGTGACGTGGCTTTCGTCGACGAACAGCAGGGCGTTGTCGGGGATGTATTCGAAGAAGGTGGGGGGCGGCTCGCCGGGGGCGCGGCCGGTCAGCCAGCGGCTGTAGTTCTCGATGCCCGCGCAGGAGCCGGTGGCCTCCATCATTTCCAGATCGAAGCGGGTGCGCTGTTCAAGGCGCTGGGCCTCCAGCAGTTTGCCGTTTTCGTTCATCCAGTCGAGCGTTTCTTTTAGCTCGGCCTTGATGCCGTTGATGGCCTGGTTGAGCGTCGGGCGCGGGGTGACGTAGTGGCTGGCGGCATAGACGGTGACTTCGTCCAGGGAGGTGGTCTTTTTGCCGGTGAGGGGGTCGAACTCCTCGATGGACTCGATCTCGTCGCCGAAGAGGGAGATGCGCCAGGCGCGGTCTTCCAAGTGGACGGGGAAGATTTCGAGCGTGTCGCCGCGCTTGCGGAACATGCCGCGCTCGAAATGCACGTCGTTGCGCTTGTATTGCAGGGCGATGAGGTCGGTGCGGAGCTTGGCCTCGTCGATGGTGTCGCCGACCTTTAGCGTGAAGGTCATGGCGGTGTAGGTCTCGACCGAGCCGATACCGTAGATGCAGGACACCGACGCGACGACGATCACGTCGTCTCGCTCGAGGATCGCGCGGGTGGCGGCGTGGCGCATCCGGTCGATCTGCTCGTTAATGGAGCTGTCTTTCTCGATGTAGGTGTCGGTGCGCGGGACGTAGGCTTCGGGCTGATAGTAGTCGTAGTAGGAGACGAAATACTCGACCGCATTGTCCGGGAAGAAGGCCTTGAACTCGGAATAGAGCTGGGCGGCGAGGGTCTTGTTGTGGGCGAGGATCAGGGCGGGGCGCTGGGTCTGCTCGATGACCTTGGCCATGGTGAAGGTCTTGCCGGAGCCGGTGACGCCCAGCAGCACCTGATTTTGCTCGCCCTCGGTGGCTTGCTGGACAAGCTCGGCGATGGCGGCGGGCTGGTCGCCGGCGGGGCTGTAGGGGGTTTCCAGGCGGAAGGGTTTAGAGAGCTTGCTGCCGCCGCGTTCAGGGCGGTGGGGCTGCCAGCCTTCGGGGGTGCCGAGGGCGATCTCGGGGACGAGGCGCGGACCGCTGAGGGGCGCGGCTGCCGGTGTGTCGTGGATGAAGGGGATGCCCGCCTCGGATACGCCGATGGTGCCGGTCGGGGTGTGGACCGGCTTGGAAGACTTTGCGGGCGGTTTCGAGGGGGAACGGGCCATGAACACACAGGTAGTGCACATGGCAGCGGGGCGCTAGGGGGTGGTGGGTGCAGGTGCTGCCTCGCTGGTTAGGCTGTCCGTTGGCTGGCTACGTTACCAATGGTAGTCCGGCTGTTTGCGCCATCGATCTGAGCGGTCCGTCCTTTCGGGGGCGGAGATGAAATGGAAAGGGCGGTGGATCGAAAGGTTCGCCGCCCTTTCTCTTTGCGTGCAACGGTGCCAAGGTCGGGTCTGACATTTCGCTGGGGAGCGACAGATGACGTTGAATATCAGTTGGATGTGGGCAGCGCGCATCGCCAAGGTTGTCGCCTTGTTGCTATTCTTTCTGCCCTGGGTGGCGGTGAGCTGTAACGGCCAGCCTCTGATCGAGGCGAGCGGATATCAGTTGCTGACGGGATCGCCCGAGGTGGCCGATATTCCGGTGCCGAAGGAGAAGCTGGACGCCGCATGGTGGGCCATTGCCGGTGCGGTGGTGATCGTGCTGGGCCTGATCGGCAGCTTTGTGGTCAAGGGGGCCAAGACGGGCGGTCGTGTGGTGCTGGTCAGCAGTGTTCTGGCGATTGCTCTGCTGGGCGGCGGTATGGGCCAGATGGTCGGCCAGATGCGCGGCGCGATCGAAAAGGAAACCGGCCAGAAGGGCGAGGGCGGGACCGAGATGGAGGCGCTGGAGCGTCAGTTGTCGCAGATGATGGGACAGGCCATTCGCGTCGAGATCAGGAACGGCTTCTGGTTGACGCTGGTCTTCCTTGCTGCGGCGGGGGCGTGCGGTGTGGCGACACAGGTGCCGCAGCGCGGACGCGGGCCGGTATCGGTCGATAATACGGGCGGAGCCTGATCAATGCCCAAGACGCGACGCTTTCTGACTTCGTTGAGTGTGCAGGTGCTGTCGGCGCTGGCGCTGGGGCTGGTGGTCGGCATGATCGCCCAGCGCTGGGGTCTGCCCGGCGGGGCGGAGACAGCCGACTTCATCCAGTCGATCGGCCAGTTATGGCTGAATGCGTTGCGTATGACGATCATTCCGCTGGTCTTCAGCCTGCTGGTGACGGGGGTGGCCTCGATTGCCGATGCGGCCAAGGCGGGGCGGATGGCGATGAAGGCGGTGGCATGGTTTGCCGTGCTGATCGCATTCTCGGTCTGTTACTCGGTGGCGGTGTCCTATGGGCTGCTGACCCTGTGGCCGGTGGATGCGGCGGGGGCCAAACTGTTGCTGGCGGCGGCGCCTGACGGGGCGCAGGTCGGGGCAGGGGCGCCGTTTGGCGAGTTCCTGAAAACCATCGCCCCGTCCAACCCGATCAAGGCGGCGGCGGAAGATGCCATCCTGGGTATCGTGGTGTTTGCGGTCTTCTTCGGCTTTGCAGCCTCGCGGTTGCCGGAGCGGTTGCGTTTGCCGCTGACGACCTTTTTCGAGGCGGTCGGCGAGACGATGATTATCATCGTGCGCTGGGTCTTGGTGGCGGCCCCGATCGGGGTGTTTGCCCTGTCGCTGGGGGTCGGTTTGACGGCGGGGGCCAGCGCGGCGGGCGTATTACTGCACTATGTTGTGGTGATCTCGTTGTCGTGCATCGGTATCGGCCTGTTGTTCTATCCGCTGGTCATGGTGTTTGGCCGCGTCAGTCTGGGCCGCTTTGCGCGGGCGGCGGCACCGGCACAAGTGGTGGCGTTCTCGACGCAATCTTCGCTGGCCAGCCTGCCGGTGATGGTGGAGCGGGCAGTCGACATGCTGGGCGTCAAGCGGGCGACGGCGGGTCTGGTCCTGCCGCTGGCCGTGGCGGTGTTCCGCATTACTTCGCCGGTGGCGAACCTCGGGGTGGCGCTGTATTGCGCGCATCTGTTCGGTATCCAGCCGGGCGCGGGACAGTTGATTGCGGCCATGCTCACGGCGGCGCTGATTTCGGTGGGGACGGTGGGCTTGCCGGGGCAGGTCAGCTTCTTTGCCTCGATTGCGCCGATCTGTATCGCCATGGGGGTGCCGCTGGAGATGCTGCCGCTGTTGCTGGCGGTCGAGGTTATCCCCGACATCTTCCGCACTTTGGGCAATGTGACGGCGGATCTGGCCGTGACGCGCATGGTGCAGGGGCAGGACGACGTGCCGGCGCAAAGCTGAGCAGAACACGCAAATGTCAGTCGCTTGCGAGGCGAGCGGCTTTGACAGCCTGGTTTTGGCGGTGCTGACTGCGGGGTGGAGGGACCATCATGCCGTCAGACTATGAGCCGAAACCGCCCAAGGGCGAGGGGCGCTGGACCCTGTTACAGCAGCGCTCTGATCGGTGCATGTGGCAGTGGGACAGGACGGCGAGCGATGGCCATGTCGTGGTGACGCGCTTTGTCATCATCAATGATCCGGCGCGGCTGGACTTTGATGATTTCGAAGAGGCGGAAGCGATCTTCGAAAAGATGGGCGATTAAAGACGGCAACGAGGATTGTCAGGGCGGGCGCAAGGCTCGCCCTTTTTTGTTGCGCGCGATAATTTGTGAACCGGTGTTATTGACTCTTGTGGTTGCTGTGCTTCATACACTGTGTGTCACACACTATGTGGCAGCAAGGGTAGCGGGTGCGTTGTGGCCAATGAGGACCTGTTCGAGAGTTTGAGGCTGGAACTGCGGCGCGGGTCGCTGATCCTGGCGGTGCTGGCCCAGTTACGGCGCGAGCAATACGGCTATTCGCTGCGGATGGCGCTGTCGCAGGCGGGCGTGGAGATGGAGGAGAGTACCCTCTATCCGCTGCTGCGCCGACTGGAGAGCCAGGGGCTGTTGGTTAGCGAATGGCGCGAGGAAGAGAAGCGCAAGAAGCGTTTCTACCAGTTGTCTGAAGAAGGCGAGGAAATGTTAGGGCGACTGGCGGCCGAATGGCGCGCCCTGTCGGCCTCTGTGGAGGGAATGCTATGAGCACATCCGACAAAACTATGGACATGATCGACACCTATCTGGGCGTGGTTGCGGCGCAACTGTCGAAGGATCAGGCCGAGGATATTGTCGCCGAACTGCGCGACGAGATACTGGCGCGCAAGGAGGACCGCGAGGAAGCCTTGGGGCGTCCGCTGGTCGAGGCGGAGCTGGAGGTTTTGCTGCGCGAGGTGGGCCATCCTCTGGTGGTGGCGGCGCGGTATAGTGATCGCCCGCAAGGGCTGATCGGGCCGGAGCTTTATCCGTGGTGGATGTTCGCGGCGCGGCTGGGGCTGATTGCTCTGGTGCTGCTGGCGCTGGCGCGGTTGATCCTGTCGGTGCTGTTTGGTGGCGAGGAACTGGGGCGGGCGCTGGGCCATGCGGTCAGCGGCTTCATGAACGGGGCGATCAGTGTGGTCGGAGTGCTGGCCATTGCCGGATGGGTGGTGGAGCGCCAGCCGAAGAAGCCCGCCTTCCTGACCGACTGGAAGGTGCGTGATCTGGGCCTGTTTGCATGGGCAGGCACGATGGAGCGCAGCGGGCTGGATTTCCTGCGCGGCAATGTGGCGTCGCGTAACAAGGCCAAGGACACGCCTGTGGCGGACCGGTCCGACTTCTCGCCGGTGGCGGGGGCGGCGACCAGCGCGGTGTTTACGCTGATTGTGCTGTTGTGGTGGATCGGGGCGCTGGGCGGTGTGCGGATTGATGCGCTGTTGCTGGGCAACGGGTTTGATCTGGGGGCGGCGTTCCGTGAAATCCATCATCTGGTCTATTGGCCGGTGGTGGCGGTGCTGGCCGCAAGGGTCGGTTTTGATGTGCTGCGGGTGATGACGGGCAGTCCGGTGCGGCTGACAGCGGCGGGCGATTTCATCTTCGCGCTGGCCAATATGGCGATACTGGCGTGGATGTGGATGGCATCGCCCTTGTCTGAACTGATCCGTGTGGCGTCGGCCAATGACTTCTGGCAGCGGATGCTGAGCCGCGATAGCTGGGCGCTGGATGCGGTGCCGACCCTGCTGATGGCGATTGTGGTGTTCGGGTTCATTTGCGAGGCGGTGCGGGCGGTGCAGTCGCTGGCTTCTCTGGTGCTGGATCGCCGGATCGGTGCGCGCTGCTAGGGCGCTTGTCGCGGGACGAAAACGGGTTCAGGCTCGTTTTCGTCCGGTCCAGAAGACAGTCGCGGAGACGGTAATGGCGCAGCACAAAGGCGAGATAATCGGGGTGGGCCAGATGGCCACGCCTCTGGGCGATATCCGTCTGGCCTTTGATGGCGATGCGGCCCTGATGGCGCTGGAATGGAGCGTGGATCGCGGGCGGCTGGAGCAGCTTTTGGGCAAGCAGTGGCCGGGGGCGGTGTTCGAGGAACAGACCGTGCCGGAGGCTTTGCGGGCCGCGCTGGACGATTATTTCGCCGGTGATGTGGCGGCGCTGAACCGGATTGCGGTGCGTACCAATGGCACGGATTTTCGGGAACGGGTCTGGGCGGCCTTGCGGGCCATTCCGACCGGCGAGACGCGCAGCTATGGCCAGATTGCCGTCGCGGTCGGCAGCCCCAAGGCGGTCAGGGCCGTGGGGCAGGCCAATCGCTATAATCCGGTCGGGCTGGTCAATCCGTGCCACCGTGTGATTGCCACGGGCGGCGGACTGGGTGGCTATGAATGGGGCCATGAGCGCAAGACGTGGCTGCTGGCGCATGAGGGCGTCAAATCCCCAGACTGACGCCCTGAAGCGCCTATCGCGCGGGCTTGCGGATCGTGAAGGCGAGCTTGAAGCCGAGGCGGCTGAAGATCTGGGTCAGCAGGAAGGCGACGGGCCATGCGATGGCCCAGTCGCGCGGCCAGACGCCAAGGAAGGTGTCGCCAAAGCCCATATGCAGGATGCCCATAAAGGCGGACATCGTGCCGGACATGAAGAAGGTAATGAAGACCTGTGCCAGAAGCAGGGTCTTGGGGTCGGGTTTGCCCATCGGGACGTCTCGTAAAAATGGACGACGTGCCATGGGGAACCCGTGGCGACGTCATCCTGTGAAAGGAAATGACGTCGCGGGTTCAGGGCGTTTGGCCCTAACTGATCTCGAACCGCGAGAGGCGGGGCGAGGACCGGAATAACCAACCGGCCTGAAAATCTTTTCGACACAGTCGGGGTAGAGCTGTGGCCGGTTCAGGTCAAGCGGGTCTAACGGTTCGCGGTTTGCTGGGCGATATAGGTGAGCTGGCTGCGTGAGAGCTGATCGTAGGGGTTGAGTTCGAGGGCGGCTTCATAGCTGGCCTTGGCGTCGTCGAAACGGCCCAGTTCGATCTGGCAGTAGCCTTGACGGCGCAGGAACAGATCACGGTTCATGGCAAGGACAAGGTCTTCGCTGACAAGGGCTTCGCCCGCCAGTTTCAGGCCGGTTTCGCATTGGCCCATCTTGGTATAGGCGACAATTCTTTCGGCCTGAACCTGAGGGTGGTTGGGCTGGATGCCCAAAAGGCGGTCGGCATAGGCGATGGCGGCAGGGTAGTCCTGACGCTCGACCGCCTCGAAGGCCAGTAGCTGGGCGACCATGCCATAGGTGTTTTCGATGGCGTGGATGCCCGAGGCCTTGCGGCCCTCGTCGGTGGCGAGCAGGGACAGTTGCAGGGGCAGGAAGACCTTCATATCGGCGCTGCGGATGACGATGGCATCCCCGATATGGGCGACGATCGTATAGTCGGCGGGCATGCGATCAAACGCAGCCTGAAGCGCCGGTACATGTCGGCGTACGGCCGAGGGGCCCGAGCGCTGCATGTCCTGCATGACCCGTTCGAGCAGTTTCTTCTCTTCGAGTTCCTGCGGGGACTGCAGCACCGGCATGGCGGTTTGCGCGGAATCGCGGGTGGTGGCCGAGGCGAATGGCCGTGGCGCGGCCGTCTGGGCGGCAACGGTGGCCGGTAAGGCAAGCGAGGCCAGCAGGGCGATAACGGCAAGGGGGCGAACGGACATGGGCGGCTCCGAAAGATTCGGAAGAACGCTGTCATGTCGCTGCAAGCGGCGCAATGGCTTAGCTTGCGGCGAAGCCCGGATGATAGGTGACGATGCCGGAGAGTGCCGGGCCGTTGAGGGGCAGGGACTGGAAATATTCAGCCGGAACGCCCGGATAGACGAGGGCCGGACCATCTGCGGGGGCGGCGCGGAAACCGAAGCGGGCATAATAGGCGGGATCACCCAGCAGGACGCAGCCATTCGTGCCCATGGCGGTGATCTGGTCGAGGGCGGTGCGGATCAGTTTGCTGCCTATGCCCTTGCCATGATGATCGGGATGGACACTGACGGGACCGAGGCCGAGCCAGTTGTGGTCTTGGCCGTCGATCAGCACAGGCGAGAAGGCGACATGGCCGAGAATCTCGCCGTTCTGTTCGGCAACCAGCGACAGGGTCATGGCCTTGGCCGCGCGAAGGGCGTCGATAATGGCCGCTTCGGTCTGCTGGCTGTGGGGGACTGTGGCGAAGGCCGCCTGGGTCACGGCGCGGATGTCGGCGATGTCGGCGGGGGTTTCTGGGCGGATCTGCATGGCCTCACTGTGATATGTGAAGGGCAATGTGACAAGATGGCGGGCAACGGAACGGGGGCTGGATCGTTGGTTCGGGTGTGGGGGCGTTTGATCCGAGGAGAAGCCGATGAACCTGCCGAGCAATAGTCTGGTCGCTGTCGTGGATGGCGAGGTGCTGCGTCTTTATCGAAATACCGGCACGGCGACCGAGGTGGCGCTGGGTGCGGTGGATTTGCCGCCGCTGGAAGAGCGCGTTGTGGGATCAGCGGGGCGGATTTCCACCGAAGCCAATCCCGACAATGACACCCAGGCCGAGGACGGCCATGCCATGAGTGTGGCGCTGGCGCTCAATAACTGGGCGCTGAAGAACAAGTTCGACAAGCTGGTGGTGATTGCTGCGCCCAAGACCATGGGCGAGTTGCGCAAGCATTGGCACAAGGAGGTCGAAGAGAGGCTGCTTGGCGAGATTACCAAGACCCTGACGGGGGCCTCTACGGACGAGATTATCAAGGTGATCGACGCGGCGTAGGGACGACGTATTCACCCGCCAAGCGGTCCGGCGGCAGGTGTCGCCGGACTGTTTTGCGTTCTAACGCTGTTGTGCCAATGTCGGGCGGGTTCAGCATGTCGAGGCACTGATGTCGCAAGATAACAAGACGACTTCTCCGCATAATGACGGGCGGCGGGTGCTGCTTTATTTATCGTTGGCGGGCGTCGTGGGGCTGGTGCTGTGGACGGTGGTGAAGACCGAGCTGCGGGTGCGCGAACTGGTGGCGCAGGGCTTTACCGATGTGGCGATCGATAGCACGCGCAACCATGCCTATTTCCCGATGTTCGGCAGTTTGCTGGGGGCGGCGGTGATGATTGGCGTCGTGGTGACGGTGAAGCGGTTCTTGCGCGCCAAGGGCTAGGACGGGCGTTTTTTCACGACTGTCACAGGATCGAAAAAGGCGTCGCCTACGTTATGGGAGAGGTCAATCCTGACCCTGTATGGAGGCGTGATGTCCCCTCTTCCTATTGTTTTGCTTGTTATGGCCGCATCGGGTCAGGCGGGTTCGGTGGATTATTCTGCGGACCTGATCGAGGTTGTGGGTGATGGTCATCACCGGACAATTCCTTGTGAGGGACGGGCGGTCGAGGTGGCTGGTGTGAACCATGTGCTGACCTTTACCGGAGAGTGCGCCAGCCTCGAGGTTGTCGGCAGCAATAATCAGGTGACGGTGCAGTTGGCACCGGAGGCACCGCTGTCGGTGGCGGGTAGCCGTCATACCGTGCGCTGGAGGTCATCGGCCCCGCCGCGAGTAAGCGTCGAGGGCGTGAATAATCGGGTCGAACGTCTGCGGGACTAGGGCAGGCGATACCGAAACAGAAAGGCTCCGTCGGGATGTGACGGAGTCTTTTTCTTTAGGCGAGGAACAGCCGTGCGGCGGGGTTCATGGTTTCCTCGATATAGGGGTAGCCGAGGGTGTCCAGTGCGGTGGTGACGGCGGCGTATTGGTCGTCGGGGGCGTGGATGCCGGCGAGGACGCGGCCGACATCGTCGCCGTGGTTGCGGTAGTGGAACAGGGTCAGGTTCCATGCCGGTTGCAGGCTGTTCATAAACTTCAGGAAGGCCCCCGGACGTTCGGGGAATTCAAAGCGGAACAGGCGTTCGCCGGTGAGCGACGGGGCGCGGCCACCGACCATATAGCGGACGTGCAGCTTGGCGATTTCGTTGTCGCTCATGTCTTCGACGCCGTAACCGGCCTCGCGCAGGGTGGCGCATAGGGCGTGGCGTTCGTCTCTGTCGCCGGACAACGCGATGCCGACGAAGATTTGCGCCGTGCCATTGCCGCTGAAGCGATAGTTGAATTCGGTGATTGATCGGCCTTGCAGGCTGTTGAGGAAGCGGTGATAGGCGGCGCGGTCGTCGGGCATGGAGACGGCCAGCAGGGCCTCGGTGCCTAGGCCGATCTGGGCGCGTTCGGCGACATGGCGCAGGCGGTCGAAATTGACATTGGCACCGGAGTTGATGGCGGCCAATGCGCCTGTGCCCGGATTGCGGCTGGCCCAGACTTTCAGGCCTGCCAGAGCGACGGCACCGGACGGTTCGGCCACGGCGCGGACATCATCGAAAATGTCTTTGACGGCGGCGCAGATGGCGTCGGTATCGACCAGTACGATGTCATCCAAAAGGTCGCGGCACAGGCGGAAGGTTTCATCGCCGACGCGGCGCACGGCCACGCCGTCGGCGAACAGGCCGACCTGATCCAGCGTATAGACCTCGCCCGCAGCGATGGCGGCCTTCATGGAGCAGGCCTCGACGGGCTCTACGCCGATGATCTTGGTTTCGGGACGCAGGAAACGGATGATGGCGGCGACGCCCGCAGCCAGACCGCCACCGCCGATGGGGATGAAGACGGCATCCAGCGGGTCGGGGTGCTGGCGCAGGATTTCCAGACCCACCGTGCCTTGGCCTGCGATCACATAGGGGTCGTCGAAGGGGTGGACGAAGGTGGCACCGGTTTTGGCCTCGAGTGTGCGGGCATGGGCATTGGCATCGTCGAAGCTTTCGCCGTGCAGGACGACGGTGCCGCCCAGCGCCTTGACCGCCGCGACCTTGATGTCGGGGGTGGTGGTCGGCATGACGATGGTGGACTTGGCCCCGCGCTTGGAAGCGGACAGAGCGACGCCCTGGGCGTGGTTGCCAGCCGAGGCGCAGATGACGCCCTTGGCCAGTTCGGCATCCGTCAGGTGGGCAATGCGGTTATAGGCGCCGCGCACCTTGAACGAGAAGACCGGTTGCAGGTCTTCGCGTTTCAGAAGGACCGGACGTTCGACGCGGGCCGACAGGCGCGGCATGGCATCGAGCGGGGTTTCCACGGCCACGTCATAAACGCGGGCGGTCAGGATGCGGCGGACGGTTTCTTGCACGATTTATTCGCTGATCTGGTCGTTCGGGAGGGAGGTTTGTTCTCTAGGGCGTAGGTGAGGGTATCGCGAGAGTAAAGCTTGCAAAGGGGGGCATCGGTATTTGTGGCTTGATTTTGTAACCTATAGGTATCAATGTCACCTGTGGGTTACATCATGCGCGAGGGTGGGGGCGATGGAAGGGCAAGATAGAGCGGTTTCGGAAAGGGCTGATCGCTTGCGGGCAGAAGCGGCCGAGAGACAGCGCCAGTGGGGGCTGTTGGCGGTCGGGCTGCTGGGGGCAGCGGGGTTTACAGTCTTTTTGCTGGCCCTGTTCATACCGGACAGATTTACCGCGATCCTGGTCGGGTTTGCGGGTGTGGCTGTGGTGGTTATGGCCTTTGCGAGTGCGGGCCGTTTTTCGCGCGATGGCCATACGGATCGTGTCGAACGCAAGAGGGGCGGGCGGCGCGATATGGAGCAGGGCAAGTGGGCCTATGCGGTGGGGATCGTGCCGATGACAAGCTTGCCGGTGTGCATGATATCCAGCGAGGCGCTTTGGCAGATGGCCAACGGGGCCAGTGATGTAATGCTGAGCAAGGCGCTGCTGGGGCCTTTGCTGGCGGCGGGCTGGTTTGTCTATCTGATGTTCGGGCACAGGGGGCGGCAGGAGCGTCGCTGGCTGCATGACGAGTTGATGGTGGCCTATCACGGCAGTGCCATGACGTGGGGGTTTGCGGCAACATTTGCAGGACTGGTCGTCGTGTTTGGTCTGATGTTGTGGAAGCCGCCTGTCGCTGTTGCGGCCATGCCGTATGTGATGCTGGCCGTGGTTTGGGTCGCGGGCTTGCGGCTGTGGTGGCAGGTGCGGGAGGCTGAGCGTGGCTGAACGTGCGAGTTATGATGTCGGCTATCGGGTCGGTGTGGGCTGTGCGGTATTGGGCGCGGTCATGGTGTTGGGTGTGATGGTTCTGGCCCAGCGGGGCTTGGGGCGAGCCGTGTCCGTGCCATTAGTGCTGTTCGGGTTGGCGATCATGCTTGCGGGGATTCTGGCGGGTTTGCGGTTCAAGGACCTACGGGTGCCGCCGGAATTGCAGGCCTCGATGCGCGAGGTGCGGCAGGGGCAGTGGGTGGTCAATCTGGTGCTGATCACCGGTGCCGCTGTGGCGGTGTCCGTTTTTGCGGGCGCTCAGATGTGGAACGCGGCCAGTGGCGAGGCGGCTGTGCAATGGCCGGTCTTGATGGTTGCGGCAGTGTTTATGCTGATAGGCCTGATCGAGCTGACGCTTTATCGGTGGCGGCCCTTGTTGGATGAGGAGATCACACGCCGCTTTGCCGGTGAGGCCAAGGCATGGGGGTTTGCGGCGGCCGTGGCCGGTATGGCCGTTTCCATGGGTCTGATGCTGGTGGATTTGCGCTGGGGTGTCAGCAGTCTGCTGCCGGTGATCGCTGGATCACTGTGGGTCGCGGGCTTGCGGCTGTGGTGGCTGATGAGGAGAGCCGAGCGTGGTTGAGGCGCGGCTGGTGGTGGATTTGAAGGCGGTGCGTCAGGTGGCGGGTTTGACCCAAGGCGAGCTGGCCGAGCGGGCGGGGGTGTCGCGCAAGACGGTGAATACGATCGAGAACGGGGTGTTTACGCCGTCGGTCACTGTGGCGCTGTTATTGGCCGAGGCGCTGGATGTGCCACTGGATGATCTGTTTCGATTGGTGCGCTGATGGTTTGATCTTGCGTCGGACGAAGGAAGGCCTATTGTATGCCCACCTTATGCTAAAAGTGAGCATAAGGGTGTAGGGAGATGGTCATGGGCGCTGCATTCGGCCTGACGAAGGAACTGGCAGAGGAAACTGCCGCTGTGTGGGAGAAGGTCAAGGACCACACCACACCGATGGAATGGCCCGTTCAGGCGGCGCTGATCAGCGAGATCAATGCGCTGAAGAAAGAGCGTAATGCGGTCATTCTGGCGCACAACTATATGACGCCGGACATCTTCCATGGCGTCGGCGATTTCGTGGGCGACAGTCTGGCGCTGGCGAAAGAAGCGGCCAAGGTCGATGCCAAGGTGATCGTTCAGGCGGGCGTTCACTTCATGGCCGAGACGTCGAAGATTCTCAGCCCTGAAAAGACGGTTCTGATCCCTGACTTAAGGGCGGGTTGTTCGCTGGCCTCGTCGATTACGGGGGCCGATGTGCGCCTGATTAAAGAGCGCCATCCCGGCCTGCCGGTCATCACCTATGTGAACACGACCGCCGATGTGAAAGCCGAGACGGACATCTGCTGCACCAGCGCCAATGCGGTGCAGGTGGTGGAGTGGGCGGCCAAGGAATGGGGCGTGGACAAGGTCATCCTGATCCCAGACGAATATCTGGCACGTAACGTGGCGGCGCAGACCAGTGTGGGCATTATCGCCTGGGCGGGGCATTGCGAGGTGCACAAGCGGTTCACCACTCAGGACATTGCCGATATGCGCGCGGCATGGCCGGGGGCCGAGGTTCTGGCCCACCCTGAATGTCCCGAAGAGATTTTGCAGGCGGCGGATTTCGCAGGCTCGACCGCGGCGATGATTTCCTATGTCGAGAAGAACCGCCCCAAGAAGGTGGTGCTGATCACCGAATGTTCGATGGCGTCGAACATCAAGGGCGATGTGCCGGAGGTCGAGTTTGTCGGGCCGTGCAATATGTGCCCGCATATGAAGCGCATCACGCTGGAGAATATCCGCGACTGCCTGTTGCACATGCAGTTCGAGGTGACGGTCGAGCCGGAGATGCAGGAGAAGGCGCGGGCCGCTGTGCAGCGCATGATCGACCTGCCGCCGCCGTCCAAGCCCGCGCGTTATGATCTGGTGCGGGCCAAGCACTCGGTCGCTGTGGAGTTGATCTGAGTGACAGATCAGGGACCCCAAAATACGGGACCATGGGGGCGTCGGGACGGTCGTGATGCGCCTGTGATGGCATCGCCGTCCGCATCATCGTCTGCACCCGCGCCCGAACAGTCGCGCGGCAAGGGACGGGTGACGCTGATCTTGTCCACCCTGCTGATGGTGGGGTTCCTGTGGTTCCTGACCCAGAGCTGGGTCATTGCCGTGTCGCTGATGTTTGCCCTGTTCGTGCATGAATACGGGCATGTGCTGGCCATGAACCGGCTGGGGATGGGACCGGCGCGGATCTATGTCATCCCTTTCCTTGGCGGTCTGGCCAAGGCGACGCTCGAGCCGAAGAATGAATGGGTCGGGGTGCTGGTGTCGTTGGCGGGACCGGCCTTTGGACTGTTGGCCATGCTGCCGCTGGTGGCGGTCGGGCTGGCGACGGGCGACGGGCAGTGGATGGCGGCGGCGTTCTTCGTGGCCATGCTGAACCTGATCAATCTGGTACCGGCACCGCCTCTGGATGGCTCCAAGGCGCTGGGGCCGGTGCTGGCGCGGGTGCATCCGATGCTGGAAAAGCTGGTGCTGCTGGCCATCGGTGTGGCGGTCGTCGCATGGGGCATCATGACGGGGCGCTATATTCTGGCGGTGTTTCTGGGGTTGGCCATCTGGGGCCATCTCAGCAAGGGCGGCTTGCGGAGCATTCGCGGGCCTTTGAGCGGTAAGCAGGCGGCGATGTCGCTGGGTCTGTTTGTGCTGACGGCTGTGGCGTGTGGCGGGGCGGCGGTGGCGTCGCTGCTGGCCATGAATGGCGGGAGCGGTCAGGCCAGTGTGGACATGATCGCCCGCTATCTGGGTATCAGCCTTTAATGGAAACGCGGGTCCATAAGGGGCCGTTGGTGATCGGGGGCGGTCTGGCGGGCCTGTCGGCGGCGCTGGAGGCTGTGCCGGTTAAAGGGGTATCGGGGGGAGTGCTGGTGGTGACGCCTGCGCCCTTGCTGGATGCCTGTTCGTCGGCATGGGCGCAGGGCGGCATGGCGGCGGCCTTGAGCGCCGGAGACAGCCCGCAGCTTCATGCCCGCGATACCGAGGCGGCAGGTGCCGGTCTGGTCGAGAGCGAGGCTGTGCGCGAACTGACGGGGCGCGGGCGCGAGACGGTGGAATGGCTGGCCGGTCTGGGCGCGCCGTTTGATCGTGCGGAAGACGGTGGCTTTGCCGTGTCGCTGGAGGCGGCCCATTCGATTGCGCGTGTGGCGCGGGTGGGCGGCGATGGCGCGGGGCGGGCTATTTTGTCGGCGGTGGTCAAGGCGGCCAGGGCGGCTGACCATATCGAGATTTGGGAAGACGGGCGGTTACGCGCGCTGGTGACCGACGAGACGGGCCGGGTGCGCGGGGCGGTGATCGAGCGGACAGGCGGGCTGGTTCGGGTTCTGGCGCAGGCCGTGGTGCTGGCGACGGGCGGGATCGGCGGTCTGTTCGAGGTGACGACAAATCCGTCGGCCCTGAAGGGCGAGGGGATGGCGCTGGCCTATCTGGCGGGCGCGGAAATCCTTGATCCGGAGTTTGTGCAGTTCCACCCGACGGCGATTGATGCGGGGCTGGACCCTGCGCCGCTGGCGACCGAGGCCTTGCGGGGCGAGGGGGCAAGGCTGGTGGACCGTCAGGGCCGGTTCCTGATCGGGATGGCGGCGGATTCAGACCTTGCGGCGCGTGATATTGTGGCGCGGGCGGTGCACGAGGCGCGGGCCTCGGGGCGCGGGGCGTTTCTGGATGCCAGCAAGGCCGTGGGTGCGGAGTTTGACCACGCGTTTCCGGCGGTATTTGCGGCCTGTATGGCGGTCGGGATTGATCCGCGCGTGCAGCCCATTCCGGTCGCGGCGGCGGTGCACTACCACATGGGCGGGATTTGCGCCGATGACGAGGGGCGGACCTCGGTGGCGGGGCTGTATGCCATTGGCGAGTGCGCGGCGACGGGGGTGCACGGGGCCAATCGTCTGGCGTCCAACAGTCTGTTGGAGGCGGCCGCCTTTGGCCGGATGGCGGGGCGGGCGGCGGCGCAGGATGGCGATGTCGGTGATGTGGCTCTGCGGCCTTTGATCGTCGGTGGCGATCTGCCGGACGAGGTCATGCAGGCCTTGCGGGCGGCGATGACGCAGTATTGCGGCGTGGTGCGCGATGCCAAGGGGCTGGAGGCTCTGACGGGCGTGCTGGACGATATGGCGGGGCTTTATCCGTTTGCGGTGGCCGTGACAGCGGCCAAGCTGGTGGCACATGCTGCGTTGGCGCGGCGTGAAAGCCGTGGTGGACATTTCAGGGCGGACTATCCGCTGAGCAAGAACAGGGCGCAGCACACGCGTGTGCGCCTCGATATCGAATAACGGGAAACGGATAATGACGCGAACCTTGCCGGATCTGGTGATCGAGCCTGTGGTGCGTATGGCGCTGGCGGAGGATCTGGGGCGCTGTGGCGATGTGACGGCGCAGGCCTGTATCCCCGAAGATGCCCGTATGAAGGCCCAGTTCCGCGCGCGTCAGGATGGCGTGATGGCGGGGGGCGCGGGGGTGCGGATTGCCTGTCTGCTGATGGACCCGAAGGCGCGCGTGGATGTGCGCGTCAGCGATGGCGCGGACATTGCCAAGGGCGATGTGCTGGTCGAGGTCGAGGGCTCGGCGCGGGGATTATTGGCGGCCGAGCGGACGGCGCTGAATATTCTGGGCCGGATGTGCGGCATTGCCACCCAGACGCGGGCCTATGTGCAGGCGGTGGCGGGCACCCATGCGAGGATTGCCGATACCCGAAAGACGACACCGGGGCTGCGGGCGCTGGAAAAACATGCTGTGGCGTGTGGCGGCGGGATCAATCACCGCTTCGGGCTGGATGATGCCATCCTGATCAAGGACAACCACGTGGCTGTCTGTGGCGGGGTGGGCAAGGCGGTTCGCGCCGCCAAGGCCTTTGCGCCGCACCTGATGAAGGTCGAGGTCGAGGTGGATGGTCTGGATCAGTTGGACGAGGCGATTGCCGAGCAGCCCGACGTCATCATGCTGGATAATTTCAACCTGACGGACATGGCCACGGCGGTGGCCCGCGTGAAGGCCAGCGGGGTCAAGCTGGTGCTGGAAGCGTCGGGCGGGGTCAATCTCGATACCGTGGCGGGCATTGCGGCAACCGGCGTGGATGTCATCTCGGTGGGGGCGCTGACCCACTCGGTGATCCAGTTGGATATCGGTCTGGATGCCGTTTAAAAACGGCGTTTTCTTTTAGGATTCAAGGAACAAGAAATCGGCACGCGGGTTAATTAACCGCGTGCCGATGATCTGTTTACCTGTTTTCAGGTCGTTGCCGCGAGCGGCGCGGTCTGGACAGAGGCCGCGTCCGCAGCGGTGGCGGCTGCAGGCATCGACACCGTCACAATCGGAGCGGCTTTTTCAGCCGTCTTGGCATCTGCCACATAGGGGCGCGGGCCCGCCGGTTCGCTGGTCAGCGAAGCCTGCATGACGCGCGGCACAGCCGCAGAAGCCTGAATCTCGTTGGCGAGGGTCGAGGCAGAGCCGTTACGACCGCCAAAGCGGTAGAAGACGTGGCTGCCGACCTGATTGACCTGCACCAGACGGTGACGCCACGACGGCGAGACAGCGGTGGTGTGGAAGTGGGTCGCCGTACCGACAGCATTATAGGTTTCACCCGACAGGGCCGCCGAGGCGACGTCGCGGGCACGGTTCCATGCTGCGCGGTTTACCGGTGCACGCATGGCGCCGTTGCAGGTGAAGGAGAACTGGCAGCCGGTCGAGCGGTTGGAGCCTTGGAAGACTACGCTGCAGACCGTCTTGGGGAAGGCGGGGTGGCGGGCGCGGTTCAGGACCACCTGAGCCACAGCCTTCATGCCGTTGGTGCCTTCGCCGCGGGCTTCGTAATAGACAGCCTGGGTCAGGCAATCGAGGTCACGCGACTGGTCGCGGGCACCGGTCATGCGGAAGGGGCTGGCCGGATCGGATGTTTTTACAGATTGCAGACGCGCGGTCAGAAGCTCCGACTGGCGGTCACGCAGGGCAGCGCCGTCCACAGCATAGGGATCATGACGTTGCGCGATGGCCAGCGCGCTGGCGTCCAGTCCACCGGCGGCGAGCGCCATGGCTTCCTGGCTGTACCCATCCATACCGGCAGTGGAAATACGCTCGGCTTGGGTTCGGGTGGTCGAGGCCTGAGCGGTGATACCGCCCATATAGGCTCCTCCGACCGCGAGCGTAACAAGACCACCAAAGGCAGCGGTTGCCGCGACGGGGCGCGGGTCGAGCTTGCTTAAGGCGTGCTTGATGTCACGCAGGGGCGAAGAAAGAAACAAAAGACAAATCCTGTTTGGCAGGGCGAGGAACGCCGCCCCTTATTTCCGGTACTCACTGTCGGACCACGTCCGTACGCAAACACCAGAACCGCGTTCACCAGACAGGGTGTGCCGCGGAAGTTGGGTCTTAAGCCACTCACTTATGGCAGAAATGTGATCGATTCGCTTGTTGTTGTGAAGATGTGGATAAAAGTCGTAGGTCTTTGAGACGGCCCCGAGTGGCTCTAGAGGCTTTGTGTGTCGAATTCTTAGTTGATCTTGCGAATACTGTATTGTGAAGTTCAGGCTATATCTGTCCGAAGTGCTTCCAAGTGGCGAAAGCGGTTTTCGTTAAGGAATGAATACTTGGAAAGGGTGCGCTTTTCGCAAGGGGAACTTTGAGCGGAATTGAGGGTTTAATTTCAGATGATTCAAGGAGTTCGATGCAATGACGGATTCACGTTCTAAATTTCGGGTGCGTGGGCTAGCGACTGTGGCTGTGACGATGGCGTCGGGGCTGCTTTTGGTGGCCTGCGGGCATACAATCGAACAGAAGGCCGCGACGGGCGCGATCGCCGGTGCGGTGGTGGGCGGTCCGGTCGGGGCCGCTGTGGGTGGTGCCGCCGGTGCCGCTGTGGGCCATGCCCAAAAGCCGAAATAGGCCCGCAAAGGTTTAGCCCCGAGCGGGGTAGAGCCGAGCGGGGTAGGCAAGCTTCTTTCGCCCTTGGGCGAAGAAGACGGCAACTGGCCAGACCCTTTAGGGGGTCTGGTCTTTTTTGTGCGCGAGCAGGGTGCGTAGCTGGGCCGGCGTATAGGGCTTGGGCAGGAAGGTCCACGCACTGAGGCGCAGGGTCTCGACCTCGCCGGGGAAGCCGGACGACAATATGATGTGCATGTCGGGCCATTGCGTCTCGACGCGGCGGGCCAGTTCTATGCCGCTGATCCCGCCCGGCATCAGGATGTCGCTGAGCAGAAATTCGTAGTGATTGTGCTCAAGGCAGGCCAGCGCCTCTGTGGCATTACGGGCCAGATCGACATCAAAACCTTCGGAGCGCAGGAAGGTGGCGGTGACCTCGGCCACGCCCGGATCGTCTTCGACCATCAGCAGACGTTTGGGGGCGGTGTCGGCCGCAGCTTCGGTTGTGGCGTCCGGGACGGGGCGGGGTTCGGCCTCGGTGTCGGGTGTGGCTTCGGCGGGGCAGGGGCTGAACATGTGCCACGGCAGGAACAGGTTCATGCGCGTGCCCGTATCGGGCGAGGACTGGATAGAGATGGAGCCGCCGCTCTGGCGGGTGAAGCCATAGACCTGTGACAGGCCAAGGCCGGTGCCGTGGCCGACCCCCTTGGTGGTAAAGAAGGGCTCGAAGACGCGTTTCAGCACATCGTCGGTCATGCCCGAGCCGTTATCGGCCACAGTCACGCGGACATAGCGGCCCGGTGGCAGGTCCGAAGGGTGGATGGCGCTGGCAGGTGTCGCATCGCTGGCGGGCAGGTTGAGGGCCAGCATGGGGGCGGCGGGCGGATGGACCACATAGTCGGCGGTCTCGACGCAGATCTGCGCATCGGATGGCGAGGCGTCGCGGGCATTGACCAAAAGGTTGATCAGGGCGGCTTCGAACTTGGCGGCATCGACGAGGGTGGGGGCCAGACCGCGTTTCAGCTTGAACTGGAGGCTCATGCCCTCGCCCACAGCCTTGTGCAGCAGGGGCTCGCCCTCGCGGATCAGGGCATTCAGGTCAATCGAGGCGGGGCGCAGGGTCTGGCGGCGCGAGAAGGCCAGAAGCTGTCCGGTCAGGCGCTCGCCACGGCGGGCGGCGGCCAGCGCGGCCTCGGCCATTTTCTGGCGGCGGGCGGGGTCGTCGGTTTTACGGATGATTTCCAGACCACCCATAATGACGGTCAGCAGATTGTTGAAATCGTGCGCCACGCCGCCGGTCAGGCGACCGACCGCTTCGAGGCGGTGGGCGCGGACCAGCTCGGCCTCGGCAGCGGCTTTTTCGGCAAGGGCCGCACTGACCCGTTCCTCGAGGCGTTCATTGCTGCGTTTCAGCTCGCGCTCGGCACGCTGGCTTTCGGTGACGTCGAGGCTGACGCCGGTAAAGCCGGCCAGACGACCTTGCAGGTCATAGCGCGGGGCCGCTTCGGTATGCAGCCAGCGGGTGCCGAAGGCCGCGTGGTGGACGGGGCCAAGATAGGAAAAGCGGCGCTCTTCGCGGGTGGCGTCCTCGAGGGTCTGGTCAAAGGCGGGCAGGTCTTCGGGGGCCATCATGCCACGGATGGCGCTGATGAGGTGGTGCGGGGGATTGCCGCCGAAGGTCGAGCGGAAACGGCGATTGCCGAACTCGGTATTGCCGTCGGTATCGACCATCCAGATGATGGCAGGGGCGCTGTCGGCAATAGCGCGAAAACGGGCTTCGGATTCCTGAATGCGTGTGGCGGCTTCGACGGCGTCGGTCACGTCGAAGGCGGTGCCGATAATGCCCTTTTGCACGCCGTCGCGGTCATAGCGGGGCTGGAGGATCGAGCGCACCCAGCGATACTTGCCGTCATGGCGGCGATAGCGGGCCTGTAGCTGGAAGGCCTGACGGCTTTTGAGGCCGACAACGAACTGGTTGACCGTGGTGGCATAGTCGTCGGGGTGGAGCAGGTCTTTCCATTCCTGGGTCGAGACCTGATCGACCGGCTTTCCGGCGAACTCGAAATAGGCGCGATTGACGAAGCGATTGATATTGTCGTTGTCGGACAGCCACATCATGACCGGAATGGTATCGGCGACGCTGTAGAAGTCGTGGCGGCTCTGGGACAGGGCGGCCTCGGTTTTGCGCGCGGTGGTCACGTCCACAACGATACAGACAAAGCCATAGGCGGTGCCGTCTGGATGGCGCAGGCTGCGAACATCCAGCAGCACATGAATGGTGCGGCCGTCGGGGCTGATATAGCGTTTCTCGAACTGCCAGTCGTTCTGGCCGGGGGTGACATAGTCCGATAGCCGCTGTGTCGTCAGGGCGCGGTCGTCAGGGTGGGTGAACCCGATGACGTTGTGGCCGATAATCTGGTCCATAGGCCGCGAGATCATCCGCGCAAACTGTTCGTTAGCTTCGAGGATGACGCCGTCTGTGGTGGTGCGGATAATGCCGCTGGACACCTGGTTGATCATGGCCCTCAGCTCGTCCGAGGTGCTGTGTTCCTTGGCGATCGAGGCCTGAAGGCGGGCATGGGTTTTGTAGAGTTTGCGCACGCAATAGCGCAGCGAGGCCCCGACCACACCGCAGGTCGCGCCGATCAGAACAAAGATCAGGGCAGGGGCAATAAAGGCACCGGGCACTGTCGGGGTGAGGTTGAAGGCCTCGCTCAATCCCCACATGGCGGCAAGGCACAGGATGATCGTCAGGGATACCGTGAACAGACCGCCGCTGAGACCGGCCAGAAGTATGGCAGGGATCAGGATCGAAAAGCCCGGCTGGTCCGGCATGACGGGCACCAGTGCCGCCCGTATGGCAACAAAGACCAGTGTGAACACGGCCGCCAGCAAAAGACAGACCGGCCATGGGGGCATGGAGCGGGCGGCAAGTCTTTCCAGAAAACGGTCGATGGGCGTTGCGCCTTGGGGCGCAGCAGGGTGAGACATGCCAAAATGCAAACAGGCGGCCCCGCACGGAAGCCGGATTAAAGGTAGAGTTTGTGCAACGCCGTCGGCTTGGGGACGTTCCATCGGGCGTACATGTCAGTGGTCTGCAAATGCGGGTAGCGGGGTCTGAGCCTCAATT
This sequence comes from Brevundimonas terrae, assembly GCF_011761985.1. GTDB lineage: Bacteria > Pseudomonadota > Alphaproteobacteria > Caulobacterales > Caulobacteraceae > Brevundimonas > Brevundimonas terrae. The sequence continues at coordinate 253,529 of NZ_JAASQT010000001.1, read as the reverse complement.
CGCCGTTTGAAGGCGCTTTGAGGCTTTTAAATCCGGTTCGCCTACCTATATTCTATTTATCCAACCCTATGTTTATGCAGGAAAAGATTATGAGCGATATGATCGATACCGGTTTCAGCGATGCACAGCGCGAGGCGGTCTCGCGCGAACTGTCGAAGGTTCTGGCCGACAGCTATGCGATCTATCTGAAAACACACGGGTATCACTGGAACGTGCGCGGGCCGGAATTCTTCAGCCTGCATGGTCTGTTCCAGCAGCAATATACGGAAATCTGGACGGCTCTGGACGAGATTGCCGAGCGTATCCGTGCGCTGGGTGAACTGGCCCCGCAGTCGGGTTCGGCCTTTGGCAACCTGACCTCGATTTCGGACGGTAATCCGGACAAGAGCGCCAACGAGATGATGTCCGAACTGATCCGCGACCACGGCACGGTCATCAAGACCGCCCGCGCGGCTCTGGACGCCGCGGCCGAGGCCGGTGACGAAGCCACGGTGGACCTGATGACCCAGCGTCTGGCCGCGCACGAAAAGGCTGCATGGATGCTGCGTTCGAGCCTTGGTAACCGCTAAGGTCAGCGTGATTTGCGTCTTTTTCGGCGCAAGTCTCAACAAACCTTAACCTCGACGTCCGAAAACTGCCGGAAAAGCTCTGTTATAAGGACAGGGTGTCCGGCAGGTTTCGGACGTTTTGTTTTTCGAGAGCCGATGGCCCCATTGAATGCCCCAGCAAGGTCCCGACCGTCGCCGCGCCGTCGTGCGCTGCTGCCGGTTGGCGTGGCGGCAGGGGCGGCGCTGGTGGCGGCCTTGGCGACAGGCATGTCGGCACGGTCCGAGAGCGCGCTGGATTTTGTCCGCACGGCGGAGGCGGTGGCCGAGGCATCGGGTGGCGATTACGGCACGCGCGGTCTGGCCGGTGTGATGTCGCGGCTGGACGGGGCGCAGTTGTCGCTGGCCCTGCGGCATGATCCGGCCATGGGCATGGCGACGGTGCCGGGGCTGACGCCCGGGTGGGAAAGTTTACGCCTTGGCGGCAAGCCCGATCCGTTTGCGACGGTGAACGGGCTGGAAGCCTTGCGTCTTAATGCAGCGATGGCGGGCGATGCGGTGGTGAATGCCGCGCCGCCCTTTGCCTTTAGGCCGAGCAGTGCCGATGATCGCAGGCGGGCCATGCGGTGCCTGACGCAGGCGGTCTATTACGAAGCGGCGCTGGAAGCCGATGAAGGGCAGGCCGGTGTGGCGCAGGTGGTGCTGAACCGCGTGCGCGACCCCAACTATCCCAACAGTATTTGCGGCGTCGTCTATCAGGGTGCCGAGCGTAATACGGGCTGCCAGTTTACCTTTACCTGTGACGGATCGCTGTCGCGGGCACCGGTGGCGTGGGCATGGACCCGCGCGCAAAAGGTGGCCGAAAAGGCGCTGGCGGGGGCGGTGGCCGACAAGGTGGGTTCAGCGACCCATTATCATGCCGACTATGTGCGTCCGTGGTGGGCCCCCAGCCTGACCAAGGTGTCGCAGTCGGGGGCGCATATCTTTTATCGCTGGAAGGGAGCGGCCGGAATGGTGGCCTCCCTGACGCAGGGCTATGGCGGGCGCGAGCCGTTGATCGACGAGGCGCGGTTTGCGCGCCCGCGTGATCTGCTGGCGCTGGTCGAAGAAACGTCGCTGGCCGATAACAGCGCCGAACTGGCGCGTCAGCTTTTGGGGACGGGCAACCGCGAGGTCGAGTTCGAGGGCACGACGCGCATAGTTGGCGCGCCCAGCCTCGGTGGACGCCGCCAACCGACGGCCAAGGAAATCTCGGACATCAATGACCGCCTGAAGGCGTTTGAAGAGGGGCGCACCGCCGAGCCTCGTGACGCGGTGGCACAGAACTAAACTGTGCTGAACGTCAGCCGGTCTTGAGGGCTTTGGGCCTGGCGATTTCTTCTGTGTCGGGCCGGTATTCAAGAATGTCGGACGGCGAACAGTCCAGATAGCGGCAGATGGCGTCCAAGGTCGCCAGACGCAGGCCGCGGACCTTGCCGGACTTCAGTAGCGACAGATTGGTTTCGGAGATACCGATAGCGCGCGCGAGGACATTCGAGCGCACCTTGCGCTGTGCCATGACTACATCAAGACGTACGATAATGGGCATTAGACGAACCGCGAGACATCGTCGTGTATGTCTGCCCCCCAAGACATAACACGCGCGATGACGAACAGGATGAGGCCCAGAGCCAGAGCCTTGGCACTGTCGATCCGCAACCAGCCCTCGTCATGAAAACCGGCCAGCGTCACCAGAATATGGCCAATCGTCGGGGCGACGGCATAGGCGATCAGCCAAAGGGCGATATGGCTCATGCAGCGGGCATTCTCGTGCGTCAGGACGATACCTGATCCATAGAGGCGAAACAGTCGCCTTAGTCCCCATAATACGGCCAGAGCAGGGATCATCATGACGCTGGCCGAGACGGCGAGTGCGATCTTCTGGATCCAGGGCAGGGCCCCTACCGTCGTCCAGCCGGAGCGCACCGGCGGCACAATCGCTTCGATATAAATCTGTATGCCACCCGGACGTACCTGTAAGCGGGTTCCGACATAGGTCAGGACCGCGATGATGGCGACAGCCAGCAGGGCCGCACCGAGTGCAAAAAGACATGTGAACAGCCATTCCAGCGGGCGGCTGAGTTGCCGGATTCGTGCAAAGGCGTCTGGTTCACGCGCTACCGGCGGAGGCAGGGTCACGACAACCGTCATGGGATAACGCTGATCCTTTTTGATTGACGAATATATTTTTATGTATTTCGATGTGTTCAATCTCTTATATCGAGGATACGCCATGTCTGGTCAATGCCAAGCGGGTTCGGTGTCTGTGCTCTTGATCCTGAGCCTGGGAGCGCTGTTGGCAGGGTGTGCAACGCCCGCCAGTCGCCATCCGGTAACTGTATCGGATATTGGGACGGCGTCGCGAACCTCCGAGTTGGAGGCCAGTCTGGTGCGGCCCGGTATTGTGACTTTCGAGCGGGTTCGCTTCGCGCAGTGGACGGGTGGACGGGGCACTTTCATCGACCGCAAGGATGCGCGTACTGCGGCGATCCCCAAGGGAAACGAGGAGGCTGTCATCTATGCCTATGTGGTGGACCATCCCCGTTTCGGGCGGGTGATGATCGACAGCGGTGTGTCGGCAGATTTAGGCGAGCGGTTGAACGGTCTGATGCGGCGGGCGGTATCTGATCTCGAGATCCGTATTGAGCGCACTACGGCCCAGTGGCTGGCGGGTCAGACACCGCCGCGCGCGGTCTTTCTGACCCATTTGCATTTTGACCATGTCGGCGGTTTGCTGGACCTGCCCGCCACGACACCTGTTTATGTCGGGCAAGGCGAGGTGCAAGAACGCAGCCGTGTAAATCTGTTGCTGGGGCATCCGGCGGATGCCGCCTTGCAAGGTTACGGTCCCTTGCGCGAATGGCAGTTCCAGCCGGACCCCGATGGCCGTTTCGCCGGTGTGCTGGATATTTTCGGAGACGGTTCGGTCTGGGCGATCAGCGTGCCTGGGCATTCTGCGGGCTCGACCGCTTATCTGATCAATGCCGTGGACGGACCAAAACTGGTGCTGGGTGATGCCGTCAGTACGCGCTTGGGCTGGGAGCAGCAGATGCCGCAGCCGGTCGCAAACGATGCTCGTGACGATGCCGAGGCGTCAGCAGAGCGGTTGCGCCGATTTGCAGCAGACCATCCGGCCGTAAACGTCTTCTTGGGACACCAGTCCAGGACCGGGCAGGCCGAGGCGCTTTAGGTGGCATAGGCCGCCCATGCTTGCTGGAGGGCGGGGATGGAGGCGGGCAGGTTGTGGGCGGGGCCTTGGGTGGCGAGCCAGTTTTCGAAGGTTTGGCCCTGCGAGATCGCCTTGGTGATGTCGGCGATGATGGTCGGGCGGCCGGAGGTCTGGATGAGGAAGTCGGCAAAGGCCCTGATCTGGATATAGAAGAGGGTTTCCTTGCCATTGGGCGGGCCGCTGGCGGTTTGACTGGCGGGGGTGAAGCTGACAGCGACGCCGCCGGACTGGCGGGCCTGTACAAGGGCGGGTGCTGCGCGGTCAAGACCGGGGTGTTGGCGGGACAATAGGCCTTCAAGATCGAGCAGGAAGGGCGCGCCGTCATTGGCCCCGACAGCGGGGACAAAGCCGCCAGCCATCAGGGTTTTGAAATGGGCGCGGCGCTGGTTGGCGGTGGGGGCGTCTTCGAGGAGGATGCCTGCGGCTTCGTCGAGCCAGTCGGGGGCGGGGCTGCCATAATGGCGGGGTGTGTTTTCGTCTTGCGCGTGGTCGGAGGCGCTCCAGAAGGCTTGGTGGGTCCACAGGTGGCCCAGTTCGTGCGGCATCATTCCGGCGTCGATGGCGGCAAGGGATTCCGGTGTGGGCAGTTGTGACAAGGCGCGGGCGATGACCTGTTCGGTCTGTTCGGCGCTCATATTCATTCCGGCGGCAAACTCGCGGGTCTGGGCGGTGACGCGCTCGCGGATGGAACCGTCGATGGCCTGAGGCGCAGGCCAAGGCAGGACGGTGTGGAAACCGGCTGCGTTTAGGGCTTGTCGCGGCGGGACGGGTGGAATGGAAAAGACCACATAGGGGGCGATCGGCAGCGCGAAATGGGTGGCAAAGCGGCCTTCGGCATCACGGGCATTGCGGGCCAGATTGGCGGCATGTTCTGCCGAGGGGGCGAGCGCTACGCCGTAGGTCGCGGGGGCGCAGTGCAGATCGGGTGCGACTTCAAGCGCCTTGGTGCAGAGCGGGTTGGCGACGGTGGCACTGGCGAGCAGGACGAGGAAAACCATGGTCGATCCTTGATGCGGGAGGTGTCAGGGGCAGACTTGGCTGTATATAAGAAAGAGTCAAGTTAACTTGACATAATGAAGCGTGGCAGTGCTGAGGTGTTTGGTGGGGTGAGGAATAAGAGTGCCCCCTCCGTCACGGTTGTGCCGTGACACCTCCCCCGCTGAAGCAGGGGAGGAGAAGGGTCGCGCTGGCGCGCCGCTGGATCCCCCGATCAAGTCGGGGGATGACGGAAGAGGGGAAACACTCATCCAGTTCTGCGGGGAAAGCGGGAGAAGGGATTGAGCGGGCGTGCCATGCTCTCAAGTAGAGAGCCACCGCGTGGCGAGGGGTAGGGTAAAAAAGCCCCTTAAGTAGCGAGCCTCCGCGAGGCGAGCGATAGGGCAAAAAAAAGAAGGGCAAAAAAAAGACCACCCAGTGGGCGGTCTTTTTCTTATCAAACCAAAGTTTTCTTGTGGTCTTCTTCCGCAAGGAAACGTCCGGCGTCGAGAGCGGCCATGCAGCCCATGCCGGCGGCGGTGACGGCTTGGCGGTAGATGTCGTCGGTGACGTCGCCAGCGGCATAGACGCCTTCGATGGCGGTCTTGGGAGTGCCGGGCTGGACGACCAGATAGCCGCCTTCCTTGGTTTCAAGCTGGCCCGCGAACAGTTCGGACGACGGGGCGTGACCGATGGCGATGAAGACGCCGTCGGCGGAGATTTCGGAGGTTTCGCCGGTGACGGTGTCTTTGAGGCGCACGCCGGTGACGTTCTTGGCCATCCCGTCAACCACGCCGACGATTTCCTCGACGGCGCTGTTCCAGATCACCTTGATCTTGGGGTGGGCGAACAGGCGGTCTTGCAGGATTTTTTCCGAGCGCAGGGTGTCGCGGCGGTGAACCAGCGTGACGGTCTCGGCAAAATTGGTGAGGAATAGAGCTTCTTCGACTGCGGTATTGCCGCCGCCGACGACCACGACCTGTTTGCCGCGATAGAAGAAGCCGTCGCAGGTGGCGCAGGCCGAGACGCCAAAGCCCTGATAGGCCATTTCCGATTCAAGGCCGAGCCACTTGGCTTGAGCGCCCGTCGAGATAATGACGGTTTCGGCCAGCATTTCGGTGCCGCTATCCAGCGTCAGGCGGAACGGGCGCTGTGACAGGTCGGCCTTGGTGACGATGTCGTGGATGACCTCGGTGCCGACGTGTTCGGCCTGTTCCTGCATCTGCTGCATCAGCCACGGACCCTGAATGGTCTCGGCAAAGCCCGGATAGTTTTCCACGTCCGTGGTGATGGTCAACTGGCCACCCGGTTGCAGGCCCGCAATAATCACAGGATTGAGCGAGGCGCGGGCGGCATAGATGGCGGCGGTCCAGCCAGCGGGGCCGGAACCGATGATGGCGACACGGACAGTGCGGAGTTCTTGGGTCATGACCCGTATTTAGAGGGTGATTCTATGATCCGCCATGGCCCAATGCGATCTTATCCAGCCAGTGTGATGCGGGCGATGTCGGTATCGCCTCTTTGACAGGTATTGTTGGTGTCGAGCGTGGCGATGACACCGGCGGCGGCCAGTTCGGCAAGGAAGCGGTCGCCGGTTGTGGCGGGGGCGGCACCGTCGTCGGTGACAGTCAGGTTTTGCGGTTTGCACAGGGTGAGGACAGGGCTGGCGTGCCAGCGGGCAAGCGCCCAGACGGTACGCTGGCGGGCGGAGGCGTCGGTTAGATCGACGGCGGCGAGGGGCGCAACGGGCGGAATGACGCGCACATCAATGCCGTCGAAACGCTGGCGCAGGGCCTGTTCCAGTGTGAAGGCGGCGGACAGGTCAAGGCCGGTGGCAGCCGTCAGGGGAATGAGGGCGCGATTGCCGTCGGCATCCATCAGAACGCCGTCATTCTGGAACGGGACAGCATCGGTCAGGCGCCGCGCCAAGGCCTGTTTGGGGTCGGGGGCGGTGCTGGCGATGGTGCGGCTGGCCGACGGGTCGGCGACGACGATCTGGTCCAGACGGGCGGTGACGGGGGTGTGCAGGGCGGCGGTCAGGCGGTCTTGCAGACGGGTCTGGGCGTCGGCCACGAGACGGCGGGTGGACACAAGGGTCGAGACCGTGGCCTGTCCGCCATCGGCGCGGGCTTCCAGCAGGGTGATGCGGGAATCGGCGTCGGAAAAGATTTGTTCGACGGCGAGGCGGGTTTCGGCGGTGGCGCGGCTTTCAAGGGCGATGGCGCGCAACGAGAAGACCAGAGGCACCGACAGGACCAGAAACACCACCAGCACAGCGATGCCGCGCCACGGGCGGGGGCGCTCCAGCAGGCGGGGGCGAAAGCCGTAGAAACCTGCGGTCAGGGTAGCCGACAGGGCGATGGCCACAAGGTTGGTCATGAACAGGAAGAAGGCCCCGCCCGCGATCTGGAGGTCGCCTGTACCAAGGCCAAAGCCGACCGTGGCAATCGGCGGCATCAGGGCGGTGGCGATGGCGACGCCGATAATGGTGTCGCCGCGCTGGCGGATCACGGCATAGGCACCGGCGACGCCCGAAAAGACAGCGATCAGCAGGTCAAAGAAGTTGGGGCGGGTGCGGGCCAGAATCTCGGAGGTGGGTTCTTTCAGCGGTGACAAAAGCACCAGCAGGATGGCCACGCTAAGGGCGACCAGAACGCCGATGACGATGGAGGCCAGAGATTTTTTAAGCTGGGTGAAGTCGAGCAGGGCCAGCGAAAAGCCCAGCGCCACAATCGGTCCCATCATCGGCGAGACCAGCATGGCCCCGATCACCACGGCGGGCGAGTTCAGCATCAGGCCCAGGGCCGCGATCGAGGCCGAGATGACGGTCATCATCAGATAGCGGCCATCGGTGCCGCCATTGCTATAGACGGCCTCGGCGGTGTCGTCGTGGTCGATGTCGCGACGGGCGCGGGCCAGTATGCGCAACAGGATATGACGGACCTCGCGCACGGTGCCGGCTTCGGGTTTATTGTTTGTCGCAGAAGTTGGGGTCATGCCCGCTGTGCCCTTGCCCGTTCACTTTTGAACGTCCCTGTCAGCACAACAGTCGGTCAGCTATGCGGTTCCCGCAACCGCTGTTTAGCGTTGGGCGATGGCGTCCAGTATGGCGCGGGCGGCGCGGGCGGTTTCACGCAAAGGTTCGTAGGTCCAACTTTCCAGCGTACCGTCGAAGGGACGGGCGGCACCGTGGTCTTGCAGGGCCTTGTGCAGGCGTTTGAACTTGGCCTGCGGTTTCAGCGGCACCATGGGCAGGACATGGACCGGTTTGCCGGTGGAGGCGGCCTCGGTGACCATGTTGGCGCTGTCCTCGGTGACGAGGATGTGGTCGGCGGCGTCGAGGAAGGCAAATAGCGGGTTCTCGCCTGCGCCATCCCAGATGATGCCCGGCAGGGTGGCAAGGCGCTGGGTCATCACGGTCTGCGGCAAGAGCGGGGTGCGGCGCGAGAAGGTGACCAGCAGCGAGCCGCCTTTTTCGTCGACCGTTTCGGCGATCAGGTCAGCCAGCAGGGCGGCGTGGTCGAGCGTGAGGTCAAACGCCTTGGACGTGCCGCCGATCATCACGGCCACGCGCGGGTGCGGCAGGGGGGCGATCTTGTCGGCAAAGGCGGGAGCGGCGGCCTTGAGACGTTCGGGGGTGATGCGGTGGGGACTGCCGGTAATGGACAGCACATTGGGGCCGTTCAGGCCGTCATGTTCAGGGGCGACGATCAGGTCATAGGCGCTGTGTTTCCAGCGCGGGTCTTGAGTCTGGACCACGAAGGTTTTGCCCTTCATGCGCACCGACAGGGGCAGCGTGGCGCGGCCCGAGGCGATCCAGATGTCTGGCGGCGGGGCGTGTAGCAGATGCTGGCCCTGTTGCAGCATCCACGGCTGTTTGAGGGCCGAGGGCAGGCGGTCAAAGGCCGGTTTCCAGCGCACCACATGACGGGTGATGGTGGCAGGGGCGAGGTCTGCAATGGCTTCGGCAAGACCCAGAGACTGGTTCTCGATGCCGGTGCGGCCATCGGAGACGACCCAAATGGACAAAGGGCGCGCCGTTGAACCGCGCGCCCCTGAAGTCGTCAAGGGTGTGGAGCTTACTTCCACTCGACCTTGAGGATCTCGTAGGCCTTTACACCGCCGGGGGTGTTGACCTCGACCACGTCGCCGACCTCTTTGGAGATCAGGGCGCGGGCGATCGGGGAGGCGATCGAAATCTTGCGGGCCTTCACATCGGCCTCGTCCTCGCCAACGATCTTGTAGACGGACTCCTCTTCGGTGTCCTCGTCGACCAGATGGACGGTGGCACCGAACTTGACGGCGGAGCCGGACAGTTTGGAGACGTCGATCACCTGCGAACGGGACAGCTTGTCCTCGATCTCGGCGATGGAGCCTTCGATCCAGCCCTGACGTTCCTTGGCGGCGTGGTATTCGGCATTTTCAGACAGGTCGCCGTGTTCGCGCGCCTCTGCGATGGCGGCGATTACTGCGGGTCGTTCGACCGACTTCAATTGCTTAAGTTGATCGTCGAGAGCGCGATAGCCCTCGTCCGTCATCGGCACTTTTTCCATTGTGTCGTGAATTTCTTGCTGCGCCCGAAGACAGGTGGAAGTGAATTACCAGTACTCGCGGCCACTGGGCGGTGCGTGACCGGGGGCTAAGAGGCTAGGCGAAAGCATTGCAAAGTCAAGATGGCGGTGACCCTACCATTTTGTGCAGCATTCTACCGGCCCGTCTGGTTCGAAGAGTTCACATGATTTTGCGGCTTTTGTGAAGCCCCTGCGGGCCTGTGCGCCAGAGCAAAACGGTAAAGGGCGTGCAGCGCGCTAAAGACCACGCAGGCCAGTGCCCCCAGGCCCGCAAAACTGAACAGCGTGGACAGCCAGCCCATGCCTTCTGTCATATAGGCAAACAGAAAGGACAGCGCAGAAGCCAGCAAGGCTATAAAGGGGGTGAGGGACAGGCGCATGAAAGATTAACGGCTATAAATCCGTTTTGTTTCAATGTGCTGGATATAGGCGAAAGGGTGGCGTTCGCGCGGCGACGAGGCGCCAGCTTGGCCGCGCAGGGCTTAGAGCGGGTGTCTGCGGCGGCGGTTGTGGCGGACAGGGCCGGTGCCTGCTTTCGGGCCAGAGGAGGAGGCTGTGGAAGGGGAGCGGTTGCGCTGATAGGTGCGCCATAATTCCCATGCTCCGACGGCCAGGGCCAGCTTGCCGGCATTCTTGCCTGCGATACGGCGACCGCCGCGTGACAGAAGGAGGCCGCCAACCAGAGGCAGGATACGCATCAGCATCGGTATGACCTTTCAAAACGAAGAGTTCTGGAAGGTAACGAAGCGGCAAACGGGTTGGTTCATTTGCCGCTTCGTCGCAGGGCGCTTTAGTGGCCGGTCGAGAACAGGTCCTCGGCGGCGGCAACCGTGGCCTCTACGCCGGCAATGATCGAAGGTTCGGGATCAATGCGGAACAGCGGCGAGTGGTGAGGCGGCGGGGTGTCCTTGAGATCTTCGGGCAGGCCGCCGACGGCGAAGATCACGGCTTTGACGCCATGTTCGGGCGCGCCATAGAAGGCAAAGTCCTCGGCCCCCATGCCCTGACGCGAGATATCCACCACGCGCTCGCTGCCCAGCTGGCTGGCAATGGCGGCCTTCATGCGGGTGGCGGTTTCGGTGTGGTTGATGGTGGGCGGGGTGGATTCGGTAGGGGAACGCACCACAACCGGCAGCTTGTCCTCTGGTACATTGAGGGCGCGGGCCGTGTTCAGGGCGATGCGGTCGATGCCGTCCAGCAGGGTGTCGCGGACCTCGTAGCTGTCCGAGCGCACGGTCAGTTGCAGGTTCACTTCTTCGGGGACGATATTGTGCTTGGTGCCGCCGTGAATAGAGCCGACGGTGACGACCGCGCCCTGAAGCGGGTCAACTTCGCGGCTGCGCAGGGTTTGCAGGGCGCTGATGATCTGGGCCGAGATGACGACCGGATCGACGGTGGATTGCGGGCTGGCCCCGTGGCCGCCGATGCCGCGCACCTTGATGTCCACGCTGTCGGCGCTGGAATAGGCGATGGCGGGCGGCACCCAGACGGTGCCCGCCGGAAGGCCGGAGGCGACGTGGAAGCCGATGGCATATTCAGGCTTGGGGAAGCGGGTGAACAGGCCGTCATTGATCATGGCGCGGGCACCCTCGACGCGTTCCTCGGCCGGTTGGGCGATCAGGACGAGCGTGCCGGACCAGTTGGCCTTGCGTGCGGCCATCTGGCGGGCGGTGCCGATCAGGGCGGTGATGTGGGTGTCATGGCCGCAGGCGTGCATGACATATTGCTCGACGCCGTCGCGGTCGATCTGTTTGTGGGTCGAGGGATTGGAGGCACCCGAGCGTTCCTGAATGGGCAGGCCGTCCATGTCGGCGCGGATCAGAACCGTGGTGCCGGGGCCGTTTTCCAGCACAGCGACAACGCCGGTGCCGCCGACACCCTCGGTGACCTTATAACCCAGCGCCTTCAGTTCGGCGGCCATGCGGGCGGCGGTGCGAGTTTCCTGCCCCGACAGTTCGGGATGGCGGTGGAAGTCGTCGAACAGGCCCGCCAGATTGGCCTGATAATCGGCGCGGACAGCCTCTGACAGGGCCTGGTCGGCGGCCATGGCGGGCATGGCGGTGCCGATAAGGCCGATCAGGGCGCAGCTGGCGAGCAGTCTCTGTGCGAAGCGATGCTGATGGTGACGCATAAAATCCCCTCCCGTGGGTTACGGTGGAAGCGAGACTACAGCGACAACGCTGTTCGGCAAGGCTTTAGAGCAGCAGGGTAATCGTGAAGACGACCAGCATCACATGCAGGACCGCCAGTATTTCCGCATAGCGGCGGAAAGGCTGTTTGCGGGTCTTGTGGCGGATCAGGCCCGAGGCCGTTATCGCGCCGACGCCGCCTACAAAGGTCAGGCCCAGCAGATTGGCCTCGCTTATACGGCGATTGCCGCGCACGGCGGCGACCTTGTCGATGCAGAAGGCCATGAAGGCCCACACATTCGTACCCAGACAGATCATGAGGAAGACAGGCAGCGTCATAAATGTCAGGGTGTGGCGAACTGGAAAAACGCGCAAGGAGGGATTTGCATGGGCAGGATTGTGACCGGCACGGTTATGGCCTTGACGGCGGCGATGCTGCTGGCGGGGTGTGCGAGGGTCGACAGCAAGGTCCATGAGCGCGTGCCATCGCCTGACGGTAGCAAGGAGGCGGTGGTCATGACCTGTCCGCAGGCTTCCGATCCGGCTGTGCCTGTGCTGGTGGGTGCGATCTTCGCCAAGAAGGGGCAGGGCTGTAAGGACGCGACGGTCGACGGGCTCAGCTATTTCATCGCCACGGTGGCCCCCGATGTGGACGGGGCAGGGGCCAAGGTGGTGTGGGACGGCGACAAGGCCATCTTTGATATCGAGGGCGACCGCTATGTCTATTCACGCGGCGCGCAGTCGAATGTCGCGCTGGATCTGATCCAGTTGAAGGGCAGTTTCGACGGGGCGGATATTCACGACGAGGATTAAACCCTCACCCTGCCCTCTCCCAGCGGGAGAGGGTTCTTTTTGAGAGGCGTTCGACGTGGGGCTCTAAAATCTTTCCCCTCAAGTAGCGAGCCACCGCGTGGCGAGCGATAGGGGTCTTAACTCATAAAGAAAAACCCCCGATGGCGAGGCCATCGGGGGTTTTGTCTTTAGTTATAACTCTGGATGGGTCGGACATCCATTTCGCCGTTGCGGATGGCCTTGATGGCCTTGGCGGCGGCGATGGCACCGTAGGCGGTGGTGTAATAGGGCAGTTTCAACATCAGCGCGGTGCGGCGGATGGCGAAGCTGTCGGCCAGAGCCTGTTTGCCTTCGGTGGTGTTGAAGACCAGCTGGATCTCGCCGTTCTTCATCGCGTCGACGATGTTCGGGCGGCCTTCCAGAACCTTCTTGACCAGACCCACTTCGAGGCCTTGTTCGGTCAGATAGGCGTGGGTGCCGCCGGTCGAGACGACCTTGAAGCCTTGATCCAGAAGCGTTTTGACGGCCTCGACGATGAAGGGCTTGTCGGCGTCCTTCACGGATACGAAGGCGGTGCCTTCGGTCGGCAGGATGGTGCCGCCGCCGGTCTGGGCCTTGGCAAAGGCACGGCCGAAGGCTTCGGTCAGATCGGCTTCGCCGTCACGCTTCCAGTCCAGACCCATGACTTCACCCGTCGAACGCATTTCCGGGCCGAGGATGGTGTCGACACCGGCAAAGCGCGCGAACGGGAAGACGGCTTCCTTGACGGCGATGTGGTCCAGTTCCTTGTCGACCAGACCGAAGGAGGCGAGCTTCTCACCGGCCATGACCTTGGCGGCGATGGCGGCAATCGGCTGGCCGATGGTCTTGGCGACGAACGGAGCGGTACGCGAGGCGCGCGGGTTCACTTCGAGCACGAAGATGCGCGGGTTGTCGCTGTGCGGTTCTTCGATGGCGAACTGCACGTTCATCAGGCCGCGCACCTTGAGGGCCTTGGCCATCTCGGTGGTCTGGCGCTTAAGCTCGGTGACGATGGCCGGAGACAAAGAGTGCGGCGGCATGGAGCATGCCGAGTCGCCCGAGTGGACGCCCGCTTCTTCGATGTGTTCCAGAACACCGGCGACGAAGACGGTTTCATCGTCGCACAGGGCGTCGACATCGACCTCGGTGGCGCGGTTCAGATAGTGGTCGATCAGGACGGGATCGTCGCCCGAGACGCGCATGGCCTCGCCGACATAACGGTCCAGACCTTCGCGGTCGTGCACGATCATCATGCCACGGCCACCCAGAACATAGGACGGGCGCAGGACGATCGGATAACCGACTTCCTCGGCCTTGATCGCGGCTTCCTCGGCCGAGCGGGCCAGAGCGTTCGGCGGCTGTTGCAGGCCGATGGCTTGCAGCATCTGCTGGAAGCGCTCGCGGTCTTCGGCCAGGTCGATCGAGTCAACCGAGGTGCCGAGTACCGGAATATTGTCTTCTTGCAGGGCGTGGGCCAGCTTCAGCGGGGTCTGGCCGCCGAACTGGACGACGACGCCGATCAGGTCACCCTTGGCGCGTTCGACCTCGATCAGCTCCAGAACGTCTTCTTCGGTCAGCGGCTCGAAATACAGACGGTCCGAGGTGTCATAGTCGGTCGAAACCGTCTCGGGGTTGCAGTTGACCATGATGCTCTCGACGCCGATGTCGGCGAAAGCAAAGGCGGCGTGCACGCAGCAATAGTCGAATTCGATGCCCTGACCGATACGGTTCGGGCCACCGCCGAGGATAATGGCCTTCTTGCGGTCCGAGACGTCGGCTTCGCAGTGCGGGACCTGACCCAGAATGCCGGTCTCGTAGGTCGAATACATATAGGCGGTCGCCGAGGCGAACTCGGCGGCGCAGGTGTCGATGCGCTTGAAGACCGGACGCACTTCGAGGGCGCGACGGGCGTGACGGACAGCTTTCTCGGTCGAGCCGGTCAGTTGGGCCAGACGCGCATCGGAGAAGCCCTTGGACTTCAGGCGACGGAACTCGGTGGCGTCAGCGGGCAGGCCCTGAACGCGGATATGGCCTTCGGTACGCACGATGTCGGCGATCTGGCGCAGATACCACGGCTCGTAGAAGCAGGCGGCGTTGACTTCTTCCACGGTCAGGCCGTGGCGGAAGGCCTGGGCGATGACGCGGATACGGTCCGGCGTCGGCTTGCCCAGAGCGCGGATAACGGCAGCCTTGATCGAGGCATCGTCAGATGCGCCCGAAACGCCTTCGATCTCGATCTCGTCAAAGCCGTTCAGGCCGGTTTCCAGACCGCGCAGAGCCTTCTGCATGGATTCCTGGAAGGTACGGCCAATGGCCATGACCTCACCGACCGACTTCATGGCGGTGGTCAGGTGCGGTTCCGAACCCGGATATTTCTCGAAGGCGAAACGCGGGATCTTGGTGACGACATAGTCGATGCTCGGCTCGAACGAGGCGGGCGTGACCTTGGTGATGTCGTTGGTCAGTTCGTCCAGCGTGTATCCGACGGCCAGCTTGGCGGCGATCTTGGCGATCGGGAAGCCGGTGGCCTTGGAGGCCAGAGCCGAGGAGCGCGACACGCGCGGGTTCATCTCGATGACGACCATGCGGCCATCGGCAGGGTTGATCGCCCACTGCACGTTCGAGCCGCCGGTTTCGACGCCGATCTCGCGCAGGACGTTGATCGAGCCGGTACGCATCAGCTGGTATTCTTTGTCGGTCAGCGTCAGGGCCGGTGCGACAGTGATGGAGTCGCCCGTATGAACGCCCATCGGGTCGATGTTCTCGATCGAGCAGATGATGATGCAGTTGTCCGCCTTGTCGCGGACGACTTCCATTTCATACTCTTTCCAGCCGAGTACGGATTCTTCGATCAGAACCTCGGTGGTCGGCGACAGGTCCAGACCACGCTCTACGATCTCGTGGAATTCCTCGACATTATAGGCAATGCCGCCGCCGGTACCGGCCAGAGTGAAGCTTGGGCGGATGATGGCGGGCAGGCCGACAAAGGCCAGCGCATCATCGGCTTCTTCGATGTGGTGGATGGCGCGCGAACGCGGGCTCTCGAGGCCCAGCTTGTCCATGGCGTCGCGGAACTTCTGGCGGTCTTCGGCCTTGTCGATGACGTCGGCCTTGGCACCGATCATCTCGACGCCGTACTTGGCCAGTGCGCCCGAGCTTTCCAGTGCCAGCGCCGTGTTCAGGGCGGTCTGGCCACCCATGGTCGGCAGAAGGGCGTCAGGACGCTCCTTGGCGATGATCTTTTCGACCATTTCCGGCGTGATCGGCTCGATATAGGTGGCGTCGGCCACCTCCGGGTCGGTCATGATGGTGGCCGGGTTCGAGTTCACCAGCACGACGCGATAGCCTTCGGCCTTCAGCGCCTTACAGGCTTGCACACCCGAATAGTCGAACTCACACGCCTGGCCGATAACGATCGGGCCAGCGCCGATGATGAGGATGGACTTAATGTCTGTACGCTTGGGCATCGGCGTGTCTACTCAGCTTGCGACCACGCACTCCCAGCCCTCGTAATCGAGCTGGAAGGCCGCGGCCCAGGATTGCATCATGGCCGACACAGGCGCGAAAGACGCCTCGTCGACCGGCATGGTTGTTTCCAGGACGGTCATATCGCCCTGGCCCCGCGTCAAAAACCCTGCACGGCGTGCGACCTCGCAGAGATCACCGTGCATATCCTCGTCGCCATAGAAATAGAACAACGTATGGCGCGGCGTAATCCCGCTATCGCCTTTTTCAGCGAGAGCGGCGCGCACTATAGCGTCCTTTTCCTCATGGCTCAGGTCGGAATGCAGCGGCTTGGTCTCCACGCACGCGAAAAGACGGACACGAGTGTTGGCTCGCGGCCGATCCGTTTGGGTTGTCGGTTAAGCGGCCCGTTTAGAGAGCGATGCCCCCCTCGGCAAGAGGCTATGTGTGCCTAACAGGGGAAAAGACGACCAATGTCGCCCGCGTGGCCGCAGGCACACAGAAACTGTGGCGGCTTGGTGGCGTAAACTTCAGTGACCAGACAGAAAAAAGGCGGCCCCCCGAAGGGAGCCGCCCGGTAGTCTTTGAACTGTTGTTCGTTCGATTAGAACGGACGGAAGTTCACACCTACGAAGAAGCGACGACCGTACGGGTCGAAGTTCGGGTAGATGGTGGTGCCCAGGATGTCGCGCTGTTCGGCATCGAACAGGTTCACAACACCGGCGCGCACGGTCACGTCTTCACGGACCTTGTAACGAACCGTCAGGTCGTGACGGATGAAGTTACCGGTGTCCAGTTGGTCTTGAGCGCGGCTGTCAGCGTTGTTGATGAAGTCACGGGCATGGATGATGTTCTGGCTGGTCTGCCAGTCAGCGGTCCAGTTGACGTTCCACTTGTCGTTCGGACGCCATGCAACCGACGACGACAGACGAACGCGCGGATATTCCAGACCCGATGCAAGCTCGGTGTAGTCCGAAGCATCTGCCGAGTTCAGGAATTGCTTCTGTTCGATCAGCCACGAGCCGTTCAGACGGAAGTCAAACGCACCCCAGTCCTTGCCGAAGTCTTCGGTGTGCAGCGTGTAGCTGCCGCCGAAGTCCAGGCCACGGGTTTCCAGAGCCGCGTAGTTGAACGAGGTCTGGACGAAGCCGCCGATGGCGTCGCCCTGCGGAGCGCCAACGCCGAACTCGATCTTGTCGTTGTTACGGAAGATTGAGCTACAGG
This sequence comes from Brevundimonas terrae, assembly GCF_011761985.1. GTDB lineage: Bacteria > Pseudomonadota > Alphaproteobacteria > Caulobacterales > Caulobacteraceae > Brevundimonas > Brevundimonas terrae. Next base: position 236,539 of record NZ_JAASQT010000001.1, on the reverse strand, counting down.
CGTCTGCGTTCAGCTCTTTGCCGCTAACGCAGTTATTGGCAATGCCTTGTGCGGTGACGGCTGCGATGACCTGGTCGATGCGGATTTCATAGTAGTCCAGCGAGACGGTCAGGCCCGGGATGAAGCGCGGCTGCAGAACGGTCGAGAAGGTGAAGGATTCCGACTCTTCCGGACGCAGGTTCGGGTTACCACCCGACACACCGGCGATGCCCGAGGTGTAGGCAGGCGCGAAGTCGTCGTCGGTATTTGCCGTTGCGCCGGCAAAGTCGAACACCAGACCCTGTTCGGCAGCCAGTGCCGTACAGTTCTTGATGCGGTTGCCCTTGATTTCCTGATCGTCAACCTTGGCGATGTTTTGCGTGGCGCACGGGTCAACAAAGTTGTTGGCGAAGGTCTGGCCCAGCGGCGAGAAGTTTTCGTCCAGGTTCGGCACGCGGACCGACGAGTTGAACGAGGTCTTGAAGGTGATGTCCGGGATCGGACGGTAGACCAGGTTCAAACCATAGACATCGACATTGCCCACGGTCGAGTAGTCGGCCCAGCGGTACGAACCGCTCAGCTCGGCATATTCACCCAGCTTGCTGTCGCGGAACAGCGGGATCGAGACTTCACCGAACAGTTCCTTCGATTCGTAGCTGACTTCCGGGAAGTCGGCGCTGCCGTTAAGGAACAGCAGGCGGCCGTTGGCCGACGACGAACGACCGATGGCCGAGGTCGTTTCCTTGCGCCATTCACCGCCGAAGGCGACGCCGATGTTACCGGCACCCCAGAAGTCCCACAGTTCGCTGGACATCGAGCCAACAGCCTGATGCTGGACGTTCTCTTCTTGCACGGTGACGAAGGCGTCAACGTACTGAAGGGCTTCGGCCGACTGGTTACCAGCGCCGAACACGTTCAGCGGGGTGCATTGCGACAGCGATTGGCGACCGTATTCGGTTTCGCGCAGGTCACCGCCGCGTACCGGATCGTACAGGCCAGCGTGGATCACGTTGCCCTTGGCGTCGACTTCGCGCATTGGCACGCCTTGGGCGTTCAGCAGAGAAGCGCGGCAGACGATAGCGCCGGCCTTGCCCATAACGCCGAGGTTGTCGACGATAGCGTCGGCAGCCAGTGCCATGCGCTGGGTGTCAACGGCGCGCTCGATGTTCTCGATCTCGGCCTTACCGTAGGTATAGCCGATGTCCCACGACCACGACTTCATGAAGCCCAGTTGGCCATGATTACCATCGAGGCTGACAACGTAGCGTTGCAACTCGCGCGAGTTCTTTTGCGAGCGTTCCGGACCGAACATCGAGTGACGGGCGATCGGCAGGGCAACAGTGTCGATCACTGCGCCCGGAGCGTCAGCGGTCGGCTTGCTGTAGATGTCGATACGGTTGTTGGCGATTGCGTCCTTGATGTTCTGCGGCAGGAAGGCGTTGTCTTCCCAGCGCAGGTCGAAGGACGAGGTGCCCCAGATCGAGTTGGTTTCGCTACGGCCGTACGAGTCGTTATCTAGGTCGATATCGAAGAAGGTCGGCTGACCGCGCATGAAGGTTTCCTCGGTGATGTATTTGGCCGAGGCATGCAGGGTCACTTCGTCAGTGATGCGGAAGTTGGAGCCGACTTGATAGCGCTGCGACTCCGAAGCCGGGATACGGCTGAAGCCAGCGACTTCACCGAGCGGCATACCGTCGCCACCGATGTTATACGGGCGGCTGATGCCGACGTTGCCGACGCGCTCGCCGAAGTCGGCTTCACGGCCGATGCTGCCGTCATACACGAAGGTTTTGCCCGGGGTGACGCCGTAGCAGTTGGGCGAGTAGGAGAAGTCACCCGACTTGGTGTCGAAGCAGTCCCAGTAGCCAACGTTCGGGTTGGTCAGGTCGCTCGGGCGCTGGGTGTTGGCCAGAGTGGTTTGACCCCAAGGCATGATGTCCAGGCGGTTGACGCCGTAGTACATCTTGCTGTCGAGCAGACCGTCATAGCCGTTGTTGGTCGGGTCTGCGTCGATGCTGCCGCGATACGGGGCGCGACGGATCCAGTCGATGTCCATCGAGTCGACATTGTCGATCTTTTCGTATTCGGCGTGAGCGTAGACGTTCAGGCGGTCGTCAAAGAAGTTCTTGCCGATCAGGCCCGAGACACGACGGGTGGCTTCGCCATTGTCGTTGATCTGGCCGTAGTTGGCGTCGATTTCGAGACCTTCGAAGTCTTTCTTCAGGATGAAGTTCAGCACGCCCGAAACGGCGTCTGCGCCGTAAACCGACGACGCGCCGCCGGTGATGATTTCGACGTTCTGGATCAGCAGACGCGGGATGGCGTCGACGTCGACAGCCAAGCCGCCGCCAACCGAACCGACGTGACGGCGACCGTCTACGAGGGTCAAAGTACGGTTCGAGCCCAGCGAGCGCAGGTTAGCCAGCGACAGGCCGCCGGTGTTCAGCGACGAACCGGTGGTGTCCGACGGAACGGTCGAGTTCGACAGGGCCGGAATGGTCGCCAGATAGTCGATTAGGCTGGTTTGGCCAGTCGACAGGATTTCTTCCTGTGTAACCTGGATCAGTGGCGTCGGGGCGTTAGCCGCGCTGCGACGGATACGCGAACCGGTGACGACGATTTCGCCGAGGTTCGAAGCTTCTTCCTGAACAGCAATGGTTTGCACGTCCTGAGCGACCACGCTGGTGGCGGCAAGGGCGCCGACCAGGAAGGACGAAGCCAGGAGGCGGGAACGAATTAAACGCATTTAGGCGTACCTACAAATAACAACACAAGTCGGACTTGAGTTTGTCATAGTCTTGAGAGGGTCGTGGCAGGTCAAGCTAAACCGTTATTAAAGATGTCTACAATTGGGCCATCGTCTCGATATTGTTGCTATCTTGTAACATAATTGGGCGTGCCAATTATTGGCATTTTTTATGAGTATTGTTGTTATATGTATATTTGAATATCGACGGTATAAAGAACATAGTTACTTATATCGTCGATATCTAATAGGCGTGCTTAGTTTTCTCCTGTACCGTATCTTTGACAGGAATCCCTTGGTTAGCGCTGCTTTTGATGGGTCAGACGTCGATATGGCCTAGCCAGTCATCAAGCTCGTCGATGCGGCTGAGGCTGACATAGCGGGGGTGGCCTTCGGGGGCGTCGGCCAGTTCGTGGGCCCAGGTGATGTGGTAGGGGATGTGGACGCCCCATGCGCCGGCCTCGATGGCGGGCAGGACGTCGGACTTCATCGAATTGCCGACCATGACGGCTTCAGAGGGGCCGGTCCCGTGGCGGGTGAAGACGCGCTCATAGGTGGCGCGGTCCTTTTCCGACACAATCTCGACGCCCGAGAAATGCTCGCCCAGACCCGAGGCGGCCAGCTTGCGTTCCTGATCCAGCAGGTCGCCCTTGGTGACGAGGATCAGGCGGTAGTCATTGGCCAGACGGGCCACGGTTTCCTCGACGCCCGGCAGGGGCTCGACCGGATGGTTCAGCATTTCGCGACCGGCCGCCAGAATCTCGCGGATGATATGGGGCGGGGCGGCACCGTCGCACAGTTCCATGGCGGTTTCGATCATCGACAGGGTGAAGCCCTTAACGCCATAGCCATAGAGGCGCAGATTGCGGCGCTCGATAATGGCGAGGCGATCCATCAGTACCGGCTCTTCGGCATGGTCGGCCAGAAGATCGGCAAAGCGCTTCTGGCTGAGGCGGAAGATGGTTTCGTTGTGCCAAAGGGTGTCGTCTGCATCGAGACCGATAGTGGTGATGGGCATATCTTTGGCTCTCACTGAGGTTGCGGGAAGCGGGCTTAATACATGGCAGATGGTGTCGACAACTGGTCTATGTGCGCGGGCGGGTAGCGACGAAGGCGTAATTTATCGCTATGGCGGTTCGCATGAGCCAGATCGACATCATTTCCACAGATAACCGCCGCCTCGGATGGGGCGTGGCCGCACTGGTTGTGGCGGGCAATATGATCGGGTCGGGAGTCTATCTCCTGCCGGTGACATTGGCCCCGACGGGCAGTTCCAGTCTGATCGGCTGGATCATCTGTGGCATTGGTGCGGTGACGCTGGCCCTGGTGTTTGGCGGTCTGGGGCGGTTGATGCCGACGGCGGACGGTCTGTCGGATTTTGCCGCACAGGGGCTGGGCCGTTTTCTGGGTTATCAGGCGGGCCTGTTTTACTGGGGCGCGTGTCTGGTCGGCAATGTGGCCGTGGCGGTGGCCGCCATCGGTTATCTGGCCTTCTTCTTTCCGGTCCTGAAAGAGCCTCTGTGGGGGGCGTTGGCCAATCTGGCCCTGTTGTGGATGACGACGGGCATCTATGCGCTGGGCACACGTTCGGCAGCGCGTTTCGGGGCGGTCAGTCTGGCCGTGGGTCTGGTGCCGATCGTGCTGGCGATTATCGCCGGTGCCATTGCCTTTGACGGCAAGACCTTTGTGGATAGCTGGAGCCCGCAAAACCTGCCCCTGTGGCAGTCGGTTCCGGCATCTCTGGCCATTATCTTCTGGGCGTTTCTGGGGGTTGAAAGCGCGGCGGTGCTGTCGTCGCGGGTCAAAGACCCTGCGCGTGATGTCGGCCGTGCTTCGGTCGCAGGCGTTCTGCTGGCCTTTGCAGTCTATGTGGCGGCCTGTGTGGCGGTATTCGGCGTTATTCCGGCAGGGGTGCTGGCAGAATCAACCAGCCCGTTTGCCGATCTGGTGGCGCGCGTGATGGGGGCCTCGGTGGCCGGTCTGGTGGCGGCCTGTGCGGTGATCAAGACGACAGGCACGATTGTCGGCTGGACCATGACCGGTGGCGAGACGGCGCGGGCGGCGGCGGAACAGGGCTGGCTGCCGCGTGTGTTCGGCGGCAAGGAGACGGGTCGCACACCTTTGAGCAACCCGCTGGCCATGGGCGTGATCATGAGCGCCCTGTTGCTGGTCAGTGTACAGCCCAGCCTAGGCAAACAGTTTGAAATGCTGATCGGGGTGACGTCTGTACTGACGCTTTGTCTTTATGCCGTCTGTTCGCTGTCTTTGTTGCGTCGGGCAAAGGGTGCGGGTTACAGGGTATTGGGCGTATTCGGGCTGGTATTCTCGGCCTTTGCCGTGGTTGCGGCGGCGGGCGGCTATATTGTCCCCAGCGTGCTATTCTTTGCGGTAACGACTGTAGCCTGGTTCTGGGTTCGCCATCGTACGGCCACTTCGGTAGCAAACAATGCGGGATAAGACATAAGGCGGGTTGACCGGGACCTGTATAGTTCTTAGTGACCCCGCCGTTTACCTGCTATTTCCCATTGCTTTAGGAGCCCTGCGCCATGACGTCCAAGATTTTGACCGGTGCAACGGGTGTTCTGGTGCTTGCGGACGGCACAGTCCTGTCGGGACTGGGTGCCGGTGCTACGGGTTCGGCCCTTGGCGAGGTGGTCTTCAACACCGCCATGACCGGCTATCAGGAAATCCTGACCGACCCTTCGTATATGAGCCAGATCCTGGCCTTCACCTTCCCGCACGTCGGCAATGTCGGCGTGAACAGCGAAGATGTGGAGCAGGTGGCCGATGTGGCAGGCAAGGCGGCTGTGGGCGCGGTGTTCCGCGACCTGCCGACCGATCCGGCCAACTGGCGCTCGGGCGGTGATTTCGATGCGTGGCTGAAGTCGCGCAACACGGTGGCGCTGGCCGGTGTGGATACCCGCGCCCTGACGCAACTGATCCGTGACAAGGGCGCGCCGCATGCGGTCATCGCCCACGATCCGGAAGGCAATTTCGATCTGGACGCTCTGGTGGCCAAGGCCAAGGCCTGGACCGGTCTGGTAGGTCTGGACCTCGCCAAGGAAGCCACCACCCTGCAAGCCTTTGAATGGGACGAGGGCGTGTGGGAATGGCCGGCCGGCTATCCCAAGGTGGAAGCGACCGACAAGCATGTCGTGGTTATCGACTATGGCGTGAAGCGCAACATCCTGCGCGCACTGGCCTCGACCGGCTGCAAGATCACCGTGGTTCCGGCCGATACGAAGGCCGAGGACGTGCTGGCTCGCAATCCGGACGGTATCGTCCTGTCGAACGGTCCGGGCGATCCGGCGGCGACCGGCGTCTATGCGGTGCCGGAGATTCAAAAACTGGTCGCCAGCGGCAAGCCGATCATGGGCATTTGTCTGGGCCACCAGATGCTGGCCATTGCTCTGGGTGCCAAGACCATCAAGATGGATCAGGGCCACCACGGCGCGAACCATCCGGTCAAGGACCTGACGACCGGCAAGGTCGAGATCGTCTCCATGAACCACGGCTTTGCGGTGGATCAGGCCAGCCTGCCGGACGGTGTGGTGGAAACCCATGTCAGCCTGTTTGACGGCACCAACTGCGGCATTGCGCTGACGGGCAAGCCTGTGTTCTCTGTACAGCATCACCCGGAAGCATCTCCGGGACCGACGGACAGCCTCTATCTGTTCGGTCGTTTTGCAGACTCTATGCGAGGCTAAATGGCGTCTTCAGCGGTTAAGTCGGTCTATCTGGATTGGCTATCCGCTGCGCTGGCGAAGGTGAGGGGGGCATCCTCGACTATCGCGGCGAGTCATCAGGATCTGGTTCTGGGCTATGCGACCGGCTATGACGCCGCAGACGTCGCCATCTTTGTCCGTTCCCTGCGTTCTCATTATAGCGGCCCTGTCGCCATTGTGGTGGACGGGGATGCAGACCTGCGGGCCTTTCTGGCCGAGTATGATGTCGAGGCACTGGATGCGCCCTGTACGCCGGATATGGCGTCGGGCAAGTCCTGGGCACCCCATCCGGTTGTGTCGCGGTTTGCGGGCTTTGACCTGCTGTTGAGCGAGCGTCCGTGGGTGCGAAATGCGCTGCTGACGGATGTGCGAGATGTGGTGTTTCAGGGCGATCCGTTCGCGCCTGAAGTGACGGGTCTCGAATTCTTTGCCGAATGCGATGCGCCGCTGAAATCGCATGATTTCAACATGAAGTATTTGCGGGCGGTGGCGGGCGATTGCTTTGCCGATTCTGTGGCGGACAGGGCCTGTATCTGTGTTGGGACCATTCTGGGATCGCGCGAGGCTCTATCGCGATTCTGCCGTTTGATCCTGATGCTGGGGGCCATTCCGCGCTCAAGGATCGGGGGCGCGTTCGGGACCGATCAGGCCTCGTGCAATCTGGCGGTGCATCTGGGGCTGATCGATGGTCAGGTCTTTGCCAACCACAGCCGCGTGGCGACACTGGGCATGGTGCCAGCCGAGAAACTGTCTCTGGTGGAAGGCCTGATTTGTAATCCTGACGGTTCGGTCAGTCCGATTGTGCATCAGTATGATCGTCACCCCGAACTGATGACAGCCATGTGGGCAAGATGGGCATCGGACATGCAGCGGCGCGAACGCTGCCGTCCTCGCACGCTGGGCGGCCGTCTGGACCGGATGCGCCAGTCGGTTATGCGCCGCACGGTTGAGCTGCGCTAATTTAATTAGCTGAACAATTATATTGACGTTGCGGGCCTGCCTGTGCGGCAATGACGTCAGGAATGACGGCATGATGTGCTGCGTGTGTGAGGGTTTAGCCTGTGGCTTTGATCGATCTTGAATGGCGTGGGGATGTCGCCATTGTGTGGCTGAATGATCCGCAGACCCTGAATGCGGTCTCCATCGCCATGATGGAAGAACTAGGCGCTGTTCTGGATCAGGTGGAGACCAAGGCACGGGCCATGATCCTGACGGGCGCGGGCAAGGGGTTTTGCTCTGGGGCCAATCTGGCCTGTGGCGGTCTGGAAGGCATAGGCACGGCAGACTATGACGCCGGTTCGGGGCTGGAAAATCCGATCAATCCGCTGATCAAGCGCCTGACGGGTTTGTCGGTGCCTTGGATCGCGGCGGTGAATGGGGCCGCAGCCGGTATCGGGGCCAGTTTTGCTCTGATGGCCGACATGGTTGTAGCGTCCGAGAAAGCTTATTTCATGCAGGCCTTTGCCAAGGTGGGGCTGGTACCGGATGGTGGCTCGACGCATTTGCTGGTGCGCACCATTGGCCGCGTGCGGGCTATGGAAATGATGCTGCTGGCGGGCAAGCTTCCGGCGGCCAAGGCGCTGGAATGGGGGCTGGTCAACCGCGTGGTGGCTGGTGATGCCCTGATGGACGAGGCCGTCGCACTGGCCAGCCAGTTGAGCGTCGGCGCGGCCAGCCTTGGCGAGATCCGCAAACTGGCCTGGATGGCGGTGAATGGCAGCTTTGAGGACAGTCTTCAGGCCGAGCGCGAGGTGCAGTTCCGTGTCGGCCAGACCAAGGATCATGTCGAGGGTGTGATGGCTTTCCTCGAGAAGCGTCCGGCTAGATTTAAGGGAGCCTGAGCCGATGAGCGTCAGCTTTGACTATAGCGGCAAGGTGGTGCTGGTGACCGGCGGCACACAGGGGATCGGTCTGGGTGTGGCCGAGGGTTTTGCCCGTGCGGGGGCCACAGTCCACATCACCGGCACGCGGGCTTCGGCCGCGGACTATGACGGCGACCTGTCGGGCTTTGTCTATCACCGCGTGCGGATGGATGACGAGGCCGAGCGGGCGGCGCTGGTGGCGGCGGTTGGGGCGCTGGATGTGCTGGTCAATAATGCCGGTGGCATGCGCGAGGACGAATATACGATCGAGGGCTTCCGCGCCCTGATTGATCTGAACCTGAATGCGGTGGCGGACCTGTGTTTCCGGTTCCACGATGCGTTGTCGGCAACGAAGGGCGCGATTGTGAATGTGGCCTCGGTCAGTGCACTGGTGACGCTGAAGGATACGCCAGCCTATACGGCGTCCAAATCGGGCCTGATGGGGCTGACGCGGGCCTTGGCGGACCAGTGGGCGAAGGACGGTATCCGAGTGAATGCTGTTTCGCCCGGCTTTATCGCTACCAAGCTGATTGCCGGTGTGGCCGAGGACGAAGAGCGTCGCAAGAAGACCGAGCGGGCCATTCCGGCACGGCGGCTGGGGCAGCCTGAAGATGTGGCACAGGTGGCCATGTTCCTCGCGGCACCCGAGGCGGCCTATATCGTCGGTCAGGGCATTGTGACCGATGGCGGTCTTACACTGCGATAGGCCCGCTCAGGTCTTGGGCGGGACTGGCTGGGGACACGGCGTGCCTGAATAGCGCGGGGCGGGTGCGGGTTGGTCCACGCCATCTACGTTGATGAAGGTGTTGCGGTCGCGGTTGTGGGGCGCAGTCAGGGCCTCGCCCATGCTCAGGACAGGGGTGACGCAGGCATCGAGGCCGTCGAATATAGCGGCCCATGCGTCGCGTGTGCGCGTTTTAATGCGGGCGGCCAGTGCGGCCTTTTGGGCGGGCCAGTTCTGGATGTCCATCTGGATGGCAAACAGCGGATCATCCGACAGGCCCATACCGTGCAGCATCATCGCATAGAACTGCGGCTCGATGGCCCCGACGGCGATGTGTTTGCCGTCAGAGGTTTCATAGACATCGTAGAAGGGGGCGGCGGTGTCGAGGATATTGCTGCCGCGTTCGTCCTGCCAGAAGCCGCTGGCGCGAAATCCCCACATCATGGCTGTCAGCAGGGCTGAGCCATCGGTCATGGCACAGTCGATGACCTGACCGGCCACACCGTTTTTGACAGCCAGAAGCGCGCTGACCATGCCGAAGGCCAGCATCATGCCGCCGCCGCCGAAATCGCCAACCAGATTGAGCGGGGGAACAGGGGCTTCGCCCTTGCGGCCGATCATGTGCAGGGCACCCGAGGCGGCGATATAGTTGATGTCGTGGCCAGCACGGGCGGCATAGAAGCCGTCCTGCCCCCAGCCCGTCATGCGCCCGTAAACCAGTTGCGGATTGTCTGCCAACAGCACATCGGGGCCAAGACCGAGGCGCTCCATCACACCGGGGCGAAAGCCTTCGATCAGGCCGTCTGCGGTTTTGACGAGTTCACGCAGGGCAGCTTGGCCTTCGGGTGATTTCAGATCGAGAAAGCGGACGGTACGCGAACGCAGGAGCGGATCGCGGCTTTCGATATGGGCCCCCGGCCTGTCAATGCGGATCACCTCAGCCCCATGGTCGGCCAGCATCATGGCAGCGAACGGGGCGGGGCCGAGCCCTGCGATCTCGATGATGCGGATACCGGAAAGAGGGCCGTTCATGGAAAGCTCCGTGCAGGCTTGAGGGGCGAAGCTGCGTTTGTCGTCCAGAGATAGCAGCGGGATTGCAGACTGGCGAGGGCATGGACGAGGCTTGGATAAAGCAAAAATCAATTGGTCAATTAAAATCAGCTTGCCTTACCTCGCGGCGGCTCGCTAGAAACTCACTAAGCAATTAGTTACTTGTTTGGGCGGGGATCAGGATGATGGGCGAAGCCTATATTGTTTCGGCGGTGCGGACGGCAGGCGGACGCAAGGGCGGACGGTTGCGCGACTGGCATCCAGTAGATCTGGCGGGCGCGGTTCTTGATGAACTGGTGGCGCGATCGGGTGTTGATCCGGCACTGGTCGAAGACGTCATCATGGGCTGTGTGAGCCAAGGTGGCGAGCAGTCCAACTCGGTTGGTCGTAATGCGGTTCTGGCCTCGAAACTGCCCGAGAGTGTTCCGGCTGTGACCATCGACCGCCAGTGCGGATCGTCGCAACAGGCGCTGCATTTTGCGGCGCAGGCCGTGATGAGCGGCACCATGGATATGGTGATGGCCGCGGGCGTCGAGAGCATGACGCGTGTGCCGATGGGTTCGCCCACGGTACTGTCGTTGAAGGCCGGTATGGGGGGCTCGACCTCGCCCGGTATGGAGGCGCGTTATCCTGGCGTGGTGTGGAGCCAGTTCAACGCCGCGCAGATGATTGCCGACAAGCACGGCTTTAGCCGCGAGGACATGGACCGCTTTGCGCTGGAGAGCCACATGAAGGCGGCCCGCGCCATCGAGGCGGGTGTGTTCAAGGCCGAGATTCTGGCGCTGAACGGTGTGGACAAGGAAGGCCATGCTGTCATCCACGATACCGACGAGGGCGTGCGCGCCACGGCGACCTATGAGGGGATTGCAGGCTTGCAGCCCTTGATGGAAGGCGGTGCAATCACGGCCGGTAATGCCAGCCAGATGTGCGATGGCGCAGCCGGTCTGCTGGTGGTCAACGAGCGCGGCCTGAAGCAGTTAGGCGTCGAGCCTCTGGCCCGCGTGCACCAGATGACCGTTTACGGCGAAGACCCTGTCATCATGCTGGAAGCGCCGCTGAATGCCACCAAACTGGCCCTGAAGCGTACGGGTCTGAGCATCAACGACATCGACCTTTACGAGGTCAACGAAGCCTTTGCCTCCATCCCGATGGCATGGCTCAAGGCGCTGGATGCGGACCCTGCCAAGCTGAACGTCCATGGCGGCGCGATTGCGCTGGGCCATCCGCTGGGCGGCACGGGGGCCAAGTTGATGACCACCCTGATCCATGCCCTGCGGTCGCAAGGCAAGAAGTACGGGCTTCAGACCATGTGCGAAGGCGGTGGTCTGGCCAATGTCACCATTATCGAGGCGCTGTAAGGCGCACGACTAGAGCGAGGGAAGATTATGAAGTTTCAAGGACAAGCCGCGATCGTAACCGGCGCTGCCAGCGGTCTGGGTGCCGCAACCGCCCGTGCGCTGGCCGCACAGGGTGTGAAGGTTGCCATCTTCGATCTGAACGAAGGCGCCGGCGAAGCCGTCGCCAAGGAAATCGGCGGCGTTTTCTGCAAGGTCAACGTCACCGACGATGCCTCGGTTGAAGCCGGTTTTGAAAAGGCGCGCGGTGTCCATGGTCAGGAGCGCATCTTCATCAACTGTGCCGGTATCGGCAATGCCTACAAGACCGCATGGCGCGACCGCGAGACGGGCGAGCACAAGCATTTCCCGCTCGACGATTTTAACCGCATCATCCAGGTCAATCTGGTCGGCACATATCGCTGCGTGGCCAAGGCGGCCCAAGGCATGCTGTCGCTGGACGTGATGGAGGACGGCGAGCGCGGCGTGATCATCAACACCGCATCGGTCGCAGCCGAAGACGGCCAGATGGGTCAAGCTGCCTATACGGCGTCGAAAGCGGCCATCGTGGGCCTGACCCTGCCGATCGCGCGTGACCTGATGAGCGAGGCGATCCGCGTCAACACCATCCTGCCGGGTATCTTCAGCACCCCGCTGATGAACGCTGCGCCCGAGCACGTGAAGGCGGCGCTGGCCGCCAGCGTTCCGCATCCGAAGCGTCTGGGCAATCCGGAAGAATACGCTTCGCTGGCGTTGGAAATGGTGCGTAACCCGTACTTCAACGGCGAAGATGTGCGCATCGATGGCGCCATCCGTATGGCTCCTCGCTAAGGGGTCGCTGTCTGCCCCAGTGGCAGCGTAAAAGGGGATGGAGGGGAGTGGATAGGATGCTCCTCCATCCCGCTATTTACCGTTTCCAGTCGGACGGCACCTGTGATGCCGACACACGAAAACGGGGTCCAAATTTTGAACAAGGTGGCCACGAGTGCCACGTCGAACGAGCAGGGAGTGAGGGCCATGAGCGCAATCGGTTCAACCGAGGTCATCGGACAGGTCGGTATTCTGACCATCGACAGCCCGCCGGTGAATGCACTGGGTCATGCCGTGCGGGTGGCCCTGCACGAAGGGTTGGCCGAACTGCTGGCCGATGAGCGCGTAAAGGGCATTGTGTTGACCTGTGCCGGTCGCACCTTCTTTGCCGGTGCCGACATCACCGAACTGGGCAAGCCGTTCAAGGAACCGAACCTTGATGTGGTGTTCGAGCAGCTGGAGAACCGTGAAAAGCCGGTCGTGGCCGCGATTTTCGGTACCGCTCTGGGTGGCGGTTTCGAGGTGGCGCTGGCCTGTCATCGCCGTATCGCTGTGCCGTCGGCCAAGGTCGGTTTGCCGGAGGTTCTTCTGGGCGTGTTGCCGGGTGCCGGTGGCACCCAGCGTCTGCCGCGTCTGGTAGGCGTAGAGGCAGCGCTGGACATCATCACCACGGGCAACCCGGTGGGTGCCAAGAAGGCGCATGATCTGGGTCTGGTCGACAAGCTGGCCGAGGAAGGCAAGCTTCTGGAACAGGCGATTGCCTATTGTGAAGAGCTGATTGCCGAGAACGCCGCCGCCCCGTTGTGGCGTGTGCGCGATCTGCAGGACAAGGTCGAGCTGTCGCGCGGCAAACCGGAAATCTATGCGGACTTCCTCAAGAAGAATGCGCGTGCCTTCCGTGGCTTCAAGGCTCCGTTCAACATCGTCAAAACCATCGAGGCGGCTGCGGAACTGTCGTTTGATGATGGTATGAAGCGCGAGTGGGAACTGTTCGAGGAACTGGTTTCCTCGACCGAGAGCGCGGCCCAGCGTTACTTCTTCTTTGCCGAGCGTTCGACGGCCAAGGTGTCTGGCATCGGCAAGGATGTGGCGAAGCTGCCGATCAAGTCGGTGGGCGTTCTGGGGGCGGGCACCATGGGTGGCGGCATCACCATGAACTTCCTCAATGCGGGAATTCCGGTGACGTTGGTGGAAACCAATCAGGCGGCTCTGGATCGCGGCATCGGTGTGATCCGCAAAAACTACGAGAACACCGCCGCCAAGGGCCGCATGACCAGCGAGCAGGTCGAGCAGCGTATGGCGCTGATCACCCCTTCGCTGTCGAAGAACGACCTTGGCGAAGTGGACCTGATTATCGAGGCCGTGTTCGAGGAACTGGGCCTGAAGAAGGAAATCTTCGGCGAACTGGACAAGATCGCCAAGAAGGGTGCCATTCTGGCGTCGAACACCAGCTTCCTTGATCTGGATGCGATTGCCGCCTCCACCAGCCGTCCCGAAGACGTGGTGGGTCTGCACTTCTTCTCGCCCGCCAATGTCATGCGTCTGCTGGAAGTGGTGCGCGGGGCCAAGACCCGCCCCGAAGTGGTGGCGACGGCCATGAACCTTGGCAAGATCATCGGCAAGGTGCCGGTGCTGTCGGGCGTATGTGATGGCTTTATCGCCAACCGTGTGATGGTCCAGCGCGGCTTTGCGGCGGACCAACTGGTGCTGGAAGGTCCGACACCGGAACAGATCGACAAGGCGCTTTATGACTATGGCTTTGCCATGGGGCCGTTTGCGATGATCGATCTGGTGGGTCTGGATGTGATCGGTCGTGGCTCGAACGAGCGCACCCTTTATTCCGACCTCGTGGCGCTGGACCGTCTGGGCCAGAAGAAGAATGGCGGCTTCTATGACTATGACGAGAAGCGCAATGCGACGCCGAGCCCTGTCGCGGCCAAGGTCATTGCGGATTTGGCTGCGTTCAAGGGCGTAACCGCGAAGGGTGAGAAGTCCGACGAGGAGATCGTGGCGGCGCTGCTTTATCCGGTGGTCAACGAGGCGGCCAAGGTGCTGGAAGAGGGCATCGCCCTGCGGGCCAGCGACATCGATGTGGCTTGCGTGCTCGGCTACAACTGGCCCGTCTACACCGGTGGCCCGATGTTCTGGGCTGATACGGTGGGCCTGACCAAGATCGTGGATGGCCTGAAGGCCATGGGCATCGAACCCGCTAAGCTTCTGCTTGAAAAGGCCGAGAGCGGCACAAGTTTCACCCGTTAAAATTCAAAGATTTAAGGGAGTATCATCATGGGCGAGGCCCTTATCATTGACGCCGTTCGCACCCCGCGCGGCATTGGCAAGCCGGGCAAGGGGGCGCTGTCTCACCTGCACCCGACCCATCTTGGCGCAACGGTCCTGAAGGCCATTGCCGAGCGCAACAAGCTGGACACCAAGACGGTGGATGATGTGATCATCTCCACCTCGGTGCAGCGCGGCAAGCAGGGCGGCGATCTGGGCCGTATGGCGGCGTTGTCGGCGGGTTTTGATGTCACCACCTCGGGTGTGACGCTGGACCGTTTCTGTGGCGGCGGCATTACGGCGGTAACGCTGGCGACGGCTGCTGTGGCTTCGGGCCATGAGCAATGCGTGATCGCAGGCGGCGTCGAAATGATGTCGTATCATGCGCAACTGGCTGCCGAAGACGCCAAGAACGGCACCCCACCGGCTCTGATGGGCGCAGGCTATGAAGAGCTGGACAAGCTGCACCCGCAATCGCACCAGGGCGTGTGCGGTGACGCGATTGCCGCCATCGAGGGCATCACCCGCGAGGAGCTGGATGCTCTGGCTTTGGTCAGCCAGCAGCGTGCGGATCGTGCCATCAAGGAAGGCCGTTTCGACAAGTCGCTGGTGCCGGTATTGAACCCGGATGGTTCGGTGGCTCTGGACCGCGAGGAGTTCCCGCGCCCGTCGACGACGGCTGAGGGTCTGGCGGCCCTGAAGGGTAGCTTTGCCGGTCTGGCCGAATGGGATCAGGGCAATGGCGTGACCTTTGCCAGCCAGATCAAGCGTCGCTATCCGGACGTGAAGATTGAAGCTGTGCACCATGCCGGTAACTCGTCGGGTGTGGTTGACGGTGCCGCAGCGGTGCTGATCGCGTCGCCGGAATATGCCGCCAAGCACGGCCTGAAGGCCCGTGGTCGCGTGGTCACCTATGCCAATATCGGTGATGACCCCACCCTGATGCTGAACGCACCTGTTCCGGCAGCCAAGAAGGTGCTGGAAAAGGCGGGTCTGACGATTGCCGACATCGATGTGTGGGAAATCAACGAGGCCTTCTCGGTTGTAGCCGAGAAGTTCATCCGCGACCTCGGACTGGATCGTGAAAAGGTCAATATCAATGGCGGTTCGATGGCGCTGGGCCACCCGATCGGTGCGACCGGATCGATGCTGGTTGGCACGGCTCTGGATGAACTGGAACGCTCCGGAGGTCGTTATGGCCTGATCACCATGTGCGCCGCTGGCGGCATGGCCCCTGCCATCATTATCGAGCGCGTCTGAGGGGTTAGACTGCTTCGATAATGAAAGGCCCGCTGCGGGAAATCGCGGCGGGCCTTTTTATCTGCACCAAGCAAAACGGATAACAGGAGTTGCTAAAACTATTTAATTAAGCAGTTAATGCTGTGAGGCTCCAAAGAGAGCCAAGCAGGAGGACTGTCCATGGGGCAAGTAGACAATGTCGTGTCTGAGATCGATTACGACGCCATGCCGACGCTGGGGGACATTCCGCGTCACTATGCGCGGACGCGACCGGGCAAGATTGCCAGTGTCTATGAAGGGCGCGAGACGGACTGGGCGGAACTGGACAGGCGTTCGAACCGTGTGGCCCATGCCCTGATCGCGGCGGGGGTCAGCAAGGGCGAGCGCGTGGCCTTTGCGGGCAAGGGCAGTGACGAGTTTTTCGAGCTGTATTTCGGGGTGGCCAAGGCGGGCGCGGTTATGGTGCCGACGATCTGGCGGCTGGCGGCTCCCGAGATTGCCCACATCGCTACGGACAGCGAGGTGCGTTTGCTGTTTGTTGCGCCGGACCAGTTTGAGCGGCTGGAGACGTTCAAGGGATTATTGCCGCAGGTGCGGATGATCACACTGGAGGACGGGGCGGCGGGCTATGAGCGGTTTGCCGACTGGCGCGAGGCGGGTGACGATAGTGATCCGGCCATTGCCGTGGAGCCGTCGGAAGTGTGCTTGCAGCTCTATACGTCGGGCACTACGGGCCTGCCCAAGGGCGTGATGCTGAGCCATTACAATATCTTGGGCAGTCGCGAGATTGCCGAAGATGCGGACATGGACTGGGCGCGCTGGGAGGCGGACGACGTCAATCTGGTGGCCATGCCGCTGGGCCATGTCGGCGGGGTCGGCGCGGCGGCCATGGGCTACTTGAACGGTGTGCGGAATATCATCCAGCCGGAGTTTGTGCCCGACAAGGTACTGGAGGCGCTGGCGGCGGGAGTGAACCGGCTGTTTCTGGTGCCGACGGCGCTGCACATGCTGTTGCTGCATCCGCGTGTACGCGAAGTGGATTACAGCCGTCTGCGCTATATTTTGTACGGGGCCTCGCCGATTGCGCTGGAGCTGTTGAAAGAGGCGACCGAGGTGTTTGGGTGCGGCTTTTGCCAGCAATACGGGGCCACCGAGACCAGTGGCACGATCGCCTATCTACCGCCGCAGGATCATGACCCGCAGGGCAACAAGCGTATGCGCGGGGCGGGCAAGCCTATGCCGAGGATCAAGTTGCGGATTGTGGATGCGGAACGCAATGTGTTGCCCGCCAACACCGTGGGCGAGATTCAGGTCCTGTCGGGCAGCACCATGGCGGGATACTGGAAGCGCGAAGCGGCCACGGCAGAGGCGGTGAGCGCTGACGGCTGGTTCTCGACCGGAGACGCCGGATATTTGGACGAGGACGGCTATCTGTATATTGCCGACCGCTTTAGCGACATGATCTGTTCGGGGGCGGAGAACATCTATCCGAACGAGGTCGAGAACGCGATTTATGGCCATCCGGCAGTGCTGGAGGTGGCAGTGATCGGTGTGCCGGACGCGAAATGGGGCGAAACGGTCAAGGCAGTGGTGGTGTTGAAACCCGGTGCTGAGGCCAGCGAGGAGGACATCATCGCCCATGCCCGCGAACGGATCGGGGGGTTCAAACTGCCCAAGTCGGTGGATTTCATGGCCGCCCTGCCGCGCAACGCCACGGGTAAGGTGCTGCGCCGCACCCTGCGCGAGCCGTATTGGGGTGAGCGCGAGCGCAAGGTGAACTGAGACAGGCATACGGAAAGGCCCGCTGCGGGAGGTCTAAGGTCTGACGTCAGTGTGTGCGTTTAGTGTAGCAAAGGCCTTGGGAATCATTGGGGCCGGCTATGGCGTAGTCCTTGCGGTCGGTACGCTGGACGACATCGATGTTGTGCTCGGCGATGATGTGAAACAGCGCGTCCGTGTTTAAACTGCCAGTATTGTTTAAGATACCGGCGTCGTATGTGTCATGCGGACCGACGCATTTCAGGCTGGGCGTGACGGTGATTCTGGCCGATCCAGGGGGGATCATTTCCGCCATCGAAAGGTGCCGAATACGATAGGGCAACGATCTTGTCCTCGAACTGAGGACCCAGTTCTGGTTTTTCGCGACAAGAAACTTGCGACAGCCCGCACAATAAGAGAACTGTCGCGACGGCTGCCCCTCACGGCTCAGTCAGCCTTGAAGGTCGAGAAGTAAGCTGGGCGGCTGGTGATCAGCTCGTTACAGGACTTCGTGAGCTGCGCGATGGCAGCATCCTCGTTGCCGCTGGGATGCTGGGTTTCCAGATCGGCCATCAGCTGGTTGTGGGCCTGTTCGGCAGCGTCATTGATGGCTTGCTCGCTGACACCAGCGGTTTGACCACGGGAGATCAGGGCTTCGGCAGATTGCATCACAGCATCACCGTCGAAAGTTGCAACTTGGATCACTTCGCAAATCTGGCCCATGGCCATATCACGTCCAAGAACGCGGGCTTCGTCCAGAATGGCCTGATCGGGTATTGCAACGAGAAACGAGGCCATAAGGAACGGGATCATCATGCGGGAGCCAAGCCTTTGGTCAGGGTTTGGTAGATGTGATCCACATAACGTCGTTTCAAATCCTGTGTCACCTCTTGCACGCCAAAGACGTGATCGAGGGTGGCGCGGCCAAAGAACAGGTAGTCGCAGGCACCGACCAGATGGAAATAGAACATCAGGGGATCGGTCTCGAGGAACAGGCCTTTTGACTGGCCTTCCTTGAGGATGGCGCTCTGGGTATCGACCAGAGGACGGGCGAATTCCTCGGCGATGATCTTGCCGTATTCCTGACCGGCCTCGGTCATCAGATAGTGCATCAGCCGGTTGACATAGGGGTATTTGAAATAGGTGTTCACCACGCCGTTGATGTGGATGCGCAGCTTTTCATTGGGGGCCATCGGCGCATGGACCAGCGGTTCCAGTTCGGCCATGCGCGGGCCCAGCACCTTGCGCAGCAGCGCGACCAGAAGGCCGTTCTTGGAGCCGAAATAGTATTTCACCAGTGCCGAGTTCAGGCCGGAGCGTTCGGCAATCTCGGCCAGCGAGATGTCGATGGTGCGCTGTTCGGTCATCAGTGCGCCGGTGGCGTCCAGTAGCTGGTCGCGGGCCGAAGGCGTGTCGGCGTCCATATTCTTGCGCGAGGGACGGGCCAAGCCTTGCTCCTGTTACCACTAACCGGCGTCGGAACCGAAGGGTTCGGTACCAGACGACGAATCGTTAAGCGGTATTTCTAGCGCAAAACAGAAGCGGAAACTAATCGCGCAACTAAAAGCGGGCCCTAGGGTAGCGGAAGAGCCTGCGGGCGCATCTGGTTGGCCTTGGTGACGGCGGCAAAGGCCGCTGCGATCCAGTAATGGGCGTCGTCTATCCGGTGTTCGCTCAGGCGCTGTAGACCACGCTGGCGACGCAGGGCGGCATTCGACAACAGGCGCGCATGAAGGGCGCGGGGTGTCAGGTTGGCGATGGCGGGGGAACCGGGGATAGCGACGGCATCGGGGCCGACCGGAACCACCGCAACGGGGGCGATGGCAAAAGACATAAAACGCTCGCTTACAATCATCCACAAGGCTTGTGGATAAGTCTGTGTAAAGAACAATGTCGTTCAGATTCAGGCGCTTGATATCGCAATCATGCCGCAGGTCTTACCGAGGGGTTAATGGGGGCAAGGGTTATTTAAAAAGTTAAAAGTTTCGCTCAAGATTCGCCAACTCCTGTTAACTCGCATATGTACGGGACTTGCTATCTGGGGCCCAAATTGCGGTTTGACGAACGCTTCATTGAAGAGCTGAAAGCGCGGCTTCGCCCGTCCGATGTTATCGGGCGCTCGGTGAAGCTGAAACGTCAGGGCCGCGAGTTTGTCGGGCTTAGCCCGTTCGCCAAGGAAAAGTCGCCCAGCTTCTTCGTCAATGACGACAAGGGCTTCTTCCACGACTTCTCGTCCGGCAAGCATGGCGACATCATCAGCTTCCTGCAGGAAACCGAGCGTCTGAGCTTTGTCGAGGCGGTGTCGCGTCTGGCCGCCGAGGCCGGAATGCAGATGCCCGCCGAAGACCCGCAGGCCGCCGAGCGCGAGCAGAAACGTGCGGGCCTGTCTGACTGGATGGATCTGGCTCAAAGATGGTTTGCCGCAAATCTGCGCCGCCAGACCGGCACGGCAACCCGCGAATATCTGGAACGGCGCGGCCTGCCCGAAGACCAGTGGGAGCGGTTCGGTCTGGGCTATGCGCCCAATGACCGCGAGGGCCTGAAGAACGCATTGATCCAGCGCGGGGCCAAGCCCGGCGAACTGGTCGAGGCGGGTTTGCTGATTTCGCCCGAAGGCGGCGGCCAGCCCTATGACCGTTTCCGCGACCGGCTGATGTTCCCCATCCATGATGCGCGTGGACGCATCGTGTCGTTCGGTGGTCGGGCGATGAACCCCGATGACCGCGCCAAATATCTGAACGGGCCGGAAAGCCCGCTGTTTCACAAGGGCGCGACGCTTTACGGCCTGCCCGAGGCGCGGCGCATTCTCGGGGCCGAGAAGCGCGGCGAGCAGGGGATCATCGTCGTCGAGGGCTATATGGATGTGATCGCCTGTCATCGGGCGGGGCTTCCGGCGGTGGCCCCGATGGGCACGGCCCTGACCGAGGAACAGATGGAGCGTCTGTGGCGGGTGTCTGCCGAGCCAGTCCTGAGCTTTGATGGCGATGCGGCGGGATTGCGGGCGGCGTACCGTGCCATAGAGCGGGCCTTGCCGTTGCTGAAGCCCGGGCGTTCGTTCCGCTTTGCCTTATTGGAGGGCGGGCAGGACCCCGATGATATTTTGCGCGACAAGGGCGCACCGGCCTTGCGTCAGGCCATGGTCCAGACGCGCACCTTCTCGGAGGTTCTGTTCCAGCGCGAGGTCGAGGCCGAACCGCTGGATACGCCCGAGCGCAAGGCGGGCCTGAAGGGGCGTCTGCGGGCGGCGGCAGGCGCGGTGCAGGATCGCGATCTGGCCGAGCAATATCGCCGCGATCTGTTTGACCGTTTCGACGCCCTGTTCCCGCGTACGCAGAATGCATCGCAAGGGGCATCGGGTGGATATGGCGACCGCGCCGGTGGTCGCTGGAAGGGGCGCAACGTCCTGCAAGGCCAGACCGCCGAGGGCCAGCGCGCCATGCAGGCCCTGTCGCGTTCCATTGAACCTGTGGCGGCGGCGCTGGCGCATGGAGCGGTCGAGGACCCCGAGCGTCTGGATGACCATATGGAGGCGATTGCCCGTTATGGTTTTGGCGATCCGGCTCTGTCCGATCTGGCGAAAGAACTTGTAAGGCTACGTTTCTCGGGCCGGAGCCTTGACTCTGCCGCCCTGCGCCGCCATCTGGCAGGTTCGGGTTACGATGTCTTGATGCATGAGGTCGAGAAGGCGGCGGCAAAGTCCGGCGCGCCATTCCTGGCTGCAGACAAGCCCCTCGGCGAGACACGCAACCTTTGGTCGCAGGCGTTTGATGTCCTGACCCGCGCAGCGGCGTTGGACGAAGCGTTAGCGTCAGCAAAGTCGGAGGCCCACAAAGCCTTCGATGCCTCGGCTTTCGCATTGGTGAAGGCCGAGCGCGATGCGCTGCGACGAGCCATAAAAACTGGAACGATTTGGAGCGATGATGCTTCTTCTTAGTGAAGAAGTTTCAGCCGTTGTATTTTTACCGCAGGGAACTGATCACTCCCTGACAGGTGCTGGAGAGAGACTTAAATGAGCGCGCAGACCGAGACGCAGGAAAACGAGGCCCAATCCGATGGCCCGCTGCTTGATCTGACCGATGCCGGCGTCAAGAAATTTATCAAGCAGGCCAAGACGCGTGGCTATGTCACGATGGAGGAGCTGAACAAGGTTCTGCCGTCCGAAGAAGTCAGTGGCGATGCCATTGAGGACACTCTGGCCATGCTGTCGGAGATGGGCGTCAATGTTGTCGAGGCCGAGGAAGACGCGGCCGAGGCACAGGGCACCGAAGTCGCCAATGCGGCCGAGACGGCTGTTGCCGAGGCTCCGGCCAAGTCGCAATATGACCGTACCGATGACCCGGTGCGTATGTATCTGCGCGAAATGGGTTCGGTCGAACTGCTGAGCCGCGAGGGCGAAATCGCCATCGCCAAGCGGATCGAAGCGGGTCGCGATGCCATGATTTCGGGTCTGTGCGAGAGCGCCCTGACCTTTGAAGCCATCATGGTGTGGCGCGAAGAACTGGCCAATAACCGCATCCTGCTGCGCGATGTGATCGATCTGGACGCCACCTATGGCGTGCTGAACCCGTCATCCCTGCCGCACAACCAGCCGAACCCTGCCGACGCGCCGGAAGAAAAGCCGGAAAGTGACAGCGAGGACGAGGACGACGACGATTTCGACGATGGCGGCGGCATGTCGATCTCGGCTCTGGAAGCCGAGCTGCGCGACGGCGTCATGGAAGTGCTGGACGCGATTGCGGCTGACTTTGGTAATTTCCGCAAGCTTCAGGACCGACTGGTCGAGGCTCGCCTGAAGGGCGAGGTTCTGGCGGCCAAGGAGCAGAAGGCTTACGAGACCCTGACGACGGCCATTTCGGACCGTCTGAAGACCATGAAGCTGAACAATGCGCGTATCGAGTCGCTGGTCGAGCAGCTCTACGCCATCAACAAGCGTCTGATCGGTCTGGAAGGTCGTCTGCTGCGTCTGGCTGATACCTACGGCATTTCGCGCCCTGAATTCCTGAAGGCCTATTTCGGCTCTGAGCTGGACCCGAACTGGTCCGAACAGATCAAGGAAATGGGTGTGCGCTGGACCAAGTTCAGCGAGAACGAAGCTGCCCAGATCGCCAAGATCCGCGGTGACGTGGCCGCTATTGCTGCCGAGGCCGGTCTGCCCATCGACGACTATCGCCGCATCGTGCAGATGGTCCAGAAAGGTGAGCGCGAAGCCCGTCAGGCCAAGAAGGAAATGGTCGAGGCCAACCTGCGCCTCGTGATCTCCATCGCCAAGAAGTACACCAATCGTGGCCTGCAATTCCTGGACCTGATCCAGGAAGGCAATATCGGTCTGATGAAGGCCGTCGATAAGTTCGAATATCGTCGCGGTTACAAGTTCTCGACCTATGCGACCTGGTGGATCCGTCAGGCCATCACCCGCTCGATCGCCGACCAGGCGCGCACCATCCGTATTCCGGTGCACATGATCGAGACGATCAACAAGATCGTGCGCACCCAGCGCCAGATGCTGCATGAAATCGGCCGCGAAGCGACGCCGGAAGAGCTGGCCGAACGTCTGGCCATGCCGCTGGAGAAGGTCCGCAAGGTCCTCAAGATCGCCAAGGAGCCGATCTCGCTGGAAACGCCTATCGGTGACGAGGAAGACTCGCACCTCGGCGACTTCATCGAGGACAAGAACGCCATCCTGCCGATCGACGCGGCCATTCAATCGAACCTGCGTGAAACCACCACGCGCGTTCTGGCCTCGCTGACCCCGCGTGAAGAGCGCGTTCTGCGTATGCGCTTTGGTATCGGCATGAACACCGACCACACGCTGGAAGAAGTCGGCCAGCAGTTCTCGGTGACGCGCGAGCGTATCCGCCAGATCGAGGCCAAGGCGCTTCGCAAGCTGAAGCACCCGTCGCGTTCGCGTAAACTGCGTTCGTTCCTCGACAGCTAAGACGGATCAGGGCAAAGGCTAGGGGTGGTCCGTGTACGGACCGCCCCTTTCCGGCCCTGTTCAAGGACGCGAATGACGACGCCCAAACTGGTCATCTTTGATTTCGACGGGACGCTGGCAGACACCTATGGATGGTTTCTGTCGATCCTCGACGATGCGATTGCACGTTTCCGCCTCTATAAGCCGGGGCCGGACGAGGTCGAGGCTATGCGTGGCCTGTCGGCCCGTCAGGTGATGACCAGAATGAAGGTCCGCCCGTGGAAACTGCCGGCTATCGTGCGCCATACGCGTCGCGAGAAGCTGAAGGCGGCGGCCACGACGCAATTGTTCGACGGTATCCCCGAACTGCTGCGTGACTTGCGCGCGGCAGGCATCAAGGTGGTGATCGTTTCCTCCGACACGACGGAATCTGTGCGTCAGGTTCTGGAGCGTGAAGGGATCGAAGTGGACATGCTGAACTGTGGAGCGTCCATCCACGGCAAGACCAGCAAGTTCAAAAAGGTTCTGAAGGCCATGGGCGTGGATGCCGCCGATGCAGTCAGCGTCGGTGACGAAATCCGCGATATTGATGCGGCCAAGCCGATCAATATGCGGGCCGGTGCCGTGTCATGGGGCTATACGCTTCCCGAAGCCTTGGCCAAGCATAATCCGGCCTATCTGTTCAAGGATGTGGCCGATATGCGCCGCATTCTGTTGGGCCAAGAATAAAGATCAAAGGCGGCTCTTTTCGGAGCCGCCTTTTTCTTTGTCGATCAGGTCGACCCGTTGTTGAAGACGGTTTCAAAACCGCCCCACATCATGCGTTTGCCATCGAACGGCATGTCCATATCGGCAAAGGCAGGGTCGTTTTCCATATTGGCCCACGCATTGTCGGCGGTGGCCTTGTCGGGCCAGACCAGCCACGAGAAGACGACGACTTCGCCCTCTTCTTGCTTCACGGCCATGGGGAAGCTGGTGACCTTGCCGTCGGGCACATCCACACCCCAGTTCTCGACATGGGCAGTGGCCCCGTAACGCTGGAAGTGCGGCCATGCGGCCTCGGCCGAGGCCACATAACGCTCTTTGTTCTCGGACTTAACGGGGGTCAGGAAGCCGGTGACATAACCCATCTTGGTTTCTCCTTTGGAGGTTGGCCCCTAATGCTCGCTACGCGATGAGGGGCAGGCTTGGAAATGTTCAGGCCGCGTCGGGTCGGGAGGTCCCGGAGGGCCGACGACCGCGGCCCACTCAAAAACTCCGCGTCGGGTCTGGAGGTCCCGTAGGGCCGACGACCGCGGCCATTCTTGATTGGCCGCGGTCAGAAGGCTCCGCCTTCTCGACCCGACGCGGCCTATTTAGACGCGGCATCTGCCGCTGCCTCGATCACACCGATGTCGATTTTCTGCATGGTCATCATGGCCTCGAAGGCGGCTTTGGAGCGGGCAGGGTTGGGGTCATCGAAGAACTCCATCAGGCGGCGCGGGGTGATCTGCCAACTGACGCCCCAGCGGTCCTTGCACCAGCCGCAGTCGCTGGCGCGGCCGCCATTGTCGATAATGGTGTGCCACAGGCGGTCGGTTTCGCCCTGATCTTCGGTCAGGATCATGAAGGACACAGCTTCGGTTTGCGGGAAGATCGGCCCGCCGTTCAGGCCCATAAAGGCGCGACCGGCGAGAGTGAAGTTGACGACCAGTTCCTCGCCTTCGGTGGTCGAGGGATTGTCTGTGGGGCTGCTGCTTATCTTGTCGATATGGCTGTGGGGCAGGCCCAGCGACATGTAGAATTCGGCGGCCTTTCCGGCCTGTCCCTTGTCGAACCAGATACAGGTGACGATTTTGTCGGTCATGGTGCGGGGCTTTCGTTTGCGAGGCGCTCGGCCACCTCGGTCAGTTGATCGGCGACCATGCCCCAGCCCTGCTCGAAGCCCATGCCGCGATGGGCCTTCATGGCGTCTGCGTCCCAGTGTCGGGCTTCGGCGGTGTAGCGGGTGCCGTCGCCTTCGGGCGTGAAGGTGTCGACGCGGACAAAATTCATGTCGCCCGCCTGCGGTACCCAGCCTTCGGTCATGGCGCTGGTTGTGACCAGTTTGCGGGCGGGGATGATTTCGAGGACCACACCGCGATAACTGTGGCGCTCGCCTTCGGGCGACTGCATCACCACATCGGCGCGTCCGCCGGGGTGAAGATCATAATGCACTTCGGGGGTCGTCCACGGGCGGGGTGTGAACCATTCGGTGGCGTGGTGGGTATAGGCGCGCCAGACGATCTCGGGGGAGGCCTTGA
The DNA here is from genome assembly GCF_011761985.1 of Brevundimonas terrae. Classification (GTDB taxonomy): domain Bacteria; phylum Pseudomonadota; class Alphaproteobacteria; order Caulobacterales; family Caulobacteraceae; genus Brevundimonas; species Brevundimonas terrae. The sequence continues at coordinate 210,839 of NZ_JAASQT010000001.1, read as the reverse complement.
TAAGGCGGCTGACCTTGAGATTGAAACCTTCACCCATAGATTAGCCCTCGAATGCGTCAGGTGTGGGCGGTACGGAGGCGGGGTCCATCCACATGATTTCCCAGATGTGGCCGTCGGGGTCCGCAAAGCTGCGGCTATACATAAAGGGAAACTCGATGGCCGGATTGGGATCGGCAATGCCGCCATGGGTGTCGGCGGCCTCGACAAGCTTATCCACTTCGGCGCGGCTTTCGGCAGAGATACAGATCAGTACCTGCGCGGTTTTATGGGCGTCGGGTATCTCGCGTTCGGTAAAGCTGGAAAACTTCTCGTGCGTCAGCAGCATGGCGTGGATGGTGTCGGAAAACACCATGCAGGCGGCTGTGTGATCCGAGAACATCGGATTTTTTTGCCCGCCGACACTCTCGTAAAAGGTCACAGACTTGGCGAGATTGTGGACGGGCAGATTGATGAATATCAAGCGCTGCATCACTTCACCTTTTTGGGCCGACCGAACGCTGATCCTGATTTAACGCAGGGTCAAGTTAAAGCCGTGGCTCAGCTTGAAGTTGTGATCCCGAAATAAACAAAGCTCATCTTGTTGCCGTCGGGATCGCGCACATAGGCCCCGTAGAAGTTCGGGCCGTATTGCGGACGCGGGCCGGGATCGCCTTCATTGCTGCCACCATGGGCGAGGGCGGCGGCATGGACGGCTTGAACCTCGTCCTCGCTGGCCCCCAGAAGTCCGACCATATTGCCGTTGCCGGGGGGGGGGCCGCTTCCTTGTTGTGCGGGGTGGTAATCCAGAGGCGGCCGCCATTGCGCATCTGGTAACAGAAGCCGTGTGGCATGAAGTCCATAATGACCTCGCCACCCAGCAGCGGCAGGACGGCATCATAATAGGCCCGCGACCTGACCACGTCGTTGGAGCCGATCATTACGTAGTTCAGGGACACGGGCTTGCTCTTGATGGGGGTGGAACATATCAAGAACATTGATCGGGGTGAGCGTCAAGGGGGAGTGTGGGGTGCGGGTTGATGCGTATCGCTACGGCGTTGCTTTCGCGCTAACGCGCGCCGCCAGCCCGCGTCGGGTCGAGAAGGCGGAGCCTTCTGACCGCGGGCCACTCAAAAGTCCCCCGATCAAGTCGGGGGATGACGAAAGAAGAATAGTGGGTAATGCCCTCAAGCAGCGAGCCACCGCGTGGCGAGTGTTAGGGCAAACAGAAGTCACCAGCCCGCGTCGGGTCGGGAGGTCCCGAAGGGCCGACGACCGCGGGCCACTAAGAATTTGCAGATCGATATCAAAGGCCGTCAGGCCTTCATATCGAGCAAACTTCCCATCATCGCGTCCGATGTGCGGGTGACGGTGAGGTTGGCCGAGAGCTGGGTGCGGGCGGCGGCGGCTTCGACCGATCCGGTCTGGGCGTTTTGCAGCGGGGCGACAGCCGTTTTGCTGGCAGCGGCCTCGAAACGCTCGAAAGCATTTTCGATGGCTGTGGTGTTCATTGTCAGGGCTTGCATGGGGGCTTTCCCTTTAAAAACGGCGGTTCTGCGAGTGGGGCCAGATTGCCACGGTTTGCATCAATGGGGAATGAAGCAAGATGGTGAATGTTGATTTCGCCCCATCAAGGCCTTGTTTCATGTATAGGAGCGCCCATTCGCCCGGCTCGAGGAACTGTCCTTGGCCGGGCGCGTCTTTTTTGTGAAGGCGCGTAAAGTTCTATTTAGATCGTGAATCCATGCCCTTTCCAGCCGTTCATCCTGCGTTAGACCGCGCTCTCTCCAAAAAAGGGTACGCTGAACCGACTTCGGTTCAGGCTGCCGTGTTGGAAGTCGGGCATGGGGATGCAGATCTACTGGTTTCGGCGCAGACCGGCTCGGGTAAAACCGTCGCCTTTGGTCTGGCCGCTGCACACACTCTTTTCGATGGTCAAGAAACCCTTGGACAAGCCGGCGCTCCGCTGATGCTTGCCATTGCGCCGACCCGCGAGCTTGCCCTGCAAGTCGCCGCAGAGCTGACCTGGCTCTATGGCGAAGCCGGTGCCAAGATCACCACCTGCGTCGGTGGCATGGACTCGCGTCGCGAAGCCCGCGCCCTGCAATATGGTGCGCACATCGTGGTCGGTACGCCGGGTCGCCTGAAGGACCACATTGACCGCGGGGCGCTTGACCTGTCCCAAGCCCGCGTCATCGTACTCGACGAAGCCGACGAAATGCTCGACATGGGCTTCCGCGACGACCTCGAATATATCCTCGAGCAAGCGCCGGAAGAGCGTCGTACCCTGCTGTTCTCGGCGACCATCGCCCGTGACATCGCGGTTCTGGCCAAGCGCTATCAGCGCGATGCCATCCGCATCGACACCGTCGATCGCAGCCAGCCGCACAACGACATCGAATACCGCGCCATGCGCGTTATCCCGAACCAGATCGAAGGCGCTGTCGTCAACGTCCTGCGCTATTTCGAAGCGCCGAGCGTGCTGGTCTTCTGCTCGACCCGCGCCAGCGTGAACAACCTGCAAGCGGCCCTGCTGGAGCGTGGCTTCGCCTCGGTTGCCCTGTCGGGTGAAATGGGCCAGCGCGAACGTAACGAGGCGCTGCAAGCGCTGCGTGACGGCCGTGCCCGCGTCTGCGTGGCGACCGACGTCGCTGCACGCGGTCTGGACCTGCCGGATCTGGGTCTGGTGGTTCACGCCGAACTGCCGATCAACAAGGCCACCATGCTGCACCGTTCGGGCCGTACGGGCCGTGCGGGCAAGAAGGGCATCTCGGTTCTGCTGGTGCCGCATTCGCGTCGTCGCAAGGCTGAAATGCTGCTGCACGCTGCGGGTGTGGAAGCCGTCTGGTCGGGTGCTCCGACCTCGGAAGAGATTCTGGTCAAGGACGAGCAGCGCCTTCTGGCTGCACCGATCTTTACGCAAGAACCGGCGGCCAGCGATGCCGACCTGATCGCGCAAATGGTTTCGGAACGTACGCCGGAACAACTGGCCGCAGCCGTGGTCAACATGCTGCGCAAGAACCTGCCGACGCCGGCCAACCTGACCGATCCGGGCGAAGGCCCGCAGCGCAAGCCGCGTCGTGAAGGTGAAGCCTATGAGCCGTCCTCGTCGCCGTTCGACCGTCTGTCGTCGGACGAGTGCACCTGGTTCCGCATGGATATCGGTCGCAACCGTAATGCCGATCCGAAATGGCTGATCCCGATGATCTGCCGCATCGGTGGTATCACCAAGGCGCAGATCGGTTCGATCAAGACCTTCCCCGAAGAGACCCGTTTCGAAATCGCCACCAGCCATGCTGAAGCGTTCAAGAAGCTGGCCGCTATGAACACCCAGGAAGCGAACATCACCAGCTCGGAAGCTCCGGCAGCGGGTATGTTCAAGGGTGGGCACCGCAACGGTCCCAGAGAAGGTGGCCGTGACTTTGGTGGTCGCGAAGGTGGTCGTCCGTCGTTTGGCCGCAAGCCGTTCGGTGGCAATGACCGTGGCGAGCGCACGGAGCGTCCGCGTGGTGAATGGCAGGAACGCAGCGAGTTCAAGCCGCGCACCGAGGGCGGTGACCGTCCGGACCGTGGTGCCAAGCCGTTCCGTCCGCGTGGCGATTTCGACAACAAGCCATCGGGCTTCAAGGGTAAACCTGCCGGCGCCAAGTCGTTCGCGGGCAAGCCTGCCGGTGGCAAGCCGGGCTTCAAGAAGCCCCGCCGCTTTGACTAATACCTAAAGACTGCTAACGCGGTTCTGTGATTTGCCTCCGGTGAAAACCGGAGGCATTTTGCGTTTATGAGCATGCATCCAGCCGAAGGGCGGTTCGCCTCGTTCGGGGCCTTCTATCCCTATTATATTCACGAGCATTCCAACCGGACGTGCCGCCGTATCCATGTGGTCGGGACCGGACTGGTGATTGCCGCCTTTGTCGCCTTTTTAGCGACGCGCAATGCGTGGTGGCTGCTGGCCATGCCGCTGGTGGGCTATGGCTTTGCCTGGGTGGGGCATTTCTTCTTCGAGAAGAACCGGCCCGCGACGTTCAAATATCCGCTGTGGAGCCTGATGGGCGATTTTCGTCTGTTCTGGGAAACCGTCAGCGGCAAGCGCAGGTTCTGAGCGCGTAACAGCCTATTGGGCTGGAGGCTGGCGCAGGGTGAAGCTGTAACTGCCCTCGAAGGGGGTCGGTTGCCAGTCTTTGAAACCGGCCTCGGGCGCATTGAAGTGGGCGAAGGCGTGGCCCCAGCCGCCTTCATTATGGGCAAGGCCTGCCTTGTATCCGAGCGCGGCATGGGTCTTGGCCGAAACCAGAGGCAGGCGCAGCTTGGCCGCCTGCATTTTGCGCGCCGCCAGTTTCAGCGCCCGTATCAGGGTCGGAATGGCGGTGTCGGGCGCGCGCTCAATGGCGACGAGGTCGATGATTTCGAGCGTGACGACCTCAAGGGGGCCGAACTTGGACAACTGTGCCATGGCATAGGCGCACAGGCCCTGTTCGTCATAATAGCCCAGCAGCAGAGGCCGTGCGGTAAGGTCCGGCATGGCGAGGCGCCAGCGCAGTATGGCGGGGCTGCGCCCGGCCACCAGTGCGCCATCCTCTTTCAGTTGCCGCCAGAAGGTGCCGAAGGCGGCATTGTCGGACAGGTCTTCGATGACCCGCACGCCAACAGGCCATGCCACGCGGCGTGGATCAAATAGGGGGCGTGGACGGGGCAGAAACCTTTCGCCCAAGAGCGGATAGAGGGCGGGCATCCGCATGGCCACACTACGCAGGGCCTTGGCGACCAGCACGCTGTGCGGGGTCAATATCCAGGCCAGTTTCACGTCATGGGCAGGCGATGCCAAGGGCTGCAAACCGTAGTGCCGATAGATGGGCGAGCCGATGTCATTGGCATTGAGGATGGTGACGGCAAACAGATCGGGCTGGGCCAGAAAGGGCTGGATCAGTTCACGCAGCGAGCCCTTGGCGCGGGGCGAGACAATAATGGAATGGCTGGTGGCGGCGTCGAAGGTGACGGAATCACGAAAATAGGTCTGGCGAAAATTGCCTAAAAACCCGTCGATGCGCCCGTCATTATCGATCACCCAGCCCATCGGGGACGGGCCGCGGGCAGGATTGGAGGCGAGCCAGTGCCAGTATGCGGTGCTGGGGGCGGGCCAGTTAATATCTGTGTGGAGGGCGTTGACGCCATCGATATCGGTAAGGTCGAACGGGCGTACTGCCACGGCGGTCACTCTGTTACACAACAGTGGTCGTTAACCCTGTCACAAGCTTGACCATGTGTCGAGGTGACGCACCTCTACAAAGGGTGGCGGTTAAGATTGTTTGCAATCTACGATTTTGTGACCGTTTTACGCCGCCTAAGCGGCGAAAAACGACGTTAACATCTTGTTACACGGCGCGTGTCGTGCTGTTTCTGACCGCTTTCGCGCCCGGTGGGGGCGCCAGACATGGAGTTCCGCGTGTCAGCGACGGAAAGTGGGGGCGCCCTAGACGCCGCGCCCCGTAAGACCTTCCTCGGGCATCCCCGGGGGCTGGTGGTGCTCTTCTTTACCGAAATGTGGGAGCGGTTCTCCTATTACGGTATGCGCGCCCTGCTGACGGTTTACCTCGTCCAGCACTTCCTGTTCGGCCCGAAAGAGGCTCAGGGCATCTACGCCGCCTATGCGGCGATGGTTTACCTGATGCCGGTTCTGGGCGGCATGATTGCCGACCGTTATCTGGGGGCCCGCAAGGCCGTGGTCATCGGTGCCGTCATGCTGGTGGCCGGTCACTTTGCCATGGCCTTCGAGGGTGAAGGCGGCAAGGAACGCATGATTGTTGACGGCACGACCTATCAGGTCGAGGTCGACGGTCGTGACCAGAACCGCAAGATGTTCGTGGTCAACGAGGCAGGCGAACGCGCCGAGGTGACGATCTCGGGCGAGGGCGTGACCCGCGTCGAGCCGCTGGCTGAAGGCCAGAGCGGCTTCCCGAACGCGGTGCCGACCGGTGGCTACACCACCGAGATCACCCGTGACCTCGGCTTTGGCGAGCCGATGCTGTTCTTTGCACTGTCGCTGATCATTGTTGGTGTGGGCTTCCTGAAAGCCAATATCTCGACGGTTGTGGGCGCACTGTACGAAGAGAACGATCCGCGCCGTGATGGTGGTTTCACCATCTTCTATGTCGGTATCAACCTCGGTTCGTTCCTTGCCACGGCAGCCTGTTCGTATCTGGGCTATAATTACGGCTGGGCCTATGGCTTCGGTCTGGCCGGTATCGGCATGCTGATCGGTCTGGTGACCTTCCTTCTGGGCCAGTCGTGGCTGGAAGGCCGTGGTGGTCCGCCGCAGCCGATCAAGGGTCGCCGTATCCTTGGTGTTCCGGTCGAGCCGTTCTTCTGGATCGCCACCATTGTTTCGGTCTTCCCGATCTGGATGCTGATGCAGCGTCACGGCATCATCGAAGCGGTGCTGATCCCTGTTGCCGCTGTGACCTTTGCACTGGTCGTCGGTACGACCGTCTTCACCCTGAAGGGTGCAGAGCGTTCGCGTATGCTGGTCGCACAGGTGCTGATCTTCTTCTCGGTGCTGTTCTGGGCCCTGTTCGAACAGGCTGGCTCGTCCATGACCCTGTTTGCGGACCAGTCCACCCAGATGCCGAACTGGTTCAATGCCGGTTACACCCAGATGTTCAACCCAGGCATTATTGTTCTGGGTGGTCCGCTGGTCGCCGCCCTGTGGGTTTGGCTGGGCAAGCGCAACAAAGAGCCTTCGACGCCGGTGAAATTCTCGCTGGCACTGGCACTGGTGGGCGCAGGCTTCCTGCTGCTGGCATGGGCTGCGGCAACCCAGGCTAACGACGCCTTCAAGGTGCCGTTGATGTTCCTGTTCCTGACCTATCTGCTGCACACGCTGGGCGAGCTGTGCCTGTCGCCGGTTGGCCTGTCGATGATCACCAAACTGTCGGTGGCACGCATGGTCGGCATGATGATGGGCGTATGGTTCCTGTCCTCGTCGGTGGCACATATCGTGGCCGGTGTGATCGCCAAGGCGACCGCGACCGACACGATTGCCGGTGTGGTTACCGATCCGGCCAAGGCGCTGGAAAGCTATACCTCGATGTACAACACCATCGGTATGACCGGTGTTGTGGTCGGTGTGGTGCTGCTGGTGCTGTCGCCGCTGCTGAAGAAGGGCATGGCGGGTATCCGCTAAGCCTTTCGGTCCCAGCCTGACGAAAACAAGGCTAGACGAAAAGAAGGCGGCACTTCCGAATGGAGGTGCCGCCTTTTTTAGTGACCTGACGGGAAGTGTCAGGCGGCCCGACGGTGTGACAGGAACACCGTCTGGGGATGCCTAGAACGTCTTGCGCAGACGGATCTGGTAGAAGGTGCGCGGATCAACGAAGCGGTGCTCGATAAAGCTGATCGGGCGGTTGACGCGGTCGCCATAGACGGTGCGCTCGATATTGAAGTCGTCCCAGATATTGACCTGTGCGCGGATCGACAGGGTCGGGGCGGGCTTATACTCGGCCCACATCTCGTAATAGTCGCTGCCCTTCCAGCCCGAGGTCTGGTCCGGCTGGTAGTTCATCTGGCCAAGGCGCGGGATCCATGCAGCACCCCATTGCAGCTTCCACGATGTGATGTCCTGCTGGAAGGAGACAACCGCCTGCGAGGCGCGGATACCCGAGATCGGGCGTTTCTGGCCGGTGGTCGGGTCGGTGACCTCGGTCTTGTTCCAGGTGTTGCGGAAACCGAACTGGCCGCCGCTGATACCCATCTTGTCGGTGGGCAGGGTGATGTTCAGGTTCAGCTGGTCCAGCGTGCCTTCGCCAATATTGCCGACCGCGGCCAGTCCGCCGTCCAGCGGGATCAGGTCGATGGCATCGACGATTTCATCGTGACGCAGGCCGATGCTGACCACGCCTTCGTCCCAGAAGCGTTTTTCATAGGTGATCTCGCTGACCCAGCGCTGTTCGGGGCTGAGGTTCACATTGCCGCCCATGACGTTTTCTTCGGACAGGCTGGCCGAGGCGGCAAAGTCCTCGAAGTTCAACTGGCCGACCACGCGCTCGAAACGCAGGCGCAACTGGTTCTTGTCATAGGGGTTCCAGGTCAGCAAAAGGCGCGGCTTGGCAAAGAAGAAGCTTTTCTCCTGATTGGCATCGCCCGACTGGCTGATGGTGGAGTTTTCGAGGCGCAGGCCGCCCTCCAACGTCCATTTCGGATTGATGCGCCATGTGCCCTTGCCGAACAGTTCGCCGCGCGTTTCCTCGACCTTTACTGAGGCCGAGGGCAGGGGGATGTTGGTGCCGCCGACCGAATAGGCCTGATCGGTTTCCAGCATATTATAGGCGACCTCGCCGCCCGCTTCGAAATCCATGCTGGCATTGCGCTCAAACCGGACAAGGCTACGCAGGATGGTCTCGGACGCATTGCCACTCGAGGCAAAGCGCTGTTCAGGATCGCTAACGCCGTCGATGCGGGTATTGGAGATGGCGACATCGTCAAAGTCGCTGAACTCGTGGATCAGGCGGGTTTCCAGCTTGGTGCGTGTCGTCAGCGGTCGGGTGAAGACGGCACCGACCTCGCCGCTGGAACCTTCATTGTCCGAGCGGCTGTCACGCAGGACATCGGGCGCGGTCTGCAGGTGGATATTGTGCCAGTCATTGATGCCATAGCGGGCCGTCAGGTCCAGCTTGCCACCCAGGACCGGACCGGACCAGTTGCCGCGGATCGAGTTGCCGCCGCCATAGCCGTCGTTCCAGTAGTCTTCGGCGCGGGTAATATTGCCGTTGGCATCAACGCGTTGCAGCGGGCCTGCGCCATTGGAGTCGCTGGAGGAAATACCGTCGCCGAGGGTGACGCCCCAGCTATAGTCGCCCTTGCGGCGGGTGAACTGGTAGGTGCCGCCGAACAGGTCCTGACCGCCCTCGAACAGGTTGGCATTGAAGGTGGCGATATGTTCGCTGCTGGCGGTGTTTTTGAGGATGATGTTGGCGACAACCGCATAGCCCTGCATCTCGATGCCGGGCGCGCCGCCACGGATCAGCTCGATGCGTTCGACCTGTGCGGCCAGTGTGCGGCCCAGAACATTCGATCCGGTATCGTTCTTGGAGGCCGGGCGGCTGCCATTGATCAGGACGTTGCCGACCGCGCCTTCAAAACCGCGTGCGCCGTCACCGTCATTGACCGAAAAACCGGGAACGCGATTGACCATGTCCAGCGCCGTATTGGGGCGGTAGTTGGCAAAGAAATCCGGCTGGAAAATCAGCACGCCATGCTCGCCGGTTTGCGGCATCGAGGCGGGCGGGGTGTCGGCAAAGGCATGCGACGGGGTGGCCATCACGGGGGCCATAAGGGCAGCAATCAGGGCAGTACCGGTCAGCAGGTGATGGCGCATCGCTTAATGTTCCTTGAACTTCGTTGCACCATCAAATGCGGCTTTTAGAGTACGATCTCCAGTTACAAGACAGACAGGTGCGTTACATCGAAGACAGGATTACGCGACTGTAATGATTATGAATATTGGTTTGAGATAAGATGGTTTGATGAAAACTTCCCTCGCCCGTCTGGCTGTTTCGCTCCTGTTGTCCTTGTCGCCTGTAACGGCCTTGGCCGTGACGCAGGACTATAGTGTCGATCCCGCAATCAGGGCGGACGAGGTGCCGTCACAGGTCGAGGAGATTGTCGTGGTGGCCCGTCGGGCGGGCCTGCCGATCTGGACCGTGCGGCGCGGTGACGAGGGCGTTCTGATCCTTGCGGGCATGATCCGCGAGGTGCCCAAGGATTTCGAATGGCGGACACAGGCGCTGGAGGATGCGGTGTCGCGCTCCGACCGTGTGCTGTTCCCGCAAGAGGGGCGGGCCTCGCCTGCGGATATCTTGCGCGTCATCTGGCGCTCGCGCACCATTGCCTTTTTGCCCGACAACACGCGGGCGGCGGACTATCTGTCGCCTGAAGACATGGCGCGCCTGACGACGCTGATGGCGGGCGATCGCAATGACAACTGGCAGCGGACCAGCTTCCTGATGACGGCGATCGAACTGATCAAGGATCAGGGCGGCGAGAAGGATTCCAGATCGCCGCGTATTGAACGTGCGGTCGAACGCGCGGCGCGGCGGGCGGGTGTGAAAACCCATCATATCGGCGTGGTGCGCGGCAATGAACTGGTGGAGACGCTGATCTCGGCCCCGCCCCAGACGCACATCCCCTGTCTGGATGCGGCCATGTCGGTGGCGGAATACGGCCCGACCGCTGTGGCCGACCGTGCCACCGCATGGAGCCGTCTGGATGTGAAGGGCGTGCTGGCCTCGCCGGTCGATCTGGCCATGGATGTCTGCTGGCCGTGGGGCGATCCCGAAGTGCGTCCGCGCGCCCGCGCCGAATGGGTCAATGCCATCTCCACCGCCATTGCCGATGAAGGCGTGACACTGGCCATCGCACCCGTCCGCACCCTTGGCGAAGACGGCGGCGTACTGGACATGCTGGTCGCCGCCGGTTTCGAGATCGACGGGCCGGATTGGAAGTGACAGCTAAAAGGCCACCCTGTCGGGTGGCCTTTGCACGATGCCTTGAATGCCCAAGACAACAGGACTCTATTGTGGTCCCTGGAAGGGAAAAGGCCGTGCATTGCTGAACTTTGCGGTGGTGTCGCCAGAATGTGTATTGATCTGGTTTTCACCCAGTTCGAGGCGTTTGACCGGCGCGTTAGGGGAGAAGTCAATTTTCTTCAGGTCCACCCAGAAGGTGTTCGGGGTCAAAGCGGACTCGAAGAAATAGAGCTTGCGCTTGTGATCGACGACCGTACGCCAGCGGGTCGAGGAGATGTTCGGCTGGTCCGGCGTCGAAATGCCAAACGGCACCGATACGTTACGGATCACGCTGAACACACTGGCTAAAGCCATGTTCTGATCTTCGAACTTGGGGATGGCATTGACGTAAAATGCGGCCCGCGCAAAGCGGTCTGCGGCGCGATTGGTGCCCGGCATCATGACGGTGCCGCCAATATCCTGCCAGTAACTGTTCAGAGCGAGCTGCTGGTCAAACGTCGGTGAGTTGGTCATCACCTGATAGTCACGGTTATGGTGGATCACCAACTTGCCGTCGATATATTCGAAGATGGCACTGTCGCCATTAGAGTCCGACAGTGAAAGGTGCAGGGTGGTCAGGCGATTTTGGCCCGGCACATTGTCACTGACCAGAACGAACGGTTCGCCGCGAAGTGCTTCGACGGCTTCGGCGACGGTAGCGTAATTGTCGAGGGCGTATTGCGCCCACGCGGCGATACTGAGGGCGGGCTTGTTCGGATCATAGGCTGGATATTCCGACTCGACCAACCAAAGAACGTTGGCGACCAGACCCATTTCGTTCACGCCATCGACGGTGGAGATGTCATAGCCGCTGGAAATGACGCTGCCGTATTTTGAAGTCCATTTGAGGGAATTGGGGCCACCGGCACCATCGCGATCCATGCCGCGCGGAAAGATCCAGAGATTGGTCATGATCTCGTCTTTCCAGTCCATGGAGCGGGCGGTAATCACGCCGCCGTCATGACCGTGGTAGACAAGGCGGGTGCAGGCCTCGGCAGCCGGAACGGCCAAGGCGAGAACGGCGGCGAGCGCAAGAGCGCCTTTCTTCATTCCATTACGCATGTGTCGTATCCTTTGGTGGGTCAGTAGGTGAGTGACAGGCCCAGAACGGGACCGTGGCGCGATACCTTCCAGTCAAAGCGCTGGCCGGTAAAATCATCCTGCTCATAGTTCTGCTGGAGCAGGCGGTATCCTGCATTGACCGAGACTGCCCCATCGCCCAGCGGGGTGCGATAGGAGGCCAGCGCCTGCCACGAGACGCTGTTGCGGTCGTTATCGCCAAGGCCACCGGCATCGACCTGAGCACGCAAGGTCCAGCGGTCGGTGACATCACCCTCGACCCTCAGGCCAAGCATGAGATCGGTCCATTCAGCGCCTTTGCGCGTGGCCCCCAACGGTGTGGCGAGATCGGCCTGCACCTTGCTCCAGCGGGCCCCGACAATAGGTTCGACACGCAATGAGCGCAGGTCGCCAAAGGCAGTACGTCCGCCTAGGGGGTCATCGATCAGGCGGTATAGCAGGCCGCCGGATACGGTGGTTGTACGGGTGCCGAGATTGGCAGGCATTCCCAGCAGGGACACATCTTCTGCGGTCTTGGCGTACTGGTAGTCGACATAGCCGCCCCAGCGGCCCTTGCGAACTTCAACATCACCCATGGCCACGCTTTCCAGCTGGTCGAAGGCATCCGAGAACGGCACATCGACCGGTGCCTTATGTCCTGCCAGAGTAATGTTGCCATCCAGAGACGTGGCCCAGACATAAGGACTGACAGTGACACGCCATTCATCGGTAGAGGTTGCGCTGTGTGCGGCACTTCCTCCCGCAATCGTGGCCATTAAGCCAAAAACAATCGAGGTAGAGCGTAGGGGGATCATGGAATTTACTCACAACAACCCAAGAGGACTGTTCGTGAGTAAAACGGCTAAGTTTAACTTAAAGTTTAGCGTTCTTTTAAAGTGGACTTTTTGTGGGCGGGCGAGAGGTGCCTAAAGAGTAACGGTCGGCAGTGATTGAAGAAAAACTGCCGACCGTACCTTTCTGATTAGACGGCGGTGCCGCCGACGGTGAGGCCGCCCATTTTGAGGCTGGGCTGGCCGATGCCGACGGGGACGCCTTGGCCGGCCTTGCCGCAGGTGCCGACGCCGGGGTCGAAGGCGAAGTCGTCGCCGATCATCTCGATCTTGGTCAGGGCGGTGGCCCCGTCACCGATCAGGGTGGCACCGCGAACAGGCGTGGTGATCTTGCCGTCCTCGATCAGGTAGGCCTCGGTGCACTGGAACACGAACTTGCCGTTGGTGATGTCGACCTGACCGCCACCGAAGTTTGCGGCGTAGAGGCCGCGTTTGGTGGACGAGATCATGTCTTCGAACTTGTCCTTGCCCGCCTCCATAAAGGTGTTGGTCATGCGCGGCATGGGCTGGTGTGCGAAGGACTGGCGGCGGCCATTGCCGGTGGCCTTGGCCCCCAACTGGCGGGCCGACAGGCGGTCATGCATCAGGCCGACCATGATGCCGTCCTCGATCAGTACGGTGCGCGAGGTCGGTGTGCCTTCGTCATCAAACGACAGCGAGCCGCGACGGTCGGCAATCGAGCCGTCATCGACAATGGTGACGCCCGGTGCAGCGACGCGCTGGCCCATCTTGCCGGTAAAGACCGACGAGCCCTTGCGGTGGAAATCACCCTCAAAGCCGTGGCCGATGGCTTCGTGCAGCAGCACGCCCGGCCAGCCTGCGCCCATAACCACATCCATTTCACCGGCGGGACAGTCGATGGCATCCAGATTGACCATGGCCTGACGGATCGATTCATCGACTTGAGCCTGCCAGCGTTCCGGCTTGATCCATTCCTCGAAGGGCGAGCGGCCACCGGCACCGGACGATGCGGTTTCACGACGACCGTTCTTTTCGACGGTCACCGAGACGTTGAGGCGTACCAGCGGGCGGATGTCGCTGAGGATCTGGCCATCACCGCGCAGGATGTCGATGGAGCGGCGCTCGCCGACAATCGAGGCGGACACCTGCACCACATGCGGATCACGCGCGCGGGCAAAGGCGTCGATTTCGGCCAGAAGCGCGATCTTGTCCGAGAAGGACGGCGACAGAAGCGGGTCAATCGGGGCGTAAAGGCGCTGGTTGGTGGCCAGAGGGGCATCGGCAACAATGCCCGAATGACCGCGCTTGGCCAGAGCGGCGCTGTCACCCGCACGACGGATGGCGGCGGCGGAGATTTCGTTGGCGTGGGCAAAGCCAGCGGTTTCACCGGCGACCACGCGCAGGCCGAAACCTTCGGAGGCATCATAATTGGCGTTCTTCAGACGACCGTCATCGAACAACAGGGCTTCGCTCTCGGTCTTTTCGAGGAACAGTTCGCCATCGTCCGCGCCGTCCAGCGCGGTTCGCAGGATGGACAGGGCCTCGGACGCATCGACACCGGCGGCGTCAAGAATGGGGGAGGGCGAAGGAGCATTAGCCGATTGGGTCATGCCCGCTAGATAGGCATGAAAGCCGCGTTCGTCATCATGGTCTGGGCCCCCGCCATAAGAAAAGCCCCCGTTTCCGGCAGCAGGAACCGGAAAACGGGGGCTATGGCGCTTTTGGGACGACCGCGCGGGGGAGAGGTGGCGGTCGCTAAAAGCGGGTCTAGTTGGTGACGACCTCGGCTTCACCCGACAGGTTCTGGCGCAGTTCGCCGGGCTGGCGGGTCAGGCGGACGCGGGTATCACCCGAGCCGTCGATCTCGACCTTGCCATCTGCCGAGGTACGCACGCTGGCATCGCCGCTGACACGGATGGTGGCATCGCGCGTCAGAAGCTCGTCCAGCTTGACCGAGTTATAGCCCGAGGCGTCGATCTTGAGGCTCTGGGTGGTGCCTTTGAACTCGGCATCGGCATTGCCCACCAGCGTCAGGTCCAGCGACGGCTGGTTATAGCCGTTCACTTCCAGATCGGTCTGGCCCGACAGGGTGAAGCTCTTGACCGCGCCACCCTTGATACGGACCGTCAGACGGTCGCGCTCGCTGGAGCCGGAGACACCGGCACCGGTCCACTGGATGTAGCCGCGCGAGGGCAGGTCGCTATCATCCAGCGTCAGGCGGTTGCCATCCAGTTTGACGGCATCGACATAGTCCTTGGGACCGGAGACGAAGATGCCGGTTTCGCTGCTGGCGGCGTCATAGACGACGGTGACAGGCATATCGATGGCTAGGCTCTCGCTGCCGGTCCAGGCGATGGTGCGCTGGATGTCGGGCTGCTGCGGACCGGCGCGCTCGAAGCGGAAATTGTCGTCCTTTTCACTGACGACCCAGCTCCAGCTGTGGCGGGTCAGGTCGGCACCGCCGACGGCAAAGGCGCCGCCGATACCGACGATGGCCAGAACCAGACCGGCACCGGAAATGATGAGGAGATTGCGGATCATGATGGGTGTCCTCTTCTTTCGTTAGGGCGCGATCAGGCCTTGGCCGGTTCGAGCGCAGGTTTGATGACGCGGTAGTGCAGGCGGGCGTACCAGATGGTGGCGTCGATCATCCATTTGATCAGGATGGCCATCAGGCCGATCATGAAGACGCCCAGGCCCATCAGGCCGATACCCATAAGGATGGCGGCAAAAGCTCCGCCCGGCAGACCGGCAAACGGGCCGACCACCATGACAGCGCCTCCGGCGATAAAGACGCCGACACCGCCGAGCAGGAAGCCGATGACGGTGCCGAAGATCGGCAGCACCAGCGGCAGCAGGATCAGGATGTCGATGGCCCCGAGGCCGATAATGCCGAAGATGGCCCCCATGGCATTGGAGGCGGTCGGTTGCTGGGCCCAGGCCTGTGCACCCGCCTCGGCTTTCAGCTCGCGGGCGATGCGGTCGGGATTACCCAGTGCCGTGGCGACATCTTCTTCGCTGCGACCGGCGGCGCGGCCTTCGTCGAAATGCGCCTCGTAGTCGGCGATGATGTCATCGGCGGCGGCTTGCGTCAGGCCGACAAGGCCTTTGCGAAGGCGGGCGAGGAACTCGTTGCGGTTCATTATTCAGCTCCCTTGTCAGATACGTCGCCGGTCTTGGCGGTCAGGGCCAGTACGGCGTCCGGTGCGCCGGCGTTGATGGTGTCGTGCGTGGCGGCCTCGGTCAGAAGCTGGTCCACGGAACGGGCAAAAGCTTCCCATTCTGCGCCCTGTGCCTTGAGGGCCTCATGGCCGCGCGGGGTCAGGCGGTAATATTTGCGCGAAGGGCCGCTGGATGATTCGACCAGATAGGTTTCCACCAGTCCGTCCGTCTGCATGCGGCGCATCAGCGGATAAATCGTGCCTTCACCCATGCCGATGGCATCGGACAGTTGCGAGGCGATTTCGTAGGCGTAGCTGTCTGTGCGGGCCAGCAGGGCAAGTACGCACAAGCCCAGAACGCCTTTCTTCAGTTGGATGTCGATGGTTTCGGGCATTGGTTTCCCTCGGTTGCTGATCAAAGGGGTATCGCAAGGTATCTTGCCACGCAAGGTACCTATTTAAACATGAACACCTTTTAATCCGGCATTTCCCCAATCCTTGTGCGGTGGAAACGGCCTGACCGCTTGCCCCGAGGCTATTCATCCGATAACGACCCCTCAAACGCTGCGGTTTTTGTGGGCTGCAGCGCGTTTGCGACTGGATCGCAAATGTCTGCTGCAGAACGAATTATGAGGACTTCTCGAATGGGGATGGGCACGCGAGCGATAACGCGGTTGGGGGCGGGGATCGCCACGGCTGCGCTTGGCGCATTCGTCGCTTCGCCGACTTGGGCGCAAGCACTTTTGGGGCAGCCGACCCCGGGGGCGATCGGCCTTCAGCAGAGCGCGTCTCCGCTGAAGCACGAAGTCACCTTCTTCCATAACTATGTGCTGCTGCCGATGTGTATCGGTATCAGCGTTCTGGTTCTGGCACTGCTGCTGTGGATCGTGGTGCGCTATAACAAGCGTGCAAACCCGATCGCAGCCAAGTGGAGCCACAATACGACGATCGAAGTGATCTGGACGATTGTGCCGATCCTGATCCTGTTTGTGATCGCCTTCTTCTCGTTCCGCCTGCTGTTCGCCTACGAGAACATGCCGGAACCGGACGTTCGCATTAAGATCACCGGCAACCAGTGGAACTGGGCCTACGAGTATCCGGACCACAAGGTGCCGGAATACATCTCGAACATGCTGCCGGAAGACAAGACCACCAAGCAACTCTACCGTCTGGCCGCTGACGAGCCGATGGTGGTGCCGGTGGGCGCAACTGTCGAACTGCTGATCACCGCTTCGGACGTGATCCACGCCGTGGCCCTGCCGGCCTTCGGCATCAAGATCGACGCCATTCCGGGCCGTACCAACCACACCTGGTTCAATGCCGAGAAGACCGGCACCTATTATGGCCAGTGCTCGGAACTGTGCGGTGTCGACCACGCCTTCATGCCGCTTCAGGTCAATGTTGTGACCCAGGCCGAGTTTGAAGCCTGGCTGGCCACCAAGGGCGGCTCGATGCCGGTTGCCGAAGATGCGGCTGCTGCCGCTGCTCCGGCCGCTGTGACCGAAGCTGCTGCGGCGCCGGCTGACGCTGCTGCCACCCCGACCGCTGCCGCTCCCGCGGCTCCTGCCAGCGCGCCTGTCGCGCCGGCAGCCCAGTAATAGAGCGAGAGCAGATCTAAAATGGCTAGCGCTAGCGCAACTGACAATCACGTGCCGGGGTTCTTTACCCGTTGGTTCTTCTCGACCAACCACAAAGACATCGGCGTCCTGTACCTTATCTTCGCTATCTTCACCGGTCTGGTGGGTGGCGCTCTGTCGGGCCTGATCCGCTGGGAACTGGCCGAGCCGGGTATCCAGCTGTTCAAGGAAGGCACGATCATCCAGCAATTGGGGATCGTCGAGGCTTCCAAGCACGGCTTTAACGTTACGGTCACGGCCCACGCCCTGATCATGGTCTTCTTCGTGGTCATGCCGGCCACGATGGGCGGCTTTGCCAACTACTTCACGCCGATCATGATCGGTGCGCCGGATATGGCCTTCCCGCGTCTGAACAACATCTCGTTCTGGATGCTGGTTGCCGCCTTTATCATGCTGTGCATCTCGATGTTCGTGGACGGTGGTCCGGGACGCGGCTTTGGCGGGGGCTGGACAGCCTATCCGCCGCTATCGACCATGGGCCACACCGGTCCGTCGTTCGATATGGCGATCTTCTCGCTGCACATTGCCGGTGCCTCGTCGATCCTCGGTTCGATCAACTTCATCACCACCATCTTCAACATGCGCGCACCGGGCATGACCCTGCACCGCATGCCGCTGTTTGCGTGGGGCGTGTTGATCACGGCCTTCCTGCTGCTGCTGTCGCTGCCGGTTCTGGCCGGCGCCATCACCATGCTGCTGACCGACCGTAACTTCGGCACCTCGTTCTTCGATCCGGCCGGTGGCGGTGATCCGGTCATGTACCAGCACCTGTTCTGGTTCTTCGGTCACCCTGAAGTTTACATCATGATCCTGCCGGGCTTCGGCATGATCTCGCACATCGTCTCGACCTTCTCGAAGAAGCCGATCTTCGGCTACCTCGCCATGGCCTATGCTATGGTCGCCATCGGCTTCATCGGCTTCATCGTGTGGGCTCACCACATGTACACGGTCGGTATGTCGATCGAGCTGCGTACCTATTTCGTGGCTGCGACCATGATTATTGCGGTGCCAACGGGTGTTAAGATCTTCTCGTGGATCGCCACCATGTGGGGCGGCTCGCTGACCTTCAAAACCCCGATGCTGTGGGCGATGGGCTTCATCTTCCTGTTCACCGTCGGTGGTGTGACGGGTGTGGTTCTGTCGAACGCCGGCATGGACTACTCGCTGCACGACACCTACTACGTCGTCGCCCACTTCCACTATGTGCTGTCGCTGGGTGCCGTCTTCTCGATCTTCGCCGGTTTCTACTACTGGTTCGAGAAGATGTTCGGCGTGAAGTACAACGAGTTCCTGGGCCAGTTGCACTTCTGGATCATGTTCATCGGTGTGAACGTGATCTTCTTCCCGCAGCACTTCCTGGGTCTGCAAGGCATGCCGCGTCGTTATATCGACTATCCGGAAGCCTACACCCTGTGGAACCACGTTTCGTCGGTGGGCTATCTGATCACCATCGTCGGCGTCGGCGTCTTCCTGATCATGCTGATCGAAGCCGCTATCCGTCGTCGTCCGGCAGAAGCCAATCCGTGGGGCGAAGGTGCAACCACGCTGGAGTGGACCCTGTCCTCGCCGCCGCCCTACCACCAGTTCAATGAACTGCCGGTGGTTAAAGCGGACGATCACCACTAATATCCCTCTCCAAGGGATAACAATGGAGAGGCCGCCCTTTCGATTTCCGAAGGGGCGGCCTTCGCCTTTTATGAATATGACCGAACGCCAAGCTCCCATCGTAACGACCGCCCAGCCGGAAGACTTCTTCCAGTTGCTGAAACCCCGCGTCATGTCTCTGGTCGTATTTACGGCTGTGACAGGCATGATTGCGGCCCAGGGCAACATGCCCCTGCTGAACGCCGTGGTGGCGGTGATCTGTATCGCCGTGGGGGCCGGTGCTGCCGGTGCCCTCAACATGGCACTGGAGGGCGAGACAGACGCTCTGATGCGTCGCACGCGCGGCCGCCCTGTGGCGGCGGGGCGCGTCCGCAAGAATGACGCCATGAGCTTTGGTGTCATCCTGTCGGTGTTTTCGGTCATGCTGCTGGGCATGACGACCAACTGGCTGGCCGGTGGCCTGCTGGCCATGACCATCGTCTATTATGCAGGCTTCTATACGCTGCTGCTCAAGCGCCGCACGCCGCAGAACATCGTCATTGGCGGTGCTGCAGGCGCCTTCCCGCCGGTCATCGGCTGGGCGGCGGCAACCGGCGATGCGCCGTGGCAGGCCTGGCTGCTGTTCCTGATTATCTTCCTGTGGACTCCGCCGCATTCGTGGGCACTGGCCCTGTATTCGGCCGGTGACTATGCCAAGGCCGGTATTCCGATGATGCCGGTCGCGCGTGGGGCCAAGTCCACCCGTCTGCAGATCCTGCTCTACACCCTGATCTTTGTGCCGGTCGCGATTGCGCCGACCTTTGTGGGCGTGGGCGGCGTGATCTATGGCGTGGTGTCGATCACCGGCGGCCTGTTCTTCCTGTATCTGGCGCTGCGCCTGTGGCGCTCGCGTGCAGGCGACCAGCCGGACAAGGCGGACGCCATAGGACGAGAAGCCGCATTGTATGATGTGCGCCTCGAGGCCAAACCGGCCCGCAATCTGTTTGCTTTTTCCATCCTGTATCTGATGGCGTTGTTCTCGGCCCTGCTGGTCGAGCAACTGCCGATCATTGGAGTCTGATGCCCATGAGCCAGCCCGAGTTCATCAAACTGACGGACGAGCAGGTGAAGGCCCGCAAGCGCCGCAACATCGCCATCGCCTTTGGCCTGCTTTTGTTCATCGCGACGGTCTATGCCATCACCGTTTCGCGCATGCATGCCAATAACGAGGCGCGCAAGGCTCAGGACACCGCGCAAAACATTGCCGCCGGTGTCGTGGTCCCGGAGGCGAACTAAATGGTCGATCAGGGCGCTGCGAAAACGCAGGGGCGCAAGAACCTTGTCGCCATCCTGTGTGTTTTTGGCGTGATGGCCATGGTCGGCGCGGCCTTTGCCGCAGTGCCGCTATACCGCCTGTTCTGTCAGGTGACCGGATTTGGCGGCACGGTGATGCTGGCCGAAAAGGCACCCGATACCGTGCTTGACCAGACTGTGATGATCCATTTCGACACCAATGTGCGTAACCTGCCCATGACCTTCGAGGCCGAGCAGGTGAGCCAGCGTGTGCGGATCGGTGAAACCGGCATGGCCTATTTCAAGGTCAAGAACACCTCGAATGAAACGCTTCATGCCACCGCAGCCTATAATGTGGTGCCACTCAAAGCCGGTCCCTATTTCCAGAAACTGCAATGTTTCTGTTTTGAAGGACAGGAAATCGCTCCGGGTGCGGAGATGATCTTCCCGATTCAGTATTTCGTAGCACCCGAACTGGCAACCGATCGTGAGGGGCGCGGCGTGAAAGAAATAACCCTGAGTTATACCTTTTACCCAACCAAAGGGTTTGATCCCGAGGTTTCCGCCCAATAGGCATTGGCAAACGCCATTCGGCAACGCTATAGCCTCACATAACTCGACTCTTGCCTTAATTCAGAGACCCTGGAATGGCCCACGCGAAACCACAACACGACTACCATCTGGTTGATCCCAGCCCCTGGCCGCTGCTCACGTCCCTGACCGTCGTGGTCATGCTGACGGGTGCTGTGGTTTGGATGAAGGGCATGTTTGGCCTGCCGGAAGGCACCAAATGGATGTTCTTTGCCGGTCTGGCCGGTGTTCTTTTCTGCATGTTCGGCTGGTGGCGCGATGTCATCCGTGAAAGCCAAAAGGGTGACCACACGCCGGTCGTCCAAATCGGTCTGCGTTATGGCATGATCATGTTCATCGCTTCGGAAGTGATGCTGTTCGTCAGCTTCTTCTGGATGTTCTTCGACATGGCCATCTTCAACGAAGCCCGCACCCTGACGCCGGAAATCGGCAACTGGGCCGAGACCGGTGCCGCTTGGGCAACCTGGCCGCCCAAGGGTGTCGAGCTGCTGGACCCGTGGTCCCTGCCACTGCTGAACACGGTGATCCTGCTGCTGTCGGGTACGACCGTGACCTGGGCGCACCATGCCATCATCAAGAACGACCGTGACGGCGCCAAGCTGGCCCTGTGGATCACGGTGATTCTGGGCCTGATCTTCTCGGGCGTGCAGGCTTACGAATATTACCACATCATCCACAGCAAGCTGTTCTTCAACGAAGCGGCGATGAATTCGGGCCTGTACGGTTCGATGTTCTTCCTCATCACCGGCTTCCACGGCTTCCACGTTGCCGTCGGCACCATCTTCCTCGCCGTCTGCCTGCTGCGCCTGTATCTGGGCCAGATGTCGCCGGAGAAGCATTTCGGCTTCGAAGCGGCCGCTTGGTACTGGCACTTCGTGGACGTGGTCTGGCTGTTCCTGTTTGCCTTCATGTACGTCGTTTACGGCTGATAGGCAGACCTGAAGTCTGATAGTTCAAGACGGCGCGGAGCTTCGGTTCCGCGCCGTTTTTTGTTGGATAGGCCGGATGGACAACAACCAGAAACTGCGTGGTCCCAAACTGCGAGGGCGTGAGGCGGTCTGGGCGGGCGTGCGCGGGCGGTGCCCCGAATGCGGGCAGGGCGCATTGTTCGCAGGCTGGCTCAAGGTGAGCGAGACGTGCGAGGCCTGCGGTTTTGCGCTGGGCAAGGTCGAGACGGGCGACGGTGCGGCCACCTTCATCATGCAGATCACCGGCATAACGGTGGGCATGTCGGCGGTGGCGTTCAATCTGGCCTATCGGCCCCCCCTGTGGGTCAATCTGGTTTTCTGGCTGCCGCTGGTGATTGTGGTGGCTGTGGGCTTGATGCGACCGGGAAAGGGGTTGATGACGGCGCTGAACCTGTTGCGATGCCGCGCGGACGATTGAAGGGGGCTGTGATGAGCCAGAAACGCTTTCCTGTGGTGCTGACCGTTTTGACCGTGGCCATGCTGGCTGTGCTGATTGCGCTTGGCGTGTGGCAGGTCCAGCGTCTGCACTGGAAGGAAGGCTTGCTGGCGGCGTCGGCCCGCTCCGAGCAGATGGCTCCGGCCTCGCTCGACGAGGTGCTGGCCTCCGGTGCGCCCGAGTTCCGCAAGGTACTGATGGTCTGTCGCGGGCTGAACACCGCCCCGTTCGTGACACTGCGCTCGATTGAAGAGGGCCAGCCGGGCTATCGTCTGGTGTCGGCCTGTCCGCAATCGGACGGCAGCACGGTGATGGTAGATCGCGGCTTTATTGCCGAAGGTTTCGAGGCGCGTCCGGTCGAGCGCGAGGATGCCGCCATGCCGCTGGCCTTTACCGGCGTGGTCCGCAGTGTCAGCAAACGGTCGGGCATGACCCCGCCGGCGGAAGGGCGTCTGTTCTATGGCCGCGACAATCAGGCCATGGCCAAGGCGCTGGGCGTGACGGGGCCGGTCTCAAGCTGGCTGGTCTATGCCGCCACTCCGATCAACCCCGAGGTAGAGGGTCTGCACCCGTCGGTGCCGCCTGCCGCCTTCAGCAATAACCACGCCGGATATGCCGCGACATGGTTCGGCCTCGCCCTTGTCCTGATCGGGGTCTATATAGGTCTGCTGCGCCGTCGCCTGACGCGACCGGCCGATCTGTAAGGAAATACCCCCTGACTGTTCGCCTGCACACGCTATCCAACGGCGTAAGACTGATCTGCGACCCGCTGGACGGTCGTCGCACCTTTGCCCTGAATGTTGCCGTCGCAGGCGGAGCGCGCTTGGAAAGCGAGGCCCAGTCGGGCTGGTCGCACTTCCTGGAGCATCTGGTGTTCAAGGGCGCGGGCGATATGGGCGCACGCGAGATTGTCGAGCGGATCGAGGCGACAGGTGGCTCGATCAATGCCGCCACCGGCTATGAGCGCACCAGTTTCGATGTGCGCGGTGTGGACGGGGCGCTGGGCCTGTCGATGCAGGTGCTGTCCGATCTGGTCCTGCGTCCGACGCTGGATCCGGTCGAGATCGAGCGCGAAAAAGATGTGGTGGCGCAGGAAATCGCCGAAGCTTTCGATACGCCCGACGACCATGTTTTCGAAATGGCGCAGGCCACGGCCTTTTTCGACCAGTCGCTGGGGCGGCCTATTCTGGGTTCGGTCGAGAGCCTGAAGCCGGTCACGCGCGAGATGATTTCTCAATGGCGGGCGGCACTCTATTCGCCGGACCGCATGGTGGTGTCGATCTCTGGCGGTGTGGACGAGGACGAGTTCCTGAAACTGGCCGAGCAATGGTTCGGCTCTGCCGTGGCCAGTCCCGCGCCCGAAGTGGTGCCTGCCGAGTTTATCGGCGGCGAGGCCCGCATGGCCCGCAAGATCGAACAGGCCAATCTGGTGTTCCAGATGGTCGGGCCCGATGCGAAATCGGCGGACATGCCGGTGGCGCGTCTGTTTACCGAGATACTGGGCGGGGGCATGGCATCGCGCCTGTTCCAGTCGGCCCGCGAGGAACGCGGTCTGGCCTATGCCATCGACGCCTATATGGAACCGTATGACGATATCGGTCTGATCGGCATCTATGCGGGGGCTGCCGCCGAGCGTTCGCAGGAACTGGCGCAGGTCTGTGCCGAACAGGTGGTGGAACTGGCCACAGGCGGTCCGACCGAGGCCGAACTGCAACGGGCCAAGGCGGTGATGGCCGCAGGGCTATGGATGGCCGATGAAAGCGCGGCCAACCGCTCGGCCCGCCATGCCACGCAGGCGCTAGTTTACGGGGCCCCCGTGGCGTCGGAAACCCTGGTTGATTCGCTGGAGGCGGTAACCGCCGCCGATATGCTGCGTTTCGGCAAAGAGCTGCTGGAAGACGGTCGCACGGCCTCGGCTGTTCTGGGGCCGAAATCGGCGATCAAGGCGGCAAAAGCCTTTGCATCCACAATCAAGTCGCACTCAAGTTGAGACTGCGCCCTTTCGCGACAGCGGCATAAGGGCGTAAATGGGTGCCGATGGCCCTGTTTGACTGGAAATCGGGAAATAGCGGGCCGGTCCTGCATGGACCGGGTGTGATCCTGCGTGCCCCGCGTGCGCTGGATTACCACCCGTGGGCAGACCTGCGCGAGGCATCGCGCGACTATCTGCAACCGTGGGAGCCGGCATGGGGCGAGGATGATCTGAGCCGTGCCGCCTTCAAGCGCCGCCTGTCCATCTATGACCGCGAAATGGAACTGGGCACCGCCTATCCCTTTTTTGTCATCGACGAGGCGACGGGTGCCCTGACCGGCGCGATCACCCTGTCCAATATCCGTCGCGGCGTGGCCGAGACAGGGACGCTGGGCTACTGGATCGGTCGTCCCTATGCAGGCGAGGGGCGCGGAACGGCGGCGGTAGAGACCCTGCTGGACTTTGCGTTCGACAACCTGATGTTGCATCGCGTCGAGGCGGCGTGTGTGCCACACAACCATGCATCGAAACGGGTTCTGGAAAAGGCGGGCTTCCGTCACGAAGGAACGGCCAAGGCTTATTTGAAAATTAACGGGGTGTGGGCAGACCATCTGTTGTTTGCCGTTCTGGAGTCCGACCTTGGGGGGCGGGGTCTGCCGGAGAGCACCCTGTGAGGCCATTTTGACCAACCGCACCCGATCGCTGACCGGATCCATATCCGGTTCAGGCACCCGATCTGCACGATGGGACCCGACGATGGCGCTGGAAGCTCTGGCTGCCGCGGATACGGCGCTATGGGCGTGGACACCCTCGCAGGACAGCATCACCTTTAGCGGGGCCACCCCGTCTCTGGGACTGGGACCGGTCGCGCCGGAATGTTCGGCCTCGACCTTTGTGGCCATGACCTTGCCGCAGGACAGGGCACTGGCCGAGCGTTTCCTGAAGCCGCGCGAGGAGGGGGCCGAGATTTCGGTACGCCTGCGTATGCGCGGCGGCGATATGTGCCTGTGGCGCGGTGTGTGGCTGGAGGACGGGCTGAGGGCGGCAGGTATTGTGACGCTGGAGCGGCACATGACCACATCGTCCCGTTGCAGCCTGACCCAGCTTCTGGACCGTCACAGTTTTCTGGGCCGCGTGACCGAAATTCTGAAAGTGCCGGGCGATTACGAAATGGTGGTCGCCGATCTGGACCGCCTGAAACGCCTGAACGAGGCGCTGGGGCCGGAACGGGCCGACCTTTTGTTATCGACACTGGGCTCGCGGCTGTCGGCGGCCTTCCCCGTAGAGGCGGCACCGGCGCGGGTGGGCGAGGACGAGTTTGCCGTGTTTGTGGCCCGCGACCGTCTGGCGGGCAATGCCACAGCCGAGCGGGTGCGCGAGGCGCTGGAACTGCCGCTCTCGGTGGCGGGCTATGACATCTATCCGACCGTGGCCATTGGCGCGGTGACCGCCGAGGGCGGGCAGGATGCGGCGGCGGCAGGCGAGTTGCTGCGTCGGGCATCTCTGGCGCTGGAACGGGCCAAGGCGGCAGGGCGCGGCGGGGCAGCGGCCTATGGTCGTGCGCTGGAAAATGACAGCCTGTCGCGGCTGGCGCTGGAAAGCGAGCTGCGTAACGCCTTCAGCCGTGGCGAGATCGAACCCTTCTTCCAGCCGATTGTGAACCTCTCGACGGGGGCGGTGGCCGGTTTCGAGGCCTTGGCGCGCTGGCGTCACCCTGTGCGCGGACTGGTGGCACCGGACGAGTTCCTGTCACTGGCGCAGGAAATGGGCCTGATGGGCGAGCTGGGTCTGGTGATGATGCGCCAGGCCGCACGCCAACTGGCCGAATGGCTGGCACGCCATCCGTCGGCAGGGGCCCTGTTCTGCAGCGTGAACCTGTCGGTGGGCGAGATCGAACGCCCGCATCTGGTGGACGATGTTTCCGAAATCATCGCCACGACCGGCCTGCCCAAGGGGGCGCTCAAGCTGGAAGTGACCGAGAGCGACATCATGCGCGATCCGGCCAAGGCCGCCGATATTCTGGCCTCGCTGCGCGAGGTCGGGGCGTCGCTGGCTCTGGACGATTTCGGCACCGGCTTCTCGTCGCTGTCCTATCTGGCGCGACTGCCGTTCGATACGCTCAAGATCGACCGTTATTTCGTTCTGACGATGGACAAGGACGAGGGCTCGGCCAAGATCGTGCGCTCGATTGTGAATCTGGGGCGCGACCTGTCACTGGAAGTGGTGGCCGAGGGCGTGGAGAATGCCGGTCTGGCCTATCTGCTGGTCAAGGACGGCTGCCACTATGGTCAGGGCTTTGGCTATGCACCGGCGCTACCGGCGCAGGAGGCCGAGGTCTATCTCAATGAATCGCTGGCCGACGGGGCCGCGCCGATCAAGGCCAGAAGCTGAATTAATCAACGATCAGGCGTTGCCGCCGTGCGATGACAGATTGGCGGCGTCCACGCCCAGCAGGGCAAGGGCGCGGCTCCATTTACCGGCATAGTCTTCGTCAAAGATCAGATCGGCATCGGCATCGAGTGTCAGCCAGACATTCTCGCTGAGTTCTTCTTCGAGCTGGCCCTCGTCCCATCCGGCATAGCCCAGCACCAGTGCCGAGCGAGCCGGGCCGGTGATCTCGCCCATAGCGGACAGGGCATCGCGGGTGCCGGTAACGGCCATGCCGCCATGGATTCTCAAGCTGGTCTCGTCGCTGAACCAGTCATCGGTGTGCAGCACAAAGCCGCGTTCCGGCTCGACCGGCCCGCCCAGCAGCACCGGACGGCCCGTGGCCCCGTGATGGTTCACGTTCAGCGCCTCAAGCACATAGGCCAGATCGACACCGGGGGCCGGAAGATCGAGGCGCAGGCCCATGGCATGATCGCCTTCATGGGTGCAGACCAGAATGACGGCATACTCGAAACGTTCGTCATCAATGCCCGGCATGGCGACCAGAATACGCCCTGCCAGAGAGGGCCATTCGGTTGCATGCAGGTCGGAGGTGGGGGCCGCGCTCATAGTTTGTATAGTCGGGTGCGTATGCGCCGTGCGCAAGGGGCGAAGCCTTCACAGAATAAACAAAGCTATGCGCGGGTTTTTCGGGGGTGCGGACTTGGCGCGGGTGGGGACTGCACTATGTTCAGGGCGAACCGTTATCCGGATGTGCCGGCTGCGGTGTCTGGAGGAAACCCCATGACCATCAAGACCGGCGAGCGCCTGCCCGAGGCCAACCTGACCCAAATGACGGCCGAAGGGCCGCGTCCGGTGTCGACGCAGGACTTCTTCAAGGGCCGTACCGTGGCCCTGTTTGCTGTTCCGGGTGCCTTTACCCCGACCTGCTCGGCGCGCCATCTGCCGGGCTATAAAGACAACCTGTCGGCCCTGACCGACAAGGGCGTGGATGCCGTGGCCTGTGTGTCGGTGAACGACGCCTTTGTTATGGGCGCATGGGCCGAGGCCAATGGCCTGAACGGCAATGACGACATCGTCATGCTGGCCGACGGCAATGGTGCCTTCACCAAGTCGCTGGGTCTGGAGCTGGACGCTTCGGGCTTTGGCATGGGTGTGCGCTCGCAGCGCTATTCCATGCTGGTCAAGGACGGCGTGGTCGAGAAGCTGAATGTCGAGCAAGGCGGCGAGTTCAAGGTTTCGGCCGCCGAGTTCCTGATCGAACAGCTGTAAACACAGCCCTTCGCGGATGTGAAAAGAGCGCCCTGTTCGGGGCGCTCTTTTTGTTTGTGCCGCGTATTTTTGGCTCAGGCGGCGTTTTGGGTGCCGCTTGCGGTCATTGCCTGTTGTTCCAGCGTGGACTGCAGGACGGCAATCAGGCTGGCCGGTGTCAGGGGCTTGGCCAGATAGGCGGTCATGCCCGCCGCCGCACAGGCCAGTTGGTCCTCGGGCGCATTGTCGGCGGTGACGGCAATGACGGGGGTTGTCGCATTGGGACCGCCGCTCTTGCGCAGGCGGCGCGTCGTCTCGCGGCCGTCCAGTTCGGGCATACGCACATCCATAAAGATGACGTCAAAGGCCGAATGGTCGGCAATCTCCAGCGCCGAGCGTCCGTCGGTGGCCATGGAGATATCGCAGTCAAAGCCTTGCAGGATCAACTGGATCGCACGGCGGTTGATCTCGTGGTCGTCCACGATGAGAATCCGCAACGGGGCCTCGTCGATCTCTTCGCTATCTGTGGCATCGGAGACAGAGGCCTCGGGGGCAGGGATAAAGGCGGTGGCCTGTTCGGCAACCGTGGCGGGGACAGAGGCCGACAGATCGTCAAACCCGGTATCGGCGGGGGCGATCACCGCCGGAATATAGGGCTGGTTCAGCGCCGCAGGGACGTTGCCGATGGCGCTGGCCTCGGCAGGGTAAAGGGTCAGGGCCACGGTAAAGATGCTGCCCTTGTCCAACTGGCTGCGGGTGGTCAGGCGACCGTCCATCAGGCGCACGAGGTCACGACAGATCGACAGACCCAGACCCGAGCCGCCATGCTGGGTCACAATATCGTTCGAGGTCTGCTCGAACGGGGTAAACAGACGGGCGATCTGGCTGTCCAGCATACCGCGTCCGGTGTCCTCGATTTCCAGAGTCAGGGCGTGGTTGTCGGCATCGTCCACCCACGAACGGCAGCGCAGGGTGATGGCGCCTGTGGAGGTGAATTTCAGCGCATTGGACATCAGGTTGTTTAGCACCTGACGCAGCCGCACCTCGTCCCCCAACAGGGCGACGGGCAGGTCGTTTGGAATATCCAGATGCAGTTTAAGACCCTTGGCGCGGATCGGGTCCTGCCACAGGCGGGCGGTCTGGGCGATCATGCGGCGCAGGTCAAACGCCTGTTCGTTCAGGGTCAGGCGACCGGCATCGATGCGCGCCTGATCCAGCAGGTCGTTGAGCAGGCTGTTCATCATCCGGCCCGCATCACCGATCATGGCCAGCTCTTCGCGGGCCTGCGGCAGGGTCTTGTCCCGAAGCGTGTCGGCGCCGGTCATGATGGCGGTGATCGGGGTGCGCAGATCATGGGCAATGGTGGACAGGAAGGCCGTGCGTGCGGCGACAGCGGCCTCGGCCTCGGCACGTTTGCTTTCGGCCAGTGCATAGGCGATGCGCTGGTTGCGGTCGGACGTGTACAGGCGCTGGGCCGCCCCCAGACAGATGCCCAGAAACACCAGACAGGCCATGGTAATGGCCACGATCTCGTTGGTCGCCGCCCCTGTCTGTTGCAGCATCAGCGGCGTGGCTAGGATGGCCAGAGCCGTGGGGATGGTGGTGATGATCGTGATGCGTAGCGATCCGGCACCGTTGATGATCGACTGGACCATGCCTGCGCCCAGATAGATGCAGGCGCACAGACCGCCATAAATGCCCGCTACAAACCACAGCGGCATGACGATCCACGCAAAGGTGAGGACCGAGGTGAACAGGATGGCGTCGTACAGAAAACCTTGCAGACCGCGCGGGCCATATTCGTCAGTGGCGCTGGAAACGCGGACCACGATCCGCTCCAGCCCGATGATGAACATGTAGCAGCAGACCCAGGCCAGAATGGTGGTGACGCCGATAATCGGGGCCATGACCACAGCCGAAGCCACTGCCGCGGCAATGCGGTGCGTCACCGTTCTGTGGCGTGCAGCCATCGCTGTCGCCCAGCCAGTCGCGTGCGCTTGCGCTGATTGCACGGCCTCGGCCATTGATTTCCCCACGCGCGTTGACGTTTTTTACCACCTTGGGTGGCATTATGAACGCGATTATGTGCGGCGAGCCCTAATGGACTGTCAACGGAACGTCGATATTGCGTCGTTCAGCGTGTTAAAACCGTCCGCACGCAGACGAGCCAGCAGGTCACGCTTGATATCCGCGACCAGACGCGGGCCTTTGAAGACAAGGGCCGAATAGACCTGAATGGCGGATGCGCCCATGCGGATACGCTCATAGGCCTCGGCACCGCTATCGATACCGCCGACGGCGATCAGGGGCAGACGGCCTTGCGAGGCCTCGGCAGCCGCTTGCAGGGCGCGGCGGGCAAAGGGTTTGACCGGCGCACCCGACAGACCACCCGTCTCGCCCTTGAAGGCCGATTTCAGATGGGCGGGGCGTTCCAGCGTGGTGTTGGAAACGATCAGGGCGTCGATCTTGTGGGCCAGAGACGCCTCGACAATCATGCCGATCTCTTCGCCGACCAGATCGGGGGCGATCTTCAGGAAGACCGGCGCACCATCCGACGGGCGGGCGGCATTGATGCGGCCCAGCAGGTCATCCAGCGCCTCGCGGCCTTGCAGGGCGCGAAGGCCCGGTGTGTTGGGCGAGGAGATGTTGATGGTGAAATAATCGGCCAGACCCGCCAGACGCTGTAGGCCCGCCACATAGTCGGCGGCCTTGTCCTCGGTATCCTTGTTGGCTCCCAGATTGGCCCCGATCGGCACCGTGCGCGGGCGATCCTTCAGGCGGGCGGCAAACGGCTCCAGACCGTCATTATTGAAGCCCATGCGGTTGATGACGGCTTCGTCTTCGCTGAGGCGGAACAGGCGCGGCTTGGGATTGCCGGACTGGGCCTTGGGCGTCACCGAGCCACATTCCACAGCGCCAAAACCCATGCGGGCCAGACCGTGCAAGGCCTCGCCATTCTTGTCGAGGCCCGCCGCCAGACCGACCGGATTGGGGAAGGTCAGGCCCGCAATGGTGACGCTCAGCGCCGGATCATCGGCCTTGGGCGCGGGCAGGGGCAGGAGGCGCGCGGCATGGATGGCTGCGCGGTGGGCCGTCTCCGGATCAAGCTGGCGGAAAAGGGCGGTGCCGAGATTGGTCAGGGACATGGAATGGCTCAGGAAAGGATCATGGTGCCGTCAATCGTGACGGACATCGGGGTGGTTTTGACAACAGCCGAGGCAGGCAGAGGGCCATAGATGTGCGGGAACAATGCGCCACCGCGTGATGGCTCCCACTGGAGGGTCTCGCCCAGAGGGGCCAGCAATACCTCGACCAACATCAGGTCGTTCAGGCCCGCATAGTGTTTGGCGGCGGTCTGTTCCAGTTGGTCTTTGGTGGACATGTGGATATAGCCGTCGGCCAGATCGACGGCGGAACCGTCATAGCGGCCCTCGGCCACGGTGCGGCGCCAGTCGGCGGCGGACAGGATTTTATAGGCCACGTCGGGGTGCATGGTCCGGTCCTTGGACAGCGAAACAGAAATCAGAGGGCCGACGGCGTCAGCCAGCCCTCGAAGGACGGACGACCGGCGGCATCGACGCTGAAGATGGCGCAGCTGGCCGTCGGGAAACCGCCCGAGAATTTTTCGAGCACGGACACCGAGGCGGCGCTTTCGACCAGATAGTCCACGGCCAGTTGGTGAATGCCCGGATTATGGGCCAGCACCAGTACGCAACCGCCCGTATCCTCGTTGATCTCGACCTCGGTGCGCAGGGTGCGGGCATCGGCATCATAGAGATGCTCGATAATCTGCGTCTCGACAGGGCCGAAAGTGTCCCTGACCTGCTGCCATGTCTGCTGGGTGCGGGTGGCTTCGGAAACCAGAGCCAGATCGGGCTTGAAGCCTCGTGCGGCCAGTGCGCGGCCCATGGCGGCGGCTTCGGCGCGTCCGCGTGCGGACAAGGGGCGATCAATATCGCCGCCGCCTTGTGGGGCGCGGGCCTCGGCCTCTGCGTGGCGCATAAGGATCAGTCGGTGCATGACTGGCCCACATAGAGGGGTTTGCCGCTTTGGGCCAGATCGCTTGTCGTCGCAGGGACGCTAAGGGCGGGGCCTTGGGCCGAAGAAGCGCGTGTCGAGGCCGGATTGAGCGCGGGCACGGGGGCGATGACGCTGCGGGCACCGCGCAGCTTGGGGCGGGCATAGGTCAGGCGACCGGCCTCCATCAGCAGCAGGCCTGCCGTACCGGGAAATAACAGGCGACCGACCTGCTCGATACCGTCCGAGAAGGGCAGCATGGCCCGCCACGGCGGCACATAGAGGGCTTGCGACCACGCCCTTGGCTCAAGGCCGGAACTGCGGATCAGGCCCTCCATCTGGCGGCGCGAGAAGGGACGGCCATGGCCAAAGGGGGTGGCTTCGTTACGCGCCCACAGCCCGCCGCGTGCCGCCGAGACGATAATCAGACGGCCCGAGGGCGACAAAAGACGGCTGGCCTCGTTGAGCAGGGCCTGCGGATCGTCGGCTTCTTCGAGCGCGTGCACCAGCAGGATGCGGTCAAACAGGCCCGCCGCAAAGGGCAGGGCGCGATCATCGACCAGAACGGTACGGTTGCGGTTTGCTGTGACCCAAGGCTCGGCCCCCTGACCGCCCGGCATGGCGGCAATCACACGCCGCGCGCCGCTAAAGCACCCCAGCCACGGCGTGGCATAGCCCAGCCCCAGAACATCGCAATTGTCGGCTGTGCCCCACGCATCGGCCAGTTGAGCGGCCAGTATGCGTCGCACCAGAGCCCCCTTGGGGTCTCCGTAAAATGATCGAAGCTCGTCGATACTGCGCCGCATGACAGGCACTATAGGATGATGCGGGGTGTATCGGCTAGGATGTCTGTATGACCCTAGAAATCCGTCAATTCCCGTGCCTGAACGACAACTATGGCTATCTGGTCCTCGATCAGGACAGCCGGCAGGTGGCTGCGATCGATACGCCCGACGCCGATGCCATTCTGGCCGAGCTGGACAAGGCGGGCTGGGACCATCTGGATCTGGTGCTGAACACGCACTGGCACCCCGACCATACGGGCGGCAATGAAAAGCTGAAGGCCGAGACGGGGTGCAAGATTATCGGTCCCGAAGAGGTGAGGCGCGCCGCGCCGCTGGATCAGGTGATAACCGACGGTAGCCGTATCTGGTTGGGCGAAACGGCTTTTGATGTGGTGGCGGTACCCGGTCATACGCTGGGCCATGTGGCGTTTCACGCGGTGGCGGATCGGGTGGCCTTTGTGGGCGATGTGATCTTTGCGCTGGGCTGCGGGCGTCTGTTTGAAGGCACGCCCGAACAGATGTGGGACAGCCTGTCACGCATTGCGCAATGGGATGACGAGACGGTGCTGTATTGCGCCCACGAATACACGGCCTCGAACGCCCGCTTTGCACTGTCATTGTCGGAAGATGCGGCCCTTAAGGCCCATTGCGACGAGATTTTTGCCAAGCGCGAGCGGGGCGAGTGGACGGTGCCGACGACCGTGGGGGTCGAAAAACGCTTTAACCCGTTCCTGACGGCGGGAAATGCGAAGACCTTTGCCGAGCGCCGCGCGGGCAAGGACAGCTTTG
Organism: Brevundimonas terrae; assembly: GCF_011761985.1. Taxonomy (GTDB): domain Bacteria; phylum Pseudomonadota; class Alphaproteobacteria; order Caulobacterales; family Caulobacteraceae; genus Brevundimonas; species Brevundimonas terrae. The sequence goes on along the minus strand of NZ_JAASQT010000001.1, from coordinate 177,564 downwards.
CGGGCTAGGGCAGGGCTGTGTGGCCCTAGTCCTCGGGGATAATGGCGCGGATGATACGGGCCGAGGACGGACGACCGGCCACACCGCGCGACGGGTCCACCACCACGCGCAGCTCGCCACGCTGATAGGTCACAGCCGAGCGGTTGCCTTCGATAATCGTGATGACGCGCAGGCGCTCAAGGAAGGGCTTGGCGCTGGGCGAGCGGGCGATGCGGATCACCGTGTCGGTGGCCACGATCAGGGCCTCGACGCACAGGGCCTCGGATTCATCGCCATAGACATTGATCTGGACCAGACGGCCCACAGCATCGCTGATGAGGCCCGAACGGCGGGTCATCAGGTTGAACAACTGGACCGGACCCAGAGCTTGGGGCTCGAGGCTGGGGACGGGGCCGCTTTCGGTGGATACCGGCGAGCCGCCCGGACTGCGCGAGGAATACAGGGTGATGCCGCCGCTGGCATTCACGCGCAAAACCTGTTCGCCCGCATCATTGCGATAGATGGTGTCGCCGCGCGGGGCCGAGGACGGGCGCAGCACCCATGTCTCGTTCGAGCGGTCAAAGCGCAGCAGGACCTGCGATCCCGACTGGTCCAGCACAAAGCCCTGTCCGGTAGCGGCACTATAGCGGCCAATACGCGGCGTGGTGCGGGTGACCGATTGCGAGCGGATCTGGCGGCTATACTCGACCTGCGCGTTGCCGCGCTCCTGTCCGGTCAGGACCTGTGCCGATGCTGCCGATGCGCCCATCAGTGCGACGCAGAGGGTCAGGGTCGTCAGGCCAACCGTGCCGATACCCAAGCTGGCGAAACCGTGACCTGCAGAGCGCACACCTATGGCGCCCGATGTACCCACATCGGTTACAGGCAAGGGCGGTTTCTCCACCATTGGCAGGGCCACGCAATTCATAACTTCACTCGTCCGATGAAGGCGCGGCGGATTTTAGGCAGAGTCGGGGTCACCCTACGAGGTATTGTCCGCCATTGAGCGAGAGTGTGCAGCCTGTGACATATCCGGCACGCTCTCCCGACAGCCAGGCCACCATATCCGCGATCTCCTCGCCCTTGCCCAGACGACCGACGGGAATCTGGCCGACGATGTTTTCCAGCACCTTGGGGTCCATGGCATCGACCATTTCGGTGTCGATATAGCCCGGCGCGATACAGTTGACCGTCACACCCTTGCGGGCATTTTCCAGCGCCAGCGCCTTGGTAAAGCCGATCATGCCGGCCTTGGCGGCGGAATAGTTGGTCTGGCCGATCTGGCCCTTCTGGCCGTTGATCGAGGAGATGTTGACGATCCGGCCCCAGCCACGGTCGCGCATGCCGTTAATGACCTGACGGGTCATGTTGAACACAGAGTCCATGTTCACGCGGATGACGTCGGACCACTGGTCGGGGTTCATCTTGTGGAAGAAGCCGTCGCGGGTAATGCCCGCATTATTGACCAGTACATCGACAGGACCAAAGCGGGCCTCGACCTCGGCCACGGCGCGGGCGCAGTCATCAAACGAGCCGACATTGCCTTTGACGACCATAACGCCCAGTTCTTCGGCGGTCTTGCGGGCGGCGTCCTCGTTGCCGGAATAACCGGCGGCAACATTGAAGCCGTCTTCCTTGAGGCGCTGGACAATGGCCTTGCCAATGCCGCGGGTGCCTCCGGTAACCAAAGCGGTGCGCGTCATAACTGCCTCCCCGAATACGCATCGTCGCAAAGAAACGGACGACGCTGTTTCCTCAAGGCTTAACGCCTGAGGCCGGAAGGACAAGCGCCAGAAAGCCACACCCGGCCTGTTCGCTGTTGAACAAGCCGTGATGCGGCCCTTTGGTGTTTGAAATCAGTAGGCAAAATCGCGGTAAAGGCGCGACAGATCGCCCTGCCAGTCGCCGTGATACAGGCTCAGCAGGCGATCGGCGGGGGTGATGCCGCTATCGGCAATCTCTTCCAGTTCGCCCAGATAGCCGCGCTCGTCCACCATACCGGCGGACAGACGGTTGCGGTTTTTCAGACCGTCCTTGGCAATGGCCACCATATCGACGGCGACATCGCGCACGCTGCGGCCATTGACCTCGGCCTTCAGACCCAGACGGGTCACGTCGCGGCGCAGGCGCTCGTGGTCGGCGATGTCCCAGTCCTTGCACACGTCCCATGCGGCGGCCAGCGACGGCGCGTCATAGAAGATGCCGGTCCACAGGGCAGGCAGGGCGCAGATGCGGCTCCACGGGCCACCATCGGCACCGCGCATTTCGAGGTATTGCTTCAGACGCACCTCGGGGAAGAGGGTCGTCAGGTGGTCGGCCCAGTCCTTGATGTTGGCGCGGTCGCCGGGAAGGGCATCGACCTTGCCGTCGATAAAGGCGCGGAAGGACTGGCCGGACATGTCTTCATAGACATCGCCGCGCTTGGCGAAATACATCGGCACGTCGAGCGCGTAATCGACATAGCGCTCATAGCCAAAGCCGTCGGCGAACACGAAGTCCAGCATGCCTGTGCGGTCGGGATCGGTATCGGTCCAGACATTGGCGCGGGCCGACAGGAAGCCGCTGGGCTTGCCCTCGATAAAGGGGCTGTTGGCGAACAGGGCCGTCGCGATGGGTTGCAGGGCCAGCGAGGTGCGGAATTTTGCCACCATGTCGGCCTCGGACGCGAAGTCCAGATTGGCCTGAATGGTCGAGGTCCGCAGCATCATGTCGAGGCCCAGCTTGCCCTTGGTGGGCATATAGGCGCGCATGATGTTGTAACGGCCCTTGGGCATGACCGGCACGTCTTCGCGTTTCCACATCGGGTCGAAACCGACGCCGAGGAAGCCCAGACCGATCTGGTCGGCCACCTGCTTGACCTCCATCAGGTGGCGGCCTGTCTCGTCACAGATGTCGTGCATGGTCAGCAAGGGCGCGCCCGACAGCTCGAACTGGCCACCCGGCTCTAAGCTGATCGAAGCGGTAAAGCCCTCGGCGTTTTTGCGCTCCAGAGCGATGACATTGTCGCCCTCATAGACCGGTGCCCAGCCGAAACGGGTCAGGCCGTCCAGCATGGCCTTGATGCCGCTTGTACCCTCATAGGCAGGACGGCGCAGGGTGGAGCGGTCAAAGCCGAACTTTTCATGCTCGGCACCCACGCGCCACTGATCGGCGGGCTTTTCGCCACGGCTGATGGTTTCGATCAGCTGATCTCTGGTAAGCGGCGCGTATTCAGCCATGTGTAACCCCTGTTGTTGCGGGTTAGATGATGCACGGACAAGCTCGGCACAAGCCCCCCGCAACGGTTCAAAAGCGGATTATCGTTCCCAGTCCCCAACCGCATACTGCCACAGGGTCATGGCCGAGATGGCGGCGGTGTCGGCGCGCAGGATACGCGGGCCAAGGGAAACGGCGGTGGTAAAGGGCAGGGCGCGCAGCATTTCGCGCTCTTCGGGCGAGAAGCCGCCTTCGGGACCTATCAGGATCGACCATGCGCCGCTGCCCGCTTTTTGCAGGGCGGGGATGGCCGGATCACCGCCGGTCTCGTCGCAGAACATCAGCTTGCGGCCGTCAGGCCAGTCCTTGAGGATGTCGGCCAGTTTTCTGGATTCATGCACCAGCGGCACATCGAGGCGGCCCGTCTGTTCGGCGGCTTCCTCGACAATGGCATCCAGACGGTCGAGGCGGATACGCTCGGCATTGGTGCGCTGGGTGATGGTCAGTTGCACCGACTTGGCCCCCAGCTCGGCAGCCTTTTCGACCACAGTTTCCACGCGGGCCTTTTTGATACCGGCAAGGATCAACTCAAGGTCGGGACCGTAAATCTGGGCGCGGGTCTGTTCGACGCAGCGCAGGATGACGCCCTTCTTCAGCACCTCGACCACTTCGGCGCGCCATTCGCCGTCCTTGCCGTTGAACAGCAACAGGGCGTCGCCCTGTTTCAGGCGCATGACCTGCGTCAGATAGCGGGACTGGTCGAGGGTGGGGGCTACGGCATGGCCGTCGGCCAGAGGGGCGGTGACGTGAAGGCGGATCATAAGCGTTGAATATCGCGCTTTACCAACAGAGGGAACAGGCCAGAGCGCGCAGGCGTTGATCGGGAATGTTTACAACCCTTGCTGTAGCGGCGCGTGATCGCCGGCGTCTTGCGGAAATCACGGCGGTCGTCGGTCGATACGGCCTGTCAGCGGTGCTGGCCCGTCTGGGGCTGGATGGAAAGGGCGAGGAGGATCAACGCCCCGAGCCGCTGGCCCGCCGGACCCGTATGGCGCTGGAGGCGCTTGGTCCCAGTTTCGTGAAGATGGGACAGATCCTGTCCACCCGTTCCGATCTGTTACCGCCCGAATGGATCGCCGAGTTCGAGCGGCTTCAAAGCGGGGCGCTCACCATGGATTTTGGCGTGTTGCGCCCGCAGGTCGAGGCCGCTCTGGGCGCGCCGCCCGAAGAGATATTTGCCCGTTTTGATCTTGAGCCTCTGGCCGCAGCCTCGATCGCGCAGGTGCATCGCGCCGCCTTGCATGATGGCACAGAGGTGGTGGTCAAAATCCGCCGTCCGCATATCCGCCACCGCATAGAGGCCGATCTGCGTCTGATTGCGGAACTGGCCAGAGCCGCCGAGCAGTCCAGCAGCGAGATTGCCCGCTATCGCCCGCGTGCGCTTGTGGCGCAGTTGAGCGAGGCGATGCTGAACGAACTGGATTTCACCATCGAGGGGCGCAATGCCGACCGCTTTGCCGCCGACTTTGCCCGCAATCCGGATGTCGTGATCCCGCAAATCTACTGGCAGCACACCAGCGAGACCGTGCTGGTGCAGGACTATCTGGAAGGGGTGCCCCCTGTAGATGCCGCCCAACTGGTGAGGGCCGGTATCGATCCGCACAGGCTGGCCAAAATTGGGGCCGAGGCGGTGCTGGATATGGTGCTGTTGAACGGGCGGTTCCATGCGGACCCGCATCCGGGCAATCTGCGCGGCATGGAGGGCAGCCGCGTCGGCCTGCTGGATTTCGGCATGGTCGGCACGGTGACGCCCAGACGGCGCAGCGAGTTGATCGGTTTTGTTCAGTCGCTGGCGGGCAGTGATGGCGAGCGCATGGCCGAGGTGTTGGCCAACTGGACCGAAGGCACGGATATATCGCGTTCCAGTCTGGTGCAGGGGGCCGAGCAACTGATTGCCCGTCATGGTCAGGGCGATGTGGATCTGCCGGCGATTGTGGCCGATCTGATGGGGTTGATGCGCAAGGAACGCGTGGCGGCACCGCCCGATCTGGTGCTGATCCTGAAGGCGCTGGTGACCATCGAAGGGGTTTTGTCGCGGGTCGATCCCGGCTTTGATCTGGTCAAGGCGATGAACGGGGCGTGGACGCGGGCGCTGTTTTCCAAACGCGATACCGAGGCGCTCAAGAACTGGGCGATTGGCACGCTGCTGGACCTGTCGGCGGTCGGCGATGAGTTGCCGCGTATGATCCGTGCGGCCTCGCGCCGATTGACCGAGGACAGGCCGGTGCAGTCGTCTGCTGTTGAGGGCAGGCTCATCGCCAGGGCGGTGCGACAGGTCGGCGTGATGATCGCGCTGTGTGTGCTGGCCGGTGGCGGACTTGTCGCCGCCGCGATCTGGTTTGGCCCTAGCTGAGGCGGTCGCGCTTGGCGGGCCAGACGGGTGGCAGGTGGGTTACCCCCTGTGCATGGCGCAGTTCGCGTTCCAGCATCCGGCTCATGGCATCCAGCGGAAGGTCGTTGGGATCGTTACCGAACGGGTCTTCCAGTTCGTCGCCCAGAGCGTCCAGTCCGAAGAAGGTGTAGGCCACCAATAGCGATACCGCCATGGTCCACCAGCCCAGTGCTGGGGCCAGCGCAAAGGGCAGCATCAGGCAAAAGGCGTGGGCGGTCCTGTGTAGCAACAGTGCATAGGCAAAGGGCAGGGGCGTGGTCTTGATCCGCTCGCAACCGGCCAGAACATGGCTCATCTCGGTCAGGCGTTCTTCCAGCACCGAATAGCGGATCGGGTCGATCAGGCCGTCTTGCAACAGCTCGCTACATTGCTTTCCGACGGTGTTCAGGGCGGCGTCGGTGGCATGGGGCGCGGGTGAAAGCGCGACCCATTTGGCGATAGCGGCGTCTTCGTCGTGGTCCCGCAGGCGCGCGGCCAGACCAAAGACAAAACCGCCAACCCCGTTCAGCATCGGGGCGCGGCGATCCTGCGGCAGCAGCGAGGTTTGGCGAATAAACGAGCGGACGGCGATAATCAGCTCGCCCCACAGCTTGCGCGCCTCCCACCAGCGGTCGTAGCAGGCGTTATTGCGGAAGCTCATGAAGATCGACAGCGCCAGCCCGATCAGGGCAAAGGGCGCAGCGGCCAGATGCACCGGCAGGTCCGGCCGTGTCCTGTGCAGCATGATCGCGCCCACCGTAATGGCAGCCGTCAGACACAAACGCCCGATGACGCGCGGCAGGATAGACCCGTTGATAGCGAACAGGATTTGCAACGGGCCGGGGCGGGAGCGAACGATCATGCCGCCCGCCTACCGCCCCGAAATGTCTTTTTTAAGCGCAGAAATGCTAGAGCGTTCTGGCGATCAGCAGCTTCATGATCTCGTTGGTGCCGCCATAGATGCGCTGGACGCGGGCGTCCTTATACAGCTGGGCGATCGGGTATTCGGTCATATAGCCATAGCCGCCGAACAACTGGAGCATCTCGTCGATGGTTTCGCCCTGAATGTCGGTGACCCAGTATTTGGCCATCGAGGCGGTGGCGGCGTCCAGCTTGCCCTGAAGGTGCTGTTCGATGCAGTGGTTCACGAACACGCGCGCGACCGTCAGCTTGGTCTTGATCTCGGCCAGTTTGAACTGGGTGTTCTGGAAGTCGATCACCCGTTTGCCGAAGGCCTTGCGTTCCTTGACATAGGCGAGGGTGGCTTCGAGGCCGCGTTCGGCGGCGGCGCAGCCCTGAATGGCGATGTTCAGGCGTTCCTGCGGCAGTTGCTGCATCAACTGCACAAAGCCTTGCCCTTCCGAGCCGCCAATGGCGTTTTCCAGCGGCACCTTCACATCATTGAAGAACAGTTCGGAGGTGTCATTGGCCTCCATGCCGATCTTGTGCAGGTTACGACCGCGTTCAAACCCTTCGGCTCCGTCGGTTTCCAGACAGATCAGGCTCATGCCCTTGCTGCCTTCGGACGGGTCGGTCTTGGCGACGACGATGATGAAATTGGCCAACTGACCGTTGGTGATGAAGGTCTTGGAGCCGTTCAGGACGTAGTGGTCGCCCTTTTTGATGGCGGTGGTTTTTACGCCTTGCAGGTCCGAGCCAACCCCCGGCTCGGTCATGGCAATGGCCCCGACCAACTCGCCCGATTGCAGGCGCGGCAGCCAGCGGGCTTTTTGCTCCTCGGTGCCGTAGTGCCAGATATAGGGCATGACGATGGCGTTGTGCAGCGAGATGCCGAAGTGGTCAGCGCCCTTCCAGCCCAGCTGCTGCATGATGACCACCTCGTGGCGATAATCGCCGCCGAAACCGCCATCCTCTTCGGGCATGGAGACGCCCAGAAGTCCTGCATCACCCGCCGCATTCCACAGACCACGCGGGACGGACGAGGCCGCGATCCACTGGGCGAACTTTTCCGGCGGGGCGTGGTCGTCGATCCATTTGGCGACGCTGTCATTGAACAGGACGATGTCTTCATCCTGCATGAAGGACGGGGTGGGCAGGTTCAGGACGTTCATGGACATTCTTGGGCTTCCTCTAGGGCATGCCCGCTCTTAATGGCGGGTTGGTGCATAGACAGGGTAAGTTTTTGGGCAAAGAAAAAGGCCTTCCCCGAGGGAAAGGCCTTTTCGTTTTTGTGGATCAGAAGGCCGAGGCTTCGAGGTCCATCAGGACTTCGGCACCGGTCTTCAGCTTGGTCAGGTGCGCGGCGGCATCCGGCAGGATACGCTCGATGAAGTAACGGCCCGTCTTCAGCTTGTTGGCATAGAACGGATCGGCATCACCGGCGTCGATCTTGGCCTGTGCAGCCTTGGCCATCTGCGCCCAGATATAGGCATAGGCGGTCAGGCCAAACAGATGCAGGTAGTCGCTGGAGGCGGCACCGGCATTGTCCGGATTGGCCATGCCGTTCTGCATCAGCCACATCGTGCCTTCTTGCAGCTTGGCCTTGGCGTCGGACAGGCCCTCGACATAGGACTTGATGGCTTCGTTGCCCGCGTTTTCCGATACGAAGGCGTCGATATCGCCGAACCACGACATGATGGCGCGACCGCCCTTGGCCGGCAGCTTGCGACCGACGAGGTCCAGCGCCTGAATGCCGTTGGTGCCTTCATAGATCATGGTGATGCGGGCATCACGCAGGTACTGCGAGGCCTGGAAGTGCTCGGTATAGCCCGAACCGCCGTGAACCTGCATGCCCAGCGAGGCGACGTGGAAACCACGGTCGGTCAGGAAGGCTTTCAGGACGGGGGTGATCAGACCCATATAGTCGTTGGCCTTTTGGGCCACGGCTTCGTCCTTGGAGTGTTGCAGGTCGGCTTGCAGCGCGGTCCACAGGATGAAGGCGCGACCGCCTTCGACATAGGCCTTGGATTCCATCAGCATACGGCGCACGTCCGGATGGACGATGATCGGATCTGCCGGACCTTCGGGGTTCTTCGGACCGGTCAGGGCGCGGCCCTGCAGACGGTCATTGGCGAACTCTACGGCGTGCTGATAGGCGGCATCACCGATGGCCAGACCTTGCAGGCCGGTGCCGAGGCGGGCCTCGTTCATGACAACAAACATGTTGTTCATGCCGCGGCCTTCTTCGCCGATCAGCCAGCCCTTGGCGTCTTCGTACTGCATGACGCAGGTGGCGTTGCCGTGGATGCCCATCTTGTGTTCGAGGCCGACGCACTGGACGCCGTTGCGCTCGCCGATGGTACCCGCGTCATCGACGTGGAATTTCGGAACGAGGAACAGGGACAGACCCTTGATGCCCGGAACCGCGCCTTCGACGCGCGCCAGCACCGTGTGGACGATGTTGTCGGCAAAGTCGTGCTCGCCGGCCGAGATCCAGATCTTCTGACCCGAAATGGCATAGGTGCCGTCACCGTTCGGAACGGCCTTGGTGCGAACCATACCCAGATCGGTGCCGCATTGCGGCTCGGTCAGGTTCATGGTGCCGGTCCATTCGCCGGTCGCCATCTTGGGCAGCCATTTGGCCTTCAGTTCGTCCGAACCGTTGGCCTCGATGCCGTGGAAGGCACCGGCGGTCAGGCCCGGATACATCGAGAAGGCCGCCGACGCCGCAGCGGTGAACTGGCCCACCGCCATCGACAGGATGGAGGGCAGGCCCTGACCACCATATTCGGGGCTGAAGGCGAGGCTGGTCCAGCCCGCCTCGACCATTTGTTGATAGGCGTCTTTCCAACCGGTCGGGGTGGTGACGACGCCGTTTTCAAGCGTGCACTGCTCGACATCGCCCGTCTTATTGATGGGGGCGATCACGCCGTCGGCGAATTTGGCGCCTTCTTCGAGGATCTGGTCAACCAGATCACGAGAGACGTCGGCATTGCCGAAATGCTCGGCGAGGGTTTCGACCTGCAACACGTCATGCAGGACGAAGGACAGGTCACGGACCGGCGACTTATAGGCCATGGTTAAGCTCTCGCTTTGAAAGGCTGGTAGAGATTATCGGGATCGTTGAGGCGTTCGCTCAACAGTGAAGCGTAGGCATCCGCTCCGGGCAGTAGGTCCGGTCTGTGTTCGACCAGTGTACGTTCCATCCAGGCGCAGCCTTCTTCGGCTGTTTCGATGGCGCCTTGAATGTCTTCGAGCTGCTGCTTCAGCGCCTCTACGCGGGCGCGGTAACGCGGCAGGGCAATTGCCATCTGATGGACATTGTGTTCCTTGCGGTCATACAGATCCAGCATCTCCTGGATCTCCTGCAAGGCAAAGCCGATGCGTCTTCCGCGCATGATCAGCTTGAGGCGAACACGGTCGCGCGCCGTGTAAACACGCGTCTGGCCCTTGCGCGAAGGGGTCAAAAGCCCCTTGTCCTCGTAAAAACGAAGCGCACGGGCCGTCGCGCCAAACTCGCGGCAAAGTTGCCGGATCGAATAGGTGCGGAGATCGTCTGCGTTAGCCATGCGGCTAGATAACTTTACGCGGACGTAAAGTGCAAGAGGTTTACGCGCGCGTAAACGTAAGCTTTATGTGACAGGGGCGATCTTCAAGCCTTCAGTCGACTGTTTGCGCCATTCTCGTCGACCTGTCATGTGCTGCAAGACATTGAACGTCATTACGCAAAGCGATATAACTACGCTCTATAATTGAATTTATGCGTAATCGAGGTGCGGCTTTGTCTCCTATTGCATTGGTAACCGGCGGGACCAAGGGGTTGGGGCTGGTCACGGCGCAGCGTCTGTTGGCGGATGGCTATCGGGTGTTTGTCTGCGGTCGCAATGATACGGGCGATTTGGGTGCGCTGGAGTTTATCCGTTGCGATGTGCGCGATCCGCAGGATGTGGCGGCGATGGTGGCGGACATCCGCGCCAAGGCCGGTCCGGTGCGGGTGGTGGTGAATAATGCAGGGGGCTCTCCGCCCAGCGATGCGGCAACCGCCTCGCCGCGCTTTGCCGAAAAGATTGTCGGGTTGAACCTGATGGCACCGTTATGGGTGTCGCAGGCCGTCTATGCCGATATGGCCGAACATGGTGGCAGCATCATCAATATTTCCAGTGTCTCGGCGCTGCGTCCTTCGCCGGGCACTTCGGTCTATGCAGCGGCTAAGGGCGGGCTTTTGGCCCTGACCCGCAGTCTGGCCAATGAGTGGGGACCAAACATCCGCGTCAATGCGGTGGTGGTCGGCTATATCGAGACCGAACAGACCGAGACGACCTATGGCACCGATGAGGCCCAGTCGGGCATCAGCCGTAATATCGGCCTGAAACGTCTGGGCCGCAGTGCCGAGATTGCCGATGCGGTGGCCTATCTGGCCTCGGACGGGGCTTCCTATGTTTCGGGGGCCGTGCTGGAGGTTCATGGCGGGGGCGAGCGTCCCGCCTTCCTTGATGTGCTGGAACGCGAAGGCCAGCTTTAAAGAGATTGCACTGACGACGGGCTGAGGGGCTGTCGTCTGTTGCATAGGGGGCCGGCATCTCCTGACGGCCCCCGCACTTCATAAAAAAGGCCCGCCATTCGGCGGGCCTTTTGCGTTTGTGCCGAGGGCGATCAAGCGACCTCGAACAGTCCGGCGGCACCCATGCCACCGGCGACACACATGGAAACGATGACATATTTCACGCCGCGACGCTTGCCCTCGATGAGGGCGTGGCCGACGAGGCGCGAGCCGGTCATGCCGAAGGGGTGACCGATGGCGATGCCGCCGCCATTGACGTTGAGGATGGCGGGATCGATGTCGAGGGCGCGTTGGCAGTAGAGGGCCTGCGAGGCAAAGGCCTCGTTGATCTCGAACAGGCCGATATCGCTCATCTTCAGACCTGCACGTTTGAGTAGTTTGGGGATGGCGAAGACGGGGCCGATGCCCATTTCCTCGGCCTTGCAGGCGGCGACCTGGAAGCCGCGATAAATGCCCAGAACCGGAAGGTTCTCGGACTGGGCCGTCTTCAGGTCCATGATGACTTGAGCCGACGCGCCATCCGACAACTGGCTGGCATTACCGGCGGTGACGTGACGGCCCTCCTTGATGATCTGGCCGTCTTTGAACACAGGCTTCAGACCGGCCAGTGCCTCATAGGTCGTGCCGGCACGGATGCCTTCGTCGGATGACAGGGTGACTTCTTCCTCGCCGATCTCTTCGCCGGTCTTGGCGAACAGGGTCTTGGAGGTGGTCAGCGGCACGATCTCGTCATTGAACAGACCGGCGGCCTGAGCGGCGGCAGCACGCTGCTGGCTCTGGGCGGCGAAGTGGTCTTGGTCTTCACGCGACACGCCATAACGGTCCGCGACCAATTCGGCGGTTTCGATCATGGCCATATAGGCGTGCGGATCATGCTCCAGCACCCGCGTTGAGCGGTTGCGATAGGTCGGCATGTGTTTGTTGAGGGTCAGCGAGATGCTTTCCATCCCGCCCGCAACGGCGGCGTCGATCTCGTCGGTCATGATGCCGCGTGCCGCCAGCGCAATGGCGTTCAGGCCCGACGAGCATTTACGGTCCAGCGTAAAGCCCGCCACGGTTTCATCCGGCAGGCGCGAGGCGTGGACGCTGAGGCGGCCCAGATTATAGCTCTGGGTGCCCCAGTGGTTGCCGACGCCGAGGTAAACATCGTCGATACGAGCCGGATCAACACCGGCACGTTCCAACGCGGCATCGATGACATGGGCCGACAGGACAGGGGCTTCGGTATTGTTCAAGGCTCCGCGATAGGCCTTGCCGACGCCGGTGCGGGCTGTGGAGATAATGGCAGCTTCGCGCATAGGATTTACTCCGTAGAACCATGCATGTTGTTGGGCCCCCAATAGGCGGTCATCTGTTGGATCAGACCGTCGGGGTTGAACTCAAAGGTGTCGATGACGTCGATCCGGCACGGCCCATTGGGCAGGGTCAGATGGACGCTAAAGGCAAAGGCGGCGATGCTGGACGCGGTGCGTACCGGACCCTCGAGGGACAGCCTGGCCCCCGTGGCCATCGACGCCTGATAGAAGGCCAAAATGGCGTCACGGCCCTCGACAGGCTTGGCGTCCACCGGATCGCGCACCACGGCATCAGCGGCATAGAGGCGGGCGACAGCCTCGGCATCGCCGGTTTCAAAGGCCGCGACATAGGCCTCGACGGTTTCGATCATCTTTTGCGGCGATACCGACATGGCGTGTCCTTTAAGGAATGTAGCGGCTGATGGTGGAGGCGATGCAGGCAGGCTTGTCGTGGCCTTCGATCTCGACCGTCACATCGACCGTCACCTGAACGCCGGTGCCTTTCTGTTCGATCTTGGAGATCACGCCTGCACCGCGAATGCGCGCGCCGACCTTGACGGGGGCCAAAAACCGCACCTTGTCCAGACCGATGTTCAGGCCCGAGGACACACCGTTGACGGTGATCAGATCGGGCATGAAGGCATTGACCAGAGCCAGTGTCAGATAGCCGTGGGCAATGGTGCCACCGAACGGGCCGTCCTTGGCGCGCTCGGGATCGACGTGGATCCACTGCATGTCGCCGGTCGTCTGGCCGAAGGTGGTGACACGGTCCTGTTCAACCGACAGCCAGTCGGTGTGACCGAGGTCGCGACCCTCGGCACCGAGCAGGGCGTCCGGCGTATCGAAGACAACACCCATCTTACGCCCTCTGGCTGGAGGCCGAGATGACCTCGCCGGTCAGATAGGACGACAGGTCGCTGGCCAGAAACACCATGATGTTGGCGATCTCCCAGACCTCGGCGGGACGGCCAAAGGCTTCGCGCTTGGACAGTTCGGCCAGCATCTCGTCAGTCGTCACCTTGGCGAGGAACGGGTGCATGGCCAAGGACGGCGAGACCGCATTGATGCGCACGCCGTGATCGGCCGCTTCCACCGCCGAGCAACGGGTGAAGGCCATCACACCCGCCTTGGCGGCGGCATAATGGGCCTGACCCTTTTGCGCGCGCCAGCCCAGCACCGAGGCATTGTTCACAATGACGCCCGACTTGGCGGCATACATGATTGGCAGGAAGGCGCGGCTCATGCGGAAGACCGAGGTCAGGGTCACGTCCAGAACGCGGTCCCATTGCTCGTCAGTCATGTCCACGACATCGACCTCGCCGCCCAGACCCGCATTGTTGATCAGCACGTCGATACGACCCAGCAGCCGAAGCGATTCATCGCGCAGACGATCGACATCCGCTTGGTTGGTCACGTCGCAAACCACGGTGAAGGGACGCACACCAACCGCCGCCTCGATAGCGTCAGCAGCCTCGCCCAGACGACGCTCGTGAAAGTCACTGATGACCAGGGTTGCACCTTCTTCAGCGGCACGCTTGGCCGCCGAGAAGCCGATACCCGTTCCGGCCGCAGCGGTAATCACCGCCGTCTTGCCCTTCAGCAAACCACGGGCCTCTGGATAGGCGGGGGGAGTGTTCACAAAACTCATGCTTGGGTGCCCCAGACAGGTTTGGCCGCAGCGCGTTCGGCCACTAATTTATCAACGACCGGACCCAGTTCGTCCGCCTGCCAGCGTGCGCCCTTGTCCTGATCGGGGCTGTCGGTCCAGCCTTCGGACAGGAAGATGCGGCCACCGATCAGCTCGAAGACCTGACCCGAAATATGGGCGGACTGACCACTGCACAGCCATGCCACCAGCGGGGCCATATTGGCAGGATCATAGACGTCGAACGCGCCATCCTTGGGGGCCATGTCAAAGCCGCCGGTGGCGGTCATGCGGGTGCGGGCATTGGGGGCCAGCGCATTGGCGGTGATGCCGTAACGGGCCAGTTCCGCCGCTTGAACCAGCGTCAGGCTGGCAATGCCGCCCTTGGCCGTTGCATAGGCCGACTGGCCGATAGAGCCCTGAAGACCCGCGCCCGAGGTGGTGTTGATGATGCGGGCATCGACCGGATTGCCCGCCTTTTGCTGGGCACGCCAGTAATCGACGGCATGGCGGCTGGTGCAGAAATGGCCCCGCAGATGGACGCGCAGGACGGCATCCCATTCGTCGGGGGTGCAGGACACGAACATACGGTCGCGCACGAAACCGGCATTATTGACCACGGCGTCCAGACGACCAAAGGTCTCGATGGCGGTCTGGACCATGCCGTGACCGGCTTCCCAGTCGGCCACATCGCCGGTATTGGCGACCGCTTGCCCGCCCAGTGCGATGATTTCATCGACGACCTGTTGGGCAGCGCCCTTGGAGGCACCGTCCTCGCCATGGGTGCCGACACCCAGATCGTTGACCACGACCTTGGCCCCTTGTGCGGCCAGTTCCAGAGCATAGGCCTTGCCCAGCCCGTTACCCGCGCCGGTAACAATCACAACGCGATTTTCGCAGATGCCCATAGGTTATACGTCCCCGGCAGGTTTTGGCATTTGAAGGTGGGCGCTTACGTCGCCCATGAAGTCGATCTGGAGATAGCGGCGCTCAAGGAAGCGCCATGCCCCGTTGATGATGGCCAGCCGGTCGTGATAGCGACCGGTGGCCACGATCTGGAGCGGCAGGGTGTCGGTGGCTTGCAGCACCGTCCATTGCGACCAGCACTGTGCGCTCAGGCCATCGTCCGACAGCGCAATGCGCGGATTGGTGGTCAGGTGGCGCGTGCGTGGTGTGCCGTCGGCATACAGATGCACCGTCTTGTTCCACATGGCGACGATGGCGTCCTCGCCCCTGATCTCGGTGTTTCCGGCCATCAGGGCACCGTGATCGAACAGACGGGCCGCCCCTGCAAAATCACCCGCGTCGAACAGGTCGGCATAGGTGTAGAGCAGGTTGGGAATGTCGATGGCCGCGTTCGTCATGGCTTACAGGCGCTCGATAATGGTGACATTGGCCTGGCCGCCACCTTCGCACATGGTTTGCAGACCATAGCGTCCGCCCGTGCGTTCAAGCCCGTTCAGCAGGTTGGTCATCAGGCGCACGCCGGTGGCCCCGATGGGGTGACCCAGAGCGATAGCACCGCCCATGATGTTCAGCTTTTCGTGCGGAACATTCAGCTCTTTCATCCACGCCATCGGCACGGAGGCAAAAGCCTCGTTGCACTCGAACAGGTCGATATCCTCGATCTTCATGCCTGATTTTTGCAGCGCATATTGTGTCGCAGGGATCGGGCCGGTCAGCATCCAGACCGGATTATCGGCGCGCACGGAAATGTGGTGGATGCGGGCGCGGGGTTTCAGGCCGTGAGCCTTCACCATGGCTTCCGACGCGATCAACATGGCGGCGGCGGCGTCGCAGTTCTGGCTGGCGACACCGGCGGTGATGACGCCGCCTTCATTGACGGTTTTCAACGTGGCCAGACCTTCCAGTGTGGTGGTCGGGCGGATGGTTTCGTCGTGCGACAGGCCTTCTAGAGGCGCGATATCGCGGGCGTACCAGCCCTGTTCGGTGGCATGCTGGGCGCGCTGGTGCGAGGTGACGGCGAAGGCTTCCATGGCTTCGCGGGTCAGGCCCCACTTGTTGGCGATCATCTCGGCCGAGCGGATCTGGTTGACCTCTTCGTCGCCATAGCGGGCGTCCCAGCCCTTGGCCCCACGGAAGGGTTCTTCAAAGCCGAACTGCGGACCGACCAGCATGGCCGCAGAGATGGGGATACGGTTCATGGCCTGACTGCCGCCGACCACAACCATGTCCTGCGTGCCGGACAGGATGCCTTGGGCGGCAAAATGGATGGCCTGTTGCGACGAGCCGCACTGGCGGTCGATGGTCACGCCGGGGACGTGTTCGGGCAGGCCCGCGCACAGCCATGCGGTGCGGGCAATATCGCCTGCCTGACCGCCGATAGTGTCGGTGCAGCCCCAGATCACGTCATCCACCAGACCGGCATCCACGCCCACACGCTCCATCAGCGCCTTGATCGGATGGGCGGCCAGATCGGCCGGATGAAGCTCGGCGAGCGAGCCTTTTTTGCGGCCAGTGGGGGTACGAACGGCGTCGATAATATAGGCTTCGGCCATCAGGCGACCTCGGATGCAAAGGTTTGGTCCGGCCCGACGGGTCGGTTGAAAATACGCTCGGAAACGCGGGCGCAGTGCAGGGCGGGTTCGCCCCAGCTATAGGTCAGGCCCAGCGCGCGTTTGAGGATGAGGTGGACATCGACCTCGTAGCTGTAGCCCATGGCCCCGTGGACCTGCAGGCTGGCGCGCGAGGCATAGTCGGCGGCCTCGAGGCAGGCCAGTTTGGCTTGGCTGATGCGGGCGCGGCTGAAGATGTCATTGTTGGCCAGACCAGCAGCGGCTGCATGCAGGACCGGACGGGCGAACTCGATCTTGGTCTGGGCCGAGGCGAGGTGGTGCTTGACCGCCTGATAGGTGCCGATCGGCTTGCCGAACTGCTGGCGTTCCTTGGCGTATTCGACGGCCAGATCGACCGCACGCTGGGCCAGACCCAGACCTTGGGCGGCAGCAAACAGGGCGGCGCGGTCAAAGGCCTGATCCCACAGTTCCGAACGGTCGGAAATCTGGGTGGCGCGGTCCGGCGTCCAGTCCACTTTGAACAGGCGGCGGAACGGGTCGATGCTGTCGACGCGGGTCAGGGTGACTTGCGACGGGTTCAGCAGATGCGTTGCGCCATTGTGGTGCAGCAGGATGGCGTCGGCGATATCGGCATCGGCCACGACCGGATTGATCGGGTGGGCAATGGCGATGCGCTTGGACGGATCGGACAGGTAATCCGACGCAGGCGAAACCGCAGCCAGCAGCGGCGCGGCAATCCCTGCACTTTCGACCAGAGGTTCGGGCAGCAGATAATAGCCAGCCGCCTCGGCGATCAGGGCAAAGTCCAGCGCGCCAAGTTCCAGCCCGCCCGCAGCCTCGGGCAGCAAAACAACCGTCAGGCCGGTCTCGACCACGGCGTCCCAGCGGTCTTGATCGAACGCATCCTTGCGCTCCAGCATCTTGCGCAGACGCAGGGTGTCGCAGGTATCGGCCAGCACCGTGCGGGCGGCCTCTACGAACATCAGTTGGTCTTCGGAAAGGGTGAAGTCCATCGCGCCCTACCTCGGCAGGCCGAGCATGCGCTCGGCGATGATGTTGCGCTGAATCTCGTTGGAACCGGCATAGATCGGGCCAGCGAGGGCGAAGATGTAGTCGTCGATCCAGAGAGGCTGGCCTTCGATTGAAGGCGGTGCCGTAAACTCGGCTTCGGGGCCGAGGATGCGCAGGGCCGTGTCGTGCAGGTGGATGTCCAGCTCCGACCAGAAAATCTTGTTGGTGCTGGTTTCCGGCCCGATCTTGCCGCCGCTCATCAGGCGGCTGGCGGTGGCATAGATGTTCAGCGCATAGGCCTCGGCATTCATCCACGCCTTGACCACCTCGGCCTCGATGGACGGATCGCAACTGTCTTTGCGGGCTTGGTACAGGGCCGCAAGATTGGCGGCGGCGACCTGATAACGGGCAGGCGAGCGCAGCATCAGACCGCGCTCGAAACCGGCGGTGGCCATGCAGATGTGCCAGCCCTGACCTTCGTCACCCAGACGGTTGAAGGCCGGAACGCGGACATTCTCCAAGAAGATTTCCGCAAACCCGACATGGCCGTTCATCTTGGGAATGGCGTTGACCGTCACACCCTCGGCATTCAGCGGGAAGAAGATCAGGCTGAGGCCCTTGTGGCGCTCGGTGCCCGGTGTGCGGAACAGGCCAAAGGCCCAGTCTGCAAACACGGCGCGCGAAGACCAGATCTTGTGACCGTTGAGGATATAGTCGTCGCCGTCCTGAACACAGGTGGCGCGAACGCCCGCAAGGTCCGAACCGGCTTGCGGTTCCGACCATGCCTGCGCCCAGATTTCATCGCCGGATGCCATGGGCGGCAGGAAGCGCGACTTCTGCTCGTGGGTGCCGAACTCGATCAGGGTCGGACCCAGCAGGAAGATGCCGTTCTGGTTCACGCGACCGGGGGAACCGGCACGATAATATTCTTCCTCGAAGATCAGCCAGCTGATCAGATCAAGACCGCGACCGCCGTATTCCTTGGGCCATGTGACCATGCCCCAGTCGCCGGATTTGAGGGTGGCTTCCCATGCGCGGTGGGCCTCGAAGCCCTCGCGGGTGGCGTCGAAATGCTCCAACGGTTCGGCAGGGACGTTTTGCGCCAGCCATTCACGCACCTCGGCGCGGAAGGCGTCATGTTCGGGGGTGTAGGACAGCTCCATCAGTATTTCGCCGTCTTGCCGCCATCGACAAAGGCGTCGCGGGCCTTCTGGCTGTCCTCGTGCATGTACATTTCCAGCGTAAAGCCCTGCTCGAAACGATAGCCGTGATCGACGTCGCGGGCCTCCAGCCCGTTCAGCGCCTGTTTGGCCAGCAACAGCGCCGTGCGGCTCTTGGAGGCGATGATGGCGGCAAAGGCGCGGGCTTCGCTGGCCAGTTCGTCGCGGGTGACGATCTTGTGGATGCCGCCCAGACGCCATGCGTCCTGCGCCGTGATGCGGCCGCCGGTAAAGAAGGCGGCGCGCACGACATGCAGCGGGAACATGCGCGACAGGTGCGATGCGCCGCCCATCGCGCCACGGTCAATCTCGGGCAGCGAGAAGAAGCAGTCATCGGACGCGATCACCGTATCCGACGCGCCGCAAATGCCGATGCCGCCGCCAATGACAAAGCCGTGGGCGGCCGTCACGACCGGAACGGGGCAATCGCGCACGGCCTTGAAGGTTTCGTAATTGCCGCGGTTCAGTTTGACGATGCGCTCGGGGTGGGCCTGCATCTCCTTGATGTCGACGCCGCCGCAGAAGCCACGGCCCTCGGCGCGGATCAGCACCACGTTCACGTCTTCGCGCGAACCGGCTTCGGTAATGATACCGGGAAGGGCACACCACATATCGGAATCAAAGGCGTTGACCGGTGGATGGTCGAAAACGATTTCGGCGATCCGGTCTTTGACGCTCAGGGTAATGGGCATCTGGGAACTCGCGATAAAAGTTAAATCAGGGACGCAAGGCGGCGACGGCATCCATGCGGGCCAGCGCCTCGGCTATGGTGCGGTCAACCAACTCGCGGCAGGTCGGGATTTCGTTGAGACGGCCACCGACGAGACCTGTGGCCAGAACGCCGTCCTTGACGTCGCCGTGGACGACGGCCTTCTGGATCAGGGTCGGCATGGTGGCGGCCATCAGGGCCTGTTTCAGCGGCTGTTCGCCATGGCCGGTCATGCCCTTTGCGCTTTTTAGCAGGTCGCCAAAACTGGCACCCGTCTGGCGCTTCATAATCATGGCGGCCTCAAAGGCGCGCAGCCACATCGAAAGCGGGCCGGACTTTTCGATACGGTCCATCAGAGGCGTTCGGATCAGGCGCTGGGGGATGCCGTCCAGTTTCGTCGACACGATGATCTGGTCGGTGCCTGCCTTAAGGTAGCTGGCCTTGGCCTGCGCATGGACGGGGCTTTCCTGCGTCATCAGGAAACGGGTGCCCATGGCGATACCGACCGCGCCAAACGACAGGGCCGCCGCCAGTCCGCGACCATCGGCAAAACCACCTGCGGCGACGACCGGAATCTTCACGGTGTCGAGGACTTGGGGCAGCAGGATGGTGCTGGGGACGGAGCCTGTGTGGCCGCCGCCTTCGCCGCCCTGAACCGTGACCATGTCACAGCCCAGTTGCTCCATTTTTTGCGCGTGTTTTACCGCGCCGACCGTGGGGATGCAGAGGATACCGGCATCCTTGAAACGGCCGATCATCTTGGCATCGGGACCACGGCCAAAGGAGACGGCCCGGATCTGGTCTTTATTGGCGAGGATCGTCTCGACGATCTGGTCTGCGCCCGGCTGGAACATGTGGAAGTTCACGCCGAACGGCTTGTCGGTGCCGTTGCGGACTTCAAGGATTTTGGCGCGGGCCTCGTCCGGTGTCATGACGGCGGCACCGAGGAAACCAAACGCTCCGGCCTCGACGCTGCCGATCACCAGCGACGGTTCGGCAACCCAGCCCATAGCGGTCTGGATGATCGGTGCGCGGCAGCCGAGACGCTCGGTCAGTATTGTAGAAATATTCCCCCCCGCCACGGCCTATTCCCCCGACTTGGCCGCTTGGGCCTTGTTGGCCGCTGCCATGGATTTGGCATCCATGCCGCCCAGATTGTGACCCATCACCAGATCGCTCTGGGCGTGGGCGAAGTGGTGCATGTGGAAGACCGCATCCATCGCCGTGCGCTTGCCGCGCAGGTCCTCGACATGGTTGAGCGCCTGCTTGGTCAGCCAGTTGCCCAGACGCGGGCGGGTGGCCAGTTCGTTGGCCATGGCCATCACGTCGTCCATCAGTTTTTCGCGATTGGACAGGCGGTTCACCATGCCGAAATTCCATGCCCGTTCGGCGGGCATGCGCTCACCCAGCATGATGAATTCCTTGGCGATGCGCGGCGGCAGTTCGAACCCGTGGGCGAAATATTCGACGCCGGGAATGCCCATGCGGTTCACAGGGTCCTGGAAGAAGGCATCATCGGTGGCGACGATGAAATCGCACACCCATGCCAGCATCAGGCCGCCCGCAACACAGGCCCCCTGAACCGCCGCGATGGTGGGCTTGGAGATGTCGCGCCAGCGGCGGCACATGCCCAGATAGACCTCGTGCTCGCGCGTATAGAGGAACTCGGCCTTGGGCTTGTTGGTGTGGTCGGCCACCAGATGCGCGCGATCAAAGGTTTCGGTGACGTCGCGCCCCGGCGTGCCGATGTCATGACCTGCAGAGAAATGCTTGCCCGCGCCCGCCAGAACGATGGCCCTGACATTGTCGTCGTCCACCGCCTGTTTGAAGGCAGCGTCCAGCGCATAGGTCATCTGGCTGTTCTGGGCGTTGTTGAAGGTCGGGCGGTTCATGGTGATGACCGCCACATGACCCTTGACCTCGTAGAGGACGGGGGTGTCGGTCTCGTAAACCACATCGGCCTGACGCGGGTCGGCAAAGCTGTGCAGGTCCATGACGGTTTAGCCTCGAATGCCTGAGGGATTGTCCTTGATCATCTTTGCACGGATGTTCTTCGGATCAATCTTGGCCATGGCGGCCAGTTCGGCTTCGGTCGGGGCGGGCGTAACCGGAAGGTTCTCCAGACGGGCCAGCTCAAAGCCCGTATTGTCCTGAACCTCTTCAAAGGTCACACCGGGGTGCAGCGAGATCACGCGCATGGCACGATCGGGACCGCCAAAGTCCATCACGCACAGATTGGTGATGATGCGCCCCAGATCCAGCCAGTTTGGCACCTTGCCGTCCGGATAGCGGGACGGATTGAAACCGGGCGAGCAGACATAGTCCACCTCGCCAGCCACAAACGCACGCTTGGTGTGGTTGGTGAAGATGAAGCTGTTCAGGTGGCAGGTGGTGTTACCGGGGAAACCGCGTGCGCCCAGCATGGCGGACTTGGGTTTCTTGTGGTCGCCGATGACGCTGATATTGGTCTGACCAAAGCGGTCCATCTGCACCGGCGCGACCATGGCGTGACGCTTGCCGCTCCACAGGGTGGTGAAGACGCGTTGGTAAGGGACCCAGCCTTCGATTTCGAAATCGACGCTGGATAGGCCCGGACCCAGCGGTTCGGTGGTGTAGAAGCACTCGCCGTCCGTGGTCATCAGGTCTGGATTATAAAGTGACTTTGCGACACCTGCGGCAATGCGGGGCAGGGGGCCAATGCCCGTGCCCATGATCTCGCCATCATCGGCCCAGCATTGGGCCGCGGCGGCGATCATCAGTTCGGCCAAGGAATAAGACATTTCCAGAACCCTTTAATAAGCCGGTTTGCGCAGGGCGCGGATGGCATCGACACCGCCAACTGCGGCGACATAGGTTTCGTGCGGTACGTCCACGAAACGCTGGCGGTATTCCGACAGAAGCTCCGGCGAGGTGGCCGCATCGCAATAGGTTTTCAGATGCTCCATATCGATGTGGTAGTCCGGCTCGGCGCTGGTCGGATGGGCACCGAAAGGCACCTCGGCCACACCGGCCACAAGGGCGCGGTCGATAATGTTGAAGCGGCTGTTGGCGCGCATATCCAGTTCGGCGGTCGTGACCAGTTTCTCGGTGGTCACGAAGGTACGCTTGGCGGCGCGGGCCAGAATCTCGTCAAACAGAGGATCGGGCGACAAGGTCAGCACATTGCCGCGCTCGTCCGAACGGTGGACGTGGATCAGGGCGGCATCCAGAGGAATGGCCGGCACAGCCACCAGTGTCTCTGCGTCTTCAAATGGGCTGGTGACGGTTTTCGACAGTTCGGGCTGTTTGATCAGGTCGGTACCCAGACCGATGCGGGTGGCCATGAACGGCACCTGCATGGCCGCCGCCATCAGGGCCATTTGATAATGGCCTTCATCCAGTTCCAGAATGTCGAAACCGCCCGCCTGACGTGCCGCACGGAAATGCGGGTCCAGCGGAATCTGGTCCATGCTGACGAACGAGAAGATCAGCTTCTTGATCTTGCCGGTGGCCGCCAGAATACCGATGTCAGGACCGCCATAGGTCATGAGCGTCAGGTCTTTGAGCTTCGAGCGGGCAATGGCACGCGCCAGAGCCATCGGCTTGCGGCGGGTGGCCCAGCCACCCAGACCGATGGTCATACCGTCTTCGAGTTGATCGACGATGTCGTCGAGCGTCATACGCTTGTCAGCCATAACTTAGTCCTCGGCCTCCCAGGCCCATTTGTGGCCCCATGCACTCACCGCCATGCTGGTGGTGGGCACCCATGTTTGCGGATCGATCACCAGACCGTTCCAGCCGTATTCGAGGTCGAAACCGCCGGGGGTCTGGACGTAGAACGAGATCATCTTGTCGTTGACGTGCTGGCCCAGCGTCGCAGAGATCGGGATGGCACCCTTGCTCTTGAGCGCGCGGTCATAGGCGCGGCCCACATCGGCCAGTTCTTTGACCTCAAGCATGATGTGGACGGCCCCGTTGGGGCTTTCCGGCATTTCACCCAGAGCCAAGCTGTGGTGGCGGCCATTGGTGGCATGCATGAAGGCAAAGCCGATACCCGGATCGTCGCGGCCACCGCCCTGTAGATAGAAGCGGCCCAGATCGGTGTCGCTAAAGCCCAGCACGGACTTGTAGAATTCGTGGACGGTGGTGAAGGTCGGGGCGGTCAGGACGACGTGGCCCATGCCCAGATCGCCATTATCACCGGTGACGAAACCGCTGGTGCCCGCCGTGGAGCTGAACGGCGCATAGTCAACAAAACGACCGTGGAACAGCTCGAAGGCGTGACCGTCCGGATCGGAAGAGCGGACGATTTCATAGGTCTGGCGCGCGCGGGCCTCCAGCACATCGACGTGCTCTACGGGGCGACCGGCATCTTTAAGCGCAACAACTGCGGCGTCGAAGGCTGCCTTGTTCGGCAGTTCCCAACCGGGGGCGACAAAGCGGTCCTGCTGACCCTTCTGAACCCAGAATCGGTAGGGGCGGTCATCTATACGGAAAAGTGCCACGTCGGGATCGGCGGACGGGGCTTCCATCATGCCCAGAAACTCGACGGCGAAACTGCGCCACCGGTCGAGATCCGTCGCCTCCACCACAATATATCCCAAAGAGCTTACGGCCATGCGTCGAACCTCCCCGTTGTACGTTTGGCTGATTTTTGTGCCGAACGCTCGCTTGACGATTTGCGTATTAAACAATAACTCTTTTTACGCAATATGAAAGTTCTATCCGCTTTACGCAGAAGGATGCAAGCCAGATGGTCGATGTCATTGCACATGAGACTGCCAAGAATAATGCTGCAAACGTGGCTTCGGCACCGACGGCTGCCGAGCTGATCGAGCGTGCTCGCGCCTTGATCCCGGCCATCCGTTCGCGCGCCGTGCAATGCACCGCCGAACGCCGTGTGCCGATGGATACGATTCGCGAAATCGAGGCGGCGGGCCTGTTCAGGATTCTCCAGCCCAAACGCTGGGGCGGCTATGAAATGGAGCCCAATGTCTTCTTCGAGGTGCAGAAGCTGCTGTCGCAGGGCTGTATGTCGACGGGCTGGGTGTTCGGTGTGGTCGGTGGCCACCCGTACGAGATCGCCCTGTTCCCGCATCAGGCACAGGCCGATGTCTGGGGCGAGGACGATACGGTTCTGGTGTCGTCATCCTATCAGCCGGTCGGCAAGGTCGAGCGCGTCGAGGGCGGCTTCAAGCTGTCGGGCCACTGGGGCTTCTCGTCCGGTTCGGAGCACTGCAACTGGGTGTTGCTGGGCGCGATGATCCCGCCGCTCAATGCCGGTGATCCGCCGGACATGCGCACCTTCCTGTTGCCGCGCAGCGACTACCGTATCGAAGATGCCTGGTACACGTTCGGCCTGCAGGGCACGGGCAGTCAGGACATTGTCGTCGAAGACGCCTTCGTGCCGGAATACCGCACGCACAAGGCCGCCGACGGTTTCCTCTGCACCAATCCCGGTCAGGTCGAGAATGACGGCCCGCTGTTCCGTCTGCCATGGGCGCAGGTCTTCCTGCGTCTGGTTTCGACCTCGGCGCTGGGGGCCACGATTGCGGCTCTGGACGGTGCGACCAAGATCATGGAAAGCCGTATCTCGACCAATACGGGCAAGGCGTCCAAGGCCGATCCCCTGCTGCAAGGTGCGATTGCACGCGGCTATGCCGAGGTGGACGAGATGGAAACCGTCCTCACGCGCAATATGAATGTGCTGTATAGCCGTTCGGTCGCCGGTGAAGAGGTGACGATGGAAGAGCGTGCGCGCTTCCGTTACCAGTCCTCGACCGTGGCCCGCCGCTGTGCCGAGATCGTCGATGCGCTGCTGCCGCTGCTGGGTGGCCGCGCCATCTATATGCACAGCCCGTTGATCCAGCCGTGGCTGGACCTGAACGCCGCGCGCCAGCACGTCGCCAATGACCCGTCAAACGGTGCGGCAGACGTGATCGGCACCCGCTCGGGCCAAGCCCCGTCCTTCATGTTCATGTGAGGCAGCCATGACCCGCGCGACTGTTACCCGCAAGGTCCACCGCATTAGCGGCGGCTATGACATCTGTATTCAGGAAGCCGGTTCCGGCCCTGCCGTGGTGTTTCTCCACGGCAGTGGCCCGGGCGCGTCGGGTCTTTCCAACTTCCGCCAGAACGTCGATGCCTTTGTCGATGCCGGTTATCGCGTCATCCTGCCGGACCTGATCGGCTATGGCGCATCGTCCAAGCCGGAAGGCATCGACTATACGCTGCACCTGTTCACCGACACGATTGTCGAGGCCCTGAAGGCCCACGGCATCGAGAAGGCCACCCTGATCGGTAACTCGCTGGGCGGCGGTGTCGCTATCCAGATGGGGCTGGACCACACCGAGATGGTGGATCGTCTGGTGCTGATGTCGCCGGGCTGTATCGAAGAACTGCCGATCTATTTCGCCATGCCGGGCATTGTGAATATGAAGAGCGCCTTTGGCAGCCCCGAGTTCAGTCTGGCCGACCAGCGCCGTCTGGCCGAAAGCCTCGTCTTTGATCCGGCGCACGTCACCGACCAACTGGTGGCCGAGCGTTTCGAGGTCGCCCGCACCCAGCCCAAGGATGTTCTGGCCCGCATGAAGACGCACAACCTGCGTCCGCGCCTCGGCGAGCTGAAAATGCCGATCCTTGGCTATTGGGGCTTTAACGATACCTTCATGCCGCTGACGGGGATCAACTACTTCCTCGAAGACTGTGCCGATGCCCGCTTCATGACCTTCAACAAGGTCGGCCACTGGGTGCAGGTCGAACGCGCCGAAGAGTTCAATCGCTATACCTTAGAGTTCTTGCGTGGGTGAACCGGCCATGAGCGTTGATCATAGCGATGACCTGTGCGGCGGTCTGAAAGATGCCATGCGGCGTCTGGCGTCTGCGGTCGCCGTGGTTTCGGCCCGCAGCCGTGATGGCGGGGCCGTGGGCATGGCGGCGACCTCGGTGACATCGCTGTCGATGTCGCCACCGTCGCTGCTGGTCTGCGTCAACCGCCAGACCGGCATCCATCCCAGCCTGTTTATCGGTGCGAAGTTCAATGTGAACCTGCTGGGACACCAGCACCGCGATGTTGCCTCGGCCTTTGGCAGCTCGCTGGCCCGCGAACTGCGCTTTGGCGTGGGACAGTGGGTTGACGACATTCAGGGCCTGCCCGCCCTTGCCGATGCTCAGGCTGTTGTCGGCTGCGAGGTCGATCGTCTGGTCACCTATGGCACCCACTCGATTGTCATCGGTGCCGTGCGCGAGGTGCGTGTCTCGGGCGAGGTGCAGCCGCTGATCTATCAGGACGGGCGCTATCTATGAGCAAGCACCAGATTTACGCGGACCAGCTTCATGTGGCCCTGCGCGAAGGCCATGTCGTTGTGCCTCTGATCGAGCAGGACCCGAGCCTGACCATCGACGATGCCTATGCCATCTCGCTAGAGGTGATGCGGCACCGCACGATCGAGGGCGAAACCGTCATCGGCAAGAAGATCGGCGTCACCTCCAAGGTGGTGCAGGACATGCTGGGCGTCGATCAGCCGGACTTCGGTTTCATGACCGACCGGATGCTGGTGGAGGGCGATATCGATATTGCCGCCCACAAGCTGATCGCCCCACGTGCCGAGGCCGAGATCGCCTTTGTCCTGAAGTCATCGCTGAAAGGCCCCGGCGTCACCGAGGCCGATGTGCTGGCGGCGACTGAAAAGGTCGTGGCCTGTTTCGAAGTGGTGGATAGCCGCATCAAGGACTGGAAGATCGGCATCGTCGATACGGTGGCCGACAATGCCTCGTGCGGCGTGTTCGTGCTGGGCGATGAACACAATGATCCGGCCGCGCTGGACCTGCCCAACCTCAAGGTGGTGGTCAAGAAGAACGGCCAGTTCCTGTCGGAAGGTTACGGATCGGCTGTGCAGGGATCGCCGCTGACGGCGGTGGCATGGCTGGCCAATACGCTGGGCCGTTACGGCGTCACGTTGGATGCTGGCGATGTGATCTTGTCGGGATCGCTGGTGCCGCTGGCCGATGCTGTGGCGGGCGATGAGTTTGAAATGGAACTGGACGGGGTGGGGCGCTGCGTCGCCCGCTTCGTCTAGGCACCAGTAAGGGGATAGTTATGAGCAAGATTAAGTGCGCGATCATCGGATCGGGCAATATCGGCACGGATCTGATGGAAAAGCTGATCCGCTATCCGAAGAATCTGGAACTGGCCGCTGTGGTCGGGGTCGATCCGGCATCGGAAGGTCTGGCCCGCGCCCGCGCCCACGGCGTGTTCGCCACGCATGAGGGTCTGGACGGTCTGGTCGCATCCGATGTGTATGCCGAGATCGGTGTCGTGTTCGATGCCACCTCGGCCTATGCCCACAAGGACCACGATGCGCGCCTGCGGGCCGACGGCAAGCTGGTGGTCGATCTGACGCCCGCCGCGATTGGCCCGTTTGTGGTGCCTGCGGTGAACGGTGACGAGAACCTCGATAGCGGTAACGTCAACATGGTCACCTGCGGTGGTCAGGCGACCATTCCGATGGTGGCCGCTGTCAGTCAGGTTTCCAATGTGCGCTATGCCGAGATCATCGCCTCGGTCTCGTCGCGCTCCGCTGGTCCGGGCACCCGCGCCAATATTGACGAGTTCACCCGCACGACCGCCCGCGCGATTGAGAAGGTCGGCGGTGCCGAGCAGGGCAAGGCCATCATCATCCTGAACCCTGCCGAGCCGCCGATGATTATGCGCGACACGGTCTTTACTCTGTCGGACGGTGCTGACGAGGAAACCATCCGCGCCTCGGTTGAGGCCATGGTCGCCAAGGTCAGCGCCTATGTGCCCGGCTACCGCCTGAAACAGCAGGTGCAGTTTGAACGCTTTGGCGACAACAACCCGCTGACCATTCCGGGCCGTGGCCAGTTCACCGGCCTCAAGACCTCGATCTTCCTCGAGGTCGAAGGCGCGGGCGACTATCTGCCGCCCTATGCCGGCAATCTCGACATCATGACCGCAGCGGCCAAGGCCACGGGCGAGCTTCTGGCCGCCCGCCGCCAAGAGAAGGAGGCCGCATAATGGGCTTCGACGTCAACAAAGACCGTCTGTATATTCAGGACGTGACCCTGCGCGACGGCATGCACGCCATCCGTCACATGTATGGTCTGGATCAGGTACGCGACATTGCCCGCGCACTGGATCGCGCGGGTGTTCACGCCATCGAGGTCGCCCATGGTGACGGCCTGTCGGGGGCCAGTTTCAACTATGGCTTTGGCGCGCATACCGACTGGGAATGGCTGGAAGCGGTGGCCGAGGTGCTGGAACAGTCGGTGCTGACCACCCTGATCCTGCCGGGTGTCGGCACGGTCGAAGAACTGAAACGCGCCTATGATCTGGGGGTGCGCTCGGTGCGCGTGGCCACCCACTGCACTGAGGCCGACGTGTCCAAGCAGCATATCGGCATGGCGCGTGATTTGGGTATGGACGTGTCCGGCTTCCTGATGATGAGCCACATGATCGAGCCGGATGCGCTGGCGCAACAGGCTCTGCTGATGGAATCCTATGGCGCACAGTGCGTCTATGTGACCGACAGTGGCGGCGCGCTGGACATGGATGGCGTCAAGGCCCGCTTTGAAGCCTATGACCGCGTCCTCAAGCCGGAAACCGAGCGCGGTATGCACGCCCACCACAACCTGTCTCTGGGTGTGGCCAACTCGATCGTCGCGGCCCAGTGCGGCGCTGTGCGTATTGATGCCAGCCTGACGGGCATGGGGGCAGGGGCAGGCAATGCGCCGCTGGAAGTCTTCATCGCCGCCGCCGACCGCAAGGGCTGGAACCACGGTTGCGATGTCAGCGCCCTGATCGACGCCGCCGAGGACATTGTGCGCCCGATGCAGGACCGTCCGGTCCGCGTGGACCGCGAGACGCTGAGCCTTGGCTATGCAGGGGTCTATTCGTCCTTCCTGCGCCACGCCGAAAAGGCCGCCGAGGATTACGGACTTTCCACCAAGGACATTCTTGTCGAACTGGGTCGCCGCCGCATGGTCGGTGGTCAGGAAGACATGATTGTCGATGTGGCACTGGATATGTTGAAGGCCCGGGAAACTGCCTGAGACATATAAAAAGCCGGAGGATGAGCGATCATCCTCCGGCTTGAATCTTTATGGGTCTGACGGCGTTCAGGCCCTGTGGGTTGCCGTCGTTATGATGCGGTCGGCCGAAACCTCGGCATAGGGCTGAAGCGCCGGCTTGGCCTGAGCGGTGTTCAGAACGCCTGCAACAATCGCGCAAAGCCCGATCGTGACCAGAATGGTCAGGACGATATAGGCCGAGCGTTTGTCTGTGGGCTCGAAGGCGCACCGCGCCCCTGCTGTCGTATTGGTCATGGTTTCCTCCCCCGCCTCTTGATGGGCCGGTATGGAGATGAAGCTATGAAACCGATGTTCTGTAAATGGCTAAAATGCGCCAACAGGGCGTGCGAGTGCTATTATTTTGTGTTTTTGCGTAAAAAGATTGATCTAAAAAACGAATATGAATGTTAATGGCGCGTGCGGTGCACGCATGATCGGGGGCGAGCGTGACTTTTCCTGACGGGTGGATACCGCAAATCCGGTCTGTTGTTTTAGCGGACCGGATCATGATCGTAATTTCGCAAAGAACGCTTTATGAACGCTAGTGGAAAACAGGTTACCCGGCGGAGTAGGATGCAGATTCGCGAAAGCAATGATGGTGCTGTCCCCACACTCGATGAGCTCGAGACGGGCATCATTGATATTTTGCGCGAGAACGGTCGTGCAACCAATCTCGAGATTGCCGAGCGTTTGGGCGTAACGGCTGCAACGGTTTCAAGCCGTATCAAGCGTCTTGAGGAAAGCCGGGCCATGAAGGTGGTGGCGGTATCGGATTTCGCGGCCCACGGCTTCGAGATACTGCTGGCGGTCGGGGTCAAGGTGACGGGCCGTGATGTGGACGCCGTGGCGACCGAACTGGCGGCCCTGCCCGAGGTGTTCTCGATCAATATGGTCACGGGCCGTTTTGATATGGAACTGCTGGTGGCGCTGAGATCGTTTGACGAGATCGCCGTGCTGCTGACCGAGCATGTGGGGAATATCCAGGGGATTTCCGATCTGGATGCCGGTGTCGTCTATGATGTCGTGAAATTCGAATTCAACGTGGCCCCGCTATGACCAAGCCTGCTCTGGACGAACTTGATCATCGCATCATCGAGACTTTCAGCCGTGATGCCCGTGTCTCGAACCGTCAGGTGGCGAGCGAGCTGGGTGTAACGGAAGGCACGATCCGCACGCGTCTGCGGCGCCTGCAAAACAGCCGGATGATCCAGTTTACGGTCGTGACCGATTACCGGATGGCGGGTTCGCCCAATCTGGTGATGATGGGAATCAAGGCCAATCCGTCGCATGTTCAAGCCTTGGCCAAGGCCCTGTCGGACATGCCCGAAATCGGTTCGGTGGTTCTGATGATGGGGCGCTACAGCCTGTTGGCCACGGCCCTGATTACCTCCGTCGAAGCCGCCGACCAGTTGATCCGGCGCAAGATCAGAACGCTGGAGGGCGTGCAGGACGTTGAGGTGTCATGGTCGATAGGCGCACCCAAATATGATGCGCGTCTGGCCCGCATTACCGGACCTGCCGAATAGGTTGAAAATGTTCAGGCCGCTGTGTTTTCGCAGCGGCCTTTTTCATGCGCGTTACGGCGGGGTGCGTAGTTCCGAGGCTGGATCATACGCAAATGTGACCGCCGGGCTGTCTCGAAATTATCCGCACAGAATGCATTTTCCATGGTTGGAAAACGGCAGGATTGCGATTGGCCTTTAAAAATGTAGGGTTATTTCAGGCTTGCTGTGATTGTCGCGCCAAGGCGACGTCGCCAAGTATGAATTGACAATCTGCGTACTGGATATAACAGTAATATACGCGATCACACAATTGCACCTGCTCTAGAACAGGTTTTGCGCTTTCAGGCGCATAGAGTGTAGTTCGTATGACCGTTGGACGTGGGAGTGAGTCATGGCGGGAACACAAGATTACGGGCTGGGGCCTTTTACCTATCCGCGCGGATGGTTTCTGGTTGCAGAGGGCAAGGAAGTCACGAACAAGCCGATGGCGGTTCGCTACTTCGGTGAAGAGCTGGTGCTGTATCGCGGCGAGAGTGGCCGCGTGTTTATGGTGGCCGCCTTCTGCCCGCACATGGGAACGCATCTGGCCAAGAATGACAGTTCGTATGTGGTGCGCGACCGCGTCCATGTAGAGGGCGACAATATCCGTTGCCCCTATCACGCATGGCGTTTCGGCCCCGACGGCAAATGCAACGAGATTCCCTATTCCAAGGCCCCGATTCCGGCCGCGGCCAAGATCCGCACCTGGAAGGTCGAGGAAAAATACGGCTGCGTATTCGCCTGGCACGATGCCGAGGGCGGCGAGCCCGATTTCGATCTGCCGGTCATTCCGCAGTGGGATGATCCCGCCTTTGTGCGCTGGGATCTGGACCATCTGGGTGAACTGCCGTGCCACCCCAAGGAAATCATCGACAATATCTGCGATGTGGCCCACCTCGGCCCGACGCATGGCGGTCCGTGCGAGTATTTCCATAACGAGTTTGACGGCGTGGTCGCGCGCCAGCGTCAGGGTGGCTACCACCGTGCGCTGGAAGTCGGCGTCATGCTGGAAACCGACACATGGTACACTGGACCGGGCATTCTGATCTCGACCTTCAATGAAGGTAACTCGGTCATGTTCATCTGCCACACGCCGGTAGACGATGGCCGCACGCGGGCTTGGCACGCCCTGATGATCAACTCCGGCAAGCCGGTGGCAGAGCCTTCGGACAAGGCTGTGCAGATTGAATATCAGGCCGGTAGTCTGGCCGCGTTCGCGCAAGACTTCGATATCTGGATGAACAAGGCGCCCTGCATCACGCCTCTGGCTGTGCCGGGTGACGGAGCCTATGCCAAGGTCAAGACCTGGTACCAGCAGTTCTATAACCCCCGCGCCGAAGCTGAATCGTTCCAGCAACGGGCCAACGGGGTTTACAAGATTACGGGTATGCCGACCGTCCGCGAAGACGCCGCCTAAATCTTCATAGTTAGCGGGGAGTCCGGGGTTTTTCAGAACCCCGGCTCTTTCATGCGCCATAAGCCCGCGCCTTGGGGAAGGTGCGGGGTAATGACCTATGTCTGAAGCATAAAATATTCAAAACGCAGAACAAACACAGGCGCGTCTGCGGTTTTTGCCAAGACATGAAAGCCATTCATCAGGGGAGGGTGATGTGCAAAAGATTCATGATTCAAAGAGAGCTTGGCTGGCCGGTTCGGCAGGTGCGGTTTTGCTGGCAGCCCTGCCGGTAGCGGCTCAGGCGCAAACAACACCATCGGATCAGGATGCCTCTACGGTTGCCGATGTTGTGGTGACCGCCACCCGCAGCAACCGTCTGCTTAAAGACGTGCCGATCGCCGTCGATGTGGCCACGGGCGACAAGCTCGAACAGCTCACCATCCTTGACGTCAAGGATGTGCAGCAACTGAGCCCCGGTCTGGAGATGAGCAACCGCGACGGTCGCTCCAACACCGCATCGCTGCGCGGCATTGTCTATGATCCCGACTCCGGCACCCAGCCCTCGGTAGACGTCTATATGAACGAGGCCGCGGTCGATCCGCAGCTGGTGTTTGCGGCGATGTATGATCTGGGGCAGGTCGAGATCCTGCGCGGCCCGCAGGGGATTTTGCGCGGTCGCACGGCACCGGCAGGCGCGATCACCATGACCACCCGCAAGCCGGACCTGACCCGTATCGAGGGCTATGTTCAGGCCACGGCCACCGAGCACAGCGCGCATAATATTCAAGGTGCCGTATCGCTGCCTCTGGTGACCGACCGTCTCGGGGTGCGTCTGGCCTTTGTCGATGACCGCAACAACGTCAATTTCGTCCGCAACGTCACCCGCGATGACGATGCCTATGGCGAGGCCCGCAGCTATCGCCTCAGCCTTCAGGCCCGTCCGACCGACACTCTGGAACTGAACCTCAGCTTCCAGCACCTCGAAACCTTCCAGCGCCAGTATCTACAGGTGATCGGCAAGGGCAATCTGCTGCCGAACGGCCCTGCGCCCGATTATTCCATGGTGCGCAACGGTCCTGTGGCCGGTGTGTCGGATCGTATCGCCGTATCGGACGGCCCCTCGACCTTCGGGCGCGAGGTCGATCTGCTGACCTTCTCGGCCGACTGGGCCCTGCCGTTCGGCACCCTGTCTCTGGCCGGTAGTCTGACCGATGGCTATCTGGACCAGCGCCTCGACTTTGACAGCGGCAATGCCGTGCCGAACTATGACGAGATGCAGATTGTTCAGGCACCGACCGACGGCAAGTCTGTCGAGTTGCGCTTTGCCTCCGATCTGGCCGGTCCGTTCAACTTCCAGATGGGGGCCGGTTACGGCAGCCAGAAGCAGAATCCGGCCATGGTTTACCAGCGCACGGACTATCTGATCAGCGGCTTTAGCGACGGTCAGGGCAATGTCACCTCGACCTTCCCGAACTATATGCTCAGCCCCGTCAATGTGGAGATCGCCACACCGAACGATGTGGCCAGCAAGTATGTGTTCGGTAGTGTGGTCTATGACATCAATGACCGCCTGCAGGTGAATGCCGGTCTGCGCTATGCCTATTACAACCTCTATGCACAGAGCGTGCTGACGGTGAATGCGGGTGGAACCATTGTTCTGGACCAGCTGGCCACCCTGCCGTTCGATCAGGCCCGCAAATCGGTCGGGGCGACCACAGGCGGGGCCAGTGTGGTTTACCGCTTCACGGACGATATCAGCGGCTATGCCTCGTATGGCCGTTCGTTCCGCCCTGGTGTGGCGGCTGTCGGTAACACCGCCCCGCTGGAAAACCGTCTGGTCGTGACCCAGGACGAGACGTCGGATGCCATCGAGTTCGGCGTGAAGGGCACCTTCCTTGATCGTCGCTACAGCTTTACCGCCAATGCCTTCTATCAGGTATTCGAGAACTATATCGGTCGCACCCCCGGCATGATCCGCATGGCCAGCGGTCGTAATGGCGTGATCGATAGCGTGCTGAAGGTGAACTATAATGCCGATGCCGTGGTGAAGGGTGTCGAGACGACCCTGTGGGGCAAGCCGCTGCCGCAGTGGGACTTCTCGATCTCGGCCAGCTATTCGGATGCCAAGTTCGATAATGCCAGCATCCCGTGCAACCAGTTGGACGGCAATGGCGACATCTTCGTGCCGGTCGGCCAGCAGGCGTCCTTCTGTAATGTCGATGGCAAGATGGGCGACAACGCCCCGCTGCAACTGTCGGGTTCGAGCGAATACCGCTTCAATCCGATTGGCTCGGTCGAGCCGTTTGTGCGCGGCCTGTTCCAGCACGCTGTGTCGTTCGATTCCGATATAATCGACTACAGCTATGAAGCCTTCACCAATGTGAACCTGTTTGTGGGTCTGCGCGGTGACAGCGGCTGGGAGTTGGCGCTCTTTGCCAAGAACCTGTTCGACAAGGCTGTCGTCCGTTCGGCCAGCGACAGCATCCACGTCAAACAGACCAACATCCTGAACCCCGATTACAGCTTCTCGGCAGGTCCATCGCTGGACTCTGGCTACCGGAATGTTGTGGTCAATCCGCCGCGTGAAATCGGTGTCTCTCTGCGCATGCGTTTCTGATGCCTGCGTAACTGTCTCCTCGAAGCCTCTCGACTTTGGCCCGGCATCTTCGGATGTCGGGCCGTATTTTATCGGGGGGGTCTGTAGGTGATGCGGGTCAACTCATTGTTCGCGCCATCATTTGTGCATTGATCTACGCAAAACGTGGTTGTGAGTGCCTTAAATTCAAAATATGCGTATATCAAAGACCGTAAGGGTCATGAGTGGATAGAATGGGTAGGGGTTATGACCATCTGTCATAGGCGGACGCAGGGCGGGCAGTCTTCCAAGGCTGTACGTGGTTTGAGGGGCCAGACCCTATGACCCTGCTTGCACGCACCATTCCCCATGCCGCGCAGGCTGCGGCGGCCCGCTGGGGCGACAAACCTGCCCTGATCGAGAACGGCACCACGGTGTCCTATAACCAGCTCTGGGCCGAGGCGCGGGCGGTGGCATCAAGCTGTCTGGCCAAGGGCGTGGGTCCGCAAAGCCGCGTGGCGATCTGGGCCCCGAACTGCCGCGAATGGATCGTGGCCACGCTGGGCGCACAGATTTGCGGTGCGGCGATTGTGCCGCTGAACACGCGCCTGAAGGGCCGCGAGGCGGGCGATATCCTGCGCCGCGCCAAGGTCAGTGTCCTGTTCACCGTTAAAGAATTTCTGGGCTGCGACTATCCCGCCTTGTTGAAAGACGAGGATACGCCCGATCTGGCCCACACCGTCCTGATGGAAGGGGACCACTGGCAGGCCTTTTTGAATGAAGGGCAGGGCGCGGGCGATGATCGTCTGGATGGCCTGTTGGCACAGGTTACGGGCGAGACGATCAGCGACATCATGTTCACCTCCGGCACGACCGGCGCGCCCAAGGGCGTGCTGTCGGTTCACGGTGCGGTGGTGAAGATGTTTTATGACTGGGGCGAGCGGGTCGATGTGCGCGAAGGCGACCGCTTCCTGATCGTCAATCCGTTCTTCCACACCTTTGGCTACAAGGCGGGCTGGGTGGCCTGTCTGGTGCGCGGGGCGACCATCCTGCCCATGCCGGTGTTCGATGCGGCCAAGCTGGCCGACATGATCGAGCGCGAGAAGGTGAACTTCATCCCCGGTGCGCCGACCATCTACCAGATGCTGCTGATCGAGCAGGAAAAGGCCAGCCGTGACTTCTCTTCGTTGCGCGTGGCCGTGACCGGTGCCGCGCCTGTGCCGCCGTCGCTGATCTATCGCATGAAGAACGAACTGGGCATGGAGCGCGTGGTCAACGGCTATGGCATGACCGAACATGGCTGTGTCTGCATGACCCCCGCCGAGGCCTCGGTGGACCAGATTTCGGCCTCCATCGGCACGCCCTTGCCCGATGTCGAGGTGGTCTGTGCCGACGAAAACGGTAACCCTCTCGGCCCCGACCAGTCGGGCGAGTTCTGGGTGCGCGGCTATGGTGTGATGCGGGGCTATCTGGACGATCCCGAGGCCACCGCCGAGACGATCACCCCTGACGGCTGGTTGCGAACGGGCGACATCGGCCGCATCGACGCCAACGGCTATATGTTCATCACCGACCGGATGAAGGACATGTACATTTCGGGCGGCTTCAACTGTTATCCGGCCGAGATCGAAAAGCTGCTGAACGACCATCCGGGTATCGAGGTGGCGGCGGTTGTCGGCATGGATGACGAACGGATGGGCGAGGTCGGCAAGGCCTTTGTCATCCCGCGCGCCGGTGTCGAACTGGACCCAGCCGAGGTGATTGCGTGGGCCCGCGAGGCCATGGCCAACTACAAGGTGCCGCGCAAGGTGGTGATCGTGTCGGACCTGCCGCGCAATGCTGCGGGCAAGGTTCTGCGTAATGCTCTTCGAGAAGTGGCGGATTGAGAGATGACGGATAATACCGATCTACTGCGTCGTATCGACCGGCTGGAATCGCTGGATGCGATCCGCCAGCTACCGGCCAAATACAGCCTTGCGCTGGACATGCGCGATTCCGATGCGTGGGTCAGCCTGTTCCCTGAAGATGTGCAGGTCGGCGGCGGCAAGTCGGGGCGCAAGGCGCTGCGCGACTGGTTCGACGAAACCATGGGCCAGCAGTTCGATGGCACCTCGCACCACATTGGCGGCCACGTCATCGAGTTCATCGACGAGAATAACGCGCAGGGCGTCGTCTATTCCAAGAACGAGCACGAGACGGGCGCGGAATGGGTCATCATGCAGATGATGTATTTCGACCGATACACCCGCATCGACGGCCGCTGGTATTTCCAGCGCCGCCTGCCGCTGTACTGGTATGCCACCGATCTGAACAAGCCGCCGATTGGCAGCCGCAAGATGCGCTGGCCCGGCCAGCCGCCCTATGAGGGCAGCTTCCATGACCTGTTCCCGTCATGGCAGGCGTTCTGGGAGCGGGCGGGCAAGGCCCATGATGCGCCGGTTTCAGAGCCTGCGCCCATCGACGGTTTCATTGATGCGATGCGCAAGGATCACCCCTTGCCGCGTCCGCGTGTACGCTAGGAGCCGATTTTGGCCGGACTGTTTGAACCTGTGAAACTGGGCGCGATTGCCCTGTCCAACAGCATCGTTATGGCCCCCATGACCCGCGACCGCGCGGGGGCGGGCGATGTGCCGACCGATGTGATGGTGGACTATTACCGCCAGCGCGCCACGGCGGGCCTCATTATTACCGAGGGCACCCAGCCCTCGGCGGCGGGCAAGGGCTATTGGCGCACCCCCGGCATCCATACGCCGCAACAGACGCAAGGGTGGGCCAAGGTCGCCGAGGCCGTTCATGCCGAGGGCGGTAAGATCGTCATGCAGTTGATGCATGTGGGCCGTGCGGCTGTCGCTGCCAACAAGGACATGGACGCCGATACCATTGCCCCGTCCGCGATCCAGTGTCCTGACAAGATCCCCGGTCCCGATGGCGTGCCGCAGGATTGTGTGGTCCCCACGGCGCTGGAAACGAACGAGATTGCCGGTGTGGTCGCCGACTATGTCCACGCCGCCCGCTGTGCCATCGAGGCCGGTATGGACGGTGTCGAGTTCCACTGCGCCAGTGGCTATCTGCCGATGCAGTTCCTGTCGTCCAACTCGAACCAGCGTACTGACCAATATGGCGGCAGTGCCGAGAACCGCGTGCGCTTCGTGGTGGAAACCTTGGCAGCCCTGTCGGAAGCCATCGGTGCGGATCGTGTGGGCTTTCGCATCTGTCCGGGCGTGACGCTGAACGGTATGGCCGATGCCAACCCTGCGCAAACCTATGAGACACTGCTGAAGGCCGTGGACGGTACAGGCTTGGCCTATCTGCACCTGATCGACCTGCCGCAGGAAGGTCTGGATGCACTGGCTCTGGTCAAGGCGAACTGGACGGGGCCGCTGATCCTCAACAACAGCCGTGGCGTCGAAGACAATATCCAGCGTCTGGAGAACGCCACAGCCGATGCCGTCTCGTTTGGTCGCGGATTCATTGCCAACCCCGATCTGGTCGGCGCGCTGAAGCGCGGCGAGCCTCTGGCACGGCCGGATCGCGCGACGATCTATACTGGCCAAGGTGACGATGCGCGGGGCTATACGGACTACGTTTAAACCTCGGACATACCGACAAACAAAAAGGCCGCTGGATCGCTCCGGCGGCCTTTATGCTTTCGGGGAGAAAGGCGTTAGACGCCGAAACCACCCGCCACCGAGATCACCTGTCCGGTGATGTAGTTGGCGCGGTTCGAGGCGAGGAAGACGGCGGCATTGCCGATATCGTCCGAGGCACCCCAGCGCTTGATCGGCAGCAGTTTCTTGACCTCGGTTTCCCAAGCCTCGTCGAAATAGCCGGCTTCCTGACCGACCTTGAACTGGCCGGCATCGATCACACCGACCAGCACCGTATTGGCGCGGATTTCGTTGACGCCCTCTTCCTTGGCGATGCCCTTGATCAGGGCCTCATTACAGGCCTTGGGGGCCACCGACAGGCCGTCCAGATGCGGGAACCAGTCATGGCCCGCCGAGCCAAGATGCACGAACGAGCCGCCACCCTTCTCGCGCATGTGCGGGATCAGGGCGCGTACCGCATGGTGGAAGCCGAAGGCTTCGATCTCGATGGAGGCGCGGAACT
This sequence comes from Brevundimonas terrae, assembly GCF_011761985.1. Lineage (GTDB taxonomy): Bacteria > Pseudomonadota > Alphaproteobacteria > Caulobacterales > Caulobacteraceae > Brevundimonas > Brevundimonas terrae. The sequence goes on along the minus strand of NZ_JAASQT010000001.1, from coordinate 138,388 downwards.
GCTCGTCGCTCCATTCGGCAATCGGACGCTGCGGCACAACCGGACCTGCGCCCCAGACCATGGTGTGCACACGGCCATGGGCCTCGATGACCTGTGCGGTCATGGTGCGGACCTGATCGGCGTCGCGCACATCGCATTTGTGGATTGTGGCGGTCACGCCCAGCGCACGGATGGCCTCGGCGGTTTGCTCGGCCACATCCTGTTTGGAGTTGTAGCCGATCGCAACGGGCGTGCCTGCGCGGGCAAATGACATGGCAACGCCGCGACCGATACCGCCGCTACCGCCATAGATAATCGCTACCCCTTCGGGAAAATCATTCGTCATTGGAAGATCCTGAACAGAAAAAAAGGCTGCGGACACTGGGTCCGCAGCCTGAAGTCGAGAGGAGGGGGTTAGAAGGCGTACCGGACGGTCGCGTAGATGCGGCGCGGCGGATTGTAATAGGCCTCGGTGAAGCCGAAGAAGGCGGCCCCGTCATAGCCTTCCTTGATGACGCGCTCGTCGGTCAGGTTCTGGCCTTCGATGCCGAAGGACAGGCCGTTATCCGCACGGAAGTTCACGCTGGCATTCAGCAGGGTATGGGCTTCACCCTTCAGCAGCGGCTGGTTCTGGGTGTCGCTGTACTGCTCGTCCATATAGGCGGCATCGACGCGGAAGGTGGTGTCGAACTGGCCGATACGGCGGTTCACAACGGCACCGAGGCTGGCGGTCCACGGCGGTGTGTGTTTCAGCTTCAGGTGGCTGTAGTCGAGGATGTTACCGGACGGGTCCTGGCTGAAATATTCCTCGTAGGCGGCGTTCAGATAACCAAGCGCGCCTTCGAAGCTCAGCCAGTCATTGGCGATAAAGCGGCCTTCGGCCTCGATACCCCAGATGCGGGCCTTACCGGCATTTTCGGTGCGGGCCACAACGCCACCCATGATCGGGTAGGATACGACGACCTGCATGTCCTGATACTGGTTGTAGAAGGCGCTCAGGTTCAGGCGCAGACGACGATCCAGCAGATCGTTCTTCAGGCCGATTTCATAGCTGGTCAGGATTTCCGGATCGAAGCTGCCGATCTCGGCTTCCGAGGTCGGACGACCGTTGAAGCCACCGGAACGGAAGCCCTGCGAGATGATGGCGTAACCGCGCACCTCGTCATTGAACTCGTAATTGGCGCTGACCTTGGGCGAGAAGTTCGACCAGGTTTCGTCCAGAGTATAGCTGGGCACGCCGGGGATCAGCGGCACCTTGGCAAAGATGCGCGTGGCCGATTGGTCGAAGGTTTTCTCTTCGTGGGTGTAACGGGCACCGACATCGAACGACAGGCGCTCGGTCGCGCGATAGGTGGCGTTACCGAACAGGGCGATGTTGTCGGTTTCCTGAGTCTGGTCAAAGGCGACGTTGAAGTCCAGAGCCTCGGCCATGGCCGGATCGAAACCGGCTTCGATCAGCTTGGGATACAGGCCCCATGCGGTGACCAGCGTGGTCTTCTGGCGCGAACGTTCGTGATACAGGTAAAGACCGGCCAGAGTGGTCACCTTGCCGTCGAACAGTTCGTTCGACAGCTGGAATTCCTGCGAGAACTGGCGGCTGGTAATGTCCTGACGGTCGCCCGAATAGTTGGTCACCGAGGCATCGCCGTCACGGGCAAAGGCCACGCGGCTATAGCGGGCTGCCGAGATCGACTTCATGTCACCCCCAAAGGCGGGGAAGTCGAGCGTCAGGGTGGCCGAACCGGCATCGGCATTGTCGATGTTCAGCATCGGCGTGACATCGGTCTTGTCGATGTCCTTATGGACGGTGCAGCACGGCTCTACGAACTGCGAATACATGTCCGAGAAGAAGACCGGCTGGAAGGCGATCATGCTGTTCGCCGCCGCATTCTGGCGCTGGCGATAGCCGTCCACGCTCAGAACGGCATCAAGCTCGCCCTTGGTCCAGCGCAGGGCCGCACGACCGGCAATCTGGTCGGTATTGCCCTTGGTGCCGCCGCTTTCCAGCTCCTGCCAGCCGTCGCCCCAGCGGCCCAGTGCCGAGACCGACATGGACAGGTCGTCGGTCAGGGCCATGTCGTAGCTACCGCGCACCTGTGCGTAGTCATAGCTGCCGACCTTCAGGTCCGCCTCGCCAGTGTTGGAGCCGGTCGGCTTTTTCATTACGACGCTGATGGCGCCGCCAATGGTGTTCTTGCCGAACAGCGAGCCTTGCGGGCCGCGTAGAACCTCGACGCGCTCGATCCCCATCAGCGAGGTCAGGGCACCGAACGGGCGGCCCTGATAGACGCCGTCAAAGAACACAGCCACGGCCGGATCGGAGGTGACGATATAGTCGTATTCACCCACGCCGCGCACATAGGCCGACATCTGGCCCGACGAGCCGCCGGTGCCGGGGGTGAAGGTCAGGTTCGGGGTCATCTGCTGGATATCGATCAGCGAGCTATAACCGCGGGCCTCGAGGCCTTCGCCGGTCACAGCCGTTACCGCGATCGGCACATCCTGCAGGTTTTCGGAACGGCGGCGCGCGGTCACGACCACATCGCCAACCATGGTCGCGGCTTGCGGGGTTTCGTCGACCTGCTGGGCCGCAGCGGGCGTGGCGATGGCGAGCAGTGCAGCCGGTGCAGCGCCCAGCATCCAGGCACGCAGAATTGCTTTGTTAGATTTCACGATATCCCTCCCGAAACGCTTATGCGTTTTCGTCTTTGCGTTTTGAATGCCGCATTCAGAAACGCAAATCAATGTTTCTGATTTAATAATATGTCATATTGCGCTGCATGATCGATGACATCTACGCGATTGCCTGTTTTGCGCGCGCGGGTGGCGCACAGGGTTACGGCGCATGCGGGTAACGCCGTCATCTGCACGGATTTGTGTCGTGGTGGGAAATTAAAAAAGCCGGATCAAGCAGATAGCTCGATCCGGCCATAAAGGGTGTGATGGGGGTCAGGCGGTGGGCAGCAGCCAGTTGGCGCTCAGCTTGCCCTCGATGGCTGTGCCTTCCAGAGCGGATCGGGCCAGCGATCTGGTTTTGGAAATGCGCCAGCCGTCTTCGGTACGGCGATATTCGTCATGATAGAACATCGACAGGGCACGGAACTGGCCGGTGCGTGGATCATAGGTGGTGAAGCCCAGATTCCAGATGGCCTTGGCGGTGTCGGCGCTCAGGATTTCGATCTCGGCATTATGGCCGTGGTGGCTGTCGCTGATGGGCGAGTTGACGGCGATTTCGGTGAAGATGCCGACCAGCTGGTCCACATTGAACACGCCCATACCCTCGAAATCGATGACGGCATCCAGGGTGAAACAGGCCCGTACCGTGTCGGCCTGTTTGGCGTCGCAGGCATTCAAATAGCGGGCCTTCAGGCGGCGGATTTCGGACTCGGCCTCAAGGCGGGCCAGACGCTCTTCGATAGTCATCGGGATACTTTCTACAGGGACTTAGTCTTCGGACGCGATGGTCACCTTCAGGCCGCTGACGGCATCGCTGAAGGGCAGTTGGCATGACAGGCGCGAACAGGCGGTGCTATTTTCGGACCATTCCAGCAGGTCGGCCTCGTCCTGATTGGGGGCGTCGAAACGCCCGAAATAGGCCTCGTCCACATGGACATGGCAGGTGGCGCAGCTCAAACCGCCGCCGCATACAGCCTGCAACTCGTCAAACCCTGCATGGCGGATGGCCTCCATAACGGACTGGCCACCGGCAATTTCGGCTTCGTGTTCGGTGCCGTCGCGCGTGACGACAATCAATTTAGGCACTTCAAATCTCCTGATGGGGGGCTGTTCAAACCCGCAGGTTTACCCGCGCGGTTCGCGCGGGAGGCCAAGACCGCGCTCGGCGATCAGGTTGCGCTGGATCTGGTTGGTGCCGCCATAGATCGTGTCGGCCCGCGAATAGAGGAACAGGTTCGGCAGGGTGTCCCAGCCATATGCCTCGCGGTCATTGACCTCGCCCGCCTGACCCAGAACATCCATGGCCAGTTCGCCAAGGCCGCGACGCCACGAGGCCCACTGGATCTTGTAGGTCAGGGCCGCACCGTCGATGCGCGAATGGTCGGTCTGCGACAGCATCCGCAGCGCGCCATAGCGCATCAGGCGAAGACCGATCTCGGCCTTGGCAATGCGCTGGCGGATCAGCGGATCATGGGCGGTGCCATTGGCCTTGGCGGCCTCGATGATCTCGTCCAGCTCGTTGCGGAACGACATCTGCTGGCCCAGCGTCGAGACGCCGCGCTCGAAGGCAAGCAGGCCCATGGCGATCTTCCATCCCTCGCCCGGTTGGCCGATCAGGCTGTCGGCAGGACAGCGGGCATCAGTCAGGAAGGTCTCGTTGAACTCGGCATCGCCATTGATCTGGGGGATGCCGCGAATCTCGATACCCGGCTGGTCGATCGGCATCATCAGGAAGCTGAGGCCTTTAGGGCCAACCGTGCCTTCCTCGGTGCGGGTGATGACGAAAATCCAGTCGGAGATATGGGCAAGGCTGGTCCAGATTTTCTGGCCGTTAACGACCCATTCCTGTGCGCCCTCTGGCCCTTCCAGATGGCCCTTGGTGCGGACCGAGGCGAGGTCCGACCCTGCGCCCGGTTCGGAGAAGCCCTGACAGAAGATGGTCTTGCCCGCCGCAATATCGGGCAGGAAACGCGCCTTCTGTTCTTCGGTGCCAAAGGCCAGAATGGTCGGGCCGGCCAGTTCGATACCGATATGGTTCACACGCCCCGGCACACCGGCGCGGGCATATTCTTCGGCAAAGATGACCTGCTGGGCCAGTGTCGCGTCTCGTCCGCCCCATTTGGCGGGCCAGCCGATGCAGGACCACTTATGGGCGGCCAGTTGCTGTTCCCATTCCTTGCGGCGTTCGGGCATGTCGGTCAGGGAGGTGATGCCCCTGATGTCCTTGAACTCGCCCTCCATCTGGCCGTTCAGCCAGTCGGCGCATTCCTGACGGAACAGTTCGTCAGCGGCAGAAAAACCGAGCTTCATGCGGCGGCTCCCAGAATCATGTCGGCGATTTTGGCGCGGTGCCAGTTGTTGTTGCCCAGAGCGGTCTGGGTGGCGCGGGCGCGTTTGAAGAACAGGTGGGCGTCGTGTTCCCACGTAAAGCCGATGCCGCCGTGCAACTGGATCATGTCACCGGCGCAGCGGAAATAGGTGTCGGTGGCAAAGGCCTTGGCGGCATGCATGGCCAGTTCGGCCTCGTCGGATTCCTCGTCGGCAGCACAGGCGGCCCAATAGACGGCAGAGCGGGCCTGTTCGATCTCGATCATCATATCGGCGAGGCGGTGCTTATAGGCCTGGAACGAGCCGATCTGGCGACCGAACTGCACGCGCTCTTTTGAATAGGAGACGGTGCGGTCCAGACAGGCCTGTGCCCCGCCCAGAGCCTCGGCGGCGATGGCGACAAAGGCGGCGCGGTGGGCATGGCTGATGGCGGTGATCGCATCGGCCAGAGGCGCGCCCTTGGCTCCGTTCAGCGTCACATGCGCATAGGGACGGGTCTGGTCCATGGTGGTCTTGGCGATGACGCTGACGCCATCGGCCTTGGAATCGACGATCCATGCGCCGCTATTGCTGGTGACGACGAAAACATCGGCCGAAGCGCCATGGGCGACAAAGCCGTCTGCGGCCGTCAACACATCGCCATCGGCGCTCAGGGCCGCATCATGGACATAGGCGGCGATACGCTCGCCCGACAAAAGCTCCGGCAACAGTTCGCCCTTCTGCTGCTCGGTACCGCCATAGGCGATGGCACGCGCGCACATGACCAGACTGCCCAGCATGGGCAGGGCGGCAACCTGCGCACCGGCGGCTTCGGCGATAATGGCCATCTCGACCAGACCCAGACCGGCCCCGCCGGCTTCCTCGGGAATGCCGATGCCCGACAGGCCCAGTTCCTGACAGAAGGTGGTCCACAGGTCGTGGTCGATACCGTCCTTGGCCATGGCGGCGCGGGTGCGCTCGCTGGTGGCATTTTCGGTGAAGAAGGCGCTGGCCGTTTCGGCGATCATGCGCTGTTCTTCGTTAAAGGCGAATTCCATTATGCCTTGTCCCAAACTGCTGGTGCCGTGTGACGGCAATCATTCAAATTCAAACGGTTAAGTTGCGTTATGGCCTAGCCCGCGACATGGCCGCCATCGACGCTGAGCAGGGTTCCCGTCGCCTTGCGCGCGGCATCTGAGGCCAGCCATGCAATCGCTTCGGCAATGTCTTGCGGCTCGCAGGCCCCGTTCTCCAGCTTGGGCGCGGCGCGCATCATCAGGGAGAAGTCGATGTCGTCGGCCTTGGCACCGGCTTGCGGCACCGTGGCCGTCATCGGGGTGTTGACCTGACCGGGGCAGACGCCGTTGACGCGCACGCCGGTCGCGGCCCACTCGACGGCTAGCCCCTTGGTGATGCCGATGACGGCATGTTTGGAAGCCGAATAGGCGACCGTATAGGGCATGCCGATCAGGCCCGAGGACGAGGCCGTATTGACGATGTTACCCTTGGATTTCAGCAGGTGCGGGAAGGCGGCCTGACACAGGGCAAAGACGCTGGTGGCGTTCACGCGCATCACAAGGTCCATATCCTCGACCGCAAAGGTCTGGCTGGAACCCCATTTGAGGATGCCCGCGACATTGCAAAGCACGTCCAGACCGTCAGCAGCAGCCACGTCCACCAGTGCACGGCAAGAGGCGGCATCGGCGGCATTATAGGCCTGGATCTTGGGCGCGGTGGCCATCAGGGCCGCCGTCTCGGCCAGTCCCTGTGCGTTGATGTCGCCAATCGTGACCGTCGCGCCTTCGCGGGCGAACAGGATGGCGGTGGCGCGGCCAATGCCCGAGGCCGCACCCGTCACAAGGACTTTTTTGTTCTGGAAACGCATGGAAACACTTGGGTTGTCGTTAGAAACAGGCGGTTAGGGGCGCGGACGGATCAGTCATTCGCCCCTGTGATGTGGCGGGCGGCCAGATAGCCGAAGGTCAGGGCTGGGCCGAGGGTCACACCTGCGCCCGGATAGCTTTCACCCATGGCCGAGGCGGCGTTGTTGCCGATGGCATAAAGGCCGCTGATCGGCTGGCCTTGGGTGTCCAGCACCTGCGCCTTGTCATTGGTCAAAAGGCCGCCATTGGTGCCGATATCGCCGGGATAGATCGGCATGGCATAGAAGGGCCCCTGATCCAGCGGACGCAGGCACGGATTGGGCTGGACACGCGGGTCGCCATACATCTTGTCATAGGCCGCCTCGCCACGATGGAAGACGGGGTCCGAACCGTTGGCGGCATGGGTGTTGAAGCTCTGGATCGTCTCTTCCAGTGCCGACGGATCAACCCCCATGGCCTTGGCCAGTTCGGCGACCGTGCGGCCCTTTTTCAGGATCGAGCGCACGCCCTTGCCATGTAGCCAGTCCGGCTGGATCGGATAGAGCGGTCCCACCGGATACGAATGGCGATAGCGGTGGTCGAACACGAACCATGTCGGCGAGGCATCGCCGGTTTGCGCCTGACGACGCGCCATCTGCTGGCCGACAATGTGATAGGACGCCGCCTCGTTCAGATAGCGTTTGCCGTCCTGCGCCACCATCATGCAGCCGGGCAGGGCGCGTTCAATCGTGCACAGGCGGCCACGGTCCTCGCCCGGCACATAGAAGACCGGCGCGGCCCATGTCGATTGCAGGTTCAGGGTTTGCGCCCCTGCATCCATACCGGCGCGGATGCTGTCGCCCGTATTGCTGCTGATCCCGCCCGATAGCTGGGTGTTGGGATAGAGCGGCGCATGGGTCTGGCGCATGGCTTTGTTTTTGTCGAAACCGCCTGCGGCCAGCACCACACCCTTGCGGGCGCGGATGTTCAGGGTCTGGCCGTTTTGCTTGACGCGCACGCCGACAACCTTGCCGTCCTCGCGGATCAGGTCCTCCATCGGGCTGTTCAGCCACAGGGGGACATTGCGCTGGTTCAACGCATCGCGCAGACCACCCGTCAGGGCATTGCCCAGCGTCAGGCGACGGTCCTTGCGCGAGGTCAGGCGGAACGGCAGGTCCAGCCAGTAGCGGGTCAGGCTCTTGGCCAGATGTTTCCACCAGCCCTTGGCGCGGAACAGCAGGATATAGGTTTCGTCAAAATGCCAGTTCAGATAGCCGAACAGGCTGGCCGCCGGAGAGGCAAAGCGCATGTTCGCCACATCCTTGCCCAGCACCCGACCATCGATGGGCAGCGGCATATGGGTGCGGAATCCCGTCGGCGAACCGCCCGGATTTTCGGCGTGATAGTCGGGATAGGGGAAGGCCTGATAGCTGATCGCCGTATTGGCCGTCATCCAGCGCAACATGGGCGCGGCATTATCGACAAAGGCGCGGATATTGGCGTCGGGCACATTATCGGCCGACAGTTTGCGCACATAGGTAAAGGCGTCGTCGGTGCTGTCATTAAAGCCCGCCGCTGCCGCCTGATCGCTGGCCGGAATCCAGATGCCGCCGCCCGAAGTGGCCGAGGTGCCGCCCCACAGGGCGTCCTTCTCGATCACCAGAACCTCGGCATTGTGGTGCGAGGCGACCAGAGCGGACATCAGCCCGCCCGCGCCCGAACCGACGATCAGGACATCGACTTCCTTGTCCCATTTGGTGGCGGCTTGGCCTGCCGCGCCGGAGGTCACAGCGGCGCTCATGACGGCAGGTACATCTGGGCAGCCTTGCCGCCATCGACGGGCAGGGCCACGCCGGTAATATAGCTGGCGGCATCGGACAGCAGGAAGACAATGGCCTGCGCCAATTCTTCGGGCAGACCGCCGCGACCCATCGGAATAGCATCGGCGGTGCGGGCGGCGATATCGGGGGCGCGCTGGCTGAACTCTTCGGTGCCGGCGGTCTGGACCTGACCGGGCACAATGGCGTTGACGCGGATACCCTTGCGGGCCCCTTCCATGGCGGCGACCGAGGTGAACTGGATCATGGCCGCCTTGGAGGCCGAATAGCTGGACATATTGGCCGCAGCACGGATGCCGCAGGTCGAGGAGATATTGACGATCGAGCCCTTACCGGCCTGACCCATGATCTTCATCGCCGCCTTTGTGCTGACGAAAACGGCCTCGGCATTAACGGCGAAATCCTTGCGCCAGTGATCCACTGTCAGGCGCGAAATGGGGGCATAGTGGGTGGACATGGCATTGTTCACCAGCATGTCGAGGCGACCATATTTCTGGCCGGTATTCTCGATCAGGGCCGTGAGGGCAGCTTCGTCGGAGACATCGAGCTGGACGGCTTCGACCTTGCCACCTTGGGCTTCAATGACGGATTTGGCCTGATCCAGTTTTTCCTGACGGCGACCGCAAATGACCACCTGCGCCCCGCGCTGGGCCAGCAGCGATGCGGTGGCGAGGCCGATCCCGTCACTGCCTCCGGTAACGACTGCAACCTGTCCGGACAAATCCACACTCATTTCCCTACCCCAATATTCAGAGTGACTATTTTTAGCCTTATTCCCGCAATTGACGTCTAGATTGACGAGCTGTCAATCAAATGCGTAGCTGTGAAATATATAAAATACGAATCTTGGGGATTTTGAAGTGGTTGACCTCAGTAACAAAGTGGCCCTCGTAACCGGTTCGGGACAGGGGGTCGGTCAGGGCATCGCTCTGGCTCTGGCGAGCGCGGGCGCAGACATCGTCGTATGCGGGCGCACGGCTGAAAAGCTGGCCGCCACCTGTGCCGAGATCGAGGCGCGAGGCCGCAGGGCGCTGCCTCTGACCGGAAACGTCAAGGATGCCGATGACCTGTCGCGCATTGTCACGGCGGCTTGCGAGCATTTCGGCGGCATCGATATTCTGGTCAATAATGCGCAGGAAGTGCCGGCGGGCCGTCTGCTGGATGTGACCGACGAGGCGTTCACAGCCGGATTTGAATCCGGCCCTCTGGCGACGTTCCGCCTGATGAAACTGGTGCATCCGGTGATGGTGGCCCGTGGTGGTGGTACCATTATCAATCTGGCTTCATCGGCAGCCGAGCGGTGGGATCCCAGCGGCTATGGTGCCTATGGCGCGGTCAAACAGGCCATCCGTACCCTGACCCGTGCCGCCGCCGCCGAATGGGGACGCGAGGGCATCCGCGCCATTGCGATTGCGCCCCATGCGGAATCGCCGGGCCTGAAGAAATGGGTCGAGCGTAATCCTGTCGAGGCCGAGGCCTTTTTCCGCACTATTCCTCTGGGCCGTATCGGGCGTCTGGAAGAGGATATCGGCCGCGCTGTGGTGTCCTTGTGCGGGCCGGATATGGGCTATCTGACCGGAGCGACTGTGCCGCTGGACGGCGGACAGGCCAATTTCGGCTGAGGAACGCATGATGTGCGATTGGCCCAAAGGATAAATGCGCGAACAAAAGCTATACGGTCACTACATAGCTGTTTTGCGTATTTTATAGCCCTTTGACATTCGCAAATCATGGACTAGTGTTTTCTCAAAAGCATAAATGCGTCTGTAGGGGAGTACAGGGTATGACGAAAATTGCACTGGTAACAGGGGCAAGCCGTGGCGCAGGTCGGGGGATCGCGCGCGGCCTGGGCGAGTTGGGCTATACGGTCTATGTGACGGGGCGCACCATCCAGCCGGGCAATGCCACGGGCTGGGACGGCAGCGTCCTGCCGGGCACGGTGGCCGAGACGGCTGCCGAGGTCACCAAGGCGGGCGGCAAGGGCATCGCGGTTGTGTGCGACCATGGCGATGACGCACAGGTGGCCGCCCTGTTCGACCAGATCATGCGCGAGCAGGGCCGACTGGATATTCTGGTCAATAATGCCACCTATATCCATCACCAGCTGATCGAGAAAAAACCCTTCTGGGAGAAGGAAGTCGAGGCGGTCGGTATTCTGGATGTCGGCCTTCGCAGCGCCTATGTGGCCAGCTGGCATGCGGCCAAGATCATGACCAAACAGGGCAGCGGCATCATCGCCTTCGGCTCGTCCTTCGGCGGTTCCTGCTACATGCACGGTCCGGCCTATGGCGCGCAAAAGGCCGGTCTGGACAAGTTTGCCCACGACATGGAACACGACCTGCGCGGTACCGGCGTGGTGACGGTGTCGATCTGGATGGGGCCGCTGATTACCGAGCGTTCGGCCATCGCCAGCCAGACCAATCCCGAGCAGTACGAAGCCTTCATCAAGACGGCCGAGAACCCCGAATTCACGGCCCACATTATTGATGCGATCGACAAGTCGGCCCAGCGCGACGAACTGTCGGGCCAGACCCTGATCGCTGCCGAGATCGCGCAAACCCTTGGCGTGACGGATCGCGGTGCCACACGGCCCTCGTACCGTGAAATGCTGGGCAGTCCGCACCCGAAAAATCCAGCAGCCGTCTATTGAGGCCCGGCAATGACGCAAATCGATCCCGTATTCGCTGCTGTCACTGCCCCCGGAACTCCCTTTGAGCTGGCGGAGGTCGATGGCCTCCTCCAGTTCGCCAATGCGGCCCCCGATCTCAACCAGATGATCGAGCAGGCACGTCGTCATGGCGACAAGACCTTCCTCGTGGACTTCTCGTCCAACGGGCAAGAGCGCCGCCTGACCTTTGAGCAAGTCTTTGCATGGCGTGACCAACTGGTCCCGCTGCTGGGTATCGGGCGCGGTGACCGCGTGGCGATCTGCATGCGTAACCGTGCCGAATGGATGGTGGCCTATCTGGCCGTCATGAAGGCTGGCGGGGTGGCTGCACTGTTGAACAGTCGTGGCGCACCGACTGAAATCGTCGCCATGATCGAGGATGTCGAGCCGGCTGTGGTGCTGGCCGATACCCGACGGGCCGAACTGATCCGCAAGGGCGGTTATACTGGCCGGATGCTGGACCTGACCAAGCCGTTCCCGCCCGAAGAGATTGCGCGTCGCCAGTCTGGCGAGATCGAAAATACCGGCAGCGCCCAATCCGGTGATGACTGCGCCATCCTGTTCACCTCCGGCACGACCGGACGGGTCAAGGGCGCGATCCTGTCGCACCGTAGCCTGATTACGGGGCTGATGGGGTCACAGCTTTCGGGCATCATGGTGATGCACAATATGGCCAAGGCCTATGGCATGTCGCCGGAAGCCTTGATGGCCAACCTGCCGCAACAGGCCAGTTTACTGGTCTATCCGCTGTTCCATATTTCGGGGCTTGGCTCAGCCTTCCTGTCGCCTCTGCTGGCGGGCTCGAAGGTGGTCATCATGCGTCGCTGGAGCGGCGAGGAAGCGGTGCGCCTGATCGCACGCGAAAAGGTCACGAACTTCGCCGCTGTGCCGACCATGATCTGGGATCTGGTCAATGGGGCCAAGCTGCTGGATCACGATGTGTCGTGCCTGAAGAATATCGGCTCGGGCGGGCAGGCCCTGCCGATCAATCTGCTGGATTCCCTGCGCGAGCATTGCCCCGATATTGTGCTGGGCGTGGGCTATGGCATGACGGAAACCTCCGGTGCCTTTGCTCAGGCCTTGGGCGAAGACTTCATGCGTAAACGGGCCTCAGCGGGACGGGTGCTGCCTCTGGCCAGTGTCTGTATCGAGGGACCGGATGGCCGCATCCTGCCGGCGGGCGAAAGCGGCGAGATTCTGGTCCGCAGCGCCATGGTGATGAAGGGCTACTGGAACCGTCCCGAGGAAACGCAAAAGGCCATGACCGCTGACGGATGGCTGCGTACGGGCGATGTCGGATATATCGACGAGGAAGGCTATGTCTTCATCGTGGACCGCACCAAGGACATGGTGATTTCCGGCGGCGAGAATATCTACTGCGCCGAGGTCGAACGTGTTCTGAGCGAGTTCGAGGGAGTCACGGAATGTGCCGCCTTCGGTATCCCCGATGAACGTCTGGGCGAGCTACTGGTGGCGGTGGTCGGGGGCGATGTCCACAACGCGGACCGCATCATCGACTGGGTGGCCGAACGACTGGCCCGCTACAAGGCACCGGGTCATGTGATCGTGTCCGACGGGCCTCTGCCGCGAAACCATGTGGGCAAGATCGACAAAATGGCACTGCGCGCCGCGTGGCCGCAACTTGCCGCTGCGAAAATGAAATCGGGGGACAAAATCCATGGCTATGCCTGAAGGTATCCGCGTCATCGACACCATGCTGGGCATCCCCGAGGCGGATGACCGTTCCGACTGGTTCGATCCTTTTCGTCCGCTGATCAAGGACAAGCAGACCCTCGAACAATTCGCCATGCCGGCCCAGTACATGTTCAAGGACATTCCGCAGACCAGCAATGTCGATGACTATGTGACATGGACCGTCGAACAGATGGACCGGTTCAACATCGACAAGGCGATGGTCGGCTGGAACGACAATGCCACCTCGCGCCGTGCCAAGGAAAAATACGGCGACCGCTTCTTCTTTGACGTGCCGTGCGACCCGAACAAGGGCGTGGACGAGGTGCGCCGCATCAAGCGTCTGCATGCCGAGGTCGGGATTTCCGCCATCAGCGTCTTCCCCGCCGGTACGCTGCCGCAGGTGCCGATCAACCACAAATATATGTTCCCGCTCTATACCTGTGCGGCAGAGCTGGGCATTCCGATCATGCTGAATGTCGGCATTCCCGGCCCGCGTATCCCGATGGAAAACCAGAAGGTCGAGCATCTGGACGAGGTGTGCTGGTTCTTCCCCGACCTGAAGGTCGTCATGCGCCACGGTGGCGAACCGTGGGAGGCACTGGCCGTCAAGCTGATGCTGAAATGGCCGAACCTCTATTATTCGACCAGCGCCTTTGCGCCGAAACACTATCCCAAGGCGATCATCGACTACGCCAATACGCGCGGTGCCGACAAGATCATCTATGCCGGCTACTTCCCGATGGGACTGAGCTTGGACCGCATCTTCTCGGACATGCAGCACGTGCCGTTCAAGGACGGGGTGTGGCCGAAATTCCTGCGTGAAAACGCGATCAAAGTCTTTGACCTGAAATGACAGTGCAGGAGAAACCCGTGACCGAACCGACACCTGCTGCCGCCACCGATGCCCGCACCGCTCCGGTAGCCGTCTGGCAAATCCTCGAAAAGCTGCGCGGTCAAGATTTGAAAGACTGGCGCAAGGCCGAGGTGAAGGGACGCGCCTCGGTAGCCGAGCGCAATCTGGATATCGGCTTCCCGTTTGGCTGGTACGCCATCGACCTGTCACGCGATCTGGCCATCGGTGAAGTGAAACCGTTGCGCTATTTCGCCAAGGACTTGGCCATGTGGCGCGGCGAGGACGGCAAGGTCCGCATCATCGACGCCTATTGCAAGCATCTGGGCGCGCATATGGGTTATGGCGGCAAGGTGTACGGCAACCTGCTGGAATGCCCGTTCCATGCCTGGCGCTATGATGGCGAGGAGGGCGTGGTCAAGGAAATCCCCTATGCCAAGCTGATCCCGCCCAAGGTCAAGCGCCGCTGCACGGAAACCTATCCGGTGGTCGAGGCCAATCGCTGGATCTGGATGTGGTACCACCCCGACAATATCGCTCCCCTGTTCGAGGTCCAGCACCAGCCGGAAGCCTCGGACCCCGACTGGACCGATTACGAAATCCACGAATGGAATGTCTGGGGCAATATCCAGAACATGGCCGAGAACGGCGTGGACGTGGCCCACTTCAAATTCATCCACGGCACCGCCAATGTGCCGCTGGGCGAACTGCGCTGGGACGAGTGGGGCCGCGGGGCCGACGTCAAGGCCAAGATGGGCACGCCGTGGGGCGAGGTTGATGGCAGCATCAGCTATGACACCATGGGGCCGGGCCAGAGCTGGACCCGCTTTACCGGCATTTCCGAGACCCTGTTGGTGGCCTGCATCACGCCGGTCGAGTTGGACCACGTCCATGCCCGCTTCTGTTTTGCCCAGCCGCGTTCGCAGGCCGAGGGCGAGCGGGCAGGGGTGGCCAAGGCCATCATCCGCGATATCTGCAAGCAGTTCGATCAGGACAAGGTCGTCTGGGACCGCCAGAAATACGAACCGAACCCGACCATCTGTGACGGTGACGGCCCGATCCCGCAGTTCCGCAAATACTATTCGCGCTACTACGCGACGCCGTCGTCATGATGAGCCGACGCGACCTGATCGCAACCGGAGCCGCTGCGGCGGCTCTGGCTCCGGCAGCGGGTGTTATGGCCGCTCCGGTCCGGTCCGGCAGTCCGCTGGATACGCATGATGCACTGGGGCTGGCGGACTTGGTGCGCCAGCGACAGGTCTCGGCGTCGGAACTGCTGGAAGAGGCCATCCTGCGCACCGAGGCGCTGAATCCGCGTTTCAACTTTATGGCCCAGGAACATTATGATCTGGGTCGCGCGGCCATTGCGGCGGGTCTGCCCGAGGGGCCGTTTTCCGGCGTGCCGTGGCTGGTCAAGGATTTGAACACCACCATCGCCGGTGAAGTGACCGAGAACGGCAGCCGCTTCTATAAAGGCGATCGGGCCAGCGTCACCTCCGAGATCGTGACCCGCGCCCAAAAGGCCGGATTTGTGGTGTTCGGCAAGACGACAGCGCCCGAGTTCGGCCTGTCAGCCAGTACCGAAAACAAGCTTCAGGGCGACACCCGTAATCCGTGGAATCCGGCCCATATTGCGGGCGGATCGTCTGGTGGCGCCGCTGTTGCGGTGGCTGCGGGCGTCCTGCCTGCGGCCCATGCGACCGATGGCGGCGGCTCGATCCGTATTCCGGCCTCGTGCTGTGGCCTGTTCGGCCTTAAGCCCAGCCGTGGCCGTATCCCGATGGGACCAACGCGCACAGAAGGCTGGGGCGGACTGTCGGTCCACCATGCCATTACGCGCTCGGTGCGCGACAGTGCGGCCATCATGGATGCGACGCACGGGGTCGAGCTGGGTTCGCGCTATGCGGCCCCGACGCCGGAAGGGACGTTCTTGTCCTATGTGGACAAGGCCCCGCGTCCGTTGCGGATCGCGCTGATGCTGACGCCCGCCTCGGGTAGTCCGGTTGATGCAGAAGCGGTCGAGGCGGCGCGTGCGGCAGCAAGACTATGCGAGGCCTTGGGCCACTATGTCGAGGAAGCGGCCCCGAAACTGGATGCCGCCGCCATCGGCGTGGCCAGCTTTGTGCTGAGCGCCTCGTCGATTGCGGCGGACCTGCTCGATCGCGCCAAGGCGACAGGGCTGGTTCCCGGACCCGATAATCTGGAAGCGATCACGCTGGCCTTCTTCGGATACGGCCAGCAGACGACAGGAATGGATTTTGCGCGGGCCAATAACACCCTGCAAACCGCCGCCGTCGAGGTCGCCCGCTTCATGCAGTCATATGATCTGATCCTGTCGCCCACCCTTGCGGCACCGCCGCTGGAACTGGGCAGGATCAATCTGTCGCCGGATGTCGATTTTGCCCAATGGGGACAGAGGATCGCGGTCTTCTCTCCGTTTGCGCAACTGGCCAATCTGACAGGGCAGCCAGCCATGTCGGTGCCTTTGGCGACGTCCGCCTCGGGATTGCCGATGGGGGCGATGTTTATGGCCCGCTATGGCGACGAGGCGACGTTGTTCCAACTGGCAGGCCAGTTGGAGAAGGCGGCACCGTGGGCGGATAAACGCCCGCGCCTATAGGCGTCAGTCTTCGCCGAGATCAGGTGCCCACGCCACGCCGTTGATGTGGGCACCGCCATCGACAAACAAGGTATTGCCGGTCAGGTAACGCGCATCGTCACTGGCCAGAAACGCGCAGACGCCACCGATATCGGCATCGGGATCGCCCATCCGGCCCATGGGGTTGGCGGCGCTGATACGCTCGATCATGCCGGGCTGCTGTTCCATGATGCGGCGGGCCGATTGCGACAGGGCGGCAGGACAAACGATGTTGCAGCAAATACCGTAGCCCGCCCATTCGCGTGCCGCCGTGCGCGTCAGGGCACGTAGGGCTTCCTTGGCGACATTGTAATCGGCGCTGCCCATATGGGCGTTCACACCGTTCAACGAGGCCATGTTGATGACGCGGCCCCAGCCCTGCGCCTTCATGTGGGGCAGGGCGCTCTGCATGGTCCACTGGCAGGCATACAGCCCCATTCGTAGGGTGGTGTCGAACTGGGCATCGGTCTTGTTTTCGATGCGGCCAATCCCCTGACCGCGCCATGCATTATTGACCAGAATATCGACCGGGCCGGCCGCCGCCATCATGGCCAGAACGCTGTCCTTGTCGGTGATATCAACGGCGATAAAGCGGGCCTTGCCGCCCCGTTGTTCGATGTCGCGTGCGGTCTGCTCGCCCGCTTCCGTATTATAATCGGCGACAATGACACGGGCACCATCACGGGCCAGACGGTGTGCCACGCCCTGACCAATGCCCTCGGCCGCGCCGGTGATCAGTGCTGTTCTTGTCGATAGGTCATTTCCCATAGGTCGCGCGCCTCCTTCATGCGTCATTCAGTTCGTAATAAAATACGATAATGGCGTTTAGTGTTGCATTTCGTTCGATATATGCGTGTTATCTTGACTTCATAAGAACGCAAAATGCGATGTTTGGGGAGTGAAGATGCGCGGCTTGAAAGGCAAGGTCGGTATTGTCGCCGGTGGAGGTCGCGGTATCGGCGCAGCCACCGCAAGGCGACTGGCCGAAGAAGGCGCCTGCGTTGTTATCGGTGACATAAACGCAGGCTGGGCACAAGAAACCGCACAACTGATCTGTGACGCGGGCGGACAGGCCGTGGGGGTCATGCTGGACGGCACCTCGGCGGCATCGCAGGCCAATATCGTTCAGGCCGCCTTGTCGGAATTCGGCGCGCTGGACTTTTACCACTCCAATCTGGCGGGCGGCACCGAAGGGGATATCGACATCCTCAACTGCACCGAAGAGGTGTTGGACCGTTCGTTCGCCATCAATACCAAGAGCCATTTTCTGGCCAGTCAGGCCGCTATGCCGGTGATGATCGAGCGCGGCGGCGGGGCGATGATCTATACCTCGTCGGGCGCGGCCACCTCGGGCAACCCGATGCAGGTCGCCTATCCGATGACCAAAAACGCCATCCATGCGCTGGTGCGCCATGTGGCCCGCAAATTCGGTAAACAGGGCATCCGCGCCAATGCCATCAGCCCCGGCATGGTGATGACCGAGGCCCTGTCCCAGCATCTGACCGAAGAATACGCGCAACAGTTTCTGGCCCAGTTGCCGCACACCCGCCTTGGCAAGCCCGAGGATATTGCGGGCGCGGTCGCCTTCCTCGCCTCGGATGATGGCCAGTGGGTCAATGGTCAGGTCTGGCACGTCAATGGCGGCTCGGTATTGAGGGATTGATGGATATGGCAACGATACAAACAACCAATCCCCCCAGCAGCAAACTGACCAGTCCATGGCTGGTTCTGGCCATGTTGCTGCTGGTCTCGATTGTGAATTTCGCAGACCGCTTTTTGCTGACCGGACTGATCGGACCTATCAAGGCCGAGTTCGGTCTGGGTGACGGCATGATCGGCCTGTTGATGGGGCCGGCCTTTGTTGTGCTCTATGTGGTGGCGGGTATTCCGCTGGCGCGTCTGGCGGACCGCTGGTCGCGCAAGATGATTATCGCCATCGGCTGTGTGACCTGGAGTCTGGCCACCATCGCCACCGGCATGGCGCAGGACGAGGTCAGTCTGGCTATTGCCCGCGCCGCGGTCGGCATTGGCGAGGCCTCGTTTGCGGCACCGGCCTATTCACTGCTGGCGGCCTATTTCAAACCCGAGCGTCGTGGTCTGGCCTTTGGCCTTCTGGGGATCGCCACCTATGTCGGCCAGATCATCGGTCAGGCGGGTGGTCCGGCCATTGCCGAGATGCATGACTGGCGTGTCGCCTTCTATCTGCTGGGCACGATCGGTATCTTTGTCGGTGTGTTGATGGCGGTTGTAGTGCGCGATCCGGTTCGCGTGGTCAGCGAAACCGCCCCGGCGGTCACGATCCCGATGCTGTCGCTCATCAAGGTCTTGTCCCGCAATGCCAGCTTTGTGCTGATGATGCTGGCCTTTGGTCTGGGTGCTCTGTCGGGCATTGCCTTCGGCTATTGGGGACCCGAGCTGTTCACCCGCAACTATGGTCTGGAGCCGGTTGTGGCCAAGACTGCCTTTGCGGTGAATTTCGGCATAGCCGGCTTGCTGGGCATGCTGTGCTTTGGGGCGGTTTCCGACCGTTTTGCCAAGCGTGACATGGCATGGCCGGTGCGGCTTTCGGCCTTGGCACTGGGCACGGCGACGCTGGTTATTCTGGCTGTGACCTGGTCCAACTCGTTTGCGCTGGCCAAGTGGCTGGCCATTCCGGCGGGCCTGCTGGGCGGCGGCTGGTCGGTCGGCATCTATGCAACCTTGCAATACATCCTGCCGGACCGTTTCAGGGCCACGGCGACGGCGCTGTTCCTGGCCATCACCACCCTGCTGTCCTACTTCCTCGGACCGTGGGTGACGGGCCTGCTGAGCCAAGCCTTTGGTGACGGAACGGACTCGCTGAAACTGGCCCTGACCGTGGTGATCCCGATCGGCTTTATCGCATCGGTCATCGCCATGATTGCCAGCCGCCGGATCGAAAAGGACCGCGCCTTGCTGGAACAGCAGCAATAGGCACCAAGCCGACCCTCTAAAAATAACAGCCGCCTTCCGGGATCAGAAGGCGGCTGTTGTCATTCCAGGCTTTGGTTCGGGGTGGCTCAGGTCGCGGTGGCCCCGCCATCCACCACCAGCGGGTGGCCGGTGACAAAGCTGGCCTGATCCGAACACAGCCACAGAACCGCACCGGCGATTTCCTCGGCGCGGCCCATGCGGCCCATCGGGGTCAGGTTGTCCATGATCTTGCGCATGTCGGGATTGGCCGCCAGCGGAGCCGTCATCGGCGTTTCGATCACACCGGGGCAGACGGCATTGACGCGAATACCCGCCTTGGCCCAGCGCAGCGCACCGTGGCGGGTCAGACCAACGACGCCATGCTTGGTGGCGACATAGGCCGGCTGTCCCGCATTGCCGACCAGACCATTGATCGAGGCGGTGTTGACGATGGCACCCTTACCCTGTTTGAGCATGACCTCGGCCTGTTCACGCATACAGTACATGACGCCGCTCAGATTGATGCTCAGGCTGCGGGCCCAGACGTCATCCTCGTATTCGTTGGCCCCCATCGAGTTGATACCGGCATTATTGTGGGCAAAGTCGAGGCGTCCGTATTCGGAAACCGCCCGCGCCACCAGCGCCTTGACCTGATCGGCATTGGCCACATCACAGTGCTGGAACACCGCCTTGCCGCCCGCCGCCTCGATCAGGGCGACGGTTTCCAGCCCGCCTGCCTCGTTCACATCGGACACCACAACCGCTGCGCCAGAGGCGGCAAATGCGACCGCGGTGGCGCGTCCGATACCGCCACTGGCACCTGTCACCAGTGCGACCTTGCCGTCGAACCCGTAATTCATGGGAAATCCTTGATTTGCGTAGTGAAAGGCATAAAACTTCTCGATAACAACGATCAATAAAGCATGGTGGCGAGGAAATGCGAATGACAGAGGCGTTTAAATTTTCGTCTGTACGGGCGGGGACTGTTCATGTCGGCTGAGTATTCCCGCCTTTTGTCCCCGGGCCGCATCGGCACGATGGAATTGCGCAACCGTATGGTTGTCTCGGCCATGGGTGTCATCCTGTCCGAAGCCGACGGCACAGTCGGCGAACGCATGATGGGCTTTCACGAGGCACAGGCCAAGGGCGGTGCCGGATTGATCGTCTCGGGTGTTGTCGGGGTGGCGTGGCCGGTCGGCGCGGTGGTGCCGCACCAGACCGCCATTTCCGATGACCGCTATCTGGCAGGCCTGAGCGAGATGGTGAAACGGGCGCACTGCCACGGGGCAAAGATCGCCGCGCAACTGCACCATGGCGGGCTGGTGGCCGGATATTCGGCGGGGGAATATGATGTGCCGCTATGGGCACCGTCCTATCCGCCAGCCTTGCAGGGGGATTTCGTCAGCTATTTCCTGCCCGAGGAATTGGCGGCCTTTGCGCCCAAGAAAATGCCGACCATCAAGGTGCTGGAAAAGGCCGATATCGATGTGGTGATCGCCCAGTTTGCAGCGGGCGCACGACGGGCCAAGGCAGCGGGCTTTGACGGCATCGAAATCCATGCGGCCCACGGCTATCTTTTGTCGTCCTTTATCTCGCCCAAGACCAATAGCCGTACCGACGACTATGGTGGTCCGCTGGAGAACCGCCTTCGTCTGTTGCTGGAGGTTATCGCCGCCATTCGCACCGAGGTCGGGGCCGACTATCCGCTCTGGTGCAAGTTGGATGCGTGGGAAGCGGGCAAGGAAGGCGGCATCACCCTTCAGGACGCCATAGCCGCCGCCAAGCTGGTCGAGGCGGCGGGCGTGGATGCCATAACGGTATCCAGCTATCACAATGCGGCGGTTGGAAAACTGCATTCCGGCTCGAACATTCCGCATGTGCCGCAGACCAATATTCCTGCGGCCACCGCCATCAAGGCCGAGGTGGCCATTCCGGTGATTGCGTCGGGCCGTGTCGAGATGGAGGACGCCGAGCGGCACATCGCCAACGGCCAGTATGATTTTCTGGCCATGGGCCGCAAGGTGCTGGCCGACCCGTCCCTGCCGAACAAACTGGCCGAGGCCAAGGCCGATCTGATCCGGCCTTGCGTCTATTGCTATACCTGCGTCAGCGCCATCTATTCGCAAGATCCGGTGCGCTGTGCGGTCAATCCGCAGACGGGGCTGGAATGGCAGCACAAACCCCACCGTATCAGCGGCCAGACCTATGTGGTTGTGGGCGCAGGACCGGGCGGCATGGAGGCGGCTTGTCAGTTGGCCGAGGCGGGCAACCGCGTCACCCTGATCGAAAAGTCGGGCCGTATGGGCGGCACATTGCGCTTTGCCTCGCTGGCCTATCCGGCGAACGAGCGCTTGCTGGACTGGCTGATCGCGCGGGTGAAACGCTCGTCTGTCGAGGTGAGGCTGAACACCGAAGCCACGCCCGAACTGCTGGCGGCGCTGAAACCCGATGCGGTCATCGTGGCCACGGGGGGGCGGCGCGATATGCCCGATCTGGTCGGCAATGACCTGCCGCATGTCTTTAGCGGTGATGACATGCGCAACCTGTTGCTGGCGCAATCGTCGGACGCGCTTAAACGCAAGACCGGCAGCCTGACCCGTCTGGCCACCAAGATCGGGGCCGCTACGGGCCTGACGGACAATCTGGAGTTTGTGCGCAAGGTGTCGCACACATGGATGCCGCTGGGGCACAAGATCGTCATTATCGGCGGCGAGCTGGTCGGGGTCGAACTGGCCGAGTTCCTGTGCGAGCGCGGGCGCGATGTCACCGTGATCGAACCGGCGAGCCATCTGGGCCGCGGGCTGACACTGGTGCGCCGTGCGCGGTTGTTGTCCGAGCTTATGGAGCATGGTGTGCGCCTGCATGGCGGGGTCACCGATATCGCCATCGGCAAGACCGCTGTGACCTTTGGCGACAAGGACGGCAAGGCGCATACCGTGGCCGCCGACCATGTGATCGTGGCTATGGGAGCCAGCGGAGACACCGCACTGGCCGAGCGGATTTCGGCCTTGGGCTATCGCGTCCATGTGGCGGGTGATGCCAAGGGTATCGGCTATATCGAAGGCGCCATTCGCGGGGCCTCCGAGGCGGTGGATGAACTGATCGCCTGAGTGCGGCTACCAGACACAACAAAGCCCGCCGGTTTTCACCGGCGGGCTTTTTATTGGCAGCCGGTGCGGTCATCCGCACCAGCTGTTTTTGTGCCCTAGAAGCGGGCGCTGACCGTGATGCCGAAGGTGCGCGGATCGGCATAATAGCCGCCCGCCAGACCCAGAGCCGCAAAGTCCACGCCGCGCACGAAGTCGTGGCTGTCGGTCAGGTTCTTGACCCACAGGCGGACCTCGCCCTGTGCATTGCCGAAGTTCAGACCATCGACGCCGATCTGGGCGTCGATGACGTTGCGGTCATCACCACGGATTTCTTCGTTGAACGGCACACCGAGGGAGTTGTTGAAGCTCAGCTTGCCGTCTTCATAGGTGTAGCTGAGGCGTCCAAAGACGCGACCGAACGAAACGGGGAACTCCATGTTCACAGCCGCGCTGGCGGTCAGCGGCGAGGTATAGCCCGCCTCCGTGATCGAGGCGACGTTGATCGGCGGAGCGCCCGGAATGACGGACTGGCCGGTCATGAATTCCTGATACTCGATGTCGATATAGCCAAGGTTGGCTTCAACCCAGAAATTATCGTTCAGGATGGCCTGGGTTTCGATGTCGAAGCCCGTATAGGTCACTTCACCGGCATTGCCGACGCGGGTCGCAAAGGTGCCCGGAGGGGCATCGACGCGCGGGATGTTGACGGCCAGATCGGTATAGATGTTGTGATAGGCCGAGGCGTTGAGGCGGAAGCGGCGGTCAAACAGTTCCGACTTCAGGCCGATCTCGTAAGAGATAACGGATTCGGGGTCGAAGCTGGCCAGTTCCTTGGTGCCGGGGATGACCGGATCCTGCGAGTTGAAACCACCCGAACGATAGCCGGTTGCGATGCGGCCATAGACATTCATGTGCTCGCGCAGGTCATAGGCGGCCATCAGGTTCCAGGTGAACTGGTCAAACTTGGCATCGCCATGCTCGGTCACAGCCAGAGGAGCGGCGCCGTTCTGGGTGCGGTTCAGCTCTTTCTTGTCCCAGGTGTAGCGACCCCCTGCGGTCAGACGCAGCTTGCCGTCACGGCCGCCCACATAATAGGTGCCCTGACCATAAAGGGCCGTGCTTTGGCTTTCGGCCTCATAGACCAGCGACGAACGCGTGATCACGGCGCGATAGCGGGCCGGATTGGCGGCCGCAAGCGACGGACCAAGAGCGCCGAAGCTGCCGAGGAAGATGCCGTTGGTGTCCAGAACATAGCCGCTGTTCTGCGGGTTGTTCTCGTTGCCCTTCTCGTGGAAGTAGAAGCCGCCCACGACCCAGTCGAGCGTGTCGGTATCACCGGCGAATTCCAGCTCCTGACTGAACTGCTTGTGCTCGCGCTGGTTCATGGTCTCGAAGAAGGACAGGGTCTGGCGCGGCACCGACTGGCTGGCCAGATAGTTGGCGGTCGCCTGATCGGGAACAATAAAGCCAAGCAAGGATGCCGGCAGGCCGTTCATCAGGGTGGCCTGGGTAAAGACCGGACCGCTAAAGGTGCCCAAACCGTCCAGATCGGTATCGTTGGAGCTTTCCCAGATGCGATAGCCGGTGGTCGATTTGAATTGGAACGCTCCGAAATCGTTCTCGATCTGGAGGTTGTGACCCCAGGTTTCATCGAGCGCCGTATTGGGGCGGTCATTGCACATCTTGTCGCGATAGCTGCGCGTGGGCGCAGAATAGGCGGCGCATTCCGGCTGGGTGAAGGTCACGCCTGCCATATATGGCCCGACCGGTGCCGGCTGGGTAATCAGCAGTTGCTGGCCGTCGATAAAGATGGGCTGGCGCGGCGTGCCGTCACCGACATGGGTCAGCTGGAAGGCCGTGGTGATACCGTCAACCTTGCTGTAATCGAAGATGTACTGGACGCTGGCCGTGCCGCCGAACTCGCGGCGAACCGCAGCGCGGAACGAGTCCGACTTGCGGGCACCGGGGTCTTTGGCATCGTCCGGTTGCAGGATGTTGTCGACCACGCCGTCGCGCTGGCTGTGATTATAGCTGAAGCTGGTCGCAAAACCGGCAATCTCGCCCGGATCGATCGTGGCGCGGACGTTCCAGGCATTATAGTTGCCGTAACCGGCCTCGACCTTGGCGCGGAACTCGTCGGACGGTGCGCGCGAGATGAAGGCGATGGCACCGCCGGTGGTGTTACGGCCGAACAGGGTCCCTTGCGGGCCGCGCAGAACCTCGATGCGCTCGATGTCCATCACATCCAGTGATGCTGCACCCGAGCGACCGATATAGACACCGTCGACATAAAGCCCGTTGGCGCTGTCCAGACCGAAGGACTCACTACCGCCGTTCGAGATGCCGCGCATCGAGATGACCGCAGCCGAGTTGCTGGTGGTGCCCTGCATGATGGTGACGTTGGGGGCCATGCCACTGATGTCGAGCGCGTCGCGCACACCCAGTTGCTCGACCATTTCTGCGTTGAAGGCGGTGATAGCGACCGGCACTTCTTGCAGATTTTGCGCGCGTTTCTGGGCGGTTACGACGATTTCGCCCAGCTGTGTGCTGGACTGTTCCTGCGCGAGGGCTGGACCCGCGAGGGGCAGAACGCTTGCGCTGAGCATCAGCCCTAACGAAGCATATACGTGACGCTTAGGTACCATCAGTTCACTCCCCAATTATATATTATTGGGATAACGATGGCATTTGCGTAGGGATAGTCAACAAATAATACGCATCTGGCAGAACATTGGTCTGATATTTAATGTTCTGCCTGTACGGCGTGGCGCGTTGACAACGCATTGCGGGGGTGGGGCAGGGCGCTGCAACAGCTTCCAAGGACGGGGAGCACCGCAAGGGCGGTGTCCCGGTCTCTTGGCTTAGGCGACGTGACGTGCGGTTTTGAACATCAGGATCGACGCGGTCATGGCCATCAGGGCCATGTTCAGGATCACAGCCAGAATGTCGAAACTGGCCAGATGGTACAGGGTTACAAGGCTCTGGATCGCCAGCAGGCCCAGCGCGCTATAGGTCAGGACAGGCTTGCCGATGGCCCAGCCGATAATCGGGGCCAACATGCCGATGGCCAGTGCAGCTTCGATCGCGCCCACGGCCATGACAAATGACTGTGGCACATGCTCGGCCCAGCCCAGCAATATGGCCAGATGTTTTGGCGGTGCCGTCAGCTTGGCAAAGCTGGCACCGGCATAGAACATGGCCAGCCAGCCCTGAAACGTCCACAGCATGGCATTGGTCCAGATGGCGCGGACACGTTGCTGGCGCGGGGCGATGGCGGGTTTTTCGGTCGCGTTAACGGCCTGAACGCAGGCGGCTTTTTGCAAGCCTGATTTCAGTTTGCCCCAAATGGAAAGGGGTAGGGTGTGGTCCGTCATGTCAGAAACTTGGAGATATATGGTAACAGGTGTAGTTGCTGAATAGCAGGTGGGGTCTGTTACCATCATTTGCAACGGCAAAGCTCTAAAACTGTCACACGATGTGAACGAAGGCGGCTTTACTGCGCGACTGTTGCAAAATCCCACGCCTCGCGCGCGGCCTCCAGACGGGCCAGCTTGTCGTAAAGCGGTTGCCAGTCATCGGTATCGGCAATGGCGTCCCACAGGGCTTCGACCTCGTCGATCAGCATTTCTTCGGGATCGGCCTTGCGGAACATCGGGTGTTCGAGGCGCTCAAAGCGATCCGGCTCGTGTTCCATCAGCGCATAGCGGAAGGCATCGAATGTTTCGCCCTGATAGAGCTTGCCACGCGCACCACCCAGCGCCCGCGCCGCCGACGAGAACCCGCCGAACCAGTCAAAGAACAGAGGCTCCCAGCGCAGGGCCTCGCCCTTTTCACGCAGCAGGGCCAGCGTGCAGTCCAATAGGCGCTGGTCGGCGGCTTCGCCCACCGATTTCACACCCAGACGCATCAGGAAGGCGGCGCGCAGTTCGCGGATATAGGCCGGACCAAAACCGTTTAGCGCGGCGACCAGACCTTCCGGCTCGGCAATCAGTTTCAAACATCCAGCCAGCTGGGTCAGGTTCCAGAACACGGCCTCGGGCTGGCGGGCAAAGGCATAGAGCCCGTCATGGTCGAAATAGGCGGCGGTAAAGCCTGGCTCGTAATGCGGCAGGAAGCGCCACGGCCCGTAATCAAAGCTCTCGCCCGTCACATTCAGATTGTCGGTGTTCAGCACGCCATGCACAAAACCGGCGGCGACCCAGCGGGCGCACAGCTTGGCCTGCGCCTGAACAACTTCGTGCAGGAAGCCTGCGGCATCGCCTTCGGCCAGATGCGGATAATAGGTGCTGCGGGCATGTTCCAGCAGGACGCCCAGCTGGTCGCGGCGACCGTGATAGGCCGCGCGCTGGAAGGTGCCAAAACGGATATGGCTGTGCGACAGACGCACCATGACCGCCGAGCGGGTGGGCGACGGCTCGTCACCGCGTTCCAGTTCCTCGCCCGTTTCCACCAGCGACAGAATACGGCAGGTCGGTACGCCAAGGCTTTCCAGCATGGCCGCAGCCAAGGCTTCGCGCATACCGCCTTTAAGCGTCAAACGCCCATCGGCATGACGCGAGTACGGGGTTAAGCCCGAACCCTTGGTTCCCAGATCAAGTAGTCGGTCTGCGCCGTCGCGCAGTTGGGCGGCGAGAAAACCGCGACCGTCACCAATCTGCGGATTGTACACGCGGAACTGGTGGCCATGATAGGCCATGGCAATCGGTTCCGGCTGGCCGGGCAGGGGCTCAAAGCGCCCGAAATGGGTCAGCCATTCCTCATCCGACAGCGTGTCCAGACCGACCTCTACGGCGGCGCGGTCATGGCGCAGACGCAGCACGGTTTGCGGAAACTCTGCCGAGCCTACCGTTTCGCCGTATTCGGCACCCAGTTGGGCAAAGCGGGGATCGGGGCGGTAGGCATTATTGACGGGCATGGCCCGCAGATGGGCCATCGCAGAGGATTTCGCAACCGCTCAATAGGGGTTGAACCTGCGGGCCAGTGCCGTATTTATAGCCGCAGAGATCAGGCACTGGCTTCTGTGACGCTTATCAGCTGTCCGTTGCGGTGTCAGGCCGGCGTTCGGGTGCTATGCTCTGTCGAGTATTATCCCTTGCGAATCCGGTCCGGCGTCCGTCGATAACCTGACGCCATGAAGTTCAACCCGATTATCGGATCTCTGACGTGGCCAAGAAACTTACACTCGACTTCCTGAAAACGGAGGCGGCCTCCGGTGCCGCACTCGGCCTTGCGGCGCTATTGGCGCTGGTGGTGGCAAACTCGCCGTGGGCGGGGGATTATTTTAGCTGGCTGAAGGCCGAGCATACCCTTCAAATCGGCCCGCTGGTGCTGGTGGAGACCACCTCCAACTGGATCAAGGAAGGCCTGATGGCGGTCTTCTTCCTCGTGGTCGGTCTCGAGATCAAATACGAAATTCTCAAGGGTGAGCTGAGCAATCCCAAGAAGCTGGCCCTGCCGATTATTGCGGCGCTGGGCGGGATGGTGGCCCCCATCGGGGTCTATCTGGCGATCAGTAATTTGATGGGCGGCCCGACGCAGGGGTGGTCCATTCCGGTGGCCACCGACATTGCCTTTGCGCTGGCTGTCTTTGCTCTGGTGGGCAAGAACCTGCCGTCGTCCTTGCGGGTTTTCCTGCTGACACTGGCCATTGTCGACGACCTCGGGGCGATCATGCTGATTGCGGCCCTGTTCAGTCAGGGTGTGCAGTGGCTGCCCTTGTTCGGTGCCATCGGGGTGATTGCTGTGATGGCGGTGCTGGGGCGCTGGCGTCTGGCGGCAGCCTTCTGGGTGCTGGGCTTTGGGGCCATGTGGTGGCTGACGGTCAAGTCGGGGCTTTCGACCTCGCTGATGGCTGTGGCTTTTGCCGCCATCGTGCCGGTCAATCCGCGTCCTGAAACGGGGGCCAGCCCTCTGCGCGATGCGATGCATGACCTGCACCCCTATGTGGCGTTTCTGGTGCTGCCGGTCTTTGCCTTTGCCAAGGCGGGGGTCAGCTTTGCGGGCCTGTCGCTGGAACAGTTGTTTGCGCCGCTGGTGGTGGCGATTGCGCTGGGCCTGTTTATCGGCAAGCAGATCGGTGTGTTCGGGGCCGCATGGCTGGCGACCAAGCTTAAGATTGCCGACCGTCCGTCGGGCGCGTCGTGGCTACAGGTCTATGGTGTCAGCCTGCTGTGCGGCATCGGTTTCACCATGAGCCTGTTTATCGGCGTTCTGGCGTTTCCGGGCGCGGTCGATTCACTGGAACAGGTCGAGGTCAAGCTGGGTGTAATCGGCGGTTCGCTGCTGTCGACGGTAGTGGCGGCGCTGGTCCTGGGGCTGGCGTCGCGGCGTCAGGCGAACCGTACGATCAAGAAAAATGAGGACTAAACTCACGCGAACTTGAAAACCCTGCAAATACCTTGACCTAACGTCATCCAAATGTGTCGCTTTCACGCCACAGAAGATGATGATGCGGCATAAAACTCTGTTCGCGTAACTTGGTTGTCTTGTCGGTTTCCCAGGCTTGGCTTACCCAATTTGATACGGAACTGCCGTCGATGAACGAGCGGCAGTCCGATTGGGACAGGAAACGGGCGCGGTCGCTCAAATGCGGTCGGGCTAAAGCCGGGAGCCGTATTAGCTATGCGATTTAACACCAGACTCCGTACCACAGTGTCGGCCGTCGCCTTTGGCGCGGCATTCAGCATCGGGGGTGTTGCTGCGGCACAGGACGCACCAACCTCGGTCGATGACATCATTGTCACGGCACAGAAGCGCGAACAGAGCCTGCAGGAAGTGCCGATTGTGGTCACCACCTTGTCGCAAGCGACACTGGATGGCGCCGGCGTCAAGGACATCAAGGACCTCCAGATTCTGACCCCGGGCATGACGGTCACCTCGACCCAGTCCGAGGCCTCGACCACGGCGCGTATCCGTGGCGTGGGTACGGTGGGCGACAACCCCGGTCTGGAAAGCTCGGTCGGTGTGGTGATCGACGGTGTGTACCGTTCGCGCAACTCGGTCGGCTTTGGCGATCTGGGCGAACTGAGCCGCATCGAGGTCCTGAAGGGCCCGCAAGGCACCCTGTTCGGCAAGAACACCTCGGCGGGCGTTATCAACATCATCTCCGAGGCTCCGTCCTTCTCGCCGGAAGCCAATTTCGAAGCCACAGCCGGTAATTTCGGCGCATGGGGCGTGACCGCTTCGGTCACCGGCCCGCTCAGCGACACAGTGGCTGGCCGTCTTTATGTCGGCACCCGTAAGCGCGACGGCTTCTATGACGTGGTGACCGGAAACGGCCCGCGCACCGAAACCGACGACCAGAATCAGGACTTCTGGACCATGCGGGGCCAGTTGCTGATCCTGCCGTCGGAAAACGCCTCGATCCGCCTGATTGCCGACTATACCAAGCGCGATGAATATTGCTGCGTGGCCTCGCAGGTTCGCGTCGGCCCGACCGTCGGTATCGTCAATGCTCTGGGTGGTCAGATCGCCGCGCCGACGCCGGGCTTTGGCGAGGTGCCGTTCAGCCGCACCACCTATTCCAACCGTGGCACCGGCCAGACCATGGAAGACATGGGTCTGTCGGCCGAAGCCAATATCGACATCCCGTCGTGGAATGCGACCTTCACCTCCGTGTCCTCGTGGCGCGCATGGGAAGGCATCAACGGCATGGACCTCGACTATTCCACGCTGGATATCATGTACCGCGAGAACAACGGCGGTTACGGCTATTCGCTGGATAATGTGACGCAGGAATTCCGTCTGGCGGGTGCGACCGACAAGCTGGACTGGCTGTTCGGTGTGTTCGCGACCCGCGAGCAGATCCGCCGCGATGACAGCTATTATATGGGCGCGCACTACACGCCGTTCCTGTCGATGCTGTTGTCGTCCTCGCTGAACGCGGCCAATCCGGCCATTCCGATCAGCCCGGGTCTGGCTGGCTGTATTACGGCTCCGGGCATGACGGCGGCGGGGATTGTAGGTTGCGTCACCGGCCAGACGGCCCCGACCGGCCCCGGTTTCGGCAGCGGCCATGCCGTGCAGGACCTCTATACCCAGACCACCCAGTCTGTGGCCCTGTTCACCAACAACACATGGCGCGTCACGGACAAGTTCGATCTGACGCTGGGCCTTCGTTACACCATGGACGAGAAGAAACTCCGTGGTCTGCAGGATAATGTCGGCATTAACGGTCTGGCCTGTGGCGGTGCCATCGGCAATATGACCGCGCTGGCGACGGCCTTGGGTCAAGGCAATCCGGTCGCCGGAGCGCCAGCGGCCCAGACCATTATCGGCACCATGTGCTTGCCATGGGCCAACCCGCTTTATGACAACCGCCGCATCTCGGAATCCTTCGACGATGGCGAGTTGAGCGGCACGATCAAGGCCAGCTACAAGTTCAATGACAGCGTCATGCTGTATGGTTCGTATGCCAAGGGCTACAAGTCCTTCGGCTATAATATGGACCGTGTACAGACGGGCATCATGCCGAACGCCTCGCTGCTGTTCCCGTCGGAAACCGTGGATAGCTATGAAATCGGTCTGAAGAACACCCTGTTCAACCGTTCGGTCCTGCTGAACCTGACCTATTTCGACCAAACCTTCGAAGACTTCCAGCTGAACACCTTCCTCGGCACGGCCTTCGTGGTGGAGTCGATTCCAGAGCTAACCTCGCGCGGCGTCGATGCCGACTTCGCATGGTTCACGCCGGTTGAAGGTCTCGTCCTGTCGGGTGGTTTCACCTATACGGACACCAAATATGGTGATTTCACCGCTGCAGACCTGACCTCGCCGGGTAACTTCCCGCAACTGTCGCTGCTGCCGGGCGCGCGCGCTTCGTTCGCACCGGAATGGTCGACCACGGCGTCGGTGGCGTTTGATCGTGACATCGGCAACGGATTGAAGTTCGGCTTCAACCTGACCGGCAAATATATGACCGAGTTCAACACCGGTTCCGACCTGCTGCCCTACAAGATGCAGGACGGTTTCGGCGTACTGAACGGCCGTATCACCTTCGGTTCGGACACGGGTCGCTGGGCGCTGGAACTGTGGGGCCAGAACATCACGGATACCGAATACAAGCAGGTGGCTATCAACCAGCCCCTGATGGGTTCGGCCTTCCAGAACACTGTCCAGCCGGACGGCAGCTTCTATGATCCGGCCCGCGACAGCCAGACCTATGCGGCCTTCCTTGGTCAGCCGCGCACCTATGGTCTGACCCTGCGCCTACGTTACTGATCTGGCGTTACTGATCCTGTAGGCAATCAAACAACTGGGCGGCTGGAGTGATCCAGCCGCCCTTTTCTATGCGTGAAACAGAACGGTTGCGGCCTACAGCACGCGCTCGAAATGCTCGCAGACGATGAGCAGGTCATCGTCCACGCGAATGCCCGTGCCTTCCAGAACGCGGCGATAATAGGCTTCGTGGGCGGCGCGCCACCACGCCAGCGTCTTGTCGCCTTCGCCTTCGCGCAGGGCAAAGGCTTCGTCGACATCGCCCAGACGGCGCACCTCGATCTGTGTGGTTTCAATGATGGCGACCGCCTCGCCATCCCATGTCGTCACGACCGAAACATCACCGACGCGGGCGGGGCGCATGTCAAACAGCTTCAGTTCCTCGACCGAGGCCGCCGTGGCGCGCTTGATGCCGCGCACGACCAGATCGGCACAGATGTCGGCGTCCTGTTGGTTGTCGCAGAAGTGGAAACTTTCATACGGCTGTTCGGGGGCGTCGGGATGCAGGGCGCGATAGCGGTCCCATAGCGCGCGGGCAGAAGGGGTCATGGTGCGGGTGTCCGGACAAAAAAAAAGGCCTCCGGTTTCTACACCGGAGGCCCCGGTTGGAAAGGGTCTAGTATTTGCTCTTGGTCACGCCGTCCGCATGCTGTTTCTGGCTGGCAAACATGCGAGCCATAATGCGTCGGGCGAACTTGGCCACGTCGTCGATGATGGTGAACACGGCCGGAATATAGAGCAGGGACAGGAAGGTCGAAGAGATCAACCCGCCCAGCACAGCCACCGCCATGGGCGAGCGGAACTCGACATCGGCGCCGATACCGATGGCAATCGGCACCATGCCCGCACCCATGGCAAAGGTGGTCATCAGGATCGGACGCGCCCGCTTGTGGGCGGCGTCCATAATGGCCTCATAGCGGCTCATCCCGCCGCGTTCGGCCATGATGATATAGTCCACCAGCAGGATGGAGTTTTTGGCCGCAATCCCCATCAGCATCATCACGCCGATCAGGGCCGACATAGAGAAGCTCTTGCCCATGAGGATCAGGCCGATAATGGCCCCGCCAATGGCCAGAGGCAGGGCGGCCATGATGGTGACGGGATAGGCGAAGGATTTGAACAGAAGAGTCAGAACCGCATACATCAGCAGGATACCGCTGATGAAGGCGATGCCGAAACCGATCAGCATTTCCTGAATGAACTCCTCGTCACCGGCGGCGACCTGACGCACGCCATCGGGCAGGTTCTTGACCGACGGCAGGTTCTTAACGGCCTGAGCCGCAGCGCCGGTGGTGGTGCCGTTCAACTCGGCACGGATCGAGACCAGACGGGCGCGGTCGCGGCGGCTGACACTGGCCGGACCGGCACCGAACTCGACATCGGCTACGGCACTTAGCGGAACCGAGGTGCCGCTTGCGGTCGGAACCCGCAGGTTCTGGATGACCGACAGGTCCTCGCGGGCGCTTTCGGTCAGTTGCAGACGGATCGGCACCTGACGGTCGCCCAGATTATATTTGGGCAGATTCTGGTCGACATCGCCCAGCGTAGCAACGCGCACCACCTGCGAGATCGCGCCGGTGGAAACACCCAGCAGGGCGGCTTCGTCAGGACGCGGTGTGACAATGATTTCAGGACGTGCAATCGACGAGGTATTGACCACATTGGCCAGTCCCTTGACGCCGCGCATCTCGGCTTCGACCTTGCGGGCGGTCTCTTCGAGAATGGCCGGATTGTCACCCAATAGCGCGAACTCGTAGCTGGTACCGTCACCGGGGCCACCGCCCTGCTGGGCGATACCGGCACGGATACGCGCGCCCGGAATCTGTTTCAGCTCGTCAACAATGACGCGCTGGAACTCCTGTTGCGACAGGCTGCGATCCCCCTTGGGCACCATGTCGGCATAGATATTGGCCTGACTGACTTCTTGGCCGCCGATAGAGGCATAGACAGAGATGACCTCGTCGCGGCCGTTCAGAACACGCGTGACCTGCTGCACGACGGCATCGGTCTGGCGCAGCGTCGATCCGGGCGGAAGCTCGATCTGGAAGGCGGCGCGGCTTTCGTCGGCCGGCGACATGAATTCGAACGACATCTTGGCGATGCCCGCGCTAACGAACGAGCCGACGAGGAAGACGGCACCGAAGATGAAGACCAGCCAGCGATGGGCAAGGCACCATTTCAGGGCCTTCAGATAGGACGGCATCCATTTCGGATCCTTGTCCTCATGCTTGGTGTGTTTCAGCATGTAGGCGGCCATCAGCGGCGTCAGCGTGCGGGCCACGACCAGCGAGAAGAAGACCGAAATACAGGCCGCCAGCGCGAAGGCCTTGAAGAACTGGCCGATGATACCGGGCATGAAGCCCACAGGCGCAAACACGGCGATAATGGTGCCGGTGGTTGCCACAACGGCCAGACCGATTTCGTCGGCGGCCTCGAAGGCGGCATCATAGGGCGGTTTGCCATCGCGCATGTGCCGCACGATGTTCTCGATTTCCACGATGGCGTCATCGACGAGGATGCCGATGGTCAGCGACAGGGCCAGTAGTGTCACCACGTTCAGCGACTGGTCCATCGGGGCCAGAAACGCGAATGTCGGGATCAGCGATAGCGGCATGGCCGTGGCGGCAATAAAGGTCGCGCGCCAGTCCCGCAGGAAGATGAACACCACGATGACGGCCAGCACAGCCCCCAGCGCCAGCGCTTCCAGCGAGGCCAGATAGGATTCCTCGATATATTTGACCGAGGAGGTGACCTCTTGAATGGTCAGGTCCGTGCGTTCGGCATTGATGGCCTCGATTTCCTTGCGGACCTTTTCGGCGACCTTGACCTCGGAGGCCTCGCGCGAGCGCAGGAAGTTGAAGGTCACAGCCTCTTGGCCGTTATAGCGGGCGATACGGCGCGGCTCGCCCCACTTGTCGACAACCTGACCCAGATCGGACAGGCGCACGCTGCGGCCATTGCCCAGCGGCACAAGGGTATTGGCCAGTTGCTCGACCGAGGTGGCCGAACCGATGGTGCGTACCGAGCGCTCCGATCCGGCGACCGTTACGCGGCCACCGGGCATGTTGTTATTGACGCTGGTCAGGGCCTGACTGACCTGCGCGGCGGTGACGCCGTACGAGGCCAGACGTTGCGGGTCCAGTTCGACACGGATTTCGCGGTCCACACCGCCCGAGCGGTTGACCTCGCCCACACCGCCAAGACCCAGCAGGCGCTTGGAAATATTGTTGTCGATATACCAGCTGATCTGCTCGGGCGACATGGTCGGCGAGCGGACCACATAGGTGATCAGCGCATCGCCGGTAATGTCGATGCGCTGGACCATCGGTTCCTGCATGTCTTGCGGCAGGGTGGCGCGCACGCCGCTCATGGCATTGCGCACATCATTGGTGGCGCGTTCGGTATCTGTGCCCAGTTCAAACTCGATGATCGTGGTCGAAACCCCGTCACCGATGTTGGAAAACACGTTGCGCACGCCAGATAGACCGGCAATCGAGTCCTCGACAACGCGCGTAACCTGCACCTCCATTTCCGAGGGCGCAGCCCCCGGACGGACAGCGGTGACATTGACCAGCGGGAAGTCGATATCGGGGTTGTTATTGATCCGCATCGAGCTGAACCCCAGCAGACCGCTAATGGTCAGCAGCAGGAACAGCAGGATGATCGGGATCGGGTTTTTAATCGCCCAGGACGAGATGTTGTTCATCGCTCTAGCCCCTATTTACGGGCTGCGGCAGGGGCCGCGGCGGGCGTGGTCGCAGGCGCGGTGGAGGAGGCCACGGCGCGGGCGACAGTGACCGCATCACCTTCATTCAGGAAACCTGCGCCCTCGACCGCGACACGGGCACCGACGGCCAGACCGCTGACCGAGGTCTGGGTGTCGCTGCGCATCAGCACCGTAACCGGCACGAAGCGGACCTTGTTGTCGGCCTCGATGACGAACACGCCCGACTTGTTATTGCGATAAAGCACGGCACCGGTCGGCACGACGGTCGCATCGCGGGTGCCTGCCGAAATCTCGGCACGGGCAAACATACCGGCTTTCAGACCGCTGGAAGGATCAAGGCTGATACGGGCCAGACCCAGACGGGTTTGTGGGTCCACCTCGGGAGTGACGATACGGATGGTGCCGACGCTGGGCGTGGCTTGCGAAGAGGTGATACGGGCGCTCTGTCCGGCCGCCAGAGCGGGCAGGTCGGTTTCGGGAACCTGTGCATCCAGTTCCAGACGGCCGTCGCGCACGATGCGGAACAGTTCGCTGCCCTGCTCGATGATCTGGCCGCGTGTGACGCTGCGGCGGATAATCAGGCCCGAGACGGGGGCGCGGATGATGGCCTGTGAGACGCGGGTGCGCGTTTCGGCCAGCCCTGCGCGGGCGGCGGCCAGATTGGCGGTCGAGGCGCGCTGGTTGGCCAGTGCCTGATCCAGCGAGGCCTGCGACAGGAAGCCTTTTTCCTTCAGTTCCTGTGCGCGGCCAAGGGCGGCATCGTCGCGCGCGGCATTGGCCTCGGCGGTCTGCACATTGGCCTCTTGCTGGCGCATCTGGGCGCGCAGTAGGACATCGTTCATCTGCACCAGAGGCTGGCCCTGACGCACATAGCTGCCTTCATCCACATGGACGACCGTGGCGTTCAGGCCGCCCGTCTCGGCCCCCACCGGCACTTCTTCCCATGCACTCACGGTGCCGGAGGCGACGACCATACGCGGCATGCTGGCCAGGGTTGTGGTGATCGCACTGACGGTTGTCGTGGAAGGGGGTTCCGGCTTTTTCTCTTCACCACAGGCGGCTAGGCCGAGGGTCAGGACACAGCTTGTGGCCAGTAGGATGCGGGACGACGGGCGGAACGTGCGCATAAAATCTATGATCTCTCAGACGAGAAAAAGTAGGAGTGCCAGCCAATAAAAAACACCGGCACATGAAAACCGTGCCGGCGTTTCTAGCGGTTTCTTCGATGCGAACCAACTGCGAACAACATACTATTACGAGAATGTAAGTTAAGCGACAGGCGGGCTCTCGGCACTGCCCGAGACGGGTTTGGCGGCGGGGTCGACAACCACGCGCTTGACGACGCGGACGCGGCAGGGCGTGACGGGTTCCACACCGCCACGGGTGAGAACGCGGGCCGTATCGCCTGTGCAGACGCGGGTCATGCCCAGATCCGGTATCAGGGCGATCCCGAAGGCATCATCAAGGTCATTACAGACACCGAATGCCTCAAGTTCGAAGGTCCGGTTGCTGTCAACCTGCAGGTGTATGGTGTCACGTTTGGGAGCGGTAAAGCCGCGCACCTGATCACTGAAAAAGCATTCTCTCGGAGAGGTGCCCGCTATATCGGCGCTGGTCTTGGATCCGTTTCCGGCGACGGGGGCGCAGGCGCTGACCATGGTGAGCAGAGCAAGGGCGCTTGCGTATTTCAGGTTCATCATTGTGAACTCCAGGGGCGTGAAAGACGACGCATTACCTTCCACCTAAACTGAACGCGTGATGAAACGTTCCGGTGACAGGCGCGCGACCCATTCAGCGGGCAGGGGCGAGGGCGTTTTACAGACGGTGGCGGCCAGATGTTCGGCCAATAATGGCGAGGCACAGAAGCCGCGCGATCCCATGCCACCCAGTATGTGCAGGCCGTCTTCCAGAATGCCGCAGACCGGCAGACGATCGGGCGTGGTGGCCCGCACCGCGACACGGCGATGCGTCGTGCCTTGATCCACCTGTTTCAGGCGTTCGGGCAGGGTGGCGCTCAGGGTGTCGCGGTTGCGGGCGCTGGCTTCGTCGGAGATCACAGGGGCGGTCACGCCGCGATCATGGGTGGCTCCGTAAAGCAGTCCGTTTGCGGTCGGCACGCAATAGCCGCCCCATGCGACGGCGCGGGCATTTGATGTCTCGCCCGTGCTCCAGTCAGCCTGTCCGGCAACGGGGGCGAGACCAAGCTGCGGCGCAAGGGCTGCATTGCCCCAACCAGCGGCGAGGATCACATGGTCGGCCTCGGCGATAACAGCGCCGTCGGCATCCAGTATCTGCCAGCCGTCTTCGGTGCGGTTCAAACTGGCGGCGGTGGCTTTGATAAACGCACAACCCTCCAGCCAGACGGGCAGGACCGAGGCGGGCGACAGGGCAAAGGCGGTCTTCATGTCCAGTCCGCCCTTGCTGACCGGTTCGCCAATAAGGGCCGAGGCGTCATCGGTAGTCAGGCGGGCCATGCTGTTGTCCGGCCACAGGGGCTGGGCGGCGATCTTGTCGAAACGGACGGCGTCGCGGGCCATGTGTGCCAGATGGATGACGCCGTGCGACAGGATGGCCCCATCTATCGCGCCATAGAGCTGTCCGGCACGTTCAAGGCACTGGGCATAAAGGCCACCGATAAAAGCATCGCCCGCATCAAGGCGCGGCGTGACCAGAGAGGCGGGAAAGCCCGAGGCACCCGCCCCCGCATGTTCGGCCTCAATGAGGGTCGGGTTGTGGCCCAGAGCTTTGAAGGCGCGGGCAAGGCTGGCCCCCGCAATACCGGCCCCGATAATGGCGATGCGAGGGCTTGGTGATGCGGGCGCTTCACCGTTCATGCGGGCCTCCAGCCGTTCGCGCTTGCGACCGTGACCGGCTTTTTTCTCGACCACAAAACCGTTGGCCGACAGGGCGCGGCGCACGGCCCCCGCGACCGTAAAGGTCGCCAGATGGCAGGCGGGGGCCGAACGGGCGGCCACGCGGGCCATGATGTCTTCGGACCACATGCCGGGATTGAGGGCGGGCGAGAACCCGTCGAGGAACCATGCATCGGCCTTGCCCTGCCATGCATCCAGCGCCCATTCGACCTCGCCGATGGCAAGGTCAATGGTGACGCCCCAATCGTTCAGATCGATACGGTGGAAACCGGGGCGGTGGCTCGGCCATTGGTCAAGAATGGCGCGGGCAGTGTCTTGGACATCGGGCCATGCAGCAAGGGCGCGGGCGGCTTCTTCGCGCGACAGCGGAAAGCCCTCGACCGAGAACACATGCAGTTGACCGCCTTCGGGCCGGTGCTGTCGCCACAGGTCGATCAGGGCGATGATGTTCAGCCCCGTACCAAAGCCCAGTTCGGCGACGGTGAAATGTTTGCGGCCCTGCCAGACGGCGGGCATGTCGCAGCCGCCCAGAAACACAGCGCGGGTTTCGGCAAGGCCGTCATCTTTGGAAAAATAGACATCGCCGAAACGTCCCGAGCGGGGCGAGCCGTCTTCGGCCCAGAAGAGCTGCGGGGAGTGCGATTGCGTTGTGGCGGTGTCGTCAGTCATGCCCAGCGGCATAGCCGCGTTTCGGGCATGAAAAAAGGGCCGCCCGAAAGCGACCCTTTTCCCTCACGAAGCGTAAGCCCCGTGAACCAAGATAGAAATCTTAGTTGGCTTAGGCAGCCGGAGCAGCCGGAGCAGCAGCCGGAGCAGCAGCAGCAGCGTCAGCAGCCGGAGCAGCAGCAGCGTCAGCAGCAGCTTCGGTTGCAGCGGCAGCAGCGTCGGTGGCTTCAGCAGCTTCGGTGGTGGCTTCAGCAGCAGCGTCGGTGGCTTCAGCAGCAGCTTCTTCAGCAGCCGGAGCTTCAGCAGCCGGGGTGCAAGCAGCCAGGGCCAGGGCAGCAGCCGAAGCGGCGATCAGGGCAGTGATGCGCATGTTGTGTCTTCCTTCAGAAGGTTTGAGGCGGGGCGAAAGCCTCGCTGACAGACAGATAACGGGATCGTGAGCGGAATCGCAAGCGAAAATCTCACGCCTTCGTGAAGTCGGCTGTGGAATGCGTGATTATTTCTCTTATTGATTGAATTTGAATGATAAAATTTATGGGTCTGTCTGGCTGTTTCAAGCGGTAATTGCGGCTTTTGGTCACAAGACGTGCCGTTTTCCGTCCAAAAACACGAAAGCCCGACCTGCACTATTGAGGTGCAAACCGGGCCGTCAGAACGCGAGTCGTGTGGTGGACGGGAACCTTAGATGCTCGGAACGGTCGCGAGGGCTTCTTCCATTTCGGTAAAGCTGGGCTGGCTGGTCGAGGGAATGTCGCCACGGCCGATCTCAACGGAGATCTGGGCAGCATTGCCGTGCAGGTGGGCGACCAGAACCGACTGGATGATTTTATAGAAGGCGCTTTCTTCCTCGACGATGGCATTCAGTCGCGAAGAGAACGGCCCGACCAGACCATAGGCGAGGAACACGCCAAGGAAGGTACCGACCAGAGCGCCGCCGATC
Organism: Brevundimonas terrae; assembly: GCF_011761985.1. GTDB lineage: Bacteria > Pseudomonadota > Alphaproteobacteria > Caulobacterales > Caulobacteraceae > Brevundimonas > Brevundimonas terrae. The sequence continues at coordinate 98,433 of NZ_JAASQT010000001.1, read as the reverse complement.
ATGCCGCCCAGAACTTCTGGCGGCTCGGTGATGGAACCCATGGTTTTGATGATGCCCAGAACGGCGGCCACAATACCCAGAGCGGGCAGGCCGTCGGCGAGGGTTTGCAGGGCATGGGCCGGAGCCAGTGCCTCGTGGTGGTGTTTTTCCAGCTGTTTTTCCATGGCGTCCTCGATCTGGTGCGGATCTTCGAGGTTCATGGTCATCATGCGCAGGGTGTCGCAGATGAAATCGACAGCGAAATGGTCCTTCATCACCTTGGGGTATTTCTGGAAGATCGGGCTGTCGGCCGGCTTTTCGATATGGCTTTCCAGAGCGATCACGCCCTTGGACTTCATGGTCTTGGACAGCTGGAACAGCAGGCTGAGCAGGTCTTTATAGTCCTGCTTCTTCCACTTCGGACCTTTGAAACACTTGCCCAGACCGGCCAGCGTACCCTTGATGACCGGCATGGAGTTGGAGATCAGGAAGGCGGCGATACCGGCCCCGAAAATCGCCATCAGCTCATAGGGCAACGAGTACAGAATGGTCGCCATCTTGCCGCCGTGCAGCAGGAAGCTGCCGAACACCATGGCGAACAGCATAATGATGCCGATTATCTGGAACATGGGCGACCGAGGCTCTGGAGTGGATCAAACTTGGACTTCTTGTGACGGTTAATGCTTAAGGCGAGGTTTCAACCGCAAGCATTTCCGGGATTGGCGCGGCCTATATTCGTTGGCTATGGACGCGCCCATGTCCGAGTTTGCTGCGATTACCCCGACCGAGTTTGAAGCCGATAGCCCGCATGGCCCGCTGTACGGGCAGGTGTGGCGGGGGGATGACGGCCAACTGCCCATCCTGATGCTGCATGACTCGCTGGGGGCAGTGTCGCTGTGGCGCGATTTTCCGCAGCAACTGGCACATGCGACGGGGCGCACAGTGGTGGCCTATGATCGTGCCGGATTTGGTCGCTCAGTGGTGCGGACCAAACCTGTGGCCGCCAGCTTTATTGCCGACGAGGCGCATGAGGGCATCTTGCCGGTGATGCAGGCGCTGGGGCTGGAGCGGGTGATCCTGCTGGGGCACAGCGTGGGGGGCGGCATGTCGCTGGCGGCCGCCGCAGCCTTGCCCGAACAGGTGGCCGGTGCGGTGACGATTGCGGCGCAGACCTTTGTCGAGGAACGCACCCTTCAGGGTATCCGCGAGGCGAAGCTGGCCTTTGCCCAGGATGGCCAGATCGAGCGACTGGCCCGTTATCATGGCGAGCGGGCGCGCTGGGTGCTGGACGCATGGATCGAGACATGGATGGCACCATCCTATGCGGACTGGTCGCTGGCAGAGGTCTTGCCCGAGATCACCGTGCCGGTTCTGGCCTTGCATGGCCAAAATGACGAGTTCGGTAGCGAACGGCACCCGAAGATGATTGCCGAGCTCGGCGGCGGCGCGGCGCGGATGCTGATGCTGGAGGGCATCGGCCACATGCCGCACCGCGAGGCCACAGATCGGGTACTGGCCGAGATCGGCCGCTTTATCGACGCTCTCGGATAAATCCGGTTTCTTGAAACAGGCATAAAAAGAGCGACGCCGGTAAACAGCGCCGCTCTTTTGCCTTCGGGGAGAAGCTTGTGGCCTAGAGGCGCATCTTGCCGGACAGGATGTCCTTGCGGATAGCCTTGGTCATTTCCTGATAGCCGTCCTCGCCGCCACGGACATAGATCACGCCCTTGACCTTGTCGGGATCGAAGCCGTCGGCCACCAGATCGACCTTGCGATATTTAAAGGTGCCGGTCGTCGAGGCCGACTCCATGATCCGTACGAAAATCGGTCGGGCATAGGTCGGCAGTTCCGCTTCGGCGCGGGCGGCAAAAGCCTTGGCGTCGAAGCTTGTATCGGGATCAAGCACCAGACCGACCATACCGGCCTTACCGTCCTGTCCGGCGATCTCGACGCCATAGGCGATGACTTCCTGAACGCCCTCGGCTTCGGACAGATGCTGTTCGACCTCGGCTGTCGAGACGTTCTCGCCCTTCCAGCGGAAGGTGTCGCCCAGACGGTCCATGAAGAAGACATAGCCGTCCTTGTCCTGACGCATCAGGTCGCCGGTGCGGAACCAGCGGTCGCCCTTTTTGAACACGTCGGTCAGGATTTTCTTCTGCGTCGCGGCCTTGTCGGCATAGCCGGTGAAGTCGTGCTTTACCGAGCTACCGATCACGCCGATCGCTTCGCCGGTATCGCCAACGCGCACCAGCTTGCACATGCCGTTGGGCAGGCGGATCGGCTCGCCATTATCGTCCAGTTCAATGATGCGCAGGTTCAGTTGCGACTTCAGATAGCCGGGCACACGGCCAATGGCCCCCGCCTTGCCGCCAAAATTGAACAGCGAGACATTGCCCTCGGTCGAGCCGTAGAATTCGAGGATGTTGCCGATATTGAACCGGCTCTGGAACTCTTCCCAGACATCGGGGCGCAGGCCGTTACCAAAGGCCAGTCGCAGCTTGTGGGCGCGTTCGTCGGGGTTTTCCGGCGAGTTGACCAGATAGCGGCACAGCTCGCCGATATAGACGAACATGGTGGCTCCGGTGGCTTTTACATCGGGCCAGAAATTGGTGGCGGAGAAGCGACGGCGCGTCACGACACGCCCGCCATTCAGCAGCACAGAGCCGACACCGACCAGACCGCCGGTGGAATGGTAAAGCGGCAGGACGTTGAACAGCACGTCCTTCTGTGTCGAGCCGGTGGCACCGGCAAAGGCGCGCATATAGGTGCGGGCGCGGGTATGGGTGATGCGCGCGGCCTTGGGCAGGCCGGTGGTGCCGGACGTATAGATGTAAAGCGCGGTGTCGCGGTTGGTCAGACCCTTGCGGATGCTGCGCTGCGGACGCACCGACGAGGCACTGCGGACAGCATTGTCGAAATCGCGGCGGTTATTGCTCTCGTTGGCTTCACCCAGTCCGAGAACCCACAGCATCATGTCGCGCTCGACCAGACCGCGTGCATCATCGACGGCCTGCCAGCAGTCTTCATCCGAGATCACATTGAACCCGCCCGAAATATTCAGGCAGTGGGCCAGGGCCGGACCGGTCAGGTTGTTATTGATGAGGGCGGTGGTGACGCCGATCTTGGAAAAGCCGAACCATGCCGCCACATATTCCACGCGGTTGTGCATGATCAGGGCGATGGTATCGCCGCGCTTCAGATTGCGACCGGCTGCCCAGTTGGCATAGCGGTTCGCCAGCGCTTCGAACTCGCGATAGGTGAGTTTACGGGTTTCGTCCTCGAAGGCGACATTGTCGGGATATTTGTCGACAGCCTCTTCGATGTCGTCACAGATCAGGACATCACTGTCGAGCGTGATGGGCTTGATCCTTCTCAGGAGACGCAGCAAGCCTCCGACGAAGCGGATTTCGTGCTTGATGTTCGCCGCCATACCCATGAACGCGTCACCTTTCCCTGTGAATATTTTCTTTTGTGATGGACGGCCTGTCGGGCGCGGTCAACAGCCGGAAGCAGAGCTTTGTGTCATTGTTACTTAAAACAGTGAAGATTGCGTCTTTTTGTCTAACCCAAGGTCAAGATATAGGGCGACCTTAGGTAAACTCCCGCTGGCGGGGGAGCGTTCTGTGCAAGTGGGGGTACCCCAAAGCTGTTTCGGGGGGATGCGGACTTTGCATTGGCCGCGCCAGAGGGCTGCGAATATGATATCGGCGATTTATATTCTGGCGACGGGCTGTCGATGACGGCCAAGGTCATAGATTTGTCTGCATCTGTTGATGGTCTGTCCGCAACCGAGCGGAGTGTTGGAGAGCGTATGTCGTCCAAATCGTCCACGAACACCGGCGAGACGCCACAGGGTGAAAATCCGGCCTCGCAGACGCCTGTAGAACCCGCGACCGATCCGGCAGCGGGCTTCCAGCGCGGGCGGATTGTCTGGGGGCGTCCGCCACAGCCGGTGTTCCGCGCAGGGCCGTTGCCGCGTGACGAGGGTCTGGCGCGCCTGATGGCGATGCCACCGCACCCGCAGGCGACGAAATCCACGGTCAAGGGCTCGGTCGCCGCGGGTGTCACAGGCGGCGGCAATATTCCGCAAGCGGCGCGTGGCGCATCTGGTGGCGTTGGTGGTGGCTTGGGTGGTTTCTCCAATGTGCCACAGCGTCCGGCCACACCCGCACCCGCGCCGACAACAAGGCCTGTGCCGCAAGCGGGCATACTGGGTGGCTCTCTGGTGCCGGCGGCCAAGCCGGCTGTGGCCCCTGCCGCAGCGCCAGAAATGGCACCCGTCAAAACCGCAGACAAAATGCCCCCGCAGATCGAGGACGACATCGTGGTGATGTCCGAACTGGAGCCGGTGGTGGCCCCGCGCCGTCCGCGACAAGACGCGCCTGTTTCTGCCGCTGCCCCCGCACTGGCCAAGACGGGGGCCAAGACGGGGGCCAATACCGTGGCCAAGTCTTCCCTCGCATGGGGCAAGTGGGCGGTGGCTGCTGGCGCACTGGTGGTGGCTGCGGGCGCGCTGTTCTGGTGGATGAACCGCGAACCGGCTGCTCCTGCTATTTCTCCCGTGACGACCCCCGCAGCGGTTGCTCCCGTAAGCGTGGCACCGGATGCGGCTGTCGAAACCGTGCCTGATGCCGCGCCTGCACCCGTACAGGCGAGCCAGACTGCTCCGGCAGTCGCTGCACCTGCCCCGCGCACCGCAGCGGAACGGGTTCGTCCGTCTGTCCCTACACCGGCCCCGCGCACTGCTCCGGCACAAAGCGCACCTGCACCCGTCGCGCAGCCCGTTGCACCGCCTGTCGTCGTGCAAGTGCCAGTCGAGGCTCCGGCACCCGAACAGGCACCGCCGCCGACTGTTGCGGCCCCTGTAGAGGCCAATCCCGATGCGCCGGTGGTAACGCGTCCGCAAAAACTGGACTAAACAGCCCTGATACAGACGTGGTGCAGGGGCGCGCCACGTCCTTGCGGTTTATGGCCTCTTGAGTGGCGTGATCTATGTTTGAAATGGCACCTGAAATCGTCGCCCTGTTGTTCGGGGCGGCGGTATTGGCGGGGTTTGTCGATGCGATTGCGGGCGGGGGCGGACTGATTACCGTTCCGGCCTTGCTGGCGGCAGGGATCAGCCCGGTCGCGGCCATCGCCACCAACAAGATTCAGGGCAGTTTCGGCACCGCCGCCGCCACATGGACCTTCTGGCGCAAGGGCCAGATCGACTTTGCCCTGCTGAAATGGCCATTGATCGCCACCGTCATCGGAGCGGTCCTCGGGGCCATCGCGGTCAGTTTTACCGACACCACATGGTTGATGGTCCTGCTGCCGGTGCTGCTGGTGGCGATTGCGCTTTACTTCCTGTTCGGACCCAAGGCGACCGATCAGGACGTGGCGGCCCGTATGACCCCGCTGGCCTTTGGCGCAGTGGCGGGCGGTATCGGCTTTTATGACGGCTTCTTCGGGCCGGGTACGGGCTCGTTCTTCGCGCTGGCTCTGGTGACCTTGCTGGGCATGGGGCTGACGCGGGCGACGGCCTATACCAAGGCACTGAACTTTTCCAGCAATGTCGTGTCGGTGGTCGTGTTTGCAGTCGGTGGCCACGTCTTGTGGGCCATTGGCCTGCTGATGGCGGTGGGACAGGTTCTGGGCGGCTGGCTGGGATCACATGCCGCCATCCGGTTCGGGCCGCGCCTGATCCGCCCCCTGCTGGTGGTTATTTGTCTGGCGATGGTGGTGAAACTGCTGTCCGATCCGGCCAATCCGTTGCGGATATGGCTGGCGGGGCTGTTCTAGACCGCTGACAAGGTGATGTAGCCGCGCTCCAGCATACGGCGCAGACCCTCATAGGCCTCGGCCAGTTCCTCATAGGCGGTGCGGGCGCTGGTCAGGCGGGCGGTTTGATCCGGCGTGGCCGGTGATCCCGAATGGACCAGACGCAAGCCCTCGGCCACCCAGCGGGCGCGGGCCTGTGCGGTGCGCGCGGCCATTTTTTCAAAGTCCGCAGACGTGATCTTGCCCAGCGTAGCGGCGATGATTTCGCGGTTGGCCACATAGGCGGTGTAATCGATCTGTTCCAACTGGCCGCGCAGGCGGCGCTGTTCGGCGGGGTCCATATCCTCGGGCTGGAAATGGTCCCTCTGGCGGCGATAGCTTTGGGTCAAAATCGAAGACATGGGGCTGGCCTGTGCTGGAATGGCGGCTGGACGGCGCGAATGTGCAATATCCAAGCTGGACCCTTCGGGTTAACTCCGGGTTGAGGAAGAGTGCATCCTGACGGAACCCTCGGGGCAGGGTGGTCATTTCTTTAGTGAAGGCTGTGCTGTTGGCAGAGCCGCTACTGAAGGAAACCGGCATATGGTTGATACCGCCACCGCGCACGATATGGCTTGGGAAGAAGCACTGGAAGAAGCCATCAACCGTTTTGAACAGGGCGAGGTGCTGACCGAGGCCCAGTTCGACGAACTGGTGGCCGAGTTGGAACGTCGCCATGCCGAGATGGCGGGCGAGCCAGAGGGCAATCCACGCCACACGGTAATGGAAACCTTGCGAGCACGGGCGGCCAGACTGGAAGCCAGCGCCGCCGATGGTAAGGGTCCGACGGACCAGATCAGTCGTATTCTGGCGACTATGACCGGTTCCGATACCAAGCCCGCGCCCTCACTGGTGGAGCATGAACCGGCGCAGGAAGAATAGGTTCAGCTATTCAACTGTCCCTTGGCCTTGTCGGCGGCCATGACAATATCGGGGTCCGTCTTGGCCAGTTGCAGGCCGGGGCGGCCCCAGACCTGTAAAATATAGCGCATGACGTTCAGGCGGGCCTGTTTCTTCTTGTCCGTCTTGATGACGGTCCACGGCGCATAGGCATAGTGGGTCTCGGCCAGCATATGATCGCGGGCCCTTGAATAGTCGTCCCAGTGGTCCTGCGCCTCCTTGTCCATGGGCGAGACCTTGAAGCGTTTGATCGGGTCGGACATGCGCTCGCTCAGGCGTTTGGCCTGTTCGTCACGACTGATATCCAGCCACAGCTTGATCAGGATGATGCCCGAATGGGTCAGCATACGCTCGAAGTCATCGACCTCGTTCATAAAGGCGTGGTGCTGGTCCGGTGTGCAAAACCCCATGACCGGCTCGACGGTCGCACGGTTGTACCATGAGCGGTTGAAGATGACGGTTTCGCCCGCCGCTGGAAGGTGGGGGGCGTAACGCTGGAAATACCACTGGGTCAGTTCGCGGTCGGTCGGTTTGGGCAGGGCCACCACGCGGGTCTGGCGCGGGGCCATGTTTTCGGTCAGCCGCTTGATGGCACCGTCCTTGCCCGCCGCATCACGCCCTTCGAAAATGATGACCGTCTTGATGCCGTTCTTGATGGCCCAGTCCTGCGATTCCACGATCTGGACCTGAAGCGCGTCATAGAGGGCATCATAGTCTTTGGATTTTGCGGCCTTCGACTTTTGGTCGGGCGCTTTGGGGCCGGAACTCATGGAGGCATCCTTCGCGGTTGAACACGGTGGGCATGAGAACACTTGATGCGAGCAAAGGTCGCATTACCGGATTGTAACTTGGGCCATGTCCGGCACAGGGCGAAACATGAACGCATGAAACAAACACTCTTTTGCACCAGCCGTCGAGCCGTCATGGCCAGCGGGCTGGCCTCATCTGTACTGCCATCCGTTGTGATGGCGGCGCAGAGCGATACAGCACCCGATGGGCAGGACACGCAGCAAAAGCTGGCAACCGGCTTGCAGACCGCCTTTGCCAAGGACGCCCCTGTAGGTCTGGCGGGCGCGGTGTGGCGCGACGGCCAGATGCTCTGGCAGGGACAGGCCGGCTTGCGCGTCGCAGGCGAAGAGACACCCATAGGGTCCGCTGACCTGTGGCATCTGGGCTCCAACACCAAGGCGATGACGGCGGCCCTGTGGGCGCGTCTGGTCGAACAGGGCAAATTGCGCTGGGACATGCCCGTCAACGAGGCCGTGACCGCAGCCGGACTGGATGTGCAACTGCATGCAGGATGGCATGATCGCACGGTCGAGGACTTTATGCGCCACCGTGCAGGCTTGCTGGATGCCCGCTATGTCAACGGCATCTGGCTGATGGCGTCGCGTACGGATACGCGCCCCTTGCCCGTCCAGCGCGCCGCCTTTGCCAAGCGCATACTGGAAGCAGCCCCCGAAGGTCCGCTGGGGACGTTTGAATACGGCAATGCCAACTATATTCTGGTCGGCAGCCTGATCGAGGGCGTGACGGGTCTGGCGTGGGAAGAGGTGATGCAGCAGGAACTGTTCGCTCCTCTTGGCATGACCAGCGCCGGATTTGGCGCACCCGAAGGCCAACAGCCGCACGGCCATACATGGAGCGGCGACAAGGTGACGGGCATCGGGCCGGATGCGCCTGTGTCCGATAACCCCAAGGCGCTCGGTCCCGCAGGCACCGCACATATGAGCCTTGCCGATTACGGTCTGTTTCTGGCGGCGATGCTCCAGCCGGGCTGGCTGTCGCAGGACAGCCTGACGCACCTGCAAACCCCGCTGGAAAACGAGACCTATGCGCTGGGCTGGATCGCCCCCGGAACGCGCCGGTGGGCGGGTGGGCCCGCCCTGTTACACAACGGTTCCAACACGATCTGGTTTGCCACGGTTGTGCTGGCACCGGTGATCAAGCTGGCATTTGTATCGGTTTCCAATGACGGAACACGCGGCGGCGAAGCCTGTTCGACCCTGATGACCGAAATGATCGAAGCCCTGACGGCGAACGCGAAATAACGGAATCATTTCAGTTGACCGCTGGCAAATACCAAGTGACAAGGTTTGTGCAGTCCGGATATCGCGCGGGGTCCAAACTCGCGTCTCGCTCCTTAGTCGAACGAGGTTGTCCAGATGGACTGACGGGGTCCCTACGGGGAGTCTGCCTGGAAAACGCGTTCAACGGAGACGCAATATGGCGACCGGCACGGTCAAGTGGTTCAACCCGACCAAGGGTTTCGGCTTCATTCAACCTGACAATGGTGGTTCGGACGTTTTCGTTCACATCACTGCTGTCCAAAAGGCTGGTCTGACCGGTCTGGATGAGAACGCCAAGGTCGAGTACGAACTCGAAAACCAGCGCGGCAAGACCGCTGCTGTGGACCTGAAGGTTCTCTAAGAACCCTCGGATCTGGACCTTTAAGGTTCCTGAAAAGCGCGAAGGCCCAACGGCTTTCGCGCTTTTTGTTTGCCTAGAGGTCCATCTGTAAAAGGACTTCGGCCCGCACGGCATCGGCGCTCACACCGCCCTCGCGCAGGGCCGCAAGTGTCACCGAGCCATCGCGCTTGGCAAAGCGTTTGCCGTTCGCATCGGTCATCAGCCGGTGGTGGCGGTAAACCGGCTCTTCCCATCCGAACAGGGTCTGGATCAGGCGCTGGATCGGGGTGGCCTCGAACAGGTCCAAACCACGAATGACATGGCTGATGCCTTGCAGGGCATCATCATGCACACAGGCCAGATGATAGGCCGCACCGGCATCCTTGCGCGCCAGAACCACATCGCCCGCCAGTTCGGGACGGGCGCGGATACGACCCGTCTCGCCATCGGGACCGTGGCCTTCCTCGAAGAATGACAGGGCGTCCCATGCCGCGCCGCCAATCGTGTCGTGCGCGCGGTCCAGCGACAACCGCCACGCAAACGGCTTGCCGCTTTGCAGCAGTTCGGCTTCCTCGTCCGCCGGATGCGGGCCGGGGCGGGCGGCGTCGGTTATGCCGTGCGGGGCATGGCCGATCCCGTCGAGGATTTCCTTGCGGGTGCGAAAACAGCGGTAAACCAGATCGCGCTGACGCAGGGTTTCGACCGCTACAGCATAGTCATCCAGATGGTCCGACTGGCGACGCACCGGCTCTTCCCAGTCGAGACCCAGCCAGCGCAGGTCCTCATAGATACCGTCCTCGAATTCGGGTTTGCAGCGCGTCGGGTCAATGTCCTCGATCCGCAGCAAGAAACGCCCGCCCGCATCCTGCGCCGCCCTGAAAGCGGTCAGAGCGGAAAAGGCATGCCCCTTATGCAACCGCCCCGTCGGCGAGGGCGCAAAACGGGTCACGAACCGGCTCAAAGTTTGATCAGGGAGCCACTGGCAGCGGCCCTGTCCACAGCCGCGCGGATATCTGTTTCTGACACGAAATCGAACAAGGCTATGACTTCTTCCAGCACGAATTCAGAGCGGCTGTAGGCATAATGCATAGCGTGGGCTACCGGACCGCTGAATGCAGGGGCGGCAATGGGCTGAACGCGATAACGGGTCAGTTCCATTTGCGCGGGCAGGCTGTACTCGCCCGTTCGCGGGCGCAGGCGGTTTTGCGTCATGGCGACCTCATCGAGGAAGTCGGGCAGGGCGCACAGAGCCGCCAGTTTCTGGCCCAGATGTCCGAGGTGTTGTTGTAGCGCTTTACCACCCGCCTGTTCGACGGGCGGGAAGTATTTGCGGAAGGCAGGGTCCTGCATCGCTGCGCTTTCGAGCAGCTTGAACAGGATGCGGCCGTAAAGGGGCGCGACCGAAAAAGTGACGTGCAGTGATGCGCCATCCTCGGCCAGTGCATCATGGAACCAGCCGCGCGGCAGATAAAGAACGTCACCCGGTTTCATGCGGACTTCCTGCATAACAGGGCCGCAATTGCGCTGGAACCAGAGCGGAAGGTCTAGCCCTTGCACGGGCATATCGACCGGATCAGGCATGCGGTTCTTATAAAGCCGCCACAGTTTTTCGCCTTCGATCTGGACCGCAAAAACATGGTGCAGATCGAAGTGGGGGCCAAAGGCCCGCACACCTTTGAAAGAGGAATAGACATTGGCCCCGATACGGGCGGCGAATTCCGAGGACAGTCCCGCTGCCAGTCGAGCAACCGGTAGACTCATATCCTCCAGATCATTGGCGACCAGACTGGAGCCGCGTGCCAGTTGTAATTGAACCTTGCGAGGATCGGGAATCAGGTGGGTTCCGGTCGCATTTTGTCGGCAATACTGGGTTGGGTCCACATTACGGGTGTCGTGGATCATTCTGAGTGTTTCTGAAGTCCAGTGACCTGTCTGGTCCAGCAGGCGGTTGAACTCGCCCCAGCCGAATAATGCAGCCTTGTCGGCACCTTCGCTGGCCGGAATATGTAGCGGGCTCCGGTCGTGATGGTTTGCGTAAAAGGTTTCGGAGGAAACAGGACTGATAAGCTGGGCAAGGGTCTTCATGCCGCGGACGCTAGCGGGCCTGCAGGAGCATGTCGACTGGCGGTCCAATTGGAAGTGGATGCGGGTCGCTAAATCGATCCTTGCGGGGCATCTCGGGCGTTGCCTTCCGCCGCGCGACAGGCAAGCATGGCGAGACAACTACAGGGGCTGTGCCATGCAGGATCGTGACGCCGAACAGCGCGAAAGCAAGGCGCGTGCACTGACGCTAGCCATGGCGCAGCAGCGCGAGGCTCTGGCGCGGCAGGATCCGGTGCTGGCGCGGGCGCACGAACAGACACCGCCGCTGGAATGGCGTCTGCGGACCGGCGGGTTTGAAGGCCTGTTTCGCATGATTGTAGAGCAGCAGGTCTCGGTTGCGGCGGCGGCCTCGATCTGGAAACGGGTGTGCGAGGGGCTGGGTGAGGTAACGCCCGAGGCCGTATTGAGCCGTGAAGTCGAGGCCTTGCGAGCCTTTGGCCTGTCGGGGCAAAAGGCGCGGTACGGTCAGGAAATCGCCCGCGCCCAGACCGAAGGCCATATCGATTTTGCCCATCTGGGACGCCTTGGCGATGACGAGGCGATTGTGGCCCTGACGGCCATCAAGGGCGTGGGCCGCTGGACCGCAGAGACGTTCTTGATGTTCTGCGAGGCGCGGGTGGATGTGTTTCCGGCGGGCGATGTGGCCTTGCAGGAAGCCTTGCGCTGGGCCGAGGGGGCAGACGAGCGGCTGAAAGAAAAGGCTTTTTACCAACGCGCCGATATTTGGCGGCCCCACCGTTCGGTTGCGGCACATTTGCTCTGGGGATGGTATGGGGCTGTAAAGCGCGGTGAAGTCGCGCTGGAGGATTGATGTGACACCTATGAGCGCCACGGCCGAGCTGGCCCGCCCCGAAACGGTTCTGCCCCTGCTGGATTTTGCCGGTGTGGCGGTGTTTGCCGCGACAGGTGCGCTGGCCGCCGCCCGCCAGAAACATGATGTTGTGACCTTTGCCTTCTTCGCGGCCCTGACAGGTGTCGGCGGCGGCACGGTGCGCGACCTGCTGATCGGTGCGCCGGTATTCTGGGTGGCGGACTGGCGCTATATTGCCGTCTGTCTGGTGACGGCGCTGGCCTTCTGGATCATCGGTGCGCGTGAATGGCGTTTTCGTGCGCTGATGTGGCTGGATGCTATCGGACTTGCCGCCTATGGCGTGATGGGGGCGGCCAAGGCGGCCAGCTATGATGTGGCCCCGCTGATCTGCATTGTCATGGGGATTTTGACGGCCTGTTTTGGCGGGATTGTGCGCGATGTTCTGGGGCACCAGCCGTCGATCCTGTTGCGCCGCGAGTTGTATATTACGGCGGCGCTTTTGTCGGCGGCGGTCTTTGTCGGCCTCAAGGCGCTGGCTGTGCCGCTCTGGTGGGCGGTGGCGATTGCCGTGGCAGCAGGGCTGGCCTTGCGGGCCGGTGCCATCCTCAAGGGGTGGAGCCTTCCGTCCTTCCCCCACTCGCAGCAGCGATAGGGAAGTTTCGTCGCAACAGGGCGCAAGCTTGGCTATAAAAGAACCATGATATTTCAGTCATGGTGATGACAGGGAATCAGGTCTATCCTTCATCGTTCTGACGAAGGAAGGAGACGTGTCCTCAATCCCTTAGCGTCGATGAAAATCCGTGCCGGAGGGCTTGCGCGATGCAGGTTCTGACAGGCATGCCCTCGGGTTTTCCAGCCCTGGTTCTGAATGCCGATTTCAGGCCGCTGTCCTATTTCCCGCTATCGCTCTGGTCGTGGGAAGAGGTCATCAAGGCGGTATGGCAGGACCGCGTCGAGGTGGTGGCCACCTATGACAAGGTGGTCCGCAGCCCGTCTATGGAAATGCAGTTGCCCAGTGTGGTCTGCCTGAAATCCTATGTGGATCAGGACCGCAATCCGGCCTTTACGCGCTTCAATGTGTTCCTGCGCGACGGCTTTGCCTGCCAGTATTGCGGTGGAGGCGGTACCGCACAGGACCTGACCTTCGACCACATCCTGCCAAGGTCACAGGGCGGGATCACGTCGTGGACCAATATCGTCACGGCCTGTAGTCCCTGTAACCTGAAAAAGGGCGGACGCACGCCTATGCAGGCGCAGATGCCGCTACGCCGCAAGGTCGGCCGTCCCAACGCGTGGCAACTCCAACAGGCGGGCCGTCGCTTCCCGCCCCAGACCCTGCACAGAAGCTGGATCGACTATCTTTACTGGGACATTGAACTGGAAGCGTAGCTTTTCAATAACGCCGCAATACGCCACTGTGGGGCATGACCGATGCGACGATTACCCCCGACCAGATAGCGCAACTCCAGACCGCCGTCGTGGACGAACCGGACACGGTGCTTGATGCGGCGCAACAGGCGGTGGTGGATGCCCTATTGGCCGGTAATGCGCGCTTTCTGGCCGGATGCCCTGAACAGCACGACTATAGCGCCGAACGCACGGCCCTGACCGAGGGGCAGTCGCCGGTCGCGGCCATCCTGTCCTGTTCGGATTCGCGCGTGCCGCCGGAACTGCTGCTGGATCAGGCCCCGGGTGATCTGTTTGTCGTGCGCGTGGCGGGCAATTTCGTCACCGGCGAGGGGCTGGCCAGTCTGGAATACGGGGTCGAGCTGTTAAAGACGCGGCTGATCGTGGTGCTGGGCCATACAGGCTGCGGTGCGGTGGGGGCGACGCTGGGCGTGCTGCGCGATCAAAGCATCCTGCCCGGCCATATCGCGCATCTGGTCCGCGAGATGAAGCCGGGCATTGCGCGCGAAATGCTGAGCGATGCCCCGCATCTGGCCGAGCGGGCCGTGGTGGCCAATGTGCACTATAATGTGCGCCGTCTGATCCATTCCGAACCGATCCTGTCCGCCCGCGTAGCTGACGGAGAACTGGCGATCATCGGCGCGGTCTATGATCTGAATACCGGACAGGTGGTTCTGGTCTGACCCTAGTCCAGCGCCTCGGATACCTGTTTCAGGAAGGCCTCGCGGGCGGGTGAACGGCCCGTGGCTGTGGGCCATGCCGACAGGATGACGACGACAGTTTTACGCTCGGGGTCGATATTGATCGACTGGCCGAAAATGCCGTGGGCGGCAAAGCGGCCATCGTCACGGGTCCACCATTGGAAGCCATAGCCTTCACCGGCCTCGCCATAATCGGCCTGTTTGGTGGTGGCCTGTGCCAGCCAGTTATCGGGCAGGATGGAGGCATCGCCAATCTTGCCGCCATCCAGCACGAACTGGCCCACACGGCCCCAGTCGCGCAGACTGGCCATGACGCAACAGCCGCTGGCTTCCTGCCCGACGGCGTCGATCATCCAGCCGGCGTCCTGTTCCATCCCGTAGGGGTGCCACAGTTTTTCGGACAGATAACCGGACAGGGTCTTGCTGGTCGCGCGGCTGACCAACACACCGACCAGATTGGTTTCGCCGGTGGAATAGTGCCAGCGTGTGCCGGGCTCGGCGACGCGTTTTAACTGGCGCATATAGTGCAAAGTCGGGTCCATGCCGCCGGTCTCATGCGGCTCGAAGAAGCGGGCCACATCGGCATTCGGGTCGGTATAGTCCTCGTTCCAGTCCGCGCCGGATGTCATGGTCAGCAACTGGCGCACCGTCACCCCGTCATAGGCACTGCCGGACAGTTCGGGCAGATAAAGCATGATGGGGGTTTCCAGACTTTCGATGAAACCGTCCCTGATCGCCGCCCCGACCAGTGTCGAGGTCAGGGACTTGGCAACCGAGAACGATGTCCAGCGCCCTTGTGGGGTGAAGCCAAGACCATAGCGTTCCAGCCGGACCTTGCCGTCATGAAGCACCAGCAGTCCCGCCACCTTTTCCTCAAGCATAAAGCGGTCGGTATCTATATCCAGCGGCACGCCTTGCGGCAGGGCATGGGCGGTGCCGCCCGCCGCAATGACGCGGTGGGGCACGATGCTGTCCATCGCCCGAAAGCCAGCCTCGCGCTCGTCCTGTGACCAGAACAGCACCTCGGAGGCACGTTCCAGCTTGGGCAGGTCATGGCCTGTATTCGGTGCCAGCGCGGCTTGAGAAAGGGCAGGCGCGGCCACAGAGGCCATCAGCGTGGCGCAGGCGATCAGGGCATAAAGGCGACGCATGGTGTTCTCCGGCTGGAAGTGGAATCAGGAACCGCCTTGGGCTTTCCATTGCTCGATATGGTCAAGGCGGCGCAGGACCTTGGACTGCGGGTCGATCAGGATGTGGGCGCGCGGATCGGCCGTAAAGCGGGCGCTCCCGTCCTGCATGGCTAGGGTCTGGACGGTGCCGTCGATCTCGACCTCCAGCGGCATTTCAAAGGCAAGATCCGATCCGGTTTTCCATGTCAGAGTGACCTGACCGCCATCACGCGCCATCACCACTTCGGGCAGGGCGGCGTGATACAGATAGGCGTCGAAGAACCAGCCCATATCCTTGCCGGTAATGCGGTTCACAATGGCCACATAGTCGGCGGTGGTACGGTAAACAGGCTTGAAATTACCCGGTGCCGGATCGGGGCGATCATAGACCAGTTCACGCAAGGAGCGCTTGAACGCCTCGTCACCGATCATCAGCCGCAAGGTGTGGGCGATCAGGGCGCCCTTATAGTAGAGGTCCAGTGCCGGACCCGTCTCGGCATTATAGACGGTGGCGGCATCCTGCGGCTGACCCGACACCATGGGGAAGCGGTTCGATACCGTCCGGCGCATGGTTTCCAGTTCCGACTGCATGGCGCGTTCGCCGTTCAGCCAGCGGGCATAAAGGGGCTGCATATAGGTGCCGAAACCCTCGTGCAGCCACATGTCGTCCCACGACACATTGGTCATCTGGTTGCCGAACCACTCATGGGCCAGTTCGTGCTGCATCAGCCAGTCATAGCCCTTGCCATCCAGCTTGTAGCCGTTGCCATAGGCGTTGATGGTCTGATGCTCCATGCCGAGGTGCGGCGTTTCCACCACGCCGACCTTTTCATTGGCAAACGGGTAGGGACCGACCCAGTCCTCGAAGAAGTCCAGCATCAGCGGCAGTTCGTCGAACAGGCGCTGTGCCTTGTCGGCAGGGGCTGATTCCAGCGGCCAGAAATAGAGCGGGATGCGGTTGCCATAGCGGCTGTCATAGGTGCCTGACAGTTCGCGATACGGACCAACACTCAGTGTGATGGCATAGGTGTCGGGATTGCGCGTGGACCAGTGCCAGGTGGTTGATCCGTCCGCATGGGCGGTCTTTCCGGTCAGGACGCCATTGGCGGGGGCCGACAGGCCTGCGGGCACAGTAATGTTCATCTCGACCTGTTCCGGCTCGCCCATCGGATGATCGATACAGGGCCAGATCAGATCGCAGCCTTCGCCCTGAACGGCGGTGGCGATCCATGGTTTGCCGTTCGATTCGCTCCAGACAAAGCCGCCATCCCACGGGGCCCGCGTGGCGGTGTGGGGCATGCCGTTATAGGCGATGTCGATCGACACCGATTCTCCGGCGTGAAGGGGCTGTGCCATCGGTATGGTCAGCCGCCCTTGCGGGTTGGACCAGTCGCTAATGCTGTGGCCATCGACCGTGATCGCGTCGATGGCGTAGCGGGTATCCAGTTCCAGTACGATGGCCGCAACAGCTTCAAGGGCCGTGAAGTCCAGACGGGCCTGCGCCTTGATCGAGCGGGCTTCGGGACGGACATCGAAAGCCAGACGGGCCTTGTTAAAGGCGACAGCCTCTTGCTCGGGCGTGCGCGGACTGCCGCTGGACAGGGTAAAGGGCGTCGTCTGCTGGGCAAAAGCCGGTACGGTAAGACCCGTCATCAGGGCGCAGGATGCAGCGGCAATCAGCAAGGTCAGGCGCATGGCTTTAAAAGGTCCGTACTCATCTGGTGACGGAAGCCTAGCCGAGGGGCGCGAACTGGCAAAAGAAAAAGGCCGCTGTTTCCAGCGGCCTCTTCAAAACTTCAAAATCAGCAGGGCTGATTAGGCAGCGGCTTGTTCAGCCAGCTTGGCCTTGACCTGACGCTTGATGCGCAGGGCGTCAGCCGACAGCTTCTCATCGCGAGCCTTCACGATGAATGCATCCAGACCGCCCTTATAGTCGAGCGTGCGCAGGGCAGCGTTCGAGATACGCAGGGAGAACGACTGGCCCAGAGCGTCCGAAGTCACCTTGACCGTCTTGAGCGACGGCAGGAAACGACGCTTGGTCTTGATGTTCGAGTGGCTCACATTGTGGCCGACCATCGGGCCGATACCCGTGAGTTCGCAACGACGCGACATCTTAAGATCCTCAAGGTCACATCCGCGCAAACTGCGGACGCATTAAAACAGGTGGCGCAACAGGCTTTGAACCTGCGCGAGAGGGGGCCGTATAAAGGATGGACTCACTTCGCGTCAAGCCGAGTCTGTGATGAATCTGAACTCGGAGACGCCATAAGAATGCTGACGAATAGGGATCGTTCGCGTTCAGGCACCGTTTATATGGTCACCTATATATAGACTGACATGATGAGCCGTTTGAAGATGCACCCTATGAAAAAGCCCTCTGCCGGTATGGTTCGCCTGATGGCGATTGCCGCCCCGTTGCTTGCGGGTGGCGCACTTTTGGCCGCTCCGGCGTCCGCGCCGCACGCTCAAGCCCAAACCCAGCCTGCCCGTAGCGAGGTCCTGCCGGGCTATTGGGAATACACCACCAGCGTATTCGGTGTGCGCGATACCGAGCAGAAATGCGTGCGCCCGAGCGAGATCAACCGCTTCTTTGGCGGGCTTTCGACCCGTAAATGGCAATGCACCTATCATGTGCGCGAAGCCACCGATGGTCGTGCCCGCTTTGAAGGCGTCTGCAAGGATCACAAGGACCGCCGCGTCAATGTGCGCCTGAACGGCACCTATCAGCAGGAATCGTTCCGCTTTAACGGCGGTGCCCAACTGGCACGCGGCACGCCCTATATTCCGGCCACGATCACGGCCCGCCGCATCTCGGCCCAGTGCCCCGCCAATGCGGAATATTTCTAAGGCCTGTAACCAGCCATAAAGAAAAGGCCCGCCGGAGCGATCCGGCGGGCCTTTTTGTTACATGGTGCTGTTGTCGATGACGAAGCGGTATTTGACGTCGGATTTCAGCATCCGCTCATAGGCCTCTTCGATCTGGTCGGCGCGGATCATCTCGATGTCCGAGACGATGTTGTTGGCGGCACAGAAATCCAGCATCTCCTGCGTTTCCTTGATGCCACCAATCAGCGATCCGGCGATGGAACGACGCCCGCCGATCAGGATGGAGACATTGGGCGACGGGTGGGCATGTTCGGGAACGCCGACGAGGCACATGGTGCCATCAACCTTGAGCAGCTTGGTAAAGGCATCCAGACTGTGGCTGGCCGCGACGGTATTCAGAATGAAATCGAAGCTGCGGGCATGGGCCTTCATCTGCTCGGGGTCCTTGGAGATGACCACCTCGTCAGCCCCCAGATCAAGCGCGGCCTGAACCTTTGAGGCCGATGTCGTAAAGGCCACGACATGCGCGCCCAACGCATGGGCCAGCTTGACCCCCATATGGCCCAGACCGCCGATCCCGACCACGCCCACCTTCTTGCCCGGCCCGACCTTCCAGTGGCGCAGCGGCGACCATGTGGTGATGCCAGCGCACAGCAGGGGTGCCACGGCGGCCAGCTGTTCGGCGGGGTGCGAGACCTTCAGGACGAAGTCGTCCTTGACCACGATACGCTGTGAATAGCCGCCCAGCGTATGACCGGGGGCATCCTTGGTCTTGCCGTCATAGGTGCCGGTCATGCCGTTTTCGCAGAACTGCTCAAGGTCCTGATCGCAGGAATGGCAGGCCTTGCAGCTATCGACCATACAGCCGACGCCGACGACATCGCCTTCTTTAAAGCGGCTGACCGAGGCAC
This sequence comes from Brevundimonas terrae, assembly GCF_011761985.1. GTDB lineage: Bacteria > Pseudomonadota > Alphaproteobacteria > Caulobacterales > Caulobacteraceae > Brevundimonas > Brevundimonas terrae. Next base: position 79,418 of record NZ_JAASQT010000001.1, on the reverse strand, counting down.
CCACCGCCGAGACGCGACCGACGATTTCGTGACCGGGCACGCAGGGGAAGTTCACCGCCCCCCATTCGCCACGCACCGTATGCAGGTCGGAATGGCAGATGCCGCAATAATCGATCTCGATCTGCACATCGTGGGCACCGACATCGCGGCGCGGGATTTCAATGGCCTCGACCGGACGGTTGGCGGCGGTGGCACCATAGGCTTTGACGGACATGGGACGGCTCTGGCTGTGTGGAGAGGAGCGGCCCCGCTGTCGCAGCCGGACCGGATCAGGCCAGTGTAAAAGCTTTCATCCCGCGAAAACACAGTCTCGCTTTTTTGTGACCGGCATGGCGTTTAATGGTGGTGGGCCGTGACGAGGGGGAGCGACAAGGCGACGCCTTGTTTTTTGCATCCGAACGGTGAAAAGCGTTTTGGGCTGCCTTTTGGGGATGAAAGGTCGCGCATCTCGAAAACCGCTCCGCCAAGGATAATGTATGACGGAACCTCAGCCTGCGGGCACCGGCAAGGCCCAGCCGCCCGCGCCCAAACGCAATGCGTTCACCCGCTTTCTCGACACCGTAGAATGGCTGGGGAACCTGTTGCCGCATCCGGTGACTTTGTTCTTCCTTCTGGCGGCGGGCATGGTTCTGTTGTCCGGCCTGTTTGGCTGGCTGGGTGTTGCGGTGGACGATCCGCGCCCTGTGGGGGCCGCTGGCCGTGCCGATGACGGGATGATCCGCGCGGTATCGCTGCTGAGTGCCGATGGTGTGCGCCGTATCTTCAGCAGTCTGGTCACCAACTTCACCAGTTTTGCGCCTCTGGGCGTGGTGCTGACAGCCATGCTGGGTATCGGCGTGGCCGAGAAGTCGGGCGTGTTGTCGGCGGCGGTGCGCGGCATGGTGCTGGGCGCATCCAAGAATGTTGTGACCGTGGTCATCGTGTTTGCCGGTGTCATGTCCAATACGGCCTCCGAGCTGGGCTATGTGGTCCTGATCCCGATGGCCGGTGCGGTTTACTACTCGCTGGGGCGTCACCCGCTGGCCGGTATGGCGGCGGCGTTTGCCGGTGTGTCGGGCGGTTATTCGGCCAATCTGCTGATCGGCACCATCGATCCGTTGCTGGCCGGTATTACCGAAGAAGCGGCGCGTCTGATCGATCCGACCTATGCGGTGACGGCGACCGCCAACTGGTATTTCGCCGCTGCGTCCACTCTTGTGGTGACGGCGGTGGGCTGGGCGGTCAGCACCTATATCGTCGAGCCGAAACTGGGGGCTTATAACCCCGACGATGCCGACCCTACGGCACTGGACGGGGCTGCGGCCTCGCCGCTGACGGCCATTGAAAAGAAGGGCCTGAAGGTTACCGGCCTTGTCCTTTTGGGTGTGCTGGCGGTCATGCTGCTGAGCGTGGTGCCGTCATGGGGTATCCTGCGCGATCCGGTGACCGGCGATGCCATGCGCTCGCCCTTCTTCAGCGGGTTTGCTGTGTGGATTCTGCTGTTCTTCCTCGCCATGGGCTGGGCCTATGGCAAGGTGGTCGGCACCATCAAGAATGACCGCGATGTCATTGACGGTATGGCCAAGTCCCTCGGTTCGCTGGGGCTGTATCTGGTCATCATCTTCTTTGCCGCCCAGTTTGTGGCCTTCTTCAACTGGTCCAATCTGGGTTCGATCACAGCGGTAAAGGGCGCACAGACCCTCGAGGCGCTGGGCCTGACAGGGCCGGTGGTGTTTATCGGCTTTATTCTGATCTGCTGCATGGTGAACCTGATGATCGGTTCGGCCTCGGCACAGTGGGCGATGACAGCCCCCATCTTTGTGCCGATGCTGATGCTGCTGGGCTATTCGCCGGAACTGATTCAGGCGGCCTATCGCATCGGGGATTCCACCACCAACATCATCACCCCGATGATGAGCTATTTCGGCCTGATTCTGGCGTGGGCCGTGCGCTACGACAAAAAGGTCGGCATCGGCACCATGATCGCGATGATGCTGCCCTATTCGATCTTCTTCACCATCGTCTGGACGATCTTCTTCTTCGTCTGGGTGTTCGCACTGGGCATGCCGGTCGGACCGGGCGCTCCGACCTTCTACAGCATTGGCTAACGCTGACCCGCTATGCACAAGAAACCCCGCCTTCCTTTCGGAAGAGCGGGGTTTTTGTTGGGTGGTAAAAAGATGTAGAACAGCCTCTGGGAGCAGGCTGCTTACGCGACTTGAACAGGGTGCCTCTATTGAACGTGGCAGGCCGCTTCCAGTTGCAGATAACGTCCGCCCATAAAGGCCAGCGGGATGGTGCTGGAGGGGCGCTGGACCGACTGCACATCGCCGATAACGATACGGTGGCTGCCGTGGTCGAGGATATTGGCCTGTTTCAGATGGATGACGGCCAGCGCATCGCGAAGCGCAGGGGGCTGGTCCTCAGCGGCAATATCCCACGCACCGATATCGAACTTCGCGTCGCCCTTGCGACCGCCGCCACAGGCGCGCGAGACAGCTTCGTGGTCCTGTCCCAGCACATTCAGCACCACATCGCATCCGGCGTCGATGGCGTCGAAAATGGCATTGTTGCGGTTGATGCAGACCAGCATGGACGGCGGGTCCATGCTGACCTCGCTAATGGCGGTGGCGGCCATCGCATAGGCACGACCCTGATGGCGGGCTGTGACCACGACAACCGAGCGCACCAGATTGCGCAGGGCCTCTTTCAGATCGTCGGCAATGACAGTCGCATTTGCGCTGGTCATATTGTTTATCCTCCCTGACGCGCCGGACGGGCGCGATACGGGCCTGATCTGTTCCTGACCATGACCGTAGAACGATGATGGCCGAGGAACATGTATTGTCAAGTAACTTTACTAATTTGAGCTATGCGGCCTTTGCCTGTCCCGGCGGCAGAATCAGCATGACGCTTTGGGCTACGCACAGGGGTTTGTCCTGACCCTCGGCCTCGATCACGCAGTCGGTGGTCAGCTGCCAACCACCGGCACGGGCTTCGACAGACACCACGCTTTGTGTCAGGCGCACCCGTGATCCGCTGGGGGCAGGCGATACGAAGCGGACGCGGTTAACGCCCACATTCAGCATCTTGCCCGAGCCTTCAAAGCGGATCACGTCGTCCATCAGACGCGGTAGCAGCGACAGGGTCAAAAAGCCGTGCGCAATGGTTGATCCCATCTCTGCACGGGCGCGTTCCTCGTCGATGTGGATCCACTGGTGATCGTCGGTCGCATCAGCAAACAGGTTGATGCGGTTTTGATCCAGCGCGATCCAGGCCGAGCTTCCCAGTTCACGACCTGCCAGTGTCGGCATGTCGTCGAAAGCCACAATGAGCGGAGCGGTGCCCACCTACGCCTTCTCTCGCGCGACCTTATTGGGACCGGCAAAGCCGAACATCCAGGCCGCGATCTTGCGCATCTGGATCTCTTCTGCGCCCTCGGTGATGCGATAGCGGCGGTGGTGGCGATAGATGTGCTCGAATGGCTTGTGGCGCGAATAGCCCATGCCACCATGAACCTGCATGGCGGTGTCGGCGGCCTCGCAAACCAGACGGTTGGCCCAGTAGTTACACATGGACACACGGTCCGACAGTGTCTTGGCCACGTCCGGCTTGGACATGCGGTCCATCTGCCATGCCGTCTTGCGGATCAGCAGGCGCAGCATCTCGATCTGGGTGGCCAGTTCGACCAGCGGGAACTGGATGGCCTGATTGACTGCCAGAGGCTTGCCGAAGGGCTTGCGCTCGCGGGCATATTTGGCCGCTTCCTTGACGCAGTAATCGGCGGCACCCAGCGAGGAGGCAGCCTGACGGATGCGGTTCTCGTGGACGAAATGCTGGGCCAGTTCCAGACCGCCATCGGCCGGGCCAAAGACGTTGCTATCGGGCACCCAGACATTGGTAAAGCTGACGCGAGGGTGGTCGGTCGGCATGTTGAAGGTCCAGAGATATTCCTCGACCTTCACGCCCTCGGCTTCGGCGGGCACGATGAAACAGGTGATGCCCTTGGCGTCGCCGGCCTTGCCCTCGGTGCGGGCAAAAACCATGACGTGGGTGGCCACGTGCATGCCGGTGGTCCACATTTTCTCGCCATTGATGCGCCAGCCCGAAACGCCATCGCAGGTTTCGCGCACACCGACAGTTTCCATGTGGGTGGCGTCCGAACCATGCTCGGGCTCGGTCAGGCCAAAGCAGATCGAACGGCTGCCATCCAGCATACCGCCAATGAACTCGTCCTTCTGGTCCTGCGTGCCAAAGTCGCGGAACATCAGCACCTGCGGATAGTTGGCCACGATCGAATGCTCGTTTTGCAGATCGTTGTGCAGGCCCAGACCCTTGGCGGCGAAATGTTCGCGGATCACGGCCATGGCCAGATTGGAGCCGTCCTTGCCGCCGAATTCCTTGGGCAGGGCAAAGCGCAGGTGGCCGGCCTTGTCGGCGCGTTTCTTGGCGATGGCCAGCAGTTCTTCCCACTCGTGGCGCGGCAGACCGCCATTGTCATAGTCGGTGCGCGCCCATTCGCGGCGGTGGTCAAAGAAGCGCTCGTTGTCGTCCTGCGCTTGCAGCGGAACGATCTCGGCCTCGATGAAGGCATCCAGTTCGGCCAGATAGTCGGTGATCTCTGCGGGCAGATCGAAATCCATGTGCGCTCCCTCCTCTTGTTGGTCACAGCCTATGCCGGGAGGAAAATAACGTAAAGCAATTTGACAAACTCTGCGGGCGGGTATGGAGTGTTGCTCAAGAAAACGAACAGGAAAGGGAGGGGGAAATGGCCAGCCAGATCACCCAGACGGGCCTTAAAGGGGTCCACCACAGCGCCTTCCGCTGCAGAGATGCGGAACAGACGCGCTGGTTCTATGAAGATGTTCTGGGCATGAAGGCGTCCGCCGGTATCGTATTGGACGAGGTGCCGGGTTCGGGCGATCCGGTGCCCTATATGCATATCTTCTTCGAGATGGAGGACGGCAATTTCGTCGCCTTCTTCGATGCCCCCTCGACCGCTGATCCCGCTTGGTTCGCCCGCAAGGACAGCTTCGATATGCACATCGCCATCGAGGCGCGCGACGAAGCCCACATGCTGGAAATGCAAAAGCGCATCCGCTCGCATGGTGTCAGCGCGCTGGGGCCGGTCGAGCATCATTTTGTGCGCTCGGTATATATGTATGACCCCAACGGTATTCAGGTCGAAATCACCTGCCGCACGCCTGACCACGACAAGATTCTTGGCGAGGAGGGTGCCGCCCTGCCGGAACTTCTGAAGACGTGGACCGCGCAAACCCGTGCTGAAAAAGAAGCCAAGTTCGGCGCGGCCGCTATCGACAAGCGCGGCAAACCTCAATCCGAACTGGCGGGATAATCCGGCGTGACCAAAGTCAAATATACCCGCACCCCGTATCTGGTCATCTTCAAGGAAGAGGCCCAGTTCAAGGATACCTATGGCGGTGCCGAAGGCATTGTCGCCATCGAGGCGCACCACCTGAAGCCGGAAACAGAATCCGATACGGTGGTGGTGTTCATGCACCCGATCGGGGGTGGCGCGTGGCTGCCCTTCGTGTCGGCACTGGCGAAACAGGGACTGCACGTCATCTATGCCAATAGTCGCTATCGCGGCATCGACAATGCCCTGATCATGGAGAAGGTGGCGCTGGACCTCGGCGCGGCCATCCGTGATGCCAAGGAACGCCTCGGCTATAAGAAGGTGATCCTCGGTGGTTGGTCCGGCGGTGGCTCGCTCTCGCTGTTCTATCAGGCCGAAGCCGAGAACCCGACCGTCACCCATACGCCGGCAGGCGATCCGTTGGACCTGACCAAGGCCAATCTGATTCCGGCAGACGGCGTGGCCATTCTGGCCGCTCACCTGTCGCGCAACCTGACCCTGACCGAGTGGATGGACCCGTCGATCACCGACGAGACCAAGCCCTATGACCGTGATCCGGAACTGAACATCTATGATCCGGCCAACCCGAACCAGCCGCCCTATAGCGCCGAATATATCGAGCGCTATCGCGCCGCCCAGATCGCCCGTAACCGCCGTATCACCGCATGGGTGAAGGACGAACTGGCCAAGCTCAAGGCTCAGGGCAAGCACAACCACGAGCGCGGCTTTGTGGTGCAGGGCACAATGGCCGATCCGCGCTTCATCGATGCCACGCTGGAACCCAGCGACCGCAAGCCCAACCACTGCATGCTGGGCGTGCCTGAGGTTGTGAATGACGGCCCTGTGGGTCTGGCCCGTTTCTCGACCCTGCGTTCGTGGCTGTCGCAATGGTCGTATGACGACAGTCAGGCCGACGGTCTGCGCTGTGCGCCGCGCGTGACTGTGCCGATGATCGTCATCGAAAACAGCGCCGACGACGCCTGCACGCCCAGCCACGCAGCGCGTCTGATGGCCGCGGCCAGCAATGCCAAGTCGATGGAGCACGCCATCATCAAGGACGCCAACCACTACTATACCGGACAACAGGACAAGTCGGTCGAGGCCGCAATCCTGTTCAAGGACTGGATGCAAAAAACCTTCGGCTGATCCCCTCCGTCGAAGACTTGCAAAAAGGGCCGGTGCGGATATCCGCACCGGCCCTTTCTTTTGGTCTATGCCCCGTAGTCAGGTGAGAGTCAGGGTGTTGTAGCGTTCGACAGGACCGGGGAATTCCGAGCCGTTATCCTCGCCGATCTCGTGCTCGATCAAGGCATTGACCATGGCGTTCAGGCGTTCGATCTCGGCACGGTATTCGTTCGGACGGTTGGCCAAGTTCAGCACTTCGTCCGGATCTTTGTGCGTGTCGTAAAGTTCCAGATCATTGTGGGCGACAAGCTGTTCCCATTTGCGTGGCATATGGTGTTCGGCAGGGGCGAAATAACGCACGAACTTCCAGCGACCGTCGAATACGCCACGGTGGGCGCGGCGTTTGGACAGGTCCCAGACAGGCGTGTCCATATAGTTGGTGTTCAGACGATCCCACGACAGGATCACACCATAGTTGAACAGGTGGCCCTGACGGTCGCGCTCGCCCCTGTGGGCGGGATCGAACACGGCTTTTGAAACATCGTGGCCGACCAGTTGCGGGAACTGGCTGCGGCTCCAGTCCTGTGACTTTCCGGCCAAGCCTAGCAGGGTCGGGGCCAGATCGACAGCGCCCATCAAGGTCTTGCTGGTGACACCGCGCGCCCCTTGGGGGTGGGCGATGAACATTGGCACATTGGTTTCTTCCTTATAGGCGGTACCGCCCTTCTGGCGCATGCCGTGAGCACCGGCCCGTTCGCCGTGATCGGAGGTATAGACGATGATGGTGTTGTCCAGTTGGCCTGAATGTTCCAGTGCCCACAACAGGGTCAGGATGTTCTGGTCCACATCGCGCAGGCAGTTGCAGTAGTAGTTGTAGAACCGCTTCCATGCCGTCTCGTTCTCGCGCGGCATGGCCCCATAGGTTTTGACATCCAGAGCCGAGATACCGCGATGGGCTTCGGGCTTGGTGGACAGGTCATCCACATAGAAGCTGCGGGGCAGGGGCATACCCAGATCGGTCTGATACAGAGGATCGCCCGGCTCGGCCCGCATCAGTCCCGCCAGATTGCGAACGGCGCGGGTATCGGCCTGCTCGCCCGTGGCGTCGTAGAACATGATGTCGTGCGGGTTCACCAGATTTACACACAGGAACCACGGCTTGTCTTCGCGGCGTGCAGGCGTAGCGAATTCGTGGATCAGCATGGCCGCATCGCCGGTGACGTGGCGGTCGGTGCGGTATCCGGCCCATGTCAGGCCGATTTCCTCGCCATTGAAATTATAATCCGAGAAACCGAACGGCTCCATGGCGTCGGTGGTGTCGTTATACAGGCGCTGGAAACTCTGGTCGCTGGTAGACAGCTTGGCCAGATGCCACTTGCCCTTATAGGCGCTGTAATAGCCCGCACGGCGCATCATATCGCCGATGGTGTCTATCTCGGGCGTCAGGACAGCGCCCTGTTCGGCATTGGAAAAGACGCGGGTTTTTTGCGTGTGTTGGCCGGTATAGATGACGGCGCGCGACGGTGTGCAGGGCGTGGTCTGAACGTGATAGTTCCGCAGCTCGACCGAGCGCTCCAACAGGACGCGGTGGCCGGGCAGATGCTCCAGCAGGCCTTGCGGATAGGACTGTAGGCCGAACTCCTGATCGGTGCAGATGAACAGAATGTTGAGCGGCTTTTCGTTGGCGGTGGCCTGCGCGGACTTGGATGCCGCCTGTGCGCGTAGTGGCGGGGCGATACCGGTGGCGGCGGCGGCCATGGCGGCCATCAACTGGCGACGGTCGAAACTGGACATGAATCCCCCATTGAAACTGAAGCTAAGGGAGTAAAAACGAAAGGCCGCCCTTGCGAGGTGCAGGGACGGCCTTGGAACGGTGGTCGCTTAGTAACGCAGGCCCAACTGGATAGACACAACGCGACCGGGATCCACCACATAGGTTTGTGATCCGGCAATAAAGGGCGTCCCGTAAGAGTGGGACGCGGTCCATTCATTGGTCAGGTTGCGACCGATCAGAGCCAGCGTCCAGCTGTCGTCGGCGGCGGCCAGTCCGAGACGCAGATCAACCTTGCCGAAGCTGTCCTGATAGGAGGACGGGCTGTAGTTTTCTTCCAGATAGGTGCCGCTGCGGCCGCGTACGGTGGCATCCGCCAGAACACGCAGGCCGTTCTGGAGCGGGTGGTCGATATTGACGTTGAAGGCACCCGACCATTTAGGCGCACGCGGCAGGGTGGTGCCGCCGATGTCCTCGACGCAGTTGGCGGCAGGCGGCACACCATTTTTCCAGATGCACGGTGCCGTCGGGTAGCTGTCATAGGTGGCATCGTTATAGGCCAGCGAGCCGGAGATCGAGACCGAGCTGTTGACGCGCCAATTGCCTTCTACCTCTACGCCCTGGCTCTTGGCCGAGGCGGCATTGGTGGTGATGAAGGCATTCGTGGCCGCATTGAAGCCCGATACCTGCAGGTCTTCGAACTTGGAGGTGTAGGCGGCGATATTCAGCGTTGCCTGACCATCCAGCAGGGTCAGCTTGGTGCCAAGCTCCAGAGACTGCGAGGTTTCACCTTCGAACTCGAAGGCATTCTGGCCGCCGGTGGATTGGGCACCGACAAAGCCGCCAGCCTTGGAACCCTTGGCATAGGAGGCATAGAACATCACATCGCGGCTGTGGGTGTACTGGAGCTGTAGCGACGGATCGAGCTGGCTTTCGTCACGTTGGCCCGATAGCGGGGTGTTCACCCAGGTCGGCGGCACAACGCCCGAGGTGGCGCGGGTCTGGTCGGCAGTCTTCTCTTCCCATGTCTGGCGAAGACCCGCGGTGACGCTCCACTGGTCGTTAAAGGCATAGGTGCCCTGACCATACAGTGAGAAGCTGGTGTTTTCCTGATTGAACCAGCGACGGCTGGCCCCGTTCAGCGGGCCCATCGTGATGCGCGAAGCCTGATACATGTCGATTTCGTTGGAGTGGGCATAGGCCCCGACAATCCAAGTGAACGGCCCATCTGCCGACGAAGTCAGGCGTAGCTCTTGGGAAATCTGGCTGAATTCTTCCTGGAAAGTCGAGCGCAGCAGGTCGCCGGCCGTAAAATCGCTGTCGATATTCTTGTCATACTCGAACGCAGAATATGCCGTGATCGAGGTCAGTGTGATGCCGTTGGCAAAATCCTTGTTGACCGTCAGGACGCCGTTAAAGCTTTCGGTGTTGTCGAAGTCGGGGACGCCCGGTGAAACTTGACGGGTGAAGCCCTTGGAGCCGCCCGCGGCGACCGAAGTCATCGGCTGGCCGGTCAGGTCTTGCTTAGCGCCTTCCAACTTCAAGCGGAAGGTCAGGCTGTCGCTTACCAGATAGTCCAGAACAATGCGGCCGATCATATCCTCGCGAGCGGGGTTGCCGTCGCCGGTAGTGATGTTTTTCAGCCAGCCTTCGTTATCGGAATATTTCAGGGCCGCACGGGCTAGGAACTTGTCGGTGATGGGGCCGGATAGAATCTGGCTGACCTCGAAACCGTTATCACCTTCGACAGTACCGGTGACGGTGGTGGCAAACTCTCGCACAGAGCGAGGGCCGTTGGAGGTGATGTTGATCGCACCGGCGGCGGTATTCTTGCCAAACAGAGCGCCTTGCGCCCCGCGCAGAACCTCTACGCTGGCTACATCAAGGAAGGGAGCGGCGAACTGGCGGCCGCGACCGGCATAGGCCCCGTCCACGAACAGACCGACTGATTGCTCGAAGGCTAGATTGCCCGGCGAGGAACCGATGCCGCGAATATAGATAGCATTATTGCCGGGGGTGGCCTGGATGTGCAGGTTTGGCACCGCACCTGACAGGGCTTCGAGATTGCGGATATCTTGGCTGGCAAGATCTTCGCCGCTGGTGACGTTCACCGAGATCGGCACATCCTGAAGACGTTCAGTGCGTTTGCGGGCCGTAACCATGATGTCGGCCACGCTGGTCGGTGCAGCCTCCTGCGCGACATTGGCTTCCTGAGCGAGAGCGGTCGAACTGATGAGCAAAGAGCTCGAAGCCAGCAGCGCCAAATAACGGTATCGCATACACACCTCCCCGTGTGTTGCCCTGCGCGACGCAGGGTCGTTGCAAGAGGGAGGGTGCGGTCACGCACACGCGCACCGGCTGTATTATCCTCCCTGACCGAGGCCTCTAACGAGCCATTTGGTCAAGTAACTAGACAATACAACCGAGCGAGTTCGTCAAGTAACTTTACGGATTTTTGTTCGACGAGCGACGAAATTCTTCGGCACCCTGACCTTTTTGATCCAGCTTGACGAGGGGAGGCGTGCCCCAGTCAGCGTCCAGAGCCGCTCTCAAAGCGGCAACGCCATCGGCACCAATCCGTGGCACGAGGCTCTCGGTTAACTGTTCGACGATGGTTCGAGCATCGCGACGCATGGCGTCACCCATCGCGGTCAACTGGACAATGCGGATACGGCCATCATCGGGATCGTCGGCCATTTCGAAGATACCGCGCTTGACCATGGTTTGGATGGTGGAGTGCACGGCCTGACGGGTCAGGCGCAGGCTGCGGGCGATATCGGCAGGGCGCACGATATTCATCTGCACATGCATCATCACCATGGATTCAGGTCGCGTCAGATGGGGCCATCCCGCCTCGCGCAAGCTGTTCTGCAAACCTTCGTCGAACCATTCAAAGCCAGCCATCAGCGGGACGATGAGATAGTAGGATTGCATTTTCACGCGGAAGCTCCGGGCTGGATGGGATGCAGATATTATCCCGATGGAGAAGCCAAGCGGGCATGCTGTTGAGGCATTACCCGCTGTAAGCCGCTTTAGAGCGTACGGGAAATGAGAATCTTCATCACCTCGGACGTCCCACCGTGGATGGTGTCGATACGCGCATCCTTATAGAGCTGCGCGATCGGATATTCGTTCATATAACCGTAACCTCCGAAAAGCTGCAGGCATTTGTTGACGCCTTCCAGCTCGGTTTCGGTAATCCACAGTTTTGCAATCGAAGCAGTGGCCGCGTCCAGTTCGCCGCGGATCAGTTTTTCGGTGCAGGTGTCGATAAAGCTGCGGGCGATGACGGCCTTGGCCTTGATGTCGGCCAGTGTGAACTGGGTGTTCTGGAACTCCATCAGCGGCTTGCCGAAGGCCTGACGCTCACGGGTGTATTCGACCGTCAGCTTCAGGGCGCGTTCCAGAATGGCCAGACCCATGGCGGCGATGCCCAGACGTTCCTGCGGCAGCATCTGCATCAACTGGCCAAAACCCTTGCCCTCGACGCCACCGACCAGATTGCCCGCCGGAACACGCACATCCTCGAAGAACAGTTCCGAAGTATCCTGTGCGGCGCGACCCATCTTGTCGAGGTTGCGGCCACGGGTGAAACCGGCGCGGTCACCCTCGACGGCAATCAGGGAAATGCCGCGCGAACCATTGTCCGAGGTGCGGCACACCACCAGAATAAGGTCAGCGGTCTGGCCATTCGAGATAAAGGTCTTCTGGCCGTTCAGCACCCATTCGTCGCCTTCCAGACGCGCACGGGTGCGGATGCCTTGAAGGTCGGAGCCGGTGCCTGGCTCGGTCATGGCAATGCCCAGCACGATCTCGCCGGTGACCACCTTGGGCAGCCAGTTTTGTTTTTGCTCCTCGGTACCGAACGCGATCAGATAGGGGGCGACAATCGAGTTGTGCAGTGGCACACCCCAGCCTTCCATACCGCGTGCACCGAACTCTTCGATCAGGATGCGTTCGTGGCGGAAGTCCGCGCCCATACCGCCGTATTGCTCGGGAACGCCAAGGCCCAGCAGGCCGAACTCGCCACCCTTGGTCCACATCTCGCGGTCCACAATCTTGTTGTGGTTCCAGTGCTCGATAGTCTCTGGCGAGCACTCGGCCTCGAGGAATTTGATCAGCCCGTCACGGAACATGTCGAGGTCTTCGGTGGTGTAGGGCGAAGGACCGGAATGGGCGCTCATGGGCGGGAATCCTGAATAGTGATGTTTGATCCATCCTGTGCTTCGAACAGGATAAACGTCAATCTATTTGACAAATATTGCGACCTGCGGTCATCCATAGTTCATGAGCGGAACAGAACTATCGCAAGATGCAGCAGGGCATGTGGCGCAGCGGCTGGAAGCCCTTGCCCCACTACTGGCCGAGGGCGGTCGTGGCATTGGCGGGCTGAAACGCCTGACCGGCGGGGCCAGTCTGGAAACATGGGCCTTCGATGTCGAAAGCCCTGATGGCCTGCGGGCGCTGATTCTGCGCCGCCGTGGCGATGGCGAGGAGGCCGAGGTGTTTGAAACCTCGCTGCCCCTGCCCATCGAGGCGCGCGTGCTGGCCGCAGCTCAGGCTGCAGGTGCCCCCGTGGCCGAACTGGTGCGCGATTGCGGACCCGGTGATGGTCTGGGCGAGGCCTATATTGTCACGCGCGTTGCAGGCGAAACCCTTGGCCGCCGTATAGCGGCAGGAACGGCCTTTGCACCGGCTCGCGAGGTTTTGGGACGCCAGTGCGGCGAGACACTGGCCCGTATTCATGCGGTGTCTGTCGAGGCCATGCCGGACCTAGAGGTGCAGAACGCGCAGGACGTGATCGATCGCTATGCCGACATTTATCGCAAGAGCAGCGGTCCGCGCCCTGTGATGGAGGCGGCGCTGAAATGGATGCAGGCCAACCTGCCGGAGGCCGTGACGCCGCGTCTGGTCCATGGCGATTTCCGCAATGGCAATCTGATGGTTGAAGCCGACACCGGCCTCACCGCCGTGCTGGACTGGGAGCTGGCGCACCTTGGTGATCCGGCCGAAGACTTCGGCTGGTTGTGCGTGAACTCGTGGCGCTTTGGCGTGACCGATAAACGGGTGGGCGGCTTTGCCGATCTGGCCGATCTCCTGGCCGGATATAAAGCGGTTGGCGGCGAGGCGGTCTCTGTTGAACGCGTCCGCTTCTGGGAAGTGGTCGGCACCTTCAAATGGGCCGTCATCACCATGATGATGTACCAGACCTTTGCCACTGGTGCCTCTGCCTCGGTCGAGCGGGCCGTGATCGGTCGTCGCCTCAGCGAGTGCGAGGTTGATCTTCTGGCGCTGATGGAAGGGGCAAATTGATGCGTGGTCCGACGAAAGAAGAGTTGGTCCGGGCCGTGAGCGGTTGGCTGGCTGGAGAGCCGACACCGGCGGATGGTTTCCATCGGAAGGTTGCCGCCAATGCCATGGGCATTATCGAGCGCGAACTAACACTGTGGCCTGCCAGCGAGGCCGCTGCCATCGCCCGTATGAGCGCCATTCTGGGCGAAACGGGCGATTATGACACCCTCAATGATGCACTGGCCGAAGCCATCCGCAATGGTGGTATCGATGCCAATGATCCCAAGGTGTTCGCCCATCTGAAACAGACGGCACTGGATATGCTGGCGGTCGATCAGCCGCGTTATCGCCACGCTCTGAACGGGGCGGATCAATGATCGAACTGGTCGAGGTTTCCGCCCGCGACGGACTGCAAAACGAAAAGACAATCCTGCCGACCGCCGACAAGGTTGAATTGATCCGTCGCGCCATTTCTGCTGGTGCCAAACGGCTTGAGGTCGCCAGCTTTGTGAACCCCAAACTTGTGCCGCAAATGGCCGATGCCGAGGCCGTCATCGAAGCTTTGGGCAAGACGGAAGGTGTGCGCACCATCGGTCTGGTATTGAACGAGCGCGGGGCAGGGCGCGCCTTGCAGACCACGGTCGATGAACTTGGCATTGTGGTGGCGGCCAGCGACACTTTTGGCAAGGCCAATCAGGGCATGGATATCGCCGAGAGTGTGGCCATGGCGGGGCGCGTCATCGCGCTGGCCCGCGAACGGGGCCGCGACGCACAGGTGACGATTTCGGTCGCGTTCGGATGCCCGCTGTCGGGTTCGGTCGATCCTGATCTGGTGGTGGATATGGCGCGCCAATTGGCGGCCTTTAATCCGCTGGAGATCGCCCTTGCCGACACGATCGGCGTGGCCCGTCCGGACGAGGTGACGGCTCTGGTTACCCGCGTGGTCGAAGCGGTGAAACCGCTGCCGGCGCGGGTGCATTTCCACGATACGCGCGGGACAGGCGTTGCCAATGCCGTGGCCGCAGTGGCCGCAGGCGCTGTGACCGTCGATGCCTCGATTGGTGGCACGGGCGGTTGTCCGTTCGCGCCGGGAGCAGCAGGCAATGTGGCGTCCGAAGACGTGGCCTATGCGCTGGGCGACAAGATGGCTGTGAATATTGGAACGCTGTGTGAGGCGGCGGTCTGGCTCAATGACAAACTGGACAGGACAAGAACCAGCGCCATGACGCGCGCCTGGATGTCCGCAAGGGAGAAGCGCTGATGGCGACGAGCAAAACCCACGAAGGCCGCGTGGCCCTGATTACCGGTGCCTCATCGGGCATTGGTGCCGAGTTTGCCCGCGTGCTGGCTCGCGGCGGGGCCAAGGTGGTGGTGGCCGCGCGCCGCGCCGACCGTCTGCAAGACCTTGTGAAAGAACTGGAAGCTCTGGGTGTCGAGGCCATGGCCGTGTCGATGGATGTGACGGAGGAAACCTCTGTCATGGCCGGCTATGATGCCGCCGAGGCCCGTTTCGGCACCGTCGATACCATCATCGCCAATGCCGGTGTGAATGCCGAGGGCTGGGCCACCGACCTGCCGATCGAAGAGTATGACCAGATCCAGGCTGTGAACACGCGCGGTGTGTTCCTGACCGTGCGCGAGGGCGGTCGTCGCCTGCTGAAAAGCGAGGCACCGGATCGTGGCCGCGTGGTCATTCTGGCCTCTATGGGCGGCCTGCACGCTCTGACAGGTCTGGTCGCCTATTGCGCCTCCAAGGCCGGTGCCGTGATGCTGGGGCGTGCCTTTGCCAATGAGTGGGTGCGTCCGCGCATCAGCGTCAATACGGTTTGCCCCGGCTATATGCTGACCGATATTAACGAGGAATGGTTCACCTCGGAAGCGGGCCAGAAAATGGTGTCGAAACTGCCGCGCAAACGCCTGATGCCGATCGAGGCTTTGAACCCGACCATCAGCTTCCTGACCTCGGATGCCGCTGCCTATACGACCGGCGCGGTGATCAAGATCGACGACGGCCAGCAGATCGACTGACCGGCGTTCAAATAGGCACGAACAGGAGGAGGCAGCGAGAAGTTGCCGCCTCTTTTTTTGTATGCGGCACCAAAAAAGGAGGCTCTTGCGAGCCTCCTGAAGTTGGGGATCAAGCTTACTGGTACGCTACTGTTCGTCGCGTCTCGGGGATTTCAGGTCAGGGCCGAGTTGGGGGCAAGGCCCACCATTGAACGGCCGTGAAGTTCTGTAGAAACGTCCATGTCATAGACGATGTGGCTGGCCATGACTTCGATGTCGCGGGCCAGACGCTGGAGCGGGTTGCCAAGGTGGTAGATGCCCGAACCGGAGGCCTCGCAGCAGGTGCGAACGGCATCACGACATTGGCCGACCGCATAGGCGATCTGGGCGCGGATACGGATGCGTTCAGCCAGTTGTTCCTCGTCGCTCAGGGCATTAAGGGTCAGGTTTTCACGGGCGCTCTCGCGGATCAGCAACTCTGCCGAACGGACCATCAGATCTGCACGGGCCAGACGCATCTGGGCGGCAGGTTTTTCGACCTGTGTGGACTGGCCCCCCATCTTGGTGTGCAGGCTCAGTCGCTCGGTGGCCAGTTTGACGGCGGCCTTGGCGGCACCGACAGACGGCAGGGCGGCGGTGACGCAAAGCTGTGGCAGCATGGGTGCACTATAGAGCGGATTATTGTGAACCTTGCCGCCATTGCCGCGACCGGTCCGCACCGGCAGTAACTCGAACGCATAGGCGTCGGGGATGAACAGGTCCTTGGCCACGATATCGTTTGAACCGGTGGCGGCCATGCCGCTCATGTTCCAGGTGTCGATCACCTCAACGTTTTCGGCGCGGGTCAGCATCATGCGCACCACAGGCGGCTTAGCTTCACCCATGTCCTCCATGCTGTTCAGCATCACCCAGTCGGCATGCATGACGACGGTGCCGAACTTCCAGCGGCCGGAAATATTGAAGCCGCCATCCACGCGCACTGCCTTGCCCGGAGGGGCGGCGACACTGGGAGCGATGATATAAGGGGTTTGGCCCCAAACTTCTTTCTGGGTCGCCTCGGGATACTGGGCCAGAAGCCAGTTGTGCTCGGCCGCGAAGCTGGCGGTCCAGCCAACCGACGGGCAGGCTTCGCAGATGGCCAGCGTCGTATCGATATAGGTGTCGGGATCGAACTCCAGGCCGCCGAACATGCGCGGCACATAGATGTAGAAATAGCCGCTGGCCCGCAGAGCATTCCACACTTCGTCGGTCGGACGACGCAGGCTTTCCGCCTCGGCGGACTGGGACGCGATCAAAGGCTGTAACGCCTTGATCCTTTTCAGGAGTTCCTGCGGGGTCAGGGCTGCCACTTCTTCAGGTGGCAAGAAGTCATCACCCTTTGGAATGCGGCGATCCGCCAGCTTTTCACCCGTCATGTTCAATCCTCCCTCAACTGGTGACAGGATTTCAGGGAATGGTGCCATATGTCAAGTTACTTGACTAAAAATCTCTATCCTTTCGGCTTTAAAGGATTCCCGATACGCCAGAGCTAGCCCTATAAGGGGGGATGAACAGTCAGCTTCTCATGCTTGATCTTGTGCGGACCCTTTACTGGTTCGACGAGCAGTTACAGGTGCGCCTCGAAGCGCTGGGGTGGGGCCGCAGAGGCCGCTCGCAATCGTTGATATTGGCCAATATCGCCAATGGCGAAACCCGCGCCTCGCGCATGGCCGACAACCTTGGCGTATCGCGTCAGGCCATGAGCCAGTTCCTGACGGAACTGGAGAAAGAAAAGCTGATCGAGGTGGTGGTAGATCCCGCTGACAGGCGGGCGCGCATTGTGCGCTTTACCCCCGAATCCGAAGCTATCCGCGAAGATGCCAAAAAGGTGCTGCGCGCCATGGAAGACGAACTTCGTACGGCCATGGGGGTGAAGGATTTTGAGGCGTTGCAAATGGGTTTGCGCAATTTTCTCGGGCAGCAGGTCGGTCAGTAAGTCAAATTTATTGACAATATAATCTGTGCGTCCGATCACTCTTCCTGAGTTTCAGGGTAGGGGAGATTGTCATGTCGCAAGCGGTTTCAGGCGGAGCTCTTGAAGGTCTGCGGATCATCGAGATGGAAGGAATCGGGCCGGGGCCGTTCGCGGGCATGATGCTGGCCGACCATGGGGCCGAGGTGATCCGCATTGCCCGAAAAGACACCAAGCCGGACCCTGCCGATGTGCTGGCCCGTTCACGCCGCCGCGTGGAACTGGACCTGAAAACCGATGAAGGCCGCCAGTTGGCCCGTGAACTTATTGCCACGGCTGACGGCGTGATCGAGGGCTATCGTCCGGGCGTGATGGAACGTTTGGGTCTGGGGCCGGACGTGCTGCTGAACGATAATCCGCGTCTGGTTTATGGCCGTATGACGGGCTGGGGGCAGGAAGGTCCGCTGGCCAAGGCGGCGGGCCACGACATCAACTATATCGCCATCACCGGTGCCCTGAACGCCTTTGGCCGCGCGGGCGAGAAACCGACCCCGCCGATCAATATGGTCGGTGATTTCGGCGGTGGCGGCATGATGATGGCCTTTGGCATGCTGGCGGGCATCCTGTCGGCCCAGCGTACCGGCAAAGGTCAGGTCATCGACTGTGCCATGGTGGATGGCGCATCCCTGCTGATGGGTATGATCTGGGGCTTCAGGGGCCAAGGTCTGTGGAAGGACGAGCGCGGGGTGAACTATCTCGATACGGGCGCGCCCTATTACGACACCTATGAAACCTCGGACGGCCAGCATGTGGCCATCGGCTCGATTGAAAAACCCTTCTACAACAAGCTTCTCGAAGTCACTGGCTTGAAAGGCAATGCCCTGTTTGAAGATCAGGACGGGGTTGATGGTATCGCCAAACGACGCGTCATCCTGACCGATATTTTCCGTTCAAAGACCCGCGCCGAATGGTGCGGGCTGCTGGAAGGGACGGATGCCTGTTTTGCGCCGGTGCTGTCCTTTTCCGAGGCCCCGCAGCATCCGCACAATGTTCAGCGCGAAGCCTTTATTGAACTGAACGGGGTGGTCCAGCCCGCACCCGCACCCCGCTTCTCGGCAACGCCCGCACCCGCGCCGCGCGCCCCCGACGACGTGTAGACGCGCATACAACCAGACACGCAAAAGGCGGGAAGATTGCTCTTCCCGCCTTTTTTATATTTGCAGCGGGTTAGCCCTTGGCGAGCTCTGCAAGAAGGGCTTCGCGGACAGGGACCTTCTGGATCTTGCCAGCGGCACTGCGCGGCAGGCGCTCGACACGGAAGCTGATGCTCTTGGGGGTTTTATAGCCGGCAATACGCTCGCGACAGAAGGCGGACAGTTCTTCAAAGCTGGGTTGAACCACACCGTCCTTGCAGACGATCACCGCGTGTACGCGTTCGCCCCACACTGCGTCCGGCACGCCGATGACGGCGCTTTCCTCGATGGCGGGGTGCCATGACAGGGCGTTCTCGACCTCGATGGAATAGACGTTCTCGGCACCCGAGACGATCATGTCCTTCAGGCGGTCGGTGATATAGACATAGCCTTCATCGTCCATCCATCCGGCATCGCGAGTATGCAGCCAGCCCGCACGCATGACGTCGGCGGTTTCTTCCGGACGGTTCCAGTAGCCCATCATGACATTGTCACCGCGACCGACGATCTCGCCGATTTCGCCGCGAGGTACCTCTACGCCGTCTTCGTCCACGATGCGGATTTCAAAGCCGGGGGCCATCTTGCCGCAAGAACGCAGGCGCGGATGGTCGTCGTCGCATTCGTGATCTTGCGGGGTCAGTGCAGTGACCGAGGCCATCTCGGTCTGGCCAAAGCCCTGAATGAATTTGATGTCGGGGAATTTGGCCCGTGCCAGTGCCAGCGTTGCCGCCGGTAGTGACGAGCCGCCGTAGCCGAGCATCTGAAGACGCGACAGGTCCAGTTCGGCCAGTTTTTCATACTTGGCCATTCGGTCGATGACAGCAGGTACGCTGAAACAGTGGGTCACGCCGTGTTCGGCAATGGCCTCCAGCATGCTTTCGGCTGTGAAACTGCGGCGGAAGACGTGGGTGGCCCCGCACATGGTGACGAACAGAATACCGATATCGGCCAGATGGAACATCGGCGCAGCGTGGAAATTGACGCCGGTTTCATCGAACGGAATGGTCATCAAAAGGTTGGAAGCAATGGCATGCAGGTTGCCGTGGCTCAGCATCACTCCCTTGGGCAGGCCGGTTGTGCCGCCCGTATAGAAGATACCGGCCAGATCGTTGTTGTGGGCCAGATGCTCGGCGGCCGGTTCCCAGGTGGCGATCAGGCCTTCCTGTGTCAGGCGGCTCTGGTCGGCAACATCACCGTCCATGGCGATCAGGCACTTGACGGCACCTTCGGCCAGAAGCTGTTCGGCTACGGCGGTGAATTCTTCGCCGTAAAGCAGGGTTTCGACACCCGCATCCTTGAGTTGGAACGACAATTCAGCCGTGGCCAGACGCGTATTCATCAGCGTCAGGACGCCGCCACTCCAGAGAATGGCGAAATAGGCCTCGAAATAGAGGTCGCAATTATGGGCCAGAACACCAATCCGGTCCCCGGTTTGCATACCGGCCTGATTTTGCAGTCCACCGGCAAGGCGCGCCACGCGGTCAGCGACTTCGCGCCATGTCTTGCGCCGGTCGCCGTCAATGGTGGCAATCCGGTCGGGAGCCGTCACAAGGGCGCGAACGAGGCCTTGGGTAATACGCATCAGGTGAAAACTCCGGCCGATACATCATCGGAATAACGTCAAATCTATTGACAATATTCCGATGGAAGCCAGCTCTGTCAACAGACGGTTTCACATTCGGGCATGTCTAATTAAGCAATCAGATAATTATTGGGGAGCGCTAAAAAAAGCCCCGCCGGATGAGGTCCGGCGGGGCAGGGGGAACCGCCTCCAAAGAGGACGTTTCGGGAGAAAGGGTTAGCGCGCTAACCAGCGCTCAAGAATTTCGCTTGTGTCCTGACCAACTTCTAGTGGGGCAGGGCGACGGATAGAGCCGGGGGTATCTGACAGACGCGGGAATGTGTTCTGCATGGGGACTTCACCCAGCACCGCATCCGGCACCCGCACAATGGCTTCACGGGCGACAAAATGCGGGTCGTTCATCATGTCTTCGGCGTCGTATACGCGGCCCGCAGGCACGGCATATTCGATCATCAGGTCTTCCAGTTCCTGCACCTTGAGGGTGGAGGTCCAGTCGCCGACAATCTGGTCTAGTTCGGTCTGGTGCTCTCCGCGAGCCAGATGGGTGGCATAGCGGGCGTCAGTCGCCAGTTCCGGCTGGCCCATGGCCTGTGCCAGACGCGCAAACACCGCATCCTGATTGGCTCCGATCAGATATTCGCCATCCGAGCACGGATAGACATTGGACGGCGCAATCTTGGGCAGGACCGAGCCGGTGCGGGTGCGCTTATGCCCGTTAATGGCATATTCCGGCACCAGACTTTCCATGACTTGCAGCACGCTTTCATAAAGGGTGCTGTCAACGATCTGTCCGCGACCGGTCTTGCGGCGGGCCTCAAGTGCGGCCAAAGCACCCATACAGCCATAGGTGGCGGCCAGCGTATCGCCTATGGAAACGCCCATGCGCGACGGTGCGCGATCCGGTTCGCCGACAATGGCACGCCAGCCACCCATGGCTTCGCCGATACCGCCAAAACCGGCGCGCGAAGCATAGGGGCCGGTCTGGCCGTAACCCGAGACGCGCACGATGATCAGGCCCGGATTGGCGGCCATCAGATCGACAGGGTTCAGGTTCCATTTTTCCAGTGTGCCGGGGCGGAAGTTCTCGATCAGGATGTCGGCCTTGGCGATCAGGTCGCGGGCGGTCTGCTGACCTTCCTCGGAGCGCAGATCGACGGCGACGGAATATTTGTTGCGGGCAATCACGCGCCACCATGTGGGGATTTCGCCCTGGCCCCAATGGCGCATCGGATCACCGACGCCCGGCGATTCCAGTTTGGCTACCTCGGCACCCATGTCACCCAGCAACTGGCCGCAGAACGGGCCGGCAATAAGCTGGCCCATTTCAACAACGCGAATGCCGTCCAGTGCGCCCTTGCCAGTGATAGGGGCAGAGGATGTCGATGTGGTGCCGGTCAAATCAAACACTCCAGAATGTCAATTTATCTTACAATAATTTTAAGCGGCTCCGTCAATGCCTAACCGCATTCAACTGTTGATATTGGCAAATTAATTGACAAAATATCGATGTCGCATGTGCGGGGAGCAACCCTGCCGGTGACAGTTCGCGTGACAAGCGCGGATATCATACGGGCGCTCGGGGAGGGGCGCGATCAAGGGGATCGATGGTGGTCGGGCTTGAGGCTCGGGCCTGTTGATCCGGCTTGAGCCTCTTCCTTGCGCGGTCGATCTGTTCACCGTTTGCCAAAAGTAGAGCCTGACCATGCATCCCAGTCATTATGCCCGTCTCACCCCCGACAAGCCTGCGGTCATAATGGCAGGTAGCGGTGAGCGCCTGACCTTTGGCGAGCTGGAGGCCGACAGCAATCGCGCGGCGCAGCTGTTCCGCTCGCTGGGGCTGAAGGCAGGCGATGCGGTCGCGGCCTATCTGCCCAATATTCCAGCCTATTTTTCGGTGGCTTGGGCGGCCCAGCGTTCGGGCCTGTATTTTGTCGCTCTGTCGTCGCGCCTGACGCTGGAAGAGGTGGAATACATCGCCCGCGACAGCGGCGCGAAGGTGGTTGTGGCCGGTGCCAATCTGGAAAATACCGGCAGTCTGGCTTCGAAACTTTCGGACCTGTGCTTGTTCACCATTGGCGGTGCCGTCGAGGGCTTCAGGTCGTGGGAAGAGGCGACCTCCGCCATGCCTGCGGAGCGTATCGCCGACGAGATTGCGGGCGGCGAAATGCTGTATTCGTCGGGTACAACAGGGCGTCCCAAGGGCATCCGTCCCGAACTGCCCGCCAATGGCGATATCACCGCCATGCCGATGACGACTGTGGTGGCCAAGACCCGCTTCGAAGCCAATGAGGACAGCGTCTATCTGTGTCCGGCACCGCTCTATCATGCGGCCCCGCTGCGCTGGTCGATGGCGATCCAGCATCTGGGCGGCACGGTCGTGGTGATGGAAAAATACGATGCCGAAGCCGCTCTGGCCGCCATCGACCACTATCGCGTGACGCACAGCCAATGGGTGCCGACCCATTTCATCCGTATGCTGAAACTGCCCGATGAAGTGCGCGCCAAATATGATGTTTCGAGCCTGAAACTGGCCATCCATGCCTCGGCCCCGTGCCCTGTGCCGGTCAAAAAGGCGATGATCGACTGGTTCGGCCCCATACTCGTGGAATATTACGCAGGCACCGAGGGCAATGGCATGACCATTATCAACTCGCACGAATGGCTGAAAAAGCCCGGCTCGGTGGGCAAGGCGAACTTTTGCGTCGTGCATATCTGCGATGATGACGGTGTTGAACTGGCCGCCAACGAGATCGGCAATGTCTATTTCGAGGGCGATCACCCGTTCGAATATCACAACGCCCCTGAAAAGACGGCGGGTGCCTATCACGACAAGGGCTGGACCACGCTGGGCGATATCGGGCGACTGGATGAAGACGGCTATCTGTTCCTGACCGACCGCAAGAGCTTCATGATCATTTCAGGCGGAGTGAACATCTATCCGCAGGAGATCGAGAACCATCTGATCGGACATCCCAAGGTGGCAGATGTGGCAGTCATCGGTGCGCCATGCCCCGAGATGGGCGAGCGCGTGGTGGCGGTGGTCCAGCCCGCAAACTGGGATGATGCCAATGACGATTTTGCGGCAGAGCTTCAGGCCTGGGCGCGCACGGCCCTGTCGGGGATCAAGGTGCCGCGCCAGTATGATTTCATGGCAGAGTTGCCGCGCCACGATACGGGCAAGCTCTATAAGCGGTTGATCCGCGATAAATACTGGGAACAGGCCGCAGGCTGAGTTCTATAAGAAAACCCCCGCCGGATCGCTCCGGCGGGGGTTTTTGTTGTTGAGGCTTTGGACCTAGTTTTGGATCAGAGCCGCAGCCGCCGCTTCCTTGCGGTCATTGTCATGGACGGCGGCAATGATGGCCTTGCGTGCGATCAGGATCACGCCAACGCCGACAACCAGAGACACAGCCGTCACAACGGCCAGAGCCTTGCCGAGGCTGCTTGGGCCTTCAAAGAAATGCTCGCTGATATAGCCGGTGATCAGCGGGCCAAGACCCATACCGGCCATATTGGCGACCAGCAGATAGATGGCGGTCATACGGCCGCGCATCGATGCGGGCGTCAGGATTTGCAGCGTACCGGCTTGAAGGCCGCCAATGGTCGAGACGGTGGCCATACCGGCAGCGATCAGCACCAGCGCAATATTGGTGTCGTTGACCAGATAGCCGCCTAGCAGCAGCGGGAACTGGATGATGGCTGCGCCCAGAACGATACGCACCGGCGCATCGGCGTGGCCTTTCTTGGCCGAGCGGTCGGACAGAACACCACCAATGGCCAGACCAATGGTGCCGAACACGCCGATGATGATGCCGAAAGCCAGACCCAGTTGGGCGGGCGGCATGGCATGGGCGCGGGCAAAGTGGGCCGGAGCCCACAGCATGGCCCCGTAGGCCGCAATCACCAGAATGGAATAGCCGATGATGACACCGCCAAAGGCCAGTTTGTGGCTCTTGGCCAGCTCGAATACGGCGCTCAGCGGCGGGGCTTTGACATTGCCGCGACGGCGCGGGGCTTCGCGCACGGTAAGGCCCATCAGGATGGCCAGCGGAATACCCAGAAGGCCCACAGCCACAAAGGCCAGGCGCCAGCCGGTCAACTCACCCCACGGCAACGGCACCGAGGTCTTCATGGCCCAGCCCACCAGCATACCGCCAAACAGCATGGCCACGCCGCCACCCAGCGACACGCCCATATTGTAGAGGCTGACGGCAAAGCCCAGCCGCTTCTTCTCGAAACGGTCGGCAATGGTGGAATAGGCGGCAGGCGATAGGGTCGCCTCGCCGATACCCACCATGGCGCGTGCGGCCAAAAGCGTCATGAAACCGGCAGCAAAACCGCTGACGGCTGTGGCGGCGCTCCAACCCAAAACCCCGAAGATGATCAGGTTGCGGCGGTTGCCGCTATCGGCCATCGCGCCGAAGGGGATGCCCATGATCGAATAGAGCAGCACAAAACCAAAGCCGACCAGAAGGCCGACCTGTGTGTCGCCAAGACCAAGGTCCGCACGGATCGGGTCGATCATCAAACTGATCAGAACGCGATCCATGAAGGACAGCATATAGGCCAGCATCAGGACCAGAACGACATAGATCGCATAGCGTGAACTGTTCTTGCCGGTGGCGACAGGGGTATCGGTTGGGGATGTCATCGGGGACCTCCTGAACTGTACGGGGGTAGGATGGAGATCATGGGCATTGTGAAATCTGCGTGGCCCAATCGGTCAGTGGTTTTGAATCGAAATACTCGTCCAGACGGGTGATCCGGCCATTCTCGACACGGCAGACGAGGGTGGCAGCAAGCTCGAGGACGGGGCCTTTGACATGCACCGCATTGAGCAGGTGTTGTTGCACATAGCCACCGGCAAATACCTGAACGCGGCGGTTCAGATAGCGGCGCTCCGAGGTCTTGCCGACAAAACCCTTCAGAACGTCTAGATTGGCCTGCCGGTCCACACCAGCGCCAACCGTATTGAGCCAGACGACGACGTCAGGATCGTAGCAGGCCCTTACGGTGTCGATATCGCCCTGCTCGATGGCGCTGATGAAGCGGTCGGCCAGCTCGCGGATTGCGGCTTCGCCGGAGAGGTTTGCATCGCTCATGGGTTATCCGTTGAAAGCCAGTTTTAGACCCGCAGTTTCCCAGCGCGTCTTGTAGAGAATTCCGGTCGAAGAAGCCGTGATCCAGGCATCCTTCATATCGGCACCACCAAAACAGATATTGGTGGTGATGAAGTCCGGAACCGGCACGTCCTTCTGGTCGCCATTGGGCGCGATGATCGTGATGCGGCCATTGACGCCGGTGGCAACGCAGACATCGCCATCCTGCTGGATAGCAAGACTGTCGAATGGCTGATATCCGGGTAGGGTCAGGATCAGGCGACCCGGCATGTAGGACACTTCGGGAGCTTTCAGAACGCCCGCTTCGAGGATGTCATAGGCCCACAGACGACCGGTCCATGTTTCGGCGACATAGAGGGTCTGGCCGTCGGGCGACAGGCCACAGCCGTTCGGCCATGACAGGCGATCGCGTTGGCGGGAGATGAAGCTGCCATCGGTCTTGGCGTAATAGAGCGCGCCATAATCGCGGGTGGCGTCGTTTTCCTTGCCTAGATCGGTGAACCAGAAGCCGCCTTGGCTGTCGAAAACGATATCGTTGGGGGCGCTCAAGGGGCGTCCGTCACACTCGGTATAGAGGATCTCGACCGCGCCGGTTTCCAGATCGACGGCTTGAATACAGCCACCGGCATAATCGGCCGCGGCACCATGCGGAACCATGACGCCGCCGTCCAGATCGATCCAGCCAAGCCCGCCATTATTGCACACATAGGCACGGCCATCCGGACCGATAGCGGCCCCGTTCGGGCCACCACCCAGATCGGCAACGACGCTGACCGTGCCGTCGGGGGTCACACGGCTCAGGGTTTTGCGGCGGATTTCGACCAGAATGACCGAACCATCGGCCATGGCGATCGGGCCTTCGGGGAATTGCAGGCCGGTCGTGACGGGTATGAGCTGCATGGGTGATTTCTCTGGGTTCAAGGACAGGTCCTGTGGCATCAGACGATCGGGTGGTTGACGGGCAGGCCGAAATGGCTACGGCCCACCTGCTCGCGGCAGATGTCCCAGTCCCAGAAGGCATGCGATGTGACCGTCGCCAGATCGCGCCAGAAGCGCTGCAGAGGCTGGTCGTGGTGGTAGTTGGAGGAACCGGCATTGGTCATCATGTTCTCGACCGCCTTGCGCCCCGTATGGGCGAGGTAGCCTGCCGAGCCCTTGAGGCTGATACGGTCTTCCATGGTGTAGCCGGTCTGGATCAGGGCTTCGGTGCGGGCAATCTGGGCGCGGCCGAGAATGTCGACAGCCTGTGTCGCGACCTTCATCTCGCCCAATACGATGTGGGTGTGCTGCTGGTCCTTGACCACGGTGCCCGAGAAGTTGCGGACGCGGCGGTCCACAATCTCCTCGAAGGCTGACAGAGCACCCTTCAGGCCGCCGGTCAGAACCGGAATAATTGTGGCATAGGCCATCGGCACCAGCGGCACGCTGTACATCGGGTTTTCGTAACCCGACGAGCCTTCAGTGCGACCATTACGCAGGTCTACGCCGTCCAGCGACATGTGATCGGGAACGAAAACATTATCGACGATGATGTCGTTGGAGCCGGTACCTGCCATGCCTGTGAAATGCCAGACATCGTCAACGTTGACCGACGAGATCGGCATGACGAAACTGCGCGGCGTTTTCTCAGGCGTCAGGCCTGAAACCATGACCCAGTCGGCATGCATAATGCCCGAACCCCAAGGCGATCTGCCCGAGATACGCCAGCCACCTTCGACTTTTTCGGTTTTCATGGTGGGGGCGGTTGCCGCGGGCAGCATGACAAAGCCGCGCGCCTTCAGAATTACTTCCTGCGCCGTCGGGTGAAGTTTGGCGGCATAGAGGTTGTGGCCGATATAGAAGGAGGCAATCCACGCTGTGGAGACGCAGCCCTGTGCGATAATATCGACGACTTCAAACATCGTCTGAATGTCCGATTCCGCGCCGCCCCAACGCCTAGGGATAAGCATCTGGATCAGGCCGGCATCGATCAGGTCGCGCATATTGTCATCATGCGGACGGCGCAGGGCTTCGGTTGCTGCCGCGCGCGATTTGATCACAGGCAGCAGCTCTCTGGCGCGCCCGATAAGTTCTGCGGAAGTTGTCATAGGGAACTCGAAATTGGGTAACGAAAAGACCGGCCCCGTGGGGGACCGGTCTGAATCGGCTTAGAAGGTGAAGCTCAGGTCCACACCGATTTCGCGCGGTGGCTGGTAGACACGTGCTGCCAGCAGAGGCCCGACACCAAAGGTGTTGTTGATGATCACTTCATCCGTCAGGTTTTTGCCCCACAGGCTGACACGCCAGCGGCCATCCGGCAGTTCCAGTGCAACGCTGCCATCAATGATGGTGTTGGCTTTGCGTACGGCAAAGTCGGATAGTGCATTGAGGGCGTTGAAGCTGGTGTACATATCGCTCGCATAGCGGGCACTGGCTTGCGCTGTGACCTGACCGAAATCGTACGACTTCTTGTAGTTAAGTGTGACGCTGTTGCTCCACTCGGGGGCATAGGTCATCGGCAGGTTGCTGCGGTCGATCAGGCCCAGACCGTCACCCAGATCAGCAGTGAACTCGTCGAAGGCGGCATCCAGATAACCAACCGTAGCGGTAAGGGTGAGGGCGTCGGTCAGCAGGGCTGATGCTTCGGCTTCGAAGCCGGTGATGCTCGCGCTGCCGACGTTGGCAACCAGGGTCTGGTTGATGTTGGTGCCCGGGATAAGCTGCTGAACGCTTTGCTGCATATCTTTGTATTCACTGGTGAATACTGATGCGTTCAGGCGCAGGCGACGATCGAGCAGTTCGCTCTTCACGCCGATTTCGAACGAATCCACGGTTTCGGAATCGTAAGGTCCCACAGCTTCGAACGATCCGGCGCGACCATTGAACCCGCCCGCACGGAAGCCGCGCGAATACTGGGCGAAGGTCATCAGGGTGTCGGACCACTTGTAGCTGATGCCGAACTTGGGCGAGAAATCATCGAAGCTGGCGTCGAAGGTTCTCGCGTTCGGGAAGAACAGAGGCTGGGTGGTGAAGGTCTTCTCTTCCTTGCTGTAACGGCCACCGGCCGTCAGCGTCAGGTTCGGGATGATCTCGTAATCAGCCTGACCGAAGAGCGCCCAGGAGTCAGCCTTTTGGTTCGTATAGATGGTCGAACCGGCCGGAGCGCCGGTAACGGGATCTGGTGCTCCGAAGACCAGACCGAATTGACCAGTGCCGATTTCGTATTCCTGCGTCATGTAATAGGCACCGACGACGTAGTTCAGCGGGCCTTCTGCGGTCGAGCTGAGGCGTAGTTCCTGGCTGAACTGCTCATGGGTCTCGTCGCGGTGGACGGTCATGAAGGCGAGAGGGGTCGAGTCGAAATCGCTCAGGACATTGGTGTCCGTGCTACGATAGCCGGTGATGGAGGTCAGCTTGACGGCACCCAGATCCCAGTTCGCATTCAGCGTAATGCCCAGCGCTTCCAGATTGGAGAAGACGTCGTCACCGATGTGGGTCAGGAAGGGATCGCCATCGGCATCGGCAGGCTGGCCGAAACCGGGCAGGATCATACCCGGCAGGCTGGCATTCTCGGTGCCCGGGCCGGTGCCCTCGTCCTTGGTGTAATCAATGATCAGGGTTGCGTCGAAATTGGCTGTCGGGGTCCACAACAGGGCGCCACGCATGGACATGACGTCCTGAGCGCCCATATCGCGACCGTCGAAATTCTTGACGTAACCGTCATAGGTCTTGGCGAGGAACGAGAACTTGCCAGCGAGCGTGTCGTCGATCAGACCACCCTCTACGCCTGCACGCAGTTCCTGACGGCCATTGGAGCCGAAGGTTAGCTGCCCGCGCGCGCCAAAGTCGAAGGTCGGACGACGCGACTGGACGCTGACAACGCCGCCGATGGTGTTACGGCCATACAGCGTGCCTTGCGGACCACGCAGGATGGTGACGCCGCCAACATCGAAGAAGTCCTGAACGGCACCGACGTTACGCGACAGGTATACGCCGTCCAGTTCGACGCCGACCGACGGCTCGAAGCTGGATTCAACATCGGCAAAACCGAGGCCGCGGATGAAGAAGGCGCTGGCGAACGGATACGCACCGACGGGGGCCAGTACGACGTTCGGGATCTTGCCGTCGAGGCTGGTCAGGCTTTCGACCTTGCTGTCTTGCAGCGATTCCATGCTGAAGGCGCTGACGGCGAGCGGCACTTCCTGCAGGCGTTGTTCACGGCGCTGGGCGGTGACGACGATGTCCGAGACCTGCGCAGCTTGTTCTTGTGTGGTGTCCTGAGCGGCATCGGTCGATGCCATGGCGGGGGTGGCGAGAACGGTCGCCATAACGACCCCGCATTTCAGCCAGTTCGAGTACCTCATTTGATCCCTCCTCAAGTGTTTTTGTTATTGAGGGGAGATTGAGGTTATGTCAGATTTTTTGTCAAACGATTTGACGTTACCGATGCAAAAAAACTGATTGATTGATTAAATAATTAATAGTCATTTGAAAATAAACAGAAAGTAATTTTAGGCAATGATGAGTGGGTGAGTCCAATTATCGGCTGAAATAGCCTCAAGAGGTATTTAGCTGGGCACAAGTGAAGCCGAAAACAAGGCTATATAGTGGCCTTGTCGCGAGAGGACGCGCCAAAGCTGACACGAACGATCAATGGGTCTTGATTATCGAAAGAGTGTCGATTCAAGCTTTGGGTTTGCGTTGGCGGATCAGGCCTTCCTGGGTGACGCTGGCGACCAGTTTGCCGTCGCGGCTGAAGATCTGGCCGCGATTAAAGCCGCGTGCGCCGGAGGCTGACGGGCTGTCGGTGACGTAGAGCAGCCAGTCATCGGCACGGAAGGGTTCGTGGAACCAGATGGCGTGGTCGAGGCTGGCAATCTGGAACTGTTTGTCGAAATAGCTGATGGCGTGGGGCAGGCCGCAGGTGCTGAGCAGGGTCATGTCCGAGGCATAGGCCAGAACGGCGCGGTGCAGGCTTTCGTCATCACCGATCGGGGCCACGGTGCGGAACCATGAGGCATGGCGCGGCTCGGTCGCAAACGGGGCCAGCGGATTGCGCGTATAGACGTGGCGGAATTCCAGCGGGCGCGGGCGCAGCAAATGCTCGCGCAGGGGGGCAGGGATCAGCTCGGCATTGGCACGCCACAGCTCCGCTTCGCTGACCAATTCCTCGGGCGGGGTCACATCGGGCATGGTGTCCTGATGCTCGAAACCGTCCTCGGGCACCTGAAACGACAGCAACATGTTCAGGATCGGCTCGCCGTTTTGCGAGGCAATCACGCGGCGGGTGGCAAAGGTGCGTCCGTCATGGTCGCGCGCGACGCGGAAGATGATCGGTCTGCCCTCTTCGCCGGGGCGCATGAAATAGCAATGCAGCGAGTGACAGCGACGTCCCTCGACGGTCATCTGGGCCGCTTGCAGTGCCTGCGCGACCACCTGCCCCCCATAAACGCGCCCCTTGCCACCGGGCAGCGGGATGCCGCGATAAAGGTCCGTGTCCAGCGTTTCGACCGTCAGCAGATCAATCAGTCCCTCCACACGCGCCGGAGCGGAAGGTGACGAAGGGTCTTGCGGTGAAGGGATTTCGGTCATCGGACGCTTTGAAAAAAGGTTCGGGGAGAGGGGCGGATCATCTGCCGAGAGAGGCACCTTCGCAAGAGCCAAGCGCGACACGGAGGCCTTGTGAGGCAAGGCCGGTTGCCGAATTTTCGCGTGAAGCCGGGTGTCGTCATTGGAGATTTCTACCGGAAAGGGTCATTTTTGGACCCTTTTGGGAATATTCTTCGCAAACACAACTTTTGCGAGATGTTGAAATATTATGTTTCCAATGAAACTAAAATCGGGAAAAACGAGTATAAATTTATATAAAGAGCAATTTTACGGAAATCATTTTCCATTTTCCATTTGCCATTCGTCGTTCTCTGAATAAGTATTTTTGATCACGGCGCGGAATTTTTTGGAGATTCTGTGCCGAGGGATTGTTGTTGTCAGTAGGGCTGAGGGGGAGACGCGCATGCGCCTCGGGGAACAAATTCATTCAGGTCGCAAGGCCCGTCGTGTCTTGCTGGCCGGGGCCTGTGCCTATGCCGCACTGTCTGCGGGGGCCGCCTTCGCACAGGAAGCGCCGCTAGAGGGCGAGGATCAGGTGGCACAGGTCAGCGACATCGTCGTGACCGGCTCGCGCATTGCCCGCCGTGACTATTCGTCGAACAGCCCGCTGACCTCGGTCAGCTCGGAGACCATCGAGAACACCGGTCAGGTCACGGTCGAAAAAGCCCTGACCCAGATGCCGCAATTTTCCGGCTCGATGGGCCAGAGCACGGCAGGGTCCTCCTCGACCTCGCTGAACGGCGGTCAAGCCTATGCCAGCCTTCGCGGCCTTGGCTCCAAGCGCACCCTGTTGCTGCTGGACGGCAAGCGCCTGCAACCGTCGAACCCTGACGGTTCGGTGGATCTGAACATCATCCCCGAAGCCCTGATCGGCAATGTCGAGGTCATCACCGGCGGGGCCTCGACGGCCTATGGCTCGGATGCGACTGCGGGCGTGGTGAACTTCATCCTCAAGCGCGACATTCAAGGCGTCACCGTCGCCTCGCAATACGGCATCAGTGATTACGGAGACGGCGAAAGCTTCCGCCTGTCCGTAACCGCGGGCGACCGTTTTGCCGATGATCGCGGTCGCGCCGTGATCTCGCTCGACTATTCGATGCGCGACGTCGCCTATCAGAACAAGCGCGACTATTATTTCACCCGCAACCGTCAATCCAATACGGCGATCATTTCCCAAGGTGCCGCCTGGTTTGGCAGCAACCGCCCGACGCTGGATGCCGTCAATGACGTCTTTGTCGGCGATTATGGTCTGGACCCTGTGCTGGGCGCGGGCGGCTTCTATAACGGCCAGATCGGTTTCAATACCGGCGACGACAGCCTGTTCAATCTGGGCGGCGCATCGCCGGTCATGAACTTCAAGGACCCGGAAACGGACAACCACTTCCTGAATGCCGCAGGCACCAACATGCTGTGGGGATGGAACAAGGGTCGGGTCCAGAACGAAAACGAGCGCTATTCGCTGTTCTCGCGCGTGGATTACCAGCTCACGCCGACCATCGATTTCTACCTGCAGGGATCGCTGACCAGCTATGAGTCCGAGGGGACCTTCAACCCGACGTTGGCCGGTCTGGCCTATGCGCTGTCGGCACCGGTCACCAACCCGTATATCAGCAACGAATTCGCCCACATTCTGGCCTCGCGCCCGAACCCGACGGCTGATTTCGCTCTGTGGAAGGACCTGGATTTCGCCGGCGAGCGCCTGCAATCCTATGCCTATAACGTCTCGCAGTTCATTGGCGGCCTGACCGGACAGGTCGGCTATAAGGACTGGACGTGGGAAGCCTATGCCAGCGTGTCCAAGGCCGATTTCGAGAACAAGCAGTCCGGTGGTGTCAGCCGCTCGGCGATCTCGCGACTGCTGTACAGCCCGACCGGCGGTTCGGAATTCTGTGCGGGCGGTTTCAATCCGTTCGGTAACCACAACCCGTCGGCCGAATGCGTGAACTATATGGTGCGCGGCACCACTAACACCAACGAGCTGACCCAGCGCATGGCCGAGGCCTCGGTGCAGGGCGGGCTGTTCGAGCTTCCGGCGGGCGAGGTGCGTTTCGCCGCCGGTGTCGGCTATCGCTACAACCATTTCGACTTCCGTCCTGATGCGGCCCTCGACCAGCCGGACGGCACCAGCGACATCCTTGGCTATAGCGAGCTTCGCGCCTCTTCGGGCAATGTGGACAGCACCGAGGTGTTTGCCGAATTCCTCGTGCCGCTGCTGAAGGACCTGCCCTTCATCCAGTCGCTGGAAATGGATCTGGGCTATCGCTTCTCGGACTATAGCTCGGTGGGCGGGGTCCATGCCTACAAGGCCGATGTGAACTGGCAGATCAACGACATTGTGCGTATTCGCGGCGGCTATAACCGCGCCGTACGTGCGCCCAGCGTCGGTGAGCTGTACTCGCCCATCTCGGCGGCGACCGTGGATATCGGCAACCCGTCAGCGGCCAATACCAATGGCGATCCCTGCGATGTCCGCTCCAGCTTCCGTCAGGGACCGAACGGCCAGAAGGTCGCCGATCTGTGCGTCGCGCTGGGCGTGCCCGCCGCTCTGATCGACAGCTACCAGTTCGGGGCCGCACAAGTGTTTGCCCTAACCGGCGGCAACCCCGATCTGGAAGAAGAAACCGCCGATACCTATTCGTTCGGTACTGTTCTTCAGCCGACTTTCCACTCGCCGTGGTTGAGCAATATCTCGGCATCGATTGACTGGTACCAGATCAAGGTCGCCGATGCGGTCGGCACCTTGGGCGTCGGCAATGGCATCCGTTATTGCTTCAATGACGGCGGCAACAACCCGAACTTCGATCCGAACAACTATTACTGCACCTTGCAGGACCGCAACACCAATGACGGCTACATGGTCAATCCCAGCCAGCCTTTGTTGAATCTGGGCCAGTTCAATGTGACCGGTATCGATGTCCAACTGGACTGGCGTCTGCATCTGGCCGATGTGGGTCTGGCACAGGCGGGCAGCATCAGCATCGGCACGGCGATCAGCTATCTGGACAGCTTCGAAATCCAGGCCCTGCCGGGTGCGCCGACCTTTGACTATGCCGGTACATGGGGCACGGCCATCGAGGCCAATGCAGGACAGGCCCACCCCGAATG
Source organism: Brevundimonas terrae (assembly GCF_011761985.1). Classification (GTDB taxonomy): domain Bacteria; phylum Pseudomonadota; class Alphaproteobacteria; order Caulobacterales; family Caulobacteraceae; genus Brevundimonas; species Brevundimonas terrae. Next base: position 45,327 of record NZ_JAASQT010000001.1, on the reverse strand, counting down.
GAAGGCGTCCACCAGCTTTACCTATTCGCGTGACAGCTGGAATGTCGGCCTGCGCTGGAGGCACATGTCGGAGATGATGAACTCGGCCCGCGTGACGTCGCCCAACAGCACGACGCGCGGTGTGGATGCCTATGACGTCTTCGACCTGAATGCCCGTGTCGATCTGCCATGGGAAACGTCTGTGCGCTTTACCGTGACCAACCTGTTCAACGAGGCTCCGCCTCAGGTCGGTGATGTGCGCGGCACCTATGATGCCCAGAACTATGACACCTTGGGCCGCTATTATTCGCTGGCCGTCACCAAGAAGTTCTGATCCGTTTCAGGCCGGAGACGCAAACTGTCTCCGGCCCGATTTTCCGTATTCCGGCGGGGTTGAGTGCGCCGTGAAAGTCTAGAGTATCCGTTTAGGGGGCGGTGCCATTCGCACCGCGGAGGAGGAAGTATGAAACTGAACCTGAAGAAGAGCTGGGCCTTTGGTCTGGCGGCCGTACTGATGGCTTCGGCCAGCGCTGCTGCGGCCCAGAACGTGTCCTATATCCATGCCGGTCGCGTACTGGCCGATCCGGCCACCGGCCGCGTGACCGAGCGCCAGACGCTGGTGATCGAGGATGGCAAGGTCAAGGAAATCCGCGACGGCTTCGTGGGTGAAGGTACGGTTGTGGACCTGTCGGACAAGTTCGTCCTGCCGGGCTTCATCGACAGCCACGTCCACCTCGGTGGCCAGCAAGGCGATGGCGACCGCGCCAGCCGCTTTACCAGCACCTCTGCCGATGCGGCTCTGCGCGGCGCACAATATGCCAAGATCACGCTGGAGGCCGGTTTTACCACGGTGGCCGATCTGGGCGGTAATGCCGACGCGGTTGTCGGCCTGCGTAATGCTGTGGCCCAAGGCCGTATTGTCGGCCCGCGCATTCTGGCCTCGGCCGGTACGGTGACCCCGCATGGCGGCCACGGCGATGCCAATGGCGTGCCGGAATCCATGGTGCCGCTGATGCGTACCACGGGCGTCTGCTCGGGGCCGGACGACTGCCGCCGTGCCGTGCGCGAGCGCGTGCGTTCGGGCGCTGATGTCATCAAGATCACGGCGACCGGCGGCGTTCTGTCCGATACCGGTGCAGGCCTGAACCAGCAGTTCTCGCAAGGTGAGCTGGAAGCCATTGTCGAGACCGCCCACTTCATGGGCCGTCGCGTCACCGCCCACGCCCACGGCACGGACGGTATCAACAGCTTCCTGCGCGCCGGTGGTGACTCGATCGAGCACGGCACCTTCCTCGACAATGAAGGCATCCGCATGCTGAAGGCCAATGGCGGCTATCTGGTCCCGACCTTGCTGGCCGGTGACTTTGTGGCCCGCGAAGCCCAGCGTCCGGGCACCTTCTTCACCGCCAACCAGCGTAAGAAGTCGCTGGAAGCCGGTCCGCTGATGCTGGACATGGCGCGCCGCGCCCACGCCGCCGGTGTGAAGATCGCGTTCGGCACCGACAACGGCGTTGGCCCGCACGGCGACAATGCCCGTGAGTTCGTGCTGCTGGTCCAAGCCGGTCTGACTCCGATCGAAGCCATCCGTACCGCCACCATCAATGCGGCCGACCACTTTGGTCTGCAAGACGAGATCGGCCGTATCACGGCAGGCTATAATGCCGACATCATCGCCGTTGACGGTGACCCGTTGCAGGACGTGGCCACCCTGCGTGACGTCAAATTCGTCATGCGCGCAGGCAATGTCTACAAGCAGTAGGTCGAAAGACTGACCGCTGAAAACGCGAAAGGCCGCTCCGCAAGGGGCGGCCTTTTTCGCGTGTGACTTTTGGCATGCCGATGTGGAAAAAGAGCGCATCGCGGCGTGATTTGCGCTAGGGGGAGCGCCCCCCGATCAATGCCTGACCTGAAAGTCCGCCGCGTGACTGTTTCTTCTGCTGCCGCCCCCATCGCTACTCTGGGTATCGACTTTGGCACCACCAATACGGTGATGGCGCTCAGCCTACCGGGGCAGGAGGCGCAGGTGGTGACGCTGCAAGGGCCAGCCGGTGGTCTGTCGGGTTTCCGCTCGGCGCTGGGCTTCCAGATCATCCCCGCCGCCGACGGATCGGCACCCGAACGCATCATCTCGGCAGGGCCATGGGCCGTCGAAACCTATCTGGAAGATCCGCTGGATACGCGCTTTATCCAGTCGTTCAAAAACTTTGCCGCCAGTGCTGCCTTCAGCGAAACCGTCATCGACGGTCGCCGCTACAGGTTTGAAGACCTGCTGGCCGTGTTCATGGAGCAGGTGCGCCAACATGCGGGCGAGGCGCTGCAAAACCTGCCGCCGCGCGTGATCGTGGGCCGCCCCGTCACCTTTGCGGGCGGCAATCCCAACGAGCCGCTGGCGCTGGAGCGCTATCAGGCGGCGTTCACGCAACTGGGCTTTGGCGATATCCGCTATGCCTATGAACCCGTTGGTGCGGCCTTCTATTTTGCCCGCTCATTGGAAAAGGCCGCGACCGTTCTGGTGGCCGACTTCGGCGGCGGTACCAGCGACTTTTCCATCATCCGGTTCGAGCCAACGCTTGATGGCCTGCGCTCCACGCCGCTGGGCCGCGCCGGTGTCGGCATTGCGGGCGATGCGTTTGACTATCGCATCATCGACAATCTGGTGTCGCCGGAACTGGGCAAGGGCACGACCTATACGGCTATGGGCAAGACCCTGCCGGTGCCGCAGCGCTATTTCACCGCCTTTGCCAAATGGGAGCAGCTGGCCCTGCTGCGGGCCTCGCGCGACATGAAGGACATTCGCGGTCTGGTCCGTAATGCCGACGAGCCGGAAAAGATGGAACGTCTGGTCGAGGTGCTGGACGAAAACTACGGCTATGCCCTGTACCAGTCCGTCTCGGCGCTCAAGATCGCCCTGTCGTCACAGGACGAGGCGGAGTTCGTCTTCGCACAGGGCGATGTCGATATCCGCCACACCGTCAGCCGTGACACCTTCGAGGGCTGGATCGCCCCCGAACTGGCCCAGATCGAAGGGGCGGTGGACCTTGCGCTGGAACGGGCAGGGATGGCTCCCGAGGGTATTGATCGCGTCTTCCTGACCGGCGGCACGTCCTTTGTGCCTGCGGTGCGCCGCATGTTTGTGGACCGCTTTAGCGAGGAACGCATCGAAAGCGGCAGCGAGTTCGAATCCATCGCTTCCGGTCTGGCCCTGATCGGACAGGAAACCGATCTGGACATGTGGAGCGAGACGCAAAACGCGGCCTAAACGGCCCGAGCATGGCTGTGGCCCGATCATGTTGCAATGCGGGATAAAGGTCCGACATTCGACAGAGGCGAGGATGGTTGTTCCTTGAAATCTGCCGAAGCGATGTTTTTGTTGCGTGGCAACTGCCCGTTTCCTCAGGCGAAGCGCACGCAATATTTCGACATGGCCATTTTAAAGGTGGATTTTTGCGTCTGGCTGCCTTAGGTCAGCGGCATGGTTGAGAAGCTTGCACATGCAGGTGTCGCCCGTCTGCGCATGGCTCCGATGAGCCTAGCCATGGGACGACTTATGAGTGGCCGCCGGGGTTAACGGCTGCCTCGGTGGCGACTTGCGTTCGCCGCACATCTCCCGACTGTAATCTGCTTGACCAAGAGAGGCGCAACACATGCTGCGCGACCCCTCGGTAAAATACCGTGCCTTCCCCCAAATCGACCTGCCAAACCGTCAGTGGCCGTCGCAATCCATCACCAAGGCCCCGCGCTGGCTGTCCACGGACCTGCGTGACGGCAATCAGGCGCTGGCCGACCCGATGGATGCCGACAAGAAGCAGCGCTTCTTCGACATGCTGGTAAAGATCGGCCTGAAAGAAATCGAGGTCGGTTTCCCGTCGGCGGGCGCGACCGAGTTCGACTTTATCTCGGGTCTGGTGCGTCAGGATCGCATCCCCGAAGATGTGATGGTGCAGGTGCTGACCCAGTCCCGCCGCGACCTGATCCAGAAGACGTTTGAATCGCTGGAAGGCGCCCGTACCGCCACCGTCCACCTGTATAATGCGGTGTCCCCCGCATGGCGCGAAGTCGTGTTCAATATGGACCGCGCCGGGGTAAAGGCACTGGCCATCGAAGGCGCAAAAATGCTGCGCGAAGAGGCCGAGAAACGCCCCGACACCGACTGGCGTTTTGAATATTCTCCCGAAACCTTCTCGACCGCCGAACTGGATTTTTCTCTGGAGGTCTGCGAGGCCGTTCAGGACATTCTGGAGCCGACGGTTGAAAAGCCGATCATCTTCAATCTGCCTGCGACGGTCGAATGCTCGACCCCCAACATCTATGCCGACCAGATCGAATGGATGATCCGCAACCTGTCACGCCGCGAGGCCGCGATCATATCTCTGCACCCGCATAATGACCGTGGCACGGGCGTTGCCGCGGCCGAACTGGGCCTGATGGCCGGTGCCGACCGGATCGAGGGCTGTATCTTCGGCAATGGCGAGCGCACCGGTAATGTCGATCTGGTGACGTTGGCGCTCAATATGTACACGCAAGGTGTCTCGCCGGAACTGGACTTCTCCGACATGGAGGAGATCGTCAAAACCGTCGAATACTGCAACCAGATCCCCGTCCATCCGCGCCATCCCTATGCCGGTGAGCTGGTCTTCACCGCCTTCTCCGGTTCGCACCAGGATGCGATCAAGAAGGGCTTTGAAGCGCAGGAAAAACGCAACGACCAGTTCTGGAACGTGCCCTATCTGCCGATTGATCCCGCCGATATCGGGGCCAGCTATGAAGCGGTCATCCGTGTGAACTCGCAGTCCGGCAAGGGCGGCATGGCGTGGGTACTGCAACAGGACAAGGGGTTGAGACTGCCCAAGGCCATGCAGGCCGATTTCAGCCGCGCCGTTCAGAAAAAGGCCGACGAGGTCAGCCGCGAACTGACCAGTGCCGACATCTGGGATGCCTTCCAAAAGGCCTATCGTCTGGAAGGCGCGCAGTATTTCGAACTGATGACCTTTAGCGAACAAGGCCGCGCCAAGAGCGACGGCCAACGCGTCTTCACCGGCGACGTCAAGATCGGCCACAAGGTGACGCCGATCTCGGGTCGCGGTAATGGCCTGATCTCGGCCCTGCTGGACGGTATCCGCGAGGCGGGCGCCCCCGAGTTCGAAATCATCGACTATCAGGAACACGCCATCGGCGCTGGCACCGACGCCCGCGCCGCCGCCTATGTCCAGTGCAAGACCAAGGATGGCCGCACCGTCTTTGGTGCGGGCATGGACAGCGACGTCGCCACCGCCTCGGCCCGCGCCGTCATCAGCGCCGCCAACAGTGTGCTCGCCGCCTGATCCTGTCCATTCTTGATGCGGGAAGGGGCGGACCTGAAAAGGTTCGGCCCTTTCTTTTTGCAGCGGTTTCGCACCGTGGCGCATCAGGGCGTTCCTGTCGTATGACGGATGCTGACCAAGGGGGATTGCGTGACAGTATCGGCGGTTAAGACGCGGGCATCGGGCGCGAAATGGGCGTGGGGCAGCTTGCTTGTGACCCTGCCGGTGGTGGCATGGACGGCGCTGGCCGTGCATTACCAACTGCGGCCGCTCATCGGCGTCTGGGCCTATGCCGTCCCGCTGTTGATGCTGGCGGTTCAGGTCTGGGTGTCCTTGATGGGGCGCGGGCGAGCATGGGTGGTTCTTGCCATCATGGTCGCTGTCGTCGCTCTGGGCTGGGCGCAGGTTCGCCCGCTACAGGTGCGTGACTGGGCCCCCGAACTGTCGCACGGCGTTGTGGCCGATATCCAAGGCTCCACCGTGCATCTGTCCAATGTGCGCGACTTTCGCTGGCGCACCCGCGATGATGGCGAACAGCGCTGGATCAGCCAGACGGTCGATCTGGATCAACTTGAAACCGTCGATTTCATCAGCACCGTATGGGCCAGCCCCCACATCGCCCACACTATGGTCAGCTTCGGCTTTTCGGACGGCCAGCATGTGGTGTTCTCCGCTGAAATCCGCCGCGAAAAGCACGAGAAGTTTTCCGAAATCGGCGGCTTCTTCAAACAGTTCGAACTGGTCCTGATCGGGGCCACCGAAGAGGACATCGTCAAGCTGCGCACCCATGCGCGCAACGAGGACGTGTCCATCTTCCCGCTGACCATGACGCCTGCGCAAAGGAAGGCCCTGTTCCTGTCCTATGTCGGCCTCGGCAATGATCTGGCCGCCAAGCCACGCTTTTACCAGACCATCACCACCAACTGCACGACCGTGATCTGGAAGCTTGCCCGCACCGTGGAAAAGCGCCTGCCGATGGACTGGCGCATCCTGCTGTCGGGCCACACGCAGGACTATCTGTATGACCTCGGCGTGATCAAAAACGACCGCCCGTTGACGGACATCAAGGCCAAGGCCCACATCACCGAAACCGCCCGCGCCTTGCCGGACACCGCGCCCTATTCCCAAGCCATTCGCCAAGGCCTGAGCTAGATAGGGCCTGAGCTGGATCACGGTATGTTCGACGTTTGGCTGCCGCCCTTGCAGGACAACCGCAAGGGTGAGACACACAGCCAAACCCGTTAAACATGCGTAGTGAATATGACCTTCTCAGCTCCCGTCGCCGCCCCCATCTCCGTCGAGGAACGCCACGCCCGCATTCGCACATTGGCGGCGCGACTTCAGGCTGATGGTCTGGGGGCCATGCTTCTGGGGCCAACCAATTCGCTGCGTTACTATACGGGGCTGGACTGGCACCCGTCAGAGCGGCTGACCGGTGCGCTGGTGCATGCCGACGGGCGTGTCCAGTATGTCTGCCCCCGCTTCGAGCTGGACAAGATTGCCGGTGTGACGGGCAATGACTATGCCGTCGCGGGCGAAATCCTGACATGGGAAGAAGAAGAAAGCCCCTATGCGCTGGTCGCGGGCGCGGTTGCCCCCGATGCGCGTCTGGCCGTCGATGATCAGGTCGCAACCTTTGTCTGGCTGGGCATGGCCCGCGCCATGGGTGCGGAGCGTCTGGTAGATGGTGCGCCGCTGATCGTGGCCCAGCGCGGCGTGAAATCAGCGACAGAGATCGCCCTGCTGATCCGTGCCAAGGCGATCACGCTGGAGGTCCTGCGCCGCACCCGCCACTGGTTGCAGGAAGGCGTGCTGACCTCCGAGGTCAAGCGCTTCATTGATGCCGAACACCGCAAACTGGGCGGCGAAGGCGGCTCGTGGTTCTGCCTCGTTTCGTTTGGCGATGACACCTGCCTGCCCCACGGTGGCGAAGGCGACCGCGCGCTGAAAAAGAACGATGTAGTGCTGATCGATACCGGCACGCTGGTGGATGGCTATCATTCCGACATCACCCGTACCTATGTGTTCGGTGAACCGAGTGACGAATTCCGCCGCGTCTGGGACCACGAGAAAAAAGCCCAGGCTCTGGCCTTCGAGGCCGCCCGTATCGGTGCCGAGTGCCAGAGCGTCGATGTGGCGGCGCGTGATTACCTGACCGGTCTGGGCTATGGCCCCGACTATCGCCTGCCGGGTCTGCCGCACCGCACCGGCCACGGCGTCGGTCTGGATATCCACGAAGCCCCCAATCTGGTGCGCGGCGATACCACGCCGCTGCAAGCGGGTATGTGCTTCTCCAACGAACCCATGCTGGTCATCCCCGGCCAGTTCGGCGTCCGCCTCGAAGACCATTTCTACATGAGCGAAACCGGCCCCGTCTGGTTCACCCAACCCTCCCACAGCCTCGACGACCCGTTCGGCGAAAACGCCTGACGGTTCGATGAGGGCCAAAGGACTGGCTATCTGATAGCCAGTTCGTGGATCTCGATCCGGAGACCGCCGAGGGGGGAGGCTGTGAAACCCAGCTTTGCGCCATGGGCGATGACGGCGGATTTGGCGATGGACAAGCCAAGGCCGCTGCCGTCGCTGCGCGAGTTGGCGGGACGGTAGAAACGCTGGCCCAGTTTGGACAGTTCGTCTGGCGAGACGCCGACACCGTCATCCTCGACAATCAGGACGGGACCGTCTGCTTGGTCTTCAATGGCGATCCGGATGGTCTGGTGGGCATGGGCGATGGCATTGGTCAGCAGATTGCTGAGGACCAGTTCAAACCGTGCCGGCACGACATGCAGGGTTCGCTCGCTGCCAATGATCTGCAGACGCTTGTCTGTATTAAGCGGGGCCAGTAGGTCGCCCAGTGTCAGCCAGCGCCTGTCCCCTTCGTTCAGGGGCGATGCCTCGTCCTCACGCGCGAGGGTCAGAAGATTGGTGACCAGACGGGCGGTCCGGTCCACCGAGGTCTGGATCAGTTTCAGGGCATCGGCACGGGCTTGCGGATCGGAAGTGCTGGCCGCGACCTGAGCCTGTATGCGGATACCGGCCAGAGGGGTCCGCAGTTCGTGGGCAGCGGCGGCTGTGAACTCGGTTTCACGCTGGCGTGCGGCCATGACACGGGCCATCAGGTCATTGACCGCATGCACCACCGGATGCAGCTCCGACGCATCGGAGGGCAGGTCCAGCGGTGGCAGGGTTTTCGTATCGCGCCCGACCAGAGCGGCGGCCATTCTGCGGACGGGCCGCAAACCTGCATCCAGTGCGCCCCAGATTAGAAAACCCAGCACGACAAGGCCCAGCAAGGCAGGCAATAACAGGCCTTGGACCACACTGCCGACAAGGCCGTCGCGCACCGCCAGACTGTCGCCGACCATCACCCAATAGGGCGTGCGGGGCACCTGTACCGTATAGACCCGCCATGTCTCGCCATTGATGGTGCGCTGTGAAAACCCTTCCTCGGATGTGGCCAGCATCTGGGTGGGGGCGCTGTTGGATTTGGCCACCAGATCACCGCCCAAAGTCCAGATCTGGCAGGACAGTTTCTGGCCATCGCCAAGACCTGTTGCCGGGGCGGGGGGGCGGATAACCGGCACAACCTGACCCTCCCCGATCAGGGACGAAACCATTCCCGCCGACTCCATCAGGCGGCGGTCCAGCACGCGCTGAACCTCGGCGCGGGTCTGTAACTGCACCCAGACAACCGACCCGCCCCAGACGAGCGAGGTCATCAGGATCAGCACCAGAAAGATACGAAGCCGCATGGAGGTCATTGCAGGGTGTACCCCACGCCGCGCACGGTGCGGATAAAGGTGCTGCCTAGTTTGGCGCGCAGATTGTGGATGTGCACCTCGACAGCATTGGAGCCGATATCTTCTTGCCAGCTATAGAGCCGTTCTTCGAGCTGGCTGCGCGACAGCACCTGTGACGGGCGCTCCATTAGCGCATAGAGGATGTCGAACTCGCGCCGTGACAGGAGCATGATTTCGTTTTCCTGCCAGACCTGACGCGAAACCGGATCGACCTTTACCGCGCCGTGGGTGACGAAATTCTCGTACAGGCCGAGATTGCGGCGACGCACAGCCCTCAGACGCGCGGCCAGCTCATCCAGATCGAACGGTTTGACGATATAGTCGTCGGCCCCCGTATCCAGTCCTTCGATGCGCTGGACGGTGTGGTCACGCGCCGTCAGCACAATGACACTGGTGTCGAGCGCCTTTGAGCGAATGAAGCGCAGCACATCCAGCCCGTCGCCATCCGGCAGGCCGAGATCGAGTATGGCCGCATCGAACGGCGTGGTTTCCAGCGCAGCCAAGGCTTCCTCGACCGTGTGCAGCAGCTCGACAACATAGCCGCGCTCCCGCAGGCCGATCCTCAGACCGTCTGCAATGACCGGATCGTCTTCAACCACCAGAACTCTCATGACGCGACCGCTGACACTGTGGGCTTAAGTTTGGCTTAAGCTGTGGCGGCGAGGGCCACCGGATGAACCTTTCCAGCCGTCTATCCCATGTCGCGGCGATAATTGTGACTATGGTCACTATCGCCATCATGCCGCTTTCGTCCCACGCTGCCCAGTTTTTGACAGCGGACGAAGCCTTTGTCCTGCGTGCGGAGCGACAGGCCGACGGCAGCCTGCGTCTTCGCTGGACCATAGCGGACGGGCACTATCTGTATCGTGACCATACCAAGGTGAAGACCGACGGGCAGGTGCTGGCCGCCACCCTGTCGTCGGGAATGGAAAAGGACGATCCGGGTTTCGGGCTGGTGAGTGTCTGGTTCGATCGCGGCGAGGCCGTCATCGGATCCCAAGCCCTGACCCGCGCCGGAAATCCGGCAAGGGTTCAGGTGACCTATCAGGGCTGTCAGGACGGCTCGGTCTGTTTCCCGCCGACGACGCAGGATGTCGAGGTGCCGTCGGTACCTGTCGTTTCCAGAGAACCGGCCAAGACACCGGAGCCGGTACCTCAACCCGCGCCGATGCCCCAACCTGCGCCGGTAATCGACGAGCAGGCTGCGCCCGCCGAGGTTGTGGAACCTCAAACCGCTTCCGTTGCGCTGGATGCGCCTGTTGCCGCAGAGCAGGCACGACCGGAAGTCATGCCAGAAACGATGATCGAGCGCCTTGAACGCCAAGGCGGCCAGATATGGATATTGGCGGCCTTCTTCGGGTTTGGTCTGTTGCTGGCCTTCACGCCCTGCGTCTTTCCCATGTACCCCATTCTGGCCGGAGTGATCGGGCAGGGGACCAGCGGCACACGCAGAGGCTTCTTCCTGTCTGTGGCCTATGTTCTGGGTCTGGCGACGGCGTTTGCGGCGCTGGGGGTTGCGGCGGCATGGTCGGGCCAGAATCTGCAAATGGCCCTTCAGTCGCCTTGGGCCATCGGCATTTTTGCGACTGTGTTTCTGGTGCTGGCGGCGTCCATGCTGGGCGGATTTGATCTCAGCCTGCCGCGATGGTGGATGGACCGTTTCAACGGACCGGCGCGAACCGGAAAACGCTCGCTGTTCTCGGCAGGGGGGATGGGGTTCGCATCGGCCCTGATTGTGGGACCGTGCGTGACCGCGCCATTGGCCGGTGCCTTGCTCTATATCACGCAGACGGGCGACGTCGTTCTGGGGGCATCGGCCCTGTTCGCCCTCGGTCTGGGCAAGGGCGTGCCGCTGGTCTTGTTCGGCACAGCCGGTGCCCGTTTCCTGCCCAGGGCGGGGGTCTGGATGAACCATGTGAAGGCGGCTTTCGGCTTCATCTTCCTGATCATGGCGTGGTGGCTTTTGTCGCGCATTCTGCCTGTTGAAGCCGTGATGGTGTCGGGGGCCTTGATCGCCTTTGCCGTCGCGGCGGCGCTGGTACGCCTCGGCAAAGGAGGGCACGCAGCACTGTCAGTGCCCTGTCGCGCCTTGGCCATGGCCGCCGGATTGTGGGGCGCGTTGCTTGTGGCCGGTGTGGCGCTGGGGGCCAATGATCCTTGGCGTCCGCTATCAGCTTTGAGCGCCGGATCATCGAACGGCACAACGGAAACCGACCCCTATCCGGTTGCCGCGATTGTCGAGGACGGCGCGTCACTGAAAGCCGCCCTACAGCGTGCCTCCGCACGCGGTGTGCCCGCCGTCGTCTATTTCACGGCAGACTGGTGCGTGACCTGTAGAGCGGTTGAGCGCGATGTTTTGCCCGCTTCCGAAGTGGTTCAGGCCTTGGGCCGCGCTGATCTGATCAAGGTCGATGTCACATCAAACACCGACGAGGTGCGCGGCCTGATGACCGAATACGGCGTGGTTGGCCCTCCAACCATGGTGTTTGTGGGGGCCGAAGGTTCCGAGCGCACCGCAGGGCGTCTGGTCGGAAAGATCACCCGCGAGGCTATGTTACAGGGCATCGAAATGGCCGGAGAAGCGCCGCGATGAATGCTCTGCAACTCGGTCCTCTGGTCCTGTCGGGCGAGCGTTTTGCCATCATCGCCGGCGTCTTCGTGTTCATGATCGGCACGGGCCTGTTGGCATCGCGGGTCAGCGAGCGGTTCAATCTCTGGAGTACAGTGGTCGTCTTTGCCGGACTGGCGGCGGCCCGTCTGGGCCATGTGGCTGGCAACTGGCAGTATTTCCACGATGATCCCCTGCGTATCCTTGCCGTCTGGCAGGGCGGTTTTCAGTGGGTCTGGGTCGTGCCGGTTTTACTGGTGGCCGGTATTGTCCTGCTGAAAACCACCACTGAACGCGCATGGGCCATCGCGCCAGCGGGCGTCAGTGCCTTTGTGTTCACTCTCATCTATCAGTTGGCATCGGCAACCGAGCCCATGCCTGCGCCGCATATCGCGCTTGAGCCACTGGACGGACCTGCTGTCATCCTCGCCCAAGGCGATGGCCGCCCCACCGTCATCAATCTGTGGGCGAGCTGGTGCGCGCCGTGTCGCCGCGAAATGCCCGCTTTGGAACAGGCCGAACAGGCCAATCCCGATGTGCGCTTCGTGATGGTCAATCAGGGCGAGGGCAGGCAGAAGGTGCAGGACTTCCTCGAGACGGAAGGCATCACCATGCAACATGTCCTGCTGGATCAGGGCATGCAGGTGCAGAGACATTACCGGACGGTGGGCCTGCCTGTGACCCTGTTCCTCAATGCCGATGGCACATTGCGTCACGCCCATGTGGGCGAAATCGCGCCCGAGCAGATCGCCAAACAGATCGCCCGCCTGAAGTAAGGGGTCTTAAGCCTGACTTAAGCCGGAAGGGCGACGGCGGGGCAGTATTTTAAAGCCCGCCAAATCTTTGCGGGCCGATCTAGGAGATATCCATGAAGCTCGTACCGCTCAGCGCCGCTTTGGTCGCCGCCGCAACCTTGGTTGCCTGTGGTCCGGCAGATGCCAACAGCCCGCCCCAGAACGGCGGTGCCATGGTCATGGATGTGGGCTTTAGTGCCCTGCTCAGAGCGCCCGCCACGCCCTTCCTCGGTGCCGAGGACGCCGACATCACCATCATCGGCTACATGGATTATAACTGCCAGTACTGCAAAATGATGATCCCCGAACTGGAGGGCCTGCTGGCGGCAGACCCCAAGGTTCGCATCCTGTACAAGGAATGGCCCATCTTCGGCGAAGTGTCCGAGAATGCCTCCCGTCTGGCGCTGGCTGCGGGCTATCAGGGCAAGTACCACGATGTGCACAAGGCCTTTATGAGCGCGCCCAGCCGCATCGACAGCGATGCAACCGCACGCCGTCTGGCCACCGAAGCCGGTGTCGACATGGCCCGTCTGGATACCGACCTCGCCCAGAACCGTGCCGCCATCGACGCCGTACTTCGTCGCAACACCGTCGAGGCCTCTGCCTTAGCCCTACGCGGCACCCCCGCCTTCGTCGTCAACGGTATCCTGATCCCCGGCGGCATAAAGCAGCAACAGTTCGAAACCCTAATCGCCCGCATCCGCTCCGGCCAACCACTCTATTGAGCAGGTGGGCCCAAAAGTGTGCCCAAAGCGACACCCAAGCATCTGTTTTGATTGAGGAACCGTGGCGGACAGAGAGGAAGTCCTCTCGTTTAAGGAAATCAATCAGTTAGCTTGTCTAATGGCCCCAATAGGGGTCTTTGATTTCAAAAGGCTTTTTACCCAATTGTCTAACGAGCGCGGGGGCGTTTCAGCCATGAAAAACCCCGCCAGCGTTGCAGCGCTAGACGGGGTCCATAACAACTTGCGACAAGGCACAAGCAAGGTGCCTTTCTACGGCGTTCAGGCTCGCACCGCAACCGCGGAGGCCGCCCAATGAGCCGCCGCCTAGACCCCGACAACTTCACTGCCGAGAAACTGGCCTGGCACCAACTGCTCAGCGCCACGCCGGGCCTATCGCTTCCGGCCAAGGCTGTGGCGGGCCAGATCCTCCATGACCTAAACTCGCTTCAGGGCGGCGCATGGCGCGGTCAGGACAGCATGAGCGAGCTTTTGGGTGTCAGCGAGCGCCAACTGCGTCGCCTGCTCTCAGAGCTTCAGAAAGCGGGTTTCCTCGACATCGAGGTCCAGAAGGGTAGGGGGCGTACCAACCGTTACTTCGCTACGGTCCCCACTGGTATCGAACTCTTCCGCCCGAAGGCGTCGGACTGCACCCAAAAGGCTCCTCAAACGGAGACAGTAAAGCGGACACCAGCGTCCTCTTATCCCGCCAAAAACCGGACACCCATGACCAAAAAACCGGACATGGATGGCCGACAATACCTTTATAAACCCATTAAAGACTCTCGAGCGCCTCTCAGGTCGTCGCCAAAGGCGACCCCTGTTGTCGCATGTTTTCCCAATCCAGATATCCGACGTGAGGTGCTCGCCCTGATCGGTCCAGAAAAGACGGCAAGCTATCTGGACAGTGCTCTCTGGGATGCTGCCTCACGGATGATCTTAACGCCGCACGCCCTCGGTGCTGACCGTTTGCGTGAGTTTGCGGGGCGATACCTAGCGAGGGAAAATATTGGCGTTTCGTTTGGCACTAGCGAGCAATCTCGGCACGCGGCCTAGAGCCAATTGGTGCTTAGCTCTTGATCCAGTTTCAGTATTTTATGTCGATAAGCGCATATGCAATATTTATGCTTAAAAGAGCATATTTAGACTTTATGTTGAAAGCGCCATAAATCTGGTTTATGCTGAATGGCGCATAGGAGAGGCCGTATGGAACAGCTCGCGCGTTCACCCCGCCAGCTCGGGGATTTCATCCAGCGATGCCGGAAAGCCAAGGGGCTGAACCAGTCCGAACTGGCTGATCTCGCTGGCACTCGACAAGAAATGGTTTCGAAGATCGAGAGCGGCGCGCCCGGCTCCAGGATCGCTACCATCTACGACCTGCTGGCGGCGCTCGATCTGGAAATGACGCTCACGCCCCGGTCGCGCAGTTCTTCAGGTGATATCGAGGACATCTTCTGATGGGGCGTCGTCGGGCCTATGTGCCTCTGAACGTCCTGATCAACGGTCGGCAGGTTGGTCGCCTAGAGAAAGAGGCCGACGGTGCCGTCTTCTTCCAGTACAGTCGCGACTGGATGGATTGGCAGCAGACCTTCCCGATCTCTCTGTCCCTGCCCCTGCAAGAGGCTGCCTTTCGAGGCGCGGCGGTCAATGCGGTGTTCGACAACCTCCTGCCGGACAATCCTGCGGCACGCAAACAGGTCGCCGAGAAGACCGGGGCCCAAGGCGTCGACACCTATAGCCTGTTGTCGGAAATCGGCAGGGACTGCGTTGGCGCGATGCAGTTCCTCCCCGACGGGCTGGACATCGATACCTCGGGGGCCATCGAGGCGGAGCCGATTAGCAACGCCGGGATCGAGACCCTGCTTGCTAATCTCGCCCGGGCCCCGCTTGGCGTCGATCCCGACGAAGGCTTCCGCATTTCCATCGCTGGTGCGCAGGAGAAGACGGCCCTGCTGTTCCATGAGGGGCAATGGAAACGACCGATCGGATCCACGCCGACGACGCACATCCTGAAGCCCCAGCTGGGCCGCATACCGACCGCGTCAGGCGAGGTGGATCTCAGTCACAGTGTCGACAACGAGCACTACTGTCTCGCCCTTCTGCGGGCCTTCGGTCTGGAGACGGCGAAGACCGAGATCGCGACCTTCGGTAAAAGGCGGGTGCTGGTTGTGGAACGGTTTGATCGAGTCTGGCGGTCGGACGGCCGGCTGCTTCGCCTGCCTCAGGAAGACATGTGCCAGGCGCTGTCCATCCCCTCCAGCCAGAAGTACCAGTCCTACGGAGGACCGGGGATGCAGGACATCCTCGATCGTCTTCAGGAAGCCGACGATCCGGCCCGAGACCGGATGGCCTTCTTCCGCAGCCAGATTCTGTTCTGGCTGACCGGTGCCACGGACGGCCACGCCAAGAACTTCAGCCTATTCTTGAGGCCGGGCGGACGGTTCCAGCTGACCCCCTTTTATGATGTGCTAACGGCCCAACCGGCCTTTGATGCGAAGCAGATCCTCCATAAGGACTTCCGTCTGGCCATCTCGGCTGGGGCGTCGCCGCACTACCGGATCGACAATGTCCTCGGGCGTCACTTCATCCAGAGCGGCAAGGCTGCGGGCCTAGGTCGGGCAGCCATGCGAAGGGTAGTTGACGAGATCCTGGCTGGTGCAGCGACGGCACCAGATAGGGCATTGGCCGACATGCCAAACGATTTCCACTCAGAAGCCCATGATGCGATCAAGACCATCCTGCCGCGACGATTGAAACTCCTAGAGACCGCCTACGAGGAACTCTGACGTGCATGCTTAGGGCGTGTCAGCCCATGGCACATGCATCCGATGTACCGAATCTAGGCCAACGAAGTGGCCCAGTGCATCCGATGTACCGAATTCAGAGCGCCAAATCGGCCCTTCTGCATCTGAAGTACCGAATCTGGGCCAGCGAGAATGGCGCAGTGCATCCAATGTACCGAATTCAGAGTGCCAAACCGGCCCTTCTGCATCTGAAGTACCTAATCTGGGCCAGCGAAATGGTCCAGTGCATCCGATGTACCGAATCTAGAGCGCCAACTCGGCCCCTCTGCATCTGAAGTGCCGAATCTAGGCCAATGAGAATGGCCCAGTGCATCCGATGTACCGAATATAGAGCGCCAAATCGGCCCCTGTGCATCTAAAGTACCGGACCTAGGCCTCCGAGAAAGACCGTTAGTGACTCATAGCAGCGGTTGGGAAGGTCCGCTGCTAGCCAGTCGTTGGGTACATCAGCTCTGGATCACTAACATCGGCAGTATGAGGTGATAGTCAGCTCTATAGAATACCGAACGCCATTATCTATCCAATCTTACGTGATCAGCCTATTAACTGTGTGGAGTGAGCCAGTCATAGCCGCCGGCTTGCGTGAAATGGTTGAGAGCTCGGGGGAGTTTAGATGGCGCGATCAGCAACAGAGCGATCGGAAATAATCGCTCGACTAGTGGAGCGTGCGAACATTGTCGAAGTGGCGGTGGGCTTAGGTCTACAAGTCGAACGACGCCAGGCGGAGCCGCGCAAGGCGATCTGTCCGTTCCACGACGACAAAGATCCTTCCTTAAGCTTGTACGGTTCACGGAACGGGAAACGAGGCCACTACCACTGCTTCGTCTGCGGCGCTCACGGTGACGCAATCAAGCTGGTCCAAACCTATGAAAATCTTACATTTGGTGAGGCGGTTACGCGCTTAGCTCGTCTTATGGGGGAAGATATTCCCGGAGGGCTGGTAGCTCAATCTGATCGGCGCGCGGGCGGGAATGAGCTGAGCGAGTTAATCCAGAAGGCGTCGTCTCGGGCTAAGGCGGGGGCTACCTACGCTGTCGAACGGGGCTTCGACCCAGCGTGGCTTCGGGAACGTGGTGTGGCCAACCTAAGTCTCACACCACTTATCGAAAAAGCGCGCAAAGATCGAGTGCTTGAAGAAGCTCTTGTCGCTGCGGGGATCGCTCGTCGCCGCGATGAGGGAGAAGTTAGAGAGTTGTGGCAGGAGGGCTTGCGCGGCTTCTTCAGCGGCGAGCGTTTAGTCTTCCAGATCAATGATGAGCGCGGTGTCGTAGCCGGTTTTGCCGCGCGATCGCTTACGAACAATAAGCCGAAGTATCTCTACTCTTACGGCTTTCCTCGGCGAGACGTCTTGTACAGGGCGGATGCCGTCATGCGGCGGTTGGAATCGGAACATGTAAACTCCGACGGGCAGCCGTTCGATCTCTACATCGTCGAAGGCTTGTTCGACGCCTTGCGTTTCGAAGCATTGGGCTTCAACGCCGTGGGGATACTTGGTGCCCGGATGACGCCAGGACAGCTCGATGTCCTGCGGGGCCTAGCCATCGTAGCCTCTCGTTTTGGCCGCGAACTTAACATTCACATCTTTCTCGATCGTGACGAGGCTGGGCGGCTTGGTGCCTACGACGCTTCACTGGCGATCCTACGAATGTTGGAGGATGAAGCGCCCTTCAGCCTTGACGTCATCTGGCCCGCTGAGGACGATGGAAAAAAGATCGACCCTGATACGGCGCTACGAGCGCTTGATCGTCAGGCGGCGACGTCAGTCTTGAGCAACTGGTCAGTACAGCCACTCACGTTCCTAGCGTCCCATTTATTAGCGCTGGATCCGCGCGCCATTGAGTGGGATTCGGTCTCGCGTCTGAAACGCGCGTCCGCTGCGCGCACCATCGCTCAATCAATTGCCGGAGTAGGTTGGACGAAGATTGCCGCCTCGCTAACGACATCGGATAGAGACTCGGGCCTTGTCGAGTTTGCCGAGCTGGTGAGCGTCTATGCTCAGCCAGCTCTGTCAAGGAGTCCGTCGCTTCTACAGGACACGTCCTTCCGTTCAACGCCCGACACCTCAGCGGATTTACTCACCGCTCTGACGCTCGCGCGGTCGTCAACGTCTAGGCGCGAGTATCCCACCGACGATGCATCTTGGGATCGTCTTGGAGCGGCGGCATCAACGGCGCTACATCTTCATGCACAAAGGCTCAAGCTTGGAGACGGACCATCGACGACGTTGCTCGCACGTGAAATTCCTAAGGGAGGCGGACGCTATCGCCTGAAACGGGGTCCCGTCGCTGAAGACGCGCTTATCCAGCAGTATATTCTGATCGAACTTCTGCGCACTCGTCCGGATTGTCCGGCATTTGAGATGAATGTGCCGGCGGTCCGGTATGCGTTAAATCGAGATGGTGATGGTGTAATCTACTGTACTGGGTCTGATCATGATGCGGAACCAGTTAGCTTCGCCTACCAGATAGACATGGCGATCGTGAACGGGGAGGCACCGCCCCGCCGGGAGGGTCCGTTCCGTCCATACTTCGATTGCTGGCGATCATTCATCGATTTTGTGGAATCCAAAATTAAGGCGTTCCACCACGACGAGCTCCAAATTCTTCGTCTCGACGTAGCTGGTTTCTACGATAACATTCGACGCGACGCGGTTGAAGATGCGTTGACCCGACCACTTGCAGCGGCCATCTCTGCACTGGCGGCTTCTGACGGTGGCGTAGGCGCGTTCGCAAAGCTATTCCGTCCCGAAGCCTCAGAGAGTCCGGAGAGACGAGCAGAGGCGACAACAGATTTTCTTCTGAAGCACACCTTTGGGTTGAAACATCGCCACCCGGATACAGGGCAAGAAGTCGAAGAAGATCCGCTCAAGGGCATCCCACAAGGGCCCGATCTGTCTGCCTACCTTGCAAACATTTCCTTGTTCGAACTGGACGAGCTGATGCGAAGGGAGATAGCCCAGATTAACGCTGCACTCTCTGATCGGGACGCCTGTGGGGCGGCGTATGCGCGATACGTCGATGACATTGTGATCGTGTGCGCAGACCTTTCTACTGCATCACTCTTGCGAAGAAAGATCGAGGCGCATCTCGCCACTCTCGGTTTGTCGCTAAATCGGAAAAACGCCACTCCGCCGCCCATGACTCGTGAGGAGGCAAGGGCGTGGATCACAGACAACAGGGCGGGATTTGGCTTCTCGGGGCCATTGGCTGATCTGCCAACGACCGAGGCTATGGACCCCCTCGCAGAGGCGGGTGACATCGATAGAAAGACGGCGCTTGGGTTATTGTACGATCCAGAGTTGGATGACCCGGCCAACTCTGAGCGGACAATATCTCGGATCGGCTGGGCACTTCAGGCACCAGACCTCAGGTTTAATGATCGGGCTAGCGCTTACAGGCGCCTCTGGACGTTGGCTGCATCGGGCACGCCTGTGGCAGTCGAGCAGGTTGCAGGCGATTTCTTGAGTCTTGTCAGAGAAGTCGATCCTGCCGTTCTGCTGGTAGTTGATGGCGATCCCCGACGCGATATTTTGTTGGCCTGTATTGAAGGGCTCGACAGGGCGCTCCGCCTTTCCGTTCCTAGCGGAATGCTGCCCGACGCTGCATGTGAGGAGATAGCTGCGCGAACCCAAGCACTGGCGCACGCGGTGCTTCAGGATGTTTTCACGCCGCTGGTTTCGGCGTTCGGAGAGGATGCGCAAGGCTCATTCCTTCGGCGCTACGATGTCCGAACTCAGATCTGCATGATTGGGCAGCTCGCCGCCCAGATCGTAGCTCGAAATGGCGAAGTCGAACTGGGGGCCTTGCGTAAGTACACCGACGGCACTGCAAAGGAGCAGCCCCTCTACAGTGGTCTTTTATGGTCACTGCATCGGTTTGATCGTCGGATCTTCGGTCCAAGCGAAATCACGGTCACCCGATCTAACGCCACTAGTGTCGCTTTCGCCCAACTTCATGGTGCCATCGTCAAGCTTCAGAGACTGGGGCGCATCGGAGGACAGGCAGAGGAGCTTCTGCCGCTGTCAGAAGCTTTGCTTGCTGATCCTGAGCACATCGTTTCGTCAGTGAACCAGATCCTCCGCATTTGGAGTCCTGACACTGACAGCGCGGGACTACTTAAACCTACGCAGTTGGAGCTTGATGCTGCTGCCACCCTCGTCAACCTTACTCACAGTAAGTTTGCCGAGGTGGCCGAAAGACGCCCCCATCTTCTCAGCATGATCGCGGGTCACACAGACGCGAGGCCTCTACCTTCGCCTCCGGGTTTGCAGACGCATGGTCTCCTTCTCTGGCGCCCAGACGGACAACTTCTGCTCGCTAAAGCGTCCGAAGATATCGATGATCCAGTCGGCGTCGAATGGGTCACGAGGGAAAGCGTCTTGAACTCCAGCATCGTGCTGAAGACCGCTAATCTCCCTGCCGGCTGTGAGCCAGTGTTCATCCGACCGCAGGACTGGACCCCGCGCCTTATTGCCGAGACCTATAGAGCCTTCTTCTCCCTTTGGAGGAAGCTCGACGACGATGCTGGGGAGGCGATTTCTGTTCCTACGGTATTCTCTTTCTTTGCCAGATTAGATAACGGCGCGATCTGTGATCACCGAATGGTATCGTGGACCGCTTCGCCGACGACCGTGGATGGGCACGCTTTTGTTCGGACTGGGCAGGCACTCGAGGCTCGAAGTGTCTTCGCTGAAGGCGCTGATTTCTGGCGCTTCGGCTGGGCTATCCGCGATCTCTGCGGTCGCGACCAAGTACCAGGCGACGATGAAGATGGAGCTGAGGCTCAAGCGTCCGCTCGGCTCGAGCGGGATACTCACAGGCGCGAAGCAATTCTTTCGCGTGTTTTGCCGCGGTTATCTGGTGCTGATCGGTGGGGGCCAGGTGAGATTAAGCCCGGCAAGAACATGCCAACCCGGATCGAGCGGGGGCTCAGACTCCTCGAGCGGTTTGGGGAAGGAACTGTTGGCGTAGATGCGGCGTACCTTGTTTCAGCCCTAAGCGAAGGCTTGTTCATGAACGAGAGGGTCAATGGGTCTGACAACCTATCGATTCCTGGGGCACCGGTAAGTCTTCTGGCGCGAGCGGCAAGGCGTGCGATGCGAGCCGTGCCTGAGGCTGCTGTACATTGGGCGACTGTGGAGGAGCCAAGTGCACCCTATCGGCGCACCGCCCTAGCCTGGTTCACTGTAGCCACTCGACTGCGCCTTCATCTAGCGGACTTGGGAGAGGGCGCGGCGCATCCACTTCGATCTCTGGCTCTGGGCGCTGAAGTTCTCGGTGTCGTGGCCGACCTTCGCGCACTGGTCTTCGAGTTAGCTGGCGGCCTAGATCGGACGGTTCTCGAACGCCTCTCATCTATTCGAATTGCTCAAGGATGGCTCCACGATGTTGTGGGATCGGAGATTCGCCTAGTCGACGACAGCAGATCATTAGACCCCGCGGCCGACGTGCAGATAAAAAGGCTCCTAGAGGTATTCTCCGAGATCGTCCTAGGAACCCGCGCCGGAACGAGAGGGCTTCGCGACATCATATCTCCATCAGGTTGGGTTGTGCTGGCGGCGACCCTGCTACAGGTCTTGGTGGTCGACGATGATGAAGTCGGCCTTCGTCCGCGCCTTTGGCCCATGGATCTATTGAAGCTTGAACGAGCAGAGAAGGCCCTGACTGTGCTGTTGAAGGCAATCGCCCCGGCATCGTCTGCAGTGGTGGACAGTGACGAATGGCCCTGGGACGCTTTCGCTGAGATTTATGAAGGCTGGCCGGAAGACCTCGGCGAAACACTACGCGAACTCACAGAAGCGGCCACCTTAAGCGTAACTACATGCCGATCTGGCGTGAATCCACGTGGTGAAGATGCCTATACGGGCCGGCAGACGGTTCGGTTGTCCGACGGAACCTCCATAGGAATTTCAGACTGGCAGGTAGATATCGCTCACATCCGCGGAGAAAAGGGCATCGCGACTGAAAGTCGCGAAGTCTCGGGACGGATGCAGTACGCCTATTCATTAACATGGGCAGGTGAACGCTTGCTCGGGCTGCATCTTGTCTCTCGCCAGCTCTCGGCTACGGCCTTCGGACGCCAGGAAGTTGGTAATTCCGATGCTGCCGAAGATACTGAGCAATTGAACCTTGCAAGCCTCTCTGCAGACAAGGACGCCCCTGTGGTCGGTATGGACGATACCAGACCCGTTCCAAACTCGCGTCCCAATCGATCAACAATCGAGCGGGGAGATTTTGCGGACGATAAGATCAATGTCATTCGACAGCTGCAGCAGAAGGCTTGGAGGGTTCGCGCAGGCTACAAAGGATTCGGCCGGCAGAGGGTCGCGCTACTCCAGTGGGACGTCGTCGACAGCTATGAGGCGCCTGGAGCAAAACTGGGACGTAACGAGGGCCTTCTAAAATCAACCGGAGCCATTGTTGACGAGAAGGATCTCAAGATTGGCGGAGCATTTGCTTCGACGACCGAGTATCGCCGACGAGCGATTTTAAAAGCGGCGCTATCCGCCTGCATCGACTTCGGTGTCGATGGACTTGTCCTTCCAGAATACAGCTTGCGACCGGAGACGGTGAATTGGCTGGCTCGGCAACTCAAACAGACGGCTGCGCCGATTATCGTCTGGTGCGGCACCTTCCGTCTTCCAGGAGGGACCCAGCTCGACTACCAAAACTCTGGAGGCGAGCCCTACCTCAGTGTGAACACCAAGAATACACCCGTCGGTCGGGATCGGTTCGATGATCACACGGCGCTGCTGACCTGCCTCCGTGTCCCCGCAGGCAGCCGTGCAGGAGATAGAGTCAAGGTTGCCGTCCGTCGTAAGCGGTATCCGTCTGCTGCGGCTGGAGAACTCATCCGCCCGCCCGTCAACGAGCCTTGGCGCCCCTTGCTAGAAGACGCAAACAGTCCATTCGACCTCGCATCGTTCTCCCTGGAGCTCATTTGCTCGGAGATGTTCCCGCATGCCAGTAGCGCCAACTTTGTCGGCATTATCGACGAGAACGAGGTGCTCGCACGAAGATACGGACTGGTGCAGAATACGACACCTCCGTTCGAGTATTTGACCTGTGACGTTTATGAGTTCGCGAAGTGGACTTCCTACCGCAACAGGCAAAAAATTCAGGGCGATACGGACCAGCATCTGTGGCGTGGGCAGCGACTTCAGAGGACCCTTATAGTCCTACCTGCGATGACCACACGGTCAGCGGACTATCACATCTTTGGCCAGAACCAGTATCTCGCCGCCGGCCTCGTTACCGTTTTCTGCAACGCTGTGGAGACTCATTACGCATGCGGAGAGAGCTGCTTCATCGGGCTGGATGGGTGGCGCGAAACAGAGCCGCCGACGTCGCCGTATTGGGGGATTGCTCCAGGTATATTCCAGATTGGAGCTAAGAAACACTCGGGGCCATTAGGTAGAGGTGAGGCGGCGATGGTGATCGCCGACCTCGATCTCATGAGGACATCTGACCAGAAGCCGCGTCCGCATTATCAAGACAAGCCCCTCGAACTTGTGGCCCACTTGCCACTCATCTTCCACACGGAAGCAGCGGGCGGCGGTGTGAAAGGCGATGACCCGCATGGTCGGCGCCGCATTAGATTGCGAGCCTTGGACGCCTCGAACTCCGATGTTTCGTTCGATCAAGCCGTGGAGACGATTTACGACGCGCTTGCCGCTGAAAAGGAATGGCGCGCGGAGATGGGCGTGTTGCAAGCGGACCGCGTCGCAAGCGTCGCGCACGATGCAGCAGTAGCTGCCATTGACGCAGGACTCCGGACAATTGCTGCTTTCTCTGAAAAGAGCGAATGGGCGGACAAGCGTAGGAAGGCATTCAGTGCGGATCGATTTAAATATCCGTCGTCAACTCCTTGTCCTGCTCTGGTTGACTGGATCTATGTCGATGACCGTTGGGTTACAGGAGATCGGGGCGATGGATTCGACGCTGATCAAGATCCGCTGCTTCAGGATTACCCTAGGCTCACGGTGCCTAGAACTATTTCCGAACCAGATCGAAAGCCGGCCTGATCCACGGCGGGATTTGACAAGCATTTAAAGGAATTCGGGAACTGTGACTGAACTCGAGCGCATGGCGCAGCTTCTGGAAGAGTCAGGCGACTATCGAGTCCTCCGACGCCTGAGGTCCCAGGTTGGATCCCCGCCGCCACCGTCGAGCGACGTGCGGACCGGGCTGTTTCTAGATGTAGAAACCACAGGGCTTGATCTGCTACGAAGCGAGGCGATCGAACTTGCGATCGTACCATTCGAGTTCACTTTGGATGGCCAAGTTTTCAGAACTGGGGAACCTCTCAGTCAGCTGAACGAGCCCAGCGCACCATTGTCAGCCGAAATTACGGCACTGACCGGACTAACGGATGCTGCCCTCGAGGGGAAACGGTTCGAAGTAAAAGCGATCGAAGCTATCGTTGGGCCAGCCTCGCTGATCATCGCGCACAACGCTGCATTTGACAGACCGTTTGCAGAACGGATTTCAAGTGCGTTCAAGTCTAAGCCTTGGGCATGCTCAATGACCGGCGTGCCTTGGAGAGTGGAGGGTCTCGAAAGCCGCCGTCTATCCGATCTCTTGGCGCACTTTGGCCTCTTCTTCGACAGCCACCGCGCGTGTGAAGATTGTCTCGCAGGGGTCGAGTTACTCCGGATGCTGCTCCCTCGTTCAGGAGAGCTCGTAATGACGGCCCTTCTTGATGGTGCTCGGCGAGCCACTTACCGTATCTCTGCAAAGCGCGCGCCGTTTGATGCCAAGGGCAAGCTTAAGGCTAGGGGATATCGCTGGAACGGGGAGGCATCCCTCGGACCTCACGCTTGGTCGATCGAAGTCGAAGCCGAGCAGGTGGAACTCGAGCTCCAGTTTCTTGAGCAGGAAGTCTTCTTCGGGGCTGCTGAAATTCCGATCGCAAAGGTCACAGCCTTTGAGCGCTTTTCCGCGACGCAATACTAGACTAAATAGTGAGCCGCAAATCTAGCCAAACCATCCGTGCATCACGTCATCGAACGTACATTATACGGCTGTTTCCGCATGTCCGGTTCTGGCGCTAAGCGGACGTACTGGCGGCTCCATTGAAGATCGCGTTCGGCAATATCTCGCGTGATTTTAGGCACGCGCTTAGCGCGTTGATTACATCGTATGCCACCAGATGATTCGATCTGGACTGTTTTACGTCAGTCTTTCCATGCCTCCCTAAATTGCTCAACTTATGGTGGTAAATAAGTTAAATCTACTGAAATCTACCGAAATATGGTGCTCAATCTGCAAGTGTGAAGCCTACATTCATAGCTTTTGATTGTATTTCAGCTAAAGTCTAACTTTTAGCGCCTCCATGAGTTGTAAGTTTCGGCTCTTTTAATAGCGATTGACAGGCAGGATATGTAAAGCGGGCCAGAACGTACCGTTTTGTCTCCATCTTTACGGACTTACTCGATAAATCTCGACGTAAGGCATTCTTTTCTTTGACGTAAACGTCGCGATTTGTTCCATTTCTCTCAATTCGATCGCTAACGGACATTTCCGTAGGCGGCGCATTATTGTTGGAGGATTGGGTGTCCAGACGAGTAACGACAGTGAAGAAGACCGATCTACGTCGAGCTCTCGGAATAGTCCGTGAAGCTGGTGTTGATCTGGTGTCTTTGGACCTGCTGCCCAGCGGAACGATGCGTCTCAATTTCGTGGAGCTGAGCGCGGACAAATCTGCAGAACCTGTCGACGAGGAGGTGGCTGCATGGGACGCGGCCTTGGCGTAACCAAGAGGCGCGGCGTGAGCCGCTACGAAAGCAAAGGCAAGCTTTACTACCGCTTCCGCCTAGCCGGAAAGCCAAGCGTTTCATTGCCGGGGGAGCCTTACACCCCCGAGTTCGAAGAGGCGTACCAACGTGCATTGCAGGGGACGTTGAACCCTGGGGCGCTTCGCACGGTAGACGGTACGTTGGGTGCGCTCGCAGTAGCCTATTATGGATCTTCCGACTGGCGGGAGAAGTCCAAGTCCACGCAAACTACCTATCGGCGATTTATAGAATACATACGCCAAGAGTACGCGGACCGATCCGTTAGGGCATTGAAGCCCGAGCACATCGTCAAACTACGAGACAAAATTACTAAGCGAGCCGACGACAGTGATGTGAAGCTACAGTCGGACAAAATCCAAATGTCAGGACCGACCATGGCTAATCGGCTCGTCAGTATCCTGAGGGGGATGCTGGACTTTGCGGTGGATCGCGGATGGCGAGCTGACAATCCCGCAAAAGATATCAAACCGATTTCCGTCAAGACGGATGGATTCCCGCCATGGTCAGAGAGCGAAATCGAAGCCTTTGAAGCTTATTGGCCGATAGGATGTCGTGAACGGCTGATCTTTGATCTGCTGCTATATACGGCTCAGCGCTCCGGGGATGTGCGCGCGATGACATGGCAGGACATTCGTGAGGGGACTATTGCCGTCAAGCAAGAGAAGACCAAGACCTCCCTAGTTTTACCTATCCATCCGCGCCTCAAAGCGACTTTAGACGCTTCGTCGTCAAACTACCGAACGATCGTCGCCAACCGCTCGGGTGAAGGGTACTCTGCAGGCGGGTTTGGTAATTTGATCAGGGAGGCCGCAAGAGAAGCCGGGATTCAAGGTCGCTCTGCGCACGGCTTGCGTAAGTCGGCCGCTACGCGTCTAGCGGATGCGGGCTGCACTGAAGTGCAGATCCAGGCTGTGACCGGCCACAAGACGACTAAAGAACTCGCCAAATATATCGAAGCGCGGAACCAGCGGCTGCTGGCCGAGGCCGCGATGGCGAAAATCTGAAGCGTGAAACAATGTTCTTATTGTCTAACGGCATAGCCTTGTTAGGCAATAGTCTCTCGAAACGACTGATTTGTAAGGGTTTTAAAATGGTGGTGGCGGACAGAGAGGGATTCGAACCCTCGGTACGCTTTCACGTACACACGCTTTCCAAGCGTGCGCGATCGACCACTCCGCCACCTGTCCGTTCCACGAGCTTGTCGTGCGTCCGCTGGATGGTCTATCCGGCGGAGGCGTGGCTGATAGAACAGCATGAGCCTCTCGGCAAGGGATGTATGTGTTCCTATATGGGTTTATGTTGAATTTAGTCCCGTTTTTGCGAGAATTTATCGATGTTGACCCAAAAGACCGACGAACCAGTGACCGCAGAGACGGCTTTGCCGGGGCGTAATGTGCCTTTGCAGACTGATGAAACGCATTTTGTGCTCGGAAATCCCCTGAAAGGCCCGCATCCGCAGGGATTCGAATCGGCCATCTTTGGCATGGGCTGTTTTTGGGGTGTGGAGCGCGTGTTCTGGCAGTTGCCGGGCGTGTGGGTGACTTCGGCGGGTTATGCGGGCGGTCTGACGCCCAACCCGACCTATGAAGAGGTCTGCTCGGGTCGCACCGGCCATAACGAGGTGGTGCAGGTCGTGTTTGATCCGGCCAAGATCACCTATGGCGAGCTGTTGAAGGTGTTCTGGGAAAACCATGACCCGACGCAGGGTATGCGTCAGGGCAATGATATCGGCACCCAGTACCGTTCGGCCATCTATTATGCCGATGAAGCCCAGCGCGATGCGGCGCTGGCGTCAAAGGCGGCCTATCAGGCGGCACTGAATGAATCGGGACGTGGTGCGATCACCACCGAGATTCTGGAAGCGCCGGAATACTATTATGCCGAGGACTATCATCAGGGCTATC
Organism: Brevundimonas terrae; assembly: GCF_011761985.1. Classification (GTDB taxonomy): domain Bacteria; phylum Pseudomonadota; class Alphaproteobacteria; order Caulobacterales; family Caulobacteraceae; genus Brevundimonas; species Brevundimonas terrae. The sequence continues at coordinate 17,620 of NZ_JAASQT010000001.1, read as the reverse complement.
TGGCCAAGAACCCTGCCGGTTATTGCGGCATTGGCGGTACGGGCGTGGTTTGCCCGATCGGCCTTGGCGTTCAGGCAGGCGCATAGGGGCAGGCCATGCAGCACGGACAGGTCGAAGGCGTTTGCCTCTCGCTGAAGGGGACAACAGTCGAGCGCCCCTTTGGTCCCGACAGTCAGACCTTCAAGGTCGGCGGCAAGATCTTCGCCATCCTCGGTGACGACGGCGGCCTGTCCATCAAGCTGTCGGAAGTGGCCTATGAGGCCCTGACGGAGCTGGGGGTCATGCGCCGTGCGCCCTACCTGCCACGCGGGGGCTGGGCCTATACGGACGATGTGACGGGCTGGGACGATCAGGAACTGTCGGACCTGATCGCCCGCTCGCACGAACTGGTGGCGGCGGGCCTGACGAAAAAGGCCCGTCTGGAGCTAGGGCTTTAGGTGCTTTGGCGCGAACGCAGCCACAGATAGGCGATGCCCAAGGGTGCGATAAAGATCGAGAAGCACCACAGCGCATAGTTCACCACTAGCTTGAGCGGCATCAGGATGATGACGGGCAGGATAAAGACATTGCCGCCCATCATCACCCGCTTGATCTCGTCCCAGACCAGTTTGGAAAACGGGAACAGCAGCGCTCCAATACCGAACACTGACAGGGTCGCGATGCGGTCGAACGTCAGTGGCTCTCCCTTAGCCATATAGATGACGAACCACACCATCATCGCCATGAGGACGGCGCTGATCACATAGGCGCGGATCAGATAGGTCGGCTGTAACGCGCCGAAAATACGCTTTAAAAACATAATAGTCCGTATTGGGTGATGGATCGTGACGCTGTCTTAGCGACAGGCGGCGAGGAAGTCGTGCACCGGTGTCTTGGTGCCGGACTGTGGTGACAGACCCGCCCAGCGCCCTTCATGGGCCATGACCAGCCAGCCCAGCTTGGCAAAGCTGAGAAGTACGGGGTCGTTGGCCGTGGTCTGGGCGTGCAGCAGATAGCCGTCGAACATTTCCGCCGCTTCCTGACGGGCCGCATAGGTCTGGCGGGTCTCGCTGGTGCCAAGGGTGATGGTCTTGGTTTTGGCGTCCAGAGTGGGGGTGCTCATCTGGATCTGGTTCGAGCCGGGACGGCAGGAAAAGCCGAGCGGAATGTCATCCGAATTCGCCACGCCATAGGCCAGTTGCACCGTCTGCGGCTGGCGCTCGAAATGCCAGTCATAGTCGTCCATTGGCGCAGGAGCAGCGGAGGGCAGGGCCATATTCGGGGCCGCTGGCAGGCTGGCACAGGCGGCCAGCAGCGCCAAACCGGCACAGGCCGTAAGCGCCGGAACGCGACGGGACATGAAGGGCAGGGAGGGGGCAGCAAAAAACGGACGTGTCATATGGAAATGGCTCGGTTGAAAATGGTTTCAAAGGGCGCGATCAGCCCGCACAGGCTTGGGCAAAGCGGCGTAGCAGCGGCAGGTTTTGCGGCCCGACCGAAATGGTTTTGACCATCTCCTCGCGCGCGATCTTCATTTCGCCATTGCCCACAAACGCCATGAAGAGCGGATGATCGGCGGGCAGGGATGTGGACAGGCGACGCCGCACAGTCTGCATTTCGCCGGTGATGCTATGCGGGCCGGAACGCAGCACCACCGGACCATTGCCCAGATCGGCGGCATCATAGAGCGACAGGCGCACCCGCCCGCTGCGTGGCTCGCATTCCAGTGTGGTCTTCAGTTGCGGCGTGTCGGGGATTTCCTGTGCCAGCACGATAGGCTCGCCATCGGCATACAGGGTCCAGACCCATGGCGCGCCGACCGTGACGGTCGCGGGTCTGGCGTCCTGTCGTGCAGGGGATGGGGGGTTCTGGGCATGTGCCGCAGAGGCGGGCCCCAATATCAACAGGCCCGCCATCATATTCAGGACGGTGACAGGTTTGCGCTGTCGGTGTCCCGTTTGTCGTCTCCGGTCGTGCGTCATGCTCGCTCCGTTTGACTGTGCAAGAGGGTGATCCTGACGCATCAGCGGTCTGTTTGGCAACTATGGCCGCTCAAGGGCGGGGGTTGAAGCGCGGGTGCGGCAAAAAATGCCGGTATCTTTCAGGCACGACAAAGGGCGGCAAGTTTGACCTGGCTTGCCGCCACAGATGCCTGTTTTTGTCGGCCCGAAGCGGGCCGAAAGCTCCTTGGGCCGATCAGAACGGGCTGAAACGCTCTACGAGTGACTGTGCAGCCGGTGTGGACTGCATGCGGCTGATGTCGCCGCGACCGGCATACGAGATGCGCGCCTCGGCAATCTGGGTGTGGGCGATGGTGTTGGCGCTGGAAATGTCCTCGGGGCGGACAATGCCGGCAACCGTCAGTTCGCGCACTTCGCGGTTGGTGCGCACTTCCTGACGGCCCTGAATGACAAGGTTTCCGTTGGGCATGACGGCGGTGATGATGGCCGCCACCGTCAGATTGACGCGCTCGGAGCGGTTCACACTGCCCGAACCATTGGCCGAAACCTCGCCCTCTGTGCCGATCATATTGGCCGGATCAAACCCGCCGGGGAACAGCTTGCCGATGCTGTTTTCAAACCCGAAGAAGTTGCTGACCCCGCCCGATGCGCTGTTGGAACGCTGGCGGTTGGTGCTGTTCTGGGTCTGGGCGCGGTCATTGATGTCGATATTGACGGTCAGGATGTCGCCGACACGACGCGCGCGCTGGTCACCAAAGAAGGACCGCGCCCCTGTGCGCCACAGGCTGTTGGCGCTGGCGGGGGTGGCTTCGGGCAGATAGGCCTGCTGGGCGGGAACCAGTGCCGACGGATAGACCATCGGGGCCAGTTCGGGGCCTTTGACGGCCTCCATAGCGGTCGAGCAGGCAGCAAGGGGAAGGCAGGCGGCGGCGAGGATCAGAATCTTGCGCATGGTCATCATGTCTTTCTGGCTCAGCGAGCGGCGTACTGGTTGGAACGGGTGGAGGCGGACCGCATCATTTGCGCGGCCGGTCCGGCAATGGCGCGGCCGGGGGCCACGGCCACGGCCTCGATGGTGCGGTTGGATTGCAGGTTCAGGATGCTGACCGTGTCGCCCTGCGTGGCATTGCGCTGGGCGCGGCCGGTGATGGTCAGTTCAATGCCGTTGTCCTGATACAGGACCTCGATCATGTCGTTACGCGCAATCACCTGCGGAGCAGCCAGATCGCGGGCATTGACGGCCTGACCGGCACGCATCGGGCGGCGGGCCGACAGGCCGATAATTTCGGCGGCATCTTGCGGACCCGAGACAGGGGCCAGATGGGCCTGAACCTGTGTCCACATCACGTCCTCGGGCTGGATGACCTCGCCCGCCGACAGGCTGCGGGTAAAGGTCAGGGCCTCGACCATGGCACCGGCGCGGGCAGGCGCGGACGCCATTGCCGACTGTACAGCTAAGGGCGCACCCTCGCGCACGATAATGCGGCGGATACCTGCGGTATTGGCCCAGTCCAGTCCGGCGCGGCGGGCGGCAATCTGCACCTGTGCGGCATCCAGAACGGCGCTGGGGCCGGAACGGCGACCCACAACAACACCGGCGGCGGCACCCGCACCCTCGAACAGTTCGCCAAGCGTGATCTGGCCGTCCGCATCGGTGGGCGAGGGGATCAGATTGACGGCACGGCTCTGGGCCTGCGCGTCCATGGCAAAGGCCGAGACGGCAAGGGCGCTGGCCCCCATCAGGATCGTGGCTGTTTTCAGAAGGCGTTTCATGGTTCAGCGCCTTCCCTAGTTCTTCAGCTGGGCCGAGACGGACAGCATTTCATCGGCGGTGGTGATGACCTTGGAGTTCATCTCGTAGGCCCGCTGGGCCACGATCAACGAAGTGATTTCCGACACGGAATCCACGTTCGAGGCCTCGGTATAGCGGTGCAGCAGATGGCCAAAACCGACCTCGTCGGGAATGCCGACATTGGGCGCGCCCGAGGCTGCGGTTTCCAGCAACAGGTTGTCGCCGATGGCCTCAAGGCCCGCTTCGTTCATGAAGCTGGCGATTTCCAGTTGGCCCACGATCTGCGGTTCCGGCTCGCCGTCGAGGGCCACCTGTACCTGACCCGAACGCGAGATCGAGATATCGACCGTGTTCTCGGGGATGGTGATGGCTGGCTCGACCAGATAGCCGTCCTTGGACACCAACTGCCCCTCGGCATTGACCGCGAAATTACCGGCGCGGGTAAAGGCGGTTTCCCCTGATGGCAGGGTGATCTGGAAATAGCCCTTGCCGTTGATGGCAATGTCGAAATCATTGCCGCTCTGGGTCGGCGTGCCCTGGGCGGTGATGCGGTACACCGCACCGGCCTTCACACCCATACCGATCTGGATGCCGGTGGGGACGACCGTGCCCTGCGTGGACGACTGTGCGCCCATACGCTCGACATTCTGGTACAGAAGGTCTTGGAATTCAGCACGTTGGCGCTTGTAGCCAATCGTGTTCATGTTGGCGATGTTGTTCGAGATGACCTCGACGTTCAACTGCTGGGCGGCCATGCCCGAGGCGGCGGTACGGAGTGCGCGCATTGCTCAGACCTTCCTTAGGAAACCTTACCCAGTCGCTCGACGGCGCGGCGGCTGAGGTCGTTGGTGTTTTCGATCATGCGGGTCACGCTTTCATAAGCGCGGTTGATCTCGACCAGATTGGTGATCTCGATCAGGGTGTTGACGTTGGAGCCTTCCAGCATCCCCTGACGCACGCGGGCGTCTGCGGCCTCGATGGGCTGTAGGTTGGAGATGTTGCGATAGAGGTTGTCACCGCCCTTTTCCAACACCGACAGGTCCCCGAAACGCACCACGCCGAGGCGGCCGACAATCTCGCCGTCCTGCGTGATGGTGCCGTCCTGTGCGACGGTGATCGGGCCCAGTTCGGGATTGACGATCAGCTCGCCCGCATCGGTCTGGACCGGCAAACCGTCCTGCGTGGTCAGGCGGCCTTCGGCGTCCATGGTGAACGATCCGTCGCGGGTATAGGCGGGGCCGTTGGCGGTGGTGACGGTGAAGAAGGTGCCTTCACCCTCGATACCGAAATCAAGGTCGCGGCCCGTCTGCTTCAGAGCGGCCTGACCGAAATCGCGGCCCACACCCTTGTCCAGCACAAAGCTGGCCGAGGGGCGCACGGCGTGGTTACGGGCCCGCTGACCGATCTCGGTGCCGACCAGCATCTGCTCGACCTTGAAACCGGTCGTATCGGAATTGGCGATGTTGTTGGCCACGATGTCGAGTTCGCGGCGCAGCGTCATCTGGCGGGACAATCCGATATAGGCGGCGTTTTCCAAAGCATGGGCTCCTTCGCCATTCGTATTCGCAACAGTCGTGCCAACTGGTCGAACCCAATGATTTCAGTGCCTTAGCTTTTTGACGTTAAAACCGCCCGGCAGGATTTGCCTCATGGTTAATGGCTTGTTAACCAAAATAGCCCCACACAGCTATGCTGTAGGTTGGGGTTATTCCGCATGCTGAAACTGAAGCTGGGCAAGAAGAAGGACGAGAACGCTGTTCCGGCCGTGGTCGAAGGCGAGACCGCGCAGGATGTCGATGCGTCCGAAGCCCCGGCCAAGAAGAAGCCGCCCCTGCTGGTCATCATCATCGGTGCCGCCGTGCTGGTGGCCGCCATCGGCGGTGGCGCGGCCTTTATGCTGATGAAGCCCAAAAGCCCCGAGGCCGAACAACCGGCCGATGCCCACGCGGCCAAAAAAGACGACAAAAAAGCAGACGCCCACGGCAAGGAGGGCGAAGCCCCCGCAGGCGCTGCGGCGGGCACGATTGCTGCCGGCCCTGACGGTGTGACCTTCTACACGCTGCCCGACCTGATCGTGAACATCCAGTCGCCGGAAGGGCGCACGACCTATCTCAAGCTCAAGCTGACGCTGGAAATGAAGGACGCGGCTGTGGCTTCGCGCCTTCAGGCCGAGGCCCCGCGTCTGAACGACATGCTGCAAAGCTTCCTGCGCGAACTGCGCCCCGATGATCTGGCCGGTTCGGCGGGTTCGTACCAGTTGCGGGCCGAACTGCTGCGCCGCGTCAATCTGGTGGCGGCACCGGGTAAGGTGGATGCGGTCCTGATCGAAGAAATGCTGGTGCAATAGCCATGAGCGATACGTTCGGCACAGTGGATGAAGACCCGTTCGGCAGCGATGCCGGAACTTCCGAACGCGTCCTTAATCAGGATGAGATCGACAGCCTGCTGGGCTTCGATATGGATGATGGCTCGGGCGATGACCGCAGCGGCATCCGGGCGATCATCAACTCGGCGCTGGTTTCCTATGAGCGTCTGCCGATGCTCGAAATCGTCTTCGACCGCCTTGTGCGCTTGATGACGACCAGCCTTCGCAACTTTACCTCCGACAACGTCGAGGTGTCGCTGGACACCATCTCGTCGATCCGTTTCGGCGACTATCTGAACTCGATCCCGCTTCCGGCCATTCTGGCGGTGTTCCGCGCCGAGGAGCTGGACAATTACGGTCTGCTGACCGTCGATTCCAACCTGATCTATTCGATCGTGGACGTGCTGCTGGGTGGCCGTCGCGGCACCGCTGCCCTGCGGATCGAGGGCCGTCCCTATACGACTATCGAGCGCGCCTTGGTGCAGCGCATGGTCGAGGTGATCCTGAACGATGCGCGTCAGGCGTTCGAGCCGCTGACGCCGGTGCATTTCAATCTGGACCGTCTGGAAACCAATCCGCGCTTTGCCGCGATTGCACGCCCTGCCAATGCGGCCATTCTGGTCAAGCTGCGTATCGACATGGAAGACCGTGGCGGTCGCGTCGAGCTTCTGCTGCCCTATTCGACCCTCGAACCGATCCGCAAAATGCTGTTGCAGCAGTTCATGGGCGAGAAGTTCGGGCGCGACAATATCTGGGAAGGCCACCTGGCCACCGAGCTTTGGACCACCGATACAGAGGTGCGCTGCGTTCTGGATGAACAGCAGATGCCGCTGTCCAAGGTGCTGGACCTCAAGGTCGGCGACACCCTGATGCTGAACGCCACGCCGGAATCCGATGTCACGGTCAAGGCGGGCACGGTCAATCTGACGGTCGGCAAGATGGGCCGTCGCGGTCAACACGTTGCGGTGCGCGTCGAGGCACCGATTTCAACAGAGGCGGCCATGCGCGTCGCCGGGAGGCAGAACTGGTGACGGGTGTAATTCTGGACGGCACGCTGATGGTGCTGCTGATCGCGGCCATCGCCTATGGTGTGAAACTGGAACGCAAGCTGAAAGCCTTGCGTGAAGGGCAACTGGCCTTTGCCGGTGCGGTCAAGGAACTGAACAATGCTGCCGGTCGTGCCGAACAGGCGCTGGCGACATTGCGGGCCTCGGGTGCCGAAACGGACCTGCTGCACGACCGCATCCTCAAGGCACGTCAGGTGAAGCAGGAACTGGAAGCCCTGATTATCCGCGCGCCGAAATCGGCCGCAACTGCCGCCGCGACCGCCCGTCCGGTGGCCGAGGAAGAGCCGCTGGAACTGGTCTCGACCATGGCCCTGATCAATGACGAGAACGAGCGCGCCCGCCGCATGGCGGGTCTGATGCAGCGCATCGAAACCGCCAATGCCGCCGTGCCGCCGCCCGCGCCCAAGGCCGAAGCCCCCAAGGAAGGCAGCCTGACCGGTATGCTTCAGGCACTGGCCGCTAACCAAGCGGCTCAACAATCTCTCAACCTTGCCCGTCGTAGTCTCGACGAGGATATGTTTGCGGTTTGAATTTTAGTCCTCTCAAGCCGACGGCTTGAGAGGGAGTGCCCCTAACGCCTGTCACGCGGTGACAGGCTACTTGAGGGGATTTCTTCCTCACGGCTCCGTCGTTGTGCTGGAGCGCTTGAGGGGGGAGCATCCGGCACGGATTGTCGGGCTGCTTGAGGTGGTACCCTCAAGCGAGTAAGCGTCACCTTCTTCGTCCTCTGTTTCGGTCATTGCCATGAGCAAGTTGCCCCGCCTTCTGCCCCTGATTGCCATCGCCATTGGCGGTGTCGTCGCCGTGCGCGCGGCAGGTGTGGCACCGGACCTGTTCAGTGGCGCGGCAGCATGGGCACAAGAAGGCGCACCGGCGGCGGCCGATAGCGCCACCGAGACCGCAGCGACGACCGCTGCCCCTCCCGCCGTTTGCGCCCTGACGCCCGAACAACTGGCCCAACAGGCGGGCATCTCGCCTGCCGAACTGCGGATCATCCAGTCCCTGTCCAAGCGCCGCGAAGCGCTGGATGCGCGTGACGCCGATTTCGCCACCACCCTGCCGCTGATGGTGGCCGCCGAGCAAAAGCTGGATGCCAAGCTCAAGGCGCTGGAAGCTCTCAAGGGCGAGATCAGTGGTCTGATGGGCCAGATGGACGAACAGGAAAAGGCCGAGAGCGAACGTCTGGTGGCTGTCTATTCGGCCATGCGTCCGCGAGAGGCGGCGGCTGTTTTCGTGTCGCTGAACGACTCTGTGCGTCTTCCGGTAGCACAGGGCATGCGCCCGCGCACCCTGGCCGCCATCATGGCCCAGATGCCCCCCGCAGCGGCCCGCGAGCTGACCGAGAAAATGGCCAAACGCTATGAAACCAAGCCGCTGGTCGAGCGTGCCTCGGCGGCGGCAGGCGAGCCTGTCCGTCCTGCGACGCCCGCTGCGGCACCGGCAGCAGCTCCGGCAGCGGCTCCGGCGGCCCCCGCTGCCTGATCTGTTGGCATAAGGCCCGACAGCGGCTATTCAGCGCCATCATTTTTCCAAGCTTCCCCAAGGATGCCCGTCATGTCCGACGTAATGCCCGACCGCTTGTCGGTTGATCCCGACAGCCCGTACCACAATGCCGAACTGCTGATGAAAGGCATCGGCATCCGCTTCAAGGGCGAAGAAAAGACCAACGTAGAAGAATATTGCGTCTCCGAGGGCTGGGTGCGTCTGGCTATCGGCAACCGCGTTGACCGTCGCGGCAAGGCCCTGACCATCAAGCTGCAAGGCGAAGTCGAGCCTTTCCTCAAAGGCGAGTAATTCGCTGCTGAAATTCTCTTGGCGGGCCGAGGAATTGTGACTTCCTGTCGCACCCTTGGCCCGCTAGGTTCCCTGCTTTCAGTGATCGCAGGGGGAAGTGATGTCGTTCAAATCGGGTCTGTTGGCGGGCGTATTCGCGCTTGGCCTTTTTAGCACTCCGGCGCTGGCACAGGATGCCGCGACCATCGCCGCCGCAGAAACCCTGCGAGATCAGGCCCTCAACGACAATATCGCCTACGAATATACCCGCGACGTGACGACCCTGTTCGGGCCGCGTCCGGCAGGTGCCGATACCGATCACGCCGCTGCCGCTTGGGCTGCCGACTGGATGCGCGCCCACGGTTTTGAAAATGTCCGCGTTGAGACCTTCCCGCTGGTCGGCTGGAACCGTGGTGCCGAAAGCGTTGAAATCGTCGGTGTTGGTGCACAAAAGCTGTCCGCCGCTGCCCTTGGACACTCGATTGCCACGCCCGCCGAAGGGATCGAGGCCGAGATCGTCCATTTCACCAGCCTTGATGCCCTGAATGCCGCCCCTGTCGGTTCGCTGAACGGCAAGATTGCCGTGGTGGATGCCGGCCAGATGCCGCGCACTCGTGACGGCTCGGGCTATGGCCCGCTGTCGCGTGTTCGCTCGCAAGGCCCCAAGGCGGCCAAGGATCGCGGCGCCGTGGCCTTTGTCATGCGCTCGGCGGGCTCGGATCACCACCGCATGCCGCACACCGGCACCACCGGCTATCATGATGGCGTTGTGCCGCTGCCGTCCTTTGCCCTGTCGGCCCCCGATGCCGATCAGGTGGCGCGTCTGGTCGCTGCCGGTCAGCCGATCCGCATGAAGCTGTTCTCCTCGGCCAGCACCTATGAAACCCACAGCCAGAACGTCATCGGCGAAATCCGTGGCGCAACCCGCCCCGACGAAGTGATCGTTCTGGGCTCGCACATGGATAGCTGGGATCTGGGCACCGGTGCCATTGATGACGCGGCAGGCGGCGGTATCACGCTGGCGACCGCCAAGATCATTGCCGATGCCGGTCGTCCCGCCCGCACCATCCGTGTGGTGCTGTATGGTGCCGAAGAAGTCGCCCAGCCGACCGATCACGGCAATGGCGGCGGGGCCTATGTCCGCAATATCGGCGCAGAGATCGAAAAGCACATCATTGCGGGCGAGAGCGATCTCGGGGCTGACAACATCTATGATCTGGGCCTGCCGCCCGGCACGCAAAACAGCGAGTTTGCCCAAAAGGCTCTGGCTGTGCTGGCACCGCTCGGCATCGCTGCCGGTGGCGAAGAGCGTTTCGGCGGCGTGGATATTGCGCCTCTGGCCCGCAACGGCGTTCCGGTGTTCGGCCTCAGTCAGGACGCCACCCGCTATTTCGACTTGCACCACACGGCCGATGACACGTTCGACAAGATCGATCCGGTCCAGATGCGCCAGAATGTGGCGGCATGGGTGGCGCTGGTGAAGCTGATTGCTGATTCAGAGGTGGACTTTAGGGCCATTGCTGCGGCAAACACGGCTTCCATCGCGTCGAACTGAATCGGTTCGGCGGTGGCGCTGCGAGCGTGGCGAAATTGGTAGACGCAACAGACTTAAAATCTGTCGACTTCGGTCTTGCGGGTTCGATTCCCGCCGCTCGCACCATTCACTGGATCTAGAGCCTGTTATGGCGGGGCATATTGCCTCGTTATCGCCGGTTGTTGTGTTTCTGTCATCGGGCGCAGATAAGCCCGAGCATATTGTTTTCCCGTTTTAGCGGACACGGTGGGTTATGCTGTTTAAACGTCTTCTGGTGGGTGCAGCCTCGGCAGCGCTGGCCCTGGCTTCGGTGTCTCCGGCTCTGGCCGAAGACACGCACGAGGGCGGCCCGCATCTGGTCGTGACCGTGGTCGTGGACCAGCTCAGCGCCAATCTGTTCAACCAGTATCGCAGCCATTTTACCGGCGGCTTCAAGCGTCTGCTGGATGAAGGTCTGGTTCACGCCAACGGCTTCCAGACCCACGGTGTCACCGAAACCTGCCCCGGCCATTCGACCGTGCTGACGGGTATGCACCCGACCCATACCGGCATCGGCGTGAACTACAGCGTCAATGGCGCGACCGGCGAAGGCCGCTATTGCATGGCGTCCGAGGTCAATACGCTGGCCCACGGCAAGATCACCGATAACGGCAATGTCGGCACCGAGCTTTTGAAGGTCGATACGGTCGGTGACTGGCTGGTGGCGCAAAGCCCCGACAGCCGTGTGTTCGCCGTTTCGGGCAAGGATCGCGGCGCGATGAATCTGGCGGGCCACCATGGCCGCGCCTTCTGGTTCACCGATGGTTTTGGCCTGACCACCTATGTCCGTCCGGGTGAAACCGCCACCGAGCGTCTGGCTCCTGTCGCCCAGTTCAACACCGCCTATCCCGATATCGAGAAGGACGGTCTGTGGACCGGTGCCTATGCGGTGTGCAACGCCATTTCGGCCGATGTCGATGTGGTAGATGGCCGTTTTGTTTCGTCCATCCCACCTTACCGCACCTCGTTCTCGGCCTCGCCGAAATATGACGAGGAAACCCTGCGCGCCGCCACCTATCTGTTGCAGTCCCAGCGACTGGGGCAGGGCGGCAAGGTGGACATGCTGGGCGTGTCCCTGTCGGGTACCGACATCATCGGCCACACCTTCGGCACCCAAGGCCGCGAACAGTGCGAACAGATCATGCGTCTGGATACCGCGCTGGGCGCCTTCCTTGCCGAGCTGGACAAGGTCGAGGGCGGCGTAATCTTGTCCCTGACCGCCGACCACGGTGGCTCGGACACCAATGAGCGCACCGCCGCGCGCGGCTTCCCGTTTGCGGGCCGTGCCGACCTGTCGGCCGTTCCGGCGGCCAATATCGCGCTGCGCGAGCAGTTCGGTCTGGACTTTGATCCGCTGAACCGTGGTGCCTCGGGTATGCGTATTACCGATGCCCAAAAGCGCACCATGGCCGAGCCGATGCGTACCCAGATCGCACATGCCGCCGTCGAGCTGCTGAACGGCAAGGGCGATCTGTTCTATGTCGGCTTTATCGACGACATCCTGTCCCAGCCTGTGCCGGACAGCCTTTATCCTGAAAACCTGACCGTTCCTGAGCGCCTGCGCCTGTCGGCGGTCAAGGATGTATCGGCGGACCTGATGATTGTACTGGCGCCCGGCAAGGCCACGGGTGGCCGTCTGGGCTCCAACCTGTCCAGCCACGGCCAGCCGTGGGATTATGACCGCCGCGTGCCGATCATCTTCTGGACGCCACATGCCGAAGGTCAGGAACGTTTCATGCCGGTGCGCACCATCGACATCGCCCCGACCATCGCCAACATCATCGGTGTCGAGACGCCGAAACTGGATGGCCGCTGCATGGATCTGGGTCTGGGGGAAAGCCCGTCCTGTCCGGTGGAGTAGGCCAAAGAATAGACCCGCAATAAACTCTTGTTTCGTAAGCCGCAGGTGCCATGGCGCCTGCGGCTTTTCGTTGGCACAAAGGTAACAACACCACCGCTAGAGTGGTTTTGCGTCTCCGAGGAAACATCTGCATGAACCGTGCCCGCCACACTCGCATCGTTGCCACCCTGGGGCCAGCCAGCCGCTCCCCCGAACAGGTGCTGGCTTTGGCGGAGGCAGGCGTGGATGTGTTCCGTCTGAACTTTAGCCACGGCAGCCATGAAGACCATGCCCATGCGCTGACTGCGGTGCGTAATGCCGAAACGGTCGTCGGCCGTCCCTTGGGTATTCTGGCCGACCTTCAGGGGCCAAAACTGCGTCTGGGGGCCTTTGCCGAGGGCGCGATTGCCGTTTCTGCCGGTCACAGGATGCGTTTTGACCTGTTGCCCGAAGCGGGCGATGCCACGCGGGTCCAGATGCCGCATCCCGAAATCTTTGCGGCCCTTCGCGCGGGCATGAGCCTGCTGATCGATGATGGCCGCGTGCGCCTCAAGGTGCTGGACGCCACGCCGGACTATGCCGATGTCGAGGTTATCAGCGGCAGCGCCCTGTCCAACCGCAAGGGTGTGGCGGTGCCGGACTGCATCATCCCCGTCTCGGCCCTGACGCCCAAGGATCGCGAAGACCTGAACTTTGCCCTACGTCTGGGGGTGGACTGGGTGGCGCTCAGCTTTGTTCAAAAGCCCGAGGACATGGCCGAACTGCGCCGCATCGTGGACGGTCGCGCCGCCTGTCTGGCCAAGATCGAAAAGCCGCAGGCCCTGCAATCGCTGGAAGCCATCCTCGATTATTGCGACGGCGTGATGGTGGCGCGTGGCGATCTGGGTGTGGAAATGCAGCCCGAGGACGTGCCGGTGGCGCAAAAGCAAATCCTGCGTGCCGCCCGCCAGCGCGGCGTGCCCGCCATCGTCGCCACCCAGATGCTGGAATCCATGACCACCGCACCGGCCCCGACACGGGCCGAGGCATCGGATGTGGCCAATGCGGTCTATGAGGGTGCCGATGCCCTGATGCTGTCGGCAGAAACCGCCGCAGGGGATTATCCGCTGGAAAGCGTGCAGATCATGGGCCGCATCATGGAGCGTGTAGAGCGCGATCCGATGTGGGCGGGCCTGATGGATGCCGAACATGCCGGTATGGAGATTGAGGACGTGGACGCCCTTGTCGCCGCCGCCCGCAAGGCGTCGGATGCGGCCTCGACCGCCTGTATGGTGGTTTACACCACGACCGGCAGCACGGCGCGCCGTATGTCGCGCGAGCGTCCGCTGCAACCGGTTCTGGCCCTGACCCCCAATATCGATACGGCGCGTCGTCTGGCACTGGTCTGGGGCTTGGAGCCGCGTCTGGGCCGCCAGCCGGAATCGCTGGAAGGTCTGACCGACGATGCGGTGGTGGCGGCGATGGAGCACGGTCTGGCCCAGTCCGGCCAGCGTATCCTGATCCTTGCCGGTACACCCTTCGGTGCCCCCGGTGCCGCCAATCTGCTGCGTCTGGCCAGAGCCGGATAAAGGGTCGGGATAAGCAACCGGATTAAAGAACAGGGACGGGGCTTATGCCCAATTGACCTGTGCCATCGGTTACGCGCTACGATAGCGCCATGAGTCGGTGCGGTGAATGATCAAATATATCGGGTCCAAACGGGCGCTGCTGGGGCAGGTCGGAAGCGTGGTGCAACGCATCCTGCCGGAAGGCGGACGTGTCTGTGACCTGTTTTCAGGTTCGTCCCGCGTCGGCCATTCGCTGAAAAAGCAGGGCTTTCAGGTCTGGTCCAATGACCACAACGCCTATGCCCACACACTGGCCACCGCCTATGTGCAGGCCGACCGTGAACTCTGGGCCGACAAGGCCGAGACTATTCTGGCGGAACTTCGTGAAATAAAGCCCGAGGCGGGCTGGTTCACGCGCATGTTCTGCGAGGAGGCCCGCTTCTTCCATCCCGATAACGGCGCGCGCATCGATGCCATGCGCGAGCATATCGAGCGCATGGACCTTGAGCCGGAACTGAAGGCCGTTGTGCTGGTGGCGCTGATGGAGGCCGCCGACCGTGTGGATTCCACGGCGGGGCTACAGATGGCCTATATGAAGCAGTGGGCCCCGCGTGCGCTAAAGCCGCTGCAACTACGCCTGCCCGATATCCTGCCCTCGGTGGCCGGTGGTCCCTGCATCGCCACCCGCGCCGATGCCGTGGAAATCGCCCCGCGTATCGAGGCCGATCTGGTCTATCTGGACCCGCCCTATAACCAGCACTCCTATCTGGCCAACTATCACTGCTGGGAAAGTCTGGTCCTGTGGGACAAGCCGGAAACCTATGGCGTGGCCCGCAAGCGTGTGGATGTGCGCGAACGCAAAAGCGACTTCAACTCCAAGCCCCGGATCAAGGCCGCCCTTAAATCGGTCATCGACGGTCTTTCGGCCCCTAATCTGGTCGTCAGCTTCAATGACGAGGGCTATCTGGATCGGGAAGACATGGAGGCGCTGCTGGAAGGGCACGGCCATGTTCAGGTTCTGGAAATACCAAGACCGCGTTATGTCGGCGCGCGCATCGGTATTCATAATCTGAAGGGCGAAAAAGTCGGCGCGGTCGGCAGGCTGCGCAATGTCGAACGCCTGTTTGTGGCGACCGAAAAGCCGGTGGATATTTCAGGTATTGTCTGAAACCCCGAAGCGGCGCGGATTTGACTTAAGTATTGATAGCGCTGCTGTTTGGAACAGGTATGTCGGGTAGTCGTTACTGCCACATGACACGTCCAGTATCCCATGGCCCTGTGCGCGATACACGCGCCCCACGGGCCGCCAACGCGTACCGTATTGCCGAAAGGCTTGATCGACCCCAGCGCTATTCCAGCGAGTGGCGGCAACTGTGCCGGGCCGACCGCACACGGCAATCTCTGTATGCTTTTCAAGACCTGTTCGAAGACGAAGAGGCCGAAAATGACGCCCTCGATCAGGGCGTTGTCAAACCGGAAGACGACAGGGTCCGCAGCGCCTATTTCCTCGGTGCCGTCGCGGTCGGGACGCTGTGCCTGTTATTGGGCGCCTTCTTCGTGGTCTAGGCCACGGGCCGCCAGCAAGGCGCGGATCGGCGCATAGGACGATCGGTGATGCGCGCACGGCCCGTGCTCGGCCAGCGCCGCACGGTGCGCCGCCGATCCATAGCCCTTGTGACGGGCAAAGCCATAATGCGGATACTGCCCGTCCAGTTCGACCAGCAGATGATCCCGCGTCGTCTTGGCCAGAATGGACGCCGCCGCCACCGACAGCGACAACCCGTCACCGCCCACCGTTGTATCGACCCGACACGGCAGGTTGAACTTGTAGTTGCCGTCAATCAGCGCTCCGACCGGCTGTATCGCCAGCGCCGCCACCGCCCGCTGCATGGCCAGCTCGGTCGCCCGCAGGATATTGATGGTGTCGATCTCCTCCACCGAGGCATGGCCAATCCCCCATGCCAGCGCCTTTTCCTTGATGACCGGCATCAGCGCCTCGCGCCGCTTCTCCGTCAGGGCCTTGCTGTCATTCAGGCCCGCCGGAATATCGTCAGGGTTCAGGATCACCGCCGCCGCCGTCACCGGCCCCGCCCAAGGCCCGCGTCCGGCCTCGTCCACGCCGCACACATACCCCTTCCACACCGCCGCCAGATGGTCTTCGAGGTCCATCGTCAACGGCGGTTTGATAATCTTGGTGCGCTTGGGCTTGAGGGTATCGGTCATGGCAGGGATATGGACCGAACCGTCTTGCGGCGAAAGCCGTTCACGGCCTGATCCTGCGCGATAGCGGAATTCGCGCTCAGGCAGGCTGGCGCGCCCACAGGCGGGCAAAGACAGGCCAATAGCGCCAGACGAGCAGCAGGTACCAGACCGGCCAGATCGTGCCCCACACATATTTGCCGGTCAAAAACCAGTGGAAGCAGGCAATAACCAGAACAGAAGGGCCAAGGATAATCAATCCAACGGGCGCAGTCCGGTTAAACAGAACCGCCACCCCCGCCACGAGGAAGCTGGCGATAAGCAGCGGTGTCATGAACCCCGTCGCATCGAGCGCCAGTGTGAAATGTGCCGCCTCCGCGACACTTTCCGGTGGGTGATGCCCCCCGAATTTCACCAGCACCATCACAGTGGCCAGCAAGAAATACAGCCCGAACAGGACCCTAAACGCCGACCATGCGATGTCTTGATACCTCATGCGAAAACGCTGAACCCCATGATAGGGAAAAGCAATGTAATTACGTTCGATGACTGGTGGTATTATTTAGCATGGACGGTCTCCACCCTCGGCGGACACACTCAATGTCCGATAAGGGTGGGAAGCGGACATTGGAAACTCGCACAGCGCGATCTGAATTTCAGGGGCTCGGCGGTCTGCTTGGCGCGGTCAGTATCTGCGCAGCGGCGCTGGAAGCTTCGCGTTCGCAAAGGCTGTCAAAAAGCGAAAGGGACTCCCACAGCAAGATGTCCATTCCGATTTCGCGGCGTCGCTGATCTACTGCATCCACCGTGTCGATGCTCGACCTATCGAACCTCCCGTCGCGACAAGGCCGGTTTGTGCCGAAGGGTTGGTGGTCCCCTTGGGCAAGCGCGTTTCGATCAACCATTCGGGCATAGTCTTCCGGCATCAGTCGGCCAGCCCTGACTTCGCTCAGCACCATCGGGAGGACCATGTCGCGAAAAGCGCGGCTGGCGCTGCCGGGCGACGGATTCGCATGTTGTGCGATCAACCATGCCCCCTGCGCTGCCTCGCCCTTCAACGGCGGCCATCCGCGAGCCGTGACAATGGAGCGTAGACGAGAGATATTATCGTCATCGACCCGTTTCCAGGCTGCAGAGAGGCAGGTTCGATCTCCTTCTTGGCAACCCAGTTCGGCATCCGACGCCCTGCGAACCCCCTGATCCGCGTCCTTGCGGAGTGCGAACTCACGACCGAGGCATTCGTCGTCTGACACCTGACAAGCCAGCAGATTTGCCTGATCCAGTGATCTGTACGGCAGGGCGGGCGACGATTGCGTCGTGAGCAGCGCCAGTAGCAAAAGGATCATCGGCTACATCTCCAGTGGTCCGTAAAGCTGTCAGCATGAGCGCTGGTCCGCAACTAGTCGGCGGCGGCAATGAAATGTCGCCTATGGGTCGAGGCCGTGTAAAAACGTGCTCAGCTGGTTTTACCCGCATCGGGCATCGAGACGCAGAGTGTCATCATCTCATGCCCTGATCGCTTCC